>CAVTMT010000001.1:0-18368 GCA_963735925.1 uncultured bacterium
CGGTACGAGGTCCTGGTGCGCCTGCTGCAAGACGGACAGCAGCGCGAGCCCTTCGCTGGCGCGAGTCTGCCGCCGCTGGGGAACCGCGTCGCTCGTCGCCAGAAGCTGATCATGCGCTCGCGGGAACGCTTCGCAGCGCACCGCGCCGCGGTTGAAGTAAAGCTGACCCAGTGGACGCGCACGGGCTGAGTCCGTTCGCGTCGCCATCCTCTGCAGCACGGGTATCCGTAACTGGCGAAAACACGCCTCACCATTCGCCTTCCAACGAAGATCCTCACAGCCTGCGTGGCGCTTCTTCCGTTCAGGATTGTGCAAAGCCCGCCCGTGGTTGACAGCCTGAGTCTGCGAACTGAGGATGCGATTCAACGCACGGGAAGAAACCCTCCGCCAGGTGTTCTTCAAGGCTCAGGCAGCCGGCCTTGGGCGTGACGATGCACTAAAAGTGGCGGTGGATCGGGTAGAAACCTGAATTCCAAAGCGCAGAAGCCTATGTCACGAAAACCCACGACCAACCCGCTCATCACCAAGCACACCAAGGCCACTTGGAGAAGATCCGCAAAATGCGCCTCCGGCCGAGCATCAACCTCTATGCCTGTGCGGCCGGGGCCACATTCGCCTATGTCCGAGTTTCCTGGACCACCGTCCTGATTGAGGGGACGCTCCAGGTCCTCGTTGACCAGTCCCGAGACATCACCGCGGAATTGAAGGTCGATGAAAGCGCCATGAAAGCGTCGGGCACCGTTGACCTCCAGGGCGTCGGGCTTCACCGCCTGGACGCGCAGGGGGAATTCCTGGCCCGACTCCTGCCGCTGGCCACGATCCGACTTTCGACTTCCGGCGGCGTCTACTTACCGTATTGAGCCCGGAGACGCAACACACGCGACGGGTCACTACTCGGATGAATTCCCGCCGCGGTTTCTCCGCCCCCCAGCCTCCGGCCGCGTCCCGCCCACGGCTGGCACCAGGAACCACGCGAAGACGAGACCACGCCATCATGGCGATACCGGGGTCATGCCCGAAGTTGGATCGCTCCTGCCGGCGTGTCGGGAGCGAGACACGCCGGGAACCCATCGAGGGCGAGTTGTGTCCGCGTTGATGTGGTCGCCGAGTCCATCGGTCGTGCCCGCGTTGGCGCCTCGCCGCAACGAACCCGTCTTGCCGTCCAACACCTTTAGAACGAAATCAGTAAATGCTAGAATGATTGGGTGTATTCATCGCCCCGCCGGCTTCCCCGTTTCCACCGCGCACCAGATGTTCCCAACATCCGGTTGACTGCGCGCGATCATCAGATGATCGAGCACGTCTTCCACCATCGCTTCTTGCGGTCCACGCATTTGATCAGTCTTGCCGACGGGAGCCGACAGCATGTGCTACGGCGCTTGCAACGCCTCTACCACCACGGCTACCTCGACCGGCCACGTGCGCAGATCGACTATTATCGCTGCGGGTCGCAGGCGATGGTCTATGGCGTCGGCCCTAAAGGAATGAAACTCCTGGAGGAGCACCTTGGCATTCCCCATCGCAAAGTCGATTGGAAGGCACGGCAACGTTCCGTTCAACGTTACTTCCTGGAACATACTCTCGCCGTCACGGACGTGATGGTGAAGTTGGAATTGGCCTGTCGTCAGGACGGCAAGGTCCAGCTTGTCTTCCCTACCAAGCTCGACGAAGCACCCGAGAAATGGCACGTCACCTTCCGACATGCCGGCGGCCCGTTCACCCTTGGCGTTGTCCCCGACCGGGTGTTCGGACTGCAAGCGCCTGGCCAACCCACTTCCTGGTTCTTCCTAGTACAATAACACATAAGTTACGTTACGTAATGTCGGCCCAGTTTGCGATCGGCGTCTTGCCGGGTGAATCCCCAGCGAATCCCCTGGTGTTCGTCGTTGCGGCGCCGCCGCCAAGCTGCCACCTCGGCGACCAAAAGTTCGGCCTTGGCGAACCGCCGCCCGAGGCATTGACGGTTGAGGATCCCGATTTCCAGTTCGGCCATGTTCAGCCAACTGGCATGCTTGGGGGTGTAATGAAACTCGATCCGGTTCAGCAACACCGCCGCGGGGGCGACCCCCAAGACCTCCTCGAACGAAGCGCGGAAGTGGGTGTTCCAGTTGTCCAGGACCAGATGCACCTTCCGGATCCCGGCGTAGGCCGTCTGCAACAGGCCCACCACGAACCCGACAAAATCGGCCTTGGTCCGACGGGCGGTGACCGCGACTTCTCGATGCCCACCCCGGGGCTCCACCGCCACAAACAGGTTGCGCGTTCCCCGGCGCACGTACTCATAGTCCTGCTTGGCCTCTCGGCCCGGCCGCGGATCCAAATCCGGCCGACTGCAGGCCAGCAATTGGCTGCTCTTCTCGTCCAAGCAAACCACCGGTTCCTGTGGATCATAGGGCCGTGCATACAGATCGCACAACGCGTACATCCGCTCCCGATACTCGGCGGTGATCTTCCCAATGCACCACATCGCTTTGCGCCAGGGCTTCAGGACGTTTTTTTTAGCCACCGCCGAACCGTCTCTCGACTTACCTGGCGCAACCCGGGCCGTTGCCGCGCCGCGGCGGTCAGCAGCTTGACCGTCCAGCGCTTGGCTCCTTCGGGGGGGCGCTGGCAGGCTAACGCGACGACCTCGGCTTCCCCGCCAGTCAGATACCGGCGCGGAGCTCCCGAGCGGGTGACGTCATGCAAGGCGTAGTCCACCCCCTTCTCCTGAAACGCGGAGCGGGTACGCCAGATAACCATCCGACTGACCCCCAACACCTGGCTGATCTGTTCGTCGCTGACGCTCCGATCCAATGCCGCCAGGACATGAGCTCGATTGACCTCGCGCGCTGGATGATTACCGCGGAAGCGCAGGGCGTCGACCGCCTGGCGGTCCGCCGCACTGAGTTGCACAGAAATACGTCGCATAATCCACGTGACTATACGTAACGTAACTTCAGTGTCAATGTACTAGTCCACGATCACCAACCCCCCGCCCGGCTTGGTGAGGCCCTGCAAGCGGCGCAGGAACGTGGCCCGCGTGTCCACGGGCAGGAACATCAGGGCCAGGAAGAACTCGGCAACGCCAGTCGGCTCGGGCCGACTGGGCTCATCGCAGTGGGGGGCGGGGGCAGCGGTCGAGAGAAGGGGTACAGACTCAATTTCGCGTGAGGGGTATCGCGTCGGAGTCGAGGCTGCGGTTAGCGCCGCGGGCCAGGTCGGCGCGAGCGGTCAATGTGACGGCGTCGCCGAGGTCCGACATCAGCTTCACGCTGGCCACGGTGTGGTGCGAGGTTCGGGCGGAGGTTGAAGGGTCCGCATCAGGGATTCTGCATCGCCACGGTCGATGCAGGCCATCACTCTTTTAACTGGCGTAGTTCGACTCCGAGGCGTTTGAATGCCGGAGTAGCCTAAAAGGGAACTCTGATCGCCTCGGGGATCGCCACCGAGACAACCAAAACCGACGCATTGGAGGTGACGACCCGGCGAACCCTGAACGCATGTGCGCTGGCGTTGCCCGGTCACCGGGCGCAGGGTGTTGACCCGGCGCGGGAATTCACCGGGTCCGTCCCCAGACGGCGATGGGCTGGATCAAGAGTCAGGACAAGATAAGACGGAACGACCGACTATGAAACCATCGACAGCAAAGACCGAACGGCAACCCTCAACCCAACTCAGAAGCGGAGTTTTCGGAGGCTCCCACATGAAGGATATGGTGGCGGAGGCTCCTGGGTCGTTCATCAACGCCGCGCCCCGGCGCCCCGTTCCGCAGACAGTGTGGCTGCTCACGCTTGCCGTCCTGTTTTTTCACCTGGGCCAGCCACTTCCGGCACGCGGTGGGGCAGCCGCCCCCACTGGCAAGACCATAAGCCCGGAACTCAACGCATTGTTCGATGAGTTGACGCGGCGCGCATCCGAACTCAGGGCCCCGGAGCCACCGGCGCAATTGGCTCCGCGAAGACCGATGCCCTTTGCCCACGATCCCAATCGCGTCATGCAAGGTCAGTTCCTAGTCCGCCTCGCTGTGATTCGGGTGCGGCTGGGCGATGCCCAAGGCGCGTTGGCCATTGCGGACAGGATCACAGATCAGTTCCAGCAGCAGGATGCGCGGGCGCAAATAGCTGAGCAGTTGGATCGCAACGGCCAGACGAACGAGGCGACCCGCATTCGCGCCACGCTGACTGATCCGGCAGTGCTCGGACTGCCGTCCGCCGCCTCGGCGGCGGCAGCGCAGGAGTGTTTGGTCGCGGGCCGGCTGGGTGAAGCCCAACGGCATTTGGACCGGGCGCTGGCGTTGGTGTCGACGGAATGGCCTTTCACGAGGGGGGATATGCTCTTGGGTTTCGGGCGGGGGCTTTTCGAAGCCGGCCACACCAATGAGGCATTGTCCACGCTCGCGCGTGCCGTGGACATCACGCGTCCCTTGCTCGACCAGGCGCAGGGCAATGTGCCTTGGATGATGCTGCGCGACACGGCTCAATTGCAGGCCCAGATGCGGGACCTGGCTGCGGCCCTGGCGACGGCACAGTTGATCCGTGATCCCGAGCAATGGTGCAGCGCGTACGTGCTGGTGCAGCGTGCGCAGATCGCGCAGGGTGATCTGGAGGGCGCGCGGCGGACGTTCGACCAACTCGTACAAGGGACGCGGAGCTCCGACCAGTTCCCAAACGCGACCGAAGACCACCCCAATGCGGGCATGATGTTTCGCGATTTCCAGTGCCAGAGCGCGCGCGAACTCGGCGCTCGGTACGCGAAAGCCGGACGTGTGGGGGACGCTCGGAAGCTGATGGAGGAGACGCTCAGCCGCATGCGCCAGGTGGACGCCACGGGGGAGCAGACCGAGTTCCTGAAACAGTTCGAGGCGCAGATTCCGATCACCCTCGTTTACGGTCTGATCGAGGGAAGTCATTTCGCTGAAGCGGCTCAGGAGATTTCGAGCATCCGCGATGAAGCGGCCCGCAGCGGACTCGCGAGTCAACTGGAGGTGGCGCGTGTCGAAGCTGGTGAAGCCTCCGGGTCTGCGAAGGTAGAAGCGCCGAGCCCCGTCACCCCTGCGGGCAAAGCGGCACTGGCGAGGAAACTGGCGCAGTCTGGCCGATTCGCTGAGGCACTGAAGCTTGCTGCCCCCTTGCCGCCGCGCGATGCGCAGTCGGTTGTGGGTGCGGTGGTGCAGGCGGCGATCAAGTCGAACGAACTCGCCCATGCGCAGTTGGCGTTGAAGAGTTACCCGGTGGCGCAACCACAGGGACAATGGGACGACGGCGGGACCTGGTTCAAGGTGGCGCTGCTCCAGCAACTGGCCAAGGCCCAGGCCGAACGTCACCTCACCAATGAAGCGCGGGCCAACGTTCGTGAAGCGGCGGCTCTCTGTGAAAAGAGTCAGAATCAGAATGTTCAGCTTCAACTCGTCAGTCTCGTTCCGCAATTGGCGGAATCGGGAGACGCCGAACTCGCCCTGGCTGCTCTGGCCGCGCAGAAGTCGCGTCTGCCTCTAGCGGAGGTTGGTGCTGCCACTGGCGAAGCACTCGTGCGCAGCCTCGGAACGGCTGCCGCAATCAGCCTCGCTCGCGCGCAGAAAGACAAGAACCTGGAGCTTTACCTTCTGCTGGGTGTGGCCGGGGAGATGGGCGAAAAGTGACCTTTGTCGGCAGCGGGGGCAGCGAGAAGTCGGAACAGCCGACCCTGGTGGCGTTCAGGGTGGTGGCCACTCGTCCCTGACGCACCTGTTGAGCCAACGCATCGACGGGCGGCAGCGCGGACGGTAGCCAGCAGCGTGGCGACCAACGCGCCCCCACCTGGCTCGGACCTCGGCCCTTTCGCTTCGGGAGGCTGATTTCCGGAGTCGGAAGCGACTTCAACGCGCGAACGCGCGGTAGGACCTTTCGCTCAATCCGGCTGCGGGATCGCTGAACTCGATGACGTCGCTGGTGGCCTGGTTGGTCGTGAGCGGAACCCAGCTTCCTGGAGCGAGGTTCGGGCTGGCTTCGACGACCACTGTTTGTCCCCGGCCGGTGCCGATCCGCAATTGGAATGACTGGCCCGGCTGCGCGGCGGCGATAGGGGAGAGGAACCGCGGCGCCACGGGGATCACGCGGTCTCCGCCGAACAGCCGTACGAGATTGTCGACGGGAAAGCCATCGAACCCCGGGAAATCGCCTCCGGCGAGTAATTTGCCGTCCGGTTGCAGCGCCAGACAGAAGACGTCGAAGGAGTCGCCGCTCAGGTTTACCCCGGTTCCCGGGCCGGTCCCTGGGTCGAAGCTGGGGTCGATGCTGCCGTCGAGGTTCAGGCGGGCCAGGCCGCGACGACTGACGCCGTTCACGGTGCGGAACCGGCCCGCCAGCAGCAGCTTCCCGTCAGCTTGCTGGAGCATTGCCGCAACCGGTTGATCGAGGTCGGGGTCGAACGCCTCGTCGAGGGTGCCGTCCGGGTTGATTCGCGCCAGGATCCCGAATGGGCGTGGAACCTCGTTCACGAGGGGGAAGCCGCTCTGGACGATGATTCTCCCATCACGTTGAGCCAACAGTAGCGGGATTGTGACGGGGCTGAAGCCCGGGGAGTAGGGGCGGCCGAACCCGACCATCGCGAACCTGGGGTCGAGGCTGCCGTCTTCGTTGAGTCTTGCCATGAGCGACCGGAACGGTTGCGACGGGGCGGGAACGACACGCCCCGCCACCATGAGCTTGCCATCCGCCAGCGGCAAGGCCGCCTGGAGTTGGTCCAGATGATAGGCGAAGTCGCCCACCGTGGCGTCGATGAACTCCGCCGCCAAGCGGAACGCCGTGTCGGGGTTCCCGTCTTCCAGGACTCGCCCGACTTGGTGGGCCGGGTGGTCATCGATAAGGTCCATGTAGGCACTGAGAATCACCATTTTGCCATCGGGAGCGGGCAAGAGGCGGTCAACGGTGAATGCGTTTCCCGGCATCGAGGCGTTGTGGACGGTCGGCGTGTGGAAGGTAGGGTCCAGGGTGCCGTTGCGGTCCACGCGGGCCAGGGACACGTATCCGGGAAGCGAAGCGTTGGTGCGGAATATCCCTCCCAGTACGACTTTCCCGTCGCGGACGGGGACGGCGGCGGCGAGATCGGAAGAGGCGGACGCGCCGGGCAGGGGCAGGAGCGGATTCGGTGCAGGCTGGAAGCTGCGGTCGAGGCTGCCGTCGGCGTTCAACCGCGCCAGGCCGGAGCAAGGTTCCCCTTGCACAGTGGTGAATCCTCCCCCGAGAAACACCTGGCCATTCGACAACGCGGTCGCCTCATACAGATAGCTGTCGATGCCGCTGGCCGCGTTGAAACCCGGGTCGAGGCTGCCCTCGGCATTCACCTGCGCCAGGCTCGTGCGGGGGACGCCAGCCACGACCTGGAACCTTCCCCCCAACAGGACCCGGCCGTCCGGACGGATTCTGAAGGCATTCAGAGTCTGAGCGTCCACACAACCGCTCACCCCGAAGGAGACATCCACGCGCCCGTCGGCCAGGAGTCGCACCAAGCCGGACGCGACCAACTTCCCCTCGTTCACAACGGAGGCGGCGACCAGCAACCGGCCGTCGGGGGCGACCTCGACGCTCGTGGCGCCGACCACGCTCAAGGGGGCGGACGTGGCCGGGAACGACGGGTCCATAACTCCGTCGTCCCGCAGCCGCAGAAGGCTGTCGTTCGGCAGGCCCGCGCCATAAAAGGAACCCGCCACCACCAACGCACCGTTAGAGCGTTTCCATAATTCATGTAGCGTAACCGGCGTGTAAAAAGAAGCCGTGGCAGTCTTCAGGGGTGACGGAGTCGAAGGCCGCTCCGGCGGCCTTGAACAGTTGGCGGGCGGTGCGCGGCGCGCGGCTTTTCAGTCCTTGTTTCACCTTGCTCCACAGGTTTTCGATGGGGGTGAAGTCCGGTGAATAAGGCGGTAGGTACTCCAGCCGCGCCCCGGCGGCCGCAATGGCTTCCTGGACGCCCGCCACCTTGTGCGTGGCCAGGTTGTCCAAGATGACCACGTCGTCCCGTTGTAACCCCGGCACCAAGCCCTGTGTCACCCAGGCCAAAAACAGTTCGCCATTCAGCGGCCCGTCAAACAGCCAAGGAGCCTGCGGCCCTTGAAGTCTCACGGCGGCAATCAGGGTGGTCGTTTGATAATGCCCGTGCGGCACGGGACAGACCAGCCGCTGCCCGATCGGACTGCGCCCGCAGCGCCGGGTCATCTGGGTGTGGGCCCCGCTTTCATCCACGAAGACCAGCCGGGCGGCGGCCACGCCCGCCAGCCGCTGCGGCCACTTTTTTCTCTGTTCCGCCACGTCGGGCCGCGACTGCTCCGCGGCGTGCAGCGTTTTTTTTACAACTCCAGCCCAGCCGGCTCAGCCACAGGTCCATGGTGGAAGTGGGGCGATCAAACTGCGCGCCCAGTTCCGCCAGGGTGGCGTCGGGCTGCCGCGCCAGCAGTTGTTGCAGGCGGGTTTGGCGGGCTTTGGTCAGGAGGGATTTGCGGCCGCAGCGGTGGGTTTGCGGCTCCAGCGTGCCACGGGCCCTGAAGTGTTGGCGCACCCGGCGCACGGCGGCGACGCAGTAGCCGAAACTGGCGGCGATCTCGCCGGTGCTTTTGCCTTGGCCGTAAAGCTTGAGGATGCGTTCCCGCACGGCGACAGGGATGGCTTTCATGCCCAAACCTTGCCATACCCGCCCATCAATTGAAAGCTACATTATTTATGGAAACTCTCTAGCCTGAACGGTCACACTCCGGAAAGACCCGCCGGCAATGGTCGCTGGCGCGAAGCCCGCGTCGAGCGAGCCGTCAGGCTTCAGGCGGAAGAGGCGGTTGTTGCCCACGACAAGGAACTTGCCGTCACGCAGCGGAATCACGTTACGGAAGGACTGCCCTTGCAGGGCGGCGGACGCATCGAAGGCCCGATCAAGCGTGCAGTCCGGTTGGAGTCGCGCCAGTCCGACACGCGGCTGGTCCCAGACACTCGTGAACCCGCCCCGGATGAGCACCTGATCCCCGGGCAGCGTAGCAACCCCGGACACCCCCCCACCCGCACAGCGCGCGGCGGGGTCGAACCCGGCATCCAGGCTGCCGTCGGGATGGAGCCGCGCCAATCCGTTTCGCGCGATGCCATTCGCCCGGTTGAAGAAGCCAGCGACCAGGAGGCTCCCGTCCCCTCGCACGGCGATGGAACTTACCCAGCCTCCGTTCGTCATCTCGCGCGTCGAGTTGATGACGAGGTTATCGAAGCCGCTGCCCACGCTGAAGCTGGGGTCCACTGAGCCGCCAGGGTTCAACCGCGCGAGTTGCGGACAGAACGTCCCCCCCAGCACCCGAAAGCTACCGCCGACGTAGGCCCGCCCATCCGGCAGAACCGTGAGGGCCAGGACTTCACGCCCGGTGGTCGATCCCGGATTGAAGTAACGGTCCACCGTGCCCGGCGCCTGCGCCCGCACAACCATGTGAACTCCTAGGGACAACGCAACCACAGCGAGACGAAATGAACGCCTGAAGCTGCGTGGCCTCTTGATCGGCGCCTCAGCTACGAGAGCCGACGGCAGAGTGGTGATCCCGCCTGGATGCGCGCCGGTCAGCGTAGTATTCATGGGAGTTGGCTTGGGCTTGACTGTTGAAAACCATGACAATTGGAGACAGGAGGTGAGTGGCAATAATCGCTGAAAGTCAGCGTCGGGCTGGCGCACCGGCGGACCAAGTCCTGGGATGACGTGACAGGCATGTGGATATCGAGTGCATTTCGTTACGCCGCTCGCATTCTGATCAGGGCGGTAGGCTTCTTCGTTGCTTCGCCTCAGGGGCCACGGAATTCTCCATCACCGCCCACAAGCAGGAACCGGCCATCCGGGGTCACCGCCAGGCAATTGACCACTGGCACACGGAAGTCACGCACCAGTTGTCCGCTGCCGACATCCCAGATCCGCATTGTCTTGTCGCCCCAAGTGAGCAACTGCTGCCCATCCGGCAGAAACGCGAGCCAGCCGCAGGAACCAGCAGGACTTTTCCATTCCTGCCGCGGTCGACTCCCATCGATTTCCCTAACCGCCAGGCGCCCACCTTGGCCGCCAATGGCCAGCTTCCTGGCGTCGCGGGAAAACGCAATCGCGGCACAGATGGCACCCGGGCGGAAGGTGTAGATCATGGGCAAATCCAGGCCGGGGTGATGCCAAAGGAGTTTCCCGGTTTCGATGTCCCACAGATGCAACCATTGCGCGTTGCGGTTCACCATGGAGGGGCCGTAGATAACGAGCCTCCGTCCGTCGGGTGAGATCATTGCCTGATCGATTTCACTGGAGTCGGGCTGGATTCCGGTCGGCGCCGGACGCGCCTCGGGCCACGCCTCGCCCGTTTCGGTTTTCCACCAGGAACGGGCTGTTCCGTCCCGGGCCAGCGACACACAGGGGGGCTCAGATGCCCATTTCTCGGTGAAGACGCCGCGCTGCTCGCCCTTGGGCCAGCCCCACGACGCCACCTGCGACTCTGAACCGCCAATCGCGAACACCATCTTCTGGTCCGGGGTGAGCAGGGCTGCTGACGCACCCTGGAACGGGGCCTTGAAGTCCTGAAGCATTGCGCCATCTGACAAACTCCAGAGATGCAAGCCGGCCTGCATTCGCGCGACCAACGCCTGGTTTGTGCCATTGATGAACTGCAGCGAAGCCCCGGCACCCACGTAACCCGGAAGTTGGGCCTGATCAATCGACCGAATCTCGCGCCCGTCCTGAATGGACCACAGCCGGAGTTCGGGCGTCAGGCTGGCGGTGAGCGCGAGGGTTCCGTCTGCGGAGACGGCGATAGCCGTCGTGGGCCGATTGTGTCCGGAGAGCGAACAAATCTGTCGCCCGGTGGCAAGATCGTAAACGTGGATGGAGGCCCCGGCAGCGTGGGAAACCGAGTCGGCCCCCTCGATTACGAAGAGCAGCGCCAGCGCGATGACCAGGCGAGTTCGTCGTAAACGCAGGCCCGCCTTGGGAGTCCTGAAGCCCCCTTTCATCTGGACGGGCACACGGGGGCGGCGAGAGCTCCAAATTGACGTCGCTTGGGGCCTATCGACCAGCACTCGGGGGTTCTGCATGACCGGGAGCATGCGCGGGCTACGCGACAAGTGGTAATCGAAAAAATGACTTTCGAACCAACGCGATTCGATGCGAAGCGCGATGCGCAGGTTCCGAAAGAGCGGAGCACTGCGATTGGGAAGGCCCGGCGCATGCAGCGGAGGCAGGACGTTTCACTGACCCCAGGGTCCGACGTCCTGGCTACCGTGGGCCTGCCGCCGAAGGGCGCTGTGGTCTCCGCCTTGGGTGAGTAGGGCCATCTGGTTCCGGCCAAGGTGCCGAGGGAAAGATCAAGAACTCGCAACGGGAACGAATCTACCTGACGAATCTTCGGTTCCCCAAGCCCGAATGGTGCCACCGTTGACACTCGTACAACTCCGGTCGGCATGCTGGCGAAGAGGATCTGCGTCCGAGGCATAGTCACCGAAGTGCTGCAAACAAGTCAGCCACGCTTACTGACGGACCTGCTGGCAGGTCGGTGCGGGCGCCGGTGACCTGTCCCCAATGCGCCGCCGCAATGCGTGCCGCTTGGTACTCGAATCCGGCCAGCCCAGCCACACTCAGGCCAAGCAGGACGTACCGCATTCTCCAAACGCGCCGTGCCGAGGGGTTTGTTTTCATGGCGCACACCCTAGACGTTCCGTGGTCGAACGTGTTAATTGAAGAATCTGTAGATTCATTGATGAAGGCGACAATCGTTCCGGACTCGAAATCCAAAGGGGTTCCTCCGGTATCAGGCCGTCTTGTTTGAAATTGATTTTTTCGATTAACGGTTCTTCGGTCTTTCAGCGCAGGGTCCGGGCCATGCACATCTCCTCCGCACCGACCCTGCGGACTCATCCAGCAACCGCTCCGACTCCGCGCCGGGTCGGGCTGCGCTGACCACCATGAACGAGTTCAGATGCTCCTGCCCGCATTGTGGTCAGCACATTCAAGGCGATGCCCAATGGCGTGGGCGCGAGTTGCCGTGCCCGACCTGCCAGCAGACCCTGATCGTGCCGCCTAGTCAGGCTGCGCCGATGGTCATTTCGCCGACCCCGGCATTCTCGCAAGTCGCGGGACGGCCGTGGTGGGAATTACCCAGCTCGGCCCGCTTGATCTGGTTGGTCGTGCTGGGCGGCATGACCCCGGCCATCCTGAGCGTCGGCATGGCCGTCACGCTCTTTCTAGGACCATTGGCGCTCGTGGCCGCACCGGTGGCGGGTATGTGGCTGGCCATGGTCGTCGCGCGCCACTGTCAGCAACAGGCCCCGCCCCGACGGTATTGGGTGTACGTGCTGAGCACGGCTACAGCGTATGGCCTCATCGCCCTGGGGGCGGGGCTGCCCGGAGGACCGGTTCCCACCGGCCACGAACCGAGTTTGGCCGGAGCGCAGGCTGCGGTGGCGGGAGGCGTCGGAGTCCTTTTTGTCATGGGATCTTCGGTCTGCTGGCTGCTGGGCTCGGCCTTCGCTTGGAAGTGATCAGCAGCGGCCCAACTACTCCGAAAACGTGAAAAGAAGTTCCAGCTTGCGCCGGTCCTGAGCCGACGGACGCTCCGATTGATATGGTGATGAAGCCTTCGATTGTACAGAGTCGCAGTCGTCCAGATCAGGTGTGCCCCATTATGCCAGCACAAACGAGCGGCCGCCGGAGCCAGAAAGCACGGCGGGCTCTTGTCTTGCGGCAAGATCGGGTGTGGCACCTTGCCCTGCTCGGACTGATGACGGTCGCCCACGCACAGCAACCGAGCTTTCTCTGGGCCAAACGGGCGGGGGGCCCGGTCACCACCGACGTCTCGATCAGCGATCTCCCGGGTGGCATTTGTGTGGGCCCCAAGGGGGAGATCACTGTCGTTGGCCAGTTCTATCAGACGGCCACTTTCGGAAACCGAACTCTGACGGCCAAGGGCGTCAATCCGGGCGAACTGGGTTTCGAGGACGCGTTCTTTGTCCAGTACGATACGACAGGGACGGTGCTCTGGGCGCAACGGGCCGGGGGCGGCTCGCGCGATGCGGCGTTTGGTGTCTGCGCCGATGGCGACGGCAACGTTTACGCGACCGGCGAATTTGGGATGATGGCCAAGTTCGGTTCGCAAGTGTTGTTTCCTCCACCTTCAGCGCCCTACGGGAATTACGACGCCTTTCTTACCAAACTCGATCCGAGCGGCACGTTCTTGTGGACCAGGCAGATCGGCACCGAGCGCCACGACGGCGGCTACGCCGTGGCGATGGACCCGGACAGCAACTGTGTCGTGGCGGGATCTTACGACCGCGATGATCAGCTTAACGGCGCTATCTTCGTCGCCAAATTCACCAGCTCAGGTCAGCGCCTCTGGCTCCAGCGCTTTGGCGGGAGTCAGGATAGCCGCGCCTTCGCCTTGTCGGTCAATCCGGCGGGAAACATCTTCGTGGCAGGTTTCCTCACGGGCCAAGCCTCGTTCGGATCGATCTTCGTGAGCTCGGGCGGAGCCCAGGACGGCTTTGTCGCGAAACTTGACTCGGCGGGGAGCCCGATTTGGGTGAGAACGATCGGCGCATCTGCCACGGACTGGGCAAGCGGCGTGGGCACCAGCGCGGATGGCTCAGTGTACGTGACGGGGCACCTCAACGCGGGCAGCGCACAGTTCGTCAATAAGTACAGCGCCGCAGGTACCCTGCTTTGGACCCAGCAGGATGGCGGCGGTGCCATTGCCGTCGACGCCGGCGGCTATGCGTGCGTTTCGGCGTACACCGGCCAAACCCATGCCGTGTTTCAGCCTTCATTCTATGCTGCCCCCAGCTTGATCAGCGTCTATTCCCCCACGGGTAGGCTGCTGGGGAGCGTGACGGCGACGGGCACTCAAACGAACTACGTCTATGCTGTGGCGCTGGACGGTGTGGGGAATCCGAACGTCCTGGGCTTTTTCAACGGCACCGCCACGTTCGGCGAGACCACGCTGCGGAGCCAGGGCGACGACTTGTGGATCGCCCGCCTCGACAGCGGCAAGCCAACGCTCGGCTATGGGCTGTCGCAGGGGAAGCTCATCCTGAACTGGCCCACCAACGCGGTGGGGTTCGGACTTCAGGCCACGGTAGCGGTGGAGGGTCCGAGCCAATGGGGAGCCTTTGAGGGAACCACTGAAACGAGCGGAACCAACTACCAAGCCACCTTGCCGGCCGAGGGACCGCAACAATTCTTTCGGCTGAGTGCGCCTTGAAGTAGTCGGCTATCCAGAGAGAGCCGGCTTTGACTCGTACTACGCGCCTCGGCGAGGGGGCTGACGAAGGCCGCTCGGTTGCCTCCGCACCGGTGCAGACGTCCTCGTCGGCCTCGCGGCACTTCCGGTTGCCTAGGCCGCGGGCTCGGCTGGCCAAAAGCGCCCAGGGATCGGTGCTGCTGGAAGTTGACACCAACGTCGCATTGAACGACCACGCCTCGTTTGGGGTGCGCCACGCTGGCGGGAGTCGCGAAGCCCCCCGCGGGTCTGCCGAACGCGATCCCGACCGCGGCGGACCGGGAAAGCGCCTTGCCGACGCCTTGCCTACACAACTCGCGCCGAAAAGCAGTCAGAGTGGCAGTCTACTCCGGAGGCGCACACGTGCACGAAAGGCACGTCAATATTGACTCTCCTCGTGTTTTGGCCGCTCTCCCGCTTCGCCTATTGTATGTTATCGGGTAACACCCGCTTGATGCCCCCAGGGCGATGATTGCGGCGCTCCGAGACCAACATGGCAGGCTCTTGCCGAAGGACTCGCCCGCATCCTCCGAGTTCACGAGTGCCAATGCCAGGGTCTACTCCCCCAGCGATTCCTCTGGCAGCCCAGCCCGAACCGCAGCAACTGCTTCTGCAGGCCGCGTCGCGCCTCGAGTCGAATGCCGTGGCGCGGCTCGCAGAGCGGCGCTCCGCAGGTTTGCTCACGGGATCGGCACCTTCGGCACGCAAGTTTGGACGCGCTGCAAGTCGCGATCGTAACCGACGATCTCATGAAGGCCCTGGACCCACCCACGGACCGAGTCGGCCGCCAGCGTAGTCCCTTCGAGCCAATGCCAAGTCTCAGCGTGGCCATCGGCAAAGCTCAGGACGCAGCCGTGATTGTGACGCGTGGCCGGATGGTCCCCCCAGTCCCAAATCCCCGCCGGCCGGATCAGGAACCGCCCGTTTTCGATGCTCCCCTCGTGCTCATCGATAAACACCGCCGCCCGCGCGGGCGCCGGCTCCAGGATCTGGGAGTACCGATGCCAACAATAGCGATCGGCCGGATCCGGGTCGTCGTTGAGAAAGTTGTTCATGGCCACACTCCGCGTGCGCGCGCTCAATCCCTGGTCGCGGACGGTCGAACGGTCGGCGGGACATTTGTAGATCTGCACGGAGTTATTGTAGGGATAGAGCACCCCCCGCTGGATGTTGGTGGTGGTCGTGTCGGTCCAGGCATTACCGGCGATCCAGGTCTGATCGGTGGCGACCCACCCTTCGCGACTCGCGCCCTGGATGGTCGCGTTGGGCGGGAGGCGGTCGCCGTGCTCATCGACGTACATCATCCAGCAGATCCCGAGCTGGCGGAAGTTGCCCAGACACTGGATCTGGATGGCCTTGGCCTTCGCTCGGCCAAGGGCCGGGAGGAGCAGCGAGCCGAGAATCGCAATGATGGCAATGACGACCAACAGCTCGATGAGCGTGAACGCGGCCCCTGGCACGTTGCGTAGCCGGCGGCGCACCCCTGACGATACAGGGGGCATCACACGCGACAGACGGTTGATCACAGGGATGATCCCGGAAAGCCAAGACAGCGTACACCGATTCCCGACACGCCTCAACGGCCCGTCAGAAACCCGTCGCGCATCTTTCACTGCTGCAATTCTGTGGAACGTCAAAAATGCCCTTTGGTTGAACCTCAAAGTTCACCCGGGCTATGGCTCAGGCCGGCGGCGAGTCCTGCACGGGCCCGTAACGGAGCAGAACGCGAGAGTGGGCACCTTTGCGGGGAGACTCCGCAAGGAGGGAATACGGACCGTCGGGGTGCTGGCAAGGTACCACTTTGATGCGTCGAGGCGCGACGGGGTAGAAGCGCTGGAAACCGGCGAACCGGCGGGGAGCACGTTCGGACGCGACCTGAACGCGGACAGTCCAGAGCGCATTCAAGATGCCGTTAACCTGCGGCGAATACGCATGGCCTGCTTCGGGACGAGCATCCGCCACCACATGAGCTCTTGCTGCGTCTATTTCCGCCAGCAGCCCTGCGACAGCTCGCGGTCCTTCGTGCTGGGATTCATGGTACAATACTTCTTGGAAGCCGGGATCGTTCCGGCCCCGTTCCAGAAAGGAGTTTCCCCATGTCCAAACCCCAGTTCGTTGACTTCCGCGCCCTCAAAAGCGCGGTCACCATGGTCCAGGTGCTCGAGCACTACGACCTCCTGTCGCAATTGCATCGCAACGGTGACAGTCTCACGGGCGCCTGCCCGATCCACGGCGGCGACAACCAAACCGCCTTCCGCGTCAGTATTAGCAAGAACTGCTGGGACTGCTTCAGCCGCTGCGCCGGCGGCGGCAACGTCCTCGACTTCGTCGCCAAGAAGGAAAAGGTCTCACTGCTCAAGGCAGCCAACCTGCTGGTCGAGTGGTTTCACCCCAACCTTCCCGCCCAGGACAACGAGCCGGTGGAAAAGCCCACGCCGGCGAAGTCCAAGCCCGCCTCGGTTTCGAAGCCTGCGCTCAAGGAATCCGAAGGCAACGCCGGCGAGAATCCACCGCTGGACTTCGAGTTGAAGCATCTTCAACCCGAGCATCCCTACCTGTCCGAACGCGGCCTCACGGCCGAGGCCATCCAGACCTTCGGGCTGGGATTCTGCGCCAAGGGCCTGTTGACCGGGCGGATCGCCATCCCGATCCACAACGCCAAGGGCCAACTGGTCGCCTATGCCGGCCGTTGGCCTGGGTTGCCGCCCGAGGGCAAGGAGAAGTACAAGCTGCCCCAGGGCTTCAAGAAGTCGCTGGAACTCTTTAGCCTTCATCGCGCCCTCGCCCAACCGGCGGATGAACCGTTGGTCGTGGTGGAAGGCTTCTTCGACTGCCTCAACTTGTGGCAGCACGGGATCAAGCGCGTGGTGGCACTGATGGGCAGTTCGCTGTCCACGGCCCAGGAGGCGTTGCTCCGAGAGCATCTCACGACCGCGAGCCCGGTGATCGTCATGCTCGACGAGGACGACGCCGGGCGTCGGGGACGGGACGACATCGCGGCGCGTTTGGCACCCTTCGCCTTTGTGCGTGTCCACCGGTTCGAGGAAGAAGGCGCCCAGCCCGATCAGCTCACGGCCGACGAAATTCGTGCCCTGCCGCTGTGAATGCTGTCGGGCAGCCAGGTGCGCTGCCTCGCGGTTGGCGGCGCCGGAAGGTTCTTTCGCCCGAGGACCGTGCGATGCACCCCCGCTCTTGCCGAGCGGGGTCTTTGCTTATCCACACTCCCCAGGCCCAGGCGTGGTACGATTAAGCCTGGATGCGGACTCCCGTGGGTCCGCCCGTTCTTCCCATACGCGGCGCCATCCGACCGCCACCCCTCGCTGACGCAAAATGCCGTCCACGCTTCCAGCGAGAGTAACCCAACCAGAAGCACCCGTTTGCACCGGGGGACGGCGGAAAGAGAGTAACCATGAAGTCACCGGAAGCAAGCCGGGCGGCCACGTTCGCCCTGCTCAATCGGCTCAAGACCGAACTGCCCGAGCTCTGGGATCAAGCCCAGGTCGTCGGGCGCTGGGTCTGGCTGGAGTTCGGCGTGGCACCTTCGCGCGCCCTGCGCGAGCACCTGCGGGAACTGGGATTCCATTGGAACCCCGAGCGCGGCTGCTGGCAGCACCCCTGCGGTGCGCCCCGCGGCCGTTCGCGCGGCGATCCCCGCGCTTATTATCAAGTCACGCCCGCCAAGGCCCTGGCCCTGAACGAGGCCCTGCCCGCCCCGCCACCGTATGTCGCCAAGGAATACAAGGTTGTGGCCTTGCGCGAGTGTCCACTGCCCGAGCAGTTGGTGTTGTGCGAAACCCCGGCTCAGGCCGCCGAGTACTGGCGGTTGCACGTGGCCACCAACCCCTATTTCAGTCCCGATTGCGAGTGTTTGGCGGTCCTGCTGCTGACCACCCGCCGCCGGATCAAGGGCCACCAGTTGCTGACGATTGGCACGCTGGATTCGATCCTCGTCCATCCGAGGGAGGTGTTCCGCGGGGCCATCGTCGGCGCCGCCTCAGCCCTCATTCTGGCGCACAACTTATGTGCTGAATCACATAGGTTGTGTTATGGGAAGCGTGGGCTTATGTGCGCTGGACCTCGATGAAGGTCGGAATGGGGCTGGTTTGCTGCTCGGAGGCGGCACGTGGGCTGCACATAAGACTACAGTTTCGAC
>CAVTMT010000002.1:0-528034 GCA_963735925.1 uncultured bacterium
CCGGACGTCGTAATCGGCGTATTCCTCGGCCCAGAACGCACGGATGAACGGGTCATCGACCTGCCGGATGACCCAGGCCCGGTAGCGCTCGTCAGTGAGCAGGCGGTTGACCCCCAGCAGGGAAGTGTTGGGACAATCCAGCAGCGCGGCCAGGGCGTTGTAGAGCAGGTACTCCATGCGCGGCCCCCAGGAATCGCGCCACAGACTCTTGAACGCGCCGACAATGCCCGAGGCCACCAGGTGCCGTTCATCCTTCGGCACGTTCGCCAGCAGGTTGAGCGAGATCGGGAAGTCGAGGTCGGCCGGGTTGAAATAGACCAGGTGATCCGCCCGCCAGGGCGGCACGTGATGCAGGAGGTCTTCGGCCAGGTCGCCGTGCGGATCGATCAAGCCCACCCCGTGCCCGCGGACCAGGTGTTGCAGGATCAGGTTGCGCAGCAGGGTGGTCTTGCCCGAGCCCGTCTTGCCGATGACATAGACGTGGTGGCGCCGGTCGGCGGCGGCCAGGCCAAAGGGCTGGGGGTCGTTGCCCCAACCGGCGCGCAAGCCCAGTTGAATGAAGTCCTCCTCCATGATGCCAGAGTCAGCCGCCACTCCGGGAAAGCCGTTCCGCAATCCGTCGTCGGTGATTCCGGAAGGGCGACCGCCGGCAAGCGTGATTGGGAACGAGCCGGTGGGGTAATGGCGGCTGACTGTGAGACCCGAGCGCAGTAGTGCCTTAATCATAACCCGTCGGGTCGCGCCCGCGAAGCCGTCCCGCCGGGGCGCCTGTGGATAGCGCGCGGCGCTTGGGCCGCCTGGGCGGGAGGTAGTTGAGGTCGTCGCCGTCAGGCGCGGTGGTGAGTCCGTCGTCCCCCCACGTGTCGGCCCGTTCGGTAGAACGGCTCACGGCCGACTTCGCGCGTGGGGGTGACTCCCCAACGGTAGTGCCGTGGAGGAACCTGATAACCGGCGGCCCAAGCGCGAAGTCGGGCGTGAGCCGACGACACGTGGGGGGAAGCCGTATGGCTCAGGTTGAGCCACGCGCGAGGTCTCGCGCGAGCCCGCTACCCCTACATACCCTGTATGTCGGGGCGTATGTCGCCCCTGGTGGTAAAGGACAACGCCTGGGCGTATCGGACAGGGAAACAAAAGACCGCGCCGCCTCGGTGACGAGGAAGCGCGGGTGAGAACGGAAGTCAGTTCAATTGATTGGCGGTGGTTTCTGCCAGACTCCAGAGCGCCTGGTTCAGCGAGACCTTCGAGTCGATTCCCCGCAACGGGCGCAAGCTGCGCAGGCGACCGCGGCGATCCCGCCGGCTGTCGGACAGTCCGCCGCGAACGAGGTGTTCCTGGGTCTTGTTGACCAGGGTCCAAAGATCGCTGGCCTGGTCTTCCGGGCGGCGGGCATCGAGCAACGTCCGCGGCTCGATCGGGGCTGCCTCCAACGACTCGTAGCGGAGCAGCAGTGCCGCTTGGGCGAACGCGAGCGCCTCGTCGTGGGCCAGTGTCCGGTGACGGAACTGGTCGATGAGGGCGCCGACCTTGGGGAGCGAGTCCAGGATGCGGTAGCTGGCCTGAACCACCTCCTCAACCTTCAGCCCGGCGTGCCGGAAACGGATGGCCTCAAAGGCGTCGCCGCCGACCACCAAACCATTGCTGCACAGCCGACGGTAGATCCCGACCCGCAGGACGTACGCACAGGCGGCGTCATGCGAGTTGGTGAGGACCAACTCCGCGTTCCACTCGTCGAGCGTCTGCATCTGCTCGGCGAGGCGGAAGCGGATCAGGTGTTTCTGGAAGCCGGCGCGTTCGACGGTGCGCACGCGTTGCTGTTCGACAGCGACGGGCAACCAGTGTTTCTCGCTCAGGCCGGCAACGATGTCGGTCGTGGGCACGAACGTGTAGCGGGCGCTCAAACCGGTCATCGGGCCCGGAGCGAAGATGCTCGGGGCGGTGCCGCGCAACTGCATGTCGGTGAGGGCCTCGGCCTTGAAGTTCGAGGTCGTGGAGTCGTGGATCATCACTGGCGTCCTTTCGGGGCCGCTGGCCGGCCAAGGGCCGGTTCCCGCGGGGGGTGAGATTCACGGTCGGGCGCGGAGCGGCGGTTTGACCCGACCGCAAAGGTGAAGCGCCGGTGCCGGGCAAGGTCAGACTGACTTCGCAAGGAACCGGGTTTCCACCCTGATCATAACAAAGTCACGCCGCTGCGTGCAAAGCCACGTGGTGGACAAGCCGGCAGGCGGGGCCGGCCCCGGCGTGTTGCACAACATAGGATGGGTACCGTCGCGCCAAATCACGGCCTGGTTGAGCCATTTGCCAGCACTTGACGAATTAGCACTTGTGTAGCGTAACCAACCCGGCCGCAACGTGGCTTTCCCTTCAAGCTGCGTGACGCAGCGTCCACCTGGTTCTGATCTCTCTCATAAAAGCTGGCCCCTTGACAGCACTCGGTCTCTGTTGGCTGATGTTGGGAGGGGATTCCGCCTGCGCTGGGGGTGTGATAGGATGAGGCTGCACTTGTGAGGGCTTCGGCTCTCTCGCGGTCGTACGAAAACCGCAGACAGGTGCGCCTCGAAGGCCACCGGCGAACCCGGTGGTTTTTGCCGTGTCAGTCCAGGGCCAGGTCGCCATCGTGGAGCAGGCGCTTCCCTTCTCTGCTTTGCCGCCAGAACGGAATCAGGCTCCAGAACTGGCGCTCGCCGCCGGGCAGTTGCTTGACGATTACTTTGAACCGGCGCCCGGCAAGCACGGCCACAAACTCGTAGTACGTCACCTCGATCATCAGCCGTTCCCACCGGCCATGCCGGCGGCGGCGTTCCCACTCGTACCGGTGTTCGATGCCCTGCACTGTCCGGGTCAGCCGCAGGATTTCGGGGGCGCGGGCCAGGTGCTTGAGCCGCATGAACTGGTCGCGGCGGTCCCGGCCCCGGTTCCAACTCTTGAAACACAAGTGCCGGAAACCGCCGGTGTTGAACGCCACCGTGTCCTGGAAGTACGGACAGCGAATCCGGCCGATGGTGTGGTACTGCGCCTCGGCCTCTTCACGCGCCCGGCGATATTCGGGGTCGGTGAGCTCCAGCATGTCAGAAGCGGATTTCCGCCAGCTCGGTCTGCCGCAGCCGTTCGCGGATCAAGGCGCGCCAGCGCGGGTCGCGCAGCACGCGATTCAGCCAGTTCAAGAACGCCACCTCGACCGGGGCTGTGGATAACGGGCGTTCCTTTCTTAATCGTAAACGGGTTCTCATTGGATTATTCCTGTATTACTCTGTGGAAGTTTCCTTCCGGGGTTGGCGACACTTTTCTTCCGACCCCCGTGGAAGTTTTCTTCCTACCGGCGAGGACGGGCAGCGTCCACCTGTGGATAAGTTCCTGCCGGCCTTGGGCGACGCGCCGCAGGTCCTCGTCGCGGACGCGAGCAAACTTCCCGGCGGCGCGCATGATGCGCTCGTTGCGGTTCTGGATGGACACGGTGATGAAGCCCTTGTCGCGGAGCGAGCCGATGTAAGTGCGGATCTGTCGTTCGCTCACGCCGAAGAACTCGGCGAAGTGGCGGTTGGACGCGTAGCAGCCATGCTCGTTGTCCAGCGAGTGAATCTCGACGAAGAGAACTTTCTCCATGAGCGAAAGCTCCGGGGAGAGCCAGATCTCCTTCGGAATCCAGACACCTTTGAAATCGCGGGGGGTACGCTCCATGCCGGGTATTGTACCATGCCCGGCGGGGGTTGTGCACCCCCGGGTTGTCAACAACCGCCCTGCCCTTTCCGCCGTGCTCGTGGTAGAATCAAAACGAAGCGATCCGCCTGCGTCCTCCCGCTTCCCCACCATGCCCGAATCTCAAACCAATCCAACAGCGCCTTCCGAAGCGTTCCGCAATGTTCCGAACGCTGCGGAAACGTTCGGCAACGTTCCGCAGCCTGCGGAAGCCTTCGGCACGATTCGGAACGATGCGGAAGCTATCGGAAACGTGCCGACGACGAGGGAACGAAAAGACAATCACACGCTGACCGTGCGGGAAGTCGCGCGGCGATTCGAAGCTGCCGGCGTCGCGCGCACCGAGCGGAGCATCGTCAACTGGTGTCAACCTGGAAGACAGGGCGTGGCCCGGCTCGATGCCTACTACGATCCGAACGAACGCCGTTACTTCATCACACCGGAGAGCGTTGACCTCGCGATTGCCGAAGAGCAGGCCAAAGCGGCGCAACACGGTTCAACCCCGGAGTCTTCCGGAACATTTCCGAACTCCGCGGAAACGATTCCGAACACATCGGAACCCAACTCAGATGACAGCGACACGGCAGAACTCAAACGCGAAGTCCTCGACCTGAAGATCGCCAACCGGGCCAAGGACATGTTCATCGACCAACTCAAAGCCGAACGCACCGCTTTTGCCGAAGAGCGGCGCGACTACGTCGAGAAGCTCATGACTTTCAACCGCAAGGTGGGCGAACTGGAAACCAGACTGCTGCAATTGGAAGGGCCGGAGGACCGTGGATCCCTGGAACAGACTTCGTAGCCAACAGGCTGGGGACAACCTGTTCACGGGTCCATGCCAACATTAGAACGCGAGCAGCCCGCCCGGACTCGCGATCGCGGTTCACGCCGCCGTGGCATACACGCCCGCATCCCGCTCGGGGTAGCTCTCGAGAACATGCTCGAACACGGTGGAGCATTTGTGCTGGTAGAGTTCGGGCGAGTAGCTGCGTGGCAACCCGGTGTCCAGCACGTCCTCGATGGTGAGCCGCAGTTGCGCGCGGGCACGCCGGGCTTCTTCAACTCAATGACCACCAGCGGCAGACCGTCGACGAACACCTCGGTCGGGACTGCTAACCCTTCCCACCCAGCGGCCGTGTACGCGGTCGCAGAACACGGTGCACTGCTACAGGATTGAGGCGAAAAGATACGAATCCAAAGCGACTGCGATTATGTCAAACGCAGCGATTGCCTGAGTCAGCCACCATTCCAGGGACCCCCCACTGGCGAGGCTGAATCGGTTGTGTTCGTGCGCCCGGCGCTTTGCATCCCACTCGGTGAGACAGGCGACGATTGCTTCCTGGTACCCGGGGGGCTCACGCGGGGGTGCGACTTTTGGTCGGCATGTTGAGACGGCGGCGGCGCCCGTGGCGGGCTCTCGCCTGCTTTCTTGCTCTTCCGTTCTGTTTTTCATCGGACGTTCCTCGGTTTCGAGGTTTCGTCCGACCGGTCGGACAGTTCGCGGAAGCTCACGGCGACTCTCGCCGAGGTTTCCGCGGCGCAGTAACACTCAACCACAGTTGGTTTGGTGCTTCTATTGGGAGAGTCTGTCTGGCCTGTCTGGCCTGTCTGGCGTGCTGTCTGGCAGGAGGTCTAGATTCTGGCGCTGAGGCTAGGCCCGCTGCCTTGCTGGGGATACCGGCCATAAAGCTACCGGCCATAAAGCTATTGACCGCGCTGCAACGTGCGCAGCATCGTTGCTGGGTATGTGCATGGCGATATCGCTTGCCCCCGGGTCAGCCCGTCGGGGCCAGGAAAGTTGACCCACCGTCAGCGATGAACGACTCGGTTGAAATGCGGCCACAGGGACCGAAGCTCACGCTCGTGTTCCAGCTCGGCCCCGACTTTAAGCTCGTTCGCTCCGAATTCGATCCCAACGGGCGGTTTCCAGACATGGCTGCGGTGAGGAATCTGGGGGCGCGAGAGCAACAGAAGCGGGTGCTTTCGGACGAACGGGGCCATGATGCTCGTGGTGAGGCCTCGTTGAAATGGCCTGCGGGCGCCGGGAAGGCGGGGCTCAAGTCGTGGGTACTTTCTTTCGTCCGCCTGCGGCGCCTCCAACCGGATGGTGAGCTGATTTCGAATCGACCCAGCTTGCTTTCTGGCTCAAAAGGTGCTGGGGGCAAAGGAGTTAGCAATGCAGCCGCGGTTTTGGGCGGGGTGCTCTACGTGCCAGATGCTTCGAAATACACGTGGGTGCAACTGTTTTGTGGTGTACAGGTGAACGGCCAGCCCACGCTCCGACGCTACTTCCGGGTGACCGGCTATAAAGGCTCTAGGCCACCCGAAGAGGGTGCGAGGACAGAAGCGGACCGCGGAAGACCTAGTGGGCCACCCGTCGAAATCCACTTCGAGGCGCAGCCCGGAAATGGACCAGCGCTTGGGCTCTCGATCCAGGTTCGGGTTGGTGAAGAGGGTGAGCCGCAAACGGCCACTCGCGGACAGCTCTTGGAAATTGAGAAGGCTCTGCTCCAACTGCCTGACTGGGCGGCAGACTGGGCGGCAGTTCAGGTGGAGAACCTGGCAGAGCCCGGGAAAGGGTCTGTTGCCTTATTGCCGGCGCAGCCGGCTCGCTCAGCTGATGCCAAGGTGTTCCAGGCCTATCTGGAGCGGTTCATTGCGGGACTCGATTTGGTGGATTTTTCGGAGTTTCTTGTAGATGGAGCCGCGGTCGAGGCGATGCAGCGGGAGGAACTCATTTCGGCTTACGTGGATCTGGATACAACCTCGTATGAGGAGGTTAATATCCCGGCTAGCAGGGCGGCGGACCTCGACGACGATGGCCAAAGGGCGGAGCTGGGCAGCATGGTTCGGCGGTTAGATACGCCGCGAAAGCGCATCCCGCTCACCGCCGCCCGCGCGGTTGAACTCTACAGACATCTGGTGGTGGTCGGCGATCCAGGGGCAGGTAAGTCCACGCTTGTGCGGCGCCTGGCGGTCGAAGCGGGGCGACGGGATCCACCATCGGAGATTCCCGTGTTCATCGAGCTGCGTGATTTAACAAAGCTTCTCCCTAACCAGCATGGACCAACAGCAGAGGTGCTTTGGGATTACATCCGAAGTGGGCTGGTAAACGGTGGTTTTGAGAACATCGTCGAGCCGCTGAAGCAGACGTTCAAGGACGGGCGCGGTTTAATCATCCTTGACGGTCTTGACGAAGTTAAGACTGACGCCTTGAAGAGGTTTGTATGCGACGTTGTGGCAGACTTCACCCGCAGCGCGTATAGGAGCAGCCGCATGATCGTGACGTGCAGGACCTGGTGCTTTGTCAATCAAAGCTGGGCGCCTGGGAAGGATGGCTTCCAGGTAGTGGAGTTGAAGCCTTTGGATCGTCCCAGGATCGAGCGGTTCCTGGAGAAGCTATACGGCCAGTTGGAGGATGCGGTGAGGGCCAAGGAAAAGCGCGAATCGCTGCTCGCCAACCTCTCTCACCACAACCTGGACCGGCTGGCAGGCAATCCGCTCGAGCTCTTCAATATGGCCTTGCTACACTGGCACCACAACCTGCCGGACAATCAGGCCGACCTTTACAAGCAGCTGGTGGAGTTGCGGCTGTTTCAGCTTCACGAGAAGCGTTACGCCAAGCTCGGCCAGAGGTCGCCGCTGCTCGATTTGCTGGCGGAGGCGAATAACTGTCAGCAAAGGGACTTCATCGACCGTCTCTGCGCTGTGGCGTTCCACGTTCATGACCCAAGGCGAAACCGTAAGCGAGACAAGTGCGCAGATATACCGGAGGGCGAGCTTCGTTTGATGTTGGAGCCGCTCCACCCGACGCCAGCCGAGCGCGCTGATTGGGCCTGGCGTGTGGTCGATGAATTTCGTCAGCGTGGTGCGTTCATACGGGAGGAGGGCCGCACATCAGACGGCGAGAGCATCTTTCGCTTTCCACACCGGAATTATCAGGAATTTCTCGCCAGCTGGGACCTCGCCCGCCAGTCGGACGCGGCTGGCAAAGCGGTTGACTACTTTCTTAAGAATACTTACTGGCGGCAAGTTGTCCGTTGGGTGCCGCTTGTGCAGCGCTACCTGCGCGACACCTGGCCTGAGGCGATCGCCGTTATCGCAAAGCTCGCGAGCGCGCATCGCGAAGACCGATGGGAGGCGGTCGCGTTATGTGCCGATATGATCGAGGATCTAGGGCACGAACAAATTATGCAGCAAGAGCCCTTGGGTCCAGAGTGCTTGATTGGAGCTCGAACGGGGGTCATCCGTTTGGTTAGGGCCGGGGCTCTGCGTCCCGCAGCGCGGGCGGTGCTGGGTGGCGCCCTAGGGAGCTGGGGTGACCCTCGACACGGCGTGGGACTGCTTCGAAACAAAGCAGGCAGCGTAAGGAGCTTCTGCGTGAGGGGAAAGGACATGCATCTGCCCGACTTCGTCTGGTGTGGCCCGAAGGGGGAGATTAAGCGACGGACGGATTGGAAGACCAACGCTTTTGCTCCAAGACCATTCTGGATGGGGGGCAACCCGGAGGCGCTTGGGTCTTCCCGACAGGCGTTTGAATGCAGTCGTATCAAGGCACCATTCTGGATCAGTAAATTCCCTGTGACTATTGCGCAGTTTCGCTTGTTTATCCGTGAAAACGGGTATGAACGAGAATTCGCTGACAACCAGAGGAGTCGGCGCCTTTGGACGGAAGCCGGATGGGACTGGCGGCAGAAGAGAGGCGTTACCTCCCCCATTGCATACGCTGCGGAGTTCGAGTTCCCGAACTGCCCCTGTGTGGGGGTGAGCTGGTACGAGGCGGTAGCCTATTGTGCGTGGCTGA
Source organism: uncultured bacterium (assembly GCA_963735925.1). Classification (GTDB taxonomy): domain Bacteria; phylum Verrucomicrobiota; class Verrucomicrobiia; order Limisphaerales; family J093; genus DSVZ01. Next base: position 8,498 of record CAVTMT010000002.1, read on the forward strand.
ACGTCCCCGAAATCTGGTCGCGCCTGCGGTTGCCAGACGGGACGCCGCTTCCTGCCGGGACGCGCATTCGGTTGCCGACAGACGCCGAATGGGAACGTGCCGCGCGATCTCCCGACCTGCGTTGGTATCCTTGGGGTGGCCCCGCTGACGGGAGGAATCCTGAAGTTATGCATGCACGGCTGTCGGAGCACTGCAATTGGAGCGAGACGGGCATCGGTCACCCCTGTGCCGTAGGCTTGTTCCCGATGGGCAACGCGGCGTGCGGAGCGTCGGATATGGCGGGCAACATCTGTGAATGGTGCCAGTCGAGGTGGGTGCCGTTGGAAGATGGGCTATCGCAGGACGATTACAACTGCGGAAGAAACGCTGCCAAAGATTTGGATGATGAACGCGGCAAGGAGTCCCGCGTGGTGCGCGGCGGGTCGTGGTCCAGTCGCAGCGCGATGGAGTTGTCGTGTTCCAATCGCAATTACTTCGGTCCCTACAGCCGGGAGCAGGACCTAGGCTTTCGCTGCGCCTTGGTGCTGGACGAATCAGGCCGATAAGTGTCCCGCCTTCGCTCACCGAGGCTGGCCACCGATGCTATTTGCGCTGCAAATTGAGCCGTGCCGGTTCTGGTTGCTAGCCGGAGGCTCTGGTCACTTCTGCGCGGCCATCGTCCTGCGCCGGCTTGACTCGCTGACAATCGTCCGCAGCTCCCTGCAACAGTTTACCCACTGAGCCTCGTCAGCCCTGATCGCGACGTCGAGTCTTGGATATGTGCGCAGAGCTTGAATCCGCGTCAGGTACTCGGTCGCAACGTAAGATGTGACCACCGGTAGCCGTTGTTTATCGAAGTAAGTCGCGAACGCGGCAAAGGTAGCGTGCTCTCGGGCGTCCTTCGAGAAGGTGGCTACAACCTTCTCCGCCTCCCAAATCTCCTGCAGGAACCATACGCTGGCCTTGAACCGGGGTATTACGTCTGATGCGGCCAGAGGGTCGGTGCTTCGTGCCCGTTGAGGAGAGCCCCAAGACCGAGCGCACGCGACAGCCATATTATCACTATACGCTGGCTCTTTGAGCAGAGCCCAATGACCCTTGACTACGGAAATCTCGATCTGATGGGCACCGCTGTGCAGCCTCTTGATAATCTCCGCCGCCTCAAGCCATTCTTCACATCTGGATATGTCACCGTCGTCGTACTGAAGTCTCTTCAGTGTGGCTCTAACGTTGCCCCATGGTTTACCCATCGAAAGCAGGTACATAGCATGAAGCCCAATAATTATTGAATGTGGCGACCCGTCATTCTTCCCAAGATCGTAGATGTTCAGCAGCATACAGTCGTCGGTCGCGGTCATGAACTCCTGGGCTTCTCCGCAGAGTAGTCCGTAGAAGAAGTAGAAATCTACCACGGGCAGCGCCCAGCCTCGCTGACGCCCCTTCTCGTAGCGTTCGTAGAACGAGCGGCTGAAGGCCGCTCGGCGTATAAGGGCCAGCCGCCGTCGAGTTGAGCGGTTCGCGAGATGGTCGAGAACGTTCTTAGCGTGCGCCGATATCGAGTGAGCTTCGCTTCTCAGCCTGTTAGCCGCCAGAATTCCATCGTGGAACAGATCTGCCATTTCTTCGGCGGGTTTCAGAGCGAAATAGGAGCGATTGGAACTGCTATGCTTGATGTTCTCGTGCAAGGGGCGGTCGTGTTCCTTAACTGTATCCCGTAGCCACTCCGCACGCCGTGTGATGACCGTATCGAAATCAAGTGATCCCAGAATGACGCTGTCCTTGTTGCGAAATGGATTCCAAAAACGAACCAAATTAATCTGAGTTTCCGGACGAATGGGCACGATGATTCGCCAGAGGGCTCTGTCCTCGCCCGTCACGGGATCGCTAGCCCACTGCAGAGGCGGCGCTTCTGGAATGTAATCAAACATGATGTTGACAAGTTCGCCCTGTGCATGCTCGTCGAGTTGATCAGCGTTGTCCAACACCCAGGTGATGTAATACTTACGATTGTTCCCGTGTCTCTCTTTGGCGATGGCGACAATGTTTTCTCTGAGCCAAGATTCATGATCCCGCCCCCGGCGACCGCGCAGCAATAGTGTTAGGGAGCGGTCTTCAGCTGTTAGACCCAGGCTGTCACCCAGGCGTTTGAACAAGCACGTCCTGAGCTTCATGGCTGGGTCCGGGCGCCGAAGGTCAACGTACAAAACAAGGTGCCTTTGTAGGGCAGCCGCGAATCGAGCTGCCATTGGCGAGATGGACCCGGACTTCACTGCTTCGGACAGTAGTTCTTCTCGGTGAGGTAAGTAATATTGGAAAAAGTAACGAATGAGCGTGGACTTACCACTCCCGGCAGTTCCGACGACTTGAATAACCTGGGGAGTGTTGCTGGGGGGCCAGTACTTATTGAACAGTTCTTGCTCGGCGCATAGGTTTCGCAGTTGGCTTTCTGCCTGGGCGTTCGCGCGCATAGTAACGTAGTAGCGAACAGTTGGGTGGTCAAATGGTAAGGCTGTCAGTACAGGCTTTTGGCCGAAGAGAAACTCTGTGAGCGCTTCCGACACTTCCGGGTGGTATACTCGCTGAAGGGGCCTGTTCAACTGGGGCGGGCTCGGATGGCGTGTAAGGAGAATTGGGACTGTCGTTTGCAAGGACAGCGCGAACGAGTTCGTAGCGGCTGTGTTCGGAGCCGGCTTTGTTGGATCGAATAAGGAGGCCCAGAAAGCTGGCCATTTTTCCACGCACTCACAAATGGTTCGTAGGTGCGGTGGGTTGTCAGTAAGTGCTATCTCGTCGCACGGGTCATTTTCTAGGATCCAGTTGACGGAGGCGTGGTCTTTGATTATGGCCCGAACATAATCCCTGCATTTCTCAGGGTAGGTACCGAGGACACAGCATTGGCCGAATGTGTCACGCTCGTTCAGGTGAACGGAGTGGACTGGCAGTGAAGAAAGCGTACGGACGTTGACTTGGGCCTCGTTGAGCCAGAAGGTGTCAAGTTGCAGACCCAAATTGGGAGGCAGGTTTGGCTGATCAAAAATACGCATGAGTAAGGGGCGTCCGTCCAGCACGAAGAAATCGTGTGGAAAACAGTGGTAACTAACGCGGTGGTCCACGCCGAGGTGGCGGGCGATTTCAACTAGGAGGCCGGCGATTGAGGCATAAGTCTTTTCCCACTCAGCCTTGTTATCGTCGCGAAAGAGTTCTGGGTTTGTTTCGAAAGCCACTTTCCTGCTGTTGAGAAGATCGAAGTAGCGTAAAGCCCACTTCGCATAAAGAGCAGGTTCCTCGTTCGGGTTCAGGTCGGGACCGTGGAAGCCGTACACTTGAAGATGGCGGGTAGTTAATTGGGCCTTCAGATCTTGTCTCGTCCAGTTGAAGAGCCCAGCTAACTCGACAGCGGAGATTTCGAGGTCCGCGAGCAAGTCAAGCGTCTCGCTTGACATCGTCTCCATTCTATGTCGAAGGGACCACAGCGCGAAGATTAGTGGTGGTGCGGGGTGGGCGGACGATGCGGGAGGGGGTTGGTCGGTATTCATAAGCTTCACGCGAATTGACTAAAACAAAGCTAGTTAAGGGCAGTCAAGTGTCAAGCGCACGTGCCATTTGGTTGTCAATTGGGTCGGTGGTTTGTTGGGGGCGTGAGAACTTAAACGCCTAAGTCGGACTTTGGAGAGAACGCCCGCTCGTATCTGGCGGACGACGAGTCGCTCCAGTTCGATGAGGTTCTGCCGGATGTCCTGTTTGGAGGAGCGGGCGCCGGAGGCGGAGTTGGCCATCACGAAGCCCGCGCGGTCCTTTCCATTGAGCGCGGAGTACAAGAGTTGAATCCAGAGGTAATGGAGTTCGGTTTCACCGCCACTCCTGCGGTCAGGCTTCGCCGGTTTGGTTTTCGCGCTCCCGCGCGTAGCAGTGGCGTTGTCGGTGCGCGGTAGGCCGAAGGGGAAGCGGCGGCCCGGTCCGACCATGTCTCTCAACAGTTCCTTGTCCACGGCGTTGACGTTGAACGGCGGGTTGGCGAGGACGAAGTTGAAGCGGCCGGTGGCGTCGTGCGGGTCGTCGTAGTAGCTGTCGATGTTGCCGCCGTGTTTGATTTCGCCTTCGAGGCCGTGGACGGCGAGGTTCAGGCGGCAGAGGCGGCCGGTTCCGTCGGTCTTCTCGACGCCGTGGATGCAGAGTTTGGCAGCGGGGTTCTTCTTGTGCTCGGAGACGAAGCGCGCCGAGGAGACGAACATGCCGCCCGAACCGCATGCGGGGTCGAGGATGCGCCCGAAGGTGTCGTAGTCCAGCGAGGCGGGAATCTCGGAGACTTTCTTGAGCTGTTCCTTGAGGAGAGTGCTGGTGAAGAGGTTGTAGGTCTTGGGCAGGACGCCGGCGAGCTGCGGGTTGTGCTTCTCGACGTCGCGCATGGCGGCATTGACCTTCGCGCCGATGTTCTCGGCTTCAGGGCGGTTCAACAGGTGGTCGAACAGTGCCTCGGCAGGTAGGTTGTAGCTATCCATTTGAAAGGGCAATGCACCGATGGTTACAGCGGGGTCAGGTTCTCATTGAGTCCCAGTTCCCGCAGCGCGGCTTTGGTTTCCTCCAGCTTCTGTTCTGAGAGGCCGCCGTCTGGTTTCACTTCCACGCCAAGCGTCAGCTTCAGCCCGCGGCCGGCAGCGAACTTCGCGAGGACCTTCGTGTAAAAGTTCATCCATTTCTGGGGCGGGATCTCGCCCGACCACGCCAAGCCTGCGAGGTTGAGTTGCTCGGGAGCTTTGGTGCCCGGGGATTTCGTCGGTTCCCCGGGTTTGCCGGCTTCGGCGGTCTCCTTCGTCCCGCCGGACTGCACTTCTGGGTTCGGGTCGGTGCGGTTGGCCCGGTTCTTCTGATACTCGTCCGCCAAGTCCTTTTTGATCAGAAACAGCTCTTCGGAAAACTCGATGTCCCCGCTCATCATCGGCTTCTGAAAGAGGAACGGTTCATAATCGCCTTGGGCATTCTTGCCGACGTACGCGAAGAAGCCGTTGGATACGCCATTCTGGATCGCCTGCCGGACCGCCTCGACGCTCAGCAGCCGGGGAAACTTGGGCGAGGCGAAGAATGCGTCGCGAACCGACTTGGTTGGCCACTCCTTCATGGCCGGCCAGTTCCGGACCAGGAACTGCGGGCTAATGCCCTTCTCGATGTCGCCGTCCTGGCTGAGGCGATTCAGAACCAGCGTCGCCATGTCTGGCGCCGCGCTCGAATGAACCAGACCCATGTCCACCTTCTTCAAAGCGTTGTCCTTGCCCAGGAGCATGAGCACCTTGTAGGTACGCCAAATGGTCTCTTTCAGGTCGCGCCTGGCCTTCTTGACGTTCTCGCCGAGCTGGCGAATCTGCGTGTCGTCCAACTTCAAGTCTGGCGCCTCGTCGTCAATGTCTTCCCACGCGAGCACCTTGCGGGCCTCGTCGCAGAGCGCGTCCGCGGCATCCGGCACGCAGAAGATGAGCGCGCTCTTGAACGTACGGCTGGAAGCGCCTGACTCCCGAGTGAGGGTTTCGACAAGCTGCGCCGTCGCCTTCTCGTCGTGGAGCGATTGTTCGGGCGGCAAGATGACCAGGGTGACGGCGGCGCGGTCGGGCACTTGGTTCGACTTTTCCGGGAAGAACACGCGCTCCACGCCGCTGCCGGCGGCGAAGACCTTCTGGATCTCCGCCCGCACGCGCTCCTGGACGGCGGCAGGCTGAACGGTGGCGCGGCGATCGGCGAAGCGCTTGTTCAGGTTTTCCTTGAGGCTGAACCGGTAGCGGTTGCGCTCGACGGTGAGGTAGTAACAAGCCTCAGTGAGGGCTTCCAACGCCGTCTCCACGTTGCCGATGTCGAGGCCCGGCTCGGCCACGGCAAGGCGGACTTCCGGCTGGGTGGCCTCGCCCTTGGCCTGGCCACCATTGGACTCGAAGAGGATGGCCGTGGCCACCTTGCGATGCAGGCGCGTGAGCTTCAGGGTCTCCGGTGTCTCCGCGTCCAGCCGGGCCGCGTGGGAAGCCTTCCGGCCGCAAATGTCCGTCGTGACCGCGCCTTCGAGCTTGGTTTCGCCCAATTGCTCAAATACGGCCGAGCGGAACATGGAATCTTCGAGGGGCGCGGTACCGAGGCCGATGAGCGGGTCTTTGTGCCCGCCCTTGAAACCCTGCTGATAGGCGTGGGCCACCCAGAGCGCGAGCATCCGCAGCACGCCGCGCGTCTGTTGAAAGCGCGGCAACTCCTGCCACTTGCGCTCGAACACCGATATGGCCGTGGGGTGGAAGGGATAAGTGGCGGCGAACTGCTCGCGAGCACTGTCCAGCGGAAACCAGTTGGGCAACTGCTGGCGGTGATCCACCACCCAGTCGCCGTACTCGTTACAGGTTTCCAGAGCGTCCTTGGGGAGCATGATCTTGCCTTCGACGGTGATTGCCCGCTCATCCCACTCGAACAGCCGACGGCGGATGATCTCGGAGGCTTCGGCCTCCGCGGACATGACGATGGCCTTGCCCAGACGGTCGAGCATCTTCTTGAACCGCTCGTAATCCGACTGGTCTTCCGCCGTCATCTCCATTTCTGACGCGGGGATGGAGACCGCCAAAACCACGCCGTCCAGGCCGCGTGCCACTTCCGACAGATTCTGGAGGAAGTGGTAAAGCTGCGTGCCCAAGCCGCTCTTCCGGTTACGGCTGACGTAGTTCATCAGTTCGTCCAACAGGATGAGGCTGGGCTGGTCCTTCGGGAAGAGCTGGCGAATGACCTCGCCGCCGGGCGCGGTCTTGGTCTTCTCGTGCTCGGCGACGAGGGCGAACGCCTTGGCGCCGCCGAGTTGCCAGGCGATCTCCCCCCACGGCGTCTTGCGCAGGGGTTCGCCGTCCTCGCCGCCGCGACCTTTGACCGAATCGAACTCCGTGCCGACGAAGACGGCCGTGGCGGCCTTGGGCACCTCCTTGACGCCGGCCGCGGCGAGCAACTGTGGCACGCCGGCCCATTTCTGCGAGGCCGCGCCGTTCCGGGCGAGATGGAACAGCAGCGTGAGCGCGTGCGTTTTGCCGCCGCCGAACTGGGTGGCTAAGTTGAAAACCGCACTCGTTTCCGTGCGTTGGCCGGAGAGCCGACGGATGACTTCGCTGGCGAGCGTGGAAAGGTTTTTCGTGAGGTAGGTCCGCGAGAAGAACCGGTCCGGCCTCTGGTAATCCGGCGGGGCGCAGTTGTTGCGCACGTCGTCCAGATGGACAGCGAACTCGGCGGCGTCGAGGGGTTTGCCATCGCGCAAGTCCTCGCGCGGGGTGACGACTTTATACCAGGGTTTGAGGGGCATGATCTACTCGTTAGCGTAATTGAGCGAGATGCTGGAAATGCTTCCCCGGAAATGGCGATCCAAGAAACCGACAAACGAGGTCAGCAACTGCCACTCGGCGTCTGGATCACGCGACTGAACCTGGGCCACCAAGACGCCACCCAAGCATTGCTGGAACTGAACCCAACCTTTGTAGCTGGAGTGTGTCCACTTCTCTTTGCCAAGCCTGCGAGGACCGCTGGCGTGTAGCGTGCCCTGATTTCTACGGCGAAGTTTCAACTCTTTTTGCTTCAGCAGGCTGTAAACATTTTCTCCGGCTCGGGGTGTCACGGTAACTGTAATCATGTGATTGCAGACTACGACTTGCGTTGCAGTGGCTCGTGATGCACGAGGGGCAAACCGTCAGGCATCATCTTTTTCCGAAAATCCGCAAACAGTGCTTCGGTATCCTTCTTTAGTTCATCAAGCAATGCAGCGGACACGAGCCGCATTTCCGGGTCGCCGATAATAGCGCCACGCACGCTCAAGAAATATCGAAGTGCCCTTGCGTTTGCGGTGACAACAATTGTTGTCTTCGTTGCGTTCGGAAAAACGCTGCGTGCGGCGGAGCGGATGTAACGTAGCTGTTCTTTCTTCACGAGATCGCTCTGCACTTCATGGTCTCGAAGGGTTTTCAAAATGTTCTTGTAGGACTCGCGAGCGCTCTCCACTGAGGCACGCCATGCCTGCAGCACTTCCGGGAACTGAGAAACTCCCTCAGGCTCGACGAACGCGGCATCACTCTCGTCGTGATACTGCTGTGACAACTGACTGAAGGCAAAGCCAACGCGATGGCGAACGAACTGATGAGTGAAGGCACGTGAAACGCCGGTGAGTGCAAAGGTCCAGTTCACGTGTTCCAACACAGAGCCATGCTCCTGGTTGATAAGGTTCTGAATGTAGTCGGCGTTATTCCGTGGTGATTGTTTCGCGCCGAACGACATGTAACAAGTGCGACCGGCAACTTCGACGATCTCGTCGGCGGGCGATGCACCGGGCGTTCGATGCCACTCTGCACCTTCACATAGCAAAAATGCTTCGATTGCAGCGAAGTCAACTTGTGGGCGCGTTAATGTGAAGACTTTGATCATTTCGGAACCTGCGGATTGGGGTTTGTTGGAGGCGCGGGCGTGGTTGACGCCTGGTTGGTTGCGGCCGCACCTGAAACTTTAATGAATATACTCGTCCAGTTGCGGAGTTCGCTTTCGACCCGGTAAAGGCGGTCGGTCAACGATTGGTAATCGGTCTGCTTCAACCTTGAAACGTCCTCTTTGACGGTGATTAGCGCTTCACGCCAGTCGGTTGAGCGAGTAGTGCCAAACTGGTTAATTCCAGCGATCACCACTCCGGAGACGGCGACGAGCCCCGCACCCCACTTCAGAATTGCGTTGCGAGCCTTGCCAGCGGCTCGTTCGTCAACATCCAAAAAATCGCGAGAGAGCCCCTTTGCATCACCTGGTCCAGGCGGAGTCACGGATTTGCCACGTCGCTGCATCCAGTGTTTGCGACACGGATCGATCTGAATGAAGAGCGCCGTGACAAGCGGATCACCGGCTCGGATTTCGTACGGCTCTTTGCCGATGTTCACCAATGTAAACTTGAGATGCCCGGCGTAGCCGGGATCGATGTGCCCCGGATTGGTGATGATGATTCCGCGAAAGGCCACGCTTGACGCCGGGAATACGATCCCCGCCATGTCCGAATCCATCGCCACCGTTTCCTGAGTCACAATGACTGCCGTTCCTCCCGGCGGAACGTTGTAGCGGCCTCGCCCGCTCGCCTCGGATCCGGCTTTCGCTCCTGGCACGAAAATCTCACCGACTTGAAAGTCAAAAGACGCGGGCTGAATGGGCGAATGTTCATCGTCCACGTCGCCTCTGTATGACCAGTTTTGGATGAGCTTATTCTTTTGAATCAGCTCATCGATCTCCTTGTCGTTCAATAGCTTCATGGTTCAAGCGCCTTGCTGTTGTATCCGTCTGTGGTCCAGGTGATTACGTCGCGATTGCTTCAAAACCCCAGCCCTTTCTTTCTCGCCAGCACGCCATCCACCCAGCGCTTCTCGTCCGTGCTGGCGGGGTAGAGGGCGGAGAGGGCTTGGGCGAGGGTCCAGAAACGGGCGTCGTTGCCGGCGGCGTCTTCGACGAGGAAGCGCTTCAAGGCTTCGCTGCGGCCGGCAGCGAAGAGGATCATGCTTTGGTGAACGCGGTCTAAGACGGTTTTGCCAATGCTTTCCACCTTCGTGTCACCGAAGAAGGCTTGCTTGTCGTCATAGGCTTGGAGGGCCTTGAAAAGGTCCATCTGAGGCTCGCGCCTGCGGCGGACGGGGGCGGGCTTTCCTTCGTCCTTGCCGAAGAGGGCGTGGGCACGCTCAGCCACAGGGAGCAGCCGGGCGGTTTCGCCCTCCACTGCCACGAGGCTGACCAGGTCCTCCAGGTGCGCGCCAAGGCCTTGGGCAATCTTGCGGGCGGCGTCGAACTCCAGCATGAACCCGCCAGCGCCGCCTTTCTTGGTGCTGTCCTCCTGGTCGGCGGAATCTTCAGCGGCAGACTCGCCTTCTGCGCCGTTGGCGTCCCCAGTTTTCAGGGTCCAGAGCCACATGGCGGTTAGACGACCATCAGCTTCAAAGCCAGACGCGTCGGCTCCCTGAAAAATGGTGGCTAAAGCCTCGCGTGACACCGTAGCCCAAACATGCTCCAGATACTCGCCCAACAGAACCGGCTCCCCGTTGGCCTTTTCAACCCGGCTGTGGCACGAGAAGATCTCCAAGGCCGGGCCAAGGCACGCAAATATGGCATCGGCACCGACAACGCCCTCATGTATCAGGCGTTGCATCCAAGACCGGATACGCACGGGCAATTCACCCAGGACATCCCGCCAATCGCCGATTTCGTCAGTTCGCACCGAACCATCTGGATTTTCGCGCGGGCGGCAAATGATGTGAATTGAGGAAGCCAAAGCCGCTGAGCTTTGGGCACGCAGCCGACTGGCGTTCTCGGTGTCAATGGGCCAGGAGCCGGTGATAATCCAACCCGCGTCAATCATGGCTTGGAGTTGCGCCTCCCAACCCGCCGTTGATTTGTGCGCGAAAACCAAAACACCAATGCCTGACGGCTGCAAGATGCGCCTGCCGTGGGTCATCGCCTCACGCATCGTTCGCTCAAAGTATGCGGCGTCCTTTCCTTTTACTTCGTCAACGATGCACTCCTCCGCCTTTGGTGTGAGTTCGGTGCGGAGCAGGTCTTCATGCTGGCCCCGGAGCGCGCGCTTCAACCAGACATAGAACAGGTCCGACAAGTCTGCATAGGGTACGGCATCGTAGTACGGCGGATCGGTAAAGAACACTTGGGCTGAATCGTCTGGCAATGAAAGTTTACTGGCGTCCTGCTGCTCAGCATGGCCGGGCAAGAGGCCAACCTGCACCTCTAGGATGTCTGCCATCTTCTCCAAATAGTTGATCCAGGAGCCTCTGCCTTCTCCGATAGTAACTCCCTCCGCAAAGTCCCAGCACATGCCGATTGCTTGTCTTCCGAATAGATGTTGAACGGTTGGAATATTTGGCTCCCAGGCACCAAGACTTGTAGAAAGGTCAACTAACTTTGTGAGATTCAAGGATAGGACAGTTTGGACAGCTACTTTCAAACCCGTGTCGGTTAGGTCAGCAAAATGTTTTGGTGCGGCGTTTATGAACTTCGCGAAGGTTGAAAGTGCACACAGCCATCCCACAGGATGAAGGGTAGTTGAGAAAAAAGTTGGCTTCTGGTGGGTTCCGTGCCACACGGCACGGGTGTATGAAACAGAGAACCCGAAGCCCGAAGCCAACGCGGTCCAAGTTGTCCATCCTGCGGCAGCTCTGCAACTTCATTCCGCATCATCTGGTATCCAAGGTGGCGCGCGAGACCGGGGTCGATGAGCGGGCCCGGACCTATCTGCCGTGGAGCCACGTGCTGGCGCTGCTCTTCGCCCAGTTGACCCACAGCCTGGGACTCAATGATGTCTGTGATGCGCTGCGGTTGCACTCCGGTCCGCTGGCCGCGATCCGCGGGGCCACCCCGCCCAGCCGCAACAACCTCTCGCACGCCAACCGGGAACGGGACTCGACCATGGCCGAGAGCCTGTTCTGGCGGATGCTCGAGCATCTGCAAACGCTCTGTCCGACGTTTGGCGCCGGGCGCCGGCGGAAGTTCGCCTTCCGCTTCAAGCGGATGATCCATCTGGTGGATTCGACGACGATCCAACTGGTGGCCAACTGCCTGGACTGGGCCAAGCACCGCCGGCGCAAGGCTGCGGCCAAGTGCCACCTGCGCCTCAACCTGCAGAGCTTCCTGCCCCGCTTCGCCCTCGTGGACACGGCCCGGGACGCGGATGCCAAACGGGCGCGGGAACTGTGCGCGGGCTTGCAGGCCGGGGAGATTGTGATCTTCGATAGGGCGTACCTGGACCTGCAACATCTCTTTGAGCTGTTCCTCCGCGGGGTCTTCTGGGTGACGCGGGCCAAGGAGGGGATGCCGTTCCGGGTGGTGCGGCGCCTCCAGCGGGGGCAAGTCGGGAACATCCTGCGGGACGACATCATCCGCATGAAATCGGCGGCGTCGCGCCGGGTGTATCCGGCCGAACTGCGGCGCGTGGTGGCGCGGGTGGAGATTGACGGTCAGTGGCGGGTGATGGAGTTCCTCACCAGCAACCTGGACTGGAGCCCGCAGACGATTGCGGACCTGTACCGCTGCCGCTGGGACATCGAGTGCTTCTTCAAGGAGATCAAGCAGACGCTCCAACTGGCCGACTTCCTGGGTCACAATGCCAACGCCGTGCGCTGGCAGGTCTGGACGGCGCTGTTGACCTATCTGCTGCTGCGCTTTGCGGCGTTTCTGGCTCAGTGGACCCATAGCTTTACCCGGCTCTTCACTCTGTTACGCTCGGCCCTGTGGCAGAAACTCGACCTCTTGGCTCTGCTGGACGCCTATGGGACAGCCGGAGGCCACATACGATTCCTGGCGACACCCCAACAAGCCTATTTGCCTGGCTTTGCATAAGGCTGTGGGACAGCCGAATGTCGCCACCGACGGTCGCGCACCCGCACAATCCTAAAAGTCGCTTTCAGCAATGCCTCCGCTTTCCTTGTGACAATGGCGGCTTTACGGGTGTTCTGCCCTCCCTATGGGATGCCAGTGAAAGTGCAAGGGCCTGTCGAGCGGTAAAGAGGTCTTCAAAGACATCCATCCCGTAAATCCTTTGAGAGAAAGCCCGCCCCGCCCCACTACCACCACCTTGCGGAGTTGGTTCACTGGGTATGAGGGGAAGTGAGCCGGAATGCTCTGCTTTCTTGGCAGCCAAGCGTGCTGTGGCGCGCTCAACACTTTTCAGGTCGTTCTCGTTGGCGAGGCGGTAATATCTCCCTTGCTTTTGAGGAAAGACGCGGACAACGCAGAATAATCGTGCGAAGTTTGCGCCGCCTTTCTTGGGCTTCATCTGTCGGCGCACAGAGGTAACCGGAGTGGTGAAGCCACACACAGGACAACATGCTGCCCCACGCTTCACAGTGGGTTGTCCTAAATCGGAAGCGGAAGGATTTTCAAGGATTTCGAAATCGACGCGTTTCTTGCGTTGGTGGGCAACCAGACGGAAGCCGGCGGCACGCGATGATTTTTTAGTCAGCCAAAACGAACGGATCAAGGGAACTTCTGCGCCGCATCCCGGGCCTTCGCATTGAATGGTTCTCGCCCAAAGGTAGGCTATCGGGATTCCTCCGTCCGGGTCTTTCGGGTAAAAGGCAGCCAGTTCGCGTTGTGCTTCTGTTTGAATCCAGCGCCCCCACCTGCGAACTTCTTCAGAAAGGCGACTTCCGAACTGTGGAATGTATTCCAGGGCCACTTTGTTGAGTAGCACGGCAACGGGATTGATATCGCTCGCGAAAGCATCGCAACCAACACGAACCGCCTCAACGGGAATTGATCCGCCGCCGGCAAACGGGTCCACCACCAACGGGCGGGTTCCATCCTGACCACCGAAAGCTTCATGGGCCGCGTGGGTCAAGGCGCGGGTCGTCTTTAGAAACTCGGGCGAGGCGCCGCTTTCCCAGCGGGAGAAATCGCCGATGTAATCGAGCAGCGCGCCCCGGAGGTGTCCGGGATCCTCAATGAGTGACGGCCTTCTTCTAAGCTTCTCGAAGCGCTCGCGGCTTTCCGGGCTGAGGAGTTGTTGGCGCTCATGCGAAGTCCACCCAAGCATTTCCTGCTGAGCCTTGTGACGGAATGACGGTGGGCAAAGTTCGTCTGCCGGGTCGGGCCAGAGAGTGGCGCAGATCACCGCACGGCACGCGGCCAGAGGCCGCCTTGCCCACCACAGGTGCATTTGCTTGAGGTGGCCGGGGATGCTCTTTCTTTCCCAGCGCGAGTATTCCGATATTCTGCGGATGGGTAGGTCAACTTCGATGAGGCGTTTGCAGTCTTTGGTCATGGGACAGAAGCCTTGATTTGCTCGACGAGAATCATCCGCTCAGATTCCGGAACCCCGTCGAGATAAGCAGCGGCAGCGGCAGGAAGGATTTCGGCACGCTTCCGAGCCATTTGGACTACGAGGACATCGAACCAGTGATGATGGTCAAGGGACCTGTTGGTGATGTCCACTGTGCCGAAGTCAATTTTGTGGGCGGTGGTAAAGGTAGAACGGAAGGTGGCGGATTTGAAAACCGCCTTCTCTGGGGCCTCTGATCCAAAGAGTTTAAACATCTTGATCTTTGGGTTGGCACCAAAGTCACCATCCCGAACAGCGCAGACGGGGAGTTTTTGGTCGTGAAAGACTGCGGCCATATCCTGAAGTTTGTCTTTGCTCCCCGCAATGAGGATTCGGACGGTCTTTAGAAGATCGGGGTCGTGGCGGCGAAGCAGCTCAGCGACAACGGCCTCACCGACATCGTCCTCCACCAGGATGTAGATGGCTGGCATCTCCAGGTTGTCCATGAGACTGATAGCTTGCCGAACGCCAATGCCGGGAATGGGCATGACGGTGTTGTTCTCGCGCTTGAGGTAGATGCGGGATTTCTGGGGAAGGGCCAACAAGACGTACTCACTATGGGTCGTGAGAAGGAACTGGATGCCCCTGCGTTTGGAGACTTCGACCAAATAGCGGCCCAGCTCGAACTGGGCGCTGGGGTGCAGGGCGGTTTCCGGCTCTTCAATTAGGAGCAGGCTCTTTTCAGGGAAGGTCTCTATCCTGGTGACAAGATCGTAAAGGCGGGCCTCACCGGATCCCATATTGGCTTCGGAATACTGTTCGCCAGTGCTGCGCTTGGCCGAAAGCAAATCCATGCTCCGGCGGGCATACTTTTTGCGAAGGATGTTACGGTGGGCCGCACCGTAGCTGCAAAGGAGGATCGCGGAGATTTTGTCGAGAACAGTGTTTTGAATAGCCACTTGGTAACGCAGGATGAGGTTCTTGTCCTGGACTTTAGATTTGTAAACCTCGTCACGTTCGGAATGAGGCAGATGGAAACCTAGCCCCAGATAGGAAACCGGCCGCTCGGGCTGTGGATCATAGCCCGACCAAGCGGAAGCGGAGCGGGAGATCGTCAATGTGCGGGTCGGGAGTTTGCCATCGGAAGCCGGGGGTTCCGCGTAGGTGACCTCGACTGAGGCATCATCAGCAAATGGCTTTTGGTCTAAGGTTCCCGCCAGAATGAAACCGGAAACGTAGTAGCTTGCGGTTTGCTGGCGCTTTGTAGGAGGCAGCAGCGAGCTGGAGAATGGTGGACTTGCCCGTCCCGTTGACGCCGCAAAAGGCCGTGATGGGGCGCTTTCGATGTTGATGGGCGTGTTGCTATGGTTCCGAAACCCTCTGATGTGCAGGCGCAGGATGGCCTCAGCCATAGAAACCGAACCGCTTGGCGGGCTGAAAGCTGGCTTGGAGTTCTTGCTTTGGGTCGGACATGAGGCTAGGCGGCTCCTGGATTGGCCCGATATGGCGGTGACTCTTCCTTCAGCTCGACCGGGTGTTTCATCGAATCCTGGCGCAAGCGGTATTGCTCAATCTTCGTGACCGGCTGCCAGTCCAGCGTGGAAGGGTCGCGGAGGATGTTCAGCGACGGCTGCGTGGCGCAGTGGAAGACGACGTAGAGCCAGTAGTCTTTCTTGAGGCGCTTGGCGGTGTTGTATTCGTTCGACGTGAGGGCAATTTCCCCGACATCGGAGCGGCCTTTGACTTCGATGAAGCGAACATCAATCGCGGTCTTCGGATCTTCGGGGTGGGGCTTGCGCGAGATGAGGTCGAAGCCGCGGTTGTCTTTCTCCACGCTCTCCACCACCCGGCCCTCGGCTTCCTCACGCTTGATGACGAACTGGACGGCGATGCGCTCGATCTCCGGGTCGGCCACCATCGGGGCGATCTTCGGCGATTCGCGGTCGGGATGCGGCAGGACCCAGACTTTGCCGAGGTGCTGGATGTCACTCATCAGGCACTCGCGCTCTCGCTGAAGCTCGGCGAGGCGGCCTTCGAGGCGGGCGTTCAATTCGTCAATGCGGTCCTCGGTCTGTTTCAGGTTGGCGGCGACAGGCTGCGACGTGTCGCCGGCCTGCATCATTTCGTGCAACTCGGCCAGGCGGAGATTTTGCCGATGGATGAGTTCGCCAAGGCTGATTTCGAGATGCTTGGCGATGGTATTCGTTTCGCGAACGCGCTGTGCGGTCGACTTCCGCCAGCATGGGCATGAGGGCGTTTTGGACGAGGAAGTGCTCGATGGCCTGCCTTTCCGGCAGGCAAGTGGCGCTCGGGGTGGGTGTGCCCTTGGGGGCTAGGGCGAGATCGAGGAGGATCGTCGGTTGCCTGATCGAGAGGCGAAACATCTCGCCGGTAGCAGCGGAGGTGACGTGGCTCTGATCGATGCCGGATGCCAGATGCGAGATGCCGGATGACTCGGAATGAGCCTCCTCACGTCGGCTGGTACGAGGCTCGATCTGGACGGCGAAGAGGCGGCGGTGGAGTTGGTGGTCGCGACCGTCTTTGATGGAGGCGGCGAAGAAGTCGAGGCGATAAGGCGCTTTGCAGTTGAGGTCGTAGAACACGCTGCCGCGCTGCAAGTCGTGCGCGGTCTGGTCGGTCACGTCTTCGCGCACGGCCTCAAACAGCGGGTGGCCCGGCGTGACCCATTCGAGCGTGGGGTCTTTCGGCAGGAGGAGCTTGTCGAAGACGATGTTCTTGTATTCGCGACCCAGCTTGCCGAAGCGGGGCTCCAGGCGTTCGCCGATGGGCCAGAGCGGGCGCGGCACGCGACCGACGCGGTAGATGTGGGAATCTTCGCGGACTTCCCTGGGCTGGAGGCCGGCGATGGGCGCGGCTTCCGTGAAGAAATCCTCGATGACTTCGGGCACCAAGCCGGCGTTCCTTGGCCTCGGCGGACTTGCCGATGATGGCGGACAGGTTCAGTTCGCGCTTGGCCAGGCCCTCCAGGGTGCGAGTTGGTGATCCGCTCGAACCGGGTGCGTGTCCACCTGCTCGACGATGCGCTGCTTGATGATCTCCTCGTCATCTGGTTGTGCGCGTACATGTCGCGAATCATCTTCTCCAGGAGATTCGCCGGGAACACGTCACCCAGGACGTTGAAGACCTTGCCGGTGCGGCGCGGGTCGAGGTCTTCCTCGATGATCTTGATGCGTTCGAAGAGCTTTTGCAGGACGCGGCCTTCGCGGGTGTTGGTGGAAACGAAGTTGAAGATGAGGCAGTCCTTCTCCTGGCCGTAGCGATGGATGCGGCCCATGCGCTGCTCCAGCCGGACGGGATTCCAGGGGATGTCGTAGTTGATCATGAACCAGCAGAATTGCAGGTTGATGCCTTCGCCGGCCGCCTCGGTGGCCACGAGCACCTGGGCGTTCTCGCGGAAGTCGCGCTCGGCGTAGATGCGCGTGCCGGGCGTATCGCGGTCGCCGACCTTCATGCCGCCGTGGATCTGCGTGACGGTCAGCCCCCACTCGACGAGCTTGCCAAGCGGGCCGCCCGTCCTTGCCGTCGCCGGCCAGGAAGTCGAGCGTGTCCTTGTGCTCGGTGAAGATGAGCAGCTTCATCTTCGGGTCTGTGAAGATGCCGTGGTCGGTGAGGAGTTCGCTGAGCTTGACGAGCTTGGACTCGACTTCCCGCTCTTCGAGCTGGCGGGCGCTGGTCGATCAGCTTGCCGAGTTCGACGATTTCCTCCCGCAGCGTCGGCCGGGTCGCACGGAGACGACGACGTCTTCCAGCTCGGCGATGATTTCCTGCTGCTCCTCGTCGGGGAGGTCGTCGAAGTCGTCCGGCAGGCGTTTGTCGATCTGCTGCTGGCGGTAGCCTTCGGGGTCGGCGAGGATGCGTTCGCGCTTCTCCTTCATGCGCTCCAGGCTGCGGCGCACGGCGTAGATGCTGGAGGCAAAGCGACGCTGCAGCATGGCCATGGTGAAGCCGAGCGCCCGGCCTCGCGCGGAATCGTCCGCGGCGGCCTTGATGGACTGGTCTTCGACGTAGCGCGTCAGCGCATCGTAGAATTCCCATTCCTGTCGTCGTCGTGATCTTGAACTCGGTGGTCTGGACGAAGCGCTTGGTGAAAAGGGTTTTGACCTTGCCGGTTTCCGGGTCGGGGAAGGTGACCAGGGCTTCCTTGACGCGGCGGAGGTAGAACGGCGCCTCCTGCTTGCGCATGGCCTCTTCCAGGCTCTTCACGTCGCCGTACACGTCGCGGTCGAGCAGTTCGAGGAACAGGCAGAAGTTGTCGGGGTCGCCCTTGTGCGGCGTGGCCGTCATCAGGAGGTAGTGGTCGGTCATCTGCGACAGCTGCCTCGCCGAGCTGGTAGGCGAGGGTCTTCTTGTCGCGGCTGGCGGCGCTCATCTTGTGGGCCTCGTCCACGATGATGAGGTCCCACTGGCTGCGCAGCAGGCTTTCCTTGGCGTCCTCGATGCGCGACACCCAGGAGACGGACGTGATGACCTGGTTCTTGTCCTGCCAGGGATTCGAGCCGTAGTTGGCGCGGAGGATGTCGCTGCGGATGATTTCGAAGTTCTCGCGGAACTTGTCCTTCATCTCGCGCTGCCACTGGAAGGAGAGGCTGGCCGGCGTGATGATGAGGATGCGCTTGATCAGGCCACGAATCTTCAGCTCCTTGATGAGCAGGCCGGCCATGATGGTCTTGCCGGCGCCGGGGTCGTCGGCCAGCAGGAAGCGGATGCGCGGCAGGCGCGAGAAAGTAGTCGTAGACCGCCTCAAGCTGGTGCGGCAGCGGGTCAACGCGGGCGATGGACAGGGAGAAGTAGGGGTCGTACTCGAAGGCGAGCTGCAGCCGCATGGCCTCGATGCCCAGCCGGAAGCGATGTGGGGTCGCCGTCGAAGGGCTCGATCTCGGGGGAGGTTTCGAGCAGGGTGAGCTTGTCCGGGGTGAGGATGATGTCCACGACCTTGCCCGACTGCACCCCGCGACCAACCAGCTTCACGGCGTCACCCATCGGGACGGTGACGATGACCTCGACCGGCTCTGGAAAGAGCGGGCCCCGAAGGACCCGGTTCGCCGTTAACTGTTCGATTGTCATGCCCTCATACCCTGGTGCGGTGGTCAGAAGGCACTTTGGCAAAGACGGTTCCAAATTGCGAACACGAAATTACGGTCGCCGACTGAAGTCGATAATTGGATGAGTCCGGAGCAGGGGAGCCTAGTGGAAATCCAGGCGGAGGGCATGTCCCCTGCCGGACGAGACGAAGAGCAGTGTCCAGAAGCCGCCGCGGGCTGGCGGGTCAGGCTGGCTGATTGGTGGACTAAGCGGTTGCGGCTTCGCGCCCGTCCCGGACAAGCTTGCCCAAGTCCAATTCCAGCGCATCGGCCAGGCGGAGGACCGTCTCGAATGAAGGGGCGCGAAGCCCCCGCTCAAGGTAGCCAATCATCTGCTGGGACACTCCCGCTTGATTTGCCAGCGCGTACTTGGACAGGCCCCGCCGTTCGCGCTCCTGCTTCAAGAGGCGAACGACTTGGGTGCAAACGTCGCGGTGAAAAGAAGTAGCTGGCACAGTCGAGGATTAAGGGAAAAGCGGTTTGACAGCATACTTCACTAGTGTTACGTACCAGCATGTTCATGCGTCGTCTTGGTCCTGATCCGCACGCGCACGGCGCCCGCACCGTGGCGCTGGCCGGTTGCCCGGACATCTGGGAATTGACCGACGGCAACTTCGCGGTCATCGGCATCGACATCACCGACCGGGTGGCCGGGAAGCTGCCCGCCACGGCGGGTTGCGGTCCTGACGAGCGGATCGTGATGCTGCCGCGCCAGACCCTCGTGCTGGCCAAGCCCGACATCCCCGACCAGCCCTGAAGGTTGTTCGACGCGTCGCGGTCGATGGTGCCGCGGCTTTGGAGTTGGCACGGGACGATGCTATTCGTTGCGGCGTGCGTTCTCGTCGCTTCTCCCGGCGCCACTTCGGCGTCGTCGTCATCGGATTGTTCACGGTCGCGCTACCGGCCAATTCGGACAGTTTCGGGACCTCAACCCAGACCAACGATTGGCCGCAGTTTCTCGGCCCGGCACGCAACGGCGCGTACCTCGGTCGTCCCTTGGCCCAAGAATGGCCGGCGGTGGGACCGCCGATCGTTTGGGAACGCCGGGTCGGTCGTGGATTCAGCGGCCCGGCGGTCAGTGGTGGTCGCCTGATCCTGTTTCACCGGGTGGAGGACCGCGCGGTCGTGGAGTGCTTGGAAGCGCGGACCGGCAAGACGCTCTGGCAGGGGGGATACCCGACTGTTTACCGCGACGATTTCGGGTTCGACGACGGACCGCGCGCCACCCCGGCCATCGCCAGGGGACGGGTGTTCACGTTCGGCGCGGAAGGCCGGTTGAGTTGCTGGAACGTCGAGGATGGCGCGACGGTCTGGACCGTGGACACCCAGCAAGAGTTTGGCACCGCCAAGGGCTTCTTTGGCCGGGCCAGCTCACCGCTGGTCGAGGGTGACCTCGTGATTGTCAACGTGGGCGGAAACCGCGGGGCCGGGATCGTGGCGTTCGACTGCGCCACAGGTGCGCGTCGCTGGCAGGCCACCGATGACGAGGCGAGTTACTCCTCGCCCGTCGTGGCGGAACTCGGTGGCCGACGCGTTGTGCTGTCGCTGACACGCGAAGCCCTGGTCGCGCTGAACCCGACCGATGGCCGGATCGGGTTCCGGTACCCGTGGCGACCGCCCCTGAGTGCGTCGGTGAGTGCGGCCACGCCGCTGGTGGTGGGCGATCTGATCTTCATTTCTGCCAGCTACGGGGCAGGGGCCAGCCTGCTGCGGTTCCGGGAGCGCAGTCCGGAGGTGGTATGGTCGGGCGATGACTCGCTCTCGAATCACTATGCCACCAGCGTCGAGCACGGGGGCTACCTGTACGGCTGGCACAGTCGGCAGGAGGAGGGTTGTGAACTGCGCTGTGTCGAGTTGCGAACCGGGAGAGTGCGCTGGAAGGATTCGGGCTTGAAGGCAGGTTCGTTGACTCTCGCGGGGGAGGAACTGCTGGTGTTGACCGAACAGGGACTGCTGATCCGGGCACCGGCCACGCCGGACGGATTCAAGCGCAAGGCGGAGGTCCAGGCCCTCGGTTTGGGTGTGCGCGCCTTCCCGGCGGTGGCGGATGGGCGGTTCTTCGCCCGCAGCAAGGACCGGCTTGTCTGCCTGGACCTGACGAAGGGACGGTAGGGAGGCCCAGCGTCATACTCGCCAAACCGGCCATCCCCGACCAGCACTGACGGTTGCCCGACGCGGCGTGGTAGAATGGAAGGATGGAAATCTTCCATTGGTTGGGCGAGGACGGGATCAAGTGGCTGGAAGCCATTGGCCTGATCGCCAGCCTGGGATTCACGGCCTTCACGGTCCGCAAGGACGACCGTTCGCGGCGAATCAGCAACCTCCTGGCTTTGACCGCCGAACACCGGGACATCTGGACGGAACTATACCGCCGTCCCGAGCTGAGTCGGGTCTTGGAACCACGTGTGGACCTGCGGCGGGAACCGATCACCAACGCCGAGGCGTTGTTCGTGACCTTCCTGCTGCTGCACTTGAGCGCGACCTACCGGGCGATGAAGGAGGGGATGTTCACCACCCGCCAGGCCTTGGACAGGGACATCGCCTGGTTCCTGGCCCTGCCCATTCCTGCGGAAGTCTGGAACCGGTCGATAGCTTTTCTCGAACCTGACTTCGTGGCTTATGTCGCGCAGTCCTTGGAAACGGGGAGGCTTGAACGCTGACGGGGCAAAACCTCGCCAGGTTACTGTATCAGTCGGCGATTGGGCTGCGGCAGTTGAAGCGGGCGGGAGGACAATGGGGACGGACAGGATGAAAACCGGGTCAATTCCTTCCGGGCACCCGCATTCTGAGTGCGCACTCGGCAACACAGTCTCTGCGCCGCTTGTAATGAGGGGCTTGGGCAGGTGAGCCACACGCTACGGCGGAGGCATATTCTAACTTTGATTCTAACTCTGGGGAATTCGGTGAAGTTTATAATCTTAACAAGCTTTCATTCAACTATTTAGATGTTAGTAGTGTGTTCATGAGCAGGCTGATGCCACGAACGCGTCAAAAGCGCAAGCCGCGTTCGCATCGGCGATCCCAACGAAAACCGGACAGCGAGGCCGACCCGCTGTCCGGTACGTCAAAAGGAGGCTCCAGCCAGGCACTGCGCCGGCGGCGAAGCCAGAGGCAGCGCCGCCAGAAGCGCCGGGTCCGCTCAATACTCGCGCTTGCGGGTGATGCCGGGCATGGGCACCGGGTAACGGCCGTCGGCCTTGGCCTGCAAAGGCGCGGGCGAATCGAAGGTGAGTTTGTCCACCCCGGGCGCCATGTCGTGCTCGCAGTTGAGCATGTCGTCGAACGTGATTTCCTGGCCGGTATGCGCCGCCATGCGGCCCATGCTGGTCACGAGGCTGGCTTCGACGCCCCGCTTGACTTCGTTATACGGCTTGTCGTTGCGGATGGCATCCACCAGGTCGTTCCATTCGTTCTGATAGGGGTCGCCCTCAGCCGGCGCGACCCGGGATTCCCACATCATGTCGGAGCGCTTGGGCACCTGGCTTTTGAACAGGCTCGAGGGCATGCCGCAATCGCCGTTCTTGGAAGCGATGGCACTGCCCTTGGTACCGTGGAGGTAGCTGGCATAAATGTCCTGGCACCCGGTCATGCAGCGGCCGTCGAAGTTGAATTTGGTGCCATCGGCATACGTGTATTCCACCCCGTACACGTCGCAGTTCTGGTCCACGTAGGTGAGGCCCTCGGGACTCGTGCGATAGTGACGGGCGCCCAGCGCCTGAGCCTTCACGGGCCAGGCGTTCTTCATCCAGCCGAGGTGGTCGATGATGTGGATGTAGAAATCGCTGTAGCAGCCGCCGCTGGCCCAGATGAAACTGTGGAACCGCTGGACCTGGTACATCAGTTCGGTGATGCCGGGAGGCTTGGGCAGCGAGGAGAAAAAGCCGACCGGCCCGTGCATCCGGTAACCGCGCTGGAGAATGATCTCGCCGATTTCGCCGTCGTGGACGCGCTTGGCCAGTTCCTCGAGGGCCCGGCTGTGGCGGGACATGAGGCCCACGCCGACCTTGAGGTTCTTGGCCGTGGCGGCCTCCGCCAGCTCAAGCATTTTTTTGCTGGTGGGTCCGTCCGCGGTGAGCGGCTTTTCCATGAACACGTTGATCCCTTTTTCGATGGCATACGTGAAATGGACCCAGCGGAAGGCCAGCGGCGTGGCGAAAATGGCCACGTCGCCCGGCTTGAGGCAATCCATCGCCTTCTTGTAAGCGTCAAAGCCGATGAACTGGCGGTCGCCGGGCACATCGGCCCGCTCGGCGAACTGCCGTTTCAGGTTCTCGAAACTGCTGGCCAGACGCTCGGGAAACACATCGGCCATGGCGACGAGCTTGATCGGGCCGCTCTTGGTGTTGAGGGCATTGGCGGTGGCACCCGTGCCCCGGCCGCCGCAGCCGATCAGCGCCACCTGGATCTCGTCGCCGCCGGCGGCGTGGACCCGGGGCAGCGCCAACCCCGCCAGCGCGGTGGTCGCGGCGAGGCGTGTGGTGTCCTTCAGGAATTCCCGACGAGAAGTCATTTTACTGGGGATGTCGTTCATGACGACATCGTTTGACCTCCGGAGCCGCGCTGTCAACCTGGAAAGCGCCACGATGCCGGCGACGCGCCGCGACGGACCATTTGCATTTTGACAGGCCTGGGCAATCTCAAGCACAGTCCGGCGCGGTCATGCGGAGCGACGGTCAACCGCCGGCGGGAGCGGCCGCGCGGTGCCGGGTGCCGGATGCCGCACGGCGGTCGGGTCCGCTCGGAGCCGATCCGCTCGGGCAGCCATCGGAGTTTGCGGTTTGAGTAACATCTGACGACGAAATGAGCAGCGCGAATTCCACAAAATCGCCGCGGCCCGCCAGCAAGGGCTCGCGGAAGGATTGGGCAGCGCGCCGGTTGGCGAGGTGGCCACTGCTGATGTTGATGGCCCGGAGCCGGCCCTTCCTGATCGTGGTGCTGGGGGCGCTGCTGGTCGCGATCGCCACCCCGCTCCTGTTGTTGAAGGTTTGGCGGGTCACCCCCTCCGGGTTCCGACCCTTGGTGCGGGTCAGCATGCTGGACCGCCTCCAGGCGTGGTCCCTGGAGCGGAATGCGCGGGCCGCGGAAGCGCGCGGCGATTTCGAGAACGCGAGCCTGGCCTGGCGCGCGGCGGCCGCCAACATCCCCGTGGACTACACCGCCTTGCGAAACGGCCTCGTGATCATCCCGCGACTGCGCAGTCCCACCGAATCTGCCAGCACCGCCTTGACCATGGGCTCCTGGTTGATCCAGTTGGGGCACACCAATGCCGCCGACCTGGAGTTGATCGCCAAGGTCTGGAACCGCTGTCAGCTCTACGAGCGCACGGCGGATATTCCCTCCTATGTGACCAACTTCCAGTCCTCCGCCACTCTGAACCGACTGCTGGCCGTGGCTTACTTCCAGAGCAGCCGCTATTCCGCGTTTCAGAAGCTTCTGGCGGAGGACAACGCGCTGGCGGAAGAGGTCAACCGCGCCACGGATGCGGCGGGCGCGCCGCTTGGCGGCAACGAGTCGGACACCGATTTCCGGGCCGTCAGTCTGGCGTACCTGGCGATCGCGGGGGCCGCCGATCAGCGCACGACCGCGTTGCGGCTCCTGCAGGAGATGGAGCAGGACTCCAAGTCCGAAGCGCTCGCCTACGAACTGGAGATGGCGGTGTACCTGCGACTCCGCGACCTGAAGGGGATGGAACGGGTTTACAAGCATCTCGTGGAGATGGGCCAGGCGGGGGTCTGGCACCTGACCGCGTATTGCACGCTGCTCGCGATCGAAGGCGACAAGGATCAGGCCGTGGCACTGGCGCGGCGGGCCAACCTCTCTCCAAAGACGGACAACGATGCCATGCGGCTCATAAGCACCTTCACGGCCCTGGAGATGTATGACGAGGCCGAGCAGTTGTGCCGACGTTACTTCAGTGCGCCACCCTGGGTACAGGAAGGTGCCCTCATGCGCAGCGATCTCCTGATGCGAATGAAGCGGTGGGACGATCTCCGGCTGCTCGCCTTCCAGATCCGTCGTTATCCGGACGTCATGAGCACGCTGGGCGGCTTCAGTTCCTTTATCGAAGGCATGGCGGAACTCGCCCAAGGCTACACGGAGAACGCCGAGCGCGCCTTTCAGAAGGCCGTCGATGAAGGCTTCCGCAACCCCCGGTTGGCGCTGCAGGTCGCCAAGAGCCTGCTGGACGTCAACACCAGCGTGCTCAAGGAACTCAAGGCCGATCGCAGCCGGTCCCCCTTCATCCCGGCCAAGTACGCGGAGCCGATCCTGCTCCCAAACCACCAGATGAGGAAGGAACTGGATAACGAACCCGTCTATCTCAACCTGCTCGTGCAATGTGCGTACTATCTGCACAAATCCGACTACCTGATGGACGCGGTCACGCGACTCTACGCCCTCACTCCCAAGGATCCGGTGGTCATGAACAATTACGCCGCCACGTTGCTGCTATTCCGCAAGAAGCCCGCCGAAGCCGTCAGCCTCACACTCCAGGTCCTGCAGGCTTATCCCAATTCGCGGGACGCCCTGTTGAATCATATCACGGCCCTGACGATGAACGACCGGCTCGATGACGCGGAACAGTTGCTGATCCACTTCCCGACCGATCGCATGGATAACGCCACCGCGGCCCAGTACCACATCATGCTGTTCGAACTCCGCCTCAAGCAGGGCCGGATGGCCGAGGCCCGGAGCGAATTGCGGGCCATCGACACGGCTCAACTCTTCCCGGTGCAAGTCGCCTGGCTGGAGGAAACCGAGCCGCAACTCGAGGCGGCATCCACCGCCAAGCCGACCACTCCATAATCCGCTTTCCGTGGTCCCGAACGCGATTCCCGTCTGCCGGCTGCCGAACCGACGGCTCTCCTCCCGGCCATGAACTCCTGGCTCTGGCTGCTGGCCGCCCTCTGCATGGCGGGGTCCCCCCGCCCCTTCGCCGCCGGGCCGGAGACGCTCCGCCTCTGGGACGGCACCCCGCCCCTCGCCAGCGCCGGCGACCCGGCTGAGCATTACCTGCCGCCCGATGCCGGGCAGGATCCGGACATCACCCGCCTCGCCAACGTGTCCGAGCCGTCGCTGTCTGTCTTCCGCCCGTCCACCGACCGGAACACCGGCGCTTGCGTCCTGATCTGTCCCGGCGGGGGCTATCAGATCCTGGCGATGAAGCACGAAGGCACGCAGGTGGCCGACTGGCTGAACTCGATCGGCGTCACCTCGGTCGTCCTCAAATACCGCGTGCCGGCGCCGGAAGGCGAGCCGCCTTATCTGCGACCGCTGCTGGACGGCCAGCGCGCACTGAGCCTGATCCGGACCCACGCCCGGGAATGGAGCGTGGACCCGGGCCGAATCGGCGTGCTGGGCTTCTCGGCCGGCGGCAACCTCGCTGCCTGGCTGCTCTGCGAAGGCAATCGTCACCCGCCGGCCTATCCCAACCAGCCGGGCGAACCTTCCTGCCGTCCGGACTTCGGCATCCTGCTGTATCCCGCCTACCTGGCGGATCCCAAACGGCCGGGAGACAAGCCCGCCATCCGCGCCGACGCCCCACCCGGCCCGGTGTTCTTCGTGCAAGCTGCCGATGATCCCTTGGGGGCCGAGAACAGCATCGAGTTCTTCCGCGACTTGAAGCGCGCCGGTGTGCCGGGCGAACTCCATGTGTACCAGCAGGGCGGCCACGGCTTCGGCATGTTGCGTCAAGGCAAGCCCGTCAACGACTGGCCGGCCCGCTGCGCCGAGTGGCTGCACGCGCAAGACTGGCTCCAGCAGCGCTGATGCCGCCGCCCGGCGCTCAACCGCGGCCCGCCGCGCATCGGGCAGCCGCGCGGGATCTTTCCCCTGCCGGTTCGACCCGGGTTTCCGACCCCGCTCACGGTTGCGCGAGCGCTCCGGTTGCACCACTCTTGCCTCCCGATGCAGTTCATTCGTGACCTTTACGCCACGGCGGCCGCCACCCGCCGGCCGGTCGTTTCGTTCGAGTTCTTCACGCCCAAGACCGATGAGGGCGAGCGCTCGTTCTTCGAGAAGACCATGCCGGCCCTCGCCGGACTGCGCCCCGGCTTCTGCTCCGTGACCTATGGCGCCGGTGGCAGCACCCGTGACCGAACATTGGGAATGGTCGAGCGCATCCAGCGGGAATTCGGCCTCCCGGCGATGGCGCATTTGACCTGCGTCGGCGCCACGCGCGAACAGATCACCGCCTTGCTCCACGACGCACGCACCCGAGGAATCCGGAATGTCCTCGCGTTGCGTGGCGATCCGCCGGCCGGGGCGACCGCCTTCCAGCGGGTGGAAGGCGGTTTTCAATATGCCCACGAACTGGTCACGCTCACGCGCCGGATGGGCGGCTTCTCGATCGGCGTGGCGGGCTTCCCGGAAGGCCATCTCGAATGCCGCGAAGGGAAGGAGGTGGACTGGCAGCGCTTGCAGGCCAAGGTCGATTGCGGCGCGGACTTTGTGCTCACCCAGCTTTTCTTCGACAACGCCTTCTTTTATGAGTTTCGCGAACACCTGACCCGCCGGCTGAGCGTGCGCGTGCCGATCGTCCCCGGCATCATCCCCATTCAGAGTGCCGCGCAGGTTCGCAAGTTCGTCGCGCTCTGCGGAGCCACCATCCCGCCCACCTTGTCCGCCAGCCTGGACCGGTTGGCGGACAACGACGCCGCCGCCGCCGAGTTCGGAATCGAATTCGCCGCGGAGCAATGCGCGGACTTGTTGCGTCAGGGAGTGCCCGGGCTGCACTTTTACTCGCTGAACAAAGCCGGGCCCGTGACCCGCATCCTCGGCCGGCTCGGCGGGTTGCTGCCTGGCTGACGGACCGTCAGGCCGGATTCTCCCATGCCGAATTTTCACTTGGAAGGCCTCCGCCTCATCCCTAGCCTGCGGGCGTGATGAAGCGCGCCGGCAAAGAGCGGAAGGCCGCCCTGCTACTCGGGGTCGGATTGGATTCCGATGGCCACCAGCGCGTCACCACCGGGCCCAACTTCGCCCTCGTCGGCGGCAGCCAGCAGACCCACGAGGAAATGACGGAGAAGGCGGTGAAGATCAACGAGAAGCTGAACGAACGCGGCAAGCGTCTCGAGGACGTGAGTCGCGAGGAATTCGACGACATCGCCCACGCGGTCGGGCTGCGCCGCGACAAACCGGAGGCAAACTGACATGAGCTCCGGTGGTCATCCCTACCTGTTCCTGGTAGTGATGGGGTTCGTCGCGGCGGGGTTTTGTCTGACGCCGCTCGCGCTGGCCCGAATGTGGGCGGCGAAGTTCTCCCCCCGGAAACCCGGGCCGGAAAAACAGGCGGTTTACGAGTGCGGCCTCGAGTCGCAGGGGGAAGCTTGGGTGCAGTTCCATGCCGGCTACTATCTCTACGCCATCGTGTTTCTGATCTTCGATGTCGAAGCCCTGTTTCTGCTCCCCTTCGCGGTGGCGTTCACGCGGCTCCCGGCGGGCGCGGTGGTCGCGATGCTGGTGTTCATCCTGCTCCTGGTCGAGGGGTTCGTGTGGGCCTGGCGCAAAGGCGTGCTGCGCTGGCAATGATCCTGTGGTTTGTGCGCCCGCCAACTTGAGAAATTTCCGGTCATGGACGAAGGACTGCGCAGCGAACTGAGCAAGCAGGGCGTGTTCACGACCACGCTGCAGGAGTTGTACAACTGGGGCCGGCGGAGCTCGGTCTGGCCGCTGAACTTCGGGCTGGCTTGCTGTGCCATTGAAATGATCGCCGCCTCGATGTCGCGCTGGGACATCGCCCGGTTCGGCGCCGAAGTCTTTCGCCCGTCACCGCGCCAGGCCGACCTGATGATTGTGGCCGGCACCGTCACCAAGAAGATGGCCCCGTTGGTGGTGCGGCTCTACCACCAGATGCCCGAGCCCAAGTATGTCATCGCCATGGGCGCCTGCGCCATCTCCGGCGGGCCGTTCAAGCAAGGCTACAACGTGCTCAAAGGCATTGACCGCTATCTGCCCGTGGACCTCCACATCCCCGGTTGCCCGCCCAAGCCCGAGGCGTTGCTGCACGGCCTCATGAAGCTGCAGGAGCAGATCGCCGCCCAACCGCTCACCGGCACCGGCCGCCCGCCGCACCTGCAGGCCGGCGGGCCGGCGGAATCTCCGGTGCCGGCCTACGGGCCCTACGATCTCACCCCCGCCAAGAACGCAGCCCTCTGGCGCCCGGCCGCATTGGAACGTCCGAAGGCGGGTTAGTTCCCGCCTCCCCTCAACGTGGAAACGATGGAACAAATCGCTGCCCGGATCGCCGCCGCGGTTCCTGGAGCGGTGCTCGGCGTCGAAACCAATCCCGCCGTCCCCGCGCAGTCCTCCCTGATCGTGGACCGCGACCACGCGCTGGCGGTGGCCCGCTGGCTCCGCGACGAACCGGGCCTGCAATTCGACTTCTGCTCGAACGTCACCGGGGTGGACTGGCTCGACACCACCTTCAAGGAACCGGTCCGCGTGAAGCGCGTGGTGGACGGCACCGAGAAGGAATTCGAGGAGACCGTCGAGCGCCGCCGCCCCGGTTACCTGGAGGCCGTCTATCATCTGTACTCCGTGGCCCGCAAGCAGGGGCCCTTGATCCTGCGCCAGCGCACCGCCAATCGCGCCGAGGACACGCGGCTGGCTTCGCTCACGTCGATCTGGCGCAGCGCCGAGTTCCAGGAGCGCGAGGCCTTCGACCTCTTTGGCATCGTGTTCACCGGCCACCCGGATTTGCGCCGCATCCTGATGTGGGACGGCTTTGCGGATTTCCCGATGCGGAAGGACTACGTGGAGCCGGACGACTACGAGTACGAGCCCACGCCGCACGACGCCGTGCTGGAAAAGGCCCGGCGGCATTACCCCGTGGAGGGAGCGACATGAGCGACGACTCCCCAATGACCGCCGACCCGGAATCCATCGCCGCGCTTTCGACGGGGGACCTCGTTCCCGACCCGCTCCGGGATGATTTGCCGTGCCCGCCGGCCCCCGCCGAAAAGCGGTTCGAAGTCCGTCCCAAGCCCGGCGTGACCGAAGACGGGGACGGCGAGTGGCTGGAAGTCTCCATCGGCCCGCATCATCCCTCCACCCACGGGGTGTTCCGGATGGACGTGGCCCTCGAGGGCGAACGGGTGCGCAAACTCAAGCCGGTATTCGGCTATCTCCACCGCAACCACGAGAAGATCGGCGAGAGTTGCAGCTACCTGGGCTCGATTCCGTACACCGACCGGCTCGACTACTTCTGCTCCCTCACCAACAACTGGGCCTATGTGCTCAGCGTCGAGAAGCTCGCCGGGTTGGCCGTGCCGGAGCGCGCCGAGTACATCCGCGTCATCACCGCCGAACTCACACGCGTGCTCAACCACGTGTGTCTGGTCGGCTTCCTCGTCCATGACATGGGGGCAATGGGCACGCCACTCATGTACGCCTTCCGCGAGCGCGAAAAAATCCTCGACCTGTTTGAGTCCCTCACCGGCGCGCGGATGATGTGCAATTACTTCCGCTTCGGCGGGTGTCGCTGCGATCTGCCGTCCGGCTGGGTCGAGGCCGCCCAACGGTTCGTGGACGGTCTGCCGGCTTTCCTGGACGAATTCGAGCGCTTGCTCAACGAAAACGAAATCCTGCTCGCCCGCACCCAGGGCATCGGAATCCTTTCCGGGGAACTCGCCGTGAATGCCGGCGTCACCGGCCCGATGCTGCGGGCCAGCGGCGTCAACCATGACCTCCGCAAAGTGGACCGATACGGCTTCTACGAACGATTCCCGTTCCGCGTGCCGCTCGGCGATCACGGCGACACGTACGATCGCTACATGATCCGCATCCTGGAGATGCGGGAATCGCACCGGATCCTCGTGCCGGCCCTACGCGAGTTGCCCCGCGGTCCGGTGATCGACCCGAAGGCCAGGCAGCGCGGATTCCGCCCGCCGCCCGGCGAGGCGTACGGCCGGATCGAGGCACCCAAGGGCGAACTCGGTTTCTATCTCATCAGCGATGGGAGCCCGAATCCTTACCGTTACCGCGTCCGGCCGCCGAGTTTCGTCAACCTCACCATCCTCGAGGACCTCTGCCTGGGTCACACCCTGGCCGATGCCGTCGTCATCCTCGGGAGTGTGGACATCGTGATGGGCGAAGTGGATCGCTGAGTCCGCGTCGTGGCCGGCCGATCCGTGCCTCTTCCCTATCGCTGGTGGCGGCGCGGCCCCAAGGCCTCTCCAATGACGACCTCGCTCATTGCCTGGATACCCGCCGTGAAATTGTCAGCCAACGCCGCAAACGCTTCTTCGCCGCACGCCTGCCGGGTCTGAGAGCACGTTCCCGACCGGGATCGCCCGCCCGGTCCAGGCTGGCGCGGGTCGTGCTGGTCGCCCGAGTAGAACAGATCGTGGATGTGATGGCGAAGGACCTGGTAATTGGGATTGTCGCCCACGAATACCTCCACCGCTTCGGGGGTGAACCGCTCGCAGCAGGCGATTTCATTGTCAGCCACGGTGATCCGCTGTCAGGCCTACGATCTCCACGGCTTGCAGGTTCCGCCAGTCAGGCGACAGGTCGCCAGGGGCGAAGACAAACGCTCACCCGGCGGGGCGCGAGATTCCGGACGGGCGCCGGAGAACCCAGGCGCCCAACTCAACCGCCGATCTGCGCGCGGTAGGCCGCGGCGTTGAGGAGCGCCGCCGCTTCGGCGGGATTGCCGAGCTTGAGCTTGAAGAACCAGCCTTCGCCGAACGGATCCGAATTCACCAGCGCCGGGTTCGTCACCACGGCGTCGTTCACGGCGACGACCTCGCCGCTGACGGGTGCGTAGATGTCGCTGGCGGTCTTCACCGACTCGACCACGGCGCAGGCTTCCGCAGCCTGGACCTGACGACCGACCGCCGGCAGTTCCACGAACACTACGTCGGTCAGCTCGTGCTGCGCGTGGTCGGTAATGCCGACGGTGGCAGTGTCGCCTTCGAGGCGCACCCATTCGTGCGATTTGGCGTAGCGGAGATCGGCCGGGACGTTGCTCATGCGCCCAAAGGGAGTCAGGAATCGGCCCGCGGGTCAACTGGGTTTTGGCGCGGTTCCTGGGTGCGGCGGGTCACGCAGGCGGTTGTCCGGCCTGCGCGCCGACGTTCCAGACCACGGTCTTGCGCTCGTTGAGGAAGTACGTCCTCACCTCCCCGATCCCCTTGCACTGGACGAGGCCTCGCTCCACCAGGACGAAATCCTCTTTCAACGCCTGGTACGTGCTCTCGGACACATGGATCGCGCCTGGCAGGCCGGAGGATTCCATGCGGCTGGCCAGGTTCACCGTATCGCCCCAGAGATCGTAAGTGAACTTCCGCTTCCCAATGACCCCCGCGACGATGGGGCCGGTGTTGATGCCGATGCGCATTTTGAGATCCGTGCCATTGGCCGCGTTCATCCGGTCGAGGGCGGCGATCATTTCGAGCGCGACGTCCGCGACCGCCTGGGCGTGATCGTCCCGGTGCAGAGGAATCCCGCCCGCGAGCATGTAGCTGTCACCGATCGTCTTGATCTTCTCGAGGCAGCTTCGTTCGACCAGCAGGTCGAACGTGGTGAAGATCCCGTTGAGGATGCCGACCAGATCGGCGGGGGCGGTGCGGCGGGAGAGCGCCGTGAAACCCACGAGGTCCGCAAACATGACGGTCACCACGGGGTGGCCATTGGCGATGGTGCGCTCTCCCAGTTTGAGGCGCTCCGCAATCGGTTTGGGCAGGATGTTCAGCAGGAGCCGCTCGGACCGGTCCTTTTCGATCTGCAGCAATTCCTTCTCCGCCTGCAACTGCGCCAGCCGCAGCCGGTCGAGGTCCCGCAGCCGCTTCTTCTCGAGGGAGGAGGTGACCCGGGCGCGCAGCAAGGTAGGATTGAAGGGCTTGGGCAGAAAATCCTCCGCCCCCAACTCGATGCAGTTCACGGCGCTGTCGATCTGTTCGGCGCCGGAAATGACGATGACCGGCAACCGGCTCAATTCGCGATCGGCCTTGAGGGCAACGAGCACCTCCATGCCAGTCATCTCGGGCATCTCCATGTCCAGCAACATCAGGTCGAAGGGCTTCGCGCGAACCAGTTCGAGCGCGTGCCGTCCGTTGGTCGCCTCGGTAATGTTGCGAAAACCGAGCGCGTTGAGCGAACGGAGCAGCGCCAGCCGCATGGTGCGACTGTCGTCCACCACCAGCACGGCCGCTTGCTGCAGCGGGCTGACCTCGGCAGCGGTAGATTCGTCGGGGGCCGCCGCCGCATGGGCGGCTGGTCTGGAATTCGGAGTTTCCTCGTTCACAGCGAAGTCGGGTGGATGGCGCCAGAGAAGCGAACCGTCCTGGAATTGCGCGCGGCGGCGCGATGTCTGACTCCGCCGATCCGCGTCGAACGGGGCCCTCCTCCCGCTGGTTGATTGGCCGCCGGACTCCGAAGCGGAAACCGCTTTGACCGCGGCCGGCGCAGGCAGGCCAGCGGTGCCACACGGAACGAAAGGACGACCCGGACGTTGCTCCCCACCCGGCTCCCCTCGGGGCCGTCCTCCCCGGTCGCCGGTCCAGTGGTCTGGCGGCAAAGGCCGGTTGCCCGTGCCATCCCGTCCGATTTCGGAGTTCGGTTTGAAGTCATGGCTCCTCCCGTGGAATCAGCGGGATGATCCGGCCGACCTTCGCCAGCAATTCCTCCTCGCGAAAGGGCTTGTTCACGTAGTCCCGCACGCCCAGACGCGCCACGGTGGCGAGGCTTTCCGGGCCCGACTCGGCGGTGAGCATGATGACGGGCGTCCGCTTCAAGGCGTCATCGTCCCGCAGCTTGCGGAGCATCGTAAGGCCGTCCATGACCGGCATGTTGCAGTCGAGGAGGATCAGGTCGGGCTGCTCGCGCGTCGCCACGGCCAACCCTTCCTCGCCGTTGGCCGCCTCGGACCATTCGCAGGCAAACCGGCGGAACAGGCGGGCGAGGATCAGCCGGATCGTCTTGCTGTCATCGATGCTGAGGATTCTGGGCGTCATGGCACCGCGTAACGACACCGAAGTTCGAGCGTCAACGAATGGCCTTCGCAAAACAAGTCTGCCCGCCCGTGGTCCGTCACGGGGCCGGTTTCCGTCGGCCATCCTGCGTTGCGGGACACCGACGGCGTGCCCAGCGTACAAGGGCAGCCGTCGGCTGCCAATCGCGCCGCCACCCGGCCGGCCACCAGGTTGGCGAGTTCCCCGGCGGCATCGTCCAGCGTGGCGTCGGCGTCCCGCGCGGCACCATCGAGGCCGGTGAGCAGACGGACGACGTGAGTGACGAAGGACCGGGGGAGATGAAGGTCAACTCTCCCGGAAAGCCGTTGGCCGGCCAGCAAAACCGTGCTGGTGATCTGATCGGCGACACCCGCCAGCGGGCTGCGATCGGACGAGTGCCGCACGGTCACCGGCCGCGACAAAAGGACGCCCAACACCTCCGCGACGGCGCCTTCAGCGATCCGGCCCAGGTCGGGTCCATGGGCGGCGGTGCTCATGCGCGAACCGGTTGGGCGAGCGCCTGGAGAATGGCCTGCGGCATCTGGTCGAGCGGCACCACCTGGTCCACCACGCCCAGTTTGATGGCCGCTTGCGGCATGCCGTAAACCACACAGCTTTCCTCGTGTTCGGCCAGAGTCCGCGCCCCGGCGGCGCGCAGCGACTGCAGGCCGCGGGCTCCATCGCTCCCCATGCCGGTGAGCAACGCCGCCACCGCCTGGGCGCCGGCCTGCTCGGCGGCCGAACGGAACAAGACGTCCACCGAAGGCCGGCAGTGGTGGACGGGCGGCGACTGGGTCAGCCGGACCCGGTAACCGCTTCCGGAACGGACCAGGGTCAGGTGAAAATCGCCGGGTGCCACGAGGCACAAACCGGGGTGCAACGCATCGCCTTCGGCGGCTTCACGAACTGCGAAGGGGCACAACTCATCCAGGCGTTCGGCCATGAGCCGCGAGAAATTGGGCGGGATGTGTTGCACCACGGCGATCGGCGGCAGACCGTCCGGCAGGCGTGGCAATAGAAACCGCAGCGCCTCCACCCCCCCGGTCGAGGCCCCGATCAGGATGATCCGCCGCGGCGAGAATTCACCGGCCGGGACGGGTTTCGCAACCGGTGGCAAGGCTGTGGCGCCGGATTCCGGAGGCGGTCGGCGACGGGCGCGGGCAGCCGCCTTCACGTGATAGGCAAGCTGCGGGGCGATTTCCCCCAGGGTCTGGCTGCCATTGGGTTTGGCGAGCACGTCCAGCGCGCCGGCCTCCATTGCCTCCAGCGCCTTCCGCGATCCCCGGGGCGTCAGGGAACTGACCACCACCACCGGCACCGGGTGGTGTTCGTTGAGAATCCGAAGAAAGGTCAACCCGTCCATCCGGGGCATTTCCAGGTCCAGCGTGATGACATCCGGATCGAGTTTGAGGATCTTCTCCCGCGCCACATAAGCGTCGCAGGCCACGTCCACGACCTCGATTTCCGGATCCTGGCTCAGGGCATCACGGATGGCGCGGCGGGCGACGGCGGAATCGTCCACGATCAGCACCCGGATTCGGCGTGGGGGATTCATCGCCGGCGGAAGATGCTTTGCCGGACCGGCTCCAAATCGTGGCCGAGTCCGAGCAGGCTTTCCGAATGTCCGATCACCAGGAAGCCGCCGGGAGCCAGATGCCGCGTGAGTTTCTGCACCAGCACCGCGCGCGATGGGGGATCGAAGTAGATCATGACATTCCGGCAGAAGATCACGTGTTGCTCCCGCGCCACCGGATATTCGGTCTGAAACAGGTTGATGCGCTGGCAGCGCACGTGCTCCCGCAGCTCCGGTCGGACCCGGCAGGTGCCCGCGCGGTCGCCCACGCCCCTTTGGAAGTAACGCTTCAAGAGTTCGGGAAAGGCGGGCGGGATGCGATCCAGGGGGTAAATGGCCGTGCGCGCGTGATCGAGCATGCGATGCGAGATATCCGAGGCCTCCACCACCCAATCCACGCCGACCTGCTGCCGGAAGAACTCCGCGAGCACGATCGCGATCGTGTAAGGCTCTTCGCCGGACGACGCGGCAGCGGACCAGATCCGCAGGGGCGATCCATCCGCGGCGAGCCGGGGCATCAATTCGGGCAAAATCCGGCCCGTGAGAAACGTGAAATGCTCCGGCTCGCGAAAGAACTTCGTGTGGTTGGTGGAAATGAGATCCACCAGGTGTTCGATTTCATCCGGGCCCCGCTCGGAGCGGAGCACGGCGCAATACTCGTCATAGCGGGCGAGCCCCAGCGCCCGCAGACGCTTGCGCAGCCGGTTGGCCAGCATCGGCTGCTTGTCCGGCCCGAGCCGGATCCGGCTGTGCTGGTACACCAGGTTCGCCAGCGTCTGGTATGCCCCGGCCGAAAGGGTGGCCGTGAAAGACGCATCCAGGCGCGGGAAGCGGAGCCCGCCGGCGGCCGGCTCAGAAGTTCTTAAAGTTGTCGTCATCGCCCTCGGTTCCGGCGTCCGTATCGCCCGGCATGGGGATGGCCTTCCGCTGGCCCGCGGACAGGGTCCGGCGAGCGTGCGCCCGAGCCTGCGGTCGCGCCGCGGACGGACCGCTGGACACGGTGACCCGCGTTGCGAACGCCGGGGAGGCGGCCGGCGGCGGGGCCGGGGCCGGCTCCGCGGTCGCGCCGCCAACGAGTTGCCGCAACCGCCCCACCATGTCCTTGAGCGTTGCCGCCTGGGCATCAAGCTCCTCGGCGGCGCTGGCACTTTCCTCGGCACTGGCCGAATTGCTCTGCGTCACCTGGTCCATCTGGCTGATGGCCGTGTTGATCTGTTCGATGCCCTGGGCCTGTTCGCGGGCGGCCGTGGCAATTTCAGCGACCAACGCGTCGGTGGACGACACCTTGTTGGCGATCAGCGCGAGCGATTCCCCGACCTTGGCACAACTGACGGAGCCATTGCGGCTGCTGGCAATCGCGGCCTCGATCTTGTCCGCGGTCTCCTTCGCGGCGGCGGCGCTGCGCTGGGCCAGGGAGCGGACTTCGTCGGCGACCACCGCGAAGCCGGCGCCCGCCTCGCCGGCACGCGCCGCCTCCACCGCGGCATTCAAGGCCAGGATGTTGGTCTGGAAGGCAATCTCGTCGATGTTCTTGACGATCTTGGCGACCTCCGCGCTGGAGGTGTCGATGGCCGCCATCGCCTGGGTCATTTCGACCATGGTGCGCGAGCCGGCCTGGGCCACGGCCTGGGCCTCGCCCGCCAGCGCCTTGGCCTTCCCGGCGTTGTCGGCGGTGGAGCGGATCATGCTCGACATCTCTTCGAGAGAGGCGCTGGTTTCCTCCACGGACGCGGCCTGTTCGCTGGCGCCGGAGGACAGCGTCTGACTGGCCGCCGAAACCTGGCGCGCGGCGGAGGCGGTTTGCGTGGCGCCCTGGTCGAGATTGGTCGCGAGGTCCCGGAGCACCCGGGTGGTCGAGCGCACGATCTGCCACGCCAGCAGGCAGGCCACGAGCAGCGCGACCGCCAGCGCAAGGCGGATGAACCCGACGCCGGCTTGGGCGGCCTCCTTGCCGGCTTCGGCCGCGACCGTCCCCAGGCCCTCGTTGTAGGTAATCAGGGCGCTAATTGCTTTGATGGTGTCTTCGTAGGCAGGAATGACCTGTTCCGAGAGCAGTTTCTTGGACTCCTCCGCCTTGCTCTGGCGCACCAACTCCAGATACGGGCTGCGGGCCGCGATGAAGGCCGCGCGCGTCCGCTTCACTTCTTCAAACAGCCGGCGGTCCTCGCTGTCCGAAATCAGCTTTTCATACTTCTTGAACGAGTCGTCGATCGTGGCCCGGTTGGCGGCGATGCGCTCATCGAGAACCTTCCGCTGGTCGGCCGACTCCGCCCCGGCGTATTGCAGGATGCCGAAGATGTTGTCGCGCGTCGCCCCGGCGCACTCTCTCAGGGTCAGAATGCTGGGCAGGGTATTGTCGGCGAGCACGGCGACGGCCCGGCTCAAGCCCGCCATTCGCCAGAGGGCGACGGTGCCGAGCGCGGCCGAAAACAACAGCATGGCGGCGAAGCCGAAGATGATCCGACGAGATATGGTCCAGGAGTTCATACGGTTTGGTTTTGCGAAGTGGGAGTTGCGGACGAAACCGGCGTGAGCAGCCCTTCCTTGAGGAAGACCTTGTCGAGGTCCAGCAGCGTCTTGACGCCGCCGTGAATGGTGGCCATGCCCACGATGTAGTCCGTGTCCGGCGAACCGCCAAAATCCGGCGTGGGCTCCAGGTCCACCTCGCTCAGTTGGACCACCTCCTCGACCGCGTCCACGATGGCCCCCATCAGCAGGGCGGCGGCGGGGGCGCTCACCTGGACGACGATGATGCAGGCGCGTTCGCCGTAGTCCCCGCTCGAGAGCTGGAACTTGGCCCGGAGATCCAGGATCGGAATGACCTTGCCCCGCAGATTGATGACGCCCTTGATGTACGCCGGCATCCGCGGGACCGGCGTGATGGGGCACAGGCGGATGATCTCGCGGACGCCGAGGACCGGCAATCCGTACGACTCCCGGCCCAGCCTAAACGTCAGGTAACGCCCCGGTTTCGCCAGGACGGTTGCAGGGGGAGCAGAGTCCGGAATCATAAATTCAGGGAGTCAGCATTGGCCGGCGAGCAACGCCTCCGCATCCAGCAGGAAGACGATTCCCATGTCGTTTGTCCTCTGGGCAACCTGCCTGAGGAGGTCGGATTTCACGCTGCCCAGGGCCGGCGTGGCGTCCGCTATGGTGTCCTCGGCAATCGCC
Organism: uncultured bacterium; assembly: GCA_963735925.1. Taxonomy (GTDB): domain Bacteria; phylum Verrucomicrobiota; class Verrucomicrobiia; order Limisphaerales; family J093; genus DSVZ01. The sequence continues at coordinate 47,051 of CAVTMT010000002.1, forward strand.
TCGACCGACGCGACACTGTCAACGGTCAGTGCCAGGCGCTTCCCGCCATCGGTCAAGACAATGGCGACTTCCTTCTGCGATTCCCGAAAAGCGGTCCGCGCCTCTTCAAACAGCTTGACCACCGTGCAGAGATCGCCTTTCTCAGTGCGCAGGATCATCTCCTTGGCCTTCTCATGTTCGCCCTGCTCGGCGTGCTTGAGCACGGCGTTTGCCAGGTCGTGGATGCGGCGGTGCGGCATCTCGATTCGACACATCACCGAAGCGAACCCAATGTCTTCCGGCTGGTAGTTGTAGTACCACTTCCCGAACGCACATTCGGTGGGATCCCGCGCCAAGGTGAATGGACGGCCCTCGGTCACCGCTGCCCGAAGCTCTCTCAGCCACAGGATGTGGTCCTGTTCCCGGGCCACCAGCATGGCGATCATCCCGTCCACGTCCTCCAGGGCCGACGGCAGGCCCATGCGCATGCGCAGATCCACGAGTGGGAGCACCTTCCCGCGGAGGTTGATCACCCCGCGAATGTGACGGGGGGTGTTCGGAACCGCGTGCCAGCGCGGCGTTCGGACGATTTCCTGCACATACTTTGCAGACACCGCAAGCTGCAGCCCCTTCACACCTGCAATCACGTAGGGGAGCCGGCCGGCCGCTTTCATAGCAGAGGCGTCTTGCCCATGGCACACCACCCCCCGGCCGATCCGGCTACGGTTCCCATCCACCGCGTCCCGCGGGCACAGTTCATGAAGGGCGATCCCCGTTTGCGGGATGATTGGTTCGCTGGCATTTCACCAGGGTATCCACGTCCAGAATCAGTCCGACCCGACCATCCCCGAGAATGGCGGCTCCGGCGAGGAGTTCCTGCCGGCGGAAGGTCTCGCCCAGGGTCTTGATGACGACCTCCTGCTTGCCCAGCAGTTTATCCACAAGCACACCGCGCGCGGCGTCGCCCGACTCGACGACGACGATGATCCCCTCGGTCGGGTCAACCGCCCGGCCCGGCGTCCCGAGGTGCTGTCCCAGGCGCAGGAGAGGTGTCAACCGCCCGCGCACACTGACCACTTCGCCGCGCTCATGGACGGTGGTGACCATGCCGGGTCGGGGACGGAACGATTCCCGCACCGCCAACGTCGGGATGATGTACCGGTCGTCGCCCACCCCGACGAGCATCCCGTCAATGATGGCGAGGGTTAGTGGCAAGACGATGGTGAAGGTCGTGCCCTGCCCGGCGACGGACCGGATTTCGACCTTGCCGCGCAGCTTCTCGATGTTACGTCGGACGACGTCCATGCCCACACCCCGGCCGGAGACATCCGTGACCTTCTCGGCGGTGGAAAAACCGGGCGCAAAGATGAGTGCGAACGTCTCTTCCTCGGTCAGGACGGCGTCCGGCTTGATCAGGCCGCGTTCACGCGCCTTGGCCAGGAGGCGGTCGCGGTCCAGCCCTTTGCCGTCATCCTGGATTGCGATGACGATGCCGCCGCGCTGATGAGAGGCGGAGAGACGAATCGTACCGAGCGCCGGTTTTCCCTGGGACCCGCGGGCCGCCGGCAATTCGATACCATGGTCAATCGCATTGCGGATCATGTGGACGAGCGGGTCGCTCAACTCTTCCACGATGTTGCGGTCCAGTTCCGTCTCTTCCCCGTCCGTCACCAGTTGCACCTGCTTGTCCTGTTGTGCGGCGAGGTCGCGCACGAGGCGCGTCATTTTCTGAAACGTCCGCCGGATCGGCACCATGCGCAGCGACATGGCGGTGCGTTGGAGTTCGGTGGTGATACGGCCGAGTTGAAGCAGGGTGCGCGCCAGATGGCGACTGGACAACCGCTGCACCTCGGGGTCCTGGACGACCATGGATTGGGCGATCACGAGTTCCCCCACCAGGTCCACCAGACTGTCCAGCTTCCGGGTATCGAGCTTCACGAACCCGGTGGCGCTCTCTGCCTTCGCCGGGGACTCGCCGCCTGCCTTGACCGGAGTCTTCCCGGATGCCGGAAGCGGCGGAGCGGGCTTTCCCACCACGACAGCCACCGGGTGCGCGTCAGTTCCCTCCGGGGGCAACCCGCGTTGCGTCGGGGGTGCAGGGGGCGGCGTTACGGCCGGGGTGGCGGGCAAGGGTGCTCCGGCCAAGGCGGCCCGCACCCGTTGCCGGAGCGGCCGGGTCGGGAGGACGATGGGAACGCCTGCGTTTGCGCCCTCCATTTGGGTGCCGATCTCGCGGGTGAAGTGCTTGAGCACGTCCCCGCCGGCGAGAATCAGATCGATGATCTCCGAGGTGATGCTCAGTTCCGAGCGGCGCACCGCATCGAGGAGTGATTCCAGGTCGTGGGCCAGGTCCCGCACCGCGTCCAAGTGGAGAAAACCGGCGCCACCCTTGAACGTGTGGAAGGCACGAAAAATGGAATTGATCGTCCCGGCCTCGGTCGGGTTCTCCTCCAACCGGAGCACGCCTTGCTCGATCGTTTGCAGCAGCTCGAGGGATTCGCTGTGGAATTCGCGCAGCAACTCGGAATCGTCCGCCAGATTCAGACGGATCGCCGGTTCATCGGCGTCAGCCTGCGGGGGCGGCGTTGCGGAGGGAGCCGCTCGCGGATTCGCCGCCGGAGCCGGGGCAACTCCCGCGGTGGACGGCTTCCAGGTCGCCGGCACCGGAGGCATTTCCCCGCCCCGCTCCCACGCCGTCAGGACGGAACTCATCCGGGCGTGCCACTCGTTCAAGAACCGGATGGATTCGTCCGTGAACTTCCCCGAGCCATCGAGAATCCGGTCCAGCAGTGCCCGGACGGCGGCCAGGCCGGTGGCGAGGACTGCCGGCACTCCCTGGCGGGGGAGTTCCTCGAAGTCCATGACGAGACTGTTGATCGGCAGGAGACCGGTGTCCTTACCCGCCTCGACGAAAGCCAGTTCCTCACCCATCTGGGCCAGAATCTCAGCCGCGCGCTCCGCGACAGGGGCGTTGTGTTGGGTCGGTGCCACTTAGGCCTTGCTAACATTTCTCAAAGGTCGCTGGCAAGCCCGCCGCTCAACCCATTTGTGCCAGCGCACTGGATCGTGACCCGGCCCGCCAGGTGAGGGCCGGCCGTCGGGTCCGCGCCACCCGGTCCTTGGAGATCGTCCCCATTGACCCCGCCTAGAACCGGACGAACTGCCGTCCGTGACGGGCGCGCGCCTGCTCCTCCTCCCGATGCCGGGCGTTGAGGATCGCCTGCGCCGCCTGCCGCGCCACGCCGCGTGCCAGATTGAGATCGTTCAGATCGAACTGACCCGGCTGCCGGCCGCCCAGGACGATGAGCCCCAGGGTCTGGCCTTCGACCGCCACAGGCATCGCCAGCAACGCGGGGCTCTCGAAGCCCAGCCGGCCGCAGGACTTGAACGGCTCCTCGGCCTCCAGGTTGGGGACGAGGCGCCCCGCGCCTTCCCGCAACGCCGGGCCGACGAATCCCTTGCCGGCACCAAGATCCTCTCTCTGAGACGGCGTGAGTGGGAGGTTCACCGTGCCGCGGATTTCGAACCGATCGGAGAACTGCGAGCGCAACACGACCAAGCCCCAATCCGCCAGCGTGGCCTGGCTGAGTTGGCGGAGCACCACGTCGAGGAGCTGGTCCAGCGTCTGGGACTCGCCGATGGCCTTGCCGATCTCGTCATACACCACCACCTGCGAGTTCAAGCGACGGATCCGGTCGCCGGCGGTGCGGATCATGGCGAAGAGCACACTCAGGCCCGCGTGGCCGGCGCTGCCGTGGAGCACGCCGAACGCCGCGGTGGACAACCGGAAGGTCTGCGTGGCCCCGGAAGCGACCGCCGAGGCGGACCGCGGCTGCTGGTCGAAGAGCGCCATTTCGCCGAAGTAATTGCCGGGTTCGAGGATGGCCAGCGTCTTGTGCGCGTCGGCGCCCGTGCCCGTTTGCTTCTCGATGCGGACGGCGCCGGAGGCGATGAAATACATGCCGTCGCCGGGATCGCCTTCCTGGAAGATGCGCTGGCCGTCCGCGAACTCACGCGGTTCAAGGACCGTGGCCAGGCGTGCCAGGGCCTCCTCGTCCATGGCCTGGAGGAGCGCGATGCGCTTGAGGGATTCGGGGTTCATTGAGCCTCCTGGTTCGCGCCGTCCTGCAGGTGATAGCTCTGGCGGCTGCCGGCCAACGCCTTGAACTCCAGGGGGTGGTTCGCTTTGCTCAACGCGTCCTCCTCGGTGATGAAGCCGCCCTGAAAGAGTTCGGCGAGCGATTTTTCCATGGTACACATCCCGTCCCGCGTGCCGGTCTGGATGGCGGAGTAGATCTGGTGGGTCTTGCCCTCGCGGATGATGGCGGAGATGGCGGGCGTGACCACCATCACTTCGCGCGCCGCCACGCGACCTTCACCGTCCGCGCGCGGGAGCAGGATCTGGGAAACCACGCCCTTCAGACTCGAGGCCAGCATGACCCGGATCTGCTCCTGTTGGTAGGGCGGGAAGACGTCGATGATGCGGTCCACCGTCTGCGCCGCGTCCTGAGTGTGCAGCGTGGAAAGCACGAGGTGGCCGGTTTCCGCCAGGGTGAGGGCCGCGGCGATGGTCTCCAGGTCGCGCATTTCGCCGACCAGGATGACGTTGGGGTCCTCGCGCAGGACGCTCTTGAGCGCCCGCGGGAAGGAATGCGTATCGTGCCCCAGTTCGCGTTGGTTGACCGTGCAGCGAACGTGGGGATGCACGAATTCGATGGGATCCTCGATCGTGATGATGTGGGCCTCTTTCTGCTCGTTGACCAGGTTGATCATCGCCGCGAGGGTCGTGGACTTGCCGGACCCCGTGGGGCCGGTCACGACCACCAGGCCGCGCGGCAGGAGCGCCAACTGACAGATGGTCTCGGACAGCCCGAGCGTTTCCACCGTGGGGATGTTCTCGCCGATCGCGCGGAACACACCGGCGACGGAGCCGCGCTGCAGGAACACGTTCACGCGGAAGCGGGAAACGCCGGGAATGCCGATCGAGAAATCGAGTTCGTGCTCTTCCTCGAACCGGGCCTTCTGGTCGTCGGTGAGGATGCTATAGACGAGTGCCTTCGCCTCGTCCGGACTGATCTCGGTTTCGTAGCCGCTGGGGATGAGCCGGCCCGAAATCCGCACCATCGGGGGGCGCCCGACCGTGAGGTGCAAATCGGAGGCGCCGTATTCAACGGCGTATTTGAGCAATTCTGCGAGGTCCATAGGGGGAGGTAGGTTGGTCGGTTGGTTCGGGGAGAGTGAGCTACGCCAGGCCGGAGGTGCCGGAGAAGATGCCCTTGAGGTTCATCTTGAGTTCGTCGGGTTTGGGAGAAACGCGCAAGGCCTCGGCGTCCTCGATCTTGCCGGCCTTCACCAGATCCACCAGGGCCTGGTTGAAGGTCTGCATCCCTTCGGCCCGCGAAGCCTGGATCGCACCGGGGATTTTGGTGGTGTCGCCTTCGAGAATGAGTTTCTTGATGCGCGGCGAGTTGAGCAGGATTTCGAGCGCCGCCACCCGCCCGCCACCCGCCCGCACCACGAGCTTCTGGCAGATGATCGCCCGCAAGCCGAGCGAGAGCTGCATGCGAATCTGCAGGGCCCGGTCCGTGGGGAACATGTTGATCAACCGCTCCAACGACTCCGGCGCGTCCTGCGTGTGGAGGGTGGAGAACACCAGGTGGCCGGTTTCCGCCGCCGTCAAGGCCACCGCCGCGGACTCCATGTCCCGCATCTCGCCGATCAGGACCACGTCCGGATCCTGGCGGAGCACGTGCTTGAGCGCGCTGGCGAAGCTGGCCGAGTCCAAGGCCATCTCGCGCTGGTTGATCAGGGCCAGCTTGTTCTCGTGGACGAACTCGATGGGGTCTTCGAGCGTCATGATGTGCACCGCCTCGGTGGCGTTGATATGGTCGATCATCGCCGCGAGCGTGGTCGATTTGCCGCTGCCCGTCGCCCCGGTCACCAGGACCAGGCCGTCGTTGGCGCCAGCAATCTCCTTGAGCACCTGCGGAAGTTCGAGCGTGTCGAGATCGAGAATCTTCGAGCCGATGGTCCGCAGCACGATGCCCGGCAGGTCCCGCTGGTAAAACAGGTTGGCCCGAAAGCGTCCGAGGTTCGGAACCGCGACGGCCGCATCGCAGTCGCGCGAACTCACGAAGGCCGCCAACTTCTCGTCGCTGCCCAGGACCTCGCGCGCCAACCGGAGCACGTCCTCCGGCGTGAGCGGCGGCATCTCGAACCGCCCCAACTGGCCGTGGAAGCGGCCCCGGGGCACTTCATGGCATTGCAGATGGAGATCGGAGCCCTGGTTCTCGACCAGAATCCGAAGCAATTCAGGGAGGGACGGGGAATTAGACATGGGATGGGATCGAAGGCGGCTGTGTCTAGCGGCTCCGCGTCGCTGGTTCGTTCATTGCCGGGTGTGCGGTATTGGTGCGTTCTAAGGGACGAATTGGAGTTTGGAGGCGCGTCAGGGGAAGTCCATCTCAATCCGTGTCCCGAAAGGGACCGGGGGCCATCCGGTCTGCGCCCGTTGAAACGCGCGTGCAATTCGGGCGCCGCCGCTTAGGCTCGGCTCCGCCATGAACCAACGAATTCTCTCCCGTCCCACCGCCCCCGCGCTGCGAACCATCCGGCGGCGATAACACACCGCCGGCCCCGCCCACCCGCGGACGAGCCATGCAGAACCAGGCCTCGATTCTTTGCCTAGGCACCACCCCCGCCGTCCAGCGCGTCATGGTCTTCCGGCGGCTCCGGCTGGATGCCGTCAACCGCGCCGCCCGCACGCTCGATGGCGTCGCCGGCAAATCCGTGAACGTGGCGAAGGTGCTCCTGGCGCTCGGCGAAACCCCCATCGCCACCGGCTTCCTCGGCGGCGATCGCGGCGACTATCTTCGTCGGGCGCTCGCCAGCCGCGGCATGGAACTCGATTTTGTCCCCGTCGCCGCCCGCACGCGGCAATGCGTCACGGTGATCGACGAAGCCACCGGCGCGGTCACCGAGCTCGTGGAGGAAAGCCCGCCCGTCGAGCCGGCGGACTTCGCAACGTTGCTGGAAGTCGTTCGCCGGCGCCTCGGCGAATGCCGCGCGGCGGTGATGTCGGGAACCCTCGCGCCGGGCGGACCGCCGGACCTCTATGCCCGGTGCATCCTCCTGGCCCACGCCGCGGGCGCGCTCTCGGTCGTGGATGCGCAAGGTCCGGCCCTGCTGTCCGCCCTCGAGGCCCGGCCAGGGCTGGTCAAACCCAACCGCGCGGAACTCGCCGCCACCACAGGGCGGAGCGTGGAGAGCGACGCGGACGCCGTCGCCGCGCTGCGTGAACTCGCCGCTCGCGGCGCGCAACGCGTCGTGGTCACCGCGGGCCGCCTGCCCACTCTGGCCTTCGACGGACAAACCGTCTGGCGCGTCTCCGTGCCGGGCGTCGCGGCCGTCAACCCGATCGGCTCCGGCGACGCGTTCACCGCGGGTCTGGTATCCCGGTTGGTCCGCGGTGACGACCTCGGCGAGGCGTGTCGTTGGGGCACCGCGGCGGGCGCGGCCAACGCACTCTCCCTGCTGGCGGGCGAGGTCGCACGCGCCGACGTGGAACGACTGGCTCGCGCGGTGGACGTGCAGCCATTTCCGGCCTGAACCGCCGCGCCCATGCCCCCACCCAGCCCAGCAGTCCTATGAATCCCGGGAGCGCCGGATCATGAAAAACCGTCTAAGGAATTCCGACCGGCTGTGTCTTAGGTTTGGAAGCAGACCGGCAGAGCAGGCCGAATGCGGTGTGCACCCAGGCGACTGGGGCGCTTGACTGACGAATGACTCAACCCAGCGTAGCCGTGGCGCAACCCAACGAGGCCGGTGCGGCAGCCCCGCCCTGCGCGACGATCGTCGAGTGGTTCGACACCCTCGAAGCGCCGCTGCTGACCTACGCGCGCCGGCTGCTGGCGGACCCGGCCTTGGCGGAAGACATGGTTCAGGAAGCGTTCATGCGATTGCACGCCCAATTCGATCAGGTGCGACAGCCCAGGAGCTGGCTCTACCGCACCGTCCACAATCTGGCGCTCAACCACCGCCGCCAGTCGGGCAGGATCGTGGCGCTGGCTTCCACCACCACGGGCGACGACGCCCCCGCCACTGAACCGCCCGATCCCCTGCCCCCGCCGGACGAGGAACTGGCGCGCGCCGAAGGCATCGGTCTGGTCCGCCGCCAACTCCAACACCTCAGCTCCCGCGACCAGGAACTCCTCCGACTCAAATTCAACGAGGAACTGTCCTATCAGGAAATCAGTCAACGCACCGGGCTTACCGTCGGCCACGTCGGTTACCTGCTGCATCATTCCTTGAAATCCCTCGCGGCTGAACTGGCCAAGGCGGGTCTTGTGCTATGAATCCCGACTTTCCCCCCTCCCAGCACGACACGCTCGAGGCGCGCATCACCGCGTTGCTGCTGGGCGAACTCACCCCGGCCGAAGCGGCCGAAGTCCAGGCCGCCATCGCGCAGGACCCGGCCCTTGGCCAACTGCGCGATCGTCTGCAGCGGGCGATCGGTTTCGTCCGGGAACTGCACGCGCAAGCGGCGCCCCAGCCGAAACTCTCGGCGGCGCGACGCCAGAAGCTGCTCGGCCACTTCAAGGTCATCGCCCCGAAAGAGCTGCCCCCACCACGATGGCGGACGCTCCGCTGGTTCGTCCCGATGAGCGCAGCCGCGGCGCTCATTTTGTTGCTGGTCGCTGCGCTGCTGCCGTCGCTCGCGAAGGCCAAAGCCAAGGGACAACGCGTCACGGCGTTGTCGCGACAGCATGCAGAAGTGCTCCGGCAACGCCTGGTGGAAGCCGAAGCTCCCGCCTCGAATGCGGGCGTGCCTGGCCGGCCTGTCCTCCCGGCCACGGAAGCGGGCCAGTCTGTGGACAAGTTGGAAGGTTTCCAATCCGGGTCGAGTTGGCGCGCCCGTGCCGCCAACGGCACCCAAGAGGAATTGAGCGAGCAGCTTGCGCCGGCCCGAAGCAGCCGCCGCGCCGAGCCCCTGGCCAGAGGCGGGGCCGTCACCAGGGGAGGGAACCGCGCGGGCGCCCCGGCGGCCATGCCCAGCGGCGGCAGCCAGATCTTTCTGCCTGCCCCTCCCCCGGCAGCCGACGAGGCCACGACGCCGGCTCGGCTCGATCCCAGCGCCGGCGTGGGCAAAGCCCCCGCGGTTGGCGGCACGCCGCCGCCGCCCATGATGGATGTGCGCATGATGACGCGCTACGGGCTGGTGCCAAAAGGATTCAAAGCGAACATCGAAGCGGATTCGGGCTCCAAGCGGGAACCAGCCGCGGCCGGAGCCGAGTCCCAACGCGCCTCCGGACCGCCGGTCGTCAGCGCCCCCCAAGTCGAAGCCGCGGTCGCCTTGGAGCAAACCCCAGCCAAGTCGGAACTCGCGCCGCTGCCATTGAAACTCCCGGTCCCGGCCTTCATGGGCACGCCCACCGACATCCCCACCGAAGCCCCCGTCAAGCGACCGCGGGCGGAGGCGAACGGCAGGGACTTTGGTGGCCTGGCGGGTGGCGGGGGCGGTGTTGGCGGGGGCGCCGCCGCCGGTTATGGAGGCTTCGGCGGCAGGCCACTTACCGCAACCGCCCAGAACTCTGCAGAGCAGCCCGCGGCGGACGAACAGGGCGTCCTGCCTTCGCTTGGCCAAACGACGGAAGGCAAGGCCGTCGTCGCCGGAACGGGACTGGTGAGCCAGGAATCCGCTCAGGCAGCGGAGGAACTGGCGCCAAAGGACACCCCGGCGGAAGCACCGGCTACAGAGGCGGCACCGGTGGTTGTCGCGGCAGCCGATGCTGGAGTCGCTTACGCGATGCCAGCGGAAAGCGCCAGCACAGAGCAGTCGGTGCGCGGCCGGGCAGCGGGCGACGTCGTCTCCGCCCGGGGCGCGGCCGAGCCGGCCAATCCTCCCGCGTTGGGCGACAACCCGACCCTCGGCCGGCTCTTTCGGTCCGCCGCGCCCGAACCAGCGAGCGCACCGGCGGCGCCTGCCGCGCCCGCGGCGCAACCGCCATCTGCACGGATCCAGAAGCAGGCCGCCTCCAAGTTCGCCGTTGGCGGCGTCGCGGACACCGCAGCCGAATCGAGGCTTGGAGACCGCTTCTTTCGAAACTCCCCAGCCGGGACCGCCACTGCCGGGCTCGAAGGAGCCATAACGCCCAGTGCCGTGCCCTCAGCGGACAATGTCTGGAACATGCCGGCGGGCACATCGGCCGCCGCGCCTGCCCCCACCGCCGAGGCCGGGCAATTCCGGGCGTATTACGCCACGTCGGGCGCGGCACCCACCGGCAGCGGGACAGCGGCACCGGAGACGTGGGCGGACTTTGATAACGATGGAAGGCTCGATGCATTCACCAGCTTCGGCCGGCCCAGCGCCGGCGGGGGAACGATCCGTCCGCCGGCACAGGGGAGGGCCGCAGGTCAGGACCAACGAGGGTTCTCCAGGAATGCTGGCAATGGCACGTTCCGGTTCGAAGCCGCAGACCAGGAATTGGCCGACTTCAGCAAGGCGTTGGCCAAGGCGGACCAAGCCCTCCAAGGCGTCGAGCCAGCCGACAGCAAAGCCCGGCTGCACGGCGAATTGCCTGCCGCCTCGGAGACGGCGGGCAAGGCGAAGGTTACCGAACGCTATGACAACGCCGCGGACGTGGCGCTGGGATTCGCGGTCGCGCCATCGCAGCGGCTGGTCACGAACGGCCTGACTCGCGCGGATCAACTCGAAAAGAACGCCGACGGAGAAGGTGCCAAGCTCGGCTTGGTCGCCGCCGGCAAACCCACGATCGCCAGCCCACCCGTGACCCCGGAGGCGCTCAAAGGCGTCGCCCTCGCGGAGGAACCGCCGGTCGTCCGGAGCAATCTGGCCCCGCCCGAGCCGCAGCCCGAGGTCGCGTGCGACCAGAATCCCTTCTCCACCTTCTCGCTGAACGTCACCGACGTGTCGTTCAAACTCGCCGCCGCGAGCCTCGAACAAGGCCAGATGCCCGACCCGTCCACCGTGCGCAGCGAGGAGTTCATCAACGCTTTCAACTATCACGATCCGGCACCGGCGCCGGGCGTGCCGGTCGCCTTCGCCTGGGAGCGGGCGCACACTCCGTTCGCGCAAAACCGCGACCTGCTGCGCTTCGCCGTCCAGACCGCCGCGCGCGGACGCGAAGCCGCCCGGCCGCTGAACCTGGTGTTGCTGCTGGACAACTCCGGCTCGATGGAACGTGCGGACCGCGTGCGGATCATCCACGAGGCGCTCGGCGTGCTGGCCAGCCAGCTTCAGCCCCAGGACCGGGTGAGCGTCGTGGCGTTCGCCCGCACCGCCCGGCTGTGGGTGGATGGGCTGGCCGGCAGCGACGCCGGCGAATTGCTGGACCGGGTGGGAAACCTCACGCCGGACGGCGGCACGAACCTCGAGGATGCGCTGAAGCTCGCCTATGAAACCGCGCTCCGCCATTTCCTCAGCCAGGGCGTCAACCGCGTGGTCCTGCTCACCGACGGCGCGGCGAACCTCGGGGACGTCGATCCCGAATCGCTCCAGCGGAGGGTCGAGTCGTACCGCAAACGCGGTGTGGCGCTGGATTGCTTTGGCATTGGCTGGGAAGGGTACAACGACGATTTGCTGGAAGTCCTTTCCCGCCACGGCGACGGCCGGTACGGCTTCGTGAACACGCCCGAGGAAGCCACGACCGAGTTCGCCGCCCAGTTGACCGGCGCGCTCCAGGTGGCGGCCGCGGATGTGAAGGTGCAGGTCGAGTTCAACCCCCGGCGCGTGACGTCCTGGCGCCAGATCGGCTACGCCAAACACCAGCTCACCAAGGAGCAGTTTCGCGACAACACCGTCGATGCCGCCGAACTCGCCGCCGCCGAATCCGGCAATGCGCTCTACGCGATCGCGGTCAACCCGAGTGGCGACGGCGACCTGGGCACGGTGCGCGTGCGCTATCGCGAGCCGGCGACCGGCGTGTACCGGGAGCTGGAATGGGCCGTGCCGTACACGGGGCCGGCGGTGGCCCTCGAGCAGGCGAGCCCGGCGATGCGGCTGGCCGCGGTGGCGTCGGCATTCTCCGAATGGCTGGCCGCGAGTCCGTTTGCCGGCGAAGTCACGACCGACGCCTTGCTGGCCGACTTGCGCGGCGTGCCGGAAGCGTTCGCGCCTGATCCCCGTCCAACGAAGCTCGAATGGATGATCCGCCACGCCAAGTCGATTTCCGGCCAGTGAACCCGCACCGCCGACAATCCCACCGATCACTCCGGCGCCCGCCCCTCTGACCAATCCCGACGCATCCACCCTCCTTCCATGAACACAACTCGAATCCTCGTTGCTCTGAGCGGATGGCTCGCGACCGTCTGGACCGGTGCCGCCGAACCGGCAGTTCCCGTCGAGGTAAAGGCCGCCACGGTCAACGGCCAGTTCGACGGCGAGCAAGGCCACCTCACGATCCAGGCCGACCTGGGCGGATTCGGCCGCGAGCCGGCCAAACCCATCTACGGTGTCCTGATCGAACAGGCGATCCACGTCTCGCGGGAGCGCATCAGCCAGACCGTGACGCTCCAGGCCGACGCGGTCCAAGGCCGCCTCACGGAGATTGTGCTGGCCCTGGCCGGCGAGGGCGAAGTCAAGGAAGTCACCGGCGAGGGTCTCGAGAATTGGAGCCTGCGCCAGGATGCCGCGGGCCAGCGCTCGCTGGTGCTGCGGCTTAAGCGCGGGGAGAAACCGCTGACCGCTTTTGCCGGGACGATCTCGGCGGTGACCGAGTTGAAAGCACTGCCGGCCTCGCCCCAGCCGCTCACGTTCACCCTCGATCCGCCCACGCTGGCGAATGGCCTGGTCCGCGTCGATGCCGATCCCGAACTCGACGTGCAGGCGGGGGGCCCTTCGGGCGTCTTCCCGCTCGAACCGAAGTTCCTGCCGGAGCGCCTCCGGCCGGCCGATTTGAACGCACTGCCCGAACCGCTCGCGTTCCAGTTCCACGGCACCGCCTATGCACTGCCTTTGAAAGTGAGCCTTGCCGACCCGGAAGCCCGCAAGGTCGTGCTGCGGAACTTCCGGCTGGTCGGGAACCTCAGCTCCGAAAAGGCGGCCTTCACGCTGACCGCCACCGCCACCGTCAAGAATCCCCAGGGCGCTTCGCTGGGCCTGCTCTCGGGCGGCGTCGCCTTGACCGAACTGGCCGACCACGACGACTGGCGGGTGCGGTTCGCGCCCGGCCGCTACGTGGCCACATTCGACAAGCCGGGCGAGTACCCGATCGAGATCCGGTTCAACGCCGCGGTGCGCGCGAGCAACGACTGGAGCCTGATCGATTTCGCGGTGGCCCCCAGCGCGCTGCAACCGGTCGTGTTCCCCGGCCTGAAGGCGGACACGCAGTTTCGTTTCGCCGGCGCCGCAAAACCCGAACGAAGCGGCGACGACTTCACCAGCTTTCTGCCGCCGGGCGGCCGGGTGAGCCTGGCCTGGAAGGAGGCGAAACCGGCGGCCGAGGGCACGTTGTTCTACGCGGCCGAACTGCTTTCGCAAGTCGCGATCAGCCCCGGCTTGATGCGCCAGACGGCGCTTTTCGATTTCAAGGTCATGCAAGGTGAAATGAACCGCGTGTCGCTGTCGCTGCAGGGCACCGGCGAAGTCACGCGCGTGCAAGGCCCGCAGGTGCTCGCCTGGACCGTCGAGGCCGTGCCGAACAGCACCGACCGCCGGCTGAACGTCCAGTTCAACCAGGTCCAGAAGGACCAGTTCTCGCTCCAGGTCCAGATGCAGACGCCGCTGGGGGCGTTCCCGCAAACCGCCGACGCCCTGCAGTTGCGGCCCGACGGCGCGACGCGCTTCGGCGGCTACTTCCGCATTGTCAACGAAGGCGCGGTGCGGCTCGAGGTGCTCCAGTCCAGCGGCCTGTCGCAGATTTCGCCGGAGCAGTTCCCGCAAACCGATCTGACCCAGGCCATGCTGTCGCCCCAGACGACGCAGACCTTCGCGTACCGCTTCTCCGGCGGCGCGTTCCAGTTGCGTCTTCAGGCGGACAACATCCTGCCCGAGGTCGCCGTGTCCGAGGTGCTGGTCTATCACCTGGGCGAGACCGAGTTGTCGATCGACGCGGAACTCGAACTGGACGTGCGCGAGGCGCCCTTGCGCGAGGTGCTGTTGCGCGTGCCGAAGGGCTACGTCGTGGCCCGGATCAACGCCTCGGGCCTGAGCGACTGGTTCCTCACCGACCTCCCGGCCGACCCCGCGGCCCAGCAACTGCGCGTGGTCTATGGCGCGCCGGTCACCGGCCGGCAGGTGGTGCAGTTGGGACTGGAGCGGAACCAGGCGCTGGGCGAAACGAACTGGTCGCTGCCGCGCGTCGAGGTCGTCAAGGCCAAGTCGGTTCGCGGCCACGTGGGCGTGACGGCGGATGCCGGTTTCCGGCTGACGCCCACCCGGACGCAGTCCTTGACGGACATCGCCACCGCGTTCTTCCCGAAGCAGGTGGCCGGCTTGCAGGCCGCGTTTCGGCTGAGCGATCCGGCGTGGCAGGCCAGCCTGAACGTGGAGCGCCTGCCGCAATCGATCCAGGCGGACGCGTTCCACCTGTTCTCGGTCGGCGAAGGCATCGCCTACGGGAGCAGCATCGTGAACTACCTGATTTCCGGCGCGCCCGTGGCCGCGTTCAAAATCGAGTTGTCGGACGAGTACTTCAACGTCGAGTTCACCGGCAAGGACATCCGCAACTGGCAGAAGATCGACGGCGGCTACCAGGTGCAGTTGCACACGCCCGTGGCCGGCAGCTACACCCTGCTCGCCACGTACGAGCGACCGTTCAAGGCGCAGGGGGAGAAGCTCGCGTTCACCGGTGCGCGGCCGCTGGATGCCCAATCCGAGCAAGGCTATACCATTCTCGTCAGCACTTACCAGTTCCAGGTCCAACCCGTGAACCTCTCCCCCGGCCTGCTGCCGCTCGAACCGGGCGAGGTGCCGGCGGAATACCGCCTGTTCTTCGACGCACCGATCCTGGCCGCCTACCGCTACACCGCCCGGCCGTTCAACCTGGAACTGGAGCTCAAGCCGCTCGTCCAGGGCGAAACCGTGAGCCAGGTCGTGGATCGCGCGATGCTGACCACGCGGATTTCCGAGGAAGGCCAGGTGGTGACCGATGCGCGCTATTTCGTGAAGAACAAAGGAGCTCCAAGCCTGCGCCTGGTCTTGCCGGAAGGGCTGCGACTCTGGTCCGTCACCGTCAACGGCACCGCCGTGGTGCCGGTCACCGACGAGCGCGCCAACCTGATCCCGCTGCCGCAACACGCGGATCCAAACGCCCTGAATGACCTGCAGATCAAACTGGCCGCCAAGGCCGGCAACCCCAACCGGTTCACGGTCGCCGCGCCGATCCTGTCCGCCCCCGTCCTGCTGGCCGAGTGGAAGCTCGAGCCGGACAGCGGGAAGCGGCTGATCTACCGGGGCGGGTCGCTCACGCCGGCCGGGATCGTGCCCGACATCTCCGGTTACGCCGGGCTCCTCCGCCTGCTCAAGACCGGGAACTGGCTGGAAACCCTCCCCTCCGCCGCCGCCGTTTTTGGGCTGTTGCTCATCGCCGCGCTGGTCTGGCGCGTGGCCACGGCCGACGGCGTGGTGCGCTTCAGCGTCCGCCACCTGGTGGGCGGCCTGCTCGGGTTGACGGCGTGCGCGATCGCGATCGCGTTGTTGCTCCGGTTTGCGGATCGCGCGCAAGCACTGAGTGCGTCGCTTCCCCGCGACCTGACCTTCATTACGCCGGTGCAGGAAGCCGGCAGCGCGCTGACCGTCGATCTTGCCAACGCCTCCTTGAAGCCCTCGCTGTTCGGCCAGGTCTGGTCCGTCTGGCCGGTGGTGCTGGCGGTCCTGGTGTGGCTGTACGCGTTGATGACTTCGCGGGAGTGGTTCCGCCGGCTGGGCGCCGCACTCGGCTGGACGCTGGTCTTCTGGGCCGCGCTGCGTTCCCTGAACGGCGCGCCGACGTTCTTCTTCGCCGTGCTCGCCTTCGTGGCGCTGCAACTGGGTCTGCCCGCGCTGCGGCGTTGGTGGCAGGTGCCGCGGCCGGACCGGACCGGGCCGACGCCCGGCGGCGCGGCGGCCACCACGGCATTGCTGTTGCTCGGCGCTTCGCTGCTGATGCCCGGCAACGCCCTGGCCGATCCGCCCGTCCCGGCCGCAGAGACGACCCCGCTGGCGGAATCCGTCGTCGGCGACATCCGCGTGGACGAGGATTTCGTCTTCGCCACCGCGAAGATCCGCTGGTCCGCCGTCAAGGGCCAGCAATTGCCGGTGCTCCACGCGCCGGGCGTGCTCACCCGCATCGATTACCCCCAGGACGCCGCCCGCCTGGTGGAGATCACCACCGGCGCCGGACCCGGTCAGGTGCTGGTCGCCGACACGACGCGTTCGTTGGACGTGACGCTCGAATACCAGACGCCGGTGGCCGTGCGCGACGGCCAGCGCGGCTTTGCCCTGCCCACGCAGTATGGCCTCGTGAACCGCCTGACGGTGTCGCTCACCGGTCTGGACGTGGATCTGGATGCGCCGCAGGCCGTGTCCGTGCAACGCAGCGACGCGGCCCCGGCCACCAACTCGGTTTTCAGCGTGGTGCTCGCGCCGGTGAACAACGCCTGGATTGGTTGGAAACCCCGCAGCCGCGACACCCGCCGGGAAAAGGCGGTGTTTTACGCCGAGGTGTTCCAGCTCTACGTGCCGGGCGCCGGCGTGGTGGAAGGTCTGCACCAGGTCCAGATCCGTCCCGCGCAAGGCCAGTTGGGCGAACTCGTCTTCTCGGTGCCGACGGGCTCGACGATCACCGACGTCGCGGCCGCGGGACTCTCGCTCTGGCGCTTCGATCCCGAGACCCGCAAGCTGCGCGTGAGCCTCACCCCGGCGCAGGCAAAGCCGTTCGCGGTGCTCATCAAATCGCAGATCGCCACCGGGCCGCTGCCGTTCACCCAGTCCGCCGGCCTGCTCACCGTGGACAACGCCGCCGGTCAGATCGGCCTGGTGGGCATCGCCACCGGCACGGAGGTGCAACTGGACGACGTCCAGGCCGAGGGCTTCTCGTCGATCAACCTCGAGGACTTCCCCGCGGCGGTGCTCGATCCCCTGCGCGGCGCCGTGAACGGCCTCACCCTGCGCCGGGCCTTCCGCTATTCCGAACCGAAGGGGGCGCTCACACTCAAGGCCTCACCGGTCGAGCCGGACGTGCGGGTCGAGGCCCAGCAGACCCTGTCGTTGGGCGAAGATCGGGTGCTGCTGGCCGCGACGCTGGACGCCGAGATCACGCGGGCCGGCATCTTCAAACTGAGTTTCCTCCTGCCGCCCGGGATGGACGTCGAGTCGATCAGCGGGGCCGCGATGAGTCATTGGACCGAACTCAAGACCGACGACGGCCGGTTGATCACGCTGCATCTCAAGACGAAGACCGATGGCCAGCAACAGTTCGCCGTCAGCCTGGCCGGACCCGGCGTGCGGTCGATGACGAACTGGGCGGTGCCGCGGCTGGTCTTGCGCGAGGCGAGCAAGCAGCGGGGCCAGTTGCTGGTCGTGCCCGAGCAGGGGATGCGGCTCCAGGTCGGTGCGCGGGACGGCGTCACGCAGCTTGATCCGCTCAAAGCGGGGGTGCCGCAGAAAGGCGTGCTCGCGTTCCGCCTGTTGCAGAGCGATTGGAAGCTCGCGCTCGACCTCGAACGCGTCGATGCGTGGATTCAGGTCACGAGCCTCCAGCACGTCACGGTCAACGAGGCGCAGTTGGCCATCGCCGCGAACCTGCAGTACCAGATCGAGAACACGGGCGTGAAGGCGCTGCGCGTGGTCCTGCCGGCACGCGCCGAGAACGTCCGCTTCCGCGGCGAGCAGGTCAGCGACTTCCGCCAGCCGGACGGCCAGACCAACGCCGTCACCCGCGAATGGGAGATCAAGTTGAACCGGCGCGTCATTGGCAAATACCTCCTGCAGGTGAATTACACCCAGCCGCTGACCGCCAATGCCACCGAGGCGACGCTGCTGGG
This sequence comes from uncultured bacterium, assembly GCA_963735925.1. Taxonomy (GTDB): domain Bacteria; phylum Verrucomicrobiota; class Verrucomicrobiia; order Limisphaerales; family J093; genus DSVZ01. The sequence continues at coordinate 65,012 of CAVTMT010000002.1, forward strand.
CACGGAGGCCCTCGCGGTGAATCTCCAGCGCGGCTTCGTGACCGTCCAGGCCGGTGGACGGTTGCAGGTGCGGGTCACCACGCCGCCGGCCGCGCTGCAGCCGGCGGAATGGCAGTCCATCCCGCGCGTGCTGCAACAGGACATCCAGGCCTCGGCGGCGAACTACACCTTTCGGCTGGTCGAGCCGGCCTTTGCCTTGCCGCTGCGACTGGAGCGGCACGAGGCCGCCAAGCTCCTGCCCGCCCGGGTCAGCAAGGTCACGCTCACCTCCGTGCTCTCCGACGACGGGGTGATGCTCACCCAGGTGCGGCTCCAGTTGATTCCGGGCGACAAACGCCTGCTGCACTTCACGCTGCCCGCGGAAGCGAAGTTCTGGTTCGCGTTCGTGAACGAAAACAGCGTCTGGCCGTGGCGCCAGACCAACGAGGTGCTCATCCCGCTGGAGCAACACTCGAAGACCGGCGAATCGACCACCGTGGAGTTCTACTTCAGCAGCCGCACCGGCCACGCCGGCGCCCGCTGGCTCGACCTCGAGTTGCTCGGGCCGCGCTTCGACCTGCCGCTCGAAAACATCACCTGGCGCGTCTATCTTAGCGACAAGTGGCAGCTCCGCGACTGGTCCGGGACGCTGCAGCTCCAGGAGCAACAGGCGACCGCCCGGCCGGTCGCCGTCGATTTCCAGACCTACCTCCGCAGCGAGGTCAACCTGCAGAAGGAGAAGAGCCAGGAAGCCAAGCAGTTCCTCACCACGGCCAACAGCCTCCTCGCCCAAGGCAATCCGGAGGAAGCCCGGCGCGCCTTCCAGAACGCCTACGGACTCTCCTCGCATGACAGCGCCTTCAACGAGGACGCGCGCGTCCAGTTGCACAATCTGAAGATGCAGCAGGCGCTCGTCGGCCTGAACGTGCGCCAAGCCAAGGTAGCCGGCGAAAGCGACGCCCTCGCGAACACGCCGCGCGGCCTGCGTGAAGGCCAGACCCAATACACCCAGCAGGAGGCCAAACAACTCATCGAACGCAACACGGCCGAGGACAATGCCGTGCAGATGCGCCTCGCCGAACGGCTCATCCAGCAACAGGACGCCGCGGTGGCGAACCCCGCGGCCATCCGCGCCTCCATTCCCGAGCAGGGCCGTGTCCTCACGTTCACGCGGCCATTGCAGGTGGACACGTGGGCCGACCTCAAGATCGGACTCGAGGCCTCCGCGGCCCGGCCGATCGGATTCGGCGCCAAGCTCGGGGTGCTGGCGGTGGTGTTCGTCCTGACCCTGGTGCTCGCGAACCTGATCCGCGCCCGGCGGCGTGAAGAACTGCGCGCAGCTTGAGCAAACGGAATTGACCAAGAATCCGTCAGTTCTACCGGCCGGTTGATCGGGCCGACGACCACGAGCCGGTTGCCGGTTCTCCCGTGGAGGAATTTGTCGCTTCCTCGTCGCATGGGGAGCGTTGGCGTCTTGCCCGCACTTCCCGGCGTCCCGCCGGGAAGAACGGACGCGCCGTCTGCAACGTTCGCACGCTGTTTTCCACGCGCGCCGCTCGCCGATCCGTCGGGCGCGACGCCCGACGGTGCGGGCGCGACGCCCGCGCTCCCCCGCACCGCTCTGCGCCGCCGCAGCGGCGCAGCCACCAAACCAAAGCCGGGACCGTTCCGGCGCCTGCCGGCGGGCAGGCGCCGGCTGCAGGCGCCGGCCCGCATTGACACGCCGCCGCCGTTCGTTAGCGTCCGGTCACGCTTGCCGCTTTTGCCCGTGGCCCGCCGCCTCGGCTCAGGCGAGGAAGGATCGGACGAGCGGCGACGCTGCTTGCCGACGCGGATGGTTGAGCACCCTCCCCCCGGCCCACAGCGTGCGGCAGGCGGCCTGGTTCTCTGCATGAACGCTGAACAAACCATCGAGCGCCAACGCATGGACGTGGACATCGTCTGCGTCGGTTTCGGCCCGGCGACGGCCGGATTCCTCACGACGTTGTCGCGGAAACTCGTGAACGCCGACGGCACGCCGGCCTGCGAGAGCACCGCGATGCCGGGGATGCCGCCGCAGGTGCTCTGTTACGAGCGCGCGGACGATCTCGGCTTCGGCGTGTCCGGCGTGGTCACGCGAGCGCGGGCCTTGCGCGAGAGCTTTCCGGACCTGGCCAACGCCGGCATTCCCATGGCCGCTCCTGTCGGCGAAGAAACCGTGCTCTACCTGCTCGATCCGCATAACGCGAGCCGGCGGTCGGCCGCGCTGAAAGCGGCCGATGCGTTCATCGGCACGTTCATCGGGCTGCTGCCGGCCGAGCACCACGTGTTGCGCCTGCCTTGGACGCCCGAGTTCCTGCACAAGACCGGCGGCATGGTGTTGTCGCTGGGCCAGTTCATGCAATGGGTGGGCGCGCAGGTTCAAGGCACCGGCACGGTGCAACTCTGGCCGGGTACGCCGGTGGCGCAGGCGCTCATCGAAGACCACCGCGTGGTTGGCGTCCGCCTGCTCGACCAAGGTGTGGACAAACAAGGGCGACCCGCCGACAGCTTCCTGCCGGGCATGGACGTCCGCGCGGCATTGACGGTCGTGGGCGACGGTCCGGTCGGCCCGATCGGCCGGCAACTCGACGCGGAGTTCGGCCTCCCCGAAGGTCATCACACGCGTGACTGGGCGGTGGGCATGAAGTTCGTCGTGGATCTGCCCGCCGACACGTCGCTCAAACCCGGCACGGTGCTGCACACGTTCGGTTACCCGGAGCCGGAGATTTTCGGTTTCCTCTACGTGCATCCCGACCGCGTGGCGTCGCTGGGCATCTTCGTGCCGTCCTGGTTCGACAGCCCGATGCGCACGGCCTACCGCTACCTGCAACACTGGATGCTGCATCCCTACCTCTGGCGCCACCTCCAAGGCGGCAAATTGCGCTCCTGGGGCGCGAAGACCTTGGGCGAGTCGGGCCGCCGCGGGGAACCGCATCTCGTCGGCGACGGCTACGCGCGGATCGGTGAGGGCAGCGGCACGACGAACGTGCTCACCGGCTCGGGCGTGGATGAAGCGTGGGCCAGCGGCATGCACCTGGCCGAAGCGGTCCTCGAGTTGCTCCACGCGAAGAAGCCTTTCACGAAGCCGAACCTCGACGAGACCTACGTCCGCCGTCGTCGGACGAGCTGGCTCGAGCAGGAGGCCGTTGTGGCGGAGAAATCCCGCGACGGTTTCCAGCAAGGGGTGGTGCGCGGGATGGTGGGCATGGCACTGGCCGGATTGACCAACGGCCGTTTCTCGCTGGGCGGCGAACCGACCCGACCTTGGGAGCGCATTCCGAGCTTGGAGGAATACTATGCGGGCCGAATCGCCCCCGAGGAAATCCGCCGGCTCCGCGAGGAGTGCCAGGCGAAGAGGGTGTCGCTCCACGACGCGCTCATGGATCGGGCCGGTTGGCCGGCGATTCCGTACGACGGCCAGTTGCTGGTCTCGCACCAGGACGCGCTGCTGATGGGCGGGAAAGTGCAGGCCCCGCCCGGCTATGCGGACCACGTGGTTTTCCTCTACCCGGAGCTTTGCGAGCAATGCGGCACCAAGATCTGCATCGAGGCCTGTTCCGGCCAGGCGATCACGCCCCGCGAAGACGGTGTGCCCGCGTTCGACCGCGAAAAGTGCGTCCACTGCGGGGCCTGCTATTGGAACTGCGCGACTTCGGTCCCCGGCAATCCGGAACGCATGAACGTCGCTTTCCGCGCCGGCACCGGCGGCCTGCATTCGGCGGAGAATTGAAGTGGTGCGTCGATGGGGTGCGGACGGTGCTCAAGCCCCGCCCTGCCCCGCCGCAGAGGCGCAGCCACCCATTGGAAATCAGGACACCACCGCCACTGACCTTCGGTGCTCGCCGCCCCCGAGTGAGCCGGGTTTCTCCCGTCTGCGGGTCGCTTGGCCATCCTCCCTCCCGGTTCGCCCGTCGGGCTCGGAGCAATTCGATGACAGCTAGCCAGGCGCCCGCGCCGGACGCACATCGAGTCCGCGTCTCCGGTTCGTGAGCTGCCCTCCGCATAGCTTGGGTTCGCGGGAACAAAAGGGCGTTTGGTACCTCTGACCTGCAAGACCGCTGCCGGTTGGCCTCCAAGTCGGAACTGGGGAGGGGAAGCGATCCGGGTCGGCTAAACCAACCGGCAGCGGCCCGGCTGTTCCGCGACGGAGCACCGGTATGTCCGCCAAAGCAAAAAGCAAACTCGAATGAAAACGACAGACAGGAAGATGAAAACGAAGCGACTGGCCGTCTCGTGGTGGCCGGTCCGCGGGCTCCACGGTGGGGTGTTGGTCGCCTGGGCAACCGCCCGGGCGCTGGGCGCCACCTGGGACGTCTCGATCCAGAACTTTGCCTTCGTCCCCGCCGACTTGACCATTGCCGTCGGCGACACGGTCCAGTGGACGCAAAAGGACGCGGTAACCCATACGACCACCTCCGGGCCGAACGGCGTCGCGGACGCCCTGTGGGATTCGGGGAACATGACCCTGGCAGCCAACACGACGTTCTCCTTCACCTTCGCGGATGCGGGCACCTATCCGTACTTCTGCCGGCCGCACAAGTCGTTCATGCACGGCACCATCACGGTCAATGCCGCCGCCCAAGGGCCGACCGTGACCCTGACTGAGCCGACCAACAACGCCGTCTTCATCGAACCGGCCACGCTCACCCTCACGGCCCAGGCGACGCCGGGAAGCACGCCCATCGCCATGGTGCACTTCTTCTCGAACACCACCCAGATCGCGGAGTTGATGGTCCCGCCCTACGCCGTGACGTTGAGCAACCTCGCGACGGGCAGCTACTCGTTCGCCGCACAGGCCATCGACGCCGGCGGCCTCAACGCGACCTCCGCCCCCGTCACCGTCACCGTGCAGGCCCCGACCCCGGCCACGCTCGCCGGCATCGCGCCGGTTGGAGCCCTGGGCGTGCGCCTCTCCTGGGTGGACGGCACGCCGCCCTATCTGCTGCAGAGGAAAGCCGCGTTGAGCGACAGTGCGTGGACGGACGTGGTCTCCACCGAGGACACCGCGATCATCGTCGCCCGCGAGAGCGACGCCGCGTTCTACCGGGTGGTCAGTCATGCGGACACCACCGCCACACCGTTCACGGTCTGGATGAACGGCGGGGCGGAACGGCCCACCGCCGTCGATACGCCCGCCACCGGCTTCGGCACGCTGACCGTCTCCGGGAACACCCTGACGGTGAACGTGCGCTTCAGCGGCCTGAGCGCGCCGGCGTCGGCGGCGCACGTCCACGGCATTGCCACCACGGCGGAGAGCACGGGCGTGCTCATCCCGTTGACCGTTCCCGCCAGCATGGCCGGCACGATCGCCGGAACGTACGATCTTTCGGGGCTGACCGGGGAGCAACGGGACGCCCTCCTGCACGGCCACACCTACTTGAACATCCACACCGCCAACCATTCGGCGGGTGAGATCCGCGGCCAGGTCGCGCCGGTGCTTTGGGACACGATCCTGACCGGAGCGGCCGAGCGGCCGGACCCGGTCAACACCCCGGCCTCGGGCTACGGCGACTTCTGGCTCATCGGCAATGAGTTCACCTACGACGTGGATTACGCCGACTTGACGGCGGCGGCCACGGCCGCCCATTTGCACGGCCCGGCGGATGCCGAGACGGCGGCGGGAGTCCTGCAAGCCTTCGAACCCGAGGACAACACCCTGGCCACCACCGGGGCCTTCAGCGGCACGTTGACGCTCACGCCGGAACAACTCGCCGATGTCGTGGACGGCCTCACCTACGTGAATATCCACACGGCGAACCACCCGAACGGCGAGGTGCGCGGCCAGGTGGCGCCTTGAGCCCGAATCGGAACCCATCGCCCCTGCCCCATCATGCACGGCGAACGCTTCACCCCGGCAACCGTCAGCCGCCCTCGGCGTCACTCCGCCGCGACGCACGACTTGCCGGGGTGGGCGTTCGTCGAGGACGGCGTCCGTGAGGAGGCCGCGCGGCGCCCGCTAATCTTCGATGCTGGCGCGTTCGCTCAGCCACGCGTGGTCGGCCGCGTCTCCGGCGGGCACGGTGAAGGGCAACGGACCGGCATCCGGGATCGGCGGGCGCAACGTGGATGCCGACCGCCAGCCGTGGAGTTCGGAATGGCCATCCAGGAAGGCGAGGCTGGCCGCGCCCTCGTGGTACGAGGCGGGCAGATGCTGCCACTCCAGTTCCTCGCCGGGGTTCAGGAAATACCCGTCCGTGACACTGTCCGGGTGCTCGTCGATGAAGGAGAAGGTCGCGGCGGGTCGGGGCACGTCGCCCAGGCGCAGGAACTGGCGATAACCGGGATTGAGGACATTTTGTCCGGCGAGGACATTCGGTCCCGCGTCGCCCACCATGGCGTTGAGCGAGTAGCTCCGCACCCGGCGGCTCCACCCCGCGCCGCGTTGGATGGGGCTCAGCACGTGATCCGAGGGGCAGACAAACACCGCCACGCTGCGGCCCAGCGAGGGACCCAGCGGGCTTTTCGCGATAAAGGCCAGGTTCGTGTTATCCGGATCGAGTTCCCAGCTCAGGACGTTGTTGACCCAGTTCAACTCCATCAACTCGGGGGCGACGCGCCAGCCGCGAACGCCGCCGAGGTTGTAAACGAGCCGGTCGTTGTTGTCGCCGGCATACAGGAGCAGCGCCAGGTTCAACTGCCGGGTCTGGCTCAGACAGGCAATCGCCCGCGCCTTGCCCCGGGCCCGGGCGAGCGCCGGCAGTAGCAAACTGGCTAGCACCCCGATGATCCCCAGCACCACCAGGAGTTCGACCAGCGTGAACCCGCTCGGCGAACGCCGCGTCCCCGCCAGCCTCCGGTGGGCTCGAGGTGAATCGGCTTGCTTCGTCGGTTCTTGTCGGTGCATTTCGCTCGCCACCCGCGCGACCTGCGCCGGCCCCCCGCGCGGCGGGCCTGGTAACGGTCTTGCCGGCAGCGTGAATCGTGGCACACGCCGGGACATCCCGCAAACCCGGGGACGGCGCGGATCGCGCGCTCCGTTTCCGCTGACCCGCCGGCCCGCCCGGCAGCCATCCTCCCGGCGCGGCTCCGTTCCGGGCAAGCGCGCCGCCGCCAGGGCCGGGCCATGAATGGAGCGCTCACAGTGATGACCGAGCGACCCGCCGCCGGCGCGTCGGACTGGACACGCGCCGCGGTTTCCACCGATGCTGACCCACAGTCCCGGTGCCCCCGCAGCGATCCTGCGGCGAGGCCGGACGCGCAACGCGTGGAATCAGCCAGCCAGCCTCCGTGCCCGGTCTCCGCCCCTTCGGCGGACGCCGGATTCGAGAACCTGGTCCAAGCGCACTATCGGCCCCTTTACCAGTTTGCCTACAGCCTGGCCCGGAACGAGGCCGACGCCGCCGACCTCACCCAGCAGACCTTCTACATCTGGGCGGCGAAAGGGGACCAACTGCGCGACGCTTCCAAGGTCAAATCCTGGCTCTTCAAGACGCTCCACCGGGAGTTCCTCCAATCGCGACGGCGCATCGTCCGTTTCCCCCAGCTCAGCCTGGAGGAAACCGAACCCGAACTGCCGCCGGTGCCCGCCCCGGCCGGCGAACACCACGATGCCGCGTCGGTGCTGCGGGCGCTCGGGGAACTGGACGAAACCTTCCAGGCGCCGCTGACCTTGTTCTATCTCGGCGACTTCGCCTATCAGGAGATCGCAGACGTCCTCGGCGTCCCGCTGGGCACGGTGAAGTCGCGCCTCGCCCGCGGCATCGACCAACTTCAACGGCGGCTCGCGCCCCCAGCCGCGCCGCGATCCACCTCCTCCCGGCCATGATCACCCGCGAACAGGCCAAAGAAATCTTGAGCACTCGGCGCCCCGGGTCGCCGGCCGCGGCCGATCCCGAACTTGCCGAAGCCCTCCGGCTGGTCGAACGCGAACCGGACCTGCGCCAGTGGTGGGAGGAACGCCAGCGCTTCGACGCCGGTGTGCGCGCCGCCCTGCAAACGATCCCGGTGCCGCCGGACCTGACCGGGCGTATCCTGGCCGGGCGCCCGGCTTCGGCGCTGCGCCTGCCGGCGTCCCGCCGGTGGGTCTGGGCCCTGGCGGCGGCGGCCGCGTTCACCTTCGCCGCCTGGCTGGTGTGGTGGTCCCTCCCTTCCGGACCGCAATTCCCGACTTACCGGAACCGCATGGCGCGGGTCGCCTTGCGGGAGTACCGCATGGATATCCAGACCAACGATCTGGCAGCCATCCAGGGCTTTCTGGCGCGGAACCAGGCCCCGGCGGACTACACCCTCACGCCGTCGATGCGCGCCCTGCCCGGCCTGGGTTGCGGCATCGTGCGCTGGCAGAATCAACCCGTCTCGATGGTCTGCTTCGATCGGGGCCAGGGGCAGATTCTCTGGTTGTTCGTCGCGGAAGACGCCGCCGTGGCCGGGGCGCCCAGAAGCCGTCAACCCGTGTTCGACTCGGTGGGCCGATTGGCTACCGCCGCCTGGAGCGATGGCCGTCACCTGTATCTGCTGGCGGCCCTGGGCAATCGCCAGTTGCTGGAGAAGTATCTGTAACCGCCCCGACCACCCCGGTGCGGCCGACGTCGGAAAGCCCGCGTGACTTCGGCCGGTCGGGGAACTTTCCGCCGGTTCAGTCCTCGTAACCACGATGAACGCGTGCCAACGCCTGCCGGAGCACACCGCCCGCCGGCGATTCGACGAATGCCGGCGATGACGGGCTGTCCGTACGTCCGCGCTGGCCTGCAAACTTCGCCATGAACGAAACTCCGGACATCCTCCTGTTCTTCGGCAGATTTCATCCGCTCCTGGTGCATCTGCCCATCGGCTTCCTGGTCCTGTTGGTTGCCTTGGAGAGCCTGGCGCGGTTCCGTCGCTTTCGCAGTGCCAACGCCAGCGCGGGCTACATCCTGGCGTTGCTCGTTCCCTCCGCGGTGCTCAGCGCCGGCTGCGGGTGGTTGCTTTCACTATCGGGCGACTACCGCAGCGAGCTGCTGCAGGTGCATCGCTGGCTGGGCTTCGCCACGGCCGGGCTTTGCACCTTGACGGCGGGGTTCCGCTGGCGGAATTGGACCCGGACTTACACGGCCTCCCTTTATCTGAGTGCGATCGTCCTGGCGGTCACCAGCCACTTCGGCGGCTCGCTGACGCATGGCAGCGATTACCTCACCCGGTACGCGCCCGCCCCGATCCAGGCGCTGCTCGGCCGGCAAAGTGCCAAGGCGGATCCGGGAATCGCGCGCCCTCAGGAGCGCTTCTTCTCCGTCGTGATCGAGCCGATTCTCCAGGCTCGTTGCGCGGCCTGCCACAACCCGGAAAAGCGGAAGGGCGGCCTGCGCCTGGACACGTGGGAAACCTTGCAGCGGGGCGGGAAGAACGGCCCGGTGATCGTGGCGGGAAAGGCCGCCGAGAGTCCGCTGGTGCAGCGCCTGCTCCTGCCATTGGACAATGACGATCACATGCCGCCCGAGGGGAAACCCCAGCCCACCCCCGAAGAGATCGCCGTCCTGAGCTGGTGGATCGATGCGGGCGCTCCTCCGGACGCTGCGCTTGCTGGCTTGCGACCGCCGGCCGGCATCCGACAGGCCCTCGAATCGCTGGGTATCCAGTCCAAATGAAACCCGTTCCACCGCCGGCCTGCCGGAAAACGCCCTCGGCGAGGGGCCGTCTCTGCCGGAACTCCGGCCGGCGACGGAACTTTGCGGCCGCTCGCGCCTCCTATCCCCAGTGAACACGCCCCACCCACTGCGGCGGGCCGGCCTGATCCTCGCCGGGATCGGGCTGCTGACCCTGGTTTCGTGCGGGACGGTCGAGCGGACCGTCTTGACGGTACCCGCCATACCGGACGCTCATTTCGTCGGCAATCAAGCCTGCTACGACTGCCATACGAATTACGTCCGAGCCTTCCCGTCCAGTCCCCACGCGCGTTTCCATTCGGACACGGCGAAGCTGGCCGGCGGGACGGGCTGCGAGAGTTGCCACGGGCCCGGCAGCAAACACGTGGAGGTGGGGGGCGGCCTCGGGAAGTTCATCGTGAACCCGGGGCGGGACGCGACCGCCTGCTTCAACTGCCACCTGGACGTGCAGGCCCAGTTTCGCCTGCCGCAACACCATCCGGTGACCGAGGGCAAAATGAATTGCGTCCAGTGCCACGACCCGCACGGCCTGGACATCCTCAAACCGACCGGCGGCTTGACGCTCGGCTGGGCCGACCAGTCGTGCGCGGAGTGCCACCGCGAGCAGACGAAACCGGTGGTGTTCGCCCACGAAGCCATGCGGGAAGGCTGCACCACCTGCCACGACCCGCATGGCTCCATCAACGCGAAGCTGCTCCGGCAACCGGACCTCAACCTTTGCCTGCGTTGTCACGCGCAGGTGCAGGGTCCGGGGGTTCCGCCCGGCCAGGTGGTGATCGGGGCCGTCAACCACAGCCTCTTCCTGCCGCGCGGCGCCTGCTGGACTTCCGGCTGCCACACCGCCGTGCATGGCTCCGATTTCAACCACCACCTGCTCTATTGAAAGGCGGCCATGCCACGGTCCACCATCGTAGTCCTCGGCTTGGCGCTCGGCGTGGATCGGGGGTTCATCACGGCTCGCGCTCACGGAACGGAGGTGGACGTCAACCAGCTCCCGCCGCCGGCCGCCCAAACGATCGACTTCCGGCGCGACATTCAGCCGCTTCTCGAAAGCGAATGCCTGCGCTGCCACGGAGCCGAGCGGCCGAAGTCGCGGTTCCGCCTGACTCAGCGCGACACCGCCCTCAAAGGCGGCGCCCACGGCGTGGACATCGTCCCCGGTAACAGCGCCCAAAGTCCGCTGATCCACTACGTCGCCCGGCTGGTTCCCGATATGGAAATGCCGCCGGACGGGAGAGGCGCCCCGCTGAGCACCAACCAGGTCGCCCTGCTCCGGTCCTGGATCGATCAGGGCGCCCGGTGGGACAACACGCCGGCGGTAGCGAACCTGGTTACGAATTGGACGCTCACCCCGGTCGTTTCGTGGACGTCCGTGAACGGTGACAAGGCGAAATTCCGCGAACTCGAGTGGCAGCCGGACGGTTGGAATGGCGGGATCGAGCGGTTCGAGTACCGGCAAACCTACCCGGACGGTCGCTCGGTGTCGGCTGAGGGCCAGGTCAGCCGCGATGATTACCGGGTGGCGCTCGCGTTCCGTCGCCCCGAGCTGGGTTTTGTCGAAACCGGCTTCGAACAGTTCCGCCGCTACTACGACGACGCCGGCGGTTACTACGGCACCTTCGCCCCGTCGCTGTACCGGCTCGGCGGCGATCTGCACCTGGACATCGGGCAAGCCTGGGCCAATGTGGGCCTCACCCTACCCAACTGGCCGAAACTGGTTTTGGGTTACGAGTACCACTTCGCCGACGGTGCGAAATCGATGCTCACCTGGGGAGCCGTCAACGCGCCCAGCGGCGCCTATGCCGACGCCCGAAACCTCTATCCGTCCGCCGAGCAACGGGACGAGCGCACCCACGTGGTGAAGCTGGGGGTGTCTTATGACCTCCAGAGATTCCAGTTGGAAGACCGGCTGCGACTGGAGGTTTACCGTCTCAACACCGCCCGCACCGACGCGCTCAGCGTGCCGGCGGGGGGTGTCGCTCCGGAGCTCACGATGCGCGTCGGCGAGGAACATCAGCACACGCAGGTGGCCAACGACTTTACGGCGCAGAAAGCGGTGACTCCCTGGTGGCTCGCCGGGGTCGGCTACCGGTATTCCTGGCTCGATGGCGACAGCACCGCCAGCCTTTCGCCGCGGGACAGCGCCGGGCAACCCGCCTCCGGCAGCGCCTGGTCCACCGACAGCATCCTGCTCGATGAAGTCTGGCAGTTGGCGGATGCGAGTTCGCAGTTCCGGCCCTTCCCCACGCTCACCGCCACCGCGGCGGTCCAAGGTCAGTGGAAACGCCAGGATACCTTCGGCGACGTCAACCTCGATGAGGTGATCGATCCGACCGATCCCACGGCTGGCATCTTCCGGATTCCAGCGACCGAGCGCTCGACGTTGGACCTGGCGGGCGCAGAGGAGAACCTCCTGGTCCGTTACGCCGGTGTGCCGTTCACCTCCTTGTTCGCCGAATCGCGGCTCAGCCAGGACGACTACTCGCGCGACGCAAATCAGAACAACGGACCGCACGCCTTCGAACTCGGCTCGGAGGCCGCGGCGCGCGGGCAGGACTTCCGGGTGGGCTTCAACTCCTCGCCGTGGCGGACGGTTTCGTTCGGCGGCCATTACCGGTACCGCAACCGGCAAACGGATTACGCGTATCCGCTCGACCAGCGCGACAGCGCCTACCCCGGGTTCATCCAACAGCGCCGCATCGTTGCGGATGAGGTCGAGGCGCGCGTGGTCTGGTCGCCGCTCACGTGGTGGCGCTCGACCTTGACCTACCAGTTTGCCGACAGCGATTACCGGACCACCACCGGCGCCACCTCGGTTGACGATGTGGGTCCGGACGCCACACCCGGCGGCCAGCTCTATGCCGGCCGTTACCTCAGCCACACCGTCAGCGGCAACTTCACCCTGACGCCTTTCCGGCGCGTGTCCTTCGGGGGCACGGTTTCGTACCAGAACACCGGGACGACGACCGCGGATTACGGCAGCCTCGCCGTCGCGCCTTACCGCGGCGAACTCTGGTCGTTGTTGGCGAACATGACTTACCTCCTCGACCAGAAGACCGACCTGACGGCCAACTCCCAGTACTCACAGGCGCGCTATGGCCAGCACAACGTCGAGGGGGGATTGCCGCTCGGCCTGGACTACGATCGTCATGGCGTCCGCGTCGGAATCACACGGCAGCTCGGCAAATCGACCACGGCGCGGCTGCAATACGGTTACTTCAGCTATGACGAGCCTTCGAGCGGTCACCTGCACGATTACACCGCCCACCAGATCCTCGCCGTGGTCAGCGTCCGGTGGCGATGAACAGCGCCGATGGGACAGGGCTCGCCGTCGCTGGTGGATTGCCCCCGTGGTGGGCAACGCGCCCACGATTTGAGCGATTGACCGTCCGAGGCATCCGCGTAAGTTGGCCCTGATGATTCAAGCCTCGCGCATTCCGATCTGGGTGGCCGGAGCTGCCAGCGGCTTGGCCGCCGGCGCGTTCGTGCTGGCCCTCAGCCTCGCCTGGAACAACCGCGCTCTCCGCGAGCATCTCGCCGACGCGAAGGACCAACTGGGCGATGCCGCAAAGCAAGTCGCCGACCTGCGCACGCAGCAGGCCGCCACCGCGGCGGAACTCGAAGCGCAGCATCGCCAACTGGCCGCGCTGCAGGCCGACCTGGATGCGTGGCGCCAGAACGCCGCGAACGAAGCCGCCCCGCCGGATACCCCGCGCCTGGTGCGGGCCCGCGTCTTCGCCGGCGGTCAGTATCTGGGCCTGGGCTGGGTGCAATCCACGCCGGCGGGCGCCGACGCGAACGCGGGCATGAGCGGGCTGGCCACGGTCGTGGCTGACCATCCCGCGACTTCGCCCCCGGGCGCAAGTTGGGGCTATCAGCCGCCGCAAACCGCTACGGCCGTCAGTTTCTCACAGGCCTACCAGTATCAGCCCTACCTTTACACCACCGGCTGGGTGGACGGTTACTGGCCCACCAATCGCGAACCGCACCAGCCCTTCGCGCCAGCCGCCTCACCCCGACCCGGCGCCGATCCCCAACCGCCGACCGCTGCCCCGACATCGCCGGCCGCCGTCACCGCGTCTGGCGCCAGCGGCAGTCGCCAGCGCATTCTGGCCACCCGGATGACGCTGCCGGCGCGTCTGCCCTATGCGAATTCCGGGATCGGCGCGAGTGGCCAGCGCATTGCGCCGGCTCCCCTGCCGCGACCGAACTCCCGCGTTCCCGCCCCGGCTCAGACTCCGTTCCGGCCTGTGAACCCCGCCGGCTCGCGTATCACGCCGGCGCCGGTTCCCAATGCGAACGCTGGTTTGCGTTGGCAGCGCTGACTCCCGCCACGCGGTTTGCTGAAGGACCTCGCGCTCCTGGCCGGCGTCGCTTCAACCGGAGCAACCGGCACACCGCCGGCTGCTTTCGCCGATGGCGTACCGGGATTCGTCAAACCGGCTTTCGTCGCTTGACGGCATCCGCGTCCGCCGATGATTCTGCCTCGCCGCCTGGCTGCCGCGACGGGATCGCCGCGGACAGGGGATGCAGAACTCCGAACCAACGATGAAGGGAAAACGCATGTTCCGATGGTTGACGACCGCGGTCTTGGCGCTGCTCCTGACCACGCCGATGCCGACGGCGGCCAGCTCCAAATCCGCCGCCTCGCAGAAGTCCACCAACCGCCCTTCCTCGACGACGGCACTCAAGCGCGTCGCCCGCAATCCGTACCTGGGCGCGATCGTGGTCGAGGCCACCACCGGCCGGGTGCTCTTTGAGGACGGCGCGGACGCATCGGGCTATCCCGCGAGCGTGCTCAAGTTGATGGATCTGCTGGTCATTCTGGAGAAGATCGAACGCCGGGAGCTCTCCTTTCACGATGCCGTGACGGTCAGTGCCAAGGCCGCCCGCACGGGAGGCTCGCAGGTCTGGCTGGCAGAGAAGGAGGTGTTCACCGTGGACGAACTCCTGTACGCGCTGATGGTACAATCCGCGAATGACGCCGCGGTGGCGCTGGCCGAGAAGGTTGCCGGCAGCACCGAGGCGTTCGTCCACTTGATGAACCAACGCGCCCAGGCACTGGGAATGACCCATACCGTCTTTCATTCCGTGCATGGCCTGCCCCCCAGCGCGGGCCAGCCACCGGACGTCACGACGCCGCGCGATTTCGTGAAACTTTGCCGGGAAGTGCTGCGTCACCGCGACACGTTGCGTTACACCGGCACGCGGGTTCGGTCATTTCGCGAAAAGGTGCCCGGCAAAACGGTGGTCATGCGCAACCACAACCACCTCCTCGGCAAGGTCGAGGGGTGCGACGGGTTGAAAACCGGCTACATCGCGGCGGCGGGCTACTCGATCGCGGTCACCGCCGCCCGCGACGGCCATCGCGTCATCACCGTGGTGTTCGACTGCGTGAATCGGGAAGTGCGCGACGCCAAGGCTGCGGACCTGACCCGGCGCGCGCTCGCGTTGTGGTCGCCGGCGGCGCCTCCGCCGACCGCCTCGGCCGGCCGCACTGCTGGCGCCCGCTAGGCGCTCGCGGCCGGCACTTCCACCGCCTGAATCACGCGATCGCCCTCGCGGGTCCACGCCTGCAGCGTCGGACAGTCCCCTTTCCGGCAACGCCGAAACAGCGCCGGCAACTGTCGCTTGAGCAGTTCGTACTCCCCCACCCCATCCCGGTCGCAGGCCAGTAACGAAGCGTGGGCCTTGTAGAGGCGCGGGCGACCAATCACGCGTACCGTTCCGGCCGGCAAGGCCGGGGCCGGACGCCGGTCGAACACCAAGAAGCTCAGCGGCAGACTCGCGAGTTCGACACCGGCCAACCGCGCGAACCGCCCCCAGAACGGATCGGTGAACACCGCGGCCGGCGACGCCGCGAAGTGATGGCACCAATGCGGTTCGTTGCCAGGAGCCAACATGCCGCAAGGAGAACCGTGGGTGCAGGGAGCGACGACTTGGAACTTCCCCGGCAGCCGTTCGCGGATTGCGATGAGACGGCGGCTGGCGTCGTAGGTTCCCGGTTCCACCCAGAGCACTGCCACCGCCGGTTCCAGCCACTGCAGCAGGGCATCGGTCGCTTCCACGGTGAGTTCGGTCAGGACATGACTGAGCAGCACCAGTTCGGGTCGAGCCGGCAATGCGGTGTCCACCGACAGACCTGGATACTTGCCGCCGGCGCGGTTCGCCGCGAACCGCATTGCCAGGGCCGAACGATCCCAAACGCTGAGGCGGGCGACACACTCCCGGCCGTAGAAATCCAGAAACGCGCGGGCGGCGATGCCGCTGCCGCATCCCCAATCGACCAACGCCGCACCGGGCGGCGGGGTCCAACCGCGTCGCTCCAGTTCGCCCAAAACGCAGTCCCATTTCCACCCGATGCGCTGGGCGAACGTGGCATCGTAACTCGCGAGGTCCGCCTCGCTGCGCCAGTAATCCTGCCGGCCGGCGGTTCCGTCGAGGAACGCCGCGCGGAGCCGGTCCAAGGCCGGCCAGTCCAAGGCGGGTTCATTCATGCCGGGTCCTTCTCAGAGTAGCGAGCCCTGCGTTGCGGAAGAACCGGGTGGGAGTTCCTCGCCCAACAACTTACGGAACTGTGCTTCGTTCTGCACGGGCGCGCCCAGTTCGCGGGCTTTCCCGAGTTTTGAGCTGGCGCTGTCGCCAGCCAGGACGAAGTCGGTGTTCTCGCTCATAAAACCAGTCAAATTGCAGGCAGATCACTACAAGACTGGCTCGAACCGCAAAGACAAAGCGGTGTCGTCAAGGCGCGCACGGTCAAGCATGACACGCCGGTCCGCGAGCAACGGGTTGTACTTTAGCACCTCGCGCACGTAGTTCTCCTGTTCGCCAGAGCAACGCGGCCCCAAGGTCACACTGATTATGGTTTCCGGCGGGATGGGAAGGAAGAAACCAAATGCGCCGGTTCCTCCAAGCGGCCTCCGCCGCAAGTCACGCAGTTGAAACGCTTGCCGTACCTCCTGTTCGTACGACCACTCATCGCTCTTGGAGAAGAGGATCCGGTTCTCGTAGTCCGCTGTTTCTGGCGAGCGCAGCTCCCAGCAAGCGTCGAAGACAACTCTCTCTTTGACATAGCTCACGGGCCGCATCGCCTTCGCCTGTCGAAACACAGCGGACGATGCATCAAAGCCGATGACGAGACCAAGTGGCTTGTCGCAGTAATGTCCCCACATTAGAATGGACTCTCGCCTCTGCGACATGCACAGAATCCCCCACTCCCTGCTTACGACGTCCAGAAAATCCTTCTCAGCAGAAAGAAACGCGTCTTCCGTCACTTTGGCCAGATCCTCGATCCACGCGGGCATGTACTGTCGAGAGGTTTCCTGAAAGTCCTTGAAGCTGCCGCTGAACTTCCTCTGCGAAATCAGCATTTCGTACAGACTCTGTTGACCACCAGAATGCGATAGGAGTCGGCTCGCGTAAGCAACCGGGTCAGAACAGATCATCCTCGGGGTAAACTCGAAGGGATCATTAAACTGATTAGGGGGTGTGACTTTGAGTTCCAGATGACGAAGAACGTCCGCGCCAAAGGAGCCACAGAATTTATACAGCGCTTCCATTGCTATTGTGAGTGAGGTGAGTTGGTGGGCAATGATCGGCCAATCGGCAAGGCCGCACGGGGAATTCAGAGCAAGCTAGCTTGAGCGCTTGGCTTCGGCGTCATCCCGCCACCCAACAGTTTCCGGAACTGCCCCTCGTCCAGCACGGACACGCCCAGTTCGCGGGCTTTGTCTAGCTTGGAGCCGGCACTTTCGCCGGCCAGGACGTAGTCGGTGTTCTTGCTCACGGAACCGGTCACGTTACCGCCGACTTCGCGGATGAGGGCGGAAGCTTCGTCGCGTGAGAGTGTCGGCAAGGTGCCGGTGAGGACGAAGGTCTTGCCGGCAAACGGGTGGCCGGCCGGGGCCGGGGCTTTCATGGTTCCTCGGGGCGAAATCCCGAGCTGCTGCAAACGAGCCAGCACGTCGCGACCCGCCGGACTGGCAAACCAGTCGAGCACCGCTTGCGCCGCGACCGGTCCGACCACCACCACGGCATCGCGCGGCGCGGCGTCTTTCTTCTTCGAAGGCTGGGCGAAGCCAGCATTGATGAGCCGCTGGCCGACGGCGTCGGCTTCGGCCTTGCGCTTTTCCTCGCGCCGGCGTTGAAGCTCCAGCACGCCGTGCAAAAGCTTGGAGTCGGCGAGGTCCTCGATGGTTTCGTGGAACTGCGCCAGATCATAAGCGGTCTGCTCGCCCACTTCGCCGATGGCCAGCGCGTGCAGCCAGCGGTGCAGCGGCAGCGTTCGGGCGCGTTCCAGGGCCTCCTTAACCTTGGCGGCGTTCTTCGCGCCAAAGACCCGCGGCTCGTCATCGGTGCCTAGATTCAGCGTGGCGAGCTTCGCTTCGGGCAACGTGAAGAGGTCGAGCGGCTCGCTCACCAGGCCGCGCTCGACCAGTTTCTCGGCCACGATGCCGCCGAGCGACTCGATGTCGAGCGCCTTGCGGTGGGCGAAGTATTCGACCCGGCGGGTCTTTTGCGCCGGGCAACCCGCGACGTTCTGGCAGCGCCAGGCGACTTCCGCCTCGGTGTCGCGCGGAGGACGCGCCGGCGGCGAAGTCGGTGTGTCTTGTCCGCCGGCGCTGCCTTCGCGGTCGTCGCGCGACCGGATGCTGGCCAGTTTCTCTTTCGCAATCGGTCCGCCGCACGCGGGACACTTGCCGCCGAGGTGGGCGACGAAATCGAATTCCGGCGCGTCTTTGGGCCGTTTGGACTTCACGACCTCGAGGACTTCGGGAATCACCATGCCGGCCTTGCGGATGACCACGGTGTCGCCGATGCGGATGTCCTTGCGGCGGATTTCGTCCTCGTTGTGGAGCGTGGCGCGGGACACGGTCGAGCCCTGAACAAAGACCGGTTCGAGTTCGGCCACGGGCGTCAGCACCCCGGTGCGGCCCACCTGGATGGTGATGTCGCGCAGCACCGTCTCGGCCGGCGTGATCCAGGGGACGGGCTTGTGAACGATCGCATAGCCCGGAGCGCGCGTTTTCGCAGGGATGCGCTCCCAGTCGGCAATCCGGTTCACTTTGAGCACGATGCCGTCGATGTCGTAAGGCAACTGGCGGCGCAGGTCACGCGTCTCGTCGTAGTGACAGACGACTTCCTCGCGATAGACCCTGAGCACTTCCTCGATGTCGCGGCACAGCCACCAGCGGCGCTGCGTCGGCAGGCCAAACCGCTTGAGCGCCTCGAGCATCTCCGCGTGCGTCTCCCAGGCGATGCCTTCGCACGCGCCGACGGCGTAGAACACCGCGCTGATCGGCCGCTGGGCCACGAGGCGCGGGTCGAGTTGCTTGAGCGTGCCGGCGGTGGCATTGCGGGCGTTCGGGAAAGGCTTTTCACCGGCCGCTTCCAGCCTGGCGTTGAGCCGCTCGAACGTATCCGTGGCGATGTAGGCTTCGCCGCGCACTTCGAGCAGCGCGGGGGGATTCTTCAAGCTCAGTTCCAGCGGAATTGAGCGGACGGTGCGGAGGTTCGCGGTGATGTCGTCGCCGAACTGGCCGTCGCCGCGCGTGACCCCGAGGTCGAGCTTGCCGAGCCGGTACTGCACGCCGATGGAAACGCCGTCCACTTTCGGTTCCATGACGTACTCGACCCGGTCGCTCCCGAGGTGCTTCCGGATGGTTCGGTCAAACTCCCGCAATCGCGGCAGGGTGTTTTCGTCCTGGCGGCGGTTCCGTTGCTCGCGATCCAGCTCCTCGGTCGAATCGGGATGTTCGGCGGCATCGATCTTCTCCAACGAGAGCATCGGCACGACATGCTTGACCCGCCGGAAGCCTTCCGTGGGCGCGCCGCCGACGCGCTGGGTGGGCGATTCCGGCGTGACAAATGCGCGGAACGCCGCCTCCAACTGCTGCAGTTCACGGTAGAGCCGGTCGTACTCGAAGTCGCTGATCGTCGGCTCGGCCAGCACGTAATATGCGCGGTCGTGCTGCCGAATCTCCGCCGCCAGTGCGGCGTGCCGCCGTTTGGCTTCGTCCAGGTTCATCGCACTGCCCGGCGGCTCGCGCGTTGGAACATGCGGTTCCAGGCCCCGGGGAACGGATAAAGCAGGAGCGAGCGCGTCATGATCGAGCGAACCTCTCCCCGGCCGACCTTGATGCGCTGTCGCGCGTCCAGCACATTGCCAACCCGCAGCCGGCCCAATGTGCGGATGCCGATCAAGAGCGGCCAGGCGCAGGCCAGGCGCAGCCGCAGCAGCCGGTAAGGCAGCAAGGTGGTATAGGTCCAGCCGCACTCCAGGTGATCTTCGGCGAGTTGCAGATAATGCGCGAAGAGCGGCCGGAACCGTGGACCGTTGGCGGGATCGAGCAGGTCCTTGGGTTCCAGGCCATGCCCGGCCAGCGCACCCGCGGGCACGTAACAACGCCCCTGCCGGAGATCGACGGGGAGGTCGCGCAGGATGTTCACCAGTTGCAGTCCCTTGCCAAACCGGTTCGCGCGGACCAGCAACGATTTCAGGTCCACCCACGCCCGGGGAAAGAGCTGTTTCCGGCAGATGTCCGTCCAGAATTCCCCCACACAACCCGCCACCCGGTAAGTGTAATCGTCCAGCTCGGCGTCGGTGGCGAGGGCCACGAGATGTTGCGCGTCGGCGTCCCGAAACCGCACGAGATCGAGCTTCTGCCCGCTGGTGATAATGGCCAGGACGTTCCGGATCGGATCGCGCAACTCGGGGGGTTCGTGTTCCAGCAATTCGATCAATGCTTCGAGGCGGTTGAGGAGCAGTCGCTCGCCGACGGTGGATTGCGCCTCGAGAAAATCGCCCGGCGTCAAGGGCTTCGTGTGCGTGGACACGATCCTCTCCCGCAACAGCCGCAGATAGTCCAGTCGGCCTTCGACCGGAACCGCGTTCGTATCCGCCACGGTGTCCGTCGCCCGCGCCAGCAGGTATGCCAGGGCGATGGGTTCCCGCACCGCGCCGGGCAGAACCTTCACGGTCAAATAGAACGACCGCGAGACGGCCCGGAGCAAGGCCAGCAATGCTTTTTCGGTCACCGCCCCAGTTTACACACAGCCGCGCGCCGCTGGGAAGAGGGGGAATCGCGCCGGGAGGGCGCGGACCCGCGATCATGGCCCGGTTCGCGACGCAAAACTGCGTGCATTTCCGGTGCCCCACACTACGTTGGCCGGCGTGATCCGACTTTGCCGATTCGCCCAGCGTGCCACCACGCCGCGAGCCGCCCCCGAACGCGTGGTGCCTGGCGCGGTGCTGGACGATCAAACCGTCGCTGACCTGAGCGCGGCCGGCTGGACGTCCGTAGCCGAACTGCTGAACGCGACCGCCCCCGGCGAGGAAATCGCGCGGGCGATCAAGTCGAACCTGCCGCGAACCCCGCTGGCCGAGGTTCGACTCCTCTCGCCGGTCGATCGCCAGGAAATCTGGGCCGCGGGGGTCACCTACCTGCGCAGCAAGACCGCCCGCATGGGAGAATCGGCGTTCGGCGCCTCGGCCTACGACCGCGTTTACGAGGCGGCCCGGCCGGAATTATTCTTCAAGGCGCAGCCGGAAAAAGTGGTCGGGCCGGGTGAAGCCGTGGGTGTGCGGCGCGATTCGCGCTGGACGGTTCCGGAACCGGAACTCGCGTTGGTGCTCAACATCCGCGGCGAGGTGGTCGGCTACACGATCGGCAACGACATGAGCGCCCGCGACATCGAAGGCGAGAATCTGCTCTACCTGCCGCAGGCGAAAATTTACGAACGCTCCTGCGCGCTCGGGCCGTGGATCGTGCTGGGCGCGGACGAAGCGACGGCGCGGAACTGGTCGATTGGGGTTCGCATCCGCCGCGACGGCGCCGAAGTCTTCGCCGGGCAAACCGACGTGAACCGGATCAAGCGCAGTTTCCCGGAGTTGACGGACTGGTTGTTCCGCTCAACCACGTTCCCGAACGGAGCGGTTTTGCTCACCGGCACGGGCGTGGTGCCACCGGACGATTTTTCGCTCCGGGCGGGCGACGAGGTAACCATTCACGTCTCCGGAATCGGGGAACTCACGAATCCCGTCGTCGCGGTCTGAGCGTTTGCCAGCGCGCACGCAAGCCACCGTCCAAGCGCCCGCAGCGAACAGGGCTTACACCTGCCCAATTGTCCAGCCCGACCGGTACGGGCGGTGCAGCAGTTCGTTCGCGCGGTCGGAATTCAGGATGCGACCGCTCACGGTGTCGTATTCCAGCGGCCCCGGGACCAGTGAAGCAACGTTGGTCAGTTGCATCAGTTCCGTGAGCGGCCCGCCCATTTCGAAAGGCGAAAAGGTCTTGCCGCGGCCTTTGCAGGCCTCGACCCACTCGGCGTGATGACTGCCCACCCGCGGGAGAGACGGCGGAGGACCTCCCTTGAAGTTCTCGAATTTGCTTTCCGGCAACAGCACGTAATGCGTGTTCCACGGGCAGTCCGAGTACATCGAGCCCTTGGACCCCACCAACAGATCGCCCCAACCGGCCTGCGGGTAGCCCAGCAGGAGGTCCGCGGACGGCTTCTCCTTGGCACCGATCGTCAGCTTCACCGGCGGCAGGTCGCCTCGCGCCGGGATTTCGAGCAACGCGCGCGAAGCGCTGGGATAGCCTTCCGCATTCACTTCCGACGGGTGGGACTCGACGCGGAGGATCACTCGTTCCGGTTGCTGCCCTTCGGCGAAGTTCCACAGCCGCTCCAGATGGAGGGCGCGGAACATGAGGTTGCCCGTGTGGCAGCCGAAGTCACCGACGATGCCACTGCCAAACGCCCGCCATCCGCGCCAACTGGCCGGCAGATACTGCGGGCTGTACGGCCGGAATTCCACGGGTCCCAGCCAGATATCCCAGTCCAGCGTGGCGGGCACGGGGGGCGTGGCCTTCGGGCGTTCGAGCGGACCGTTCCCGCCGTCGAACCAGACATGCGCCTCGCGGATTTCGCCCAACACCCCGCCCCAGGCCAACTCGACGCCGCGGCGCAAGCCGGCCGTGGCCGATCCCTGGTTGCCCATCTGCGTCACCACCTTGGTCCGCAAGGCGGTTTCCCGCATCACCCGCGCTTCGTGAACGGTGCGGGTGAGCGGCTTCTCGCAATACACGGCCTTGCCTCGCTCCATCGCCGCCACCGCCGCCACGGCGTGGGTGTGATCCGGCGTGCCCACCAAAACGGCATCGATGTCCGGGCTCATTTCGTCGAACATCCGGCGGAAATCGGTGTAGCGCTTCGCCCGGGGGTACTTCCGGGGCGTGTCGCCGGCGCGGGCTTGATCGACATCGCACAACGCCACGACATTGATCGCGTCGGCGGGCATTTGATCCAGATCCGCGCGGGCCTGGCCGCCGGCACCGATGGCCGCGAGGTTCAAGCGGTCGTTCGCACTCGCGCCAAAGGCGAGGCGGGAGTTGGCCAGGATCAGCAGCCCGGCGCCGCCGAGGGTGGAGTTGCGGAGAAACCGACGTCGAGTGGTTTGCGCGTTCATAAGGCGAATGTCCCGGTCAGCGTACTCGCCCACCGGCCGGCACTGCAAGAACCAGTCTGAGCGACAAAACCAGTCTGGGCGCGCGCTTGGAATCGATCCCCAGCAGAACCCAGTTTTCCGTTTGACGTAATCCGAAATTACGGGAGGCTTGAGCCGTGAAGACCTCGATTGATATTCCCGAAGGCTTGCTGGAAGAAGCCATGAAATTCACCGGGGCGAAAACCAAACGGGAAGCCGTGGTCACCGCCGTGGAGCGATTCAACCGGTTGAAACGGTTGGAACGGCTCAACGGCCGTGTTCGCGGCCAGTTCAAGGACTTCATGACGCAGGCGGATCTCAAGGCGATGCGCGAAGCCGATCTGCCCACGACCCGGCGATGAAACTGGTGGATACCTCCAGTTGGATCGAATACCTGCGCGACCGGGAGTCCGAAGCCGGGGATCGGGTGGAGGTGCTCGTCCTCAGCGGGAAGGCGGCCTGGTGCGACATGACTTTGGTGGAGTTGTGGCACGGCGTTCGGGGCGCGAAGGAGAAGCGGGAACTGGCCGGGATGGTAAACGAGATCGAGCGCGTGCCCGTGGACGTCCCGGTTTGGCGGCTTGCCTCCACGCTGGCGTTGCGCAGCCGGGAAAAGGGCGTCACGGCGCCGATCAGCGACCTCGTCATCGCCGCCTGTGCCGTCACGCACAAGCTGGAATTGGAGCATTCTGACCGGCACTTTGATGAGCTCCTGCCGATCGCGAAGTCGCTGTGAATCGCCGGCTGGACAACACGGCAGGCATCGCTCCGGTCTTAACCACACGCGGCAGACCCGGAATGGTGGTCTGTTGATATCTCGATAAATTCCGAACAACAGCTTCCTAGCTCATGAAAGTCACCCTCAACTGGCTCAGACAATACGTCGATTTCGACTGGTCGCCCGACGAGTTGACCGAGCGCCTGACCATGCTCGGACTCGAAGTCGAAGGCGTCGAAAAGCTCGGCGGCGAATTCGACGGCATCGTGGTCGCGCGGGTCCTCACCCGCGACCCGCATCCCAACGCCGACAAGCTCTCGGTCTGCCGCGTCCACGATGGCCAAGGCGAGCGCCAGATCGTGTGCGGCGCGCAAAACTTCCAGGCCGGCGACAAAGTGCCGTTGATCCTGCCCGGCGCATCGCTACCCGCGAAGCCCGGCGAGGCGCCCTTCACCATCAAGGTGGGCAAAATCCGCGGAGTCGAATCGCACGGGATGCTGTGCTCCCCCAAGGAACTCGGCCTGGCCGAGGATGCCAGCGGCCTGATGATCCTGCCCCTCGACGCCCGGGTTGGCCAGCCGTTGGCCGAACACCTGGGGCGCGCCGGCAGCGACGTGGTGTACGACCTCGAAGTGACGCCCAATCGCCCTGACTTGAACAGCGTCATCGGCATCGCCCGCGAAATCGCCGCGATCACCGGCAACCCGCTCAAGGTCCCGGAAGTCGGCGGTCAGGATTCGGCCGTCAGAACGGACGATCTGGTAGCGGTGCGCATCGAGGACGCCGACCTTTGCCCGCGCTACACGGCCCGGGTCGTTCGCGGCGTGAAGATCGGCCCCAGCCCGGACTGGCTGCGGGCGGCGCTCGCCAAGGTCGGTCTGCGCCCGATCAGCAATGTCGTGGATGTCACGAACTACGTGATGCTGGAATGCGGCCAACCGCTGCACGCCTTCGATTACCGCTTGATCGCGAAGGCCGCAGACGGCAAGCCGACCATCGTCGTTCGCCGGGCCCGGGAGGGCGAATCGTTCGTCACGCTGGACGGCCAGCAGCACACCTTGACGAGCCACAGTCTCCTCATCGCGGACCCGGAAAAGGGCATCGCGCTGGCCGGCGTCATGGGCGGACAGAACTCCGAGATCAACGACGCCACGGTGGACGTGCTGATCGAGAGCGCGTACTTCGAACCCACCAACATCCGGCGCACTTCCAAGCGGCTCGGATTGCGGACGGATGCGAGTTACCGGTTCGAGCGCGGCGCGGACATCGGGCTGAGCGACTGGGCGAGTCGGCGCTGCGCACAGCTCATTTTGCAGACCGCCGGCGGCGAACTGGCGGCGGGCGTGGTCGATGCCTTCCCGGCGCCCGTCGAGCCGCGTCAGATCACGCTGCGGCACCGGAAGGTGAATGAGTTGCTCGGCATCGACTTGAAGCCGGAAGAGATCGAGTTCTACCTGGGGCAGCTTGGGTTGAAGCTGGTCGGCCGCAAACCGCAGCCCGTCGGCGCCGAAACCGGCCCGCAGCCGGCGACCTTCCGCATTCCAACCTGGCGGGTGGACCTCAAACGCGAGGCGGATCTGACCGAGGAAGTCTGCCGACTGCACGGCGTGGAGAAAATTCCGGCCACGCCGCCGCGCGGGGCGCTCGGCACGAACGAATACGACGCCGTGCACGACCAACTGGCCGAGGCGCGACGCATCCTCAGCGGCCTGGGATTGAGCGAGGCGCAGGGCCAGACGCTGGTCTCGGCGGCGGCCGCCAAACTGGCCGCTCCCGCCGAAGCGCTGGTGGTGCTGGCGAACCCGTTGAGCAGCGACATGGACGCACTCCGACCCAGCCTGCTGCCGGGACTCCTGGATTCGCTCCGCCACAACGTCAACCACCAGAACCTCGATGCCGCCTTCTTCGAGGTGGGGCGCATCTTCGTCCAGAATCGCACGGCAAATGGCGGTTGGTCCAAGGATGCGCCGACGGGGGAAGCCCGCCGGGTGGCGATCGCGTTGACGGGACGGCGCCAGCCCGGCTTTTGGAGCGGGGCGGACCGCGACGCGAAGTTCGACCTCAGCGACCTCAAGGGAATCCTCGAGGAGTTCCTCGACCAGTTCGGCCTGCGTGGCATTGGCTACATGAAGCGCGAGGGCGGCACGGCGCTCTTTCTCGAATCCGCGACCATCAGCCTGGGCGGCCGCGTACCGCTGGGAGAGCTGGGACAGCTTCTGCCCCCGTTGGCCAGGCAATACGATCTGCGGGACGCCGTCTGGCTGGCCGAGCTGGATCTCGACCAATTGCTCGCCCGGCGCAACGCCGGCAAGGCCTTCAAGGCGTTGCCGCAGTTCCCCAGCATTCGCCGCGACGTGGCGATGTTGCTGCCGGAAGCCGCGACCCACGAGGCCGTGTTGACCGCCGCGAAGCAGGCGAAGGCCGCGAACCTCGAGAGTGTGGAACTCTTCGACGTGTTCCGCGGCACGCATGTGCCTGCCGGCCAGAAGAGCATGGCGTACGCCTTCACCTACCGGGCGGCCGACCGGACCCTGACCGACGCCGAAGTCAACACGGCGCACGAACGGCTGGTCGGCGTGCTCAAGGAACGCCTGCACGCAACCGTGCGCGACTCGTAGCGCCGGGCGCGCGGCGAACGGGGCCGCGGTGAACGAACCGCGCCCGCGGCCGGTCGAAGAAGATCCCGGCAGTGCCGAAGCACGGTTTCGGAGGCCGCGGCGCGACGCCGGCAACGATCCGTCCCGGCCCGTGGTTGAGGCCGCAGATCGACCGCCCGTGCGGTCACCCATTTCGGACCTGGAAGCAGACATGCAGCCGCTGGCAAGTCCACGCGTTCATCGGTTGTTCCACGGCCTTACGGCCGGCCTGCTGCTGTTGGCCGCCGCGCTGACGACGTGGTGGCCGCCGGCCGTGTTGAGTCTGGGTGCCCTGCGCGATCCCTTGTTGGCCGCGGCGATGATGGTGGTGGTGGCCTCGGTTCTCCGTTGCGAGTCCCGGCTGGGCCGGCTTTCGCTCCGACTGTGCCTCGCGACCCTGAGCTTTTTGGCGACGGTGATCCTGGCCGAGGGCTTCTTCCGCTTGATCAGGTTCGATTTTCGTCTTCAGCAGTTTTGGCTGAACCGCACGCCTCCTTACTGGCAGAAGCCCCGCGTCCCCAGCGGCACGGTGTTCTTCCGACGCCAAGGCAACGTGCAATGGACCGGCCAGGTTCAGAAGTCGCACCTGGACATCCTCGGGCTGGCCTCGGACGCGTATGCGAACGAGCCGGTCGTCACGCTCAAATACGACGAATTCGGCTTCCGCAACGAGCCGCGGCCGGCGGAATGGGAAATCGCCGTTGCCGGCGACTCTTTCACCGAGTTGGGCGATCTCCCGTTCACCGAACTGTTCACGACGATCCTGGGCCGGCGGCTGGGCTGCCGGGTATTGAACCTCGGCGTCAGCTTTGCCGGGCCGCTGACGGAGTTGAGCTACCTGCAGAGCTACGGGCTTTCTCCGGCCACGCGACAGGTGCTGATTGTATTCTTCGAAGGAAACGACCTATCCGATCTTGCCGAGGAACGGGTCGCCGAACAGGTTTACGAAGCGAGCGGCCAGCGGGGCAACCGCAATCTCCAACCGCAGACTTCCGTCCTGAAGGCCTTGGGTGAGCTCATTGGACGTCGCCCGCAGCCGGCGAAACTCGAAGGGCCCAGTATCGACGCCTATTTCACCGGTCGCGACGGCGAAGTTCCCGTGACGTTGGTGTATGCCGTGGAAGGGCGGAGGGATTTACTGCCCGCAAGCTGGACCGCGCTGGATTCGTTCTTCGGCCGATACGCCGAGTTCGGCCGCGGTCACCGGGTACGGACCTGGCTGGCCTACATGCCCTGCAAAGAACGGGTCCTTCACGGCATGATGCGGTTTACGGACCGAGCGCCCGATTTTGTGCGGACCTGGCAGCCGAGTGATCTCCCGCAAGTCATCGCCGATTTCTGCCAGACCAACGGCATCGGCTTTATCGATCTCACGCCAGCACTGGTCCGCTTCACACGTCAGGAGGGCGAACTGGTGTTCAACAGCCTTTACGATTCCCACCTCAACGTCCGCGGCTCGCAAATCGTGGCCGAAACGTTGGTGCGGGCCCTGCGCGGCGTCCCCCTCACCACCCCCACGGTCGCCAGCCCGGCACGCCGGGAACCGGACTTCCCGCCGCCGTCCCCCATCGATTCCGCATCATCCCTCCGCAGCGGACGACCGGGCAAGGACTGACCGCCGCCGGCGGCGACGTTCGCCGCGGCGGACGACCCCGCAAGGTCACGGGCGCTTCGCAGGCCAGTTTTTTCGGAAACGTGATGGACAAAGCCGCCAGGGCGTGTGTATAGACTGCGCTTTGCCTCGTCCGACACCCGGTCGGACGGGGTATTTCCATTGGCCATGAAACATCTGTTGAGTCTGGAAGCGGTGCCCCGCGAGGACATGGAACGTGTCCTCGCCGAAACCACGCAATTCAAACGTGACCGCGGCACCCACGCGCAGCCGCTGGCGGGTCAGACCTGGGCGATGATCTTTTCCAAATCGTCCACGCGCACGCGCGTGTCCTTCGAAGTGGGTATCCACGAACTGGGCGGACGCCCGCTGTTTCTCAACGCGAACGACATTCAGCTCGGACGCGGCGAACCGCTCAAGGACACGGCGCGCGTGCTCGGCCGGATGGTGCACGGCACGGTCATCCGCACGTACGGCCAGCGCGACGTCGAGGAATACGCGCGCTTCGCAGGCATCCCCACCGTAAACGCCCTCACCGACGAGGAGCATCCGTGCCAGATTCTCACGGACATTTTCACCTACCAGGAACAGCGCGGGCCCATCGCCGGGCGTGTCGTGGCCTTCGTGGGCGACGGCGCCTGCAACGTGGCCAACTCTTGGCTGTTCGCCGCGGCCAAGCTGGGCTTCGAGCTTCGCCTGGCCGCACCGCGAAACTACCAACCCCCGGCCGACCTCGTGAAACGGGCCGGCGGGCGGGTGATCGTCACGGAGGATTGCCAGGCCGCGGCGGCGGGCGCCGATCTGCTCTACACGGATGTGTGGGTGTCGATGGGCAAGGAGGCCGAGCAGGCCCAGCGGTTGACGGATATGTTCGGTTACCAGATCAACGCCCGGTTGGTGAAACGGGCGAAACCAGACGCGCTGGTGATGCACTGCCTGCCGGCCTACCGCGGGAAGGAGATCGATGAGGAGACGTTCGAGGCGCACGCCGCAACCATCTTCACCCAGGCCGAGAACCGTCTGCATACGCAGAAGGCGATCCTCAACTGGCTGGTGTCGTGAAGACCGTCCTCGCCATCGCCGCCCACCCGGACGACATCGAGTTTCTGATGTCCGGCACGTTGCTGCGGTTGCGGGCGGCCGGCTGGGAACTCCACTATCTGAATCTGGCCAGCGGGAACTGCGGCAGCATGGTGAACCCACCCGCCCGGACCCGCCTGATCCGGCGGCGCGAAGCCCAGGCCGCCGCCCGGCAGCTCGGCGCCCGCTGGCATGCGCCCTTCGTGGATGACGCGGAAATCTTCTACGAAGACCGCCTGTTGCGGTGCGTGGCGGCCATCATCCGGGAAGTTCAACCCACGATCGTTCTGACGCACTCGCCACAGGACTACATGGAAGACCACATGAACGCCAGCCGGGTGGCGGTGAC
Organism: uncultured bacterium; assembly: GCA_963735925.1. Classification (GTDB taxonomy): domain Bacteria; phylum Verrucomicrobiota; class Verrucomicrobiia; order Limisphaerales; family J093; genus DSVZ01. The sequence goes on from CAVTMT010000002.1 coordinate 94,471, forward strand.
GGCGGCATTTGTCCGCGGCATGCCGAATTACCGCACGTCGCCGGCGCGCAAAGCGACGTCCCAGCCGGTCACGATTTATCACGCCATGCCGCACGGCCTGCGCGACGGGCTGCGGCGGCGCATCGTCCCCGGCGCCTTTGTGAACACCGGCTCCGTCCAGGCCGGCAAGCGCGCGGCACTCGCCTGCCATCGCAGCCAGAAGGACTGGCTGGATGCCACGCAAGGCATGGACTCGTATCTGGACGCGATGGACGCCATGGCCCTGGCGGTGGGTCGGATGTCACGCCGCTTCCGGCATGCCGAAGGTTGGCGGCGGCATTCACACCTGGGTTTTTGCGCGGCAGAGGCCGATCCGCTGCGCGAAGCCCTGGGATCGGATTACGCCGTGAACCGGGCCTACGAACGTGGGCTGGAACGGCCGGTCCCGCCGCACCCGCCCGGGCCCGGTCAGACGTAGAGCACGGACTGGAGGTCGCGGAGCACCACGCTCATGAAGGGGTAGCGCTTGTCCGGCTCGCGCTCCAGGCACTTGAGCACAATCCGTTCAAGCGCGAGCGGCAGATCGGGGTTCACCTCGCGCGGGGCGAGGAAATCGATGCTGCGATCGAGTTGCCGGCTCAGGATCTCATCCGCGTTTTCGCCGGGGAACGGCTTCCGAAAGGTCAGGAATTCGTAAGCGGTCACCCCAAAGGCGAAGATGTCCGCCCGGTGGTCCACCGGTTCGCGCAGGAGCTGCTCGGGGGACATGTAGGCCGGCGTGCCGGGATTGGCGCCGAGCTTCTCGGCGAACTCCGGACGTTTGAGGGCGAGGTCAAAGTCCACCAACCGCACCCCGCCGTTCCGGGTGACCACCAGGTTCTCCGGTTTGAAATCCAGGTGCATGTAACCGCTCTCGTGGACGTGCTCCAACGCCGTCGCCGCGTCGATCAGCAGGTTGCCGGCGAATTCCTCGAGCGTCGGGTTGGACTGGGCCATCAGCAACTTCAGGTTCGAGCCCTCGACGTACTCCATGGCCAGGTAGTGCGTGCCCTCGATCTTGCCGTGTTCGCGATAGCCGATGACAAACTCGTGGTTCTGAATGCGCGACAGGATTTCGCAGCCGCGGAGGAAGCGCTTCCGGGTCGTGAAGTCGAAGCGGCTGGTTTCGCGGAGGCAGCGGACGGCGCACGTCTGCCGGTTCTCGTCCGTGGCCAGCCAGAGGTCGGCCACGCCGCCGCTGTTGATCAATTCAAGCAGGTAATACGGTCCGAACGGCCCCGGCCAACGCCGGCCTTCGCTGTCCACCTTTGCTTTGGTCCCAAACCCCAACATGTTCTGCCAAACCTGTAACACCGGGCCGCAGAACTGCCAAGCCGGCGACGCGGCGGGCAGCCGGTGCGTCTCAACGCACACCCTCGCTGGACGGCACTTTCCGGTCCCGACCTACTTGGGCGCGATCAGTTTCTGGAATTCAGGCAGGCCTTGCAGGCTCTTGAACCGCGGGTCGGTCGCCGCGTTTTGCTGCAGGTTCGGGCTGCTGGGATTGGTGGCCTGTCGTTGCTGACTGAGTTGCAGGGCCACCCCCAGGGTCTGCAGCGCCTCCGGGGTCCGCGTCTCGGCGGCCTGGGCGCCCGCCAGGTCGTACCAGACCTCGGGACTGTCCGGCATGAGCTTCACCAGCCTGCGCAAGGCCGGTTCCGCCCGCGCGTACAGTCCGAGCTGCACATAGGCATTCGCAATCGAGAGCAACGGGCCGGCGTCCACGTTTGTCCGCGCAACCCATTCGTCGAAGATGGCGAAGGCCTCGTTGCTGTGGAGCGTCTGCATGTACGCCGAGACCAGGTCGAAGGCCGCCTTCAGGCTGGTGCGGTTGGTGCGATAGTGCTGTTCGAGGGCGCTCAACTGCAGGGGGGCCTCCGCCGGTCCGTTGAACGTTCCCTTCCAACCGCGCACCTGATCCACGATGCTTTGCGCGAAGACGCTGTCCGGATCGAACTTCTGCATCGTGATGGCCACCTCCAGGGCGTCGTCCAGACGGTTGAGCGTCGCGAGCAACTGGATGTAGCGCGTGGCGGTTTCGGGACTGTACGGGCAGAAGGCGAAGGCCTGTTTGAACGCGAAGTCGGCTTCCTTGGCCAGCCGCGCCCGTTCCTCGGGTTTGCGGGAATCGGTGTAGCGCCAGTAGTACAGACCGGCGATCGAGTTGCGCAGCTTGGAGAAGGCTTTCTGCCCGTCGTTGTCGCGGACGAATTTGGGATCGCCGGGATAGCCGGTGAGGTCTCCCCGCAAATAGACGCGGTCCACGAACTGGCAGATCTGCGCGACCGGCGTGTCGTACGTGATCCAGTTCCCGCACAACCGCTCGGAGTAACGCGACCAGAATTCGTGATCCTTGCGTACCATCTCCTCGGTGATCTCGGCCACCGGCTGGCGGTTGATCTTCATGATGATCCCGTAGGGCGTCAGGTGCGGGTACATCCAGTCCAGCGGGAAGCTCTCCTCGACGAAGAATTCGTTCGTGGGGTTCTGGTCGAAAATGACCTTCGTGAGCAGGCCGTTGATGGCCATCACGGCGGTGTTGCCGGCTACTTGCACGCGACCGTCCGGCGAGACGTTCACCACCTCGCCGGCGCGCACCTGCTTCGGCTCGTTCGGAAAACGCTGGTCGTGGAGGTAGCGCGTCTGGACCTCGGTGATGTAATTGGTGAATGCCCAGTTCAGGTCCACCGGCGACGGCGTGTGGATCTCCTTCGGCGGATAGACCCCTTCGGCCCGGCGGCGCGCCTCAACGCGACTGCCCCAGTTCAGGAGCAGGTTGTCGAGGGGACGCACAACGTTGGTGAAACTACCCACAAACCGCGCGAGTCCCGAGGATTTGTATGGCTCGCCCCGGGCGCGTTTGTCGGCCTCGGCCTTGCCCAGGAAGAAGTCCTGCACCCAGAGGACCATGTCGCGGAGGAACGGCGGGTCGATCTGCGTGCTGCGGTTGTAGTGGGCGCGGATGTAGTTCAGATACGTGCCGTCGGCGAGCGCGTTTTGGGTGATGATATAGACGTCGCGGCGATCGAAGGACGGATCGCGCCGCTTCGAGGGTTTGATGAAACTCTCGTCGAAGATCATGTACGTCGGGCAGAACCGGCCCGGATCGGTCCCCCCAAACAACACCGCGTTGGTCGTCATCGGCGGATAGAGATCATAGGGCGGAAGGAACATGTCGTGTCCGAACCAGAAACCGAACAGATGCGCGCGCTGCTCGTTTTCCGCCCAGTGCGAGCTGACCGAATAGACCGGCATGAGCGCAAACGCGCCGATGAGGTACCACGGTTGCACGCGTTCGCGGTTCAGGAGCACGTAACCGATGAACGCCAGGATGAGCACGAACACGAAGACCCGGGCGTAAACCGCCCAGACCGGCGCGGTGAAGTGCGGATGCCCCAGCGCCTGCCCCAGGCCGGAAACCAGCGCCCCCAGTCCCACGACGCCCGACAGAGGATCGCTATAGACGTCCTGGAGCTGCCGCGCCAGGGCGTACAGCGCCAGCGCCGCCAGCACCGCGCCGCCGTACAAGGCATAGGTGCGGGCCTCGCGATAATGCGTGATCAACGCCGCCCCGATAAACGTGAGGCCGTAGCCGACGAACATCGCGATCGTCACGTGCGACGCCGTGAAGAACACCTTGGTCAGATCCTTGCTCTGCCGGTCGATTTGCGGATTGAGCAGCATCAGCAGCAGCACGGAGAGGCAAAGCCCGATCGCGAGGTTGCCGATCAGCCAGGCCCGCTCCCGTTTCTTCAGCAGCGTATAGAAGAGGAACGGGACCACCGCCAGCGCCAGGAAGGCATGATGAAATTCGTCGGTCGTGCCCTCCAGATACATCTTCAGTTGCAGGATCAGCCGGATCGGGTCGGACAGGAAATCGGTCGGGTTGGTCTTCTCGTACTGGCCGCGCGTGAAGGCGTGGATGAAGCCGTCGAACGTGCGCGGGTACGCCCAGTTCATCGGCGGGTTGGTCATCGAATACAGTGGCATCAGGAAATAGAACGACACGCCGAGGACCCACACCGCCAGGGTGATGAGGACGACCTTCCATTCGCTCATGAAGCCTTTGGTCCGCAGCGTCAGCCAGACGCAGCCGGCGATCGAGGCCAGGCCCACGCCGTTGTAAATCACGAACAACGGACCGTTTTGATCGAACGTCGTCAGCAACCCCTGCGCCCGCAAAATCAGTCCCAGCACGTAGAAGAAGACGTTCACGAAGAGGGCGTCCCGGCCGAGCTTCTCGTCCACCATCGCGATGGCCACCTGCAGCCCCATGGCGGCCACGATCAAGGTCTGATGGTTGTTGAAGCAAATGCCGAACAGGAACGAGGCGACGTACAGGTAACGGATTTGGTGCGGGCGATACGTCCAGTGCAGCAGACAAATCAGCACGCCCATCAACGAAACGACGCTGAGTGTGTACACCTCGACGATCACCGCCTGGCTCCACATGAAGCCGTTGAACCCGAGCAGCATCGCGGCCACGAATCCGCTCACCATGCAGAGCGCGTCCTCCCAACGGCGCTCGAGGCCTTTGAACCAATCCATGCTCTCGATCATCATGCTGCTGCCGCGCGAAACCACCATGCCCAGCATGCCGCTCGCGACCGCCGCCGCCACCGCCGACGACACCGCCACCCGCCAAGCGACGTTCGAGAACGGCAGCAACACCGTGAACAGCCAGGTGTAGAACGTCCAGATGGGATACCCCGGCGCGTGCGGCACCCCGAGGTAATACGAGGCGGTGGCCAGCTCGCCGCAATCCTCCAGCGTCAGGTCGGGCGCGATCGAAATCAGGTAAACGACCAGGGTGATCAACGTCGTGCCAACGAAGGTCAGCCAGTCCACACGCCGGAACAATGGCGGGCGCCGCACCTCGGCCGCGGCCGCCGCCGGAGCGGACGGCGGTTTGGCGACCGGGATGCCGACATTGGGCGCCGTTGCGCCGGCTCTTGCTGCTCGTTGCTTTTTGGTACTCATCTTCCACTACCAGGACCGGTTGGTTCGCCACCCGCTTAAAGAGGGCATACTTGAAAAGAAAGGCCCCGTGTTTGTCCATTCCAATCTGGGCCGCGGCGCGGCGTTGCGCGCGCTGTGCCAACCCGGCGGCTGCGTGGCCGACCATTGCGGGTCTCTCAATGCCCGGTTGGCCGCCGCCACGTCCGGGGCCAGGGCGCGCTGGACTCCGGCCGGCATTTCGCGCACCACCCATGCCGCCAGCATCAGGCTGGCCGCCGCGGTCACCGCCAGCGGCCAAACGACGCGGGGCGGGCCCGGGCGCGCCTGTCCCCATCCCGATGCCACGTGGCCGAAAAGCCGGCGGCTAAGCCGGCGGGACGGCGGCCGCAGTCGCAGCGAACGGAGTTGATGCGTCAGCGAGTTCATCGAATTCATGGCCCACCTCGGTCAATGTGCGCCGCAACCGGTCCAGGCCGTACCGGTAGCGGCCGGCCGCGGTATTCGCGGAAATCCCTTGAAGTTCACCGATGGCCGCGAAAGGCAGCGCGTGCCACAGCCGGAGCACGATCACTTCACGTTGCGGCACCGGGAGCGCGGTCAACGCCTGCGCCAGCACTTGTTCGCGCGGATCCACGGGGTCGCCTGGCTCGAACCATCGCCGCGCCTCCAACTCGCGGGTGATCCGGCGCCACCAGCCCCGGCGGTAATTCAAGGCGCGGTTCCGAAAACTCCGGACTACGTAGTGCTCGGGGCGAGCCGGTCGCTCGCCCAAGCCCAAGAGTGCCGAAAAGGTGTCGTGCAGCACGTCCTCCGCTTCGGCGTGGCTCAGGCCCAGCGCCCGACCGTAAAGCACCAATTGGGCGGCCTTCTGATGGTAAAGCCGCCCCGCCCAATCGCGTTGCTCGTCGCCGTTCACCCGTTTGCAAGTATAGACACCGCCCCGCGGCGTTTTGTATGCCCGGGTGGCGGCGCGTCCTCATTTCGCGCCGCCGAGTTCGGCATTCGTGCGAGGCGGACCGTTCAATCTTCGCCGCGGAGTTTGGGCCGCACCCAACAAGTCGCACGTGGACGCGGGCGGCAGCGCCGGTTACCGTGTGGCCATGCATCCGGTTGACATTCAACAAATCGGGGAAGAGCTGGCCATCCGTTGGGCCGACGGCACGGAGAGTTTCATCCCACTGGCCGCCTTGCGTCGCGCCTGTCCCTGCGCCGGGTGTCAAGGCGAGCGCGACGTGCTCGGCCAGCTCCACAAAGGTCCGGATCGCCCGCTGACACCCGCCTCGTTCCGACTGCTCCGGATCGTTCCCGTCGGCGGGTACGCGCTGCAACCGATCTGGGCCGACGGCCATGACAGCGGTTTGTACACGTTCGACTACTTCCGGCGCATTGCCGACCAACCCGTCCAGCCACAAGCCTGATCCTGATCCGTCCGGGAGTCAGACCTGCCGGGGCTGGACCGTCTCCCGCGGGGAAAACCACCGCGGGCGTTGCGCCGCAAACGAAGGCGTGGTCCCGCTTCCTACAGTGGCCGTGTCTGCGGGTTGGGCACCGGCGGCGCATTGGTGGGGGTCAGGATGGTCGCCGTCCCCTCACGATGCACCTCGACGTTGAGGTCCAGCCGGCTGCCATTCGGTTTGGGACCGCCGCGAAAGCCTTGCTGCAACAGTTCCCCACCCTTCTTGGGTTCGGCGCCATAGAGCTCGCGGCGTAGGGCTTCCAGCCCCTTCGAGAGGGACAAATCCTCCTTGAGCTTTTGGATCTGCTCCTTGAGCGCGACCACATCATTGAGCCGGCGCTGCAGGTTGCTCTTCTCGGTTTCCAACCTTTGGAGTTCAGACAGCAGATAGTCGCGATCGCCCACCGCGGTGCTGAGTTTCTTCTGCGTCTCCGCGATCTGGCCTTCGAGCACCCCCAGCGTGCTCTTCATGTCGGAGGCCTGCTTGTCGAGCGTCGAGTTCTGCGTTTCCAACTCGGTAATCCTCGCCTCGCGCTTGGCCAGTTCCGCCTCCTTGTCCTTCAAGGTCTTGTTGGCCTCTTCCACCGCGGCGTCTTTCACGGCCAAGGCCTGCTTGGTGTCGGTCAACTGCGCCGCGGTCTGGTCGAGCTGAGTTTTCACCTTCGCCTCGTTGGTTTTGAGGGACTGGTTGACCGCGTTGAGTTCGTCCAACTTCGATTGGAGGTTCGCCTTCTCCTCTGCAAGTTCGCGGTACCGCTTCTGTTCCGCCTGTATCTGCGTGACCGCCTGGTTATGCCGCACGACCAGCCCCACCAACAGGGCGAGGCACAAAAGAATCAAAACGACGACGGGCGCCTTCGAGTTCATTTGCGCGGGATTTTGGTTTTCTCCGGCCCGGATGGCAAGCCCCATCGCAGCCCCGCGCGACCCCGACATGTGCCGCAACCTCAATCGCCCGGCACCGGCCCGCAAAGGCGGTCCAGTCCCGGGTTTAGGCGATGGCGGTGGGGCCACTCCGCCGTGCGTCACGCTGGCGCCACCGCCATCGCCTAAACCCAGGACACCGCCCACGTGCGAGGCACTTGCGTCACCCCGCGGAAAGCCTAGAATGGACTCCATGCAGTTGCCGTCCGAGGTGCCGGTCATGACGTTGAACAACGTGATCCTGTTTCCACAGGCCATGTTGCCGCTCTACATCTTCGAACCCCGTTACCGCCGCATGCTCGCGACCGTGCTCGCGGGCGATCGGGTGATGGCCGTGGCCTTGCGTCGCGAAGATCGTCACCGGGAAACCCCGGCCGCCGTCGCCGGGCTGGGGCTGATCCGCGCGTGTGTGACCCGCCGCGATGGCACCTCGAACCTCATCCTCCAGGGCTTGGCGCGGGTCAAACTGGGGAAAGCGGTTCAGTACCGGCCGTTTCGGCGGCACGAGGTCGAGCCGCTGCCGCGCAGCGGGAATAGCGGTCTGGTTGTCCAGGCGCTGACGACCAGGGTGCTCGATCTCGTCAAACAGCGACTCCAACACGGGGTCGAGCTGGCCTCCCACCCGATCGAGACGGATGGCAGCGAGACGCGGGAGCACGGGGCGCCGTTTACGATCGAGGCCTTCCACCAGGCGCTGCAGCAACTGGCCCATCTCGACGACGCCGAGCAGTTGACCGACCTGGTCTCCGCCACGCTGCTGCGCGACGCCCGGCAGCGCCAGACAATCCTGGAAACGACGCGTCTGGAGGAACGCTTGCGCCACCTGGTTCAGTTTCTGCAAGCCGAAGAGGAGGATGCCGCCCATGAGTGAGGCGCCCCCCACCCCCGCGAGCGGCGCTCCGGACGCGGCCGAGCAACAGCGCACGGCCCTCTTTGCGAGCCTGGTGATGCAACAGGCGAACATGGCGCTGACGTTCCTGGGCAAAGGGCAGCACGGTGACGCCGAATCGCCGGGCGTGGATCTGCCCACCGCCAGCATGTTCATCGACACGCTGGAAATGCTCGAGGCCCGGACCCGCGGCAACCTGTCGCCCGAAGAGGCCGGGCTGCTCAAGCAAACGCTCACCACGCTGCGGATCAGTTTTGTTCAAGCGTCGTCATCGCCGGCCGCGAAGGCGCCGTCGCCGTCCCCGGCAGAACCAGCCGCCCCGCCCGCAGAGCCGTCCGCGGACTCTGTGGAGCCCGGCCAGACCGCCGCCGCGCAGGACGCCGAAGCGCGGAGAAAGTTCGTAAAGCGCTACTGAGCGGCCGCCTGCTCAGCCGCCAGCACGGTCATCGCCTTGCGCGGGTTGGAAACGCGCAGCACCAGCAGCCCGGTCTTCGCCTTGGACCCCACGGCACAGTAGAGGTACTCAATGTTGATTCGCGCCCGGGCCAGGCAGCGGGTGATCGCCGCGAGCGCGCCGGGTCGATTGACGCCATCGACCAACACAACCTCGTTTTCGACCACCAACATGCCGTGCTCTTCCAGCAGGAAGATCGCCCGGCGCGGGTCGCTCAAAACGAGCCGAACGACGGTGTGATCCACGGTGTCGCTGGCGGAGATGGCCTGGATGTTGATCCCGGCCTCGCCCAAGGCTTCACAGACGCGGGCCAGGGCGCCGGGCCGGTTTTCGAGGAAGATGGCGAGCTGAGTGGCGATTTGCATAGGCGTGGGTCGGTTGATTGCCGGACCTAAGCTAGCACGGCGACCCGATTTCGTCAGTCCCTTTCACCGCGGTGAACCGGCCCGGCCGGGCACGGAACGATCATTGCCCGGACGGGAAGTCAGCCCCTGACGGCCTTTTCCAAGCAAGGGCGAGCGGTCCCTGGCCCAGGTGAGCCGGAAGTCACTCCGGCCGGTCGCGGTCAACTCGCGAGCACCTGCCACTGGCTGTCTTTGGCCTGGCGCGCGGCCGCGAGAGCGCCCTTGGCCACCAGTTCCTTGTAGCCTTCGCCAACGGTCAGGACGCGTGGCTTCTCGTATCCGTCCTCCACCAACCGGCGCTGCAGCTCCGTGTCGAGCTGACGGATCCGACTGCCGCCGCCGGTGAGGATGATGTTCTCCATCAGATCGCCGACCGTGTCGGTGGAGGCCCGGCCAATGGCGACTTTCACCAACTCGAACACTTCCTGGAGCAACCGCTCGCAGACCTTGCCAATGCCGTCGGTGAAATCGAGCCGCCGGGATTTGCCGCCGATGACGACGTTGGCGGCGATCGAAGTCTCGGGCTGACCGGCGTAGGAATTGGCTTCCTTGATCTCGCGAACCCGCGGCAGCGACAGGTCCGCGTCGGCGTACTGCCGTTTGATCGCCTCGTGCAGGAGTTTGTCCATCTCGTCGCCGGCGAAGACCGAGCTGACCTGCTCGTTCGGACCGGGATAGTAGCCTTGCACCAGGCAGACGTCGGTGGTGCCGGCACCGATGTCCACGAACAACGAATTACGCACCGGATCCAGATAGGCGGGATCGCCCAGGCGCGCTTCGTCACGGTAACCGAGGGCCGCGAGAAACGGCTCCGGCACGAGCATGACTTTGTGGAACAAGCCGCCCAGCGCGGCGCAAAGGTTCTCGCGGCTGGTCCGATCGGCACTGGCCGGCACCCCGACGACGGCCCGGAGTTCCGTGTTGGCCGGCGCGTTCACGAGCTGGCGGACGTGGCGGACGAAATCCTGCGCGGCGTCGAGGTCTTCGACGACCCCGTTCTGCATCGGGGAGACCATCCGCAAGTATATGCGGTGCTTCATCGCCTGCTGGCCATAGAGGACCTTGGCGTTACCGGGAAGCAGATGCTCGACGATGCCTTCGCGCGCATAGCCCACCACGGTGGGAACGACCTCGTTCGCGATCAACTCCGGAGAACCGGCAAAAGCCGCCTTCAGGCAGGAGGTGCTGGTGCCCAGATCCAAACCGACGAGGACGATGTCGCTTTTGACCGGCTTGGGTGCAGGCGCGGACTCCGGCTGGGGCAGGATGATGGGTCTGCGTTGCAGGTCGCGGGCGGTATCGCCGGTGAGCGGAGGAACGTAGGTGGTGCGCATGATTTCAAGTCGAATTACTCCCGGCTGGCGGTCGCGACCGTCGCGCCCTGCCACCGGGAAACGCGGTCAGTTTGTCGTGTTGGAGTAGGCGAATGCAAGCCGCCACTTCATTTGCCGCCACTTCATTTTTGTCGTGCATCTTTCCAGACCGGACTTTTCCGGGTGCGTCGGGATGGGAGGTCGTGCGGGGAGGGGCGGAAGCGCAGGAGCAGGCAGGGTTTGGCATCACGCCGCGGCGCGGCCGTGTGGACCGAGCAGGTCCCGTCCGGGTGCGGGCAGCGATTCAGCCAGGGGGGTGAGGGTGCGCTTGAAAGGCCGCCCGGTGGTGTGGCTGGAGCACGCGGCGCGCTCGGGGTTTGGCCAAAAGAAAAGGCCACGCCCGCGACGGCGTGACCTTCAAACTCCTCTTGAGAATTACCCGGTTACCCGGCCATCTGCTCCGACCAATCACCGAACCGGATGAACTCGCGAATCTTTCGCCGCTCGTACCGGTTCTTCTTCTGTTTGCCCGGCCGATCCTCGGTCTGGCGAAACGGGTGTTTGGGGTTGTGGATGGTCTCGGTGATCACTTCGAGTGATTTTGGCATAGGATCTCACCTGGGTTGGACCTGGGATGACGAGCGGTGCCGCCGGCGCGACTGCCGGTGACTTGGTTTCTGCAATGCCAGATGCATCGACTCGTCCAGGTCATTACGAGGATTGTGACATCGTTTTTCGGTGCCACGTTCAAATAGTGTGACCAAACGGTGACGCTGTCCACCGGAAAATGAGCGGCTCCGGTGGGGCCGGTTAGCCTTCCTGTTCCCCCTGGGGGCTGACCGGATGATCGGCCCGCCGACCGCGCCAAGCCCTTGGCTGCACCCAGGATCGGCGGCCCGATTCGCATGGGCCACCGGGACACCTTCGTGTCGGCGACCACGGTCTGACGCCGACCGGTGCCATCCCGGAAGTTCGCGCTACTTGAAACGAGCGGGGTCCATCAGCTCCGAAAGCGTCACGTCCGGGCCGCCGCTGAATTGTTCCCAATAGGCCGTCTTGAACGGATTGATCCGCGGCCCGACCGCGAATTCATTCACGAGGCAAGGCAAAATCGAATTCCACCAGCGGTCGTAAGCCGCCCGGAATTCAGCGACCACCTGCGGTTGGTCGTCGATGACGTTCTTTGTCTCGCCCGGGTCGGCCGCGAGGTCGTAGAGTTCGGTGTTGTTCACGAACGAGAACCGGCTGTTTTGCACGGCGCACTGGCGGTACTTGGACTGCGGCGCCAGTCCGCGGTCCCACCGACCGACATGCGTGAAGAGGAACCGATCCGGCCAGGCTGAATCCGCGCGTTCCAGCAACGGCAACAGGCTCCGGCCTTCGACCTGTAGGGCGGCGGCGCTGCTCAGGCTGGCGCCCGCCAGTTGGGCGAGGGTGGGGAAGATGTCGATGTGCGCGGTGAGCTGCGGTCGATCGCCCGGCGTAAGGATTCCCGGCCAACGCCAGAATACCGGCACCCGCGTACCGCCCTGGTAGGGTCCACATTTCATCCCGCGCATACCAGCGTTGTAGGCCTCCGGCACGGAATGGCCGTTGTCGGTCATGAAGATGACCAGCGTGTTTGTTTCCAACCCCCATTGGCCCAGTCGTTCGAGCAACCTGCCCACGTTGTCGTCCAGGTTCGAAATCATGGCGTAATAGGGGCTGGTGTATTTGCCCAGTCCCTTGCCGGCATAGAGGCGATCATATTCCGGACCGGGACTCACGAAAGGGTCATGCGGTGCATTGGGCGCAATGTAGGCGAAAATGGGCCGGGAACCGCCGCGGTGCGCGTCTATCCATTTCACCGCCTGGCCGAAGAACACGTCCGAGCAATACCCTTCGGTACGCTCGAATCGTCCGTTGTGCCGGATGGTGGGATTGAAGTACCCGTTCCCCGGCGCGTCGCCACAACTGCCCGGATAGGTCTGGCCGATGCCACCGGCGCCGTGGATGAACACCTCGTCGAACCCGCGCCGGCCGGGCTGGTAGGCGTCTTCATCGCCGAGATGCCACTTACCAAAGATGCCGGTGGTGTAGCCGGCGGACTGGAGCACCTGGGCGAGGGTCGTGGCCGTCAAGGCCAGGCGTTCACGCTCGAAGATCGTGTGTGTGACGCCGTTCTTGAACTCGTGCCGGCCCGTCATCAGCGCCGAGCGCGTGGGCGCACAGGTCGGACTGACGTGGAAGTTCGTGAAGCGCACACTCAGGTCGTGCAAGCGATCGAGGTGCGGCGTCCGGATGATCGGATTGCCATGGCAACCCAACTCGCCGTAACCCTGATCGTCCGTCATGACGAGCACGATGTTGGGTCGCGATCCGGCCAAGGGCTGAGACGCGACCACCGTTCGTCCGGACGTAACCACCAGCGCCAACGCGCCCAGGCAGGGAAGGATGTTCTTCATAGGGCTGTCACCACACTAGGACCCCGCTGGTCGCCCGACCCGCCGGCGTATGCGGCGCGGCCACTGGCGCCGATGTCACCGCTGGCCGCGCCGCCAGAGGATGAAGCCGACGATGGCCGCCGCCACCACGTCGCTCACCAGCAACGCGACGCGGATTCCCCAATCGAGCGGTACCAAGAGGAAGGTTGCGACGCCACCGGCCAGCAGCACCAGCGGGACCACGATTACGAACGGATTCATAGCCACCGAGATACCCTTATGCGGGGGTCTTTTGCCCGCGTTGCTGAATCAAGCCTCAATCGTTACCGAGTTTCGCCGCTGCGCGGATGTACTCCGGTTGGTCGGCTGCGGTGAGCACACTCCGCAAAGCGCGGGCCGCCGCTTCGTCGCCTCCAGCCTTGAGCCTTGCCGCGCAAACAAGAGCGGCGTCCGCCGCGATGGCACGGACCGACGCCGTCGCGCGAGGCAGAAACTCCCGCAGGGCCTCACCCGCCGCGGCGTTGCCAATCTCGCCCAAAGCCGCCGCCGCCGCGCCCGCCACCTGCGCGTCGCCGTCGCGCAACGCCGTCTTCAAATCCGGCACGCTGGCCGCGTCGCGCCGTATGCCGAGCGACGCCACCACGCCGACCTTTGGCAAACCACTCAGCTTCGCCAGACGGCTGCGAAGTGCAACCGCCGCTTCGGCGCAAGGCATGGTTTCAAGCGCGTTGCGCGCCGCATGCGACAACTCCGCGTTGCCGAGGAGCGCGGCCAGCGCGGGAACGCTGGCCGCCCCGCCGATGAGCCGCAGTTTGCCGCAGACATAAGCCTTGGCCACCGCCGGCACGCCGGCAGCCAGCACGGCGGCCAGACGTGCTTCCAGTTGCACTCGTCCCGGCTCATCCCTCATGGCGGCGACCACCGCGTCGTTGATCGGCACCAACGCCGCCCGACTCGATCCGGCGTCGTAGGTTTTCAGCGCCTCGAAGGCTTGGTCGATGGCGCGGATTTCGTTGGTCGTGCTCATGGCGCCAGTTGGGTGGTGAGTTGGTTGAAGTACGCCGCACAGCGCGCGACGGCCGCGGCGTTGTCATCGAAGTCGTACGAGTACTCCAGTCCCCACATCGTCGGCTTCAGCCCCAGCCGTTGCACCTCGCGGATCAGCGCTTCGGCACGCCCTTTGCCGGTCCCCCAGGGAACATCGTGGCCGTCGGCGGAGATCTCGTTCAGGTCGTGCATCTGGACGGTGATCAACCGGTTCTTGAGCTGGCGCACGCCTTGGATCGGGTCGATGCCACCGCGCAGCCAGTAACCGATGTCCGCCGCCGCACCCAACCGCCGGCTGCGACCTTGGCAGACCTTGAGGATCGCCTCCGGACTCCAGGTGTTCGGCGACGCCTTCTGGTCGTGGTTGTGGAGCGCCACGTTGATGCCGTACTGGTCGGCGAACTTCTCGATCGTGTCGAGCGCCTCCAGCCGGGGCTCGGCCATGAAGGTCTCGATCCCCAGCTTGCGCCCAAACTCGAACACCTGCCGGCACCCCGCCTCATCGCCCGGAATGTCCTGGATAAAGTACGTGAGCAGCCGCAGGCCGGCGGCATCGAGTTTGAGGCGAACCGTGCGCAATTCGTCGTCGCTCAGGCCGGGCTCGAAGTTTTTCGGAATGTCCGCGCTCACCTTCTGGAAGCTGAGTCCGCCGATGTACGACAGCCCCAGTTTGGCCGTCTTGTCGATGGCCTCGAAGAAGGTGAACTTGCTGAAGGTGTAGGCTTCGACGCCGAGCCGCCAGCCCAGTTTCTCCTGCGCCCGTGTCGCTGTCGTGAGCTGGGCGCTGGGTGTGGTTGGCGCCGGCAGGTCGCCGAGCGCGAACTGAATCGCGCCGAGATAGAACTGAAGCATCCGCGGGTCCCAGAACACGTAGAGGTTGTGCGCGATGGTGCAATAGAAGACCCGCCCGCGACCGTAGTTGCGGATCCAGGCGAGCGCGAAATCCCCGTCCGGCCGCTCCAGATTGCCGAAGCCGCGGCCCTGGCTGAGGTCGGTCTTGGCGGTGTCGATGCTGCACAGCACCCGCACGCGGTTTCGGGAGTACGGATCGTGAACGCGGAAGAACTCGTCCCGATAGTCCCACCCCTGTCCGCCGAAGGCCGCGTTCAGCGGGTGCGCCGGGTCGTCGAGCTTGATGAACACATGCTCGGTGCTTTCCCGGTGATTTGCCCCGCGCGCGCCGAGCATAACGCCAAATTCCGGCCAGTCCTCGACCGCTCCCGGCCATTGGGTGAAGGCGACGGTGGTGCCATGCACGCCCAACAAGCCGCCGCCGCCGGTCACGAACTCGACGAGGTTTTCCCGCAGCTCGGGATCGGTGAAGAGATTCCCCACGTCGTTGTTGAAGAAGACCGCGTCGAACTGCTTCAGCCGGTCGCGCCGGAAAACCTCGGGGTCGCGGCTGACCACGGCCTGGAACGCGCCCGTCCTTTCTCCCATCAACGCAAAAGCGTGGTTCGCGTACTCGGCCGACGGATGCCCCCCGTAACCGACATTCAGGCAAAACAGCAGCAGCTTCCGCGGCTTGGCGGGCGCGACGATTGGCCGGGTCGGCACGGCCGCGGCAATCTTCTGAAGCTCGGGTTCGGGAATCGGCTTCAGGTCGCTGGCGGCCTCCCCGGCATCGGTCCGGCTCCCAAGCAGGACTCCCACCGCCAGACCCGCCACGAGGACGGTCAGTGCTGGCTTCGTCGTTTTCATGCTGTGTTCGGAGCTTCCCAGAGACCCCACCCCCTCGGCAAAGAAAAACGTCGCCCCCTCGTCGAACCGCTCAGCGTCTTCGCCAGGCGGCGATGAACATGCCATTGCCGCCGCCGGGCTCCGCAGGGAGCGTCAATTGCGTCCGGCCCACCGGGGACGCGAACGGGCCCGGCAAGGCCAGCGGCGCGAGCTCGGGCATCGCCCGCGTGAACGATTCGACGAGTTCGACGGTCTCCGGCGTGGTCAGCGTGCAAACCGCGTAAAGCAACTTACCTCCGGGTTTCACCGCCGGTGCCGCGTGGGTCAGGAGCTGAAACTGCACGGCCGCCAGTTCGTGCACGTCCGCCGGCGTGGCCGTCCAGCGGGCGTGGGGGTTGCGGTGCCAGGTGCCGAGATTGCTGCACGGGGCATCGACGAGCACGCCGTCGAATCGCGTCCGGGTCGGCAGCTTCGGTCCACCGTCCCATGCGGCGGCGCGATAATTGAAAACGCCCGCCCGCGCGGCCCGCTGCTTGAGGCGCCGCAGTCGCCACCCGGCCCGGTCGCTCGCCCAGATCAATCCCCGATTCCGCAGCCGGTCCGAAAGGTGCAGCGTCTTGCCACCTTCGCCGGCGCACGCGTCCCACCAGGTTTCGCCCGGCTGCGGATCGCACAGCCAGCCCACCGCCTGCGAATGGAGATCCTGGATTTCGAACTCGCCGGCCTGGAAGGCGGGGGTGCGAAACAGATCGGTGGTCCCAACGTAGCGCCACGTGTCGGTCAATGCCGCGACCGGTGCGGGCTGGCAATCGCCGAGCCATGCGGCCACCTTCCGCCCCTGCCCGGCCTTCGCCCGCAGCCAGAGGGGTGGTTCGCTCTGGAGCGCGCGCGCCCAGGCCGGGGTCACACTGACGAACTGCGAAACCCAATCCGGCACCGCCTTGGCCATCAACTCCGCGTCGGCAAAAGAACCGGGCTCCTCGCGGAAACGATCCGCCAGCTTCGCTGCCTGCCGCACCCGGTCCGGCAAAGTCAGCGCCCCATCCAGCCAGCCCCACCAGCGAAACGTGTCGAAGACCAACCGGCTCAGGCGCGCCCCCGCATCGCGACTCAACCCGGATTCCCGGCGTAGCAGGTCACGCAGCCCCGCATCCGCCGGATGCTCGCGATCCGTCCGTTCGACGATTTGCGCCGCGAAGTGGGCCAGGCCCAGTCGGGCGCCGGGCGAAACGAGGGCCGCGCGTGCGGGGCGGGCGTTCACATCGGCAGGCCGGGGCATTCGAGTTCAGGCAGGTGCCGCCGGCGCGGGTCCGGGGCCGCCCTCAGGATTGCGATAGCTCGCCACCACCCAGTCGCTGAGGGTCTTGTCGGGTTGCTCCACCGCGTCCAGGTCCAGGACGAACTCGGCTCGGCCGGTGTTCTGCGCGATCAACTTCAGACCGAATTGGTAGTCCTTGAACCGCTCGCCGCACAAGTCGCGGACATGCTGGCCTTGTTCCTGCGCCAGCACCACCAGGCGGTCCGCCGCCGCCTCGGTGAACCGGATTCTCAGCCCGTGTTCCCGCGTGAATCGCTCGGCAAACTCATGGACCAGTTGATGAATCACCGCGCGCGCTTCGACGGCGCTCTCCACCAGCAAGCGCTTGAGCGCCGCCGCCGGGTCGTCCACCAGTTCGCGCGTCACCACGAACCGCCGCACCTGCGTCGAGGGCAGCTCGAATTTGAACTCGCGAAACACGCGTTCGCACACCGTCATGAGTCCGCGGGCGCCGGTCTGTTCGTCCCCGGCCAGTTCGGCTATGCGGCGCAGGCCATCGTCGCGGAACAACACCTCGATTCCATAGGCGGCGAACGTCTGCTCGTACTGGCGGATGATGCTGCCTTCCGAGGTGCGCAGGATGCCGAAGAGGTCATCCACGCCCAGCGGGTGGCAATAGACCCTCACCGGCAGGCGGCCGATGAATTCCGGCTCGAAGCCGTACTCGATGAAATCACGGGTCTGGGCGTGCGTGGTGACCTCGAAATCGTCCGCCACATTCGCGCCCTTGGCCGCAAAGCCGATCGTCGCTTCGCGCAGACGCCGGCGCACCGCCTTTTCCAGGCCGGTGAAGGCGCCGCTGACAATGAAGAGGATGTGCTTGGTGTTGATGCTCTCCACCGGTTTCTTGCCGCGCTGGCTCAACTCCATCATCGCCTGGAGCTGGCCGGCGATGTCGTTCGGCGACCGGGCCGGGACTTCGGTTTCCTCCATCAGCTTGAGCAGATTGGTCTGCACGCCGCGCCCGCTCACGTCGCGCCCGCTCACGTTCGCGGCGGCGGAGATCTTGTCGATCTCGTCGATGTAAATGATGCCGTATTGGGCGCGGCGCAGGTCGTTGTTGGAGCGCCGGAACAACTCGCGGACCAGATCCTCGACGTCGGCACCCACGTAGCCGGTTTCGCTGAACTTGGTGGCGTCCGCCTTCACGAACGGCACGCCGATCAAGTCCGCGATGCTCCGGATCAAGTACGTTTTGCCAACGCCGGTCGGACCGATGAGGATCAAGTTCTGCTTGGCGTAATTGGGTTGCTCCTTGCCCTCGAGGGCGAGCCGGACGTGGTGATAATGGTCGCAGAGCGCCACGCTCAAAACCTTCTTGGCTTCGTCCTGGCGGATCACGAACCGGTCCAGGTGCGCCTTCACGTCCTTCGGCTTCTTGTCGAACTGGAAAACCGGATCGTCTTCGAGGCGCGGTTCTTCCCCGCCGCGGTCGGCCTGGGGGTGGGCCGCGGCGGCGCGCGCTTGGGTCATCTGCTGGCGCATCAGCTCCGAGAGTTGGCGCTGAAATTCTTCGGGCGACGGCGGTCCCCCCTGAGTGTTGTGTATCATTTCCGGGAGTTCACGCGTTGACTGGTTGGACGCGCAACGCCGGCCAATCTCCGCGGGATTGCGCCTCTGTCAAGCACCACCGCCACAGCACCGCCACCCCTGCCGCCTTGGGGTGCTCGAAGGCGGCAGCGAAAGGCAGCGCCGCGGTTCGACGGTCGCGTCCACCGATCTTGGACTTGCCGGAATCCGGTCGGACACCCAGGTCGAACGGCGGCCGGCGCGCAGAACCAACCGGCCCAAAACCCCCCGTCGTTGCTCCCAGATTTACGTTAGCGCGCGTAGGTATAAATCATTAGTAGCAGGAGGGATTTCCCGATTGACAACGTCATTAGCCAATGATGACCTCACAGTCGCTTATGCAAAAACAGTTTCTGGTTCTGCTGTCAGGGGCGGTTGCCTTCGCTTTCCTCACTCCCTCCAGTCACGCGGGCGCCGTGGTGTTCAGTGATGCCGGAACGGCCACCGCGGAGATTCAAGATACGATCGACGCCTTTCGCGTGGCCGCCAGCGAAACCGGCAGCACGCCCGTGGACAACGGCGTGGGCGGCGGCCTGTATGTAAACGGCTTGCGCCACCTCGACTGGGACGTGGTGCCAAGCGGACTCGCCACCCCGAGCTCCTTGCCGGCAAACTACTTCAAGAACGACGTCCCGGTCGGGGTCGGTCTGTCAACCCTCGGAACGGGTCTGCGCGTGAGCGCCGTAACGGGTGAATCGGTACTGCCGGCCTTCGGCGACGTGCAACCCAGCTATCAAGCCCAGTTTGCCGCCTATGGTGACCACCGCATGTTCGCGCCGATCAACAGCACGGTGACGGACATCCGTTTCTTCGTTCCGGGCGAGCCGGGGACGCCAGCCGCGGTCTCCGCTTTCGGCGCGATTTTCATGAACGTCCACACGCCCAAGGGTGAACTCCACCCCTCCATGGTTGAATACTGGGACATTTCCGGTCAACTCCTGGGCTATTATCTGGTTCCGCCCTCGGAAGAGGGGGTGAGTTTTCTGGGCGTTCGCTTCGATGGCGGGGAGCAGGTTGCGCGGGTGCGGATCAACAGCGGCAACATCCCGTTGATCGGAGGCGCGGACGATGGTGCGGGCGATGTGGCGAACATGGTGTCGATGGGACAGTTCTTCTACAGCGAACCCCTGAGCATCCCGGAACCCCGCTCGTCAATGCTCCTGGTTGTCGGCGGTCTGGCGGTCTGGCTCGCCTCCGCCCGCCGCCGCGGCGCCCGCGCATAGGCTGGCTCCGCCCCCTCGAAGGGCCTGAGGACGGGGCGTCTCGACCCCTTGACCGCCGGGCGGACGGCGGGGATTTGAAAGCTTACAGCAGCCCCCAGGCGAGCAATCCTGCCCAGAGCAGGCTGGGCAGATAATCCGCGAGGCGCACGCGCATGACTTGGAGCATCACCAACGCCACCGCCACCAGCAGCAATCCGCTGGTCGCGTAGATCGAGTCGGTTATCTGCGCGGCGCCGACCCAACCCCGCAGCGCCTCAAACAGCAAGACCAGCGTGCCCTGCAGGGCCACGACCGGCAGCGCCACCAGCGCAACCCCCCAACCGCAACTTCGGATGAACGCCATCGCGGCCAGGCCATCCAGCACCGACTTGAGCAACAACCCTCGCCCGTCGTCGCCCAGCGCCTGCTGAACCGGCGCCACGACGGCCAGCGGGGTCAGGCAGAAGACCACGGTCGCCGCGGCGAAAACATCGCCCTGGGCCGCCCCGCGCCGGGTGAGTCGTTCGCGGGCATAGCCGCCGAGGCCGTTTAGCGATCGTTGCAGGCCGAGGAGCTGGCCACTGAGTTTGCCGAGAACCCAAGCCGACAACACCACGAGCGTCTGGCGCAAGACCGGGAGCGCCGAGCCGTTGATCCCCCGCCAGACCACGTGAAAGCCCAGGCCCAACGTGAGCACCCCTAAAACCACCTGGATCCGGCGTTGGGTGGCGGCGGGGATTTCGGGCAGACGCAACCCAACCGCCAGACCGGCGAGGAGGATGAAAACGCCGTTGATGACACTGCCGAGCATGGACCCGCAGTGTGCGGCCTCGGACCGGCCTTGACAAGCCGCCGCGCCGCACCCGACGGCCCGACGAGGCGCGAGGCGTGAACACCACCCGCGGTGTCGAGGCCACCAACGGGCAGCTCAAGGCAGAAAAAACTTTGTTCCATTTACTTATCACTTAGAGTAGGCATCCAGCAATGCATCGCTTCCGGGCATTTGTTCGACGCAGCTTCGCCGTCGCGGCGATCGGCCTCGCAACCCGTTTGAACGCGGCCCCGGGCGTCGCGACCGGTCCGGACTTCAATCGGGAGGTCCGGCCGATCCTCGCCGAGAACTGCTACGCGTGCCACGGGCCGGACGAGGAGGCCCGCAAGGCCGGCTTGCGACTCGACCAGAAACCCGGTGCGCTGGCACAGCTCAAAGACGGGCACCAGGCCGTCGTGCCGGGCGACCAAGGCAGGAGCGCGTTGGTCGCTCGCATCACCACCCCGGACGAAGACGATGTGATGCCACCTCGCAAGTCGGGGAAGAAGTTGTCGCCGGAGCAAATCGAGAAGCTCAAGTCCTGGATTGCCGCCGGGGCCAACTGGCCGGAGCATTGGGCCTACGTCAAGCCCCAACGGCCTCCCTTGCCGCCGGTGCGGGCCGCGCAGTGGCCGCGGAACGAGATCGATCGCTTTGTCCTCAACCGCCTGGAGCAGGAAGGTCTTAAGCCCGCCCCCGAAGCCGACAAGACCACCCTGATCCGCCGAGCAACCCTCGATCTGACCGGTTTGCCGCCGACGCTCGAAGAGGTGGACCGGTTCCTCGCCGACCAGTCCTCCGAAGCCTACGACAAGCTGGTGGACCGTCTGCTCGCCTCGCCGCGCTATGGCGAGAATGCGGCCCGCTATTGGCTGGATGCCGTCCGTTACGCCGACTCCCACGGCTTCCACATCGACGCGCGCCGGGACATCTGGGCCTATCGCGATTGGGTGATCAAGGCGTTCAATGAGAACCAGCCCTTCGACCGGTTCACCATCGACCAACTGGCCGGTGACCTCCTGCCGAACCCTACGACCGACCAGCAAATCGCCACCGGCTACCTCCGCTGCAACATGAGTACCGGCGAAGGCGGCGCCATTGATGCCGAGTACGCGGCCAAGTACGCCTTCGACCGCGTCGAGACGACCAGCACCACCTGGCTGGGACTCACCCTGGTCTGCGCCCGCTGCCATACCCACAAGTACGATCCCATCCTGCATCGCGAGTACTACGGTCTCTTTGCCTTCTTCAACCAACTCGACGGACCCATCATGGATGGCAACCGACCGAACCCGGATCCGTTTCTCAAACTCCCCTCCCCCAAACAAACCGAACGGCTCGGCTGGCTGAAGGACCAGATCGCCCAGGCCCAGGCCCGCGTCGAACAGCCGGACCCGAACCTCGACGCCGGCCAGCAAAGCTGGGCACGCGCCTGGAACCAGCGGTTGTCGCCAGGCTGGATCCCTCTGGCACCGCTCCACGCCCGCTCGGTACTCACCAATGGCGCAGCACTAAACATCGAAGCCGACCAGTCGGTTCTCGCCCGCGGGGGGAACCCCGAAACCGACAGCTACGAATTGACCTTTCGACCGACGCCGGGGCTGCTTGCCGGCCTGCGCCTCGAGGCCTTGCCCGACGATTCGCTCCCGCGCCGGTCCAGCGCCCGCGCCGAGGACGGGCGCTTTCAACTTTCCGAATTCGAGGCGGAATGGGTCCCGCCCGGTCCCGATGCCACGCCCCAGAAACTTGGCTTTGCCTTCGCTCTGGCCGACGCGCACGAAGGCGAGAACGAGGTGGGACGCGCGATCGACGGCAAGGCCGACACCGGCTGGAGCGTGGCAGGCGACGCCGCGACCGCACCGCATCAGGCCCTGTTCGTGCTCGGAGAGCCGGTGGTGGTCCCCACGAATGCGGAGTTGCGCGTGCGGCTCAGGTTCGAGGCCGACAAAGCTCACCGCGCTCTCGGGCATTTCCGTCTGGCCGGGGCGCAAGGTGAGGACCTGGTTCGCGCGCTGCGTCCACCCCGTTTCGATCCGTGGCAGGTGATCGGTCCCTTCAAAACCGAGGGCCGGGCCGCCGGCCTGGCGAAGCCCTACGAACCGGAGACGAAACTCGACTTCGACCGCGCTTACGCCGGCGTTCGCGAGGAAATCCGGTGGGACGTCCGCAATGACCTGGACGATGGCGCCCCACACGTGTTGGTCGATGAACTCCACGGTGTTCACGGCGCATATTACCTCTTCCGCCGCATCCACGCGCCCGTGACGACGCGCTTGGAGATCGCCTTGCGGGCCGATGATGTCTTCAAGGTTTGGCTGAACGAACGATTGGTGATCGCGCAGACCCAACCCCAGGAATACCCCGGCGTGCGCACCCGGTTCACCGTCGATCTCGCGGCGGGAGAGAACCGGCTCCTGGTCAAGATGGTCAATTACCAGGGCGCGAAATCCTTCGCCTTCAGCCCGCAATTGGGCGACGGCGACACGCCACCGCCTCGCCCGGCCGCGATGCTCTCGGTCACCGCCACACCGGCCGGCAATTGGGGCGCGGAGGTCCGCGACTCCTATCGCCGCCAACGATCGCCGGAGTTTCACGACCTGTTCGATCGGCTCGCCACGTGGCGCGAGGAACAGGCTGCGATCGAGGGCGCGATTCCCACGACGCTCGTGGCCAAGGAAGCTGCGGCACCGCGCGACACCTTCGTGCTCTTGCGCGGCGAGTACGACAAGCCGGGCGACAAAGTGATGCGCGGGGTGCCGAGCATTCTGCCCCCCCTGCCACCCGGCGCGCCGACCAACCGGCTGGGCCTGGCGGAATGGCTGGTCAGCCCGGAACATCCATTGACCGCGCGGGTCATTGTGAACCGCTTCTGGCAGCAACATTTCGGCACCGGGCTGGTGAAGACGACCGAGGATTTCGGCGTGCAAGGCGAGCCGCCATCGCATCCCGAGCTGCTGGACTGGTTGGCGACCGAGTTCCAGCACAGCGGATGGGACGTGAAACACCTGCACCGCCTGATGGTGACTTCGGCCACCTTCCGGCAGTCCTCCGGCGTGACCCCCGACCAGGTGGCTCGCGACCCGGAGAACCGGCTGCTCGCCCGCGGACCGCGCTTCCGTCTGGACGCCGAGGCCCTGCGGGACACCGCCTTGTGCGCGAGCGGCTTGCTCGTCGAAAAGATCGGCGGACCCAGCGTGAAGCCGTATGAACCGCCCGGGCTTTGGGAGGCGGTCTCCTTCAACAATTCGCAGAAATACGTCCCCGACAAGGGCGACGCCCAATTCCGGCGCAGCCTCTATACTTACTGGAAACGCCAGAGCCCGCCTCCCAGCATGTTGATCTTCGACGCGCCAACCCGCGAGTACTGCGTGGTCCGCCGCCCCCGGACGAACACGCCGTTGCAGGCGCTCGCCTTTCTCAACGACCCGCAGATCGTGGAAGCCGCGCGCGGGCTAGCACAACGCATGCTCACCGAAGGCGGTGCCGATGCCGAACACCGCCTCGCCTTCGGATTCCGCCTGGCCACCGCCCGGCCGCCCACGGACGAGGAAACGCAGATCCTCCTCCGGGTCCTGAACGCGCAACTCGCCGAGTATCGCGCCCGTCCGGAGGCCGCCGCCCGCCTCCTCTCGGTGGGGGATTTCCCGGTCCGCGAGGGGCTGGATCGCGCCGAACTGGCCGCCTGGAGCACGATCGCCAGCATGCTCCTTAACCTGGATGAAACGATGACCAACGGTTGACCCGCACTGACATGGACCCGATCCGCGAGCACTTCCTGCAACTGACGCGCCGCCACTTTTTCGGTCGCCTGGCCACGGGCATCGGCACCGCCGCGCTGGGCTCGCTGTTGAACCCCGCCTTGCTGGCCGAGGCGCCCCTGAAGCTCAAGCGCGTCGGAGGCCTGCCCGGCCTGCCCCACTTCGCCCCGAAGGCCAAACGCGTGATCTACCTGCACATGGCGGGCGGGCCGTCACAGATCGACCTGTTCGACTACAAGCCCAATCTGGAAAAGGTGCATGGCACCGAACTCCCCGCCTCCGTGCGCATGGGCCAGCGCATCACCACGATGACTTCGGGACAGAGCTCGTTTCCGTGCGTGAAATCGCTCTTCAAGTTCTCGCAGCACGGCCAGAACGGCACCTGGCTCAGCGAGCTGATCCCGCACACCGCGTCCATCGTGGACGACCTCTGCCTGGTGCGGACCGTGAACACCGAGGCGATCAACCACGACCCGGCGATCACCTTCATCCAGACCGGCTTTCAGCAACCCGGCCGGCCCTGCGTCGGCGCCTGGCTCAGTTACGGGCTGGGCAGCGAAAACGAAAACCTGCCGGCATTCATCGTGATGATCTCGAACGGCAAGGAAAGCGATCAGCCTCTGTACACGCGGCTGTGGAGCGCCGGTTTCCTGCCCTCGGAGTATCAAGGTGTCCAGTTCCGCTCCGGGAGCGACCCGGTGCTTTACCTGTCAAACCCGCCGGGCATCAGCGCCGACGGTCGCCGCCGCATGTTGGACGGGATGGCCCAATTGAACGCCCGGCACTTCCAGGCCGTGGGCGACCCCGAGATCAACACGCGGATCGCCCAGTACGAGATGGCCTTTCGGATGCAGACCTCCGTCCCCGAACTGGTGGACGTTTCGCAGGAACCGGCAGCGAGCCTGGAACTCTACGGCCCGGACGTGAAGCGACCGGGCAGCTTCGCCGCCAATTGTCTTCTGGCGCGCCGCATGGCCGAGCGGGGCGTGCGTTTCATCCAGCTTTACCATCGCGGCTGGGACCAACACGGCAACCTGCCCCGCCGGCTCCGCGAACAATGTGTCGATTGCGATCAGCCCAGCGCCGGACTCGTCAAGGATCTGAAGCAGCGCGGGCTCCTGGACGAAACGCTGGTCGTCTGGGGCGGCGAGTTCGGACGCACGGTCTATTGCCAGGGCAAGATCGAACCCGACAACTATGGCCGCGACCACCACGGCCGGTGCTACTCGGTGTGGCTGGCCGGGGGCGGCGTGAAGCCCGGTCTCGACTACGGCCTCACGGACGACTTCTGCTACAACGTGGTCGAGAACCCGGTGCATATCCACGATCTTAACGCCACGATCCTCGACTGCCTGGGCATCGACCACAAGCGGTTGACCTACCGTTTTCAGGGCCGCGACTTCCGGCTCACCGACATCCACGGCAGCGTGGTCAAAGACATCCTCGCCTGACCGGCGATTGCGTCCCGGGCCCGGCGATCGATCCGGCTGGCGCGCGCTGCGCCCCTGCCTTCGTCGCGAGTCGGTGCGACCGATCCACCGGGAAGCGGGGGAGTTCGCTTGAAACCGCCGGCCGGCTCGGGAAGCATCCCTGCGATGCAGCGCGTGTTGATGGATTTCGTGGACTTTCCCGCCCTCGAACGGGAGCACAATCCCTTCCTCCCCATTCTCCGCCGCCGCTACGAACTGGTATCGACGGAGTACCCGGACTACATCGTCTTCACTCATGAGGGCCAGCGCCACCGGCTCTATCCGTGCACGAAGATCTTTTACACTCAGGAACGCTATGCGCCGAACTGGCGGCAGTGCGACTTCGCGATCACGTCCATCAAGCTCGACGACCCGCGCGCCTTTCATGCGCCTTACTACAGCCTGTGGCGCGACGCCGGCGACCTGGTCCGATCCGGCGACGAGGACTGGACGGCGGAGTCCCGCCGCAAAACCGCGTTCTGCTCCTTCCTCGTGGGCTATGCCGATCGCAGCGTGCGGATTCGCAGCGCCTTTTTCGAGCAGCTCAATGCCCGCCGGCGCGTGGACTCAGGCGGGGGCGGCCTGAACAACTTGGGCTGGCGCGTGCCGCCCGGAGTGGCCGCCAAGCGAGATTTCCTCGCGCGATACAAGTTTCACATCGCCTTCGAAAACTCGGATGTCCCCGGCTACACGACCGAGAAAATAGTCGATGCCTTCGCCGCCCGCACGGTGCCGATCTTCTGGGGCGACGTCACGGTCAAGACGCAGTTCAATCCGCAGGCCTTCATCGACCGGCGGGATTTCGACTCCGACGCGGCCTGCATCGAGCATATCTGCCGGGTGGACGCCGACGAAGCGCGCTATCTGCGCTACCTCAGCGCGCCGCCCTTCCACGACAATCGTCCCAACCAGGAATGGGATCACGATCGGCTGCTGGCGTTCTTCGATCGGATCCTGGCCTCGCCGCCCAACCCGGTGGTGCGCCGAAGTCGGTTCTTTGGTTTGACCAAATGGCGCTGGATCAAGCGCGTCAAAACGCATGCGGAAAAGGGCATGGAAACCGCAACCGCACGCTTCGAGCAACGCCGGGCTTCCGCTACCGCCTCGCCGCCGCCCGCAACCGGGCGCTAAACCCCGCGGACTCGACAAACCCACCGCCCGCAACCGTCCACGCCAGGCTTCCTGCCCGTGACGGCACGCTTTCCGTCGCAATTGAGACAGAAAGTGCACCAGTACAGGATCCTTCCCGAGGATGTTCCGCAGCGTGGCGGGCATCACCAGGGCGCGAAGCGACGGGGAGAGAAGCCGAATGCCTGAAGCTTGCGAATCTGGAGGCCGCCGTGTCGGGGACGAATCGCCTTCTGGCAAAGTTCCCCGGTGGGCACCGGTTCAATCAGTCCGGCATCGAGCCCATAGCCCTGCGCGATCTGGAGGGCGAAATCGGATCGCCGCAACTCGGGATCGGGCCCCGCCACGTTCCAAACGCCGGAACCGTTCCGGCCCAACAAGGCGAGCGTGATCGCGGCGACATCCTCCGCGTGCGTGGCATTGCCGAATTGATCGGACGCCACCCGGAGCGACTGCCCCCGGGACAACACCCGTCGGACCTGATAGACGAAGTTCTTCTCCTGCGGCTCCGGCCCGTACACGCCCATGGTCCGAACGATGCAAGCCGCCCCACCGGTGGCCGCGGCCACCTCCTGCTCCCCCGCCCATTTCGAGCGGCCATACGCGGAAAGCGGGTGCGGAATTCCCTCCTCGTCGTAAGGGCCCGCCACGCCGTCAAACACGTAGCTTGTGGAGAAATAAACGAAGCGGGCGCCGCCCTCCGCCGCTGCCTGAGCCAACCGCGCAGGCTGCACCGCATTCTCACGCCGGGCCCGCTCCGGATCGTCTTCGCAGCCGTCCACCCACGTCCAACCGCTGCAACAGATCACCGCTTCCGGCCGGAACCGTTCCAGCAGCCCGCGCCATACGGCCTCATCGTCAAGCGACAAGGGCACCAGTCCTTCCACGCGCTGTCGATGGCACGTGCCCAGCACCTCGTGGCCTTCGGTTCGTGCACGCCGCAGCACATGGTGACCCACGAGACCTGAAGCGCCAACGATGAACACCTTCATGCCGGCAGAAACGGGGTTCGGAAGTCCTGAAAGCATGGCAGGGCACGGTCGCGCGCAGAAACGACCGGTCGCTCGACGGGCCACTGGAAGCCGAAACTGTCCCAGCGAACCCCTGCGTCATGCTTCGGGTGGTGCGCGGCGGAAACCGCGTAGAGCACGGTGGCATCGCCGGTCAGACTCAAGAAGCCGTGGGCGCATCCGGCCGGAATCCAGAGGCCACGATGCGTGCCCTCCTTCAGATCGAAGCTCAGCCATTGCCCATAACCGGGACCGGGCCGCAGATCCAGCACCACATCGAGGATCTTCCCCGACAAACAGAACACCAGTTTGGTGTACTGGTGGGGCGGGGTTTGAAAATGCATCCCCCGCAACACGCCCGCGGTGGACACGGAGTAAAAGACCTCGGCGGCGACGAATTCACTCCCCGCCGCTTCCGCCAGCACGGGATGGTAGAGCTTGTGAAAAAGCCCCCGCTCGTCGAGCACCCGCTTCGTGTCGATCCGGTGCACGCCCGGCAACGCTGTCGGTAGCAGTCTCATGCGCCTGTGGTCCGGTCCGCCTGCCGGACCGGCCAACGCCCTCCCGTCTCAACCAGGAAATCCCCGCCCCCATCGCCCGGTGCCGGCCGGAACCGCGGTCGTCCGGCCGGACCGAAGTTCGCCGGCGATGCCGGGGCATCGGCAAATGAACCCAACACGCTCGCGTGGATACCGGAAAACGGCCGGCGTTCCAAGCGCCAACGCCGCCTCGTAAAAAGTTGTTCGCGCACGCCGGTCCAATCCCCTACCGTGTCGCGCCCGTACGTAACAAAGCCATGAGCGCTTCCCGTCGTCCGCGACTGCTTTACCTCGGCTTCCTGGTCCCTCCCCTGACCGAGGCGGCGTTTCCGCTCGCGAACCCGGCGGGGCAGCGGTTCGAGAAGGCGTTTCTGCGGGGTCTTTCCGCGTTCTTCGAGATCCGGCAGGTCACCTTGCTCACGCGCGGAATGCCCCTCGAGACGCCCGGCCCGGAGCCCTGGTGGGAAGGCTGGCTGGGCCTGACCGAGGAACGTCCCAAGGTCCTGCACCAATGGCGTTCCCTCCGCCGGTTGCGGGCGCATTGGAGTCGGCTTGGCTCGTCGGATTGGAAGCCGGACGCCGTCGTGTGCTACAACCTCACGCCGATCTACAATGCCTTTCTCCGTTGGCTGGCGAGCACGGACACGGCCCGGGCCCGGGTCTGCCTCATGACGGATTCGACCTGGCTCGGCCGCCGCATGCCGCTGAGCAAGCGGCTGCGCCACGCACTCAAGCCGTTCCAGGTCACCGACGCGAGCATGATCCCCCGGCTGAGCGGCCTGATCACCGCCAGCCAGGCAACGGCCCGCAGACTGGCAGCCGACGGCAAACCGACCCTGTGGATGCCAGGCGGATGCGATGTGGATGCCGTCCTGCCGATTCGCATACCCGAACACTCCGGTCCCGTAGTGTTCGGGTATTACGGTGCGCTGGGAGACCACGCCGGCACCGAGCAGTTGATCCGGGCGCACCAGCGATGCGGCGGCGACTCGCTTCTGCGCGTGTGCGGGTATGGCAAGAAAATGGACGCCCTGCGCGAATTGGCCACCCGGGACCCGCGCCAGGAATTGCGGCCCTTGCCGGCCACCGCGCAGGAGTCGGTCGCCTTCGGCAATACCTGCGATGTGTTGGTCAACCCGCGGCCCGCCTCACACGGCAACGAGAACACGCTGCCGTCGAAAATCTTCTCCTACGTCGAAAGCGGCGCGGCCATCCTCTCCACGACCCTGGGTGGCGTGGACGCGCTGCTGGGCGAAACCGCCACTTACGCCGATGCCGCGCGCCTGGTCGATTCGCTCCAGGAACAGATGAGCGCGCTGGGCCAGCTCGACCGGGACGCGCTGCGCGAGCGCGCTGAGCGGTGCCGCCGTCACGTCCTCCGCGATTACACCTGGGAAGAGCAAACGCGTCGGGCCGCCGGCTTCATCCGCGACAGAATCCACGCCGGCGGTTGAGCGACCGCCGCCGCAGCCGGGTCCGCGGCGGCAAGTCGTACGCGAGACCACCAGCCGCGGCGCTGCTCACACCCTGAGCAACTGCCGGTACAAGTCCAAAACCGCCGCCGCGACCACCGGCAACGAGCAGCGTTCCGCAACCGTGCGATGCATTGCCTCGCGCTGAACGAGGTCCCGGCGCGGCGCGGCGGCCGAGCGCGCCATGGCTTCTGCCAGCGCCGCCACGTCCCCCGGCGGAACCAACTCCCCTGCCCCGCCGATGGCGAACGCCTCGGGAATGCCATCCAACGCCGACGCGATCACCGGCTTCCCGCACGCAAAGGCCTCGAGCACCACGCCCGGAAACGCCTCCGTGGCCACCTGCCCGTGAACGAGACAGTCCAGCGCATTCATCGCCAGCGGCATCTCCTGACAGTACGGCGTAAGGATCGCCCGTCCCGTCAACCCCAACCGCTCGACGTCCGCTTCGAGCACCGAACGCATATCACCCCGGCCCACGATCAGAAACCGGGCCGCCGGCACCCGGTCGGCGATCCGGGCCGCGGCTTCGAGGAAACGACGCTGGCCTTTGCCCAGCGGCAGGTCATAGCCGCCCACGGCCGCGAGTGCAAAGTGCCCGGGCGCCAAGCCCCATTCCGCGCGCAGGCGGGCGACCGCGGCGTTGCTGGCGTCGATCGGCCGGAAGCGGTCGGTGTCGATGCCGCCGTGGATGACGTGAATCCTGGAAAAGTCTCCCCGCATCGGTGGGCGGGCGCGGCGTTCCTCGACCGGCGAGCCGGGCTCGTAATGGCCCGCCCGCAGAACTTGAGCCACAAACTCCGACACGGCGATCACGGCATCCACCTGGCCAAGCAGAAACCGCCGGCTCAACGCGGAGCCGGGACTTTTCGCCAGGTGCCGGGTGAGGACGATCTTCGGCCGGACGCCAGACATCCGGGCCGCGAGGACGGTGCGCCACATGTCGCGTCCGTGATGGCCATGCACGACTTGAGCGCGCTCGCGTCGCGCCAGTTTCGCCACTGCCAGAATGAAGCCGGGCTTGCTCGGGGGCGTGGCCACGAACGGCACTTCCAGTTCCTGCGCCACGCGCGCGAACTCGCGCCCCGCCGGTCCCGCCAACCGGACTTGGGCCCCCAGCCGATGGAGTTGGACCGCAAGCTGGACGCACTGGTCATCCGTCCCCCCGCCGGTCAATAGCGAATTGAGCTGGATGACTCGCAGCGCCATTGGGCCGGGCGGCCGGGAGTGGCTCGGGGATTGCATCACGTTGTGCCCAGCGCCGCGAGCAACGCGGCCCGGTAGGCGGCGCGCGAGTTTCGTTCCGCATAGGCGCCGGCGGCCGCGACGAATCCGGCCCGGCGTTCCGCGGACAGCCCCGTCGCTTCGCGGATTCGCCCCGCCAGCGCCGCGGCATCGCCGGACGGAAACAGCAGTCCCAGCCGGTAATCTCGCGTCAGGCGGCCGAGCAGTTGTTCGTCCGAGGCGATGACCGGCTTGCGCGCGGCCACGGCTTGCGACAAAACCGCGCTGATGCCGAAGTGATTCAGGTAGGGCAACAGCACCACGTCGGCCGCGGCGAAACTGAGCCGCTCCTCGGCTGAAGACACGTAGCGGTCGATCAGGCACGCGCGCCCCTGGCGCTTAAGTTCTTCCAGTGCGAGCGCCGTCTCGCCCTGCGGATTCAGCCGGCCGACGCAGAGCAGGAAGGCGGGTTCACTGACGGGGACCTGCCGCATGGCTGCCACGGCCACATGCAGGCCTTTGCGACGATAACCGCCGCCGTAAAACAGGAATACGCGCCGATCCGCCGGCACGCCGAGCTGGCGGCGGGCGGAAACGCCGTCGGCTTCGAAGCCGATCGGGCACGGGTTGGGCAGGTAATGAAACGGCGCCGAGGGATGCTGCGCTTGGAGGTCGCGCACCAGATATTCGTCCAACAACACCAAAGGCCGCAGCCAACCGCGACAGACCAGGCGACGAAAACCAACTTGCTTGAGCCACCGGTTCGGTGACCACCGCGGCGCCGCCAGGAAGCGGGGGCGATGATAGATGCCGCCCATCCGCCCCTGCAGTCCGGCCGGCGGCAACCACCCCAGCGCGGCGCGCCGGAAGATCACCGAGGCCAGTTCGTCGAACTCACACAAAAACGCCCGCGGCGCACCCGATTCCGCCAAGCCGAGTTGGACCGAGCGCAAGGTGCTGCCGCCGCGACGCCGACCGTCCGGCTCCACCGCCGGAACCACTCTGACCCGCGCCAACAGTCCGCCCAGATTGTCTTCGAGGACCGCCTTGGATTGCGGGCGCAAGTCCAAGGCGAGCGTCAGCCGATACCCGGCAGACAACAAATCCTCCGTGATGAACCGTAGCCAGGTGGGATGATGCCCTTCAACGCGCGGTTCGTAGAGCAGCAGCGCCGGTTCGCCCGCTTGGTCGGTGGCGGTCATGCAGCGGGAGGCGCCGGCGTTTGGACGGCGCGCGCCTTCGCGTAACGCAGGAACGTGTAGAACGCGGTCATCCAGGCGATGCTGTAGCCTTGCCATCCGTCCAGAAACCCGCGCTTGACCGCATAACCGCGCCAGAAGCGCCACGCCGGGCGGACCAGCAGGTCGAGGAACGTGACCCGCTGGCCCCTCGCCGCGCATTGGCGGACAAAGTCGTCGGCGTAGGCGATCGTCTTGGCGATCTGATGCTCGAAGGTCTCCATCGAGTAGTGCAGCAGATCGCCGCGCAAACGACCGACGCGACCGTCCACCTGGAGTTTGTCGTGCGGGTCGATGCCGGTCCATTGCGCCCGCCCGCGTTGCCACAAGCGGGTCTGCCGGTCGGGGTACCAGTCGCCGTGGCGAATCCACCGGCCGCAGTAGAACGACATCCGCGGAAAACTGTACGCGCTGAAGGCGTCCGCCGACCCGGCCGGATCAAACAGGGCCACGATCTCCGCGCGCAACGGCACGGAGACCACTTCGTCGGCGTCCAACCCGAGCACCCAAGGTTGGGTCGCCTTCGCCGCCGCCGAGTTCTTTTGGGCAATGTGACCCTTCCAAGGCTCCCGCCAGACCCGGGCGCCGCTCCGACGGGCGATTTCATCCGTGCCGTCCGCCACCTCGGCATTGAGCACCACAATCACTTCGCCCGCCCATTCGGCCACGCTCTCCAGAGCGCGTCCGATCCGGTGCGCCTCGGCGCCGGAAATCAGGCAGACGGAGATGGGCAGCTTTTTCATCGTCAGCGCAGCGGCGAGGTTCGACACTCCCGGCGCAACAGCCGTGGAACTGGCGGACTTCTACAACACGACGCGCGACGCCCGCAAAGTAATTGTGGTCGATCTCGGTTTCCTGGGCGACGCCGTGCATCTCCTGCCGGCGCTGTGGGAGATTCACCGGCATTATCCGGCGGCCGAACGGCACGTGCTCACCACACCGGTCGCCGCTGACGTCCTGAA
Source organism: uncultured bacterium (assembly GCA_963735925.1). Lineage (GTDB taxonomy): Bacteria > Verrucomicrobiota > Verrucomicrobiia > Limisphaerales > J093 > DSVZ01. Next base: position 127,738 of record CAVTMT010000002.1, read on the forward strand.
CCTCGCCGGCTGCGTCGATCGTCTCTGGCCGCTGGAGTTGCTGCCGGGACGGCGTTCGCTGGCTGGACATCGGCGACTGCTGGCCGCCGCGCGACGCGAGCGTTTCGACGTGGCGATCAACCTCAGTGCGGCCGACCGCTCGATCATCCTCACGGCATTGACCGGCGCCCGGCACCGGCTCGGGCTGCTCGGCGGCCGGCCGCATTGGTGGAATCGGTGGCTGGTCCCGCATTGGTTGCCGCCGCCGGACCCCGGCCTTCCCGTCTTCGAGCAGCGGCGCCAGGCGCTTCGGGCCGCGGGGTTCGTGCTGGCTCCGCCGCGGTTCGATCTCCGGGTGCCCCCCGACGCGGCGGCCTGGGCCGAAGCCGCCGTGCCCGCCGGTGCAATTCACCTTTCGCTGAACTCGGCCAACCCGCTCAAGGAATGGCCGGTCGGACATTACGCCCGGCTCGCCAACGGCTTGCTCGCAGACCTGCCACGGACCGGTCTGGTGCTGTCGGCCAGCGGCAACGTCCGGGAGCAAACCCGGCTGGACGCCTTCTTCGCCGCGGTGAACGACGCGCGGGTGCGGCGCCTGCCGGCCGGCCTGAGCATCGCTCAACTCGCGGCCGCCTTGACCCGCAGCCGGCTCCACATCGGACCGGACTCCGGCGTGATTCACCTCGCGATGGCGCTGGGCGTGCCGACGCTCTCCTTGTTCCGGCAACGCGGCGGGTATCGCGCCTGGCTGCCCCTCGGCGAGGCGCATCGGCAGATCCTCGCACCTTGCGACTGCGAATCGGACCGCGGCTCCCGCTGCGAGAAGCTCGGGCAGGCCCGGTGCCTGGCCGCCATCGAACCGGAATCCGTGGCCCAGCTCGCCGCGCAAATGCTGATCCCGACTGCCGCCGCAGTCTAGGCCGGTCGCGAGCGCGAGGGCTATGCCGGCGGCGGCGTCAATGTCGGCGCGTCCGTTCGTCGCAGACCGATGATCAGGTCGCGGATTTGTGCCGGGTTGGGAACGCCTTCCATCCGCTCGCTCGCATCCTCGGTGGCGGAGGTTGAAATCGTCAGGTCCCCGATGTTGGCCAACCGGCCGAGGAAGTCCTGGTCGATATCGATCGAACGGATGTCGCGCATGAAAAGTTCGCGCTCACAAATCGAGATCAAGCCACGCCGCAAGGTCACGCGTCCGCGATAGACCCGCAGCACGGTGGAAGCGCGCTTGAGCCAGGCGACGATCAGGGGCACCAGCAGCCAGGCGAACAGGAGCCACCAGAAATAGCGCCACCACGAGGGTCGGACCTCGGCCAGCAGTTCATCGTCTGGCAGGGCGGCCGGGTTGGACTGGGCCTGATGCTCGGCAACGGGAAAACCGCAGCCGGGACAGGCCTTCGCAGAGGCGGACACGCGGTGTCCGCATTCGGGGCAATCGATAAGCGCCATACGTCGTCGGGGCGCAGGCATACCAGCGGGGTCGCGTCCGGCCAACTGCAATTCCGCAACCGTCTTTGGAACCGGTCGCTACGCCAGCCCCACCTTGAGGGAAGTGATGAGCGGAAGTCATGGGCGTTGCGGAGTGGGCATTCCGCTGCTCTATTTCCGCCCATGATCTCGCTTCCCAAGCGTGCTCGATTGGGCGGGCTGGCGGTTGCCTTGCTCTGCCAGGCTGCGCTGCTCGCCGCGGACCTCACGCCCGAACAACACGGCTGGCTCGCCAGGGCGCATCGCTTCGAGCGCCACGGCTGGGTCTATGTCCATCTCGAAGGCGAACCGCGGGCGATCGGTTTCCAGCACGGCTACCTGCTGGCCAAGGAGATCGCCCAGGGCATCAAGGTCACGCAGGCGGGCTGGCATCACGACAGCTCGATGGACTGGCCCTGGTTGGTCGAGCGCGGCGCGGCGCTGCTTCGGCCCAAGGTCGATCCGGCCAACCTGGCCGAGCTCGAGGGCATTGCCGAAGGCATGCGCGCCGCCGGCTTCGCCGCCACGGCCGACGACGTGATCACCTACAACGGCATCATCGAGCTGGCCGGCTACTGGTGGCCGACCGAGTTGAAGAAGCTGAAGGACGCGCCGCCCCCGCCGGTGCGCGAATCGTGCAGCGCCTTCATCGCCACCGGCACCGCCACCCGCGACGGCAATGTGGTGCTCGGTCACAACACCATGATGGGTTACGCCGACGCCTTTCCGAATGTGATCGCCGACATCGTGCCAGCCCAAGGCCATCGCATCCTCTGGCAAACGGAGCCGGGCTGGATCCACAGCGGCACGGACTTTTTCATCACCGACGCCGGCCTGGTCGGCGCCGAAACGACCATCGGCGGCTTCGAAGGCTTCGATACTAACGGCGTGCCCGAGTTCGTGCGCATGAGACGCGCGACGCAGGACGCGGACTCGATCGACCAGTGGTGCGCAATCATCAAGCGCGGCAACAACGGCGGCTACGCCAACGCCTGGTTGCTCGGCGACATCCACACCAAGGAAATCGCGCGGCTGGAACTGGGCCTGCGCTATTTCGGCTTCGAGAAGAAGCGCGACGGCTATTTCCTCGGCTCGAACGTCGCCGAGGACCTGAAGATCCTGCGTCTCGAAACCAACATCGCGGACACGGACATCCGCATTTCCCCCATCGCCCGGCGCGTCCGCTGGAAACAACTGATGGCCCGATACGCCGGCCGAATCGACGTGCGCCTGGCGAAACGATTCGAGGCCGATCACTACGACATCTACCTGGAGAAGCGCCGACCCGACGGCCGGACGCTGTGCGGACATCAGGAGTTGGAGCCGGAGCCGTGGCACGGAGTCCCGTTCGGCGCCGCCGGCACGGTCGATGGCAAGGTGGTGGACGCAAGCCTGGCGCGGCAAATGTCCTTCGACGCCCGCTGGGGAACCGCCTGCGGCCGGGCCTTCGACGCAGACCAGTACCTGCGGAAACACCCTCAGTTCGACTGGATGCAAGGCATCCTGCAGAGCCGGCCCGGGGAACCGTGGACGCAGTTCAAAGCGGGCGAGTAGCGCTCGCGACGTTCGCCCTCGACAGGAGACTGACCGGATTCGGTCGAAGCAGGTCGGGTCTGAACCGCCAAGTCGCCGAGGGCACGAAGAGGAACTCGAGGTTGGTGGTCTGGCGGGTGGGCGGTCCCGCGGGCCGGGCGAAGGTTCGGAGCAGTCCTGCGGCTCGGCGCCCTTGCCGACTTGGCGCCGCTCCGCCGCAGCCGGGGTCGGGACTCGGCTTGCCTTGGCCCGTCGGTCCGGCAAGCTGCCGGCGTTGTTGCGCAAGGTCCGCCAAGAGATGCTGAGCTGGCGCGCGGGCGTTGCCCTGCTGGGCGGGGCGCTGCTCGCGCTCGCGTTCCCCTTGCCGGGCGTGGCCGGTCTCGCCTGGGTGGCGCCGGGAGTGATCCTGCTGGCCACGCTGGGCGCCCCACGGGGAACGGCTTTCCGGCTCGGCTACATCGCGGGTTTCACGCACCACCTGATCGCGCTGCGCTGGCTGCTCCACATCCCCTTCCCTGCCGGCGCGGTGGCCGGCTGGCTGGCGTTGAGCGCCTATGTCGCGCTTTACCCCGCACTCTGGGTCTGGCTCTGCTGGCGGTTTCTCCCCGCGCTGACCGCTCCAACTTCCCGACGATCGCCCGCCCTGCTTTCCGCACCAACGCCCACCGCCAATGGGGAAAGCACGCTGGAAACGCCGCGCCCGGCGTGGATCGCGCCGGTGGCGTCGGTCGCCGAACTGGGGTGGGCAAAGCGCACGGCGTGGACGCTCGGCTGCGCCGCGGCGTGGGTCGCCACCGAAATGGTCGTGGGCCGCCTGTTCACCGGCTTTCCCTGGCTTCCCCTCGGCGCATCACAATACCGCCTGCTGCCCGTGATCCACCTGGCCGCCTTCACCGGCGTTTACGGCGTGTCATTCCTGGTGGCCTGGGTGGCGGTGGCTCTGTTCGTCGGCGGACTACGCCTGGCGTATCGCGTCACGGAGCCCAGCCGGGGATCAGGCCCGGCCAGCCCCTGGCGAGAACCGACGCCCCGGCTGGGTCCGCCGCCGGGAGGGGTGCCTTCCTTCCGGTTCGCGCTGCTGGCGGACTTGGGCCTGCCGCTCCTGGCCGTCATGCTCCTCGCCTTCTTCGGGGCGCGGGCGCTGGTCCAGCCCCGATCCACGAACCGTGAATTGAAGTTGGCCCTGGTGCAGCCGAGCATCCCACAAGAGTTGATCTGGAATCCGGCGGAAACCACCAACCGCTTCAACAAACTCATGGACCTCAGTGCGCTGGCCCTTGCGTCCAAACCAGACGTGCTGGTGTGGCCGGAGGCCGCGCTGCCGAGCTTCAGCGAGGCGAACTACCACGCGCTCACGAATCTCATCGCCGCGCATCACGCCTGGATGGTCTTCGGCGCCGACGACTTTGTCCGCCGCCCGGACGGCGGCTACGACGCGTACAACAGCGCGTTCCTGTTCGATCCGGCCGGCCGGTACGTGGCCACCTATCACAAACAGCTCCTGGTCATCTTCGGTGAATACGTGCCCCTGGCGCGCTGGCTGCCCTTCACCAAGTATCTGACACCGATCGAAGGCAGCTTCGCCCGCGGCGACGGACCGGTCACGTTCGAGCTCTCGGCTCCCGCGGCGCGGTTTTCCGTCTTGATTTGTTTCGAGGACGTCTTCGGACGCAGCGCCCGCACGCACGTCGAGCCGGACACGGATTTTCTGCTGAACCTCACGAACGACGGTTGGTTCGGCGAAAGCTCGGCGCAGTGGCAACAGGCCGCGAACGCCGTGTTCCGCGCCGTCGAGAACGGCGTGCCGCTGGTCCGCTGCACGAACAATGGCCTGACCTGCTGGATCGACGAGCTGGGCCGTATCCGGGAGGGCCTGGGCTTGAGGGAAGGTGACATTTACCAACCGGGGTTCCTCACCGTGCGCCTGCCGCTGCGACCGCCGGGCACCGCGTGCCCGCCGACCTTCTACCGGCGGCACGGCGATGCCTTCAGCTGGGCCTGCGTCGGCTGGGTCGTGTTCGGGCTCGGCACGCGATGGGCGTCGCGTGCCCGCCGGCTTGGTCCGCCCGCCCGCGACCGCCGGCTGTCGCCGGCCGCGCCGGACAAATGACTGGCATCGCCTTCCGCGCGCTTCTACCTTCTGCCGCCATGTTTGAAAACATCCACGCCCGCCTGGAGGCGGTCACCGCGAAGCTGGCCCAGTTGCGGAGGTTTCTTTGACGTGCCGGCGCTGCAACGCCGCCTCGGCGAGCTCGAAGCCGAGATGGCGAAGGACACGTTCTGGAACAACCACGAGCAGGCGCAGAAGCTGATCGACGAGGCCAACGGCATCCGCCGCAACCTCGACCCGCTCGGGGAAGCGGAGAAGCAACTCGACGATTTCCGGGTCCTGCTCGAACTGGGCGCGGCCGAGCCTGAACCGGCCCAGGTCAAGCTCGAACGCGAACTCGAAGCCGACCTCGCCGCCTTTGCCGGACGCGTCGATGAGCTGGAATTGCGCGTGCTGCTCAAAGGCCCGCACGACCGCAACGCCAGCATCCTCAGCATCAACGCCGGCGCCGGCGGCACCGAGTCGTGCGATTGGGCGAACATGCTCCTGCGCATGTACCAGCGCTGGGCCGAGTCGCGCGGGTGGAAGGTCGAGGTCATCGATGCGCTGCCGGGCGAAGTCGCCGGCATCAAGAGCGCCACGATGCTGATCCAGGGCGAGAACGCCTACGGCTTCTGCAAGGCCGAACGCGGGGTGCATCGCCTCGTGCGCATCTCGCCGTTCGACTCGAACAAGCGCCGGCACACCAGTTTCGCCAGCGTGGATGTCATTGCCGAAATCGAGGAGGAAGCCGCCGTGGACATTCCGCCGGTCGAACTCAAGGTCGATACGTTTCGCTCCGGCGGCAAAGGCGGCCAGAACGTCAACAAGGTCGAAACCGCGGTCCGCATCACGCACCTCCCGACCGGCCTCATCGCCGCCAGTCAGAGCGAGCGCTCGCAACACCAGAACCGCGCGAACGCGATGAAGCTGCTGCTTTCCAAGATCGTGGCGTTGCGCGAGGACCAGAAGAAGGCGGAGATGGAGCGCTTTTACGGCGAGAAAGGCAGCATCGGCTGGGGCCACCAGATTCGCAGCTACGTCCTCCAACCGTATCGCATGGTCAAGGACCTCCGCACCGGACAGGAAACCGGCAACACGGACGCCGTGCTCGATGGCGCGCTCGACGATTTCGTGAACGCCTGGCTGCGCGCCGGCTGCCCGACCAAGCGCAAGGCGGGAATCCAGGACGAAGCCGAGTAAACCGTGCCCACCATTCTCGACACCATCGTTAAACAAAAGCGGCTGGAGATCGCGAACTTGCCCGGCGAGCCGGTGAACGCCGCCGGCTTGCGCGCCGCGCTGGACTTACGCGCGGACCGGCGCGACTTCCTGGCTGCGCTGCGCCATCCGCTGCAGGGCGACGTGGCGCTGATCGCCGAAGTGAAAAAGGCCTCGCCCAGCGCGGGCGTCATCCGGCCGGACTTCGATCCCGTGCGCATCGCCCGCGAATACGAGGCGGGGGGCGCGAGCTGTCTTTCCGTGCTCACCGACGAGCCGTTCTTCCAAGGCTCGCTTCGCTTTCTGCGCGACATCCGGGCCGCCGTTCGCCTGCCGCTGCTCCGCAAGGATTTCATCATCGATGAGCGGCAGATTCGCGAAGCCGTCGAGTGGGGTGCGGACGCGATCCTCCTCATCGTCGCCATCCTCGACGATGCCCGCCTCCGACGTTTCCACGAACTCGCCACCGGGGCCGGCCTGGCGGCGTTGGTGGAAGTCCACGACGAAGCCGAACTGGATCGCGCGCTGGCCATCGGGGCAGGATTGATTGGGGTGAACAACCGGAACCTCAAGACGTTCACCGTGGACCTGGCCACCACCGAGCGGCTCGCCACCCGCCTCCGGTCGGAACCGGCCGGACGCGCCGCTTTGCTGGTTGCCGAAAGTGGCATCCACAACCGTGCCGACGTGGAGCGTCTGCGGCGGGGCGGTGCCCGCGCCATCCTGGTGGGCGAATCCCTCATGCGCGAACCCGACCTGGCCCGCAAAGCCCGGGAGTTGCTGGGCTGCAGTCGAAGTGGCGCGTAACCTCGCGGAGGCCCCACGCACCGGCGGCACGGTCGTGCGCCGATGAGTCAAGCGTGACGCTCGAGCCGGGCTTCCAGAACCCGTACGCGTCGGTGGCCTAGGCTTGTAGTTTTCGATATCCTGCCGCAACTCAACGAACAATTCAGGTCATGCAGGACTTGGTGGAATCTTGGCCTCTGCTGCCGGATCCGTGATAGGAGAGTTCAACTGATGCACAGCGTGCGAAGTCATTGCCTAAAGCTGAGGCGCCAGCGATTCAAGCCTGATGAGCCAGGCATCGAACCTGGGGCAGGCCCTGCGCACCGTCGCCAAATTGAGCCTGCGGGCCAGGCGCGGAGCATGGGCAGCGTCGCTTCGTCCTTTCATATAACCTGGGAACAGCCGCTGCAATCGCTTTGACGGTGCTGTACGCGGATCATCGTCGATCTCTTCGCAACTCCCACACTGCGCCACGGTCTTCGCGAAAGAAGCAGCCAGAGTGGGTACCCCAAGGGTTTCGGCAAGTGTTTCTGGTTCCGCGTAGAACAAAGCCTCCAACTCATGAAGTTGAACGTAGGGGAAGAATCGTTCCGCATAGTCGCTCCTGTCAAGCGCCGCGCTGATGGCGGAAGCAAACTTCTGCTGGATGACCTCAACTCCACGCACCGCACCCTGGGACTTTGCAGATTCTATGAACGCCCAACCTTTGGCTTCGCTTGTCGGAAGGCCATAGTAATCGAAGAAGGTCGTAACGTGAGGTCTTCGACGGTCCTTAAGGTGTCTGACGAGTTCCGAACAGGTCTGCTCAAATGTGCGGAACTTCATCCCGCCTTTGGAGTTTCCTTCACCCACGATCTTCACGGTGAGATCCACGCCAAGTTCGCCGAGATGCGGTCCAAGAAAGTAGCTTAGAAAGCCACTCTCAGAGTAGCCTTCAACCACCGCAAAGACAGTCCTCCTATCCATGCAACGGTCCAGCCTCAACGACGTTCTTCCGGACAAGGCCGCCCAACGAATACTCGTTTAGCCACAACTCCAGGTCCGCTGATTCAAGTCGCTTGAAGGTGGTCGCTCCTGCATCGCGCTGAACGACAATCACGGCCTGCGGGTCAAAATGGTCCACGAGGTCCGAGGACTGTGTCGAGATGATCAACTGCGTCGTCAGGGCCGCCTCGTGAATCAAACCGGAAAGCGTCTCCAGCGCGTGCGGATGCAAGCCCAACTCCGGCTCATCGATGACGATGGTGGAAGGTGGCTTCGGTTGAAGCAGGGCCGTGGCCAGGCAGATGAACCGGATCGTCCCATCCGACAGATTCCACGGCTGGAACGGGTAAGCGCTTCCTTTCTGCCTCCATTCCAAACGAATCAGTTCCCGATCACCTTGGGCCTCAAGCAGGAAGTCATCGAAGAAGGGCGCGATCAATTGAACCGTTTCACGGATGCGCCGGTATGTGGATTCATGGTCATTGCGAAGCTTGAGCAAGAAGGCGGCGATGTTGCCTGCATCGTGCCCCAGCTCTCGAAAATCGCGTGCCGAAGCATCGAGTCGCATCGGGGCGGTGATGCCAGTGTCGTGGAAATGGTAAACCATCCAGCTCGAAACCGCGTCGTAAACGTACGCTTCCATGCCCCTATAGTCACCCCAGCCCGATTTCTCGTCCTTCCAGTGCTTGAGCGACGCTTCACTGCCTCCACCAGCCCTCCTGGACCAGCTTCCGCCCTGTCCGTGGTAGATCGGAGTCTCCTCCTTCACCAGCATCTCGTTGGCTGCGGTCGGCTCCAGAACGAAGTCATACTCGTTGCTGCCAAAGGCCAGACGAGCATGGATGCGCGGAGTCTCCTTTGGGCCATTGAAGAAGAAGCCAGCCGCCTTCCCTCCTTTGGTGATAAAGCCGCGCAGGTTTTCGTCGGCCATGGCCCGAAGAAGACGAAAGAAATCAACCAGATTGCTCTTACCAGCTCCATTGGGTCCGATGAGGACGTTAATCTTTTCCAGCTTGAAGTCGCGCAGTTCCCGAATAGACTTGAAACCTTCGATGGTCAGTTTCTCAAGGTGGTTGCCCATAAGCTAATGGGGCTTTCCCTCGGACCGACGAGCAATGGCAGCCCGAGAGGATTGCCAAGCTGCAACAGCTTCGAGCCTGCAATGATTCGACGATTGCAACCAGTTCTATTGACGGCATCAAACCGTGTTTAGACGATTGTGCTCAATCAGAACTTGTTCTTCCGATACGCGCCCATCGCGGGGGCGTCGGGATTCACTTCGGGACCGAAGTAGCGCAGGCAGACCAGCGGTTCGGTCTCGCTGGTGTTCTCGAAGGTGACACCCGCCTTCGCGCCGTCCTCGGTGCAGAAGTACTCGTCCTCGGTCAGTTCCGTGAAGCGGATGAGCTTCGGGCTGTTGAGCGGCTGGCCGTTGATCTTGCCCGTGCCCTGGACACAGATCAGGCCGTAGGCGCCCTTGTCCTTGATCGTCGCCGTCACGCCGGGATCGACGGTCAGTTCCTTGGCGGTGAAGAGCTGCTCGCCGTCCACCTTGCCATAGACGATCCAGCGATCGACGAAGCCTTCGTTGCGCGTGTCGGCCACGGGAACGGGTTCGAGGTAGTGGTTGTCCTTGAAGCTGCGGATCGACGTTCGCCTCCCAGTCGAGCTGGTCGACGATGAAGTCGAGGTCCTGGTGCTTGCTTCTTGGGCACGTCCTTCACGAGCAGGCTCCACGGCACGTCGCGGCCTTCGACCAGGGTCTGGTACATGCCGAAGACGTCGCTGCCCCACTGCGGCTCGTAGGTGCACAGCGAGCCGGGGGCGTGGAGAATGCACGGGCCGACCAGCCAGCCGGTGCCGGGCTTGAGGCGGTAGGCCTTGGAGAGGTCGAGGATGCCGTTGTCGCCCTTGTTCCAGTCCTCGAGGCACTTGCGGACCTGCGCCTTGGTGGTGCCGGGCTCAAGGCCGAAGAAGGTGTAGGGGAAATTGTTCCCCACGTTGTTGTGCTGCGGCGGGAAGTAGTAGCTCTCGGGCTTGCCCTCCTGGCCGACGAGCTTGGCCTGCTTGGCCGCTCTGGTGCATGTGGTGCGGAATCGGCCCCATGTTGTCGAAGAACTTCGAGTAGACCGGCCAGCGTGCCGTACTTCTTCCAGATGGCCTTGCCGACGATGGCGGCGCCGCAGTCGGCCACCGCCTGGCGCAGGGTGAAGCGCTCCTTGCCGACGACGCAGTAGCTCAGGCCTTCGTCCGGGCACGCGGCCCTCGTTGGCGGCCTCGGTGGTGGAGGCGAACCAGCGCTCGTCGATGCCGCCGCGGTTGGCGCCGTAGGCGTACGTGTCGTCGGGGTGGAGCTTGATGCGCAGGCCCGGCTGCAGGAAGGAGCGCGGCACCCAGGTGGGCGCCAGGCGCAGCAGACCGCCGGTCCGCGACAGTTCAGCGGCCACTTTCGATTGGGTGTTGCCCTTGAGGGTCTTCAGCGAGGTGACGGAGTTCATGGTTGTTGCTCGGCTATGTTCGATTCGGCGAAATCCATTTCGCGGCCCGATTCGATGGGCGGCGCGGGGAATCAATCAGATCCCTCCGCGCTTGTCACGATCAGATCAAGCGAGGACCCGGAGCGTGCCCGGCCACGTCCCGCGCACCTGGATTGAATCCGGCCGGCGCGGCGCAGTCTAATCTCCCGCTATGAACCACTCCATGACCCGCCGCCTGACTCGCCGCAGTTTCATCGCCCGGGCTTCCGCCGCCGGACTGGGGGCTGCCGCCTTCAGCCGCGTCGCTCCGGCGGCCGCTGCGCCGGCGGCGCTGCCCGAGCCGACCCCGAGCCACCTCCCGCGCTGGCGCGGATTCAACCTGCTGGAAAAGTTCACTCACCGTGGCGACGGCAACCCGCCGTTCCGCGAACAGGACTTCGAGTGGATCGCCGGGTTCGGCTTCAACTTCGTCCGCCTGCCGATGTCGTACCTGTGTTGGACCGACCCCGCCGATTGGCGAACGCTGCGCGAGGAGGAGTTGAAGCACCTCGACCAGGCCGTCGAGTTCGGCCAGCGGTACGGAGTCCATGTGAACCTGAACTTCCACCGCGCCCCCGGCTACTGCGTGAACCCGCCGGCCGAGCCCAAGAGCCTGTGGAGCGACGCCGAGGCCCTCGACGTCTGTGCGCTGCATTGGGGCGCATTCGCGAAGCGGTTCAAGGGCATTCCGAACCGGCACGTCAGCTTCGACCTGCTCAACGAGCCGAACGATCAGCCGGACGACACCTACGTGCGCGTCGTCACGCGGCTGGTCGAGGCCATCCGCGCCGAGGATCCGCAACGGCTGATTGTCGCCGACGGCCTGCGTTGGGGAAACAAGCCCGTGCCGAAGCTGGCACCGCTCGGCCTCGCGCAAAGCACGCGCGGCTACCAACCGATGCGGGTCAGCCATCATGGCGCCAGTTGGGTCAACGGCCAAAACTGGCCCACGCCGGCCTGGCCGCTCAAACTCAAGGAAGGCGATGTCTGGGACAAGGAACGCCTCCGCCGCGAACAGATCGAGCCGTGGCAGGCCCTGGAGCGACTGGGCGTCGGCGTCCACGTCGGCGAGTGGGGGGCGTTCAACAAAACGCCGCACCCGGTGGCGCTCGCCTGGATGCGCGATTATCTGGATCTATGGAAAGAGGCCGGATGGGGTTGGTCGGTCTGGAACTTCCGCGGCGCCTTCGGCGTGCTGGACAGCGAACGCACCGACGTGACCTACGAGGACTGGCACGGCCACCAACTCGACCGCGCGATGCTCGAATTGCTTCGGGCGGCTTGAGGTACCGTGGCGATCTGGTGAGAACGGGCCGGGCCCGCACCGCCCTGGCGCCGGGAGCGCGCGGATGAACTTGAGCTCGCCGGCTGAAGCCGAGCGGTACGGTTTTGGCGAGCGGTGTTGAAACTCGTTCTTGCTGGTCTGGTTGGCGCCTTGGCGGCTGCCTACCGCCTCCACCGCGACCGACCCGGTTTTCACCATTGCGCTCCGACGGTCTTTCCGCGGAAAGTGACGCTTCGTTGATCGGTATTCCATGAGACGCGACGTCGAAATCTACGACACCACCCTGCGCGATGGCAGTCAGGGCGAAGGCGTGAACTTCTCGCTGGCGGACAAGCTCCGCGTCGCCGAGCGGCTTGATGCGTTTGGCGTGCATTACATCGAGGGCGGCTGGCCGGGGTCGAACCCGAAGGACCTCGAGTTCTTCCGGCAGGCGGCGCGGCGCAAATGGCGGCACGCGCGCATCGCCGCGTTCAGCATGACGCGCCGCAAGGGCATGAAGGTCGAAACGGACGATTTGATGCGCCAGATTCTCGAGGCGGAAACGCCCGTCGTGACCATCGTCGGCAAATCCTGGCTGCTGCACGTCACCGAGGTCCTGCGGGCGAAACCGGACGAGAACCTCGCGATGATCGGCGATACGATCCGGTTCCTGAAAGACCACGGCAAGACCGTCATCTACGACGCCGAGCACGCCTTCGACGGTTACGCGGACGAACCGGAATACGCGCTGGCGACCTGGCAGACGGCGGCGGAAGCCGGGGCCGATTGTGTGTGTCTGTGCGAGACCAACGGCGGCCGCTTGCCGGCGGAAATCGCGCGCGTCACAGCCCTGGCCAAAGGTCGGCTGGCCTGTGCCATCGGCATCCACACTCACAACGATTGCGGCCTGGGCGTGGCCAATGGACTGGCGGGGCTCGAGGCCGGGGCGTCGCAAATTCAGGGCACGATCAACGGCTACGGGGAACGCACGGGGAACTGCAACCTCACGAGCGTCATTCCGCTGATCCATTTCAAACTGGGCTGGCAGGGCGTCCCGGCAAAGTCGCTCGCCAAGCTCAAGGAACTCTCCGAGTTCGTGGATGAAATCGCCAACTTCCGCCACGACCCGCGGCAACCGTGGGTGGGCCAGACTGCCTTCACCCACAAGGGCGGCATGCACGTCCACGCCATCGACCGCGTGGCCCGCAGCTACGAGCACATCCAGCCCGAGGCGATCGGCAATTCGCGCCGGGTGTTGGTGAGCGACATGTCGGGTCGCACCAACATCCTGATGAAGGCGGCGGAACTCGGGTTCAAACTGCCGCCCGACGCGCCGGAAACCCGCGCCATCACGGCCCGGGTGAAGGAACTGGAGAGCCAGGGTTACGAGTACGAAACGGCCGAGGCGTCGCTTGCCTTGCTCATCCGCGGCATCCTGGATCACAACCCGGAACTGCTTTTCACCGTGGACTCGTATCATGTCTCCATGCGCAGCAATGGCGCGAACTCGGTCTGTGAAGCCACCGTCAAGGTGCGCGTCGGCGAGGTGGTTCACCATACGGTCGCGGAAGGCGATGGCCCGGTGAACGCGCTCGACAGCGCAGTGCGTTCCGCGCTGACGAAGTCCTTCCCCCAGCTCAAGAAGGTCGAACTGACCGACTACAAAGTGCGCATCCTCGAAGGCGTGGCGGGCACGGCGGCCAAGACGCGCGTGCTCATCACCTCCAGCGATGGCAAGCGCGATTGGGGCACCGTCGGTGTGAGCGAGAACATCATCACCGCCTCGCTCCAAGCGCTCGTGGACTCGATCGAGTACGCGTTGGTCCGCGGTTGAGCTGCGGCCGATCCTGTCCGATCGCAAGATGTGAAGCCGCCGAAGGTGGTCCCCAGGTTGAGGGCGGCATAGTGAATCAAACGACGAACTAATCCGGCAAAGCGAGACGGGACCGCGGGGGGCTGTGCCGGGCACAACGCTCCCGCCTCGTTTTGGTGTCGCCACCGGTCGCGGCCTTCGCCACACTGCCGCCATGAAACACCTTTTGCCGCTTGCCGCCATGCTGGCCGCGACGCTGTGCACCAATGCCGCCGACTGGGCCACGTTCGTCCCGAAGGACGGGCCGGGCCATGGCAAACACATCGTCTTCCTCGCCGGCGACGAGGAATATCGCTCCGAGGAAGGGCTGCCGATGCTGGCGGGGATACTCTCCCAACGCCACGGTTTCCAATGCACCGTGCTCTTTTCGGTGAACCCCGCCGACGGGACGATCGATCCGTTGAATCAGACCAATGTGCCGGGGATGCACCTGCTCGATACGGCCGACCTGGTGGTCTGCCAGTTCCGATTCCGCGAACTGCCCGACGCCGACATGGCGCACCTGGCGAAGTATCTTCAGGCCGGCAAGCCGATCATCGCCCTGCGCACCGCGACGCATTCCTTCAATTACACGCGGAACAAACAGAGCCCGTTCGCGAAGTGGGACTACGCCAGCAAGGCATGGCCCGGCGGCTTTGGCCAGCAGGTGCTCGGCGAAACCTGGGTCAACCACCACGGCGCCCACGGCAGCGAGAGCACGCGCGGCTTGATCGACGGCACGCACGAACAACATCCCGTCCTGCGCGGCGTGCGGGACCTCTGGGGACCGACGGATGTGTACACGGCTATCCACCTCCAACCGGCCGATACCATCCTCGTCCACGGGCTGGTTTTGAAAGGCATGCAGCCGGACGACGCCCCGAACTGGGCCAAGTCCGTCATGCCGCTGATCTGGATTCATGACCACACCTGGGAGAACGGCAAGACCAGCCGCGCGCTGACCTCGACCATCGGCGCCGCCGTCGATCTGCAAAGCGCAGACTTGCGCCGCCTGCTGGTCAACGCGTGTTACTGGCTGACGGGCCTGGACGTCCCGGCCAAAGCCGACGCCACGCCGGTGCGCGAGTTCAAGCCGAGCTATTTCGGCTTCGGCAAGTTCCTCAAGAACGTGAAGCCGTCCGACCTGGACATGCATTGACGCATGGCAATGCGCCGCGACGCCTCGACGGCCAACCTCGGCAACCGCGTCGGATCCCCCTGCGTGGGCTGCCGGGGTTGGGCTTGGCAACTCGCCTCAGAGCGAGTATCAATGATGCCATGAAGCCCGAAATCGCCCGCACCGGTCCCCGTGGTCGCGTCCCCGCCGTCGCCGGCTTCACCCTGATCGAGCTGTTGGTGGTGATCGCAATCATCGCGATCCTGGCGGGCATGCTCCTGCCGGCGCTGGCCCGCGCCAAGACCAAGGCCCAAGGCGTGAAGTGCATGTCCAACATGAAGCAGGTCATGCTCGCCTTCCGCCTCTACGCCGACGACTACAACGGGACGTACTTTCCCAACACGTACGGCGGCGATGGCTGGGTGCGCGGTGTTTTGGATTTCAACGGTGCCAACGCCGACAACTGGGATACGCAGTCGTTGCTCGATCCCCGGCGGGCCGTGCTCGGGCCGTACACCCAGGCCCCAGGCATCTACCAGTGTCCCGCCGACTGGACCACCGTGAACCGGCCGGGCGTCGGCACCGTGCGCCGCATCCGCAGCATCGCCGCCAGCCAGGCGGTGGGCACCTGGTCCGACGGCCGGAATCCCACGCTCGGTTACTGGCTCGACTCCGCCCTGCTCGGCGGATCGGCCACCAACCCGGGCGGCAAGTGGCGGGTGTACGCCCGGGACGCGGATGTGATCCGGCCTTCGCCCACGATGCTGTGGGTTTTCATCGACGAACACCCGGCCAGCATCAACGACGGCGGGTTCGGCTTCCGCATGCCCAACAATTTCGCCGACACGCGCAGCCAAGGTTGGGTGGATTACCCGGCCGGATTCCACAACAACGCGGGCGCCCTGTCTTTCGTGGATGGCCACGCGGAGATTCATCGCTGGATCGATCCCACATCGAATGGTCCGGCCGGACTGGGCTCGAAGGTCACCGACGTGAGCAAACTCAACAATGGCCGCGTCGCCAACAACAAGGACATCTGGTGGATGGCCCAGCGCACCTCGTCGCTCGACGCCGGCGAGGATCCCTGGGGAGCGCAGTGAAGCGCGCTGGTTTGGACGGCGATCGGCACGGGGCGGCCTTCCTGGAACCGTGCGGTGCGGGATTTTACAAATCGTTGGGGACTTTGCAGTTCAGCCGGTGCCTCCGGCCACTTACTCTCGCCGCCGGTCCGGGCAGGTGACGGCCTGGCCACCACGAATCGACTCGCGAGGAACGGTCGCGATCCGCAGCGGGTGATCAGGCGGTGGGTGGAGTCAGCCGCTTTTGCCTTTTCTGTCACGCCGGAAACCAGTAAACGAAGCAGACTATGTTCAAACGCATCGCCAACCTGATCCGCGGCTTCTTCGGCCTGTTCGTGTCGGGCCTGGAAAAGCAGAACCCCGAGGCACTGCTCGAAGTCGAGAAGGAGAACCTTCGCAAGCAGATCGGCAACTACAACCAGGGCCTCGCCGCCCACGCCGGCCTCTGCGAGAAGCTCGTTTCGCAGATCCGCCGGCAGGAAACCGAGGAACGCGACCTGTCCGCCAAGGCCATGGCCAACTTGAAGGTCGGCAACAAGGACACCGCCGCCCAGTACGCCTTGCGCCTCCAGACGGTGCGCCGCGAGTTGGAGGAGAACCGCGCGCAGGCCAAGCAGGCCGAACAGACTTACCAGGAGTTGCTCCGCGCCCGCGACGTGGCGGTGAAGGCGGCGCAGACCAAGATGGAATCGCTCCGGTACTCCATCGATGACATGAAGGTCAAGAAGGCCACCGCCGAGTTGACCGAGATGGCGTCGGGCATGATCGGCCAGATCGGGTCCAGCGGCGACACGCTCAACCGTCTGCACAACATCGTTGAAGAAGAGCGCACCAAGGCCGCCGGCCGTGCGCGCGTGGCCCGGGACAGCCTGGACATGTCCGACATCGTCGTGAAGGAGGCGGAGCAAAAGGCGCTGGCGGACAACGCCCTGGCCGAGTTTGCCGCCCAGGCCGGCATCGCTCTCGAACCCTCAACCCCGACCGCGCCTACCGCCGCCGGCAAGGAAGCCATCGGGCCAGCGACGGAAGGGACGAAAACCTAGCCGCGTGACTGAACCCACAGCGCACCCGAGCGGTGGACCCGTTGCCCACCTGCCGATGCTCGCCTAAGGTTATCACATGAACGCCGTAGAATTTACAACGGAGCTGAGCGGTACCGAGCTTCTACGCGTGCCGAAGGAGGTGGTAGCACAACTGCCGGCGCGCGGCAAAGCCCGGGTCATTGTCCTGATCGACAAGGAAACCGATGGCGCAGAGTGGCGGGCCGCCAGCTACGAGCAGTTCCTCCGCGAAGACTCGCCGGAAGACGCGGTTTACGACGATTGCCCATAGCGTGTTTGGGGACATACAACTCTGCCAATTCCCGTTCACCTCGGGAACCCTGAGCAAGCAGAGACCTGCTCTGGAGTTGTTCGAGGATGGGCCGGATGTGGTGATCTGTCGTGTGACTTCCACTCTCCGCAGTGGACCGTTGGATGTCGTGCTTGAGGATTGGCAAGCGGCCGGTCTGCTGAAACCTTCGATCGCTCGATTGGGGCGGCTGGTGACTGCAGAACGGGGCATTTTTCTCAGGCGGCTGGGCAACCTCAGTCCCAGAGACTTGGAAGCGATCCGGAAGGCATGGAACCAGCACATGCGGCTCTGAACATGATGTTCTCTGGCGACCAACGACTGTTGCAGGTGGAGCGAAACCCTATCAAGCCCTGCAAATCGCAGCCCGCGCTAAGGCTGGGCTCGACGGAGTCTCGCACCGCGGAACAGAGCGTCTCTTGAGCCTCCACTCTATATGCTTGGTGACGCGACCCCAATCCCGTTCCTTTGACGGATGAACGCCGCCCTCCCACCACCAGCCAACGGCTCCGTCATCTTGCCCGCCTGGGCCCAGCAGATCGTGGACGGCTTCAACAGCCAGGCGCACACGCAGTTCATTCTTTCCGGCAACGTCCACGACTCGTTCCCGATCCAGCTCCTAGACAAACCCGCGCTCGGAAGTCTGGCGGACTTTCTCCAGCAGGCGGTCATCCCGCGCTACCAGGTGGTGCTCACTTACGACATCGGCAACGGGCTGCGGGTCGAGCGCGGCAGCGACATCTTCGGCCGGTGGAACGAGAAGACCGAGGTGGCGGGCAAGGCGGCCCGGCCCTCGATCGAGTTGATCACTTACTACCTGCGCTTCTGCGCGAACGTCGCCCGCCTTGGCCAGACCCGCATCCGCGTGGGCGTGATTCTCAATGACGCCCAGCTCTTTGTCCCGGAGAGCCGCTACTCGGACACCAATGCCACGGCCTTCCTGATCCGCGAGTGGACGCGCGAGCGGTTGCTGGTCGAGCACGACATCGCGACCTTCATTCTCACGGAGAACTTCAACGAGCTGCACCCACTGCTCCGGCACAATCCGTTCGCGGCGCACATCGAGGTGCCGCTGCCAGCCGAAGCCGAAATCCGCGACACGCTGAGCGACCTGCAGGCCAGCCATCCCGTGGCGCTGGGCAAGATCGGCGAGGACCTCGATTACTTCAGCCGCCAGTTCACCGGCATTTCGCGGAACGGCCTGTTGAACCTGGTCAAGTTCAAGGAACACGAACGCGAGGCCATCGCCGCCGGCGACGTTGCGCCGCTGAAGGCGGAGTTGATCGAACAGGAGTGTCCGGGCCTGATCGAGTTCATCCCGCCCAAGCTGAACCTCGACGCCGTTCATGGCCAGGAAGCGCTGAAGCAGCATCTCCGCCAGAACATCGCGCTCTGGCGGCAGAACCAGCTCGACCTGATCCCGATGGGCTACCTGATCTCCGGCCCGGTCGGCACCGGGAAGACGTTCATGGTGAAATGTCTGGCGGGCGAGGCGGGCGTGCCGGTGGTGGTGTTGAAGAATTTCCGCGACAAGTGGTACGGCAGTACCGAGGGCAACCTGGAGAAAATCTTCCGCACGCTCAAGGCACTGGGCCAGTGCTACGTGTTCATCGACGAGGCGGACCAGGCGCTGGGCAAGCGGGGTTCGAACGGCGGCGAACCCGAGGTTTCCGGGCGCATTTATTCGATGATCGCCCAGGAAATGAGCAACAAGGAAAACCGCGGGCGCATCGTCTGGATTCTCGCCACGAGCCGGCCGGACCTCGTGGAGGTGGATCTCAAGCGCCCCGGCCGCGTGGACCTGAAGATCCCTCTGTTCCCGACCACGACTCCCGACGAAGGCGCGGCCCTTTTGGCGGCGATCGCCCGCGTCCACCACCTTGACCTGCCGATCGAGCGTCTCTCGGAAATGAAGGCGTCGATTCCCGATCTGCTCACGCCCGGCGAAGTGGATGCGCTGCTGAGCGACCTGAAGCGCGAAATCCTCACCGAGAACCTCGCGCCCTTGGTCGCGCTCCAGCGCCGGTTCGCAAATTACCTCAAACCCGTGCCGGTCGAGACGATCCTCGAACAA
This sequence comes from uncultured bacterium, assembly GCA_963735925.1. Taxonomy (GTDB): domain Bacteria; phylum Verrucomicrobiota; class Verrucomicrobiia; order Limisphaerales; family J093; genus DSVZ01. Next base: position 147,046 of record CAVTMT010000002.1, read on the forward strand.
GTCCGCCTGGCGGTGCGCGAGTGTTCCAAGGCGGAGTTCATCCCGGCGCGCTTCCGCGAAATGGCCGGTTGAACGAAGCCCCGCGGCCACGGGCAAGGAGTCTGGGCGGTTCGGCGCGTCCGAGCGTGACACCGGGGCGGCAATGCGGTCGAATGGCCGTGCACTTGGCGACGGCAATGGGCGACTTCACGCAACCGGGATTGTTTGAACCCGCAGCCTTGGCGCTGTGGGAGGAGAGCGGATTCGCGGCGGTTTATGCCGCGCACGCGCGGGTGATTTACTACCTTGCGCTGCGGTTGTTGGGCGATCCCACTCAAGCCGAGGACGCCACCCATGACGTGTTCCTGAAGGCCTACCGCAAGTTCGCCGAATTCCGCGGCGAAGCGGCGGTGCGGACCTGGCTGTATCGCATTGCCATCAATCATTGCCGCAACCTCCAGCAATCCTGGAACGCCCGGAACGTGCTGAGCAACGCGGACGACGCGGTTTGGGAACGCGCCGCCAGCGCGGCCGACAGCCCGTTACGGGTGCTGGAGACCAAGGAACTCGGTCAGCGCATCCAGAAGACCCTCGACGCCCTGCCGCCGGAGTATCGCGAACTGCTCCTGTTGGTGGCGGACGAGCGCCTGAGCTACCAGGAAGTGGCCGACCTGACCGGTCAAAGCGCCGACGCCGTGCGCGGCAAACTGCATCGGGCGCGGCGGGCGTTCGCCACGACCTTCGCCACCACCGCCTAAAGGAAGCCTATGCCCCCCGATCCTCCCCCCTCGCGGCTCAACCAGCAGCAACAGGCCCGGCAGGAGTCTGCGGCCCAAACGGGCCACGGCCTCGAATTCGCCGGCGTGGAAGACCTGCTGCGCCACGACCGCGAACAGACCCCCCCACCGGCCGCGTTGGAAGCGCGGGTCAAACAGAGCGTCGCCGCGGAGCCGCCCCCGTCACGGCCCTGGTGGAAACGCTGGTTCAAACGCTGACGCGCCCGGCAACCGGATGAGCATCGTCGAGGAAATCGAGAACCTGGTCCGTGCGCGCTACCCGATCCTCTACCTGATTTCGAGCGAGGAAGGGCGGGTGGATGCCGCCATCGCCGGGATTGCCCAGCGCTGCGAGAAGCAGGTCCTGGAATGGAGTTGCACCACCGGCCTGGTCCCGGCCGGGACCTCCGTGCAGGCCCAGAAACACCGCCAGGCCGCCACCCGCGACGCCCTCGCCGCCCTGGAGCAGGTGATTGATCACGTCGGGCCGGCGCTGTTCGTCTTCAAGGATATTCATCCGTTTCTCACCCGGAACCACCCGGCGGTTGTCCGTCGGCTCAAGGAAATCGCCCGGCATCTCAAGGAGAGTCTCAAGACCATCCTGCTCGTTTCGCCGGTGCTCGAATTGCCGGCCGAACTCGAGAAGGACGTCACGGTACTGCCGTTTCCCCTGCCCGATCGCGACGACCTGGGCAGCCTGCTGGACCGCATCGTTGAGCAGGTCCGCCCGCTCGATCAGGTGAGCGTCGAACTCGACGCCCCCAGCCGCGAGCGCCTGCTTCAATCCGCCCTGGGACTGACGCTGAGCGAAACGGAGAACGTGCTGGCGAGAATCCTCGTCAAACACCAGCGGCTGAGCGCCGCGGAGGTGCCCAAGGTGCTCGCGGAAAAGCGGCAGAACATCCGCAAAAGCGGCCTGCTGGAGTATTTCGCCACCGACGAATCGTTCACGACAGTGGGCGGTCTGGCGGCGCTCAAGGAATGGCTTGGCAAGCGAGGGGCGGCCTTCACCCCGGCGGCGCAGGCTTACGGTCTGCCGCCGCCCAAAGGCCTCTTGCTGCTCGGCGTCCAAGGTTGCGGCAAGAGCCTCTGCGCCAAGGCCGCGGCCAATCTCTGGCAGGTGCCGCTGCTGCGGTTCGACATGGGCCGCATGTTCGGCAGTTTCGTGGGTTCCTCCGAGGAGAACGTGCGCCGGGCGATCACGGTGGCCGAATCGGTGGCCCCGGCCGTGTTGTGGGTGGACGAAATCGACAAGGCGTTTTCCGGCACGCAGGGTTCCACCTTCTCGGACGCCGGCACGACCGCGCGGGTGTTCGGCACCTTTGTGACTTGGCTCGCCGAGAAGGCCGCCCCCGTCTTCGTGGTGGCCACCGCCAACGAGATCGCGCAGTTGCCACCCGAGTTGCTCCGCAAAGGCCGGTTCGACGAAATCTTCTTCGTGGACCTGCCCGACGCTGGCGAGCGAACGGAGATCTTCGCCATCCACATCCGCAAGCACGCCCGCGATCCGGGGCGATTCGAACTCGGTTCACTCGCGGCGGCGAGCACGGATTTTAGCGGCGCGGAAATCGAGGAAGCCGTGATCAGCGCGATGTTCGACGCCTTCTCGCAGGGAGAGGAACTGGCCACGGAACATGTGCTGGCGACGCTTCAGGAAAGCGTGCCCCTGGCACGGACGATGTCCGAACAAATCTCCCGGCTCCGGGAATGGGCCCAGGGACGCGCCCGCAACGCCAGCCACCCGCGCCCGCCCCCCGCCTAAACCGCAGTCCTTCGCCCCTCCGCGCACTTCACGGCCCCGACCCAAAGCCCCTCGAAGACCTCACCCCCGGGCTGGCGCGAGAGGTCGGGCAGGAGCTCCGGTTGATCGGCTGCCCTTTCGACGACACGCAGCTTCCGCCTGCTCGTCGCGGGCGGGCGCGACTCCCGTCGGCCGGTCGGCGGTCACGGGGTCGGACAGGATTTCCCGCCGTGCTTCTGATAGTAATGCTGGTGATACTCCTCCGCCGGTTGGAACGGCCCGGCCAGGGCGATTTCCGTGCCGACGGGGGAGCCGGGTTTTTGCTGTTCCAATCGGGCGGCCGACGCGCGGGCCGCCGCCTCCTGCTCGGGCGTTTCGAAGAAGATCGCCGAGCGGTACTGGTCGCCGGCGTCCGGGCCGGTCCGTCGGACAACGAACGGATCGTGACTCTTCCAGAACTCCTTCAGCAGGGCATCGAACGAAACCACCGCCGGATCGAAGTCTACTTCCACGACCTCGGCGTAACCCGTCGTGTGCGAGCACACGGCTTCGTAATTCGGATTTCGCGTGTGTCCACCGGCGTAACCGACCCGCGTCGCCACCACCCCTTTGAGCTGCCGAAAGGTCTCTTCCACCCCCCAGAAGCAGCCCGCCCCGAGCAGCACCCGTTCGTGCGCCGGTTGCACCGGCGGGCGCTCGAAGAAGGCCAGCGCGTCCGAGTTGATGCAGTACCGGAGACCGGTCGGCGCCGGGCCGTCGTCAAAGACATGCCCGAGGTGCGAACCGCACCGGATGCAATGCACCTCCGTGCGGACCATGCCGTGGCTGGCGTCGCGAGTCTCGCCGATGTTCTCCCGGGCGAACGGCTGGAAAAAGCTTGGCCAGCCGGTGCCGGAATCGAACTTGGCCGTCGAGCGGAAAAGGGGCAGGCCACAACCGATGCAGGTGTACACGCCGGTCTTGTGATTGTCGTGAAACACGCCGCAAAACGCGGTCTCCGTGCCTTGGGCGCGAGTAATGCGATATTGCTCGGGGGTCAATTGGACCCGCCAGGCGGCCTCGGACTTGACGGCTTTCGGCACGACCTGCGGCGCGGTGACGTGACCGGCGGGATCGAGGAGGCGAACGGTGACGGTGGTGGTATTCACTGGTGTCGGGGTCGAACTCTTCAAGGATTCCAGGTAGGCGGCCCCCAGGGCCAAGGCCGTAATGGAAGCGAGGATCGGGATCTTCATGGGAATGTCGCATGGTGACGCCAAGCCGGCTGCCGGGCCGGTCGCGCGCCCGCGTGAACGGACCTTGCCCTCGCGCGGCAGGAACAACAACTGGCATCCACAGCGTGAAAGGTGGCCCACTTTGGGCCGGTGGCAAACCGGCGCGCGCGGAGAGTACGGCAATCCGCCGTCCGTTTGACAAGGCACGCGGGTGAGTCGCGGCCGCTTCGGCAAATGCTTTTGGGCGGGAGGCGGGCCTGGCCAAGTCCGCACGGCGAAGAAATGGTCGGAGCGACAGGATTCGAACCTGCGACATCCAGCTCCCAAAGCTGGCGCTCTAGCCAAGCTGAGCTACGCTCCGAACCACGGCGGACTAAATCACGGCCGCAGACCGGCACGCAATGACTATCTGCAGGGCCGCCAGCGGGCATGCTCACCGTTGAAGCTCACGATGACCGGCAATGCCAGGCTTGCCGGCCCTGAGCCGGAGGGTAGATTTCGGGCCAAGCCATACCCCAATGAACACCCAGATGCTTTCCCGTCGTTCCTTCCTGGCCCGGGCCGGTGCCGGCGCCACCCTCTTCAGCGTTATTCCCGCAGCCGTCCTGGGCCGCGGGGGCGAAGTGGGCCCCAATGGCCGGATCAACCTCGCCTTCATCGGCGTCGGTTCACAAGGTCTGCGCGTGATGCTTGAGTTTCTCGGGCAGCCGGACGTGCAAGCCGTCGCGGTCTGCGATCCCACCAAGTCCGCGTCGAACTACCCGCAGTGGGGCGACCACGAGTTCCGCAATTCGGTGCGCCGCCTGCTCGGCACGGACACCGGCTGGGAGGCGCTCAGTCCGAACGAACCGATCGAATTGACGCCCACGCTCCACGTCACCTCCGGCGTGGCCGGCCGCGAGCCCTGCCGCAAGATCGTCGATGCCTGGAACGCGAAGCGCCGCGGCGCGACCCAGTCCCGCGGCTGCGCGGCCTATGCCGATTTCCGCGAACTCCTGGCGACGCAGAAGGATTTCGACGCCGTGGTGGTCGGCACGCCGGATCATGTTCACGCGGTCGCTGCCATTGCGGCCATGAAGTCGGGCAAACACGTCTTCTGCCAGAAACCGATGTCGCACTCGATGCACGAAGCGCGGCGCATGGCGGAGGTGGCGCGGGAGTCCGGGGTGGTGACGCAGGTGGCCGTGGGACCGCAGGCGTCGGAGGACACCCGCCGGCTGTGCGAATGGGTTTGGGCAGGCGCGATCGGCGAGGTGCGCGCCGTTCACAACTGGTCGGCCCGCCCGTTCTGGGCTCAAGGCATGGACCGGCCGCAGCCGGCGCAGCCCGTGCCGGAAGGGTTGGACTGGGATTTGTGGCTCGGGCCCGCGGCGGAGCGGCCGTTCAACGACGCCTATCTGCCCTTCATCTGGCGCGGTTGGTGCGACTTCGGCTGCGGCGCGCTGGGTGACATGGGGTGCTACAGCTTCGACACCATTTTCCGCGTCCTCAGACTCCAGGCGCCCACCGCGGCGGAGGCCAGTTCCACGCACTCCTACCCGGACAGCTATCCGCTGGCGTCGTTGGTCCATCTCGATTTCGCAGCGCGCGGCGAGCAACCGCCCGTCAAGCTGGCCTGGTACGACGGCGGCCTCAAGCCGGAGCGCCCGCCGGAGTTCGGCCCGTCAGAGGCGCTGGCCGATGAGGGGCTTCTGTTCGTCGGCGACGAAGGGAAGATGCTGGCGGAATTCACCGGCAGCCGGCCGCGCTTGCTGCCCGAGGCGAAGATGAAGGCCTTCCAGGAACCGCCGAAAACGCTGCCGCGGTCACCCGGCAACGAGCGCGAGTGGCTCGATGCGATCCGGGATCGCAAGCTGGCGACCGGCGCGAATTTTGGCTTTTCCGCCGCGGTCACCGAGGCGCTGTGCCTTGGCAACCTGGCCGTCCGCGCGGGCGGACGCGTCGGTTGGGACACGACCACGATGGAGGTGACGGGGCCGAAGTCCGCGTCGGCCATGGTGAATCCCCCGGCGCGTGCCGGTTGGGGGGTGTAGGCAGCCGGCGGGCGCTCACCGTCCGCCGCGGCTGACGCTAGCCGACACATAGCGGGCCGCGGGAATGATGAATTTCTTCACCTCGACCGCCACGGTCCGCGGATGGTATTCGCGCAGCACGGCGTCGGCGATTTCGACCGCGAGCGTTTCGATCAGCCGCCAACTGCGGTTCTCCCCGAAGCTCTGCAACCGCTGCACGACTTCGAAGTAGTCGATCGTCCGGCGCAGATCGTCGTGGACGGCGGCGGCCTCGAAGTCTTGCCCCATCTGCACCGTGAGCAAGAGCCGTTGCGGCTGCGCGCGTTCCTCGGCCGGCACGCCCACGCAGAAATGAACCTCCAGATCGGCGATCGTGATGATATCCATGTCAGTTTTTACCTGTCGGGGAGCGCGCCAGAACCGCTTCCACGAGGCGGCGCGTGGGCTGGTTCAGGTCCAGCTCGGTGGCTTGGGCCAGCGGCACCCATCGGAACTCCTGCGCCTCTTCGTTGAGTCGAACGGTCTGCGGTTCGGCAGTCCGGCAGGTGTAATTGAGCAACAAGAAGTGCGCGTCACGGTAGAACTCCTCGGAATGGATGCAATCCTGCACCATGACGAACTCGATTCCAAAGACCGTGAGTCCGGTCTCTTCGTTCAATTCACGGCGGAGCGCGTCTTCGGAGGTTTCGCCGAACTTGATCTTCCCTCCGGGAATGCCCCAGCGGTTGGACCATTTGCGCGTCCGCACCAGGAGCACGTCACCGGCCTGGTCAAAGATGAGGGCCCCCACCGTGGCGACGGGCCGGGCGGCGCCGGCCCGCGGGTCGCCTTGCCGCGCGCCGGCGAATTCGAGCCCCGAGGCCACGAGCCAGGCCCGCAATTCGCCCAGGTGCTCGACCAGCAGGTCCGGCTCGCTGGCGCGTAACTGGGCCAGGCTGTTGTAGCCAGTGAGCACCGCGCACGACCACACCCCGCCGTGGCGGGCGGTGGCGATGTCGTGCTCCATGTCGCCGATGAATAGCGTCTCGCGTGGGTCCAGCCGGTGTTCGGCCAACACCTCATGAATCTTCCGCATCTTGTCCCAGACCTGCGTGTACGGCCGTTCGATGAACGCGCCGAAGCCGGTGCCCGCCGCCTGGGCGGCGTAGTGCTCGGCATGCACACTGCTCAGGAGGAAGGTGCGCAAATCGCGCTCGCGGCAGAACTCGAGGAACTCACGCGCATGCGGCAACGGCGCCACCTGGTGCTGGGCCCGCCGGAACTCGGCGTGGAACCAGGTTTCGAGTTGCGGCAGCGGGATATGCGGCACGTAGCGATCGTAGAATCGTTTGAACGGGAGACAGAATTCCGCGCGAAACTGGGCGAGACTCATCTCCGCGACCCCCGCCAACCGAAAGACGTGGTTGCTCGCCTGGAGGACCGCCGGTAGGTCATCCACCAGCGTGCCCGACCAGTCGAAGATCACGTTCCGAATCACGCCCGCAGTTTACCGGGGCGGCCCGGACAAGCAACGCAACTCAGTACCAAGGGGGTTGTTTCCCGAGCACAGGTCGCCGAGGAATGGGTGTCTCACCGATGACAGGCGGCCGGGACTGGCTCCGCCTCGACGGTTCAAATCGCCGTTGCTTCACCTTGTTTTCCGAGGACAAACAGGCCCCGCAAGTCGCCGGCGTTCGTCAACCTGTCGCAGGCGCCGGGCTCTTGACGCCTCAGAGTGCTCCTTTCCCCGCCGCAACTTTTTGTTGCATATGCAACAGAAAGTTGTCCTCGTGGTGCCTGGGCTGAAGCCAAGCCACCCGTCTCGCAGAAAAGCGGGCCGGCGCTCGTGTCGTCGCGATCGGTCCCCTGCCCGCGCCGACGTCCAAGGCCGGAGGCCGAACCACGAAACCCCGTCCACCGAACTTGACGCACCCCGGTGCCCGGCTATGCTCCCGCCTTCCGTTAACGGGGTGCCCGGTCGGCGGAGCAACGGCGGAACCGCCGCGCCGGTGTCGCGCACCTTGGTCCAGTTCAAAGGCATGAAACGACAGTACCAGCCATCGAAGATCCGCCGGAAACGCCAGCACGGCTTTCTGGCCCGCATGTCCACCAAGGGCGGCCGCGCCATCTTGAACCGCCGACGTCGCATCGGCCGCAAACGCCTGACTCCCGTCTAGGCGCCTGGCGCATGGACGCGCCCGCCCCCATCCGGTTTCAGTTGCCCCGCGAGGCCCGACTGCGCCGCACCGGCGAATTTGCCGAGGTGCGCCGACTGGGCAGACGTGCCGTCCGGGGCTGCCTCATCGTGAACTGGCGCAACACGGCCGCAGGCCATCGCCCCCGCCTGGGCGTGGTCACCAGCCGAAAGGTCGGCCCGGCCGTCGTCCGCAACCGGGTCCGTCGCTTGCTGCGCGAAGTATTCCGCCGGCACCAGCACGACCTGTGCGGGCCGCTGGACCTGGTGTTGGTGGCGCGACCATCGATCGCCGGCCGACCCCTCGCCGACGTGGAACGGGATTTTCTCGCCCTCTTGCGAGGTCAGTCCCTGCTGGGAGCCCGCGCGTGAACCTGGCGCAGCAAGGCTTGACCCTGGCCATCCGGATTTACCGGGTGACGCTGTCGCCTTTGCTGGGCGCGCTCAGCGGGCCGGGCGGTGGCTGCCGCTTTCAGCCGACCTGTTCCGCGTACGCGCTCGAGGCGGTGCGCAAGCACGGCGCCTTGCGAGGCGCCTGGCTGGCCCTGAAACGAATTGGCCGCTGCCATCCCTGGGGCGCGTGCGGCCACGACCCTGTCCCCGAACCTGCCTGTGCGTGCGCACCGCGCCGCCCGGCGACCCCCGGTGGCGTCACCGCCACCCCCGTCTGATTGTCTTCATGGATCGCAAGACCATTCTGATTCTCGTTGCTTGCTTCGGCCTGATGCTGCTGTGGCCGTCCTTGGTGGACCGGATCTACCCGCCACCGAAGAAGGCGCCCCGCCCGACGAACCTGGTGACCCAGGCGGAGCTCGCCAATGCCGCGTCGCTGACGAACCCGCCCGGAGCGACCAACCGGCCGGCCAGCGTGCCCGTGATCGCCGCCCCGTCCTCCCCCGTCGCCGCCTGGGTGCGGCCCGTCGAGCCCGAGGAGTTGATGACGCTCGAGACCGAGGACGCGCGCTACACCTTCACCAGTTACGGTGGCGGCCTGAAGACGGTCGAGTTGAAGCAATACCACGCCTCCGTCGCGTGCGGACGCAACGCCGAGACCACGAATACGACGGCCCTGGTCACGCTCAACGACGGCGCGCCCGTGCCCGCCCTGGCGCTGTTCGGCGGGGCGGCCCTGCAGGACGATGTCCCGTTCCGGCTCTCGCGGACGGAGTATGGGTTGCGGGCGGAGAAGACCCTGACCAACGGCCTGCGGGTGGTGAAGAACTTCGTGCCCGGAACCAATTACTTGATCGCCGCCGACATCCGGCTTGAAAACGACGGCACGAACACGCTGGCGCTGGCGCCGCAGGAACTGGTGATCGGCACCGCCACGCCGATCAATCGCCGCGACAACGGCCAGTTGCTCGGGATGCAATGGTACGACGGCCAGCGCGCGCAGTTCATCAGCGACCCGTGGTTCGCCAACCGCACGCTCGGCTGCTTCCCTGGCACCCCGCGTGACGAGTATCGCAGCCCGGGCGAGAGCAATGTGGTCTGGGCCGCCACCCATAACCAGTTCTTCGTCATGATCGCCGCCGCGCAAACCAACGCCGCGCAGGTGGTGGCCCGCAAAATCCCGCTGCCGGCGCCAAGCGCGGAGGAAGTCGCAGAGGATCGCCGCGTCGTTGCGCGGCCCTACGGATTTCAGGCCGCCTTCCTGTACCCGGCGGCCAGCGTCGCCCCCGGCCAGTCGCTGGAATGGAAACTGGACGTGTTCGCCGGGCCGAAGGAATACAACACCCTCGCGAAGCTGAGCCTCAATCAGGACCTCGCGATGCAGTTCGGCTGGGGGATTTTCGGTTGGTTCTCCCGCGCGCTGCTGCTGGGCATGAACGCCATTCACCGGATGGGCCTGGCTTACGGCCTGTGCATCATCGCCATCACCGTCGTCATCAAACTGCTCTTCTGGCCGCTCACCCAGGCGAGCACCCGCTCGATGAAGCGGATGCAGGCGCTGCAGCCGCAGATGAAGGAGATCCAGACCAAGTACAAGGAAGACCCGAAGAAGATGAACCAGAAGCTCATGGAGTTCATGAAGGAGCACAAGGTGAGTCCGCTGGGCGGCTGCCTGCCGATGCTCCTTCAGATTCCGGTCTTCATCGGGTTCTACCAGATGCTCCGCAGCGCGATCGAACTCCGGGGCGCCGGCTTCCTCTGGGCTTGCGACCTCTCCCAACCGGACACCGTGGCGGTGCTCTTCGGGTTTCCGATCAACCCGCTGCCGCTCATCATGGGCGTTACCCAGTTCTGGCAGGCCCGGCTCACCCCCGCCTCACCCGGGGTCGATCCGGTGCAGCAGAAGATGATGCAGTATATGCCCCTCCTGTTCATCTTCATCCTGTACAATTTCTCGGCCGGGCTCGCGCTTTACTGGACCGTGCAGAACCTGCTCAGCATTCTGCAGAACAAGCTCATTCGTAACCTGGGGGATCCGGTGACGGCGCACGCGGCGCCCGGCAAACCCGCCCTCCGGTCACCCGGCGACTCGCCGCGAAGAAAGTAGCCACCGGGGCGCGTTTCCCAAACCCTGCACCTGCCATGCCTGCCAATGCCAAAGCCCTCACCGAGGAATTCCTTCGGCTCCTCGGCTTTCCCGTGACCGCCATCACCGAACAGGTCTTCGACCAGGGCGTCCTCCTGGGCGTCGAGTGTGAGGACGCCGGCCGCCTCATCGGCCGCCAGGGTCAGACGCTGGCCGAGCTCCAGTACCTGATCAACCGGATGATCTATCAGGTCGATCCCGCCTCGCCGAAGGTGACCTTGGATGTGGGCAACTACCGCGCTCAACTTCGCGACGCGCTGGTGGCCCGCGCCAAGGAGGCCGCGGAAAAGGTGCGTCGCTGGGGCGACATCGTGGAACTCGAGCCGATGAACGCGTTTGACCGCTATACCGTGCACCAGACCATCAAGGAGGAGCCCGGCGTCGAAAGCCAGAGCGTGGCGGTCGATGGCAGCAACAAGAAGGCGATCCTCCTGCGCCCGAAGCGAGGATAAACGCATTCCCGCGCCCCAGGCACGGCTCCCCACGTCCTCCGGGGGGAGGAGAGGAACGCGTCTGCGCCGGCGCTGGCCCCGGGCCGTTATGGAAACAACTGCGGCGCAAACTCACAGAGGTAGTGGCGCCAGTTGATCCAGGTGTGGGCTCCGGAAGACTCGACAAAGGCAACCTCAAACCCGTGCTTCTTGAACAACGCGACGGTGGCTCGGGTGGTCTCGATCAGGAAATCCTCCTTGCCCGTGGCAAACCAGAGCAGCTTGAGGCCCTTCCTCGCGTCCGCGTCGTCGAGCGCCGCCACGTGTTGCTCCTCCCAGGAGGGTCCCGAACCCGCGCCAAATCCACCGCTGATCCCGAAGATTCCCGAACTGAACACGCCGACATAGGCGAACGAATCCAGGTGTGGGATGGCGATATTCAACGTCTGCGCACCTCCCATCGAGAGCCCGGCAATGGCCCGGTGCGCCCGGTCGGCCAGCACGCGGTAATGAGTTTCCACATACGGCAGGATGTCGTTGAGAAAGTCCCCTTCGAAGTCATCGCCGCCCGGGCGCGGCCCTCCGAAAGTGAATGGTCCGGTATGGCCCGCCGGCATGACGACCAGCATCGGTCTGGCTTTGCCGCCCGCAATCAGATTATCCAGAATGAACCCCGCCCGTCCGACGGAGGTCCACGAATCGTCGCAGTCAAAGGCCCCGTGAAGGAGGTAGAAGACCGGGTATCTCTGGGCGTCCGCCTCGTATCCCGGCGGCGTGTAAACGTGGAAGCGGCGAAAGCGCTGGAGCGTCTTTGAATAATAGGTCACGGCGGCGACGGCACCATGCGGCACGTCGCGGGTGTCCATGAAATCGGCGCCCGGCATATACACGAGGCTCCAAACATTCTGATTGGATTCGCTCACCGCCGGATTCCGCGGGTCGATCACGGAGACGCCGTCCACGTTGAAGTTGTACCGGTAGGCGCCCGGATCGACCGGACCGATGGTAATTTCCCAAACGCCGTTGGTGCCCTTGGCCATCTCGACGCCCTGGCCGTTGCCCGGGATGTCCCCGGCGGCGAGTCTCACCGCCTCGGCCTTCGGCGCCAGCACGCGGAAGGTGACGTGGCGGTCCGCAGCGACCTCCGGCGAGATCACCGGCGGCGTCTGCGGTCCTCCGAATCGCGGCGTGGCCGCCTGGGTTGAACCGCATTCGGTCAGCGCAAGCGCCGCCAGAGCGAAAACCGCGGTGACCCGGGAGACGGTACGTTTCATATCAATTCGATCCTCTCTGTTGTGCTGGTGCAGCGTGTGCAATGGGGACGTTGGCCGTAGAAGCTGCCACGCCGCTGCGCGGTGGAAAAGCCAATTCGGCTCGCTTCCAAGCGGGCGGCCGTCTGGCCCGATCACGGGCCGCGAAATGCATCACCGGTCCGGCCCCGAGTCTCGCCATAGCCCGGCGAGCTTCCGCTTGCGCGGGTCGGTGGAGGCCTCGTCCGTCGCCATCACTCGCCCCCAGCCGTCGGTCAGCTTGCGGGCGGTGTCGAGGTACAACTCGTCGGCGGCCGTCTCCGAACCGGGGTTGGCCAGCGGTTTCAACCCGCCCTTCGCCAGCCGTTCGAGGCGGTCATGGGCGGTGGCCAGACAATCGATCGCCAATCGGACATGCGCGGCCTCATACGACTCCGCCAGGTCGTTGTCGCGCAGCAGGCGGTGGAACTTCCGGAGTCGGTCGGCCGCGCTCCGCAGAGAGGCGATGTCCGGCATCGAGGAGCCGGCATGCCGGGCGACTTCCTTGCCGTCCAGATACAGGGTGAGCTCGCCATCTGGAGCGACCGTTGCCGCCACCTGCACCCACCGGCCGGGAACCAGTTTCGCGGCGTAGCCGAGCGTTCCGGCTTGTGTGATCAAGCGAAGCGAGTTGCCGGGATAGGTGTCGAACAGGTAACCGTTCGAGGTGCCCACCTCGGATTTGTCCAGGATCCGGCCGCCGCCAGGCGGCAACTCCGCCGGGCAAATCCAGGCCGCCAAGGTGATGGCGTGGGTGAGATCCAGCGCCGGATGGGGCGCAATCTCGAGGTAGCCGGAGCCGTTCAGGCGAATCGCCCCGCCACCGGGTCCGTTCACCGGATCGGCTTCACCCACGATCTTCGCCGCCAGGCGCGCGCCGACCGAGGACGGAAACGCGCCGGCCTCCGGACGGTCGAAGGACCAGTCTCCGACCAGGGTCGGATCGTTGGTCGGCGTGCCGTATTCCCGGCGGCTCAGCGCCGCGATTTCGTCGGCGGACAACGCGCGGCTGAAGACGCGGGCCCCGGCGATGTCGCCGCGGAACCGGCTTGCCCCCTGGCTGTCGGCGCCGATACGGAGCGGGCGGTCGTTGATGGTGAGATTCGACTTCTCGAGCCGCCGCCACACTTCATCATCCGGTGGCGTGGGCGGGAGTGAGTTATCAATTAAGGGCGCGGAGAAGCCGAGCGGCTGGGCACCGCCCAAGGCGATCTCGATGGCGGCGTGTTCCGGAACTTCCCCGTACGGGAGAATCACGGACTTCTGGTCGAATCGCGTCCACGGTTTGCCGTCCAGAGTGACCGCGGTGATGGAGCCGCTCCCAACCGTCGCGAGGTAAAGTTTCTTGGTGCCGAACCGAATCGGGAAACGCTGCTCCAGCCGCGTGATTCCCGGCGGCACATGCGGCAGGAGCGTGAGGGCGTCGGCGCGGTAGAGATACTCGAAGAGGCCACGCACGAAGGCCGCCGGCGGACCGAACGCGTCGTAGGTGAGGTTGATCGGCTGGTTGGGTTGATAGACGTCGCTGCCGAATTTCACCAACGGATTGTCCATTCGGAACCGATCGGCAAAGCTGAGCAATTGGAGCATGGACCGTCGGGCGTCGTCGAACTTAGCGAGTCGGTAATAGCCCATGATCATCCGCGCTTCGCAGGTGGACCAATGCCCGCCGTTCACCCACGTGCCAAACGCCCACAACCCCTCCGGCTTCTCATACATGTCGTCGTAGGAAGGGAAGTTCGGGAGGATGAACTGATGCGGACGGAGGCCCGGAATGGAGGCGATCTTGGCGTAGATCCGCCCGGCTTGTGCGTCGTCCGCTACGCGGAACGCAATGGCGTCGTGATTCGGGGAAGCCTCGAAGTAACCGTGCTCGGCCGCGCCGAACACTCCGTGACGCGTGCCGTCAGGGTCAAGCGACCGAATGAAATAGCCATCGTCCGTGGTCACCCGCGCGAGGCCCTTTTGCGCATTGTCGCGGCGTTGCGTCTGGAGGGCCACCTGTTCGGCTCGCCCAGCGAGTTTCTCCAGTTCGATCAACCGGTCCAGCGCCGCGATGTAAGTGATGGACAGTCCCGTCAGGTAGGCCTGGCCGTAAGTGCCGTCGGGTTTCTTCCAGCCCGCGTAGCTCGGCGCGAGCAGATTGCCGGCCGGGCCGGCGAGGAAGAGGTTGTTCGCGGGATCACGCCGCGTTTCGATGAAGTTGGCACAGCGTTCGAGCTTGGGCAGATACCGAGCGATAGCCGCCTCGTCCCGGCTGATGAGCAGCAACTCGGACTGCATCAGCAGACCCGCGGCGGTGAACTCCATGCCCCAGTCGTGAATTTGCGGACGGCCGTCGCCCTGCCGATAAACGATCCAGCCCGGCCGCGCGGCGTCGCACAGACAGCCGTCCGGCGCGACCCAGTCGAACGGCGGCGCGGCACCAACGCGTTTGCCGTCGCCCATCTGGTCGAACCATAGGTCCTGCGAGTTTTGCAGGAACGTGACGAACGGTTCCTGGAGGAACGGCAGCACGCTGTAGGTTGTGCCGTAGCTGTTCTGGATCCACCACGCGTCCCAGGTTGGACCTTCCACCAGGCCGTTCCAACCCGGCATGTAGAGCATCGAGAGGTTCTCGAACTCGGGGTCGGGCGCGAACATCCGCCGGGCCGTGTCCAGGAGGCGGAGATACTCGACGTCGCCGGTGCCGCGATAGTATCGGCCGGCGAAGCTCTCGACGCCCGCGGCCCGCGGAGTCGCACCAACCATCGTGGCCAGCGCGACGAAGCTGACGAGACGAGTCAAAATGTTCATATACCTGCTTCGTAACTGAATTTGGTGTCAGCGGCGCAGCCTACGCAGATCGGTTCCGTAAGACCAGTCTGACTTGGCACAAATCAAGGCTGCGTCAAGACGGCTTGGGAGTCTGTTGCCAGGGAGTGCTTCCACGGAAACGTCGAAGCTGGAATATCCCGCACTCGCTTGCCTGAACGCAGCGGGGCTGAACGGTTGTTACCCGGCGGGGTCCGGTCACAGAGACGAGGAAACGCAGAGCTCCAATGAGGAATTCAGGAACACAGGAATTCGGCGACCGCGAGCCTCGCCTTTCTGCACGGCTGCATTCCCAATTTGCACTTCGAGCTTCGGAGCCTTCGGGGCTGAGACTCCACGGGCCCGACAGAATCTCGCCCCGCCAGGAGTTCAAGACCGGCGCCTCCGCTGGGTCAGCACCGCGGCGACGATGATCGCGCCCGTGAGCATCAGCCGGCTGGCTTCAGGCACGGCATTGATGCTCAGAATCTTGTCCAGGTACCCGATCGTCAGCGTGCCCAGCAACGTCAACCCGATGCCGCCCCGCCCGCCGGTCAGCGGCGTTCCTCCGATCACCACCATGGCGATGGCCGTTAGTTCGTAACCTGCGCCGGCCTCGGGGTCGCCTTGCTGTTCCTGCGCGGCCTGGCACAAGCCCGCCACCGCCGCGAGGGCGCCGCTGGCCGCATAGGCGAGTAGCTTGGTCCACGCGACCGACACGCCGGAGAGCCGCGCTGCTTCTTCGTTGCCGCCGATGGCGTACAACTCGCGCCCCCAGCGATGACGCGCCAGGAGTACCCAGGCCACGCCGGCGCAGAGCGCGAAAATCACGGTTACCATCGACAGGTGGCCGCCTAGAATCCGGTTGTCGATGAACCGAAACACCGCGGGGACATCCACATAGGCGTAGGTGCCGTCGGCCTGTTTCACCGCGGTGGACACTTTCATGCCGCCCGAGAGGGTTTTCGCCAATCCGCGCGCGAACACCATCATGGCCAGCGTGGCGATGAAGGGTTGGACGCCGAACCGAGCCGTCACGCCGCCGGCCACGCCGCCCGCCGCGGCGCCCAGCAGCAGGCACAGAGGAATCACCACCAGCGGCGACCAGTTCCAGTGGATGGTCATCAGCGAAAACGCCACCGCCACCAGCGCCAGCACGCTGCCCACCGCCAGGTCGATGCCGCCGCTGATGATCACCAGCGTCATGCCGCACGCGAGGATGCCGAACACCGATGCCTGCCGGAGCGTGTCGCGATGGGTGCCCAGCTTGAAGAAAGCGCCGTCGGCGTTGAACACGCAGCCCAACGCCAGTACCAGCACCAGCGCCATCAGCGCCCGGCTGGCGGGATTCGACCAAAGACGGGCGGGAGAGAACGCGGAGCCGGTTTGCTCGGAGGTCATGGCGATTCAAGGCAGGAATGGACAGGAAACCTCGCGGGGACGGCGTGCCCGCGCGGCGCTCCTTCGAGTTTCGGTTCTCGGATTTCGAAATTCGCGTTCATGCTCGCCCCATCGCTGCGGCCAGGACCTTCTCCGGGGTGGCTTCGGCGCGGCTGAATTCCGCCGTCAGCCGTCCGCGGTGCAGCACCACGACCCGGTCGCTCAGGGCCAGCAGTTCCGGCAGTTCGGACGTGATCAGGAGAATGGCCAGGCCGCGCGCCGTCAGGTGGTTCATCAGTTCGTAGATCTCACGCTTGGCGCCGACATCGATGCCGCGCGTCGGTTCGTCGAGCAAGAGCAGACGCGGACCGGTCTGGAGCCATTTGGCCAGTGCGACCTTCTGCTGGTTGCCGCCCGAGAGCAGGCCGACCTCCATGTCCAGCGATGCCGCGCGCAGGGACAGGGTCTCGCTTTGCTCCCGTGTCGCCGTGCGTTCGAGCAGCGGCTGGCGCCAACCCGCGGTCGTGAGGCGCGGCAGGTCGGCGAGCGTGGCGTTGGCCACGATCGAAAGCGGCAGCACCAGGCCAGTGGCCTTGCGGTCGTTCGTGAGCCAGGCGAGGCCCTGGTCGATGGCCCGCCGCGGTGACGCGATCTTCAGCGGCCGTCCGTCCAGCCACGCCTGTCCGCCGACTCGGGCGCCGTACGCCCCGAACAGGCCGCCGAACAAGTCGCTCGCGCCCGAACCCTGCACCCCACCCACGCCCAGGATTTCCCCGGCGCGCACGCTGAACGTCACCGCTTCGACCGTCGCCCGGCTGGCCCGACCGTGGCGCCAAACCGAGAACGCTTCGAGTCGCAATCGCTCCGCGCCCGGCTGGCCCGCGGGCCGCGGAAACTGTTGCTCGACCTCGCGCCCCACCATCCAGTTCACCAGCCTCGCGGGCGGCAGTTCGGCGGCGGGCGCGGTGCCGACGTGCTCGCCGTCGCGCAGGACCGCGATGCGATCCGCGATCTGCTCGATTTCTTCCATCTTGTGCGTGATATAAACGATCCCGCAGCCGCGCGCCTTCAGGTCGGCGATGAGGCCGAAAAGCTTCTCCACCTCCGGCGCGTTCAAGGCGCTGGTCGGTTCGTCCATGACAATGACGCGCACCTCACGCGCCAGGGCCTTGGCGACTTCGGTGAGTTGCTGATGCGCGATCGACAGGTTCTCGACCCGTTCATTGACGTCGAGGTCGAGACCCAGGTGGTCGAGCAAACGCCGGGCCGCCGCGCGTTGGCCGGCGTCGTCCACGAAGCCGCCGCGCGTCAACGGCCGGCCGAGGAAGATGTTGTCCGCCACGGTCAAGGTGGGCACCAGCGAGAGTTCCTGGAAGATGATGGCGACGCCCAGTGCGGCGGCTTCGAGCGGCGAACGCGGGCGAACCACGCTTCCGCCGATCTCAATGGTGCCCTCGAAGTCGGTGTGGACCCCGCCGAGGATTTTGATGAGCGTGCTTTTGCCGGCGCCGTTTTCCCCGGCAAGGACGAGGACTTCACCGCCGAAGATGTCGAGATCCACGCCCCGCAACACGCGGACCGGCCCGAAACGCTTGCCCATGCCGCGCAGGCGGACGAGCGGCGAACGGGGCGGATCGGCGGCCAGGAGCGTCATGGCGAACGCGGCGATTGTTCGCGGCCGACCGCCGGCGTTCAACTGGAAACACGCGCACGGTAAACCCGGGCGCCGACTGGGAGCGCCGGCAGCCTACCGGTGCGGCGAGCCGGGCCGCGCGCACCCAGAATCCGCTTGGCACCTCACGGCGCGGAACCGACAGTGGCCGGGATTGCAACCTCCATGAAAGCACTTTGGTTTGGCGGATTGCTCCTGCCCCTCGCGTTGGCGGCGGCACCGGACGGAGAACTCGTTTTTCGCGACGATTTTCGCGGCGCCCTCGGCCCGGGCTGGTCGTGGATTCGCGAAGACCCGTCCGCCTGGCGCGTCCAGGATGGCGCCCTCGAACTGCGCCTCCAGCCCGGCAACCTGTGGGGCGGCGCGAACAACGCGAAAAACGTCCTCGTGCGACCGGCACCGGAGCTGCAGGGCGGCGAACTCGAAATCACGGTCAAGTTCACCAACGCGCCCACCGATCAGTACGAGCAGGTCGATCTGGCCTGGTACTTCGACGACCGCAACATGGTCAAGCTCGGCCGCGAGGTTGTGGACGGACCGGTCTGCGTCGTCATGGGACGGGAGGAGCGCGACCAATGCCGCACCATTGCCAAGCCGCCCGTGCCCGGCGGTTGGTACCGGCTGCGCCTCCTCGTTTCCACCAACCGGATCCGCGGACAATACTGGCCCGAGGGGGCCACGAGCTGGACCGACGTCGGCGAATGCGATTTGCCGGCACCGCGCGGCCTCGCCCCGAAGATCTCGCTCCATGGCTACAATGGTCCGCCCAACCGGGAGCATTGGGCCCGCATCACGGAATTCAGCGTGGTGCGGCGGGCGAAATAACCGGTGCCGCTGGCCGCGCGCCCGGTCTGTCGCTACTTTGGCCGCGTGTTGAGCCTCGCCCTCCACGAATGGCACCGGAATCGGAACGCCACCTTCACGTCGGTGAACGACTGCGAAATCGTCGTGTCCTATGCCGACCCGCTGGCCGAACACCAGGCCCTGCGGCAAACCGCCGCGGTACTCGACCTGGGATTCCGCTCCCGGCTCTGCGTGTTGGGCAACGACCGCGAGCGCTTTCTCAACGGACAGGTGACCAACGATGTGAAGGCGCTGCGCCCCGGCGAAGGTTGTTACGCGGCGCTCGTCACGGCCAAAGGCAGGATGGACAGCGACCTGTACGTTTATCGGCTCGCCGACGAGTTCCTGCTCGACTTCGAACCGGGCTTCACCGCCGCGGTCGGGCAGCGGCTCGATCGGTACATCATCGCCGATGACGTCCAGGTGGCGGACGCGTCACCGCACTACGGCTTGCTGAGCGTTCAAGGCCCGAAGGCCGCCGAAGTGGTCAGCCGCTTCGCGCGCGGCGTCGCCTTGCCGGACCGGCCGCTGGCGTTCACCACGTCGGTCGATGCCCGGATGGGCGGGATTTACCTCGTGAACCAACCGCGCGTGGGACTGCCCGGCTTCGATTTATTCGTGCCGACGCCGAACCTGGCGGTCGCCGCCGAGGAACTCACCGCCGCCGCGGCCGCGCTGGGCGGTCGCCCGGCGGGTTGGGAGGCACTCGAATGGGCCCGCGTCGAAGCGGGCGTGCCGCGGTTCGGAGCCGACATGGACGGCCGCAACCTGCCGCCGGAAGCGGGTCTCGAAGCCCGCGCGATCAGCTACCGCAAAGGTTGCTACATCGGCCAGGAGGTTATCGCCCGCATCCGTACTTACGGCCGGGTGGCGAAGGCGTTGCGTGGCCTGCGCCTCGCCGACGACCTGCCTGGACTGCCTTCGCGGGGCAGCCCGCTGCACCATGCCGGACAGGAGGTCGGCTTTGTCACCAGCGCGGTTCATTCCCCCACGCTCGACGCCAACCTCGCGCTCGGTTACGTGCGTCGCAGCAGTAACGACCCCGGCGTGGAGTTGACCTTGCGGACTCCCGCCGGCGAAAGCCCGGTCCGGATCGTGCCGTTGCCGTTTGTCACCGCTTAGGAAATCCGCAACTCTCCCCGCGCATGCAAGCACAGCAGACGATTCCCGACGCAGTGGGGCGAGACTCCGTCGCGCCCCGCCATTCCTCCCGGCCACCCTCCTGGCCGGAGGCCAAAGGCTTCCGACCGGATCGGAGGCGGGCCGCCGGTTTGCGAACCACGTTCCGGCCCCTCGCGTTTTGCCTATCGCTCCTGGCTTTTACCGGTTGCCGCACGGCTTCGTCGGTTGCGCTGGAGCGCTACGAGTACACCCAACCGGAGATGGGGGTGCCGTTCCGAATCGTGCTTTACGCCGCGGGCCGGGGCCAGGCGGATGCCGCGGCCAAGGCCGCCTTTGACCGCATCGCGGCGCTGAACGCCGTGATGAGCGATTACGAGTACGAGAGCGAACTGAGCACGTTGTCGCGGACCGCCGGCAGCGGGAAGGCCGTCCCGGTGAGTGACGACCTCTGGCGGGTGCTCGTGCGGGCGCAGGCGGTAGCCCGGCGATCCGAAGGGGCTTTCGACATCACCGTTGGCCCGGTGATCAGTCTTTGGCGCAAGGCGCGCCGCGACCTCGCCCTCCCCGAACCGACGCGCCTGGCACGCGCGCTGGCCTCGACCGGCTGGAAAAACCTGCAACTCGACGCGCAATCCCACACCGCGAAGCTGCTCGTAACCGGGATGCGCCTCGACTTGGGCGGCATTGCCAAAGGGTTCGCGATGGACGAGGCGCTGAAGGTGCTCGAACGGATGGCAGTCACGCGGGCACTGGTTTCGGGTGGCGGCGACATGGCGGTGGGCGACGCGCCTCCGGGCAAGACCGGCTGGCGGATCGAGATCGCGCCATTGGACGCGCCCGGGGCGCCCCCTGCGCGGTTCGTGTTGATCCGCCGGGTTGGGCTGGCCACCTCCGGCGATTTCTTTCAGCACGTCGAGATCGACGGAGTACGCTACTCGCACATCGTGGATCCGCGGACCGGCATCGGCCTCACCGATCACAGTCTCGTGACGGTGATCGCCCGTGACGGCATGACTGCCGATAGCCTGAGCACCGCCATCAGCGTGCTCGGACCGGACGGCGGAATCGCGCTGGCGAACCAGGAAAAGGCCGCCGTCTGCATCGTGCGGAAACCGGGCGAGACCATCGAAACGCGTGACAATCCTCGCCTCGCGCGCTGGTTGGAGGAGTGAAGACGTGTTCAATTCTGACCCTCGACTCCAAGAGTAGAGAATCCGTTGTCCGTTGCCCCCGGCCCTTGCAAAACCGCAAAGCGGGTCAGCCGTTCGCTGTGCCCTCTTGCATGCTACGGCAGGACCATGTAGCTCTCTCCTTCAACCTCCGCGAACTCCCGTATCCGGGCAGCATGCTCTCGCACAACACGCTCAATATCCCGGGTCGAACAGTTGCCCACTCGCAGCCAAATGCACTTCGGAGGGTGACCGTAAAGCAAGCTGCGCTGCTCAAAGTCGGCGTCCTTCGAAAGGATCGCGAACGACTCCCGCCTGGCATACTGCCAGATCTCCTCATCGGTGGCTCGATCCAACCCCAACTGCCGGACATGAGCGCTGCCCGGGAACAAGTCCTCCAACTCCTCGGCGAGGCGCCAAGACAGGTTCTGATCCAGCAGCAACTTCATCAAGATACGATGGCGAGGCGCCGCTCCCGGTCCGCCGCGAACGCCAGGCAGGCACGGAGGTCTTCGTCAGTCAGTTCTGGGAAGTCCTGAAGCACCTGCGCCGCGGTCATACCCGACGCCAAGTAGTCCAGAACATCGGACACAGTGATGCGCAGGCCGCGAATGCAGGGCTTCCCGCTCCGCTTCCCCGACTCGATCGTGATGATCTTGCTGTAATCCACGGCAAGAGCTTACTGCGGGCGCACTCGCCGTCAATCGCGCCAGTTCCGGCGCCAACGGACTCTGGCGCAACCGCCGGAAGCGACGTGGCCCCCGATGCTGAGGTTCGAAGTTGTACGGACGGTCAAAGGCGCGGCGTGGCAGGCTATTGTCTGGAGCGTCTCGGTTGGGTAGCTCCGCAGCGTAATGAATTCCTGCCTGCCCGCTACTCGCTGAATAGAAGACTGTTGTGCCGGTAATTGTGCACTTGGGCACGGCAGCGCTGGACATCTTCAAAGACCTGCCCCGCGAGGGACCATTCTTGCCGCACCTCTCGCAAGTAAGCGCGGGCGATCGCACCACCGACCGAGTGCGCCCAGCGCTGCCGCCGGCTTGGGATCACGGGCGTGACGCTGCACAGCTACCGCTACGCCTGGGCCGAGCGGGCGAAGGTGTGCGTTACCCCGAACGATTCGCCCAGGAAGCGCTGGGCCACAACAGCAAGGCGGTGTATCGCGCCTGCGCGAAACGGGCCTTGATGCGACTTCCCGCGCACAAGAACACGAGCAACGCGCCACTATGAGGGCCGCTTAACGCCGAGCATGAGACGGGATTGCTGTCCGCGCCAGCGTGGCTTTCAATTGTCGCCCTCCATGCTCTTGTTGGCTTTGTCCCTTTCGAAATCCACCAAGTCGAGAATCGCTCGTCGGATTGCCCGGTAATCGTCGGGGGGGACATCGGCGAAACCGCCCTGATCAAGATTCAGCAAACCCTGGGGCGATCTTGCAGTGGACAGAAGATCGACGTAGCAGCCGTAGTCCACCTTGTAAACGTCGTAGCGAACACCGGGTTGGTCGTGCGCGGAGATGTTGCACTTCAGCAAGTGAAGAACCCTCGCGTCGAATAAATTGTCAATGAGGTCATGCGACACCCCTCGCCGAAGCAGGAATGCGCGTGCCTTGCGATGCGCAATTACCCGATCGATGATCCAGTGCAGCAAATCCAGGGCCAACGCATTCGCGGAAACCGCTGTCTCCTTATCTCGCTGGTACCATGTCTTGCTGCATTTCCGGATCGTGTCCATGGATATCGACGCACCGTAATCCTTCTGCGCTGCAAGGGACAGAATGTAGAAGGCGTCACGGGGGATGCCCTCCGCCGCTCTCACGAATTCCCGAAATACGTTTTCCTGAGTAAACGCAATTCTCACCAACTCCGCCGCGTCATCGGGTATGTCCGCATTCTCAAGCTCAGCGAGCGTCTTGACATGCCGATAGATCAAAGACTTGAAAAAGGCGAGCGACTTGTCCTCGTCATTGTCAAAGACCATGAAGTCATCCATGTTCAAGTCTGCGGACGCATCACCGCCAAGTTCGATACCAAGGTACTCAGAGCCGACAAGACGAAGTTGGAACTGGCTGCGCCGTTCTATGGCTCCGATCTTCACGCTGATCAAATTGGCAGGAAAGACGGCCCGGCGGAGGAGATCCGCAAGATACGGCTGAAGTTCAAGCGGGATGACACTCCACTCGTCAAGAAGGAGCCAAATCCGCTTGCCCTTGAGGACGTCCGTCAGTTTGCGAAGCGCTGCGCCCACGCGGCCGAAGTGGACTCTGTGCTCAACATCACCTTCCCGAGTAATCTTGTATGCCTCCTTCGCCAACGCTTCCGTAGAGGATTTCGCACCTGCGCTCGCGTCGATGCCGCTAGCGCCGAACGCCAACTTCATTTCTGACCCACTCGATGCTTTGCCTTGAGCCTCGGAGGTTTGCTCTTCCCGCACTGGGCCGTGGACCTTGACTTCCGTTACCGCCTCTGCAAGCTGGTCCAGAGTCGGTCCAACTTCGGCTAGATTCAGCGCAAAGTAGTCGTCAAGGACTGCGTCCAGCAGCTCCCCATGTGCTGCGGACAGCGTATCCATGAGAAGTCTTGTCGCTCGCTCTGCGAGTGGGACTCCAGCGTCCGAATATAGTCCACCAGTCGAGCCAATCTTTCGCAAGTCCACATAGACTGGAATATCTCCTTTATCCCGCACAATACCTGAAAGGTACGCCAGTGCATGCGTCTTCCCCGTGCCTCGTCTGCCGTATAGAATCTGGTTGTCAATGGTCGACAATACTGTGCCCAGCGGGCCCACGTTGAACAAAGCTGGCGATCAGTGCCTGGCGGTCTGTCTTCTCTGCTCGTTTCGATAGATTGATGAATAGCCTACTCAGTGTTTCGTTCATTACCCCTCCTCAGCCAACGGTATTGTTGACTGCAAGCTGTGTGCGCGGAGCCGTGCACAGCCCTTTTTCCGAAGTCCTCTGTTGGCATAGGTTAATGAAAGCAGACCGGCGAATCTCGGTCAAGAATGTTTGTGGGGCTAAGCAGCTCAATGGTGCATCCCCAGGTTGACCGCGGTGGCGCTGCGGCATCCGCCGGAGGGCGGACTGTCAGTCTGCCGCTTCGCAGACTTCCAATCCGCGGGCGCCGTGCATCGCGAACGCCCGGCCGACTGGAAGTCGGCGGCGCGGCCGGCTCTTTGAGACCGGTACTGGACGGTTGGCGGTCCGATAGGGGTAGGGATGGCGTTAACTCGCCATCCCTACCCCTATTAGCGGGTTGAGAAACCGGCGGTACGTGGTGCCGGACGACGAGGCTACTCCATTCCCTCATATTGCTTGGGGGGCGTCCCGTGGGACTCGAGGACCTGGATGGCTTCGAGCTTCGGATCGGGCGGGGCGATTCGTTCCAGGCGTAGCACAAACTTCCACGTCGAGCCGAAGTCGAAGGTGAAATCCAGGTTCTGCTTCTCCGGCAGGTCGGTTTCGTCGAGCGTGACGGCGTCGCTGTAAGGCCCTTCATCCCCGTATGGATGCCAATAGACCCGGCGCCGGCCCGTTCGGTCGCGGTAGGCAAACGCGTGCATGTGCTCATCATCCCAAAAGTTGAAGGCCTTCAGGACCGCCTGGCAAAGGTCATAGAGCGTGGCCGAATCAGGCACGGCCAACCGCTGCCACGCGTCCGCCGACCCATGCCGCCGATGAAAGCCGACCTTGAAGAGATAGACTCCGGGATGAACGACCGGCAAGGGAGGCCCAAAAGTCTGCCAATACTCGGGGAAATGGGGTTGGAATACGGAAAGCAGCGTTCCGACGTTCCCGATCTCGGGGGCCTCCGGAAATGTCATGAACTCGACGTCACCTCCCCCGGCGGCAATCCATTCCAGGATGGCCCAAGCCACAGCATCACCCCACGGAGTGCGTCTGGCTTTCCACATCATCCAGCCGCGCACGAAGCAATGCTTGCTGCGCTGGTCCAAGGGGCGGGGCACCACTTCGATCAGGCCCAACTGCGCCATCAACTGCGTGTACCAGGTGGACACCCCCCGGCCCATTCCGACACCGTAAGTGTGGACATATTCGTCAAAGGTCGTGAAACGCGAGCCGAGGTGACGGACGAGGAACCAGAGCCGGTTCGAACTGTCCTCCCGCGATTGCTGCGCCTCGCCGCCGAGCACCTGCGCATCGGCGCGCAACAGCCAGGTCTCCAGCAGGGCGAAATACTGTTCGGCCGGATTCAGCGCGCGCCACGCCGTGAGTTGCGCTTCGTCAATCCAGAGTCTCGACCCTTCCACCCGCGCCAATGCGAGAACGCGCAGAAGAATGTAGAGGCCGGCGAGGTTGGGGTAATCCCGCAACAAGGGACGCGCCAGGTGGACTTCGACGGGCTGGCGGAGGCGGGCATTGAGTTCGGGAAGCAGGGCGGACGGCAGGTTGCCCCGCTTGCTCTTGGTGCGAAACCCCTCCGCGCCGATGCACTCCATCATGATCTGGAGGTCATGCAGAATCGTGCCCGGACCGTCCGGTGTGATCTGCTGTTCGGTCAGGAGTTGGCGGCACCCGGCCGCCCATTTCGCGAGTGGATTTTTGGCGGGCATGCTTCACGCATGAACTGAGCAGGGGCGGTTCCGGCGCATCAATGCGATACCGTGAACCAGGGTGTGCCAGTCGAGGCGACATGAATGGCGACACCCAAGTTCACCTTGAAAGCGATTACCCGGCCTCGCCCCAGCCCGGATCACAGTTCCCAACCCGCGCGGTAGGGCGGATTGACGAACTGGTTCGCCTCCGGCGAATTGGTGAAACGCGCGTTCACCGCGTCCCACTCCAGCTTCGTGCCCGCCATCTTGATCGCGATCACGCCCAGCATCGCCAGTTCGGTCAGCGGCCCGCCGTAGGAGAAATCGGAGCCGGCCTTGGTACCCGTGCGAATCGCTTCCAGCCAGTTCTGATGATGCTCCTTGGACCGCGGAATGGTCTTCGGCGGGCGCTGGAACGCGTCCATCTTCGCCTGCGGGATCATGCGCACGCCGCCAGCGCCGTGCGAGCCGTACATGATCGTGCCTTTGTCGCCGAGCACCACGGCGCCCGTGTCCACCGGCTTGTCGTCCGGGTCGAGGTCAGCCGGCCGCGGAATCCGCTCCGTGCCGCTGTACCAGTTCATGGTGATCGGCCCGCGCTTGCCCTTGGCCGGAAACTCGTAGGTGATGATCTCACCCTTCGGATACGCGTCGCCCTGGGTTTTGAGATCGTAGTTCTTCACCTGCGCCTGGATGCTCGTGGGCGCGCCGAGGTCGAGGGCCCAAAAGACCGGGTCGACGACGTGGCAGGTCCAGTCGCCCACGGTGCCGTTGCCGAACGGCACCCAACCGCGCCACGACCCTGGCAGGTAAGCCGGGCAGTACGGGCGGAATTGCGCGGGCCCGAGCCACAGGTCCCAATCCAGCGTCGCCGGCACCGGGTGTTGTCTTTTGAGCTCCGGCAGTTGGTCGATGCCGGAGTTCACAGCGGCACAACCCGCGTGGATCGTGTGCACCTTGCCGATCGCGCCCGCCCAAATCCACTCGCAGAAGTCGCGGATGGAGTCGTACGAATGGCCCTGGTTGCCGAGCTGGGTAACGATCTTGTGCTCTTGCGCGGCCTTCATCAACGCGCGGACTTCATGCACCGAATGCGCCAGCGGCTTCTCGCAATAGACGTGCTTGCCGCGCTTGATCGCCGCCATCGCCGCGACGGCGTGAAAATGATCCGGCGTCGCCACCACCACCGCGTCGATGCTCTGCTCCATTTCGTCGAACATCTTGCGGAAATCGCGGTACTGCTTCGCGTCCGGGAACTTCTTGAACGTGTCCGCGGCGTGCCGCGAATCCACGTCGCACAAGGCCACGAGGTTGTTGCCCGGCGCCACGGCGCCGATGTCGCCGGCGCCCATGCCCCCCACGCCGATGCCGGCGATGTTGATCCGCTTGCTGGGCGGGTTGGTGCCGCTGGCGGCAATGACATGCCGCGGCACGACCGTGAAGGCCACGGCCGAGGCACCGGTGGCACGGAGAAAATGCCGGCGGGTGAGAGTGCGCGGAGCTGGCTTCATGGAAACCTTTGAATTGGGTACGTTCATCAGACGATCTGGTTTTCGCCGTCCGACCCGGAACCCGGCGACGTGTACGGGTCTTCCGATCGGGCTGGCGGAGTCGCACGCTATCGCCGGCTGGCCGCCCGGGTCAAGCGGCGGACGGCCCCGGGCAGAGTCCCGGCTTGGCTCAGGGCAGTCCGGCCGCTTGCCCTGCGCTGCTGCAGCGAAGCAGCCACACCAGGGCAGACAAGGCGTCCCCCCGATACCAGCCATACCCACGGCGCGCCGGTGCGCAATGGTTTCGATTTCCTCCCGCCCGGCCGACCCGTAGAATCCGCGAACGATGAATCGTGCCGGAGTGGTCTATCTGGTGGGCGCGGGGCCTGGAGACGCGAGGTTGCTGACGTTGCGGGGTGCGGAACTGCTGCGCCGCGCCGACGTGGTCATCCTCGACTCGCTCGTGAATCCGGAACTGGTCCGGCTCGCACCCGCCGAAGCCGAGGTTGTCCGCCGCTCACCGGACGGCCAACCCTCCCAGTCGGAAATCAACCGCCTGCTCGTGGCGCGGGCCCGGGCAGGCAGGCGCGTCGTGCGGCTAAAGGGCGGCGATCCTTATCTGTTCGGCCGCGGAGGCGAAGAGGCCGAGCACCTGGCGGATGCGGGGATCCGGTTCGAGGTCGTGCCCGGAGTCTCCGCGCTCACGGCGGTCCCGGCGTGCGCCGGGATTCCGCTGACGCACCGCACGTTCGCCTCCACGCTGACGGTCGTGACGGGTCACGAGGATCCGGCAAAACCCGGCCGCGGTGTGGACTGGTCGCTGCTGGCGCGCACGCCTGGGACGAAGGTCGTGCTGATGGGAGCCGAGCGCCTGGCGGCGATCGTTCAGCGATTGCTGGACGGAGGGCTGTCGCCCCTCACCCCCGTGGCGGTGACGCAATCGGGGACCACCGGGAACCAGCGCACGGTGGAGGGGACTTTGGGTGACATCGCCGGCCGCGCGCAGAAGGCGGGTCTGAACGCGCCCGCCGTGATCGTGATCGGCGAGGTGGTCGGTTTGCGCAAGAAGCTGAATTGGTGGGAAAGCCGGCCGCTGTTCGGGCAACGGATCGTTGTGACGCGCGCCCGCGACCAGGCGGGTGCACTGAGCGAGTTGCTACAGGAACGCGGTGCGGAGGTGTTGGAGGTGCCGTGCCTCAAGTTCGCGCCGCCGGCCGAGCGCCGTCCGTTCGTCGAAGCGCTCGCGGGCCTGGGGAGCTACGACTGGTTGATCTTCACCAGTGTCAATGGGGTCAACTGGTTCTTCGAGCAGTTCTTCAAGGCCTTCGACGACGTGCGGGCGCTGGGTGGGGTGCGGTTGGCTGCCCTCGGACCGGCCACCGCGGCGAAGCTGGAAGCCCTGCATTTGAAGGTGGACCTCGTCCCGAACGAGTATGTGGCCCCCCAAATCGCCAAGTCTCTGGACGCTTACGAGAGCGTGGTGAATCTCCGCTTTCTGTTGCTCCGCGCCGAAGTCGCCAACCCGGAGTTGCCCCGACTGCTGGAGGACCTGGGCGCGATCGTGGATGACGTCGCCTGCTATCGCACGGTGGCGGACACCGAAGACTGGAACGGCGCGGCCGCGCGATTTCAGGCGGAGGGCGCCGACTGGGTGACCTTCGCCAGTGGCTCGGCCGTGCAACATTTCGACGAGCGCTTCGGGCTCAAGCGGCAGAAGGCGCGCTACCCGGGACTGCGATTGGCGTCCATCGGTCCGGAAACCACCAAGCTCATCCAGGAACGTGGCCTCGAACCGGATGCCGAAGCGCGACCGCACACGATGGAAGGCCTCGTCGTCGCACTGGAGCAGGCGATCGCCAAAGCGCGCCACTGAGCGGGCCCCCGGCCGGCGCGTCGTGTCACCGCGGCGGCAGCCGGACCGTCTGGCCGGACTGAATTCGCGCCGGGTTCAAACCGGGGTTGGCCTCCACCAGATCTCTAACCGTCAGGCCGAGGCGTTTGGTAACCGAGTAGGCCGTCTCGCCCCGCTTGAAGGTGTAGGTCCGCGGCATGGCTGGCACCGCGGCCGCCTTCTCAAATCGCGGCTCGGCCTTGTTCCCTTCTGGAGCCGACCGTGGCATCCGCGCTCCCGCTGATTCGGCAAGCGGTTCGCGACCCGGCGGTTGCCCCGCTGGCGGGCGCGGATCACTCGCCGCGCCCGCTCTTCCGTCCGCGGTTCCGGGCAGCAGTCGCGGCGACGGATTGGGGGTGCTGAAGGCGAGCAACTGCTGGCGCAACTGCAGGTTCTCAGCCGTGAGTTGCTGCGTGACGACGACCAGGCTGGCGACCCGCACTTCCAGGTTGGTCTTCGCCGCGGTCAACTGGTGCAGTTCCTCGACCAGCAAATCCATCTGGCGTTGGAACGACGGCAGCGTGGGGGCCTCGACGCCTTCCTTTACCAACTCGATCTTGGCGTTGTTGATCAGTTGTTTGGCCGTGGTGGCGTGCGGCCAGTCGGGCCGGATTTCGAGGACCTTTTGGAAATGATACACGGCGGCCGCGTAGTTGCTGATGTTGTTAAGGCAAATCAGGCCCAGCTCCCAGTGCGCGCGGGCCAGACGGGGATTGGCTTCGAGCGCTTTGTCGAGCAAGCGCGCCGCGTCCCGCGGATTCGCGTCCTTGCGCGCCATCGCTTCGAGGATCAGGGGGTGGTCCTCCTCCCGCGGGCTGTTCACGATCGGCGAACAACCCACGAGCAGCAGCACCAGCCACACCAGGAGCTGACCGCGCGCGCGCGCGAGCAATTCAGACATGTTGGCCAACTTAGTGGAACCGCCGGCCGCCTGCAATCCGCGGTTGCTCAGTGGTTGTCCACCGGCGGCAAAGGCGCTGGTGCCACGGCGCCCGCAGCTTGAGCCGCGTTCCGACGCGTGAACAGTTCGTGGATCACGTCCTCCACCGGCACCTCCTCGATGTCGAGATCCTGGACCGGAAGTTCGTCGAGGACACGTTTGCACGTCGCGACGACCTGGTCGCGCTTCACCCGCAACCGCACCAGGCCCGGCGCGGCTTCGACCACCTCCGCTTGGGCGCGGACGCGCTCGATCGCCGCCGGCGCGATCGCCCCGCAACGAATCGTCACCACCTTGAAGTCCACGAAGCGCTCGAGGATATCACTCAACCGGCCATCGAAGAAGAGTTGGCCGTGATCGATGATCAGCACGCGCCGGCACAGCTCCTGAATGTCGGCCATGTAATGGCTGGTCAGCAGGATGGTGGTGCCGCGGGTGACGTTGTACTCGCGCAGGAATTCGCGCACGATGCGCTGGGAGACGACGTCCAGACCGATCGTGGGTTCGTCCAGAAACAGCACTTTGGGTTGGTGGAGCAGCGCGGCAATGAGTTCCATTTTCATCCGCTCCCCCAATGAGAGTTCGCGCACCATCACGTCCAGCTTGTCCCGCACGGCCAGCAGGCTCACGAGTTCGTCCGCAGTGCGGTGGAAATCCGGTTGGGAAATGCCGTAGATGCGGGCATTGAGTTCGAGCGACTCGCGCGCCGGCAGATCCCACCAAAGCTGGTTCTTCTGGCCCAACAGGAGCGCGAATTGCCGGCGGTACCCGTCGGCGCGCTCCCACGGCACGTAACCCAGCACGCGCGCCGACCCGCGCGACGGGTGGAGCAGTCCCGCCAGCATCTTGAGCGTGGTGGTCTTGCCCGCGCCGTTGGGGCCGACGAAACCGACCAGTTCCCCCGGTTCGATTTGAAAGCTCACGTCCCGGACCGCGGTCACGGTTTCGTGCTCCCGGCGGAACAAGCCGGCGATGGCCCCGCGGAGACCGGGCTGCTTTCGGCGGGTCTGGAAGACGCGCGTCAGGCCGGTGGCTTCGATGATGGCCATGCTTCGTCGGGCTGATGCGCCGCAGGCGGTCCGGCCGGGCGGTGCGACCGCCGCCGCCCGATGACCGGCCGGCTCCGGCGGAGGTTCAGCGGCTGAGCTGCCGTTCCAGGAAGCCCACGACCTGCCGGACGCTCTCGTCCACCTCCATGCGGTCTTTCACGAGGCGGCAGGCGTGCAGCACCGTCCCGTGATCGCGCCCGCCGAAGGCCTCGCCAATGGTGTTGAGCGAACTGCCGGTCAGATTACGGGCCAGGAACATCGCCACCTGCCGGGGAAACGCGATGTGCTCCGGACGCCGCTTGCTGGTCATGTCGGCCAGGCGGATGTCGAAATGCTCGGCCACGCGCTTCTGGATGGCTTCGATCGTGAGGGCGTCGCGCGTTTCTTCCTGAAGCTGCTCGCGCAGCAACGATTCCACCAGTTCGATGGTGGGCGGCGTCCGGCTGAGGGAGCAATACGAACTCACCCGGGCCAGCGCGCCCTCCAGGCGTCGGATGTTCGAGCGGATCTTCTGCGCGATGAAGTACAGGATCGGCTCCGGTAGCTTGTACTCCATCGTCTCCTGCTTTTTGCGGACGATGGCCACGCGCGTCTCGACATCCGGCGGTTGCAGATCGGTCACCAACCCCCATTCGAACCGCGACACCAGCCGCGCCTCGAGGCTCTTCAATTCGCCCGCCGGGCGGTCGCAGGTCAGCACCATCTGGCGATGCGCGTCATGCAGCGCGTTGAAGGTGTGGAAGAACTCCTCCTGAATCCGCTCCTTGTTCTCGAGGAACTGGATATCATCGATGAGCAGGAGATCGGTCTGCCGGTATTTCTTGCGAAACCGGGCGAGGTCGTTGCTCTGGATCGCTTCGATATATTCGTTCGTGAATTTCTCCGAGGACACATAGGCGACACGCGCGCCCCGTTTTTGGCGCACCGCGTGCTGGCCGATCGCGTGCAGAAGGTGCGTCTTGCCCAGACCGACTCCGCCATAGACGAAGAGCGGATTGTACGCCTTGCCTGGGTTCTGGGCCACGGCCAGGGCGGCGGCGTGCGCAAAGCTGTTGTTGCTCCCCACCACGAAGGTCTCGAAGGTGTTCTTCGGATTGAAATCAAAGCTGCGGGCGACCGGCGCCGGAATTTCAGGGCGCGGCGCCGGCGGCGGTTCCACCGACTTCTCCTGTCCCCTCCGACCGGCCGTCGTGACGGCGGCGGGGTTGATCACGAACGCCACGCCGAGCCGGGTCCCGGTCACCTGGCACAACACGTCTTGCAGCAGACTGAGGTAATTGCTCTTCAACCAGAGTTCGCAAAAGTCGTTCGGGACCTCGAGGACGATTTCGTCTTCGCCCAACGCCTTCGCCCTAAGCCCGGCAAACCATAGTTTGAAGATGTCTGAATTCAGCGTCTCGCGCAGGATTCGCTGCGCCGCCGTCCACACTTTGTCGCCCGGTGCCTGGATGGAGTTCACGTTCTAATCCCCTTGCATTTCGAGAAATTGTTCACCACACGTTGTCACCCGGATGTAACCCGCACTTTTTCAGTCTTTTGCACGAGCCCGCCCAAGGCCGCAAAAACCCGCCCTGAACACCCCTCGCCGGGCCGGAAATTCCGCGTCCGCCATGAGAACTCAAACCATTTATTAATAAACACTTGCAAATTGTGTATTGAGCGAGTTTCGCACGTTCTCCGTCACTGCGGGAATCGCGAACGGCTGGTCAGGTCAAGCGAGGCCGTTTGTAGAGGCCCCGCGCGCACCTGACGAGCACAACCTGTTAGCACTTGCTCACGGCTTATTCACAACCCGGTTTCTGTTCCACAACATCCCTGATTTCAGGGATTCCGGGACGAAAAAAGGGCACCCCGCTCGGGGTGCCCCGGAAGTGCCCGCCCGCTCTACACGTCGTAGTAGAGGAAGAATTCGTAGGGGTGGGGGCGCAGGCGCAGGGCGTCGGCCTCCTTGCGCTTGGCACTGACCCACATCTCCAGAAAGTCCTTGGTGAACACGTCCCCCTTGAGCAGAAACTCCTGGTCCGCCTCCAGGTGGTCCAGCGCCTCGGGCAGGCTCCCGCAGATCTGCGGCACCTTCGCCAGTTCCTCGGGCGGCAGCTCGTAGAGGTTCTTGTCCATCGGCTCGCCCGGATCGAGCTTGTTCAGAATCCCGTCCACCGCCGCCAAGAGCAGCGCCGTGTACGCCAGGTACGGATTGGCGCTGGGGTCCGGCGGCCGGTACTCCAGGCGCTTGGCCTTGGGACTCTCGCTGAAGGTCGGAATGCGCACCGCCGCCGAGCGGTTGCGCGCCGAGTAGGCCAGGTTCACCGGCGCTTCGTACCCGGGCACCAGCCGCTTGTAGCTGTTGGTCGTCGGACTGCACAGCCCGCACAGGGCCTTGGCGTGTTTGAGGATGCCCCCAATCGCATAAAGCGCCATCGGGCTCAACCCCGCATACTCGTTGCCCGCAAAGAGCGGCTTGCCCTTCTTCCACAACGAAATGTGGGTGTGCATCCCGGAACCGTTGTCCCCAAAGAGCGGCTTGGGCATGAATGTCACCGTCTTGCCGTGCTTCCGCGCCACGTTCTTGATGATGTACTTGTAGAGCATCATCGTGTCCGCCGTCTTCACCAGCGTGTCGAAGCGAAAATCGATTTCCGCCTGCCCCGCCGTCGCCACCTCGTGGTGCTGCCGCTCCACCTGGATCCCCAGTTGCTCCATCAAGAGCACCATCTCGGTGCGGATGTCCTGCTGCGTGTCGGCCGGCGCCACCGGGAAATACCCCTCCTTGTGCCGGATCTTGTAACCCAGATTGGGCAGCTCGTCCCGCCCTGTGTTCCACACCGCCTCCTCGCTGTCCACCGAGTAAAACGTCCCGTTGCTCTTCGCGTCGTACTGCACGTTGTCGAAGATGAAAAACTCCGCCTCCGGCCCAAACACCGCGCTGTCCGCCAGCCCGGTGGATTGCAGATACTTCTCCGCCTTCTGCGCAATGCCCCGCGGGTCCCGGCTGTACGCCTCCTTGGTGCCCGTCTCGGCAATCGTGCACGTCAGGCTCAACGTCGGCACCGCGCAAAACGGGTCGATGAACGCGGTGACCGGATCGGGCATCGCCAGCATGTCGCTCGCCTCGATCGACTTCCAGCCCCGGATCGAGGAACCGTCAAAACCGAAGCCCTCGGCGAATACCTCCTCGGTCACCTCGCCCACCGGCACGCTGAAATGCTGCCAGGTGCCAAACGTGTCCACAAACTTGATGTCCGCCATCCGGGCGCCAGCCTTCTTGGCCAGCTCGATTACGCTCTTGGGTGTGCTCATGAATCTGATGCTCTGCTTGCTGAGGTCGTCAGGGGTTTATGGTGACTACACAAAATCAAAGGCCACGCGTCTGGTCCTGCAGGGAAGCGACGCCGAGGTTATATGGCATTCTCTCCGCGTTCGCCGGTGCGAATGCGGATGGCGTCCTCCACGTTGCTCACGAAGACCTTGCCATCACCAATCTTGCCCGTGTGCGCCGACTTGACGATGGCCGCCACGGCGCCGGCCACTTGTTCGTCCGGCAGGACGAGTTCGATCTTGATCTTGGGCAGGAAGTCCACCGTGTATTCGCTGCCACGATAGATCTCGGTGTGGCCCTTTTGACGCCCGAAGCCCTTGACCTCACTGACGGTCATGCCCTCAACACTCAGTTCGCCCAAAGCGCTCTTCACGTCGTCCAGTTTGAATGGTTTGACGATTGCCTCGATCTTTTTCATGGCCAGTTCGGATGGAACCGGGGAAATCGTAACAAGCGGCCTCTGCGTGTAAATGCGATTCTCAACGGGCTCTTGGAAACAGCTTGGGTCGAAGTGGTAGCATCGCTACGCGCACGAATCCAGACGCCGCGCTGCACTGGTGCTTGGGCAGGCTCCCGTAAGCGTCCACCCCGGCCGCGGATTACGCGAAATGACTTGGAAGCCGGCCACTCGGCCGCCAATGATCGGGCCATGAAAAAGCCCGTGACCGCCAAACCGGCCGTTTCCCGAACCGCCGCGGCCAAAGCCACGCGGCGGCCCGCCACCGGCCTGATTCACCCGGTCGTGATCTACCCGATCCGGCAACCCGAAAGCGGGGGCGATCTGGAGGAACTCTATCGGTTGATCTCCCGGCTGGACGCCGACAAAGACCGGTACGCGCGCCCGATCACGGTCATGGACCACAAAACCCGGCTCGCGAGCGCGCGGGACAAGAGCTTCCTGGAGTTTCGCACCGGCACGCTGGCCCCCCACTCCGACATCCTCGACGCGTGGTGCGTGGACACCTGCCAGATGTGGTATTCCGGTTTGGGCCTGGCCTTTTCGCGCGGTGCGCCGGGTGACGTGTACTGGCTGATCCCGGGCGATTTCAACTACGGAAGCGCCCGGGGTCGGGAAGTGTTGGGGCGTCTGCATGATCTCCCCGAGATTTGCCTCGAGTTGGGCGAGGACATCTGTATCGGCGAGATCGCGACCGACCACAACAACTCCAAGCAATTGATCGACACTTACGGGACCTTTGCGCTGCTTTACAATTGGTTTCCGACCGAGGCGCAGGAGATTCGCGGCTACACCGAACGTCCGCGCTCCGAGTTTTTCGCAATCCGCCACGAGTTCCTGGCCGAGACGCTGGCCCAGCGCTGGTATGCCTATGAGCAGACCGTCGTGGTGCTCCTCCAGGCGGTGCTGAACCACAAACGAATCAGCCGCTTCCTGGTGGGTGAAATCTCGGACCTGCCCGAAGGCCGCGACTCGCTGGCTTCGGCCATCCAGCAGGTCGAGCGCACCGAGCGGGTCTTGAAATCCCTTTGGCGCGAGCACAACGAGGCCGCCGCGGGCTGGAGCGACCGGTACCGCCTGCTTGAGGCCCAGTCCGAACAGGTC
This sequence comes from uncultured bacterium, assembly GCA_963735925.1. GTDB lineage: Bacteria > Verrucomicrobiota > Verrucomicrobiia > Limisphaerales > J093 > DSVZ01. Next base: position 182,977 of record CAVTMT010000002.1, read on the forward strand.
CGCCGGACCGCCCTGAGCATCCTGCAGAACCTGCTCCACTGAACCTGAATCCGGCACCGCGTATTTCCGATTTCGACCGCGAGTCAGAGCCTGCTCATGAACCCACCGAACCGCAACCGCTACGGCGCGCCCCGCACCCTTCGCGCGGTGAATTTCATCTGCACCGCAACGCAAGCCCAGTCGGTCAGTCTGGTTGGCGATTTCAACCGTTGGGATGCCCACGCGCACCCGATGCGCCACATGCCGGACGGCGCGTGGCTGCTAAGCCTCGAACTCCCCCACGGCCACCACCGTTACGCGTTTCTCGTGGATGGACAACTGACCCTCGACCCGCGCGCCCAAGGCATCACGCGCAACGACCAAGGCCAGCGGGTTTCGCTGATTCCGGTGAGCTGAACCGCGCCTTGCCGCCAGTCCCCTCAGCGGATGATCAGCGCCAGGCCGGCGGCGGGCGGGGCCTCTTGCAGGCACCGGCGCAAGAACCCGACAATGCTGTCGCTCAGCAGCCGGCAACGCGGACACCAACGGCGCGCGGCCGCCAACCGTTTCACGCAGCCGCGCAACCCGGTCAATTCCAGCCGCGCGGGCGCACGGGCCAGCAGGCGCTGGAGTTCGTTCCGGAGCAACGGGTAGAAGGCGAGTTCAAAGCCCGCCCCGGACTCGGAAGCCAGATGCAACAGATCGAGTTCGGCTGTCGGCTCGACCGGCGGCGGTGCGTCCTCCGTCACCACGGACAAGCCGAACCCGCGGAGCACGCGCGCCAGGGCCTGCGTAAACTCGCCGACCGTGACGGATTCCCGCCCGAGATCCTCCTTGAAATACCGAAGCACACCCGCGGCCGCATTGCGCAGCATCTCGCTGTCGATCCAATCGGCCGAGTCGCCGATCAACTCGACCGCCACCTGCTCGGCAGAGCAAGGTACGGCACCGGACACGGTCTCAAAAACCAGGCAGTCGGTACGTAGCTGTATCATAGGGCATCTCCAGCTTCTTCACGGCCTGCAGAAAGTCGGTGGCTTCCTCGAACCGCCGATAGACGCTCGCGAAGCGCACGTAAGCCACCGGATCAAGCACGCGCAGCTCGGCCATCACCCGCTCGCCGATGACGGTTCCAGGCACCTCGCCATCGAACTCGCCGTGCAGTTCGGCGCTGATGCGCTCCACCACTTCCTCCACCACCGCCGGGCTCAAGGGCCGCTTGTCACAAGCCCGGCTGATCCCGCTGCGAAGTTTGTCCTTCATGAACGGCTCGCGGCGGCCGTCCCGTTTGATCACCACCAGCGGCCTGGTTTCAACCTCCTCGTAAGTGGTGAAGCGATGCGCGCATCCCAGGCATTCGCGCCGACGCCGGATCGACGAGCCTTCGCGTGAGGCGCGGGAATCAATGACCTTGTCTTCGCGGCAACCGCACTTGGGACAGCGCATAGTTTGGACCCACCACTGCTAAATGTGGTGCGGGAGTTCGTAGCATACCAAATGTTGAGGCGTCAAGGTGCACGACCGAAAACTGACGACCGAAAACCCGATGTGGTTCCGGAGCGATTCCTCCTGGGGGCCTGCACAGCCGGGCATGGAGGCAGCGACGCAACTCGCGCCACAGGAGGTGTTGGACGTTCATTTCGACGCCGTCTATCCGGCTCGACGCGAGCTCGTGCCATTGGGACTGCACCTATGCACCACCCAGCCCGGCGCGCTCTCCGAAGCAGCAACGGACGCCTTTAAGGCCAGTGGTTCAACTACGTCTGCCTTCTGGCTGGGCCGCTACCGGTCGCGCTTGAGGAGGTAATCGGCGAGGGCCTGCAAGGCTGCCGCCCGGGCCTTGAAAGGCCTGAGCGCGGCGAAGGCTTTGTCAGTGAGTTGCGTGGCGATCCGTCGCGATTTGTCCAGGCCGACAATCGCCGGGTAAGTCGCCTTGCTGGCCGCCTTGTCCTTGCCGGCGGTCTTTCCCAGTCGCTCGCTCGTCTGGGTGACATCCAGGATGTCATCGATGACCTGGAAGGCGAGGCCGACATGATAGCCAAAATCGGTCAGGGCCTCCAGTTCGCGGGGCGTGCAGTTGGCGCTCATGCCGCCCAACCGCACCGAGCAACACAACAGTGCCGACGTCTTGCGCTCGTGGATGTACCGGAGTTGGGCCGCGGTGACCGGTTTGCCTTCCGCCTCCAGGTCGGCGACCTGGCCACCCACCAGTTGCAGCGAACCGGCTGCCTTGGCGACCTCTCCAACCAGGTCGCGATGCGGATGGCGTGGCGCCGCGTCAGCCAGGGTGACGATCTCGAACGCCTGGGTGAGCAACGCGTCCCCGGCCAGAATGGCGATGCCCTCGCCGAAGACCTTGTGATTGGTCGGCTTGCCCCGGCGAAAGTCGTCGTTGTCCATCGCCGGCAGGTCATCATGGATGAGCGAGTACGTGTGAATACACTCGACGGCGCAGGCCAGGGGTAACGCCGCCGGCCAATCGCCGCCACAGGCCTCGGCAGCCGCCAGGCACAAGGCCGGACGCAATCGCTTCCCGCCCGCGAAGAGCGAATAGCGCATGGCCTGGTGGAGGGTGGCGGGCTTGGCGGTGGCGCGCGGCAGAAGGCGATCCAGTGCGCGGTTCACCGCGTCAGTGGCGCGGGCGAGGTAGGCGGACAGATCAAAACCGGCTGGAGCCGGATGGGCGGCACGAAGCATGGGCGGGTTTCTCGCCGGAAACAGCCGGCCTCGCAAGTCCGGAATCCGCGCCGACGGCGGCTAATCGAGGGCTTCGACCGTGTAGCCGCCGGACTTCTCGTCCGCCTCCAGCTTGAGCAAATTGCGCTTTTCGGCTTCGAGCAGCAGGTCGTTGAAGGAGCGAAACCCGTAGAAGCGTTCGTTGAAGCCGGGGTTTCGGCGTTTGATGGCCTGTTTGATCATGGATCCCCAAATGCGCTCGTCTTCACCGCGCTCCTCAGTAATCGCGTCCAGCGTCTCGACCACCAAGTCCAGGGCTTCGGCGACGGTGGCACTCTTGGAATCGGGGGCCGTCCGGGTCGCCGCCGAGGCCGTTTCCGTAGTGCGCTGGCGGGCTTTGGACGGGTGGGCGCGCACCAGATCGTCGTAGTACAGGAACTCGTCGCAGTTGTTGATAAACAGGTCGGAGGTGGAGTTCTTCACGCCGACGCCGATGACGGTCTTGGCGTTTTCCCGCAACTTGCTCACCAAGGGCGAGAAGTCCGAATCGCCGCTGATGATCACGAACGTATCCACGTGGCTCTTCGTGTAACACAGGTCAAGGGCATCCACCACCATGCGGATGTCGGCCGAGTTCTTGCCGGACTGGCGAACGTGGGGAATCTCGATCAACTCGAAGGCGCCTTCGTGGAGGTCGCGTTTGAACTCCTTGTAACGGTCGAAATCGCAATACGCCTTCTTGACGACGATCTGGCCCTTGAGCAGCAAGCGCTCGATGACCTTCCGGATATCGAACCGCGGATAGTGGGCATCGCGCGCGCCGAGGGCGATGTTCTCGAGATCGAGGAATACCGCCATCGTGGCTTCCGCATCGTGAGCACTCATGACCGGAGATTACGCGAGCGGCAACTGACCCGCCAGAAGGAATCCGAGCCCCCGCGCCGGCAGTGCTCCGCGCGCTCAAGCAGACTCCAGACGCTGCAGCGCGGCACGCAGGTAACCGAGCGCGTACGCCATGCCAGCGTGCCACGGCGCGGCGCAGGTCATCTGCGGCGCGTGATCGGGAATGATCACGCCGCCAAAACCGTTATGCTTCAGAATGCGCAACAGGCGGAGCACGTCCACGTCCCCTTCGTCAATGAAGGTTTCCCGGTAATGCGGCACCTTGCCGCGCACGTTGCGAAGGTGGACATAAGCCAGCTTGCCCTGACGGCCGTAACGCTCGGTAGCCTCGTACACGTCGCCTTCCGTCATCTCGGCCAGCGAGCCGACGCAGAACTCGAGCGCGTTCCGCGGGCTGGGCCGGAGGTCAAGCAGCCTTTGGTAAAGCGCCGGCTGAAACACCAGCCGCGGCTGGCCACGAACCGTCGGCATGGGCGGATCGTCCGGATGCGCCGCCAGCGTTACACCGGCCTCCTCGGCCACGGGCAACACCGCCTCGAGGAAATCCCGCAACCGCCCCCAGAGTTGCGCCGCCGTCGCCACCGGCTCCGGACCCGACGGGGCGTGCGGGTCATAGACCATGTTCCACGCCATGCCACGTGGCATTGGCGAATCGAACGGCCCATCCGTGCCCACCGCTTCCGCGCCGCCGCGGGCGAAGGGCCCTCGCACCCGCCCGGCGACACCCGCGATCGAGAAGTTGTAGCCGAGCACCGGAATGCCCGCCCGGCCCACGTTGCGGATGATCCTCTTGAGATTCTCAAGCTGCAGCGCCTTCTTCGGACCGTCGAGCAGCACGTCGTGCCAGTGGGCGGGATCGAAATTCTCGATCGCCTCCAGTTCGAGGCCCGCGGCGTTGATCTCCGCCCGCAGCGCAGCCAGTTCCTCGTACGACCACAAGCGGTCCGGGTCGCCGGCCAGGCCCCAACCGGTGTCGTCGCCCACCGGTTGATCGCCGGGCCGGTTCGACCGCGACGAGCGGAAATAATCCACCAAGTGCACGACCAAGTGCGAGCAGCCGCATTGTTTCGCGAAGCGGTAATGGTCGGCGTCGAGTTGGTGCCGGTACAGGCCAAGGCCGAGTTTCATGGTGCCGGGAACGGTCAAAAGCCGATGCTCGCCCCGCCGTCCACCGGCAGGACCACGCCGGTGATGAACCGTGCCGCCGGGGAACTCAGGAACACCGCCGTCAGGCCCACGTCGTTCGGTTCACCGAAGCGACCCATCGGCGTTCGGCTCAGGATTCTGCGCTCGCGTTCGGGGTCGCCGGCCATCGCCTGGCGCGACATCTCGGTCTCGATCCAGCCCGGCGCGAGGGCGTTTACGCGCACGCCGTGCGGCGACAACTCCGTGGCCAGCGCGCGCACCATGCCCACCAGGGCGCTTTTGGCGGCGCTATACGCCACGACCTTGGGTATGCCGAACAGCGACGCCATCGAGGCGATGAACAGAATCGAGCCACTGCCGCGCGCGATCATCGCCGGCGCGACGGCCCGGCTCAACGCATGCGCCCCCAGCACGTGCGTGGTCAGGACTTCCAGGAACTCCGCCTCCGTGGTGTCCACCGCCGGTTTTTTGAGGTGGACTCCGGCGTTGTTTACCAGGATGCCGATCGGGCCGAATGCACGGTTGACCTTCTCGACGAGCGCGGGCGCTTCGGTGAGTTCCGTCACGTCGTGCGTCAGATAGCTCGCCTGGCGGCCCAGGCCGGCGACGGCTTGCTTCAACCGCGGCTCGCGTCGCCCGGCCAGCACCACCCGCGCACCGGCTGCGATCATGCACCGGGCCATCGCCAGGCCCAGGCCGCTGCCGCCGCCGGTGATCAACGCCAGCGCGTCGTCGAGGCAGAACGGACACGGCCAGCGCGCCAAGCCGCAATCCGTCGGACGGTTCGGTTCATCGCAGACAGCCATAAATCATGGACTCCGGGCTTGCGCCATCGAGTCGGGCAGAGCGATCAAGGCCTTGCGCGGCCAGTGGCTCTCGATGCACTGGCGGGCATTCTCCGCACCGCCGCCCTGAAGTAAAGCGCGGGTCCCGATTGAAGTCCGGAACCGCAGCTCCGCGACTTCCGCCGACGGCGAACCAGCACGGCCTGGGGTTGACACGACGCCAACATAAAAGGCGCGGTCTTCCCCCCGCGCCCTGTGATGTGTTTGATTTTGAGGCGCCTCCAAGAGTCGCCGCGGCAAGTCTATACCGTGTAAGTCGCGCTCGCAAACCGGCCTCCGGTACTGGTCGAATTTGCGTGGAAGCACTGGCCACGCAGTGGGTGCACGCGTTCGCAGGTGCGGGCGACCGAGATCACTTGGTGCCACCGGATGGCCCAAGGTGAGGAGGCGCCGCTTGTTGCCGGACGAGGTCGGCTGAAAACCACCGTTCTTATCTGCTTTGTCAGACCGTGTAAGTGCCGCTGGCCACGCGCCCGCCGGTGCCCGTCCAGTTCGTGTGGAAGAACTGACCGCGGGGCTGGTCCACGCGCTCGTAGGTGTGCGCGCCGAAGTAATCCCGCTGGGCCTGGAGGAGGTTCGCCGGCAAGCGCTCGCTGCGGATTCCGTCGAAGAACGCCAGCGCCGTGCCGAACGCGGGCACGGGGAGGCCCTTCTTAACCGCCGTGCTGATAACCTTGCGCCAACTCCGGGCACACCCCTTGATGGCCTTCTTGAAGAACGGATCGAAGAGGAGGTTCTCCAGCTTGGGCTTCTTGTCGAAAGCGGTCTTGATGTCGCCCAGGAACGCGCTGCGGATGATGCAGCCACCGCGCCACATGAGGGCGATGCCGCCGTAGTTGAGATTCCAACCGTACTGCTGGGCGGCCGCCCGCATGAGCATGTAGCCCTGGGTGTAGCTGATGATCTTCGAGGCGTAGAGCGCCTTGCGAATGTCCGTGATCCACTGGGCGCGGTCGCCGGCGAACTTGGGATTGGACGGCTTGTAAGCCTTCGCCGCCGCCACCCGCTGATCCTTCAGGGCCGAGACGCAGCGCGAATAGACGGCTTCCGCGATGAGCGTGATGGGAATGCCCAGATCGGCGGACGAGATGACGGTCCATTTGCCCGTGCCCTTCTGGCCCGCCGTGTCGAGGATCTTATCGACCAGCGGCGCGCCGTCGTCGTCCTTCTTGGCGAGGATGTCGCGCGTGATTTCGATGAGGTAGGATTGGAGCTCGGCCTGGTTCCACTCGGCGAAGACGGCGCTCATCTCGTCGGGCGTCAGGCCGAGGCCGTCCTTCATGATCTGGTACGCTTCGCAGATGAGCTGCATATCGCCGTATTCGATGCCGTTGTGGACCATCTTTACGAAATGGCCGGCGCCGCCTTCGCCGACCCAATCGCAACACGGCGTGCCGTCGGCGACCTTGGCCGCGATGCCCTGGAAGATGGGTTTCACGTGCGGCCACGCGGCGGGGCTGCCGCCGGGCATGATGCTCGGACCGTGCCGGGCGCCTTCTTCGCCGCCGGAAACGCCCGTGCCGATATAGAGGAGGCCCCTGGACTCGACGTGTTTGACGCGGCGAATGGTGTCCTCGAAGAGGCTGTTGCCGCCGTCGATGATGATGTCGCCGGGTTCGAGCACGCCGAGGAGGTGCTCGATGAATTCGTCCACCGCGCTGCCGGCCTTGACCATGAGCATGACGCGGCGGGGACGCTTGAGGAGGGCGACCATCTCCGCCAGCGAATGCGCGCCGAGCACCTTCGTGCCTTTGGCCTCGTTGGCCAGGAAGTCGTCCACCTTCGAAGTGGTGCGGTTGTGGGCCACGACGGTGAAGCCGTGGTCGTTCATGTTCAAAATCAGATTCTGGCCCATGACAGCCAGGCCAATGACGGCGATGTCGGCTTGCGGATCCATGTTCGTTAAGACATTCGATCGGTTGCGGCCCGAACGCGTTCCTCGCGTCGCGGCACAGGCACCGACAATACGAAAGCCGCCCGTGGCGGCCAGCAGATTTGCGCGGCGCGCAGGACGACGCGTCGATGGCCGGTGCTGCGGCGCCTTGCTCGCTGCACTTTTCCGTTGACGCACGGGACCGGCTGGCGTTGTTTTTTGCTGCTATGGATGCCCAAACCCGGCGCATCGCCGAACTCGAAACCGAAGTCCACCGGCTCCACGCGGCGCTGGAACATGGCGAGTTGCGGGTCAAGAAGAAGGTTCGCCTCCCCTCGCGTCGTGCCCGAAGCGTGGACGAAGTGATCAACTACGAACGCAGCCGACATCTGGCCGAATTGTTCGGCGGGCTGAAGCTGGTGGGCGCCCTGGTGCTGGGCAGTCTTCTGATCCTCGGTGCGGTGTACCTGACCGATTACCTCGTGCATTCGCGGCCGTCGATCGATCCGCCGCCGCCCGGAGAGTTGATCCTGCCTCGGCGTTAGCGCCCGCACCCGCGGACCGGCTCTCCGTTGGTTTGGCGCCCGGGCTTCACCCATCGGCTGGGATTCGACCTGGAATCCCTTCCTGAAACGGCAACCGAGTCGCGGAACGGCAGAAGTCCAATCAGGAATCCGGGAACGCAGAAACGGCGGTGATCGATTTCCGCGTTGAACATTATGACCCGCACTCAAATCAAAACCGGCCTGACCGGCCTCCTCCTCGTCACGGCGATTGCGCTGTCCATCTGGCAGCAGATGCGCCTCCGCCGCCTCGCCACGGAGAACCAACGCCTCGAACTCCAGACCGCTCAAATCGCGCCCCTGCAAGCCGAGGTGGCCCGACTCCGGGCCGCCAGCGTGGACCAGGCCGAGTTGCTGCGGCTGCGGGCGGCGGAGCCGGAGATGAAGAACGAACTGCTGCGGTTGCGCGCCGCGGTGACCGCGGCCGAAACCAAGGCGGCTTCCGCGACGGCCACCGACTCGCAGGGCACGGAGACGACCTCCCCGGCCGGGGGATTGGGTGCCGGCATGAAAGCGATGGTTCAGGGGGCTCTGGAACAACAACTCCTGGGCCGGCTGGAGCGCATGAAACCGCGGCTGCACCTCTCTCCCGAGCAGGAACAGGCCATCCGGGACATCTTGATGAAGCAAGTGCAACAGGGCACCGAAGCCGCCCAGAAGATGTTCAGCGGCAAGCTGACCCCGGGCGAGCTGACGAAACTCAGGGCTTCCACCGGCTCCCTCGACCCCGAGGAGGCGATCAAGGCGTTGCTGACGCGGGAGCAGCAGGCCGCTTACGCGGACTACAAGCAGGAGGAGGCGGTATCCAACTCCCGGCTGGTCGCGAACGCGGAACTGCTCCAGATGCAGGGCGCGCTCGGACTCAGCCAGGAACAACAAGACAAGGTCTTCAACGCGCTGTACGACTACACCGTGGACCAGCTTTCGGGGAAGAACCCCAGCGTACCGCCAAAGGAACTTGGCCCCACGGAACTGATCGAGTGGCAATTCGAGCAGAAGGCCAAGGCGCTGGAAACCGTGCTGACGCCCGAGCAGTTGGAGAGCTACCGCAAGTTACAGGAGTCGCAGGCCAGGCTGATCAAGGGAATGCTCCAACCGAAGGAACCGGCCGCGGATAAGTAGCGCTTTGCGTCGGTCGCGGCCCGGAAACTCAGGCGGGCTCAACGGACCGAAGGGGTGACGAGCCGGTAGAAGCGCGTCGCCGGCCGGCCGGGATCGCGGACGGTGACTTCGCCGGTGGCGGGCTGGGCGGGCACATTGGCCAGTCCTTGCCACGTGCCGGCGGACAGGTCATCGGTGAAGAGCACGGTGTAACTGCGGCCTTCGACGGCGACGAAGCGAATCGCCGTCTCGGCGTCATCCAGGTCCACGGCCCGAATCTCCAGCCGGCTGGCGGCAACCTGCGGATCGGTGCCGGCGAGGAACTCCTGGCGATTGGTCAGACCGTCCTGGTCGGGATCGCCGGCTCCGCCATTGCTGCCCGTGGCGTCGTGCGGATCGAGGCCGTGGCCCATTTCCCAATCGTTCGGCAGGCCATCGCCGTCCCAGTCGGGGTCCGGCTCACCCACGTTGGGTTGACCCACAGTGGGCGCGCCGGCCTGCCAACTCGTCGGGTCGTCTGCGAAAGTGAGCGGTGCCGTGCGCTGCAGGGATTGGCCCGTGCCGTCGGCCCCGGTGGGCCACGGGGCGGTGGGTTGGTAATGGACCTCATCGACCAGGACATACGGCACCGAACCGGGTTCGGGGTCCGTGGCGGTCTGGGGCGGGTCGGGCCGGTAGAGCGCCACCCGATCGCCGGCGTTGTCGAGATTGCCCTGGTAAGGCCCGAGGATGGGCACGCCTGCGGGAACGGCGTATTTCGTGGCGAAGGCGGCGAGTTGGTCAAAGTCGCGGTCAGGATCGAAGTTCACGACCAGCGCGAAGCCGTTCGCCGACAGCGTGACGTTGGTGGGGAACTCGAAGCCCACACCGCCGTCGATTCGCCAGGCGTTGGTCGGGTGCGCCGGATCGAACAACGGCACGGGTTGGGCGGTGACGTTCCGCAGTTCGATGAACTCGTTGAGCGTGTCGTTCACGGTCCCGAGCGGCGGGGGGCGATACATGATTTCATTGAGGATCACCGGTCCCAGAAGCGGACCGGCGTTCGCCGCACCGAGGGTGGGCTCGCGCTGGGTGACGAAGTGTTCGCGCCCAGCGCTGTCCTCGAAGCGGCCGAAGGTCTGGCCGTTCGCCGCGGCCCCGTAAGCGAATCCGTGGACGTAACCGGTCAGGTTCGTGCCGTCGCCGGAGAACAAGTAGAGCTCGTCGCCGAGCGAGCTGAGCGAAAAGGAGGTCGGCCCGCCCGCGTTGAACTGTGTTTCATCCAGCAACACAAATCCCCCGGCTGGCACGCGCGTGGCGTCGGAAACGCGGAATTTGCGCGGCTCGGCGAAGTCGTCGCTCAGGAACCAGCCGCCGAGATTGACGGGGGTCGGTCCCGGGTTGAACAGCTCCACGGTGTCCACCATGGGCGGGTCGGTGTGCGTGAGGGCTTCGTTGACCAGGACAACCGGCACGTCCACCAACGCCGGGTCGGGACCGCCGGGCGATCCGTCGGGCTGGCTGCTGCGGCGCCAGGCCGCGGCACTGGCCCACGTACTGGGAGGCAGGCTTTCGTCGGCCAGCACCAGCGAGAAACCCAGCCCCGCGGCGGCGGCATACCAATGGGCATGGTAAGTGAAGTCGGCGATGGGCTCCTTGAGCGGGCCTTCGAGGTACAGCGCTTCCCCGGCGTTATCGAGGTTGCCCGCGTATTCGCCCGCGATATTCGTGACTCCGGGATAGCGGCTCAGGAACGCCAGTCGGTTCTTCACGAGGAGCGCATAGGCGTTCGGCGCCAGGCTGGTGACGCCGCTGGCGGCGGTGAAGCTGTACTGAATGCCGTTGGTGAAGCTGAAGCCGAGGAGGCTCAGCGTCGTCGGGCCGACGTTCTTGAGTTCGATGAACGCAAAGTCTTCGACGTCGTTCGTGCCCCCCGCCGCCGGTGGTGGAGCCGGTTGAAACATGATCTCTGTGATCGCGAGCGGAGGTGTCTTCACTACGTAAGTGGCCGCGGCCGGCCCCGACCAGGGACTCGACAACGGCGGTTTGCCGTCGCCCGGGACCTTGTTGGTCAGGTTGAAGTGGCTGAGGTCCCGCGCCCGCGCCACCAACCGGCGGTTCGCCGTGATGGCGAGGGGCTGGGTGTACGCGTTGGCGGCGGGTGAAAGCCCACCCCCCGGCAGGCGCGGATCGGTGCCGTCGAGGGTGTAGTAAATCGTCGCCCCAGCCGGACCGGCAATCGTGATCTCGGAGCCTGGGGCGACCATTCCGGCAGGCAGACTTAGGGTGGGTTTGCGCACGAAGTTCGTGTCGATGAAATCCACCCGGTTCGAGAGCCAGAGTTTCAGCGAGTTGATCTCGGCCTGGAAGCCACCGCGCGGGACCACGCCCCAGCGGGATTGCTCGCGGGGCTGTTCCTTGCGGACCTCGCTGGTCTGCCGATCGACCAATGCGGTCAGATTCGTCAGCGCGAACGCCTGTTCCCGCAGCTCCTGCCAACGGTCGATCCAGCGCTGCCAGAAGTCGGGGTCCTCGAACAACCGGCCCCACCAGGCCTGGGTGTCGTAGCGGAAGAAGTCCGTGCCCCGGTCGCCGACGGCCGAGCGCCAGAGACGCGGATTGGCATCGCGCCCATCGGTCGAGTAGAGCGCACGGTCGAAGTCCCATAGCGGTCCGAAATAGAGTTTACTGGAGCGCTGTTTATAGAAGCAGGCGCTGAGGCGGAGGGCGTCCACGTTGAACGTGACGATATTCAGAATGTGGTGATCGATCCACGATCCGACGTCGATATACGCGGCGTAACCGGTCTGGGGATCGGCAAAGGCCGGGCCGTTCAACGCATCCCCGAAGGCATCAAGGTAGTTCTGCAAGTAACTCACCTGCGGCTGGCGCTGGGGCAGGTACCAATCCTCAGCCTTCGGATAGGTGACCACCTCGGAGGCCCCGCCCGCCCAAAGGAAGCTCTCGCCCGGGCCGATCCGATCGATCTTCATCAGGTAGCCACCCGTCACTTTGGGCGGGGTCGTGTGTTCGGGTTCGAGCGCGGGGACATCCACGCGGTCCGGCCCCCGCTTGATCTTCTCCTCCAGGACGTAAATTCCGAAGTAGTCGGCCGGATAGGAGATGGCCCCCCGGCTGCGTTTGAGATACACCGCGACGAACCGGGTCCGGGAGGAGTAGCGGCCGATGTTGCGGCTGAGCTGATGCGCCAGCGAGTTGTGAATGAGGATCGGCTCGAAGTTGTTGGGCGCATAGAGGACCCAATCGGACTCGGCCGGCATCCCGAGCAGCGGGACGTTCTTGTCGTCGTCGAACTCGTCCCGCAATTCCACCGAGAGACTGGGCTTGGGATAGCCGAGCGTGCTCGAACCGCGCAGGTTGATGCCCGACCGCGCGCGGACATCCGGCGCATTGGTCAGCGAGGTGAGGCCGTTGCGCGGTTCAAAGACATCGATTTGCGCGAAGAGATCGCCGTCGGCCGGGATGTTGGCATTGCCGAAAGTGTGGATCACCAGCACGGGCAAGTCGGTGGTATAGAGCATGGCCGTGGGGCCGAGCAGCAGGTAGCTCTCGCTGTGCGGTCGGCCCGGGAGCAGGCCGGACACGAAGGCGCGGGCCCTGACCTGGACCGAGTTGGTGACGCTGATCGGCCCCGTGTAGAGCGTGGAAGTGTTCGTCGGCGCACCGCCATCGAGTGTGTAGTAAATCCTTGCCTCCGGCTGAGACGCACCGAGGACGAGCGTGAATGGCGTCGAAAAGCAGCCGCCCTTCACCGAGAATTGCACCTCCGGCGCAAAGCCCGGACCGCCGATGGCATTGGCGCTGCCGGGTGTCGCCTGCGGAAAGTAGCCGACCAGCGCCGGATCCAGCCGGTCCCGCCCGAAGGAGACGTCTTCGAACTGTTCGGGGTAGGCGGCGAATTCCGATACCACCCCGCCGCCGGCATCGACCAAGGCCAGGTATCCGGCGGCGTCGTTGCCCAGCTTGAAGTTGGTGTGCAGCGGGCCGGTCGGGTTGACCCGGTTCTTGCCGGAGGCGAATACCACCAGGTAGCCCTTCGCGGGGAGGCCCACGTTGGGAAAGCGCCACCTGGCGAGATTGTTCGTGGTGTCGGTCAGGTACCAACCGTTCAGGTTGACGCTGGCCGCCGTCGGATTGTAGAGCTCGACCCAGTCGGAGCTGTCGCCGTCCTCGTCGTTCAGGGTCTTGTCATTGTCGGCCATGAACTCGGAGATCACCACCCCCGGCACGGGCAGATCGGGATTGAGCGTGTAGGACCAACTGGGCGGAGGGGCGAAGGGATTCGGCGGGGTGGCCAGATCGACAATGCCCGGACCGGCGGACCAGGCGACCTGGACGGTGCCTTTCGGCGGTGGGGGGAACTGAAAGACATACACGTCCGGGGCGAAGTTCAGGACGTTGGTGGCCGCCCAGCCGTTGATCAGCAGGTCGCTGGCTTCCACGCCTTGGACTGGCTCGCTGAAGTGCACCTCGATCTCGCCCAGAGCGCGCACGGCAGCGCCCGCCGTGGGGATCAATTCCGTGACCGCCGGCGGCACGTCGTCCACCGCCGCGCTCAGCGACGCCGCGAAGAGAAAATCGCTGCTGTCCGCCAAGGATGAATTGAACGCCTGCACCGCCAGGACATTGACGCCGAGGACAAGGTAGCGCCCCGGATTTGCGATGGTGTAGGTGACCGGCGGAACCGGTTCGGCCAGCGCCGACAAGCTGGTGCCGTTGAAGGCAACGTCGCCTTCGGGCAGGTTGAACCGGGCGATCTCGTGGCCGTTGACCCACGCGACGAAACCGTCGTCCGATTCCGCCGTGAAGACCAGTTCGCTGAGGTTGGCCGGGTCGCTCAACACGAATGTCTTCCGCAAGAAGACACAGGTGTAGCCGCCGAACATGTCGGTGAGTTCCGTGTTGCCGTTGTAGGCCGTGCCGCTTCCCGGCTGATTTTCGTAGAAGAAGGCCGACTGGCCGGAGAGCCAGGCTGAATCGTCAAAACCGGCCTGCCGCCAGGCGGTCGTGTCGGGCAGCGACGCTTCAGCGGTGCCTTTGAGGTACTTCCAGTCCGCGTCCGGAGGAATCACCTCGGCGGCCCGCAACGCAGCCACCAAACAAGCGCACCCGAGGGCGATCCCGATGCCGGTGCCGATGTAACGCCGCAGAGACATGATGCTCAATGCAAAGCAAGTACCTTACCAGGCCGCCTGTCCGCGCCTGGCACGGCAGGCTCCGCGATGCCGGTCCCGCGCCGGCCATGCAGGGGATGTTGCCGTTCAGGGCAGGAATGGGGCCAGCACGTTCCGCGCGACCTTCAACGCACGCTGGCGGCCTGCGAGCGAACTGCCGAACGTGCCGTCCTCGACCTCGATGCACACCGGGCCGTCGTAACCGACCTCCTGCACCGCGGCCATGAAGCGGGCCCAGTCGATGTCGCCGTAGCCGGGGATGCGCGGGTTGTGCCACTCCAGCGGATAAGCGAAGATGCCCACCTCGTTCAGGCGTTCCCAGCGGATGCGGACATCCTTCGCGTGCAGGTGGAACAGCTTGTCCTTGAATTCGCACCAACGGCGACGCCGGGTCCATGAACTGGAGGATGAAGTGCGAGGGATCGTAATTGAGACCGAAGTGGTCGCTGGGAATGTCGCTGAACATCCGCCGCCAGATCGACCGGCGACGTGGCGAGGTTCTTGCCGCCGGGCCATTCGTCGCGGGAAAAGAACATCGGGCAGTTCTCGATGCCGATCTTGATGTCGTGATCCTCGGCGAACGCGATGAGCGGCTTCCAGGTCTTGAGGAAACGCGGCCAGTTCTCGTCGATCGTCTTGGTCCAGTCGCGACCGACGAAGGTGTTGACGTTTTTCAGCCCCAGCTTCTCGGCGGCAAGCATGACCTTCTTGAGGTGGTCCACCGATTTCTTGGCGACTGCCGGATCGGGGTCGAGCGGGTTCGGGTAATAGCCCAAGCCGCTGATGCCGACGCCGTGTTCGTGGGCCTTGGCCCAGACGTCGTCGGCCTGCGCCTGGGTGAAGCTGGTGACATCCACGTGGGTGACGCCGGCGAATTTGCGCTCGGCCTTGCCCACCGGCCAGCACATCAACTCGACGCAGGCGAACTGCTCGGTCGTCGGCAAACTGGAGCACCTGATCCAATGACAGGTCCGGGAGGATGGCGGAGACGAATCCGAGTTTCATAGTAGGGATGCCGATCTGCAGCAGTCGCGGCTGAGACCGGGGCGTTTATCAATCTGACACGACGACTTAGCGGACTTCCTGAATGAACACGTAGGCCCCCTTCTTATTGCCCACGATGATGTCTGGCCGGTCGTCGCCGTTCACATCCGCCGCGAGGACTTGCGTGCCGACGCCGGAGTTGTCGTCGATGAGGTGCGGCACGTAATCCACGCTGTGATCCGCGCCGCGTACGAGCTGGAACCAGTAGAGCACCGCCGGGGCGTTCGGTTCGGGGTCGCCTTCCGGACCGTGGGCCCAGAAGCGCTTGCCGGTGACGATGTCCAGAAGACCGTCGCCGTCGATGTCCACCAGATCCAGCGCGTGCAACTGGGAAAACCGCACGCCGTACCGGTTCTCCGCCGGTGTCTTGTTCATGAACAGGTGTTGTTTGAAGCTGATCTCGCCGCCGTCACGCACTTGTTCGTACCAGGCCAGGCCGAAGCCGTGCGCGGCCAGGCAGGTGATCACGTCGTTCAGACCGTCGCCGTTCACGTCATACGCAAAGAGCTGCGCGCCGCCCACCGGCACCCCGGCGTCCGTCGGCGGGCAGAAAATGAACTTGTGATATTTCCAGACCGGATCGCCCGCGATCGAGGCGGGTTGCTCCCACCAGCCGTTCGACTCCAGCATGTCCATTTTGCCATCGCCGTTCACGTCGCCGACGCCTAGGCCGTGCGTGTACTTGTGGTAATTGTTGTTCGGGGAAACTGGATGGAACTGCCACATCGCGCCGGGATTTGCCGGGTCCGGTTTCGCGTAGCCGAAAAAGCCCTTCGAGTTGCAGACCAACTCGCACTTGCCGTCGCCATCGACGAGGTCGCGGAACTCCGGCGACTCGTTATCGACGACGTCGAGCGCGACGTGGCGGATCCAGTGGCCTTCCTTGCCCTGCGGGTTCTCGAACCAGTAGCCGTTCTCGCCGGGCAGGCCGACGACGAGGATGTCCGTCCAGCCGTCGCCGTTGAAGTCCGCCGTCCAACTGAAGAAGTCGTCCGAGTAGGCATTCTTGTTGCCCAAGCCACCCTCGTAACCGGGGATGTCTTCCTCGGTTCCGTCCGCCTTCTTGTGTTTGAAGGTCGCGGTCGCGGGCCGGTACTCGTGCCGCCGGGTAAACTCCGGCCCTTCGTACCAGAACGGTCCATAGGTCACATCCATCTTGCCGTCATGGTTGAAGTCGCCGGTGAAGGCGCCTTCGGCCCAGAACTGCGGGGTGAGCTCGATCCGTTTGAAGGTGGGAATCGCGCGTTCGGCGGCGTTGACCGGGAGGCCAGCCAGGATCAAGCCAGTCCAGAGGGGAAGCAAGGTACGCATGGCCCATGTCTGTCAGAGCGGCGGGCACCGGTCAAGTCCGGCAAACGAAAAGCCCGGCCACGCTGAGCGCGACCGGGCTGAGCAGAATCGGAATGCGCCGATTACTTCGCGCCAAACTTGAAGACGGTGCTGTGCTTGTAGGTCTGGCCCGGCCGGAGCACGGTCGAGGGGAACGTCGGCTGGTTTGGCGAATCCGGGAAGTGCTGGGTCTCGAGACAGAAGCCATCGTGTTGCTTGTACACCATGCCGCCCTTCCCGGTTAGGGTGCCGTCCAGGAAGTTGCCGGAGTAGAATTGCACGCCGGGCTGGGTCGTCGAGACCTCGATCGTGCGGCCGGTCGTCGGTTCATAGACCTGGGCGCAGAGGGCGAGCCCTTTGCCGGCGCGGTTCAAAACGAAGTTGTGATCGTACCCCTGCGGGACGTTCGTGAGCTGGCCCAAATCGCGGCCGATCGGCTTGGCGATCGTGAAGTCCATCGGCGTGCCTTTGACCGGGGCGATCACGCCGGTCGGAATCAGGGTGTCGTCCACGGGCGTGTAGGACCCGGCATTGAGACGGAGCTCGGTGCCCAGGATGTCGCCGGTGCCGGCCAGGTTGAAGTAACTGTGGTTCGTCAGGTTGATCACGGTCGCCTTGTCGGTGACGGCTTCGTAGTCCATCCGCAGTTCGTTGTCGTCGGTGAGCGTGTAGGTCACCCCGACGTTGAGATTGCCGGGGTAGCCTTCCTCGCCGTCGCGACTCACGTAGGTGAAGCGGATGGCGACGCCGTTCGGGACCTCGATGGGCTGGGCGTCCCAGACCACCTTGTCGAAGCCTTTGAGGCCGCCGTGGAGGGCGTTGGGGTAGTTGTTGGTCGCCAGCGTGTATTGCTGGCCGTCGAGGGTGAACCTGCCCTTGGCGATCCGGTTGGCGTAGCGGCCCACGACCGCGCCGAAAAACGGATGCGGTTGGAGGTACTGGCCCAGGTTGTCGAAGCCCAGGACGATGTCGCCCAACTGGCCCTGGCGGTCCGGCACGTGGATTTCCGTGATGATGCAGCCGTACGTCATCACCTTGACGGTGACGCCGTGGGCGTTCTTAAGGGTGTAGAGATCGACGGCCGTGCCGTCGGGCGTTTTGCCGAAGGGCGCTTTTTCCAGGGTTGCTTTCATAGTCGAGGTGCCGCTTTTACAGCAGCAGCAGGTGGAACACGAGGTGGTGGCCAACGCCACCAGCGCGGCGAAGACAACCAGACCGGTGAGTTTCATTTTCATAATCGGGTTTGGGGAGTTCGGGTTCGCGGTTACCAAATGCGCAGTCGGGCGGTGCACCGGGGATTTAGCGGGGCGCCTTCTTCCGCCCGCGCAGGGCCAGGGCCAGCATGACGAGGCCGAAGGCGAGCAACACGACGCCCCAGCCCAGGTTGATGTTGATGCCGAGGGAGTGCTGCTCGTAAATCCGCTTGTCGCTGACCAGGCCGAAGCCGGTCAGCAGGACGCCGAACAGCGAGAACAGCAGACCGA
The DNA here is from genome assembly GCA_963735925.1 of uncultured bacterium. GTDB lineage: Bacteria > Verrucomicrobiota > Verrucomicrobiia > Limisphaerales > J093 > DSVZ01. The sequence goes on from CAVTMT010000002.1 coordinate 201,094, forward strand.
TGGGGAGGCGCACGTCGAGTTGCATAGGCTTACCAGAAAACCACGTTCAAAACCATCGCGGCGGCGAGCACGACAATCCCCAGCGTCGCCGGTTGCTTCCACCACGGCACGCCGTGCTGGGTCAGTCTGGGCGTGAGCGAATAGACCAGCCCGGTCAGTTCCTGATCCGTCTTGTTCCGCCGGGTGATCAGGGAAATCACGATTGTCGCCGCGAAGCAGACCGACCACGCGTAGATCGCCGTCCAAAAATTCTGAGCCATTTCGCTGGGATAGACATGCGTCAGATGGCCCAGCCAACCGCCCTTGATACCCGCCGCCTTGCCGATGATGTCCGGGCCGACCGCCAGCAGGTTTTCCGGCAACACGGTCTGCAAGGCCGTCGCGGCTTCCACGAGCATTTGTCTCGGCAGGGTCAGGCCGTGATGCAGCGCCGCGGCCAGGGTGCCCGCAATCAGTCCGAAGAACGCGCCGTGGCCGGTGGCGCGCCGCCAGAACATCCCCAGCAGGAACGTCGCGAACAGCGGCGCGTTCACGAAGGCGAACACGAGCTGGAGAATATCCATGATGTTGTTGAACTTCGCCGCCGCGTAGGCCGCCGCCATGCTCGCCAGGATGCCGACGACGGTGGTCGCCCGCCCGACGGCCAGGTAGTGCGCGTCCGTGCCGTTCTTCTTGATGTAGCCCTGGTAGATGTCGTAGGTCCAGACGGTGTTGAAGGCGGTGACGTTCCCCGCCATGCCGGACATGAACGACGCCATGAGGGCGGTGAGTCCGATCCCCAACATGCCGGTCGGGAAGTAGTACGCGAGCATCGTCGGCACCACCATGTCGTAATCCAGGCCGCCATTCTTGGGCGGGAGTTTGAAACTGGTGTTGCCCGCGGTATGGAGGGCAATGGCGATGATGCCCGGCAGGATCACCAGCACGGGAAAGAGCATCTTCGGAATCGCGGCAATGAGCGGGGTGCGGCGGGCGGCCGTCATGTCCTTGGCCGCCATCGCGCGTTGGACGACCAGGAAGTCGGTGCACCAGTAACCGAACGACAGCACGAAGCCGAGGCCCATCGCCAGGCCGAACCACTCGACGCCCATCGGGTTGGATTGCGCCGTTCCGGTGTACGACCACGAATGCGACCACGCTCCTTCCGCGAAACCGGCCTTCGTTGCCACCGGCACCAGCTTCGACACCACCCCGCTCCACCCGCCCACCTGGTGCAGGCCGAGCAGCACGAGCGGCAGGAAACCGAACACGATCAGGAAGAACTGGAGCACTTCGTTGTAGATGGCCGAGGTCAGACCGCCCATGAAGATGTAGGCCAGCACAATGACGCCCGACAGCACGATGCAGACGTGGAAATTCCAGTCGAGGATCGCGTTGAGCAGCTTGGCCAGGGCATACATCGAAATGCCCGACGACATGACGGTCATGAAGGCAAACGTGATCGCGTTGAAGCCGCGGGTCTTCTCGTCGAAACGCAGCTTGAGATACTCCGGCACCGAACGCGCCTTCGAGCCGTAGTAGAAGGGCATCATGAAGATGGCCACAAACACCATCGCCGGAATCGCGCCCACCCAGTAGAAATGACTGGTCATGACGCCGTACTTGGCGCCGGATGCCGCCATGCCCATGACTTCCTGCGCGCCCAGGTTGGCCCCGATGAACCCCAGCGCACAGATCCACGCCGGCAGCGACCGGCCGGACTCGAAGAAATCCTTGCTGCCGCTGACCGAGCGCTTGAGCACGAAGCCGATCCCCAGCACAAACGCGAAGTAGAGGATCAGCAGGGTATAGTCAATCCAGCCAAGTTGAATGTGCATAGGGTTGCGACCCGCTTGGTTTAGCCACCGGAACCCCGGCTGTCAATCGCGCGCCACGAAATGGGCCAAAGCCCTGGCGGTTCCCGCTTTCCGTGGGCGGAGGCGAGCCCGGCGCAGCCCCAGGACGGCAGCGCCCAACCGGCCGTCCGGCGGACTGCGATCGGGCGCGATTCGCCGCAAAACGGGTTTCCAACCGGCGCCCGGTGCCGTAGCGTTTCCGCCATGACGTTGCTGGAACAGATGACGCAATTGGCCAGTCAGGCGAAGACCGCTGCCCGGGGCCTGGCCCAGCGGACCACGGCAGAGAAGAACGTCTGTCTCCTCGCCATGGCGGAGGCGCTGGAACATAACGGCGCCGGACTCAAGACGGCCAACGCCCTCGATTTGGAAGTCGGAAGCCAGATGGGCTTGAGCGCCGCGATGCTCGACCGCCTCCAGCTCGACGACAAACGCATCGCCGCCATGGCCCGCGGATTGCGGGAGGTCGCCGCGCTGCCGGATCCGGTCGGGCGCGTCCTCGACCAGCGCACCCGCCCCAATGGCCTCCGCCTGCAGAAGGTCACGGTGCCCATCGGCGTGGTGGTCATCATCTACGAATCGCGACCCAACGTGACGGCCGACGCCGCGAGTCTCTGCTTCAAATCCGGCAATGCCACGATCCTGCGCGGCGGCAAGGAGGCTCTGAACTCGAACCGGCTCATCGCGGACACGATGCTCGCCGCCGGCCGGGAGGCCCTGGGCGAGCGCTTTCCGGACCACGCCATCCAGGTCGTGCCCACGCCCGACCGCGAGGCCATCCCGGCGTTGCTCTCGCTCACGCAATACGTGGACCTGTGCATGCCGCGGGGCGGGGAAGGCCTGATTCGAGCGGTCGCCGAGTGCAGCAAGGTCCCGGTCATCAAGCATTACAAGGGCGTCTGCCACGTCTTTGTGGATCGCGACGCCGATCTCGCGATGGCCGAGGCGATCGTTGTCAACGCCAAGTGCCAGCGCCCTGCCGTCTGCAACGCCATGGAAACCCTGCTCGTGGACCGCCGGGTCGCCGGGGAATTCCTTCCCCGAATCGCGGCGCGCCTGGGCGAGAAGCGGGTGCAACTCCGCACCGACGCGGAGGCCGAGACGATTTTGAAATCGGGAGGCCGAAGTCCGCAGTCCGAAATCCGCCGCGCCACCGAGCAGGACTGGTTCACCGAGTACAACGACTACGTTCTGAATGTGCGCGTCGTGAACGGGGTTCAAGCGGCGGTCGATCACATCGCGCGCTACGGTAGCGCCCACAGCGACAGCATCGTGACCCGGAACGAAACGACCGCGAGACAGTTCCTGGCCGAAGTGGACAGCGCGGCCGTCTATTGGAACGCCAGCACGCGGTTCACCGACGGCGGCGAATTCGGGATGGGGGCGGAAATCGGCATCAGCACCGACAAGATCGGCGCGCGCGGGCCGATGGGCCTGGAAGAACTCACGAGCTACAAGTGGCTCGGATTCGGGAACGGACAGGTGCGGGCGTAAGCCACCACGACCGTCGGTTACTTGTCAGGGGCCTTCGCATCGTCCACAGTCCTGCCATGCAAGCGGTGGTTCAAAGCGACTACGTGACGGTGGAGGATTATCTCGCGGCGGAGGAAACCAGCGACATCCGCCACGAGTACCTCGGCGGTTTGGTTTATGCAATGGCCGGCGAAACGCGGGCGCACAACACCATCGTGCTCAACCTCGCCCTGGCGCTCCGTCAGCACCTCAAAATCGGGCCCTGCAAACTCTACGTAAACGACATCCGCGTGAACCTCAGCCTGCGTGAGGACGAATATTACTACTATCCCGACCTGGTGGTGACCTGCGATCCGCGCGACAATCATCCGCGCTTCGTCCATTTCCCGAAATTGATCGTCGAAGTCCTTTCGCCCAGCACCCAGCGCATCGATCGCGGGGAGAAGTTCTTCGCCTTCACCACCCTCGAGTCCCTGAGCGAATACGTGCTGGTGGCGCAGGAGGCCCGGGAGGTCACCCTGTTTCGACGAGCGACGGGATGGCGTTCGGAAAGGTTCGGCGGCGAAGGTGCACTGGTGAACCTCGACTCTGTGCAGTGCTCCCTGCCGTTGGCCACAATCTACGAAGGCGTTTGAAGGATTTGCCCTCGCATTCCACCCGCCCGGCGGCGCTCGCCATCCGCGAGGCGCTCCCGCCTGGAGGGCTGTTCGCCGATCAACACTGGCGCATCGCACCCGGCCCGTTTTCCATCACGCCGCAACTGGCCCGGGAGTTCGCTTCGCTGGGTCGCGTGCTGCTCCAGTTCTATCGTGCGGTCAACCTGCTCTACCGGCAGAGCGTGGCCGGCAAACAACCCGCCTGGGTGGCGGAACTCCTGGACCGGGGCAAGCCCCCCGCACTCATCGCCCGGCAGCGCGATTCGGTGTTCAAGAACGAAGTGCCGCGCGTCATCCGGCCCGACATTCTGCTCACCGCCGCCGGCTTTGCGATCACGGAACTGGACTCCGTTCCGGGCGGCATCGGTTTGACCGCCTGGCTGAACCAGGCCTACGCGGCGGCCGGCGCCAGCGTGCTCGGGGGGCCGCGCGGAATGATGGAGGGCTTTGCCGGCCTGTTCGGCGATGCGCCGCAGGTCCGGATCATCGTCTCCGACGAGGCGGGAACCTACCGGCCCGAAATGGAGTGGCTGGCGACGCAACTGGGTCCACGGTTCTCGGTCCACGACTCGCGTTTCCTGGACTTTCAGCCCGGCGATGCGGTCTATCGCTTCTTCGAGCTTTTCGATCTCGCGAACGTCGCGAACTCCGGTCGCATCCTCGAACTGGCCGCCCAACAGCAGGTCCGCCTGACCCCGCCGCCCAAGCCCGTCTTCGAGGAGAAGCTGCTCTTCGCGCTGCTGTGGAACCGCAACCTGCGCGGCTTTTGGCGACAGGAACTCGGCGAGGCGTTCCTGCACCGGTTGCTGCGGCACGTGCCTTATTCGTGGGTCGTCGATCCCACGCCGCTGCCGCCGCACGCGGCCATTCCCGAACTGAATCTGACCGACTGGCAGCAGCTCAAGACCCTGTCGCAGCGCGAGCGGGAACTCATTCTCAAAGTGTCCGGTTTTCACGCGACCGCCTGGGGCGCCCGCAGCGTGGCGCTGGGGAGTGACTTGTCCCAAGCCGACTGGAGCGCCGCGGTGGACCAGGCGCTGCGCGGCTTCGCACACACTCCCTACGTGCTTCAGCGCTATCACAAACCCGCCACCGTCAAGGCGGAGTACTTTGACTTTGACCGCGGGACGCCCGTGCCCATGGAGGGCCGCGTGCGCCTCTGCCCGTATTACTTCGTCAGCGGCGAGGGCGACGCGGCCCGGTCGCAGCTCGGCGGGGTGCTCGCCACGATTTGTCCGGCCGACAAGAAGATCATCCACGGCATGGAGGACGCCATCCTCGCGCCGTGTGGCAGCGACTAGTCCGCCCGCGTTCCCTCCCGGATGAGCCCACGATCACCAACGCCCGACACCAGCCGGGGCCACTTGCGGTCCGAAGGCGATGTCAACCTGTCGCCGCGGCGCCAGACCTGGGCCGCCAGTCACATCGCCCCGGACACGCAACGCCTGCTCGACGCCGATGCGCGGCATTTCCTGCACCAATCGCTGTCCACTCCCTGCTTGAACGTGCTGAAGTCCGCGCAGGGCGCCTGGATCGAGGATGTCGAAGGCCGCCGCTACCTGGACTTCCACGGCAACAACGTCCACCAGGTCGGCTTCGGCCACCCGCGGGTCATGGCCGCGATCAAGGACCAGTTGGACCGCCTGAGTTTCTGCACGCGCCGTTACACGTGCGAGCCGGCGGTCAACCTGGCGGAGCGGCTTGGCAGGCTGGCGCCGGGTGACTTGAATCGCGTCCTCCTGGCGCCGGGAGGCACGGCTGCCATTGGCATGGCGCTCAAGCTGGCCCGCGTGGCCACCGGCCGGTTCAAGACGATCTCGATGTGGGACGCCTTTCACGGCGCGTCGCTCGACGCCCTCTCGGTCGGCGGCGAAGCGGTGTTTCGGCAGGGCATCGGACCGCTGCTGCCCGGCTGCGAACATGTGCCCCCGCCCGACAACCGGCACTGCCCGTTCAAGTGTGGCGCCGCCTGCAACCTCGCTTGCGCTGACTACGTCGAGTACGTCCTCGAGAAGGAAGGCGATGTCGCCGCCGTGATCGCCGAAACCGTGCGCTGCACCCCGTTCATTCCTCCGTTGGACTACTGGAAACGCATCCGCGCCGCTTGTGACCGGCACGGCGCCTTGTTGATCCTGGACGAAATCCCGATCGGGCTCGGCCGCACCGGTCGGATGTTCGCCTGCGAGCACTACGGGATCGTGCCGGACATGCTCGTGCTCGGAAAAGGTCTCGGCGGCGGTGTGTTTCCCCTCGCGGCGTTGATCGCCCGCGAAGGTTTGAATGTGGCCGGCCAGCATGCGCTCGGGCATTACACGCACGAAAAGAACCCGGTGGCCTGCGCCGCGGCGCTCGCCACCATCGAGGTTCTGGAGACCGAGGGGTTGGTGGAAAACGCGCGCGAATTGGGCGCTTACGCGAGCCAACGGCTGCGCGAACTGGCCCGCCACCACCGGCTCATCGGCGACGTGCGCGGGCTGGGCTTGCTGCTGGGCGTGGAGTTGTTGCGCGACCGCAACACCCTCGAACGCGCGAGCGACGAAGCCGAACAGGTCATGTATGGGGCCCTGAGCCGCGGCCTGAATTTCAAAGTGACGATGGGCAACATCCTCACGCTCACGCCCGCCTTGACGATCAGCCGCGCCGAAATGGATCAAGCCATCGCCATCCTCGACACCGCCCTCGGCGAGGTCGAAGCCGAAGCGAACGCGGCACCGGCAACCCGTTGACGCCGCCGAACGAATCGAGACCACCTTGACCCAACACCGCTCGCGATGAAGACACCGAACTTCCCCCGAATCCGTATCCGACAGGCGCTGCTTGCGGCCACCGCCCTCGCGTTCCTCCCGATCGCTCCCCTGCCCTGCGACGCCGCAGCGGCCCGCATTGCCGGTGAGTTGCGCCGGTGGCACAAGCTCACGTTGACGCTGGACGGACCCAGCGCGCGCGAAACCGACACCGACCCGAATCCTTTCACGGACTATCGATTCGACGTGATTTTCCGGCACGAATCCGGATCAGCGGAATACCGTGTGCCGGGTTACTTCGCCGTGGACGGGGACGCCGCCAACACATCGGCAACGGCCGGCAACCAATGGCGTGCCCACCTGACTCCTGACCGCACCGGCAGGTGGTCCTGGCGCGTTTCCTTCGTTCGCGGGAAGAACGCCGTCGTGGATGCTTCCGCCCCGACCGCGCCGGTCGCGGATGGGGATGGACTGACCGGCTCCTTCGAGGTCAGCGCTACGGACAAGGCCGGGCGGGATTTCCGGTCCGAGGGGCGGCTCGATTACGTGGGCGAGCGCTACCTCCGCTTCGCCGGCACGGGGGAGTATTTCCTGAAGGCGGGAGCCGACGCTCCGGAGAACTTGCTCGCGTATGCGGATTTCGATGGTACGCATTCGAACCGGCGCCCGGGTCCGGCCCGCGCCGGCGAGGCAACGCCCTCCGGACTGAAGACCTGGCAACCCCACATGCGGGACTGGCGTCCGGGCGATCCCACCTGGCACGATGGCCGGGGCAAGGGGCTCATCGGCGCGCTGAACTACCTCTCCGGCAAAGGCTGCAATGCCTTTTCCTTTCTGACCTACAACGCCGGCGGCGACGGCGATGATGTCTGGCCGTTCGTCGAACGAACGGACCCATTCCACTACGACTGCTCGAAACTCGATCAATGGCAGATTGTCTTCGATCACGCGCAAACCCGCGGTCTTCACCTGCACTTCAAATTGCAGGAGACCGAGAACGACGACTCGAACGGCCCCGGCGCGGCCCAGTCCCTCGACGGCGGGGAACTCGGCCCGGCCCGCAAACTATATTTGCGCGAACTGATCGCCCGCTTCGGCCACGAACTGGCCCTGGACTGGAACCTCGGCGAAGAGAACACGCAGTCGGCCGCCCAACAGCGGGCGATGGCGCAGTACATCCGGGACACGGACCCCTACCATCACCCCATCGTCGTCCACACGTACCCGGACTGGCAGGACCGGGTTTACGGCCAACTGCTGGGCCGCCAGTCGGCGCTCACCGGCGCATCACTCCAGAACAGTTGGCGCGCGGCTCATCAACGGGTGCTCCAGTGGGTGACCGAATCCGGCGCAGCCGGCCGGCCTTGGGTGGTGGCGAACGACGAGCAGAATCCGGCGGAGATGGGAGTGCCGCCCGACCCCGGTTACGCGGGCCAGAACGGTGTGGCGACGCAGGACGGAAAGCCGTACACGCTCCATGATATTCGCAAATACTGCCTCTGGGGCACCCTCCTGGCGGGCGGCGGCGGCGTGGAATACTACTTTGGCTACCAACTCCCGCAGAACGATCTCGCTTGCGAAGACTGGCGCAGCCGGGACCGGTCCTGGGACTACTGTCGCATCGCGCTCGGGTTCTTCCGCGACCACCGGATTCCATTCTGGACCATGGCCTGTGCCGACGAGTTGGTGGGCAATCGCGCCCACGACAATTCCCGCTACTGCTTCGCCAAGCCCGGCGCGCTGTACGTGGTGTTTCTGCCGGACGGCGGCCCGGCGGAACTCGACCTCGGCGAAAACGCCGCGAGCTATTCCGTCCGCTGGTTCGATCCGCGCCGCGGCGGCGAACTCCAGAGCGGGGAGGTGCGCGAAGTGACAGGCCCCGGTAAGGCAACCCTGGGTATGCCGCCGACCGATCGGGCCGAAGACTGGATCGTGTTGGTCCGGCGCTGAGCCTCCAGTCAGCCCGACCAGGGCATCGCCGATCCGCAGGCTGGCCACCGGCCCTACCCAGAGGGCTGGCGCATGGCCGGCCGCGGACCTCGCGATCGTGGCAGAGGCAGGTTGCTCGTCGCCTTGGAACCCTGCCGCGATGATCGGGCTGGGCGAAGATGCCAGCCCCACCAGCGAAACGGGCGTGACTTGCCGCGGGATCGGCGGTAGTCAGGAATTCGTTTTATGCAACGCTCCCTTCGTTCGTTTAGGCGCCGGGGTGCCCGGGCGCTCCCGGCCGGCGCGATTGCCGCGCTGCTGCTCTCGCCGTGGATGCTGGCCGGTGCCGCCGAGTCATCGCCGCCGGACTGGGAAAATCCCCAGCTCACGGGCCTCAACAACGAACCGCCCCATGCCACAATGGTGGTCTGCCCCGACGCCGGGACCGCCCGAAGCATCGGCCTCGCCAGCAACCCCGAACGGATCAAGTCCCCGTTCTACCAGTCGTTGAACGGCGACTGGAAATACCATTACGGCAGGAACCAGACCGAGCGCGTGCCCGATTTCTGGAAGCCGGACTTCAACGACGCCGCGTGGACCACCATTCCCGTGCCGGCGAATGTGGAGATGCACGGCTTTGGCATCCCGATTTACGTGAACATCCCCTATCCGTGGCGCCGGCCGTGGAAGCCGCCGTTCGTCCCCGGCGACGATCCGAACAACACCGTCAGTTCCTACCGCCGCACTTTCGAGGTGCCCCAAGCGTGGGCTGGCCGCCGCGTGTTCCTCACCTTCGACGGGGTCAACTCGTTCTTCTACCTCTGGATCAACGGCGAGAAAGTCGGCCTGGGCAAGGACAGCCGCACCCCGGTCGAGTTCGATGTCACGAAGTACCTGAAGCCCGGCCAGAATCTGCTCGCGGTCGAGAACTTCCGCTGGTGCGACGGCTCCTATCTCGAGGACCAGGACATGTGGCGGCTGAGCGGCATTTTCCGCGACGTGTACCTCTGGTCGCGCGCCCGCGGTGCATATCCGGGATTTCGAGGTGAAGACCGACCTCGACCCGGAGTACCGCAACGGCGAATTCGGCCTGGCCGTGAAGCTGCGCAACGCCGGCGAGCAGGCGGCCACCGTGCTCGTGGAAGGCACGCTGCTCGACCCGGCCGGCAAAACGGTGGCGGCCCCGCGGATCACGCTGTCCGTTCCGCCGGGCGGCCAGGACCAGACGGCGGAAATCAAGACCTCCGTGCCCGACCCGCTCAAGTGGACCGCCGAAACGCCGAATCTCTACAAGCTTCTGCTCACCCTCCACGACGCGGCGGGCAAGACCCTGGAAGTTATTCCGGCGAAGGTGGGCTTTCGCAAAGTGGAGATCAAGCACGGCGACCTGCTGGTGAACGGCCAGCGCATTCTCCTCAAAGGCGTCAACCGCCATGAGTTTGATCCGGATCGCGGCCAGGCCATCACCGCCTGAGATCATGGAGCAGGACATCCAGTTGATGAAGCAGTACAACCTCAACGCCGTCCGCTGCTCGCATTACCCCAATCAAACCGCCTGGTATGACCTGTGCGATCGCTACGGCATCTACCTCATCGACGAGGCGAACATCGAGAGCCACGGCATGGGTTACGGCCGGGAATCGCTGGCCAACTTCCCCGCGTGGCGCGAGGCCCACCTGAACCGCACCATCCGCATGGTGGAGCGCGACAAGAACCACCCGTCGGTCATCATCTGGTCGCTGGGCAACGAGGCCGGCGACGGCCCGAACTTCGAGGCGACCTCCGCCTGGATTCACCAGCGCGACGCGAGCCGGCCCGTGCATTACGAGCGCGCGGAACGTCGCTCGCACACCGACATCGTTTGCCCGATGTACCCCAACCCGCGCGAGCTTGGCGACTACGCCTCGAAGCCCGAGACGCGCCCTTACATCATGTGCGAGTACTCCCACGCAATGGGCAACAGCAGCGGCGACATGTGGTCCTATTGGCGCCAGATCTACAGCCAGCCGCACCTCCAAGGCGGATTCATTTGGGATTGGGTGGACCAGGGGCTGCGCCAGAAACAACAGCCGTTGCCCGCTGCGCCCGGTTCGAGACGGACCCAGTCCGGCGATCCGACATTCTGGGCCTTCGGCGGCGACTTCGGCCCGGCCGGCACGCCGAGCGACCAGAATTTCTGCTGCAACGGTCTCGTCTCGCCCGACCGCTCGCCGCACCCCGGCCTGCTCCAAGTCAAACACATCTATCAATATATTCATTGCCAGCCCGCGGACCTGGGACGCCGCACGATCAGCGTGAAGAACTGGTATGACTTCACCAACCTCAAGGACATCGCCGTCCTGCACTGGCGGCTGACCGGCGACGGCCAGGAATTGCAGACCGGCGAACTGCCCGCGCCGGATCTGGCCCCCCGCGCCACGGTGCAAATCGCGCTTCCAACGAAGCCGTTCACCCCCCAGCCGGGCGTCGAGTACTTCCTCGAGGTCAGCTTCCGGGCGAAGGCCGACCTGCCCTGGGCGAAGCACGGCCACGAACTGGCCTGGGATCAGTTCGCGCTGCCCGAAAGCGCGCCCGCGACGGTCGCGGACTCCGGATCCACTCTCGCGCCCGGCCTGACGCAGGACGAGGCGCAGGTGCTGGTCAACGGGAGCGACTTCACGGTCCGCTTCGATAAGAGGACCGGCGCCCTCTCATCGTTGAAGTACCAGGGCACCGAACTCATCGAGTTGCCGCTGCGGCCTGATTTCTGGCGCGCCGAGACCGACAACGACCGCGGTCGCAACATGGGGCGCTCGCAAGGCATCTGGCGCACCGCCCACGAAGGCGCGCAAGTCAAGCGCGTGAGCGTGAAGGAGGTCCCGCCGCCCCACGCGGTCGAAGTGGCCGTGATCCTCGCCCTCCCCAAGGTGGACGCCGAGTGGACGACGACTTACACGGTCTATGCCAGCGGCGACATCCTGGTCCACGCCGGTTTCGATCCGGCGAAGACCGATCTTCCGAAGCTGCCACGGTTGGGAATGCAGATGACACTGCCCGCCGGCTTCGAGCAACTCACCTGGCTCGGTCCGGGGCCGCAGGAGACCTACGCCGACCGCAAAGACGCGCGGGTTGGCCGATACCGCGGCACCGTGAGCGAGCAGTTCTTTGCCGACTACACCGAGCCGGGTGAAACCGGGAACAAGGTGGACGTCCGCTGGCTCGCGCTGACCAACGCGAAAGGAGTCGGGTTGCTGGCCGTCGGCATGCCGTTGCTCAGCGCCAACGCACTCCACTATGGCACGGCGGATCTCAACGCCGCGGCGCATCCCTTCGAGCTGCCGCGGCGGGACACCGTCACTTTGAACCTCGACCTCCGCCAGCAAGGCGTGGGCGGTGACGACAGTTGGGGCGCCTGGCCGCACGCGGAGTTCATGATTCCCTGCCAGCCGAATACCTACAGTTTCCGGCTGCGGCCCTTCGCGCGAGGTGAGAACCCGGAGGAATTGACCCGCCTCCGGTTGCCCGCAAACTAACGCGCAGAGGTCCGACTGCGACCGCGAGCTGGGGTCACCATTCGGAATCCCGAACGGAGCCCCAACTCAGAAGTTTGTGAGTTTCGGCCATACCTTGGCACCTGCAGCGGTCGCCGACGGGAGTCGGCACGGACTCCGGCCCGCTCCGAGGGCGTCACCGTTTTCGATAGGTGAGCAAGGCGGAGCCGGGTCTTTTATCCAGCGCCACGGCCAGGCCTTCACCGGACAATTCACTTCCGAGATAGGTCGTCTCCACGCCGGAGTCCAGGTTCCTTACCAAGTACTGCGCTGCAGACTCCAGGCCGTGGAGCACGAGCCGCGCAGTCTCGTACGGACTCTCCGGCCGGCGCAACGCCACCACCAGACCGTCGCCTTGTTCCGGGCGGTCCAGTTGGTAGGCCATCCAGACATCGCGGGCCTGGGAGTACCCCGTCAACGGATAGTAGTCGCCGTAAAAGAACGGCCGGATGTCCAGATATTGTGCCAAGGTGCGTTTGGCCCAGTCGAACGGGAAGTTGTCCGGAATGCGCTCGGCCGGCGCATCGCCGGAGACCCACCAGTTCAGACAGAGTCCGCTGCACATGCTGCTGCGAAACTCGTAATCGTCGCCGGCGCGGTCCTGACTCGTCGCGCTCAGCGGCACCCACGGCAACAAGCCGAAGGTATGGCATTGATGCGCAATCGGATCGCGGGGCCCGTCCGTGCGCCAGAACGGCGTGGCGCGACCGATGGTTTCCAGGTCGAGGCGCCGTCCGCCGCTGGCGCAGTTGTCCAGAATCAGGTGCGGATGTTGCGCGAGGAGGCCGTCCCAGAATGCGTACAACCCTTCGATGTGGCGCATCTCCGTCATGCCCTGGCGATCCGGCGCATCCGCGGCCTGCCAGAACGGCAGCGGGTCGATATTGAAATCCTGGCGGTAACAGCCGAGGCCGAATTCGTCGATCCGGTCGTTCAGGAAACGCGTGAGGAATTCGCGTGCCGCGGGCAGGCCCAGGTTGAAGAGCGAATTCTCGCCGCCGGTGTTGAGCAACCACCCCGGGTGTTCGCGTTGCCAGGGCGTGCCTTTGAAAACGCGCTCCGGCTCGAACCAGAGCATCAGCTCCCGTCCGGTTCGGCGCAGCGCGTCGCTGAGCGGTTTGAAGCCGTCCGGGTAAAGGTCCCGTTTCACGTTCCAATCGCCGACGTTCACCGGCCAGCCGCCGTGGCCATACCACTCGGCGTCGATCCAGTAGTACTCGATCGGCAGGTCGTGTGCGACGATCTGGCGGATGTTGTCGAGGTGAATCTCCGCGCGCGTGCCGCCCCAGTTTCCGCACGTGATGGGCGCCACCAGCGGTTGGCCGTCGCGCTGCGGCCGGTGATGCGCCAGAATGAAGCGGCGCAGCAGATTCTGTCCGCGCCAGCGGTCGCCCTGGTAGAACAGCAGCAGCATTCGCGGCGTGCGGATTTCCTCGCCGGGATGCAACACCAGGTGCGTGTGAGCCTGGCCGAACTTCACCCCGACGTTGCCCTGTGCCGCACCGGTGAAGTCCGCCGCCCATTCGCCGCTCCAGCCCACGACCGCGATGACGCCGCCGCCCGCGCCCTCCAGATTGAAGAACGGCATGACCTGACTTGACGAGCGTCCGCCGCCGGGTTGGAGGTGCAGCTTCGTCCCTGGTTTCAAGGCCGTCTCCTGCGGCGCGAAATCATCGAACGACGCCACCGCTCCCCTGGCCCAATGCAGGTTGGCCGCACCGGAGACGGGCAGATTCAGCGCCATGTCCAGGGCCTGGATCGATTCAAGGATCGCCGAGTTGGTCTGGGCCTGGTTTCGGAAGTGGGCAACCCATTCGACGGCCGGAAAATCCCGAAACTGCTCCGCTTCGATCCGCACCTCCAAGCCTTTGGCTGAGTCCGCATAAGTCACCTGCCGGACCGCGACGGCGGAGGTCGCGTCGGTTTGCGTCGTCACCGTCCGCGTCCAATGCGGCAACAGCGCGGTGCTCGGTTGGCCACCCAAGGCAAAGGAGATTCCGAACGGATTTGTGCCCGGTTGGTCGGCCCAAGGCAGGTCCTGCAAACGCAGCTTTGAGCCGTCCTGGAGCGTCACGGTCGCCTCTCCCCAGAGAGCCTGATCCCAGCCCCGGCCGTCGCCCGCGTCACCCACGCGCAACTCGAACTCGGTAGCACCATCGAGAGGTACATCGACTTTGCGCGGGCCGTCCTTGAGACGCATCACAGGCGACGCGAACACGTCCTGCCCCGCCACCCGCACCTGGAAGGTGACGGAGCCGTTGCCGGTGGTCGCGCCCCGACGCGTGTCATCGTTGTTTTCCAGCCCAACCTCCGCCGTGAACCGGGCGCCGGGCTGGCCAAGCTGAACGAGCAAGTGCTTGTTGGCGTTGAACGCCAGTCCGTGCGCATAGGTCCGGTCGCCGATCTGGAAAGGCGTTCCGCGCCATGAGCGTCCGCGCGAGATCCCGTCCGCCACGTCTTCGTAAAGCAACTTCAGGTGCGCGCCGGCGGCGGCCGGGCTCGCCCCGAACGTCGATTCCGCCCACTGCCGACACCGGCGGAACTCCTCCGCCGTCGGCGTGACGGCGTGGGCTGCCACCACCAGCGCGCCGACCGCAAACCAGATGTGGGTGAACGCCCGCCCTAGGCCGCCCGCGGCCAGCCGGTGCGTGTCCATGCAGGTATTCATAAAACGCTTCCCCGTCATCCCGACCGCCAGTTCGCCAGCGCGTTGCCGGCCGGCCGCTCACCTGGGTCGCCCGGTTCGCACTAGCCGGTTTCGCCCAAGTACCGCTTGGGCGCTTGCATCAGTTCGATCTCGTAACCTTCGGGCGCGTCGATGAAGGCAAAGCCGCTGCCGTCCGGTTTCACGTGCGGACCGTCGGAGTATTTCAAGCCGAACTGGGCCAGGTGCTGACCGAAAGCCTCCAGACTCTCCACCTCGAACGCGAGATGGGTGAGGTCGGGCTGGACCTGCACCGGGCCGCTGTCCGGGAAGTGGCACAGCTCGACGGTCTCCTCGCTTTGCGGGGCTTTGAGGAACACCAGTTCCGAGCCGCGCGGTGATTTGTGGCGACGGACTTCCTGAAGGCCGAGGACTTCCCGGTAGAACTTCACGCTCCGCTCCAGATCGTTCAGCCGGTACCGGGTGTGGAGTAGCTTGGTGACCATGCGGGACGAATCGTAAACAGCCGCCGCCGCTTTGCCAAGCCGTCAGAGCTGTGGTGGCGTCAGCATTCGGTGGTCCCCGCGCTGCCGCAGCGGCGCTGGGCGACCACGGCGGCGCAGCCACCACCGGACGCAGGGTGGCGAGCCGGCCAGGTCGCTTCGCCGACGGTCGTGACCACCAACCGATGCTGCATTTCCAAGGTGTACTTTCCAGTTGCCCTCATGACGTTGAGAGGTCCAAATACATGGCCATCGCCTGACGAACGAAAACCATCATTCACGCCATGAACACTCGAAACCTCCCTCCCGGCTGTGCCTGCTGTCCGATGAACCGCCGCCGCTTTCTCACGCGCACCTCCGCCGTCTGCGCCGCTGCCCTCGGCGGGTTGGCGTCCCCTGCCCTGCTGCGCGCCGCTAGTCCGCCGGCCAAGCCGCGCATTCGCATCGTCTATGCGCTGCACGCGCCGCAGCAACCCGGCCCGGACTGGCCCAACAAGGGCTTCGACTTCGTGCCCGTAATGGACCGGATCCATCGCGAACTCGGGCAGCGCTGTCCGGACCTCGAGTTCCTGCCATCGCTCGCCACGGGCGCGGACCAGGCCAGGAAGATCCTCGAGGCCGACCAGACGGCGTCGATCGACGGTTACGTCGTGTACCAGATGAATTGCTGGAACCAGGTCGTCCAGACCATCGCGACTTCGGGCAAGCCGGTTCTTTACGCGGATTTCCAATTCGCCGGCAGCGGCGGCTTCCTGGTCTATACCGCCGGCTTCCTCCGCCAGAAGGCGCCCAACGTCGGCTTCGTGGCGTCGTCGCGCATCGAGGACCTGGCGGCGGCGGTCAAGTGCTTCGCCTTGGTGAAGCAAGGCGGGTCGGTGTCCCAGTTCGTGGCGGCGACGGCCCAGGCGCGGGCGCAACACACGCCCAAACCGGGTGACCTCGCCTGTTCCGCCGACTCCGTGAAGGCGCTCGCGCCCGAGGAGTGCCTGCGCCAGATGAAAGCCGCCCGGATCCTGGCGGTGCGCGACCAGAATGCCGGCCCGGCGGAGCCTCAACTCGGCATTCCGACGGACTGGGTTTCGTTTGCCGAGGTGAACGACGCGTGGAAGGCCGCCGACCGGGACGAGTCGCGCGCCGTTGCCGACCGCTGGCAGCAGAACGCCACGCTCGTCGAAGGTGTGTCTCGCGAGACACTCGAGACTTCCGCCGCCATGTACCTGGGCATGAAGGCCGTGCTCAAGAAGCACGCCGCCAACGCCATCACCGTGAACTGCCTCGGCGGCTTTTACGGCGGCCATATCCATGCCTACCCGTGCCTGGGCTTCCACGAATTGCTCAATGAAGGCCTCATCGGCGCCTGCGAGTGCGACGTCGCCTCGACCTCGACGATGGTGGCGATGACCGCCCTGACCCAGGGCCGGCCCGGCTACATCTCCGATCCGGTGATGGATACCGCCAAGCGCCAGATCATCTACGCCCATTGCGTCGCCCACAACCGGGCGTTCGGCCCGACCGGCCCGACAAACCCCTATCAGATCCTCACGCATTCCGAAGACCGTCAGGGGGCCTCCGTGCGCTCGGTATTGCCGGTCGGCTACATGACGACGACCGTCAAATTCGACCAGGCCCGCAAACAGGTCGTGTTCCATCGCGGGAAGGCGGTGGCGAACGATCCGGACGACCGGGCCTGCCGGACCAAACTTTGCGCCGAGCCGATCGGCGACATCGAGAAACTGTTCACCGAATGGGACCAATGGGGTTGGCATCGCGTCACCTACTATGGGGATCTGAAGGAGCCCGTGTTCGCCTTGGCCGACGCGCTCGGATACCAGGTGGTCGAAGAAGCCTGAGGGCTCAGGGCGGATCTCCAGCGGCGGGATACGGCACGGTTCCCGACTTCCGGGCGTCGGCGGATCCATCCTCCTGCCCCGGCTCACCGGAGCGGATGACGGGATGGTCACGTGGGCTTCATGGCGAATTCACCGGGTGACCGCATTCCGCGGTGATGCCAGCCACAGCAATCGGATCGAAGGGTGCGGACTCGGATTGAGCGTTGCGCGGTGGGTCGTACGGACCCACAATGGTTTCATCGCGATCGCGTCCGTGCCTTCGAACCACACAACGGTCACGTTGGGCCTCCCCCTCCCCGGGCCGGAGGGCCCACTTACATGAAACGCTGGGCAATCCTCCTCGGCCTCGTTGCGCTGGCTGGCTGCGCCCGCTTCACGGCCCGTCCGCTCGCTCCGGCGCAAACTGCGGCACAACTCGAATCGCGTTCGCTCGCCAGCCCGGCCTTACGCGGGTTCATGGAAACGAACCTCCACCGCAGCCTCCCGGAATGGCCGCCCGCAACGTGGGATTTCGAGGCGCTGACG
The DNA here is from genome assembly GCA_963735925.1 of uncultured bacterium. GTDB lineage: Bacteria > Verrucomicrobiota > Verrucomicrobiia > Limisphaerales > J093 > DSVZ01. The sequence continues at coordinate 218,783 of CAVTMT010000002.1, forward strand.
CTGGCCGCGTTTTACTACCACCCCGACCTCGACGTGGCCCGCGCCCGGTGGGCCGTGGCCGAGGCGGGCAAAACCACCGCCGGCGAGCGGCCCAACCCGACGCTCAGCGTCGCGCCTGGCTACAACACCACGACCGCCATCCCGTCGCCGTGGCTCGTCACGGCGAACCTGGACGTCCCGATCGAGACCGCGGGCAAGCGCGGTTACCGCGTCGCCCAGGCCAGCCAGTTGTCGGAGGCGGCGCGGTTGAACATCGCTTCCGTGGCATGGCAGGTGCGCAGCCGGGTGCGCCAGAGCCTGCTGGAGCTCGACGCGGCCCGCCAGATGCAGGCGATGCTGCAAACCCAGCAAACGCTCCAGGCCGAGAACGTGCGGCTGCTGGAACTTCAATACCAAGCCGGCGCCATCTCTGCCTTCGAACGCACCCAGGCGCGGCTGGCGGCGGACAGCACGCGACTGGCGTTGCGCGATGCCGAACGTCAAAGCGCCGAGGCCCTCGCCAGACTGGCCGAGGCCATCGGCGTCCCCGCACCCGCGTTGGAGGGCGTGGAGTTTTCGTTCGCGGACTTGCGCCATTTGCCCGTTGATCTTCCCACCGCCGCAGCGCGGCGCCAGGCGCTATTGAACCGCGCGGACATTTTGGGCGCGCTCGCCGAATACGCCGCCAGCCAGTCCGCCCTCCAATTGGAAATCGCCAAACAGTATCCCGACCTCCACCTCGGCCCCGGTTACGAATACGACCAGGGCGACAACAAGTGGTCGCTCGGCCTTTCCGTGACGCTGCCGGTGCTCAATCGCAACCAGGGCGCGATCGCCGAAGCGCAGGCGCGGCGCGCCGAAGCCGCGGCCCGGTTCGAGGCCCTGCAAGCGCGCGTGCTCGCCGAAATCGACCTCGCCGTCGCCAGCTATCGCGCGGCCGCGCAGAAGCAGGCCGATGCCGACTCGATGCTCGCCGATGTGACGAAGCAGGAGCAGGCCGCCCAGGCGATGTTCGAGGCCGGAGAAATATCCAAAAGCGAACTGGCCGGCCTGCAATTGCAGCTTGGCGCCTCGGCGCTTGCCCGCCTCGACGCACTGGTGAAGGCGCGGCAGGCGGCCGGTCAGTTGGAAGACGCCCTGCAAAGTCCGCTCGGTTTGCCGCCTTCCGTCTGGCAAAACCCACCGCGCGTCTCTCGAGCCGACGAAACCAAGGTTCGTCCATGAAGAAGCTCGTCCTCGTCCTGACCTTCGTCGCCGGCGTCCTCGCCCTGGGCTGGTTTGTTTGGTTCAAACCCGCCGCACCGGAGGCGGCGGAGGCAATGCCGGCCACGGAAGTGGCGGTTCGCGTCGGTAAAATCACGCGCGCCACCCTGCGCGGATACGTCACCGCCTACGGCACGGTCGCCCCGGAACCGGTAGGCGAACACCCGGCGGCGAGCGCGCGCGTGGCGCCGGCCGTTCCCGGCGTGATCGTCGCGGTGAACTGCGTCGAAGGCCAGCGCGTGGCGAAGGACACGGTGCTGTTCGAACTGGACGGCCGGCTCGCCGACGTGGCGGTGGCCTCTGCCGAGCTGAACCTGGCGCGGCAGAAGCGTTTGATCCAGGTGGAGGGCACGTCGCAAAAGGCCTTGCAGGAAGCCGAGCAACAACTCGCCGCCGCCCGCGCCCAGCGGGCGCTGTTGCGGGTCCAGTCGCCGCTGGCCGGGACCGTGACGCGGGTGAACGTGAAGCCCGGCGAGGCGGTGGACCTCACCAGCGCGTTGGCCGAGGTGATCGACCTCGACCGCCTCGTGGTGAGCGCGGAGGTGCCGGCCGGGGAACTGGCGGCGCTCAAAACGGGCCAGTCGGCCGATGTGGTGCCCGATCGGACCGCGACGCCGGTCGTGGGCGCGCTGACTTACATCAGTCCGGAACTGGACGCGACCACCGGCACGGCGCGGGTGCGCGTCAGCCTGCCGGCCGGCGCCGGCTTGCGTCCCGGCCAGTTCGTAACCGTCCGCATCGTAACCGCGGAGCACAAGGATTGCCTGGCCGTGCCGGTCGAAAGCGTGGTCCGGGATGAAGCGGGGGGCACGGTCATCGCGGTGGTGCAAAACGGGACGGCGGTTCGGAAACCGGTCAAGACGGGCTTGCGCGAAGGCGGACAGGTCGAGGTTTCCGCCGATGGCTTGCAGCCGGACATGGCGGTGGTGACCGAGGGCGCGTATGCCCTGCCCAAGGAAACCAAGGTGCGTGTGCTGGGGAACTGACGGCCGCCCGAAAGATCCCCGTCATGACGCAGAATAACGCCATCGGAGCCTTTGCCACCCGGCACGCGCTGGCCATCGCGTTCATCGCGGTGGCGTTGTGCCTGGCCGGCGTTTATGCGGCGTTCCACACGCCATCGTCCGTTTTTCCCCAGACCAATTTCCCGCGCGTCGTCATCCTGGTGGACAACGGCGTGATGCCCGCCGACGAGATGATGGCCACCATCACGCGACCGATCGAAGAGGCGATGAAGGACATCCCCGGCTCGGTCACGGTCCGCTCCACCACCGGGCGGGGTTCGGCGGAGATCAGCGTCTTCTTCAACTGGCAGGTGAACATGATCCAGTCGGAGCTGTACGTGGACAGCCGCCTCTCCCAGATCCGCTCGACGCTACCCGCCACCGCCAGCACAACGGTTTGGCGGCTCACCTTCTCTGCGTTTCCCATCATCGGCGTGAGCCTGACCAGCCCGCGGCGCAGCATCACCGAGCTTTGGGAAACCGCCCGCTACGACCTCAAGCCTCGCTTCCTCCGCATTCCCGGCGTGGCGCGCGTGGACCTGGTCGGCGGCCGCACGCCCGAGTACCACGTGATCGTGGATCCGGTGAAACTGCAGGCCGCCAACCTCAGCCTCCCGCAGGTCACCGATGCCCTCGACAAGAACAACCTCGTTCGCTCCGACCGGCATGCACGAGGAGAACTACACGCTCTACCTGGCCGTCGTGGACGGCCGCGTTCACAACCTCGCGCGAAATCGAGAACCTCACCGTGGCCGTCGTGAACGGCCATCCGATTCGCATCCGGGATTTCGCCCGCGTGCGAACGCGGGCCGGAGCCGGTCTTCAACGTCGTCACCGCCGAGGGCGTGCCGGCCGTGCTGCTCAACGTGCGCAGCCAGCCCGACGGCAGCACGCTGGACATCGCCCGGGCGCTCCAGCAGGTGCTTCAGGAGTTAAAGCAGGATCTGCCGCCGGACATGAAGCTCGCGTATTACTACGACCAATCGACGTTCGTCCGCGAGTCGGTGGGCAGCGTCCGGGACGCGATCCTGTTCGGCCTCATCCTGTCGGTGGTCATCATTTACCTGTTCCTGAAAAACTGGGGCATCACCCTCACCGCCATCATGGTCATTCCGGTCACGGTGCTCATCACGCTCGTGGCGATGCAAACCGCCGGGCTGAGTTTCAACCTGATGACGCTGGGCGGCATCGCCGCGGCCATCGGCCTGGTGATCGACGATGCCATCGTGGTCGTGGAAGCCATCTATGCCAAGATCGCCACCGGCCTGCCCGCGACTGGAGGCCATCCAGCGTGGCCATCGGCGAGATCTTCCACCCGCTGGTCGGCTCCACGCTGACGCCGGTGGTTGTCTTCATTCCGCTGGCGTTTCTGGAAGGGATCACCGGGGTGTTCTTCCGGGCGCTGGCGCTGACGATGGTGGTGGCGCTTGCTCACGTCGCTGGTGCTGGCGGTCACGCTGACGCCGTCGCTGGCGGCGTGGTTCATTCGCGACCGCGAACATCTGGAACACGGCCACGCGCCCAAGAGCGAGGACGGCGGGTTCCTGCTGACGCGCGTGCTCCGGATCTACGAAGTGGCGGTGCGCGCCGCGTTGCGGCATCGCTGGCTGACGCTGGCGGCGTGTGGCGTGGTGCTCGCGCTCGGCGTGGGGATTTATCAGCAGCTGGCGAGCGAGTTTCTGCCGGCGCTGGATGAAGGCGGCTTCGTCATCGACTACATCGCGCCGCTTCGGCACCAGCCTGGCCGAAACGCGACCGCCAACTGTTGCAGGCCGAGGACGATCCTGCGCGCCACGCCGGAGGTGGAGAGCTTACTCCCGCCGCACCGGCGCGCGCCTCGCGCTGTCCATCGCCGAACCGAACACGGGCGATTTCCTCGTCAAACTCAAGCCCGACCGCCAACGCAAGACGGACGACGTCATCGCCGAACTGCGGCACAAATTCCAGGTCGCGCTGCCCGGCATCGAGTGGGAGTTCCCCGGGATCCTCTGCGATCTGATCGGCGACCTGACCTGGTCGCCCGCGCCGATCGAGGTGAAGCTGTTCTCGACCGACATCGAGTTCCTCAAGCGGAAGGCGCCCGAAGTCGCGGAACAACTCAAGCAGATCAAAGGCGTGGTGGACACGTTCGACGGCCTGATCTACGCCGGCCCGAGCATTCAGCCTGCGCGTGCGGCACACCGACGCGGAACGGTTCGGCCTGACCGCCGCCGACGTGGCGTCGGCCGTCAACACCGCGATGCTCGGCCAGGAAGCCTCGACGGTGCTGGAAGGCGACCGGGTGGTGAACAGTCCGCGTGCTGGTGGACCGGCCGGACATCGACCGGCTCGCCACACTGCGCGAGTTGCCGCTGCGCGCGCCGGACGGCACGCTGGTCAAACTGTCGCAGGTCGCCGACCTCGTCGAGGAGCCCGGCCAGCTGGAACTGCGCCGCGAGGATTTGCGGCAGGACGTGGCGGTGACCGCGCGTCTGGAGGGCCGTGACCTCGGCAGCGCGATGACGGAAATCCAGGCGAAGCTGAGCCAGGACAAAACGATTCCGCCCGGCACGATCGAGTTCGGCGGCCTGTACCAGCAGCAGCAGGAGTCGTTTCGCAACCTGATGCTGGTGCTGGCGATGGCGATCTTCCTGGTGTTCACCGTGCTGCTGATCGAGTTCCGCTCGTTCTACGAACCGCTGGCCATCGTCTTCGGCGCAGTGCTGGCGATGTTCGGCACGGTGCTGGCGTTGTGGATCACCGGCACTTCGCTGAACGTCGTCTCCTTTCTCGGCGCCATCATCGGCGTGGGCATCGTGGCCAAGAACGGCATCCTGATGCTCGACTTCGGTGGACCAGCTGCGCGCGGAGGGCGCGAGCCTGGAAGATGCGCTGGTCCGCTCCGGCCATCGCCGGTTGCGGCCGGTGCTGATGACCTCGATGGCCGCCGCGTTCGGCATGTTGCCGCTGGCCTACGGCATCGGCAGCGGCGCGGACATGCTGCGGCCGCTGGCCATCGCGGTGATCGGCGCGTTGTGCATTTCGGTGCTACTGTCGCTGGTGGCCACGCCCACGGTTTATTATCTGTTGCTGCGCCTCGCACCCCAGGGCAACCCCCACGCGCGGCCGGCTTGATGACAACGCGAATTCAGGTCGGCACACCTCTTCCCATCTGCGTTGCTCCGTGTGCATCTGCGGTCCGATGGCAGAACTCACGTTCGATGCGAGGTGCTCCCGGCGTCCCGGACCCGATATGAGGACCAAGGCCCTGCTGCTGATTGCCGCGCTCGTCGTCGTCGCGGCGCTCATCTACGGCTACCGGCGGATGAGCGGCGAACGAGCGCAGGAGGCGAACGGGGAGCAGCCTATCACCGCGGCGTCGAGTTTGGTGCGGAACGCCAACGGCGGAACTTCCATCCAACTCACCGCGCACGCACAAAAGCTCCTCGGACTTCAAACCGCCCCGCCCGCCGCCGCCACGCTCGATCGTGAACTCCCGGCTTACGGCCGCGTGCTCGATCCCGCACCGCTGGTCGGACTGGTGAGCGAAATTGGCGTCGCGCGGGCTGCGCTCGACGCGTCGAGCAAGGAGGACCAACGGTTGCAGCGGCTGTTCGCGCAGGGTCAGGGCGCTTCCGCCAAAGCGGCCGAAACCGCCGCGGCCGCAGTGAAGCGCGACCGCATCCTGCTCCAGGCTGCCGAGGCGCAACTCGTGGCCGCCTGGGGCGAACCCCTTGCCGCGCAGCCCGACCTGGACGGGTTCGTCCAGTCGCTGGTCAGACTCGAAACCGCGCTGGTGCGGCTCGACCTGCCCACCGGCGAATCGCTGAGCGAAACGCCGATAGGGGCGCGTTTGCTGCCGGTCGGCATTGGCCAACCCATCTCCGCAAGTCTTCTGGGCCGGGCGACCCGGACCGATCTGCAGTCGCAGGGCCAGGGCTTCTTGTTTGTAACGACGAACGCTCCCGCAATGCTGACGCCGGGACTGGCGCTGAAGGGTTATCTGCAACTGCCCGGCGAACCGGTGCCGGGGGTGATTGTGCCGGCCGCCGCCGTGGTGCGCTCCGCCGAACGCGCGTGGGTTTACGCGCAGACCGGCGACACCTCATTCGTGCGCCGGGAAATTGTCCTCCATCATCCGGCCGCCGGCGGCTGGTTCGTCACCCACGGCGTTGCGGCCACCGACCGGCTCGTCATCACCGGCGCACAAGCGTTGCTCTCCGAAGAGCGCAAGACGCAAATCCAGGTGGGAGATTGACGATCCGGCCTTTCCCCCATGCTGACGCGCATCGTCCAGTTTTCTTTGCGACATCGCGGCGTGGTCATTGCGCTGGGGCTCCTTGTCATTGCCTACGGTCTTTACGTTGCCACGCAGACGCGGCTCGACGTGTTCCCGGAATTCGCACCGCCGCAGGTGGTCGTCCAGACCGAGGCACCGGGGCTGTCGTCGGAGGAGGTCGAGCAACTGGTCACGCTGCCGATCGAAACCGGGCTGAACGGCACGCCCGGCCTGCAGGCCATCCGCTCGCAATCCATCCAGGGCCTCTCGGTGGTAACGCTCGTCTTCCGCGACGGCACGGACATCTTCCTCGCCCGGCAAATGGTCACCGAGCGCCTCGGCGAAGTCGTCGGCCGGCTGCCCCAAGGTACGGGTCCGCCGCGCCTGGGTTCGCTGACTTCTTCCACGAGCCTCATCCTCGTGATGGGCCTCACCTCGACCAACCGCACGCCGATGGAGCTGCGCACGTATGCGGATTGGACGTTCCGTCCGTATGTGCTCAGCGTCGCCGGCGTCGCCCGGGTGGACATCTTCGGCGGCGACGTCCGGCAGCTTCAAGTGCAGGTGAAGCCGGATCGGCTGCTCGCCTACGGGCTCTCGCTCGATGAGGTCCTGGCGGCTGCCCGACAGGCAACCGGCGTGCGCGGCGCGGGCTACGTGGACACCCCCAACCAGCGGATCGTGATCCGCACGACCGGCCAGGCGCTCACGCCCGAACAACTCGGCGAAGTCGTGCTCGTCCCGCACCCGGGTCTGAGCGTCCGGCTCAAGGACGTGGCCGAAGTGCGCGAGGCACCGGCGCCCAAGTCCGGCGACGCCCAGATCAACGGCCAGTCGGGCGTCGTGCTGCTCGTCTATGCCCAGTACCAGGCCAACACGATGGTTGTGACGCACGCGCTGGAGACCGCGCTCGAACAATTGAAACCGGCCCTGGCCGCGGAGCACCTGCGGTTGAACGCGCGGCTGTTCCGCCCGGCCAACTTCATCGAGACATCGCTGGCCAACGTGAACCACTCGCTGCTGATCGGCGGCGGGCTGGTCGCGGTCGTGCTGTTTCTCTTCCTGCTTGATCTGCGGACGGCGCTCATCTCGTTCGTTTCGATTCCGCTGTCGTTGCTGGCGGCGGTGATCGTGCTGGACTGGGCCGGCGTTTCGATCAACACGATCACCTTGGGGGGGTTCGCCATCGCCATCGGCGTGGTGGTGGACGATGCCATCATCGACGTGGAAAACATCTTGCGCCGGTTGCGCGAGTATCGAGCCAGAGAAAGTGGGGAGCCCGCGCAACCACACGTGTCGGGTCCGGCGGCCGGTGGCGGGTCCACTCCCCGGTCGGTTTTCCGCGTGATCCTCGACGCCTCGATCGAGGTGCGCAGCGCGGTGGTGTACGCCACGTTCATTGTCGCGCTGGTGTTCGTGCCGATCCTGACGATGAGCGGCGTGCAGGGCCGGTTGTTTGCGCCGCTGGGGATTTCGTTCATCCTGGCCACGCTCGCGTCGCTGGGCGTGGCGCTCACGGTCACGCCGGCGCTGTGTTACGTGCTGCTGGCCAGGGTCTCGCCGCACCAGGAACCCGGCTACGTTCGCTGGCTGAAGGGGCAACACCGGCTTTGGCTGGAACGTGGGAGTCGCCGACCCCGCACGGTCATCGCGCTGGCCGCGGTCATCTGTCTCGGCGCAGTGGCGACGCTGCCGTTCTTCGGCGGCGAGTTTCTGCCCGAGTTTCGCGAAGGCCATTACGTCCTGCACATGGCGGCGGTGCCGGGCACCTCACTGGCGGAGTCCCTGCGGCTGGGCAAGCTCGTCACGGAGGAACTGTTGAAGAATCCGCACATCCGGTCCGTGTCGCAGGAAGCCGGCCGGGCGGAGAACGGCGAGGATCCGTTCGGCCCGCACGACAGCGAACTGCATGTGGATTTGCAGCCGCTGAAGGGCGAGGAGGCGGAATCCGTGGAGGCGCAGATCCGCGCGACGCTGGCCCGTTTCCCCGGGCTGTCCTTCCAGGTGATGCCCTTCCTGGCGGAGCGGATGGAGGAAACGCTTTCCGGCACGACCGCCCAATTCGTGATCGACCTCTTCGGCAACGATCTGGACACGCTGGATCGGAAGGCCGCCGAAGTGCGGCAGGTGTTGACGGAGGTGCCGGGCGCGGTGGACATCGGGATCGCCGCCCAACCCGGCTTGCCGGAAATCGCCGTGCGCCTGCGCCCGGAACGCCTCCTGCAATACGGATTCCAGCCGGTGGCCGTGCTCGAAGCGATCCAGACCGCCTACCAGGGCGCGATTGTGTCCCAGATCCACGAGGACAACCGGGTGTTTGACGTCGCGGTGATCCTGGATCCGGCCAGCCGTCAAAACCCCGAAACCCTCGGCGCGCTGCAGCTCCGCAACGCGCAGGGCCTGACGGTGCCGCTGCGCGAACTGGCGGAGGTCCACCCGGACAGCGGCCGGTACAGCGTGATGCACGAGGGCGCGCAACGATTGCAGCAGGTCACCTGCAACCTCGAGGGTCGCGATGTGGCATCGTTCGCCGCCGAGGTTAAACGGAAGGTGGCCGCTCAAGTGTCGCTGCCGGCCGGCGTGTTCGTGGTTTATGGCGGATCGGCACAAGCCGAAGCGCAGGCGAAGCACGACCTGCTGGCGCACTCGTTGCTGGCCGGCGCGGGCATTGTGCTGTTGCTGGCGCTGCTGTTCGGTTCGGGGCGCAATCTGTTGTTGATCCTCGCCAACCTGCCGTTCGCGCTCGTCGGCGGCGTCCTGGCGGTATTCGCCACCGGCGGCCTGCTATCGGTCGGCTCGCTCGTGGGCTTTGTCACCCTGTTCGGCATCACCACGCGGAACTCGATCATGATGATCTCGCACTTCGAGCATCTCGTGCGCGAAGAAGGCATGGCGTGGGGCGCGGAATGCGCGCTCCGCGGTGCGGGCGAACGGCTCATGCCGGTCCTCATGACCGCGCTGGTGACCGCGCTGGGGCTCTTGCCGCTGGCGCTGGGCAGCGGCGACGCCGGCCGCGAGATCGAAGGCCCGATGGCCATCGTCATCCTCGGCGGTCTGGCAACCTCCACGGTGCTGAACCTGCTGGTGCTGCCGACACTGGCGCTGCGGTGGGGACGGTTCGAGAAGACGATGAATGAGGATGCGTGAAGTGAGTAGTATGCCGTGCCTCAGAGATCGCTTGCAGTGAGTTCGCCCAGATCCGTCTCGACGCTGAGCCAGCCTGCGATGGCCTCGCGCAAGTTGGCGGTGACTTCTTCGATGGTCTCGCCCTGAGTCACGCAACCCGGCAGGGCGGGTACTTCGGCCCAATACCCGCCTTCCTCGGCGACATGGATGATGGCCTTCAAGTTCAGGGCGGCAGAATATCAGCGAGGCTCCAACCGCTCAAGCGTGCACCGCTCAAGCGTGCAGGTTGCCATTCCGCCTTCAGCTCCTTGGCTGAGCGCTCGCGGGCCCTTTCCCCGGTCTTTCTCCTTTGACGAGCGAGGTTTTTCCGGCAGCTTCGACATAATGCGGTTTGGGGATTTAACCAGGACGTGCGGTTTGAGGGCTCGCTGGCTGGGCGTGGCTGCGGTGGTTGCCAGTGTGGCCGGTTTGGTCGCCGTGCGGGCGGATTGGCCGATGTACCGCGGCCCCAGCGGCAACGGCGTTTCGACCGAGCGTATCCGCACCGATTGGAACGTCAACCCGCCGCAACTGCTCTGGCGCACCCAACTCACGAACGGTCTCAGTTCGCTCAGCGTCAGAGGCGGACGCGTGTTCACCCAGGTCCGGACGGGTAGCACCACCAGCGGCGCCGAATACTGCGTGGCTCTCGATGCCCAGTCCGGGGCGTTGCTTTGGACCGCGCCGGTTGGACAGGCCGACTACGATTACCCGAACAATGCCATCGCCGTGCGCGACGGTCCTCGAAGCACGCCGGCAGTCGCGGGCGATCGGGTCTATGTGCTGAGCAGCTATCTCAACCTGGTCTGCCTCAACGCCACCAACGGCCAGACCGTCTGGGCGAAGGACCTCCGGGCGCAATTCGGTGGCAGTGTGATTTCATGGCAGAACGCGGCCTCTCCGCTGATCGAAGGCGATCTCCTGCTCGTCAACTGCAACGCTTCGCCGAACCGCCTCCTCGCCCTCCGGCTCAGCGACGGCAGCGTGGCGTGGCGGAAACTCGATTACGCGATGACCCACGCCACGCCGGTCCCAGCCACGATCCACGGCGTGCGCCAGGTGATCTTTATGACCCAGTTCGGCTTGGTGGCCGTGAATCCACGCACCGGCGACGAGTTCTGGCGGTCGGCCTTTCCCTACAACACTTCAACCGCTGCCTCACCGGCGGTGGACGGCGACATCGTCTATTGCGCGGCCGCGTACAGCGTGGGCTCGGTGGCGGTCCAGGTGACCCAGTCAGGCGCGACGCTCGCCGCCAGCGCACTTTGGGCACGCCGGCCGTCGCGGATGATTCATTGGAGCACGCCGGTAGTGGTGAACGGGTATGTTTATGGCCTTTACGGACAGGACCAGGAAGGCACGGCGCCGATGCGGTGTCTGGACCTCCGCACCGGCCAGGATCGGTGGTCGCAACCGGACTTTGGCATGGGCTCGACGCTCTTGGTGGACGGAAACATTCTCGCGCTGACCGACTATGGCGACGTGGTGTTGGTCCAACCCAATTCCGCCGAATATCGCGAACTCGGACGGTTCACGGCCGTCACCGGCAACTGCTGGAACTCCCCCGCCGTGAGCGATGGCACGCTTTACATTCGCAGCGCTGCCGAAGTGGCGGCCTTCGATGTTGCGGTGCCCCGACCGCCGCCGCTTCGCCTGACGGCCACGCTGGATCGCTTAGCCGGCAAGGTGGTCTTCGAGGTCGCAAATGCGGATGGCACGCCCATCGATCCCAGCCGCATGTCGGGTATTTCACTGCGCAACTCGGCCGACGCGACCCAGCCATTGAGCGGATGGTCTCCTGTCGGAGGCACGTGGGTGCCGGCGGGAGGCGTTCTTCGCTGTGAACTTGAACTCGATGCCGGCGCCAAGGCGTGGTTCTTCGCCGTCAGGGAGGACTGAACGAGAACCCGCATTCGCGCGCGGAGGAAGCCAATGGGAAGCTGAAGCCGGCGGGGCCTCGCGGCGGCGGGCGCCAACGGCTTGCGCGCAACGTGGCATTTCCAAGTCAAGCCCGGCATTGCGCCGGGGTTGGCCGGCAGTTAAGCTGCGCTTGATATGTTGCACTTGACCCGGCAGGAACAGTTGGTCCTGACGTTGCTGGTGGCCCTGCTGCTGACCGGCTGGGCCGTGCGGGCCTGGCGAACCGCGCACCCGCCGGCAGCTTCGCCGGTGCAGCAGCCGTGAAGCCTATGCAGCCGCTGGATTTCGAGACGGTTCTGGATCAGATCGTGGACAAGGACCCGCGCTTTCGTCGGGAGGCCTACCTCTTTCTGCGCGAGGCGCTCGATTACACCCAAAAGGCCATCAGCCAGGCGAACAAGGGCAGGTTCCGCCACATCAGCGGCCAGGAATTGCTCGCCGGCATCCGGGCCTGGGCGCTGCAACAGTACGGACCGATGGCCCTGGCCGTGCTCCAAGAGTGGGGCCTTCACCGATGCGAAGACTTCGGCGAACTGGTGTTCGCCCTGGTGGATGCCGGCGTGTTGAGCAAGACGGACACGGACAGTCGTGCCGACTTTGCCAATGGCTTCGATTTCGAGGAGGCATTTCGCAAGCCGTTCCTGCCGACGCGACCCGCCGGCGCCCGATCCGCCGGCCCGGCGCCCTCGCCCCAGGCCGATCCCGCCTCCGGCCGCTGAAGGCCCCGGCGCGTCTCAATCCTCCCGCAGGCGGAGGAACTGCATGGGCTCGTGCTTCAGGACGGGCAGCGTAAACGCCCCCACTCCCATGCCATCAAGGCTCCCCGTGGCCGCTGACGACCACGGGCCGTTGACCACGTCCGGCGCTGACTCCACGGTGATCTTCCCGTCCGGCGCCCCCTGCACCTGCAGCTTGAGCGAATCCCCGTCGAGGTTAACCTGCATCTGCCCACCGGATGTCACCGTGGCGTAGGCCAGCACCTGCGCGTTCCCCCGCCAATCGACTTCCACCAGCCGATAATACGACGCGCTCACCACGGGGTCGCTCAGTGTGTAGGCGTGCGGTTGGAGATCCTGTCCCAATGCCGCGATGAGCTGGGGCGACACGCGCTCCCAGCCCATCCGGCCCTGGCGTTCGGCGTAGTAACCCAGCGTCTGGATTTCGGCCAGACTGCGCCACGCCAACAGAATCTGGTTCGGACCGACTCGCCGGGCCCGGAAGTGCTCCAAGCGCACAGCCGTCGGGGTCCAGGAACCCGGAGCGAATCCGAAATCGACCGTCAGGTCCGCCCCCGCGTCATACCCGTTGTCGAGTGCCTGGCCGCGCCCGGTCTCGGTGCCGGCATCCACGGGCTCGGCGTTGCCGCCGAGGGCAATCAAAGGACTGGAAACTTCCGTGCCCGCCCCCCCCGGCTGCGAACCGTTGTTATCATCGTCCGTCTGGTTGTCGGCAGTCACCGCCACCGAACTGACCGCCGGGTGATGCTCCAGCGCGCCCCCGGCTTGAAAGTTCGAGGCCGGGATGCGTATCAGGTAGTTGGAAGGCCGCTGTTCGGTGAAGAGATAGAAGCCGTCGGCGTCGGTCGTGGTCTGCGCCATCAGGCTTCCCGCCGGGTCGCACAGTTGCACCACCACGTCGGGGAGGCCCGGTTCGTCCGCCTGGACCAGTCCATCGTCGTTCACGTCCGCCCACACCAGGTTGCCCACACTCAACGCCCGCGTGATCCCGAAGTTCACGCCGGTCGTGGTCACGCTCGTCACCGTGATCGCCGTGATTCCGTTCGCCGTGCCATCCCCGGCAGCCGCCGTGCCCTCGCCCGTGTTCACCCAGTTGGCCGGCAACGCCGCCGCCGAAGCCGTCTGGCCAATCGTGCCTGGCGTCCGGCTCAGGAGGACCGTGTAAGAGCCGCCGGTGACACCGCTGAAGCCGTAGGTTCCATCCCCAGCGACCGGGCACACCGCGGCGACAATCCCGCCCGCATCCACCAGGTTCGCGTACAGCGGCTCGCCCGCGCTCGTGCCGGTGCCATTTACGAGACCGTCGGTCAGGCCGTTGACGTCGTCGAACACCGTCCCGCTGACGTTGCCGCCGGCCACATAGCCGGTGTTATCGCTCACCGCCTTCTGGCTGGGTACATCCACAGTCGTCGGATCGCTGCCTTGATTGGAGGCATCGGCGGTCAACACATAGCCTGCGGGGAAGTTTCCGTTGCCCTGCTGGACATCCACGACGGTGTTGCCCGCCGGCACCACGGCCTGGAAGTAGCCGTTGGCGTCGGTGGTCACAGTGACCTGTGAATTATCGCTCTTCGTGATCAAGACCGGCACACCGGCGATAGTCTGGTCCGTGCCGGCCGTGTAAACGCCGTCACCGTTCGCGTCCAGGTACACGATGCCGTTGACCAAGCCCTGGTTGGCCGGGAGCTCATAGCCCGTGTTGTCGATGGCCGTCCCATTCAGTGGCACGGTGACTGTCGTCGAATCGCTGTTGCCGCCGCCCGGAGCCAGGGTCGCCCCGCCGGGCAGGGTCGCGTCCAACACATCCACGCTCGTGGAACCGATCGGCACCGTCGCGGAGAATGCGCCGGTCGAGTCGGTGGTCACGGTCAAGGTCCCGCCGCCGTTCTTCGTGATGAGGACTTGCACGCCCGGCAGTGGCGCATCGGTTCCCGCCTCGTAGGTCCCATTGCCGTTGTTGTCGAGGAACACGATGCCGTTCACGGTTCCAATCTGGGCGGGGAAGGTGTAGCCTGTATTCGCGGTGGCGCTGCCACTGCCCGGCACCGTGACTGTCTGGGGATCGATGTTGCCAGTCGCCAGCACCGCACCGCTCGGCAAGGTGCTGTCCACCACATCCACAACGGCGGCGCCGGGCGGAACCACCTGGCTGTAGTAGCCGGTGGGACCGGTCGTCACGGTGTAGATCGTCCCGTCGCTGGCCGTGATCTTCACCTGCACGTTCGCCAGGGGCGTGTCCACAAACGGGTCATACGTGCCGTTGCCGTTGGTGTCGGTGAACAGCGTCCCCTGCACCAAGCCTGACCAGTAACCGTAGTCCACGCCGGTCTTGTTCTCGCCCTCGGCCAGACTGACGGTGGCCACGTTGGGCGTGGCGATGCCGTCGGGGTCGATGGTCGCCGTGGTGACCCCGCCCAGCGTCGCGGGGTCCACCCGCACGGTGTAGGTACCCGGTGGCAGGCCGTCGATCATGTACTGGCCGTTGGCGTCGGTAAGGGCGAAGGGTTCGGTCGGGTTCCGCACGCCGTCGCCATTCAAGTCGAGGTACACGTTGGCGCCTGGGAGGGGCGCATCGCCGGCGTTGTCCGTTTGGCTCCCGTCCGCATCGTTCCACACCTGCCCGCTGAGACTCGCACCGAGGAGTTGGATCTGGGCCGAGCTTTGGGTCGTGGGGAGCGCATAGCCATTGGCATCCTCGGCCCCGCTGACCGTGGCGCTGTTGTTGGCCGGATCGCAGTTGCCGACCGCTTTCAAGGTGACATCCACGGTCGTGGTGGCGCCCGCGCCCAGCGGTCCGAGGTTATTCCAGAGCATCAGGCCGCCCCCTTGGGAGTCGGGCGTGACGGTCGCCGAGACCAACTGGAAACACGAACCGCTGTACTGGTCCTGGAGCGGCAGCGTGTCGATGCGCGTGGTGCCCATGTTCTGGATCGTAATCCGGAAGGTCACCAGGTCGTTGATGTACGCCGGACCCGACGCCGGGCTGAGCAATGTCTTCGATACGCTCACCTTCGGATCGACAATGGTCACAGCCGCGGCCGAGGCGGACGCGCTCGCCGACCCGGACACGGCGACGGAGTTCACCGGCGAACCGGCGGCCGTCGCGGTGAAGCTCAGGTGCAGGGTGACGCTCTGACCGGAGGCGAGCGATCCCACATTGCTCCACGTGAGCGTGCCGGCGGGCGTTGTCCCGGTCGGCGCGAGGCTGGCGCCGTCGAATGTCAAGTTTTCCGCCGGGAACGTGTCGGTCACGCTCACCACCGGCAGATTGACCGTTCCCGGATTGGCGATCAGCAAGTCGTACTCGACCGTGCCGCCGACCAGTGCCGGCCCGCTCGTGGGATTCACCAAAGTCTTGTTCACCGTCACCACCGGGTTGGGATCCGCTACGGGCACCAGCGCGGTATCGCCGCTGACGTCCGTCGCGTCGGTGGGATCGGTGTAGGTCACGTTCAAGCCGGCCCCGGCGACGAGGTTCAGCGTGTCGTTGTTCTGCGTGACGGGGCTGGAGTCGGAGCCCAGGCAGCCGCGGAAGACGCCGGTGCTCAGACCCGTTTCGGTGAGCAGGACGGATTCGCGGTCGCCGTTGCCGGTAGTGATCACGGCCGTCACGGTTTCCGCCCGGTTGGCGTCGGTGTTCTGATCCGGATCAACGACCTGAACGCAGACCGAATTCCCCACCAGGTAGAGCTGCGTCGGGTTGCCGCTGCCATCGATGAAAGTCGTCGTGCCGGGGGTTCCCAGATCGAGCGAGTTGACCTGGAAGCCAGTGGAGGCTGAGGCGGTGACGGTGCCCTCCGTCCCTTCGCGGGCGGTAACCGTGATGCTATAGTCGCCGTCCAGCGGCCCTGCCAACCAGGGAAACTCGAAAGTCTTCGAGCAGTCCGAACTCGTGACCACGGCGTTCAGGGTTACGGCCGAAGTCCCGCCCGGCCCGGTGATGGTGACCTCCAGGCTGGTGATGTCGCTGGCCCCGAAGGGATCGCTGACTGTGGCGCGAATGTACCCGGTCTGGCCGTTCAGGGAGGAGGTAATCAAGCTGCCGCCAGGATAGGCGTCGTCGTACACGCTCAACGAATCCACGTTGATGACTGTGGACGTGGGGAGACTGATTGCCGAAGGCTTGGTGCTCAGGTCGTAATCGACCTTGAATGAGACTCCCGACTGGGTATTCCCGATGACGAAGTTCAACGCTTTGTCGGCCGGGACGCTGATGGGCGCGGGCACAAGGTAGGTCCAGGTCAACGTGCCGACGCCGCTGTTGTAGGTCGGGTTCGACATGGCCGCGATCGTGGTGGTGTCATAGCCGAGCGTCGCCGTGATGTTATTGCCGGTCGGGGTACCGGTGACCGAACTGATGTACGTGGTTGCACTGAGCGTGCCGGCGGCAACCGTGAACCCTTGGCAGAACGCGGGCGACTGGAGGAAACTGGCGGCAGTCGTCCCTCCCCCTCCCGTCGTCGCAATGATGCGGAAGTCGCGGTCGGTCGTGAGGATGACACCGGAACTCTCGATCGCCGAGCCGTCGGCATAGCCGCCATTGCCATTGGTAATCCACACCGTCTTTCCGTTGTTATTGCTGGAATACATGCGGATGTAATAGGTCGTGTTGACGGTCAGGCTGACGGGAGAGGAGAGCGTGAACACCACCCAATTCGCAGTACTGGCAATGGTGGTGGCGGAAACCGAGGCGGAAGCCAGGTCCGTCCCGCCCCACGCACTGCGGAGGGAGAGTGTAATGGTTGAGCCATCGCTGCCGGCGTTCCTAAGCTTCACGGCCACTTTCGTGACCGTATATGAGCCGGAGCCCACGCTGTACCTGAAGGTTTGTCCGACGGCACTGGCGCTGTTTTTGATTGCGATTTCCTCGGTGCCGGTTTCGAACGCGACCAGCGTCTGGTCGGTGCCGACGCCTGGACCCAGCAGGACGGTTTGCGCCAGAGTGGCGTCCGGGTTGGCCGGATCGGCCGGGTCCACGCGGTCCATGCTCTGGCTGGGGTCGCTGAGATAGAGCTTCTTCGTCTTTCCCGCGTATGCCACCGAAGCGTTGGCGGTGCAGGACTCGGGGTACAACGTGTCGCTGTACTCGGCCTGGAGGCTGTCGCCGGCGCGGGCATTCAGGATGCCGTCCTGCTGATTCAACCCGCCGGTCGCGGACGCCGCCAACGGAGCGCTGCTGTTGCGAAAGACGCCGGTATTCATCCCGGTTTCGGTGAGGGTCACCGTCTCGAGATCGCCGGTAGTGGTGTTGCGCACGACGACGCTGAAGGTCTCGGCCACGTTCGGGTTCGTGTTTCGATCGGAGTCGGCCACGCTGACATAGATGGCGCCGTTCTCCGCGTAGGACGTCACCACGTTCCCGAGCGGGTCGGTGAAGGTCAGGCTGCATGCCGTGGGCCCGCCCACCGGGATGGTCACACTGGTCGAGATCGAGCTGCCGGAAGCGGTCGCGCTCGCGACATTGACAATGCTCTGTTCACCGGCGTTGACGGTCGCCTCGAAGGTGATGTCCACATAACCGCCGACCGCGATGTAGGGGAGGAGGAAGCCCGGATTGTCCAAGGGGAAAGGGGTCAGCGCCGGCACCGGATCATCCAAGACCGCCACGCCATTGGTGGCCGTGGTCTGGTTCACGTAGGTCAGGCCCGACGGCAGATTGTCGAGCACGACGGTGTTGTACAGGGCCGACATCCCGCCGTTGGCGACCCGGATGGTGTACTTCAGCGTATCACCGGCATTCACCTGGCCCTGGGGGGTAACGTCGATGAAGATGCCGGAGCCTTTGTGGATGACAGGGGCCGGGAACGGAAGGATCGTCGTGCCCAGGTCCAGATAGGGGCTGGCCGCTCCAGCCTTGGCCGGATCCTCACCCCAAGCCGCGGTGAAGGTGGCGCCGTCGGTCGTGAACAGACGCGCCCCGGTCATGTTCTTGTCGGTCGCATCATAGATCGTCTGGGACTGAAAGGCACCGAGTGTGTAAGCCACATCGTACTTGTATCCGTTCGGCGCCGTGTACGGCCCGGTGAGGTAATTGCCCGAATAGTTCACATACAGTGTCGTCGGTTGGCTCGGAGTCACCCAGACCGGACTGCCATTCTGCGAGGGCGGAGTGCCGTCCGAACCGGGGGCCCAACCGATGACCGCATGGGTCGTCAACGCCGACTCCGGCAAGAGCGCGTAACCCCAGTCGTGAGTCTGGTTTGCCGTGTTCCCGCTCCCGCTGTCGCTGGCACCTACCGCGTAGAACTTCGTGCCGTCCGCCGTATAGAAATGGGCGCCCGAATTGATCGGCATCGTAAACTGATACGTGCCTTTGGCGGGCACCGTTACGGACCCGGCACCGGCGCGCGCAGCATACTGGACGGACAGCGCCGCCGCGGTCGGATTGTAGAGGAAGACGTTGTTCGGCTCCGAAGAAAGCGTGGTGCCCACCGGCGCGAAGTAACTCGCGTCCCATTGGCTGGTCGGCCGCAGCGCGAAGGTGCGTTGCATGTACGTGGAGCCGACCCGGCCGGTCACCTCCTCGACGAGCACCGGGAGACTTGCCGTGACCGTCGCTCCCCGGGTCACGCCACCGTTGATCAAAAGCGATTCCCCCCGCTGCAGGGTTTGCGTGAGGTCCACCGTGCCGTCGGCGTTGCGGTCCACCTGCACCCCGGTGTTGTCCTGCGCCGCCAGGATGTGGAGCGCCGAATAGCTGAAGAGTTGCGCGCCCGCCGTCGTGACCACGTCCTTCCCCACCGGCACCGTGAACGCGGTGCCATAGCGCGAGGTGTCGTACACCTCCATCGCGCTGCAGAGCACCGTCCCCGGCGACGTGCCCCACCCGGCGCGCGTCACGACGATCGGGCTCGTGGCGCCAATCCGATCGCGCCCGTCGTACTGGATGACGGCGGGGTTGCGAGGAAGCATCACATCGTTCTGGAGAGTGATGACAGTCCCCGCGGCCAGACCCGCCGGGTCGTGCGTGACGCCTGGCGGCATTCCATTGGCATCATTGCCATCGCCCCACACTCGCGTGGTACCCTGTATAGGATTACTTAGGTCATTCTCGTAGCCGTCCTCCCAATGGTCGTAGCGAATGATCGTTCCGGTCGTACCGACCACGACCGACAGAGTGCTGCGGATGGTGTTCCCCACCGGCGTACCGGTAGTATCAATAGCGCGCAGGGAGGTCTGCAGATCCCCCTCGGGAACGGGCACGAAGTACTCCTGGACGTTCGCGGTGGCGGCCCCGAGCGGGCAATGCCCCAGCAGCACACCGATGGCCAGTAACGAGAGTCCAACGGGGCCCGGTCTTCGCCGAGGCGGGAATTGCATTGTGAGTGGCGGCATAACGGAGCTTGGTTTGGGAGGTTGCAGTTGGATAAAAGAGTCGGGTTCGCATTGCCAGCAACAGCCAGGAAGATAGCCATTCCCACGTGCGCCCTTAGACATACGCGCGGAAACTGCGCAATCGAGTTCATTAAGTCAAGCCGGATAGGAAAGGCACGCGCTGTATTCAGAGAAGGGAATGCAGCTTAGAAGACTAACACTTATGAGGACTGAGGATTCGAGTTGCGGCCCGGCACGGGAGCGAAGAGAAGAGAGCTCCGCGACGAGGCGCCGACGCGATACTATTGAGAGTCCATTCCGTGCCCACTAGGCGTTTTGCTTAGTGGAATCAGAGAGAGATACGGCTTTCGCCAAGGGAGGAGCCCAGGTCCGGCGAAGCAAACGCAGCACGCGGGTCGTCTGAAGAGAGAGCGTCCGGACGGCTGTTCCCGAGGAGGGCTCATCGGGAGCTGGGCCGGCCTGGTCTGAAGGTCCTTGAGGGCGCCCGCCAACTCGGGCAGCGCGAGCGGGCACGGAGTTCACGGCCCGGGCGGGCGTCACCAGTCGCGGGGGGCGGCGATCGAGCCAAACCGCGCCGCCGACGATGACGCCCTTGAGGATCTGCTGGTAATCGGCCGAGGCGCGTGCTGCCCAGGAAGCCCCCTGAGCCCAGCGTCTCGGTCAAAAGGGTCAGGCCAGGCACGGGAATACCCGCGACCTCGGCGCCCAGACCGGTGAGGACCGGGCCGAGATTCGACACCGGCCGGCCGCCGCTGGCCAGCAGGCCGAGTCCACGCGCAGCGCTCCTCATGCCCAGCGTGGCAATGAACGGCGCGACGCGACCGACGGGAATGACCGGGCCATTGACCAATCCCCAGGCGGTCCCCGCCAGCACGGTCGCCAGAATCGGCACCAGCGTGGGGGCTTTGGCCGGGGTGCGCCAGTGACCCCGCCACGACGCCGGTGAGGATCACGAGCGGGCGGAGCGACAGCGCTTCGGGTCATGGTCAGCGGTGGGGCGGCGGTTTGTTCGCCTGCGTCGCGGCCGAAAGGCAACGTCTTCGACACACGCCGGCGGAATCCGCGAATTCGGTTGACGCCACGGGCCGGCCGCGAAAGATTCGATCCGTAGCTCCAAATGACTGAACTGCAATGAACTTATGGCGGCGCTTCGCTGGATTCGGGACGATTGGCGGCTCCGGATCGCTCGCGCCGACACGAGCGCAGCAACGACGTGATGTTATGAAAAGCGGACAACCTCTCGGCAGT
Organism: uncultured bacterium; assembly: GCA_963735925.1. Lineage (GTDB taxonomy): Bacteria > Verrucomicrobiota > Verrucomicrobiia > Limisphaerales > J093 > DSVZ01. Next base: position 239,692 of record CAVTMT010000002.1, read on the forward strand.
ATCCTCAGTGGCGGATTGCTCCTGGCGTGCTTGGGCGGCCTCTGGCCGGCTTCGGCCCGGGTGCTCGATGACTTCAATGCGGCCCAGGCGAGTGGCTGGGAGGACTCGGATCCCGCGGGCATGCAGTTGCCGGGCGGCAAACAGGCGAACGGGGTCTTCACGTTCGACCTGCCCCAGCTCGGCCAGCCGTACTTCGTCGCCAGCACCAAGAAGTCCGAGACCTTCGAACTGAAGGAAGGGCGCAACCTGGAATTCCGGGTGGACATGGTGAGCGGACTCGGACCGGACTCGTACGCGGTGCTGGCCTTCATACCGACGACGACCGGGGCCAGCTCCCTGGCGGGCTACGCGGTGGCCAAATCAGAGAGCGATTTTCTGATCACCAAAGGCATCAGCAAGTACTTCTTCGACGATGTTCCCTCGCCGGCGATCAAGAACGAGAACGTCACCCTGACGCTCAACCTCACGGTGCGCGGCGGCAACGTGGAGATCACGGGGCAGGTCTTGGACAAGGACGACGGCAACCGGGTGATCTACGAAAGGCGGGTTACCGACACCCCGGCGGCCGACATCATGTCGGATGGCACGGACGACCCACCGGCGCCGTTCATCACGACGGGCCATTTCGTGCTTTACCTGTACATCAACAACGGCACCGATCCCGCAGGGTACCAGGTGGTGTATGACAACGCGGAGGTGCTGGTTTGTGACGCGGCGGTGTTGGACGACTTCAACGCGGCCCAGGCGACCGGTTGGGAGGACTCCAACCCGGCCGGAATGCCGCTGCCGGGCGGCAAGCAGGCCAACGGCGTGTTCACATTCGATTTGCAGGCGGTCGGGCAACCTTACTTCATCGCCAGCACCAAAAAGTCCAAGACGTTCCAGTTGGACGAGGGGACGCGCCACGAGTTCTCGGTGGACATGGTGAGCGGACTGGGCATCGATTCGTTTACGGTGCTGGCGTTCATTCCGGGCGCGACCGGAGCCAATTCCCTCGGCGGCTACGGCATCGCCAAGTCCGAGAGCGATCTGCTCATCACCAAGGGCATCAACAAGTACTTCTTCAACGAAAACGTCGATCCCTCCCTGAAGAATCAAAACGTGACGCTCGTGCTCACGCTGACGGTGCTCCACGGGAACGTCGTCATCCGGGGCCGCGTGCTGGACAAGGACGACCACAACGCCGTGCTGTTCGACAAGACGTTCGTGGACACACCCGCGGCCGATGTCATGGCCGACGGCAACGACGATCCGCCGGCGCCGTTCATCGGCGCGTCCGGCAACGTGGTCCTGTACTTATACGCGGACGGCGGCACCGACCCGGCCGGTTACCAAGTCGTCTATGACAACCTGGTTGCGGCCACGCCGCCCTCGAATGCCAACGAGCCGCCGGTCATTCTGGAGGTGACGCCGAAGACCGGTACGAGCTTCCTGACCGCACCCGCGACGTTGTCCTTCAAGGTCTCGGACGACAAGCCGATCGCCGACGCGGGCGTGTCCGTGCGCCTGAACGGCCAACTCATCACCACAGCCAACGGCCTGAGCTTGAGCGCCGCCGGGACGACGCGGACGGCGACCCTCTCGGGTCTCGGCGCCAACACGAATTACGTGGCCGAGTTGACGGTGGTGGATTCGGATGCTGTGAGCCAGTCGGAGACCACCTACTTCGACACCTTTCAGGCCACCGACCGCGTGCTGGAAATCGAGGACTACAATTTCAATTCCGGGGGTTATTTCAACAATCCGGTGCGCACCCCCGAGGGGTGGGGCGAGGCCGACAATTCGTATGTGGACCGGATGGGAGTGGAAGGCACGGACTTCCACGACACCCGGACCGCTCCCAGCGGCAACGACACGCTCTACCGCACCTTCGATCCGGTCCGCATGGCGCACACGCTGGATCAGCGCCGCCCGCAGTTCGATCCGGACAACTACGTGTTCGACTACGACGTGGGCGACCTGGCGGCGGACGAGTGGCTCAATTACACCCGCGAATTCACCGCGGGATCTTACGAGGTGTATCTGCGCGAGGCGGTGGTGAACTTCGCGCAAGCGGACAGCGTGCTGGAGCAGGTCACCAGCAACGCCGGCCAACCCAACCAGACGACCGCGCAACTGGGCACCTTCTTCGGCAAGCTCAGCGGCTACACGTTCCGCAACGTCCCGCTGACCGACGGCACCGGCTTGAACAAGGTCGTGCTCAAACTGTCCGGCAAGACGACGCTCCGGCTGCGCCAGGTCACGGGCGACACCAGTTCGGCGAACCGGTATCTGAACTACCTCATCTTCGTGCCTGTCTCGGACTCCGGCGTCCAGCGGGCGACGATCACCTCGCTCCTGCCGACTCCAAGTTCGACCGTGCAGACCGTGACGCCCGCGATCGAGGCGGTGATCCAGAATCGCGACACGAGCGTGAACACGGCGACCATCCAACTCGCGGTCAACGGCCAGACCGTCACGCCGACGATCACGCCGAATGCCGCCGGCGCGCAGGTCACCTGGGCGATGTCTCCGCTGCCGGCATCGGGGGCCAACAACTCCGCCACGCTCCGCTTCCAGGACAATGAGGGGGTGGAGAGCGTCACCGAGTGGAGCTTCGTGGTGACGTACAAGTACCTCGATCCGGCGAATCGCCGCAGCGGCCCCGGGCAGGACCGGGGCTTCCAAATCCGCATGGTCCAGGCCCCGGCGGGCTCGAACCTGGAAAACAGCCTCGACCGTGCCGAAGCCCAGCTCGCGGCCAACTCCACCATCCCGGTCTCTGTGGACACGAACGTCGTGGAACAGGTGATCAACATGTCCCAGGACGGTTCGGCGGCGGGCAATTTCCCCGACAAGTACCTCGTACCCGGCCTGGATGGCTTGAACGGGACCGACGATTTCGTCGTGGAAGCCCGGGCCTGGCTCGAGTTAGCCGCCGGCGTGCACCGCTTCGGGGTCGTTTCCGACGACGGGTACAAGGTCTCCTCGGGCGCGAAGCCGACGGACAAGGAGCCGATTCTCGGGTTCCACAACGGCGGCACGGCCAACGAGACCTTCGACTTCGTCGTCCAACAACCCGGCTTCTACCCGTTCCGGCTGATCTGGTACGAGCGCGGGGGCAGCGCTTATGCGGAGTGGTTCTCCCAGGACTTCGCCAGCGGCGAGAAGACGCTGATCAACGATCCGACCTCGACTGTGGCGATCAAGGCGTATCTGAACGTCGCCGCCGAACCGGCTCTCAGTTTGCAGTTCGTGAATCGCCTCGGCGACGCCTTCGCCGATGACAGTTCGGCGGTCGTGAATTCCGGCACCAAGACCATCACCACTGCCGTCGCCGGGAGCGCGCGCTTCTACCGGCTGCGCAGTGACACCGCGCACACCCTCAAGACGGTCAAGATTCAAGGTGGCAACGTGGTCTTGACCTACGAGTAACCGTTGCTCCCCACGCCTGCCGCACGGCCGGAAGTAATGCCGGCCGGGCGGCGCATTTTCTGATTTGCCACCCGCGCACCTGTGGCACTATGGGTCCTCCGGATCGCCCCGTGAGCCAGGACAATCTCTTGATCGTGGCGGACAGTGCTCGCTGCGCCGATTTGCGCTATGCGGTGGGACTGCTTGTGCCTGCGCCGTTCATTTACCTCCGCGTGAATGGACGCGGGTACGCGGTGCTGGGCGACGAGGAACTGGAACGGGTCGAGCGGCAGATGCGCAAATGCCGGGTCTTGTCCCTCTCGCGCTGTCAACGCCAGCTTCGCCGCGCCGGCGAGAAGCATACCGGTTGGGCGGCGGTAATCCGCCTGCTGGTCAACGAGGAGGGCGGGAAGCGTTTGCTGGTCCCGGTGGACTTTCCGCTCGGATTGGCGCGGGAACTCCGCCGGCTGAAGATCCGCGTGCGGCCCAAGGCCGGCGAACTGTTCTTCCCGGAGCGCGAGTTCAAGTCCGCCGAGGAACTCGAAATGATTCGCGGCGCCGTCGTCATGGCGGAGGTCGGGCTGGCCGAGGCGATCCAGGCGCTCAAGGATTCGAAGATCGGCCCGCGCGGCCAGCTCCTCTATCGCGGCTCCCCGCTCACGGCCGAGAAACTGCGCGGGATCATCCAGATCGCCGTCCTGCAGGCCGGCGGTCAGGCCTGCCAGACGACCGTGTCCGGTGGACGCCAGGGTGGCGACGGGCACGCGAACGATACCGGCCCGTTGCCGGCCCATCAGCCGATCGACTTGCAGGTGTTTCCCCGGTCGGAGAAGACCGGCTACCACGCCAACATCGCCCGCACCGTGGTGCGGGGCCGGGCCTCTGATCCGGTGCAGAAGCTCTATGCCGCGGTCAAGGAGGCGCAGGAAGTCGCGCTGAAACAACTGCGCGCTGGCGCCCCGGCCGGGGCCGTCCATACCTCCGTCGAGGACTACTTCAGCCGTGAAGGCTTCCGCACCCGCCGGTCACGAGGCACCCGCAGCGGATTCCTCCAAGCGACCGGCCACGGCCTCGGCCTCGCGCCAAGCGAACCGCCCCACCTCACGTCCAGCAGCGAAGAGATTTTGCGCCCCAACCAGGTCGTGGCACTGCATCCGGCCCTGCACTATCCCGACCTGGGCGGCGTGCGCGTCGGCGACGTCGCCGTGGTCACGCGCAACGGCGCACGCATTCTGACGCAATTCGAAAAGGTGCTGGAGGTGTGACGCCCGCGCGCCGTCCGCGGCGAGCGGGAGGCCACCGCGCCGGGACCATCGCTGGCAGCAACGACCTCAACCTGTTTTCTGACAACAAGTTGAAGCTTGCTTGCGCTTGGCGGACAACCCGCTAGATTAGCCCTCGCCGGCAGCCGGCTCAGGCCGGTTGCCCCTGACCGTTGAAAGGAAACGATTATGATGCCTGGACTTTTCTTTGGACCGTGGGATTGGCTGATGATTCCCGGGTTGCTGATTGGCTTGTGGGCGCAGTTCAAGTTGACGTCCACGTACAACCGCTTCGCACGCCAACCGGTGGAAACCGGGTTGACGGGCGCTCAGGCGGCGCGTGAGATTTTGGACCGAGCCGGACTGCGGCAGGTGCCTGTCAACCCCGTTCCGGGCCACCTGACCGATCACTACGATCCCATCAAACGCGCGCTGTTTCTGTCTGCGGAGAATTACCACGGTCGGTCCATCGCCGCCGTGGGCGTGGCCGCGCACGAGGCGGGGCATGCCCTCCAGCACAAGGAGGCTTACGCGCCGCTCCAGTTGCGGATGATGATGGCGCCGGCGACCGGCATCGCCAGCACGGCCGTGTGGTTGATCCTGGTCGTGGGCTACCTGCTGACGCTCTTCCGCATCCTGAGTCCCGCCATGTTCGGGGCCCTGCTGCCTTACGCCATCGGCGCCTTCGCCGTGGTCACCCTGTTTCAGTTGGTGACGTTGCCGGTCGAGTACGACGCGAGCCGGCGGGCCAAGGTGCAACTGTCCCAACTCGGCATCGTGCGCAGTCACGAAGCGGGAGCCGTGAGCCAGATGCTCGGGGCGGCGGCGTTGACGTACGTGGCCGCGCTGGTGGCCTCCGTGCTGGAGTTGTTGCGGTTGATCATGATCGCGCGCGGCTTTAGCCGCAACGGCTGACCCTGCCCCCGGTTGGCTGCGGGGCGCCGGCAACCGCCGATTGCAGGTTGCCGGTGGCTTATCGTTTTAATACGGTCGCGCACGGTGAACCGGGATCAACGAATCCGCCGGGGGTCGGACGCGTGGCGACTGACGCGCTGGCTGCCGGCGCTCGCTTGGAGCCTGCTGGCGGGGGACTTGCAGGCCGAGCCCCGGGTCGTCGTCATCTCCCCTCACAACATCTCCATCACCTATGAATTCGGCCGGGCGTTCAGCCGGTGGTACCAGGCCAATTACGGCGGGCCGGCAACCGTGGAATGGCGCAGCTTGGGCGGCACGGCCGACGCCTTGAAATTCGTACAGTCGGAGTTCGCGACCAAGCCGGACGGCATCGGGCTGGACTGCTTCTTCGGCGGCGGACCGGAGCCGTACTTGCTGTTGGCCGACCAAGGACTGCTGGAGGCCTGCAAACTGCCGGCGCCGGTGCTCGCCGGCATTCCGCAGCAGGCCAACGGCGTGGAAATCTACGATCCCCAATTCCGCTGGTACGGCGCGGCCCTGTCCAGTTTCGGCATTCTGCAGAACACCCGCATCGAACGGCGCCTGGGCCTCCCGCTGGTCAAGCGGTGGGAGCAACTCGCCGAACCCGCGCTCTTCGGCTGGGTGGGGGTGGGCGATCCGAGGAACAGCGGCACGATGAACGTCATGTTCGAGGCCTTTCTCCAGGCTTACGGCTGGAGGCATGGTTGGGAACTGTTGACCTGCATCGCCGGCAACGCCTCCTTGTTCGACCGGCTCTCGTCCACCACCGCCAAGGACGTGACGTTGGGCGAGACGGCTTACGGATTCGCCATCGACTTCTATGCCTTCACCCAAATCGCCGCCGCCGGCCGGACGAACATGACCTTTGTGCTGCCCGATGATTTCACCGCCGTCAGCGTGGACGGCATCGCCATCCTGAAAGGCGCGCCGAACCCGGAGACGGCCCGGCGCTTCCTGGAGTTTGTGCTGGGCGAACCCGGCCAGAAGCTCTGGCTGCTGCCGCGCGGGCACGCGGACGGCCCGCAAGAGTATTCGATCGAGCGCATGCCGGTCCGGCCCGACCTTTACCGACGCTACCGCGAGATCAGCAACATCGCGTTCTCGCCCTTCGAACTGACCCAGCGTTTCCAGTACGACGCCCACCTGGGGCGCGAGCGCCGCGAAGTGGTGGCGGCGCTGGCCGGCGCGCTGCTCGTGGACACGCATGCCGAATTGCGCTCCGCCTGGAGGGCGGTCATTCGCCGGGGCGGTACGGCACCCGAAATCCGCGAATTGGGCCGGATGCCGGTGACCGACGCGGAGGCGCTGGCGCTGGCCAAAGGCCCCTGGAAGAACCCCGCTTTCCGCAACCGGCAGAAACTCGACTGGCAAATCTGGGCGCAGCGCAAGTACCGCCGCGTCCTGGCCGCCGCGCCAGCCACGCATTCCGACAGCTCCCCTGCCCTTCCGACCAACCCGGTAGGGCGGCCCGACGGGGTCGCGCCCACCAACGCGAACTGATGCGCGTCTCGATCCGCAACCTCACGAAGTCCTTCGGCGCCACGCCCGTGCTGCGCAATGTCTCGCTCGAGATCGCCGACCGCGAGCTGTTCTTCCTGCTCGGCCCGTCGGGTTGCGGCAAGACCACGTTGCTCCGCGTCATCGCCGGATTCTATCAGCCCGAGGCCGGCGAGCTGTTCTTTGGTGAGCGGCCCATGGTAGGCGTGCCGCCGCACCGGCGGAACACCGGCATGGTCTTCCAGAACTACGCGCTTTGGCCACACCTCTCCGTCGCCGAAAACATCGCCTATGGTCTGGAGGTGCGGCGGCTCAGCGCCGCGGACCGGCGGCAACGCGTGGCCGAGGCGCTGGCGACCGTGCAAATGGAAGCGCTCGCCGACCGGTCGCCCAACCAGCTTTCCGGCGGCCAGCAACAACGCGTGGCCCTGGCCCGCGCGCTGGTCATCCGCCCGGATGTGCTGCTGCTCGACGAACCCTTGTCGAACCTCGACGCGCGGCTGCGGCTGGACATGCGCGAGGAAATCCGCCGGATCCACGACCAGACGCGGATCACCACGATCTACGTCACGCACGACCAAAAGGAGTCGCTGAGCCTGGCGGACCGGATGGCCGTCATACGCGAAGGGGCGATCGAACAGACGGGCTCGCCCCGCGAAGTTTACCGCACCCCCGCGAACCGCTTCGTCGCCGACTTCATCGGCGAGACCAACTGGCTGGCGGCGAAGGTCAGTGAAGCCGGACCACAGCGGATGCAGCTCCGGACCGACTTCGGGGTTTTCGAAGCCCCCGCCGGCGGCAACCTCAAGTCGGGTGAAGAGGTCTGGTTGGGTTTCCGGCCGGAAGCGGTCCGGATTGGCCCGGCGCCGGTCAACACGCTCGACACCCGAATTGCGAGCGTGACCTACCTGGGCGAGATCGAGCAGTACCTCCTGGAACTGGACGGCGGCGCGAAGGTGAAGGCGTTCGAGCAAAATCCAGCGGAGATTCGCCAGCAGGGCACGACCTTGGCGGTGCATGTGCGGCCGGAAGACCTGCTGGTGTTGCCGCGTTGAGTCTTTCGCCGCCAGCGCAACGCATATCCGCTGCGGCTCGAAGCGTCGCTACGCGCGCTACGCCGACCGGCGCTTCTTTGCCTCGCGCGGCGCATGGCGCTCGACATCGAGGCCGACCACATGATCGGGTTCGATGACGCGATAGCTGTCATCGGCCAGAACCACGATCAGGAAGGTCCGACGGGGTGACATCAGGATCCAGTCGGGATGAGCGAGTTCCAACACCTCGCCGCTGGTCAACGACATGCGACAGCGTTTCCAAGAGGTACCGAACAGAGTCTGCTGAATGGTTTCGACCTTCATCGGCTCGCAGATTAGAGTCGCTGGCGAATGGGTTCAACTCCCACGCGACACCCCTGCGCGAACGATCGCAGACTTCATGGCAGCGGCGCGCCGCCTTGGGCGACGTTGTCCTTCGTGAACAGCCGGGAGCCGAGCGTGATCTCCTTGGGCACCTTTTCCCCGCCGAGAATCTTGAGCGCGGTGTCGATCGCCTCGGCACCCCCGGTCGGGTATTGAAACGTGGCGCTCAGTATGCCCTGGCTCACGTAGGCCACGCCCTCCTGCGGCAACGCGTCGATGCCCACGAACTTGATCCCCTGCTCCCGGCCGGCGGCCTTGGCGGCGAGATAGGCGCCATGTGCGCCCGGATCGTTGTGCGCATAGACGAGATCGATCTGCGGGAAGCGCGCCAGTGCGGACTCCATCTCTTTGCGCGCCTCGGGTTCCAGCCACTTCATATCCGCCTCGAAGATGACCTCGATCGCCGAACCGGCGATGCCTTCACGGAAACCGCTGTGGCGATCCTGTCCGGGCGTGGAGGTCATGAGCCCTTCCAGTTCCACCACCTTGCCCTTGCCGCCGAGGGTTTGCTTGATCCACTCGCCGGCAGCCTTGCCAATCTTCTTGTTATCGGCGCCGATGAAGCACGTGTACTTGTCGCCGAGCAGGCGCCGGTCGAGCACGATCACGGGGATACCGGCATCCAGGGCCTTGGCCACGGGCTCGGTGAGCGGCGCCGCTTCCTTTGGCGAAATGATGAGCAGGTCCACCTTCGCGCTGACGAATTCCTCGACGTGGGCGCGTTGTTTGAGCGTGTCGTTCTGGGCGTCCTTGAAGATCACCTTGAGGTTCGGATGCTTCTGGGCCGCCGTCTCGAGGTCCTGGTTCATCTGCACGCGCCAGGGTTCGCCGAGGTTGCACTGGCTCATGCCGATGGTGAAAACCTTCGCGGGCGGCGCCGCACTGTCGGGTTTCGAGGACGCCCCGGCCTCCGCGGACGAAGGAGTCTTGCCGCAACCGGTCAGGAGAAGGGCCGCCAGAGCGGCGCCGAGCGAGAGAACCGAGGCAACGCGAGTCTTCATGCGAGTTCAGTAGAGTGTGCTTCCCGGATCGTGGGAGCAACACGACCGCCGCGCAACGCGATAATCCGCCACCGCCGCCACCCAGGGCGCATCCGCGCGCTGACCGCCGCGACCGCGTTTGCGCCGGCTGACACTCCGGCGCCGCCCGTCACAGGACGCGCCACTCCAGGATGCCGCCGGAGAAACTGGGTTGCAGTTTCACCTCGATCCGCAAGGCATCGGTGGTCACGGCGTCGAAACTCACGACGTTGAACCTGTCCCTGGCCACGTCGCCGCCCTGCGCGTTCGCCACGGGCACCCAGGCGCCGGCTTGGCGGTACAGAACCCGCCAGCTTCCCGGCACACGGCAACTCCCTGCGCCGGTGTCGTCGAACCAATAGACCTCGACCTTGGACAGACTCCGGGGTTTGTCGAAGGAACGCTCGATCCACTCCGCCGTGCCCCGGTGATCCCACCAGGTAAACCGCGGGATGCCCGTGTCGTTCGACTTCTTGGGAACGAGGCCGTCGCACACGGCTTCCACGCTGTCGCTGCCGTTGCAATGAGAGGCCCGCACGCGGGCGGGGGGCACGGCTGGCCATTCCTTCGCCTCGGGGCCATGGCCGATGACCGGGAACGAGGCGATGCGCAGCCGGGCCGCCCCCATCGGGATCAGCGTGACCTCTTCGACCGGGGCACTCGATTTCACCGGGCTGTCCTGGACTTCGCGAACCAGACCTTTGTCGTCCAAATCCCAGGCCGGGATGCGCCGCGCCTTGGCCCGGAGTTGGATCGGCGCCGCATCCCACCGGAACGGCTGGTCGTCCGCCGGCCACGCCTTGCGGACGATTTTGAACGCCTTCTCCGGATCGCTGGCCGGCAACTCCAGACCATAATTCCATGGCGAATCGGGGAAAATGTCCCAGGCGGGCCAGCGGTCGGTGCCGCCATGGCGCACGTACTTCTCGGCGATCCGCAGCGAGTAAGTCAGCGGACCGCGGTCCACGGAGACGGTGTCGTGATTCTTCGTCCAGGTACGGAGTCTGACGTGCATGGGCAGCGTGAGTTCGATGGCGTCGCCGTTGGCCCACGTACGTTCAAGCACGATGAATCCACCGGGTTTGCCGGCCACGTCCACCGCCTTGCCGTTCACCCGCACCGCCGGCTTGTCGCACCAAGCCGGCACCCGCAGATACAGCGGGAAGGGCACGGGCTTGGGGGTGGCCAGCTTCAGCGCGATCTTTTCGTCGAACGGGTATTCCGTCGTCTCCGTAACGATCACCTCGGTGCCTTCGCCGACCTTGGCCGTGACCTGGCAAGGCGCGTACAACGCGGCGGCGAGACCGTTCCCCGCCGTGGCCATGAACAGGTGTTCGACAAAGTACGGCCAGGCGTGGCCGGCGTTGTGCTGGCAGCAGCGATGATCGTGCGGATCCATGCAGTACATCGGCCCGCCGTTCTGAATGCCGGGCGCCTTGCTGACGTGATCGCTCTGCGGCTGGTTGGGCGCCGTCAGGTAGCGGAGCGCCTTCAAGTCGGCGGTCATCGACGCGGGCATGCTGTTGAACGCGGCGTTCTCGCAGCGGTCGGCCCAGCGGGTGTCGCCGGTGAGGCCGAACAGGATTTCATCGGACAACATTTCCTCCGCGATGCCGCAGGTCTCGATGGCCTGGCGCGGACCGGTGTAACCGACGCGGGCGTTCTCGTCGGCCCCGTACATGCCGCCGGGCACCTGACCGTAGAGCTGGCGCAATTCGCTCCAGTCGTGCTCGGTGGCAGCCAGATCTTTCGGTTCGTGCGACAGCAGGTAGAACTCCGCCGGCTCGCGCGGGCCCTGGGCCAGGTTGACGTTGTGCCAGTCGATCAAGCCGGTGTCCCAGCGCGCCGCCTGGCGGTGGGTCTTGCGGGCGAGGTCCAGCAACCCATCTCCGCCGGTGCGATTGTAGAGCCAGTAGATGCTGTAGAGTTGATCGCCGGCCCGCATCTTCGGCCAGTAGCCCACCAGGAAATCCTTCTCGGGTACCGCGGCGAGGTAGTGGAAGTACCGGGTCATCAAGTCGATCACCCGCGGGTCGCCGCTGTGCTCGTAGTACGACTGGAGACAGAAGAGCATGATCATGTTGGGCCAGAGATCGGCGCGCCCCTTGAGATCGGTGGCCTGGCCGGTGCGATCATCGCCCGGCCCGAACCAACCGTCCGGTTGCTGGCTGTTGATGGCGCCTTCAATCCAGATGCGGGCTTCCTGGATCATGCGCTCGTCGCCGAGCAGATAGCCGCAATCCTGGAAGCCTTTGAGCCAGTACGGCACCTCTTCCCAACCGCGCTCGCCTTTGCCCGTGGGACTGAGCCACGCGTTGTTCTCCTTCTTCAGAAACTGGCTGATCTCGGTCAGGTGACCGTGGAAGCCGTCGGCCTGGAGGCGCAGGATGCGCTGGGTCCAGCCTGCGGGGCGGACACTGCCGACCGGGAGCTTGAGCAATCCGCCGGGCAGCAAGGGCGCGCGGTTGCCGACATAGAACCGGTTGGCCGGCGTCGTGGCAGGCGTATCCACCGTGGAAGCGACGGTGACCGGTTCGGCGAGGCTGGCAGGGGTCATAGCCAGGACGGCAATCAGGGTAAAGGTGGCGCCGGCGACAGCCTTCAGGGGCGACTCGCCGCGAGCGGACGGGGAAAACCAGGTGAATCTCATGCTATATCCGTGCGTTGCGTTGCGGATGAGACTGGCGGCGGCGGCGGCACCGTGTCAAGCGGTCGGGCATCGAGGTGCTGTCCTCGTTGGGTGGTGGCACCGCCGCCGTGTCGCCCTGCGCCGACCCAACGGCGCAGTCCCCCATGCAAAATCAGCACTTGCCCATTCGGAATCAGTCCCCCGCCGACTTTGCCACGGCCCTGGCGCGAGGATCGAGTTCAGGAAGCGGTGCCCGCCGGCAACCCCGCCCTCGTGGCGGCTCAAGCGGCCAGGGCTTCGCCGTCCGCCTCGTCTGCAAAGTGAAACTTCAGCGCGGTCTGGCTGCTACCGTGGCCGGTTCACGCCGCCAGGGCGCGGTTCATCCGTTCGATGGTCTCGTCGATTTCGGCGGTGCTCTTGAACCCGACCACGGCGGCGTCGCACAGGTTGGACTTCATCACGAATTGCATCGCCTTCTCGCGGTCCTCGGCCTTCGTGAACTCGCCATTGCCGATGAGTTTCATGCCCAGAATGCCGTGTCCTTTGGCGCGCGCCTGCTTGATCTGCTCCACCACGCCCGGGACGTTGTCGGGTCCGCTCTTCGCGTCCCAGGTCTGCTCCGACGTGTCCACCCAGGCGCCTTGCGGGTTCAGGCGCACGAGGTTGATCTGGATCCAGTCGGAGGCGGCGGCGCGGGTGAGCGCGGGTAGGCTGTGACACGAGACGCCCTTGGCGCGAATCCACTTCTTCTGCTGCGCCTCGTCGAAGCCGTCCATGATCCGCTTCCACTGGTCGGTCCAATCGTCCTTCACCATGCAATGGATGAGCAGGCTGTCGATGTAATCCGTGTCGAAGGTCTTGCGGTGGCGGTCGATGAGCTCGACCACCTTCTCCGGCTGGCCGCCGATCTTGGACTGGATGAAGAGCTTCTCGCGGGGCAGGCCCTTGATGGCGCCGCCGAGCCACTCGAACGTGGCGTAGCTCTGGGCGCAGTCGAAGTACGTGATGCCCTGGTCGTAGGCGTAGTGGATCAGTCGGTTGAACGCGTCCTGACCGAGCGCCTTCTGGACCTGGCCGCTGTTGCTGCCGGTGCCCATCCCGAGCCGGCTGCACTGGAGACCGGTCCGGCCGAGCGGCACCTGGTCGGAGTGGGTGCGTCTGGCCTCGGCCGGCAGGGCGACAGGGCCGAGCCAGGCGGCGCCCAGCAGCGCGGCCGAGCGGGTGAGGAACTCGCGGCGGGTCGGGGACGAAGGAGGCGTGGGGTGCGTCTTCATAGAGTTGTTCGCGTGCGATGTACTTCTGAATTGCGCCGGTGCTACGCGCTCAAGCGAAGCACCCGATTGGCCGTCCCGCAACCTGGAAATGGAGACCTGGAAACGGAGGCCAAAGGTGACAGCCCGACCGGCGTGCGCTACTTACAGGCCGTCCGCACGCACCGCCCATGAACGACACCTTGCCCGTCACGCCCGGTCGCCGCCGGTTCGAGAGTGAAATGCCGGTCCGGCCCGACGACCTGGACATGAACGCCCACGTCCACGCCAGCCGCTACCTGGACTACGTGCTGGCAGCCCGTTACGACCAGATGGGGCGTTGTTACGGCATGGGGATGGAGGCGTTCCTGGCGCGGGGCCTGGGCTGGTTCACCCGCACCTCCCATTTCGAGTACAAGCGTCCGCTCAAGCTGGGCGAGCGCTTCGTGGTGCGCACCTGGATCCAGGAATTCCACAAAGATGGCGTACGGGTTGAGTTCGAGATTCTCAAGGGGGACACCGGCAAACTCGCCGCCAATGGCTGGGCGGACTTTACGTTGGTCACGCTGGCGACCGGCCGGGCCACGCCGCTGCCGCCGGAAATCGTGGCCCAATACGCAGTGTGAACGGAGGGCGCGAGATGCAATCCGACTTGGTGGGGCGAGACTCCGTCGCGCCCTGCAACTTCAGCCACGGAGGCACCGAGGCCCGGAGTTGGAATTTGGAAATCAGGAAAGCCGGAAATCGAAGACTGCGCCTTCGGCCTTCCTGAATTCCTGAGTTCCGAATGGAATCTCTGTGCCTCCGTGGCTCCGTGGTTTGCGGGTTTCCGCTTGCCGCGGTGGCGGGCCACTCCTAGTTTTCGCCCGTGGATTCGCAGTTGGCGCAATACGTCCCGGTCTTGATTCTGCTGGTGCTCGCCGCCGTGGTGACCGGCGGGATGTTGGTGGGATCGCACCTGCTCAGCAAGGTGGCCCGCCGCTCGAGGACCAAGGACACGCCGTACGAATGCGGCATCATTCCCATCGGCTCCGGGACGCCGCGCCTGTCGGTGAAATTCTACCTCGTGGCGACGCTGTTCATCCTCTTCGACATCGAAGTGGTGTTCCTGTACCCGTGGGCGGTCGTTTACCGGCAGTTGCTGGCCGACCCGGCGACCGCGAATATGATCTTCTTCGCGATGGTTTCCTTCCTGGGCATCCTGTTCGTCGGCTACCTGTACGCGTTGAAGAAACGCGCCTTCGACTGGAAGAGCTGAACGGCGGCGGGATCCTGCGTTTCTGATCCAAACCTCCACGCGCCGTGGTCGCGTCGCGAGCCCAGATGCTTCACACCGCACCCGATGCGCCATCAAACCGTTGCCGCCGATGTGAGCCGGCGCTGACGGCCTTGCTGGCCCAGAATCCGCCGCCTGACGCCGGTGAACACGGCAGAGATGAAGTCCCCGAGCTCAGCGAATCGTCTCCACCCCGCATAGGCACCAGATCAGTTCCGGGGCAAAGTGGTTGTAGTCCTCGGTGCGCTGGAAGACCAGACCCTCGGGCTTGCCGAGCAAGGTGAACACTTTCCGCGCCTCCGTCACGGCGGCCCGCAGGTACTCGAACGTGTTTTGGTAATCGATGCCGGGGGTGATCACCAGCACGGGCCGCGGCGCCACCAACGCCATCAACTCGTCGATGTCGTACGGAATCCGCGCCTCTTCGCCAGCGAACGCGCCCAATCGCGGCACCAGGGGCAGCCAGCGGGACCAGCGCGCCACGCCGCCGGTACCGGTCGCGGCCGTGTCGAACCGGAACGGCGTGAGTCCGCCGACCGCAATGACGCCCGCCAACCGTGGGTTCAGGGCCCCGGCATGCAGCGCCGCCAGCGCGCCCGTGCCGTACCCGACGGCGAAGATCTGCGCGGAGTCGATGTGGGGATTCGCCGACAGGGCGTCCACTGCCGCCGAGACATCGCTCACGGTCTTGCCCAGCAGCGACCAGTGCGGGTATCGGCGGTAGAAGTCGCGGACTTCCTCGATCCGGTTGCCATTCCCGATCTGGTCGAACGCGAAGACTGCGTAACCGCTCCGCGTTAACGCCAGGTACGGCTGCTCGCCGCGATGATAGCCCGCAGCGTAACCGTTCGACACCGAGATCGGGTGCAGCCAGATGAACGCCGGCAACCGGCGATTCGTACCGGCCACATTCGTCGGGAAGTACAGGTCTCCAGCCAGGTAGTTCCCAAAACTCAGGCTCTCCCGGACCACGTGCCGGGGTACCGCGTCGCGTCCCAACAGGACCGCGACCGGCCTGGATTCCGCGCCGTAATCGCCGCCCGGATCGCCCGCCCGCGGCGGTGGCGGGCCGAGCATCTGACGGACGCGGTCCAGGATCTTCTCCCGCTTCAGTGGCCAATTGGCGGCGGTGACGGGCGAACCATCCGGCGCGCGCTCCAGGTCGTCGAAACTGCGCTTCGGAAACTCGCGCGGCTTGATCCGTTCGCCGCTCGTCTCGAGCCACTCCCGGTAGGTCGGGAAGATCGGCGGGTCCGCGACGTGACGCGGCGAGCGGTCGAACTTCCAATCCAGCCAGTCCAGGTAACTCTCGATGTCCTCGGCGTCGGTCGGGTGATGGCCGGGCCGGTAACGGAGGTTCAGATTGTCCGGGCCGCCCAGGAGCTTGAAGACCGGCTGGGCCGCACCCCGGGTTTGTTCGACGGCCCAGACGCTTTCGACGTTGTCGTTGAGGGCGGTCGAGATCAGCACGGCCCGCGGCGCGATGCAGGCGATGAGTTCGTGCTGGTCGATGGGCAGTCGGTTCTCGCGTCCGACGAAGAACCGCAGCCGCGGATGCAGCCAGTCCGGAAAACTGCGCGTGATCAGCTCGATGCCTTCGCCGAATTCCGTCTCCGAAAAGCACCGCCAGGTGCAAGCCCCGCCCGCACCGGAACTGCTCGAAATCACCGCGGCGATGCGTTCGTCGAAGGCGGCGGCGATCAGCGAGGTCTTGCCGTTGCGGGAGTGTCCGGTGAGGGCGATCCGCGTCCGGTCCACCTCGGGCAGGGTTTCCAAATAGTCGATGCAGCGGCTGGCCGCCCACGCGCGGCGAGTCAGTTTCGTCCAGTCGCAGGCCGGCCAGATCTTCGTCCAGGCGCCGGTGTCGTCGCGGGAGTCTGCGCCGGCATACACGCAGCCAAGGTATCCGCGGCTGAGCGCAATCAACGCCCAGCGCCGGTGGTTGTCTTGGGTGATGAAAACCGGGAACGGGCCTTTGCCCGGGGGAATCAACAGCTCCACGCCGAGTTTGGCTGCCCGCTCCGGGCCGAACTCCAGCGTCAGCTCACGAATGCGCGCACCGTTCTCGTCGTGTTCCCGACTGGCCGCCACCCGCACGTTGCCCGGCGCGGGCGGCACGGTGCCCGTAACGTAGTGCTGAAACAGCGCCAGCAATTCGTCCCGCCGCTGGCGCCACTGCTTGCGCGTCTTGACGGGCCGACCGTTCTGGAAGCGCAGCGGGTCGGGCAGTTCCGCCACGCCGGGCAGGGTGTCGAAATCCGGCGGCAGTTCGCCGGTGCGCTGGAGCCAGTCCTCCCAGGGCGTGCTTTTCGGCAGCATCCGGCGCAGGTCGGCCAGGAGTTGCTGACGCCGGGTAGTATCTTCGGCTCGCAGGGGCTCGAGGCCAGCGGTCAAACCGAGCACGAGCAGAGACAGGAGAAGCAGGTATCGAGAGCGCATAAGTCACTTCGAGCTGAGGGTCAACCGCATGATCGGCCGGGTCGGGGAACGACGCGCCACCTCGACAAACCCGGCGCGGCGAAACGTTGAGGTCAGGCCGGTATAAACGAAGGCGTCCGCCTGGCGCGACGGCGGATCGATCGGATAGCCTTCCAGAATGCGGGCGCCGCCGCGCCGGGCAAACTCCGCCGCCGCGGCGAGCAAGGCGGCGCTGACGCCGCGGCCCCGGAACGCGCGCGCCACGAAGAAGCAGACGATCGACCACACGGGCTGATCGTCCACGGGTTGGAGGGTGCGCGATTTTGCGAAGCGGCTGTATTCGGCGCGAGGCGCCAGCGCGCACCAGCCGACCGGTTCCTCGTCAAGGTAGGCGAGCAGACCGGGCGGCGGACCGGCCCGGACGAGGTTTTCGAGCGCGCGTCGGTTCGCGTCGCCGCGCTGGGCGCGCCATTGCGCCGCCGGCAGACGCCACCACATGCACCAGCAGCCGGCGCAGGCGCCGCGTTCGCCAAAGAGGCGTTCGAGGTCGGGCCAGCGCTCGCGCGTGACCGGGTGGCATTGAATCCGCGCGGGCGGTTGCTGGCGCGTGCCGGGCATGGCCGGAGACTAAAGCGGCGGTCGTGATTGACAAGGTCGCGGTATGCGGTGCGCCGGTGAAGGGCGTCCAGGAGAACAACGCTTCCTGACTGATCTCCGACCGTTCGGGCGGGCGGGCGCATTCAAGGTGATGAACGACCCGCTGACCGGCCGCAGTTTGGCTGCGCCCGTGCGTCCGACGTTCGCGATTCCCCTGAACGACGAGATCCGAAAGGCGAAAGGCAGCCGCTTCGAGCAGACCACCTGCCGGGCCGACCGCTCCGCAGACCGGCCTTTTCCGGACCCGCCGTTTCCCGGCCCGGCGTCGCTCGCGGATTTCCTTTGATTGACCCGCCGCAGCGCCCGATTACGCTGAACGCCACTCGCACCGCCAACATGAAAACCGTCCTCATCTGCCTCGCCGCGCTCGCCACCGCGCTCGCCGCCGACTCCGTCTCTGCCGCGCTTCCGCACCTCAAGGTCAGCGACAACAAGCGCTTCCTCGTGCAGGAGAATGGCCAGCCGTTCTTCTGGCTCGGTGACACCGCCTGGGAACTCTTCCACCGCTTGAATCGCGAGCAGGCGGAACAGTACCTCGCCAACCGGGCCGAGCGGGGGTTCACCGTCGTGCAGGCCGTGGCGATCGCCGAACTCGACGGCCACACGGATCCCAATCCCTACGGCCATCTCCCGCTCGTGGACCTGGATCCCGCCCGACCCGCGGTGAAGGACGGCCCGGACAACGATTACTGGGACCACGTGGACTTCATCGTGGACGCCGCCAATCGCCACGGCATATACGTGGGCTTCCTGCCCACCTGGGGTCGCTATTGGCACGACCAGGTGAAGGACGGCAAGCCGCTGTTCACTCCCGAGAATGCCGGGACCTACGGCCGATGGCTGGGTCAGCGCTACCGGGACAAGGGCATCGTCTGGATTCTGGGCGGCGACCGCCCCGTCGAGAACGACACCCAGAAGGAAATCATCCGGGCGATGGCGCGCGGCCTGCGCCAAGGCGACGGCGGAGCGCACCTGATCACCTTGCATCCGCCGGGCGGCAACGGTTCCTCGACGTGGTTCCAGAGCGACGACTGGCTGGATTTCAACCTGCGGCAGAACGGCCACGTGGCCGAGTACACCGGCCGCTACGACCAGACCAAGGCCGACTACGACCGCACGCCGGTCAAACCGGTCCTCGACGGCGAGCCGATCTATGAAGATCACCCGGTGTCCTTCGACGCGAAAAAGCTGGGCCATTCGATCGCGGCGGACGTGCGCCGGCCGCTTTACTGGGATTTGTTCAGCGGCGCGTGCGGTCACACTTACGGCAACCACGCGGTCTGGCAGATGTGGGCGCCGGGCCGGAACCCGATCAACAACCCGCTCATGCCGTGGTTCGAGGCGATCAACCAGCCCGGCGCCGCGCAGATGCAGTTCGCCCGCTGGCTGCTCGAGTCGCGTCCGTACCTCACGCGCATCCCGGACGACTCGGTGATCGTCACCGACCGCGTCCCGACCAGCGTGCCGGGCGCGGGGCGTTACCGCTTTGTGGCCACGCGCGACGCCGCCGGGAGCTACGCGATGGTCTATGCGCCGGTCGGGCGCAGATTCAAGGTCCACATGGAGAAGGTCACCGGTCCGCAGGTCAAGGCGTGGTGGTTCAATCCGCGCAACGGTGAAGCGACGGCCATCGGTGAATTCCCCAACACCGGCGAGCGCGAGTTCACCCCGCCCGATTACGGCGAAATGCTCGACTGGGTGCTGGTGTTGGACGACGCGGCGAAGAACTTTCCAGCGCCGGGAAGCCATTAACCGCAGCCGGCCGATGAATGCGATCACGCTCCGAGGGATCCGCGTCGAGGAGGCGATCAAGGCAAACGGCAGACTCTCTTCCGGCGGCAAGGCCTGGCAACTCGTCCCGGCGGGCGATTCCCCGCGGAAATGAAACCACGCCAGCGCCATTGCCTCGGCCATGCGAGCGACACACTCCAAATGTTCTCCACCAGGATGGTTCGATGTGATCACCATGAAGACCGAGCTGAAGCCCATCTCTTGTGCCTGGCTGCTGTTCGCCTGCTCCATTGCCGGGCGCGCGGCCGAGCCTCTGGCCGGCGACCTGGCTGGTTATTGGAAGTTCGATGAAGCCGGCGGCCTGAAGGCGAGCGATAACTCGGAAAATGGCCACCACGGCACATTGCGCGGAGCCACCCGGACGACGATCAGACTCTACCACCGGGCGCTCGGCGAATCGGAATTGCGGCAGATGATTTCCCTGCCATTGGGGACGCCGCCGACCGGCGTAACCAACGCGGAGGTGTCAGGCCGGGCGGCCTCGCAACGCCCCGACGCCGGTCTGCCGGGCGTCGTGATCAACTCCTGGCTGGCCAACTCGTTCGCCCGGGCGCAGGGCCATCAGTGGGTGCCTGTCAACGTATGCGGCATCAGCCGTGACACCGGATGGGACGGTCTTCTCGGCCGGCGTGGCCGAGGGTTACGGCGGCGTTGCCTCGTACAAAGACGGCCAGTTCGTCACGAAATACGACTATGACAGCGGTTTTGGCAGCAGCGCGTCCGCGGTCGCCGCGGACGACTCATACGTTTACATCGGCACCGGGGTTGGTCTCTTCCGCACCCGCCGCGGCGACGAGGCCTACAATCGCAACGCCGATCGCCGGCGGCGACATTCACGGCCTGGCCCTGCGCGACGGCGAGCTCTACCTGAGCGACTATGGCGCCAGCAAGGTCCGCGTACTCTCGACGGCGACGATGAAGGAGGTCCGCTCCTTCGCCGCCCCACGCCCCGGACCGATCGCGGTCGGTGCCGACGGCCGGATTTGGGTCGTGCAGGGCAAGCCCGCCAAGGAGCCCTACCTTTCGTTTTACACGGGCGGCCTGAAGATCGTCTCCATCTCCAGGGACGGCGAGCCCGGGCCGGAGATCACGGACTTCGAGAATCCCTGCGCGCTAGTGGTGGACCCCAAGGGCCGTCTGCTGGTGGGCGGGTTGAACTCGTACAGCCAGGTCTGGATTTACGATGTCACTGGGAGCCCGAAGAAAGTGGGAACCTTTGGCACAGCCGGCGGCATCCTTTCCGGCGAGCCGGGGCAATACCGGCCGAAGAAATTCCACTGGATTCGCGGCCTCGGGTTCGACGCGGCCGGCAATCTCTACGTCGCCAGTGTTCTTGGCTCCTGGTACAATGTCTTGATCGAGGCCTACACCCCATCTGGCGAACGACTCTGGGACGTTTACGGTCTGGGCAATTGGTTGGACACGGCCTGCACGGACCCGGCCGATGAGAACGTCGTTTACACCAAGGAAAACGTCTTCGCCATGGACTGGAGCCAGCCGCCGGGTCGAGAGCAGTCACTGGCAGGACTCACCGTTGATCGCTTCAAGTACCCAAGCGACAATCGCGTGACAGACCTCCACGGCCCGAGCCATCGGCTGATCAATGGCGTGCGCCGGATCGGCGGCAAGCCCTTCCTCTACTGCGGCGCTCAAGGCACCGGCAGCCTGGAAATCTACAAGTTCGGCGAGAAGGGTTGTGTCGCGGCCCCATGCGGGCTTGTGGCGGGCGCCTCCACCTGGCGCCCGGGGAACGGCAAGCGCTGGCCAGAGGACGCTGAGACCTTCATCTGGACCGACGGCAACGGCGACGGCGTCCCTGACCCTGCGGAGTTCGCGTCGGTGGAACGGAAACCGCGCTGGGGCTTCATGCACCTGGATGCCGCCGCCGGCATCTGGCAATGCTCGGGGCGACGGGACCATCTTCCATCTACCTTGCGAAGGGCTCGACTCGCGCGGCAATCCAATCTATCGCCGGGCGTCCGAGGTTTCCTACCCGTACCCGCCGGAGTTCCCCGGCGACCGGCTTCGCCGGCTGTTTTACCTCCCCGACGACAGACGTGATGATCGTCGGGGGTTCGCCGACCACCGACGAAAACGCCTGCAACTTGTTGCTCTGCTTTCGATCACTGGTCCGACCCGGACCACAGGACGAAACGGTGGATAGTCAATCTGCCGCTCAACGACAAGTCGTACACTCCCGACACCGGCTACGGCGGCGGCGCGCCGCTGGCAATGCAAGCCTGCGGCAAATACCTCTTCGTCGCCTACGGCTATGGACTCATTCGCGTCCACCGGCTGGACGACGGCGGATACGTCGGCACGATCCGCCCGGATATCAACGGCTTCAAAGGAAGCGGCGGTTGCGTGGACTCGGACAACGCCCTGAACGTCACCCTGCGAAAGAACGGCGAGTACGTCCTGTTCCTGGAGAACGCCGGCTGGAACCACGTGATGATGTTTCGCTGGACACCGCCCGGCGCGTGAGTGGATTCAGGCCTCGGCGATGAGTCTCGCTCTCGGCCGCCAACTGGTCATAATCGTCCCGACAAACGCCCTATGAATACCTCGCCTTTGGTCACACCCGCTTCCTCCCGCCGCGACTTTCTCAAGTCCGCCGGCACGCTCACCGCCACTTCCGCCCTCGCGGGCCTGGCCCTGCCTCACGTCCACGCCCTCGGCAGTGACCTCCTCCAGGTGGCGCTGGTCGGCTGTGGTGGACGGGGCACCGGCGCCGCCGCCAACGCCCTGGCAACGAAGCGCGGCCGGCTCAAGCTGGTGGCGATGGCGGATGTCTTCGAAGAGCGCCTCCAGCGCAGCTACGAGACCTTGAGGAACGCCAGTACGCCGGGGATGGAGGGAACGGCGGATAGTTGGATCGCCAGCATCGACGCCGCCCAGGTGGACGTGCCCCCGGAGCGGCGATTCCTCGGGTTCGATGCCAACCAGAAGGCCATGGATTGTCTCAAGCCCGGCGACATCGTGATCCTCACCACGCCCGTCGCCTTCCGCTGGCCCCACTTCACTTACGCCATCGCCAGGGGGCTGAATGTTTTCATGGAGAAACCGATCTCCGTGGACGGGCCCACGACGCGCCGGATGCTGGCGCTGGCCGAGGAAGCCTCGCGGAAGAACCTGAAGGTTGGCGTCGGCCTGATGTGCCGCCACTGCGAGGCGCGGAAGGAATTGTACCAGCGGATCAAGTCGGGCGAGATCGGCGACCTCACCACCTTGCGCACCTATCGCCAGGTGGCGCCGGCCGGGTTCGTCGGCCCCAAGCCCGACAACCAGAGCGAACTGCTTTACCAGGTCCAGCGCTACCTGGGCTTCTTCTGGGCCAGCGGCGGGGTTTTTCATGACTACATCGCGCATAACGTGGACGAGTGCTGCTGGATGAAGGACGCCTGGCCGGTCCGGGCGCAGGGTCAGGGCGGCCGGCTCTATCGCGGCGACGCGGTGGACCAGAACTTGGACAACTACTCCGTCGAGTACACGTTTGCCGACGGCACCAAACTCTTCGTCCAATCCCGCTACATGGCCGGGTGCCATGAGGAATTCGCCAGTTACGCGCTGGGCACCAAAGGCTCGGCGGTCATCTCGACTTTCGTCCACACCCCGGCGAAGTGCCGGCTCTTCAAAGGCTACCAGCAGACGCGCGCCAACCTGCTCTGGGCCGCCGGCCAACCCGAGCCCAATCCCTATCAACTCGAGTGGGACCACCTCGTGGACGCGATCCAACAGGACCGGCCTTACAATGAAGTGCCGCGCGGCGCACGCGCCAGCCTCGTGGTGGCCCTGGGGCGCAAAGCCGTCCATACGGGTCAGGCCGTCGAATTCGATGACATGCTTGCCAGCAAGGAGGAATTTGCGCCGGGCGTGGACCGATTGACGATGGATTCGCCCGCCCCGCTTCCGGCCGATGCTGCCGGGCGGTACCCGGTTCCGCAACCAGGCATCAAGAAGACGCAGGAGTTTTGATCCCAGGGGTCAGGAGCGGATCGGCCCTTCCGGCCGCGATCCGCCCGTCGTTCCAATCCCGTATCCAGCCATGAGCACCAGACTCCTCCACCAAGTCGCAGCCGCGTTGGCACTCGCCACCGCCTCGCTGCTCCAAGCCGAGAACTGGCCGCAATTCCGGGGCCCAACGCGCCAGGGTATTTCCACCGAGACCAACCTGCCCCTGCATTGGAATCAGACGGAACACGTGGTCTGGAAAACGCCGATCCCCGGCGAGGCGTGGTCGTCGCCAATCGTCTGGGGCGACCGCGTCTTTGTCACCACGGCGACCGAGGAGGGTGCCGGCTGCCGCGTCCTCGGCTTGGACCTCCAGACCGGCAGCGTCCTCTGGAACCAGACCGTGTTTCAACAAACGCCCGGCCACAAAGGCGACCGGAACAGCTACGCCACGCCGACCCCGTGCACCGATGGCGAGCGCGTTTATGCCGTGTTCGGCGATGGCAGTTTCGCGGCGTTGGATTTCGGCGGGACCACCGTGTGGACCAACCGCGATTATCCCTTCTACGGCGAGCACGGCCTGGGCACGTCGCCAATCCTGTGGGGCGACTTGCTGATCATGGCGCGCGACGGCAGCCATCCGCCGCCGGACACCGGTCCGGGCTGGCACACGCCTTGGGATCAAGCCTTCATCGTGGCCCTCGACGCGCGTACCGGCAAAGTCCGCTGGAAGGCGGACCGCGGATTGTCGCGCATCGCGCACGTCGTGCCCAACGTCTGGACCGCGCCGGACGGTCATGCCGAATTGGTCAGCGGCGCGGGCGATGTCGTCCAGGGATTCGATCCCAAGACCGGCGCGCGGCTGTGGACTTCCAAGAACCTCGGCGAAGGGGTGGTGCCTTCCATCGTACTCGGCGACGGCGTGGCCTTCACCGCCTCGGGCTGGGGCGGTCGCGAATCCATCAAGGCCTTCCGGCTGGGTGGGAAGGGCGACCTCGGCGAAGCGAACCTCGTTTGGGAGCAACGCAAAGGCATGCCGCACATCCCGTCCTTCCTTTACCTGACGCCGTATCTTTACACCGTCAATGAAGGCGGCATCGCCCTGTGCCTGAAGGGAGACACCGGCGAGATTGTCTGGCAGGAACGCCTTGCTGGAACCTACTCGGCGTCGCCCGTCAGTGCGGAGGGACGCATTTACTTCCTTTCCGACCAGGGTGAAACCACGGTGATCGCCGCCGGGCCGGAGTTCACAATCCTCGCCCGGAATCCGCTCGGCGAGAAGGCCCAGGCCTCGGTGGCCATTTCCCAGGCGCGCCTGCTGATCCGCACCGCAAACCACCTGTACGCCTGCGGCAGGAAGTAGAACTTGATGGCGGTCAAGACCTCCGATGAACGATCCTGCCCAGACTAGATGCGTGGCGATGACATTCCGCATGACAGCCTCGAAAACCGTCCGCCTGCTCGCGGCAGGGCTCCTTTGGTTTGGCATGGCCGCGCTCGCGGTGCCCCCGGAGTACCAACTTTCAGCGCAGGGCCTGAAGCTGGCGCGGGTTTCTCCGGACAACCCGATGCTTTACGACAACGACTGGTGGACCGACGTGCCCGATGCCGCGTATCTCTGGGCGAAAGCGAGTCTCGGGCGTTGCCAGCTCAGAGGGAACATCGTCAGTCGGGACATGTGGGGTTGGGAGAAAGGATATACGTACAAGATCGGGCAGGGGATGGCGGACTGTCGCCGGCTACTGGCGGCGGCGCGCGCCAGTGGTTTGCGGAACATCCCGGAGCCGCTACTTGGCTCCGACGAGGCGCTGCGCAAGCCGGTGAGCGGGAGAATCGAAGACACCCAGTTCAAACATTCGCCTGGCAGCGATCTGATCGTTGCCGAGGCGAAAAAGGCATCTCCGGAAAAGCCGCTGCTGGTCTTTGCCGGAGGACCCTGCACGACGGTCGCGACGGCGTATCTGACCGATCCGACCATTGTTGACCGCATGATCGTCTTTCAAATCGACGGCGGCGCCTACAACGGCAGCGACGGTTGGGCGTGGAACATCGCGTTGAAGCGGTGCCGGTTTGCGAATTGGGCGCGCGGCTATTTCTGGGACAAGCTCCAGGTCTGGAGGCCGGACCGATTCAAGGAGCTGCCGCACAATCCGCTCGGCGATCTGTTGCGGACCTACGCCACTGGTGATCTCGCCAGAGCCAACCAATGGGGCGACGGCGCGTGGATCTTTTACACCTTCGATCATCGCTGCCTCACGCGGGCCGAGGACTATGACAACATCGCCATCACGGTCCCGAAGTCCGGAACGAACGTGAAAACGATGGAGGACGAGTTTTTCGACGCGATGAAGAACCCCGCCGTTTACCACACGCCTTGAACTCCCTGTGCGGTCGCGCTTCGCGCCGAAGGCCTTCGCAAGAAGGTGTGCGTCCTGCACACGCCGGCGATCGAGCCAACAGAGGGGACTGCGGGAGGGCAAGAAGCCGGCGGCGTGGGGTCGCTCAAGCCGGAAGACTCGGGCCTCGTGAGAGCACGCAAGTTGCCTCGAATAGCCCCGACCATTTCAACGTCCACCCTCGCATCGCACATACGGTGACGTGAGTTGACACAACCATTATTCCCCTCGTGAATCTGAATCGGAGAACGTTTATTGGCACGAGCCAGGGCGCGCCGCGGGTCAAGGGCTTTGACTATGTGGACTGGCACCATTGCGAGGATTTCACCGAGGCAACCGGGCGGCTCCAGACCGCCGGCGCGCCGACCCTCAACAACACCGATTGCGGACCGGTGATCAATCCAGGGCCGGCCCGCGCCGGGGCAATGGCACGGATCGCGATGGAAAAGGGCGCGCGTTCTTTGATCTACGGTTTCAAGGACCGCGCCATTGACAAGACGGTGATCGACGCGCTGGGCGACGAGATCGCCAGGTCGGCGAAGGAGCAACCATGACAAGGGGCGATGTAGTCATCTGTGCCTTGGCGCTCGCGGTGATGAGTGGCAGTTGCACACCTGCCCTCGCCGCGTCGCATGACAACGGAGCGGTGCAGCCGGGACGACCGTCCGACGGCCGAACTCGCGCGCTGGCCGTGCTTCCGAGCAATCCGTACTACTTCCAGGACGCGCGGGGGCGTCCGGTCGTGCTCGTGGGCGACTACACTTGGGGTACGTTCTCCGATCTCGACTTCGACTACGTGCGCTTTCTGGACAGCCTGCGCTCGCGGAGCCTCAATACTGCGCGCGTGTGGCTCTGGTGGGGGTGCGAGGAGATCACCACCGACCCCATCCCTGCACGGCACGTGGAGCCGTTCCTTCGCCCAGGCCCCGGAACGGCCAACGACGGTCGGCCGAAATACGATCTCAGCCGCTTCAACCCGGTCTTCTTCGAGCGACTACAGGCGTTCTGCCGGGCCGCGCAGGAGCAGGGCATCCAGTTACAACTCATCATGATGGACGCGTGGATGCTGAAGCACGCCGAGCTCTGGAAGCTCCACGCCTTCCAGCGTGACAACAACATCAACAGCGTGGACGGCGATCCTGCCCACACCGGCACCGGCATCGATGGCGTGCGCGGCTTCTGCTCCCTGGGTAACGCCGGGGCGATGAAGTACCAGAAGGCCCTGGTCCGTAAAATCGTCGAAACGCTCAACGGGTTCGACAACGTGCGCTACGAGATCGCCAACGAGAACTACTACAGCGCGGAGTGGGAACTGGCGCTCTGCGACTACATCCACGAGATCGAGAAGGCCATGCCGCGGAAACACCTGACCATGCGCCGTGACCTACCCCTTCACAGCGATGTGGTGCAGAGATGGGAGCCTGCCTTGGTGCGCCGAGGCATGCTCGCCCGACGCGTCCTTCGCCAACCCCTCATCTTCGACACGGACTGGACGATCAACAAGAACGACGACGAGGTCCGCGCCGCCATGTGGACCGCGCTCGTCAGCGGCGGACACTTTGACTATATGGACGATGCTTTGGAGTACCGGATCGGGAAGCCGTACCCGGATGCGCGGGCAGCCCTGCACAAGCAGATCGACTTCGCGGCCGCGTTCATGAAGCGCATCAAGCCCTGGGAGATGACGCCTGACGATGCGCTCGTAAGGTCTGGCACGGCCTACGCCATGGCCTCGATCGCTCAACTGGCGGCTTACCTGCCCCGCGGAGGTCGTGTGCTCCTCGAGCTCTCGCAGATGCGCGGGAGCCTGCAGGCGCAATGGTACAACCCGCGCGACGGATCATTCGGCGATCCCTTTGGCGTGGACGGCGGCCGGGCGCGCGAATTCGAGGCACCTGATGAAAGAGACTGGGCGCTCCTGCTCCAGCGTCGGCCGTAAACGAACAAGCGAATCGGGAGCGGCGTCCACCATTGACATGAAAATCAAACCCATCCTGGCCGCGGCGACGCTGATCGCTGTCGCCTTCGCGCCGGTCCGCGCCGTGACTCAGGAACCGGCTGCCGGCCCGGCCGCGACGCACGTCTGGGCCCGCTGGGAGACCGTGTTGCACAGCACCCGGGCCTACGACAATCCCTACCGCGATGTGGAACTGCGCGTGACCTACACAGGACCCACCGGTCAGGTTCAACAGGCCTCCGGCTTCTGGGACGGCGGCGACGCCTTCCGCATCCGTTGCGCCTTTCCAGCGCCGGGTCTCTGGCGCTGGCGCACGGAGTGTTCCGACCCGGCCAACACGGGGCTGCACGCGCAGACCGGCACCGTCAATGTGACGCCTTACCGGGGCGACAATCCGCTCTACCGTCACGGTTTTCTGCGGGTCAGTGACAACCGGCGTTATCTCTGCCAGGCGGACGGCACACCGTTCCTGTGGATGGGCGACACCGCGTGGGTCGGGCCGATGAAATCAACGGAGACCGATTGGGAAACCTACCTCGCGGACCGGGTCGGCAAGCACTTCACCGTCATTCAAATCGGCCCCGCGCCGTGGTGGGCGGGCAAGCTGGACGTAGCGGGGAACCCGCCGTTCATCGGCGAGGGCATCCGCCGCCTGAACCCCGCCTTCTGGCAGGCTTACGAGCGCCGGGTCCAACGCGCGAACGAGCGGGGCCTGTTCGTCCTCATGGTGGGCGTGATGGAGCCGACCACACGTTATCCCGAATCCGCGGAGGCGCGGCTGTTCGCCCGACAAATCGTGGCCCGGCTCTACGGGAATTTCGTCGCCTTCTCGCCCAGTTTCGACAGCGGTTACCGCGAGTTGGGCAACGAAGTGGGCGAGGCCCTCCGCGAGGCGACCCACGTTCATCTCCTCACCGAGCATCCGGGAACGACGACCGGCCAACCGGTGAACACGATCGCCGAGGCCTACTTCGATCAGCCCTATCTGGACTTCGCCGGCGACCAGACCGGTCACAATGGCGGCAACCGCGAACTCTGCGCCCGGCAAGCCATCGAATGGAACCTCCACCTCTACCGCCGCGAACCGCACAAGCCGGTCATCAATCTGGAGGCGATGTATGACACCGCGGGCAAGCCGGCCTTCAACGCCTACGACGCGCGCTCGCTCGGCTGGCGTTCCTGGCTTTCGGGGGCCGTGGGCTACACCTATGGGACGGACCTCTACCAATGGAAGACGGACCCGGCAAAGGCGGACTACTGGAGCAAGGCCATGTCCCTGCCCAGTTCCGGCCAGATGACGCACCTCCATGACTTTCTGGCTCGGTTCGATTGGTGGCGGCTCGAGCCGGCGCCCGGGCTGTTGCGGAACCCGCCCGCAGAATTCCGGCACCGATCCGCCCTGGCGCGCACGGCACGCGGCGATCTGGCCATCGCTTACCTGCCCGACCAAGCCGGCGTTACCATCGCTCTCTCCGGGTTTCCGCGACCGGTGCGGGCGCGATGGTTCGATCCGACGCGCGGGGAATACTTCGGAGCCGCGAGTGATCCGGTGCCCAACCAGGGCGATCACGACTTCAAACCACCCGGCAGGAACGCGGCCGGCGACGAGGATTGGGTGCTGGTATTGACTGCCCAACCGTGATGCGACGCCAGAACGACGAATGCCTCGTCCTCGTCGAAGAGGACTGCCAGATTGCGAACCTCGATCCGTTCGAGCGCCAGCGCGGGGAGGGGGAGGCAGATCGTCCGCCCAGGCTCACCGAACGGATCAGCGGATGGGCAGTGACGTTGAGTTCAAACCCAGACCAAACCCCGGTGGCTGCCACGGCAGCCCAAAAGACAGGAAACTCATGAGCAAACAGAAGATCAACATCGCCATCGTCGGGCTCGGCTTCGGAGCGGAGTTCATCCCGATCTACCAACGGCATCCGCACGCCCACATGTATGCCATCTGCCAGCGCACGCGGGCGAAGCTGGACGCCATCGGCGACGCTTTCGGCGTGGAGAATCGGTACGCGGACTACCGCGATTTACTGAAGGATCCGAACGTGGACGCCGTCCATATCAACTCCCCGATTCCCGACCACGCCTGGATGTCCATCGCAGCGCTCCAGGCCGGCAAACACGTCGCCTGCACCGTCCCCATGGCCACCTCCGTCTCCGATTGCCGCAAGATCGTGGAACTGCAACAGAGGACCGGCCTGAAATACATGATGATGGAGACCGTGGTCTATGCCCGCGAGTTTCTCTACCTGAAGGAACTCGCCGAGACCGGCGTGCTGGGCAGGATTCAGTTCCTGCAGGCGAGCCACCAGCAGGACATGGATGGCTGGCCGGATTACTGGCCGGGGCTGCCGCCGATGTGGTACGCCACGCATTGCGTCGGTCCGGTCTGCGGCCTGACCGAGGCCGTGGCCGAATACGTCTCCTGCTTCGGCTCCGGCACGATTCGGCCGGAACTCGTCGCGAAATACCACTCGCCGTACGCCGTCGAAACCACCCACATCAAGTTCCAAGACTTGGACCTCAGCGCCCGCATTTACCGCTCGCTCTTCGATGTGGCGCGACAATATCGCGAGAGCATCGATGTCTATGGCTCGAAGGCCTCGGTCGAGTGGCCGCTGATCGAGCATGAACCCCTGGTCCTGCACCGCGCGAAACTCCCGGAGGCGAAGATTCCGAAACGGGTGCAGGCACCGGACTATGCGAAACGCCTCCCCAAAGCGATTCAGCGATTCACCACCCGGGGCGTCTATGACCTGGCCAGGAAGACGCATCTCAGCTTCACCCAAGGCGCGGGCCACGGGGGCTCGCATCCACATCTGGCGCACGAATTCCTCATGTCCCTGGTCGAAGATCGCGCGCCATTCCCGAACGCGCGGCAGTCGGCCAACTGGACGTGCGTCGGCCTGTGTGCCCATCAATCGGCGCTTAAGGGCGGGGCCATCGTCAAACTGCCCGGGTTCACCGTCGCGTGAATGGCCCACCCGGGCGGCGCTCATGGCATTTGCGCCGATCTGGAGTGGCCCCGCTGCCGGCTGGGTGCCGG
Organism: uncultured bacterium; assembly: GCA_963735925.1. Taxonomy (GTDB): domain Bacteria; phylum Verrucomicrobiota; class Verrucomicrobiia; order Limisphaerales; family J093; genus DSVZ01. The sequence continues at coordinate 270,591 of CAVTMT010000002.1, forward strand.
CGTTGACAGATACGACCGCTGGCGTTGACAGATACCTGACCGCTGGCCTGGCGGCGCCGGGCTTGAAACGAGGAGACGAGTCCTCGCATTCCGACCCGTCGATGGGCCGGCGCGCCCGTCCGCCTTTGCCCGGTCACTCCGACAGGACTCGCAAGCTGAAGCCGGTCGGCGGAATCGACATTAATGCGTCGCCCCACCACCGACTGCCGGTCAGGCACCGCGGCCCGGGCCTTCCTGCCTTCCTGTCTTCCTCATTCAATTTCCGAACTTCGATCGAGATTGCGCCGCCGAAGATTTTACAAAACCATGACAACTCCGCCCGGTCGCTGTGCCAGGCTGACCGTCATGAACGCTGTCCATTTCTTTAGTGCCGCTCCGCCGGGAGCGCCCGGAACATTCGTCGTCGGCGTGTTCGCTCCAAGGTCTTCCCATCTTCGCATCCTGAAGACCAGACTCGGCCGGGTGCTGCTCCTCGTCGCGGCCGCGTTGCCGTCCTGGGGCGCGGACGCGCTGACCACCGCCTTCCAGCAAGGCCTCCTCGAAGAAGAGGTCAACCGCAACCCCACCAACGCCATCGTCGCGTACGAACGCGTCGTCCAAGGGCTGGACGAACAACGTCCGCTCGCCGCGACCGCCTTGTTCCGCCTGGGTGAATGCTATCGCAAGCTGGGCCAGACCAACGAGGCCGTGGCGGCTTACCAGCGCATCCTGCGCGATTTCACCGAGGAAGCCACGCTCAGCAAGCTCAGCCGAGAGAACCTCGTCGCGCTGGGCTTCGGGTCGCCGGTCCAGGCGAAGACCAACGCAGCACCGGCAGCGCTTGCCGCCCGAAGCGACTCCGCCGAGGAGGCCGATCGCTTGTCCGCCCAAATCGCGGGGATCGAGCGCCTGAAAGACGACCCGGAGAAGCAAGCCCAGGCGGTGCTCGCGTTCTTTCCCGACGACGGCCTCAAACGGATGCTGCTGAACCTGCCGGCGCTCGAACAACAAGCGGCCCTCTACCAGGCCAACCCCGACACCAAGACGAACACCTTTCGTTTCGCTGTCACCGCCGAAGGCAGAGCCGACTTACTCGACTTACGCCTCCCTGCACCCCAGATGACCGCTGCCCAAGCCCAAAGCGAAGTCCAGGAACAACTCGCGGCCATCACCGACCGGGTGCGGTTCATCCTCGATACCCAAAACGCCCGGTTGTTGGTGCTGCGAAGCTCCACGGGCGCGGCCCCGGCGGCGGAGCCGGCCTCCGCATTCGATCCCGCCGAGGTCGAGTTGGTGCGGGGCGAGATCAAGCTGGTCGAGGAGGAGTTAAACGACGCCGAGCAACGCACCGCGGATCGGCAATCCACTGGCCAGATCAACCAGCTCAAGCGCGATTTGCTCACCCTGCAACGCAAGCTGCCGGAAAACTCGGCACCGGCCCGCCAGCAAGAACTCATTCGTCAGTCCATCGCGCTGGCTCAAACGAATCTTGAGGCCCTCTCCATCCTGATCACCGCCGGCCGGGCTCCCAAAGCCGATGAAACCCGGGCCCGGCGGGAGCTCCTTCAGCTTCAGTATGCCTTGGCCATGGCGCAGCGAAACCAAGGCGGCGGCGCGGCGACGCCCACCGAGGCGCGCCTCAACCCCAGTCCCATGGACCCGGCTGAATTGGCCTCCATCCAGGAGGAGATCAAGCTGGTCGAGCAGGAACGGCTCTCGGTCCAGAAACGGTTCGAGACCGGCCGGGCCTCGCAAGCCGACCTCCGCAAGGTCCAGCGCGACCTGCTTCAGCTCCAGCGCAAGCTGCCGGAGAACGCTTCGCCGCCGCGTCAACTCGCCCTTCTCGGCCAGGAGCGGCAGCTCCTTCAGGAGAATCTCGCGGAAATCCAGAAGCAGATTCAGGTCGGCGCCGCCGCGCCCGATGACGAAATCCCGGTGCGACGTGAGTTGCTCGCCCTCCAGCGCGAACTCGCCGCCGCCCGACGCGCGCCCGTGGTGGCCACGACCGAGGTTGGTGGCGGTCCCGCGCCCGCAACCAATGAAGAGGCGGACGAGATCAAGCGCATCCAGGCGATCATCCGGGACAGTCCCGATCTCGTGAACGCGCACAACGCCACCGGCGGCGGCGGTACCCCGCTCCACGCGGCCGCGGACAAAGGCTACGTGACCGTCACCGAGTATTTGCTGGCGAACCAGGCCGACGTGAACGCCAGGGACAACACCGGCCGGACGCCGCTGCACATTGCCGCGCAAAACGGACACAAGAAGCTCTGTGAAATGTTGCTCGCTGCGGGCGCCAACGTGAACGCCGCGGACAACAGCGCCTATACGCCGCTTCATTTCGCGGCGCTCAACGGCTACCAGTCAGTCGCCGAGGCATTGTTGGCCAAAGGCGCCCAGGTGAACACCCAGGGTTACGTTCCGCCCGTGGGTTCGCAGCCCGCTCCAAACAGCAGCAACTGGGCTGAAATGGAAACGACGCCGCTCCACTCAGCGGCCGAGAAGGGCTTCCCCGCAACGGTGGAACTGCTGCTGCAACATGGCGCCGAAATTAACGCCAGGGACCGCGGCGGGCGCACGCCGCTGATGCGTACCATCCTGCGTAACCAGCCGGCGACCGCGAAACTGCTTCTGGAAAAAGGCGCGGACGTGAACGCGGAGGACGGCGAAGAGCAAACCGCGCTGGCCGACGCGGTGATCCGTCGCAACACGCCGTTGGTTCAACTCCTGCTGGATCACAAGGCCGATCTCGAATTGCGGGTCGGCTCGGGCAACTCCGAGTTCGGCTGGACGGTGCTTTTCGAGCCGGTCGGCAAAGGAGAGGTCGAGATGACGCGGCTGCTGTTGGATCGGGGAGCCAACCTCAATGCCAAGGCCACGACGGGGATCACACCCGTCCACTGGGCGGTGCTCCAGAACGCTCAGGCCACGCTCAAGCTGCTGCTCGAACGGAAGGCCGAGGTGAACGTCCGCGACAGCGGCGGCAACACGCCTTTGCACTATGCCCTGGTAAACGCCAACGCGGTTGTCGTCGAGGCGTTGCTCGCCGCCGGCGCGGATCCGAATGCACCCGGCTGGACCAACGGGGAGACTCAACCTTGGTGGCCGCTCTTCCGAGCGGTCACGTCGCCCACCGAGGTCGGCGGCCAAATCACCGCGGCTCTGCTCAAACATGGCGCCGATGCGAACGCCAAAACCACGAACGGCTGGACGGCGCTGCACCGGGCGGTCCAATACAATCGGGCTGACCTCGCCGAGTTGCTCGTGGCCGACAAGGCGGATATCAACGCCCACGGCTCCCAACCCAAGGACGAGCCATCGCTGGGCGAGCGCAAGGCGGAGGGCGCGAGGACGGCCATTGCCGGCAGTACTCCGCCCGGCGGACTGAGCATGAGTGGGCCGGGGAGGATGCCTCCACGCCTTCAGCCAGGAGGAATCAGTTTCACCACCGCTTCCTACCCCGGTGGAACGCCGCAGTTTCCAGCCGACAAAGACGTCACGCCGCTGCATCTCGCGGTGGCCAACCAGAACCTGGAACTCGCGAAGTTCCTGCTCGACCACGGCGCCGACGTAAACGCCCGCGACGCCGACGGCCGCACAGCGCTTCACTTCGCCGTCAACCGCCGCGACCTGGACCTCATCCGACTGTTGCTCGACGCCAAGGCCGATCCGGATGCGAAGGACTCGGCCGGGGAAACCCCTCTGGCGCTGGCGATCAAGCTTTCAAGTCTTGGGTCAAGGCTCGGAGTAAATGCGCCCAATCGAGGCTCGGTTCTGATCGCAGAGCCCAGCGACATCATCGCGCTGCTTCGCGAACGTGGCGCGAAGGAACCGCCGGACCCGTCCAGCACACTCAGCGTCGAGATCGACCGGGCGGGTCAGTACTGGGTCAGCGGCAAGCTCACTACGCTCGACGAACTGGCCCAACGATTGAGCGCACCAGACCGCAATTTGCAGCGTGCCCAGATAACTTTGCGAGCCGAGGAAGGTGTCCAGCCCAAAGGCGTCCAGAACTTGGTGGATCTCCTGAACACAAATGCACTCAGCGTCACGATCAGCCGGCAAATCGTACCCAAAACGATCTTCGACGCCGATCCCGAAAGGACGAAGGCCGGCGGGAGTGTGTCCTTGTTCGGAGCCGTCCGGGTGAATGTCTTCGGATTGCGCAGCGGCGAGACCACCAGTCTCTCCAAGGCCTTGCTCGAAGTGGGCCTCACGGAGAACGCCGCGCTCAGCCGCGTCCGGCTCACGCGCATGAATCCCGACACGAAGCAACCGGAGACCAAGACGGTGAACTTGCTGGGCCTGAAACGGGGCGAACCGGTCGAGGAAATCCTGCTCCAGGATGGCGACCGCGTGGACGTGCCCACGCTAAGTCCGTAACGGCGTTTCGGGTTCAGGGCGTGTCGGTGAACCACAACCAAGTCAAAACCATGAAGAATCGGATCGAAATCAAGAGCCTCCTGCTGGGGGCGTTGTTGGGCGCGGTCGCGGTGCTGTCGATCGCGGCGGCGACGGGAAATGAAGGCCGCATCGTGTATGAATACCGGGTCGTGACCACCAGCGCGTTCCAGGATGAGCTCGGCAAGATCATCAACACGTCGGTGGCCGAGGGGTGGGATTTCATCTCGGCCACGGGCCCCAACAACGATAACTGGGGCATGGCCGTCCTCCGCCGGCCGAAGAAGTAACTCGGACCGGCTGGAGGGGATGTGCGGCCGCCCGCGTTTGGCGACGCGCGCCGCGGGCGTGCTGTTTTCGACGTCGCACCCGGGACGCCCGCCCCCCGAGCGCCCGGCGCGACGCCGGCCGCAACGGGCGCGACACCCGCGCTCCCCAGACCTGGCGCTACGCTTGAATTCGCACGTACCCTTTCGTACGCTACGCTGGTCGCGCAACATGGAACGTTTACTTTGCTGCCTGGTCTTCGGGGGGATGCTGGGGTGTGGCGTCGTGGAGTCGTCTGCGGCGGCGCCCCCTCCGGCGATCCCGGAAGTCGAATTGGAGGAGAACGTCTATGCCTTCACCGATGCCAGGAACGGCGCGGACCCGATGTGGTGCAGCGGCTCGACGTGCCTGGTAAGGGACGGAACGAACGTGTTCGCCTCGGGACTCGAAACGTTGAGCGACGTGCCCCCGTTGAACAACTGTCGTTGGCTGCTCTTCAGCCGCACGGCGCAAGGCTGGAAGCAGGTCCGGTCCGCACCGGTCAGCTTGACCCGTGAACCCTGTCCGCTGGCGACGTTCCAACCCGACCGGATCTTCCTCAGCGACAATCCCACCCTGGCACCTGGCCAGCCCGCCGGTCCCGCGCGGCCGGGCCTGATCGAGGTCTCTGTGGCCGACACCTCCGCGCCCCGCGCCCGCCTGACTCCGGAATGGAGCGGGACACCGGATTTCACGGAGTACTCGTATCGCAGCCTGGCCGCCGACAATGCGGCGAAGGAGCTGATCCTGTTCGTGAATTCCGGCCGGGACACGAACACGAGCTGGGGCGTGGATTGGGCCTTTCTCGATCGCAGCGGCATCTGGACGGCCAAGGGCGAGTTGCGCTGGCCTTTCGGCGACAATTACTCCCCGCCGCAGCCCATCCGGCTCTCTTTCGCGAACGTCCTCCTCCGGGACCGGGCCGTCTATTTCTGCGGCGTGAGTTCCATTCCCGAGCCGAACGACGCCTGGCGGGCTTTCAAAAAGACGCTGGGCGGCAGCGACGCCGATCTCGATCATCGCCGCCTCTTTCTCGTGTCTTCGACCGACATCACCACCGGTGTGTTCCAGGCCTGGGTCGAGATCGCCAATTGCGAGCCGACGGGCGGTCGCATCACGCCAGGCGACCTCTGGGTGGACGACCTGGGAACGATCCATGTCGTGTGGTCCGAGTGCGCCATCGACGAGCGGCTGCGCGAAAAGTTTTTCCCCACCGCCGACCAGAGCTATCGCATCAACTACGCCCGTGTCCGGAACGGCGTGGTCACGCTCCGGAGCACGCTGGCCAGCGGGACGGGAGGCGTCTCCCAGCCAATTCCCTCCGCGCCCCGTTTCCAGATCACCCCGGATGGGCGGCTGTACGTCATCTACTTCGTGGGCGGCACCGAGGCCGCGGGCAAACCCATCGCCGAGAACCGGCTGCTGGAGATTGCGCGCGACGGCAGACCGACCGAGCCCGTCACCGTCCCGCTGCAACATCCGCTGAACCGCTACTTCACAGCCACGCCCCGCGCGGGATCGCCCCGCTCGGACACGATCGACTTGCTCGGGTTGCGGGTCGATTCCCCCAAGACCGTCAGCTACGCGCGGGTCCGCATTCGCTAGCGGCGCCGGATTCGGGCGCCGCCGGACGGGCTGCTTGCTACTTGCGAAACAGCGGGGATTTCAGCAGCGGGGCCTGTTCGAATTCCTCCTGGATGCGGGACAATTCGGCTTCTTCCAACAAGACCGACGGAGCGATCACCGAAACCGGGGCCAAGCTGCCGGCATAGCCGATTCCCAGATGGTTGAGGACGTACTTCTTCGTCCCCGCAGCCAGGATGCGCTTGAGCGCCCGCACTTCGAGCGGGGCAAATTCGAGGCCCCGAACCGGCGTCTCGGAGCCGTCCTTGACGGACACCTTGTACGCGAGGATTGGGTCGCCCAGTTTGCTGCCTCCGCCGCGGGCCGCCCGGCCGAAATAGCTCATCAAATCCAGCCGGCTCGAGAACACACTCGGCATTTGGATGTCTTTGACGCGCAAACCGAACTCCAGGCCTTCGTCCTTCGCAGCCGAAATCAACTCCGCCTTCAGTTCCTCGTCCGAAAGCCCCTTCTGGTCCTCCACGAACAGGTTGGCCACGGACGCGATCGGCGCGCTGCCACCGGCGCTCCGGCCGTGACCGTTGGAGCCGGAAAGCTTGCGGGTGGGCGAGCGGGACAGGCAAAGCGTGTTCAGTCTGCCATCCTTGACCAAATCGACCTTGGCCGCCGCCACGGCTTCGTCGTCGTAGGTATAATGGCCGAGCAACGCCGTGCCCTCGTAGCGCTCGGCGCCAGGATCGTCCCAGACCTGAAAGGAACTCGGCAGCAGGCGGGTGCCGAGTTTGTACTCGAGGTTGTCGGCGCCCTGCGGTCGGCGCTGCTCGCCCACGATGTCGGGCTTGCCCGCCAGGCCTTCACCCAGCAACGAGTCGAACATCTGCGCGCCGGCCACGTGGTCGAAGAGCACCGGCCCGCTGTAGCGCTCCAGCACGCCCGCCTGCCGGTTCCGGTCCAGGCTCGCAACCGTCTCGTCGATGTCCTTCAGAATCTGCTCCAGCTTCGGGAAATCGGCCGGCGTGAGGCCGGCGTACAACCGACCGTCGCCCAACCGCATGCCGTCCGGCGCCTGGACCTGCGCACTGAACACCAGCACCGCCCCGGTGTCGGGCACGCGCAGACGGGTGCCTTCCGAATTGACGACGTAGAGGTTTTGCAGGCCCACAATCAAACGCACGCTCGATTCCTGGACGGCCGCGAAGTGATTGAAGTGCGCCGAGAGCGTGCGCAGGTTGGCACGCCAGGCGGCTTCATCCCACGCGACGCTCACCCCCGCCCCGGTCTTCTCCACCGCCGGCGCCGCCGAAAAGTCGGGCGGGCGGTCCACGATGTTCTTGTCCTTCATGTACGCCTGCTTCTGGGTGAGCGTTTCCACGGCATCCTTGTAAATGCGGTCCGTGGCCAGCCAGACACTCTGGCGCAACGCGAGGTAATCGTCCTCGACCGGCAGAGCACTGCGTCCGGCGCCGTCCGAGCCTCCCAAGCCGCCCCCGCCGGCGAAATGCGTGTTGTCCAGCTCGTACGACCCGACCCGCACGTGCGTGCGCAAATCGCGTTGACGCGTGCGCGCGGCCTCCGTGATGTCCCCATCCTCCGCCAGGAGCGTGACCAGCAGACTGTCTTCCACGTTGTACTGCACGAAATACGGCGCCTTCAAATCCTCCATGTGGAGGGTCAGGGAACGATGCAATTCGTCGCTCAACGCCTTCAGGAGGACGTCGCTCGCCGGCACGGTGTCCGCCAGTGCGCCCGCCAGGCTGGCGGCGAAAACAAGGCTGGCGCCGCAGACGCACGAAACCAGCCGGCGCCGCGCTGCGGTCACGAGGTTTCGGTCGGCCCGAAGCAGGGCGAAGTTGACCGGGCGTCGAGGATCAAAGGTGTTCATCGGCGGTAAAGGCTGAACGGTTACCGGGGCGTCGCAGAATCGGTGTTCGTTTGCGCCAGCGGCGAGGGCAGAATCGGTGGACGATCCTGTTCGCGCCGTCGTTTCTCCACCTCGATCTGCGAAACGAGGATGCTGGGGGAGATTGCCGACACGGGCACATTGCCCGACTCGGCGCCGCAGGTGCCGTTGAATATCCCCGGATCGTCGCCGGCGGCGATGATCTTGGAGAAACACGTGAGCGGCGTGCCCACCACGTCCACGCCCCGCACCAACTCGTCCGGCCGCCCGTCGGCATACACCCGGTACACCACGACCGGCAGCACCTTGAAGGACTGGGCGCTCATGCGCCGGGTGCCCGTGAATCCGCCCGTGATGTCGTCGAAGAGCAGGCCGTAGGGTTTGCCCTGTTTCCGGCACTCCGCGATCAGGAGCCGGCGCAGCTCCGCGAACGGTACGCGCCGGCTGGATTCGACGATGAGGTTCCCCATGCGCGAGACGGGGCTGCGACCCGGCTCCGCCCGCCCGTGGCCGTTCGACTGCGGGAAGCCCTTCAACGGACTCCGCGACATGAGAAACGTCCGCAGAATCCCGTCCTGCACGAGGGTCACATTTTGGGCGGGCACGCCTTCGTCGTCGTACCGGTAGAAGCCCCGCAATTGCTGGCCGTCGAAGGCCGCCAGCGTCGGATCGTCGCGCACGCTGAGGAACTCGGGGAGCACCGGTTCGCCGACCTTCTTGGCGAACGTCTGGCCTTCCTCGACATCCTTCTGTCGCTGGCCCTCGATGCGGTGGCCGAAGATTTCGTGGAAGAACACGCCGCTGGCGCGGTTCATGAGAATCGCCGGGCCGGTGAAGGGTTCGACCAGCGGGGCGGTCCGCAAGGCCAGCACCTGCGCGATCACCTTGGCGAACGCCTTGGCCATGTCCGCCTCGTCCGGCAGTTTGTCCTCGGTGGTCGCATCGAAGATGAAGGTCTGGCTCAACTCCATGCCGTCCTCGGCCTTGGTGCTGGCGGACAGAATCACGCGCAGCCGTTTGCTCCCGGTCTGGAGGCGGGTGCCTTCGCTGGTGACCATCCAGCGGTTCTCGGCGCCGGCGGTCAGAATGGCGGAGGAATTGTAAATCAGCGGTTGGGATCGGGCGGCGGCCGAAACGCGTTTCAACCGGTCGGTCCAGGCCAGGCGGTCGAGCGTGATGCCGGCCAGCGGTTCGGCATACACGCTGGGCTTCTCCTTCGTGAAATCGCCGGATTGGTCCTCCTCTTCGACCTGCGTCTTCAGGTTGGTCAGCACACGTTGATACTGCTTGACCGCCGATTTGAAGCTCCGGTCGGTGGCGCGCCAGAGCGCCTGTTTGATCGCGTCCTCGTCATCGTCCAGCCCGACCTCGACCGCGCCGCCGGCCAGGTAATCGCCGGGATCGAAGCCCTGGTCACCGCGGAGCTTGTGGGTGTTGTCCAGCTTGTAGTCCCCCACGCGCACCTCGACGTCGAGCAAACGGCGATGGTAATCGCGGTCGCCGGCCAGCGCCCCGAGGGTGGTTTCGATCGAGAAGATGCGCCGTTCCTGCACGGTGTAGGCGAGGTAGTAAGGCTTGGTGCCATCGGGCATCGCCAGATGCTGCATCGAATAACCAAGTTCCTCGGCGAGCCATGCGTTAAGTTTGCCGTCGGCCGCCACCGGCCCCGCGTCGCCGGCCTCGAGCGGTTGGAACGTAAAGGCAAGGCCTGCGAGAAGTGCAACCCAGAGTTTCATGCTTGATCTCAATCTGCGCCCGAAGCGATCCCACCAACGGCCGGACCCTGCGTCGGGCGTTGTCAGAGCGGAGCACCGGGCCAGCCTGAGCCCAGATTCCCCCATGCCCCCGGTCAAGTCAACCCACGGGCCGTCAACCCACAGGCAGCCGCCCTGGGGCTCGATGGGGAACGGGCGACGCGGGGCGGCACGGCAATCGCCCCGCCCCTGTTCCGCACCCCGTCAGTGCGTCTCGAGTGAGCACGCCCGGCGCTTGGACCGCGCCAGGGAGGGGGGACGAGGCAAGGCCGAAGGCTACTTCTTCCGCTGGAGCGCGGCCTTGGTCTCCGCCATGAGCGTGTCCAGCTCCGCCTGGATTTCGCGCCGGTGGGTGGCGCTCATCCGGTCGATGAACAGGATGCCCTTGAGGTGATCGAGTTCGTGCTGGATGGCCCGGGCCAGCAGACCGCCGCAATGAAAGCGGACCGGCTCGCCCTTTTCGTTGAGCGCCTTCACCGCCACCGACGCCGGCCGGGTGATGTCGCCGTAGATCTCGGGGAAGCTGAGGCAGCCTTCCGGGCCGGTCTCGGAGGGCCCGTCGGGCACGACTTCCGGGTTGATGAGCACCATAGGCATCGCGGCGTTGGGATCGGCGCTCTCGCCGTCGCGCTCAAGCGTGGACGGCCGGTCTTTCACCCCGCGCACGTCGATCACGAAGACCTGGAGGGCGCGTCCGACCTGTTGGGCGGCGAGACCGACGCCTTCGGCATCGTGCATCGTTTCGAGCAGGTCCGCCGCGAACTGGCGGACCGATGCATCCACTTGTTCGATCCGGGCGCCGGGCTGGCGGAGCGCCGGATGGCCGTACTTGACGATTTCCAAAACCATGGTGGGAAGAGCGTGTGCGGTCCGGGTTCAGTAAGCCACCGACGTGTCCCGGAGCAACCCGGCCAGGTCGGCGACGCTCGGGCTCCGGGCGCTGCGCACGTAGAAGCCGCTGGTCGTCACGCCCGCCAGCAACGCCTCCAGATTGTCCAGGCCGAGCAGCCGGCCCAGGCAGAAGCCGGAGTTGAAGTGGTCGCCCGCGCCCGTCGTGATGAGGGGCGTGCTCGTGACCGGACCACTCGTCAGGGCGGAGCCGTCCTGGGAAAGTGCGAGCGCGAAGGAAACCGGGTGCACCACGAGCGTCTGCACCGGCACCCGCTGATGAACCTGTTTCGCCAGGCCGGTGAGCGCCTCGGCGTCCGGGGCCGGCCCGTCGATCGCCAGCGCCTTGGCGACCTCGTGCAATTCCTTCTCGTTCAGCCCGAGCGTGACGTCGAACCACCGGCCGAAACCCACGACCAGGTCCAGCGCGTGGCGGACATCCGCCGGGAGGCGCTTCTCCGGATCGGCGAGGTCCACGAAGAGCTGGCGGCGCGGACCGTTCAACCGCGGGCAGACCTGCTGCTGGATCGCCTCCCAGATGCCACTCATGTACGGGAGCATGGTCCAGTTCACGAAGCCGACGAAGTTCGCCGCGGTCAACTCGGCGGCGAGCTTCTCGACGCCGAAGCGCGTCCGGATGTTGTCCCAGTTCATCTGTTTGAGCGATTGGTGCTTGCCAAGCATCACCTTGCCGTCCTCGAACTCGACCGCGTCCGTGTAGCCCGGTTCGGCGATCGAATGCACGTCCGCGCGTTGGGCGAATTCAGCGAACACCGGGTGCAGGTTCGGGTAACCCAGCACGCCCAGGTAGCCGACCTTCATGCCCAGGCTGGCGAGCGCGTTGGCCATGATCGGCCCGTTGCCGCCGAGCTTGGTCATCTGGCTCACCAGCTCGATGTTCGTGCTGCGGCCGGCGGCGTCGTCGATGCGTTTGGCCCACTGCGCCATCTTGGGGAGACGGATGTATTTCTCGGCGTTCTCGCGTTTGTCCACCACGTGGAGGATTTCGTCCACGAAGCCGTCCAGCCCCACGAAGGCCTTCAACTGCGGCACCTGACCGGCTTGGGCCAGCAACCGGTCTGCGCATTCGTTCCGTTTCGCTTGCGATATCGTCATAGGCAACCACTGTTTCGTCATTGGAAATACCCGTCCGCGAGGCCTTGGTCTCCGTCAGTCCGCGCTGACGCCCAGCAACTCCAGAATCCGCTCCAGCTCTTCGTCGTCGAAGAATTTCACCTCGAGCGCGCCGCGGCCCTGCCGGTAACGCAGGGTGACCTTCGTGCCCAGCTTCTCCCGGAGCCGACCTTCGAGCGCCGCCACATGCACGTCGCGTGGCGCAGCAGGGCGCGTACTGCCCGCGCCGCCTGCGGCCGCCAACCCGGAACCGGCCGCCAGGCGCGCCACCAGGTCCTCGGTCTGGCGCACGTTCAACCCGTCCTTGATCGCGCGCTCGGCGGCCAGTTTCTGCTCCGCCGGACCCGGCAGGCCCAGAATCACCTTCGCGTGGCCGACCGACAACCGGCCGCTGCGGACGAACGTCTGGAGTTCGTCGGGCAGCTTGAGCAGGCGCAGCGCGTTGGCGACCGCCACGCGGCTCTTGCCGACCTTCTGCGCCGCGTCTTCCTGCCGCAGGTGGAACTGCTCGATCAACTGGCGATAGCCCAGCGCCTCCTCGATCGGATTGAGGTTTTCGCGTTGGAGGTTCTCGATCAGCGCCAGTTCGAGGGCCTCGGTGTCGCTGGCTTCGCGGACGATGACCGGCACCTCCGCGAGCCCGGCCAACTGCGCCGCGCGCCAGCGCCGCTCGCCGGCGATGAGTTCCAGGTGGTCCGGCCGCGCCCGCACGATCAGCGGCTGCACCACGCCCTGTTCCTTGATCGAATCCGCCAGCTCGCGCAACGCCTCGTCCGTGAAGTCTTTCCGTGGCTGAAACGGACTGGGCCGAACACGGCTCAGCGCCACCCGCTCCACGCGCTCCCGGTTGTCGGTGGCGGCCGACGGGTGGGGGCGCATGGCGGGGGCAACAGCGGGGGTCACCGGCGGGGTTGCGGCCGACCCGCCGCCCAGCAAGGCGCCCAAGCCGCGACCGAGAGCCGGCTTAGACATGTGACGGGTCAGTCTCCCGAAGCCCCTTGGCCTTGTCAATTCTACGCCGGATTCCGCGGCCGGATTCGGTGGCATCTTCCGCATCGCGGCTGCCTTTCGCCTTCCGCCACGGGCGCGACACTGCTACCTTCGCGGCCATGTCAGGCGAATTGACCGTCGGTTTCTTGGGCGCAGGCAAGATGGCCACTGCGCTGGCCAAAGGCTTTCTGCGCGCCGGTTTGGTCGCCGCCGACCGGCTGATCGCCAGCGACGTGGCCGCCGCCGCGCGACAGGTTTTCGCTCAGGAAACCGGGGCCCGGACGACCGGTGACAACGCCCAGGTCGCCCGCGCCGCCGAGGCGATCATCGTGGCGGTGAAGCCCGCCCAGGTCGTGGAAGTGTTGGGCGCGTTGAAACCCGAGTTCGGTCCGCGGCACCTGGTCATTTCCATCGCCGCCGGGATACCGCTCGCCAGGCTCGAAGCCGCCTTGCCGCCGGGCACGCGGGTCATTCGCGTGATGCCGAACACGCCCTCGTTGGTGGGAGCCGGCGCCGCGGCGTTCGCGCTCGGAAGTGCCGCCCTCCCCGCGGACGGTGCGTTGGCGCAGCGACTCCTGTCGGCGGTCGGGCTGGCGCTCGAAGTCAAGGAGCCGCTGCTGGACGCGGTGACGGGCGTGAGCGGGAGCGGTCCGGCGTTCGCCTGCCTGATGATCGAGGCCCTCAGCGATGGCGGGGTGGCGGCGGGGTTGCCGCGGGAGGTGGCCACGAAGCTCGCGGCCCAGACGCTGTTGGGGGCCGCGCGCATGGTGCTCGACACCGGCCTGCATCCCGCAGCGCTCAAGGACATGGTCACCAGTCCAGGCGGGACCACCATCGAGGGCGTGCACGAACTGGAGAAGGCCGGAGTGCGCGCAGGCTTGATGAATGCCGTTCGCGCCGCGGCTGACAAGGCCGGCAAGCTCGGCCGAAGTTGAGTTCAACGACATGAGTTTTCCGCCCCCCAGTGAACGTCAGGCGCGGCTGATGTGGTCGGCGCTGACCGGCCTGGCCACCGCGACCTCGATCGTGCTGGTGATGGCGCTGGTGTGGGGCGTGGGCCAGGTGTTGGCGATCCTGTCGCCGGTCTTGTGGCCGCTGGCCATCGCGGGCGTGCTCGCCTATCTGCTCGATCCGGTGGTGGATTTTCTGGAGCGCCGCGGCATCCCGCGTACGCGGGGCATCTTGTTTGTCTTCGCGCTGGCGTTGGTGCTGGTGGCGGGGGTGGTCGCCAACGTCCTGCCGCAAATCGTCGTGCAGACGCGGCAGTTGGTACAGGCGGTGCCGGACTACGCGCGGCGGGCGGAACGGAGCGTCGAAGGGTGGATCAGCAAGCCCCCGGCGTTTGTGCGCCGGGTGCTCAGTTATCTGCCGGCCCCGGTGGCCAGCAACGCGCTGCCGAGCCTGGTCGAGGACACCAACCGGCTGGTTTCCACGAATCTCGTTTCCACCAATCTCGATTTGGCCCTGACCAACCCGGTGGTGGCGCCCGACGGGAAGGGCACGAACAACGCGGTCAACCTGGTGGATCTGGCCAAGGCGATGGGGATCGATCTGGATCCGAAGCTGTTGACCAGCGCGACCGGCTGGATTCCCGGCGTGGCGCAAAAGGTGGGCACCTGGCTGTTCGGTCAGGTGGGCAAGGTGGCCTCCTCCCTCGGCTTGCTGGTCGGCTTCTTCCTGGTGCCGATTTACGCGTTCTATTTTCTTTTGGAGAAGCGCGGGATCGAGTCCAAGTGGACGGACTACCTGCCACTGGCGCGCTCGGATTTGAAGGACGAACTCGCCTTCGTGCTCCGCTCGATCAACGACTACCTGATCGCGTTCTTCCGCGGGCAGGTGCTGGTCTCGATCATCGACGGCACGCTGTACGCGATCGGCTTCACCGCCATCGGGCTGCCGTATGGCTTCCTGTTGGGCGCCGCCGCCATGGGCCTGACGATGATCCCGTACCTGGGGGCCGCGATCGTGTGCCTGTCCGCCCTCACGATCGCGTTGGTGCAATACGGAGATTGGACGCACCTCTTCCTCACGCTCGGCGTTTACGGCGTCGTGCAACTCGTGGAAGGCCTCGTGATTCAGCCGAAGATCATGGGGAACCGCGTCGGCTTGCACCCCTTGACGATCATCGTGGCCATGATGGTGGGCACGACGTTGCTGGGCGGGATTCTGGGCGCGATCCTGGCGATTCCCTTCACGGCGGCATTGCGCGTGATCATGTTCCGTTACGTATGGAAGCGGCAGCCGGCGCCCGCCGGGGCCAAAGGCTGACGGACTCGCAGCCTCGCGGGCGCTCGCGAACCCGCCTCGCCGGCTCCTACCAAAGGAAAGAGTGCTGCTCGGAAAGCGTCTGGTCACCAGCCAGCAAAGACACCCGCCACGCCACGACCTCGCCGACGGCCTTCATTTGCGCGGCGTCGAGTTCCAGGCCGGACCAGGAACTGCACCAGCGCTTGGGAACCACGGCTTGCTCCAAGACAAACGGGGTGGTTTTCGGATGTCGCGTGGTCACCAGTTCGAGGCGCAGCCGAAGCGTCCGGCCGGCGACCTTGCGGGCCTTCCATTGGGTGTCGAATCGCAGCCCGCCGCACTTGGCGGGGTCACGACGCAGCATGGCTTGATAGGCGTCGCGCTCGAACAGGCTGGGCGAAAGGGTGTGTTGGCCTTGCAGGTCGAGGTACAGCGGCAGCACTTTGATCACCTTGTCCGACGCCGCCTGCAAAGCCGGCAGCAGGCTCAGGATCAAGGCGGCAAAGCAAAGGCGTTTCAGCCAGATCATGCGGTGACGGTAGCGGATCGGTGGCGGCGGCTCAACGCCTTTTCCGGCTGCGGCCGGGAACGGACGCAGCGACCGGCTGCGGGAGTTGACCCGCTCTGCGAAGTCGGGGGCACGTCGGCCGCCGGACTGCGGAAAGGCAACGGGAGCCAAGCCGGGGCCGGTGGTCAGTCGCTCGGGAAATCAGGGTCCGACCGGGTTCCGCCCCCCGTGGGTGGCGCCGGGGTTCGACTGCGTTGCCCGGCTTCGACCACGGCGGGAATTTCCCGGTCAGGAACGGGCGCAGGCTATGCTGCCGCCGGCTGCTGCTGGGTGAGGCAATGGAGCGAACCGAAGCCGAGCACCAGGTCCACCGCGTGAATGCCCACCACCGGCCGGTCCCGAAACAGGTCGCCGAGAATGCCCAGCGCCACGCGGTCGTTTGGGTCGTTGAACGTGGGCACGATCACCGCCGCGTTGGCGATGTAGAAATTCGCGTAGCTGGCCGGCAGGCGGTAATCCTCGAAATAGAGCGGCGCGGGCATTGGCAGCGGGATCACCTCGGGCTTCGAACCGTCCTCGAGCCGGAGGTCCGGAACGCGTTCCCAGTTTTCGGCGAGCGGACGGTAATTGGGGTCACGCCGGTTGGGCTCGCGGATAAGCACCAGCGTTCGCGGATTCACGAACCGGCAAATATCGTCGATGTGACCGTGGGTGTCGTCGCCAACGGGGCCCGCCGCCAGCCAGAGGACGTGGTTCACGCCCAGGTAGCGCCGGAAGGTGGCTTCGTAATCGGCGCGGCTCAGGCCCGGGTTGCGCACCTGCACGGCCGGATCCAGGTAACATTCCTCGGTCGTCAACAGCGTACCCCGGCCGTTCACCTCGATCCCGCCGCCTTCAACGACGAAGGGATGGCCCCGGCATTCGGCGTGAAACAGCGTCTTGCCGAGGACGCGGGCGGCCGTTTCGGGCACTTTGCGGTCGAGTTGCCAGTCGTCGTACTTGGCCCAGGCGTTGAAGTGGCAATGGACAATCGCCAACTCGGCCTTCCGGCCCCGGCCCCGGCGAACGCAGATCGGGCCACTGTCGCGGGTCCAACCGCGGTTGGTCGGGTGCACGATGAATTCGACGCGGCTCAAGTCCACGCCCGCGCGCGTGAGGTAACTGCGCGCCAGTTTCTCGCCAGCCCGGTTGTTGACCAGGAGCCGAACCGTCTCGCCGGGGGCGAGCTTGCGCGCCATTTCGCCATACACCCAGCGGATGGCGTCCAGCTTGCCGGGCCAGTCGGTTTCGTTGTGGGGCCAACCGAGCCAGGTGGCGTCGTGGGGCTCCCATTCAGCCGGCATGGCAAAGCCCAGGTCGCCGGGCGTGCGCGCGGAGGTGTCGTTCGGTTTCGGCATAGCGAATCAGCGGCGAGGGTAACTGCGCCGCCGACGGATTGTCGATGGTGGTCGCGCCGAGAACCTGTCCCGACCGGAGTCCGCCACGTTCGGACGTCGGGGTCGGATTTGTGATTGAGCCGCCGGGCGGTTTCCGGCAAGTTCAGCGCTCGAACAACCCGAACGCGTATGTCAGAAGAACAAATCCGAAAAGGTCGTGGCTGCTTCTTCTATGGCTGCCTCACGGTGGCCGTTCTGGCCCTCGCCTGCGCGGTGGGGCTTTACTTTGGAGTCCGCTACGCCATCAACCGGGCGGTGGAGCAGTACACCTCGACCACCCCCGTAGCCATCGAGGTGGTCCAAGCCTCGCCGGCGGAGATCGCCGCCGTCCAGGACCGCTTCAAGACCTTCGCCAACGCGCTCCGCGCGGGCGAACCGGCCGGGCCCTTGTCGCTCAACGCGAAAGATCTGAACCTGCTGATCAACCACGCTCCGGACCTGCCGCAGTTCAAGGACCACGTGCAGGTGGCCGTGGAGGGATCGAAAATCGAGGCCAAACTCAGCCTGCCGCTGGACAGTTTCGGCGTCGCCAAACTCAAGGGCCGGTACTTCAACGGCGCGGCCCAGGTGAAGGCCTCGCTCGAAAACGGGGTTCTGTTCGTGACCTTGGACGCGTTGGAGGTGAACGGAAAACCCGTGCCCGAGCAAATCATGTCGGCGATACGTTCCCAGAATCTCGCCAAGGACGTTTACAAGGATGCCAAAAGCGTCGAGGTCTTGAAGAAGCTCGACTCGATCAAAGTCGAGGATGGCCGCGTGCTTATCGAACCGCGCGAGAAGGCGCCGTGACCGTCTCCCGGGGCAGGTGGGGAGGGTCGGCGAGCGGGCGCGGGCGGGTGGGTGGGTGCGGGGAATCTCCTTGACCGAAACGTGTAGGCTTTCTTAAGTTCTTCCGGTGCTAGGCACGCTTCATGTTCGAGCAAGTTAAGAGCCTGTTTTCCAACGATATTGGCATCGATCTGGGGACGGCAAACTCCCTCGTTTACGTCAAGGATCGGGGGATTGTGTTGCGGGAACCTTCCGTCGTGGCCATCCAGGCTGGCACCAACAACGTCCTGGCCGTCGGCGAAGAGGCCAAGCGCATGTTGGGCCGCACTCCCGGTAACATCATCGCCATCCGGCCCATGAAGGACGGCGTCATCGCCGACTTCGATGTCACCGGGGCGATGTTGCGGCATTTCATTCAGCGGGTTCACCACCGGAAGCTGATCGCTCCCCGGGTGGTGGTGGCCGTGCCGTCCGGCATCACCGAAGTGGAGCGCCGCGCGGTAAAGGACTCGGTGAGTCACGCCGGCGCGCGCGAGGTCTATCTCATCGAACAGCCCATGGCTTCGGCCATCGGGGTCGGGCTGCCCGTCCATGAACCGGCCGGGAACATGATCGTGGACATTGGCGGCGGCACGTGCGAGATGGCGATCATCTCGCTGGCCGGAATCGTTTTCAGCCGCAGCCTGCGCGTGGGCGGCGACGAGTTCGACGAAACGATCGTCGCGCACATGAAGCGCGCGCATAACTTAATGATTGGCGAACGCACGGCGGAGGAGATCAAGATCCGCATCGGTTCCGCGTACCCTCCCGATCAGGAGCTGACCATGGACGTCAAAGGCCGCGACCTGAGCACCGGCCTGCCCAAGACGATCATCGTCCGTTCCGAGGAGATTCGCGAAGCCTTGAAGGAACCGCTTTCCAGCATCCTTGAAGCCATTCGTATCACCCTGGAACGTTGTCCGCCCGAGCTCGCCGCCGACCTGGTGGATCGCGGGATCGTCCTGGCCGGTGGGGGCGCGCTGTTGCGCGGCATCGACCGGCTCGTGGCCGAGGAGACCTATCTCCCGGTGCACATCGCGGACGACCCGCTGACCGCGGTCGCCGAGGGCACGGGACGGGTGTTGAATGAGCTTCAATTCCTGAAGCGAGTGGCCTCCTCTGGCAACTGAGCCGGCGAAACCGGGCTCCGCGTTCGCCCCGGATTGATGACGGGGTAACGGATGTCTAAACGACCGCACTGGGTTGCCTTGGGCGCGGTGGTCCTGTTGGTGCTGGTTCTCATGAACCTGCCCGACCCGGTGACCACCCGCACCAAGCTCGCCATCAGCAGCCTCTTCCTCCCTCTGTTCGGCCTGGTGGGTTCCGTCCATCAACTCGCCGGCGACGGAGCCAAGGCGGTGGAACCGCGCGCGACGCTCCTTCACGAACTCGAAACGTTGCGCCAGACGAACCAGACCCTGCAACTCGAACTGGCCCAAACCCAGGCCCTCGAAGACGAGAACCGCCGGCTCCGCCAGATCGTGGGCTGGCAGCAGGTCAGTCCGTGGAAGTTCCGGCCCTGCCACATCATCGCCCGCGACACCGCCAACTGGTGGAACACGGTGCGCGTGGATGTCGGTTCCCGGGACGGCGTGCAACGGGGATGGCCCATCGTCACCGCCGAAGGTCTGGTCGGACGCCTGGAAGCCATCGGGGTGACGGCCTCGGACGTGGTCCTCGTGGGCGATCCGAAATGCCGCGTCTCGGTCATCGTGCGGGAGACCGGGGAAAGCGGCGTCCTGACGACCCTGTCCGGCGGCGTGCTGGATCATCGGTTGGCGGATCTGACGCACCTGCCGCGCAACAGTCTGCTCCGGCCCGGGATGACGGTCTATACGAGCGGCATGGGGGGCGTGTTCCCGGCGGGAATCCCGGTCGGGACGATCGTCGATTCCCGCAGCGTCGGCTACGGGTTGTACTCGGAGGCGCGGGTTCGATTGACGGCAGACACCAGCCGGTTGCGAGAAGTGTTGGTCCTGATGCCATGAGCTACGCCCGCCATGTTCTCCTGCTCCTGCTGGCGTTCCTGGGGGTGTTCGCCCAGACGGCCTTTGACGCCCCGCGGGTCTGGCTGGGCAGCCACCTGAGCTTGATTCCGCCGCTGATGGTATATGCGGCGTTACGCCTCGACCTGCTGGCGGTCACGTCGTTGGCGATCGTGGCCGGACTCGCTTTGGATTCCCTGTCCGCGGACCCGCTGGGCGTCAGCATCCTGCCGCTGTTCCTCATCGGCTGGGTCTTGTTGAGGCGCCGGGATCTGCTCCTGCGCGAGCTCGATTACGCCCAACTCGTGCTGGGTGCGGCCGCCAGCGCACTGGCCCCGGTGCTGACGTTGCTCCTGGTTTTGTCGAAGGGACTGCATCCGGACCTGGGCTGGAAATCGCTTTGGCAACTGGTGGTCCTCGCCGTCACCGGCGGCGTGCTCACGCCGGCCATCTTCCGGTTGCTGGACCGGCTGGAGACCCTGTTCACCCATCCCACCGAGGTGGTCAACCCGTACCGTCCCGACCGCGAGATCAAACGCGGGCGCTACTGAGCCATGTTGATCCTCGACCAACTTCGCCGCGGCAACCAGCGTCTGCGCTGGCTGGCCATCATGGTCTGCCTCGGCCTGGGCATCTTGCTGTCGGGGCTGTGGTACGTGCAGGTCGTGGCCGCGCGGCGTTACCAGGAGAAGATCCGCAATCAGACCTTTCGCACGGTCCGGGTGCCGGGAGTGCGGGGCAAAATCCTGGACCGCAACGAGGCCGTGCTCGCCGAGAACCGTCCGGGCTACATCCTCAACCTCTACACCGAGGAACTTCGGCCGCTCTTCCTCGCCGAGTACAATCGTCAGAAAGCCGCGTTCCTGGCCGCGAAAACCGCCACGAACCCGCCGGTCTCCCTGAGCTGGCTCGAGCGGCTCAAAGCCACGTTCCACCCCGCCAGCCGGGCCGGCCGGCTTTCGCGCGCGGATGTCCTGACGCTGAACGAGCGGGTCCGCTACGCCGTGGTCAGCAACACCTTCGCCCAGGTGGGGGCGCTGCTCGGGACCCCGGTCGCGATTTCCGAGCGGGATTACGAGCGGCACCACCACCAGTGGCCCTACCGACCGCTCCCCATCCTCGAGAACCTCACGCCGCGGCAAGTCGCGCGGTTTCTCGAGCAAGCCCCGGTGTTGCCCGGCGTGGACCTCGAAGTGCAACCGGTGCGCTATTACCCGCATGGCCCGGGCGTCGCCCACGTGCTCGGCTACCTGGTGCGCGATGACCTGGCTCGCGACGAGGAGGAGGAAGGCTTCGATTACAGCCTGCCCAGCTACCAGGGCGCCATCGGCATCGAATCGGGTTACAACGACGCCCTGAGCGGCCGACCGGGCATCCAGTCCATCGTCGTCAACAGCCTTTGCTACCGCGAAAGCGAGACCACGTGGGCACCCGCCGAGGCCGGACAGAACGTGATCTTGACGCTGGATCTGGAGCTGCAACTCGCCGCCTGGCGCGCGCTCCAGTCCTTGGGCGCGAACACGCGCGGGGCCGTCGTGGTGCTCGATGCCACCGATGGCGACATCCTGGCGCTCGCGTCCTCGCCGGCGTATGACCCGAACGCCTTCATCCGGGGCATGAGCCAGGACGAGTACAGCCGGCTCATGAACGACCCGCAACTGCGGCAGACCTTCAATCGCGCCACGCAAGGCGCCTACCCACCCGGCTCGATCTTCAAAATCGTCACGGCGCTGGCCTGTCTGGAGGACGGCCTCGATCCGGCAGCCATCTACCAGGTGGAACCCGACCCCAGCGACCCGGCACATGGCGCGTACTTTCTGGGGCGGCGAAAGATCAAGGACCTCGCCCACCCCGGGGCATACGACTTTCACCGCGCCTTCTTCCGTTCGAGCAATTCCTATTTCATTTTCGAGGGCCTCCAAGCCGGCCGCGACCGCCTGCTGGAAATGGGCAAGCGCTTCTTCCTGGGCGAGCGGGTCGGTTTGCCGCTCCGGCAGGAGGTGCGAGGCGATTTTCCCTACCCGCGGGAGGCCCGCTGGGCCTGGACGCAGGGCAAGCTGGCCGACGCCTGCATCGGTCAGGGCATCACCGTCACGCCCCTCCAGATGGCCGTGATGACCGCCGCCGTGGCCAATGGCGGCAAGGTCTTCTGGCCGCGTCTGGTTTCGCGCATGGAGCCACCCGAACCGGAACCCGGCCTGACGCCCACCCGGTTCGACACCCGGGTCCGGGGCGACCTCGCCGTAAACCCGCAGAATCTGCAATTGATCCGCGAAGCCATGCTGGCCGACACCGAAGACCCGGAGGGCACCGGTTTCTTGGCTTTCCACGAGCGCGACCGCAAAACGCCGGTGTTGAAACACCTGCGCGTCGGCGGCAAGACCGGCACCGCGCAGATCGAGGAGCGCGGCCGGGTGGTGGATCACATCACCTGGTTCGCCTCCTTTGCGCCGTTCGAGGCACCGCGCTTCGTGGTGGTCGCGATGGTTGAAGGGGGCAGTTCGGGGGGGGGCACGTGCGCGCCGGTCGTCCGCCAGGTTTACCAGGCCATCGAACGGCAGTTCTGGGCCGACTCCCCCCCGGGGGGCCGGCCGCTGGCGCCCGCGGAAACCGCCCGGCCCCGGCGGGAGCTCCTGACTTCCCGATGAGACGCCCCGCCACCTTCAGTCACGAACGTCGCCTCGAATGGCCGCTGCTGCTGGCCCTGTTGGGGCTGATGGTGCTGGGCGGGCTGTTTGTGGCCAGCGCCACGCTGGGGAACGAGAACACCGCCCACCTGCCGTGGCTCCGGCGCGGCTACACCCGCCAGATCATCTGGTACCTTCTGGGCTTCGGACTGGCGGTCCTGGTTTGCCTGCGCGATTACCGGTGGTTGTCCCGCTGGTCGATGGTCGTTTACTGGGTGGCGATTCTGTTTCTGATCGCGGTGCTCGTGCCCGGCATCGGGAGCACGCAGGGTTGGGGGGCGCGACGCTGGATCGCGCTGGGCCCCTTCCAGTTTCAACCTTCCGAGTTTGCCAAGATCGCCTTCATTTTTGCGCTGGCCAGCT
This sequence comes from uncultured bacterium, assembly GCA_963735925.1. Classification (GTDB taxonomy): domain Bacteria; phylum Verrucomicrobiota; class Verrucomicrobiia; order Limisphaerales; family J093; genus DSVZ01. Next base: position 293,560 of record CAVTMT010000002.1, read on the forward strand.
ATCTCAGTCGTCCGGAACCGGAGATGGCGCAGGTCGGCCTTTTCTTCAAGAGCCTGGGGCTCTGTGTCCTGCCCTTCGTGCTGATCCTGCGCGAACCGGACCTGGGTTCGGCCCTGGTGCTCATGCCCGTGGGGCTGCTGATGATGTTCGCGGCCGGCGTGCCCACGCGTTACCTGCTCCGGTTGCTGGGGGGCGGGGCGCTGGTGGTGTCGGTGCTGATGGTGGACCTCCTCTGGGCGCCGTTGAACTGGCGGATCATCAATCTCGAGCCGTATCAGATGCGGCGGCTCATGGTCTATTTCGGAAAGAGTTTCGTCCCGGCCAATGCCACCGAGGCGGAACGGGCGAAGGCCTGGCGGGAGTACCGCGATGCCTCGCACAACGTGGAGCAAGCGCTGATCTCCGTCGGCTCCGGTGGCCTGACGGGCAAAGGTTGGCGCCAGGGCACGCAGAACGCCCTCGGGTACCTCCCGCGCGCCGTGGCCCATAACGACTTCATCTTCTCCGTGATCGCGGAGGAAAGCGGTTTTATGGGCAGCGTGGCGGTGCTCGCGCTGTATGCCGTGGTCCTGTTCAGCGGGATCAAAATCGCCGGCCAGGCGCGCGATCGCCTGGGAATGTTGCTTGCCGTGGGCGTGGTTTCCCTGTTCTTCTGCCACGTCTTCATCAATATCGGCATGAACATCCGTTTGATGCCTGTGACGGGCATACCGTTGCCGCTGCTCAGTTACGGCGGGACTTCGGTGCTGTGCTCGTTGATCGCGGCAGGCTTGCTGCAGAACGTCCACCTCCACCGCCAACATTACTAGTTTATGAGTGACCGCAGTTTCTCCCGCCGCCGCCGCGGACAGCGCTTCCGCCCCGGCCGCGGACAGACCTTCAAGCCGGAGAAGGCCGCGCTCGAAGCCCGGGCCGATGCGATCGGCGACAAACTCGCCGAGGAATCCGTCTTCGATTTTCGCCGGCACGAGCGCGAAGTCCACCGCGCCCAGAACCAGGCCGAAGGCCTGCCCGCGGAAGCCCCCAACACCACCGTGGCCGAGGCCCCGGCGGCACTCCCGAAAAGGAGCTACCGCCAGCCGCACCTCGATGTGCCGGCCGAAGTCCGCGAGGAAGAACCGCCCGTCCCGCCCGTGGCCGAGGCCCCCAAAGGGCTCATGGGCACGCTCAAGGCCGCGGCGCAAAAGGTCATCCAGCGCGTGCAGCGCATGGTCCGGCCCAAGGAAACCAGCCACAAGGAAATCATCATCAATGCGGAGTCGCTCGAAACCCGCGTCGCGGTGCTCGAGGAAAACCGCCTCGAGGAGTTCACCATCGAACGTACCGAGGAGGAGCGCCTGGTAGGCAGCATCTTCAAGGGCCGGGTCCGCAATCTCGAAGATGGCCTCAAGGCCGCGTTCGTGGACATCGGTTTCGAGAAGAATGCCTTCCTCCATTACTGGGACATCGTGCCGGCGAACTTCGACAGCAACGTCGAACTGGTCGAGCGCGAAGACCGGCGTCGGCGCGAGAAGCCGAAGATCACCCAGCGCGACATTCCGCGGCTCTATCCGCCGGGCACCGACATCGTCATTCAGGTCACCAAGGGTCCCATCGGCACCAAAGGACCGCGGGTCACCACGAACCTGGCCATCCCCGGCCGCTTCCTGGTGCTCCTGCCGAATTCCGACCAGTGCGGCGTGTCCCGCAAGATCGACAACCACGAAGAGCGCCAGCGCCTCAAGAAGATCGTCCGCGGCCTCACCCTGCCCGAGGGCATGGGCGTCATCATCCGCACCGCCGGCGAAGGCCAGCAGGCACGCTACTTCGTCCGCGACCTCGCCCTGTTGCTGGAAGAATGGAAGAGCGTGCAGGACAAGATCAACAACCAGCCCGCCCCCTGTTGCGTGTTCCGCGAACCGGACCTGATCGAGCGCACGGTGCGCGACTTCCTCACCGACGACGTCGAGCGCATCGTCGTCGATAGCCACACCGCCTACGAACGCGTCCGGGCCATGATCAGCAAGATCTCCCCGCGGTCGGCCAACCGGGTGAAGTTCTACAACGACTCCCAGCCCGTCTTCGACCGGTTCAGCATCAGCCGGCAGATTCAGACGGCGTTCTCCCGCCAGGTGCATCTGAAAGGCGGGGGCTACATCGTCGTGGACGAGACCGAGGCCCTGGTCGCCATCGACGTGAACACCGGCCGCCACAAGAGTGCCAAGGACCCCGAGTCCACCATCTCGAAGGTCAATCTCGAGGCCGCCGAGGAAATCTGCCGCCAGCTCCGCCTCCGGAACATGGGCGGCTTGATCGTGCTGGATTTCATCGACATGAAATCCGGCAAGGACCGCCAGGCCGTGTACAACAAGATGCGCGACCTGCTCAAACGCGATCGCGCACGCACCCACGTCCTGCCGATCTCCCAACTGGGTCTCATGGAAATGACCCGCCAGCGCCACACCGAGAGCGTGCATGAGGCGGTCTATGACGATTGTCCCTACTGCAAAGGCCACGGCGTCGTGAAGAGTGCACTCAGCATGAGCGTGGAAATCCAGCGCAAGCTGGCGGAAATCCTGCGGCGCCGGCAGCGCGACGAGTCGGACTTCCAGCTCCATGTCCTGGTCCACCCCGGGGTGTTGGAGCGGCTGCGTAACGAGGACGAAAAACTCATCATCGAACTCGAGAAGAAGTACTTTGGAAAACTGAGCTTCCGCGGCGAGCCGACGTTCCACGCCGAGCAGTTCAAGATCATCAACGCCGCCAACAACGAAGAACTGGCGACCGTCGGCGGCTGAGCACCGGAGACGGCATCGCGGGCCGGGATTTGCGCCGGGGCGGGGCATTGCTCCGCCCCGTTTGTTTGGGCGGTCCGTGGCCCGGAGTCTCTCGGCCATCGCCGCCGTCGCCAGGGCACAGCCAGTCGGGTGCGAGAAGGCCCCGAACCCATGCGGGCGTTGCGCCGGTGAACCTCAAGTCACGCAGCCCCTGGAGAACCAGGGTGGCCGTTTCTGGGTTCGAGGGCGGAGCCGTTTGCATTCCCTCCGTCTTGGGCTACAACCCACCATGCGAACTGAAATCTGTCTTATCTCCATGGTTATGGCCGCGCTGAGCGCCCGGGCCGAGCTGGTTTCCCAATCCATCGAGTACCAGCAGGGCGACACAGTGCTCGAAGGCTACTCCATCTACGACGACTCGCTATCCGGCAAGCGCCCCGGCGTGCTGGTCGTTCACCAGTGGAAGGGACTCGGGGAGTACGAGAAGAAGCGGGCCGCCATGCTCGCCCGTCTCGGCTACAACGTCTTCGCGGCGGACATCTACGGCCAGGGCATCCGGCCCAGCGATCCCCAGGCCGCCGGGGCCGAGGCGGGCCGGTTCAAGAATGACCGCAACCTGTTGCGGGCGCGCGTCCGGGCCGGGCTGGACGTGCTGGCCCGGCAGGAACGCACCGACGCCCGGCGGATGGCCGCCATCGGATACTGCTTTGGCGGCACCGCGGTTTTGGAACTGGCCCGCAGCGGGGCCGACCTCGCCGGCGTGGTCAGCTTCCACGGCGGCTTGAGCAGTCCGACGCCCGGCGACGCCAGGAACATCGAGGCCAAGGTCCTGGCGCTGCATGGAGCCGACGACCCCTTTGTGCCCGCCTCGGAGGTCGCGGCGTTCGAGGAGGAGATGCGCCGGGGCGGCGTGGACTGGCAACTGGTTGCCTACGGCGGGGCCGTTCATGCCTTCACGGATTGGGACGCGGGCAGCGACAACACGAAGGGTGCGGCCTACAACGAGCGCGCCGACCGGCGTTCCTGGGAGGCGATGAAACAGTTCTTCGCCGAGCTGTTCAAGTGACGACCGGGGCGTAAGGCGCTGAGGAGAACCAAGTGCCCGGCGGCCTGGTCATTCGTGCCTTTGCCGCGGCTCCTGTTATCGGGGCGCCGAGCTCAATCTGTTGCTGAGCTCAGTCCGTACGCTCCCTCGATCTGAGATGCCGGTTCCGTCGCCGCCTGGCCGCAAGCCCGAGGCCCTTCGGAGGGGATGCCGGACGCGACGCTGGTGGAATCCGGCGTTGCGGGACCGGGCGCGAGACGGACGATCCGCCCGGTGCTCGCGCGAGCTTTCCGGGCTGCTTTTGCCGTTGCCTTGCCGTGCTGCTAAGCTCAACTGATGCCGCGTACACCACCCTCGTCTTCGCCCAATGCCGCCCGGCAACACGCGTCGAACCAGGCGGCCCAAGTCGTCTTCCTCATCGTCGGGTTGTTGGTTTTGCCCGCCGCCCTGACCTTGCGCACGGTCCGGCATCCGGGTGTGCTTCAGCTCGACTCGGACAACCCCACGCCCGCCGGCTACACTTGGAGCCTGCTGCTGTTCGTCGTCCCGCTGGCCGCGCTGGGCATCTGGTTCGCGCGCCGGACCGAGCTTGCCCTGGTCCGCAAAGCGTTTTGGCGCACCCTCGCCGTTCTGGTCCCCGTGGGGTTCCTGCTCGACCTGCTCTTCGGCAATGCCTTCTTCACCTTCGCCAACCGGCACGCCACGCTCGGCGTCCGTATCCCCGCCGTGGGCGGACCGATCCCCCTCGAGGAATTCCTCTTCTATCTCACCGGCTTCATGCTCGTGCTCCTGAGCTACATCTGGGCGGATGAATGGTGGGTTGCCGCTTACAACATCCCCGATTACCGGGCGCAGGCGCGCGGCATCGTAAGACTGGCGCGCTTTCATCTTCCCTCGGCGGTGCTGGGAGCGGCCTTGATCGCCGGCGCCGCGATTTACAAAAAGGGCTTCTCCGCTTCGCCGGCCGGTTTTCCCTGGTACTTCACCTACCTCGCCGTCGTGTCGATCATTCCGTCGGCGGGTTTCTTCCACACCGCTCGCCCCTTCATCAACTGGCGCGCATTCGGCTTCACCTTTTTCCTCATCCTTCTGCTCAGCCTGCTTTGGGAAGTCACGCTGGCCCTGCCTTACGGCTGGTGGGGCTACCGGCCTGCCACGATGATGGGGTTGAACATTGGCGCCTGGCGCGAGTTACCAGCGGAGGGGGTCTGTGTCTGGCTGGCGGTGAGTTTCAGCACGGTCATCACCTACGAAGTCATCAAGATCTGGCAGGCGCTCGGCACCGGCGCTTTGGAAGCATTCTTCGGTCTGGGCAAGCGGGTTGCCTGACGCCGTACCCGGCATCACGGGCTGTCTGCTGCCGCGACCGGCGCATCGGGGCAAACCGCTCAGGGGGAAATCTCACGTCTGTGCCCGGCGCCATGGTGGCTGAGTTCCACGGCCTGGGCGGAAACCGAGCGGTTCGCACCGACGCATCGCAACTCGCTTCCGAAACCGGTCCCGCATGCCCACACATCGCTTTCGTGTCTTCAGAGCATCAGGCAATGAAACAGGAGAAAGGGAGGGCGGCCGTCGATCCAGTCTCCCCTTGCCTTCCGTCCGGAAGGGGCGCACGTTCAGCCTGATTCCATAGGGAGCAGGCGCGTCGAGTGCCGCTGCTTTCCTCGAAGGGATCGGGTCGGGACGGTGGCCGAAGATGGGAGTGGGCGAGCCGGTGCTCCCGCGGAGTCAGGGTCCCATGCCAGCGTCACGCATGTGCCACACTGCGTCGAAGCCGTCCGTCCCGCACAAGACGGTTCCCGCCAGCAGCACACCCCGATGGTCGTCTGGCCGGCCACCAACGGCCACGCCTGCCTGCGCGCGAACACCGGAGCCTGCGATCATCCCGGGGGCGTGTACCGGCCCACGCCACTGCTGTGAAGTCATTGGGAGCAACCGGTGGATCCACTTCAACCCAATGATCGCCATGCAAACCAAGAATGCCTGCCGCACGGCGTCGCCGGCTGGTTACGCTACCGCCTCCGATGCAGCCGCACGCCCGCCCGCTGCCGCCCGGCGGGAAGGACGGGGTCGTGATCCGGCCGGTGATCTCGCGGGAGAACAGAGAAGGATGCTGCCGGACCGAGGCCGACGGCGCGGGCTGACTTCGCGAGAGTCGTGCTGTTCGCGAGGGCTCATGCGACGATCTTTGATCGTGGCAGCCGCCGTGAGCTGCGCCACCTGGGTCTCTCTGGCCCAAGGACAGTTTCTCTTCGGAAACCGCGTTACGGCAGCGGGGATTGACGCGCCAGTGTTCCTGCCGGACGGCGTTACGAAACCGGATGGTGCCGCCTTTCTGGCGCAAGCCTACGTTGGAACGACCCTGTCCAGCCTGTCGCCAGTCGGCGTCGCGCAACCGTTCCGGACGGGTGCGGCCGCCGGATACATTGTCACCACTGTCATAACTACTTCGTTCGCCGCCGGGACGGAGGTGTTTGTCGAAATGCGCGTATGGGAGGCCGCCTTTGGCGGCACCTATGAGTTGGCTCTGACCGAGGGCGGTCTTGCCGGCAGGAGCAGTCCGGTGTCTCTGACACTCACGAAAGCTCCCGACACTCCGCCGGGCATGGTCGGCTTGTGCGGATTCACGTTTCCGCTGCTGCCCTTTTCTCCCCAGATTGCCGTGCAACCTGCGGGTGTGCGGGTGGCGGTGGGCAGCGCGTTGACGCTGAGCGTTTCGGCGGGCGGCACGCCACCGCTGACTTACCAGTGGCATCGGGACGGTCAGCCGGTTGTCGGTGCGGCAAGCGACACGCTGAGCGTTACCGAGGCCCGGTTGACAGACGCGGGAGACTACTGCGTCACGGTCACCAATTACTGGGGGAGCGCCACCTCGGTGGTGGCCCGCGTCGTGGTCGGCTATCCGTTGACGCTCGCGGCGATCGGACTGGGAAGGATCGAAGTGCAGCCCTCTTTCCAGGTCTTCGAACCCGGGCAGCGTGTCGAACTGACGGCCATCGCCTCCGCCGACCGCACGTTCCTGAGATGGCACGGGGACGCGTCGGGCGTGGAGAATCCTCTGATCCTCACTCTGGACGAAGCCAAGCGGATTCAGGCGTTGTTTTCGTCGTTGCCAGGCGACCTCAAATGGCAGTTCACGACCGGCGGTGGCGTCGCTTCCTCGCCCGCCATCGGCGCGAACGGGACGGTGTATGTGGGCTCACGGGATCAAAAGGTCTATGCGCTGAACGGTCTGACGGGGAGCAAACACTGGGAGTTCGAGACCGGCGGCTGGGTGGATTCCGCACCGGCGATTGGGGCCGACGGCACCGTGTATGTGGGGTCGTGCGACGGAAACGTCTATGCGCTCGACGGGACCACGGGCAGCCAGCTCTGGAAATTCCCGACCGGTGGCGCCGTCGATTCTTCGCCGGCCATCGGAGGGGACGGGACAGTGTATGTGTATGTGTATCCGAACGCAAATCTGCCGGCGGACATCAAGCTCCACGCCTTGGACGGAGCGACCGGACGCCAGGTCTGGGAGTTTCCGACGACGCGGGTGGAAAGCTGTTGCCCGTCATTCTGGTGCTCCCCGGCAATTGGGGCCGACGGGACCGTCTATGTGGGGTCTGTGGACGGGAAGATCTATGCGGTGGAGGGAACGACCGGACGCAAGGTCTGGGAATTCACAACGCGTGAATCCATTGACTCCCATGAGGTCGTAACGCGGGGCGAGGTGCGGCGTTCGGCGGCGGTCGGGACGGACGGGACGGTGTATGTAGGATCCCAATGGGGCGACATCTATGCCTTGGACGGAAAGACGGGGCAGAAGCGCTGGGATTTTCCGACTTGGGGGAGCGATCTGGTTTGTTCCCCAGCCATCGGAACGGATGGCACGGTTTTCGAGGGGTACAGCTTCTTCTGTGGGCTCACTCCGGGACAGTCGTTAACGTATTGCGGCTACGTCATCCAACTCAACGGGACGAACGGAGGACGCGGCATCCAGTTCGACACCGCCGGCCGGTCGTATTCCTCCCCGACGATCGGTGCCGACGGCACGGTCTATGTGGGATCCGGGGACCAGAAACTCCTGGCGGTGAACGCGGCGACGGGAAAGCGGGTCTGGGAGTTTCAAACGGGGGGCGACGTGTGGTCTTCTCCGGCGTTGGCGACCGACGGGACGGTCTATGTCGGTTCAATGGATGGGCGGCTCTATGCTCTCCAGGGCACGAGCGGTTTGGCCGAGAGCCCCTGGCCGAAGTTTCGGGGCAACGCCCGGAATACCGGGCGGATGACTGCTCCAGCGCCTTTGCGTCTGGAGATCTCCTGGCAGGAGGGCTGGGTGCGGATCCAATGGACGCCGCCCGCCATCCTGCAATCGAGCGAAACGCTGACTCCGGCGGTCTGGCAGGACTTAACCGGCGCGGCCAGTCCGTACGAGACCGAACCGGCAAGCAGGCAGCGCTTTTATCGTCTCAAACCATCCACCACTCCCCAGTGATTCATCGGCATGAGAGCGATCTTCACGGTCAACTGCCGTTTGCCCGACACGCCTGCCCCAATGGCGTCTCGCACCTTCCTCGTGCGGGGGGCGGCTTCCCATGCGGACTTGTTTCGCCCCCGAAGCTGCGTCGGTCGCTGGCTGACGATACTGGGCGCCTGTTTGCTCGGGGAACCCCTGACCGGGCAGGAGAACCAACTGACCACCGTGTGGCTCCGGGACTTGGACCGCGACGGGGTAAGCGAGGTTTCGCGGGTGGAGGGAACCTGGATCGAGTACATAGGCGGAGGGTGGCCCGGAACCATGGTTCCTATCACGGTGCGGGGGGCCTATCTCCAAGCCGCCGCCGGGGCGGCGCTGTGGTCGCCCGCAACTCCGTTGACCACCAATGACGTCTTGAGCCCGAACGCGACGCAAGGAGGCTACTGGCTGGAGCAAATCACCCTGTCGAGGCAACTGATGCCCACGGGCGAACCCATGCCGCCCTTCGAGCCGGTGGGACCCTACGTCGGCGTGCGGTTCATTGCCCCGGACGGCCAACACGTCGCCTGGGTGAACCTCCAGGACCCAGACGATTGCGGCTGGCAGCCAGAGCCCGGAGCCGCCATTCGCGTGGGCGACCGGCCGGCACCACCCCCCGCGCCCGAAAACGAATCGAGCCGCCTCACCCAGATCGATCTGAACGGCGGCGGACTCGACTTCGTCCTGCGCACCCGCTGGCGGACGAACGTGGCGACCGGCGTGACCAGGACGATGGTCACGTTGACCAACCGCGCCGGGTTCGAAGTGCTGGTGACTCCAGCCGAAGTAGCGACCGGAACCGTATGGTTTCCATTGTCGCTGACCGAGGGCTTCTTTCCTCCGTCGCTGCCGGCCCCACCGGCGGTTTGGCGAGGCGCCCCCGCGACGGTGCTGCTGTTCGACGAGGAACGGGACGAGGAGGGGAACGTGTTGGCGCGCGCAGGCCCCTTGGCCGCCCGGCTCGAAGTCGTCGTAACGGTGCGCGACCAAACCCTGTCTCCCGCCTGCACGGGCTGGATTCGAATCAGCCGGAACTTCGAAGTTCTCGCCCACGATCTCAGCGGCGGCACCGTCGGAGAACCGGCGCGACAAGCCTACGAGGACCGCCGCACACGTTGGGATGTCAATGGCGATGGGCAGGTGGACTTTGTCACCGTGGTCAACCGGCAAGGCCAATTCGACTACCTCGGCATTTGGAACGGCACCGCCTGGACTGAACTGGTCCCCTTGCGGCATACCCGGCTGCTCTCTGGTGACTACTTGACCGCTACCGCCGCCATTACCGTCGTGCCAGTGGACGGCCGTAGCTGGTCCAACATTGGCATGACACTTGATCGGACGCCTTCGCCCGGCGATCCGGACCCCAGCCACTATCTGTCGAGGTCCGAAGGGTATCTTGGGCTGCGCCTGGACATCGCCAGCGGCATTCACCTCGCCTGGTTTCGCCCATCGGATGATTCGTTCGCGTTCGAGCCCCGGCCGGCCACGGCGCTCTTCGCCGGAGCGGTGCCGGAATCGCTCTGGGCCTTCACGAATGTCGGGTTGCTTGCCGTTTCTTGGAACGCCGCGCTGACCAATCAAGTGATCGAGAGTACCGTGCGCCTCGATCCGCCCGACTGGCAAGCCATCGGTGTCGGTGGGCAGAAGCCGGGTCGGGCGGTGCTGCCGCTCGAGGGTGACCGCCGGTTCTTCCGGCTGGCGCCTGGACATCGTTGATCGGGAGCCGAGCTCGACGACGTGATGTGAGAATCCAGCTTCCAGACCCAATCACGTTTGCCGGGCTGGCGCCCCGGCACTCGGCCTCTTGGCAGTTGAAGTTCCGACACAACGGACCGTGAACTCAGCCCCCTCGCTTCTGACTGGAAGCGCCGTCCCTCACCGGACGTCGCCCCGTTGTCCGGCAAGAGGTTGGCCGTCCGGAAGGGGAAGTCATCGGCGGGAGACAAGACGGGGCGAGATCGTCGGGCAGTGCCCCATCAATCACGCGCCATCCGGCCCGCCCGCGGGCACGGGGCTGGCAAGGCCGGGTAGTTCCGGGGTTGGCCGGGCCGGGACTTCGTGCGCGCCCGAACCGCAAACCCTGCCCCCGCGACTGCAAGCCGTCCTCGCTCCCCTCATCAACCGGGAACGCCTGCGCTGGTTCCAGCGAATAACCGGATTCCGGTTGGGAGTGCTCTGGCACCGGTCTTGTCACAAGTCACTCCCGCAAGCTCCGGCACTCCTCTGTCCCCACGCTCGCCGGCTCGACGCCTCGCGTCATTCCCTTCCCGCACTTTGCCGCACCTGCGCCCTCTGCGCGGGCGCGCCAGAATTCGCCGGCCGAACGCCGGGCAGTCACTCGGTTTGCGCCCTTGGTTTGATGACCTTCGTGCTGCCGCTGAAAGTGGCCGGCGCGCATCCCCTCTCGTTGGTCGTGCAAGCGCCCGGATCGTTTGCCGACGGTTCGCTCCCCCCGAAGTTCGCCGACGCGGTGCGACTGATCCGCTTGCTGGCGTACGACCTTGCCCTCACCGCGACTTCCAAGATGGCCACGGTGGACTGCCCCGATGGCTGCCCTCCTCCCTCGGCAGCTCGTCCGCACTGCGGTTCGAACCATCCGCTGGTCGCGCAGATGCTCGACTACGTCCAACAAAACTACCACCGACCGATTCGCCTCGACGACGTCGCTGCCGCACTGGGGCGGAACTCTTGCTACCTGTGCGACCTCTTCTCCAGGACCGTCGGTCGGACGTTCCACCACTACCTGGATGACCTGCGGCTGGCGCGGGCCAAGGAACTCCTCGCCGATCCGCGAGTCTCCATCTGTGAGGTCGCTTACGCCGTCGGCTACACGGACGCCAATTACTTCCGCCAGGCGTTCAAAGCCCACCTCGGCTGTCCGCCGACCGACTGGCGGCGGAACCACCGAACCGACGACGGACGGCAGGTGACACGGGCGCTCTCCAGTCACGAGCCCCGCCAGCACCTGCAGCCGAGCCTGACGCGTCAAAAGAAACCACGAGTCAACCATCAAAAGAAATCGCGGTTGCCGACGGCGATGGGGCGCCCATCTTCATAGCGTCAAACCGAAGCAACCAACGGAAGGACCGACATATGAAGCCAAACCTCCAGCCACAAGCGTTTGAGAACTGGCAGCGTTCGTTGACCCGCGCGTGCGCCATCATCTTGAGCATACTGACCCTGACCGCAGTTCGCGCTGGTCCAGGGACGATCCCGGCGGAGCTGTGCGAGAATTGGTACGACCAACCGGACATCACCGGGTGGTTTCAATTCAGTGAGGACGCCGACAAGGCGATCACGTGGATCTCGAACGGAGGGTTTGACGGCACGCCGTGCGTCTCCAGTGAACTCGGCACGCTGACGGACTTCCCCGAGAATCCCGTCGTGTACTATCCCCTGTACACCTATGAGGACAATCATCCCGTGGATTTCGCAGCGACACCGCTGGTGAAACTCTCGGTTAATCTAGAACGCGGCAATGCCAACCTGCAGGGTGGCTCACTACGCCTGTTCGTTGGCGAGTGGCGAGCCGATAACGACTACGCGTTCTACTGCTTCACCCGGGCCAAGTTCAGCACGACCGGTTTGGGGTGGATCACGTCCGAAATCGAACTGACCGCTGCTGGCACCGATTGGAGCCGATACCACGCCGCCGGGATCAACCCACCCGCGCTGGCCGACGTCTTGTCGCTGCCCCAACAGTGGGGCTTTGCGATCTTCGACGCGACCGGTCAACCCACCGGCCAGGTGTATTTCGATGAGGTGCGGGTGACCAAGAAGTTCCGTTGGGAAACGTGGGACCACGCCGGCGACACCAACGGCTGGTACTATTTCGGAACCGGCGAACTTGGGCCTCCTGTTCGTTGGTCGGAGGCCGGAGGTGTGGCGGGTTCCGGATTCGCATGGACTCCCCTGGCGGAACTGGAAACATCAGCGATGACGGGGGCTGCCTTGTTTCCGCTCGTCGCCTACGGCTGCGCGAAACAAGGCGCACTTCACCCGTTGAACCTGCGGGATCGCAACCAGATCAGCGTGTTCCTCAACCCGAATCCGATGGTGCAGGCGGGAAACCAGCCGCTACTCGCAAATCTCGGTGGAGGCACGCTCAGCCTCTGGATCGGCCGGTGGAATGCGCCGGACAACTACGCCTTTTACCGCTACGCCCGAGAGAACTTCGACCCCGGCACCAATGGCTGGAAGCGGAGCATCATCACGGTCGAAGGGAACCCCAGCGACTGGAAGTGGATCCCTGAACTCCAGCAACCCCCGCAGGGCGCTCCATCGGTGACCGAACTTCTGGCCGACCCGCAGCAATGGGGCATTGGCCTGTTCGGTGCCACCGGTCCACTCTCAGGGAATCTCGGTTTTGACCTCTTGTCAGCCAGGCAACATGCCGAGAATTGGAATCGGCAGCATGACACGAACGGTTGGTTCTATTACGCCGGTGCTGAGCCGGGGGTGACTCTGCAGTGGCGGCCTGACGGCGGCGTCGGCAACAGCCCTTTCGTGCGCTGCCCACTCGACGCCCTGGCGATCTGGCCGGTGACCCATCTCAACCGCTACTACCCGCTCTACAGCGTAGCAGATTATCACGTCGTCAACCTCTACGAAAAGCCGAACGTCAGCGTTGCCTTGAACTTCAAGGCCGAGCCGAGCCAACCAGCCGAGTTGAAGGGAGATTTGACCGTCTTTGTCGGGATATTCGTGGACGACAACAACTACGCCTTCTACTTTTTCAAGCATTACTTCCCCTATCGCGTGGACTGGGGCTCAATCGGGGCCAACCATGACTGGTTCCGGACCGGTCTCCAGTTGACCGACAATTTGGAGGACTGGGACATCGTGGATTCCCAACCCTCGCCGCCCGGTTCGACCACGGATCAGCCTGGCCGTGTCAAGTTCCCGCTGGTCGAGCTTCTCAAGCAACCCGCACAGTGGGGTATCGCGATTGTCAATGTGCCCGGAGATGCCCGGCCGGCCGGTTTCTTGGGCTTTGACGACCTGCTCTTGTCGCCGTTCCAGCCGCGCCTGACAATACAACGGCTGGCTGGCGGCTGGGTAACTGTTAATGTGGAAGGGACCTACGACGAAGATGAAGTGTTCATCCTATGGGAGTTTCCCGAGCCTGTTACATTTGGCATGATCACCAGCGATGCTGGGATCACGTTCAGGCCTACGGAGCCCATGAGGTTCTTCCGAGCGGAGCGCTAGAGAACCGATCGAATACGTCGCACAACCTCGAACCGCCAGAGTGGGAGTGGCGTGCGTGTAAGTGAGCGGGGCCCCATCAGCCCTCAGAGGCAGTCACAAGAGCCCAAGGATCCGGCCGGTGAGGTTATGCCTTGTTCATGCACCCGCTGAGAGCCCAGTGGCGACACAAGACGCGAGCATGAGCCGGTTGAACACGAGAGCTGGCGAGACGAAGGAACTCGCGATGAACTCAGCAGATCCGTCAGCGATGGGCAAAATGATGCAGTGGCACGTTGTCGAACGGTCTCTGCTGGTGTTCGTTATTTTCGCCGGGCCCTTTTCGGCCGCGACTGCGCCCGCACCCACCGGCACCAATGAAGACTGGAATGAGGCTGGAGACGCCGACGGCTGGTACTGGTATTCGGGTGTGGAGCCGGGCGGTCCAATGACATGGTCGGGGATGGGGGGCGGTGTTTCTGGAGATGTGGCTTGTCGCCTGGACGATTGCGCCTCGTGGCCGGTCACGGGGCCCAACCGGTACTACCCGCTTTACACCTACGGGACTGTTCACCCTGTCAACCTGTTGGAGAACGGCGACGTGAGTGTGTGGCTCAATCGGGGGCTCATGCTGAACGACTGGCCCGCGGATCTGCATGGGAGATTGACCGTATTCGTCGGCCACTGGCAGGACGAAAGCAGCTACGTCTTCTACTTCTGCAAGAAGGCCCTTCCGCTGCCCCCTCCTCCGCTCTGGTTTCCCCCGAGTGAACCCTGGTTTCAGACCAGACTGCGCGTGACGCTTGATCTCAGCGGCTGGGACATCGTGGACTCGCCCCCTTCGACGGCCGGCACGGGGGACGCGCTGCCGGGACATCTCAAGTTTCCGTTGGCGATGGTCCTGCGAAATCCGCAGCAATGGGGACTTGCCATCGTGGGCGTGGAGATGGGCAAGCACCCGGTGCAATGGCTGGGCTTCGACGATCTGGTCATCTCCCCGTCCAGGCCACAGCTCACGATCGAACGAGACGGCCCACGCCATGTGCGGCTGGGTGGCTGGAATGCCGACGACTCGTTCACCATCTGGGCTTGCGATGCCCTCCCCAATGCAGACCCACTGCGGGCGATCCCGCTCGTGACCTTGCGGAGTGGTGAAGCCCTGATCCAGGAGGTCGCGGGCAACGCGAGGTTCTATTACGCGCAGTAAGTTGGCCCGAGGATGTGAATGGAGGGGCCGCTATGGCTCGCAGAGAGTTAGCTCGGAGAAGGGCATCGTGGCGGACGGCGGTGGGCGAGCCCGCGGCTCGCCAGTAAGTCGGCAGTGGTGAGGTCAAAGGCCAGACCCACGTACTTTTCCGGCACCGCCGGGACTTAACTGATGCGAGCCAGGGCCGTCCCGGATTTCGCCATCCGCCGGGGATGACCGACGCGCGGGAGTCGCGTTGTGGCCGTGGCTTTGAAGTATCGGTTGACACGTCCCGGCGCATGGGGAACGGTGCGGTAACCAAGCCACTCGAACCAATGAAATCGAACCTTCCGTTCAAGGGGACCATCTTGGTTGGCTGCGGTGTCCGCAGGAACCGCGCGAGACGAGGGAGGCGTTGCACCCAATCTTCCACGCTGACCTCGACGATGGTTGGCTGCCCGTTCTCCACTGCTGCTGCCCGCGGCCGTACCTTCAGGCGCGGGGTGCTGCCATGACCGCCATGAAACAGGGATGGCTTTGCTTGACGCCGTACCTGCTGGCCCTTTGCGCGAGGGGCGACAACGACTACCTCGTCCGCGAGTTGGATCTGAACCGCGACGGGATCGTGGACTTCGCGATCACCGTCCACTTGGGGGGAGACTGCGGTGGACCGCCCTGTGAGAAGTGGGAGGATTTGGTGCCGCTGGGAACGGCACAAGTCCTCTCGGGCCCCACGTTGCGCCCCGGCGCAGCAGTGGCTGAGGACACCCTCGGATCGCGGCGCTGGCAGTCGGCCCCGCTTCGGTTACGGGCGGACTGGCCGCCCAATCCCGGTCTGCCCCGTTGGTTCTACGTTCAGGGCTATGTCGGGCTTCGGGTCGAGGCAAGTGACGGCATTCACTACGGCTGGTTCCTTTTGGCTCCACGCTCCGACGGCGGGAGGGAAGAAGGCAGCCTGGGCACGGTAGCCTTGGAACCGCGACCGGGCGTTCCCCTGGTCGCGGGCGAGGTACCGGATTCGCTCGCGATCATCCACGGCGGCCAGCAGGTCCGGATCGGCTGGAATGCGCTGCTGTCCGGGCTTGAGCTTGAAAGCTCGCCCTCGCTGGACGCTGCCGAATGGGCCGTGGTGGCACCGGGAAATGAAGGAAAGCACGACGTGGCCACAACCGAGGGACGCAGTTTCTATCGCCTCGCCTCGGCGCGGGCCGAACCAGCGCCGACGACGCTGCTGGCCGGTCATGATGCCAGCGTGCGCGAGCTGGCCTTCCTCGCGGACGGATCGGGGTTGGTGGCCACGGATGGACAAGGTGCACGGCTGTGGAACCTGCCAGACCGGCACATCAACCGCGCGTTTTCTGCCGGGGATGCCGAGGACGAGGTCGCGCTTGTGGCGGTGGCGCCGGGCGGCGCATTCGTGGCGGGTGTGAGCGCCGGCAGGTTCTGGAGTGACCCGGTGTTGCGGGTCTGGCGCCCGGCGGATGGCACGATTCTCGCGCAGCGGCCCTTTGGCCTCACCCCGCGCGGATTGGCCGTGTCCGCCGACGGCCGATACGTGGCGGGGCTGGGGGCCGATTCCTCGCTGACGGTCGTGGACGTGAGCAACGGCGAGATGCGTGAGTTCCCCCATCCCACGGAAGGGCTCAGTCCACCGCTGGCATTTTCGTCGGATGGTCTCCGCATTGCCGCGGGCACGCACGACAACCTTGTTGTGATCTGGGAGATCGCGACCCGCCGGAAGCAGCTCGAACTGGCGGCCGCGCCCGGCGACCTAACCCACTCGCTGCACAGCCTCGCTTTCTCGCCCGACAACGCTCGGTTGGTTTCCGGCGGCGGCGGCGGCGAAGTCAGGCTCTGGCGCTCAGCGACGGTGGACTTGAAGCCCGTTTTGCGGGCCACACCGAGGTCGTCGCGGCGGTTGCCTTCGCTCCCAGCGGGCAGTTGCTCCTCACCGGCAGTCACGACACCACGGCGCGGCTTTGGCGCATCAACGACGGCACCGGATTGGCGGTATTCCGTGATGAGTCCAGCACGCCTGCAGCGGTGTCATCTGTCGCCTTCTCACCCAACGGTCGGCTGATCGCGGTCGGGACCACGCGGGGGTTGGTACGGGTCTATGACGTTTCAACAGTCACCTCCAACTAGCGGGATTCGGTCCCGTGGCAAAGCTATGAAGCACATCCCTGTAGCCCGGTCGCTGAGCGCCGGCCTGCTGATCGCGATCATGAAGTATGCGGACGCCGCGCAACCGGGCGAGAAGCTGTGGGAGTTCGCCACGGGCGGTCGGGTGTGGTCCTGCCCGGCCATCGGGACTGACGGCACCGTGTACGTTGGCTCGGAGGATGGGAAGGTCTATGCCCTCCAGGGGGCCACGGGCCAGGAACGTTGGTCGTTTCAGACCGGCAGCAACGTGGTTGCCTCGCCGGCCCTGGGGTGGGACGACACCGTGTATGTCGGGTCCAAGGACGGCAGCTTCTACGCCTTGAACGGGGCGACTGGGGAACGGAAGTGGGTGTTTGCGACGGACGGCCCCGTCGAACTGTCGGCGGCCATCAGCGCCGGCGGAACGATCTACGTGAGTTCGAGCGACAAGAGCCTCTATGCGCTGGACGCTGCTACGGGAGCGAAGCAGTGGAGATACAGCAGAGGCTGGAACGTGTCGTCACCAGGCATCGGCCTTGAGGGAACCGTCTACGTGGTGTCGGATGGAATCCTGACGGCGCTGAATGGGCTCACCGGGCAGAAGATCTGGGACATCCCGACCGGCGGGGTCGTGTTGTCGCCAAGCCTCGGATCCAACGGCACGGTGTACGTCTCGCGTACCGACGTCTATTTCACGCCGCCTCCGCCGCCCGGAGGAGAACAACGCTGCGACGTGCGGGTGCTCGCTTTTGACGGGGCCACCGGGCGCGGCCTTTGGTCTTACGCCCGCGAACATGATTGGGGAGGTACCCCCCCGGTGCTCGGGCCGGACGGGCGGCTGTTCCTGGGGACCTCCGGCGACTGTGCGCAGTTCGGGCAGTTTGGGTGTGTCGCGACGCTCGGGGCTGGCGAGTTGGTCTGTTGGTTCCGGGCTTCCTCCGCCGCGCCGGTCGCTTACTCGTGCCCGGCCATCGGAGCGGATGGTACCGTGTACCTGGCGTCCAGGGACCTCGAGTCCCATGCGCGGATCTACGCCCTGAACGGGGCCGACGCCACGGTGCGCTGGGAATTCGCCATGGAAGGGGCGGGAGTGTCATCACCTGTGATCGGGGCCGACGGCGTCGTGTGCGCGGGCGTCGACAACCGGGTTGTGGCGTTGCAGGGGAACAGCGGCCCGGCGCCGGGTGTGTGGTCGATGGAGCGTGCCGACGCCCGGAACACCGGGCGCGTCGTGGTGCCGCGAAGGCCGCCCAACATCATCGAGCAACCGGCGGACGCGCTTGTGGCGGTGGGGGCGAGTTTGTGGTTGGAAGTGGTTGCGACCGGCGTGCCCGCGCCCACGTACCAGTGGTCCCGGGACGGTCAACTCCTGGCTGGGGCGACACAGAGCGTGTTCGCGGTGGGCTCGGCCCAACCAACCGACGCCGGCGAGTACCAGGTGATGGTGAGCAACGCCGAGGGTGGCGTGACCTCGCGCGCGACCCGGGTGGTCGTGGGCTATCGCTTGACGGTCAGCTCCCGGCCCGCCGGAACCGTGGAGGTGCAACCGTCACTGGAGATCTTCCCGCCCGGCCAAAGCGTTCAACTTAGGGCGGTGCCTGAGACCGGACGGCGGTTCCTGCGTTGGGAAGGCGATGGGTCCGGGGACGATAATCCGCTGACCCTTGCGATGGACCGACACCGGCAGGTCGAAGCCGTGTTCTCGACGCGAGCTGGAGATTTGAAATGGAAGGTTGAAGTGCATGGAAGGGCATTCTCCTGCCCCGCGTTGGGAGCGGACGGGACACTCTATTTTGGTCTGGGTGACGCCAGCACCGAAGCCGTGCAGGCTTTGGACGAAGAGACCGGCCAAAGCCTGTGGCAATTCCCGCTCTCTGCTTCAAGCAACCCGCCGGGGATGGGTTTGGGAGGAGCTGGAACGGTCTATGTAGGAACGTATGACCGCAAGCTTTACGCGCTGGAGGGGGCCACCGGTCGCAAGCTGTGGGAGTACCCGATAGACAGCGTCGCGCTGTCGTACCCGGCGCTGGGCCCAGACGGGAAAGTCTGGGTGACCTCGGAAAGCACTCTCTATGCCCTGGACGGGGCCACCGGGCAAAAGGTGTGGGAACTCCGTGTCGGCCGGGGCGCAACGGACCCGTCCATCGGCCCCGACGGAACCGTCTATGTGGGGGCGTCGGGGGAGAATATCGGCCGGTTCTCGGCCGTGAATCCGGCGACGGGTCAGAAGCAGTGGGACTTTGCGACGGGACCCGGCGTGACCTCGGCGGCCATTGACTGGGATGGCACGGTGTACTTTGGCGCGGGCGGCCTGTTGTACGCTTTGGAAGGGAGCAGCGGCCAGGAATGCTGGAGGTTTGCAGCGGGCAATCAAGTTGCGCCTCCTGCACTGGGGGCGGACGGGACGGTCTTTCTGGTGGCCGGGAGCCGTGTGTATGGCTTGAACGGGACCACAGGTCAGAGGCGGTGGGAAAGGCAGGTACGAGGGGTTGGCTTGACTCCCGCCGTGGGCCTTGACGGTACCGTGTATGTGGTGAGCACACGGGTGGAGTGGCTACCTCCTCCCTACCCACCCGTCCCCGTAGCGACCTTCTTTCTGGACGCGTTGGATGGCCTGTCGGGGGTCCCGCGCTGGACTTGGCAGGGGGATGGGGAAGCCACCTCACCGCCGGCGATCGGTTTGGACGGAACGGTGTACTTCGGGACGGTATGGTGGCTGTATGCCTTCGAAAGCGCGAGTAGCGGGGGACTCGCGGCCAGCCCCTGGCCGAAGTTCCGCGCCGATGCGCAGAATACCGGACGGGTGCGCCCGCCGGCGCCCCTGCGTCTCGCGATCTCGTGGCACGATGACCAAGTACGGATCGAGTGGACCACGCCAGGAGTGCTGCAGGCGACCGACGCGCTGGTGCCCGGCGACTGGCGGGACGTGAATGAAGCGACGAGTCCGTACGAGGTCGAACCGGCCATCGCGCACCGCTTCTATCGCTTGCGGTGGCCGAGGCAGCGGCGGGGCGGTGGCGTACGGCGCGAAGCGCTTGGAGTGCGCCGGTTCACCGGCGCGTTCCGTAAACGCGACCCGCCGAAAGCGGCGCTCAAGTGCACGCACTCCACCCGCTGCGCGACTTCGAACGCGGTCAACGAACCGCACGAAGCGTCTTGGAGTGCGGCAGGCCCCTGCCGCTTTTCGTCGGCGTCCTACTCCCACACGGCAGAGAAAGCGCCGGAGGCCCGCCGCACTCCAAGGCGCGAGGCAACACTGGCGGCCACCAGCAAATCAATGGCCGCGTGGCTTTTGGCGGGGTGGCTCATAACTGGCCCATCCCTGATCGCCGCCCAGCCCGGCGAGAAGCGCTGGGAGTTCCAAACCGGCGGCCAGGTGCTGTCCACACCCGGGCTGGGGGCGGATGGGACGGTTTATGTGGGGTCGCTGGACCGGAAAGTCTATGCCTTGAACGGGGTGACCGGGCAGAAGCGCTGGGACTTTGCGACCGCAGGCTCCGTCCGCTCCTCGCCCGCCCTTGGGGCTGACGGAACCGTGTATGTCGGCTCCGGCGATTGCCAGGTGTATACCCTGAACGGTGGGACGGGAGAGAGGCTCTGGGAGTCTGTCACGGGTGGCTATGTGCGGTCGGCGCCGGCGATCGGAGCCGACGGCACGGTATATGTCGGTTCGGAGGACATGAACATCTACGCCCTCGAGGCGGCGACCGGCGCCCAGCGATGGGAGTTCGCCACCGGCGGCTGGATCTTCTACTCCTCGCCGGCGATCGGTCCGGATGGCACTCTCTATGTGGGAAGCACCGATGCGAAGGTGTACGCGCTGCACACGGGGAGTACCCTGGCGGACGCCCCTTGGCCGGTGTCCGGAAGCAACTCGCGCCATACCGGCTCAGCGCAATTCGCGGGTCCGCCGAGCGTCCTGCACGAACCGGTGGCCGCGGAAGCGCTCCCCGGCGATCGCGTGCGCCTGGGGGTCACGGTGGGCGGAACCCTTCCCTTGAGTTACCAGTGGTTCAGGGACGATGTGGCGCTCGCGGACGGCGATCGGATCGCCGGCGCTCACGCACCTTTGCTGGACATTCGCACCGTTCAGGAAACGGATGTCGGCGGTTACTCGGTGGTGATTGCCAATGAGCAGGGCTCGATCGCCAGTCTCACCGCTCACGTCAGCTTGCGCGGCTTCCGGGGCGGCGACCTGCGGTGGTCGTTTCAGACGGGAGGGCCGGTAGCTTCCTCGCCGGCGCTGGGCGTGGACGGGATGGTGTTTGTGGGGTCGGATGACAAGCACATTTACGCGCTCAGCGGCGCCACCGGAACCAAGGTATGGGAGTTTGCCACCGGTGAGCCGGTGCGGGCGTCGCCCGCCATCGGCCGCGACGGCACCGTCTATGCAGGATCGGACCGGTTTTACGCCCTCCACGGGTTGACCGGTGCCAAGTCCTGGGAGTTCGCAGCGGGTGTTTCGGCTTCGCCGGCCATCGGGCGCAACGGCACGGTTTATGTCGGGGTGACCGGCACTTGGCCGGCCACAACCACGCTGTACGCGTTGGACGGATCCACGGGGGGCGTGCTTTGGAAGCGAGGATTGGGCACGTTCGACCATCCGGAATGGCTTACCTCGTGCGTGTCAGTCGGTGGCGATGGCACCGTGTATGCAGTCGTTAACCGCGCGCCCAGCAGCTTCGGCGTGTGGGTGCTGGACGGGGCGACCGGGGCGCTCCGTCGTTATCTCCCAACCACCTACTCGGCCGCTTCACCTGCATTCGGAGTCGACGGCACGTTGATAGCCGCCTCGTATCCCGGCAACTTTTGTTACGCTGCCGATGCCCTGACCGGCGTTGAGCGTTGGGAAACCTATCTCGGGGGAATACTCAACGGTTCGCCTACCATCGCGGCGGGTGGTTCCGTCTTTGTGGGAACGGCGGACGGGCTTTGGGCCTTGGACCTCGCCACGGGCGCCCAACGCTGGGAGTTCACGAGCGGTGGCGGTAACGAAGGCAGCACCACCTCGCCGGCGCTGGCCGCGGACGGGACGGTCTATGTGGGGTCGTCGGACAAACGATTCTACGCACTGATCGGCTCGACCGGGGCCTTGCGTTGGGAGTTTGTGGCCGGAGGCCCCATCAGGTCTTCTCCGGTGGTCGGTACGGACGGCACGGTGTACTTCGGTAGCGATGACGGAAGGGTGTATGCCCTGAGGGGCGACAGTCCGTTGGCGGACGCCCCTTGGCCGATGATCAGCCGGAACGCGCGTCACACGGGATCGGCCGAGCCGGATGCACCTTTGCGCCTTTCCATTTCCCGACAGGAGGGCAAGGTGCTGATCGAGTGGGTGCCACCCGGGGTCCTGCAATGGAGCGAGGTTCTCGTGCGAGGAGCGTGGCAGGATATGAACGGGGCGACCAGTCCGTACGCGGTAAACCCGGCGAACGCGCGATGTTTCTACAGGCTCCGGCGACCCCGGCGCATTGGAGGAACTGCGGGTTGGTCCGAAAGCGGTATCACACCGCCAGCCCGTACCCACTCGTGGACACGCAGTCCGTACCTGATCGCGGCGGCCGGTACCGCCGCGCGTCCGGATCCTAACGTGCAGTTTCGAAGCCCCCTGCTATGAAATTCGACTCAAGAGTGTTGATGCTATCCAGGTACATGCCGTGGATGGTTTTGGGCACACTGGCGCTGGCCGTCAGTTGGCCCACGGGTGCCGCCCAACCTGGCGAGAAGCGCTGGGAGTTCCAGACCGGAGGGGAAGTGCACGGTTCTCCGGCAATCGGAGCCGACGGCACGCTGTATGTGGGGTCCGGTGACAGGAAGGTGTATGCGCTGAACGGCGCGACCGGCCAGAAGCGATGGGAGTTTCAGACCGGTGCCGAGGTGTACACCGCGCCCGCGATCGGGGGCGACGGAACGGTCTATGTGGGATCCGACCGATTTTACGCGCTGAACGGGCAAACCGGCACCACAATCTGGGAGCTTGCCGCGGGAGAGCACGTCTCGGCCTCGCCCGCCATCGGGCGCAACGGGACGGTCTATGTCGGGGTATGGGGCACCTGGCCGGACCCGGCGACGCTGTACGCCCTGGACGGGACGACCGGGGCGGTACTTTGGAAGCGAGCTTACGGAACAGCGGACCACCCGGAATGGCTCGTGGCCCGCGTGACGATCGATCGCGATGGAACCGTGTTTGCGGTCGCGGAACAGACGGGTGGCGGCGGTTTCCATTGGTCAGCTCTGGACCCTGCGACCGGCGTTACCCGGCGGACCCTCCCGTGGTGGATGGGCGGATTCTCTTCCTGCTCCCCGGCGTTCGGAACCGACGACACGACGGTGGGCGCCAAATTCCCTGGCAGCGTGTGCTTCGCCGCCAATTCCAAGACCGACGTTTTGCGGTGGGAAACGAGTGCCGAGGGAATGGGAGTCCTTTCCGTTTCGCCCACGATCGGGGCGGACGGCTCCGTCCATGTGGGAACCTCGGGCGGGCTTTGGGTATTGGACCTCGCGACGGGCGCCCAACGCTGGAAGTTCACCCCGGGCTTAGGCGTGGGCGAGACCACCTCGCCGGCGCTGGCTGCGGACGGGACGGTTTATGTCGGGTTCTCGGACATGCGGCTCTACGCGCTGGACGGCGCGAGCGGGGCCACGCGCTGGGAGTTCGTGGCCGGCGCCGGCATCCAGTCGTCTCCGGCGATCGGGGATGACGGCACGGTGTACTTCGGTGCGGACGACGGGAAGGTGTACGCGCTCTATGGCGAAAGCCCGTTGGCCGATGCGCCCTGGCCGATGATCAGCCGGAACCGCCGCCACACGGGTTCGGCGGAATCTGACGCTCCTGCACTTCCTCAGATCACGATCCAACCTGCCGGGATGAGCGTCCGCGCGGGCAGCAGCTTCAGCCTGACGGTGATTGCGACCGGCAACCCCTTCCCCACTTTCCTGTGGTACCACGCGGGCCAACCGGTCCCCGGCGCAACGGGCAGCACCTTGCAGGTGAGCGACGCGCAACTTGCCGATGCCGGAGACTACCACGTGACGGTCAGCAACTCCTTGGGCGGTGTGACTTCGGAGTCGGCTCGTGTGGTCGTGGGCTACGGCCTGGACGTCAGCGTTCGTCCCAGTGGCAGCGTTCGGGTGGAGCCCGCGACCGATGTCTATGAACCGGGTCAAATCGTCCAGCTCACCGCGCTCCCGGATGACGAACGCCAGTTCCTCGACTGGCAGGGCGATGCCGCGGGGGCCAGCAACCCGCTCTCGCTGACCATGGACGGCCACAAGCACATCGAGGCCCGGTTCTCTCTTCTGCCGGGAGATGTGAAGTGGCAGTTCACCACCGGGGGTATCATCTCCTCCGGCCCTGCCATTGGCCCGGACGGAACGCTGTATCTCGGCGCGGGCAACAGAGTGTATGCGTTGGACGGGACAACCGGACAGCCGCGCTGGGAGTCCCAACCCGGCGGCACGGTGAGCTCCTCTCCTGCGCTCGGCATGAACGGATCACTCTATGTGGGTTCGGCGGACGGAAACATCTATGCGCTGGACCGCGCAACGGGCACCAAACGCTGGACGTTTTCGACCGGGAGCAATGTGCTGTCCTCCCCGTCGGTCGGGGCCGAAGGGACGGTGTATGTGGGGTCCCAAGACCGGAAGGTCTATGGGCTCAATGGTGAAACGGGTCATAAGATCTGGGAGTTCCAGACCGGCGGGGCGGTGGGATCCTCCCCCGCGGTTGGGACGAACGGGACGGTCTATGTGCAGTCGGATGACGGCAAGGTGTATGCCTTGATGGTAGGGACCGGCCAGAAGCGTTGGGAGGTTCGGATTGGCGACGCAGTGGCTTCCCCGGATTGGCGTCCTTCGCCGGCGATCGGGGCCGACGGCACGGTCTTTGTGGAATCATCCGACGAGTTTGTTCATGGCCTGAACGGGGAGACGGGACAGCGGGCGTGGAAGGTCCCCACGGGGGGACGGTGCCTGGACGGTTCTCCGGTCATCGGGGCAGACGGCACCGTGTATGTGCCGGCACTCGTGCCTGCCGGTGGGCCTTCCTATGAAACCAGACTCTATGCGCTCGTCCCCGCGACCGGGCAGATTCGGTGGGTAAATGGAAGCGAAGCACAGGTCGATGACCGAGGCCCGCTAAGCCCGGCCGTCGGGGCGGACGGAGCGGTGTACGTCGCGGCATCGAGCATTGGGGGATCCTGGCCCGACGGGTTCGCAATCTTCCACTTGTACGCCCTGGACGGCGCGACAGGGCGCCGGATCTGGTACCGGAGCCAGGAGCGGGCGTGGCCAACTTCGTCGCCGGCGATCGGTTCGGACGGGACGCTCTATGTCGGAGTGGGCAGCCAGCTCTACGCCTTCGAAAGCGCCAGCGTCGGCGGTCTGGCCCAAAGCTCCTGGCCCAAGTTCCGGGGCGACGCGCAGAATACCGGGCGCGCCTCGGTTCCAGCGCCGCCGCGCGTGAGCATCTCCCGGCAACAGGCCATGGTACGGATCGAATGGGCGCCGCCGGCGATCCTGCAATCGAGCGACGCCCTCGCAGCCGCGGTCTGGCAGGATGTGAGCGAGGCGCACAGTCCGTTCGACCTGATGCCGGCCGGTGCCCATCGCTTCTATCGCCTCCGGCAACCTTGAACCCCGCCTTTCACCTCGATCAACCAGCAAGCGCTGCGACGAACATGAAAACGATTCTGCAGAACCCACGCCGGACTCCCGGGCGGCGGCGCCGGGTGAAGTGGGCGGCGGGTTCGGTTTTGCGATTCAATTGCCGCCTCGCGGTCATGCTGGGGTTGCTGCTGGCCGCCGGGTATGGCCTCCAGCGGCTTGCCGCCCAGACCACCACGCACTGGGCGCTCGATCTGAATGGCGACAGTCTGACGGACGTTTCGAGAATCCAAGTATATGCTGTGGAATTCATTCAGTTCCCCATGGGCGGCGGGATTTATGTGCAACACATCAATGATTATCTCTCCGTCGGTGGGGGTGGTGCGCTCCTGGAGGCTTCTGAAGTTCTGACGACGAACGTGGTTGTCTCCCTGGATCCCGGGCCTCGCGCAAGCTGGCAATCCAGCCTCTACCTCCTGAGCACTGACGGATACATGACCTACACCAATCTTCCCTATGTTGGCGTCCGATTTTCCGCCGCAGACGGCAATCATCTGGGTTGGATCAAACTCGGGAATGCCTGGAACGTGGATGACTTTGGTTGGCAGCCCCGGCCGGAGGAGCCGATCCGGGTGGGTGACAAACCGCCGGCACTTCCCACCGAAAACGAGTCAGTCACCCTGGTGACGGCGGATCTGGATTATGGCGGGATCGACTTCGTCCTGCGAGTGCGCCGCTGGACGAACGAGGTGAGCGGGGTGACCGGCGTGTCGGCGGTGCTGACGAACCGGCCCGGTTTCGAAGTGCTGGCGGTCGCCGGCTCGGTGGAGGGAAGGCCGGTGTGGTTTCCGTGGCCGGTGGGGGAAGGCCGCTTGATTCCAACCAACGCCCCGGCACCGGCAAGCTGGCAGGCACCGGACGGCGGAGTGGTCCTGCTCGAAGAGCGGCACGACGCTCAAGGCGGGTTGTGGTTGCAGGCGGGCCCCCTGGCCAACCGGACGGAACTGGTGATCGGCCTGCGGCGAACGGACCAACCCGCCCGCCTGATGGGCTGGCTGCGCTTCGGTCGCGACTGCGAGTTCCTCGGGCAGGATCTGCGCGGCGCCGGTTACGTCGTGGGCGAACCGGCAACTCTGGAGCAGGAGCAGAGCCGGGATCGGTGGGACCTGGATGGCGATGGACAGATCGAGTTCGTAGCCGTGTCCTGCAGGGAGAGTTGGTGGGATTGGATGTCGGGGTGCTGGGTCCAACGGGAATGGAGTACCCTGTTCCCGTTGAGGCAGGCGCGGCTTCTGAGCGGTGCCGGTCTCCCGGTGGACGCCCTCATCCCCGCAGGACCGGGCGACTGGGTAACCAATCGAATCGAACTGCGATCCGTGGCCACGGCCATGCCTGGCGGCGCTCCGCTGGGCTCCAACGTATTTGCCGGCATTCTGGGGCTTCGGTTCGCAACCCAGTGCGGCATCCACCTGGCCTGGACCCGCGCGACCGATGGCTCGTTCGCTTTCGAGCCGCGACCCGGCGTGCCGCTGCCCGCGGGCCGGGTACCGGACTCCATTTGGGCTGCCGTGACCGATGGCGAACTCGCCGTGACCTGGAACCGGTCCCTGGGCAGCCACGACCTCGAAGCCACGGCATCGCTGGAGTCCCCAGACTGGCAGCCGGTCCCGGTGGAGGTTCCGGGTCGGGCAGTGCTGGCGTTGGCGGCCGGCTCGCGATTCTTCCGCCTGGCTCCCAACCATGACCCCGGTGCGCATGCCAGCGACTTTCAAGCCGTGTCCCCCCTGCTGCCGTCCACGATGATGGACACGGGCCCGCCGGGGCGGGATTCCAAGGATACGCGGGCGAAACCGGACACGGCAGCGGGGCTTGGATTCTCCCGGCCGTGAAGGCGGCCCGCCTCTCAAGCCCCGCACCCGAAGCGGCGCTGCCGGTCTCCTCCCCCCGAATTCCCGGGCTTGACAGGCGGGGGCGGCAAATCTATCAAACGTTCGTTAAATGTGAACGAACGTTTAGTTTTATGCGACCGCCCAAGCCAGCCGACCGCAAGACGCGCATCCTCGACGCCGCCGAACGCGCCTTCGCCGAGGATGGCTTTGCCGGGGCGTCCTTGCGGCGGATCGTGCTCGACGCCCAGGTCAACCTCGCCACGGTCTATTATTATTTCGCGTCCAAGGATGGGCTCATGGCGGCGGTGTTCGAGCGGCGGTTCGGTCCGCTCCGTGAGGAGCACCTGGACCTGCTCGAACGCCGGAAACGCGCCGCGCAGGGGCGCGCCTTGCCCGTGGAACAGATACTCGACACCATGCTGATCCCGCCGCTGCGGCTCGCGGGGAACGCCTCGGCCAGGAACAAGGCCGTGCTGCGGCTGATCGGGCGGATGGTCACCGATCCCAACCCGCAGACGCAGGACCTCCTCCGCCACCAACACGAGCGCGTCCGGGCGGGCTTCCTGGCGGAACTCCATCGCAGCCTGCCCGACCTGCCGGAGCCGGACCTGCAATGGCGTTTCGAGTTCTTCTGGGGCGCGGTCGCCTTCATTTTGTGCAACCCGGGCAAGATCGAGAAGGCCACCAAGGGCCTGTGTAATCCCGCCGACCCGCGCCTGGTGCTGGCCCAGATGAAGACGTGCTTTGCCGCCGGCTTCCGCGCCCCGGCCGCCTCGACCCGCGAATGTCTGGATCCGCTCTCCGCCGATGGCTCCGCTGCCGATTGAACCCCTGCCCTCCTTGCCGCCGCCGGAGATCACCCGGCGGCTGGCTCGTTTCACCCCCCCTTTTTTATGAAGAAGTCGCCCGCCTCCTGCGTCCTCGCCCTCCTGGCCACCGTCGGCCTCACGGCCTGTTTCCACGCGCCTCCGCCCCCGGCCATGCCGCCGCCGAAGGTGAGCACGGCGCTGCCGCAGACCGCCACGATCACCAACTGGGATGAGTACCCCGGTCACGTGGAGGCGGTGGAAACGGTTGAAATCCGCCCGCGCGTGTCCGGCTACATCGACTCGATCCACTTCGAGGACGGCGCGGAGGTGAAGGCCGGCGACCTGCTCTTTATCATCGACCCGCGTCCCTTCCAGGCCGAGCTGGCGCGCGCCCGGGCCCAGCGGCAGGCGATCGAGACGCAGCTCGAGCTGGCCAAGAACGACCTCGACCGGGCGGAGACGTTGCGCGGCACGCACGCCATTTCGGTCGAGGAACTGGACGGCCGGAGCAAGTCCTTCCGCGAAGCCCAGGCCTCGCTGAACGCCGCGAAAGCCGCGGAGGCGATCGCGCAGCTCAACGTCGATTACACCCAGGTCACGGCACCGATCGCCGGGCGCATCGGGCGCCGGCTCGTGACCCCGGGCAACCTCGTCCAGGGCGGCGGCATGATGCCGGGCACCTTGCTCGCCACGCTCGTCAGCCTCGACCCGATCTACTGTTACTTCGACGCGGACGAGGCGGCGTTCCTGCGCTATCGCAAGAACGGCGAAGCCGCCGCGGCCGCCGGGCCGAAGCCCGCCGCGCTCGAGTGCGAACTCGCCCTGGCGACCGAGACGTCCTTTCCGCATCGCGGCCACGTGGATTTCTTCGACAACGAGGTGAACCGCCAGACGGGCACCATCCGGATGCGGGCCGTGTTCGCCAATGCCGACCGGTCCTTGGTGCCGGGCATGTTCGCCACCGTGCGCGTGCCGGCGGGTCCACCGGTCACCGGCTTGCTCGTGCCGGCGGTAGCCATCGGGTCCGACCAGGGCAACAAGTTCGTCCTGACCGTCAATCCGGCCGGCCTCGTCGAGCCCCGGCCCATCCAGGTGGGCCGCCAAGTGGGGGCGATGCGCATGGTCACCGCGGGGTTGACCGGCCAGGAGGCGGTGATCGTCAACGGGCTCATGATGGCGCGGCCGGGCGGCAAGGTGGAGGTCGTCAACGAGACCACCCCGCCGTTGGCGGCCGCACCGTCGGCGACCGCGGCCGCCCCCGGCGCAAAGTGAAACCCGGTTCGCACCCTTAACGCACGCTGCCCGTGAAATTCTCCCATTTCTTCATCCGCCGGCCGATCTTCGCCGCGGTGCTGGCGATCGTCACCGTGGTCTTGGGTCTGGCGGCCCTGCTCACGCTCCCGATCGCGCAGTATCCCGAAGTCACGCCGCCGACCGTGTTCGTGATGGCCAACTATCCCGGCGCGAACGCCGAAACCGTGGCCTCGACCGTGGCCACGCCGCTGGAGCAGGAAATCAACGGCGTGGAAAACATGTTGTACATGTCCGCCTCGTGCAGCAGCGACGGTCAGTTGCGCATCGCCGTCACCTTCCAGACCGGCACGGATCTCAACATGGCCCAGGTGCAGGTGCAGAACCGGGTCTCGACCGCCCTGCCCCGGCTGCCGGAGGAGGTGCGCCGCCTGGGCGTCATCACCATGAAACGCTCGCCGAGCATCACGGTGCTGGTCCAACTGGTCTCCCCGGACGGCCGCTACGACGACCTGTACATGGGCAACTACGCGTTCCTGCACGTGAAGGACCGGTTGGCGCGCCTGCCCGGCGTGGGCGACGTGCGCATCTTCGGCGTGAGCGAATACGCCATGCGCATCTGGCTCGACCCGAACAAGGCCTCCGCGCGCAACCTCACCGCCTCGGACATCGTCGCGGCCATCCGCGAACAAAACGTGCAGGTGGCCGCCGGCGTGTTCGGCCAGCCGCCCCAGCCGCCGGGCAACCTCTTCCAGCTCACCGCCCAGACGCAGGGGCGGTTCTCCACGCCGGAGCAGTTCGGCGCCATCATTCTCAAGACCGGCGAGGACGGGCAGATCACGCGCCTGCGCGACGTGGCCCGCATCGAAATGGGCGCCAACGACTACAACCTCCGCGATTACCTCGACGGCCAGCCGTCCGTGGTCATGGGCATCTTTCAATTGCCCGGCTCGAACGCCATCGCCACGCGCGACGTGATCGAGCACGCCATGCAGGAGATGGCGAAGGATTTTCCGCCGGGCCTGGAATACCGCACCGAGTTCGACACCACCATCTTCATCCGCGAGTCGATTCACGAGGTCGTGAAAACGCTGCTCGAAGCGATGCTCCTGGTCGTGCTCGTGGTGGTGCTCTTCCTGCAAAACTGGCGGGCGTCGATCATTCCCTTGCTGGCGGTGCCGGTGTCGCTGATCGGCACGTTCGCGGTGATGGCGCTGCTGGGTTTCTCGCTGAACAACCTGTCGATGTTCGGCCTGGTGCTGGCGATCGGCATCGTGGTGGACGACGCCATCGTGGTGGTCGAGAACGTGGAGCGCAACATCGCGCTCGGCCTCTCGCCGGTGGCCGCCACGCAAAAGGCCATGGAGGAAGTCAGCGGCGCGGTGATCGCCATCGCGCTGGTGCTGGCCGCGGTGTTCATTCCCACGGCGTTTCTGAGCGGCCTGACCGGCGCGTTCTACCGCCAGTTCGCGCTGACCATCGCGGTTTCGACGCTGATCTCGGCCTTCAACTCGCTCACCCTCAGCCCGGCGCTCTGCGGCCCTCCTGCTGCAACCGCACCACGAGAAGAAGGACTTCCTCGGCCGGCTGATCCACTACTCGGTGGGCTGGATTTTCACCGGCTTCAACCGCGTGTTCGAGGGCGGCCGCTCCGCCTACGCCAGAACGCTGGGGCGGCTCTTGCGGCACTGCGGGCTCGGCCTCGTGCTGTACGCGGGGTTGATCGCGCTGACCTGGCTCAGCTTCCGCCAGGTGCCCACCGGCTTCGTGCCGCCGCAGGACAAGGGCTACTTGATCGCCTACCTCCAGTTGCCGGACGGCGCTTCGCTCGAGCGCACCAAGGCCGTCAGCGACCGGATGCAGCAGATCATGCGCGACACCCCCGGCATTGAGCACGTGATCCAGATCGTCGGGCTGTCGTTCGTCACGCTGGGCAACCAGGCCAACGCGGCCAGCTTCTTCGTCACGCTCAAACCGTTCGACGAACGCGTCCGAGCCGGGCTCTCGGCCAATGCCGTCGTGGCCGATCTGCGGCGGCGCATGGCGGGCATCCAGGACGGTTTCATCGGCGTGTTCGGACCGCCCCCGGTGGACGGCCTGGGCTTGGTCGGCGGTTTCAAGCTCCAGGTCCAGGACCGCAACCAGCTCGGCTTCCCGGCCCTCCAGGCGGCGACCCTGCAACTCATGGCCGCCGCAAATCAGGACAAACGCATCGCCGGCGCCCTCACCACCTTCCGCGCCAGCGTGCCGCAGATCTACCTCGACGTGGATCGCGAGAAGGCCAAGACCATGAAGGTGCCGTTGAACTCCGTCTGGGACACGCTCCAGATCTATCTCGGCTCGCTGTACGTGAATGACTTCAACGCCTTTGGCCGGCCTTACCGCGTGACGGCGCAGGCGGACGCGGCCTTCCGCGCCCAGGCCAGCGACGTCGCCAATCTCAAAACCCGCAACGAAGCCGGCGAAATGGTGCCGCTGGGAACCCTGATGAACGTGCGGGACATTTCCGCGCCCGTGTCGGTCGCGCACTACAACATGTACCCCACGGCGGAAATCACCGGCGCCACCGCTCCCGGGGTGAGCACCGGCGACGCCATCCGCATCATGAACGAACTGGCCGCCCGGGTGTTGCCCCCCGGCATGGGGATCGAGTGGACGGAGATCAGTCTGCTCGAACTCATCGCCGGCAACACGGCGGTCTTCATCTTTCCGTTCTGCGTGCTGATGGTGTTCCTGGTGTTGGCCGCGCAGTACGAAAGCTGGTCGCTGCCGCTGGCCATCATCCTCATCGTGCCGCTCTGTCTGCTCTTCGCGATGTTGGGCACTTGGGGGCGCGGTTTCGACAACAACCTGTTCACCCAGATCGGCCTCGTCGCCTTGATGGGCCTGGCGTGCAAGAACGCCATCCTGATCGTAGAATTCGCCAAACAGATTCAGGACACGGGCCAAGGCCGGGTGGAGGCCGCCATCGAGGCCAGCCGCCTGCGCTTGCGACCGATTCTGATGACCTCGTTCGCGTTCGCGTTCGGGGTGCTGCCCATGATGCTCTCGAAGGGCGCCGGCGCGGAAATGCGGCAGGCCATCGGCACCGCGGTGTTCTGGGGCATGTTGGGGGTGACGTTCTTCGGCATCTTCCTCACGCCGGTGTTTTACGTCGTGATCCGCAGTGTGCTGGAGCGTCGGCGGAAGTCCCGCCCGCCCGCCCCGCTGCCGGGCGCCCACGCGACGGGAGCCACGGCGGCTTTGCTGTTGGTCGGCCTTGGTTCCGCGCTGTTCCTGGGCGGCTGCGCCGTCGGTCCAAACTATCACCCGCCGCAAACGAAGGTGGATTCGACATTCGCTAATGGCGGTCAAACCAACCTGACCGCGACGGCCACGGAGACGAACTGGTGGCGCGGCTTCAACGATGCCACCCTCGACGGGTTGGTCGCCCGCGCCATCGCCACGAATCAGGATCTCCGCATCGCCACGGCCCGCGTCCGCGAAGCCCGGGCGCTGCGGACCGGCACGGTGCTGCAGGCCTTCCCGATCGTCCACGCCAACGCCGGCTACAACAAGAGCGCACTCAGCGAGGACGCCGCGCGCGGTCTGCCCCGCGACCAGCGCGAAAACGAGCTCTACAACGCCGGCTTCGATGCGACCTGGGAAATCGATGTCTTTGGCCGGGTCCGACGCTCGATCGAGGCCAGCACGGCGGACCTCGCCGCGATGGAGGAATACCGCCGCGACGTGCTCGTCAGTTTGATTGCCGAGGTCGCCCGCAACTACTTCGAATTGCGCGGCGGCCAGAACGAACTGGATGTCGCCCGTCGCAATGCGGAGAACCAGCGCGAAACCCTCGACATCACCGACGCCAAACTCAAGGCCGGCCGGGCGAATGACCTCGATGCCGCCCGCGCCCGATCGCAGTTGAACGCCACCCTCGCGCTCATCCCGCCCCTCGAAGCGAACGTCAAGCGGACCCTCTATCGCCTGAGCGTGCTCATTGGCGAGCCGCCGACCGCGCTCGACGCGGCCTTGTCTCCGCCCGCGCCGATCCCGGCCGCCCCCGCCGTGGTCGCCATCGGCGATCCGGCCTCGTTGTTGCGTCGCCGGCCGGACATCCGCACTGCGGAACGCGCCCTGGCGGCGGCCACCGCCCGCATCGGGGTGGAGACTGCGGACCTGTTCCCGCGGGTGACCTTCAACGGCCAGGTGGCGTTCGAGGCCAGCGAACTTTCCGGTCTCGGCACGGGCGGCTCGGACACCTACTCGTTCGGACCGCGTATCTCCTGGGCCGCGCTCGACCTCGGCCGCGTCCGTGCCCGCATCCAAGCCGCGAACGCGCGCGCCGACGCCCAGCTTGCCGCTTACGAGAAGGCCGTCCTGACCGCGCTCGAGGAGACCGAGGGCGCGCTGGTCGATTACGGTCGATCACAGGCCCGGCGGGATTACCTGATCGCGTCCGCCCAGGCGGCGGACCAGGCCGTGGCCCTCGCCCGCCAGCGTTACGACAGCGGCATCGACAACTTCCTGACGGTGCTCGACGCCCAGCGGACGCAGTTGTCCGTGCAGGAACAACTCGCCTTGAGCCAGACCCGCACCGCCACCGCGCTGGTGGCCGTTTACAAGGCCCTGGGTGGCGGCTGGGAAATCGAAGCCATCGCGCCGGCCAAAGAACCGGCGGGCATAACCCAGGCGGAAGCCCCGCTCGTCCGACGCTGAGCCGGTATCGTCGCGAAGGCGCCGCGGTCCAACCGGCGTCCCGCGCCACCTTCGGTGAGTCGGCACATCGCTTGGGGCACATCGCTTTGGGGTTGCCAGGTGCCGGGCCCCGCGCATAAAGGGCGTTGTGTCCCATGCCCAGCCCAGCCCTCCGCTCGTCCGGGTCTGCCTGGTGCGTCCGCACCTGGAGGCCGTGCCCGACTGCGCGTTGCCCGCCGGCTTCGTTTTGCGGCGTTATCGCCCGGGCGACCGGGACCGCTGGGTCGAGATTGTAAGTGCCGCGGATACGTTCCAGCAGATCACGGCAGCGACCCACCGGACCGCGTTTGGCCGGGACGCGAAGGCGCTGGCCGAACGCCAGTTGTTCCTCGTCGCGCCTGGTGGGTGTTGGATCGGCACGGCGACCGCGTGGCACGGCGAAGGCGAACGGGGGCGGGACTTGGGGCGCGTCCACTGGCTCGCGATGCTGCCGGCCTGGCAGGGTCGCGGACTGGGCCGGGCCTTGCTGGCGGCGACGCTCCAGCGCCTCCGCGAACTCGGTCATGCCCGCGCCTGCCTGACCACGGAGTCCGTCCGCTTGGCCGCGATCCGGCTGTACCTGCACTTCGGCTTTACCCCCGACCTGACCCGACCCGCCGACCGCGAGGTGTGGCGCGACTTGCGCACGCGCGGCGTTCCGGTTCAAATCCCCGCCGAACTGACAACTGAACCACCATGAAAGATCTTTCCGGCCTGCGCATCACCTACGTCGGCGACTGGGTTTTCTATACCGGCCCCAGTTTCATCGAAAGCCCGTTCGAGAACATGGCCAAGGACTGCTCGCTGCATTTCCTCGGCAAACCGGTCACCCAAGCGCTCGAAGCCGCCGGCGCGCAGGTCGAGTCGCGCAGCAACTGGGATCTCTACCACCAGTCCGCCACGGACTTCGAACGCATGGTCAACGACAGCGATGTATTG
Source organism: uncultured bacterium (assembly GCA_963735925.1). Lineage (GTDB taxonomy): Bacteria > Verrucomicrobiota > Verrucomicrobiia > Limisphaerales > J093 > DSVZ01. The sequence continues at coordinate 328,588 of CAVTMT010000002.1, forward strand.
ATCGTCAGCGATGTCGAGGCCCGCTGCTTTCACCTGAGCCCGCAGTTCTTCGACCGCAGCCTTTACGGCAAGCAGATCGTGACCTTCCCGGACCGGCTCAAGCGGCTCGCGCGGGCGGTCGAGGCGGGCAAAGGGTTGATCTACATGGGCGGCTGGCTGGGCTTCTCGGGTTACATGGAGAAGGGCGGCTGGCGGCGCTGCCCCATCGCCGACTGGCTCCCGTTCACCTGCCTCGCCGGCGATGACCTCATGGAAAGCTCGGAAGGTTTCGGCATCGACGTCGCCGATCCCGCCCACCCGATCCTCGACGGACTGCCGGTCGAAAAGATCCCGCCCATGCTGGGCTACAATGAATTCGTGGCGAAGCCGGATTTGCGCGTCGTCTGGCGGGTCCGGGAAACGGGGCATCCGCTCCTGGGCACCTGCTACAAAGGCAATGGCCGGATGGTGGTTTATGGCTCCGACCCGGTCCCGCACTGGGGCCTCAACTTCATGCTCTGGGAAGGCTATGCGGCCTTCTGGCAAAACCTCGCGCATTGGGCCGCGAGGCGATGACCCGGCCCACAGGACGCCGGACCGTGGCTGGCCGAGCAATCCGACCGGCGTGGCCGCGGGTCATTCCGTAGCGCGGATCGCCGTCAGGCCGATGATCGCCACGAGGAGGCCGAAGAGCAGGCGCGCCGCGCAGCCAATACGCGTCCGCCGCTCGCTCGCCGTGAGCCAGCCAATGAAGTCGCGCAGCCGCCAGGGCGAAATCGCGAACCAAATCGCCGCCACCACCCAGAGATAAGCCCAGGTCGTGACCACCAGCCGCCAACTCGAGTCCACCCAGCGGATGGTGTTCAGGGTGAGATGAGCGAGGAGGAGGACCACCACGGCCAGGCCCCGCACCGCCAGGAAGTCGCGCACGAACACGCACGCCCCAAAACCCACGACCGAGAAGCCGATGAACATGATCGGCTTGAACGCGGCAAAGTCCGCGATCCGGTCCTGTCGGAGGTTGTACAGGAACCAGATCGTCCCGAGCGGCATCAGGATGAAACCCCAGAGGTCGGACCGGGGAAACTTCCGCAAGGCGGCGGCGAACTTGGCCGGCTGCAGTACGCCGTAGATTTGAGGCAAAGCGAAGCCCAGCCCCAGGAGGGTCACAAGGAGAGATGCGTTCATCGATTCAGTCCAAATTCAACAGGGCGGGATCGCCGTACAACGTGGTGCCGGTGGCCCGCACGATCTGCACGTCGAGCAACTGCCCGATGTGCCGGGGCGCACCTTCGAACACGACGATCTTGTGGCAGCGCGTACGGCCTTCCAGCCGCGCCGGGTTCTTACGGCTGGGCCCCGTCACCAACACCTCCACCGCGCGCCCGACCATCTGCTCCAACCGCCGCGCAGCGCCTTCGTTCACGAGCTCGAGCAGGCGCGCCAACCGCTCTTCGCGCACTGCGGCCGGCACTTGTCCGGCCATCGCGGCCGCCGGCGTGTCCTTGCGCGGCGAGTACTTGAAAACAAAGGCATTGTCGAACGCCGCCTGCCGGACCAGGTCCAGCGTCTCGCCGAACTCCGCCTCGGTTTCGCCCGGAAAGCCGACAATCAGGTCGGTAGTCACGCCGATCCCGGGCCGGGCGGCGCGCAGTCGGGCCATGATGTCCAGAAAGCGTTCGCGCGTATAGCCGCGGTGCATGCGCTTGAGCACCGCATCGCTGCCGCTTTGCACCGGGATATGGGCGCTTTCGCAAAGCTTCGGCAGCCGGCCGTAAGCCGCCACCAGGTCATCGCCGTAGCCCTTCGGATGCGGGGAGGTGAAGCGGATTCGCTCGATGCCTTCCACCGCGCTCACGGCTTCGAGCAACTGCACGAACGGCGACCGGTTGTCGCGCATCGGGATCGTGCGGCGGCCGAAACTGGTCACGATCTGACCGAGCAAGGTGACCTCCCGGACGCCGCGCGCGGCCAGTTCGCGGCACTCGGCCACGATGTCTTCAATCGTCCGGCTGCGTTCCTCGCCCCGCGTCTGCGGCACGATGCAGAACGTGCAGTGCTGGTTGCAGCCCTGCATGATGCTGACGAAGGCCGTGACCGGCCGGCGGGCCCCCGCGATATCCAGCAGATGATCGCGGACCTGGGCCTCGCTCCCGACCTCCGTGCCGACCTCGCAGACTTGGTCCCGCTTCCCGGCGAGCAGATCGTCCACGTATTCGGCGGCGCGGTGCAGTTTTTGCGTCCCCAGCACGAGCCGCACGCCCGGCGAAGATCCGAGCAAGGCTTCGCCACGGCTCTGGGCCATGCATCCCAGGAACCCCAACACCGTGCCGGGCCGATGCCTTTGAGCGACGGCCGCCACGTTCACCATCTTGTCCAGGGCCTTTTGCTCGGCGGCGTCACGCACGCTGCACGTGTTGAGCAACACCACGTCCGCGGTCGCCTCGGAAGGCGCGAGCGAATAGCCACGCTCGACGAACCGGGCGGCGACCGCTTCCGAGTCGCGCTCGTTCATCTGGCAGCCGTAGGTTTTGATGAACACACTGGGCATGACGCCAAAGTGGGCCGCAAGGTACGCGAGCCCGGCCAACCTTGAAAAGACGGAAGATGGCAGCGGCGAGCACCCTTGTCCAACCAACGGCCCTACGGGGGTCGTGCTGATTCCAAACGGACACTTCCCACACACGCATTGGCTGGTGGTGCCGGTCCGGCCTATTCATTGCTGGCTGCGCCGCTGCGCCGGCGCAGGGCAGTGCAGCAGCACCGCCCTACCACCCGACTCGATCGCCCGCCTCCCGCCAAGGTAGCTGCGCCGCGGCGGCGGCGCAGGGCGGTGCAACAGCACCGCCCTGCCACCCAACTCGATCGCCCGCCGCCCGCCAAGGTGGCTGCACCGCTGCGCCGGCGCAGGACGGTGCGGCAGCACCGCCCTACCACCCAACCCGGACGCTCGCCCCCTCCAAGGTAGCTGCGCCGCTGCGCCGGCGCAGGGCGGTGCGACAGCGCCGCCCTACCACCCAACCCGGACGCTCGCCCCCTCCAAGGTAGCTGCGCCGCGGCGGCGGCGCAGGGCGGCGCGGCAGCACCGCCCTACCACCCGACTCGATCGCCCGCCGCCCGCCAAGGTGGCTGCGCCGCTGCGGCGGCGCAGGGCGGTGCAGCAGCACCGCCCTGCCACCAAATCAGGAACGAAGCCCTCACTCGCGACTTCCCCGCTGCCTCACTTGCCGATGCAGAACTGGCTGAAGATCGCGTCCAGGAGATCGTCCACCGCAGTCTTGCCGACGATCTCGCCCACCGCATTCGTCGCGATGCGCAAATCCAGCGCCACCAACTCGAGGGTCGCGCCGGCCCGCAGCGCCTCGCCGGCGCGCGTCGCCGCCTCCCGCGCCCGGCGAAGTGCGTCCTGGTGGCGGGAATTGATCATGACCTCCAGCATTTCGGACCGGATGTCGCCGGCCCAGACCGTCTCTTTGATCGCGTCCTTCAGGGATTCCAATCCCGCCCCGGTCAGGCATGACACTGCCACGCATCGGTCCGCCAGGCCCGGCGGCAGTTGGAGTCTGGCCGGCAGATCCGACTTGTTGCGCACGACCAGGCGTGGTTTGCCGGAAAACTCGGCAAGGTAGCGCTCGTCCTCGACCTGGAGCGACTCCGCGCCATCGAGCACGTGCAGGATCAAGTCCGCCTGGCGCATCGCCTGGTGACTGCGCCGGATGCCCTCGGCCTCGATGGCCTCGCCCGCTTCGCGCAAACCGGCGGTATCGATGAAAACGACCGGCAAACCGCGGATGTTCGCCGTCTCTTCGATCGTGTCGCGGGTCGTGCCGGGAATCGGCGATACGATGGCGCGATCGTGGCCGAGCAGATGATTCAGCAGACTCGACTTGCCGACGTTGGGCCGGCCCACGATGGCCACCCGAAAGCCGCGGCGCAGGATTTGGCCTTCGTTGGCGGTGCGGAGCAATTCGTCCATGAACGCCAGGCCGGCGTCGATCCGACCCAGCAATTGCGCGTGCGTGTCCGGCGCGATGTCCTCGTCGGGAAAGTCGATGTGCGCCTCGACGTGGGCGAGCACGAGCATGAGGTCGTCGCGGAGGCGGTTGATGCGCTGCGAGAGCTTGCCGGCGAGCTGTTCCTCGGCGGCGGCCAAAGCCAGTTCGGTGCGCGAGTGAATGATGTCCGCGACGGCTTCGGCCTGTGCGAGGTCGAGGCGGCCGTTCAAGAAAGCGCGCTGGGTGAACTCGCCCGGCTCGGCCAGCCGCGCCCCGTTGGCGAGCACCGCGTCCAGCACCAGCTTCGCCGGCAGGATTCCGCCGTGGCAGGAAATCTCGACCACGTCCTCACGCGTGTACGTCCGCGGCGCGCGCATGACCGCCACCAGAACCTCGTCCACGGGCCGGCCTTGATGGACGACCCGGCCGAACTGGATCGTGTGGCTGGCCGCCATCGATGGCTTCACCGAGCGTTTGCCCACCGGCTCGAAACAGCGGTCCGCCACCGCCAGGGCCTCCCCGCCGGAAACGCGAATCACCGCCAGCCCACCCTCGCCCAGCGGCGTCGAGATCGCGGCGATCGTGTCGTCGAAGTTCACGGAGGCCACGATTCAATGGCCGCAAGTGCCCCGTTCGGCGGCGAAGCCTTGCAGGCGCAGGCGCGCCTTCTCGTAGCTTTTGCGCTGGAGAAAATGGCGAAGTTCGGGGTCGCCGCCGGGCGGCAGTTCGGCTGCGAGGGCGTCGATACGGCTGAACAGGGGCAACAGGCTCGGCGAAGGTTGGGCCGCGGCCGGCGTCTTCACGGCGGCGTCGAGTTCTTGCAGCGCGGCGAGCAGTTGGCTTTCGGTTTTCGTCACGACCCGCATTGTAGCGAACCGCCGCCCGGGCGCCAGCCGGCCGTTTTGACCGAAGTCATGTTGACGCTTCGGCGCAAGCTGCCATTCTCGCGCGGCAGCCCGGCAGGAGAATGACTGGCACCACGCCCACCTCCGCGGGCCCCGGTTTTTATGGCTAAATCAACCCGAAAAATCGAACCGGCCTACCCGCTCGCACGCGAGCGCTACGCCGCGCTCGGCGTGGACACCGACACCGCCCTCAAGCAACTCGCGCGCATTCCCATCTCGATCCATTGCTGGCAGGGCGACGACGTCGGCGGCTTCGAGAACGCCGGCGGCACGCTCGGCGGCGGCCTGGCGGTGACCGGCAATTACCCCGGCAAGGCCCGCACGCCCGAGGAACTGCGCGGCGGATTTCGAGAAGGCGCTTTCGCTGCATCCCGGGCAGCCATCGCTTCAACCTCCACGCCAGCTACGCCGAGATGAGCGGCAAGAAGGTGGAGCGCGACGAGCTTGAGCGCCGACCAGTTCAAGAACTGGATCGCCTGGGCCAAGTCCATCAGGATCGGCCTGGATTTCAACCAGACCTACTTCGCCCATCCCAAGGTCGGCCGACGGCTTCACGCTCACGCATCCCGACAAGGCGATCCGCAAGTTCTGGATCGAGCACGGCATCCGCTGCCGCGAGATCGGCGCCGCCATTCGGCAAGGCGCTCGGCAAGACCTGCCTCACCAACCTCTGGATTCCCGACGGCATGAAGGACACGCCCGCCGACCGCAAAGGCCCGCGCGAGCGCCTGGCCGAGTCGCTCGACGCCATCTTCAGGAAGAAGATCGACCGCAAGCTCAACGTGGACTCGGTCGAGCCGAAGCTCTTCGGCATCGGCGCCGAGAGCTACACGCCCGGCTCGCACGAGTTCTACCTCGGCTACGCCGTCAGCCGGCAAATGCTGCTCACGCTCGACGCCGGCCATTACCACCCGACCGAAGGCATCGCCGACAAGATCTCGTCCGTGCTGTGCTTCCTGCCGGAGATCGCGCTGCACGTCAGCCGCGGCGTGCGCTGGGACAGCGACCACGTGGTGACGCTCACCGACGAGCTGCAGGCCATCGCGCAGGAGATCGTCTGGGGCGGCTATCGCGAGCCGCGTGCGCATCGGCCTGGACTACTTCGACGCCAGCATCAACCGCGTCGCCGCCTGGGTCATCGGCACGCGCAACATGCTCAAGGCGCTGCTGCTGGCCCTGCTGGCGCCCATCGACAGGCTGAAGGCGGCTGGAAGCCGAGGGCGATTACACGTCGCGCCTGGCGCTGCATGGAGGACGCCAAGCTGCTGCCGGCCGGCGCGGTCTGGGATTAGTACTGCGCGCAACAGAACGTGCCCGGTCGGCGAGGCCTGGCTGGCCGAGGTGAAGCAGTATGAGAAGACCGTCCTGTCCGCGCGGCAGTAATCCGAACTTCGCTCTTCAAGTCATCGCATGAACGCAAACCCCTTCCTTGGCGTCTTCTTCCACTGGCTCGGCGGCCTGGCTTCCGGCAGCTTCTACGTGCCCTACAAGGGCGTGCAGAAATGGGCGTGGGAAGTCTATTGGCTGGTCGGCGGATTCTTCTCCTGGATCATCTGCCCGTGGATCCTGGCGTCGCTGCTCACCAACGACCTGCTCGGCGTGCTCAAGCAACAGTCCCTGGACACGCTGTGGTGGACCTACTTCTTCGGCGCGATGTGGGGCTTCGGCGGACTGACCTTCGGCCTGACGATGCGCTATCTGGGCATGTCGCTGGGCATGGGCGTGGCGCTGGGCTATTGCGCCGCGTTCGGCACGCTTGCTGCCGCCCATCTTCAAGATGTTCATCCCGACCATTCCCGTCGCGGAGACCATCGCCCAGATCGCCGCCACCACGCCCGGGCAAGGTCACGCTTGCTCGGCGTGCTCGTCTGCCTGGTCGGCATCGCCGTCGCGGCGCTGGCCGGGTTGACCAAGGAACGGGAAATGCCCGAGGCGGAGAAGAAGAAGGCGATCGCCGAGTTCAACTTCACCAAGGGCATCCTGGTGGCCACGTTCTCCGGCATCATGAGCGCGTGCTTCGCGTTCGCGCTCACCGCCGGCAACCCGATCGGCGAGGCCTCGCTGGCGGCAGGAACGACCACGCTCTGGACCGGGCCTGCCCAAGCTCGTCGTGGTGCTGCTCGGCGGTTTCACCACCAACTTCATCTGGTGCGTGCTCCTGAACCTCAAGAACCGCACCGGCTACCAGTACTTCAGTCGCACGCTGCATCAGTCCCCCGCCCCGGCGCGAGAACGAGACCATCATCGAAACGGCCGTGGACGCGCCGAGCGAAGAGGTGGTGGAGCACGCCCGCAAAGCGGCCCCGAACGGAGGGAATCACGCGTCCCCATGCTGAGCAATTACCTCTTCTCCGCGCTGGCGGGCACGACCTGGTACTTCCAGTTCTTCTTCTACACGATGGGCGAGACGCAGATGGGCAAGTTCGGCTTCGCCAGTTGGACGCTGCACATGGCCAGCATCATCATCTTCAGCACGATGTGGGGCTGGATTCTTCCACGAATGGAAGGGGTCCAGCAAGAAGGCGCACGGCCTGATCGCCGCCGGCATCGCCATGCTGATCCTCTCGACCATCGTCATCGGGTTCGGCACCTATCTGAAGAGCAAGGCCACCGGCGCCCCGTAGAGGAGCTGCCCGAAGCTCATGTCTGACGACGTTCCCCAATCCCACGCCGGCGACGAGTTCGAGCGCGAGCCGGTGCCGTCAACGGCGCTGAAGGGCGCGTCGGCGTTCTGGGGCATGTATGCCGGGGAACACACGGCCGGCACGGAGTTCATGATCGGTCCTCTGTTCGTGGCCTGGGGCGCGAATGCGTTCGACCTCATCTTCGGCCTCCTGCTGGGCAACCTGCTCGCCGTGCTGACCTGGCGATTCCTCACGGCCGAGATCGCCACGCATCGCCGCCTGACGCTCTACTACCAGCTCGAGCGGATCACGGGCCGGAACCTCGTCACGCTCTACAACTTCTTCAACGGTGTCCTGTTCTGCTTCCTCGCCGGCGCCATGGTGACCGTGTCCGCCACGGCCGTCGGCGTGCCGTTCGGCGACCGCATCCAGATGCCGTCCTTTGGCGACACCTGGCCCACCGGCATTGTCTGGGTGCTGGTCTGCGTGTTCATTGGTGCCGCCATGACGTTCGTGGCGGTGCGCGGCTACGGATTTGTCGCGCGGGTGGGCCACATCTCGTCGCCGTGGATGTTCCTGGTCTTCGTCGCTTGCGGGATCGTGATGCTGGCGAAGCTCGGCTCGACCAACCTCTTCGAACTGATCAAACCCGCCGCCGGCTCGACGCCGAAGATCGGTTTCTGGGGCGTCGTCTGCTTTTCCTGGTTCTGCAACGCCGCGATGCACCTCGGCATGTCCGACCTTAGCATTTTCCGCTTCGCGCGCAAGCCGTCGTACGGCTGGGCGTCCGCGGCCGGCATGTACCTTGGCCATTACGTCGCATGGATCTGCGCCGCGCTCTTGCTGGTCTATTGGGTGCGCGACAAGGGGGCGGACCCGACCAAAGGTGTGCCACCCGGACCGATGGTCTGGGACGCCGTCGGCTGGGCCGGCCTGCTCTGCGTGGTGGTGGCCGGGTGGACCACCGCGAATCCGACGATTTACCGCGCCGGCCTCGCGTTTCAAGGCATGTTCCCGAAAATGTCGCGCCTGACGGGCACTCTCATTGCGGGGGCCGTTTGCACCGTGGCAAGCGTCTTTCCCGCGGTGGCCATGAAACTCCTGGATTTCGTAGGCATCTACGGCACGATCCTCTGCCCGGTGGGCGCCGTGATCGTGGTGGATCACTATCTCGCCCGGCGCGTCGGCATCGCTTCCGAATTTGCGGCGAAGACCGGCACATCCTTCAACTTCGCCGTGCTCCTGGCCTGGGCCATCCCGGTGGGCGTGGCCATGTATCTATACCGCGCGCATGGAGTGAACTCCTTCTTCCTGCCGCTGCCGACGTGGCTGGCCTGCGGCGCGCTCTACATCGTTTTCACCAGGCTGCTGAACGGCCGGGCCGCCCTCGCGTCATGAATGCCGTTGCCAAAATCCTCGCCCCGCTCGCGCTGGTTGCCACGCTCCTGCCTCCGCTGCTGTATCTGTTCAAAGCGATGAGCGAAGGCTCAATGAAACTGACCATGCTGGTCGGGGCCATCGCGTGGTTCGCCAGCGCGCCATTCTGGATGAAAGGCGGCAGCGAGTGAGCCTCCCACAACACGGCTTTCCCCGATGAAGATTACGCTGTTCGTTCCCTGTTTCGTGGACGCCCTCTATCCGCAGGTCGCGATCAGTACGGTGCGCGTTCTCGAAAGGCTCGGCCACACGGTTGAAGTCGCCGAAGACTTGAACTGCTGCGGCCAACCCGCTTTCAACTCCGGCTGCTGGGCGGAGGCGCGGCCGGTGGGCGAGCGGGTGCTCGACCGACTGCGCGACGCCGAGACCGTGCTCATCCCCAGCGGGTCCTGCGGCGCGATGCTGCGGCGTTTCTATCCGGAACTCTTCGCCGGCACGCCCCACGCAGCGGCGGCCCAGGCGCTTTCCGCAAAGGTTTTCGAGTTCTCCGAATTTCTCGTGGACAAACTGGGCTTGACCGATCTGGGCGCCCGGTTCCCGGCGAAGGTCACCTACCACGACGGCTGCCACAGCCTGCGCGAGATGCACATTCAGAGCGCTCCGCGCAAACTGCTGGCCAAGGTACGCGACCTCGAACTTGTCGAGATGAAGCAGGTCGTTTGCTGCGGTTTTGGCGGCACTTTTTCGGCGAAGTTCCCGATGATCTCGACCGCGATGGGCGAGGTGAAATGCTCCGAGGCCCTCGCCACCGGCGCCGAGTACATCGTCTCGTGCGATTCGAGCTGTCTGATGCACGTCCAGGGGTTGATCGACCGGCAGAAGCTGGACCTCAAGACGATCCACCTGGCGGAAGTGCTGGCGGCAGGGATGGATGCCGGATCCCGGATGCCGGCATCCGGATACCCGACGGCGGATGCCAACTACTCGGGGGCAGGAAACGGGCGTGGAAGGTGAAAAACGCGACAGAACCGGGCAAAGTCAGCTATTCCGCGATCGAGCCTCAGCGGAACGATGAGGATTTGCTCCTGCACGAAGGCCGTGCTCCGCTCAGTTACCGCGACCTGCGCGTGTGGCAACTCGCACGGGATTTGAGCGTTGCGACTCACCGTTTGACACTGGAGAAGCTGTCGCGCTTCGAACCGCACGAGGAGGGGAGTCAGCTTCGCCGCGCCGCGAAATCCATTCGCGCCAATTTCGTCGAAGGCTTTGGTCGGCGCCGATACAAGCTGGATTTCCTCAAGCACCTGACCTACGCCGAAGCCTCCTGCGACGAGGCGCTCGATCATCTCGACACCCTGTTCGAAACGGGTTCGCTGGAAGACCGCGAAGTCTATGAGTCGTTGCGGCCGCGCCTGGTGGAGTTGGCCAGGAGCCTCAACCGCTTTATCGCCGCCGTCGAAAGGGAACATGAAAGCGTCAGGTAACGAAGCGACTGCCACCAACAGCTCACGACTATACCCAGTGCGATCCGGTATCCGGTATCCGGCATCCGGTATCCGGCATCCGGTATCCGGTATCCGGCATCCGGTATCCGGCATCCGGTATCCGGCATCCGGCATCCGGCATCCGGCATCCGGCATCTGATATACAGCCATTGCTGATCCCCCATGCCCACCCCAGCCACCCAGTTTAAAACGGCCTCGACGGTCCTCGCCAGCGACCTCCGCCACCGCGACCTCATCCAGACCGCGCTCGGCAAGTACGAGGTCAAGCGCGACGAGATGAAGGCGCGCTTCCAGGATTGGCAGGGCGCACGACAGATCGCCGCCGAGATTAAGTACGAGGCGATCAATCACCTCGACCGCTACCTCGGGGAGTTCGTCACCAAGCTGGAGGCTCGCGGGACGAAGGTACACTGGGCCAGCACCGGCGAGCAGGCGCGCCAGATCATCACCGGCATCTGCCGCGACCGGCAGGCGAAGCGCATCGTCAAGTCCAAGGCGATGACCGCCGAGGAAATCCACCTGAACGAGGCGTTGGAGAAAGCCGGGTTCGAAGTCGTCGAGTCGGATTTGGGTGAGTTCATCGTCCAACTCCGCGAAGAAACGCCCTATCACATCGTCTTCCCGGCGATGCACCTCACGCGGGGCGAGATCAAGGAGGTATTCCAGCGCAAGCTCGGCGACGCGCCGTCCGACGATCCCGGCGAACTCACGATGGTTGCCCGTCGGGTGTTGCGGAAGAAGTACCTCGAGGCGGAGGTCGGCATCACCGGCGCGAACTTCGCCATCGCCGAGACCGGGATGATCTCGGTGACCGAGAACGAGGGCAACGCCCGCCTCACCGCGGCGCTGCCGAAGACGATGATCACGTTGCTGGGCATCGAGAAGGTGCTGCCCAATCTGGCGGACCTGGCGCTCTTCCTCCCCATGCTGGCAACCGTCGGCGCCGGGCAGCTCATTTCCGGGTACAACACCATGTACGGCGGCCCGCGCCAACCGTGCGAGGCCGACGGACCGGAAGAGTTCCACGTCGTCCTCCTCGACAACAACCGGACCGCGATGTTGGCTGACGCCGAACAGCGCGATTCCCTGCACTGCATCCGCTGCGGCGCCTGCCTCAACGTCTGTCCTATCTTCCGCAACGTGGGCGGCCAGACGTACGGCACCACGTATCCCGGCCCGATCGGGTCCGTCATCACCCCGCACCTGCGCGGCTTGCAGGAGTGGAAACACCTGGCGTTCGCCTCGTCACTCTGCGGGGCCTGCACCGAGGCGTGCCCGGTGAAGATCGATCTGCACCATCACCTCCTCCAACACCGCCGGACGGCGCGGGCGGAGAAGCCGGTGTGGTGGGAGCAACTGGCATTCCGCGGTTTTGCCCTGCTGGTGAACACGCCCTGGATGTGGCGCCTGTCGCTGGCGCTGGGCCGGATCGGCCAGAGGTTTCACGGAATCGTCAAAGCCACGAAGCTCGACCCGGCATACGTCTGGACCCAGTCCCGCGAAGCGCCGCCTTTGGCGAAGCAGAGCTTCAAGAGTTGGTGGAGGAACCGGCAGTAGCTTGGTGGGGCGAGACTCCGTCGAGCCCTGCAATTAATCAATGGACGCATGAGTCCTGAGCTTGTCATCGAAGCAGTTGGTCGCCGAAATCCCGCACGAGGTGTTCATCTGCATTTGGGCCAGCCGAACTGGGTGCTCTTGACCATCACCACGGAGGACCGATCTCCCTGGCGTTGCCAACGCACAAGTTCAGAGACTGCTCCACGAAACTTGGACCGAAGCCCAAGCCTGGCTCGTGAGTGACTACCTCCTGATGTCGGATCACCTCCATTGCTTCTGCGCGCCGACGGAGGTGAACTTCACCATCGAAGCTTGGATCACGTATTGGAAGCGCCTGTTCCGGCGGAGGCACGGCCGCCCGGACTGGCGGTTTCAATCGCGCGGCTGGCATCACCGGCTCCGCAGCGATGAGAGCGATGACCAGAAATGGCTCTCTGTGCAGGAAGATCCGGTTCGCCGGAGCTTGGTGACTCGGATCGAAGACTGGCCATTTAAGGGGAAGGTTCACGAGAAACGCCGATGAGAAAGGCAGGGCTCGACGGAGTCTCGCCCCACCAAGCACGAGTTCAGTGCAGGACTCACCACACCAAGAACCGATAACATGACTGAACGAGACGCCATTTTCGCCCGGATTCGCGAGGCGCTGCGGGTACCAGCACCAAGGCCGGGCCAGCACACCGGAAGCCGCGCCGCTGCGCGCACCGGAGAGTCAGGGCTCGACGGAGTCTCGCCCCACCACGAAAGCCGAAGCTTCGCGCCTGTGCTCCCGCGCGTCGGTGCCAGCTTCGACGAACTGGCGACCGCCTTTGCCGCTGCTTCGAAGGAACTGCGAACCGATTTTTACCTCCTGGCCAGCCAGGCGGAGGCTCTGGCCAAACTCGCAGCGATGCGGAATGCGGAAAGCTGGCAACGCGTCGCCGCGCACAAGGGCGACTTGGCTGTGCCGGCCGCCGAATCTCTCGGCCGGCCGGTGCTCTGGACCGACGGCGGTTACGCCAAGGAAGACCTGGAACGGTGTGACGTGGGCATCACCGAGTGCGACGTGTTGGTAGCCCAGACCGGCAGCCTCGTGGTGACCAGCGCCAGCGCGGGTGGGCGGGCGTTGTCCGTGCTGCCGCCGCATCACGTCGTGCTCGCCAGGCGGGAGCAGTTGGTGGCCGACCTGCCATCGGCCTTCCGGCTCTTGCAGGCGAAGTACGCGGACGCCTATCCGAGCATGATCTCCTTTATCACCGGCCCCAGCCGCACCGGCGACATCGAGCGCATCCTCGTCCTCGGGGCGCACGGTCCGAAGAAATTGACGGTCCTTTGCTGGTAGGGTGTGGGTGCGATGCCGGCCATCGGCGTCGGAGGCCGGGCGTCGAAGGGGGCGCCCTGCGCTTGCGCGCGGCGGCGGCGGGCATACGTTGGCACCGCCTGAACGACCATGTAACCAACACTTCTCCTCGCTGCCGCCGCGCTGCTTGGGCTCGGGAATCCTGTCCGGGCCCAAGGCACGGCGTTCACCTACCAGGGACAACTCACCAGCTCCGGTCAACCGGCCAACGGCAGTTATGACCTGCGCGCCATCGTTTATGACGCGGCCGTCGGCGGTTCCCAGTTCGGGCCCATCGTGACCAATCTGACGGTGCCGGTGATCGCCGGGCTCTTCACAACTCCTTTCGATTTTGGCCCCGGAGTCTTCAACGGCGCCTCCCGGTGGTTGGAACTGGGAGTTCGGCCGGCCGGAGGGGAGGCGTTCACCACGCTGTCTCCCCGCCAGCCACTCGCCGCCGCGCCCTACGCGCTGTATGCCATGACGCCGGCAGGCCCGAAAGGCGACCCGGGACCCGCCGGACTGCAGGGCCCCAAAGGCGACCCCGGACCGACAGGCGCCCCAGGTTCCAAAGTTGACAAGGGCGACGCCGGACCGGCCGGCCCCGCGGGTCCGCAAGGCCCGCCCGGATCGGCCGACGCCTGGAGCCGCACCGGCAACGCCGGCACCAACCCCGGCATCAATTTCGTCGGCACGACCGATGCCACTCCGCTCGTGCTGCGCGCCGGAAACCAGCAGGTGCTCAGGCTCGAGGGAGGCACCACCTCGACCCGCATCATCGGCGGCCGCGCCAATTCCATCGACTCCGGATCGACCAACTCGGCAATCCTCAGCGGCCGGGAAAACTCGATCGCCACGGCGGCCCATGAAAGCACCATTGCAGGCGACGTGGACAATGTCATCGACCGCGACCAGCGCTCCGCCTTCATCGGCGGCGGTGCGCGCAACGAGATCCAACAGGACAATCAACACGCCGTAATCGTCGGCGGGCGCGACAATCGAATCGGGACCAATACCGTGATCTCCCTGGTCGGCGGCGGCGGCGAGAACCGCATCGGGAACAACGTGGACGGCGGCCTGATGGTGGGCGGGTTCCGCAACGACATCCTGGGCTCGCCCAATCCCAACCGGCGCGAGATCGCCCCGGTTTTGGTCGGCGGCTCCGACAACGAAATCGGGCGCGAAAGCAGTTGGACCGTGATCCTGGGCGGCGACAACAACCGCATCGGCACCAACTGCCCCAGCACCATCATCCTCGGTGGCACCAACAATCTCGTGGCCGACAACGCCGGTTACTCGCTCGCCGCCGGCCGGCGTTCACGGGTGAATCACATGGGCGCGTTTGTCTTTGCGGACAGCCAGAACGCCAGCTTCGCCTCAGCCGGCGAGAACACCTTCAACATCCGCGTCGAAGGCGGCATCCACGTCAGCGGGGACACCTCTCAGTTCTTTGGGAGTTCTGTGCGCCAGATGCTCAACCTGTGGGGCACCAGCTATGGCATCGGCGTCCAGAGTTCCACCCTTTACTCCCGAACCGATTCCAGCGGGAGCTTCTCCTGGTTCCGCGGCGGTACGCACTCCAACAACGCCAACTCGCCGGGCGCGGGCGGCGTCGAGATGATGCGCCTCAACTCTGGTGGTTTGCGGGTCAACGGCACCTTCGTCAGCGCCTCGGACCGCAACTTGAAGGAGAACTTCAAGCCGGTGAACGCCCGGGAGGTGCTCGACAAGGTCGCCGCCCTGCCGCTCAGCGAATGGAATTACAAGGAAGACCCGGCTTCGCGCCACGTGGGTCCCATGGCCCAGGATTTCCACGCTGCCTTCGGCGTCGGTCCGGACGACAAGCACATTGCCACCGTGGACGCGGATGGCGTGGCGCTCGCCGCTATCCAGGGGCTCAACCAGAGAATCGAGGAACAGTCCGCGACGCTCCGCGAACGCGACGCGCGCATCGCCCGACTCGAATCCGAACTCGGCGAACTGCGTGGACTGGTCCGCCAGGCACTCAAACCGGTCGGTGCCCTGGCCCCATGAGCACACCCCGCTTCCTGATCGGCGCCTCCGGACGGCTTCGGGCCGCGCTGTTGGGCGGGTTGGCGTTGGAAGTGGCTCCGCTGGAAGCCGACCCCCTCACCGGGGGTGCCTACGTGCTGGTAGGCGCCCCGGCCACCGGCGGCACTTCGCAGGGCGGGGATTTCGCCATCACCGGATACGTGGCCGCCGCCGGGGCCACCACGTCGAGCGGTGCGGAATTCGCTCTGACCTGCGGATTGCTCGGGTTGTACGGGACAACGGGCGACGGCCTCCCGTTGAAGGTCGAGTTGACACCGAAAGGGAACGTGCGGCTCTGGTGGGCGGCAGACGCCACCGGGTACCAGCTCGAATTCACGACGGCGCTGGGCCCGGACGCCGTCTGGCAGGTCGTTGACCCCATCCCGACGGGCAACTCCTTCACCACCGGACCGGTACCGGCCGCCCGCTTTTTCCGACTGCGCCAGCCCTGAGCCGGAGCGGCCCGGTGACCGCCTGCGCGAGATCGCACCGTCATGGGCGGTGCCGGGTGGGGTGATTCGCCGCTCGAACCGGTGCTTGCATCGCCCAATCCGACATCCAGAATCTCGGGCCATGAAACTCGCTCGCCTTTCCTTCGCGCTGCTCCTCGCCGCGCCGGCGTTGTCGGCTGCGACCGCTCCCACCCCGCAGCCGAAGCTCGACGCCGTCCCGTTCACGGAGGTTGAGATCACGGACAACTTCTGGGCGCCGCGCCGAGAAACCAACCGGATCGCCTCGATCCCGGTGAATCTCGAGAACCTGGAAACGGCGAAGAATCTGCAGAACCTGCGCCTGGCCGGAGAGCGCGCCACCGCCGGCTACGAAGGCCCGGTGTTCATGGACTCGGACGTGTACAAGGCGCTTGAAGCCGTCTCGTACTCCCTGGCCACCCACCCGGATCCGGCGCTCGACAAAAGGCTCGATGACATCATCGCCATCCTCGCCGCGGCCCAGCAGCCCGACGGCTATCTCAACAGCTATTACACGGTGAAGGAGCCGGGCAAACGCTGGGTCAATCTCCGCGACAATCACGAACTCTATTGCGCCGGCCACCTGTTCGAGGCCGCCGTCGCACACTACCAAGCGACGGGCAAGACGAGCTTTCTCACCATCGCCCGCAAGTACGCCGACTATATCGACTCCGTCTTCGGCCCGGCGCCGAAACGGATGGGCTATCCCGGCCATCCGGAAATCGAGCTGGCGCTGGTGAAGCTCTGGCACGCGACCGGCGAACGCCGCTACTTCGAGCTGGCGCGCTTCTTCGTCGAGAGCCGCGGCGCGAAGTTCTTCGCCGAGGAACACCGCACCCCGCTCGACCGTTACGACGGGACTTACTGGCAGGACGACGTGCCGATCTGCGATCACCAGAACATCAAAGGCCACGCCGTGCGCGCCTGCTACCTCCTGTCCGGCACCACCGACGTCGCGCGCGAGACCGGCGACGCCCGGTTGCTGAAGATGATCAACCGCGTCTGGCGCAACACCGCCGAGCGCAATATGTATCTCACCGGCGGCATCGGACCCAGTGCCAGCAACGAGGGCTTCACCGAGGATTACGACCTGCCCAACCTCACGGCCTATCAGGAGACTTGCGCCACGGTTGCCCTCGCGCAATGGAACCATCGGCTCGCCCTCCTCTACGGCGACGCCAAGTATGCGGACGTCGTCGAGCGCGCGCTCTACAACGGCGTGCTGGCCGGGGTTTCGCAGGACGGCACCCGCTTCTTCTATGTGAACCCGCTGGAAAGCCGCGGCAATCACCACCGCTCGCCCTGGTTTGGCTGCGCCTGCTGCCCGCCGAACGTCGCCCGCACGCTGGCCTCTCTCGGCGGCTATGCCTACGCCACGTCGGCCGATGCCTTGTATGTAAACCTCTATATTCAAGGCGCCGTGAAAACCAAGGTGGCCGGACAGGACGTGAAAGTCGCGGTCACAACGGATTATCCGTGGGACGGCGTCGTCACCCTCCAGCCGGAGCTCGAGCACCCGACCCGTTTTGCACTCCACCTCCGCGTGCCGGATTGGACGCCCGGCGTGCAGTTCAGCGTCAACGGCGAAGCCTCCCCGGCCGACCCGCAATCGGACCACGGTTACCTCGTCCTGGCGCGCGAGTGGCGGACCGGCGACACCGTGAAGCTCAACATCGCCATGCCGGTCGAAGCCGTGGCCGCCCACCCGAACGTCACCGCCGATCGCGGCTTGCTCGCCATCCAGCGCGGACCGCTCGTTTATTGCCTCGAACAGGCCGACAATTCCGAACCGCTGGACGCGCTGTACTTCCCTCTGGCGGCCGAGCTCAAGGCGCAACGCGAGCCCGACCTGCTCGGCGGCGTGGTGACCATCAGCGGACCGGCGTACGTCGCGCGACCTGCGGATTGGAACCACCGTTTGTACCAGGCCATCGCGGCCCCGCGCCGGGCCACCTTCAAAGCCATTCCCTACTATGCCTGGGACAACCGCCAGGCCGGCCCCATGAGAGTGTGGCTCCCGCTGAACTCGCCTGTCCCGCGCGCCGGCGGACTCGAATCCCAGGCCACCGTCATCGTCTCGTTTGCGAACAGCAACTCTCAACCCGCTGGAATCAATGACGGCCTCGAGCCCAAGAGCAGCGGCGAACAACCGGCGGCGCTTTGCCATTGGTGGCCGCACCAGAACTCCGAGGAATGGGCGCAGTACGCCTGGACCCGGCCCGTCACCGTCGGCGGCGCGCGCGTGTATTGGTTCGATGACACGGGCCGCGGGGCGTGCCGGTTGCCGGTCAGTTGGCGGATCGAGTACCGCGATGGCGGGAGCTGGAAACCGGTCGCGGCGGAAGGCGCCTACGCGGTCGCGCGCGACCGGTGGTGCGACGTGCGCTTCGCGCCCGTGACCACCACCGAACTCCGTTTGCTCGTCAGACTCCAGCCCGAGTGGGCCGCCGGAGTTCACGAGTGGAAGCTGATCGAAGCGGAGGCCGAATAAGCCGATCGCCTGGCTGCTGCGAGTCTTCGGAATCGGGGAGCGCGACCGTCGCGGTCGCTCCCGTCGGCGTCGCGCTGACGGCTCGCGGCGTCAATTGCGAAGCCGACTCGCCCTGCGATTGACGCTACCATCTGCAGGCCGTGCGGTGCGCGCGGCCGCCCGCCCGCCTCACTCCTCCAAACTCTGCTCGAGCCACGGGGCCACCTTCTCCACCCAACGCCGGGCATGTTCGCGCAGGCCCGGCCCGCTGAAGTGCACGCCCTGGCCGCCATTCTCGCGGAACTGACTGCCAAGCGCGTCGGTGTCCGGCCCTTCGAGGGCAAGGCTATCCCTCCAAAGCGAAGCCTGAGCGGCTCGGATATCCGGCGAGGATTCGTCGCCGGGTATATGATAGCTGGCTTGAGCGACAAACCACGGCGCGTCCCACCCGATCTCCCGGCGGCTGTCGCGAATGAGCGCTTCCAGATACCTGCGATAGAGTTCTCCGGGCAGCGTGTTTTCCGGGTTTCTCTGGTTGGCATCACTCTCGCCCTGGTGCCAGAGCACCGCGCGAAAGCCCTGCCGGCCGAGCGATTTCAGGCGCGCCGTGAACAGTGCGAACAGCGTGCCCTTGCTTTCCCAGCCGCCTTCCGGCAACCGCTGCACGTTGCCCTCCAACGTCGGCGGTTTCGGAAACCTCGCACCCTTCGGCAGCCATTCCCGCACGCTGGACGCTCCTACACCGCAGGCGACGATGCCCACGGGAACATGGAATTCCTCTGCCATCACATCCCCAAAAGGCGGCATGAAACTGCCTCCGGCACCGCTCGCGCCGGGCTGCGGATCGTCCGCCGACTGCCAGCGATTGCCAGCGAAGGCCGCAACCAGGCCGGTCTGCGTGTGCTGCCGTTCCTCGCCGTGATTGGCCGAATTCGATTGCCCGGCAATCACGAACACCTCGCCAATTCCGACATGCTCGACCGCCGCTTCCGCAAGCCCCTTGCCCGGGGTCAGGGCACGCACTTCCAGACGATACCAACCACCCGCGGGAACCGTGAGCGCCGCCTGGAATGTCGTCCCCGACACCTTTGCGTCGAGGCGACGCCAGGCGCCAGCGCTGCCCGCCGTCCAGAGGCGGGCTTCGATCCCCGAGGGTTTTGTCGCGGGCTCCACCAACTCGCCACGGATGATGAGAGTGCCCTGGTTTCGTGATGTCCGCTGGATGACTTGATAGTCCAGCGGCGACGACAGAGTGAGCGTGCTCGCGGTTGTCTTTCGGTAGCAGACCACGGCTGCGCCCGGCCGAGCCGTGATCGTGACGGGCAGGCCGCGCTCCATCAACTCCTTCCCGGTCATTCTCCGCGGCGCTCCGCCATCGAGATCAGTGACTTCGTACCGGGCGGACGGAGCCAGAGCCCGCAGCCGAAAGACCTGCGTTGGGGCTTCGTTCTGCTCGCGCCGGAAAGCCTGCACCACGCCGCCGGCGAGGTCGGGCCGGTCAAACTGCCAGGCGATCCAATCGCCCGGCTGAATGCTATAGGGCGTCAGGGGATGGTAGTCGCCCAACATGAATGCGGCGACGCGCCGGCATTCCTCGTACGCCCGTTTGGTCTCCGCGCTCGTGCCGGCGTAACCCGAGCACGGCATGATGTAGCTGCGGGCGCTGTAGGGATCGGTGAAGTAACAGCCGCTGCCATAATAGGGAATCCAGCTCGAAATCCCGTAGGTGTGTCCCTGGTTGGGCATCGTGGCTTCATGGCCCAATTGGAAATCGCTGCGCAGGAGCGGCACCGCCCGGCGCAAGGTCTCCAGGTCATTGCGGCGTCCGCCGCTGGCGCAGGAGTCGATCAGCAGGCCGGGATGGCGGCGGCGGAGTTCGTCCCAGAATGCGAGGTAGCCCAGGATGTGTTGGATCTCCGTCATGCCCCGGCGATCCGGCGCGTCCTGGGCGCGCCAGTTGCCGAGCGGGTCCATGTTGAAATCCTGGCGATAATAATCGATCCCCTGTTCGCGAAGCATCCGGTCGATGTGTTCCACGAGCCACTTCCAGGCCTCCGGGTGGCCGAGGTTGAGGAGGTTGCCGCCCAGAATCCAGTCGGGATGATTCGTCGCCAGCCAACTCTCCCGGTCGCCGACGCGCTCGGGCTCGAACCAGACGATGAACTTCTTGCCCTGCCGATGAATCCAGTCGCTGAACGGCCGCCAACCACGCGGATAGCGTTGCGGGTCCAGTTCCCACGTGCCGGTGTTCGGCCAACTGCCTTTGCACGGATACCAACCTGCGTCGCGCCAGCACAAGTCGAAGGGGATCCCGGCGCGGTTGAACTCCGTCACCGTATCGAACAGGTCCTGTTCCCCGCCCTTCTCGAAGCCGCGGTAACACTGCATCTGGGTCATGGGGGGCGGAAGCTGCCCGTTCAGACGTGGGATGTTGTGAACCAGGAACCAACGGCGCCAGAGGTTCTGCGCCCGCCCGGGGTCGGCACCCTGCCAGAAGAGCGCCGCGATGAGCGGCGTGCGAATCTCCTCCCCGGGTTTCAAATACAAATGGGTCCCCTGCTGGCCCGCGACGATGCGCACGCCGCGCCCTCCGTCACGCGTAAACGAGCAGGCCCATTGCCCCGGCCAGCCAACGGCGAAAATCAGTCCGCCATCCGACGCCTGGAGATTGAAGTACGGCCAGCCTTTCGGGCCGTTGGTGGGACGTCCTCCCTCCGGCGCGAAATGCTGGCTGGACCCGGGACCCAGCGTGACTTGATAGGGCGCGTAACTCTGCGGCGCGCACCAGTCGCCTTGGTTGCCGTGCAGAATGAACTCCCCGGCCACCCCGCGTTCGAACTTCGCGTCCAGCGCCTGGAGGTTCTCCAGGATCGCCGTGTCGGCCGGGCCGGTGTTCTTGAACCAAACCGTCCATTCGGTCACCGGAAAATCGGCGTACTCCACCGCCACACAGCGAACCTCCAGGCCCGTGCGCGGATCGGTCCACGTCAACGTATGCTGGGTGCGCCACTGGTCGAGTTGCTGCCGGGCGGTCTGTTTCGGCCAGGCCGCGAGCAAATCGTCGGACGATTGCCCGCCATAGACGAAGGAGAGGGGCAGCTCGCTGGTCCGGGCAATCGGCGCCAACCCCGCGTCCGTGCGCCGGTCGCGAATGGGCATATCGCCCAGCCAGAGTTCCCGGCCATCGGCGAGCGTCACCTTGGCGTCGGCCCAATCACACTGGTCCCAGCCAATCCCGTCTCCGGCATCGCCCACTTCCAGCGTGAACGCCTCCGCCCCGCCAAGATCCACATTCACTTCGCGCGCCGGCGTGCCGAAGCGCATGATCCCGGACTGAAAGGCCTCCCGGTCCGGGAGCTTGACCGTGAAGATCACACTGCCTTTGCCGCGCGCCGTGTCGTCGTTGTGATCCAGACCGACCACGGCGGCGAAGCTCCGGCCTGGGCCGGGCAGATGCACGTCCACCTGGCTCACGGCATGGCAATAGAGTCCCCGCGAGTATGCCTGGTCGCCGATTCTCAGCCGATGGGTCCCCCGCCCGTTCGGAATGACCCGGTCGTTATTGGCGAGCACCTCCAGGCCTGGCTCCGGACGCGACGGCGCCGACTGGGCGGAGCGGCCTGGGGACGGCCTCAGTTTGACCGCGAGCAAGTGCCGCTCCAGCCACCGCCGTTCCATCCGCCGTTCCTGGCGGGTTGGCGAGTTTTCCAGAACCGGCGCCGCGGGGGCCGTAAGCAGGCAGGTCAGCAGCACCACGCCCGCCCATAGCCCCGCCCCGCGACGCCCCGTCGCCAGGACTCGTTCGCGCCGATTCATGCCAGTAACCAAGATAGTGAGGACACCGGTCATGAGAAATCCCCTATTCGAAAACCAGCAGCCACGGGAGCGGCAGGGTGCTCACCAGTCCAACGATGAGCAGCGCCCAAGCGAACCATCCGCCCGCCCTCGCAACCATACGCGTCCTTCCCTGATCCAACTCCAGCGTGAGACCGGCAATCACACTCAGGAGCGGACCACCGATCACGAATGTCCATAATACTGGCACTGACCAGGGGCCGGTCAGAAGATGTTGGGAAATCCAGATTGCGGGATCGACAATTCCCGCCCCCGCCGCGGTCAAGATCGCCAGATGCGCGGTCCCAGGCAGCAGGGCCATGATCGCCAGACCCTGCCAGGCCCTGGCCGATACTGGTCTGTTTGCGTCCGTTTTCACCGCATCCAACGACTCAGCTCACCGATGGCGGCCCCTCCGTGACCATCATCTCTCCCGAGGCACTCATCGGGGCACGATACGCGGGCCACCCGGATTGTCGAGGGCGCGGAAGGTCACCCCGACCCCGGACTGTGACTGCACGACCGGCGGTTCGTATGCCGACACTCCGAAACTTCGGATACGGCACTGATGGTCCCACCGCCGGATCAGCCGGGGACCGCCTTGGGCGCCTGGTTGTCGAGCCGCCGGCACCTCGAGTGGGGTGCTGGCAGCGCGAAATCCCATTCCCGGCAAGCCGGAAACCGACCCCGAACCGAACCGCCGGGCAACCGCCGCCAAGGGCCGAAGCACACCCCGAAGCGAAGGGGCCCACGCCCCAACCGGCGTTCCCGATCGCCCATGACGGAACCAGCCCCCGGTTTGACGGGCGGCCATTCCTGCGGCGGGCCGGGCCGGAAAACCCTTTTGCCTCCCTCCCCCGCTGCAGGCATGATCCGGCCGTAATGACGGCCCGGCCTCTCATCGTGGCGTGTGTGGTCACCGCTTTTGCGGGGGCGAGCTGCTTCTTCGCGCTGGCAGAGACGGCGCTGTTCACGCTCCGCAAGTGGCAGGTGACCCAACTCGCCGAACGCGTGCCGGCAGGCGGCGGCAGGGTGGCGCGGCTGCTGGCGGCGCCCCAGGATTTGCTGGCCACCATCGTGTTGGGGAACACGCTGGCCAATGCCGGTCTCATGGTGCTCGCCTTCTGGCTGGTCCTTCAGCACGGCTGGAGCTGGCTGACGTTGCCGGGCGCATTGTTGTTGCTCCTGATCGGCGGTGAAGTCGTGCCCAAGACGCTCGCGGTGCGCGCCCCCGAGTTCTGGGCGATCCGCGTGGCGCGGCCGATGCGCTTTCTGGCGGCGGTCACGCTGCCCCTCCGGCGTCTGGCGCAGGGGCTCAACACCCTGCTCCTGCGCCGGCTGATTCCGGCCGACACGCGGCCCGTGGCGGGAACGAGCGCGGAGGAATACGCCGAGTTGCTCGAACTGGCGTTTCAGCAGGGCACCCTCCGGCAATCCGAGAAGGAGATCATCCTGCAGATCATCACCCTGGATCGCCGCATGGCCAAGGACGTGATGCGGCCGCGCGCCGACATGGCCGCCTTATCCGACGACCTGCCGGTGGAAACGATGGTGGCCGAGGCGCGGCGGCTGCGGCACCGGCGCTTGCCGCTCTACGATCAGTCGCCGGACACGATCGTCGGCGTCCTGAACACCCGCAAGCTGCTGCTCGATCCGGAGGGCGATCTGGCCGACGCGATCGAGTTCCCGTCGTTCGTGCCGGAAACGATGGACCTGCTCAAGCTCCTCAAGAGCCTCCAACGCCAGAAGCGCGGTCTGGCGATCGTGCTGGACGAGTTTGGCACCACGGCGGGCGTGGTCACGATCGAGGACATCCTCAGCTCGATGGTGGGCCGGATCCGCGCGGAAGGGGAACCGGAAGACTTCGTGATGCAGAAGCTGGGCGAGGGCCGGTGGCGCGTCAGCGGCAATCTGCGGATCGAGGATTTCCGTCGCGAGTATCCCGGCATCGGCTCCGTGTCGGAGGTGGACACGCTGGGCGGGTTGGTGTTGATGCTGATGGGGGTGGTGCCGGGTGTCGGCGAATCGGTGGGTTTCCGCGGACTGCGGCTGACCGTGACCAAGGCCGATGAACGGCGCGTGCGCGAATTGGCGGTGGCGCTCGAGGCCCGCAAGTCGAAGGAGGGGGCGTGAACGCGGGGATCGGCTTCGCCTTGACGCTGGCGATTTCGCTCGCTGCGTCGTTCCTGTTCTCGGGCATGGAGGCGGGCCTGCCGCTGGTGAACCGCCTGCGGGTGCGAAATCTGGTCCGCCAGGGCCACGCCGCGGCCCGCGCCCTGCACGGCCTGCTGGAAGCGCCGGAGGAGTTCCTCTGGACCATCCTGGTCGGGAACACCCTGATGACCTTCGCGCTGATGGGCACCACCCTGCTGCTGCTGCACCAGGCCCTGGCCACCCACCAGTGGGTGCTGCTGGCAACGCTCGGCGTCGCCGCCTTCCTGGTCTATGCGCTGGCCGACCTGCTGCCGAAGATGTTGTTCCAGCGGTTTCCGAACCGCCTGTGCCTGGCGCTGGCGCGGCCCTTCCGGCTCATCCACCTGGTGCTTCGCCCGTTGGTGGCACCCGTGTCGTGGCTGGCCGACGCCCTGCCCTGGGCCACCGGCGGAGGGCGCTCCACCGGGCGGCTCTTCGCCACGCGCGAGGAACTGCGGCTGGTCATGCAGGAGTCGGCGCAGGCGTTGACGACCGACGAACTCGCGATGGTGAACCGCGTGCTCGATTTGCAGACGCGCACGGTGGGCACGTTGATGGTGCCGCTGGCGAAAGTCACCAGCGTGCCGGCGGACGCGCCGGTGAGCGAATTCCTGCGCCGCTGCCGCGAAACCGGGCGCGACCGCCTCCCGGTGCGCACGAGCAACGGTTCGCGCATTCTCGGCCTGGTCACCCTGCACCACACCCTGTACCGCGCGGACCTCGATCCCGCGGAGCGGATCGAGCGTTTGCTGCAGCCGGCGGCCTATTTCGCGCACGACGTGACGCTGGAGACCGCGCTGCAACGACTCCAGCGCAGCGGCCAGCGCCTGGCGGTGGTCCTGGACGAACAGCGCCGCGAGGTGGGGATCGTCACGCTCACGGACATCCTGCGTTTCATCTTCGGGGAGGTGGTGGGGTGAACTGGAACCTCGCCGGGGCGCTGTTGTTGAAGGTGCTGGCCGTGCTGGTGCTCGTGCTGCTCAACGGCTTCTTCGTCGCCGCCGAGTTCGCCCTGGTCAAGATTCGCGACACACAGCTCGACGAGTTGATCCGCCAGGGCCGGCGCCTGGCCAGGGTGACACGGGGGGTGATCCGCAATCTCGACGCCTCCCTCAGCGCCTGCCAGTTGGGCATCACGCTGGCGAGCCTCGCGCTGGGCTGGGTGGGCGAACCGATCTTCAGCGCCTTGCTCCAGCCGGTGTGGCCGTGGCTCGGCCTCGGCGGCGACGGCGCGGAGCACCTCCGCGAAAGCGTCGCGGTCGTCGTCGGTTTCGTTTCGATCACGTTTCTGCACATCACCGCGGGCGAGCAGGCCCCGAAATGGCTGGCGATCCAGCGCCCGCTGCCCGTCGCGCTCGCGGTGGCGCAGCCGTTGGCGTGGTTTCACCGGCTGAGTTTCCCGTTCATCTGGCTGTTGAATCACGCCTCGCTCTGGATTCTGGAGCGGCTGGGACTCCGCCCCGTCGCCGAGTCGGAGGCGGGGCACTCGGAGGACGAACTGCGGCTGCTCGTCGCCGGGCGCGCGCACCCCGGCGCCGAGACCAGCTTCGCGCGGCGGCTGGTCTTGAACGCGTTCGACCTCCGCCAGCGCGTCGCGCGCGAGGTCATGCGGCCCCGGCACGAGATCGCCGTCCTGAACACGGAGGCGAGCCTGGCGGAGTGCCTGGACGTGGCGGAGAAGACCCGTTACTCGCGCCTTCCCATTTGCGAACGCGGCGACCCGGACAAGACGCTGGGCGTCGTCCACATCAAGGACCTGTACGCGATGCGGATCAAGGCGCGAACCGGGGCCGACCTGCTGCCCGTGGCGCGCAAGATCATTTACGTGCCCGAGACCGCCCAGTTGGAACGGCTGCTGCGCTTCTTCCTCGAGCGCCGGCTGCACCTCGCGATCGTTGTGGACGAGTACGGCAGCACCGTGGGCATGGTGACGCTCGAGAACATCCTCGAGGAACTGGTGGGCCAGATTCAGGACGAGTTCGACCAGGAGAAGCCGTTGATCGTGCGGACCGCGGAAGCCACGTGGGCGGTGGACGGCCTCTTCCCGCTGCATGAGCTGGCGGAACTGGTCGGCGAACCGATCGCCGCCGAGGAGGTGGCCACCACCAGCGGCTTTCTGACCCAGCGACTGGGCGGTTTCCCGAAGGTCGGAGACTCCGTGAGGCTGGGCGACTACGTGCTGGCCGTGGTCGAAACCGACGGCTTGCGCGTCACGCGGCTGCAACTGACCCGTTCTCCGGCGCCGCCGAAGGCGCCGTAAACTGCCGGCCGCGCCAGCCCATCACGCCCACCGCGGCCATGGCCGCCAGCGCGATCGCGCCCGGCACCAGGAAGCCGGCGCGCAAATCCCCCAGGCCAAACCAGCCTTCGAGCACCAGCCAGACCACGACCGGCTCGGAGAGAGGCATCTGGCCGGTGGGCCGCTTGGGCAGGAGCCACGGCGTGGCCAGCATCAGCAAGACCGCGATCAGCAGCGTCGTGACCACCAACATGCCCAGCGGCGCGCCATACCAGCCCACGGCCCGGTCGGGATTGGCCCACAACCACCAGCCCTTGACGCGATGGCCGAACACCTCCAGGGCGAGCGCATGCAGCACCGCCAGCAGCACCGAGGCCCCGTACAACGCCCAGCCGTAACTCTTGAGGCGCCGCCACGGACGCAGGATCAACTTGGCGCTCTGCCGCGAGGCCAGCAACACGACCACCCAGAGAAACGGCATGGGCCAGGGGACGAAACCCAGAAGTCGCGGTCCGAAGACTGTGCTGAACTCGAGACGGCCCAGCGGAAAACCGGTCTGCACCGCCACCGCCAGCATCATGCCCGATGTGAGATACAGCACCAACCCCAGCGCGGCGACGTTCTGCCAGGGCAGCCGCCGGGCCACGGAGGCCAGGACGGTCATCGCCGCCACCACGAGGTACGCCCCATCCAGCCAGCTCCCGACCGCGGTCGGTCGCGGTTGCAGCAGCGTGGTGCCCCAGACCGGAAGCGACAGCGCCAGAAACGCCCAAAACGTCACGCGGTGGATGGGTTCGGCATAGGCACTCGGCAAACGGGAATTCGCCCCCGCGGAGGCGCGTCGCGACGGGGAAGCGAAAACCGGATCGCGGTGATTGGGCATGGCGACAGATTAGCAAACGCGGCTCCGGCGGGAAGCGAAAACGGCACGCCCAATCCTCCAGCCGACGCGACCGGAGCCTTCTGACCGGTTGGCGGCGGTGCTGCCGCACCGCCCTGCGCCGCCGCAGCGGCGCAGCCACCTTCCACAAAGCCAGGCAGCGTTCGCGCGTCACCAGAGGTCTGAGTCCGGTGGTGGCGATGCTGCCGCATCGCCCTGCGCCGACACAGCGGCGCAGCCACCTTCCGCAAAGCCACGCAATGTTGGCGCGTCACCAGAGGTCTGAGTCCGGTGGCGGCGGTGCTGCCGCATCGCCCGGCGCCGACACAGCGGCGCAGCTACCTTCCGCAAAGCCAGGCACTGTTGGCGCGTCACCACAAGTCGGAGTTTGGTGGCGGCGGTGCTGCCGCACCGCCCGCGCCGACACAGCGGCGCAGCCACCTTCCGCAAAGCCACGCAATGTTGGCGCGTCACCAGAGGTCTGAGTCCGGTTGGCGGCGGTGCTGCCGCATCGCCCCGCGCCGACACAGCGGCGCAGCCACCTTCCGCAAAGCCTTCGTCAAAACCAGGCAGCGTTGGCGCCTCCGCTCCCTCGACACGCCCGACATGGGCGCTATCCTTCGGGCGTGAGTTTCGTTACCGAGTTTGAAACCTTGCCCCTGACCCGCTTGCTGGCGCACGCCCGCGGAGCCGAGCGCCGGGCCGTGGCGACCAGCCTGCGCGCGCCGGAGCCGTCGCTGGTTGATTTCGCCTGCCTGATCTCACCCGCGGCCGGCGAGGCGATCGAGGAACTGGCGCGCCAGGCACAGGCGTTGACCCGGCAGCGGTTCGGCCGCGTGATCCGCCTCTTCGCCCCGTTGTACCTCTCGAACGAGTGCATCAACAACTGCCGCTACTGCGGCTTTTCCCGCGACAACCCGATCCTGCGCGTGACCCTGAGCGTGGACGAAGTGCTGCGGGAGGCGCGCGCGCTGCAGGCCCAGGGCTTCCGCAACATCCTGCTCGTGGCGGGCGAACACCCGCGCTTCATCTCGGAGGGGTACCTGCGCGATTGCATCGCCGCCCTGCACGCGGAAGTCCCCGGCATTTCACTCGAGGTCGGACCGATGGAGACCGCGGAGTATCGCCCCTTGGTCGAGGCCGGCGCGGAGGGGTTGGTGGTGTACCAGGAAACGTACGATCCCGCGGTGTATGCGGACCTGCACACCTCGGGTCCGAAGCGCAACTTCGCGTGGCGCCTCGAGACGCCGGAGCGCGCCCACGCCGCGGGCTTCCGCCGGTTGGGAATCGGCGCCTTGTTCGGCCTGTCGGACTGGCGGCGCGAGGCGATTTGCGTGGCCGCGCACGCGCAGTACCTGCTCCGCCATTGTTGGAAGGCCCAACTGACCATTTCGATCCCGCGACTCCGGCCCTGTGCGGGCGCGTTTCAACCGCTCACCCACCTGGCCGATCGCGAGCTGGTGCAGCTCTTCTGCGCCTATCGCCTGGTGTTTCCGGACGTGGGCCTGGTGCTTTCGACGCGGGAGCCGGCGGCGTTGCGGGACGGCTTGTTCCCGCTGGGGATCACGCTCATCAGCGCGGGCAGCCACACCGAGCCGGGCGGCTATACCGGCGCGGGCAGGGACAAACTCCATCGCACCGAGCGCGGACGAATCGTGGAACTGGGCGCGAGCGAATGGGCGGCGGATGGCCACGGCGAAACGCCGGTGGCGACGGGCCAGTTCGCCATCGCCGACGAACGTTCGCCGGGCGAAGTCGCCGAGCGTCTGCGCCGGCTCGGTTACGAACCGGTCTGGAAGGACTGGGACGCAGCGCTCACCACTTGAGTCCGCAGGGGCGATTCCCGAAACTCGAACGAGCCATGGCCACCGGAGTCATTCACGCCAACGGTCAACCGGTAACCTGCGAGCTGCCCTGCACGCTCGAGCACTTCCTCCGCGCCCAGGGTCTGTATCCCCGCAGCGTGGTGGTCGAACAAAACGGCGAGGCGGTGGCGCCGTCCGAGTTCCGGCAACGCACGATTCAGGCCGGCGACCGGCTGGAGATCGTCAAGATCGTGGCGGGGGGATGAGGCGCAGACCGTTCAGAGGATCGGCGCCGTGAACGCCATTCCGTGCGCCTCGGCCACCGCCTTGCACGTCAACTTCCCGTCTTTGATGTTGATGCCGCTGGCCAACCCCGGGTGCCGGCGGCAGGCCTCCTGCAACCCGTGATCGGCCAGCGCCTCGACGTACGGATAAGTTACGTTGGTCAAGGCCTGGGTTGCCGTCCGCGCGTAGGCGCCGGGCATGTTGGCCACGCAATAATGGAGCACCCCTTCCTCGACAAAGGTCGGTTGGTCATGCGTGGTCGGACGCGACGTCTCGGCACAGCCGCCCTGGTCGATGGCGATGTCCACCAGCACGCTGCCGGGTCTCATGCACCGGAGCATTTCGCGGCGGATCAGCCGCGGC
This sequence comes from uncultured bacterium, assembly GCA_963735925.1. Lineage (GTDB taxonomy): Bacteria > Verrucomicrobiota > Verrucomicrobiia > Limisphaerales > J093 > DSVZ01. The sequence goes on from CAVTMT010000002.1 coordinate 358,436, forward strand.
GCCTTGGCGCCCGGCACCAGCACGGCGCCCACCAACAAATCAACCGAGGGCAGCAACTCCAGGAGATGCGCGGCGCTGGAATATAGCGTGTGCGCCGAGTGCAGCGTGATGTCGAGGAAGCGCATCCGCTCCAGATCCACTTCCAGGATCGTGACGTCGGCGCCCAGGCCGGTGGCCATGCGGGCGGCGTTGATACCCGACGCGCCCCCGCCCAACACGACCACGCGCCCCGGCAACACCCCGGGCACGCCGCCCAGCAGCGTGCCGCTGCCGCCGGTGTGTTTCGCCAGAAAGTATGCGCCGACGAACACCGACATGCGCCCGGCGATTTCGCTCATCGGTTCGAGCAAGGGCAGCCGCCGATTAACCTCGACCGTCTCGTAAGCGATGCCGGTGACGCGGGACCGGAGCAGGGCTTCGGTCAACGCCCGATCCGGGGCAAGGTGCAGATAGGTGAAAAGCATCTGGCCCGGCCGCAGCAGGCCGTACTCCTCGGGCTGCGGTTCCTTGACCTTCACCACCAATTCGGCCCGCTCGAATATGCGCGCGTGGTCGTCAATGAGTTGGGCGCCGGCCTGTTGGTAGTCGGCATCGGGAAATCCCGCGCCCGCGCCGGCGCCCGGCTCGACCAGAACTTCATGCCCGCGCTGAATCAACAGGTACGCAGCCGACGGCAGCAGGCCCACGCGCGACTCGTTGCGCTTAATCTCCCTGGGTATGCCGATGATCATGCCGGCACAGTGTCACTCGCCGGCCTGGGCGACAAACCAAAATCACCCCCGGACCTCGGAACGGCTTCACCCGATCGCGACCACCGCGAGCCGGTGCTGTTTGGCGAACGCCGCGGCCTGCGCCTGCTCCAGCAACAGTGATCGTCCGGCTTCCACCGCCAGCACCGCAACGCCGTTGGCGGCGCAGGTTTCCAGCGTCTTGAGTCCCACCGTCGGGATGTCGAAGCGCATGTCGTGGTCCTGCTTGGCGACCTTCACCGCGATCGCCCCGCCTTTCGGCCCGGCCAATTCACCCCCGCGAGCCAGACATCGGTCGGTGCCCTCGAAGCCTTCCACCGCCAGCACCGTGCCTTCCTTCACCACCACCGTCTGGCCGATCTCCAGGCGGGAAACCTCCTTGGCGAGGTGCAGCCCAAACGCCACGTCCGCGCGCTGGGCCGCCGACAACTTCGGTCCGAGCGCGAAGCCCGCGGCGGGCATGACCGGTCCCAGCCAGGGGGTCGCGGCGATGAGTTCCACGCCGTCCTTGTGGAGTTCCTCCGCGATCGCACCGAAGACGGTGTGGGCATTCTTCTTTTCCAGGCGGAAGAGCAGTGCCATGGCGCGGAAATCGGGGCGCACGTCGAACAGGTTCTTCGGCGCGATCTGGCCGAGCATGACGCATTGCCGGAGGCCGCGCCGGGTGAAGGCCGCGATCATCTTGCTGAGCTGGCCCACGCGCAGCCAGACGATCTCGTCCACGAGGCTGGCCAGGGCGGGGTCGGTTTCGCCCTCGAAGGCCACGGCCACGATGCGCTGCAATCCTTGCTGGCGGCCCAGGCGGGCAAACTCCAGCGGCAGCGAACGGTTGCCGGCGATGAGTCCGATCTCGGTTGGCAATGCGGTCACGCCGCGACCTTAGCCCAGGAGTCAACGCGGCTGAAGCTCTTCTGATGCCCTTTCCGCTCCGCCCCGCGGTCGGGCCTCCTCGAATCCGACCCAACCGGTGGAATGGTGGGCGCGACAGGACTTGAACCTGCACGGCTTGCGCCAAGGGATCCTAAGTCCCTCGTGTCTGCCAATTCCACCACGCGCCCCCAACCGGGCGAATTGTCCCGGAAACTGGACGGGTTGTAAACCTGTCTCGGCCGAAGCCGCTTCAGCGGCCAACCCGGCAGGCAATATCGTGGGTGAACTCGGGAGCCGTAAGCGCCAACCGACCCTGCTCTGACCTGACGCTGGCCCTGTCCACAACCTCGCCCGTGCTCGTGTTCCACCACTGCACCGAGTAGTCGCCCGCCGGGAGATCCTCCAGCTCAAACGCCGCGGCGGTCACCGCGGCCGGCGCCTGCTTCTCAGTCACGATGTGCTTCCAGGCCGCGGCCCGATGGAAGAACCACACCCACGCCTGCGACTTCGTCCGCAGACCCACGACCCGCACAGCGCCCTTCGCGGATTCGCCCGTAAAGGCTCGGACTTCGCCGCCGTTCCAAGGCACGTCGGCGATGAACCGGCTGAGCGGGCGGTAATCCGGATAATGGTCCCGCTCGTCCAGACGTTCCCACCACCAAGGCATCGCCGTGCCGGTCGTGCCCGACAATGCCGACGCCCAGAGCATGTTGTGGAAATCGACCAGTTCGCGGGTGCGCTTCATCTCATCCGTGATCCGCCACTGATCGTCCGCCAGGCCGAACTCGCCCTGGTGCGCGGGTTTGTTCGGCGCCTGCTCGCGCAGCCATCGCGCACGGTCCAGCACGCCTTCCACCTCGTCGAGCAGCCGATTCCTGTCCGCCGGACGCAGATAGAAATGCACGTCCGCGAAGTCCAGTTTCGGATGCCGGCAATCCTTCGGCGAAGGTCCCCAGGTGCTGGTCGTGCGCAGGTGCCGGTACGGGTCCGTTTGCTCCAGACACTCGCCCAACTCGGTGTAAAAGCGGTCGGTCGGGAGGCCGGGGTCCATTTCGTTCCAATACTCCCACGCGGCGACGCTGGTGAACGCACCCCACCGGGCGACGGCGTAGCGGAACGTCTTCTTCGCGTCCGCAATAGCGCGGTCGTAAGCCGGACTGGCAGGGTCTTTCAATGCGCCCATGTAAAGGTCCCGCGCCAGCAGGCAGACCTGGAGGTAAACGCCGGTCCGTTGCGCGGACGTGGCCAACTCATCGAGCCAGGAGCAATCCAACGGGTTGTACCAGCCGCGCACCGGCCGGTTCACGTCCGCTTCCCAGAGCAATTCCGGTCCGCCCGTCGCTTCCTTGAGTGACAGGTCCGCGAGCCACGCCGATCCGTCGCCTTCGCGTTTGAAGCGCAGCCCCGCAAGCCAGTGATCGTTGGCGCCCGTGCTGAACTCGTGCCGGAACGGTGCCCAGGATTCCGGTGCCGGCGGAGTCAGGTCGGCCGCAGTCGTGCCCTGCACCTCCAACCGCAGCGAGGCGCCTCCAGAGACACGCACCCGGCCCGTCAGGAGGTACTGCGTTGCGGAGCGCAGAGCGAGGTCGTGCGACGGCTGCACTTCGACCACCGCGTTGGTGAGGAGCACGCAATTGCGGTCCGGTTCGCCGGGCATCGCCACCACCCGGGCGCGCCGCTCCCAGGACCGGCCCCACGCACTTTTGCGCGACTCGATCGCGAGCGCCCAATCGTCGCAACCGGTCCAGACGCGGAGATAATTCGCGCCGTTGGCCGCCAGCTTCCCGAAGATGGTCTCGGCCTTGGAAACCGTCACGTACTGCTGCGAGCCGATGAAGGCGAGGTTCTGGCCGATGGGGAAGAACGGCCGGCCATCGCTGAACTCCAGCCAGCGCGGGTCCTGGCCGCTGACGCGCAGAAAGCCGTGGTTCGTCGAGGCCACGCAGTTGAAGTGAACCGGCTCGGACCGCCGCGTGCCTTTGGCATCGCGCACGACCGCGACGGCGGAGAAGTCCCCGGTCTGCGGCGGGGCGAAGCGCGCCTTCCAGCCCGGCAGACCGCGCGGATAAAACCAGTCGCGTCCGTCGAACCGCTGGCGATCGTAATCCTGGGCGAAGAATGCCGGCACCGACCAACTCGATCCGTCCGACTCGATTTCCAGTCGCGCGTCCACCACGGCGGGATCGAAGGGATCGGTGTGGTCGCCCACGCCGTCGAGGCGGAACTCGGCAACGCCGAACCGGCCCACGCGGTTGGTCGAAGGAATGAGCTTCAGCTCGACTTCAGCGGCGGCGAAGGCCGGGACCGACAGGAGAAGACAACTGACCAGACCGAGGTAGAGAAACCTGAGGTGCATGGCGACTTCGTTGTGCGCCGCCGCGGCTGGCAACGCAATCCATTTGCGTTGCCGCCAGCGGACCCGCCCTTGATCTGCCGAGGCGTTCTGCCTCGGCCCGTTTGCCCGGCGCCAATCTGGGTGAGGCGCTCACGCCACCCGCGGGTAACGGAAAATCGGCTCGCCTTTCAGCGCCTGTTCCTTCAGCGCCGCGGCTTCGGCGTCGGTCAGTGGAGACAGGTCTTTCGCCAGGGTCAAGGCCATGCGGAAGAGCCTTTCGTCACCCGGCGGGATCGCGGCGGTGATGGGATGCGAGAGGGTGAAGCGCAGACCCAGTTTCGCCTCCGCCGGGTCGCTGAGCGGCTCGTACCAGCACTTCGGATAGGTGTGGGCCACGCCTTGGGGCCAGGGCCGTTTCGCCATGGCCTTGAGCGCCAGGATGCCGAGACCCTGCTCGGTCGCCTTGGCCAGCACCTGCGGACCGAAGTTGCCTGCATCCCAGGTGGCGAAGTTGAACGGGAACAGGATCGTGTCGAATTTGAACCGGTCCATCATGGCCAGGGCGGCCTCCACGGAATGCGCGGAGAAGCCCAACAAGCGCACCTTGCCCGCCTGTCGCGCGGCGACGAACGCTTCCGCCGCCCCGCCCGGCCCCCAGATGGTTTCCACGTCCTCCGGGGTGGTCACCGCGTGGAACTGGTAGAGGTCAACGTGGTCAGTCCGCAGACGCTTCAACGAGCGCTCCAGTTCGGCCGTGGCCCCGGTCGCCTTGCGCTCGGTGGTTTTGCAGGCCAGGAACACGTCCTTGCGATACGGCTCCAGCGCGGGCCCGAGCTTTTCCTCGGCGTCACCGTACGTGGGCGCGACGTCGAAGTAATTCACGCCCGCCGCGATGGCTTCCCGCACGCGCTGGCTGGCTTCTTCCGGCGTCGCGTCTTTCACCACGATGCCGCCGAACCCAAGGACCGAGAGCATCCGGCCCGTACGCCCGAGCGATCGGCGCTCCAGCCGGCCGGGGGTCTGATCGCGGGTCACGGCCGCAAGTCCCGCGGGGAAACAGGTCAACAGGGCCGCAGCGGCGGCAGAGCCTTGGAGAAAATCGCGTCGTTTCATGGGGCAGGAACGTACGGCGCGGAACCGCGGCCTTCAAATTGTCTTTGCGTCCGGTTCGAGCGCCTCGCCCTCCCGCCGTCTCGCGCAAGTTCTGGCTGCCTGCCGTTCAGCCTTGCTTCATCTTCGCCAGCGCCTCCAATGCCACTTCGCGGGCGATGACGTGACTGACGATCGGTCGCGGGTAATCCCGGTCGAGGACGACGCCCGCACGCGCGAGTACTTCGGACGGCGCTTTCCAAGGCTCGTGAATCCGGTCCGCCGGCAGTCCCGCCAGCTCGGGCACCCAGCGGCGGATATAGTCGCCGTTCGGATCGAACTTGGTTCCCTGGCTGACCGGATTGAAGATGCGAAAGTACGGCGCGGCATCGGCGCCGCAACCGGCGGTCCATTGCCAGCCCAGCGTGTTGCTCGCAAGGTCGGCGTCCACGAGGGTGTCCCAGAACCAGCGCGCGCCTTCGCGCCAGTCGAGCAGCAGGTCTTTCACGAGGAACGAGGCCACGATCATGCGGACGCGGTTGTGCATCCACCCGGTCGCCCACAGCTCGCGCAGGCCGGCGTCCACGATCGGATACCCGGTGCGGCCGCGCTGCCAGGCCCGGAGCCAGAGGGCGTCCTGGCGCCAGGGAAAACGGGCGAACTCGGCTCGCAGCGGCTCGGTCGGCGTGCGCGGAAAGTGGTAGAGCAGATGGTGAGCGAACTCGCGCCAGCCCACCTCGGCCAGGAACTGGCTGCTGCGCCAATCCTTCGTGGCCAGCCCCCGCCTTCCAGCGAACTGCCGCAATCCATGCCAAACCTGGCGCGGGCCGATCTCGCCAAAGTGCAGGTGCGGCGAAAGGCGGGAGGTCCCAATCCGGTCCGGCCGGTTGCGGTTCTCGTCATAGTCGGCCAAGGCCTGTCCGCAGAAGCGGCGCAGATTCGCCCGCGCGCCGGCTTCGCCCGGCTGCCACGCGGCCCGCAGACCGCCGGCCCAGGCGATGCGCGGTTCGAGATGGAGCGACGCGAGAGTAGCCGAGGACTGCGGCTGGGCGGGCGCGATCAGCCGCTTGGGCGGGGGAAGCGGTTCCGGCGGTTCATCGCGCGCCAGGCAATGTCGCCAGAACGGCGTGAAGACCTGAAAGGGCCGGCCGGCCTGGTTGGCGACGGTCCACGGCTCGAACAGCAGAGCGCTGTTGAAACTTTCGGCTTCGACCCCCTCCGCTCGCAGCGCTTCCTTGATCCGCCGGTCGCGCGCAATCGCAGCCGGCTCGTAGCGGCGGTTCCAGAAGACCGCCTTGGCGCCGGACGCTTTCACCAGCGCGCGCAAGGTCGCGAGCGACGGTCCACGGCGGAGGACCAAAGGCGAGCCGAGCCTTTCCAGGTCACGCGCCAACGCCGCCAGCGAGTGGTGCAGCCACCACCGCGAGGCCGCGCCGGGCGGCCATTCACCTTCCTCGTCGGGCGTCCAGACGAACACCGGGATCACCGGGCCGCCGCGTTGGACGGCAGCGGCCAGCGCGGGATTGTCCGCCAGACGCAGGTCCAGTCGCAGCCAGACCAGGGAAATGGGAGCAGCCATGTCGGTGATTGGATCGCGTTCGCCCCACGCCGGGTGAGGATCGAACGCGGGCGAGATTAGCACCCGGTGCGGATCCGGCAAACCGCCGACGGCTTGTGGTCCCGGCTCCGCCGGATTTGATGGCGGCGGGGCTGCGGCACCGACCTGCGTCACCCCGGCGGGACAGCCACCCATGTGACAGCACAGCACTGAGACAAGCCGGCGATGTTCCGCCCGGACGTTGGTCAGGCCGACGCGGTTCGTTCCAGGACCAGCGTATAGGCGTTTGGGTTGTGCGTGTACTGACAACCGAAGCGCAGGCGCAGGAAGGTGCCGATGTGCACCGCTTCGCCGGTGAAGCCGCGCGCGGCAAAGAGTTCCAGGGTGCGCTCCAGACTCAACGTGTTCACGTGGTAATCGTTCGTGGGCCGGATGACGTGGGCTTCGACCTCATCCATCTGGAAGCAGCCCACGCTGAGCCCCTGCCGGGTCACGCGGCACAACTCCGCCACCGCCGCCTCCAGTCCAGCCGGGGACAGGTGTTCGAGCAGATCATGCACGAACGTGTAGTCGAACGTTCGGTCTGGCGCGGCAATCGCGAAGACGTTTCCCACCTCGAACCGGGCGCCGGGAAAGAGCCTCTGCGCGTTCGCGACATTCGCCGCACACAAATCGAAGCCGATGTAGTCGAGAAGGCGCGCCATACCGCACGCCTCGATAAAGCGATAGTCGTTCGCCGAACCGCAGGCCGGTTCGAGCACCGCCGGCCGGTCCTGGACCGACTCCGCGGCGAGCGTGGCCCGCCAGAGCGCCATGAACGTGTCCAGCACGGACCACGGCTCGACGATCCCCTGCCCTGCTCCGGCCTGGCGCAGGAACCCGCCCAGGTAGTCCGGCACGGTTCGGCCCGCCACGCGGGTTGGCAGGCGAGAGTGCAAGGCCCGCAGAAAGCCCGGCAACGCGATGCCTTCGGCGTTGTCTCCACCCGCGTCCAGACCGGCGGCGACGGCCCGCCAATCGTCGGCGCCGGTAAGTTCCTTGGAGGTTTGGAGCAGCCAGTTCATCGCGACGGCGAAATGCAGCTCCGCCTCCGTCAATTCCGCGAAGCGCCGGCCGAAAAGCGTGTGGAGCAGAAAGTGCCGCGTGAGGATGCTCTGCACGTTCAACCGCGGATCCTCGACGTCCGCGACCAGGTAATCGCGCAGCATCGCGGCGTCGTGCTGCGTCCACGACCGGGTAAGGCGTTCGGTTTCCTGTTGCAGGAAGTCGTTCATCGCGCTCCCGCCGACAGCGCGCCCGCCGGGACTGGCGCGGCCTGGACGGTCCGGCTACCTTCGTTCCTGGCGCCGCCATGAGCACTACCAATCGTCTCGTTCTGATCACCGGTGTGAGCCGCGGACTGGGTCGCGCGCTCGCGGGCGGTTTGATTGAACGCCATTGCACCGTGTTGGGTTGCGCGCGGTCCGCCATCGCCGTGGCCGAACTCGCCGACCGTCACGGACCACCGCACGACTTCGCAACCGTCGATGTCACTGACGATGCGGCGGTCAAGGCTTGGGCTGCGCGGTTGCTGGAGGCGCATGGTCCGCCGGACCTGCTGGTCAACAACGCCGCGGTCATCAACCGCAACGCGCCGCTCTGGGAGGTGCCGGCCGCAGAGTTCGACCGGGTTGTGGCGGTGAACCTCAGCGGCGTCGCGAACGTGCTCCGGCACTTCGTCCCGGCAATGGTCGCGCGCGGACGGGGAGTGATTGTGAACTTCAGCTCCGGTTGGGGACGTTCGACCGCCGCCGAGGTCGCGCCGTACTGCGCCACCAAGTGGGCGATCGAAGGTTTGACGCAGGCGCTCGCCCAGGAATTGCCCGCAGGCATGGCGGCGGTGCCGCTCAATCCGGGCATCATTGACACCGCCATGCTCCGCAGTTGCTTCGGGGGCACGGCCGGCTCGTACCCGTCGCCCGAACAGTGGGCGACGCAGGCAGTGCCGTTTCTTTTGGGATTGGGACCGCGCCACAACGGTCAGCCGCTGACCGTCCATTGATCCGGTGCCCATTCGCCGGGTGGCGAGGTTTAACCTGAGCCGCCCCTCAACGTTCGCGGATGGCTGCGACCGGCCGTTGATCACTTGAGGTCCGGCAGGTCCTTTTTCGCCTCGGCCAGGGCGAGCGCCTCATCGGCTGGAAGCGGCTTCACCATCACATCCTTGTACTCGACGATGCTGCCGGGGTTGTGCTGCTGCAGGGCGAGGTGGCCGACTTTGTAAGTGTTCTTCGTGTCCACGTAGTCGGTGACGATCTTGTCGTTGACCTTGATGATGATTCGATTGCCGATCGCGATGACGTGCTGCGTCCACCAGGTGTCGTCGGTGACGAGTTGTTCGCGGACGGGGCTGAAGCCGTAAAGGCTGCCGGTGCGCTGTTTGTCCGGGCTGGTGTTCTCGACCTGGGCTTCGTAGCCCCGGGGAAAGCCTTTGCCCAGGGCGGTGCGAACGTACATGCCGCTGTTGCCGCTGTGGTTGAGCCGGATCGTCGCCTTGAATTCCAGGTTCCGGTAGGTGCCCGGGCTGAACAGGTGACTGGTCGGCCCGGAGGCGGTCACCGCGCCGTCCTGGACGTGCCAGTCGCTCGGATCGAGGAAGGTCCAACCGCTCAGCGTCCGGCCGTCGAAGCAGGCGTACCACCCGTGCGCATCCGGCTCCAGCGGGACCGGGGTGCCGGGGTCGGTTTGAGCGCAGGTCCCGATCGAGGCGGCGCCGAGGGCGCAGCCCAACGCAGCCAACCAGGGGCAAATCGAGTTCTTCATAAATGTGGCGATGTGCAGCGGCGGTTGTAGTCCCGCCAGGGTCGGCTGACAACAGGATTGCACCTCCCGGGATCAATCCACGCCGGCGGGGCCGGGCTTCGCCTGCGCTTCGCCAGTTGCCACGCGTGCCGGTTTCCTGATTACCTCTCGGCGCACATGGCGTTGTCACCTTCCGGAACGGTGTGGAACCTTCGTGCCCTGCTCGTGCTGGGGCGCGTGTCGAACCTGCCCACGATCTGGTCCAACTGCCTGGCCGGTTGGGTGCTCGGCGGGGGCGGTGCGCCTGGCCGCTTCGCGTTGCTCTGCTTCGGCGCGACGTTTCTGTACCTCGCCGGCATGTACCTGAACGACGCCTTCGACGTGGCGTTCGATGAACAGCGCCGCCGCGAGCGCCCGATCCCCTCGGGCCAGATCGGGCGGGCGATGGTCTGGCGACTGGGCTGGGTCTGGCTGGTCTTGGGGGTGACGTGTTTCGCCTTCCTGGGCCGATCCTGCCTCGTACTGGCTCTGATGCTGGCGGCCACGATCGTGGTCTATAATGCGATCCACAAACGCACGGCGGTGTCGGTGGCCTTGATGGGGCTGTGCCGGTTCTTCGTTTACCTGCTGGCGGCCGGGGCGGGAAGCGGTCTCAGCGGCGCGGCGATCTGGGCCGGACTGGCCTTGGGCATCTATGTCGGCGGCCTCAGCTACCTGGCGCGCAAGGAATCGATTCTCGGCCCGGTACAGGGCTGGCCGGTGCTCACACTGACCGCCCCGATTCTGCTCGCGCTGCTGGCCAACGGGCCGGATTACCGCGAGCGCGCCTTCTACCTGAGCCTGCTGCTGGTGATCTGGATCCTGCCCAGCCTGCGGTTTGCCTTCCGCAAAGACCCCCGTCAGATCGGCTTCGCGGTCTCCAAGCTCCTCGCCGGTATCGTGCTGGTGGACCTGCTGGCAACGGCCGGCGAGCCGTGGGGCGTGGTGCCCGCGTTCGGTCTCCTGTTCGTCTTGGCCGTGGCGCTCCAACGCTACGTGCCGGCGACCTGAAGCGGCCTGCTCGCGTGGCCGCCGACCGAACGTCCGCGTCCGGTGCGAGGCGGGACGCGGGTGCCGGTTGCCGCACTTCGGGTGCAGACTCGCGTTTGCCTGGCCGGTTCCGAGCCTGGGCGTCGAATCGCGCTGACAGCGCCCTTCCCGACGCCATTCTCGCATTGCCGCAACCTGGACCCTTGCCCACACTGCCCGCTCTATGTCGAGCACACGGAGACAGTATCCGTTTCATTTGATCGAACCCAAGTGGCAGGCGGCCTGGGAAGCGGCACAGACTTTTCGCGCCTGGAATCCGGGCGAAACGCTGCCCGTGAACCACCCGTTCGCGCAGCGTCACGGCCTCGCCGGAAAGACGCCCACCGCCGCGGAATTGCCGCCCAAGTATTACCTCCTCGACATGTTCCCTTATCCGAGCGGGGCGGGCTTACACGTCGGTCACCCGGAGGGCTACACCGCCACGGACATCCTGGCCCGCTACCGGCGGGCCTGCGGCTTCAACGTGCTGCACCCGATGGGCTGGGACGCCTTTGGCCTGCCGGCTGAACAATACGCCGTCAAGACCGGCCAGCATCCGCGCCAGACCACGGAGGCCAACATCGCGACCTTCAAGCGCCAGATCCAAAGCCTCGGATTCAGCTACGACTGGTCGCGGGAACTGGCCACCACCGACCCCGAGTATTTCCGCTGGACGCAGTGGATCTTCCTCCAGCTTTACAACTCGTGGTTCAATCCCGAGACCAACAAGGCCGAACCGATCTCCACGCTCAAGTACCCGGCGGAGCTTGCGGGTAGCGACGCGCTGCCACGCGTCCAGGCGGACGAGCAGGTCCGCCCGGCCGAGGGCGCGGAACTCGAAGCGAGACACCGCGCCTACCGCGACTCGAAGCGACTGGCTTTCGTCAGCGAGGCGCCCGTGAACTGGTGTCCCGAACTCGGCACCGTGCTGGCCAACGAGGAGGTCATCGATGGCAAGAGCGAAGTGGGCGGCTTCCCGGTCATCCGTCGGCCGATGCGCCAATGGATGCTCCGGATCACCGCCTACGCCGAGAGGCTCCTGAACGATCTGGACACCATCGATTGGAGCGACTCGTTGAAGGAGATGCAGCGAAACTGGATTGGGCGGAGCGAAGGGGCGGAGGTGGATTTCGCAATTGCCGATTGCGGATTGCCGGTTGCCGATTTGAAGATCCGCGTCTTCACCACACGGCCGGACACGCTCTTTGGCGCGACCTACATGGTGTTGGCGCCGGAGCACCGGTTGGTGGACGAAATCTCGACCTCAGAACAGTGGCAGGCCGTGGAAGAGTACCGCGAGCGCACGACGCGCAAGAGCGACCTTGAACGCACCGAACTGGCGAAGGAGAAGACCGGCGTTTTCACCGGTGCCTACGCCATCAATCCGGTCAACGGCGAAAGGATTCCCATCTGGATCGCCGACTACGTGCTCATCAGCTACGGCACCGGCGCGATCATGGCGGTGCCCGCGCATGACACGCGCGACTTCGAGTTCGCCACCAAGTTCCATCTGCCCATCGTCCAGGTCGTCCAGCCACTCGATCCGAAGGCGGATTGGCACGGTTTCGTCGATAACGGCATGGCCGTGAACTCCGCCGGCCCGGAGATTTCCATCACCGGTCTGCCGACACCCGAAGCCAAGCAGCGGATCACCGCCTGGCTCGAGGCCAAAGGGCTGGGCAAGAAAACGATCAACTACAAGCTCCGCGACTGGCTGTTCAGCCGGCAGCGGTACTGGGGCGAGCCGTTCCCGATCGTCTGGAAGCACGACGCTGCCGGCAATCTCCACCACGAGGCTCTGCCCGAAAGCGCCCTGCCCGTGCTGCCGCCACCGCTCGACGACTACAAGCCCACCGCCGATGGCCGGCCGCCGCTCGCCCGTGCCCAGGATTGGGTGACTCTGCCCGACGGCTCCACCCGGGAGACGAACACCATGCCGCAGTGGGCGGGCAGTTGCTGGTACTACCTGCGCTATCTCGACGCGAAGAACTGCAAACGGTTCGTCAATGCCGCGGTCGAAAAGTACTGGATGGGACATGCTTCGCTGCGCGTGCCGGCGTCAGTGGGGCAATTGGACCAGCAGATTCGGAACCTCGTTGACCTGACGTATCGTGACCCAGGCGCGCCCCGAGAACGCATCGCTTTCGGGCAGGTCACCGGAGATTTGGCCACCCAGATCAAGACGGCCACCGGACTGGATTTGACCGGCTATCTTCACGTGCTGGACAACTACGGCATCCGCCACGCACGCAAAGAGCACGGGGATGTCGGCGCGGAACGCCGGCGCGGACAGGAGGCAGTCTCGGACGAAACGTTTCTTCTGGTGCCTTGGGTGGTGCTGGCTCCCGACCAAGTCGAATCCGCGGGAAAAGCATCCACCGGGCTGGAGGTGATCCGCTTCAAGAAGCGCATCAACGGGGTTCTGGTGGTAGTCGAAGAGGTACGGGCCAGCGCCAGCCTCCTGGCGGTATTGACCGTCTATCAGTGGAAGGCGGCGGCGAGCGATGCCGCCTTAGGGGCTCCGCTCGGAACGTCCGGTAACGACCGCCGCGAAGAAGCCATACGCCGCCACTTGCCCCAGGTCAAGCTGCCCACGCCGGGCATCGACCTTTACGTCGGCGGCACCGAGCACGCCGTGCTGCACCTCCTCTACGCGCGGTTCTGGCACAAGGTTCTTTTCGATCTCGGCCACGTCTCCACGCCGGAGCCGTTCTTCAAGCTCGTGAACCAGGGCCTCATCCTCGGCGAAGATGGTCAGAAGATGTCGAAGTCCCGCGGCAACGTCATCAACCCCGACGACATTCTGAAGGAGTACGGCGCCGATGCCTTCCGCCTGTACGAGATGTTCATGGGGCCGCTGGAGATGGTGAAGCCGTGGAACACGAAAGGCGTCGAGGGCGTCTATCGCTTCCTCGGTCGGGTCTGGCGGCTCTTCGTGGACGAGCGATCGGAAGTCGAGTTCGAGCAGGCGGAAACCACCACCGGGACGCAGCGTCGCGGAGATTTGTTGAACCTCATCCGGCTCGACGCGCGCATCCGGGATGAGGCGGCGTCCCCGGCGCAGTTGAAAGCGCTGCACGCGTGCATCAAGAAGGTCACCGAGGATCTGGAAGGGCTGCGCTTCAACACCGCCATATCCGCGATGATGGTGTTCGTGAACGAAGCGATGGCTTGGGAGTCCCGGCCCCTTGGCCTTCTCCGCGAGTTCCTGATCTTGCTCCAGCCGTTTGCGCCGCACCTCGCGGAGGAGCTCTGGGCCAGGCTCCACGCTGCGGCCGGCTTCGCGCATCCGGCCTCCGGCCTCGCCCTGGCCTATCAACCGTGGCCCCGGTTCGATCCGGCGCTCCTCCTCGAGTCCACCCTGGAAATCCCGGTCCAGGTCAACGGCAAGCTGCGTGACAAGATCCTGGTGCCGGCCGATATCCCGCAGTCCGAACTGGAGCAGGCCGCGCTCGCCGCCCCGAAGGTGTTGCCCTTCCTGGCCGGCAAGACGATCAAGAAGGTGATCGTGGTGCCGCGCAAGCTGGTGAACATCGCGGTGGGCTGATCGCCCGGCCCACACCTCGCCCGCGTGACCTTCCTCCGGGAGGGACCGCACGATTCGGCGAACCGAAAACAAAAGGCGGATTGTGCGAGGGCCATTCCGCGGCCCATCCGCACAACCCGCCCGCGAGATGCTGCACCGAGCCAGGCTGATTGGTCGATCGGGGCGTTCGGCGAGACGGCGCTGGGCGCGCGCCGAACGCCACCGATGCACGACGATTACTTGCGGAGCCGGTAGAACTTGTTGCCGGCACCGATGGCTTCGGTCGTCGGATTCGTGGTGCCCACGGTGGTCCAGGTGGCGTCAGACAGGCTCGCCTTGGATTCCAGCGTAAACCCGGTGGCCGAGGCGTCCCACCCGATCGTGAGGTTGCTGCCGCTGCGGCTGACACTCAAGGTCGGAGCCGTTCCGCCCCCGACCGGAGGCGTGGGATCGTCCTGCGGGTTCGGGTGGCTGATCACGGTGAAGAAGTTGATCTCCGTCGGCGAGTCCGCATCCAGCTCCGGTTTGTTCGCCAAATTGATTTCGCCTTTGGCGGCCACGCAGATCTGCTTGGTGGTCATGGCGACGGTCATCTGGAGCGAGCGGATGTTGTTGGTCGCCGCGTTGATGAACGGGAAGAAGCTCGCGGTCAGCGGGGTGAACTTCGAGCCGTCGAACTTCAGCACCCGCGCCGCCACCTGCTGCTTGGCGTACCCCGTGGGTTGCGAAACCCAGGAGACGGTCAAGCGATTCAAGGCATCCGACGCGCCCGTTGCCCGATCGAAGTTGCCCGTGAACGCGCCTTCATTCACATCCGCGATGGCCACGAACTTCTGCGTGGTCGAGTCGAAGGCAGCCACCTTGACGACCTGGGTGTTCGCCGCCCGGCCGGTCAGATAAACGTACGGGCTGTTGATGTGGCCGAAGATGCGGGTGCCGTCGCCGCGGCCCGCGTCAAACTCGGCGCCCGACGTAGCCTGGTCCACCTGGCCCTTCAGCGTCCCGCTGTTGTCATAGAAGTACAGCAGGTTGTGCACGCGGACACAGAAGCCGCCTTTGCACGGGGCGACGTTATCCCAAATGTCGTGTTCATCCACCAGCCAGCGGTCCTTCACGATCGTACCGTCAGGCTTGATGATGGTCGCCGTGGTCACTTCCCCGACCGTGCTCGAGAATCCGGTCTTGTCGTCGATCACGACCGCGAAGTTGCCGTTGTCCAGACCGACCACCGTGCCGCCGGTGCGGGATACCTGGTTTCCGCCGGTGGGCACATTCACGGAATCGGCGTAACTGCCATAGACCGCGTCAAACGCCTTGTGCAGCGGGGTGGGCACCAACGTGGAAGTGTTCAGGGCGAACGGCTGAACCGTGACGTAACGGTTGTCGTTCTGGTAAGTGAGGTTGCTGTTCCACCGGGTGTCGGAGTTGAACAACTGCATCTGGCCCAGCGAGGTCTCGGCGGCAGTCAGGTAGTTGACGGCTCCGGGCCGGGTGTCGCCAGCCACGCGCGGCGGATTCCCGTTTTGCCGCGAGAAGTTGAGCGGCCCGCCGAAGGCCACGCCGGTGTCGGTGTAGAACTCCGGGATTACCTTCCCCACGCCGCCGGCGGCCGGCTGCAGATAGACCAGGAAGTTCTGGAACGGCGCACCCGAGCTCATGCTCCCGGTGCCGGCGGGATTGGGCAGGGTCTGATCCGGGGCGAAGGCGCCGCAACTCACGAGGAATGTGCTCGTCCCGAGCACGCCGGCGTAAGGCTCCCAGTTGCCCAGGGCCGCCGTCGCGGGATTCGTCACAACCGTGTCCGGCACGATGCGGCTCAGGCCGACGGACTCGATGCTGCCCGGCGTAAAGGTCGAGAAGATGCGCATGGCCACGACCGTCAAGGGATTGCCACTGTTGGGGTCCAGCGACTCCAAGTCGTTGTTGCTCTCCCACACGACCACCACCTGGCCATTGCGCCAGGCGACGCGAGGTCCGGACGCTGCCATCGGCAGGAGATCGGGGGCTTCCTTTTCGCTGACATAGAAGGTGCCGCCCACGGGATTCCCGGCGGCATCCAACCGGCGGCCCATGACCATGTTGTACGTATTGTTGACATCGTACTTGCCGCCGAAAACCACGACCACGTTGCCGGCCGGGTCGATGGCCGCGTCCACGCGATCCACACTCGCCAGCGTCAAGTCGTCCACCACCGACTTGGAATACCGCACCGTGCCGTCGGCATTGAGCACCGTCACCCAAACCGACGTGCCCGAGGCGCAGGCCGCCACGTACGCGTCCTTGCCGTTGCCGTGGAAGCCCGCCCCGTCGCCACGTCCGCCACCACCCGCTTCCGGATGGCCGGTGAGATCCGCAAGCACCAGCTCGGGAGTCGTCGGTTGGCCGGCGTTGTCGAACATCCGCACGACCACCGGTCCTTTGTCGGACTGGAAGCGGACGGCGAAGCCATTCGTCGTCGAACCGGCGCCATGCCACATCGAGGCGTCGCCAACATAATTCGGCGATTCGCTGGCCAGGGTTTCGCTCTTCACCACGTTGCCGGCGGGGTCAACGATGCGGAAGATGATGTGCCGGTGCACGTCGGTCCCTCCGAAAACGTCCACCAGGTCGGCGCCTTGCCGGTTCTCGCTCACGATGACGATGTTGCTGTTGGACAGGTAATCCCAGTCGCCGATACGGATGCTGTCCGGCACGCGGGTAGCGAAGTCGGAGCTCACGCCGGCAACGATCTTCGCCGGTTGGCCCGTGTTATCGAGCAGTTGAACAGTCGGGTAGTCCCCCTGGTTGTTCCCGTCATAGGGCGCGAGGGCCGGCACCTCCAGGTCCAGTTGCCAGGAAATGGCGCCCATGCCCACGCCATCGCCATACAGGTTGGCCTTGATTTTCGGTCCCCAGGACTGTCCGCCGCCCACCGCGCTGCCATCGGCGCGGAAGTAGGAAAGAAACTTCGTGGTGGCGCTGCCCGCGGTGTCAGGGGCCACGCACGTGGTCAGCGTATCCGGAGTGATGGACACGCCGGTGGAATCCAACATCGTCCAGACGGCTTCGATGTCCGTGACGCCACTGCCATCGTCTTCCCAACCGACGATCACGTTCCCGCCGTTCGCCACCGCCACCCCCAGGCTTTCCGTATTGCCGTTGTTGATCGTCTGGATCTCGGAAGTCAGCCGGTTGATGTAGATGGTGTCGCTCTTCGGCGTCAGGCCGTTGGCCTCGGGAGCGCCGGGAGCCACTTGAGCGACCGCCGCCACCACCCAGCCCGAGACAAGGATACTACTGATGGGTATTCTCATAGGAACGAGGGTTCTCTGCTTGTTCGTGTTTGTATTGGGGTCTAGTGAGGAAATTCCCTACCAAACGCGTGGCTGAAACGCAAGTTTTTCTTCCGGAAAGAAACAGATTTCATTCCGCTCGGACCGCTCCCAACCAGGCGCGGGGTCCACGCCCGGGCCGCGGTTGGCCGCCGGGCGAATTCGGCGGGGCATCCGCTCGGAATCCGATCGTCCGCCTCCGCGAATCGGCTCACTCCAGGCCAAGCACCTTCCGCCCGTCCGGCGTGATCATCGATTGATGCCACGGCGGATCCCACACGACTTCCACCTGGGCGGAGCGAACGCCGGGGATCGAGCCGAGCTTCTGCTGCGCATCGCGGGCGATCATCGGGCCCATGCCGCAGCCCGGCGCCGTGAGCGTCATCTTCACCTGCACGTCCGCGTCGCCGTTTTCAAGCGGGACCAAGGCAACGTCATACACGAGGCCGAGATCGACGATGTTGACCGGGATTTCGGGATCGAAACAGGTCTTCAGCTCGGCCCAGACCTTTTCGGGCGTGACCGGGCCGGCGGCGGCGCGTTGGGCCCGTTGCGCCTCGACGTCCACCGGCTCCAGACCCAGCGCGTCGGCGTTCTCGGGGGCAATGCTGAAGAGCGTCCCGAGCGCGTGCACGGTGTAACTCCCGCCCAGGTCCTGGGTGAGGTCCACCGGCGTGCCGGCGGGGAGAACGACCGTGTTGCCCGCCGGGATTTGGACCGCTTCGCAGTCCCGGCCGAGCTCGAGCAGAATACCTTTGCGCATGGGATCGAAGCTATCGCACGGAAGCCGGACCGCAAACATACCCCCCCGCTGCCGACCGCCGCCGGTCAACTCACTCGTAGCGCAGCGAATCGATCGGATCGAGATTGGCCGCCTTGACCGCGGGATAGGTGCCGAACACGACCCCCACGACCGAGCAGATGGCCAGGCCGAAGATCACCCAGTCCACCGGAATGACCGGCGGCACCTCGAAGAAATAGGCGGCCGCATTGCCGCCGGCGATGCCCAGCAGGACGCCCAGCACGCCGCCGACCTCGCACAGCACGATGGCCTCCATGATGAATTGAGTCATGATGTTGCGCTTCTTGGCCCCGACCGCGCGGCGAATCCCGATCTCGCGCGTGCGCTCGGTCACGGAGACCAGCATGATATTCATGATGCCAATGCCGGCGGCCAGCAGCGCAATGGAGCTGATCACCGCCACCCCGACGCGCACGGTGAAGGTGAAGCCCTTGAATTGTGCGATCAACGAGTCGTTGGAGAAGAGCTCGAAGTCGTCCTCATCGCCGGGGGGTACCTTGCGGATGGTGCGGAGGATGCCGCGCACCTGTTCCATCGTGTCGTCGTAGAGCGCCTGGTTCCGGGCCTGGACCAGGATGGACAGGCTGCGCCACTGGCGGCCGTAACGGTTCAGGCCGGTCGTGACCGGGATCACCGCGAAGTTGTCCTGGTCGCCGCCCAAGGAACTGCCCTTGGGTTCGAGCACGCCGACCACGTGGTAGTTGATGCCGTCGAGCTTGACGCGGTCGCCGACCGCCGAGCCGAACGGAAACAGCGTTTTGGCCAGGTTGGCGGCCAGCACGCAGATCGACCGCGCGCTTTCGACATCGCTCTCCGTCAACGCCCGCCCCTCGGCCACGATCCAGTTGCGGGTGGGGAACGATCCCGGCGTGCCGCCGATCATGTTGGCGTTGGGCGGGGTCTTGTCGTAACGCGAGCTGGCTTCGCCGGTCCAGAAGTACGATTCGAGGCCGACGTGCTGGGCGAGCGTGGCGCGCTCCATCACCTGCTCCCCCTGCTGGAGTGTGATGTTCTTTCGCCGCCAGAACTTCTCGAAACCTTCCGGGCCGCCGAAATAGACCGCCGGCCATTTGCGAACCTGGAAGGTCTGGCTGCCGAGCTGGCTCAGCTCGTTCTCGATGTTGTTTTGGAGGACGCGCGTGGCGGTCATCACCACGATGATCGAGAACACGCCGATGAGCACGCCCAGCAGCGTGAGCGCGGAGCGCAGCTTGTGCGCCGTGAGCGCGCCCATCGCCATGACGAAACTCTCCTTGAGCTCGGCCCAGAGCAGGACCAGGCCGAAGCGACGCCGCGATGGGGCAGGAAGTGTCATGGGGCACTCACTCCTGCCGCAACGCGTCCACCGGGTTCATGCGGGCCGCGCGCCAGGCAGGGAAGAAACCGGCCAGCACGCCGGTGACCAAGGAGACCAGGATGGCGATACCCACGATCATCGGGGAAAGGGTGGCGGGCATGAATCGGCCCAGCAGCAGCGTGCCCGGCCAAGCAATGGCCAGGCCGACCAGGCCACCGAACAGGCAGATGGCCGCGGCCTCGATCAGGAATTGGGTGAGGATCGCGCGGCGCTTGGCGCCGATCGCCTTGCGGACGCCGATCTCCTTCGTGCGCTCGGCCACGGACACGAACATGATGTTCATGATCCCGATGCCACCGACGAACAGCGAGAGGCCGGTGATGAACAGGCCGGCGGTGGCAATCATGCCGATGACCCGGTCGAAGGTCTTGATGAACTGGTCCTGCTGATTGATGGCGAAATCGTCCTCTTCGCCGGGCGCCACGTGCCGGATTTTGCGCATGATGCCGCGCACCTCCTCGCGGGTGTCCTCGAGCACGTCCATGTCGCGCGCCTTCACCTGGAT
The DNA here is from genome assembly GCA_963735925.1 of uncultured bacterium. Lineage (GTDB taxonomy): Bacteria > Verrucomicrobiota > Verrucomicrobiia > Limisphaerales > J093 > DSVZ01. Next base: position 378,387 of record CAVTMT010000002.1, read on the forward strand.
CGTGTAATCCGGGAACGGACGGAAGAGGGAGGTGAACTGCCGGACCGGGATGATGACCTGGTTGTCCAGATTGAACGCGCCCAGGAAGTCGCCCAGCGGTTCGAGCACGCCGATGACCTCGAACGGGGCGCCACCGATGTAGATGCGTTGCCCGATCGGGCGTTCGAGGTGGAACAGGTTGGTGGCCGTGACCGATCCCAGCACACACACCGGCCGGCCGCCCTCCGATTCGCTGGCGCTCAGGAACCGGCCATCCGCGATGCTGACGCCGCCCGTGATGAGGAACTGGTCGGTGGTGCCCGCCACGTGCACGCTGCCGGAATTGCGGTTCTGGTACTTGACGGGCAGCATGTCTTCCACGTAAGGCGCCACCGCCCGCGCCAGCGTGACCTGGCGCGCCAGGTCGCGATACTGCGACCAGGTGATCTCGCGCCGGCGTTGCGCCTTCATCCATTCCGCGTGCGAGTTGATGAACCAGTCAAAGCGCTGCACATAGAGCACGTCGGTGCCCAGCACGGAAATGCTCTTGGTGAAACCGCGTTTGAGGCCCTCGATGGCCGTCCCCATGAGGGTGACGGTGACAATGCCGATCACGATCCCCAAGGTGGTGAGGCCGGCGCGCATCTTGTTCGCGCGGACCGCGTCGAACGCAATCCGAATGCCCTCGATCAGTTCGTAGAAGAATCTCATGGCCGGCTCCTGTGGGCGGGGCCGCCGCCTCGTGGCCACTCGGTGCAGAACGGGTTCGGCATGGGACGGGATTTCCGGCCGCTCAGCTCCGAGTGACTCGCTCGTCGCTCGCGATCAGCCCGTCGCGGATGCGCACGATGCGCCGGGCGTGGCGGGCCACGTCTTCCTCGTGGGTGACCACGATGATGGTGTTGCCGCGGTCGGCGAGGTTCTCGAAGAGCGCCATGATTTCGGTGCCCGTCTTGGAGTCCAGGTTGCCGGTGGGCTCGTCGGCCAGCAGAATGGAAGGCCGGTTCACCAGCGCGCGGGCGACCGCGACCCGCTGTCGTTGACCGCCGGACATTTCGTTCGGTTTGTGCGTGATGCGGTCCGCCAGGCCCACCGCGCTCAACGCCTCCAGCGCCCGTTCGCGACGTTCCTCGGAACGCACGCCCCCGTAGATGAGCGGCAGTTCCACGTTGTGCAGCGCGTTGGCGCGCGGCAGGAGGTTGAAGGTCTGGAAGACGAAGCCGATTTCCTTGTTGCGGACTTCCGCCAGATCGTTGTCGTCCATGTCGCTGACGTCGGTCTCATTGAGCACATACTTGCCCGACGTGGCCGTGTCGAGGCAGCCGATGAGGTTCATCAGGGTGGATTTGCCTGACCCGGATGGTCCCATGATGGCCAGGTATTCGGCCCGCTCGACCGCCAACGACACTTCCCGCAGCGCGTAGATGGTCTCCGACCCCATCTGGTAACGCCGGGAAATCTTCTCCAAGCGGATCAGGCTCATGGCAGGCGGAGGGGCGTCCCCAGTCGGCCAGGGCCGGTCGCACCGCGACTCGCCCCGGCGCTGCACCGCGTCTTGGTGGAGCAGGCACTCACTTCCGGTCCTCCGACTTCTCGCCGGGTTTCGCCCCGGGCTTGTCCGAACCGGCCGGCCCGATCCGGATCTTCTTCCCGTCCTCGAGCTCGCGGCTGATGGCCTTGTACCCTCCCGAGATGACTTCCTGGCCTTCCTTCACCCCGTCGATGATTTCGGTGTAGGAATCGTCGCTGATGCCCCGCTTCACCGGCACCATTTTCGCGACGTCGCCCTCCTTGAGGAAGACGACTTCGATTGGTTTAGGCGCCTCGCCCGACTTCTTGGCGCCGGCGGCGTTGGTCGAGGTCATCGCTGTCGTGTTGGTGGCGGAGGCCGTGTTCGCAGCCGCGGTGACGTTGGTGGCCGGGGCGGCATTCGTGGCGCCGGCGGTCTGATTCGTGCCTGGCGCCGGGTTACCGGGCTTCCGGTCCTTCTCACCTTCGGGCGGTTTGGGCAGGCGCGTGGTCACGCTGGCAATCGGGACGGTCAGGACGTTGGTCCGGTACCGCGATTCGATCTCGGCCGTGACGGACATGCCGGGGCGCAGGATTTCCTTTTCCTTGATGCGGATCTTGACCTCGAATTTGGTGGCCTCCTGCGATTGTCCGCCGCCCATGCCGGGACCAAGCGCGAGGCCCTTCGAGGAATTGGCGATCTCGGTGACCGCGCCCGTGAACTTGCGGTCCTTGTACGAATCGATTTCCAGCCGCGCCGTGGACCCGATCTTGATCAGTGGCACGTCGATTTCGCCCACGTCCACGCGCGCCTCCATTTCGCTGAGGTCGGCGATGGTCATGATCTCGGTGCCGGCCATCATGGCGGTGCCGACGACGCGCTCGCCGAGTTGGGAGTTGAGCCGGATCACCGTGCCTTCGAGCGGTGAATTGATGATGGTCTTGCTCAGGTCTTCCACGGCCCGGTCCAGGGCCGCCTTCGCCATTTCCACCTGGTGGCTGGCGCTGGTCACTTGGGCTTTCGCGACGTCGTACGAAGCCTTGGAGTCGATGTACACGGACTCGGAAACGAGCTTGGCGTTGTACATCGATTCGTTGCGCTGGAACTCGAAGAGGGCGCGGGTCAGGTTCGCTTCCGCGGTTTCCTTGCCGGAGAGCGATCCCTTGTAATTGGCCTCCGAGGAATTCTTCGCGGCGATGTACACGTCCGGCTTGATCTTGACGAGCAGGTCGCCCTTCTTGACCGACTGACCTTCCTTGACCGGCAACTCGATGATCTCGCCGCTCACCTCGGGGCTGATCTTCACGTAGAAGACGGGCTGGATACGGCCGTTGGCGGTGACCAGTTCGGTCAGGTTGCGGCGGGCGACCTTCTCGGTTTGGACGGTGATGATGACCTCGCGTTTGCGCAGGAAGGCGGCCGCTGCCAGCCCGCCCACCACCAGGATGAGAAGCGTGAAGATGAGGATCTTCCGCCCTTTCTTCTTAGACTTGGCCATGTCGGTTGCTTGTTAAGACACTGCTGCCGCCGTTTTGTTTCACTGGTCGGGGGCCGCGTGGTGGCGTGGAATCAGGCCCTCCCCGGGGGCGACGGATCACCCCCCGAAAGCCATTCTCGCCGCGGCGCCGACGCCCAGCAGAAACGCGGTGAACGCGACCCACAATCCGATCATCCACGCGAGGCAGACGCCCAGGCGCGCGCCGCTCAGCCGCGCCATGCCGAGGCCACGCACGCAGCAGACCCACAGCGCAAACAGATCCAGCGCGGCGAGCGCTCCGTGCAGCGTGTTCGTCTGGTCGAACTCCTTGATGAACAGCGCAGGGCTGACCCCCGCGAAAATGCTGCCCATAACCACAATGAGCAACGTCTTGACCACGGCCCCGAGCGCGCTCACCACGTTCGAAAGCCCGGCGACCTCCACGGCCTTCATGTAGTCGAACGAGCCCTTCAGAATCTTGGCCCCCACCAGCCAGATCAGCAGTGCCCCCCAAAAGGGCGAGGCGAACGCCCCGATCACCGGCCCCGCGATGCCCCCCGCGATCTTCATGATCCGCCCCACCTTCTCCATGCCCGCGCGCGCCGCCTCCACCTGCTCCGCCTTCATCTTGCCCTGCTCGACCATCTTCTGGAGCTGCTTCTCCTGCATGTCGGCCAACTGCTGGTTGATGACCGGCTGAGAGAAAATCAACCACGTGCTGAGCCAGCCGATCACCACGATGAGGAGCGCCGGCACCAGCCAGTTGGCCGTCCTGGGCGGGCTGGCCTTGACCTCGTCGAAGACCTCGCCCGGAGCGGCGAGGACATTGAACATCCGCGCCCAAATCGACGTGGGCGGCGGCGGCTCGGAATCCGGAATGGTCGGACCGGCGTTTGACTCGGTTTCGCTCATGGTTTGACGGGTTGAGTCTTTCGGATCAACGGCGCGAGCGCCTCGTCCAAAGCGGCATCGTTTTCACCGGGCGCCGCGCGGAATAAATACCAGCGCTCGACGTGCTCGCTGCTCGCGCCGGGCGCCATCTTGTCCAAACGCCCCAGCGTCTCCAATTCCAACATGTCGCCGCTTGTATAAACTTCCACGTTGCTGCCCAGGTCGGCATGCGTCGCGCTGGGGTCGAACGCAAACCGCTTCACGAACACCGTCCCGCCACGCTCGAACGCCGCCCAGCCGACCGTGTTCATGAACCCGACCTTCTGCGACTTCGAGATCGCCGGATCGCTGCGCACCTGGACGTACTTCGTGCCCCAAGTGTAACGCGGGTCCTGCATGTCGGTGTAGGCCCACAACGTCAGCGTGCGGACGGGGAGGAGCCGCGCGCCGTGCGCCACGTACGGTTCCTGCGGCACGATGGCACGGCCTGGTCCCTGGCAGACCGTCACCGCCCACGGCACGGCCTCGACAACTTCCGCGCCGCGGTTGATCAGGCGGTGGACGAGCGTGGCGCTGGCGGTGTCCGGGCCGAGCGAGATTTCGATTTCCTTTTGGATGCCGGTGAGCGGTTCGACCGGCTGGGTGAGCTTGAGCCGTTGGCCGTCCCAATCCGATTTCACCGGTGCGTTGTCCGGCTGGTAACTACGCGTCGGCGATTCGGGCCCGTGCCAGAGCCGGTGCCCGCCGAAGATGCGCCACCCCGTGCCGCCGGTCTTGCCGAGCTGGTCCGGCCATTCCTTGAAGACACTCGGTCCGCCGGGAACGGCGAAGCGGAGAATGCGCGGCCCGACATCGGTCGTGGCGACGAGTTCGACCCGCCCGTTGCTGAGTCGGACGCAATTGGGCCAGCCGCCGTATGCGATTCGCTCCATCGTCACTTCGCCGCCGCGCGCCGCCGGCCAGGCTGCCCAGGCGAGCGCGAAGGCGAGACCGAGACACCGTGACCGGGGGAAACGGGCGGGGCTTTTCCGTCGTGAGCCACTGACGCCGGGTTGCATGGTGCCCAAGCGAAGCAAATCGCCGGCGCGGTTGCAAGCCAGCACCGACTAAGGCGATGGAATGAATTAGCGCGTTCGGAGCAGCGGCGCCTTGCTGCCTACTTGTCCGGTCGGGCCATCTCGAATCGGCCGTGATCGACGGCGCAGCGGTAGGTGGAACTGAAGTTGGTGGGGCTGGCGAGGCCTTCGTAGCGGTAAACGCCGCCCGCCAGCCTGCCCAAGTCGGCTTCGCCGCGGAGGTGGAAACCGGTCGCGTCATTCGTGACGTGGAGGGTCGCCGTGTAGCCGAAGCGCAGGATCCCCGCGTACGTGGCGCGGAAATGCGCGCGGCAGGCGTCGCCGGTTTCGCGGTGCATCACGCACCGGAGTTTGCCGTGATGGCCGTTGGCGTCGCTGACCCAGTGGCCTTCCCACCGCCCGGCGATATCGTTGGCGGACGTGGGCAGCTTGGCGGCGGCTCGCCATTCGCGGCCGAAACCCGAACATCCGCAAAGGAGGGCCGCCACGAGGATCGTGGCCAGGCAGGCGCCGGCACCGACCGACCCGCTGTTCGCGCGGTCTTCCACTGGAGCTGGGGACCTCACCGCGTGGGATTCTCGCTGGCGGCGAACAGGCTCTCCAGATCATCCGGCGGGGGAGCGGCGGTCGGCGGGGCCGGATTCAAGGCCTGCTGCAGATACGTGACGGCGTCCTCGATTCGCTGAACGGAACGCGGGAGCGTGGCGCCGGCGGCATTCGGATGACCGCCGCCTTGGAGCTTTTCCGCCACCTTCAACGCCTCGCCACCCCGGCTGCGCAAACTGGCGATGACCGTCCCGTTGCCTTTGCGAAACAGCGTCAACAGCACCGGGAAGGTCGTGGCTTTCTCCTCGATCAGACGATGCACGATCAGATTCACGTTGCCCACCACGGTGTCCACGTAGCCCACGGTGGGCGTGAGCGGAACGACGTTGGCCCGGCTCCAGGCCAGGCCCAGCGGATCTTCGACGCGGCGCTTGACGATCATCACTTCCAGCAGCGGATGGTCCAGCAGGCGTTCGGGCTGGCCTTCGATGAGGGCGTGCAGTTTCCAGAAGCCGTAGGTCTTGACCAGGTTCGCGTAATCGCACGCCAGCACGAAATCGGGGTCGTCGAGCAGGAACAGGTCGGCGACGTTATTGAGGTGGACTAGGCGGTCGAGCGCCGGGCTGGCCAGCCCGGCCTCGACACAGAGGTCGTAGCAGATCCGGCCGGCGGATTTGGCCGGATCGTGAACGAGGCGCGCCTTCTGCGGGGCGGTTTCGGTCGGGTGATGGTCGAAGACGACCCAGCCGGCGCGGTCCAGACGTTGCTCGAAGGTGAAGTCCGCCACCCAGGCACATTTCTCGCGCATCTGGCGCTGGCGCCAGTTGTGGTTGTGGTACGCCTCGAGCGGCACGGTCGCGTCAAACCGCTTCCGGGCCAGGCGCTGCAGCAGCAACCCGGACATCAGTCCGTCGAGGTCGCTTTCGTGGACACAGATGACTTCCGGCTGAGGTAAATCCATCATGCGCGCCGAACGTAGCGAACCGACGCGGCGCTGGCCAGCGAGGTTTTCCGGGCGCGTTCGCAGTTGACAAACCCGCCGGCACCCGGCTTGTGAAGCGCGCCGATGCAAACACGTTTCGCCGCGCTCCTTGTCGCGCCCGGGCTCGCCGCCGGCCTGGCTGCCGGCGACCTGACGTGGCGGGCCACCCCGGGCGGCCGCCGCGCCCCCGTGGCGCCGGCCGCCGGTGCGCGCCCCGTCGGCTTCACCCTGCTGCCGCCGACGCGAACCGGTGTGACGTTCACGAACGAGCTGGCAGAATCGCGGTACGTCACCAACCAGATTTACCTGAACGGCGCCGGGGTGGCCGCGGGGGATGTGGACGGCGATGGCCGGTGCGACCTGTTCTTCTCCGGTCTCGACCGGCCGAACGCGCTCTACCGGAATCTGGGCGATTGGAAATTCGAAGACATCACGGCCACCGCCGGCGTGGGGCTGCCGGGAATGAGCTGCACGGGCGTGGCCCTCGCGGATCTGGACGGCAACGGCACACTCGATCTGGTCGTGAACAGCGTCGGCAACGGCACGTTGGTCCTGTTCAATGACGGCCACGGCCGCTTCGAGAAACACTCGCCGGATGCGCCGTTGAACTCCCTGCGCGCCGGCATGACGCTGACACTTGCGGACGTGGACGGAAACGGCACGCTCGACCTTTACGTCGCGAATTACCGCACCACCACGATCCGCGATCTGCTCAAGACGCAGGTGAGACTCGCTGAACGCAACGGCAAGGTCGTCGTTGTGGCCGTGAACGGCCGGCCCACCACCGACGCGGATTTGGTCGGGCGCTTCGAGGTGACACGCGAGGGACGACTCCTCGAAAACGGCGAACCGGACGCGCTCTATCTCAACGACGGCCACGGCCATTTCACCCTGGAGCCCTTCACCGGCGGCGCGTTCCTGGACGAGGACGGCCAGCCGTTGCGGGCGCCGTTGTACGACTGGGGCCTGACGGCGACGTTCCGCGATCTCACCGGCGACGGCGCGCCCGATCTTTACGTCTGCAACGATTTTCAGTCGCCCGACCGGATCTGGATCAACGACGGACACGGGCGGTTCCGGGCCATCGACCGGCTGGCGGTGCGCCACACGAGCATCTTTTCGATGGGGGTCGATTTCGCGGACCTGAATCGCGACGGCGCGCTGGACTTCTTCGTGTCGGACATGCTCAGCCGCGACCACGCCAAACGGATGCTCGAGAACGGCGAGATTCAGCCGACCTACCTGCCGCCGGGAGCGATCGACAATCGCCCCCAGTACTCGCACAACACGCTGTTCGTAAACCGGGGCGACGGCACGTACGCCGAGATTTCGCAGTTCGCCGGCGTGCAGGCTTCGGAGTGGACGTGGTCGCCCAACTTCCTCGACGTGGATCTGGACGGGTACGAGGACCTCCTCATCACCACCGGCCACGAACTCCAGATGATGAACACCGACATCATCGACCGGGCCGAGGCCATGAAGGCGCAGAAAGCAATGTCGAGCCACGAACTGCAGCGCCTGCGGACGATGTTTCCGCATTACGCGACCCCGAACGTGATCTTTCGGAATCGCGGCGACCTGACCTTCGAGGACAAGAGCGCCGAATGGGGCTTCGACCATCCGGACGTGGGCAACGCGGTCGCGCTCGCCGACCTCGACAACGACGGCGACCTGGATGCGGTGGTGAACAACCTCAATGGGGTGGCCGAATTGTATCGCAACGAAAGCGCCGCTCCGCGCGTCGAGGTGCGCCTCATAGGACTGCCACCCAACACTCAAGGCATCGGGTCGCTGGTCGTCGTCCGCGGGGGACCCGTGCCGGCGCAAAGCCAGGAGATCGTCGCCGGCGGCCATTACCTTGCCGGCGGCGAGGCGGTGCGGACTTTTGCGGCGGGGAGCCTTACCAATCGATTGGAAATCGAAGTGCGCTGGCGCAGCGGCCGGCGGAGTCTCCTCCGCGATGTGCGGCCGAACAGCCTCTGCGAAATCCTCGAGGCGCAGGCGGCCGGGCGTTGGGAGCCCTCACCCACCAACGCGAAACCGACGCTGTTCGAGGACGTGAGCCGCCTCCTCGACCACCGGCACGTCGAGGAACCCTTCGATGACTTCCAGCGCCAACCGCTCTTGCCGAACCGGCTCAGTCAGCTCGGCCCCGGCGTCTCCTGGAGCGACGTCGATGGCGACGGCTGGGACGATCTGCTCATCGCCGGCGGCCGGAGCGGCGCGCTCGCGTTTTACCGCAACCAGGGCGACGGCACCTTCGCCGCCATGACCAACGCGCCCTTGAACCGGCCCAACACGCGCGACCAGACCACCGTGCTGGCGTTTGGCGGGGCGTTGCTGGTCGGTTCGAGCAATTACGAGGACGGCACCACCAACGGCGGTGCGATCCGCATTTACGATCTGCGGTCCGGCGCCAGCGGCGACAGCGTGCTGGGCCTGGCGTCGAGCACCGGACCGCTGGCCGCGGCGGACTTCGACGGGGACGGCGACCTCGATTTGTTCATCGGCGGGCGGGTGGTGCCGGGCCGATACCCCGCGCCGGCGACCTCGTTGCTGTTGCGCAAGGACGGCCCGCGGCTGGTGCCGTTCCAGCGGTTCGAGAAGCTGGGTTTGGTCAGCGGTGCGACCTTCAGCGATCTGGACGGCGACGGGACACCCGAGTTGATCCTGGCCTGCGAGTGGGGACCCGTGCATGTGCTGCGCTATGCCCAGAGCCAGTTCGCCGAATGGACACCGCCGGTCACGCTGCCCGACGGAACCGTCCTTTTAATCAGCCAGCTCACGGGCTGGTGGGCGGGCGTGGCGACGGGCGATCTGGACGGCGACGGCCGTTTGGATTTGGTGGTTTCCAATTGGGGCCTTAACAGCCGCTACCGTCCCAGCCGCGCCCGACCGGTCCGGATTCATTACGGGGACCTAGACGAAAACGGGCAGGTGGACGTCATCGAGAGCTACATCAACCCGGCCACGGGCGCGGAAGTGCCGTCGCGTGGGTTTCGTGCCGTGTCGGCCGCGCTGCCGTTTCTGCGCGGACGAATCGAAAGCTTCGAGGCTTACGGCAAGAGCACCCTGCAGGAAATCTACGACGACAGCTTGCAGGGCGCGGGCGTGGTCGAGGCGATCGAGATGGCCAGCCTGGTCTTGCTGAATCGCGGCGATCATTTTGAAGCCAGACCGCTCCCGGCCGAGGCGCAGTGGGCGCCGGCCTTCGGCATCGGCATCGCGGACTTCGACGGCGACGGCAATGAAGACGTCGTGCTCAGCCAGAATTTCTTCGCCGTGAATCCCGACGAATGGCGGCACGACGCCGGGCGCGGCCTGCTCTTGAAGGGAGATGGCGAGGGCCGCCTGACGCCTGTGCCGGGCCAGATGAGCGGCATCCGCGTCTATGGGGAGCAGCGCGGCTGCGCGGTGGCCGACTTCGATGGCGACGGGCGGGTCGATCTGGCGATCGGCCAAAACGCGGCCCGGACGGTCCTGCTGCAAAACCGCGGTGCCCGGCCCGGCTTGCGGATCCGGCTCGCCGGCGGCCTGTCCAATCCCAGCGCCATCGGCGCCACGATTCGCCTCAAGTTCGGCGACCGTTTCGGGCCGGCTCGTGAAGTCCAGTGTGGCTCCGGCTACTGGTCGCAGAACAGCGCGGTGCCGGTCCTCGGCGGGAGCGAGACGCCCACTCACGTCTGGGTCCGCTGGCCGGGCGGGAAGGTGACTCTCAGCGCCCTGCCGGCGGGGGCGCGGGAAGTGGCGATTCAGCCCGACGGCGCGCTCTCTGAAGTCCGCTGAGCCGGGCGGGCTCACGGCGGACGGCCGGCGGTTCAACTCGACGGCAATTGCGACCGGTAATGGGTGGGCGACATGCCGGTGATCTTCTTGAAGACCCGGTTGAAGTGCGTGAGGGACTGAAACCCGACCTCGAAGGCAATTTCGCTGATCCGCAGGTTGGGATTCAATGCCAGGTTCTTGGCCTTCTCGATGCGCACGCGCGAGACGTAATCCGTGAAGTTGATCCCGGTCGCCTTCTTGAAGACCTTGCAAAAGTAGAAGGTGCTGGTGTTCACCGCGCGCGCGACCTCCGTGAGCGAGAGATCGTCGGCCTGGTGCTCGTGGATGAACTCCTTGGCGCGCGTCACCATCGGGGGTTCCGGGTGCTCCTGGCGAACCACGAGCTGGTTGCTCACCAGCGACAGGTGCTGGGCAAACACCGAAAGCATGCGCACGACCGCCTCGTGCTCTCGCGGCGAAACCACCTTGGTTTGAAAATACGCCTCCTTCAGATCGGCCGCCCCGACGGCCGGACCGAGCTGCAACATCTGTTTCGCCAGCCGGTTGAACTGGGCCGCCGACGGTTTGCGGCGGAACACCTGGCCGGTTTGCAGGAAACCCACCACCTTCTCTCCGAGCCGAATCGGCACGGCGGTTTCGCTCAGGCCGGAACTGCACACGACGGTCTGCGGCGTCTGGGTCGCCGTTTCGGAGAGGCGCTGCTGGGTCTGCAGGCAGGAGGCGCAGGTGCTGCTCTTCTGCGCCATCATCGCGCAGTAGGCATTCTCGTTGCGCTTGCCGTGGTACGGCAGTTGCCAGGACTCGACCGGGCGCAGCGTCAGCGGCAGGCCGGTGATGTCGTTGAAGGCACGGCAATAGTCCTGATACAGTTTGGAACTGGTCAGGGCGTCGATGACGTTCTTCCCGTTTGGATTGGTCATAGCGAGCGGGTCAATGAGCGCCGCGCACCCATCCACAACGAAGCCCGCGTCCCCCTGCGAGGCGCCCCCGCATCCGGGCCGGCAACGTCGAAGGGGCATCCCGAGGAATCGTCTGTCCGTGCATTACTTGGCTGCACACGACCAAATTATGTCCACACCGCCCGCCGACGCAAGCGTTGTCCAGCCGGGTGGGGCCGCCGGCGAGGGGCCCGGCCATTGGGCCGGCGACAATTCTGTTGCAGTCGATTCGGGCTCCTGTGCTAGTTTCGCCGCGCATTGAACCGGCTTCGGGGCAGTCTTTACGCGGCGTTCGGCATCGTGGCCTTGGTGGTCGCGCTGCTGGTGCCGGCTTATTTGCGTTCGCTCAACGACGCCGTGGTGACGCGGGCCGGCCGGGGCACCGGCGGACCGTTGACCGAAGCCGCGCAGCAAGCCCGGCTGGACAAGATCGGTCTGGCCGAGATCCTCGCCCAGGCCGCCGTGGCGGCCGAGGTGCCGGACGCCAAGCTGACCCTCCAGGCCATCCAGCGACAACGCGCCGCCCGGCCCGCCGCCGCGGTTTGGGGCGGGACCGACTCGCTCCTGCAGCAGGTGTGCGGCCCGACGGGAGCCGGTCTCACCAACGCCGATTCGGTGATGGATTTGGTTCTGCCGGAGCCGCAGCGCGTCGCAATGCTCCGCTTTCTGGCCACGTTGCGGCGGTTGGACGTCCAGGAAGTGCTCAAGAACCGAATGCTGCAAAGGACCGCCCTTTTTCCGCCCGTGGCGTCCTCCTCGGGCCAGGCCTTTGACGCGGCCATCCTGTTGACCGGCCTGCTCATGCAAGCCGAGGCGTTGAGGCCGAGCCTGCGCGCGGAGATCGAGCAACTGGCCGGGGCGGCCAACCGCGGCTACGACTCCGCGCCGGTCGAGATCGTGTACCTGAACGTCACCTCGTTGGCCAAGCGCATGACGTGGGACCAGCTCGTCGCCTTCCTGCAGCGGGTGAAAGATCTGGCCCAACTCCGCGAACTGACCCGTGCCATCACGCTCCGGCCGGCCGATTTACCGGTGATTTTCGCGGCGATGTATCTGGCGGAAACGCCGGACGCGGTGGCCGAGTATTTGCGGACGATGCCCAAGACCGGGATTCGCGATGTCCGGTTCGCGCTCGGCGCGGGCAAGGGCGGCCTGGCCTTGCTGCTCGCGCGCCAGGAGCCGCTTTATTACGCGCCCTGGCGGGACTGGATGCTCGCCGTGCCGGGCATGTCGCTCCTCTTCCGACCGCTGGTGGCGCTGGCACAGCACTCTTGGTTGCTGGCCTTGATCTTCAAATATCTGCTTTGGCTGGACGGCGCCTTCTGCCTGGCGCGGGCTTGCTCGAGTCTGCGGCGGGAACCTTCGGCGCTGGAAATGCCGCTGCAGGTGCGCGGAGTCAGGACCTTGCGCCAGCAAGCCGCCGCCGCCCTGGCGGTGGCGATGGCCGTGGCGCTGATGGAGCCCGGCCTGGCACGCGATCAAGTGCCACTCCAGCCGGCGACCCTCTGGAGCCTGCCGCGACGCAATCCTTCGCCCACTCCTGCTCAAGTCACAACCCCACACGTCGTTATGAACAATCAATCCAACTGGCTGGCCCTGGCCGTCTTTTTCGCCGTGCAGTTGACAGTGTACGTCGTCGGCCTCATCAAGCTGCGTGAGATCAAGCGCCAGGAAATCCCCAGCGCGCTGAAGCTGAAGGTGCTCGACAACGAAGAGAACCTTTTCGACACGGGCCTCTACGTGGGGTTGGGCGGCACCGGCCTTTCGCTCGTCCTGCTCGCGTTGAATCTCTTCGCCGCCAGCCCGATGATCGCCTACGCCTCGACGGGATTCGGGGTCTTCTTCGCCTCCTTGCTGAAGATCGTCCACGTCCGGGGCTACCGGCGCACGCTGATCCTGCAGGCCGAGTGGGAGGCTTCCCAAGTGACGCCATGAACCGCGCCGTTCTCGTTGTCCTGGTTGATTTCCTGATGATCAGCCTGGTCACGCTGTTCAACTCCAACCAGGGGCTCCTGCAGGCTCCCAAGCCGGAGACCGCCGGCGGCACCGGGGTGGAGGTGCAGGCCGTGCAGGACATGCTGGAGGTGCTCCAGCAGGCGCTCTCGCAGGAGCAAATGGCGCGCGGCCAGATGAGCAACCAACTCAGCCGCGCCGAACAGCAGTTGCAGGCACGGCAGGAAGACCTGGCCGCGCGCGACCAGATGATCCAGCAGGCGCAACAGAACGTGCGCGAGGCGGAAGCCCGGGCCAAGGAAATCGCCGCCGAGCGGGCGCGGCTGCAACAGGCCCAGTCCGCCACCCAGGAGCAACTCGCCCAGGTTCAATCGCAGCAATCGGCCGCGCAGGCGGCGCTGCAGAAGGTCCAGCAAGAGTTGCAGACCGCCACCGCCGAGGCATCCTCCTCGCGCACCGCAACCGAGGCGATCCAGACCGAACTCGCCGCCCGCCGCGCCGAGGTGACGAAGCTTCAAGACCAACTCGCCAGGCTCCAGGACACCGCCTTGACTGCCCAGGCCGAGAAAGGCCGGCTGGCGACGAACCTGACCCGCGTCGAAACCGAGGCCGCCCTGTTCCGTACTCAACTGGAAGAGAAACGCGAGCAGATCGCCTCTTTGAGCCAGGAAAAGGAACGCATCCAGGAACACGCCACGACCCTCGCCAAGGGCATGGACAGTCTGGCCCAGGAATCGCAGAACCTTGCCACGCAAATCCAGGAGGACCGTCAACTCGCGCCCAACACCATCTACCGGACATATCTCGACAACCGCGTGGCGTGCAGTTTCCGGGCCACCCGCTCCGGCCTCTTCGGCATTCGCACTGGCGACACCAAGGACTCGCAGGTCGTGCTGTTCCGCGACGGCGGAAAAGTCTATGTGCTGTTTCATATTCAGGAGACCACGTTGCCCGTGTGGAGCGGCGGGGGCGATTGGGACGAAATGACCGCCGTGCTGGCCCGCGCCGGAGCGACCGTGCCCTTGACGGGTCTCTCGCTCGTGTCCTCGGATCCGCGGATTGTCGTCTGCACATTGGACGAGCCCACCGCCACGCAGTTGGGCGTGAAACCGTTTGAGGTGTCCGAGGACCCCGCCAAGTTTCAGGACGCCGTGATCGTCGGGGGCAAGGAAGGCTACTACGGCGAAGTCGAGTTCAAGCTGGTGCCGGGAATGCCTCGCTACCTGCGGATGCAGCGCCGGACCATCGGCAAGATCTTCGGCAAGTTCTCGCCCTCGAAAGGCGATCTGGCCTTCAGCAAATCCGGCGAACTGCTGGGCATGATGGTGAACAGCCAGTATTGCGCCCTCGTCCGGAGCATGCCGCCTTCGCGGTTCATCCCGCTGGGCAAAGACATCGCCGCGCAACGCACGGGCCTCATCGGCGGCGAGATCTCGCGCCGGCTCCAGGCGTTGCCGCCAAGTTTGCAGTAGCCCGGCGGGCCGCAAACGGTGCGGAGCCCGGCACACGTTGCCGCCAGAAGCACCCCCGGTATCCCGGCGGGACGAGGCTGCCCCACCTCAGGCTGGATTCCGCAATCGAACCGCCGATGCGGGCGGATCAAGGCGGATCGGAACGGGATTGCCGGGCTGGCGCCTGCACCCGCGGGGTGAACCTGCTCCCGTCGCTCAACCTTCTGTCCGTCCTTGTCTCCTCCGCATCCACGGACGTCGATCCGCGGCATTGAGGACTAATCGTCCAACCGCTGGCGGAACGCTCGCAGCAACTCCGGATCCGCTTCCATGAACCGGGTCAAGCGCGCGATGCAATCGAGCGTGTTCGCGCTGAGGCAGTGTTCCCACCCTTCGATCTCGTCTTCCTGCGTTTGCTCATCCGAACCCAGGACTGCCAGAAAGCGCTTGAGCGTGGCGTGTCGAACCCGCATCTGTGCGGCCACCGCGCGGCCCTTGGCCGTGAGCACCAGGCCCCGGTATTTCTCGTAATCCACGTAACCGGCGTCGGCCAGACGCTTCACCATCGCGGTCACCGACGGGCGGCTGACCTGCAGCGTGTGGGCGATCTCGACCATCCGCACACTGCCGTGGCGCTCGGTCAGCTCGCCGATGCGTTCCAGGTAATCCTCGATGCTGGCGCTGGGCTGAAACGCACCCCGCGCCGGGCGGGACAGGATTCGCGAAGGATTGCGCGGGTGGCGGGGCATAGCGTCGGACCACAGCCTGCCGGGAATTCGCGACCACGCCAACCCAAACCGCACCGGTGCGCGCGGCACGGCAAACGGGAACGCCCCCGACCAGGCCGGCAACGGCGGCGACCGCTCAAAGTCCGTTTCCGTCTCCGCGCCGACCTGCGAGCAGGAATTCGAGATAATACAGGAGGCGGTCTTTCAAATCCTTGCGCGGAACGATCGCATCGATCAAACCGCGGTCCTGGAGGAATTCCGCGGTCTGGAAACCCGGCGGCAGTTCGGCCTGCGTCGTGTCCTTGATGACCCGCGGCCCGGCAAAGCCGATCATCGCCCCCGGCTCCGCAAGGATGAGGTCGCCCAGCGTGGCGTAGCTCGCCATCACGCCGGCGGTGGTGGGATTGGTCAGCACGCTGATGTATGGCAACCGGCCGCGCGCGTGGTACGCGAGCGCGGCCGAGGTCTTCGCCATCTGCATCAGGCTGAACATGCCTTCGTACATGCGCGCCCCGCCGCTGGTCGAGAGGATCACGAGCGGCAGCCCGCGATCGGTCGCCGCCTCGATCAAACGCGTCAGCTTCTCGCCCACCACGGTGCCCATCGACCCGCCGAGGAAGCCGAAATCCATCACGCCCAGCGCCACCCGCAGCGACGCCATGCGGCCAATCCCGGTGATCACCGCGTCCTTCAGCCCCGTGGACTTCTGATAGGCCGCCAGCCGGTCGGTGTACGGCGCCACGCCGGTGAAGTGCAACGGATCGACACTGGTCATGCCCGCGTCCATTTCCTCGAACGTGCAGGTCTCGACCAGTTCGTTGATGCGTTCGCGCGCGCTGATGGCGAAGTGATGGCCGCAGTGGCGGCAAACCTTCAGGTTGTCGTCGAGTTCCTTGTCGTAAAGCAGGTTCGAGCACTTGGGACACTTGGTCCACAAGCCCTCGGGAATCTCCTTCTTGCGCGCCTTGGTGGCGCCCAGCTTCGGCTTGGGCGTGAAGGCGGTTTTGGCCGCGCCGCTGGCCGCCGACAGGGCCTCGTTTTTCTTCGAGAAATTCGGTGTGCTCATCGATTTGAGTAATCGCCGCCCCCCCGCGGCTGGTCTGGTTGCCGTTGCCCTCGTCGCCTTCATACGCCCCGCGCCACCGTCCACACGCACACGTCGCTGGCTCCCTGGGCTCGCAGCACCCGCGCACAGGCACTGGTCGTCGCGCCGGTGGTCAGCACGTCGTCCACCACCACGATGCGCTGACCCCGGAGGTCGGCGCCGCGAACCGGTTGGAAGGCCCCGTGGACATTGCGCGCCCGTTGCGCGCGGTTGAGCTGGGTTTGCGTGCGCGTCAGGGCGCAGCGTTCGATCGCCCGCGTCTGCGTCGGAATCCCGGACGCCCGACCCAATTGCGCCGCCAGCCGTTCGGCCTGGTTGAATTCGCGCTCCCGTCGCTTGAACCGGTGGAGCGGCACCGGCACGATCAGGTTCCATCCGCCGGCGCGCAACTCGCCCGCCGCCTGCCGCACCAGCAGGTCCGTCAGGAACGGCTCGAACCACAGCGCCCGCTGATACTTGTAACGGTGGATCACTTCGAGCAAGAAGGGCGTCGCGACCACCGCGGCGCGCGCATGGGAGAAGTGGAGGTCCATCTCCCGGCAATTGCTGCATTCGAACGACGCGTTGATCTCGCCTTCATAAGGTAGCCCGCAACGGGCGCAGAACGGCGGGCGGATGAACCGAATCGCTCCCGGCCGCGACCAACAGTGCGGACACACGAAGCCTTCGGCCGCGGTGGCCCGCTCGACGCCGCAGAACTGGCAGACCGGAGGGTAGAGAAACCCCAGGACGGCATCAAGCCACCTTTCCCAACCCGGCCGATCGGTTCGCAATGCCATGGTTTCCGCCCACCGGTCGGCGCCGCGGCCTCACCCGCCCCAGCGGCGCGAAACGGAGGAATCAATACCGGACGTTAGCCCAGACTCGCCCCCAGGCCAAGCCCGCGATGAACCGCCCGCGCTTGAATGCCTGAAACGGCCGGCCGCAAACGCCGCCGCCGCCGCGCCAGGCCGCCCGCGGAAACCCGCTCCGGGAAGGCACTGCCCGCTGCCCTCGGCGCTTTCGCCAGCCGTTGACACGGTTCGCAAAAGTGCGGAAAACCAGACCCATGCAAAGCTCCACGCCCTTGCCGCGCCGCGAATTCCTGCGCCGTACCCGCAATTGGACGCTGACCGCCGGAGCCGCGCTCGCGGCCCCGAGCCTCTTCTTCAACCAGACCAAGGCCCAGACCGGCGAGAACCCCAGCGAAGCGATCCGCGTCGGCATCATCGGCACCGGCGGCCAGGGCCGGAGCAACATGTCCACGCGCACGATGGCCCCGCATGTCGTGGCCGTGTGCGATGTGGATGCGAGCCATGTCGCCGAAGCACAGAAGCAACTGAAGGCCAGGACCGGCGTCGAGGCCAAAGCCTACGGCGACTACCGCCAACTCCTCGAAAACAAGGACATCGACGCGGTTCTCATCGCCACGCCGGATCACTGGCACACGCTGCCCGCAATCCACGCCTGCCAGGCCGGCAAGGACGTCTATTGCGAGAAGCCGCTGACCCTGAGCATCCGCGAAGGCAAGGCGTTGGTGAAAGCGGCGCGCCATTACAAACGCGTGTTCCAGACCGGCAGCCAGCAACGTTCTTGGCCGGACCAGAAATTCCGCCGCGCCTGCGAATACGTCCGCTCCGAGCGCATTGGCGAAGTGAAGATGGTCCGGGTGGGATTGCCCGGCGTGAATTGGACCCGGGAACCGGCGGTGCCGGACGGCGCACCGCCGCCGGAGCTCAACTACGACCGGTGGCTCGGTCCCGCGCCGGAGCGGCCGTACAACCAGCACCGGGTCCATTACTACTTCCGCTTCTTCTGGGACTACTCCGGCGGCCAGATGACCAACTGGGGCGCGCACCACCTCGACATCACCCAGTGGGCGCTGAATATGGACGAGAGCGGACCGGTGCGCATCAGCGCCCGCGCGGAGTTCGATCCGCAGAAACGCTTCGAAGTGCCCTCCTGGTTCGAAATCACCTACCAATACGCGAACGGCGTGACCGTGCTCTGCGGCAACAGCCACCGCATCGGCACCACCTTCGAGGGTCAGGACGGCATCCTCTACGTGGACCGCGGGCGGCTCGAGTCCTCCGTCAAGGGCGTGCTCGAGGAACCGCTGAGCGCCGACGAAGTCCACCTGCCGGTCAGCCGGGACCATCACCAGAACTGGCTCGACTGCATCAAGAGCCGCGAAAAGCCGATTTGCGATGTGGCGATCGGCCACCGCTCGGCGACCGTTTGTCATTTGGGGAACATCGCCGTGCAGGCCGGGCGTCCCATCCAGTGGGACCCGGTGAAGGAGGAAATCGTCGGCGACCCGGTCCCCATCAAGCAATACGGCTACGAGTACCGCCCGCCGTGGGAGCTCCCGGAGGTCGGCTGAGCGCGACCGCTCCGACCTCGTCCCGGGAAACGCTTCGGCCTTCGAGTCTCGGACTTCGGCGCCCGGTTCAGCGCTTGGTGGCCCAAAGCCGCGGCACCACCCGCACCAGCGCCCCCGCGCACACCACGAAAACCGCCAGCAACACCGATCCCCTCGCGATCCGGCCATAGAGAAAACTGCCGGTGCTGAACAGGCCCGACCAGACCCCCACGCAACCCAACACCCAGCCGAGCATGGCCAGCGGCAGGCTGTCGGCCGCGGCCGTCACGCCGGCTTCCCGGCGCACCTCACGCCAACCGGCGCCCGGCGGACGGACCAGTTTCACGAACGCGATGAGCTTGGCCCGGTCAGTCGGTTGCGTGGTGAACGCCGTCACCAGCCAGACCGCCGAGGTCGCCGCCACCGTGACCAGCAGCGGCCACGGTTCCGGCAGGCCGTGCCCCGTCTTCTGCATCACCAGCAGCACCGCCGAGACCAGGAACGAACCGATCATCGCGTTGATCTCGGTCCAGGCGTTGATGCGCCACCAGAACCAGCGGAGCAGATAGATCAGCCCCGTACCCGCGCCCACCTGGAGGAGCAGCCCGAAACCTTCCTTCGAGCTCTCGATGAAAAGTGTGAACAGGCTCGCGACGATCATCAGCAGCACCGTGGTCACCCGCCCGACCCGGACGTAATGTCGCTCGTCCGCGCCCGGGTTCAGGAAGCGCTGGTAGAAGTCGTGGACCAGGTACGACGTGCCCCAGTTGAGATGCGTGATCATGGTGGACACGTAGGCCGCCAGGAGCCCGGCGATCATCAAACCGAGCCAGCCGACCGGCAGGAACTTCATCATCGCCGGGTAGGCGATGTCGTGCCCGAGCAAAGTCTCGTCCACGGTCCCGGCCAACTTCTCATGCAGGCTGGTCAGCCCTTTGGCCTGCCGTGTCCAGCGGCCGAACTCGGCCACGTCCGCCGTGGCCGCGCCTGACCGGACCGCGCGCTCGGCCAGCGCCGTCCCGGCCGACGACGACAAAAACTGCGCCGCCGCGGTGCGCGCGTCCGGCGGGTCGGGCCGGAAAATGATCAGCGAAGCCAGCGCCACCAGGATCCACGGCCACGGCCGCAGCACGTAATGCGCGAAGTTGAAGAAGAGCGTTCCTGCCAGCGCGTCGCGCTCGGATTTCGACGCCAGCATCCGTTGCGCGATGTAACTGCCGCCGCCCGGCTCTGCACCCGGATACCAGACCGACCACCACTGCACCGCGATGGGGATGATGAAGATCGTGAGCGCGAGCTGCCAATTGCTGAAGTCCGGCACGAGGTTCAGCATCCCCGGCGCCTGGGCCTGGACTTTCTCCACCAAGCCGTGCAGTCCGCCGATCTCCGGCTGCTTGAGTGCGAAGTAGGCCAGCGCAAACGACCCGGACATGGCGATGCCAAACTGGATCATGTCGATCACCAGCACGCCCCAGAGCCCGGACGTGGCGGCAAAGACGATGTTCAACCCGCCGCAGACCAGCAGCGTCTGGAGCCGCGGCCAGCCAAGCACGACGCCGGCGATCTTTGCCGCGGCGAGGTTCACCGTGGCCATGATCACGCAGTTGAAGAACAGCCCGAGGTAAATCGCCCGAAACCCCCGCACCGCGCTCGCCGCCGGCCCGGAATACCGAATTTCGTAAAGCTCCAGGTCGGTCAGCACGCCGGACCGCCGCCACAAGCGCGCGTAAAAGAAAACCGTGGCCATGCCCGTGAGCACGAACGCCCACCAAACCCAGTTGCCCGCCACGCCGCCCTTGTCGCGGACAATGTCCGTCACCAGGTTGGGCGTGTCCGCGCTGAACGTGGTGGCCACCATCGAAACGCCCACCAGCCACCACGGCGCATTCTGGCCGGACGCGAAAAACTCCGACACGCTCTGGCCCGCGCGCCGGGCAAAGAAGAGCGCCGGGATGAAGCAAACCGCCACCGAGACGATGACGACGATCCAGTCGAGCAGGGCGACATGCATGGCTTATTCAGGAAAGCAGCGCCGGCGCGCGTTACGGACACACGCGGCGCACGGATTGGGCGGCTGTGGCACGTGCCCTTGGTAGCCGCCGCGTCGCCGCCTGCCAAGCGCCAAGACAGGAGCCCCTACAGTTCAGACAGTAGGGGTTTCTGACGGGCCGTTGAGGCGTGTCGGGAATCGGTGTACGCTGTCTTGGCTTTCCGGGATCATCCCTGTGATCAACCGTCTGTCGCGTGTGATGCCCCCTGTATCGTCAGAAGTGCGCCGCCGGCTACGCAACGTGCCAGGGGCCGCGTTCACGCTCATCGAGCTGTTGGTCGTCATTGCCATCATTGCGATTCTCGGCTCGCTGCTCCTCCCGGCCCTTGGCCGAGCGAAGGCCAAGGCCATCCAGATCCAGTGTCTGGGCAACTTCCGCCAGCTCGGGATCTGCTGGATGATGTATGTCGATGACCACGGCGACCGCCTCCCGCCCAACGCGACCATCCAGGGCGCGAGTCGCGAAGGGTGGGTCGCCACCGATCAGACCTGGATCGCCGGTAATGCCTGGACCGACACGACCACCACCAACATCCAGCGGGGGGTGCTCTATCCCTACAATAACTCCGTGCAGATCTACAAATGTCCCGCCGACCGTTCGACCGTCCGCGACCAGGGATTGAGCGCGCGCACGCGGAGTGTGGCCATGAACAACTTTCTCAACGACAACCCGGATCCGGCCGATCGCTATTGTTGGCATCGGTACTCCCAGATCCTGGAGCCGGCGCCCGCGCGGGCGGCGGTGTTTATCGATGAGCACGAGGGGAGCATCGAAAACGGGCGGTTTCTGATCCGGCCGGCGGGGATTTGGGACTGGGGGGACCATCCGGCCACGCGTCACAATCACGGCTGCGTCCTGAGCTTTGCCGATGGCCACGCTGAGACCTGGCATTGGCTCGAAGGGACGACCCTGGCGGCCGACTCGGTTCGTGGGTGGGTTCAGGGCCTTCATGGGATCGCCGGTCACGATCGCGACTTGCAGCGCGTCCAAGCCTGCGTGCCGAAGGTGCCGATCCCGTGAGCGAACCCGCGGAGCGCCTCGAAGTCGCTCCACCTGCCAATCGTCGTGAAGCCCCAAGCCTTGAGGCGTCGCTGGGTGGCGTTCGCCCACTGGTTCGAGCCGGCGTAGTGTTGCCAAGCATCGTAGCCGGGATTGGCGGCATCGAATTCGCCAGGTGAGACGCCCTGGTTGACGCAGCACACGCCCAGCGAGAAGAAGCGGTGGCCCTTGGGGCTGACGAGCCAGAAGGCCTCCTCCGGTTTCTGAATTGAGAACGCCGGGGTGGGGGCGAGTGCCTCCCCTTCAGCGGCGTGCGCGCCGAAGCCCCCTCCCAGTGCCAGCCTGGCCACGGACACCCCGACCAACTGCAGGACTCGGCCAACGGTGAACCGTCGCGTGTTCATGACAATCCTCATCATGGCCGATGCTTCGTGCTCGGGACAGAGGCCGGGTAGTCCCCCAATTCGTCGCTGAGTGCGTGAATGAGCTGAACTCCTCCGCCCACTGCTGCGGTTACTTTCGTCAGACTATAATCGCGTTTCCCGTAGTCGCTCTCGCGCGGCAACGCACGCAGATGCGCCTCGAGCTGGTTCAGGAGGTTTTGGACCTTCCGGCTTGAAGATCGGGCAGCCAGCTCCCGGAGGATGCGAATCTTCTCGTAGTCCACGATGCCAGCCCGAAGTCCCTCGAATCGGAGACTGCTCGCCGCGCCGGGATAGACCGGGAAGCAGTCCCCGGCCGGCCAGAGGCGGTGGCGGGCGTCGCGCACCGGATCCGCCGGCCAGGCATCGTACGCCCATCGCAAGAAACCATCGTATCCCAAGCCGGCCGCATGCCAACCTGAGATCCTCGAGAAACAACCTCCAGACTTGATGAAATCCTTCGGAATCGGGAGGCCATTCGGTTTCGACGTAACTTCCGGACGCCTCGTCGAGATACCGGAACCGATGCCCCCACGGCAGCGGGGTGTAAACCGTGATCGCCCGCCTAATCCCGCACTCCATCGCCAGAGTGACGTATTGATCGAAGATATGATAGTCGAAGGTCCAGGTGCCGTCGGCGCGCTGGATCCACTCGATCATCGTTCCCTCAAGCACATAGGAGTTGTCGGACCCCGGTGAGTGCACGGCGTAGGTCGTGACGTACGTACCACCCGCATCCGCATAGGCCGTGAGATGTCTGCGCAGCAGCGCCTGGTGTTCGTTG
The DNA here is from genome assembly GCA_963735925.1 of uncultured bacterium. Lineage (GTDB taxonomy): Bacteria > Verrucomicrobiota > Verrucomicrobiia > Limisphaerales > J093 > DSVZ01. The sequence continues at coordinate 401,406 of CAVTMT010000002.1, forward strand.
GACCAGGGAGGGACGCGAAAGAACGCGGCCACCACCCTGGGGTTCTGCCAGAGATCGAGCCGGAACCGCCAGTCACGCGGTTGCGGAAGGGGCAGGGACTGTACTTTGAGCGTTGCTGGCAGAGTGACTCGGTGCTTCGAAGATTCAATGCGCAGGGCGCCATGGTATTCACCTGGTTGGGCAGCGCGGGGAATCGTGAAGGCGACCCACACGGGCCTCACGGTGCGCCCGGGCAGGTCGCAGCGGTCCGGGGGATCGAGGCGGTCCGGCACCAGGAAGGCCGACTCATTGTTGACGTCGCAAGTGAAGCCCTCGGCTCGGTATGGGAAATTGGACTCGACGTACCGGACCATGCTGAGGCTGAAATGGCTTCGGTCGATCACCTGGCCGGTAGCATTCGTGAGATCACTCGCCGTCAAACGCACCTGTTCCACCGCCTCCGCGGACCAGATCAGCACCTGGGCATTCAGACGTTCGCCGCGCCATCCGGTCCCGTGCCATGCCTGAGCCGTCCCTTTCGGCGCCGGCAGTTCGCATCGCAGGTAGAGCTCATCGGTCGTCCCGAAGGCGGCGTCTAATCCTGGTTCCAGTCTCGCCCGACCGGCGGGGTCGGTGGCTGTGTCCAAGGCGTATTCGGCACGGTCGTGTGCCTGGGGTACGGGAACCCCGGCGGCGTCAATCTGTCCGGGTTGGAGTTGCGCAATGCCGGAGGCACAAAGGAAGAAAGCTATGGCGAGACCGTGGGCGACGGCGAGCGTTTTCGTTTTCATGCGGCTTCGAGGCCTTGACTTCGGCCTCGGCCTTGACGTGCGACCGGCCCAGTCTCAGCCTCCGCTCATGCCCTTGAGAGGCGGCCAATTGCCCATCCGCCCCGTTGCATTCCCAATGCCGATGGGGGTCGCGTCGCGATGTCGGGCCTGATGGTCTTCGGCGCGTTCATCGCGGCGGCTGCCTGGACACTGGTCGGTGTTGGGGTTCGGATTATGAAACAGTCCAACGTGCACCTCGGCACCATAGGGACGAGACTGATGGGCGCTCTGTGCCTGGCTGCCGTTGCCGAGCAGGCGGCGTTCGGGGAGGCGATCCAAGCCTTTCCCACTGCCGAGGGCTTCGGCGCGAATGCGGTCGGTGGACGCGGCGGACGCGTCATCGAGGTGACGACCCTTGCGGATTCGGGCGCCGGCAGTCTGCGCGCCGCGATGGAAGCCTCGGGCCCGCGCATCGTCGTGTTCCGCGTCAGCGGCACCATCGAACTCAAGAACGCCATTCGCGTGAGCACGCCTTACCTGACCGTGGCGGGCCAGACTTCACCCGGTGGCGTGCAGATCAAGGGGCACGGAGAACCGGAAGGCGACTGGGGCGTGTGGTTCGTCAACGGCGCGCACGACATTGTGGTTCGCCACCTGCGCGTGCGCATGGGGGGCAACCTCAAACACGATGCCGGCAACAACCTCCTGTGCTACGGAACGGCCGAACCCGGGGTGCACGATGTCATCTTCGATCACTGCTCGGTCTCGTGGGGATCGGACACGCAGTTGGACTGGTATGGCTCGTACCTGGATCGAGCGACGTTTCAGTGGAACCTCATCGCCGAGTGCTACATGGGGCAGCATGTCGGCGGCAACCGCGCTCCCAAGAACCTCACGCTCCACCACAACCTGTATGCGAACCTGGGTTCGCGGACTCCCTTGATGCAGCACGCCGATGTGTTCGATTTCCGGAACAACGTGATCTACAACTGGAGCGGAAACAACGCGTCGGTCTTTGGGCAGTTCGCTCTGAACAGCTCCGCCTTCGGCAATGTGGTCAGCAACCTCTGGATTGCCGGTCCGGAAGGCGGCTACCCGTACCTGAACGTCGGCAACGGGGGTCCCGTGCGCGTGGACGGCTCGGCGGCCGACGCAGGCGGCACGAAGTTGTTCCTCTCCGGCAACTGGGGACCGAAGTCTCTCATGGGCTCCACCAACGACTGGATCGGGCACGGCGTGAACACGTGGGACTACTACGAGCTCAACCACGACGGAAGCACGCATCTGGTGGAGCAGACGCAGTACGACGCCGGTAAGCCTTTCGCGGTGCCGTTGATCGCCACGGAGCCCGTCGCTCATCTGCTAGAGAAGGTGTTGGAAGGTGTGGGCGCCCAGAAGCCCTTCCGCGACCCGATCGATCGGCGGGTGATTCAGAGCGTGCGCGACGGGAGCGGGACGAGCCGAGTGAGCACGACCGGTCCCTGGCCCGACCTGGCAAGTGGCGCGCCCGCGCCGCCCACCGACTCGGACCATGATGGGCTGCCCGACGCGTGGGAGAAAAGCCACGGTCTTGATCCTGCCAACGACAGGGACGGGGCCGCTTCTGCAGCCAATGGGTACACGTACGTCGAGAACTACCTCAACGCGCTTGCCGGCGATCCCATACCATGATCGAGCCAAGAATCAGCGGGACGGCTGGGGCCGCCAGGCACGGGCGCGTATACCTGTCAGGCGGCGAGAATTTGCGCCGGATAAAGGGTGTTGCCCAGCGCGCGCCGGCCGAACACCCTCGGAAAGGAACCTGCGAATGAAGCGATGTCTTTGGCTTTCCTGCGCGGCGGCGGTCTTCGTGAGTGTGGGGAACGCCTGGGCCCGCGAGTCCGAAGGGGCGACGCCATCCTCCCTCACATGTATGCGGGTTGGACCCGCACCCGGCTCGCCGCCCGGGTTCGGGAAACCGGGGAGGGGAGCGCCGTGTGGAAGGCTAATTACGCCGCGCCGCAGTCGGCCGCGTGGCACAGTACGCTGTCGCCCGTCCTGGCGAGCCTTGGTCTGTTCGATCCGAACTACCGGACCGGCCAAGAGATCACCACCGACCTGCACCTCATCAACGACTCCTGGCACGACGCCGACATCCATGTGGATCTGCTGCTCACCCGCGAAAACCCGGAGTTCGTCCCGGAGGCCAGTTGCTTCGATCAACCCCTGAGGAAATGGGCTTTCGATTTTTCACTGAAGGCCGATTCCATCCGGAAGCTGCCAGTCATCTGGAGGCTCCCGGACGAGGAAAGCAGCTTCTGGCTCACGGCACGGTTGACCGGTGTGGCGGGCCGCCCGGTCCTCAGCCAGCGGTTCGTGCGCGCCATCAAGCAAGCGATCGTGCCTGACGCCGTCAAACAGCGCACGTATGTCGTGCTGGGAGGCGGCGACGGAGCGCGGGCGTTCTTCGAAGCATGGGGACTGCGTCAATCGGAGGGTTTCGGAGAGTGGTCGCCGCAAACGCATGCCGTGGTCATCTGGAATGCGACCCACCTGAGCGACACTGAGAAAGGCCAGGCGAAGGCGCTGTGCGACTTCGCCGCGCGGGGTGGAACAGTGATTGTTCTCTCGACACCCTCATGGGATTGGCGGGAATTGTGTGACCTAAAGATCGGCCATGACCCACGATTCTCTCGGGTTTTTCCCGACCGATCGCTCAAGGAGTCACCGCTGGCTGGTGTCGATCCCCAGGCTGGTCCGCTGGAATGGCCTGCCGGGAACCGTCGCCTTCGGCACGTTGGAAGGCCAGTTGATGGAGTACGCGGAGAAGATACTCTGGGCGCGCGAGCCCAAGACGACCGTCATGGCGTTGGTCCCCGCCGCGTCGGGTGGCGGGCGCATCCTGTTTTCGCAACTGGACCTGCAACGCCACGTGGACCGCGCCTCGTCCGGCTGCGACCCAGCGGCCGAGCGCGTCTTGCTTCAGCTTCTGGGGTGGACCAGTCTCAAGCGCCGGTGAACCCGAAGGCCATGGGAACAAGCCATCGGAGTTCTAAGCTGCGGGTTGTTCTGTGTGCGTCTGCGCTGGCTGTACTGAACTCATGAAAACCAAGGTGCGGTGTCTTTGCCTCGCGGTCCTGGCGCAGGTTCTCATGCTGGCCGGCTCTCCGTTGATCGTACAGGCCATTTCGGGTGAGGCGGTTGGTCCAGCCACGGCCAAGGATCTTGCCTGCTTCTCATTCGGCACGCCGACCTCGGCCACCCGGCCTGGCTTCGCCAAGGTCACGGTCACGGATGCGTTCACGGCAGAGAAAGGCTTCGGCTTTCGCTCCGCCCAAGGGCTGCTGGCCTTCGACCGTGGCGGCTCCGAGATCGTGCGGCCGAGGGATGAATACACCGCAAGGACCTACGGCGCGTATCGAACCACGTCGGATTTGACCTGCGCTTTCATCGAAGGCACCGCAGACAACGCTTTCATCATGGCTGTGCCTGACGGCGAATACACGGTATGGCTGGTTGCCAGTGATGCGGAGTGGGATCCACCGCTCTTCGAGGTCTGGGCCGATGGGCGCAAGCAGCTCGACGTACGGATCCCTCGGTCCCGTTTCGTCTGCCTGCAACCCTTCCAGGCGCGCGCGAGCGGAGGGCGGCTTCAGATCGAGTTCAAGGGTCCGCACGGCTGGCTGCTCAACGGCCTGGTGATCGGCAAAGCGGGACCGGAACTGGAGGCGACGATCGCCAAACTCGAACAGGACATCTTCTTTCTGACCGAGCCTGAGCTCGGCAACTGGAAGGAGACCGGGGCCGAGCCAATCACGCCCCCTGTGGAATGGACCGCCGTCGAGAGGGACCAGGGGTATGTGGTGTTTCCGGCAGACTACACGGAGTTCATCACCCCGACATTCGTGCCGGCACGGGCAGCGATTGGAAAGCCGCTGACTGCCTTTGCCACGCCGGGCGAATTCGAGCCCGTGACCTTCGGCCTCTTGGCCCACCGGGACCTGGGTGAAGTGGGCGTCGAGTTGGCGGATTTCGTCGCCGACGACACGTCACGGACGATCCCGCGGCAGAACGTCAAGATCGGGATTGTCCGTTGCTGGCCACAGCGAGCAGTGGATCGGGGTGGCAAAGGCGACTATCAGGTCGTGCCGGAGATGATCGAAGCTCCCATGGGGCGTGCGTCTCGCGTGATGGCCGGCCAGATCAACCAGTGGTGGTTGACCGTCCGCGTGCCCGACGATGCGACCGCAGGACGTTATCGCATGAAGCTCACGTTACGGCCGGAGAAGGCGCCCCCCGCCGTCGTCGAATGGCGCCTGCTGGTCCTGCCGTTTTCACTGACGCGACCGGCCAACAAGCATTGGGGCACGTGGCTGGAGAGTTTTCCGCCGGTCGGAGGACTGAGGGGACCGGAACGACGCGGCCGCAACACTCCGGCGGAGGAAGTGCGTTTGGTGCGCGCCGATCTGGCGGACTATCGCGACCACGGCTTCGACCTGGCGATCTTCAACTTCTACTTCGGCGTCAAAGAGAATCCCGATGGCGGCTTCACCTACGACATCGCGCCGTTAGCGCGCAACCTGGAATACTGGAAGACGCTGGGGACCAACACGCCGGTGGCGATCGGGTGCGAATACACGTTCCGAAACCTGGAGTACGGCTTCGCGGCCCCTGGCGGGCAGCATGTTCCCGGCACCTTCAGCCCCAAGGCGCGGCAGGCGATCGTTGGCCTGGTCCGCCACATCCGCGACGAGGCTCAGCGCCATGGCTGGCCCAAGTTGTACTTCTATCCCATCGACGAGCCGGGGAACAACAAGACCGAAAATCGGATGCGCTTTGCCGAGAACGTGCTGGACTTCGTCCATGAGGTGCCTGGGTGTCAGACCGCCACCACTGTCGGTGCGGGCGACATCCAGCGCTTGGGTGACCGGGTGGATGTGCGCATCTACGCTTATGGCAGCTGCAATCGCGCGAAAGTGCTCCCGGAAGCACAGCAGGGGCATCCGTTCTGGTTCTACGAGAACGGGATGTTCTATGGCCACAGCACCATTGCCTCGCGCGGTTTGACGGGCTTCGAGTTCCTTCGGTCGGGCGCGGAAGTGGCGACGGCCTGGGGTTTCGATTGCACGACCGCCAATCCGTACAACGACTTCGACGGTGGTCACAGGGACTGGAACGTGATGTTCCCGGGTGTCGATGGTCCGACGCCGACGATTTATTGGGAACTGTGCCGCGAGGGCGTGGATGACTGCCGTTATGTGGCGACCCTTGAGAAGCAGATCGCCCTGGCGAAGGAACGTGGCCAGAACCAAGCCGCACACCGGGCGGAGCGCGTGCTGGAACCGCTGCTCGATCCGGACGCGGCGCCAATCGACCATCCGCTCGCGTTCAACCGATACCGGTGGCGCGTCGCCAGAGAAGTCCTGGCCCTGCAAGGCGACCGCGCGCTAGCCCTGCCGTTCGCCGCCGTCGCGGAGAATCCCATTCCGCCGGCTCGGACCGGCCCGAACCTGGTCCAGAACCCATCGTTTGAGGAACCGGCACAGGCCGACGGCTCGCCCTCTGGCCTGTACCATCTGGGCTATCCCGAGTCGAAAGAGCAGCAGGTCGGAGCGTTGAGGGTGAGCGACGAAGCCGCTCATACAGGTCGGTACTCGCTGAAGTGGGACCTGAGCAAAGTCGCCGAGGCCGGCCCGGCGCGGGGGGACCCGCGTTGGCTGGTGGTGAACGTGGGTTTTCCCAACGACACCGTGAAGGCGCTGCGTGGCAAGCGGGTCAAGGTCGGTTATTGGGTTCGGTTGGGAGGCGGCACCACCGTGCCGGGCCTGGGCTTGCGCCAGAACCTCACGGGAGGACCGGGGGAAGGGTTCTACTACCGCGGAGGCATCGCCGACCCGGCCGTGTGGAACCACTTCGAGGCCGAAGGCCGGCTGAGCGAGAGTCTGGAAGGCATGGACATCCACACGTGAATCGCCGTCCCGGAGGCGGAGTTGGCTCGGACATCCTTCTTCTTCATGGACGATATTTCACTCCAGGCGATCGAAGAGCCGCCGCTGTCGCTGAACACCCCTCTCGATGAATACTACGTGGGTGACTTCATTCCGTGGAGCATCCACGCGGGCACAGCCGGAGGCCAAGTCCAGGTCGAACTGCAAAGGGACGGTCTTGGGATCAGGCAGTACGCCGGCGGGATCCAGGCCGGGCGATGCAGCGGGGCGTTCGACAGCCGGGCGCTTCGACCGGCTATCTACCGCTTGACGGCGTCTCTTGTCGGGGCATCCCTCTCGTCGGCAACGGCCGAACGACAGGTCATTCTGGCCCCCGATCCGTTCGACTGGCCTCTTGTGCAGGAGCCAGAGACCATTCGGTGACCGTCAGGAAGGTGGATGTCGTGCCGTATGTAGAGAGCGAGTTCACTCGGCGGTTTAGGTTCGATTCCGCCGGCAATCCCAAGCTCAACGAACTGCGCCAACGCTACCGACTCGACGCGGTGGTTGTTCGCGGCCAGGACGAATTCGATCGCCAGGTGCTGCTGCTCGACTGGTTTCATCACCGGTTCAAGAAGTTCGGGCGCCCGTCCGTGGAGGCGAGGGGAGCGCTGGAGATTCTCCAGGCCATCGACGAAGGGCACACGTTCTTTTGCAGCCAATACGCCCACGTGCTTGTGTCGGCGGCCGCCAGCCTGGGCGGGGTCGATCGGGAAATCGCCCTGCGCCGGCATCAAGACCCGTCGGGCGGCGGTTCGAGCGAGCCCTCAACGACGGAGATCTGGTCTAACCAAAATCGCAAGTGGATCATGATGGAACCCACCGCGAAGATGTACCTCGAAAAGGACGGTGTCCCGCTCAACGCCTACGAGATCCAGCAGGAGTGGTTTTACCGCGAAAGCCGTGACCTGGTGTTCGTGGTCGGCAAGGAGAGGAGGCGGTTCCGAAAGGCTGATTTGCCGATCTTCTTGGGGCGATTCGACGGGTTCGGCGATCGGACGGTCCCGGCCGATGAACTCGACAAGTACGGATTCATTGGCTACATCCCGAACACGGATCTGATGGACGTCGGATTGGACTACGGCCAGATGTTCATCGTGAAGGACAACCTCTGCGAGGGAACCCGCTGGCATACGCGGACGGTCCCCGCCGATCCAGCGATCGGTGCTTACTTCCCGATCGGTCAGGCGGCTCTGAGGCTCAACGCCGAGCCAGACAAGATCCGGGTGACGCTCCAGACGATGACACCCAACTTCAAGACCTACCAAGTGCGACTGGATGGGGAACCATGGAGTGCAGTCGGTGCGAGCCTGATCTGGAACTCGCACGCCGGCCTGAACCGTGTGGAAGCCAGGACCGTGAACCGGTTTGGTGTGGAGGGCCCCATCTCGAAGATCGAGATTGAACCGTGAACCTGGCGTTCATGGGTCTGCCGCGGGGGACCGCCAATCGCGGCTGGACAGCGCCTCAGGACGGCAGAGAATCTCCCGCCATGAACTTCCCAGCCTGCGACGGTGGCTTCCCCAATAGCGTAGCGGAGCATCCCGGCACCATTGCCGTCACCCGCTGTGCCGGCATCGTGTTCCTGGCCCTGTCGCTGTTGGTCCTCGCGGCAACGGCGCAGGCGGGAGAACCGGTATATCCCCTCAGAGTTAGCGAGAACCGGAGGTATTTCATCGACCAAGCAGGTGACCCGGTCTTCTGGCTCGGCACGACCCAATGGCAGCTCTTTCGGGATTACACCCTCGGTGAAGCCCGAACGATCATCGAGAAGTCCAAGGGCCACGGTTTTGCGTTCGCGCAAGTCATGCTCCTGGGAGTGGGTGACGGAACCAAGGCCAACGTCGCGGGCGAGAAGCCCTGGATGAGCACCGATTCCTTGACTCCCAACGAAGCCTACTTCAAGCACGTCGATGCGGTGGTCCAGATGGCTCGGAAGCAGAACCTGGTCATTTCGATGACGATCTTTCATCAGCGTTGGCGCAACCTCATCACGCTCGAAAAGGCCCGTGCGTGGGGCAAGTGGATTGCGCAACGGTACCAAGATGTTCCTACCATCGTTTGGTCCATGACGCCCGAGGCCAAGCCGGAGTTCCTTCCCCTGATGCGCGAGCTTGCCACGGGCTTGCGGGAAGGAGACCACGGCCGTCATTTGATCACCTTCAAGCCCGACCCGGCGCCCCATCCGATGGGATTTGCCCACGAGGAAAGCTGGTTGGACTTCAGTTGTATGCAGACCTGGAAATGGGTGGAACAGATCTATCCCATGGTAACGCAGGAGTACGCTCTGTCGCCGACGAAGCCCGTTCTGATGGCCGAAGGGGCTTACGAAGCGGGCTCGGAGTACGGCTTTGAGGTGACGCCGCTGTGGATTCGACGACAGGCCTACTATTCCTTCCTGGCGGGGGCCGCTCACACCTACGGCCACAACGACAGTTGGCGGGTGTTGCCGACTTGGAAACTGGCGTTGGATGCCCCGGGCGTCACCCAACTGGGGATCCTGAAGAGGGTCTTCCTGGACCGAAAGGAGTGGTGGTGTCTGGTTCCCGACCAGACGGTGTTTGCCAGTGGGGGCCAGACCCATGGACAGATCTTGAATCTGGCTGCGCGCCACCCAGACGGGCGGTGGGTGATGGTTTACTTGGCTGACAAGGCCACGTTCTCGATCCACCTGGCCAAGCTCAAGGGGGAGAGCCCAGTGAACGCGCGTTGGCTCGATCCCCGAACCGGTGATGCGAAGACGATCGGCCGGCTCCCGACATCGGGCGTGGTATCGTTTTCGACTCCGGAGGGTTGGGAAGACGCGTTGCTGATCCTCGAACCTGAAGGCCGATGAAGACGCCGCATCAACGACTCTCTCGCCGTCGGTTCCTATGCGCCACGGCGACGCTCGCGGCGACCAGTGTCGTTCCGCGTTGGATTTTGGGAGGCCCGGGCCGCACGCCTCCGAGTGGGCGACTGAACGTCGCGATCATCGGCACGGGCGGACAGGGTATCACCAATCTGCAGGAACTGCTGAAGCTTCCCGACGTCAACGTCAGCGCGATCTGCGACGTCGCCGAGTTCTGGGATAACAGCCATCTGTACTATCGACACCACGGCGGACGCGGACCGGCCAAGGAGGTGATCGCGGAGCACGCTCGTCAGAACCCCGATCAAGGACAGCATGATTGCGCCGTCTATGTCGATTATCGGGTCATGCTGGAGCGGGCGCAAAGAGACATCGACGCGGTCCTGGTGGCGACCCCGAACCACGTCCATGCGGTGGCCGCGATGGCGGCGATCCGAGCGGGGAAAGGGGTTTATTGCGAGAAGCCCCTCACGCATTCGATCTATGAAGCACGCCAACTCGCCCAAGCGGCCCGGGAGGCCGGAGTGGCCACCCAGATGGGCAACCAGGGGCATTCGACAGAGGACATTCGGCGCGCGGTGGAGTGGATCCGCGACGGCGCGATCGGTAAGGTGCGCGCGGTGCATGCGTGGGCGAGCGGGCCGAACCGTCCCGTGCCGGCCGGACGGCCGACGGATACGCCGCCGGTGCCGGACGGGCTGTCTTGGGATCTCTGGCTGGGACCGGCGAAAGCGCGGCCGTACCATCCGGCTTACGCACCGCTCCTGTTCCACTACTGGTGGGACTTTGGCAGCGGCACGCTGGGGAACTTCGGATGCCACACGCTGGATACGGCCGTCTGGGCGCTGGACTTGGGGCATCCGGCCACCATCGAGGCGAGTTCCACCGCATTGAACGAGGAAACCACGCCGCTCGCCGCGACGTACCACTGGGTGTTCCCGGCTCGGGGCGACCGGCCTCCGGTGGACGTGTTTTGGTATGAGGGCGGCCTGCGACCGCCCCGTCCCGCCTGCCTGGAATCCGATCGGGAACTCCCATCGGACGGCGGGTCACTCATCGTCGGCGACGACGGAGCGATTCTGTCCGGAGTGTGGAGCGGTTCGCCGCGCATCATCCCCGAGGAGAAGATGCGGCGGTACGCATCCCCGCCGCCAACGATTCCCCGGTCAAAGGGCCATCATCGGGATTGGATCGAGGCGTGCAAGGGCGGCCCGGCGGCCAGCGCCAACTTCGACTATGCCGCCCGGTTGACCGAGATCGTCCTGCTCGGGGTGGTGGCGCTGAGGACCGGCCGAACCCTTCAGTGGAACGGCCCCGACATGGTGGCGACCAACGCTCCCGAAGCCGAGCCCTTCGTTCGGGGCTTCTTCCGGAAAGGATGGGAGATCTGATGAAACGAAATCTTTTCCAGTCGCTGCTGCTCGGGCTGGCGGGCTTGGCACTGCAGCGGGCGATGGCCTGCTCGACCATTCTGGCGGGCCACCAAGCCACGGCGGATGGCTCCGTCCTCATGAGTCATTCGTGCGACGGCGACGTGATGGGTTTGGTTTACGTCATGCCCGCTCAGTCCTACGCGCCGGGGACTCGCCTGCCCATGTACTGGAATGTGCCGCGTCCCCGCACGTACGAGGAGTACCAGGCCAACTTGCGGAAGGGATATGATCAGGTGGGGACCCTGCCGGTCAGCGAGACCTGTCGCAGTCTCATCCTCGCTGGCAACCTGGAAAGCATGACCACCGGTGGCCTCAACGAACACGGCGTGAGCATCGCCATCGAGTTCCTCCCCATGCGCGAAGGATTGGCGTGCGACAAAGGCCGCGTGGGACCGAACAGCAATCACTGGACGACGTCGCTCATCGCGAACGGCCTGCTTCGGGCCAAGACGGCCCGGGAAGCGATCCGGTTGATCGGGGCCATGATCGAGGAGTACGGCTTTCTCTATTACCGGGCGCCCCATGCTGGCGTGGCGTTGCCGATTGCCGATGGCCGCGAGGTCTGGCTCATGGAGATCTTCGGTCCGGGAAAGGACTGGACGCCCGAGAGCCGTCGGTCCGGTGGGGTGTGGTGTGCCCAGCGGATTCCGGACGGGGAGGTCGGCTGCAGCGCCAACCGCAGCCGGATCGGCGCCGTGGACCTGGACGACCCCGACCACTTCCTGGCTTCAACGAACCTCTTCTCCCTGGCGGAAACCTTGGGCTTCTGGAAGCCAGGAACGCGCTTCCTGTGGCGCGAGGTTTATGGCGGTCCCGGGGACCGGAGCAATTCGCTCCGCGAATGGCGCGCCCTGAGCTTGGTGGCGCCCTCCCTGGGTTTGAAGTTCACGGGCGACGCCGCGCTGGATCGTTACCCGTTCTCCGTCCAGCCTGACCGGCCGCTCACCGTGTCGGAGTTGATGGCGGTCATGCGGGACCACTACGAAGGCACGGAGTTCGATCTCGCTACAAAACCCGCTTTCAAAACCGAGCAAGGCCGAAGCCCGCTGGCCGGTCCGTGGGCACCGCCGGAATGGCTCGACCTGCTGGGCTTGAAGCCGGAACGCGCCATCGGCACGCCCACCAGTGGCTATGTGTTCGTCGCCCAGTTGCGAACCAACTTCCCCCCGGCCATCGCGAACCTGCTGTGGTTCGCCTATGGCCCGGCCGATACGAGTTGCTTTGTCCCGTTGTATGCCGGTGTCACGGACCTGCCGGACACGTGGGATCATCCGGCGAATTTCACGCGTATCGATCGGCATCAGGCCCAATGGAACTTCCGCCTGGTTCACAACCTCGCCCAGCACCTGCCCTATCAGAAAGTCATCCCAGCGCTCCACGCCCTGATCCAAACGGCCGAACAACGGTACCTGAATCTTCAGCCTCAGCTCGAAGAAGTCGCGGCTGAAGTCTTCCGGAAAGGCGGTGCGAAGGCCACCGAGGCTTTGCTCACTGCTTACGCGTCGGACTGCGCAACGCACGCAGGCGCCACCTACTCCGAACTCGTCGAGGACCTGATGCTTCGCTTCCTGGTGGGCGATCCCGAGTTCGCGCCTCCGGTCGTGCGCCAGATCGGCACGCCCACGGTGCCGCTGGTGGAAGCACGGGAGCCTCCCTGACAGTTCGTTCCGGGTGTTCGAACTCTGTGCTACACGGGCGAGCATCCCGTGGTGTGTCGGCAAAGTGCAGGCACGGTGTTGTGATGCTCCCATCGGTGATCCTGCTCGCTCCGTCGTCCCGGTGACCTTGGTCGTCGAGTCCGCCGCGACCTTTGTCGGAGACTCGCCATTTCGACAGAGTTCACGACGAAGTCCTTTCGGCAGATTGCTCCCGGGACCGAGCCCTAGGTTCTGGTTCAGAACGCCTGCTGAGTCTGCACGCCTTTGCTCGGGGCCTGACGGCGCTGCTGGTCGAATCGTTTCCGATTAGACTCCTGAAGCTCGAGATTCTGGACGTCCAGGTTGCCTTGATAGTCGAAGAATCGCTGCTGTACGGCGGGTTTGGGGGCGGGGCCGGCAGGGGTGTTGAGCGGCGTCCCGAGCCAGGTTTCGCCACGGAAGAAGGCGTACCGGGAATCCCCTTCGCGGGCGATGACCGTGGCTTTGCCATGCACATTGTCGGCGATGAACAGGCCGCGCAGGTCGGTTTCACCGCTGCGGAATTCCCGGTCGGCACTGCCGATGGCCTTGACGTGGACTTCGGGCCGGTAACCGCCTTTGACGGTGTCGAGCACGTTGGCGCGGACACGTCCGCTGGCGCTGTCTTCCTGGACTTCGATTTTGAGCGGCGTGATCAGGACCATGCCGCTGGTGAAGAGATCGTCGCCGCGGCAGATGACGAGGTAGGCGGCCTCGTCCGGCAACGGCAGCGTCACTTTGCGCTCCTTCTCCACGTAGTCCTGGCCGTCGCCAAGCGCGGCGGTCTGTTCCAGTTCCGGGCGGATGCCAGCCAATTGCACGCTGGTGATGGCGCTGAGGTTCTTCTGCTGGAGGTAGAGCTTCATCAAGTCCACGCGATAGACCTGCAGCGCGGCTTCCTTGATGTTGCGGTACTTCAGGGTCAGTTCCACCGGTTGGCCGGGCTTGACCACGCTGACTTCGTCCAGGGCGATGCTCTTCTTCTCGAAGTAAGCGATCGCCTCGGCGGCGTCCGGGTAGAGCTGCTTCACCTTGCTGTACCAATCGATCGCCTCCTTGGGGTTGCGCTGGGCGTGGTAGATCTGGCCCAGGATGTAGCGGGCAAAGTCGCGGTCCTTGCTGTCGCCGTCGGCCACGAGCTTGGCGGCGGCGAGGGCGTCGGCGTAGCGGTTTTGCCAGAAGAGTCCAAGTGCAGTCATATACTGGAAGCTCGGCGCGAGCGGGCTGTCGGAATGTCTGTTTGCGAACTCATTGCCGAGCGCGACGACGAGCGGGTAGTTCTTCAACGTCAGCAGGCAGTTGGCGAGGCTGAAGCCGGCGTCGTCGGCCAGCGGGTCTTTCGGATACCTCGCCAGGAACGAGAACAGCAGGTCCGCCGTGCGCTTGAGCATGGCAATGCGCTCGGGCTGGACTCCGTCTTCCTTGGGCAACTCGTGCGCCTGGGGGGCTTTCTGGTAGAGCAACTGTGACAGCGCGAAGTAACTGGACACCACCTCCGCCGTGTCCGGGTATTCGCGCCAGACGCGTTCCTGGAAGTCAATGGAGCCGAGGAAGCGACCCTCGTCCTCCAGCACGGCGCTGATGGCCGAGTCGTTGCCGAAGCTGGCGGCGATGGCCGCACGATAGACCAGCCAGGAGCGCTCGAACTCGCCGATGTCGGTGTAGGCCTTGCCGACGAGCAGGATCTTCTCGAAGGGGATCTCCAACTGCGGATAGCGCTCCCGGAGCACCTCGAACAAATCCACGATCTTGCGGGCATCGTAGAACTTCGGGCTGGTGTAGATCCAGAGGAGCATCCGCGCCTGCTCGCTCTCATTGTGGCGCGGGTTGTTCTTGTGCAACTCCGCCAGGTGCTCCAGCGCGGTGGCATAGTCACCGTCGTCGAAGCAGCACTTGCCGAGGGCGTAACGCTCGTTGTCGTTCATGTGATAGGGGTCGGGCGACTTCTCGCCCGTGGCGAGTACGGTGAGTTCGGTCACCGGGCCGACGCTCATGAAGGACGGATTGCCGAGTTCTCGGATGACCGGCGGCAACGTGCGGAACTTGCCGGGCGCGTAGCCAGTGACCTCAAAGCTGATCGGCGGCAGCCAGCGGTTGAAGAAGAGCGTGATGGTCGAGTCCGTGATTTCTTTCCCGCTCACTAGGTTCTGGTCGAAGGAAAGCGACGATTCGTCCAGCCGCGTCCCGCCCGGCAAGGCGATCTCCAGGACGTGCCGGTGGCCATCGCCGGGCCAGCCCCGCGCGGTGCGGACGACGACAGAGAGGCGTTGGCCGTTCTCCAGGTTCTTCACGGGGGAAGTGCTCCCTGCGCCGACGGGCCGGCCACGGTAATCGAGCTGGGCGTGCAGTTGCTGTACGATTTCCATGCACGGCGTGACGTTTGGCGGCGAAGCCTTCACATCCGGCGAGAAGCCGAACAGCGTCGCCGCGTAGGTGTAGCGGCCGCGCCCCTTCATCTTGAACTCGACGACGTTCTTGTCCGCCTTGAGCAAGTCACCGGGCACTGGCAGCAAATGCTGGCCGAGTGCGGCGATGGTCTTCACGGTGCCGATCTCCCTGCCGTTGACGACCACGCCGATCTCCAGGTCCGTGGCGTGCTGAACGGCCTGACCGAAGAACGCCGCCAGCGCGGCGACGGCAGGTCCGTGAGCGCGCGGATACGGGAAGCCAAAGCAGCCCTGTGCCCGCAGCAATGCGTCTGCCGCCGCCGCCGTGACTTTGTCGGTGGGCTTCGTCTCTGCGAGCGCGAGCAGGACCATCGCGGTGGTTTCGTCGGTGTCGTTCAGCCAGATCGTCTTGCAGCCGCCTTCCCAGGCGACCGGCTTATCGCCGTCGAGCCTCACCTTGCCTTCGAGCAAACCCGCCAGTTCGGTGGCGATCTCGCGGCGGTCGAGGTTGAAGAACGCGCGGGCCAGATGAGCAAGCGCGGAGTTGCCCAGCGCGTTGCGGTCGCGGTAGAGGCGGTTGCAGTTGGCGAAATCGGCCCGCCTGTCCGTCGAGAGCGCGTGGAGGATCACCGCCTTGCTGTCGTTGTCGTTCGCGTC
This sequence comes from uncultured bacterium, assembly GCA_963735925.1. Lineage (GTDB taxonomy): Bacteria > Verrucomicrobiota > Verrucomicrobiia > Limisphaerales > J093 > DSVZ01. The sequence goes on from CAVTMT010000002.1 coordinate 417,125, forward strand.
GCACGCCTCGAACTGCTTGAGCAGCGCGGCGGCGGCTTTGTCGAGGGTGTCCGGGTTCACGACGATGCCGCGGTTGCGCGCCTCGATCAGCGCCCAGAAGACGCGCGCGGTGGTGAGGTGACTCAGCGACTGGCAGGTCCAGTCGCCATCGGCGGACTGGCTGGCGACCAGCGACGCCACCAGCGCGCGAGCGCGGGCGGAGAGTTGGCGCGGGTAAGTCTCGTCCACCTTGCCGGTCTGGGCGTAGCGCAGCGCGGTGGCGGCGGCGAGCAAATCGTTCGCGGGCGTGTCTCCCCCAGCAGGCGGACGAAGCCGAGCCATCGCATCGCAAGGGCCAACCCAGCCGCGACGCAGCGCCATGTCCAACACGGCCGTGCGCACATCGGGGCCGACCGCCACGCTCATCCAGAGCGATGAATACGGTCGCTCGCCGGGCAACCCGACGACGGCGGCCGTGTCTGACTCCGTCGTTCCGCCTGCGTGAGCCGCATATTGAAGCCCCCACGGCTTCACCGGGATGTCGAGGCTCAGGGCGTCGCGGTTTGTGCCGGCGGTGCCGGTGAGTTCCGTGGTGACTTCGACCGACGCAGGCATAGTCACCGCGTCGAACGTGACCTCGGCGCCGGAATTCGCCTTCAACTCGACAGACTTCTCGCGTTCGGCAAGAACCTTGGTTTTGTCCTTCGCGTCCAGCACGCGGAGCGTCAGCGTCACGGGGCCAGCGAAGTCGGTCAGGTTGTGGACGCGCCCGACGGCGCGGATTTCGTCGCCCTCGCGGAGGAAGGACGGAGTCTTGAGTTCGACAAAGAAGTCTTTGCGCGTCAGCGTCTCGGCGGTGGCCTGGCCGACCAGCGTTTCCACCGTGCAACCGCGCGCGGTCAAGCGCCAGGCAGTGGTCGTTTCCGGCATCGGCACCGTGGCCACAGCCTTCCCGTCGGCGCCGGTAATTACGGAAGGCAGCCAGCGGCCTTCGCCCTTGATTTCGCGGCGCGGGGCGGCTTCGACCAATCCTCTCCCCAGTGCAAGGCTGGAGGACGACCTCAAGTCCGCCCGCTTGAGTTTGTCGCCAGCCTGGGCTTCAAAGTTGAGCACCTGCCTCGCAACCACGGCACTGGAATCCGCGTCGAGCGGGCCAGGAACTGCAAAGCCGCCGGCACGGCCTCCGCCCATGCCGCCTGCGGGCGAGGCAGGCGCGGCGGAGGGCGCTGGTCGATTGGCCGCCATTTCCCGGCGCAACTCATCAAGTTGCTCCACCTCGGCCTGAGCGCGCAACACGCGGCTGCTCTCCGCCACGATTTCCTTGGAAACCGGCCTCGTCTTGCCGGGATAACGGAAGGCGCAGGTCGCGCCGACGTTGAACTCCGCATGGCGCCGGGCGTCCTTCTGGAAGAAATCGAGGATGGGCGTGAGCGTGTCGGGACACACGGCGAACAGCGCTTCATTCACCAACGCCAGGCTCAGCTCCGCCTCCACCGGTTGGCCGGTCTGGTCGGTGACGGCGATCTCCACCTTGCCGTCTTCGCCAGGAAGGAACGCCTCCTTCAGCGGCTTGACCGTGACCTTGAGTTCGCGCTCCACGGTGAAGTCCTTGTTCGCGCTGCGCAACTCGCGTCCGTCCATCGCCGCCACGGCGAGGCGGAAGTTCGGGAACAAGTCATGGCCCACCTGGACCGGGATGTCGCTGTAATCCTGCTTCAGTTCGATGATGCGGTGCCGGAGGATCGTCTCGCCCTCGTACGTCACCAGCGCCAGTCCCGCTTCCAGCCGCGAGTGCAGGCGCACCGTGGTGTCCTTGCCAACCCTGAGCGTGGCGGTCTCGGCGAAGAGCCGGAGCCGGGTGGCATCGGTGTCGTCCGAGACTTCGACCTGGCACTGATGTGTGATGGTCTGACCGAAGCGGTCGGTGCCGGTGGCGCGCAGCCGGTAGATGCCGCCGAGCTCGAGCTTCAGCGGCAGCGTGGCCTCGCCCGTGGCGGGATCGGTCTGGATCTCGGACTCGGACGTTGCGACCTCGGCCGCCTGCGGGTCGGGGCCTTCCTGCCAGGGCAGCAACGCGAGCACCGGGCTGGTCTTGGGTCTCTCGACGCGGAGCACGGCGACTTTGAGGCTCTCGCCGGTGGGCTTGCCATCGGCGCCGGTGGTGGTGAGCTTCAGATCGAACGACTCGCCCGCGATGACGACCGGTTGACTGGGCTTGGCGGCGATGCCGAAACCGAGCCGCGCCAGCGTGACGACTTCCGTTGCGGTCACGTTTTCGCCTTCGAGCGAAGCGGTGAAATTCAGCGCGGTGCCGGGGCGCATCCCGGTGGTGTCGAAGGACAACTTCGCCTGGCCCTCGGCGTCGGTGGTGACGGTCTGGCTGCGGCCGTCGGGCAACGTGCAGCGCAGCAGCCGGCCCGCCAGCGGTTCGCCCCAGTAGAACGCCGCTCGAAGGCTGGCCTCGATGGTTTCGCCCCGGAACCAGACGCGACGCGGGAACTCCATCGCCAGCTTGATCTTCTCCAGCTTGAAGGCGCGGACCTCGAAGCTGCCTTGGAAATGCAGCGGTTCCTGGCCCTTGCGATCCTGGTGCGCGGCGATGACGTATTGGCCGTTCACTGCGGCGGCGGGCAGCACGAGCGACGAATCGAACGTGCCGAACCGGCTGACCTGGACCGTCTGCTCGGACAGCAACCGGCCCTGCGGATCGGTGATGCTGACCTTGAACTCGCTGTGCTCCGGCACGGCGTAGGCCGTGTTGTGCACCTCGCGCAAGATGCCGCGCAGCGCGACGGTTTCGCCGGGCAGGTAGGCGGGGCGCTCGGTGTAGAGGTAGCCCTTGGCTGTCAGCCCGGACGACAACTGCAGTCCGGAAAGGCCGAGATTGAACGACGCCGCGTGGCCGTTGCCGAGCGCGAACAGGCGCACGTCGGCGAGGTCTTTGAGCGATTCGAGCGGAGCCTTGAAGACGCCGTCGGCCCCGGTCTTGCCCGTGGCGACCACGGCTTTGCCGTCGCTGACCAGGATGTCCACGTCGGCAGCGGGTTGGCCGCTGAGCATGTTCTGGACGAACGCCAGCACCTCGCGGCGGCTGGATTTCACGATCGCTTCGAGATCGGAGCGCAGCACCAGCACGGTGGATTCCCAATCCTCGTCTCCCGCCGTCACGACAAACGCGCCCGGTTCGTGGGCGGGGAACGGAATCTCCACGTCCTGCTCTAACAGCTTGTATTTGGCGTAGCCCTCCGGCTTGAACTCCCAGGTCTTGTCCGGCTGGATGAGCGAGACATCGAGCCCCTCGACGCCGGTAATGGCGTGCATCTTCCGGAAGTAAGCCTGGAGATCAATCTTGTGCAGCCGGAAGGTGCACTTCTCGAAGTTACGCAGCTTAAGTTTCACCACGGGCTGCTCGCTGGTGCGGAAGGTGCGCTCGGCGGACAGGTCTAGCGACTTCTGCGTGAGCCGGGCGATGGCGGCGCTCGCTTCGCCGAAACTGAACTCGTTGACCAGCTTGCGGTAGAGGTGCAGCGCCTTCTCGAACTCGCCGAACTTCTGCTCGTGAATCCCGGCGCTCCTCATCATGGCGCTGCGGGCTTCGCTGCTCTGCGGATACTTGCTGACGAGCTTGGTCCATTCCTCGATGGCTTTGCGGTAGGCGGCTGCGATGGCGGCCTGGTCGCCCTTGGCCTCTTCCAGCGCGCGAGCCTTCGCCTCCGGCACGGCGCCAAAGATGTAAAGGATGCGCGGGGCGCGTTCGTCGAGCGGGTGGGCACGGAGGAACTCGTCGAAACGCTGCCAGGCGAGCGCCTCGTTCGGCTCGGTCAGTGCGTCCATGCCCATCTGGAACTCGGCGTCAATGATGGCGTTCTGGCTCTCGGCCCATTGCGGGCCGTTGGGGAAATCCTTCACGTAGCCCTGCCACGCGGCGATGGCCTCAGCGCGCTTCTTCTGCTGGCCGAGTATCGTGCCGATGCGGAAGACGGCGCGCATCTTCAGGTTTGCCAGGTGCGTGGCGGGCGCGGCGCGGAGTTCCTCCTCAAACCTCTGCGCCGCCTCGCCCTCCGGCAGACGGAATCCCGTGCCCGCGATGAAGTCGCGGTAGGCCTTGATCGCGTCGTCGGCCCGCCCTGCGCTCTGGTTGGCTTCGGCGATCATCCAGGCGGCGCGCACCGCCCGGCTGCCTTCGGGGAACGTCGCCAGCAAATCGCGGCAGGCCTTGATGGCCGCGTCTAGTTCGCCCTCGCGCAGGACGAACAGCACGGCGTCGGTGGTCGGCAGGCCGCCGGTGTTGCCGATAGCCTGGGTGAGTTGCTGGCCCTGGCTGGCATTTGACGCCGCCGTCGCCTCCGGCGGTTGGGTGAAATAGGACTGCACCATGAGCCAGCGGATTTCCGCCGGAAGGGTCTTGCCCTCGTCGGTGGCGAGTTCCGTTTGGAGCGGGTCACCTGTATCCGCCGGGGCCGTGATCCGTTTGAGCAGGTCCTCCAATTCCATGCGTCCGGCGGCCAAATCCCCCGCTTGAATTTGGGACTCCGCCAGGCGGTAGTGAGCCAGGGCGACATGCTTCCCGGCGGGCGGCGGATTCTGCATCGGCAGCCGCGCCGTGCCCGAACCGGCGGGGCCGGTCCAAATCGGATCAAACTCGGTGAGGTAAGCCTGGAAATCCTGCACCGCCTGGCCGGCGCTCCCCGCCTGCTGGATGGCGCGGGCCTTCTTGAACAGGAGGTCGTCGCGGAAGTCGCGGGAGATCTCCATGCCCAGCGCCTTGACGTAGAGATTGTAGGCCTTCTGGAAATCGGGCCGGGGCGCGTCCGGCACATTCGGGTCCGGCGTGGCGGAGAGTTTGTCCGCAAACGACGTGATGACACCCACCAACTCCTGCTTGCGTCCGGCGGCGAGCAACCGGGCCGCCTCGCTCTGATAGATGGCCGCGGCCGGCTGAAACTGCTTCTGCTCCACCAGCGCCTGCGCCTTGAGGAACGTCGCCTTGAACCGCCACTCGGATGTCGGGAACGCCCCCGCAAGCTGGTCGGCGACCGTGCCCGCCTCCGCGAACTTCTTGGCGTTGAACAACGCCAGCGCTTTGAGGTAATGCGCCTCATCTGCCTTGGAGTCCTTGGCGGCGATGAGTTGGTCGGCCAGCGCAATGGCCGGCTCGTAATGCTCCGCCCGCAGTTCTGCCCGAAGCGGGTCGAACAGCGAGGACTCGGCCGCCCAGGAGCAGGGGGCCAGGCAGAGAACGACCGCCAAGGCGGCGGCGAATTCACGGGGGGTCCGGCGCGGGACGTAATTCTGCAGGATCATGGCAGTGGTTCCTCAAGATGCGGGAAGCGGCAGCAATCGAATACGACCATCGGCCGCCCGGAATCCCAAAGCAACCCCAATCCAGGTCGCGGACCGCCACCCTTGCCTATCATGCCCATCATTGATAGAGACACAGACCGCCCATCTTCCTTAGACGATTCCAATTCGACGACCGAAAGCGCTGGTTTGGATCCACCTCAGCCGGGCGCGAGACGCCCGAGACGCCAAGTGCCTGGCGAGTGGATGGACTCATGCCGTCCTGGGCCCACCCTGCCGGCCACAAGTCGCAGATCCCATGACGGGGGCGTTACCCGATCACGCCCCAGAAGCTGTTGCGCGCGTACGCATCGGAAGTGGGGTTCCAGTCGCATTGTCATTGTGCCAGAGTGACGTTATGGCTGTGCGCGCTGGCCAGCGGAAGGTCGAGCGGATTCTGACAATTCAAGAAGGACTCGCGGTCGGTAAGGAGGAACAGACCGCCTCCGTGCCCTTGGGTCGCCTGACCGTTCGCGTCGGCCAGGTGGCGGGCGCGCTGGGGGAGGCAGGCCCGTGCCGACGGTTGCGAAGGCTACTTTCCCGCCTTAGACTGGCCGCACAATCAACCTGGCCCGGTTCCCGGCCGGCACCCTGCCATGAAGAACCAAACCTTCAGTGAAGAGCGACACGCGGCGCTGTGGGCGGAGAAGAGCAAGCAGGTGGGACGATGGGTCTTTGGGACGCTCGTCTTCGGGGTCCTGGCGCTGCTGAAGGTCGTCGGGCCGTACGGAGAGCACGCGGGCGCAGTCCAGCGCCTGGCCGGCACGCTCCAGAGCAACACGACGCACCTGGCGACCGTGACGACCGAGATGACGAACAACGCCCTGGTCCTGGCGGCAGTACCGAGCCTGCTCGAAACGATCAACCAGGCGCCGTGGAAAGCGGAGATGGAGCAACTCAAGGGGCGGTTCCGCCAACTGGGCCAAGAGTACCGGTCCCTGGCCGATAGCGATCCCAAGGAGGTGCGCGACCTTGTGCGTCCGTCGGTGGAACGAGCGGTGGCACCTGAGGGAGGCAGCTCGGCGACCGAGCCCGCTCCGGATCGGCGGCGGAGCACGGTGCAGGCGTTGAGCGGCAGGGAACTCACGGACGGGGCCAGCGCTGGTTCCCTGACGCGGCAAGTCGATGCCTCCGTCCTGGCGCGGACCAATCTCAGTCGCTCCGCGGCGCGGGCGGTGGATGCCCGTGCAGGGGCGGCGGGCACGTTCCGGCTCACCCCGGAAGTCCTGACGCAGATGCAGACCAGAGAGCAGTTCCGTTCCACGCTTCGGACGAATGCGATCCAGGTGTTCCGTGCCGAGGCGAAGCAGGCCCGAGAGGCGGTGGCGAAGTCGGCGGAGGCCGCGGTGGTCAAACCGCTCGAAACCCTGGTCGCCAAGCTGCCGGAGGGTTCGGCCGCGCGGAACGGGGTGTCGGCCACCCTCGATGAGACACGCCAGATCATCTCGGCGCCGCCGCCGGAAACCTCGGAGGACGAATGGTGGCAAACCGTCGAGGGCAAGGATTCGGTGAGCGGGGCACTGCAAGGGCGATTGGACCAGAAACAGAAGCAGCTCCAGTCGCTGCTCAGCGGACAACAGCGCGCCTTGGAAACCGATCAGGCCGCTTTGAAGAAGGATGCGGCGACACTGGAAGCCGACCTCGCGCGTCAGCGCCAGGAGCTGAAGCAAACCGAGGCCGAAATGCAATCGCTGCTGCCGGACTGGCTCCGCGGCCTCTTCGGCGTACCCGTTCTGCTGCAGACTTACCCGCTGGTGTTGCTGGCGCTGGGCGGTGTCGTCGCGGGCCTAGCCCTGGGCACGCGGAATCACTTCCGCCGGGTGCGCGCGGCCAAAGGACTGGATGCCAAGGTGCTGGAAGACGCCGCCGCTTCCACGCTGTGGACGTTGACGCTGCGAGGACGTTGGGGCCAGTGGGCCACCGGGGCCGCTTACGGGGGCTTCTACCTGATGCTGGCCGCGCTGCAGTTTGGCGCCGGCCGAGCCCTTCAGTCCGGCTTGGGGTACCTGGATCCGCGGGAGCGCCTGCTGCCCGTGGGAACGGTGATCACGGTCGCGTGGGTGGGAGGGATCTTGTCGGTTCTGGTTGCCGGCGCGATGGTCTTCCTGCTGCACCGGGAAGCGGAGACCATCCGGGACGGTGGTGACTCCGGCGTATTGGTTCCACCGACGCCGTGAGCGTACCATGAACCCGGAATGACCGGGCGTTGGCCTGGTGCCCCTTCGTCGCGCCCGCGAAGGCGTCCCGCCGGGGCGCCTGTGGATAGCGCGCGCGCTTGGGCCGCCTCCGCGGGAGGTAGTTGAGGTCGTCGCCGTGAGGCGCGGTGGTGAGTCCGTCGTCCCCCCACGTGTCGGCTCGTTCAGTAGAACGGCTCACGGCCGACTTCGCGCGTGGGGGTGACTCCCCAACGGTAGTGCCGTGGAGGAACCTGATAACCGGCGGCCCAAGCGCGAAGTCGGGCGTGAGCCGACGACACGTGGGGGGAAGCCGTACGGCTCGGTTGAGCCGCGTGCGAGGTTTCGCGCGAGCCCGCTACCCCTCCTACATACCCTGTATGTCGGGGCGTATGTCGCCCCTGGCGGTAAAGGACAATGCCTGGCGTAACGGACAAAGAAGAACGCACCGCCTTCGCTGAAGAGCGGCGCGACTACGTCGAGAAGCTCATGACCTTCAACTGCAAGGTGGGCGAACTGGAAACCAAACTCCTACAACTGGGCGCCGCAAGACCGCCGGAATCAGAGGCTGCTACGCCCCTGGCTTGAGTCGCGCGTAGATTGTCAATGGCCAAGCTCTTCTCGCAAGACCGGGTTCCGTGCCTCAATGCCCGCCCGTGACCGTGTACCCGGTTCGGCGCAGGTCTTCCGCCAAGTCCTTCTCCATCTGTGCCGCCGCCTCGAAGGGCATCGGGTTCAGGTGGGCGTACAATTCTGGTAGGAGTCGGATGCCGTAACGCTTCACGAACGGGGCATCCTTGATCCCCGCTTTGTGATTGGCAAAACGTTCCTCCGGCGTCAGGCCGGTCATGCCAACGTACACACAGGGCTTCTCTGCCTCGCGCTTGGGATTCTCGACGCGGACTTCCTTGAGCCTGCCCACTGCCGGATTGAGCAGGACGACGTAAACGTTGTGGTGGTCGAGTGACTCAAGTTTCGAGCGAAGCTGTTTGAGAGTTCTTCGCTTCATCCCTGGGAGTTCCTCTGCACCCAACGGTAGGTTGCCTTCCCGCTCAGCGAAAGGACCTGTTCCATCGCCTGCTGTCCGTGACTGCGGAAATAGTCCTCAACGATGCCCTGCACCGTGACCAGCGACGCGAACAATTCACTGACCGGCCAGTTGCTCGCGTAGATCAGCCGCCCCGGGCCGAACATCTTCCGCATCGAATCCAGCACCGGACCGTAGAACTCCACGTCACCCGGCGCGGTGCCATCGCTTCGACCGGTGCCCTCCACCAGCCCCGAGACTTTGAAATGGACGTTCCGCCTCGGCACCAGCGCCCGCAGCTTCTCCACCCAGTCAGCCGGCGGCGCTTTGCCGTCGATCCTGACGCCCGCCAGATGGTCGATGACGATCCGCAGGTCCGGCAGTTCCGTCGCCAGCCGATCCGCAAACGAGAGAATCTCACTGCCGCCCACCAAATCCAGCGTCAGATCATGGTCAGCCAACAGTGTCAGATCGCTGACGAAGGCCGGTTCATCCAGTGTGCCTTCCAGTTTTCGGTCGCGGATGCGTATGCCCCGAAAGAGCTTGTTCGCCGTGAACCGTTTCAGGTGACCGGCAAACTGTCTGGTACCGACCGGCAGGTTGCCCACCAAGCCGACGATGAAGGGATCGTTGGCCGCGAGATCGAGCACCCACTGGTTGTCCTCGATCCATGGACTTGCTTCCACGACCACCGTGCCGGTCACCGGCCGGGGCGCCGGCAGGGCGCGGTAATCTCTCGGAAGCACCGTGCGGTAAAGCCGCTTCTCGTCGTGCGGCGGCCACGGCACACCTTCCGGGCGGCTGGGGTCGAAGAAGTGGGTGTGCGTGTCGATCACGCTGAAGCGGTTGCTTGCGTCGGACGCCACTTCACCGGGCGCGGCCCGGAGGGCGGAGGCCCAGCGGGTGAGATTCACCCCGGCGACGGCTTGCGTGGCGGCGGCCAAGAACCGTCTGCGTGTAATGATCGTACTCATGAGCGGCTGGTCAATTCCTGCAGCAGCTTGCGGCACTCGGCTTCGGCATTGAACGGATTCGGTTCCCGCTGGAACCTGACGGCAAGAACGCACGCCCGAGCTTCATCCTCCCGCCCCTACGGTTCGGCCTGGCCGTCCGCCTGCCGTGGGTGCTGGCTCGGCTTCCCCCAGCTCATGATCTCATCGTCGCGCTTCTGCATCGGTCGGAGGTTGTGGTACCACCCTCCTTCGGACAAGCCGTCGGGAAAGTCATGCAGCAACATTCCCGGTCGGTTGATCGGCAACTGCTGGGGAATGGTTGCGTCGGGTCGGGCGATGAATGATCCCCAATGGGAATAGGGCTGAGCCGAGTTGTTGCAGACCGCCCATAATCGATTGTCGGCGCAGCGCGTCGGCACCTGACGGACGTTGAGTACGTCCAGGCAGTTGGGGCCTGGAGATCTCGCGTTGTGGAAAGAATGGAGTATCACGGTAGCACCCTTCTCGCGGTAACCGATGTAGAGCTGCGGCCAGCAAATATCGTAGCAGATGGCCAGGCCGATCCTCACTCCCCGAATGTCGCGTGTGACCAGGCGGTCGCCCGCCGAGTAATGCTTCTGATCACCCCCGGTGCAGAAGCATTTGTCGTAACGATCCACGATCCGGCCTTCGGGGTCGATGAGGTAAAGACAATTGGTCGGCTTGGTCCGATCGTCCAGAAAATGGGCCGAGCCAAGAACCAGCCAGAGATGCAAGTCGCTGGCCAATTTCCGCAACTGCGCGGTTTCGCTGCGCAGCCGGTCCCAGTCGTATCCGGCAAACGAAGGGAGGTCGGTCCCCGGATAGCCTGAGAGACACGCTTCCGAGGTGTGCAGCAAATGCGCGCCGGCCTCGGCCGCCTGGCGCATGAAATCCCGGATGAACTGGGCGTTCTCGGCGGGCTTCCCGCTCACGGGAAACTGGCACGTGGCCACTCGGAGCTTCTGCGACGACTCGACGGGATGGCGCGGCTCGTCCAGGGGGGCGGCTTGCGGCGGCGAGGAGGGTTCCGCGGCCTTGGCTTCTCCGGAGCCGGGGAGTTGCGACAGCGTTGCCAAACCCGCCAGTCCCACCGCGCGTTTGATGGCCGTTCGCCTGGGGATGCGCGGCATCCCGGAGGTTGAATGCGATCTCATGATCGCGGGGGTAGCACACTCCGGCTCCTGCATAAAGCAATCCTTGCGACTCGCAACATCTTGAGGCTTCAGGACTGAGGCCGCTGGCAGAGAGCCTTCTCAAGATCGAATTCCTGAATGTAGCGCAGAACAGCCGGAAGTTCCTGCGTCTCCTTGCTACGGATTGCGATTCTCGAATTCGCACGTGGTGTCGCGCGTGCTTTTGTGGGAACGATCCACTTGGCAGGGGGATACACCGATGCCTACAGCGGGGTCAGGTTCTCGTTCAGCCGCAGTTCGCGCAGCGCCGCTTTGGTTTCCTCAAACTTCTGTTTTGAGAGGCCGCCGTCCGGTTTCACTTCCACGCCAAGTGTCAGCTTGAGGCCGCGGCCGGCAGCGAACTTCGCGAGGACCACTGAGGCGACCACGTCTTCGAGGCTGGCGATGATTTCCTGCTGCTCTTCGTCGGGGAGGTCGTCGAAGTTGTCTGGCAAGCGTTTGTCGATCTGCTGCTGGCGGTAGCCGTCAGGGTCGGCGAGGACGCGTTCGCGCTTGTCCTTCATGCGCTCCAGGCTGCGGCGCACGGCGTAGATGCTGGAGGCGAAGCGGCGCTGCAACATGGCCATCTGCGATAACTGCTCACCAAGCTGGTAGGCGAGCGTCTTCCTGACGCGGGTCGCGGCGCTCATCTTGTGGGCCTCGTCCACAATGATGAGGTCCCACCGGCTGCGCAGAAGGCTTTCCTTGGCGTCCTCGACAACCGACACCCACGATACCGACGTCACGACCTGGTTCTTCTCCTGCCAGGGATTCGAGCCGTAGTTCGCCCGCAGGATGTCGCTGCGCACGATGTCGAACTGTTCGCGGAACTTGTCCTTCATCTCGCGCTGCCATTGAAAGCACAAGCTGGCCGGCGTGATGATGAGGACACGCTTGATAAGGCCACGCATCTTCAACTCTTTGATGAGCAGGCCGGCCATGATGGTTTTGCCGGCGCCGGGATCATCTGCCAGCAGGAAACGGATGCGCGGCAGGCGCAGACAATAGTCATAGACCGCCTCAAGTTGGTGGGGCAACGGGTCCACGCGGGCGATGGACAGGGAGAAGTAGGGGTCGTACTCGAAGGCGAGTTGCAGCCGCATGGCCTCAATGCCCAGCCGGAAGCGATGGGGGTCGCCGTCGAAGGGTTCGACCTCGGAGGAGGTCTGGAGCAGGGCGAGCTTGTCCGGGGTGAGGATGACGTCCACGACCTTGTCCGGGTCTCTTGGATACCGAACCGCAGAGCCGACCATGCCATCGCCTATCGAGCCTTTTGGCGGCGAAGCCCGGCGGAAAGTTGAGGCAGAATCGCTGAACACTCCGGTTTCGCGCCCGTTGCCACCGTATTCTGAGCGGGAGATTAGATGTGGAGCACCTGAGCAACTGATCTTGAATAGTTTAGCCAAGGCGACTCATCTGGCCAAGGCACGTGATTCTTACTTCGATTCATATTCTTGGAATGCTGAGGGGCCTTCGAGTAGCAACATACTTGTGTTAAGTATCTTACGTAATTTCCAGGTAGTCAATCGGAGGCCGAAGACTGCGGGCGCGACGCCCGCGCTCCCCAACTTCAGGATTGGAGTTTGGACTCGGCGCGACTGCCGGCGGGAAGCCGGCGCGCCGAAAGAAGGTGCCGGTTTCGCGGCTTGGACGCTCGTTCGGTCAACCCCTCACCGCGATGGAACCGACCCGGCAGGGACGGTCTGGTCCCGCAATTTCGCCTTCAGCGTTTCAAGCCGGCGGCGGAGTTCCGGGTCGTCCGGCTTGGCGGCGAGGAGTTGGTGCAGGTGGAACCGCGCTGCGGACCACTGCCCTGCCCGTTCGCTGGCGGCGACCTGGCGTTCGTGCCAGGTGAAGGCGTCTTGCGCCGAAGCCGCGATGGCTTCGGGATGCCGTGCCTTCAGCTCCTGCCAGGCCCGCTGCCAGTCGTCGGCGTCGAGCGCCTCGCTGTTGCCGGTGAGGTCCAACCGGCTGCCGGACAGCGCGCGCGCCAGCACCTCCAAATCTGCCACCGGCCAGGTGGTCGCGCGCAGGGACCAAAGGCGCACAGTGTGGTCCCAGCTCGCGGTCGCCAGGTGCAGGCCATCCGGGCTGAACGCCCCGTCCTCGACCTCCGCCGCATGTCGCAGCGCCGGGCTGATGGGTTCGCCCGTGGCTGCATCCCAGACCCGCGCCGTGCCGTCCCGGCTGGCTGTAAGAACCCGAGTCCCGTCCGGACTGAAGACAGCATGGACGACACCTCGTTGGTGGCGCAATGGTGGCGAGAGTGGAATGCCAGTGCGCGCGTCCCAGACGCGAGCGGTCGAATCGCTTGATGCTGTGGCTATCCGCCGGCCGTCCGGGCTGAAAGCCACACTCGAAACATCGTCGAGGTGCGGCATTGGCGCGCACAAAGGCTTGCCAGTTGGAATGTCGAACAGGTGAGCGGCATGCGGGGCCACCGAGGAATCGCCTCCGCCGACAGCCACGGTCCGGTCGTCCGGGCTGACCGCCAGCGAGGTCACCGCTCCGTCGGTATCGAACGGACCGGCCAGGAGGCGTCCGGTGCTCGCTTCCCAGAAATCGATTTCCCCTTTCGCGCTGACGGTTTCGCCTTCACCCGCTCCTGTAACCGCAAGCCGCCCATCGTGACTGAAAGCGACGAAGGTCACCGGGTAGCGATGTGACATCGGGGCGCAGAGCGGTTTGCCAGTCGCCGCGTTCCACAGGCGGGCCGTACTGTCAAAGCTCCCTGTCAGGACACTCTTGCCATCGGGAGCGAACGCGATCTCCTGATGATTACCCCGGTGAAGCATCCATTGGCCCACCTGCTTGGCGCTGCCAATATCCCAAACCCGATCGGTCCCGTCCGCACTCATCGTTGCCACTCGCCGACCATCCGGACTGAAGCAGACATCTCCGGCGCGACCTCCACCGAGGAGCAATTGCCTCACCGGCTTCAGGGTGTTTGCCTGCCAAATCCGAGCGTCATCTCCTACTCCAACCGTGGCAAGAAAGGTTCCAGTTGGACTAAACTTTACTGCCAGTACTGGCACGTCATGGACTGCCACGGGTTCCAGCGAGGCCGGCGTGGCCAGATCCCAGAGGTGCCAGATTCCGTCCCGACCCGAGGTGAGCAGGCGGCGGCCGTCGGGTGTGAAAGACACGTTCCACGGGGCGAGTTGATGGTGAATGGGAGCGCTCACGCTCGCGCCGTTCTCCGCGTCCCAGAGGCGGACCAGGCCATCGCCACAGGCGGTGGCGAACCGGCGGCCATCCGGGCTGAAGCACGCGAATCGGCACGGCATGGCGAAGCGGAGTGGCACGGTCACCGGTTTGCCGGTTTGCGCGTCCCACACCCGTGCCTCGCCCGTCTTGGAAAAAACACCTCCCGCGGTGACCACCCGTCGGCCGTCCGGGCTGAAGTCGGCCCACCAGACCGGTCCGCCGTCGCCGTGTCGCAACCACAGGGTCACGGGCCGACCGCTGGGCACGTCCCAGACCCGCGCCGAGCCATCGCCACAGGCGGTCAGGAGCCGGCGGCTGTCGGGGCTGAACGCGACGTGCCGGACGTCGTCTTCGTGGGCCAACGGAGCGCCGGTCGGAGCGCCGGTGTGGGCATCCCACAGTCGCGCGGTAAAATCGTAGCCGCCCGCAGCCAGCCAGCGACCATCGGGACTGAACGCGACCGCCCTCACGCCTTGGCCCTTTTTGTGGGCCAATGGCGGGCCGACCGGCTGGCCGGTGCGGGCATCCCAAATCCGCGCCGTGGCATCGAGCGAGGCTGTGGCCACGCGGTTGCCGTCCGGACTGAAGGCGACCCACGTCACGTTGGTGGCGTAATGGAGCGATTCGAAGAGGGGCCGGACTATGGCGTTGGTGCCGTTCCGCAGTGGTGGAGTGAGCGGCTCGCCCGTGGTGGCATCCCAAACCCGGGCGGTGCCATCGTCGCTCGCGGTAATCACCTTCAAGCCGTCCGGGCTGAAGGTGCCGTGGACGATCCGCTTGGCGTGGCGCAGCGGCGGTGTCACCGCTTGGCCGGTGGCCGTGTCCCAGATCCGCGCGGTGGCATCGTCGCTCACGGTCAGGAAACGCCGGCCGTCGGGGCTGAACTCGGAATGGTTGATCGGCCCGGCGTGATGGCCCATGAGGACCGGCAGGGGGCATTGGCGGCGCACAGCCTCGATCCGGTAACGGTCCATCGCCTCGCGTTCCGGGTGGCCACGATCCAATTTGAGCGCCTCCACGAACCAAGGCAGCGACGCCATGAGATCGCCCTCGTCCAGGAGCCGGACGCCGGTGGCCACCTGCATCCGCACCAACCGGTGGCGGCTTTCCTCGGCCAGGCGCCGCACGACTTGGTTCTGGCGATGTTGCCAAAACAGAGCACTTCCAACCAACAGCGCGACCGCCACCGCAGTGAGACCCAGAGTCTTGAACCGGGCCAGGCGACGCTCCATCGCCCGCACGCGACGGAGCGAACGGCCGGCCAGCAACAACAGCAGCTCGTCGCGGAGAGCGGCGGCGGAGGCGTAGCGCGACTCCGGGTTTGGGTCGCAAGCGCGCACGATCACCTGGTTCAACTCGGCCAGCGCTTCGTGATCGGGCTGGAGCGCCATGTCGGTGAGCGGATCGGGGAATTCCTGGCAGGTTTTACCGGTCGCCATTTCGTAAAGCACCTTGCCCAGGCTGTATATGTCGGCGCGCACGGTGCCCGGTCCTTCGGGCGGGATATAGCCAGGTGTGCCCACGAAGCTGTGCGGCCCACCCGCGTCGGTGACCAGGCCGATGTCCGCGAGTTTCGGAGCCCCGCCAACGAAGATGATGTTGGACGGCTTGATGTCGCGGTGCACGCGGCCATGGCGATGGAGATGGTCCAAGGCATCCGCCAAGGCGATTCCAATGCGGATGCATTCATTCACGGGCAGACGCCCGCGGCGCTTGAGCTCACGCCACAGGGTATGAGGCGTGTAGGCCGGTGTTGGGCGGACGCCGGTGCCGGGCTTTGGACTGCCCTCGCTCGGAGCCTCGGCTTCTCCCGCGTCATCGGCCAGTTCCATCACGTAATAGAAATAATCGGCCGGCGTCTCGGGACCGACTTGGAGAATGTCCATCAGCCCTTCGTGGGTGCGGGAGACGGGTTCGTACTTGCGGATGACTTCCAGTTCGCGCTCGTAGGGCCGGGGCACCTCGAAGCGTTCGCGGGCGACGATCTTCACCGCCCGGCGGGTGCCCAGGGCGTTGCGTGCCAGCCACACGTCGCCGTAGCCGCCGCGGCCGATCAGTGCGATCAACTCGTGGTCGGGAACGTGCGGGCGATGATTGGCCTGGCAGGTCTCGGACGCATGGCCTCCGCTGGGTTCCCGGGATTGCATGGGGTTAACCGTTGGCTCTGCCGGCCGGGGTGAAAAGCAAAATCCACCCAGCCCGCCGGACGGGTCGGTTGCCTTGCAGGTTCAGACCGGGGGAGCCCGCCGATGGGATGCCGCCGGCCTGGCACCTGCGGCTGCCCGCACCCTCGCTGTGGATTTGCCGAAGAACTGCGTCCACGAGAGGTTCATTTTGTGTCGCAATTGCGACAATTTGTGTGCCATCCAGATCCCCCTCACACCTTCCCCACGGCCGCTGCTCGGCCCGGTCACAGAGCGCGTCGCCCGCGAGCCGTCGCGGCCAGCCCCGCTCGTCTTCGAAGCGACACGGGCGCGTTTCGGCGCCACCCTTCTGCCCCTCGAGGCGCCCGGCGGCTTCCGGCTACGATTCCTTCCCTCCCCCATCCTTGGCGTCTTGGCGGTGAAAATCGTTGGTGCCGGGCCGGCCTGGCTGCCCGGGAATGACATGCTCCTCCCACAACTCCGCCTCGTGTTTGGCCTCGCGCAACAGGCGCTCGAACACCCGGCCGGCCCGCAGCTTGGCCAAGTACACCCGGTTGAGGCTGATGCCCAGCGCCCGCGCGATCTCCGTGTAGGTGAGCTCTTCGCGCAGCCGCAAATAGAGCACCTGGTAAGCCAGGGGCTTGACCTGGCGCTTCAACTTGGCCCAGGCGGCCTCGCAAATCGCGCGCTCCCACTCCTGCTGCCAGACCGTTTCCAAGGCATTGGGCGCGGGATCGGCAGCACGACCGGCGAGGTCACCAGCCGAGTCTGGTACGCCGGGCAACGGTTCCACCCGCCGATCGGCGGCCTGCCGCCGGAAATGGTCGGCAATCCGGCGCTCGGCGATGGTCCGTAGCCAGGTGCGAAAGCGGCAACTCTCGGGGGCGTACTCGAACGCCGGGATGGCGCTGGCGACCGAGATCATGGATTCCTGCGCCACCTCCTCGGCTTCGGCGGGGGCAAGGCCCCGGCGCCGGGCCACCGCCAGCACGAGCCGACGGTACAACCCGTCGAACTCGCGCCAGGTCACGTCGTCGGCCGGGTCTTTGGCCCGCCCCAGCAGGCTGGCGCGGGTCGGTATGCCTTCAGCGGTCGTCGTGGGCATGGCCGTACACTCTGCTAAATTAATCGTCGATGGTCCCGCAATCTTTCAGAAAAATCTGTCAGAATTTCGAAAGGAGGCGGCTGTTAATCCCGATGAACTAGATAGCGGTATGTAGCACATTATAACCACAAACCTCAAATCTATGGCTAAAACATCCACGCTTTGCTCAGCTATCTTCAGCAAAGGACATCAACGATTCAGTCAACGCGGTTGCTTGCATCGCGCACTGTGGCTGGCTCTTCAATTGACGGTCTTCGCTGCCTGGCAGCTCTCCGGCGTGGGCCAAGCGAGTTGGCAGGCGGTCACGGTTCCCGGCCTGGCCGCCGGGGCAGACTTCTCTCGGCTGTGGACCCGGGCGGCGGGCGAGGTCTATGTGTGGGCTTACAGCGGCCCGGTGGGCAGCGTGGAGTCCACCCTCTACCGGCTTTACCAGGAGCAATGGCAAACTGTGCTGCAAGTCAGTGGGGAGTACCCGGCGAGTGTTTTCGGCACTGGGGCCAGCGAGGTGTTTGCGGCGACGCAAACGCAACTGTGGCGCTCCACCGACAAAGGAGATACCTGGACCTTGCAGACAATGCCTGGCAGCGGCGACATCGCGAAGATCAGCGGCACGCCCAACAACGTGCATGTGCTGCGTAGCGGCGGGGTCATCGTCCGGTTTGATGGAAGCCAATGGCAGCAAGTATTTAGCGATCCGGGGAACTTGGTGTACACCCACACCGTCATCGGCCCGGCCGAAGGCTACTACGTCACCTGCTGGGGCTGGGGAACCTGGAACGGCAGCCAGTGGCAGTATCACGCCCAAGGTTTCGACTTCTGTGACATCTACGACACTTGGGCGTTGCGCGACGCCCAGGGCCTGCACTGGTGGGCGGTGGGCAACAATAACTTTGCCAACGGCATCCGGGTGTGGTGCTGGGATGCGGCCAGCGGCAGCTTCGGCAGCAAGGGCGGGTACTGCTTTAATGACGGGAGTGGCTATAACGTTGGCAGCGCCTATAACGTCTGGGGTTCCAGCGCGAGCGACGTGTATGTGACCGGCGATCTGGGCAGCACCAGCGGAGGGGGGCGCAGCGGCCGGATCTACCACTTCGACGGCAGCGCTTGGACGTGGCTTACCGAACTGGACTTGCTCCCCAGGGGCATGTGGGGTACCGGCCCGGATGACGTGTGGATCGCCGGCGAAGAGGGCAAGCTATTTCATCGCACCATCGAAGCGACGGAATCCCTGACCATGGTCTGCCCTGAGAACATCACGACCGACACGTCACCTGGTCAATGCTCGCAGGTCGTCGATTTCGTCGTTAGCACAACTGGCGACTCCCCCGTGGTTGTTTGCGACCCGCCCAGCGGTTCGGAGTTCTCGAAGGGCACGACGACAGTCAACTGCTTCGCGACGGATGTGGCGGGTAACGTGGCCACTTGCTCGTTCACGGTTACGGTAAATGATACCGAAGCGCCGGTGATCGCTTGCCCGGCGGACATCCTGCTGCCCTGCGGAACCGAGCAGTTGATGCCAGCGACTTTCGCCGCTGCGGCTACGGATAATTGCGATACCGTGCCGGTCGTGACGTATTCGATCCCGTCGGGATCAGGCTTCCCCGTCGGGGTGACAACGGTGACGGCCACAGCGATGGACGCCAGCGGGAACTTCTCCCAATGTGAGTTCACGGTCAGCCGCGCAGCGCTGGGGTTTAGTGGATTTCTGTCGCCCATTGGCGGCGCGGACCGTACAGGTGGCAGCTTCGCCGATTCGGTGCGGAGCTTCAAAATGGGGAGTACGATTCCGGTGAAGTTCACCGCGTCCTGCGACGGCACTCCAGTGGTGGAGGGCATTCACACGTTGCAGGCCACCAAGTGGAGTAATCAGACGGACGCTGATCCGCCGATCGACGCCACGCCCACAGATGCGGCAACTACCGGGAACCAGTTCCGTTTGGTCGATGGCGAGTGGCACTTGAATCTGGACACCAAGGCGACGGGCATGAGCGCCGGCAAATGGCAGCTCATCGCGACCTTGTCGGACGGCAGCCAGCACGATGTCTGGATTCAAATCAAGTAGTCTTGACAGAGGGTTTTTCACAAGGAACGACGGGGCCGGACGCCGGCCCCGTTTGCCATTGCCGACCCGTTCCGCGGGTTTTCGGCTGCGCCATCGAGCTGACCGCCATCAGCACCGCCTTGCTCTGCAGTGGCACTGAGCGTGATCTTCCCAGCGGCTTCGGCCATGACCCCAACGGCACCTGGCCCCGGGCGGCAGCCTGGAATTGCAGGCTTGTTCGATCCAGTTCCAACCCATTCCCGAGCCGGCCCCGATCGCTCTGGCGGCGATCGGGGCCGTGTGGTGGATGTTGGCCAAGCGGGTCACCGGCGCTGCGTCGTAACGCTGCAGCAGCCGTTGGGGCGAGGCTCTTGCCGCACCCTGCCTGAAAAGGCAAACCGCCACTCCAGCGAATCGCGGCGCGTACTCACTCGAAGGTGAGCACACAACTGCCCCGGCCGCCGGCAGGATTCGCCGGAGGGTCAAGACTCGGCAAGAGCCGTGCCTCGCCTTGGACTGAATCCCTACGGCTCAGCCGTGTGCCCGGCAGCCCAACCGGCCGCAGTCCGGCAAAGGATTGGGCCGCGGCGCTATTGCCGCGGCGCCGACCGCGGGACTACACTCGTCGGCACATGAATCTCCCGCCCTGCCTCGCAGTCGTTGGCGCGCTGCTTTGCTTCGTTCCAGAAAGCCACGCCGCCGAGTCCATTGATCTCCTCGCCGGCCCGTTGGAGTCCGCCCAGCCGTATGCTTGGAAGTCGTTCTCGGAGGATCCCCAGACCAAACTTCAGGACGTGTGGCAATGGCGCGAGGGCATCCTCACCGGTCGTGGCACGCCGAAAGGCTACCTCTACCTCGACCACGACTTTGCGGATTTCGTGCTCCGCCTGGAGTGGCGGTGGCCCGCCGGCGCGAAGCCGGGCAATGGCGGCGTCCTGCTCCGCATCATCGGGCCGGACAAGATCTGGCCGCGCAGCCTCGAGGCGCAGCTCAACGCGGGCCAGGCGGGGGATTTCTGGGGCTTGGACGGCTTCGCCCTCGACGGCCCGGCCGTGCGGAAGCAGACGCTCGACCATCCGCAGTTCGGCCGGCTCACGAACCTCAAGCGCGCCGCCGACCTCGAGCGGCCCGCCGGGCAATGGAACGAATGCGAAATCGTCGCGCGCGGCCCGGTGGTCACGCTCCGCCTCAATGGCCGGGAAGTGAACCGCGCCACGGGTTGCGACACCCGCGCCGGGAAGATTTGCCTGACGGCGGAGGGCGACGCGATCGAGTTCCGCAACCTGCGCCTCCAACCCATCACCGAGCCGGATTCCACATCCAGCGAGCCCACCAAGGTGGTCACCTACGCGGCGCCCGCCGGCGAGGTGTTGTCCACCGATTACGAAGTGACCGCGAACGGTCAGCGGGTGGACGTTTACACGGCGCGCACGTTGGATCCGCCGTTCGCCGGCAAGGAGTGGAACTACGGCGGCCCCTACGCCTTCGCCAACTTCGACCTGGCCGGTCGTGCCGAAATAACCCTCACGTCGAAGCGGTCGCTGGGCAACGTGGTGATCCGGCCGGAATCCGCGGTGAGCGCGATGCGGCACGTGGACGATCAAACCCTGGTGCTCACGGTGGCTGGCCCGCACAAGTTCAGTGTCGAGCCCGACGGCAAGAACGGGCCGCTCCTGATCTTCGCCAACCCGCCGGAAGCCAACGTGCCCCAGCCGGACGCGCCGGGCGTGGTCTATTTCGGGCCGGGCATTCACAAGCCCGAGCGGATTCTGCTCACCAACAACCAGACGCTTTACCTCGCCGGCGGCGCGGTGGTGAAAGGGGGCGTGATCGCGCAGGGCGAAGACATCCGCATTGCCGGACGCGGGATTCTCGACGGCTCGGACTGGGAATGGCGCCAGGGGCCCACCCCGACCGTGGTGTCGATCCGGGGCACGAACGTCACGGTCGAGGGCATCACGATTCGCGGGGCGTCGCACTGGACGCTGGTGCCGCAGCACAGCCGCAACGTCACCGTGCGCGGCGTGAAAATCTGCGGCGGGCGCGTGCAAAACGACGACGGCATCAATCCCTGCAATTCGCAGGACGTGCTCATCACCGACTGCTTCATCCGCTCCGACGACGATTGCGTGGCGCTCAAGGGCCTGGATTTCACCGGCGGCAACGACAACGTCGAACGCATCACGGTGGAGCATTCCGTCCTGTGGTGCGACCGCGCGCGCATCTTCCTGCTCGGTCATGAAAGCCGGGCGCCGTTCATGCGCCAGATCACGCTGCGCAACCTGGACATCATCCACTTCACGATGACGCCGTTCCTGTTCGAGCCGGGCGAGGACATGCGGCTCGAAGACGTCACGGTGGAGAACGTGCGGCTACACGGCGAAGGCCAGCGCGAGTTCATCCGGCTGCGGCCGGTCGTCAACCAGTACATGCGCAAGCAGGTGCCGGGCTTCGTGCGCAATGTCCGGTTCCAGAACGTGGCCGTGGACGGCGCGCCGGGCAGCTACCTGGTCCAGCTCGCAGGCGCCGATGCGGAGCATGACGTGCGCGACGTGAGCTTCGAGAACGTCACCGTCAACGGCCTGCCGCTGGCCCAAGGTCAGGAGCGGGTCCAGATCGGGAAGGACGTCGAGGGCGTTCGGTTTCGCGGCGAGAAGGAATAGCGGAAACGGCGGGCATCAGGCGGCATGGCCGCCGCGACGGTGGCGCGCCGGTTTCCGAACCGGCTGTGGGAACCGAATCCTGCCAATCGCAGAACTCCTCCCGGGCAGGGCACGGCGCCTGCGAGACCTTGAGTTTCCAAGGCAATTGGCGGCTGGGAGTGCGGCCGGACCGAGCCCTGCCGGTCGAAATTGCCGCTTTCCCGACCGCCTTCGGTCGCGTCCGAATGCCGTCCGAAAGCCGGCGGCCTGCCGATTCGGGAGGCAGCGGCCCGCGACCCGCGGCGTCGGACTTCGGTCTTGGCCTGCGGCCGACCCCGCCTACACTGCCGCGCGAATGGGCCTGCTCCCGATCATCGACCGCGAGCTGCGCGTGGCCGCGCGGCGCGGCAAGAATTACTGGCTGCGCGTGGCGGCGGCGATGGCCGCTGCGCTGGTCTGCGGCTGGACGGTGCTCTGGTTCGGACGCACCCTGCCGCCCACGACGCTGGGCCAGACGCTGTTCGCCTACCTCAGTGTCCTGGCGTTCGCGTTCTGCCTGCTGGTCGGGCCGTTCATCACCGCCGACTGCATCAGCGAAGAGAAGCGGGACGGGACCCTGGGCCTCCTGTTCCTCACCGAGTTGAGCAGCTATCACGTTGTGCTCGGCAAGTGGATCGCCACGGCGCTGACCGGCTTGTACGGCCTGTTGGCGATCCTGCCGGCGCTGGGACTCCCGCTGCTGTTGGGCGGCGTCACCCCGGCGGAGTATGGTCGCGTCGCCCTGGCGGTGGTGAACGCGATGGTGTTTTCCCTGACCGCCGGCATGTTCGTCTCCGCCCTGAGCCGCGAGCAGACCAAGGCCACGCTCGGATCGGTCATCCTGATTCTTGGCCTCACCGGGCTGGTGCCGGGCCTGTTCGTGTTCTTCGCGACGGGCGTGCTGGGCATCGCCGTGAACCAGCTTCCGCCGCTGGCGCTGGTGAGCCCGGCGTACACGGGCTACCTGGCGATCGAGGCGTCGTACAAGGCCGGCCCGCACCTGTACTGGACCTCGCTCGCGCTGGTGCATGGGCTGAGCTGGGGGTTCATGGTGGCGACGGCGGCGCTGCTGCCGCGGGTGTGGCGCGACGACCCCAGCGAGAAGCCCGCCACCACCCGCCGATGGCTCCGGTTCGGGTACACGCGCGGCTGGCAGCGCGCCTTTCGGCGCCGCCTGGAAACGAACCCCGTGTTCGCCGCCGCGGCGCGCTTGCGCTGGCCGCACTTGGTCTTCTGGACGCTGACCACCTTGGTCGCAATCAACGTGTATTGGATCGCCGTCGGCTCGCGCAGAAACCCCGCCGCCTACCAGTTTCACCAGAACTTCGCGTACGCGCTCATCTTCACGAACCGGGTCTGGATCACGGTCATGGCGTGCCACTTCTTCCTCGAAGCCCGGCGGACCGGCGCGCTCGAATTGCTGCTCACCACGCCGCTGCCGGTGCGCACGTTGCTCCGCGGTCACCGGCGCGCGCTCTGGCATTACTTCTTCGGGCCCATCTTCGTGATCGGCCTCCTGCACGCCGCCTACGTCGTGGCCACCTGGCAGGGATCGCCGACGCGGACGTTCGCGGGCGGTTCGATGTTGTCCTACTACGTGATCGCGGCGGTGAACAGCTACGTCAGTTTCCTCACCGACGTGTTCGCGCTGTGCAGCGTGGGGGCGTGGCTGAGTCTCTCGCTGCGCAAGACCGGCTTGGCGCTGCTGCTCACCTTCGCCTTCGTGATTCTGATTCCCTGGACGCTGGGCTATTACCTGCAAAACCTCAGCGGGCTGTTGCCGGCGCGGTGGTTGATCTGGCTTCAGAACCTCCCGTGGGCACAGCAGCTCCTGCCCGCGGGCTTTTATCTCCCTGCGCTGGGTCGCATGGCGGCCGGGATTTTGAAGAACCTGGTTTTCATGCTTTGGGCCTCGATTCAGTTGCGCCGCCATTTCCGGGCCGCGGCGGCGGGAACGCGGCCGGGCGCCGGCCGGGCCGGCTCCGACGGGTGGCGAAAAGCGAGCCCAAGCCCCCCGGTATCACCGGCGGCCGAGGTGGCCCGGCCGGCCTAGTCGTCCACGAGCGCCGAAACGGTTCGGTGCGGACCTTGTCCTAATCGCGATGCGTGTGCTGCCCATCGTCGAGCGCGAACTGCGCGTGGCCGCGCGGCGACGAAGCGCCTTCTGGACGCGCGTCGCGGCCGCGGCGATCGCCGTGGTTACCGGCGCCACGCAACTCTGGTTCAGCGGCGACTGGACCGCCGCCGCCAGCCTGGGGCGCGCCATTTTCGAGACCTTGGTTTTCTTCGCCTTCGCGTTCTGCCTCGCCTCGGGGCCGGTCTTCACGGCCGACGTGCTCAGCGAGGAGAAGCGCGAGGGGACGCTCGGCCTGCTCTTCCTGACCGATCTCCGCGCCTACGACATCGTCCTGGGCAAACTCACCGCGGCGTCGGTGACGGCGGTGTTCAGCCTGCTGGCCGTCGTGCCGGTGCTCGCCTTGAGCCTGTTGCTGGGCGGCGTGTCGCTGGCCGAATTCGGCCGCATGGTGCTGGTGCTTGCGAACGCCCTCTGGTTCTCGCTGGCCGTCGGCATGGCGATGTCGGCGCTCTGCCAGGAAATGCGCAGCGCGTTTGCCCTCACGGGCTTTGTGCTGTTCCTCGTCGCGATGGTCCTGCCGTGGTTCCTCGACGCCTGGGCCGGCAGACCGTCACTGGTCCGCGACGTCCTGGCCACCTTGACGCCGGTGGGCGCGCTGATGGCCGCACCCGCCGCGAGTTTTGCGACGGACCCGGCGGCGTTCTGGTCCGCCCTCGCGGGCACGCACGCCGAGGCCTGGCTGTTCCTGGTCGCCGCGGGTCGCTTCACCGCCCGGGCGTGGCGCGAGCAAACGGCCTTCCGCCTGTCCGACCGCTGGCAGCAGCGTTGGCTGGCCTTGGTGCTGGGCGAACGCGGCGGGCGCCTGTCCCTGCGCCGACGGCTGCTGGACCGCAACCCGGTGCTCTGGCTCGGCAGCCGGCACCGGCTCAAACGCACCCTCCTCTGGGGCCTGTTCGCGGCCCTGCTGGCGGCGTGGATGGTGGCGCGCTTGGTGGTCGGTTGGGACGGGTGGTCGGCCGGGATGACCTTGCTGGTGGCGTTCTTCCTCCAGGCCACCTTGAAATGGCTGGCCGCTTCGGAAGCCGCGTTTCGCTTCAGCGAGGATCGGCGCTGCGGTGCGCTGGAACTCCTGCTCACCACCGGGCTCGACGAAACGCAGATCGTCCGCGGGTCGCTGGCGGCGATGCGGCGGTTGTTCGACGTGCCCGTGATCGCTCTGCTCCTGGTCGAGACCGGCATGCTGTTTTCGGGCAGCGGCGGACCCGGGGGGCAGATCGACGACTGGTTCCCGGCCGCGGTTGCGATGGTCCTGTTCGTTGCGGACATGCCGACGCTGGCCCTGGCGGGCATGTGGTACAGCGTATCCGGCCGGCGACCGCAATACGCCTCGCTCCGCGCGATTTTTCGTGTGCTGTTTGTGCCTTGGCTGGTCTTCCTGGCCGTCCTGTTCGTGGTGGGAGTCTGGAGTTGGGTGGTGGTGGCGGTCCTCTGGGTGAGCGTCTGCGCCGCAAACAACTGGCTGGTCTGGACCTCCGTCCGGCCGCGGCTGCGCCGCGAGTTCCGCGCCGCCGCCGCCGGTCAGTTGCGCCATGCCGAATCGGTCGTTCCGCCAACCCTCGCGGTCCGCCAACCCCAGCTTCAACCGCAACCCCCACCTCCCTAAGCGCGGCCCCCCCCCCCGTCGAGCGCCGCCGCCGCGAACCACCACGGCCGGCCAGTGCTATTCGCCAAAGAACGGGAACAACTTCTTCAGCGTCGCTTTGTCGGGCTGCCCGCCGTACTCACACAGTTCAAAGGCCTCCGCGTAGTGGGCCTGGCCGCCCCGCTCCGCGCCGTAGGCTTCTTTCAATTGCGCGCGAA
Organism: uncultured bacterium; assembly: GCA_963735925.1. Taxonomy (GTDB): domain Bacteria; phylum Verrucomicrobiota; class Verrucomicrobiia; order Limisphaerales; family J093; genus DSVZ01. The sequence continues at coordinate 442,906 of CAVTMT010000002.1, forward strand.
ACCGGTCGGCCAGCCCCCGGCTCCGACGGCTGAACGCGTCCTTCACCGCCTGCGTACGTTCCCCGGCCCTGGCCGGATCGGCGAGTTCGGGTCCGCCGTTCGCGCCGCCTTCCTGGAACTGGGAAACCAACTGCGCCAGCGCCTCCAGCTTCCGGTCCATCACGCCGTCGATCGAGACCACCACGTCGGGCTGGAAGGGGTTCGGCTTTTTGAAATTGTCCGGGTAATACAGGAACACCGGGTTCTTAGTGAGATGCGGCACGTCCGGACAGAAGAACGGCACCGTGACCATGTATGCCGCGTCCTGGACCAGCACGCCGACGTAGCGATGGTCGGGATGGTAATCGTTCGGACGCGGGCCCATCACGATGTCCGCGTGCCATTCGCGGATCAGGCGTGTAAGCGTGCGGCGATTCTCCAACGTCGGCAGCAGCTCGCCGTCGTGTATGTCCAGCACCTCCGTACTCACGCCCAAGATTTTGTCCGCGGCTTCCACTTCGGCCTTGCGCCGACGCGCGAGCGGTCCGCCGGCGTCGCGCCAATGGCCGATGTCGCCGTTGGTCACGGAGACGAGCTTCACCTTGTGGCCTTTGGCGGCCCACATGGCGGCACACCCGCCAACCTGGATCTCGCAATCGTCGGGGTGGGCGCCGAAACAAATGATCCGCAGCGGCGCCGGCTCGGGTTCGGCGGCAACGCTCCGCGGCAAACCGACGATGGCGACACCGGCCAGGCCGGTGACGATCAGGGCCGCGAAAGTCTTCCGGGCGAAAACAACAGCATTCATGGCAGCAATTCAGGTTGTGTGACGCCCGGAAACTGCGCTGGCTCACGTCCGCACGCAAGCGTCGAGTCGCCCAGTTCCGATGAGGCAATCCGGAACCCAGGAGCCGCAATCCCGTTCTCCGGCCTTCCTGGTTTCCCAATTCACACTCCGAACGTCCGCGTCGCCGAGCAGCCTTCTGCGGATCAGCCCGTCGGTCGATTCTCTGCCCCAAAGGCCCATGCAGCCGGGTTCACGATCGCGACCGGAAGGGGTTCCGCCGGGATGGGACTGGATACTGGCCTCTCATTTCCTCTCGACCTCCGGACGACCAGGCAGACAATTCGGCTATGGCGGAGGGCTATCGATGGCGCCGGCGGCTCCGCCATCGGGCGGCCGCTGCCGGCCGGTGAAGTCGCAGAGGAAAGGTCCGTGGAACTCCCACGCATAGAGTTCTCCGATCGTCGTCTTCGCGTCGGCCAGCGTGCCGCGGGCGAGGCGGAGGAAGTCGATGGCACCATTCAGTTGGTGCCCCATCGGAGTGCCGCCGACGTAAAGATCGGCGTCATTGGCCAGCGAGGCGTCCGCCTTGAGCCCTGGCCCGCTGGCGTCCTGCATGCCGTCGAGGTAGAGGGTGAAGGTGCCGGCCTTGCGGTCCGCCTCGGCGATGACGTGGTGCCACTGGCCGTCGTCGATGGCGCTCCGGCTGGCGAGGCTCGCGCTCACGCCCCTGGCCTGCGCTGACAACGTCACGCCTCCCTGTTCGTTGACACGCAGGGCAAATCCAATGGCATCCATTTTCTGCATCAAGGTGGCGTCCTTGAGTCCCGGGGCGGCTTTGAAATATGCCTCGATCAGGAAACTCGAGGTGTGGATCTGCGGGTTCTTGAGCTCCGCGCCGCTGATGGTGGAGGGCGGGGCGCCCCGCCGGGCTCCCAGGGTGACCGGGCGGTTGATGTCCGCGTTCGCGAGCACGGCGTACTGGTCGCGTCCATTGAAACCCACGGCGCCCGCGGTCCAGTTCTCCAGCGGGCCGTTCTGATAGTCCTTCAGCGCGACATTCACACCCTGGAGTGGGTAGGTGGGAAATTTATAGTAGTCGTCGCGTCCCGTGTAGTAGGCGGCCAGGCACCAATGTTCATCCAGGATGCGCGCCGGCTCGCCCTGGATGGGCTGGAAGTTCCATTCGCCGACCGTTTCGTAAAGGCTCCACGGCACGAAGACCCTCGCACCCAGACCGAGCGCCGCCGAGTTGGTGGACGGCCGGAAGTCGTGAGCGGCGGGATCGCGGAGGGGAGACTGTTCGGCCATGACTCCCACCGTCGCGGCCAGCGGTCCATAATGTTCCAATGCCTCCTGAAACGACCGCAGCGTCGGGTGCCAGCGTCCGGACGGCTCGAACACACCGAAGCTCGGCCCCACGTCGTAAAAGACGTTGCGCGCGTAGGCGTCCGTGTCGATCGCGTACTCTCGCCGACGCGGTCCGGCGTCGGCTTCATTCCCGGCGTCCGGGCTCCGCGCCGGGTCGGCATCGCGGAACACGCGCAGGCCCAGGCTCTGCCAGAGGTTGCCTAGGAACTTGACGCGTCCTGCCTGGGGCGCCTGTCGGCGCGAGCCGCGGACGAAGTTGTAGATCGTATTGTTGAAGAAGGTGTTTTGGTAACTGATGATCTCCTGCAAGGCCGACGTGTTGGCCAGCCGGCCGCCCGGGCCTTTGGACTTGCCCCAGGCGAGGTTGTTGAAGTGGTAGTTCTTGAACGCTCCGTCCAGATAGTAGGCGTGGCCGAAGCGATCCTCTGTATCGGGGCTCAACACATGATCCCAGTTGCGGTAGCCGCCGGGGTTGCCGGAGATGTTGTCATAGACATAGGCCGGGCCGCCCTGCCACGTTTCGATACCGCCAAAGTCATCGTTGTTCAGCAGCGTATCCACCGCCTTGTTATGGTGGATGAGAATTCGCGTAAACGGCCGGTCGGTGGCCGCGCGGTCCTGCTTGGCGCCATGCACGTCGATGGCTTGGGCACAGACCCGGTTGAAGATGTTGCCGGCCACCTCGACCGTCTCGGCGTAAGCGATCTCGAGCGCTTCGCCCTGGCCGAAGAGATCGGGGCGGATGCCAATGCGGTCAAACTGGTTCCGCATCACACGCACGTCGTAGAGCCGGCCCATCGGAGGCTCCAGGGCGCTGTAAACGGTGCCGTCCTCCAGAGCCACCGCCCCGTGGTCGTTATCGGCGAACACATTGTCATTCACCACCACCTGGTCGATGGCGTCCTGGGGGCCCACGGCCTTCAGCCGCACACCCCGGTGGACGTGCTCGAAGGTGCAATTCGCCACCTCGAGGTCTGTGCCGCTGCCCAACAACCGCACGCAGCCGGGTTCCACGTCGAGGCTCTCATGAGAGACCCAGTAAGGGGCGGCGGTCAGGTTCCAATAGACGTTGCTGAAACGGAAAGTGAGTCCGTGGATATGCACATGGCTCATCCCGGTGCTGTCGATCATGCGGATGCGCTTCGCCACCTCGACCCGGGCTGTGTTCGGGTCCTCGTCGCCGGGCAGGCGGAGGTAGAGCCGGCCACCGTCTCCGTGCTTGTCGAACCAGAACTCGCCGGGGCTGTCCAGGTACTGCGGTTTGTCCTCCAGGTAGAAACGGCAGCCGCGGATGATCTTGTAGGACGGGGCGCCGCCCCACTGCCCGGCGAAAACCAGCGAACCGTTCCGGCGGTCCACGGCCAGGACCCGGGCCGGGAACGGGCTCCCCATCACCCAGCCCTTGGTGGTCCAGACGATGGCGCCCTCGTAGTAATCCTGGGGCCTGTGCTCATTGATGTCCTCCTGGTCGAACGCCAGATGCCGTCGCTCGCCATTGATGGTGGCGTAGTTGTCAAACGGTCGGTCCGGATTCTTCCACGTCCACCACTCGCTCTGAAGGTCGTCCGGGTCGGTGATGGTCCAGTTCGGCGAGCGGGCCAGGGCGAGGCGCGTCACGGCGCCCTCCTGGCCGACCCTCCAGACGTTGCGCGGCGCCCAGTTGAGGTCGGCGTACCACACCTTCTCCGGTTCCGGGATGAGAGGGTTGTCGGCACCTGGTTTCCAGCCGGTCACCGCCTCCGAACCGCAGATCACCGCCGGTCCTTCACCCCACGACGGGTCGCGGGTCAGGAGGATCGGGGTGTCGCCCGTGCCGGACTCATTTGCATTCAACTCGCCGCGATAGTCCACGCCCTGCTTGAAGACATATGTATGCACACCCTGACAGGCCGCCGCCTGACCGGTGGCGTTCGGGTCCCAAGGATGGTGCTTCCACGGCGATTGCCGGGAGAGGCCGTCGTTGGCGTCGGCGCCGGACTCGAAGTCGATGTAGCGGCTCGGCGCCAGCGGTCGGAACTCGAAGGCCTTTGGCGCCCATTGCAGATCGCCGGTCGGCAACACCTTCGCCTGGGGCTCCTGCCACGACCACCGGACCGGGTTCTGGACCTCTGCCGCGCCGGGCGCCGCAACCAGGAGGCCGAGCATGAAAACGCACCGTTTCACCTGCTCTGGCCCTCCGAACCAGCGAGCCCATGGTCGATCACTGCGGATGGTCCTGCATCGGGATCAGCCAGACGTTGCGGTAGCGAATGAGGTTGCCATGGTCCTGAAGCTGCAGCGGGCCGGTGGCGACGTTCGGGGGCGGTTTGCCGGGTTCGTGGCCGGCGGTCCCGCCCTCGATCGGGGTGTTGTCCTGCACCTTGATGCCATTGAGTTCCACCGTGACGCGGGCCTTCTCCTTGAGCGAACCGTCGGCGTTCAGGCGGGGGGCCCGGAAGCGGATATCATAGGTCTGCCAACGCTCGGGAGGCAGGCTGGCATTGACCAACGGACGCGTCTGGTCATAGATCGACCCACAGTCGCCCATGGACGGCACCAAGCCGAAGGAGTCGAGCACCTGGATTTCATAGAGGTTGTTCAGAAAGACACCGCTGTTGGCCCGGCCCTGGCCGAAGCTGTCGGCCATGAGCGGCAGCCAAAACTCCAGGTGCAGCCTCATGTCGCCGAAGCTCTGCTTGGTGGCGATCGAACCCTTGCCGGGGACACATTGCAAGCTGCCATCCTCCTGGGGTTTCCACGGGCCGCCGTTCCAGGCGGAGGATCTCAGGAGCCTTGCCGGGAGCGAACGGCAGCAACACCACGGCCCCCGCGGGCGGCGGGGCGCCTTCCGTAGGCGAGGTCCGCGTCGCACGCTTCAATTCCAGGCCCATGCCGTAGTAGCCGGGATCGGCCACGAGGGTGTCGCCCGCGATCGTGCCGTGCCACATTTCGGCATTGGCCCGGCCGAAAAGGTTCACCCGCGTCCCTTGCTGGACGCCATAGATCTCGAATTGGACGGTCGGTTCGCCGGCCTGGAGCGGCTCGGCCTGCACGACCACGCGATAATAGCCGGGCCCTTCGGCGATCACCTTGGCCGTGGCCTTGGAGGTCTGCGACCGGTCGGCGTGGTAAATGCCCTCATACTCGCCCATGAAGAGGCCTTGGGCCCAGCCGCCTCCGGACCCCACCGTCAGGCCCATGGCAATACATATCCACTTCAACTTGCTTTGCATCATCATAGCTCGCTCTCTGTTCTCAACCGATTCCCAGCAGGCGGACTGTGCGGTTCGATCCCCACCGGGCGGCGGTGACCGCCGTTTCACTATGCTTATTTTCGTGACGCTAAGGCGGCAAGGCAGGGCGTCAAGCGCATTTTCGGACACGACCGGATCTTCCCGGATGAACACACGGCGCGCCGGAAGAGCAGACCGCGGCGGCAGGCGAAGACTCTGTCAGTGCGGCCATTCGACCCACCGGTTCCGGAGCCGTCCTCTCACACTGCTCCCGCCCGGCGCGGCCGCGACCCCCTTGCGTGACTCCCGATCTGGCGGGTATCCCGCGGAAGGTTCGACGGATGGTTCCCGCCAATGCAACCCGGGCGACAGAGCTCCGGGGGATAAGCCCGGGTCAGCCGCGCGCGCCCGGCCCCTCGACGTCCCAAGACGGCGTCGCTCCAGCCGCGCGCCCAGATGGGGCCGGGCACGCCGTTGGCCGGGCGAGGGCGGCGGCGGCGGCGAGGTCTTACCGGTCAGCGCGCACGGAAGCGGGGGCGCGTACCTGCGGTTGGCCGATGGAATCCGTCTGGCGCGATCGGCGACGAGGGGTGATGATGCGCGCATGTGCACTTACTCTGGCGAACCGGAATTCTCAGCGGCCGGGGCGGATTCCGCGGGGCTGGCGCCGGGGCCGGCGGCGGTCCCCGGTACACTTCCGCGCCGGGTTCGCCCGCTGCCCCGGCGCTCGCTGCACGGGCGGTTCCTTGCCGCGTTGGCGTTCAGCCTCGGCTGGGCCGCCGCGGCAGGCCACGCCGGCGACCGGCCGCAATGGGGGGCGGCCTGGTCGCGGAACATGGTTTCCGAGGAACGCGGCCTGCCGGACTCGTTCGATCCCAAAAGCGGCAGGAACATCAAATGGGTCGCCGCCTTGGGCACCGAAGCGCATTCCTCGCCCGTCGTGGGCCGCGGGGTCGTCCTCATCGGCACGAACAACAACGAACCCCGGGACCCCCGGCATTCCGGCGACCGCGGCGTGCTGATGTGCTTCAACGAGGACGACGGCCAACTGCGCTGGCAACTCGCCGTGCCCAAGCGCATCGAAGACATTTACTTCGACTGGCCGAACGCCGGGATCTCGTCGCCGGCCACGATCGAAGGCGACCGGGTCTATGTCGTGGACAACCGCGGGGTGGCGTTGTGCCTCGACCTGCACGGCCTGGCCGACGGCAACGACGGCCCGTTCACGAACGAATCCATTTATTACGCGCCCCAACCGACCAACGCCCTCGCCCGCGGCGCACCGGAGGCGTTCCGGCCCGACGGCACCTTGATCCCGACCGCGCCCGCACCGAACCGCGTTGAACTCGGCCCGCTCGATGCCGACATCGTCTGGATGTTCGACCTCACGAGCGGCGCGGGCATCTGGTCGCACGACGCCTCCCACAGCTCGATGCTCATCCAGGGCGACCAACTCTATCTCAACACGGGCACCGGGGTGGACAACACGCATCGCAAGATTCGCCGGCCGGAGGCGCCCGGGTTGGTGGTGCTCGACAAGCGCACCGGCCGATTGCTGGCCCGCGAACGGGTGACTCATGGCGAGCGGGTCTTTCACTCCACCTGGTCGGCGCCGTCCGCGGGCGAGGTCAACGGCCGGGAGTTGATCTTCTTCGCGGGCGGCGACGCGGTGGTGCACGCCTTCGAACCGCTCGCCGCCCCGCCGCCGACCGGAGAAGTCGCCACCCTGAAGGAAGTCTGGCAATTCGACTTCGACCCCACCGCTCCCAAAACCGACGTGCATCGGTACTACCTCAACCGCCGGGAAAGCCCCAGCGATGTGTTCGGCATGCCGGTCTTCTTTGGGAACCGCGTGTACGTCGCCGCCGGCGGGGATCTCTGGTGGGGCAAGAACGGCGCCTGGCTGAAGTGCATCGACGCGACCAAGACCGGCGACCTCACGGCCACGGGTTTGGTCTGGTCGTACGCGCTGGGCAAGCACGTCTTCGCCACGCCGGCGATCCACGACGGTCTGGTGTTCATCGGCGATTGCGAGGGGCTGTTTCACTGCGTGGATGCCGCCAGCGGCGCGGTCGTCTGGACCCACGAAGCGAGCGGCGACTTCTGGGCGTCGCCGTTGGTGGCCGACGGCAAGGTTTATGTGGGCACACGGCGGGGGCAGTTCCTGGTCTTCGCGGCGGCGCGCGAGAAGAAGCTGCTCTGCTCGCTGGACCTCGGCACCCCCATCAGCGCCACCTGCGCGGCCGCGAACGGCGTCCTGTACCTGGCGACCATGAACCGGCTCTATGCGATCCGGGCCGGCGCCGACTGACCGGGGTTCAGACCGCGCGCTGCTGGGCGGAGTGGCCCTCAACCCCCGGCGCGCCCACCGCAATCTGGGCTTTCATCGCGTGCGGAAACCGGGTTGAGTCTCCCCGGCTTTATGGTGAAGACGGCACTGATGTTTGCGGGACAGGGCGCCCAGGTGGTGGGCATGGGCAAGGACCTGGCGGAGGCCTCGGCCGAGGCCCGGGCGTGGTTTGCGCGCGCCAACGCCGCGCTCGGCTACGACCTGACCGCGGTTTGTTTCGACGGCCCCGAGGCCGAGTTGACGAAGACCGAGCACGCTCAGCCGGGGATCTACCTCGTGAGCTGGGTCGCGTTTCAACTGCTCAAAGCGCGCGTGCCGGCGCTGGCCTTCCAGGCGACGGCCGGGCTGTCGCTGGGCGAGTTCACGGCGCTGGCGGCGGCGGGAGCGCTTTCGTTCGAGGACGGTCTGCGGTTGGTGCGGCAGCGCGGCTTGTTCATGCAGGCGGCGTGCGATGCCACCCGCGGTGGCATGGCGGCGATCATCGGCCTGGACGAGGTCCCGACCCGCGAGGTTTGCGCCGAGGCCGGGGTGGAACTCGCCAACCTGAACTGCCCCGGCCAGCTCGTCATCTCCGGCGAAGCCACCCGCATCGCCCACGCGTGCGAACGGGCGAAAGCGCGCGGGGCGCGACGCGCCCTGCCCCTGCCGGTCGCCGGGGCTTATCACTCGGCGCTCATGGCCGGCGCCAAACCCAGGTTGGCGGCCGCCTTGGCGGCGGTCTCGTTCGCCGCCCCCACGGTGCCGGTGATCTCGAACGTGACCGCGGAGCCGCACGGACCGCCCGCCGCGATTCGCGCACGGCTGGTCGAGCAGGTTACGGCTTCCGTGCGCTGGGAGGCCTCGATCCGTTATTTGCTGGCGGCGGGCTTCACGCGCTTCATCGAACTCGGACCCGGCACCGCCCTCAGCGGTTTTCTGAAGCGCATCGACAAGTCGGCCACGGTGCATAACGTCGCCGACGTCGCCAGCCTCGCAGCGACCGCGCCGGCGCTCGCCGCCCAACCGTCCTGAACCCTCGCGGATGCTCGTTGAACCCAACCCGACCATGAACGAACTCGCCAATCAGATCGCCGTCGTCACCGGCGCGGGCCGCGGCATCGGCCACGCCATCGCGCTGCGCTTCGCCGCCGCCGGCGCGGATGTGGTCTGCCTTTCCCGCACGGCCGCCAACGCGGAGAAGACGGCCGGCGAAATCACCGCCCTCGGCCGCCGCGCCTGGGCGCACGCGGTGGATGTGGCGGATGCCGGCGCCGTGGCCGCGGCCGCCACCCGGATCCTCACGGAAACCGGCCGCGTGGACATCCTGGTGAACAACGCCGGGATCACGCGCGACGGGCTGCTGATGCGGATGAGCGACGAGGACTGGGACGCCGTGTTGAACACCAACCTGAAGGGCGCGTTTCTGCTGACCCGCGCGTTCGCCCGCGCCTTCATCAAGCAGCGCGCCGGCCGCATCCTCAACGTCGCGTCCGTGATCGGCTTGATGGGCAATGCCGGCCAGTGCAATTACGCCGCGAGCAAGGCCGCGCTGATCGGCTTCACCAAGTCGGTGGCGCGCGAACTCGCCTCGCGCGGCATCACGGTCAACGCGCTGGCCCCGGGTTTCATCGAAACCGACATGACCGGGGCGCTGGGCGAGGAAGTGAAGGCCGCGATTTTGAAGCAGATTCCGCTCGGCAACTTCGGCCGGACCGAGGACATTGCCCACGCGGCCTTGTTCCTGGCCAGCCCCGCGGCCCGCTACATCACGGGCCAGACGCTGGTGGTGGACGGCGGCATGGTGATGTGAGGCGAGCGCGCCCCGGATCGTGCCGGCAAATGGTCCCAATCAGGGCTTGACGCATGGTGGCCCGTTGCATAGACACACCCGCAACACGTAATCGGAGACAACATGGCAGCAGAAAAAACGGTAGAACAAAAGGTACGCGACATCGTCGTGGAGCAATTGGGCGTGAAACTGGAGCAGGTCACGCCCGAGGCCAAATTCATTGAGGATTTGGGCGCGGATTCGCTGGATGTCGTGGAACTCGTGATGGCGCTCGAAGAGGAGTTCGGCAACGAGATTCCCGACGAGGAGGCCGAGAAGCTTACCACCGTGGGCGATGTGACCAAGTACATCGAGGAGTTGCAGCAGAAGTAACCGCCAGGCAGGTTTTCCAGGGCAGCCACGGCTGGCGTACAGCGCGCGCTGCCCTTTTGCTTTATGGGCTGCACCGATCGCAGAGTGGTGGTGACCGGAATGGGCGTGGTAACGCCGCTCGGGCACGACCTCGATACCTTCTGGAACAACCTGGTCGCCGGCCGGTGCGGCATCGACCGGATCTCGCTGTTCGACCCGGCCGCGTTCGACACCCAGGTCGCCGCGGAAGTGAAGGATTTCGACGCGGTCCCGGCGTTTCCCACGCCGAAGGACGAACGTCGCACCGACCGGTTCACCAAATTCGGCGTGGGCGCGGCGCACCGCGCGTTGCTGGACTCCGGACTGGATCTGGAGCGCGTGAACCGGGACGAAATCGGCGTGTTCATCGGGTCGGGCATCGGCGGCCTGCACACCACGGAGGAGCAGCACTCGATCCTGCTCAACCGCGGCCCCGGCCGGCTTTCGCCGTTCATGATCCCGATGCTCATCCTGAACATGGCCTCCGGTCTGTTCTCGATGTACTACCGCCTGCGCGGGCCGAACCTGGCCACCTGTTCCGCCTGCGCCACCGCCTCCCACGCGATCGGCGAGGCCTGGCGCACCATCAAGATGGGCGACGCGAAGGCGATGCTGGCCGGCGGCACCGAGGCCACGATCACCCCCCTGGGCATCGGCGGCTTCTGCGCCATGAAGGCTATGAGCACGCGCAACGCCGAGCCGAAGCGCGCCTCCCGGCCCTTCGACGCCGGCCGCGACGGGTTCGTCATGGGCGAAGGCGCGGGCATCCTCGTCCTGGAGGATCTGGAACACGCCCAAGCCCGCGGCGCGCGGATTTATTGCGAGATCGTCGGGTACGGCAACACGGCCGACGCCTACCACATGACCGCGCCGTCGCCGGAAGGCGAAGGCGCCGCCCGCTGCATGCGCATGGCGCTGCGCAGCGCGGGACTCAACCCGGAAGACATCTCCTACATCAACGCCCACGGCACGGCCACGCCGCACGGGGACTTGTGCGAGACGCAAGCCATCAAGGCCGTGTTCGGCGATCACGCCCGGAAGCTGGCGGTCAGTTCCACCAAGGGCGCCACCGGCCACATGCTGGGCGCGGCGGGCGCGGTCGAGATGGCCGTGTGCGTCAAGGCGCTCGAAACCGGCATCGTCCCCCCCACCCTGAACCTCGACGAACCGGACCCGCAGTGCGACCTGGACTACGTGCCGCGCACCGCCCGGGAACGGGAGGTCAAGGCGACGGTCAACAATTCCTTCGGGTTCGGCGGCCACAACGCCTGCGTTGTGGCCAAACGGTTCGTCGGTTGACCGCGGGTCGCCGGCGCTTCGGCTTCTGGAGTCCTTCGTCCGTTTCGATCCGGATAACCGGCCGCTGCGGCCGTCGCTGACAGGCGCGGGCCAGCGCGCCATGCTGGGCCGGTGATCGGGTTATCGCTCGCGCAAACCGCGGTGCTCCTGGCGGCGGTGGGGGGCGTCGCCTTCCTCTACTCCTCGGTGGGGCACGGCGGCGCCACCGGATACCTGGCCGTCATGGCACTGCTGGGAGTGGGGGCCGACTGGGCGCGGCCCGGCGCCCTGTGGATCAACTGCGCGGTCGCTTCCATCGCGGCGTGGCGGTTCCAGCGCGCCGGATTGTTCGACTGGCGGGTGTTCGCCCCGCTGGCCACCGCCTCCGTTCCCCTGGCCTGGCTGGGGAGTCACCTGCACTTCGAAGGCCGGACGGCCGCCGTCACGCTCGGCCTGACGTTGTTGGGCGCCGGGTGGATGCTCGGCTGGGGTGGCCGGGCGGGAGACGAGCCTGCTACCCGGCGTCCCGGGCTGCCGGTGGCGCTGGCCGCCGGCGGCACGCTCGGCCTGCTGGCCGGCCTCACCGGCATCGGCGGCGGCGTTTTCCTGACGCCGCTGCTGATCTTCCTGCGCTGGACACCGGCCAAGACGGCCGGAGGCATTTCGGCGCTGTTCATCGTGGTGAACTCCGCGGCGGGTCTGGCCGGATTGGGTCGCCGGGCCCTGGTCGCCCAGCCTCTATTTCTGGGCTGCCTGGTGATCGGCGTGGTCGGTGCCTTGCTGGGAACGCGGTTCGGCGTGCGCCGTTGGAGCGGCACGGCATTTCGGCGGGCACTGGCCGCAGTCCTCTGGATCGCCGCCGGCAAGCTGCTCGTTACCGGAAGTTGAATCCGGCGAAGGCCCGCTTTCCGCGACCGAAGGTCAGCGCGCTGGTTCGTCCGACCCCGGGTGCGACCTCCCTTCCGCCGCGCGCCGTGAACGAGATCGCGGGATCGCAGACCTGCGCGCTTGGGCTTGCGGCTCGCTCCGGTGGGCGGACTATAGCGGGATGCGCATCCTGTTGTTCGCGCACCTGCAAGACGTGGCGGGACGGTCGGAGATCGAGCTGGCGCTCGGCGAGCCGGTGGATGGCGCCGAGATTTGGCGGCGACTCCTCGCGGTGTGTCCGGCGCTGGGCCGCTTCCGCGGCTCGGTTCGCCTGGCCCGCAACTGTGAATACGTCGGTCCGGAAGCGCAGTTCTCGGATGCGGATGAGCTGGCGCTCATCCCGCCGGTATCGGGCGGGTAAGGCATGACCATCGTCATCGAAATCACGACCGGTCCGATCAAGCTGCCGCGGACCCCGCCCGTGGATCTGCCGGGCGTCATCGGCGCCCGCGTCGAGTTCACGGGTGTCGTGCGCGGCGAGGAGGACGGGCGTCGCATCGCGGCGCTGGAATACGAGGCCTACACGCCGATGGCGGAACGGCTCATGCGGGCGATCCTCGACGACCTTGGCCGCCAGCACCCCTGCCGGTTCGTGCGGGTAACGCATCGCGTGGGCCTCGTGCCCGTCGGCGAGGCGGCGATTCACGTGGAGGCGGCCGCCCCCCACCGCGGAGCCGCGCTGGCAATGGTCGCCGAGTTCATGAACCGGTTGAAACAGGACGTGCCCATCTGGAAACGGCGCACGCTGCCCGAACCGGAACCGACCGGAACCCGCCGATGAGCGAGCTGGCGATCCCCAACCGTCCCGCCACCGTGGATGAAGTCCTCGCCCGGGTGCGCGCGGCCTGCGCGCCGCTCGAGCCCGAGCGGGTTTCTCTGGCGGAGGCCGCGGGGCGCGTGTTGCGCGAAGCCGTGCGGGCACCCGAAGACCAACCGCCGTTCGACCGTTCGGCGGTGGACGGCTTCGCGGTGCGGCTGGACGACGACTCCGCGCGTTTCCGGGTGGTCGATTCCATCCGGGCCGGCCAATGGAAACCACAACGACTCGAACCCGGCCAGGCCGTGCAGATCGCCACGGGGGGCGCCCTACCGGCCGAAGATTTGCAGGTCCTGATGCAAGAGGACGTGCGCGCGGAGGCGAACGTCCTCACGGTGCATCGTCGCGACCGGGAGCGGCACATCCGGTATCGCGGCGAAGACGCGCGGGCGGGCACAACGCTGATCTCCGAAGGCACGGTCCTCGGTCCGGGAGCGCTGGCCTTGCTGGCCAGCGTGGGCCAGGTGCAGCCGCGCGTCACGCGCCGCCCTCATGTGCTGCATCTGGTGACCGGCGATGAAATCGTGCCGCCCGAACAGTCGCCGCCACCGGGTCAGATTCGCGATTCAAATTCAACCCTGGTGCGGGCATGCCTCCGGGAGTGGGGCATTCCACTGCAGCAACTCTGCGTGCCCGAGAACGAAGCGCAGGCGCGCTTTGCCGTCGGGCATCTGGCCTCCGGCAGCGCGCCGCCCGACCTCCTCCTCATTTCCGGCGGCGCGAGTGTCGGGGAACATGATTTCACGCGCCGGCTGCTGGAGCACCTCGGCTACACCATCCGGGTGAGCCGCACCACGACGCGGCCCGGCAAGCCGCTGATCTTCGCCACGCGCGGCCAGGCCGTCGCGTTCGGTCTTCCGGGCAATCCGCTCGCGCATTTCGTCTGCCTGAACCTGTACGTCCGGACCGCGGTGGAGGCATTCCAAGGGCGACCGGGCGGGGCCGTCTTCGCACGGGCCACGCTGGCCGCGGACTTCACGGCCAGGCCCGACTCCCGCGAGACCCTCTGGCCGGCGCGGCGGGAGCCGGCGGGAGACCACTTCGAACTGACGCTGCTGCCGTGGCGGAGTTCCGGCGACCTGACACCGCTGGCCACCGCCAATGCCCTGGTGCGGATCCCGCCCGGCTGTGGCACGTTGGCGCGCGGCGCGCGGATCGAGTTCGCCGCCACCACATGCTTGCCATGAAACTCACAGCCGGAAGAACCAGGCGCCAGACCGCGGGCGGCTTCTCCCATCTCGATGCGCGCGGCGCGGCGCGCATGGTGAACGTCGGCGCCAAGCCGGTTCAGCAGCGTCGCGCCACGGCGGTCGGCGTGCTCCGGTGCCAACCCGCCACCCTCCGGGCCCTCCGGGCCGAGACCTTGCCCAAGGGCGATGTCCTCGCCGTCGCCCGCGTCGCCGCCATCCAGGCCGCCAAGCGAACGGCGGACCTCATTCCGCTCTGCCATGGGCTGCCGATCGAGCACGTCGAGGTGGACTTCCGCGTGGGGGAGGACCGGGTGGAAATCGCCTGCACCGTCGAAACGAACGCGAAAACCGGCGTGGAAATGGAGGCCCTGACCGGGGTGAGCGTGGCGGCCCTCACCCTCTACGACATGTGCAAGGCCGTGGACAAAACGATGCGCCTCGAGGGCATCCGCGTCCTGGAAAAGGTCAAGCGATGAAGGTCGGGCGGGTCACCATCAGCGATCGCGCGAGTACGGGATTCTACGAAGACCGGAGCGGGCCGGAGATCGAGCGCCGGCTGCGCGCCGCCTTGGGCCCGGACGTGGTTTTTGAAGCGGCCATCGTGGCCGATGAGCGGGACGTGATTGCGGCGACGCTGCGCCGCCTGGCCGATGAACGGAATTGCGATCTCATCGTTACCACCGGCGGGACCGGGATCACGCTGCGCGACGTGACGCCGGAGGCCACGCGCGCGGTCCTGGAAAAGGAGCTGCCCGGTTTCGGCGAGATCATGCGGGCGAAATCCTTCGCGAAGGTGCGAACCTCGATTCTCTCGCGCGCCACCGCCGGCACGCGCGGAACGGCGTTGATTGTGAATCTTCCCGGCAAACCCAGCGCGGTCGCCGAGTGCCTCGCCATCCTGGAAGACGCCATCCGCGAAGCCCTGGCCCATTTGCGTGGCGACGATCCGCATTCGCCCCACGGCAACCCCAACGGCGAATGACGAGATTCGGACCCAGATCGAAACTGAAAAGCCCGCAGGCGGTTCGCGGGAACGAAATCCCCACACCGGCTTTGCTGGCGGAGACTCCTCGGCGGCGGAGTTCGGTCGAACGGTCGATCCGGCGCGCGGCGCCGTGCGGCGATCGGATTTCGGATTTCGGATTTCGGACCTCCCCCTAAAGCATGGACGCCCACGGCCGCACGATCGATTACCTCCGCCTCTCGGTCACCGACCGCTGCAATGAGCGTTGCCTCTATTGCATGCCGGAGGGCTACCGCGGCTGGGAGCAACAGGCCGATCACCTCACGGCGACGGAGATTGTGCGGGTCGTGCGCGTCGCGGCGGGCCTGGGATTCCGCAAATTCCGCCTCACGGGCGGCGAGCCCCTGGTCCGCCCGGATGTCCCGGAGATCGTGCGGGCGATGGCCGGTCTGCCGGGCGTGGACAGCGTTGCGCTCTCGACGAACGGGACGCGGTTGGCCCGGCTCGCGGTCGCCTTGCGCGCGGCGGGTTTGCGGTCGGTGAACGTAAGCCTCGACGCACTCGACCCTCAAACGTACCGCCGCATCACCGGCGGGAATGTGGAGGCTGTGCTCGCGGGTCTACGCGCCGCCCGGGCGGCCGGATTCGAGCGCGTGAAGCTGAATTGCGTCCTGATGCGCGGACTCAACGATCACGAAATCTGGCCGCTGGTCCGCTTCGCCGCCGACCAGAACCTGCCGATCCGCCTCATCGAGATGATGCCCGTGACGACGACCGAAGTCCTCAGCCGCCGCAATTTCTTTCCCATCGGCGAAGCCCGGGCGCTGCTGGCGGAGCAGGACGAGTTGCTCCCCGAAGCCTCGGCCGGCTGGGGTTGGGGCCCGGCGACGTATTTTCGATTGCGCCGCACCGGCGCGCTGGTGGGCTTCATCGGGGCGGTGACGAACCTGCATTTCTGCGAGGCGTGCAACAAGATGCGGCTGACCGCGGACGGTCGGATCCGCCCGTGCCTCGGCAGTCACGGTGAGTTCGATCTCCGCACCATCCTGCGGACGACGAGTTCGGACGACGCCGTCCGCGCCGTGTTCGCGAGTGCGCTGGAACACAAACCGCGCGAACACGATTTCCGGCAGCAGTACCGCCCCTGCCGTCCCATGACGGCGATCGGTGGCTGAGCCAAATGACGGAGTTGAGAAGCCCCATAGCCTGCCGGACGCGCCTCTCATGGAGCAACCTGGCAACGCCGCCGATCGACCGATGATCGGACGATGCTTCCGAGCCCGGCGCCGCAAGTCCGATTCCGGCAAGGCGCGCATCGCCCGGCGGTTGCGGCAGGAGACGCTGCTGATGCGGGCGAGGAGCTCCCAGCATCCGCAGAATGAGGCCTTGGACTCACCTGTCGCACCTACGGGGAACAGTCGGAATCAGTGTCAGTAGTGAGGACCGACCCCTACGTGAGCGCGGCTGGATACCGAGATGACAACCGGCCTGCCGAGCGCATTGTGACGCCGTGAGCGCCACCGAGATCATCAACGCACTGCCGAAGCTGACAGAAGCTGAGCGTGAGGCTGTTTTCGGCAGGCTCTTGGAACTGGGAGACCCGCCGCTGTCGGAAACCGATGAGGCGCTGGTTGAAGCCCGGCTGGCGGCACACCACGCCACCCCGGACTCCTCCGTGCCCTTGCAGGAGATGAAACACCGTCTGCGATCGCGGCCATGAATTGGCGCGTGGTGGTCCGCCCCGAGGTGGAGGCGGACGTTGCTGAGGCGGCGGCTCGGTATGACCATCGGCAACCAGGGCTGGGCGCGGAGTCCCGCGAAGCGGTGATTCAACTCTTTGACGCTCTCGGCGATATCCCGTTCCTCAACAGTCGTCGCCATCCGACCCGGAACCTCCGCTGGCGTTAGCCCAAGCGTTTCCCCTATCGGGCGGTTTACGAGGTGATCGAGGAACAGCAGATTGTCGTCATTGCGGCCGTCCTGCACGCAGCGCGGCACGATCGCCATTGGAGACGCCGCGTCTGATCTTCAAACTGGCCCTGCCGGACACGAAATAGACGGCCCGCCCGAATGTCCGGCAACTTGCCTGGCGCGTGGACCCGCGCAACGGCCGGATCTTGGTGATCAGCGCCGAGGGCAACATCGTCGAAGGCACCAGCGGCCAAGCGGTCCAAGCCTTCGACCTCCTCTGCGGCTTTCCGGCAGCGGCGGGGCTCGCATAACGCGAGCGGCTTTGCGCGGTGGCGCGAAGCTTTGGGGTCAGTTCTTGATAATGGCTACTCTTGGTGCGACTTGCGCCGTCGCACCTCACGATGTAGGGCGTGGCAGATCGCGCCGGGATACTCGACTCTCAACTTGTGCGCCACGACGCGAGAGTGGACTGCGCCACTTCATGTGTCATTATCAAGAACTGACCCCTTTTCGGCACCATCCCGGCGGTGTACCTGATCTGGAACGTCACCACCGGCCACATTAAACGCCACACCGGCCGGTGCGTGTGGGAGGTGCCGAGGGCGTAGGACGCCTCACTCCCCCCTGAGGCGGTAAAACCGGGCCGGGTACTGCGCCCAGTCGGGATCGGTGAAGGTCACGGAGCTGACGGTCAGGGTGTTCGTGCCCACCGGCGACCATACCGGATTCAGGAGGTCTGTGGCGGCATCAACCACTACCTTTCGGTCGCGGGCCCACGATACCGTGAAGACGAACTGGTCGTTGACCACCTGGCTCTCACCAATCTCCAGCCGCCACAGTGCCGTCGGACGACCACCGAAGCTCGGACCCCAGCCCGTGGCTTCCGGCAGGTGATAGACCGTCACGCGGTCAGCATTGAAGAAAAAGTCATATCCGCCTGGCGCATTACCTTCGAAGTACACGCTTGTCAGTCCAGCGCAGCGGGAAAACGCGCCCCAGTCTATGTTTGTGACACTACCCGGAACTACGAGATACTCCAGCCCTTGACAGTCGGCGAATGCTACGGCTCCGACGCGATCGACACTTCCAGGAATCGTCACACGGGTCAGTTGGTCGCAAGTTGAAAACGCTGCGTCTCCGATCACCCTGACTCCATCCGGTACGCTGTAGGCGCCAGCCTTCCCAGGTGGACATGCGATCAGGGCAGTCCGGCCGCTGTCGAACAGCACCCCATCCAAGTCGCAGTAGGTGGTGTTCAGCGGATCGACGTTGATAGCCGTTAGGCGACTGCAGTTGCTGAACGCCGCATACCCGATGCCCGTGACTCCCTCAGGAATCAGCACGTCGCTTAAACTGCTACACCCGGAAAAAGCCCGGTCGCCAATCATGGTCACACGCTTGGGAATCGGCACCGAACTCAGACGACGACAGCCGGAAAACACAGAGTTCTCTATTCGCGTAAGTCGTTCGGGCATCTCCACGCTCTCGAGATTGACACAACCGGCGAATGCTCCTTCACCAATGAGAATGACGCTGGAGGGAAACACGACATTGGCGAGACTGCTGCAGTCGCGGAAGCTGGAAGGTCCGAGGGTCGCGACGTTCTGTCCGAGAGTGACGCTCCTCATGGCGATGCAGGCTGCGAAGGCCCCGTTGCCGATGTTGGTTACACTATGGGGCACGGTCAGACTGGCCAAGCTGGTGCAAGATTTGAAGGCAGAACTCGGGATGTCCGTAATGCCTTCAGAAATGGAAATGCTCTGAAGGTTGGTACAGTCCGCGAACGCCAGACTCCCGAGGCTGCGCACGTTGTGCGGGAGGGAGACATGCGTCAGACCGCTACAACCCGAGAAGGCCCCCCAACCAATCCTCGTCACGCTGTCGGGAATCGTCACGTCGTCCAGGCTGCTGCAGCCAACAAACACCGACTCCTCGATGCTGGTCAGGGCGCTGGGAAGCGTCACGCTGCTCAAGCGGTTGCACCCGCTGAAGGCCCGCTCCCAGATGCGTGTAACGCTGTCCGGGATGGTAACCGCGTTCAGTTTGGTGCACGACGCGAACGCATTGCGTCCAATGACATTTACGCCCTGCGGGATCGAGTAGCTGCCAGTTCTACCCGCGGGAAATGCAAGGAGCGTCGCCTGGGTCCTGTCGAAAAGGACGCCATCCACACTGCTGTAGTCGCGGTTGAGCGGGTCAACGACGATACCGGTAAGATCGCTACAACCCCCAAAAACGGTTTCACCAATGGCGAGGACGCTTCTGGGGATCACCACGCTGGCGAGCGAGGTACAATCACAAAACGTCCAGTCTCCGATCATCTGGACGCTATTCGGGATGACAACGGTCTTCAAACCGGTGCAACCGAAGAATGCCCTCCTTTGGAGCGAGGTTACGCCGTTCGGAATGACGATGTCGCTCAGACCACTGCACCCAGCGAACGCGCCCTCGCCGATGCCGGTGACGGTATCGGGGATGCCTATGGTGCTCAGGCTGCTGCAACCGGAGAATGCCCCGTTGACTATCCTCGCGACACTGTTGGGTATCCGGACATCGCCAAGGGCGGTGCAGCCGGAGAGCAGTTCATCGGCAATATTGGTAATGCCCGCTGGAATCACGATGCTGACCAAGCTCCGGCAATGCGAGAAAGCGCCGTCACCGAGGGTGCTCACGCGGTCAGGAAGACGCAGGCTGCTCAGGCTGCTGCACCCAGCAAATGCCGAACTACGGATTATGCGGACGTTGCCGGGGAGAGTCACGTTGTCCAGGCGACTACAGGCTGAAAACGCCGAATCGTCGATGTTAGTAACGCTGGCAGGAATCGTAACCGTTGGGAGGCTGCTGCAGTTAAAGAACAGAGATCCCGAAATTACGGCGATACCGCCTGGCAGCGTCACCTCACTCAAGCTGGTGCAGTAAGAGAACGCGCCCACGCCAAGGCTCGCGACGCTGTTGGGGATCACGACGCCCGCCAGACCGACGCAGTAGTTGAACGCCGCCCGTCCAATGCTGGTGACGCGGTCGGGGATCGTGACGTTGGTTAGGCCGGTGCAGAAGCGGAACGCGTCGTCCCCGATGCTGGTAACCGGCAGCCCCTCGATCGTGTCCGGAATGGTCACCTCCCCGCCGGGGCCGGTGTAGCGGGTGATGGTGACGCTTATGCCGTCGGACTCCCATTCGAGATCTCCGAACTGGGCGGCCTGTGCCGGGACCGGCCCCGCGATCAGGATGAAACCGAGAATAAACGGTCTCGTCTTCATGCGTTAGTGCCTGATTCTCGCTCGTCCGCCCGGTCCGGAAGCAGGTCCCTGCGCCCGGCCCGTGGTGGCAGTAGCGAACTCATCGCAGCTTTCGGCTGGATCAGCAAGGCCGATGTCGGAGCCGGCAGCGGATGGGCGGCGAGTCGTGTGCAGCAGTCGGCGTCTAAAGGGGTCAGTTCTTAAAGGGGTCAGTTCTTGATATTGACACATAGAGTGGCGTGCGCCACGCTCCCGTCATGGCCCCCCCAAGTTGAGAGTCGAGTGTCCCGGCGCGATTAATCACATGATGAATCGCGGCTACCGGCGCGAGGCGATCTTCAAGGACGATGCGGATCGCCATAATAAAGGGGTCCTCACTATTGTCACAAAAGGCTCTGCGGCTGCGCCATCAGTCCCCTCCCCTTTCGCGCGCGTAGTCCGAAGGTGTGTCCAAATCCTCCATGATAGTCGCGCTCGGGGCCGGCATTTCTTCAATCTCCGCCGGGTGAGCACAGAGCAAACCCCGCAGCCCTACCGCATCGAAATCGCCGAGGATTGCCTCGCGAAATCGGGCGTGAACCAGCACCGGATGGCCGCGCTGGCCCATCCAGGTCGGCACTACGATGCCCCGAGTCGTTCGCCGTCCCGCTGCGATCAACCGGGCAATGAGTTCCGCCGTTACGGAAGGTTGATCGCCGAGCACCACCAGGAAGGCGGTGCATTCCCGAGGCAACGCGCGGAGCCCGCACCGCAGCGAGTCCAGCATCTCGCTCTCCGGTTCGGGATTTGTAACAAACGCCACGGAGCGCCCGACGAGCGCACCGGCAATTCGTTCCCGGTCGGCGCCCGCGACAACGAGAGTCTGCTGAACACCGCTTTGCAGCACCGCATCCACGACGCAGGCAATGACCGTCTTCCCGCGCAGCGGGAGCAGCAGCTTTTGCGTGCCCATCCGGCGTGACCTCCCGGCGGCGAGGACAACGGCGCAGATCATGCCATGGGGTCGTTCAACAACGGGAACGCCGGGCGCAAGCATGCGGGCAACGCGAACGGTTTCCGCCGGACCGCGATCAGGTCGGCGGCGATGCTCACGGCGATCTCCGCCACGGTCACGGCGCCGATCTCGATTCCCACCGGCGCCCGAACCGCATCGAATTCGGCGGCGGTCACCCGGCCGGCAGCGATCAAATCACGGCGCACGACCGCGACCTTCCGGCGGCTGCCGATCATACCGAGGTAACGCACCGGCTCGCGAATGCAGGCCGTCAAGGCTTCCCTATCCTGCGGGTAACCGCGCCCCACGAGCACCAGATAGGTGTCCTGGGTCATCGCGAAGCGGCGCAATGCCTCCTCGGGTTTTCCGCAGCAGAGCTGCGTATGTTCGGGAAACAGCGCGCGGCGGACGAACTCGGGGCGGTCGTCCACCACCGCAACCTCGAAATCCAGCAGGACCGCCTGCCGGGCCAATGCTTGCGCGACGTGGCCGCCGCCAAAGAGGACCAGCAGCGGCCGGGGCAGGACCGGTTCGACAAACACCGCCAGCGCTTCGTTGCGGCCGGATGTTCCCTGGACCTCAAGCCGCGCTTCACCGCTGGCCAGGGCATCGGCGAGGACGTGCCCTTCCGGGAAACCGGTCCGCGTTGCCAGGCCACCGGCACCGATCCAATCCACATTGACCGCGGGCGAATCCGCGCCACGCAGGGTCGTGAGGAGCAGACCGCGTTCGCGCCGGGTGCGGGCGGCCTTCGCCTGCGCATAGGCGGCCCGTGATTGGGCCGGATCGGGATCCACCAGAATCCGCATCCGGCCACCGCAGATCGGCTCGCCTACGCCCGCTCCCGATCCTTCCATGAGGAATTCGATCACACAGGCCAGACCGGTTCGGAGACCTGCCAGCGCCCGGCGCTGAACGCTGGCCTCCATCGCGCCCCCGCCGATCGTGCCGTGGATGGTTCCGGATTCGTCGATCAACGCCCTCATGCCTGGTTTTCCCGGCGTGGAGCCGGCGTGCGCCAGGACCAAAGCGGTGGCGAAGGCGGAGGGACGGTCGATCGCCTCGACGATATCAGCGTAGGGACACGGGCTCACGCGGGCCGGGCACGGATCGGGCGGATGGGCAGCTCCCGCACGCGGGAGCCGGTGGCGTGAAACACGGCATTGGCGATGGCGGGGGCAACCGCGATCATCGGCGTTTCCCCGGCGCCGACGGCGGGCAGGTCCCGGCGATCCAGCAGGTGGATGTCCAGTTCCGGCAGGTCGTCGAAGCGCGGCACCGGGTACTTGCGGAAGGTGGCATTCATCATCCGCCCCTCCTCGAACCGCATTTCCTCCCGCAACGCCGGCCCCAGCCCCATCACGATGCAGCCCTGGACCTGGGCCAGCAGGTTGGCCGGATCGAGAATGGGACCGCATTCAAACGCCTCGCAGACCCGGCGAACCCGGAGCTGGTCCAGCGCGGGATCCAGTTCGATCTCGACGCACGCCGCCACCACGGAACCCTTCTCCGTCCCACACGCGAGGCCGATGCCGAGGTTCGGCGATTTCAGCTTCGCCCGTTCGGCCCACCCGAATTTGTCGGCAGCCGTTTCCAGCACCGCACGAATCCGCTGATTCTCGAGGTGCGCGAGGCGAAAGGCCAGCGGGTCCTGACCGGCGGCCTCGGCGAGCTCGTCCATGAAACATTCCCGCGCGAAGTTGTTCGCCGTCGCCGCCAGCCCGCGATACGAGCCGGTCCGCAGCGGCGAATCGGACGCGACAAACCGGCTCTGCGCCTGGCCTGCCCGGTAAGGGGTATCGATGGCCGCCGGACCGGAGGCGATGTTAACAAAGTGCCACGAGGTCAGCGTCCCTTGCGCGTTCAGCGTGGCCTCGGCATCGATCACGCCAGCCGGCCGGAAATAGGCCCAGGTGAACTCTTCCTCCCGGGTCCACAGCAGGGACACCGGTTTGCCGGCGGCCTGCGCCAACCGGGCCGCCTCGACCGCCACTTCGCCGGTGTGCTTGCCACCGAAGCCACCTCCGAAGTCAGGCACCACCACCCGGACTTGTTCGGCGGACAAATGGAAGGCGCGCATCAACTCCTGGCGGTAGCCGAAGGGATTCTGCGTGCCCGTCCAGACGGTGAGCCGGCCGTTCTCCCACTCCGCCACGGCCGCGCGCGGCTCCAGCGGGGCGTGTTGGACGTAGGCGACGTGGTAGGTGGCGCGGAGACTCTTCGCGGCCCGGGCCGCTTCCTCGGCGAACGGATTCGCGGGCACGCCCCCGCGGGCATGTTCCCTCAAGTACGAATACAAATCGCGACTCGAAGGATGCGCGGCGGGCGCCCAGACCGCGGTCTTGCTGAGAGCCTCCAATGCCTGACGCGCCTGGTATGTCGTCGGCGCCGTGACGCCGACAAAACCGCCGTCGCGCACCACCGTGACCCCGGGCAGCGCCTTCGCGGGGGCCAGATCGATGGCGGTGAGCGCGGCGCCGAACGCCGGCGGGCGAAGGACTTTGCCATACACCATGCCCGGCAACCGCACGTTCGAGGGGTATTCGTGGGCCCCGGTCACGATTCCCTCGCGGTTGGGCCGCGGCAACGGATGGCCCATCACCCGCCACTCCTTGACCGGCAGCAGCGTCACGCCCTCGGGGATGGCCTGGGCGAACCGCTCGGAGAGCCCTTCGCTCGCCCCGAGGTCGGCGTAAGTCAGCTTCCTGCCCGTCGGCGAATGGAGGATGGTTCCGTCGCGGATTTCGACCGACTCGGGCTTGACCTGCCAGCGTTCGCAGGCCAGTTCAATCAGGAGCAGGCGCGCGGTCGCCGCCCCGCGCCGCACCGCCGGCACCGTCGCCGGCGTGCTGCGGCTGCCGGCCGTGATGCCGTCGTCCGGCACCAGACTCGTGTCCGCCAAAATCATCTGGATGCGCTCCGGGTCCACGCGCAGTTCCTCGGCCGCGGCCTGGGTCAGCTCGGAACGCACCCCCTGCCCCATCTCCGTCTTGCCGCTGAACACGGTGATGGTGCCCTCCTTGCCGATGTGGATGCGCCCGGCGACGCTGTCGCCTCCGCCCCGTCCCCGGCCGCGACCCGGGGCTCGCTGAGCGCGGGCCGCCGACGAACCGACCACCACCAGCAGGCCGCTGCCGAGGAACTGCACGAAGGAGCGGCGGTTCAGACCGAAGTCGTAATGCAGCGGGGCGATCCCCTCGCCGTCCGCGGCGTCCCCGACCGGGACCGTTTCAGGGTCCGGCTTCATGGGGTGTTCCGGCTGGTGCCGGTCTGGCGGGCCGCCCGATGCACCGCGTTGAGAATCTTCGGATAGCCGCAGCAGCGGCAGAGATGCCCGCCCAGCCAAGTCCGGATTTGCGCCTCGCTGGGATCCGGCACCTGACGCAACAGCGCGACGGTGGCCAGGATCATGCCCGGAGTGCAGTACCCGCATTGGAATCCGCCTTCCGCCAGGAACGCCTCCTGGACCGGATGCAACCGCCCGCCGTCGGCCAGGCCTTCGATCGTCGTGATGTTCCGGTCCTGCACCTCGCTGACCGGCGTCTGGCACGCCATGACGGTGTTGCCGTCAAGGAGCACGGTGCAGGCGGCGCACTGGCCTTCGCCGCAACCGAATTTGGTCCCGGTGAGACCGAAGTCTTCGCGCAAGACCTCCAGCAGCAGACGATCCGACTCGGTGCTCACGGTCCGACGCTGACCGTTCACGGTGAAAACAAACTCGCGGTTCATGGCACGCTGGGCGGCCGCGCTGACGGCGGACTGCCGGACGAATTAGTACTCCGCCACCCGGGGCGGCGCCAGCAAAGATGCAAGGTCGTCAGCCGGCCGGGCGGCGCGTCGCCCCCGCGCTCGGGCGCTCATCCCAGACGCGGATCCCTGCTCCTCATCCGCGGTACCGCAGCAGCCGATCGGCTGAAATCGAACCCAATTGCGGGCTTGCATGAGTACTGGCGGCGGCTACTCTCTTTCTCCCGTGTCGCTTCCGGCCGGGAAATCCAATCGAACAGCGTAACGCGTATATGGCTTCAGCTAACGACTTGAGACGGGGCATGGCGGTGATGCACAACGGCGATGTGTGCGTGGTCCTCGAGACCCAGCACCGCACGCCGGGCAACCTGCGGGCCTTCGTGCAAGCCACCCTCCGGAGTGTCCGCTCCGGCAAATCCTCGGATGTGCGGTTCAGCTCGACGGAGCGCGTGGACGTCGTGCCGTTGTTCGCGCGCAAGATGGAGTTCAGCTACAAGGACGGGCAGGACTTCGTCTTCACCGATCCCGAGGACTTCGAGACCGTGACCCTCTCGCCGGAAGTCGTGGGCGACGCGAAGAACTACCTGGTGGACAACACGCCGGTGACGGTGACGTTCGTCGAGGAACGGGCGGTCCAGATCGACCTGCCGGCCTCGGTGATCCTCACGGTCTCGAACGCACCCGAGGGCATTCGCGGCGATTCCGCCAACAACGTCCAGAAGACCGTCGAGCTGGAGACCGGCATCAGCGTTCAAGTGCCGCTGTTCATCAACACCGGCGAGCGGATCAAGGTGGACACGCGGACCGGCAAGTACATGGAGCGGGCCTGACCGCCGGCGGTCCGCCGCGTTCGCCGCGCGCCCCGGGACCCTTTCCGGCCGGCTCCCGTCAGCGGGACGCCGGCCGGTGTTCGTTTACGTGGCGCCGGCGTCAGTTCAACGCCATTCCCCGCCGGACATAGGTCGGCGTGTCCAGGTCTTCGCCGCGGTGCAAGGTCGGCTCGCTCTTGGCAAAGCGGCCTTTGGAAACCACTTCGAGCGGCAGCACGCCTTGCTGCGGCTTGGCTTTCGATCGCGCTCCCGCCCCGCCCCGACCGCGCCCCAACAATCGTTGGGCTTCTTCCGGGCTCAACTCGGGCGGCGGCGGGGCGTAACGCTGGCCCAGCCGCGGCGCGGGGCTCCCGCCAAAACGCGTCGCACCCAGTTCGGCCTCCCGCGTCGGGAATTCCGCCGCCGGCGGCCCGGCCTCTTCGGCGGGGGCGGATGGGCGGGTCAGCGCCGCCTCCGGCGCGGGGCGGCGGGCCGCGACCAGCGTGACGGCCAACCGGTCCGCCAGCGCCGGGTCGATCGTCGCCCCCATGATCACCTGCGCGTTCTCGGCCAAGCGGTTGATCTGCTCCATGACCTGGTTGACCTCCTTGAGCGAAAGCCCCGGACCGCCGTTGAGACTGACCAGCACGGCATCCGCCTCGGCGAGCAACCGGCCGTCGTCCAACAACGGGTGCCGCACCAGGCGCTCGATCACTTCCCGCGCGCGGCTCTCGCCCGCCGCTTCGGCGGTGGCAAAGTAACTCTCCGCCTGCCGGCCGCGCACGACGTGGCAAAGGTCGGAAAAATCCACGTTGAGCAAGCCGCCGCGCTGCACCAGGCGCAAGAGCCCGCGCACGCCTTGAGCCAGCAAATCGTCGATGATCGCCAGCGCTTCGGGCAGGCTCGTCTGCTCGTCGATCAGCGTGGCGACCTTCTGGTTCGGCAGGCAGATCACCGCGTCGGCCGCCGTGCGCAACTGGGTCAATGCCGCCTGGGCCTGTTGCTGGCGCCGCCGGCCTTCAAAATCGAAAGGCAGGGCGACCAGCGCGAGCACCAGCGCGCCGTTCTCGCGGGCCACGCGCGCCAACACCGGCGCCGCGCCCGAGGCGGTGCTGCCGCCCAGTCCGGCGACCACGATCACGAGGTCGGCGCCTTCGCACAGGTGCCGCAGCCGGTGGGCTTCGGCCTCGGCCACCGCGCGGCCGAGCTCGGGTTCGCCCACCTTGAGCCCGCGGGTGAGCTGCGTGCCCAGAAGCAACTGGTCCGCCACCGTGGATTCGCCCAGCAACCGGGCATCGGTGTGCAGGACCGCCAGCGCGGCTTCGCCCACGCCGCAACGGGCCATGTGCTGAACGGCCTGCAGGCCGGCGCCGCCGACGCCGATGATCTTCGCGCTGGGGGCCTTCGCCACGCCGGGGAGGACTGCCGGAGGGAGGGGTTCTGGATTCATAGCGGGGGAAAAGCGGCCCGTTCAACCGCGACGCAACACCGTGCCCAACGCGCCCAGTTTCTTGCGGATGCCCTCGGCCCAGCGCGGCCCGCGCGGCCGCTGGGTCTGGAAGGAGCCGAATTTGACCAGCCCGATGCCGGCGGCGAATTCGGGCTGATCGAGCGTGGCCACCAGGCCGCCGATGGTCTTGGTCCGCCCCAACGCCACCGGCACACCGAGCACGCGCTCGGCCAGCCGGTCGATCGCGGGCACGCGCGCGCCGCCGCCGCACAACACGGCCCCCGCGCGCAAGCACTCGAGCAGCCCGGCAGACTCGAGCTCGTCGGCGATGATTTCGAACGTCTCTTCGAGACGCGCCGCCATGATGCGACGCAGGTGTTCCAGGTTGACGACCCGTTCGGGCAGGCCGAGATCGCTGGGCAAAGCCACGGTCCGGCCCTTGACTTCCGGGCCGGCGGTGGCGGCGCCGTGCTCGATCTTCAGCGTTTCCGCGCGCCCCATCGCCACCTTCAGCCCGTAGGCGAGATCGTTCGTCACGTGGTCGCCCCCCACGGCCAGGGTGCCGGTGTGGCGGATGATGCCTTCGGCGTAAACCGTGTATTCGGTAATGCCCGCGCCCAGGTCGATGACCAGCGCGCCCCGCTCCTTCTCGGCCGCCGTCAGCACGGCCAGGGAGGAGGCCACGCCGTTGAAAACGATGTTCTCCACTTCGAGTTGCAGGCCCTTGACGACGCGGATGAGCGTCTGGAGCCGGTTCGTGATGCCGTGCACCACGTGCACGTCCACCTCCATGTGGGCGCCCAGCATGCCCACGGGATTGAGGATGCCCGCCTGACCATCGACGATGAAGTGCTGCCGGATCACGTGGATGACGTGCCGGTCGGCCGGCAGGTTGATGGCCTTCGCGTTGCGGACCACGTCCTGCACGTCCTCGTCCATGATCTCGCGATCGTGCGAGGGGATGTTGTGCCGGCCGCGGTTGTCGCACCCCTGGATGTGGGCGCCGGAAACCCCCAGAAAGACGCTGCGGATTTCCACGTCGGCCATCTGTTCGGCTTCGGCGATGGCGGTGCGGACGTCCTCGGCGGCGACGGTCGGGTCCACGATCTCGCCTTTGCGCACGCCCCGCGACCGTGCCTGGCCGAGGCCGATGATGCTCAGGGTGCCTTCGGCGCCGAGTTCGCCCACGACGGCGCAGACCTTGGTGGTGCCGATCTCTAAACCGACAACGAGCTGGGGTTCGGGGTCAAACATGCCTGCCTCCGTTGAACGTCGTTTCGGCCGGCCGCGGGGGCGCCGCCGGCGGTTCCGGCTCGCCGGTTTCCCAGAGCACCGGACAGTTGTTGGTCATGGAAAGGTCCAGCCAGCGAATGGCGTGGCCCAGCCGGGCCCCGGCGTCGTGCACCAGCCGCCAGCGCTGCAATTGCAGGTCGAGCTGCGTCAGCGGCAGGCGGACTTCCGCCCCGCGGTCGGTCGTGACCAGGACGATGTCCGGCTCCGCCACGTCCAGACTGCCCAGGCCCGCCTGGCCGGCCATGGGCGAAAGCGGAAAGTCCCGCACCAGGTTCAGCGCCACCCGCACCCCGGGCGAAGGCAGATCCTGCCCCACGCGCAGGCTCCCGTTCTCCAGGCCGGAGATCACCGGCAACGAAGCATAGGCGGCCCGCAAATCCGAGCGGCCCGCCGCCAGCGGCGGCATCACCCGGGCGTGCGCATCCAGGAAATACACCGTCGGGACCAGCCGACCGTGGTCCGCATACACCCCCCGC
The DNA here is from genome assembly GCA_963735925.1 of uncultured bacterium. Taxonomy (GTDB): domain Bacteria; phylum Verrucomicrobiota; class Verrucomicrobiia; order Limisphaerales; family J093; genus DSVZ01. Next base: position 471,855 of record CAVTMT010000002.1, read on the forward strand.
ACCTGGGCGATCGGCTGGCGTTCGCGCACGCAAATGCTCAGCAGATGCGGCAGGACCCGCTCGACGGCGGCCTCTTCGACCTGCGGCACCAGCTCCAGGTCGCGCTTGATGCGGTCCAGGTCCAGCGCCAGGAGGTTGTCTCCCACCCGGACGTTGGCCCACGCGAGAATCTGCTGCGGGGTCAGCCAGATCAGGTTGGTGTTCACCTCGATGGTCTGCAACGCAAAGAACCGGTTCGAGAGCAGCAGGTCGTCGCGCAGCGAAGTCCACGAGCGCAGTGCCGTGTGCATCGTCAAGGTCGCGCCCACGGCAATCAGGAGCGCCACCGCCACGCGCCGTCCCCAATGCGGCTGCCGTTTGACCGCGGCCTTGACGCGGAGCACATCCGCGCGGCGCGCCCGTCGGCTGTTGCGATGTCGTCGCCACCCCATAATCAGTGTCGTGGAACCGGCGGCCGGCGGCGCAGCGCCAGGTCCACCAGGCGCTGGCACAGCGGCCCGAAGGCCAGCCCCGCCGCCGCCGCCGCCTTGGGCAGCAGACTCAACGCCGTCATGCCGGGCAGCGTGTTGACCTCCAGCACAAACGGCCCCTGGTCCTTCGCCACCATCACGTCCACCCGCGCATAATCGCGGGCGCGCACCGCCCGATAAGCCCCCAACGCCGCCCCTTGCACCGAGGCGGTGGTCTCGGGGCTCAACCGGGCGGGGCAGAAGTACTCGGTTTTGCCGGCGGTGTACTTGTTCGTGTAATCGTAGCCGCCGGCCCGCGGTTGGACCTCCACGACCGGCAGCGGCTCCCCGTCGAGGATGCCGACGGTCGTCTCCATGCCGGTGATCTGCTCCTCCATCAGCACGTCCCGGTCATGCGCCAGTGCGCGGGTCAGGGCCGCCGGGAAATCCTCGATGTGCTCCACGAATTCGAGCCCGACGCTCGAACCCTGCCGGGCGGGCTTGAGCACCACCGGCGGCCGCCAGCCTTCGGGCCAAATCCCGGTCGGCGCCTGGAACACCGTGTACCGCGGGGTGGGCACGCCGGCCGCCCGGCAGCGTTCCTTCGTGAGAATCTTGTCGAAAGCCACGCGGCTGGCCTCGGCGTCGCAACCCGTGTACGCCACGCCCAGCGCATCCAGCTCGCGTTGCACCGTGCCGTCCTCCCCGTACGTCCCGTGCAGCGCCAGGAACACGACGTCAGTGCCGGCCGGCAGTTTCCAGTGGCCCGGCTGCGGGTCCAGCTCGGTGACCGCGTGGCCAAGTCCGTGCAAGGCGGCCGCCACCGCCGCGCCCGAGCGCAACGATATTTCGCGCTCGGCGGAAGGCCCGCCCAGCATCACCGTGATGTTCAGTTTCGGATGCACTCCGGAACCTGTCTCAAACCGGATCTTCGCCCACGATCTCGACTTCCGTCTCCAGCTCCAGCCCACGCTCGGCCCGCGCCCGCGCCCGGATCCGCTCGATCAAAGCCAGCACGTCTGCCGCCGTAGCTCCGCCGGTGTTGACGATGAAATTGCCGTGCACGGTCGAGACCTGCGCGCCGCCCAGCCGCGTGCCTTTCAGGCCCAACTCGTCGATGAGCCGGCCCGCCGGGATCGTCGCCGGGTTTTTGAAAACGCACCCCGCGCTCGCCTCCCGCGGCTGCGTGTCCTGCCGCCGGCGCCGCAGGACGTCCATGCGCGCCTGGATCGCCGCCGCGTCGTCCGGTTGACCGCGAAAGACGGCGGCCAGCGCGATGTTGGAGCGTAAGGCCGGGCAGGACCGGTACTCCGCCGGCACCTCGTCCACCCGCTTCTCGACCGCCTCGCCGTCCGGCGTCATCCACCGCACCCGTTCCAGCGCTGCGAAGGTCCAGGACCGATGCGCGCCGGCGTTCATTCGCAGCGCGCCCCCCACACTGCCGGGAATCCCCTCCAGGAACTCCAGCCCGGCCAGCGCGTGCCGCCGCGCCTCGGCGGCGACCTGTTTCAAGCGCGCGCCGGCCCCGGCCCGCAACCACCGTCCTTGGACCTCCACTTGCGCGAATGCCGGAGCGGCCAGGCAAACCACCACGCCGCGGACGCCCCCGTCGCGCACGAGCAGATTCGAGCCGCGTCCCAGCACCCGCACCGGCACCGCGCGGTCGCGACACAACCGCAGCACTTCCGCCAGGTCCGCCTCGCCGGCCGGCTCCACATAGACATCCGCCGGTCCGCCCACCTTGAGCGTCGTGCGACGGGCCAGAGGTTCCCCGGCCAACACCACCGCGGCGGCGGAGAGGCGTGTTTGCAGCCGCGCCACCAGCGCCGGCACGTCCGGCACGTCCGGCACGGTTCCGCCAGCTGTCCGGGCGGGCGGCACGGCGGCCGGCCGGGACTCGCTGCGAATGGTGGCGGTGGCTGTCATCGGCGAGCTTAGGTTGTCCGGGTCTGAGAAGGCGCGAGGGTCGGCGCGATCCGCTCGGTCTGGCTCATGGACCGGGGCGCCTTCGGGGCGGCGCACGACTCGCCCGCCGCCTCCCCGCCGGGTCCTGTTGCCTTGAGGATCGCCGCCGCGATGGTGGCCGCTGCCTCGGGCGCGTGCCGGCGCGCGAGGGCCGCCTGCATCGCCGAGCGCTGCGGTCCTTCCTGGAGCAGGGCCCGAAGTTCCCACAGCACCTTCTCCGGCGTGGCCTCGGCCTGGTTCAGCATTCGCGCGGCACCGGCCTCGACAAAGGCGCGCGCGTTGTGGAACTGGTGGTTGTCCGCCGCGCTGGGCAACGGCACCACCAACGCCGGGACCCGCATCGCCGCCGTTTCGGCGAGGGACGACGCCCCGGCGCGACTGACCATCACTGTCGCCGCGCCCAGCGCGAGTTCCATTTCGGTGAGGAAGGGACGGACCAGCACCGCGCCGCCCAAGGCGGCGTAAGCCTTCTTCACGGCCCCGGCTTCTGCCGCCCCCGCGAGGTGGAGCAATTGCAGACGCGGCTCGAGCAGGCGCAGCGACGGCCAGGTGCGCAGGACCAACTCGTTCAACGCGCGGGCACCCTGGCTGCCGCCGGTGACGAGCAGAACGGGATCCGGCGGACGGAGCCCCAACGCGAGGCGGCAGGCGGCGGGGTCGCCGGGCCGGAATTGAGATCGCACCGGCATGCCGACCTGGCGGACGCGCTGGTGCCACAACCGCTCGGCCGCCCCGTCGAAATGGACGAACGCCTCGTCCACCACATGCGCCAGCCAGCGGTTCGCCCGCCCGGGGATGGCGTTGGCTTCGTGCAGGAACGTCGCCGCCCGGCACCGGCGTCCCGCCAGCACCGGCGGCACACTGGTGAAACCGCCCATCGCAAGCACCGCCGCCGGCCGCCGCGACCGGAACAGGGCGCGCGCGGCGCGGAAAGACTGGGCGAAGCCGCGGGCGAAGGCGAGCAGCCGCCCGCGTTCGAACCCCACGCCCGGCAAGGCCCGGACTTGATCCGGCGCCAGACCGCGGACGGCTTGTTGATCGACCTCCTTGGTCGAGATGAGGAGGAGGGTTTCGACGCCCTGTTCTTCGAGCACCTCCGCCACCGCCAGGCCGGGAAAGAGGTGGCCACCGGTGCCACCGCAGGCGATGGCGATCAAAGGAGCGGGGGAAGCGGCGCGCATGTCAGGCAAACAGGCCGAGCGGTTCGGTGGCGAGGCCGGTCTGTGCCAGGTCTTCCCGGACCGGTTCCACGGCTGCCCGGGCGACGCGCAACAGCACGCCGGCACAGAGCAACAACATCAGCAGATTCGACCCCCCGTAGCTGATGAAGGGCAGCGAAAGCCCTTTGTTGGGGAGTGCGCCCGAGACCACGGCGATGTTAAACAACGCCTGCAAGCCGATCAGGAAGGTCACCCCCACGGCGACGAAGGTGCCGAACGGGTCGGGCGCGTTCCAGGCAATGAACCAGCCGCAGCAGAACAGGGTCATGAACAGCAGCACCACGGTGGCCGAGCCCACAAAGCCGAGTTCCTCGCCGATGATCGCGAAGATGAAATCCGTGTGGTGCTCGGGGACAAAGCGCTTTTGCGTGCTGCGGTCGAAGCCGACCCCCGTCACGCCGCCGCTGCCCATCGCGATCCACGATTGCCAGACCTGGTGGCCGGTGTCCTGTTTGGTTTCCTCGACGTGGAGGTAGCTGTACACGCGGTCGAAGCGGGTCGGATTATAGGCGACCAAGCCCGCCACCAGCGCCAGCACCCCGATCACGGGCGGGGCGAAGAAACGCCACTTGGTCCCCGCCACCAGCAGGACCACGCCGCCCACGCTGCCCAGCATCAGCGCGGTCCCCCAGTCGGGTTCGAAGAAGATCAGCGCCAGGACCGCGCCGATCATCAGCCCCGGCACCAGGACCCCGCCGGTGAAGGTGCCGATGCGTGTCCGCGCCTGCGCCGCGTAGCGCGCCAGGGCCACCAGCAGCGCGAGTTTGGCAAAGTCGGACGGCTGAAACTGAACCCCGTGCACGCGAAACCAGCGTTGCGCGCCGTTGGCCCGGTGGCAAATCGGCAGCGGCAAGAGGACCAGCACGAGCAACACCACCGCCACCCCGAGCAGGATCCAGGCGGACCGGTAGAGCCACCGGTAGGGCATCACAAACGCAATCCCGAACGCCAGCAGCACGCCGAGGGCCCCGGCCGCAATCTGCCGCGAGAGGAAATGCCAGCTATCGCCTGCCGGACTGACGCTGTACTGCATCACGAAGCCGAAGCAGGTCAGCACCAGCACACAGATGGCGAACAGGGTCGAGGCGGCTTTCATGGCTTCGCGCGGTCGGGGCGGGCCGGACGCACCGGACGGAGGGCTGAGGTTCACCTCCGATCCCGCGCGGCCCGGCCACGCGCCGTAACTAGATCTTGGGCGGTGCGGCTTCGGGTTTCGCCTCCGTGCCCGACGCGGACTTCCCCGGCGGGATTTTGATCTTCTGACTGGGCACGATCCGGTCGGTCTTCAGCCCGTTGAAGCTGCGCAATTCCTTGGCCGTCGTGCCGTAGAGCCGCCCGATCTTGCTCAGCGTGTCGCCGGCCTTGACCACGTACACCGTCCCGGTGGCCGCCGCGGCCCCGGGCGTGGCGGCGGCCATTTCCCTGGTCTTGGCCGGGATGGTCAGCGGCTGGCCGATCTGGAGCCGGCGCTCGTTCAGATTGGGATTCGCCTCGCGCAGGGCATCGAGGCTGACGCCAGACTTGCGGGCGATCTTCGAGAGGGTATCGCCCTTGACGATCTTGTACTCCGTGGTCGCGCCGGCGGGCGGGGTGGCTTCGGCGCCGCCGACGGTCCCGGTGCTGCCCGTGGTTCCCATCTGGTCCGTCGTCCCCGGCGCATTGGACAAGGGCTGGTTGCCCACCAGGAAATTCGTGGGTTCGGCGGGCGGCGGCGAAGTGATGGTCATCCCCGGGGGCTGACCGGTGAAGCTGCCGAAATTGGTCGGCTCGGGGTAGGCCTGGCCCAGACCCGCCAACGAATCGGGCACCGGGCTGTTGTTGGTGGGCGGAACGGTTTCGAGTCCGGTGGTGTCGGTCGCGTTGCGTTTGCAGCCTTGGAGCAACAGCCCGCCGAAAAACACGGCGTGGAAGGCCACGATGGTGATGACGGCGATGCTGAAGCCCGGCCGGCCGGAGCCGGACTGGGGGAGCCGGCCCAAGGGTTGGAGCGGTGATGGCGTATTCATGATGCTGGGTCCTGATCGGAAGTATGCTCGGGTGAGGATTGATCTTCGGTCTTTGCGGCGGGATTTTCCCTCGAAAAATCCCGCAGCAAGTCAGCCGTCGCGGCGACGAAACCGCCGACGGGTCGGGGCAAGCCGGTGCGGACTTGCAGGCTGGGGCGCCGGGGCGCGCATTGCCGGTTAGTGGGCCATCCGGACCGCACCGCCCGCCAAAAAAACAGGGCCCGTTGCTCGGCGTCAGGATTCAAGTTGCCGCGCGAACAATCCGGGATCGGCCAGGCGACATCGCCAGTGACAACGCACACTCTCGCCCCGGCCGAGGCTTCTAACAACCGGGCGACGGGGGTGCAAGGAGTAAAGCGAAACGACGCGCCCGCACGGCCCCTTTCCCGGGGGAAACCGGTCCGGGCGGGCGGCGCATCGCGGCGGGAAGGGAGTGGTTTCATCGTGTCAGCGCAGCTTCAGGGTCGCCAGCGCGGCCACCCCGCAAAGCACCCCCGCGATGTAGAATCGCGTGGTCACCTTGGACTCCGGCCAGCCCAGTTTCTGGAAGTGATGATGCAGCGGCGCCATGTGCAGGAGTCGCCGGCCCTCGCCGAACCAGCGGCGGGTCAGTTTGAAACCAACCACCTGGAGCATCACCGAGACCGCCTCGGCCACAAACACGCCGCCGGCGATGAAGAGCACGAAGGGCTGGTGGATCAATACGGCCACGATCCCGAGCACGCCCCCCAGCGCCAGCGAGCCGGTGTCGCCCATGAACACCTCCGCCGGATAACAGTTGAACCACAGGAAGCCCAGCGACGCCCCGAAGATGGCGGCACACACCACCGTGAGTTCCCCCGCCCCGGCGATGTACGGCACGTTCAGGTACCCCGCGATGCGCGCGTTGCCGGCCACGTAGGTGAGCACGATGAAGACCGCCGCCACCAGCAGCGTGCAGCCGATGGCCAGACCGTCCAGACCATCGGTGAGATTCACGGCGTTCGAACTGCCCACGATGGTGAACACGGTGAGCGCGATGCCGCACCCGGCGGCGCCGGTCATCACCGGGTACTTCCAGAACGGCACCACGATCTCCGTGACGAGACGTTCCGTGGCGGGAATGCTCCAGAGATACACGCCCACGAACAGGGCCAGGGCGCATTGCACCCCCAGTTTGACCTTGCCCCGCACGCCGTCGCTGGTCTGCCGCTTCACCTTCGTGTAATCGTCGAAAAAGCCCAGCCCGGCCAGCACCACCAGCGGCAGCAAGGCCAGGGCGACGAGGTAATTGAGCTGCGTCCAGAGCAGCACCGTCACCTCGATCACCAGCACGAGCAGGATGCCGCCCATCGTCGGCGTTCCGCGCTTGTCGAAAACCGTCCCGGCGCCGACGCCGTGCAGGCCGGCCTTGTTCGTGTATTGCTCGCCGAAATTCATCCACTTCAGCCACGCGATGATGGGCGGTCCCAGCAGGAGGCTCATCAACAACGAGGTCATCGCCGCCCCGGCGGTTCGAAACGCGATGTACCGAAACACCCGCAGGCCGGAAATCAGGTCCCCCAGCTCCGTGCCTTCGGTCTGCGCGAGCAGGTATTGGGTCAGGTAGTGAAACATGGTTCGTTCGCCGCCGGCGACCGGGCCGCCCCCCCGCCCGCGGTCCGCGCGGCCAGGACCCGTTTCAACCGATCGACCACCACGTCCAGCCGGGTGCGACGCGAGGCCTTGGCCAGGACGAGATCGCCGGGCTGGACCTCGGCCAGCAGGGCGTCGGCCGCCTCCGCGGCTTGACCGAACGCCTGCGACCGCGGCAAACCCGCCGCCTGCGCGCCGGCCTGAAGCTGGGCGGCGTGGGTCCCCACCGCGTACAGGCACTCCACCCCCAGGCGGCCCGCCGCGCGCCCCACCTCTTCATGCGCGGCCGCTGCGTGCGGTCCCAGCTCGGCCATGTCGCCCAGCACGGCGATGCGCCGGCCCTCGCAATTCAAATCGCGCAGCGTCGCCAGCGCGGCCAGCATCGAGTCGGCGTTCGCGTTGTACGTATCGTCCAGGAGGCGCACGCCGCCGGCGGTCGCCAGTTGCAGACGCCGCGGCGGCGGCGGGCAATCGGCCAGGCCGGCTTCGATCTCCGCGCGGGTCAGCCCCAACTCGGCACCCAAGGCCAGCGCGAGCAGCGCATTCTCAACCTGGTGCCGGCCCAGCAGCCGCAACCGGTAATCGCCCGCAAACTCCGCCGCCGGCGCGCGCACGGCAAAATCGGTGCCGGCGTCGCCCACGCTGGCGGACAGCGCCACCCAGTCATTCTCCGGCGCCCAACCGACGCGCCGCACGCGCGCGGTCGCCCGGCGGCGGATGCGTTCGGCACCGGGGCTGTCGCCGATCAGGATCAACGCGCCGTCGGCGGGGAGCGCGTCCGCCAGCGTGCCTTCCTCCTGGATCACGCCGTCGAGATTCCCGAAGAACTCGAGGTGCTCGCGGCCCAAACGCGTCAGCACGCCGTGGGTCGGCTCCACCAGCCGCAGCAGGGCGGCCATCTCGCCCGGGTGATTCGTGCCCACTTCAATCACCGCCGCCTGATGGCGGGCGTCCACTTCGAGCAGGGTCAGCGGGACGCCGATGTCGTTGTTGAAACTCGCCACACTGGCCACCGTTGCCCAACGGCGGCGCGCCACCGCGGCCACGAGTTCCTTGGTGGTGGTCTTGCCGTTCGACCCTGCCACCGCGATCACCGGAATCGACAACCGACGCCGGTGCGCCGCCGCCAGCCGCCCCAGGGCGATCCGGGCGTCGCGCACCACGATTTGGGGGCACACCAGATCCGCCGCGAGGGCTGCGGACTCACCCAGTACCGCCAGGGCGCCCGCCGCCAGAGCGGTCGCCGCGAAGCGGTGGCCGTCGAAATTCGGGCCACGCAGGCAAACGAACAGGTCGCCCGGTCGGATCGCGCGCGAATCGGTGCAGACCCGCTCGATCGGCCGGGAGGGCGCGGCGTTCCGGAGCTCGCCGCCGGCGTCCCGGGCCAGAAGGGAGAGCGGGCACGGGTCCATCACGCCTCCACCTTCCGCCGGTGAGCCGGCCAGCCGAGCGCGACCAGCGCCGCCTGCGCGTACTCGCGATCATCGAACGGCATGACACAATCGCCGAGTTCCTGGACACACCGGTGCCCCTTGCCGGCCAGCAGGACGCAGTCGCTGGGGTGCGCCCGCCGGAGCAATTCGCGGATGGCCTCCTGGCGGTCGTGCACCATCAACGGCGGCGTGCCGTTGACCGTCACATACCCGCTGGCCACCTGGGCGGCGATCACCTCCGGCGATTCCGGTCCTGGATTATCGGCCGTGACAATCGTGTCGTCCGCGCACCGGGCTGCGACCGCGCCGAAGGCGGGTCGCGCCGCCGCGGGATGATGCCGGCCGCAACCGAACAGGAGCAGCACGCGGCCGGTCGTACATTCCCGAATCGCGCCCAGCGCCGCCTCGAGGTCCGAAGCGGAGCGGCAGGCATCGACAAAGACATGCACCGGCAGGTCGCTGGTTACCGGTTCCAGGTGTCCGGCCACGGCCGGCAACCGGGCGAGCCCGGCCGCGATCACCGGCAGGGGAAGTTTCATCGCCTGGGCCACGGCCACGGCCGCCACGGCCGCACGGGCATTCGGCCGACCCACGAGCGCCAGGTTGGCGGACAGCGGTCCGCCCGGCGTTTCCATTTCGACCCGCGTACCCCGCGGCGTGAGCCGGCGGAATCTGGCCCGCACGGTGAACGAGTGTCCGGGGCCACCAGCAAGGCGCAGGGCCGTGTCCGCACCCACGGCCGCCCGCCCGCTCAAAATGTCGGTTACGCGCCACGCGCGGTCGTGGCAAACCGCGCTGCCCTGGGGACGGAACGTGAAGCCACCCTCCGCACTGCCGCCGGTCGGTCGCTCATGGTCGCCGGTCACACCGGGCGCGTTCGCCGTGATTTCGGTCACGATCAACGTGTCCAGTTCCGACGCCGCCAGGCAACCCTGGTCGAGGGCCTGCGGCGCGAGTTCGATGACACAGGCGCGGTCGCCGGCCCGGCTGGCTTCCGCCAGCAATTCTTGAATATCGAGCGCCTCCGTCGCCGCTGTCAGCGCCGGCAAGGTCCGCTCGCCGACCTGGCAGCCCAGGCTGCCCAGCAGCGCGGTCGGGATGCCGGAGGCGGACAGCAGGGCGCGCAGCACCTGCGCGACGGCCGCGCGCGCCGCGCACCCGGTCACGACGATCGTTTGCAGTTTTCGGCTGGGGTGGTCGTGGAAGGCGGCGGCCGCGACGGCCAAAGCGTGGCGGCAATTGGCCACCCGGATGCGGGTGGCCCGGTAAGGGACGAATCCACTTTGCTCGGAGACAATCGCTGCCGCGCCGCGCTCGATGGCGCGCGGAATCGACTGTGCGCCGTCCCCGCCGGTGCCCGCGACCGCGAAGAACAGCGAGCCCGGCACCACCCGCCGCGAGTCGTAGGCCAGGGCGGCCACGGAACTGTCCAGGGTGCCGTCGATGCTGAGGGCCCCGAGACGGCCGGCCAGTTGGCGAAGTGGGAAGGCGGCTTTCATGCGATCACCGGCGCGCGGCGGCCGGCGGACTTTTCGACGGGTTCAATGCCAGCGAGCGGTTGGCGACCAAGTCCGCTGGATTCTCGGGAACGGGACCGTTGGGAACCGGGTCGGCGGGGATGTCCGGTTCGAGCCGGAGGTAGTTCGCCACGCGCTCGGCAATCGCCTTGAAGGCGGGCGCCGCCACCGCCCCCCCCGTGTACACCGTCTTACTGACGGCCGGCTCGTCCAGAGCCACCAGGATGCACACCTGCGGGGCATCGGCCGGGAAGAACCCGATGAAGGAGGAGTAGTACTTGCCGCTGTTGTAATTGCGGTTGACGCTCTTCTGGCCGGTGCCGGTCTTGCCCGCCACGGTAAAGCGGTCCAGCCGGGCGCCGGGCGCGGTGCCCTCCGGGGACACCACCAGTCTCAAGGCGCGGGTGAGTTCGCGGGCCGTGGCTTCGCTCACGACGCGCCGCGGCGGATCGACGGGGTAAAGGCTCGTCACCCGTCCGTGTCCATCTTCGAGATGATCCACCAGCCGGGGCCGCACCCACAGACCGCCGTTGGCGATCGCCCCGTAAGCCATCACCATCTGCAGCGGACTGGCGCAGATTTCCTGGCCCATGGGGATGCGGGTAATCGAGATGCCGCTCCATTTCTTGGGCGGACTCAACAGGCCGGGCGATTCTTCGGGCAGCGGAATCTGCGTGCGCTCCCCGAAGCCGAAGCTGCGAATGGAGTCGTAGAACCGTCGGGCACCAATCCGCAGGGCGGCCTTGGCCGCTCCGATGTTCGAGGACTTCTCGACCACCTCCGCGAAGGAGAGAATCTGGTGCGGGTGCGAGTCCCGCAGCACGCTGCCGCCGTAGCGCCAGAAGCCGTTCTCGCAATTCACGCGCTCATCGAGCGTCAGCACTCCGAATTCCAGCGCGGTGGCGATGGTGACCAGCTTGAAAGTCGAACCCGGCTCGTACATGTCGGCAACCGCCCGGTTCCGATAGGCCGCGGGATTGCTCCCCGGGCGATTGAGATCAAACGTCGGCCAGCTCGCCATCGCCAGGATTTCGCCGGTCCGCGGCCGCAGGACGATCCCGATTGCGCCGCCCGCCTTGAATTCCACCGCCGCCTTGGCCAGTTCCGTCTCGACGATGTATTGCACGCTGGCGTCGAGCGTGAGCACCAGCGTCTGGCCGGGGCTGGGCGGCACATTCAGCTCGCCGGTCTGCCAGCCGTGGGTGCCGTTGAGCAGGTCGTCGAAGGTCAACTCCAGGCCGGTGAGGCCATGGTCCTCGAAGACGTACCCTTCGTCCGTCTCCGTCTCGCCGGAGGCGACGTAGCCGACCACGTGTGCCGCCAGGGACCCATTGGGGTACTGCCGCTGGTAATCGTCCTGCGCAAAGATTCCGCGACTCCGAATCGCCCGGAGCAGGAGGCGCGGGCGCGGCTTCAGCTTCTTCTCGTCCACACCGAAGTCCAGCGTCGCCATCCGCTGGGTGATCTGCAGCCACTGTTCCAGCGGCACCTTGTGTTTGAGCACCGCGTATCGGCTGGTGATGACGACGTTCGAGCCGTTGACCTGGCGGTGCAGCAACCGCGGTTGCAGGTCTTTCAGTACTTCCGCCTCGGGCAGTTCGAGCAGGGGGGCCAGCGTCCGGGCCAGCAGCCCGCGCTGGGAGGCCACCAGCTCCGGATTCGCGCAGACGGTCTTCACCGGCACGCTCGTCGCCAGCAGCACCCCCCGACTGTCGGCGATGCCGCCGCGGCGGGCGGGAAAGATCCGCTTGTAGTTCAGATTCCGTCGCGCCTCTTCGCGGAAACGCGGGTGCATGGTGATCTGCCGGTAAAACAGCCAGCCCAGGAGCGCGCCGAACGCCACCAACACGCCCGCGGCCAGCACCACGAGTCGCCCGTAACGCACCCACCGGATCATGCGCCACCTCCCGGGTGCGCCCGCCTGACCGCTCCGCGAACGGCCACCGCCGGGCGGACTGGGGGGATTTGGTTTGAGGCGGCCACAGGCTCAGGGTTCACGGGTTGACCGAACGCGCCGCGAGGCGGACCGCCACCGGTGCGGGCGGTGTCGCGGTGCCCAACGAAGGCATTTCGATGCGCAACAACTGGGAGGGCTCGGGACGAACCAGCCCGAGCGTCCTCGCGCGTTCAGCCAACACTTCCGGCCGGGTCAGTTCGAGGCATTGGAATTCGAGCTGCTGGTTCTGCTTTTGGAGCGTGTCCAACAGGCGCCGGCGCTGGTCGTTGTCGCGCACCAACTGCTCGTTCCGGTTGCGATGCCACACGTAGCCGATGCCCGCCGCCGCGAAGAATCCGCAGAGCAGCAGCGCCAGCATCAGCGGTCCGAACCGCAGGATGCTCGCAGGGGTCTTTCGGCTTTTGCGCATCGTTCCGCTCCGTCCTTCCGCCATCAATCCGTGAGTTTTTCCATCACCCGCAGTTGGGCTGACCGCGCCCGCGGATTCGCCGCCAATTCCTGGTCCGTCGGCACCACCGGCCGGCGCGTGACCCAGCTCAATTGGGCCGGTTGCGGGCGGCGCAACTCCGGCACGTCCACCTCGCCCACCACGCCGTAATCGCGCGCGCGCTCCCGCCCGAAGCGCCGGACCAGCCGCACCTCGCCGGAGTGGAAGGTCACGCACGCGAGCCTTCCGCCGCGTCGCAGCACCCGCCACGCCGCGGCCAGGCCGCGTTCGAGCGCACCCAACTCGTCATTCACCGCCATGCGGAGCGCCTGGAATACGCGGGTCGCCGGGTGCACGGCCGCCCCGCGCCGCGGCACCACCCGCTCGATCAGTCCCGCCAGTTGACGCGTCGTGGTAAACGGCGCGTGCGCTCGATCCTCGGCGATCGCCCGCGCAATCCGTCGCGCGTGCCGCTCGTCGCCCAGTTCGGCGAAGAGCCGCGCCAGTTCGTCCATCGGCGTCTCGTTCACCCATTCCGCCGCGCTGCGCCCGACCCGTGGATTCATCCGCATGTCCAGCGGCCCGTCGTTTACAAAACTGAAGCCGCGCTCCGCCGTGTCGATTTGGTGCGAGCTCACTCCCAGGTCAGCCACCACACCGTCGCAACTGCCCGGCGCCAGCCACTCGCCCAACTGCTCAAAGGCGCCCAGCCGCAGTTCGAACCGCCCGGCAAAGCCCGCCAGTCGCTCCCCGGCCGCCGCGATCGCCGCCGGATCGCGATCGCAACCCAGCAACCATCCGGACGGTGCACTGGCTTCCAGCACCGCCGCGGCGTGACCGCCGCCGCCGACCGTGCCATCCACGTAACGCCCGTCCGCGCGCGGTTGCAGCGCCGCCACAACCTCGGCCAACAGCACCGGCCGATGTTGGAAGCCTCCCACCGGGCAACTCCCTCAGCCGGCCTGCCACCGGAACCACTGCCGCCAGTGGGCCAGCCACCCACGCCAGCCCGCGCTGGCGGGATTGCGCTTCGGACGTTCTGCGTGCAGCAAATTCGCGATCTCCACCGGCCGGGACCGCGGGATCAATTCCAGGTCGTCCGCGTAAAGGTCGTTCCGCACCACGCGCACGGCCTCGAGTGACAGCTCGCCTTGTACCAGCGCGCGTCCACGCGTGCGCCGGCGTGGTTTCGCGACCCGGAGAGGGCTTTCGCGCCCAGGTTCTGCGGACGCCGGTGCCGTCAACGTCGGGAGGGGCGGCCGCTCCTTCAACGGCAGCTCGGGCGCGACTTCCATCCGGCGTCCGGTATCCGCCGTCTCGGTGGGCGCCAGCGCCACCGCCTGGCTCTGGGCTTCGCCCGCGGCCGCGCCGGCAAACGCCGGTTCGCGACCGAAATTTGGCAACCGGTCATTCGCCACGCGGTACGGCGCGGGCTCGCGCCGCACGCTGCCAAAGGCGCGGCCGATGGTGAGTAATCCCAGCAGACTCATATCATCAGTCCCTCCAGCGTTTCGTCAGGCACCTGGTCGATCTGGCTCAGCGTTCCGCCCAGCCGACCGGGTTCCCAGACCTCGAATTTATCGAGGCCGCCCACCAGTGTGGCCTTCGAAGTCACGTTCACCAGGCCCGCGAGTTTCTCGCCCAGGCAAAGGCGCCCGGCGTCGTCGAGCTTCTTGCGTACCGCGGAACTGGCAATGGCCCGCTGCACCACCGCACCCTGCGTGCTGGTGAGCGAGAAACTGGACTTCAACTTCGCCAGCGCCGTCTCCCAGCGCTCCGGCGGCAGCACCATCAAATGGTCCGGCCGTTTCAACGGCCAGGGAATCATGGTAAAGAGCGCGTCCTTGTCCTGGGGGCGCCAGACACTCGGGATCATCACGCGAAAACTGCCATCCACGCCGTGCTCGAAACAGCCGGTGTACTCCACAGCCGTGTTGACCGCCGGATCCGCCATGTGACCACAAAAACCCGTAATCGCCCTCAGTTACCGTTGTTTCCCCTTAACTACCTCTATCTCCCGTTTTGGTCAACTGGAATTCCGCCCGCTCCGAACCTGTCTTTGTTCACCTCTTGTTCACCAACGCGCTATCCGCTTTCTCGAAAAACGTTCCGGTGAGATTGCGTCGCCTTCGACGTTATTCAAGCGCGTTGAAAATCAAACCGCGCCCGGTGCGTTGCTGCGAATCGCCCTCCTGCTGCGTATCCGGGTCCGTTTGTCGTTCTCTTGGCCCCGCGGCGGCCACGATTCGCGCAAGCGGCTTGTCGGCCGCCGCGTCATGGGTTATGCCAACCGGCATGGAACCCCGCGAAGCCTTGATCACCCTCAATCTCGTGGACCACGTCGGCCCGGTGCGACTGCGCCAGCTCCTCGAACATTTCGGTGAGGCACCCGCGATCCTGGCGGCTTCCAAAGCCCAACTCGCGAGAGTCCGCGGCATCGGCGAAGAAACCGCCGCCGCCATTGCCGGCTGGGAACAGACGGTGGACCTCGCCGCGGAACTCCAACGCATCCGCGATTTTGGTTGCCAGGTGGTGATTCAGGCCGACGACGCTTACCCCGAACTGCTGCGCCAGATTTACGACCCGCCGATCGTGCTGTACGTGAAAGGCAATCTGTTGCCGCGCGACAAAAACGCCGTCGCGATGGTGGGCTCGCGTCGCACCACGCATTACGGCCTGGAAAGCGCCCGCCGCCTCGCCTACCAGCTCGCCTACTGTGGCGTGACCGTGGTCAGCGGCGGCGCCCGCGGCATCGACACCGCGTCGCATCAAGGCGCGCTCGCCGCCAAAGGCCGGACCATTGCCGTGCTCGGCACCGGCATCAACCAGGTGTTCCCGCCCGAGAACGCCGAACTCTTCGAGCGCATCGCGGCCAACGGCGCGGTCCTGACCCAGTTCCCCTTCAACCGACCCGCGGACAAACAGTCCTTCCCGATCCGCAACCGCATCGTCGCCGGCATGACGCTGGGCACGGTGGTGGTGGAAGCCGACCTGAACAGCGGCGCGCTGATCACCGCCGGCATGGCCGTCGATAACGGCCGGCAAGTCTTCGCCGTGCCGGGCCGGATCGATTCGCCACAAAGCAAGGGCTGCCACGACCTCATCAAGAAAGGCGCGAAGCTGTGCGAAGCCGCCGAGGACGTGTTGGGCGAGTTCGAGTATCTGTTCCCGACCAGCAACCGCCCGCCGGGTCCGGCCGAGACCGGCAGCCTGCCCGCGCTCACGCTCTCCGAACACGAGCAGCGTGTGTATGAATTGCTCGGCAAGGAGGAACTGCCAGTGGACGACGTGATTCGCCGCAGCGGCCTGCCGGCATCAACGGTGTCCGTCACACTGCTGACGTTGGAAATGAAAAAGCTGGTCCGCCAACTGCCGGGAAAACTGTTCGTGCGGGCGGGGTAAACCGTCACGAACTGCCAGTCTCAGGCCTGCACGACGACTTTCGCCGGCCCCGCTGAGGTCGGGGCTCCCCGCTGAGACCAACCAGAGCCGACCGGGGA
This sequence comes from uncultured bacterium, assembly GCA_963735925.1. Lineage (GTDB taxonomy): Bacteria > Verrucomicrobiota > Verrucomicrobiia > Limisphaerales > J093 > DSVZ01. The sequence goes on from CAVTMT010000002.1 coordinate 487,943, forward strand.
CTGGCCCTCCCATTTCTCGCGAACCCATCTTGACAGCCTTTTGAGCCAGGAGCAGCTTCGCGCAAGAATTCCATGGAAACAAAATCAGCACGCTGGCGAGGTGCGCGTCGCTTCTGGGCACTCTCAATGCGCACCAAGCCGAAATTGATTTTTGTTTTCGTCGTGTTGGTGGTTGCCGGGCTGGCGCTCCTTCTCCTGTCACGCGCAAATAGAGGCCAAGGCCCTGTCAATGTCATTTTCGCAGGAATCACCGATGATGGAAGTGGAGGCAGGTCGGCCTTGTTCTGCGCGACCAACGGCACCAAGCGTTTGTTCGTAAGAGGCCGTTCGGAGTTGGAGGTTCGGGATTTCCCATCCAACCAAACGAACGTCGTACAAATCACGAATGTCGATTACTTGCAGCCAGGACATTCTGTGACCTTCGCAATCCCTATGCCCGCGAAAGGGCATTCTTGGAGACTCAACTTCCTGTACGACGGTCAATTCAACTTCCTTGAGAGACTGGACTTTGAAACCCGCTGGTGGCTGCATCAGCACCAACTCCTTGTTGAGATGAACCGGCTGCCGAGGCATGACGTGCGCTGCATCAGCACCGAGTGGATCAATGACTAAAGCTTCGCCACCCTCCGCTTTGCGACGATTGGGTGCCTGCGTGATCGCGGTTGGGCTATCGGCTACTGCGAAGAGGGAATGGGCCGAGGACTTGATTGTCAAAGCCATATGGTCAATCGCAAGGTCATAGTCTCAGGCGCCATTCTCGGCGTGGCCGTGGGGGCGCTCTGGTACAACATGGCTCGTACAAGTTTTACACCCCACATGGCTCTCGAGGTGATGCGGTACGCTGACCAAGGCCCCGATTTGGCTGCCGAGTTGATCCTCAGGAACTCGACCAGAAGTACCACCGTCTGTCGATTACAGTACTCTTGCGTAGCGAGAGGCGTGTACGGGGCGACCAACTACCTGTGCGGCCCCGCAGACTACCACGTTATGCCTTCTGGATGTGTAATGGCCTTTGTGGGCCCAGAGGCTCTCTTGCTGCCAAAGGATACAACCAACTGGGAAGTTGGTTTGTCGTTTCGAGCTGCGACCGGCCGTGAGCGTCTCAGGTCAGCAATTCTGCGCACGCGTCTCGACCAAGCGACCCGGCTTCGCCTAATCCGGTTTCTCGCTCCGACGATGCCCCCGAGCCAACCACCGGCAGACTCCTGGCAACAATTTCGCAGTGGCGTTGTGCCAGTCACACCTAGTCCTGTGACAGATGGGGCTTACAAGATGCTACCGCCGACAAACCGTCTGTAATCCGCATCGGCTGGTAATACAGTAACGAGACTTTCAGAGCGTCCTCGCTCACTCCGCGTACCCCTTCGGATGCACTTTGTGCCAGGCCCAGGCGCTGGCCACGATGGCTTCGAGCTTCGGGAAGCGCGGTTGCCAGCCCAGATCCTTCATCGCCCGGTCCGCCGGCGTCTCCGACCGCAGCGAATTGACCGGCCGGCAACAGGCCGCAAGGCCGCGCCTCCCTTGGCGCTGGTCCCGGCTATACTGCGTCCATGAGTATTGACCAGATTGCCGCCGAAGCGCTGCGATTGCCGGCCCAGGAGCGGGCGATGCTGGCGGAATCACTTTGGGAAAGCCTGGGAGATCCATTTGAGGTCCCCGCCGGATCGGAGGACGCCGTCGCCGTCCTGGCGCTGGAGCGCGATCGCCAACTCGAGGCGGGCGAAGTCCAACCGGTGTCGCATCAGGTCCGGCCCTTCATGGCGTCAGCGGATCGGGCCGGTCGCGGCCGCCCGGTGCGGGCGGGCGGGCGTTCGCCCCACCCTGAAGGGCCCGACGTGCCGCTGCCAGTGGTTCGTGGCCAGCCGTTCCGGGCTTGATCTGGCCGCGAGTTTGGCCAAAACCTTGGCCATGCCCAATCCTCACGCTTCACCGGCTGGCGGCTGGTCGCGCCGCCGTTTCACGGGAACCTTGACCGCCGCCACGGCCACCGCCGTCTCGCTTGGCAGCCTGAAAGTGCTGGGTGCCAATGACCGGGTCCGCCTCGGCTTCATTGGCCTCGGCAACCGCGGCGACCAGGTCCTCGACGCCTTCCTGGCGCACGCCGACGCGGAGGTGGTGGCCTTGTGCGACCTGTATCAGCCTTACCTCGACTTCGCGGCAGCCAAGGTGGAGAAGCACGGCACCCGGCCGCGCCAGTTCAAGGATTATCGCCGCCTGCTGGACCTGCCGGACGTCGATGCCGTGGTCATTTGTACGCCGGATCATTGGCACGCGCTGCAGATGATCCAGGCCTGCGCCGCCGGCAAGGACGTGTACGTCGAGAAGCCGCTGTCGCTCTGCGTTGCGGAGGGGCGCGCGATGGTCGAAGCGGCGCGCCGGCACAACCGCGTCGTGCAGGTGGGCATCCACCGCCGCTCCTCCGCGATGTGCCGCGAGGCGGCGGAATTCATCCGCGGAGGCGGATTGGGCAAGGTGACGGTGGCGCGCGCGTTCCACATCGAAAACGAATGGCCGACCGGCATCGGCTCGCCGCCCGACGCCGCGCCGCCAACGGACTGGGATTGGAATGCCTGGCTCGGTCCGGCGCCGGAGATGCCGTTCAATCCCAACCGCGGCTTCTACCGCTTTCGCTGGTTCTATGCCTTTTCCGGCGGCCAGGTGACGAACTTCGGCACGCACTACCTGGACTTCATCCAGTCGGCGCTCGGCCACGACGCGCCGCAAATGGTCACGGCGCTGGGCGGCAAGTTCGCCGTCGAGGACAACCGCGAAATCCCGGACACGCTCGAAGTGCTGTGGCAGTACCCCGGCGGAACGCTCGCCACGTTTTCCCAGTTCAATGCCAGCTCGGCGCCGGCGGACGCGCGCGGGGTTGAAATTGAAATTCGCGGCACGAAAGGCACGCTCTACCTGTGGGGCAACGGTTACGAAGTCGTGCCCGAGGCCACGCCCCAACTCCCCTTCCCCGCCCGCACCCCGCTGGATCGCTCGGCCGACGGGAAATACCGCGCCAGCTTCCGAAAGTGGATCGAGCCGAGGAAGGTCAGCGGCAACACCGACACGGAGCCGCACGCGCGGAATTTTCTCGATTGCGTGAAGAGCCGGCAGCGCTGCAATTGCGACATCGAAATCGGCCACCGGAGCACGACCACCACCTTGATTGGCAAGCTCGCCCTCCAGACGCAGAGCCTCCTGCAATGGGATGCGCAGACCGAACGCTTCACCAACAATCCGGACGCCAATGGCCGGCTGCGTTACGAGTACCGGGCGCCATACGAATTCCCCGCCTGAAGCCAACTTCGTGGCGCAAAACGCTCGCCGGTCCGGCAACCGGCACTTACGCTGCCGCCATGCGATCAGGCCTTTGGGTTTTTGGCTGGCTGGCCGGCTGGCTCTGTTTGGCGGCACAGGCCGAGGTTCGGCTGGGCAGCGACGTGCTGGCCGCGCGCGATTTCAAGGAATTGCGCGGCAAACGCGTCGGCCTCATCGCCAATCAAACCAGCGTCAACGGCCGCGGCGAGTCCACCATCGACCGTCTCCGGCATGCGTCGGGAGTCCGGTTGGTGAGACTGTTCGCGCTCGAACATGGCCTCGACGGCAAGGTGGCCGCGGGCGTCGAGTTCAAGGATTCGGTCCACGCCGCCACTGGTCTGCCGGTGAAATCGCTTTACGGTCCCGGCCCGACGCGGCGGCCCACGCCCGCCATGCTCAAGGGCCTGGACGCGCTCGTCTATGACATCCAGGACACCGGCATCCGGCCGTACACGTACATCAGCTCGATGGGCCTGGCGATGGAGGCCTGCGCGGCCGCCGGGGTGGAGTTCGTGGTGCTCGACCGGCCGAACCCATTGGGTGGGCTGCGCGTCGAGGGCCCGATGCTGGACCCCCGGTTTCGTTCCTTTGTCGGCCAGTGGGAAATCCCGCTGATCTACGGCCTGACCTGCGGCGAACTGGCCCGCATGATCAACGGCGAGGGCTGGATCTCCAACCGCTGCAAGTTGACGGTCATTGCCATGCAAGGCTGGCGACGGTCCATGACCTGGCCGGACACGCGCCTGCCTTGGCACCCCACGTCCCCCAACGTGCGCTCGTTCGACGCGGCCATCGGTTTGCCGGCCACCGGACCGGTGGGGGAAATCGGCGGCCTCAACATCGGTCTGGGGAGCGACTACCCGTTCCAGTGCCTCGCCGCCCCCTGGCTCGACGCCGGCAAAATGGCCGCTTACCTCAACGGGCTCCACTTGGGCGGCGTGAAGTTTATTCCAGTTTCCTTCAAGTCCACGCGCGGAGCCTATGCGGGCTCCATGGTCCACGGCGTCCGGCTGGAGTTCACCGACGGTGCGACCGCGCCGCTGGCCGCGATCAACTATTATGTCTTGGACACTGCACGCAAAGTGTGCCGCCGAGACCTCTTCGCCGAGGCGGTCAAAGCCGGCCGCTCCTTCGCCATGTTCGACAAAGTCAACGGCACCGACGCCGTCCGCAAAGCACTGCAAGCCGGCAAATCCGCGGCGAGTATCGTGGCCTCCTGGCATTCCGGCGAAGCGGCTTTTCGCGCGAAGCGGCGCAAATACTTGATCTACTTTTGAGCCGGACGGACGAACGGCCGCCGTCTGCGATGCCCCTCCTCGCGATCCAGGATCTCACGATCGAATTCCGCGTCGGCGACCGCGCCATTCGCGCCGTGGACGGCGTCTCGCTCAGCGTCAACGAAGGCGAAACGGTTTGCCTCGTCGGGGAAAGCGGGTCGGGCAAAACGGTGACCGCCCTCGCCATCGGCCGCTTGCTGGCGCCGAACGCGCGCATCCTCACCGGCGAGATCCGGCTGGCAGGGCGCGAAGTGACCCGCCTGACCCCGCGCGAATTGCGCGCCGTCCGCGGGGCGCTGGTGGCGTATGTCTTTCAAGAACCGGCCGTCGCGCTCAACCCCGTCATGCGCATCGGAACGCAGATTCTGGAGGCGTTGCGCGCCCACCGGCCGACCGCCGCGACGCCGGCCGAAGTCACGCGCCTGTTGGGCCTCGTGGGCCTCGCGGCGCCGACGGAACGCGCCCGCGATTACCCCCATCAGTTGTCGGGCGGCATGCTCCAGCGGGCAATGATCGCGATGGCCTTGGCGTCGCAACCCCGACTGCTGGTGGCCGACGAGCCCACGACCGCGCTGGATGCGACGATCCAGGCGCAGATCCTCGAACTGCTGCGCGACCTCCGCCGGCGATTCGGAATGGGCCTCCTGCTGATCACCCACCACCTGGGCATTGTCTCCGAGTTCGCGGACCGGGTGGTCGTCATGTATGCCGGCCAGGTCGTCGAGCAGGCTGCCACGCGCGAGGTTTTGGAGCGGCCGGCCCACCCGTACACGCGGGCGCTGCTGGCGGCCGTACCCCGTTTGGGGGACGCCGCCGGGCGGCTGAGCAGCATCCCGGGGAATGTGCCGGGGGGCGGAGTGCTCCCGGCGGGCTGCCGGTTTCATCCGCGCTGCCCCCTGGCGCAACCGGTCTGCCGCACCGAGCCGCCGGTCCTCGGGGAAATCTCCGCCGACCACCAGGTGAGGTGCCCCTTCTGGCAGGCCGGTTAGGTCGGCTTGCGCCGTCGATCAGCCGTTGACTGCGCCGGGCACGGATGACAGACGGGCCGCTGGCCGAGCCGACTGCGCTGGCCAGGGAAGAAGCGCGCTTACGAAGTGTCGATTAAGAAGTTGCCGCTCTGGGCTCCTTCTGATGGAATCCCGCTCGGTCGTTCATCGGAATGAAACCCGCCGTGCCATCCGAATGCTTCCGGCACTCGATGCGCGCTATGCGCAACGGCTTCGCGAGTCTCCCAGTGCAGCCCGTTGGCCGGGGACGGTGAACGGCAGGACGGTCAATCAGAAATTCAAATAAAGGCAAAATCATGCGTAGAACATTCATGGCGATTCTCGGGTGTTCTCTGGCAGGTCTCCTCACCACCTCCGCATCCGTTCAGGTGGAAGGTTGGTACCGGATGGGCGAGGACGGCCTGGGCACGGGGAACGAGCCCAAAGACAGCTCGGGCAACGGCCGGGATTTCGTGAACGCCGATGCCAACAGTTGGAGCAGCGTGGCCACCTCGACCACGACACCCCCACCGGCCAGCACCAAGTATTACGTGTTCCCGGGCGACCTGACCGGCTTCAGTGACGTGGGCTGGGATCCGCCGGAGAACAACGTCGGGGTGGAGTGCTGGGCGAAAAGCTCCGACCTGGAATTCATCACCGGCACCACCGCGGGTAAGGTGGTGTTCGGCACGGGCCACAATCAAAACGGTATCGGGATCCTTTACGACGATTTTGGCGCGGGCTTCGTCGGGGTGCTGGGCAACGTGGATTACGTCGGCATCCCGTATCAACCCGCCACCACCAACGAATGGGTCCACCTCGCAGTGGTCCGCGACAACGGGGTGAGCACGTTTTACGTCAATGGCGTGGCCCGGACGCCCACACGCACGAGCGCACCGGTGGACTCCACGATCCCGTTCATGGCTTACGGCGGGAGTCTGGGCAACTTCGCCGGTGCGATCGATGAGGCTCGCATCTTCACCTTCAAACCCGGGGAGTTTTATCCGAACGATCTGCTGTTCTATCAGTCCACGAACACCCTGCCCTACGTCACGACGTTCAAGGGCGCGTTGGACGGTTTCCTGATTCGCGTCCAGGACAAGACCACTACGGCCAACGCCAGCACGATTGCCGTCAAACTGGATGACGCGGCGGTGACCCCCACGGTCAACCAGGCCGGGGGATTGACGTCGATTAGTTATGCCAGTCCGAGCTACCTGGCTTCCGGCTCCGCGCACACGGTGAACTTGGTGTTCGCCGATAGCGCCGGGGTGTCTCAAACCAACGACCTGTCGTTCACGGTGGCTCCTTACGTCTCGGTTCCGGCCGACGACGTTATGCCCCCGGGAGTGGTCGATACCACCAAGCCCGGCTTCCGTATCCGGACTTATCAGACGGACGGCACCTTGGTCAGCGGCCAGCAGCCGAACAGCCTGGCGTGGACCGAAGATCAACTGATCGGCCTGCACGGGGCGAATATTGCCGACACTACCGGCGCGGATGCCACGGGCTTTGTGGACTTCCCGGGCGTGATCAACCTCAGCATCGAGGCCGGGACCGGCACCGATCGCGGCAACTTCCCCAATGACCAACTCGTGCCCGGTTTGCCCGGCACTACGCAGAGCACCGGCAACGCCAGTTTCGAGGCGGTCACGTTCCTGCAATTCGCCGCCGCCGGCGTGTACCAGATGGGCGTCAACAGCGACGACGGTTTCAAGGTCACCACCGGCAAGAACCCACGCGACCGCTTCGCAGTGGTCTTGGGTCAATTCGACGGCGGGCGTGGGGCTGCCGACACGATCTTCACGTTCACGATCCCCCAGGCGGGCATTTATCCGTTTCGGCTCTTGTGGGAGAACGGCAATGGCGAACTCACCGGCAACCAGGCAAATTGCGAGTGGTTCACGGTGCTGGCGGATGGCACGAAAGCGCTTGTCAACGACGCGCAGTCGCCCGTCAAAGCGTACCGGGTGGGGCCGCTTCCGCCGTTCGTCTCACGCCTCGTGCCGGGCATGGCTCAAATCGGCGTACTCCCCAACAGCGACGTCGAGGTGGACGTGACCGATGGGAGTACAACCGTGAACCAGGGCTCAATTCTCATCGGCTTGAACGGCGGCGCTTTGACCACGCCCACGACCGTGAACAAGAATGGATCGGTGACCACCGCCAAGCTGACGCCGCCCAGCCCGTTCGTGGTCAGTTCGGTCAACACGGCCCAGGTGGCCTGGGCCGACTCGGGTAGCTACGCAGTAACCAATTCCTGGCAGTTCACCGTCCTGGACGCCACCTTGCCGCCGGATCTCCGGACCCCGCTGGGTTCGGGCGACAAAACCAAGCCGGGCTTCCGCGTCCACACGTGGCAAGTGGACACGTTTACGGCCAACGGCGCGACTGCCCAAGGCATTGTGAACGAAGTGCCGGTCGGGAACTCGTTGCTGGCGGGCGTCTGGGGGCCGAACATCGCCGACCTCACCCTGGCCAACAACGGTGAATTCACGGTGCCGAGCGTGGTCAACTGGAACCGGGACGCGGGTCTCGGCACTGACATCGGTTTCTTCCAGGCACCCGACTTCACGGACGAGCCGATTCCTGGCATACCCGGCACTCTGGGTGGCTACGAGAACCTTGCCAGCGAAGTGCTCACGTACGTTGAGTTCCCGACCAGCGGGGTTTACACGATGGGCGTGAACAGCGACGACGGTTTCCGGGTGACCGCAGCCGAGCAGGCCAGCCCCGGTGCGGGCACGGTGCGTGTCACCGCCCCGGCGAGCAAAACGGGCAATTACCTCGCGCTTGCGACCTACTCGGCCAACGGCGGCCTTTTCGGCGGTCCATGGCCGCGCACACCGATCATTCGCCCGTTGGTGGCAAGCAACGACGGGACCACTGGGATCGACACCACCAACGCCAACGTGGGTGACTCCTACATGTTCTGCATCAACCCACTCGTGAACGCGAGCGACGTCGCCGGCAACATCGCGGTCGTCAAGCGCGGCGGCGGCATTCCGTTCGCCCAGAAGGCCAAGTTCTGCCAGGACGCCGGCGCCTTGGCGGTGATTTTCGTCGATCGCTCCGACCTCGCCGGCCAGAAGCCGTGGGGCATGGGCGGCAGCGACGGCAGCGTCACCATCCCCTGCATCATGGTGAACTGGGATGTCTGGGCTGCCATCGGCGATGCCGTGACGACCAACGCGACCACCACGCAGATCACCGTGAGCCTCACGGATGACGCCAGCCCCATGCTCGGCCAATACGACGGCGGCCGTGGCGCGGGGACACCCACGCTCTTCAGTTTCTACGTCCCGCAGGCGGGGGTTTACCCGCTGCGGCTCATGTACGAACAAGGCCAGGGTGGCGCCAATTGCGAATGGTTCTCGGTGGACGATCAGGGCAACTACGTCCTCGTGAACGACACCGCGAACTCCAAATCGCTCAAGGCCTACCGCGCACGAACCGTGCAGCCGGCCCCGACCATCGGCATCACCAAGACGGCCGGCAACGTGGTGATCACGTACACGGGCAACCTGCAAGCCGCGGAGGCCATCACCGGACCGTGGTCAAACGTCGCGGGCTCCAGCCCGCAGACCATTCCGACCACCGGGACTCAGAAGTTCTACCGCGCGCAACAGTAATCTCGCGGTCATTCCTTCTCTGCCAGCACGAGACCGGGCGTCAGCCCGGTCTCTTTCGTTTTGTATCCGCAGAGCGCGCCCCACTCCGGCGCGGCGTCCACATTCGGCTGAAACCTTTTGCGCGCCTCGCGGGTAGGAATACCAATGACACTGTCGGACCGGACGCAACGCTCCCGCGGCGGGGAGAACTGTCTGTGTCCCCGACGGCGTTCAAACCGGAAACACCAAACATGAAAAAGCAAATCCTTCGCGGAGCCCTGGCTGGCGGCCTCTGCGTGTTCCTCGCGTCGGCCTGTGCGCAGCCGACCCTTTCTGGCGGCCTTCTCCGGGATCGCGGCGTGCCCGCGGGCCCGGCGCTGAACGTCCTGCCGCAAGGCGCAGTCATCCACCTGCAACTCAACAACCTGCTCGGCGCCTTGGAAGGCATCGAACAGATCGTCGTGCCGGCCCTGCCGGTGAAGCTGCTGCCGCCGGACGCGCAAGGTCTCCTGCAATCGCCACACCCGCTCCTCACCGTTCTGGGAATGCATACCGTCCAGGAGCCGCTGAACGAGGACAACATCGCCGCCAAGCTCGGCCTCGATCCCCGCGGCAGCGTGGGCCTGACGTTGTATCCCGGCGATCCCCGCCGACTGTGGGTGTTGAACCTGCCGGTGGCCAATCGCGCCGCGCTGGCCAACGCGCTCAACGGCCTGCTGCAGCCCAGCCTGGTCGAGGACATCAGCCTGAGTGAGGGCTCGGCCGTTCGTCTGGTTCCCCAGGCCGTGAAGCAGATTCCGGAGTTATACGTCGTCTGCTCGGACAGCCGGGCGTATCTCTGCGGCGACCGCTCGCTGGCGCAGGCCCTGTTCAGTTCGCCCTCCGCCCAGCGCCTGGACCACGACCCGTTCCTGGGTCGTGCCTTGACGGACGTGGCAGGCATGACACTGAACGTGGTGGTGAACCCCGCCTTGCTCAAGCCGCTGGCGTTTCAACTGCAGCAGTTCCGCGGTCTCGGTCTGGCCCAATTGCACCAACAGCGGGGCTCGTTGCTAGCGCAGATTCCGCCCGAGGCGCGGACCCAAATCGAGTTGCGTCTGCAAGCCGAGTGGGGCGTGAAAGACCTCAACCAGTTCGCCGACTACGCGGAGGGCTTCGTGGCCGCGACGGCGGGCCAGCTCCTCGATTTCGTGACCAATCAAATGATCGCTTTCGAGGGCATTTCCGTGGCGGCGGACATCGGTTCGCCAAGCCCGACGATGCGTTTGCACGTGTATTCGCACCAATTCCAGCCCGAGAAATCCGCGGCCGCCATTCCGCTCGCCGACGTCCGCCAGGCCATGGCCTGGTTGGGCGGCGACCCCGCCTCGTTCGAGGTGACGGGGCGTCAGCCGGTGGGCGCGGTTTCACCCGGCATGAGCGCGTGGGTGAAGGCCATCCGGCAGGAATTCGAGGCGCGCGGCCTGAAAGCTCCGTTCTTCGATCGACTGGCAGACGTGCTCGCGCAGGAAAAGCCGATGCCGGCCGTGGAGACGCGCGTGCCGTGGACGCTCAGCACCCGCGAGACATTGCAGCCGGCCAAGCCGCTCAGCGAGTACCCGAGCTTCGTGGATTATTTCCGCGATCTGCCGGGCTCGTTCGCCCACCCCGTGAAGCTCATTCCGGCCTCCGGTTTCGACGTTCTCCAATCCTGCCTCGAAGACGAAACGAAAGTCCTGAACGAGAATCGCGAGCTCGGTCAGCACTTCGCCGAGACCATGACCGGCCGGAAGCCGTTCTTCTTTTCCACCAGTCGCATGGAGGCCAGCGACGCGCAGCCGCACCTCCGTCGGTTCGTGCTGGAGAACGCGTACACGACTCCGTTCGGCCTCTTCGGCTACGACCAGCATGAGTTCATCAACCGGCGCATCTTTGCCGCGCGGGAGCTGGATGGCTACGTCGTCTTTCATCAGCACGGCGAGACCACCCAATGGCTCGCGAGTCTCGATTCGCACGCGGCCAAGGACCTCCCGCCGGCCCTGGCCAAGCTCCTGGATCGCGTGCCCGAAGGCGCCAACTGGTTCTCGGTCAGCCGGGCGCTGTATCGCCTGCCCAAACTCGTGGACTGGATCGCGTCGCTGGAGGACCGCGTGCACACCGACGCGGAGGCTTACCTGGCCAAGGCCGGGCAGATCCTCGACCAGGCCGGCGGCGTGGAACCGGCCATGGCGGAACTCAACAAGCTGCCCATCCCCGAAGAGATCTTCTCGCTCAATCGCGATCCGGCCACCGGCAAGTTGTATTGTCTGTTGCCCGGCGGTCTGGCGTTCCCGCGCCCGGCCGTCGTGCCGATCCTGCAAAAGCTGCTCGCTGATTTCGCGGCCCAAGCGAATGAAGATGGCGGCCTGCTGTTGTACCGTCGCGTGCAACCTGGCGTCTGCGAGGTGGCGGTCAGCCAGAACACCGGCGCACTCGCCCGCCTGATTTCCAGCGTGGGCAATCGTTTCTTCGACGACTACCTGAGCCAGCCGGAGAAGTTGCAGCAACTCCAGACCGGCCTTACCTCGCCACGCGACCGGGACCCAGAACGCTACGGCCAGGTTCTCGTGCGCAACCCGCGGTGGTATTTCATCCAGACCCCGGCGCCGAAGCGCATCGCCAAGGTTACGCAAGCCATCCCGGAACGGGACGCACAAACGCCCGGCGAACTCCTCGACCTGTCCGCGAATTACAACGCCGCGTTGACGGAGTCCTGGCACGCGGGCGGCGTGGCGAACAACACTCTGGCCAACCTCCCGAGTGGGGTGCAGGAATTCGGCGGCGTGAAGTTCGATGTGCGCGGGATCGTTCAACTCTCCGGCCAGGCGGTTATGGAACAGCTCAGCGTCAAGTTCCCGAAGGAAGTGACCGGCATCAAGGTCGGTCAGACCGCGCACAAGCTGCATTTCCTCCATGCCGTGGGCTGGCAATCACCGAGGGGAACCACCGTGGCCACCTATGTGGTCCATTACGCCAACGGCGAAACGCGCGAGATTCCGGTCGTGTACGGCAAGGATGTGCGGGATTGGTGGACCCAGGCCAGCGAAAGTGGCGATGACCTCGCCAAGCCCGTCTGGACCGGCAAGAACCTCGCGGCGCCTGACAATCCGCCGCATGGCTTGTACCTGACCACTTGGGAAAACCCGCTGCCCGACGCGGCGATCGAAAGTCTCGACTACCGTTCCGCAATGGCCAATGCCGCCCCGTTTCTGATTGCCGTGACGGTGGAGTAAACCGCTGCTCAATCTGGCATCCACGGTTCGCGCGTCGCCGGGGTCCTTTACCCCGGCGACGTCTTTTCAGAACGGCCCGCGGGAGCAGCGGGCGCGGCGGAGAATTCTGTCCAAAGTCTCGGCGGAAGTGTAATGGTGGGCCGCGTTCGTTCACGCCACATCTAGCCGCTATGAATTCGTCGCTGTCGAACCGCGTGGTAATGCCGGGTTGGGTTTCGTGGATCCTCGCCGTCGCCTCGCTGGCCATCGGGCTCGCCGCGCAAACCGTGGACGCGGGTCCGGTCGAAGTAGCTGCCGGCACCGAAGTGGTGCGCGTCTGGAAGCCGGGCCAGCACTTGTTCTTGAAAGGCGACCTCGGTCTTTCGGCGACGCAGCTCGGGGGCCTCGCGGATTGGCTCGACGCCAATGCCACGAACTGGGTGGTGGTGTTGCTGGAAAGCGCCGCGGGGGAATCCTACCGGACGGCGGACGGCCGGACGTTCACCGGCATCGAGGCGGTCAACTACGCGCTGGGCCAGGGCTTGATCGGCCAGACCCCATTCGGCCAATCGGTGGACGCGCGCATCGGTGAGCACAACGCCTGTTTCTTCGCCTTGTTCCTCAAGGATCGCCGCTTCTCGTATTACGGTTCGGACGCCCAGGACCATCGCGGTCTGGGGGAAGACAACTGGATCGGCAACCTCGATGCGCCCGCCATCAGTGCCATGCGGAACGGAGGTCGCATCCTCGACGCGGTCAAGGACACGATCCGAAACATCGAGAACCGTCTCACGGCCCGGATCGAGGCGGAGCGGCGCGAGGTCGCCCGCCGCGTCGCGGAAGCGCAAGCCAACCGGGCGCGCGTGCAGGCGGAAGCGGAGAGCGAGGTGAAGGCCGCCAACGCCGAGCTCGCAACCCTGCAACAACGCACCGCAAAACTCGCGGACGGTCGCCCGGAAATGACCGGCGATCTCGCGCGGCTCGACGCGACGCTATACCAGGCCCCCGCCGCCGAGGCCACGCGGCTGCTGGCGGGCGCGGATTATGCGATGGCGCGGCAGGTGGCCGGCGAACTGCGGACGCGGATCGGCCAGCAATTGCACCGGCTGGACCAATACACCGAGGATGCCTCCCGCCTGGAGGAATTGGGCGGACGCTACCAGGCGCTTTCGCAGGCCCGTTACTCGAGTTCCGCGCGCCAACCGCTCGAAGTCGCGGCCGAGAATCTCAAATCCGCCCGAGCCGAGCACGCCCGGGCCGACTCGGCGTATGTCGGCCACCTGGCCGCGGCCCAGGAAGCTCTCCGAGCCGCCGGCAGCGCGATGGCTTCAGCGGCGCGCGCCACGCAAGCCGCCTGGGCGGTGGCGGCGCTGGCTGGCAGCACGACGCTCGCCGGTCTGGGCTTGATCGGCCTTTTCCTGAACCGCCGCCGCCTCAAGCCGAAGCACGATGCCGAAGCCCTGCACGCCACCTGGACGCGAGGCATGAGGGAAAAGACCGACGCGCTGTTCGTCCTGCTCGATCGCCGCGCCCAGGTGGTCGGTTCGTCGGTCGCGGAAGCCGGGGAACGCTACGACGGCGAGAGCCTCCCGCTTTGCCAACGCATCATCCAGGACGTGGATGAACTGTTCATCATGTCCGCTTGCGTGGATCGCGTGATGGCCCAGGCCCAGGCGTTGCTCGTGGCGCGGTCGCTGAGCGGACGGTTCGTGAACTTCTTCTCCCGGCGCCGCTACCGCCGCGTGCTGCGCCTGCTGCGGGACGAGCCGATTGTGTTCAAACCGGCGGAAGGCCTGGACTTGATCGTGCGCGGCCAACGCACCGAGCGCGACCGCCTGCTCGGCGACCGCGCTGCGTACGAACCGTTCGCGATGACTTTCCAGCAGTTGATGGACGCCTTCAATCAGCGAGCGGAGCGCGCACTCACCAACCTCGATCTCCTCGAGTCCAGCGTGGTGAACTGCACCGGCGCCGTCCAGGCGGCGCAGACGGACATCGAGGCGGCTGCCGGCGCAGAAGCCGACCTCGCAGCCGCGGCGAAGAACGACCGCTTCCTGCGACTCGACGCGGTCTTCAGCCGCCTGTTGCCGGCGGCACGCAACGAAATGGCCGAGGCTCTCAAACAGGCCTTGAAGGACCCGGTGGGCGCCGCGCGCACGCGCGCCGCCAAGGCGAGGCAACAGGCCGCCGACGCCGCGAAGCTGACCGCCCTGGCCCTGGCCGCGCGCAAGGAAGGCGTGCCTGCCCTGCAAAGAGGCGCGGCGGAACTGGCGCCTCAAGGTGTGAACGCCGCCTGGATCGAGGCCGAGGCAAGACGGCTGTCCGTGTCCGCCGAGCAGCTTGCCGACCTGTCGCTCACCGAGTCGGCCGCCACCGGAATCGCCGCCTGGGAAACCGGTTGGCAGGCCCTGGTGGCACGCGCCGGCAAGGCCGTGGAACTCGACCGGCGCCGGCGCGGGGCGGCACGCCAGGCCCTGGCGGACGTTCAGGCAACCATCGCCGCGGCCCGGCGAACCGTCGGCGAAACACTGCACCTCGATCCCGCACAGGTTTTGCGCGAGGCGGGTCACGATCCCGACGAAGTGGTCACCAAAGCCGGCGAGCATCTGGCGGCGGCGCTCGCCGGGTTGGATCGCGGCGACGTTGACGCCGCCGAAGGTGCGCTCGACTCCGTCGTGAGTCTGACCCAGGCCGCCGGCGAGATGCCCGCGGCGGCGCTACGCATTCTGGCCACCCAGGCGAAGACCGTCGGTTCGCTCCGCGCTGAAACCACCCGGTTCAACGGACTCGTCGCCGGGCAGCGCACGATCCTGGACGGGATTGTCCGGCATTACGCGGCCCCGGTTCTGCGGCTCGGCGCGGGCGACGCGGCGCATCCCAATGCGAACGGCACGGTCGAAGATAACATCGCCGAAACCGAATCGGCGCTCGCCGCGGCCCGCAAATCGGTGGAACAGGCGGAATCCGATTTCGGCGCGGCGCGACTCTTTCAGGCCGCCGCCCGTTGGGAGCAGGCCGCGGGCGCGAACGCAGTGGCCGAGCACCGCCTGGCCGAGATCGCCGACAAGGCCAAGCGCCTGGAAACCACCGAGGTCGCCAACGCCACGACCAGCCGGGCTTTGGCTGCCCGCTTGGGTGAGTGCGACCGCCTCGTGGCCGCGCCCACCACGATGCTTCCGACGCAGCGCTTGTTGGAGGCGGCCAAGGCGCGGTTCGCGGTGGTCCGTCCGCGGGTCGGCGCGACGCGGGAAGATCCCTTCAGCGTGGCGGAGCAATTGGAACGGGTAAACGCGGCGTTGAATGAGGTGACGGACAAGGCGCGGTGCGACCGCGATGTGTTCGAGGAGACCGACCGCAGCGTCCGGGCAGCGACGGGTCAGATGGCCGAGTCGCGACGGGCGGCGGCCGAGGCCAGTTCGGTTTCCGTGCCCAGCAGCCAGGCGATACGGACCGCCCTGAGCCGGCTGGAGCAACTCGCGGAGGCGTTGCGTCAGACCACGGCGACGCTGGCGCAACCCCACGGGGACTGGGTGGCGCTCGACACCGAGGCCGACCGGATCACCAACGAGGCGGCCCAGATCACGGCGGAGTTGCGGGGCGAGATTCAGCGGGCGCGGGCCGCGAGCAACGCCCTGAGCGCCGCGGCCAGTGCGGTCCGGTTGGCGGGTGGTTGGACCGGCGGTTGGGGCGTGGCCGTGTTGGGCTCGCCCGGAGGGGACAATCTGGAACGTGCGCGTGCCTTGCTGCAGCGCGGCGATTACGCGGCCGCGCTGGCCATGGCCGAGACGGCCCGCCGGGTTGCGCAAGCCGCGGTGCTCGCAGCCGAGGCGGAGGTTCAGCGTCGTCAGGCTGCGGAGCAGGCCCGTCGGGCTGCGGAACGACGGGCGCGCGCGCTGGCGGAGGCCGCCCGCGCCAGCCGTAGCGGCTTTGGGGGAGGCGGCGGTTTCGGCGGGGGATCGTCCTGGGGGAGCTCCGGTTCCGGCGTCGGAGGATCGTCATTTTCCAGTGGTTCGGGGGCGCGCACTTCGGGCTGGTAAGGCGTCTTCCCTTGACCACCCCGGGGCGACACCGGCCGGTGGGATCGCCTTGCGCTGACCTTATTTTGCCATCGCACTGAACAATTCAGCCGTTGACACCTATTCGCGGCGGCGGGTTCACTTCAGGATTCGCGCCCGGCCAGGCCGGCGCTCATTTGAGAACGAGAAAACGAGAACACTATGGCTAAAGCAACGAAAGCAACGAAGTACGTCTATCTGTTCGGCAACAAGAAGGCCGACGGCGACGGCTCCATGAAGCCGCTGCTCGGCGGCAAAGGCGCGAACCTGGCGGAGATGACCCGCATCGGCTTGCCGGTGCCTCCAGGCTTCACCATCACCACCGAGGTCTGCACCTACTATTACGCCAACAAGAAGACCTACCCCAAGGTCCTCGAGGCCCAGGCCCAGGAGGGCATGGCCTTCCTCGAGAAGATCATGGGCACCAAGTTCGGCGACAAGAGCGCGATGCCGCTGCTCGTCTCCGTCCGCTCCGGCGCGCGCGATTCGATGCCGGGCATGATGGACACGATTCTGAACCTGGGCCTGAACGACGAGACCGTGCTGGCGCTGGTGACGGCCACGCAAGAACGAGCGTTTCGCCTGGGATTGCTACCGCCGCTTCGTCCAGATGTATGGCGACGTCGTCATGGGCGTCCAGAAGGGCAAGGACGAGGATCACGAGCCGTTCGAAGTCGTCATCCACGGCTTCAAGCATGAGAAGTATCACGCCGACATCGAAGACTCGAAGCTCACCGCCGCCGACCAGCAGGAACTCGTCATCCGCTTCAAGGCGCTCATCAAGGAGCGCACCGGCAAGGAATTCCCGCAGGATCCCTGGAAGCAGCTCTGGGGCGCTGCCGGCGCCGTGTTCGGCTCCTGGATGAACGACCGCGCCATCGTCTATCGCCGCAAGTACGGCATTCCCTCCGAGTGGGGAACGGCCGTCAACGTGCAGGCGATGGTCTATGGCAACACCGGTGACACCTCCGGCTCCGGCGTCGCGTTCACGCGCAACCCGGCCAACGGCATGAAGGAGTTCTACGGCGAATTCCTCATCAACGCCCAGGGCGAAGACGTCGTCGCCGGCGTCCGCACGCCCGAGCCCGTCGCGCAACTCGCGAAGGAGATGCCCGCCGCCTACAAGGAGCTCGACAACATCCGCAAGACGCTGGAGACGCACTTCAAGGACGTGCAGGACTTCGAGTTCACGATCCAGGACGGCAAGGTGTTCATGCTCCAGACGCGCAACGGCAAGCGCACCGCCATCGCCGCGCTCAAGTTCTCCATGGACATGGTCAAGGAGAAGCTCATTGACTGGAAGACCGCCATCCGCCGCAACCCGGCCGATCAGCTCGACCAACTCCTCGCCCCGATCTTCGACCAGAAGGCCGAGAAGGCCGCCAAGGTCATCGCCAAGGGTCTGCCCGCCGGTCCCGGCGCCGCCTCCGGCAAGATGTATCTCAACGCCGACCGCGCCGACGCGGCCGCCGCCAAGGGCGAGAAGGTTCTCCTCGTTCGCAACGAAACCACGCCCGAAGACCTGCGCGGCATGATCGCCTCCGAAGGCATTCTCACCGCGAAAGGCGGCGTCAGTTCGCACGCCGCGCTCGTCGCCCGCCAGATGGGCAAGGTCTGCGTCTGCGGCGCCGGCGCGCTCCAGATTGATTACGCCACCAAGACCCTCACGGCGGACGGCGTGACCTACAAGGAAGGCGACTTCCTCTCCATCAACGGCACGCTCGGCAACGTCTATGCCGGCCAGCTCCCGACCGCCGCTTCCGAGATCGTTCAGGTGCTCGTCGAGAAGTCTCTCGACGGCAAGACAGAGCGAGACCTACGGGATGTATGCCACCCTGATGAACTGGTGCTCGAAGGTCACCAAGCTCCAGGTCCGCACCAACGCCGACACTCCCGAGCAAGCCGAGAACGCCATGGCGTTCGGCGCCACCGGCATCGGCCTCACGCGCACCGAGCACATGTTCTTCGAGGGCAACCGCATCGACGCCATGCGCGAGATGATCCTCGCGGACAACGTCGAGGACCGCAAAGCGGCGCTCGCCAAGTTGCTGCCTTACCAGAAGGGGGACTTCGTCGGCATCTTCAAGGCGCTGAAAGGCTTCCCGGCCACCATCCGCTTCCTCGACCCGCCGCTGCACGAGTTCCTCCCGCACGAGGACGCCGCGCAGAAGGACCTCGCCAAGAAGATGGGCGTGCCGGTCGCGAAGATCAAGCAGCGCGTCAAGGAACTCCATGAGTTCAATCCCATGCTCGGCTTCCGCGGCTGCCGCCTCGGCATCGTCTATCGCGAAATCTCCGAGATGCAGGCGCGCGCCGTCTTCGAAGCCGCGGCCGAGGTCCAGAAGGCCGGCATCAAGGTGAAGCCCGAAGTCATGATCCCGCTCGTCGGGTTCAAGAGGGAACTCGATCTCCAGGTCGAAGTGGTCCATCGCGTGGCCAAGGAAGTCATGGCCGAGAAGAAGGTGAAGCTGAACTACATGGTCGGCACCATGATCGAAGTCCCGCGCGGCGCGCTTGACCGCCGACGAGATCGCGCAGACCGCCGAGTTCTTCAGCTTCGGCACCAACGACCTCACCCAGACCTGCCTGGGCATGAGCCGCGACGACTCCGGCAGCTTCCTGCCGCCGTATGCGGAACTGGAAATCTGCAAGACCAATCCGTTCGCCTCGATTGACCAGGCCGGCGTGGGCCAGCTCATGAAGATCGCCGTCGAGAAGGGCAACCAGACCCGGCCTGGCATCAAGCTGGGCATTTGCGGCGAACACGGTGGCGACCCGAACTCGGTGAAGTTCTGCCACAAGCTCGGGCTGACCTACGTGAGCTGCTCGCCCTTCCGCGTCCCCGTGGCCCGCCTCGCCGCCGCGCAAGCCGCGCTGGAAGAGGAAGCCGCCAAGGCCACCAAGCCGGCGAAGAAGAAGTAACCTTCCACTCATAGCGGCGCCTCGGCAGAGCGCCGCTGACTGAATTCACACAAGCCGCTCCGGGAAACTGGAGCGGCTTTTTGTTGCCATCACATGGCGTAAATGCTCGCCAGAGACTGTCTGGTTCCGGTGATTCGATTGGAACGAAGCGAACAAGGAGTTCAATCGCGCTTCAGCCAGAGGTGGCGCAATGTGATGGAGGGTGCCGTGACACCCGTCTCGGGATAGGGAAAACCCCTTCGATGCCGTGAGATGTGAACGTCATGGCTGAACAGCGTCCGCTCGGTCCGTTGACACTCTCGGAGTTGAGACTCGACGTGAAACTCGGCTTCGCCGTGCTTGAGGGCTTCTTTGAGGGTTGTACTCAATTCAAAGCCGGCACTCGCGTACCCCACCATCAGCGCCTGGGTCATTGCCCACGCGTACTCGCCCTTGAGGAAACGGGTTATGCCCTTGCGACAGTAATGCCGGGTTACGTCGTGCTTTGTGCCGATGGGTTTACACTCGATAAACAACCAGTCTTGGGTCGGGACGCGCACTTCAGGCCGGGCTAGAAATCCAATCAGCAAGTCCGGCTTCATGTCCCGTCGCGTGCCGTCGAAATTCTGCAACTCGGTGCCGCGAGTGCCGACGGTGAACACTTGACGGTCGAATCCTGTCACCAGCCGGTCTCGGAGAACGCGGTCGAACAGCGCCGTCTGGAGCTTGTGTGTTATCTCGTTTTCCTCCGCTGTCTGCAAATCAAACTCCTCCGGCGGCTGGCCACGAAGCAACCCCCACGCAACGCCAATGGCTTCTTCGATCTTGAGCAGGAGCGGCCACGGGATCGGCGGGTGCGGCAGCGGAAGGTCAGATTCGTCCCTGAAGAAGCCGTGGCCCATGTCTCATCCTTCAAATACGGTGAGGTGGTCACGCAAAATGGTAACCGCCAGCATTCGTGCCCGGCTCGGCGTCCAGTAGCGGTATTGCCGAAGCACGGCGATGAGCAGTGCGCCGTCCAACTGCTTGATGACTCGTGTGGCACCCGTTTCGTGGGCCAGCGACAGGATGGCTTCCTGGAACAGCGCCTCATCTACGGCCACGCGCGCGCCTCTTGCCCGCAGGAGCATGGCCATGAAGGGCGCGTCCGGTGCAGCATTGGGGGGCCAGGAGCCTAATTCCGGTTGCCGGCCCATTATCCTGAAGAAAGGACGCAGCATGGATTCTACCCGGCGCATGAACTTAAGCCGTTCCGGCCCCGTGGGTGGAGTGCTGGCGCGAACGCCAAGTTCGTCATTCGGTTCGCGGACTTCCAGCGTGTCGTGGATGACTTCCACGTCGAACTCGTCGAGGCCGTAGAGGTGGCCGAAGAAGAAGTCGATGTCGGGGAACACTGTCGCGTCTTGCTTGATCAGCCGGGTGGAAAGCCTGCTCACCTCTAGCTGTTGAACATCGGTCAGCGCTTCGAACCGCGGAATGAGGAATTCATCGAAATCCAGCTTCTGAAACTTCGGGCGCTCAACGCCAATCTCTGCGCTCGTCATGAGCGTGAAGTGCATTGCGATATTGGTATGCGCGAACAACTGGAGATACCGCGCCAACAGTTCCGCCTTCTGATGTCCCGCCGCCGAATAGCCGTAAAAGCTCTCGCTGAAGGCTACATCTGTTAGCCCCAGCAGGGCGCGGCCCTTTTCTCGGTCATCGCCCGGGGATGCTTTTATCAATGCAAGGGGCGCACGATACACACGTAAAGGGTCCGAGTGGCGATTGTGCAGTCGCGTGCGGAAAAGCTTCGGCCGCGTGAAGGGGGCTAGCTGATCGGTATCGACAAGGAAGCGAAAAAGAGACGGGGAGTTCAAATCGGGCAGATTTTCGAGTAGTGACGCGTCCTTCTGCTCCACTTGCGTGGCCTTGATTTGATACCCGTTGCTGCACGCCAACCCCAGATCTTTCACCCAATACTCCTCCAGCGGTCGCCCGCCGGAGGCTTTGATTTTCCGCACCACCTCGATGTCCAGTGATGTGCCTACGGCCAGCGCCTTCCACAGCCACGGCTCCTGAATCGCCGCCTCGACCTCGACAGGCATTGCGGACTTGTCGTCGATCCGCGTCTCGCCGGCGCGATTGAGCGGCAGGTCGGTGTGTGGCGAGATGTAATGAACCCGGTGGTTTGGTTTTGGCTTTCGGTTGCGCGCGAAGAGCAGCATGAACGGCTGGTCCATGTCGGGCCACACCTTCGTCTTGCGCAGATTCGAGCAGTTGATGATGCCGGTGACCTCCAGCAGGCGGAAGATGGACTTGCGGGCATGCTGTGAGTTTTCGCGCTGCTTGAACAGGGTGCGCGCGGGTAGCGCCATCGCGATGCGCCCGCTGTCGGGCTTGCACCATTCGGTGGCTTTCCAGAGGAACGGCAGGTCAGGGCTGCTGTCAGGATTCTCGTAGGCTTTTCCCAACGTGGGGTCTTTTCTTGTGACAATGGCCCGGCTGACCTTGTCCAGTTCCAACGCCAGTGCCTTATCCTTCCTTCCCAGGCTTGTCCAAGGAGGATTCGAGAGCACGAGGTCGAACGCGCCGTCGAACCGCCTGCCGACGTGCAGTCCAAGGCTGCCGATGACCGGTCCCTCGGCTTTGTCCTCTTTCTCCCGTCGCCAGTTAAACAGGATGGCGCTATGGCCGGAACGGAGTTTCTTGAAGGCCAGTTTCTCAGGCGGCACCGGTTCCGGGTCGAGTTCGATGGCGGTGAGGTAGAGGCTTAACGCGGAGAGCTTGAGTGCTTCCTCGCTGATGTCGAAGCCGGTGAGTTGCTGCTCCAAGATTTCGCGAATGGCGGCGGTGTTTGGGCGAGGCGCGTTCGGGTTCTTCTTCAGCGCTTCTTTCCATCGCTCGCGATAGAGCCGGCGAAACGCCAGCACGAGGAAGACCGATGCGCCACAAGCCGGATCCAGCACGCGGGCTTTGTAGGCATCCGGCAGGTTGTCGAACGCTTCGTCCACCAGTGTCGCAGCGATGTTGCGCGGCGTGTAATGGACGCTGCTCTTGCGGGAATCCTCCGGTTCCCACTTCCACGACAACTGCTCATAGACCTGGCTGAGCAGGCCGACGGGGATGTGCTCAAACATCAAGTCGCCCCAGTGAATCGGGAGCCGCAGTTGAAAACCATCGTCGCCGACTGGTTCCTGCCCACGAGCAATGCCACCAAGGTGATGGAAGATGCGGCCGTCGGTTCGTCGCCCAAGGTCCTTGAAAAAGGCGCGGCTGCCGCCGTCGGTGAGTGGGAGGAAATCCCCGTTGAATGTTCTGTCGAGCCACAGGCAGGTTGCCGCCGCATTCTCTGCGTTATCGAAGCACTCTATGAGTTGGCTTGCGCCCGAGGCAATTTTCGCCCGAACCTCCTTCTTGTCCTTGATGACTTGGCGATCACGCAAAAACCGGAAGAACAGTGCTCGGCCTACAAGCGACAGCACCTCCGCACGCTTCACGCTAAGTTCTTCAAGCCGCGTGGCGGTTCGGTCCACCAATTTGAACATCTGGCTGAAGAGGAACTCGTTGTCTTCGCCCTCCTCAAGCTCATCGCAGCGCCCAAGCGCGAGACGGGAGAAGAACGTCAACGCCCGGTGCGAGCCGCGTTCGTAGGTCTGCCAATCTGGTGTGCGGTCAGCGAGGCTAACCGGCGCCACGTCGAGCGCGCCCGGACGAACCACGGCAAGATACGCCCGGTCTCCGCGACATCCGAGATTGCGGCGCAACTTTCTGAGTTGTGCTTTTCGGGCATCGGGCACTTGGGCCAGCCGACTGGCGTTGACGAAGAACAAAAGCGGGCGTCCCTGATTTTCTGCCACGCCATCGGGCATCACTTCATCTGCCTCCCTTGGTCCGCTCGGCTCAACAAGGTCGAGATAGTCGAGCGCCTCCGGCGTCGCCTTGCCGCCAAGCCAACGCACCCCCGGACCACGGCAGTTGATGCCGTAGTACGGGAGTTCGGTTTTCACATTTGCTGTCACGACGCTGGGCATTGGGGACAACGCTGTTTTTCGCATCCAGTGCGTTTCACGTCGAGCACGGATTCCACACCTTCCGAAAACCCAGAACCTCGTAGTCTTTCGCGTTCATCGTCGCGAATTCAGTCACGCCTTGCGCGGTCATCGTGAGGGCGGAGCGGGCGTCGTAGAGGCGGCGGAAGGCGAAATCCTTCCGGCGAGCTTTTTGGCAGAGGGCATCGTGCAGCGGACGGCTTTCCACCGGGAAACCGATGAGCTGCCAGCGCGGGTGACGTCGATAGGTTTGGATGACTTCCACCGCTTCATCGGCGTCGAGCGGATGTTTGAGCACGGCGGGATTGCGCAGCAGGCCGTAAAGTTCGGCGAGGATGAATTCAGAAATGGCCACATCTTCCTGATCTTGGATCGAGGTCAGCCAGGTGTAGGCCGCCGCGTGGCTGGGCGAGTCTTCGTTGAAGGCGTGGAACAGGATGTTGGTGTCAATGGAGAGCATCGCGCTTCACTTTCTCCGGCGGTGGGCCAAGTCGGCTTCCGTGGCGGTCAATTGCGCCTGCTCCTTGATCTCCGCATCGCTGAGCCCCTTCCAACCGAGGCGGCGGGGCTTGGGCCACCGCTCGCGCCGGGCTGGTTCGCATAGACGCTCAGGATGTACTCCAGTCCGCGCCGCGCGAGTTCGGCCAGGGAAATCTCCCGGCTTTTGCAGACCTTGCGGGCACGTTCGTAAACGTCATCGGGCAACTGGATTTGCGTGCGCGTCATGCCGTCAGATTGCCATCATCCATGATGCCGTCAATCCTGCGGCCAGGACGACGGCAATTCCAAAAGCCGCTTCGAGGAACCTGGCAGCTCTTCTGGTGGAAACTCTTGCGTGCCGCTTACAATGGAGACGCGGCTGCCTTTTCGCGCTTGGTGGACTGCGAAGGTTCCGGCAGCCGCCAGGACCAGGGGCTCGTCAGGCGGTTGTCGTGACGTGCGGGTAGCCGCGGATCTTGCCATCGTTGGTCACGAGCGTCAGGCGTTCAAGGCGTGCCGTAGCGATGAGAACTCGATCCGCCGGGTCGCGGTGAATCGGCGGCGGCAGGCTGTAGGCTTCGGCCAGGAGCTCGGCAGTGATCGGCAGACAAGTCCACGCCGTCCGCTTCAACAAGGCGTTCCATCAGGCACGCCAGTGTTGTTTGAGCGTGATCTTCCCGCGCTCCTGAAGACAGGCCAATTCCGCTACCGAAATCGCCGAGACGAAGACTTCACCCGGAGGCGCCGCGCCAATCAGCTTGAGCGTCGCCGGCGCCAGGTCGGCGGTGTTCTCCGCGATGAACAGGATGGCGCAAGTGTCGAGAAGGTAAGGCATGGAAGCCTCACTTGAGCATTTCCCAGTCGCCCTCCGGAATACATGGCTCGGTGATGTCGCCATGGATTTGCACCGTGCCCTTCATGCAACCCACCACGCTGTGTTGTGCCTTCCGGGGCGCAGGCTTGCGGATGGGTTCGACGCGGGCCAGCGGCACATTGCGCCGGCAGACGATCACCTCGCCGCCTTGCTCCACCAAGGCGAGCAGTTCCGAGAACCGGTCTTTGAACTCCGCGATGTTAACGGTCTTGCTCATGGCCAAGAACATGGCCAACTTCACGTCCAAAGACAAGGGCCTCTTCGGAAGCCGCGACCAGAGCCGCCGCCGCCGAAGTACAGAAGGCCGCTATCAACGTGCGGCCCGAACTCATGTCCCGCTGGTAGGCTTCAAGCGGGAACCCGACCTCCAGGTCGCCATCGGCCACTCCGCCGCCAAGGCGGTCATGGCTGACCAGAAGGTGAAGCTCAACTACATGGTCGGTGGTCGTCGCCAGCACCGTCCCGTCGGCATCCACCAGCACCCCCGACGTCCAGGCGTAGGGCGTGACTTTCCAGTATTGACTGCCATTCGTCGGGCGGAGCGCGCGAAGTGTGCTCTGACTAACGACCACGCGCTTGCTTCCGTCGGGGTCAAAGGCATAGAAGCCGGCGCCAAGGGCGCCGAAATAGACCGTGCCGTCATGCCCGATGGCCGGAGTGCCAACGACGGCGTACTTCGGATTGAACTCCCACTCCCGAGAACCGTCCGGATTGAGCGCGATGAGATTCTGATGGTAGGCGCCATAGTAGATCGTGCCGTCGGGGCCGATGGCGGGCGAACCGAAGGTCGAGGTGGTGCCCATGTAGCTCCATTTCGTTCCGTCCGGATTCAGGGCGTACAGTGCACACGGCGACACAGTATCGGTTCGGTTTTGCACGCCGACGTACAGCGTGCCGTCGGGAGCCAGCGCCGGCGAGGCGTGCACGATGCCATCCACCGCCCGCTCGACCATGACGTCGCCCGGGACGGGCTGCCGGCGCACGCCCTGGACCAGGCCGGCAAGCCCCTTTACGCCTCCGGCGTTTCGGGCGCGGACCCAGTAGAAGTAGGGCCCCTCCGGCACGGCGTTGAGATCCCGACAACTGAGGACATGGATAGTGGTGACGACGACCGCAGTGGCGGAGTCATCGCTGTTCGCTCGCAAGATGTCATAGGAGAACGCGGCGAAGGCGGACCACCAGCTTACGCGGATGATGGACGGTGATTCGCGGCCGGTCGCCTGGAGCCCAGTCGGTGCATTGGACGGAGCGTGAAGCCTGCCTGAGCGGGAGGGGAAGTCCAAAGTGAAATCAGGCAGAATCGCGCTCGAGAAGGGCTTCCCACGCCTTCCGCGGCTGGTTTGGCTGGTGTACACAGGTAGCCGCCCACAGAGCTGCCAAAGCCGATGACGCGCGTCTTGTGGACGTCGAACGAGGGTAGATGGGGGATTCGGAGCGGTTGGCTCCGTTCACGCGAGTGATCTTCCTATGTCAGCCAGAGCGCTGCGTCGGTTCGCGTCAGCCCCGCCAGTGTCATCGGGCGCATGCCCGCGGTGCGGGACCCCGCCCAGTGCGTCCGGGGCGACGTCGTGACCCGCGCGGGCAGGTGCCCCGATGCGAGCCGTTCGGCGGGCTACGCAATCGAGCACTTCATTCCTGAATTCTCCCCGACATGCCCTCAGCAAGATTCGCCCCAACGAGAATCCACTTGTTGGCAACGCGGCCGCAGATAAAACTACCGGACGCAACTAAAAAGACCGGATCGCCCATGTACCCAGCGAAGAGCAATAGGTTCTTATCACTGAATAGTGTGCTGACCGCGAGTTGGAAGCCAGGTCTGGCTCTTTGGGCGTTGGCGGGCTTGGTCATCAGTCAGCAGGTAGAGGTGGCCGCGGCCTCAAGAGGGGCCGCCAAGCCTCCCGTCAAGGTCTTCATCCTCGCCGGACAATCCAACATGGAGGGATATGGCGGCATCAAGACCACCGACGAACCGGGCGACCATCCGACGCGGGAAGGGCTGTTGAAGAAGAACACGATGGCTGACGGTTCGTTCGTCCAACGTAATCACGTGTTTATCGACTATCCCGGTCGCCACATCACGCCGCGCACGACACCGGCGCTGGCCGAAGCTGCGCGGGTATCGTTGAATGCACGTGGCGACGGACAGACCGTGCAAGTGGAGGAATTGTGAAAAGGATGATGCACAGCAAACCCCGGTTGTTCAACACCGCTATCGCGAGTGCTTGGGTGCTCGCGGGTACGCTGCTGGCCGGAGAGGAGGGTGGCGGCGGAGCCGTCCCGCCGCCAAAGGACATCAAGGCCTACGCCCTTGACTTCAATTGGGGCCCGGGCGGTCCCAACGGCTTTGCCCAGCCCGGACTCTGGGCCGACGCCGATCCGGCACAGCACGTGGCGTGGTATCGCGCGCTCGGGGCCAATGTCATCCAAACCTTCTGCGTTTCGTGCAACGGTTACGCCTGGTATAAGCACGGGGTCGTGCCCGAGCAACCCGGCCTGGAACACGACTTCCTTCGCGCCGTCGTGAAGGGCGCGCACCGGGAGGGGATGTTGGTGCTCGGCTATTTCTGTGCCGGTGCCAACACCCGCTGGGGACAAGCGCATCCCGAGCTCAGTTACGGGATTCCCAGCGAGCCTCACCTTCCCTACACCGACGAATACCTGGCGTATCTGGACGCGGCCATCCGCGACGCTGTCGGCAAGACCGGGATTGACGGGTTCATGATCGACTGGCTCCGGATGCCCACGACACGCGCCGGGAACGGCGGTCGCTGGCTCGAATGTGAGAAGCAGCTTTACGCCCAATTGATGGGTGAGCCGTTCCCCGGAGCAGCGGCACTGCCCGCCGCCAGGATGACGGAATACGGTCGCCGGGCCGTTGATCGCTGCTGGGGCGTCATTCGCAAGGCGGCCAAGGAAACCCGCCCCAATTGCATCGTTTGGCTGACCTGTGCCGACGTCAACGACCCTCATATCGTCAACTCGCGAGCCTTGCGGGAAACGGACTGGCTTCTCAACGAGGCCGGCGACCTCAAACGCACGGCGGACGCGAAGCGGATGATCGGGCCGCACACCCGCCTGATCACCTGTCTTGCCAACTGGAATCAACAGGATCCGATGCAGATCGTCCCCGCCGCAGTGAAGGAGGGCATCGGCCTGTACGGCTTCACCCAACCCGGCGCGGACCCGCTCCTGCCGCTGGCATTGCTGCTCTCCCGGCCGGTCGGCGAACTCTCAGGGGATGAGAAGAACCTTGCCGTCCTCGCCCGCGCCTTTCATGGCGCTTCCCTGGACTCGACGAGGTCCCCGGACGGACGATTCATCGAGCCGATCAAATGAAATCCGCACGTGTTGCCTCACTCCCTCCTCTCCTGGTCGCAGGCATGGCCTTCGTGCCGGCCGCCGTCTGTCCGTCGGGCGCACGGGCGAACGTGAAGCTCTCGGCGAAGGGAATCCGCCGTTTCTTCTTTCCACGGGTGCTGGCGTTCCTTTGGCTGTGTGTCGCAGGAGGTCAGACCTGGGCCCAAGTGAACCTGCTTCCTCAGGGGGATTTTAAGAACCCCGGCGCCAATACGGGGTGGGCCGAGGGATTCAACATTCCGGAGAACCAGGAATTCCAGGTCATCTCGGAAAACGGCAAGTCCTGGCTGCGCATCGAGAATCACGATGCGGAGCGTCAACTCGACTATGTGCACGCCTACGTGAGAGTCGCCCCGGAGATCGAGTCCCTGACCATCTCGGTGCGCCTGAAGGCCACGAATCTGAAAGTGGGCAAGGAGGGCTGGCACGACGCCCGCGTGGCGATGAGTTTCGAAGGCGGCTCATTTGGCTACCCGTCACAGGTTCCTGAATTAGCGGCCGACTCCGATTGGGTGACGAAGTCGGTGGAACTGAAGGTGCCCAAGGGAGCAACCCGCCTGAACATTCAGCCGGCGATGTTCCGTTGCACCGGCGTGTTCGAGATCGCCGACCTCACGGTCACGCCCCACTTGGCTGGCGACGACGCAGTTGGCAGACGCCGTGCTGCCGGCCGGCATCAGCCTGAACTGGGACAAGACGAGCATCGTAACGGTGAATGCAAAGCGGGCGCAGGTGTCCTTGGACGGCATCTGGCGCTTCATCCCCGCAGCCGAAGGAACCGCGGAGACCCGCCAAGGTGGGGTGGGCCTATATCAAGGTGCCGGGCAGTTGGCAGACGTTCCGCGGGCAGGTCTTCCGATTTCGTGGCCCTCGGCGGCGGCCCGCAGTGGGATCTCTATGACGGGGCGCGGGTGGCGCGCGCCTGGTACGAGCGACAGGTGCCGATCCCGGCGGAATGGCAAGGCCGCGCGATCAGCCTGCGCTTCGACCGCGTGTGCACGGACGCGATCGTCTATGTCAACGGCACGGAGTGCGGAAGAATCGCCTGGCCGTGGGGCTCGGTGGACATCACGTCAGCGGTAACGCCCGGCCAAACGGCGGACGTTCGGGTGCTGGTGGCGGCCATCGCCGATGCGGAACAGGTGGGGACCTTCTGGCAGAATGCCTTCAGCGAACGTCTCCTATCACCGCGGCCTCGCTCAGGTCACGGGGCCTGACCGGCAGCGTCTTTTTGGAAAGCCGTTCCTCGGAGGCGCGGGTGACCGATGTCTTCGTGCGCACTTCAACGCGGAAGAAGGAGATCTCCCTGGACGTGGAGTTGACCGGCGTCAAACAGGCGGGCCCGGTTCAGGTCGTTGCGGACATGCTCAACGAAAAGGGCGAGGTGGAGAAGAGCTTCGCGGCGGACGCGACGGTGGTGGCCAAGGAGACGCAGACCGTTGCTCTCTCGTGGCCCTGGGCCGATCCGCGCCTGTGGGACGTGGGCCAGCCCAATCTTTATACCCTTCGGCTGAAAGTGAAGGGCGCGGGCCTGGATGACGAGTACAACCAGAAATTCGGCTTCCGGGAGTTCTGGATCGAAGGCCGGCAATTCTACCTCAACGGCACCGTGATCCACCTGCGACAGCCTTGCTTCTACAACGGGCCGCGCATGCAGGTGGGGGACACTTTCTCCGAGATGGGAGCGGCGAATGTGGATACCCGGGGCGATACCGCCGACTCGGGGCGAAATCTCGACGACGCCGATCGCAAGGGATACCTGGTGGCACAGTATATCCTCAACGCCAACAAGTACATGATGGGTTCGAGGGGGCAGATTGATCTGGGAGCAGAACCGGCAGCGTGCCTTCGAGCGCGCCGCCGTCTGGATGCGCCACTACCGCAACCATCCCTCCGTGGTCATGTGGATCGCCGGCTTCAATTTCTTCAACAGCGCCGTGGACGCCGATCCGCGCCACATGGGCCGCCGCGGCTGGGGTCAGAACGACGAGCGCTGGCAGCGCCTCATGGTCGCC
Organism: uncultured bacterium; assembly: GCA_963735925.1. Classification (GTDB taxonomy): domain Bacteria; phylum Verrucomicrobiota; class Verrucomicrobiia; order Limisphaerales; family J093; genus DSVZ01. The sequence goes on from CAVTMT010000002.1 coordinate 518,072, forward strand.
GGCAAGGAGATGTTCGACGGGCTCAAGAAGCTCGACCCCACCCGAGTCTATTACAGCCACTCCGGGGCCTATACGGGCGACATCTACACGATGAACTGCTACCTGGACCTCATCCCGCTCCAGGAGCGCGAAGACTGGCTCAGCGCATGGGCCGAAAGCGGCGAGATGCCGATTTCCATGGTCGAGTTCGGCACCCCGATGGACTGCACGTTCCGGCGCGGGCGCCACGGGTTTGAGAGCAATATCACCAGCGAGCCCTTGTTGACGGAATTCGCCGCCATCTATTTTGGCACGGACGCCTATGCTTCGGAGGAACCAAAGTATCGGCAGTATCTTCACGACCTGTTCCGCGGCGGGATGCTCTACGAAAGCTCCGAGAACCGCCTGGATGAGTACGCCAACAACCACAAGATCCAGCAGCTCTATCCGCATCAATACGTGGCGCAGTTGGCGGACCGCGGGTCTGCCGGGCGGCCTGCGCACCTGGTCCTGGATGCAGGACGCGCTCAAGGAGATCAACGGCCCGACCCTGGCGTGGATCGCCGGCCCTGCGGGGGCGTACACCGCCAAGGACCACCACTTCAGCCCCGGCCAGAAGATCGAGAAGCAGATCGTCCTGATCAACGATACCCGCCAGCCCCAGAACTTCACGGCGACCTGGACCGCCACGGTCGGCGGGAAGGAAGTGGCCAAGGGCCAGATGCAAGGCAGCCTGGCCGTTTCCGAGATCCGATTCATTCCCTTCCAGGTCATCGCGCCCGCTGCGGAAGCCGGTGGCAAGGCCGACGGCCAGATCACGCTGACCGCAACGATCGGCGAGACCAAGCACCAGGATACCTTTGCGTTTCGCGTGTTTGGCGAGGACAAGGCGGGCAGGGGTCAGATCGCCATCGTTGATCCGAACGGCCTGACCAGCAAAATGCTGGCGAACCTGGGCTATCGGACTCGTTCCTGGAATGGCGCGGCTGCCCCCCTGGTGGTGATCGGACGCAACGCCTTGAAGAGACGACCCGGCGGTGGCTGCCAGGCTGGAGCCCTATGTGCGGGCTGGAGGCCGGGCTCTGATCTGTGCCCAGGACCCTGAATGGATGACCCGGGCCCTCGGATGGCGCGTGTGCCCGAAGGTAGCCCGGCGCGTCTTCCCCGTCGAATTCCACCGCTCACCCGCGGCATGGATGCCGACGATCTCCGCGACTGGACGGGCAGCAGCACCCTGATTGAGGCCTACCCGGAATACGTGGGAGATTACCTCCGAGGGAACGAACGGGATCAGCCCTACGCCGGGTGGCACTGGGGCAACCGCGGCGGGGTCAGCAGCGCCGCCATCGAGAAGCCCCACCGCAGCGGCTGGCGTCCCCTGCTGGAATGCGAATTCGACCTGGCCTACACGCCGCTGATGGAGCTGGACTACGGCCAAGGTCGGCTGATCGTTTGCACCCTGGATCTGGAAGACCACGTGGTCCAGGATCCCGCGGCGCGACGCATGGCCGGGCGCATCATTGATTACGCGCTTCACTCCCCGCTGTCTCCACAGGTGAGCAAGGTCGTGTATCTCGGCGGCGCAAGCGGCGCGGCATGGCTCGACACGATCGGGGTGAGTTATCAGCGGTCCGCCACGCTCGATACTGGCGCCGGCCTGCTGCTCGTCGGTGCCGGATGCTACGCTCGACGACGACGGCGCTCAGCGCCTACCTGGAGCAAGGCGGCAAGGCGTTCTTTTTGCCGCGTTCGCAGGCGGACGGATGGCTCGGCGTCACCTTGAAACCGGCGGCAGCCAGTTTCGCCGGGTCGCTGTCTGCGCCCGAGTGGCCCGAAGCCAGAGGTCTGAGCGCATCCGATCTTCGCTGGCGCTGTTACCTGGACACTCCACCCTGGCTCCTGAGCGCAGGCGCGGAAATCGGGGCGGACGGCCTGATCGGCCGCAAAGCCGTAGGAAAGGGCGTGGCCGTCTTCTGCCAGGTGGACCCGGATTGCTTCCACGCGGACGAGAAGACCTATTTCCGCTACACGCGCTGGCGGGCCACCCGCGCCGTCGCCCAATTGTTGGCCAACCTGGGCGCCAGCTTCGCCGTGGACAACCGGATATTCCATCCCCTCGATACCCGGGCCGTTAACCGCGATGACGCGTGGCAGATGGCCCCGAACGGCGATCGGTCAGGGCCTCAGGCAACCGGCCCGCCGGTTGGCTTGAACATGTCCGCGAACCCCCACCGGGAGGGTTCCGACACTCTGAGCTATTACTGCCCCGATTATCGCACCGATTTCCCTATGGGAGACAATCCGTATCGCTATTATCGGTGGTAGTTGGCTGTCTTCCAACACGGTGACGGCTAGCGAACCGTTCGGGGTCGGGCCGCTTCACCTTCGGAGCCCGACGAGCCGCCAAAGGTCGGATAACTCTTGCTCGATGGACGTCAGTTCGCCGAGGGACGGGCGTCTAGCCTCGTTACCGCGCTGCTGAGCGAAACTCGCGCCGCTTTCGTCGAGCACGGCACCGGTATCCACCCAGGGACCCTGTCCAGATTCGATAGCATTGCGTCCGCAATACGCCTGAGCTTCAGGCTCCTCGTCCACGACGAAGCAGCAGAACAGCCAAAACACACGGCAGCAGACACCAGGCGCCGGCTGACGGTTCCGGAATCAGCGCAAACGACTTGAGCTCCGTGAGGTGGGCCGGAAGGGTGGGAGGACCACCCGACACCGCGTTGCCCAGCGTAACCGGAAACGCGGTTGACATTCCGTGGATAACCGCCTGGGTGAAACCCAGCCCTCCTGTGCCATCCCATACTCCCAGTTGCACTCGCACCGATTCGCCGCCCAGCGTGCCCGAGACTTCCGCATCCGACACGCTCTTGAAGTACCCTCGTGCCGCAACCACGGAGCAATCGTAGAATGTCGTAACCACAGTTTCCGGCGTCGTTCCACCTTCGAAGAACAAGGCCGCCTTGAAGTTCTCGCCGCAGACAGGCGTGACTCCATCTGGCATGTAGATGGGCGCATCCACCAAGTCGCCCGTTGTGACGTGGTTCCCCAGATACACCGTTCCCAAGTCGCCACGGCAGACCGCGGCGGCACCGCAAACCGCAAGAGCCATCACGTACAGTGTCGTTTTCATACCGGTTCCTTCGTGTCTATTTGACGTACGGGTTTCGATAAATGCCCAGAACGCCTCATTACGGAATGACGTAGTCTCTCACCCACGTCCTCGGCGTTGACGTGAGAACCCAAAAGCCCTCATCCGGGCCGATCATCGGTTCGCTTGGGCCCCATTCGCCGAAGTCATAAGAGAATCCTTGGTACGATTGCGTAGCGGCATCAAACTTGTAGATGACGTCGCCTTCCAGAACTGGGAAGCCAAGGTCGGTCTGAAGCTTGCCTGCCTGGCACACCGTCGAGGCGATCAATTGGAATCCTGGGACCAGCGGCAAATTGGTCTCGGGGCCCTGCAGACACTCGCCGGCAAACAGTAAGTCATAGGTTCCCGGACCCGCCGGGAGCTGAACCCAGAAGCCGACTCCGGGAGGCAGCGGCATTTCGGGGTCGGTCCACTCGCCAAATTCATAGACGTTGCCTTGGTAACCCTGTGGCGGGTTGTACTTGTAAACGGTCGTGCCCTCCGCCAAGATTGGAGGAATATGCGGGTCAATCCAGTTGTCCCGTGGGGTCAGGCCATTAAGTGGGTTGCAGATGATTTGAAAACCCGATTTGACCGGGACATTGATGTACGAAACAACGTTCACTGAGTGGACCTGGCCACTAGGATCCTGCGTCCGATAGAACCTTTTCGATGCCGTCGCCTCGACCACCTGCGGATTCTCCTGCGAGGCCGTCTGCGTCCACCGCCCGGTCAGTTCGGGCGCCTCGTACAGATTGAATGGTCCACTCCACGAGACCCGGACAGTACTCGGGGTCACGCGTTCGATGGACACCACCGCAGGTCCAACCACGGGAATCGGATCATCCCCGATGGGATACGGCAGCCGACCGGTCCAATCCAGCGCAACCTCATAAGGTTCATTCGGTTGGACGACAAACTGATCTTCCGACCGCGTCATCCAGTCGCCAAAGTTCTGGAGCTCGGTCAGCGAGAGCAGGCCATAACTGTGGCCGAATGCCATCTCAGTGATCATGATCGGAGATTGGTCCCCCGGGGTCAGAGATACCGTGTGCTGCTCGGGATTTTCGTCGAACGCATACTGGTGCTGCAATCGCGCTTCCAGGATCGCGCCGTCGAAGCTCGCGTACCGGATTAACCCAATCACGTATCCGCCAGTGATATGGGGAACCTGTGGGTCGATGTTGCGAGGAGTCAATAGGTGCCACGCCAGTCCAGGTAGGACCAGCGGGTTGCCCTCCGGATAGGTGAAATGCACGCTACTATAGACCAGGAAGTTACCCGCGTTCAGGATCAGTTCGGTGTACACGGTGACTGCCTTGCCCGGGGGGACTGGATTATCAGACAAGTCCCAGTCCACGGAAATGCCGTTCAGCTTACCGTTGTCGCAGTACTGTTCCGTGATCTGGGGGCTGTTGGACGTGTTCCAGTCGATGCTGGTCCGGTAGGTCAGGACCTCATACCCGTGGTGGCAGTCATCATCCCACATGAGGGCGTCATAGTGGAGGTCGGTGGCGGACTGGCTGGAGGTGTTGGTGAGCTTAGTCGAGCCACCAGCCGTATAGGTTGCCGTCCCTCCGGAGGGCGTGACGGTCGGGCTGAGGACGACATAGTGCTTTATGAAGGGATGGAACCCTGCGGCGCTGTAGCTAAAGTACCAGCCGTTGCCGTTGTTGCAGCCCCCCGGGTTCGGCGCGGCGTAGGCATCGTAGGTGTACGATGTGAAGTTGTTTCCCCCCGGGTCCTGGTCCGAGTCGGCGACGATCACCTGGGTCGGGTTGGCTCCCAATGGGCTGGCGGAGGCAACGTTGTCACCCCAATCCGTAATGGCGTGCCCACCGTAGCCGGTTGTGGAACTGCAATCGGGCCAACTGAGGCTCAGTCCCACCAGATTGCACGCCCGCAGTTGGTTGCCGATGTCCTGCGGGATCGTAGCCACTGCGTAAGGGACCCTGAACTTGTTCCCGTACACGTTGACCACAGTATAAGGGTTGGCGGGCCAGATGTTATTTGGAGAGCCGAGCCACCACGTTATCGCTGTGTCGGCCCAGCCCCCATTGGCAACCCCATACTGAGCAATGAGGTCTGCGTAAATGTCGTCGGTGCGCGCCTGGACGGTCGCGCCATTGCCGTAGCCAGCCCCCGCTAACATATTCGCAGCCGTAGCCATCCAACAGGAATTGTCGCCCGCCGGAACGGGGAAGGGCTTGTCCGCATCGGGAGGCGGATCCATTTTCAGGTAGTTCTGTGCCTCGACGGTCGTGAGCGCGCAGGCAATCAAGAGCGCCAGCCGGGCCGGCAGAAGGTTGGTAATCAGACGACTCATACGACGTTCCTCATGTGGTTTAGGATAGGGGCGAACTTGACTGGTAGGTGACATGCATACTCTCTTCGAGAGACTGTTTGCGGTATGTGCGGGGGATTCTCCCGTGGTCCCACTCGACCTCCGCCCTCTGCTCGTCACTGCCGAAATCGCCGGCAGGGCAGCCAAGCGCGACGACTGGCGCTCTGCGGAAGGGCGTGCGAGGTGCGTCCGGACGGAGGACAGACGCAGGCGGGGACGGCTGCGAGCCATCATCTGGCAGCCCCGGCGGTGCCAACGCGGAGCCACCCGATTTGGGCGCCTCCCTCAAGCCAAAGGTCGATTTGGACCAATCGTCTTTCACAGACAAATCCCCGAAGAGGCTCCCTGACTGAATACGGGCACGATCTCATGCCTCTCATCAGCTCCCGGGGCACACGAGCACGCTGTCAGCATGGAATGTGCCGAATCGTAAGTCGTGGCGGCACAAGCAACGCCCGTGGGAACTAGGCTAAGACAGTCCTATCCAGCGAACCGGGAAAGCGCGCAATTGCCTGCAATCGCGTTGGTTGTCAGGGGACTTGTTTGTCCTATCGAGTTGTCCTCGTCGGGGGTCTTCCTCCGCCTGTCGTCGCGGAGTGCGGCGCGCAGAGATGGTGTTTGCGCATCAATTCCCAGAAGGCGCGCCGGTTCTTTCCGGCAGCCTTGGCGGCGCGGGAGATATTGCCTCCATGACGAAGCAGAAGACGTTGGAGATACTCCCTTTCGAATCCTTTAATCACCATCGCTTTCGTCTGCTGGAAGCCGGCGTCCAGAGCGACGGAGCTGGCTTGTTCGATGACGATGTCCGCCTGGCCAATGACGGGTCGCTCTGCCAACGCGACGGCGCGTTCGATGACGTTCTCCAGTTCTCGGACGTTTCCCGGCCAGTCGTGAGCGAGGAGTTTCTGCAAAGCCTGCTGGGACAGTATTCGCGCCGAAGACTCGAACCTGCTCGCGCACTTGACCGCAAAGTGGCAGGCCAGCAGGGGAATGTCCTCAGGACGGTTCCGGAGCGAGGGGAGACTAAGACCGATCACGTTCAGGCGGTAATACAGGTCCCGGCGGAGCCGCCCCGTTTGGATGGATTCGGCCAGGTCCGCGTTCGAGGCCGCGATGACGCGCACATCCGCCGAACAGGAGTGGCCGGAGCCTAGTGGCCGAAATTGGCCATCCTGGAGGAACCGCAGGAGCTTGACCTGAGCCAAGGCAGGAAGACTGTCGATCTCGTCGAGGAACAACGTGCCCCGGTCAGCTTCCTTGACCAGGCCGCGGCTCGAGGCCCCCGCACTGGTGTACGCCCCGGCTTCGTGGCCAAAGAGCTCGTTTTCGATCAGCTCCGTCGGAATGGCGCCGCAGTTGACCGCCACGAATGGCTTGGCCGATCGCGGTCCGAGGCGATGGACAGCCCTGGCCAGGAGTTCCTTGCCCGTGCCCGTCTCGCCGGTGATCAGGACCGAGGCGTCGGTGCGGGCAATCCGCGGGACTTGCCGAAGCAGCCGGACGAACCCCGCGTTCTGGCCAACAATATCACCGAGACCTGGTCGGGCGCCGAGGTTCGTTAGAGCCAGGCCGGGCAGTCTGGATTGGGTCGTCAATTCCCAGAGCCGAGGGATCAGCTCTGTAGCCTTGAGAGGCAAAGTCAGAAAGTCTGCAGCGCCCTGTTTTAAGAGCTCGATGACTCTGTCAGCATCGGCGAAGTCGGCCACGACGATAATTGGCTGAGGCCAACTTTGGTCGCGGGCTTGGGTCAGGATGACCTTGGCCACCTGATCGTTGTTGGAGCCGGTCAGCCAGAGGAGCATCAAGTCAGGATTGCTATGCTCCACAGCCCCCGAGAGTTTGGTATGGCCAGCGGTTCTCGCCTGGCCGCGGAAGGTCAATTCGACGAGGTCATACCGTAGGAATCTCGTTGCCGACAAGAGACTCCTGACGGCAGCCGCGGCGGTAGGATCGTCGGCGTGGTTGACGAGCAAGATGCGCGTCGGAGGAGGGGCGTTCATATCGGGCCATTTGCGTCCGTTTGATGGACTGCGCTTGGACCGCCAATCCCATTCCGCCCTGCTTCTTAGCGTGCGGAGAATCCCAGCACCGTGAGCATGACCCCTTCCTTAATACGCAATCCATCGTTTACCATCTGACGGTTCCGAAGTTATCGGCGCCATCATGCCGAATCAATCCTGTATTCGGCCTTTCTTATCCGCGGCAAATCCGTCTGGACCTGGAGGAGGGGGTGCGCAATCGGCGTGGGCGGCTGGTCAGATTACCCGGCGGTCAGAGCCAGCCACGGGCTCGCAGAGCCGAATGCGGCGCCCGACCCTCCGTTCGGGCCGATCGCGGTCTGGGCTGGGGTTTCATCTTGGTAGCGCAGAAGCTCATCGTGGCCAAGCGCTTCGCCGCCTCCGCCGGAGCGCCCGCTGCCGTCCGGTGGCCCGTGATTGCCGTAGTCCATCCGCTCCGGCTCTGCGTCGGTGCCAAGCGCACCACCGGCGGCCGGTACAGATTGAATGAATGACGCAGCCGGGGCGCTGGTTTCAGCACGCCGTGCACTTCCGGTCCGGCGGGCGGCAGGGGCTTCCGCTTGGCGGAGTGTTTGAAGCTGGCAACCGCGTCGCCGCCGGCGCCCGACACACGCGGAATTCGAATTCGCCTTGCCGGAGCGGGCAAAGCCAACCTCAATAGCCGGCACAAGAATGTCACTGGCATGGAATTCGGAACCGCCTTTCTTCTGGGCCTGACGGGCAGCCTGCACTGCGCGGGGATGTGCGGGCCGCTGGTGCTGGCCCTGCCGCGCACCGCCGGCTCGCGGTGGCTGCACGTTCTCGGCCGGCTCGCCTACAACGCCGGGCGCGTCTTCACGTACGCGGCGTTCGGCCTCGTCTTCGGACTGGTCGGCAAGAGCCTCGCCCTGGTGGGGGTTCAACGCTGGGTGTCGATCGGGCTGGGCGTTGCGCTCCTGGCGGCCGTGCTGCTCGCGCGCGCCGACCTGTTTCGTCTGCCGACCGCGTGGACGACCGGCTGGTTGAAGCCGGCGTTGGGCCGTCAACTCCGGCGTCGGGGCGTGGGCGCGCTGGCTGTGCTGGGGCTGCTCAACGGGCTGCTGCCTTGCGGCCTGGTGTACGTGGCCTGCGCCGGCGCGGCGGCCATGGGAACGGTCTGGGGAGCGGTCGGCTATATGATCGTGTTCGGGTTGGGCACCGTGCCGATGATGCTGGCGCTGGCGCTGTCGGGTTCCGCGATCCAAACCTCGCTGCGGGTGCGCCTCCAGAAGGCGATTCCCTTTTGCCTGGGGCTCGTGGCGGTGCTCTTGATTCTGCGTGGCCTGGGTCTGGGAATTCCTTACCTCAGCCCTGATTTGTCGCGGGCCAAGGGCGGCAGTTCCTGTTGTCATTAAGTCCAAACGGGCCCCGCAACGGGCGCCGGGCGCCGGGCGGGCTTCGATTCGGGGGATTTCCGGCTTGCCTTTTTGGCCCCCCCCCAAAGAATCCCCGTTTTCTATGACGCAGAAAGAGCAGGAATCGGCTTGGCTTTACGAAGTGTGGGCGTGGCTTGAGGTGAACCGCAAGCGCGTCATGGCCGGCGCCATCGGCGCGCTGGTGCTGGTGGTCATTGGCTACATCCTTTTCTGGAAGCGGGGGCAGACGGAACTGAACGCCGACAATGCATTGCTATCGCTCCGACCCACCGCGGCCGCCGCCGGTGCCAAACCAGCCGCGTCGCCCGAGGATTTCTTGAAGGTGGCCGAAGAGCACGCATCAACCGCCGCCGCCGAGCGGGCGCGCTTGCTCGCCGCCGGCCGCTTCTATGACGAGGGAAAATACGCGGAGGCACAAACCCAGTACGAGCAGGCGCTGGGGCACGACTCCAGCGGGCTGCTGGCACCGATCGCCGCCTTGGGCGTTGCCACGAGTCTGGACGCGCAGGACAAGGTGGACGCGGCGATGACGGCGTACCAGTCCGTGATCTCCAAATACCCGGAATCGCCGTCGGCCACCGAGGCCAAGATGGCGATGGCGTTCCTGCATGAAAGCCGCAACGAGCCGGAACAGGCGCTGAAGCTGTACGACGAGGTGGCGGCCAACCGCGCGGCCAGCCGCGCGGCGATGGAGGCGGCGACGAAACGCGAAGAACTGTTGAAAGCGCACCCGGAACTGGCGAAGACCAACGCCCCGGTGGCCCTGCCCGCGGCAGTTCCCGCCCCGACGAATGCGATCGCAGTCACCAACACGGCGGCCACCAACACCGTGGGGACTACGAACACGAGCGGCATGGCCGCGACCAACGCCCCCGCGGCCGGGCATTGAGCGAGCCTCCCGGGCGATGGACAGGGCGCGGCCGTGGCGGGCTCTGAGTCCTCGTGCTGCCGAAAGCGAGAATCATGCGCATTGCCATCATTGGAACCGGGTACGTGGGCCTCGTGACCGGGGCGTGCTTCGCCGAGATCGGTCACCAGGTTATCTGCGTGGACAACAACCCGGAAAAGGTGGCGTTGTTGCGCGCAGGGACT
>CAVTMT010000003.1:0-2321996 GCA_963735925.1 uncultured bacterium
GATGACCCAGGCCCGGTAGCGCTCGTCGGTGAGCAGACGGTTGACGCCCAGCAGGGAAGTATTGGGGCAATCGAGCAAGGCGGCCAGGGCGTTGTAGAGCAGGTACTCCATGCGCGGCCCCCAGGAATCGTGCCACAGACTCCTGAACGCGCCGACGATGCCCGAGGCCACCAGGTGCCGCTCGTCCTTGGGCACGTTCGCGAGCAGGTTGAGCGAGATGGGGAAGTCGAGGTCGGCCGGATTGAAATAGACCAGGTGATCCGTCCGCCAGGGCGGCACGTGATGCAACAGGTCTTCGGCCAGGTCGCCATGCGGATCGATCAAGCCCACCCCGTGCCCGCGGACCAGGTGTTGCAGGATCAGGTTGCGCAGCAGGGTGGTCTTGCCCGAGCCGGTCTTGCCGATGACATAGACGTGGTGGCGCCGGTCGGCGGCGGCCAGGCCAAAGGGCTGGGGGTCGTTGCCCCAGCCGGCGCGCAAGCCCAGTTGAATGAAGTCGTCCTCCATGATGCCAGAGTCAGCCGCCACTCCAGGAAAGCCGTTCCGCAATCCGTCGTCGGTGATTCCGGAAGGGCGACCGCCGGCAAGCGTGATTGGGAACGAGCCGGTGGGGTAATGGCGGCTGACTGTGAGACCCGAGCGCAGTAGTCCCTTAATCATAACCCGTCGGGTCGCGTCAGCGAAGCCGTCCCGCCGGGGCGCCTGTGGATAGCGCGCGGCGCTTGGGCCGCCTGGGCGGGAGGTAGTTGCGGTCGTCGCCGTCAGGCGCGGTGGTGAGCCCGTCGTCCCCCCACGTGTCGGCCCGTTCGGTAGAACGGCTCACGGCCGACTTCGCGCGTGGGGGTGACTCCCCAACGGTAGTGCCGTGGAGGAACCTGATAACCGGCGGCCCAAGCGCGAAGTCGGGCGTGAGCCGACGACACGTGGGGGGAAGCCGTACGGCTCGGTTGAGCCGCGCGCGAGGTCTCGCGCGAGCCCGCTACCCCTACATACCCTGTATGTCGGGGCGTATGTCGCCCCTGGCGGTAAAGGACAACGCCTGGCCGTATCGGACAGGGAAACAAAAGACCGCGCCGCCTCGGTGACGAGGGAGCGCGGGTGAGAAAGGAAGTCAGTTCAATTGATTGGCGGTGGTTTCCGCCAGACTCCAGAGCGCCTGGTTCAGAGACACCTTCGAATCGATGCCCCGAAGCGGGCGCAAGCTGCGCAGGCGACCGCGGCGATCCCGCCGGCTGTCGGACAGTCCGCCGCGAACGAGGTGTTCCTGGGTCTTGTTGACCAGGGTCCAAAGATCGTTGGCCTGGTCTTCCGGCCGGCGGGCGTCGAGCAGTGTTCGCGGTTCGATCGGGGCGGCTTCCAACGTCTCGTAGCGGAGCAGCAGCGCCGCTTGCGCGAACGCGAGCGCCTCGTCGTAAGCCAGGGTCCGGTGACGGAACTGGTCGATGAGGGCGCCGACCTTCGGGAGCGAGTCCAGGATGCGGTAGCTGGCCTGAACCACCTCCTCGACCTTGAGTCCGGCGTGCCGGAAGCGGATGGCCTCAAAGGCGTCACCTCCGACCACCAACCCATTGCTGCACAGCCGGCGATAGATGCCGACCCGCAGGACGTAGGCACAGGCGGCGTCATGCGAGTTGGTGAGAACCAGCTCAGCGTTCCACTCGTCGAGCGTCTGCATCTGCTCGGCGAGGCGGAAGCGGATCAGGTGTTTCTGGAAGCCGGCGCGTTGGGCGATGCGCACGCGCTGCTGTTCAACGGCGACGGGCAGCCAGTGTTTCTCGCTCAAGCCGGCGACGATGTCCGTCGTGGGCACGAACGTGTAGCGGGCGCTCAAACCGGTCATCGGCCCCGGAGCGAAGATGCTCGGGGCGGTGCCGCGCAACTGCATGTCGGTGAGGGCCTCGGCCTTGAAGTTCGAGGTCGTGGAGTCGTGGATCATCACGGGAGTCCTTTCGGAGCCGCTGGCCGGCCAAGGGCCGGTTTCCGCGGGGGGTGAGATTCACGGTCGGGCGCGGAGCGGCGGTTTGACCCGACCGTAAAGGTGAAGCGCCGGTGCCGGGCAAGGTCAGACTGACTTCGCAAGGAACCGGGTTTCCACTCTGATCATAACAAAGTCACGCCGCTGCGTGCAAAGCCACGCGGTGGACAAGCCGTCCGGAAGGGCCGGCCCCGGCATGTCGCACAACATAGGATGGGTACCGTCGCGCCCAACGACGGCCTGGTTGAGCCATTTGTCACCACTTGACGAATCGTTGGTTGTGTGGCGCGGTAAAACTGGCCTCGACAATCTTGGTTCTCTCCTCGGTTGAGGTAGCCGACGCGATGCCGCCCGATCTCTCATAAAGCCGGCCCCTTGACAGCACTGCGTCCTTGTTGGCTGGTGTTGAGAGGGGATTCCACCTGCGCTGCGGGTGTGATAGGATGAGGTTGCACTTGTGAGGGCCTCGGCTCTCTCGCGGTCGAACGAAAACCGCAGACAGGTGCGCCTCGAAGGCCACCGGCAAACCCGGTGGCTTTTGCCGTGTCAGTCCAGGGCGGGATCGCCATCGTGGAGCAGGCGCTTCCCTTCTCTGCTTTGCCGCCAGAACGGAATCAGGCTCCAGAACTGGCGCTCGCCGCCGGGCAGTTGCTTGACGATTACTTTGAACCGGCGCCCGGCAAGCACGGCCACAAACTCGTAGTACGTCACCTCGATCATCAGCCGTTCCCACCGGCCATGCCGGCGGCGGCGTTCCCACTCGTACCGGTGTTCGATGCCCTGCACTGTCCGGGTCAGCCGCAGGATTTCGGGGGCGCGGGCCAGGTGCTTGAGCCGCATGAACTGGTCGCGGCGGTCCCGGCCCCGGTTCCAACTCTTGAAACACAAGTGCCGGAAACCGCCGGTGTTGAACGCCACCGTGTCCTGGAAGTACGGACAGCGAATCCGGCCGATGGTGTGGTACTGCGCCTCGGCCTCTTCACGCGCCCGGCGATATTCGGGGTCGGTGAGCTCCAGCATGTCAGAAGCGGATTTCCGCCAGCTCGGTCTGCCGCAGCCGTTCGCGGATCAAGGCGCGCCAGCGCGGGTCGCGCAGCACGCGATTCAGCCAGTTCAAGAACGCCACCTCGACCGGGGCTGTGGATAACGGGCGTTCCTTTCTTAATCGTAAACGGGTTCTCATTGGATTATTCCTGTATTACTCTGTGGAAGTTTCCTTCCGGGGTTGGCGACACTTTTCTTCCGACCCCCGTGGAAGTTTTCTTCCTACCGGCGAGGACGGGCAGCGTCCACCTGTGGATAAGTTCCTGCCGGCCTTGGGCGACGCGCCGCAGGTCCTCGTCGCGGACGCGAGCAAACTTCCCGGCGGCGCGCATGATGCGCTCGTTGCGGTTCTGGATGGACACGGTGATGAAGCCCTTGTCGCGGAGCGAGCCGATGTAAGTGCGGATCTGTCGTTCGCTCACGCCGAAGAACTCGGCGAAGTGGCGGTTGGACGCGTAGCAGCCATGCTCGTTGTCCAGCGAGTGAATCTCGACGAAGAGAACTTTCTCCATGAGCGAAAGCTCCGGGGAGAGCCAGATCTCTTTGGGAATCCACACACCTTTGAAATCGCGAAGGGTACGCTCCATGCCGGGTATTGTACCATGCCCGGCGGGGGCTGTGCACCCCCCGGTTGTCAACAGCCGCCCTGCCCTTCGCGCCGCGAAAATGGTACAATGCCGGTGAAGCAAACCATCGGTCCTGCCAGCTTCCCCATCACCCCATCATGCCCGAATCACAAACCTATCCAACACCGCCTTCCGAAGCGTTCCGCAATGTTCCGAACGCTGCGGAATCGTTCGGCAACCTTCCGCAACCTGCGGAAGCCTTCGGCACGATTCGGAACGGTGCGGGAGCTTTCGGAAACGTGCCGATGACGACGGAACAGAAAGACAATCACACGCTGACCGTGCGAGAGGTCGCGCGGCGATTCGAAACTGCCGGCGTCGCGCGCACCGAGCGGAGCATCGTCAACTGGTGCCAACCCGGAAAGCAGGGCGTGGCCCGACTCGACGCCTACTACGACCCGAACGAACGTCGCTACTTCATCACGCCCGAGAGTGTGGACCTGGCGATTGCCGAAGAGCAGGCCAAGGCCGCACAACGCGGTTCAACCCCGGAGTCTTCCGGAACGCTTCCGAGCCCTGCGGAAACGATCCCGAACACTTCGGAACCCGAGGCCAACGACGGCGACAAAGCCGAACTCAAACGTGAAGTCCTCGACCTGAAGATCGCCAACCGGGCCAAGGACATGTTCATCGACCAACTCAAAGAAGAACGCACCGCCTTTGCCGAAGAGCGTCGCGACTACGTCGAGAAGCTCATGACCTTCAATCGCAAGGTGGGCGAGCTGGAAACCAAACTGCTGCAATTGGAAGGGCCGGAGGGCCGTGGATCCCCGGAACAGACTTCGTAGCCAACAGCCTTGGGACAACCTGTTCACGGGTCCATGCCAACATTAGAACGTAAGCAGCCCGCCCGGACTCGCGATCGCGGCTCACGCCGCCATGGCAGACACGCCTGCATCCCGCTCGGCGTAGCTCTCGAAGATAATTGTGAGCACGATCACGTCGGGTCGGTCGCAGAGGAGCTCCGGCGCTTGGAACTTGTGGATGTCCGTGCCATTCGAGGCGATGAGCAGTGCGTTGAACCAAAAGAGTTGAGGGATTTCCGCCTTGTGATACGTCAGGTTCTCGTCGAACGCCGCGCGCGTGGGCACACCGGGCTTTTCAACTCGATGACCACCAACGGCAGGCCGTTGACGAAGCCGACGAAATCGGGCCGGCAGGTGTAGAGTCCGCGGTCTTCCTAGTAGCTGTTGATGTTGCCGCCGTGTTTGATTTCGCCTTCGAGACCGTGGACGGCGAGATTCAGGCGGCAGAGGCGGCCGGTTTCGTCGGTCTTCTCGACGCCGTGGATGGAGAGTTCGGCGGCGGGATTCTTCTTGTGCTCGGAGACGAAGCGCGCCGAGGAAACGAACATGCCGCCCGAACCGCACGCGGGGTCGAGGATGCGCCCGTGGTAGGGCTCGATGACTTCGGTGAGGAGGCGGACGATGCTGCTGGGGGTGTAAAATTCGCCGCCGCCCTGGCCCTCGCTCATGGCGAACTCGCCGAGGAAGTATTCGTAGATGCGCCCGAAGGCGTCGTAGTCCAGCGAGGCGGGTATCTCGGAGACTTTCTTGAGCAGTTCCTTGAGGAGGGTGCTGGTGAAGAGGTTGTAGGTCTTGGGCAGGACGCCGGCGAGTTGCGGGTTGTGCTTCTCGATGTCGCGCATGGCGGCATTGACCTTCGCGCCGATGTTCTCGGCTTCGGGACGGTTGAGCAGGTAATCGAACCGCGCCTCGGCGGGCAGATACAGGATGCCCTCGGCGTGGTAGGCGGCGGGTTCGTCCACGCGGTTGCCGCGTCGGGCGGAGGCGCTGGCTTGCTCCAGCTTGGCGCGCTGGGCGGCGAAGCGGACTTCGGCGAAGCGCAGGAAGATGAGGCCGAGGACGGGGGCGGAGTATTCCTGGGATTTGAGGCCGGAGTTGGCGCGGAACTGGTCGGCGGCGTCCCAGAGGCGCTTTTCCAGCGCGGCGGTCTCGGAGTCCTTTGCGGATGGGGCGATCCAGATCATGGGTGACGCTAGCCGGCGGTGGTGGAGGCTGGGTCAAGGCAACCGATGACACGTTCGAGGTGGTTAGCCTGGCAAACCAAGTCGGATTGCTTGGCGATCGGTTCCCTGAGCGTTCCCCAGTTCATGAGCGGTGCGGCAGCGTATTGCCAGCCAGTCGCTTAGAGCAATGCAAAAGCGGTCGGCGACCAAGGTCCGAATTGCGCCAAAAGTATTGTTACCCTGGGCGAGGTGTGATGGTTGTGGCCGACCATTCATTCGCTCAAAAGGGGTTTTACCCGAGCGACGGACACCCAAATGAGTTTCCTGTTCCGTTTGGACCTGCTCACGGACCATGAACTTGATAGCGTGCGCGCGGCGACGTCGGAAGCAGTGTGGCCGTTCTACCCTCTGGTGCCCCGTGCCCGGAAATGAGGTGGTTCTGGCGGCGGACTTCTGCGCATTTTGGCGAGGCCCGAGTGGGTTTTCCCGTTGGAAAGACTTGTCTTCCCCAGAACGCCGCCGGGCTTCCGAGGTCGTATTCCAAGCAACGACGCCTAGTACATTGACACTGAAGTTACGTTACGTATAGTCACGTGGATTATGCGACGTATTTCTGTGCAACTCAGTGCGGCGGACCGCCAGGCGGTCGACGCCCTGCGCTTCCGCGGTAATCATCCAGCGCGCGAGGTCAATCGAGCTCATGTCCTGGCGGCATTGGATCGGAGCGTCAGCGACGAACAGATCAGCCAGGTGTTGGGGGTCAGTCGGATGGTTATCTGGCGTACCCGCTCCGCGTTTCAGGAGAAGGGGGTAGACTACGCCTTGCATGACGTCACCCGCTCGGGAGCTCCGCGCCGGTATCTGACTGGCGGGGAAGCCGAGGTCGTCGCGTTAGCCTGCCAGCGCCCCCCCGAAGGAGCCAAGCGCTGGACGGTCAAGCTGCTGACCGCCGCGGCGCGGCAACGGCCCGGGTTGCGCCAGGTAAGTCGAGAGACGGTTCGGCGGTGGCTAAAAAAACGTCCTGAAGCCCTGGCGCAAAGCGATGTGGTGCATTGGGAAGATCACCGCCGAGTATCG
The DNA here is from genome assembly GCA_963735925.1 of uncultured bacterium. Taxonomy (GTDB): domain Bacteria; phylum Verrucomicrobiota; class Verrucomicrobiia; order Limisphaerales; family J093; genus DSVZ01. Next base: position 6,692 of record CAVTMT010000003.1, read on the forward strand.
GGAGCGGATGTACGCGTTGTGCGATCTGTATGCACGGCCCTATGATCCACAGGAACCGGTGGTTTGCTTGGACGAGAAGAGCAGCCAATTGCTGGCCTGCAGTCGGCCGGATTTGGATCCGCGGCCGGGCCGAGAGGCCAAGCAGGACTATGAGTACGTGCGCCGGGGAACGCGCAACCTGTTTGTGGCGGTGGAGCCCCGGGGTGGGCATCGAGAAGTCGCGGTCACCGCCCGTCGGACCAAGGCCGATTTTGTCGGGTTCGTGGTGGGCCTGTTGCAGACGGCCTACGCCGGGATCCGGAAGGTGCATCTGGTCCTGGACAACTGGAACACCCACTTCCGCGCTTCGTTCGAGGAGGTCTTGGGGGTCGCCCCCGCGGCGGTGTTGCTGAACCGGATCGAGTTTCATTACACCCCCAAGCATGCCAGTTGGCTGAACATGGCCGAACTGGAAATCGGGATCCTCAACCGTCAATGCCTCGGGCGGCGGTTCGCCAAGGCCGAACTTTTGGTCGCCGAGGTGGCAGCTTGGCGGCGGCGCCGCAACGACGAACACCAGGGGATTCGCTGGGGATTCACCCGGCAAGACGCCGATCGCAAACTGGGCCGACATTACGTAACGTAACTTATGTGTTATGGTACTAGGACTGCGACCCTGCCCATTCTGGATGCGCTGGCTGCCTTCGTCGATGTCGGCAGCGAACAAATGCACGTCTCCATCGCCGGCGGACCGCCCGAGGTTTTCGGCTCCGTCACCACCGAGTTGCACCGCCTACGCGACTGGCTCAAAGAGCGCCAGGTCAAAGCCGTGGCCATGGAAGCCACCGGCGTGTATTGGCTGCCGCTCTATGGGGTGCTGGAAGCCGCCGGCTTCAAGGTGCGCATGGTCAACGGCAAACAGACGCGCAATCTGCCGGGGCGCAAGACCGACATGAAGGACTGCCAGTGGGGGGCCACGCTGCACGCGCATGGGTTGCTCCAGGCCGGCTTTGTGCCGCCGGCGCAAATTCGCCGCTTGCAGGACTACCTGCGGTTGCGGGCTGATCATCTGACCAGTGCTGCCACCAGCGTGCAGCACCAGCAAAAGGCGCTGGAGCGGATGAATGTGAAGCTGCACGACGTGATCAGCAGTCTGGTTGGAGTCAGCGGGATCAAGGTCATCGAGGCGATGTTGGCGGGCGAGCGCGATCCGGACCGGTTGCTGGCGCTGTGCGACGTGCGCATCCAGAAGCAAGAAGGCCGAGCGGGTCAAGGAATCGCTGCGCGGCACCTGGGCCGAGGAGCATCTCTTCGCGCTGCGGCAGGCGGTGGAAAACTGGCAGCACTACCAGCAACAGATTGCGGCGTGCGACCGGCAGATGGAAGCGGTGTTGCGGGAAATCAGCGGCCCGGACCAACCCGGCGGCCCAACGGTCAAAACTCCGGCGGTCAAACGCGGGGGCGTCAACGCGCCGCAGATGGACGATCTGCACCACCTGTTGACCCGGTTGTGCGGCGGCAAGGATTTGACCGTGCTGCCCGCGCACACCGACTACAGCCTCCTGCAACTGATCGGGGAGGTGGGCACCGACCTGAGCCCATGGCCGACGGAGAAACATTTCACCGCCTGGCTGGGAGTGGCGCCCGGCAGCCATCAAAGCGGCAAACGCAAGGGTTCGGTCAAACGCAAACGCAACCGGGCCGGCCGGTTTTTTTGCCTGATGGCCCGCAGCCTGGCCCGCAGCAAGAACATCGCCTTGGGCGGGTTCTACCGGCGCATGGCCGGGCGGCGGGGCGGCTTGGTCGCCACGGTGGCGCTGGCCCGGAAACTGGCCGGGTTGTTCTGGCGGGTCATGGTCAAAGGTCTGAGCTATGCGGAGGCCGGACTCCAAGCCTACGAAGCACAGGTCTTGGAAACCAAACGCCGCGCGCTCTGTCGTTTGGCCAAACAACTGGGCCGAGTTGTTCTCCCCAGCCTGGCGGAACTCCAGACGACCAAAAGCTAATCCCCTGATTCAGTCTATGGTGACCATGAATTCCCCTCCCTGTGTCTCCAAGTTCATGGAAAAAGCGAAATCACACGTCAGGCAGTGCTGGAGCAGCCAGCGGGCGCGCGACGCCCGTGCCGGCACCGAACACAAAAGCAGAATCATTGACGAACTGCTCGGACTCTTCGACTACCACCGAAAGGCGGCCAGCCGCGCCACGCTCGACCGGCGCTTGATCCCGGCGCGCGTGGCTTCTCAGCGACGCACCCCCCCCGGCCCGGTACACTCCTGGCCGGCCCAAATGACAGCCAGTCCCAGCGGACGCCGGCACTCAATTTGTCTGCGCCTTCGACTTTGTTGCAACGAGGGCTTCTCGAAGTATGGCGCTCAAGTCCGCCTCCATCGCATCAGCCATTTTCAAAAGCGTTTCCAATGTGGGATTCCGTAATCCCCGTTCTACCAGACTGAGCATCGCCTGAGACAGGCCGGCGCGTTGCGAGACGGCGTACTTGGAGAGACCACGGCGTTCGCGTTCTAGGCGCAATCGGCGGATCACTTCAACGCAAACGGCTTGGTGCTGGCCAATTATGGGCACGGCCGAGCATGGCCAGAAGAGCGACTTGACACATACTTTACTATGGTCAAGTATTGGTCATGTTTCTGCGTCGTCTTGGTCCTGATCCGCACGCCCACGGTGCCCGCACCGTGGCGCTGGCCGGTTGCCCGGACATCTGGGAACTGGCCGACGGCAACTTTGCGGTCATCGGCATCGACATCACCGACCGCGTGGCCGGGAAGCTGCCCGCGACGGCGGGTTGCGGTCCTGACGAGCGGATCGTGATGCTGCCGCGCCAGACCCTCGTGCTGGCCAAGCCCGACATCCCCGACCAGCCCTGAAGGTTGTTCGACGCGTCGCGGTCGATGGTGCCGCGGCTTTGGAGTTGGCACGGGACGATGCTATTCGTTGGGGCGTGTGTTCGCGTCACTTCTCCTGGCACCACTTCGGCTGCGTCGTCATCGGGTTGTGCATGGTTACGCTGCCGGCCAAGTCCGACAATTTCGGATCCTCAAGCCAGACCAACGACTGGCCGCAGTTCCTCGGACCGACGCGCAACGGCGTGTACCGCGGTCGTCCCCTGGCCCAGGAATGGCCGGCAGAGGGACCGCCGGTCGTTTGGGAACGCCGAGTCGGTCGTGGATTCAGCGGCCCGGCCGTCAGTGGGGGCCGCCTGATCCTGTTCCACAGGGTGGAGGACCGCGCGGTCGTGGAGTGCCTTCAAGCGCGGACCGGCAAGCCGCTCTGGCAGGCGGGATACCCGACCGATTACCACGACGATTTCGGGTTCGACGACGGACCGCGCGCCACCCCGGCCATCGCCAGCGGGCGGGTGTTCACGTTCGGCGCGGAAGGCCGGTTGAATTGCCGGAACGTCGAGGATGGCGCGACGGTCTGGACCGTGGACACCCAGAGAGAATTTGGCACCGCCAAGGGCTTCTTTGGCCGGGCCAGCTCACCGCTGGTCGAGGGTGACCTCGTGATTGTCAACGTGGGCGGAAACCGCGGGGCCGGGATCGTGGCGTTCGACTGCGCCACGGGCGCGCGTCGCTGGCAGGCCACCGATGACGAGGCGAGTTACTCCTCGCCCGTCGTGGCGGAACTCGGTGGCCGGCGCATCGTTCTGTCGCTCACCCGGGAAGCCCTGGTCGCCCTGAACCCGACCGATGGCCGGATCGGATTCCGGTACCCGTGGCGACCGCCCCTCAGTGCGTCGGTGAGTGCGGCTACGCCGCTGGTGGTGGGCGATCTGATCTTCATTTCTGCCAGCTACGGGGCGGGGGCCAGCCTGCTGCGGTTCCGGGAGCGCAGTCCGGAGGTGGTATGGTCGGGCGATGACTCGCTCTCGAATCACTATGCCACCAGCGTCGAGCACGGGGGCTACCTGTACGGCTGGCACGGCCGGCAGGAGCAGGGGTGTGAACTGCGCTGTGTCGAGTTGCGAACCGGCAAAGTCCGCTGGCAGGAATCGGGCCTGAAGGCGGGATCGGTGACCCTGGCGGGGGAGGAACTGCTGGTGTTGACCGAACAGGGACTGCTGATCCGGGCACCGGCCACGCCGGACGGATTCAAGCGCAAGGCGGAGGTCCAGGCGCTCGGCTTGGGTGTGCGCGCCTTCCCGGCGGTGGCGGATGGGCTGTTCTTCGCCCGCAGCCAGGACCGGCTTGTCTGCCTGGACCTGACGAAGGGGCGGTAGGGCGTTTTGCGCGCCAAACCGGCCATCCCCGACCAGCCCTGACGGTTGCCCGACGCGGCGTGGTAGAATGGAGGGATGGAAATCTTCCATTGGTTGGGCGAGGACGGGTTCAAGTGGCTGGAAGTCATTGGCCTGATCGCCAGCCTGGGATTCACGGCCTTCACGGTCCGCAAGGACGACCGTTCGCGGCGAATCAGCAACCTCCTGGCTTTGACCGCCGAACACCGGGACATCTGGACCGAACTGTACCGTCGTCCCGAGTTGAGTCGGGTCCTGGAAGCGCGCGTGGACCTGCATCGGGAACCGATCACCAACGCCGAGGCGTTGTTCGTGACCTTCCTGCTGCTGCACTTGAGCGCAACCTACCGGGCGATGAAGGAGGGGATGTTCACCACCCGCCAGGCCTTGGACAGGGACATCGCCTGGTTCCTGGCCCTGCCGATCCCCCGTGAGGTTTGGAGGAACTCGAAAGCATTCCTCGAATCCGATTTCGCCGCTTACGTGGACCGATGCTCTGCGGGGGCATGAATGTCCGGGTCTCTTGGATACCGAACCACCGGGCCGATCATGCCGTCGCCTATCGAGCCTTTTGGCGGCGAAACCCGGCGGAAAGTTGAGGCAGAATCGCTGAACACTCCGGTTTCGCGCCCATTGCCGCCGTATTCTGAGCGGCAGATTGGATGTGGAGCACCTGAGCAACTGATCTTGAATAGTTTAGACAAGGCGACCCATCTGACCAAGGCACGTCATTCTTACTTTGATTCGTATTCTTGGAATGCTGACGGGCATTCCAGTCGCAAAATACTTGTGTTGAGCATGTTCCGTAATTGCCAGGTAGTCAACCGGAGGCCGAAAAGAAGGGGAGCGCGACCGTCGCGGTCGCTCCGGTCGGCGTCGCGCCGACCGATCCGCAACCGGCGCTGACCAGGTGGTCCCGCCCGCAGGCAAAGGCTAGGGCTTTCCGGCCGGAGGCCGGTGACGGCGAGCGCGACGCCCGCTCTCCCAGGACCGGTCGCAAGGCGGCCGGCGCTTCGCGCTTTGGCCTTGAGCCGGTGTCGCGCTAAGGTCAAGGCCGCAGCCCATGAAAGCCGTGGTTGGTCAATTTTGCCGAGGTTGCTCAACGATGTCCGATTGGATCAAAGCACTTTTGTTCGCAGGCGGCCTGCTCGCCGCGGGGCATCAACGCGCCGTGGCCACGGAGCCGCCTGCGGCGATGCCCCGCGAAGGCGAGGGCGCGTATGCTTTTCTGCGCCGACACGGCCTCCAGCCCACGCGCGCCGATTTCGAGGCATTTCTGCAGCTCAACCAGGACCGGCTTGGGCCGGAGCACACCCTGATCCGCGGGCGGAGCTACCGCATTCCCGACGCGGGCCAGGTCGCGGCCCGGAGGCCGGTCGCGGGCGGGCGCGTGTATCATCCGATTTTCGGCCCGCGTTACGCCTGGGTGGAACGGAAGGACACGGAGCTGGCGGGCTGCGCGCTGTACCTGGTGAGCGGCCACGGCGGGCCGGATCCCGGCGCCCTCGGCCAGCGGGACGGTCATACGCTGGCCGAGGACGAGTACGCCTACGACATCACGTTGCGGCTGGCGCGCGTGCTGCTCGAACACGGCGCCACGGTGTTCTTGATCGTGCGCGATCCCAATGACGGCATCCGCGACGGTCAATGGCTGGCGCTGGATCACGATGAGCTGGCGTATCCGCAGCAGCCCATTCCGGCGAACCAGGTGCGGCGGCTGCACCAGAGCGCGGCGGCGGTGAACGCGCTGTATGCGCGGGAACGCAGCCGGCGGCCGTACCATCGGATGATCACGATTCACGTCGATTCGCGCAGCCAGGACGAGCGGATCGACACCTTCTTCTATCACCAGGCGAACAGTCCGGCGGGGCGCCGGCTGGCCGTCAATTTACGGGACGCCTTCGAGGAGAATTACCGGAAGCACCAGCCGGAGCGAGGTTACCGCGGGAGTGTGAGCACCCGGAGTCTCTACCTATTAAGGGCGACCGTCCCGCCTGCGGCTTTCATCGAACTGGGCAACATCCGGAACCCCAACAACCAGTATCGTTTCATCGACCCGGCCAACCGCCAGGCGCTGGCGGAGTGGATCGCGGCCGGTATTGCGCGCGACGTTCAGGCGGAGCGCGATCGCTGAAACCGGCCGCTCAGCCGGCTTCCAGTTCCATCACCCGGGTTGCGGCGGCTTCCCACTCGGTGTGCAGGCCGGGCAGGCGCTGGTGCAGGTCCGCCAGTTCGCGATTGATGTCGGCGGCGCGCCCGCGGATTTCGTAAGACGCGGGGTCTTCGAGTTCCGCCACCAATTCCTTCTCGCGCGCCTCAAGGGCGGCGATCTCGTCCTCAAGCGCCTTAACGCGCTGTTGCGCTTCGCGCTTGGTGCGCGAGCGCGCCTGTCGGGCCTCGGCCTCGAGGCGCCGCTGTTCCTTGCGCGACACTTCCGCATCGCCGCCCGGTACGGATGCGGCTCCCACCCGGGCGACCCCCGCGGCGTTGGCCGCCCCCACGCCACCGCCGGTCAGGCCGTCGCGCGCGCTCTGCGCCGTCTTGGCCAGGTAGTAATCGTAGTCGCCGCTGTATGGCGTGAGCCGGCCGGCGCGGACGTGCACGACGTGATTGGCCAGGGAACGGATGAAATGCACGTCGTGGCTGATGAAGATCAGCGTGCCGGTGTACGGCTCCAGCGCCTCGATCAACGCGTCGATGCTGGCGATGTCGAGGTGCGTGGTGGGCTCGTCCATGAGCAGCAGGTTCGGTGGATCGAGCAGCAGCTTGACGAGCGCCAGCCGGCTTTTCTCGCCGCCGCTGAGCACCGCCACGCGCTTGAAGACGTCGTCGCCGCGAAACAGAAAACTGCCCAGCACGGTGCGGACGAACGTTTCGGTCACGCGCTGCGGCGTGTGCAGGGCTTCTTCCAGCACGGTGCGTTCGAGCTTCAACATCTCGGTGCGGTACTGGGTGTAATAACCGGCCTTGACGTTGTGTCCCAGCGCGTGCTCGCCCGCCTGCGGTGTCAGCGCCCCGGCCAGCAGTTTGAGCAAGGTCGATTTGCCGGCGCCGTTGGGGCCGACCAAAACGATCCGCTGTGCGCGTTCGGCCTCGAAATCCACGCCGCGATACACCGGCAACGGGGGGCGGGTCGCATCGCCGGGATAGGCGAAATCCACGCCGCGCAGCCGGATGACGCGCTGTCCGCTGCGTTCCGGTTGGGGAAAGCTGAACCCGACCGTGGCGTCCGGTCCGGCCGGCGCTTCGACCATCCCCTCCTTGAGCCGGCCGATTTGCTTAAGCTTGCTCTGCGCCTGCGCGGCCTTGGTGTTCTTCGCCCGGAAACGATCCACGAAGCGCTGCAGCCGGTCGATCTCGCGCTGCTGGGCCTTGAAGGTGGCCTGCAATGTCTCTTCGCGCGCCACGCGCTGTTCCAGGTAGGCGTCGAAGTTCCCCGTGTACTTGAACAGCCGTGACTGGCGGATCTCGACGACGTGGGTGCAAAGCTGGTTCAGAAACTCGCGGTCATGCGAGATCAAGAGGATCGCGCCGGGGTAGCCCTTCAAGTAGTTCTGCACCCAGAGCAGCGCCTCCAGGTCGAGGTGGTTCGTCGGCTCGTCCAGCATGAGCAGGTCCGGTTCCTGGACGAGCAACCGCGCCAGCCGGGCGCGCATCACCCAGCCGCCGCTCATCTGCCGCGCCGGCCGCTCGAAATCCGCTTCGCGAAACGCCAAGCCGGCGAGGATTTGCTTGGCGCGCGCCACGGTTTCGCCATCCAGCGCGTGGGGGTGCGCTGCGTCGAAAGCCGGAACGCCGGCCAGGCCGCCGCTTCCGCCGGTGGGCGTCGGCTCCGCATGGGCCTGGCCGAGCGCCAGGTCCAGCACGGTCGCATCGCCGGCGGGTTCGCTCTCCTGCGGCAAATAACCGAGCTGCGTGCCGCGAATCCACGTCACCTCACCGGCATCCGACGATTCCAGACCGAGCAGGATGCGAAACAAGGTGGACTTGCCGGCGCCATTCGGCCCGACCAATGCCAGTCGGTCGCCCCTCACCACCGACAGACCGGCATCGGCGAAAAGCGTCCGGCCCGCGAAACTCTTGGCCAAACCCGAGAACGTCAACATTCGCGTCAGCCTAGCCAACCAAGGGCTGACGGCGCAATGGGCAGAACAGACGGACTCTCGGGCACGGTGCGCCTTCGCTTGGACGGCACACCGGGGCGGGACCCCCATGCCGGCCACGGAGGCACCGGGGTGTCAACACACTCCAGTCGGGGCCAATCCCAGGAGCTTCGCGGCGTTCGCGCCCAGCACGCGGGTTTCGAACTCGCGCCCCAATCCGAACGAGCGGAGGTCGGCGATGGTTTTTTGCTGATCCACCCACGGGCTGTCCGAGCCGAACAGGAGCCGGTCGGCGGGATGGCCTTGGAGGAGGCGTTCCGCCTGCTCCCGGTCCATGAAGTCGAAACACGTGGACACGTCGAAGTAGATCGGCCGGCCAAGCAGGTGGCGCTCCACCTCCTCCCAATCGCTCCAGGCCCCCAGGTGTGCGGCGATGACGCGGAGCTCGGGGAAGCGTTGAACCACGTTCCAAATCCGCGCCGGGTCCGCCACCCGGTCCCGCGGGAACGCAATGTCGAATCCGCTGTGCAACAACAGGACGAGGCCGCAATCGGCGATCGCGCCGTAGATTGGGTCCAGTCGCGGCTCATCGACCGTGAATTGCTGGTAGTAAGGGTGCAGTTTCAACCCGCGGAACCCCTCGTCGGCGAGGCGGCGGATCTGGGCGGGTGCATCCGGAGCCGCGGGGTGAACCGATGGAAACGGCAGCAGCCGCGGCGACCGGATCGCAACCGACCACCGCAGGATCGGCTCGAACTGCTCGGGGCGCGTGGCGATCGAAGCCACGACGGAAGCCTCGACCCCCGCCCGGTCCATCGAACGCAGGAGATCGCCGATCGTGCCGTCCAGCACCGCTTGGATTTCGTCCGTCTCGGACTGGAGTTGGGCCATCGCGCGTGGCGCCAGGTGGTCGGGGAACGCGTGCGTATGGATATCGATCACCATGTGCCGAGAGTACCCGCCGCCGGCCGGCAAGGGAAGCGGCGGAAACGGGGCATGTGCGGCCGCGCGGTGCGGGTCACCGACATCCGCGCCAGGTGCGGGATGGTAGGACGGCGCGTCCGGCAGCAGCCCCTTCACGGCATTCGCACTAAAAGGCCCCGGCGATCCGCACCGGCCCGGATCGAGTCTCCGTTCCGGCAGTGTCACTACCTCCGGCAAGCCCTGTCGGAAATGTTATTGGAGGTCGAACACCCGCGTGGTATCCCGCCGCAAACCGGTGAGCAGCGACGACCGGCTCGGGGTGCAGAGCGAGCAGTGCGTGGAGGTTTATGGCGAGGACTGAAACGGGTGTCCCTTCCCCATGATTCAGCCGGAACAAGTGGTGGAAGGCGATTGGGCCGGGTGGTATCGGCTCACGCCCGTCCAACGCTGGCTGGAAAGCGAGAAGCTCTGGCAGACGTACCTCGCCCTGGGAGGCTCACTATTTTCAGAACCACGCCACCCCGAATCCGGCGCAAATCCGCTTCTGGCTGGAGGAACTCCGCACGACGGAGCTGTTGGTGGAAGTCGTCCAAGCCTACCCCTGCGCACCCACTTGCGTGACCCTCAAACCAATCCCGACGTGGATTGTCAATCATAAGCACCGACCCCTTCCCGCACAAATCGGAGTTGGCTATATCCGGTTTGTTAGGCTTGTCAGGATGCATTAGCGATGTCCTCCAGCCGGTTCTTGATGGACTGACGAAGGTCCGACCACTGCTTCTTACGGGCCTCATCATCTGGAATGGCCTTTGCTTTAAGTTGATCGTCGGTCATTGCCAGATACTTCTCGCAGGCGTTCCTGAATCGCCGACGCTTCCAGAATGGCACATCATTTGCGATTTCGATACACAGCTTGCGGACGACCGGAGCGGTGTCCCGATGCATCTGGTACATCTTCATGGCGTGAGCGCGTCCTACTTCTTCTGCCAATACCAGGATTTGACTCCTGAAAGACCTGCGGCGGTCGGTGGCTTGTCCGCCTCGCCCAAGCCGGAAACCGAAGTAGCCGGAGACTAACGAGCAGAAGACCCCTGAGAGAATTGCGCTCACTACTGGATCCATACGTTACTGGGTGTTGGAATCAGAAAGTTGATCATGGCGGCGGGTGTCCTCAACGGACCGTTCTGTAATCGCTCGGATGGTGGCTACGGTGTCGCTTCTCGCCCAAGAGTAGTATTCCGCCATTGTCAGCGGCGAAGGACAAAGCCGCACCTAGCCGGCTGCTCAAAAGAACGCCGTCACGATCGTTTTGGCCGCCAACTTCGGCAGTTCCACCCATTCCTTTTGGGGATCGAACTTGTCCCAAGGCTGGCCGTTCACCTCGACGCGCTGGATCGGTCTCGCTTCGGGGTGCCGGAAGCGGAGGAAGATTTGCTTGGGCGCGCGGCGGGTCGGCGGTTCGATGACCGCCGTGATCTGGCCGCTCTTGGCCTTGGACTCGAACCGCAGGCTCATCGGGCCGAAATGTGTGGCGGCGCGTTCGATGGACGGTTTCTCGCCGTCCGCCAGCCAGGCGCGGGGCAGGGCCATGCCGAGGCGGAGCACGTCGTCGCCGCGGTCGTCCTCAATAAACATCAGCCGCAGCCAGTAGGTGGAGTTCGACTCGTCGCTGGATTTGTAGTGGTCGCCGCGGAAATCGCCCAGGTCAGGCAGCGGGTGCTCGCACATCATCTGCGTGTCCGGGTAATAGCACGAGGCGAAGGCGTTGAAGTAGGCGCGGAGGTAGTGCTTGATTTCGTCGCGTAACAGATACGGATGCGGCGAGCAGAGGAGGTTCGGCTGCATGGAAATGCCCCCGCGGCTGAACCACTCCGCGCCGTGCTCGGCCCACGAATAGCCGTAGCGCTCGGACAGGTAGAGGTTGTCCTCGAAGTCCTGCATGATATTGACTGCCATTGGATCGTCCGGCGCCAGCAGGCCGGTGCGGAGGAAATAGATCGAACCTTCGAGCGTGGTGGTGATCCAGCCAAATGTCCGCCCGCGCCGATGAACCTCGGAGGGGTATTGCGGAATCCAGGTGCCGTCGCGCAACGCCACCAGCGGGGCGCGGACCTTCGCTTCGTTGAACGCCGTCAAAATGTCTCGGTGATAGGCGTCGGCCTCGGCTTGCAGGGCCTGGGCGTCAGGATAGCCAATGTCCGCCAGGGCGCGGGCGATGGCGTCCATGCCCCACCAACTGAAGGTGTTGTTCGACATCCAGCAACGCCAGTCGCCGATGTCTTCGAGCGAGCCGGGCGGCAGCAAACCGCGCTCGATGGCGCGCAGGCCGGTCAGTTCTTTGGTGCGGGCGCGTTCGCGAGTGATCCAGGCGCACGCCTTGAGGAACTTGGCGGCATTGCGTTCGAGCCAGGCCTTGTCGCCGGTGTACCAATAGTGCTCGGCCATCGCCCAGAGAATCCAGCCGTGGTGCTGGTTGTAGCCGCCGGATTCCCAGCCGTTGGCGCCGTTGAACACGCCGTCCCGCGAATCGTAGTCGCCGGGCAGGCCGGTCGTACCCTGGTAATGGAGGAACGTTTCGAGGCAGCGCTCGGCTTCGTTGTGGAAACCGCGCCGGTCGAGGTCGGTGATCATCATGCACGATTCGTTGCCATAGACGCCGTAGGCGAAACTGCCCACGCGCGCCGCCAGTCGGTCGGCGCCGACCTCGCGTCCGCAATTGATCAGGAGATGCGAGACGTCGGCGCGGTAAAACCGGTTGAGTTCAGGAATCGGCGTTGTGATCTGGGCGCTGGCGTCGGCGCGGGCGGTCCAGAATGTCTTCACGCGTTTGAACTCAGCGTCGAAGTCGAGGTCGCGCAGCCGCTCGATCTCCTCCGGTTTGTCCAGCGTGATGAACGGAATCTTCAGGACAAGCGTGCCGTCCGTTCCGGGCGGCATGTTGCCGAAGAAGCGGAGGCCCTTGCCATCGGCGTGGGGCTTGCCCTCCGCCTGGCAATCCACCTGGGCCCGGAGAATCTGACCGGATGGGAGTTTGGCGAAAACGAGCCCGTTCGTGAAAGTGAGCGGCAGGACACGGCCGTCAGCCTTCAAGGTGAGGACGGCGTGCGCTTCCTTGTATTCTTGGGCGACGTTCCGGCCGGCGATGCGCACCATGAGCACGGTGGTGTCGTCGGCGTGCATGTCCGGGAAGCCGAGGCTGCCGGGATCGAACCGCGTCGCGAACGCGGTTTCAGTGTAGCGGATGCCGTCCTGCCCCCATTCGGTGTTCATGATGGGCAAACACTCGTCTTCGATCACGCGCTTGGTGGGCGCGGCGCCGGGCAGGCCGAAGTCGTAATCGAGCCGGTTCCCGCCCCAGACGCGGCGCGGCGTGTCCTTGCCCACCGGCTGGTCGATGCGGTCGTTGAGGCAGAAGACGGAGCCGTTGTAGTTCACGCCGAAGCGCTGGCGTCCGCCCTCGGTGCCGACCGGCAGATAGATGTGGCCGGGCTTAGGCGGCTGCTCGGCGAGCGCGCGGGCGAGTGTTTGCTCCGGTTGACTCGAAATCCGTTCATACAGCGGCAGGCTCTCAGGAGTGAGCCGGCGGTCCGCGATTTGAGCTGCGACTCCATCCAGAGTGTCTTTGCTGTCCCACGCCTCAACCAAAATGCCCAAACTGGGCGCGAAGATCGGCTTGCCCGTGGCCACGTCGGCCGGATTGAAACTGAACGATTGGTCCGGTGTCCGCACGGTGACGACCGTCCGGTCGAACCCGTTCACGTTTGGGCTCTCCGCAAACCAGACGAAGGCGAGTTTCTGGCCGGGCTGGTCTGCCGGGACTTTCAGGCCGTCTGCCGTTGCACTTGACGCCGGTGCGGCCCAGCCATTGAACGCCTCCAGCCGCGCCGAATTTGCGGTGTCAGCTTTCTGCCATTTGATGGCGACTCCGATCTGGCGCCACACCGAGTCCGTGTACGCCTCCAATTTCTCGACCTTCGGCGCGGGGCCGTCGAACAGCAGGCGCAGGCGCATCGTGGTCCGGTACTCGGCTTTGAAGTCTTTCAGGTTCGGAAACTCATTCAGGTTCACGTGGCGGAAGGTGAAGGTCCAGGTCCTGCCGTCCGGCTGGAAATAGACATCTGCGTCGCGCCATTCGCCGCGGTACCAATCGCCCAGTTCCTGCCAACCGGACTCGCTGGCGCCGGAGGGCTGGTCGCGCGTGATGTGTCTCTCTGGCCAGATGGAATGCCACCATTGCAGCCGAGCCTTGGCGGGATCGGGCGGCGTCCCGGTGAAGGTGACCACCACGCGGAACACGTCGCGCGGATCCTCCCAGAAGATGCCCACGTCCTTGCCATCGGCCCACGATGTGCGTTCGCCCCACGGCGCGACATCGACCGGTGCGCCGACGGTGAGGTTCAGGTTGGTGCTCCAGCCTTCAGCGGCCGACGCGGTTCGGCCTAATGCCAGGCAGAGCCCTGCGCCAAGAAGGAGGGCGATTCGCCGGGCTCGGTCGATGAGCCGAGGACGAGGGCACGAGTTGGGCAGGGCAGGGGAGGTTGATTGAAGGTTCATGTTTCATGGCGCAGGTCCGCTGGACCCGCAGATTGCCGATTCAATTCACTTTCGCCGGGCCCAGCGGTCCGGATGCCATCCAGCCAACGGTCAAAGGGACAATCGCCGCTTCGCCGCGCGGATGAAGTCGGGATTACTCCCGCAGCAACCGCCGATGAAGCTGGCGCCCGCGGCCACCAGTGCCGGCACGTGGCTGGCGAATTCCTCCGGCGTGGTGCGATAGACTACTCTGCCCTCGACCATTGCCGGTAGGCCGGCGTTGGCTTTGATCCAGATCGGACGGTCCGTTGCCGCCTTCAAACGCACGCAGACCGGCACGTAGCGTTCGATGCCCACGCCGCAGTTGGCGCCCACCACATCGGCGCCGGCGGCGGTCAAGGCTTCGGCGACTCGCTCGGGCGTGGCGCCCATCATGGTGCGGTCCTTGTCCTTGCCGGCGTCGAACACCATGCACGCCACCACCGGCAGGCCCGTGGCCTTGGCGGCGGCCAGGGCGGGCAGGACCTCGTCAAGGTCGGACATGGTTTCGATCACGATCCCGTCCGGGCTGGCCGCGGCGATGGCCTGGGCTTGTTCGGTGAAAACGGCGCGCAATTCCTCCGGCGTGGTTTCGCCGGTCATCAGCATTTTGCCGGTGGGGCCGATCGAGGCGAAGACCGCCGCCCGGCCGGCCGCGGCGGTTTTCGAGATTTCCACGCCCCGGCGATTGATCTCGGCTACCCGGTCCGCGAGACCGTGCCCGGCCAGGCGAAGGCGGTTCGCGCCAAACGTGTTGGTCAGAATGATCCGGCTGCCGGCCTCAACATAGGCGCGCGCGACTTCCGTGACCCGCTCCGGGTGGCTCAGATTCCAGGCGTCGGGGAAATCGTCGCTGGTGAGCCCGCGGGCCTGGAGTTCGGTGCCCCAGGCGCCGTCGGTGAGCACCGGCCCGCCGGCCAGCAGGTGTTGCAGGAAGGCGTGCATGGCGTGACGGCGGGAGCGGTGGCGGCTCAGGCCTTGCCCAGCGCCTTCCGGGCCAGCGTGACGGCGCCGGGCGCATTTTCGCTGAAGCCGTCGGCCCCAATCTCGTCGGCGTAACGCTGGGTGATCGGCGCGCCGCCGATGAGGACCTTGACCTGGTTGCGGAGGCCGGCGGACTTGAGTGCCTCGATGGTGGACTTCATCGAGGGCATGGTCGTGGTGAGCAAGGCCGACATGGCGACCACCTGGGCGTTCTTCTCCTTCACGGCGGCGACGAATTGTTCGGGCGAAACGTTCACGCCGAGATCGATCACCTCGAACCCGCCGCCTTCGAGGAGGGCGGCGACGAGGTTCTTGCCGATGTCATGCAAGTCGCCTTTCACGGTGCCGATGGCCACGCGGCCCACCGGTTCGCGGCCCTCGGCCAGGAGCAGGGGGCGGATCAGCTCCAGGGACGCCTTCATGGCGCGGGCGGAAATGAGCAGTTCGGGCACGAAATACTCGTTGCATTCGTAGCGCCGTCCCACCTCGGACATGGCGGGTACCATGTAATCGTTGACCAACGCCAATGGATCCACCCCGTCGGCCAGGGCCTGTTCGGTGATTGCGCGCGTGGCTTTGGCATCGCCGCTGATGACGGCTTCGGAGAGAGCCTTCAGGTCTTGCATAGACATGGTCAGTTAAAGTCGCAAGGTGTTGACGCGCGGAGGCTGGCAGTTGGGGCGGGCAAAGTCAATGCGGGCCTGGGGCGGGCCTGGATTGACCCAGGACAGCGTGGCCGGCGCGGTGCCCGGTTCGATTCGAGTTTCGTACGTGGTGACATCTGAAATCAGTGCGGGCTTGTCAAGCTGCCGGGCTTGCCTTACGAACGAGCCGGTGCCCCGCGCGACTGGCCATGTGGCGCGCGATGACCCGCAGCCGTGACTCGACCAAGCGCCATTTTGAATCGTCCTCAACGTCGGCCTTGAATCCATGAATGCCTCCATTTCCCGACGCCAATTCCTCTCCCATTCGGTACTTGCCAGTGCCGCTGCCGGTCTGGCTCCGGCCCCCGTCAACGCCGCGGCCGCCGATGCCAAGCCGCGGGCGGCCATGCCCACCGGCAAGATCCGGAATCTGACCCTCAGCCGGCTGATTTCGGGCGGCAATCTGATCAGCGGGTGGGCGCACGCACGCGACCTCCAGTACGTGCCCAGCCTGATGCGCGCCTACAACACGCCCGCCAAGGTGCTCGACACCCTGGAATTGCTCGAACAGCAGGGCGTGAACGCCATCATCGCCGATCCGCGCAAGAATGTGATGGACGTGTTCGGACAGTATTGGCGGGAGCGCGGCGGCAAGATCCAGTGGATCGCCGAGGGCCATCCCGGCGTGGACGACTGGAAGACCAACATCAAGCAATCCGTCGATTTCGGCGCCAAGGCGGTCTATGTGCAGGGCGTCATCGGCGACCGGTGGCTGAAGGAACAGCGGCTCGATTTGCTCGGCCAGTGCGTCCAGTTCATCAAGTCCCAAGGCGTCCCGGGCGGTCTGGGCGCACACCAGATCGAGGTGGTCGTCGAATCGGAGCAACGCCGGTTCGATCCGGACTTCTACGTCAAGACCTGCCACCACGCGAAGTACTGGTCCGCGCGACGACCCGATCAGGACCAGATGGTGATCGACAACGCGGGGGACAATTACTGGGACATGGACCCGGCGCGCACGGTGCGGGTGATGTTCGACATCGAGAAGCCCTGGATTGCCTTCAAGATTCTGGCGGCGGGCGCGATCCGGCCGGAATCCGGTTTCCGCTACGCACTTGAAAGCGGCGCCGATTTCGTCTGCGTCGGCATGTTCGACTTCCAGGTCGAGGCCAACGCCGCGCTGGCGCGCTCGCTGCTGGCGGACCCGGCCATTCAAAACCGTCCCCGCGCCTGGATGGCGTGACGGGAGCCCGACGGTTGGCGTACAGAGGATCCGCTGGTGGAGTGCCTCGATCCGGGGGCAGCCGTCGTGACGCTCCCGTCGGGCCCGCCTCCGGCCGCGGAGTGTCCCGGAGAGCCAGGAGTGGGCGGGAACCGCGCCCGGCCATTCAATTCCGTCGCACGCTGGTGTGGTCGCGCAGCCAATCGAAATCGGTTGGCGGCACGGCGGGTGGCGAACCGGCCGCGGCACCCTGCACTGGCGGCCGCACGGTGTCGGGCACCTGCCAGCGGTGGCTTTCGGTGTGCCCGTCGGCGAACGACAGCATCGCGGCGCGGTTGTGGTACGACGCCGGGCGATTGCCCCAATTGGGTTCGTTCAGGCGGTTCATGAAGAATCCGTCGTTGATCGTGTCCGGGTGTTCGTCGATGAAGACGAAAATCTGCGCCGGTACGGGCAGGTCGCCTGCCTTGTAAAACTGGATGTAATCCGGGTTGAAGCGGTTGGTCAGGACGCCCGGATCGCCGAGTTGCGAGTTCATCGAGTAACTGCGCGTGCGGGCTCCGCACAGCGCGCGGGATTTGTCGGACGGGCAGCGGAACACCCCCGCCGCTCCGCCCGTGTACGGCCCGAGGAGGCCGTGCGTGACATACACGAGGTTCGTGTTCTCCTCGCTCGCGGTCCAGTCCAGCACGTTGTTGACCCACGAATTCCGCTCGGCGCGCGTCTGGTCCACCCCGTGGTTGTTCGCGTAACGGTCCAGGGAATCGTCGGCGTACATCGACCAGGCCAGCATGAGCTGGCGGATGTTGCCGAGGCAGGCGGTGCCTTGGGCCTGGCCCTTGGCCCGGCTGAGTGCCGGCAGGAGCAGGCCGGCCAGGATGGCGATGATCGCAATCACCACCAGCAATTCAATCAGGGTGAAGCCGCGCCGGCAGAGCGATCCGCGGCGGCCGTCGGCTGAGGTACTGGACAACGCAGGCAACATCGACGCCCGGCAGCGTGGCGTCCCCCTGGCCGGGCCGCAAGCACTCTCCCGCAGCGGCGCGTTGCGCGCGATGCCGGCCAGCCGCCGGCCACGCAACTCGAGACACCATGCTGGAGGATTCAGATTCGAGCATCCTGCCGATAAGCGAATCCAGGCGGAGATCTCAACTTGTGCCGAGGGGCTTGGGCTGGCACTCTGGCATGAGCATGGATGAACCCCTCCGCACACCCTGAATGCATGAAACCGACTGCGCTGCATGCGCTGACTCTTGTCTGTTGGGCCTGTCAACTCCATGCGACGGCTTCCGGCCTCCCGAACGACCCCGCGGCGGGGCGCCTGGGCACGCCGCAGGTGTCCATCCCGTCCGAGGTCGTCGGGGCGGACCGCCTGTCGGCGAGCTTGTCGGTGTCGGACACCGGTTCGGATGGCGGTGGGGCAACCCACGTGGTGGTGCCAGTATCGAGTTTCAGCGGGGAAGTCGGAATCAGCGCGGTAATCGGGGGAGGCAAACGGATCGCGGGGAACGCGGGGAAGGACTGGCCGGGGAAGCTCGCGGCGAACCTGCCGTTGCCGGCAGCGGTTCAGGCGGCACCGCCGGCGCCCGACGGCATGGTCCTCGTCCCGGCCGGTTCCTTCATCATGGGGGACACCCTCGGTGACGGCTGGGTCAACGAACGACCTACACACACGGTGTCGGTGAGCGCGTTCTACCTGGACCGGAACGAGGTGAGGCAGGCGCTGTGGGACGAGGTGTACCAGTGGGCGGTCGGGCACGACTACCGCTTCGACAATCCCGGCCTCGGGAAGGCGGAGAACCACCCGGTGCACACGGTCAACTGGTACGACGTGGTGAAGTGGTGCAATGCGCGCAGCGAGAAGGAGGGACGAGTGCCGGCTTACTACACCGATGCGGCGCACACAGCGGTTTATCGCACGGGCCAGGTGGCCGTGCAGAACGATTGGGTGAAGTGGACGGCGGGTTACCGGCTGCCGACGGAAGCCGAGTGGGAGCGGGCGGCGCGCGGCGGGTCGAGCGGGAGACGGTTCCCGTGGGGGGACACGATCAGCCACAGCCAGGCGAACTACAACAGTTCTTCGTACTACACTTACGACATCAGCCCAACGCGCGGTTTCGACCCGAGCTACTCTTTCGGGGGTTTCCCCTACACGAGTCCGGTGGGTTTGTTTCCACCAAACGGGTACGGGCTTTACGACATGGTTGGGAACGTGTGGGATTGGTGCTGGGATTGGTATGGAGATTACGGAAGCGGCTTGCAGACCGACCCTCGCGGTCCCCTGTCGGGCACGGGCCGGGTGGTCCGCGGAGGCAGTTGGAACACCTTCGCGTGGTACTGCCGGATCGCGAACCGAGACTACTACGCGCCGGCGCTCCGGGACTACGACTACGGTTTCCGGTGCGCCCTGCCCCCGGCCTCGGGGAATCAGGGTGCATCGAAGAGCGGCGCTTCGTGACACGGTTTGAGCAGGTTGCTCATGTCTGCCACGATCGTGTGACGCGGCATTTGGTCCGGTCTTGCCTCGACCGGCGTGCCGAGCGCCGAAACGGACATCGGTCAACCGGACCATGAGGATTTCGGTCGTCCCGGTTCCGGTACCTCGGTGTGCGGACCGGCGAGGGCAACGCCGGATAGCGACCGTCCCCGTTTGGGGCGCTGGGCCGCGGTTCCGGGCGTACCCATGATGACGTCCGCCTGCGGGTAGGTCCAAGGCAGCGAGTTCAGCGGCAGCAGTTTCACGACCTCGGCGTGGGTGCCGATGGCCCGCGCCGGTGGGCGGGAAGATTCTGTGCGTGGCGGGCACGGGCTTATACGCCAGGCCGAACCGCAATTCCAGGGCACAAGCTCGCACGCGGGGGTCCTGTGGGACGCGCCTCTGCAACTTGCCAACCGCCAGGGGCTCGGCGATTTGACGACCTGGAGCCAGTTATCGGATTTGAACCGACGACCGCCGCTTTACATAACCGTGGATGGCACCTTTTCTAAAGCCATCAAAACCGCCATAAGAACCAAGGTTTTCAAGCGTGTGGTGAACATCCTGGCAAAGACGTTCGCGGCGGGTCACGACACGACCGTTGAGCCTCTTCAATCGTGGACTCATCCTGCCAATCGCACTCCCGCGCGAAATCGCGGCTAGTAAACGCTACTTATCGGGCTAAAGGATTCGGGCAATTGCTCTTCAAGCACCAAAGGCACATTCTGCAAATGTTGGTTCGCAACCGGCGTCTTCAATGGCGTGAGTTGGTAGCTCGCGCGTGTTTGTGGTGGTTTCATGGTTCTAGCCGGTTCAGTTTGGGCCGCTTGTGGCCGGGTTCGGTACCAGCGGGGCATCGTCGAGTCAGGGAATTTCGGTCAGTAGGCGAGACTTGCGATGCTTCCAGCGCCGGGGTCCTGAGGAGTCTGGGGCGCTGTACGGTGCCGGTCTGTTCCGCGGGCGGCCCATTTGTTTCCGCGTCGCGGGCTGCTGCCGCCATGATGGCCACTTCCCCGTGGGGATCCCCTCCAGGATGTCCTTAACGGTTTCAGCCAAGTGCGGCAACGCGCCGAGGCGGGCATCGTGGCGACGCGGCGCCGGTTGGTTGACCGACACGCAACGCGGACCTAACTTCTGCCAGCTCGCCACGGCGCCCGCTCGGCAGTCGGTAGTTCTGCCCGGCGGCAATCCGCGTCGCGGCGAGCTGTAAAGCGTGGTTTCTTTGTTTAGCTGGCTTCCGCTTTTAAGTCCGCGACGTGTTCCCATCCTCTCCGCGGCGTCAACGCTCTGGCGCGGGGTGACGGCGAGGCGTGTTGACGGATCGCACGAAGTGCACACGAGTCGATTTTCGTGCTTGGTTTTGTCAGGCAGGAAGTTGCACCGCGCCGACTATGTCACATTATCGAGTAACCCACGTAGCGACGAATCGCCAATGCGTATGCGGCATTGGTGAGCAGCGATTGGGGGAGTACGCGAAGCGTTCAAACTGTCGCGCAATACGTCACGCAAGCGTCACGCGATCGAGCGCGTGTATCCCATAGTGCCTTGCGACTCTAACGAGGAACGCATTTACTGTAGCGCCATAGAACTGGAGCCAGTTGTCGGATTCGAACCGACGACCGACGGTTTACAAAACCGTTGCTCTACCACTGAGCTAAACTGGCTTTCGTTTACTACCAATGACTTGCGACTGAATTGCCCGGCGAAACCGTATGTTGAATACTCCTGTTGACTACTACCAACGGTTTCGGGATTTTGCCGCGCACAAGAACTACAGATTCAGAGCCTGCAAGATGTGCCCTCAACCACCCAGTCGCGCAAACAGAAGTGGCAGATAACCTAGTACTCAAACCTGGTACGCTACGGACGATCCGGCGCATACTTTGCCAGAGTCCGCGTGGATGGCAATTTGATTCGTAAGATATTAGACACAAGCGTGTTATCTGTGGATCGCCTTCAGTTGAGCGATTTTATCAAGGAACAGCGGGCGCAGCCGGCGAAGAACCGTGAGAACCAAAGCTTCGAAGCGTTGACCGTTGTTTTTGCAGCAGTCGGAACCTGACCACAGCCTCAAACCCAGGACGCCGGAATATCGCCGCGAGTGCGTGTCGATGCTCAAACGGTGTGACGAAACGCCATTTCCGCTGAGCGCCGCCAAGATTGCCAACTCGAGGTGCGAGGAGTTGGCTCGGGAGTTGGCCACCCACTACAGTGCAACCCGGTGCACTGGCATCATCTCGACCCTTCGTGGCATCCTCAACCTGGCGGTTGACAGCGGCATCCGCTACGACAACCCGGCCAGTGGCATCCAGCGGGCGAAGGTCCGACAGAAGCAGTTGAAGCTGCCTTCGCAGGCCCAGTTCGAGGTCATGCTCGATGCGTTGGGCAGCCTCAGTCCCTAGGGCGCCTTCCTGGTCCGGTTCCCGGCCTACTCGGGTTTATGCGCAGGCCCGGAAATGGGATGCGGGTCTGGAAATCGCCACCACGCTCACCAAGGTCGCTCCGGAGCGGCGTTTTGGCTGGTTGCACCGTGCACAAAGCGCTGCGCAAATTGGGACGTATCCAGGAGGCGTACGACTTCTTGCACCAGCAGACGGGTCGGTTCGAACCCTACTCGACCATGCCGTATTTCCTGGCGTGCTACGCCTGCCAGTTGGGCCGGTTGAAGAACGCTCAGGATTGGCTGGAACACGCGTTGGAAATTGCCGCCGAAACCGGTGACGAGAAGCAGCTCAAGCTGCGAGCGGTTGACGATCCTGGCCTCCAACCGTTGTGAACCGTTGTGGAAGGAAATGGGAAATCATGATTGATTCCCCCGCATGAGCAACCGCCTCACGGTCCTGATCGCTGGCCTCCTAACCTTCACGTGTCATGCCGTACTGGCCGGCACCTTGTATGTCGCCCCCAACGGCAGCGACACCAATGCAGGTACCGACGAGAAGCCGTTCGCCACGCTGGAGCGCGCTCGGAGCGAGATTCGGCGCATCACAACCGCCGGGCCGCTGCCTGTCGGGGGCATCACGGTCGAACTGCGAAGTGGTATCTACGAGCTGGCCAGGCCACTGGAGTTGACAACTCAGGACAGTGGGACCGACAACGCTCCAATCGTCTATCGCGCACGACAGGGTGAAGCGGTGAGGATCGTTGGTGGCCGGGCGGTAACGGGATGGCAACCGGTCACCGATGCGGCCATTCTCAAGCGCTTGGAACCTGCCGCCCAAGGAAAGGTCTTCCAAGCCGACCTCAAAGGGCTCGGCATCGCTGATCTCCAGGGCATTGGCAACGCCGGCGTTTATGAGTCCGATCCCGGTCTGGAGCTCTTCTTCCGGGACCAGCCGATGATCCTGGCCCGCTATCCGAACACGGGCTACCTGCACATCGCCGACGTGCTCGACGCCAACGGCATTGTTAAGTCCGGTCAGGCACGCACGCCCGAAGGCAACTTTGTCTGCGATGACCCGCGACTGGCACGCTGGGTGGGCGAGAAGGGAATCTGGCTGCACGGCTTCTGGGTGTGGGATTGGGCCGACCAGCGCATTCAACTGGGAACCGTGGACCCCGCCGCGCATACCCTCGGCTTGGCGGCTCAGCCTGGCCGGTCCTACGACATCCGGAAGGGGCAGTGGTTTTATGCCGAAAACGCGTTGCCCGAGTTGGACAGTCCGGGCGAGTGGTACCTGGATCGAGAGGCGAGCATCCTCTACTTCTGGCCCCCCGCCGCCCTTTCATCGGGTCGAACCGTCGTGTCCGTCGTGCGCGACCCCTTCCAACTGAACGGCGTTTCCAATGTTTCCTTCCAAGGTCTGCTGATCGAAGCCGGGCGTGGCAGTGGGATGGTCATCAAAGACGGTTCGAATGTGCGGGTTGTCGGTTGCACCATGAGAAACCTGGGAAACTGGGGCGTGAAGGTCTATGGCGGCAGCCGGCATGGCGTCGTGGGTTGCGACATCTACCAGACCGGCCAGGGCGGCATCCATCTCGAAGGGGGTGATCGCAAGTCGCTCACCCCTGCCGGGCACTATGCCGACAACAACCACATCCACCACACCGCCCGGTGGGACCCGGTTTATCAGCAAGGAATCACCGCCTTTGGCGTCGGGAACCGCGTGACCCATAATCTGATCGACCATGTCCCTCACGTCGCGATCGGATTCAGCGGCAACGATCAGATTATCGAGTACAACGAAATCCACACCGCTGTCTTCCAATCCAACGACGCCGGCGCTATTTACACGTCACCGCCGGATGAAACGTGGTCCATGCGAGGGCATCGAATTCGCTACAACTACCTCCATGACATCCACGGCTTCCAAGGCAAAGGTTGCTTCGGAGTTTACCTGGACGACTGTTTCTCCTCGGCCGACATCTCGTGCAACATCTTCTACGACGTGGCCACCGCGATCCTGATCGGGGGTGGACGCGACAACCCGATGACCAACAACCTGTTCATCAATTGTGACCGGGCTTTCAGTATCGACGCTCGGGGCTTGGGATGGGCCAAGAGCGTGGGGGATTTCGCCACCAAGGAGTTGATCGGGTTGAACTACCAGCAGCCGCCCTGGTCAACCCGGTACCCGGAGTTGCTGAACATTCTGGAAGATGAGCCGCTGGCACCCAAAGGCAACGTCGTGGCCCGCAATATCTGCTGGGGAGGCAAGTGGGGGGCGACAGAACCGAAAGCCGTGCCCTACGTGACCTTCAAGGACAACCAGCTCGATACCGATCCCCTTTTCCGGGATGCAGCCACGTTCCAGCTCCAGGACGACTCACCGGCGCTCAAGCTGGGCTTCCAGCCAATTCCTTTCGAGAGGATCGGCTTGTATCAAAGTGATGATCGCGCCTCGTGGCCGGTGGTCCACACCCCCGGATCGGCGCCTCAGTTGTGAGGGAGCAATCCTGATCGAGCTTTGGGCGCAACCTTGCATTCTCGTCTTGTGACGGCTTCATGCATGGACGGCCCGTCCTACGGCGACTATGGGGCGCAGTTGACGTTTCTCCGGTTCCTGAAAATGGCGGATGCGCAGGCCAGGCCGCCGTTCAACCAATCGTCGCCCATTCCCAAGGGTGCGGACTGGCCGGTGTTCCTGGCCAAGGATGGCGATGAGTTGGCGATTCATTACCGGCCTACGTTGGAGGAACTCGGCAAGCGGTCGGGCAAGTGAACCGGCGGCGTAGGCAATGAACGGGGTTTCGTCGGGCGATCGGCCCCAAATCTGCTGGTTTGAACCCGGATGACACACAGCAAACAGCTTCACCTGGCGTTGCACTGGATGGCCGGCGGTTTGCTCGTTTTGGCGGGCTGGGCACCCACGCGCCTCTCGGATCTGGCGCTTTGCTGGCTGCATCTCAGCACCCCGTTGCTGGTCAGCGGGGTGGTGCTGGGCCTTTCGGGCGTCCTGACTTACCGACCCAGGCTGGCCCGACCTTCGGCCTCGTTTTGCCTCTTCGTCACCTTCACCGTGCTGGCGCTCGCAGCCGGTGAAATCGCCTTCCGGACGGTCGGCTACGATTTCCGACGAACGGCGGCCACCCTGCGAAAACTCGCGCCGTTCTACCGGAAGCCCACAGTTCCAACCGGCACGGTGTATTTCCGGCGACCCGGACCGGAGACCTGGACCGGCCGGGTGATAGCGTCCTACTTCGAATACCTCCATGTCCGGCCCAATCCCTACACCAACGAAGTACCGATCACGGTCGCCTATGACGAGCACGGCTTTCGAAATGAGACCCAGAGCGGGGATTGGGATATTGCCGTGGCGGGAGATTCGTGCACCGAACTGGGGCATCTGCCGTTCGGCCGCCTGTTCACTTCCCTCCTCGCCGATCGGACGGGACTCCGCGTTCACAATCTCGGGGTGAGTTTCACCGGGCCGCTGACGCAGTTGAGTTACCTCGCTGATTATGGGCTGGCGCCCTCCACCCGCGATACGCTGATCGTGTTTTTCGAGGGCAACGACCTGGAAGATATCGGCCGTGAATACAAGGCGCTCCAGGACTACTTGACGAAGGGCAGGCGGTATCCGCCAGGCCGGCGAAAGCAAACGTCAATGCTCCGCGCCTTGTGTGAATTCCGTTCAGCGCGTTCGGAGCCGGCACCCGCCATGCAGTTGAATCCGACCGCCTGTTTCCAGTCGGCCGGCGGCCTCGTACCCGTCTCGCTGAATCCGCTGCCACCTCCCGTGGGCGAACTGGCGACCAACGTGATCCAAGCCCTGGAGTTGTTCATGACCAGCTATGCACATTTTGCGGCCCAGCACGAGGTCCGGCCCTGGCTGGCCTACCTGCCCGCAAAACCGACCGTTCTGCGTGGGCTGTTGGCATTTCCCAACGAGGAGGATTCGTGGAAGTGGGAGGCGCCAGCCTCGGGCCTGAGCGGTTACCTGAAGGCCGGCTGCGACCGGCACGGCCTCCGCTACATCGATTTGACGCCGGAGTTGGTCGCCGAAACACGGCGCACGCGGCGGCTCCTCTACAATGCGCTGTACGACACGCACCTGAACCAGCGCGGCGCCGAGTGCGTGGCTCAGGAACTGGCGCGCCGGCTCGGTCCGGTGATCCGCGAATCTCGACGCGAAAGCGCCCCTCGGCCCGGCGAAACGGCGGGCGCCGTTCCGGACCGACCTACGCCGCCTGCGCCTTCTGCTGCCGCAGCAAGTGGGTGAAGTAGGGCAGCAACTGCTTCTTCCGCGAAACGACGTCGCGCAGTTCGAAGACCCCGGGCTGGAGTTCGGGATAATCGATGCCGGCCACCAGCGCCTCCTCGCCGGCGACCATCAACAAGGAACCGGCGCGAACCACGTCGGTGACCAGCAAGGCAGCGAAGCGATAAGCGTGCTGGGCGCGGTAGCCTTCCAAGGCTTGCAGCAACTCGTCCTTCCGCCGCCAGAATTGATCGAAGCCGACCTCTTCGATCTGCGCCACACTGAACGTGACCCCGTCCTCGACATACTCCTTGCAATCCGTGGTGACCGCTTGCGGGGCCGATTTGGAGGTCAACAGCGAGCCGGAGGCGAACAGTTTGTCCTTGAAGTCGCGCGCGTTCACGCCCGCCACCAGCTCCAACCGCTTCAACACCTCGCCGTCATGCGGGGTCGTCGTGGGGGAGGTCAGGTTCAGCGTGTCCGAGACCAGTCCCGCCAGCAGCAGACCCGCAATCGGCGGCGGCAGTTCGACCCCGTGCCGGAAGAAGCAGTCCGCCACGATCGTGCTCGTGGAACCGACCGGCTCGTTACGAAACAGGATGGGTTGCGGCGTCGTCAGGCTGCCGATCCGGTGGTGGTCGATGATCTCCAGGATTTCGACCAGTTCGGCGCCTTGCACCGCCTGGGACAGTTCGTTGTGGTCCACCAGGATCAACCGCCGCTCCACCGGCTTGAGAAAATCCGACTTCGACAACACGCCCACCGTGCGCCCCTCATCGTCCAAGACGGGAAAGGCCTGGTAGTTCGACGTGAGCGCGGTCGCCCGGGCCTGGGTCAAGGCCGTTTCCTCGCGGAAGGTCAGGAATTGCTCGTCCAGGACATGGCGCACCGACAGGGACGCCCGGCACAGGGCGGCGGTGGTGGCCGAGTCGTGCGGGGACGAGATCACGCTCACGCGATTGTGCCGGGCCGCCGCCAGCGTCTTGGCCTCCACCCGCAAGCCGCCGGTCACGATCAACACCCGCACGTGCTCCCGGATGGCCAGGTTCTGGATGTCCCAACGATCGCCAACGACGACGACCAGCCTTTCGGGGGCGTATTTTGCCAGCCGCTCGGCGAACGATTCCAGCCCCATCGCGCCGATCATCAGGATCAGGTCTTCCTCCACGGCCGCCTCGTGCGCCACCAGGAGTTCGCCACCGAGCGTGGCCGCCACTCCCTGGACGGAGGATAACATGCGCCGCGAGTCGATTAATCGATGGGCGGCCGGGAACAGAAACTGGCTCAGTTTGAAAAGCGACAGGAGGCCGCGACAGCGCCGGTCTTCGTCCAGCACGGGCAACACCCGCAGGTTGTGTGCGTCCATCAGCCCGAGGGCCTCCGCCACGGTGGCCGCCGGCGCCACGCTGAAGACGTGGGGCTGCATCACATCGCGGACCTTGGGTGAGACGTCCGCCACGAACCGGGGTGCCGGCAGGCCAAACGAGCGCAACACGAAGTCGATGCGGTCGTTGGTTTCGCCGCAGCGCGCCGCCACCGCCTCCGGCAGGCCGGTGCGCCGCTTGAACTCCGCGTAGCCGATGGCCGAGCAGATGGCGTCGGTGTCCGGATTGCGGTGGCCAATGACGAGAACTTCACTCATGTCGAAAGGCCCCGAGGCTAATGGCCCGCCGCGGCCCGGCAAGCAGAAGCGCCCCGACCGCAGCGCCACGAGTGTTGTCAGCCTTGCTTCGCATCACTGTTCACCATCAATGTGGCGGAGGTCCGACCAGAGCACCGATGGCAACCTGCACTCAGATGATCTTCAGGATGGTCATCGAGGGAAAAATGGTGGCGTAGGCGACATCGACACGGTCGCTCGGCAACGCCCGGTTCGCGTATGCGAGGATGGCCGGATTGCCGGCCGCGCCCGACACAACACCAAAGAGGTCGTCGGTGGACAATCGGAAGACGTGATGCCCCAGCAGCATGATGCCCAGGATCGCGGCGAGCAGGATCGCGGCGCCGATCCCGAGAAACGTGAACCCCGTCCGGGACACGGTTTCCACGAAGGGCGCGCCTGAACTGAGTCCCACGGCGGCGAGGAACAATGTCAGCCCGAAGTTGCGCAGCGTGAGATTCGCCGACAGCGGGATGTGCCAGGACAAGGAGCCGATCCTTCCGAATCGATCGAGGATGAGCGCGACGATGAGCGGCCGCCGGCGAGTCCGAGCGAAAAGGAGCCGACGCCCGGGATCGGGATTTCCGGCGACCCAAGCCGAACGCCGAGGGACATCCCCAAACCCATGGAGGCATACGAGAATTGGGTGGTGGCCTTCATCGAGTCGCCGAAGTGCTGGCGCAATCCGGGGAACGCCTCACGGGGTGCAATCACGCCCACCCGATCCCCGTACTCCAATGCCAGCGCGGGCGCGGGAAAGATCAAGGCGTCGCCCCGGCGCACCTCGGCGATCTTGGCCACAACGCCTTTCGAGAACGTGACCTGCCCGAGCGGCGTGCCGACGACGGCCGGACGCGACACGTGAAACCGCGCCATATCCAGAGCTCCCCGGTCCTTCGTCAGATGACCGGGATCGACGGAGCCCAGGGCGAGCATCGGGGAGTGCTCCAGAAGGTGTCTGACGGTTTCCAGCATTCCAAAGCTCGCGCGGCGGCTAGCGCGCCTTGCAGCCGGCCGCCAGGAACTGGCCGAGCACCCGCTTGACGAGTTCGGGCGGCGCGGGCGGCGTGTCGTTCGGCGAAACGCAAGGTCGGCGCAAGGTCGTGTTTGGTCACGCGGTGATAGGTTTCCAGGTCGCCTGACTTGAGGTCGAGGATGACGAGGTCGAGTGGCTGCAGATGCTCGTCGGTGACGCGCATGCCCAGCGCGCCGGAGGTCTCGATCGCGGTGTGCAGACTCATGGCCTTTGCCGCGCGCAGGATCCGCCCGATGAACCCGGCTTGCACCAGCACTTCGCCGCCGGAAATCGTGAGCCCGCCCCGCACGGCGCGCAGCGTCGGGGCGAAGTGGCCAAGACGGGCGATGACCGGCTCCGCCGACACGCGCGTACCATCCTTGAGGTGCCACGTGTCCGAATTGTGGCAGTACTGCCACCGCAACGACAACCGGAGACAGACAGCGTGATCCGCACGCCCGGCCCGTCGAGGCGGGAGCCCGTTTCGTACGAATGGACGTAGCCGATCACGTCGAGTCGGCGAATGAGCTTGCCAGCGACGTTTGTCCTCCCGTAAAAGGTGGCGCGGCTGGCGCACGGAAGCACGTGCGGGGTCTTTGGAAACGGGCGCCACTGCCCGGCTTTGGACAGGCAGAGGCCGGTGGGTTGGCCAACTGCAACGCCGAGGGCATTCGGGTTCGCTTTCATGCCCGAAGTCGGCGGGCTACAGATGGCGGATACAACGCCAAGAAACCAGAGTGAGGCTCCAGGCTGTAAGTCGTTATTGATCATTGGTTGCGCGCGTGGCGGAATTGGCAGACGCGCTAGATTCAGGTTCTAGTGGGTAACACCGTGCAGGTTCAAGTCCTGCCGCGCGCACCATTCCGACAGACTGCTCGGATTCGAGGAGGCAGACCACCAAGTCAGGCCATAGTCCGGGGCTTATTGCCGTCGTCGCGGCCCCGCCGGGGACGGGGGAACCTGGGAATCAGCGCCCAGGCGCCGGCGACCAGAAATTGGCGCGAGAAACCCGAACCCGGATCCACACCCCGGCCGGCAAGACTCCTCGAGCCGGCTGGAATTGAAGCCAAGGCTCGAGGGTGTGTTGCCCTACCCGGCGTTCATTTGATCGCCCACTTCGCGCGCTGTTGGCGCAATTTGAGGCGTTGGTTGGCTTCGGCGTCGGCGACGAAATGTTCCTTCGCGCCATCCCACTTGAGCTTCCGGTTCGCGCGCGTGGCGATGTCGCTGACATGGCAGAGGATGTCCGCCTGGACGCTGTCTTCGATCGGACAGATGGCCGGTTGCCGGCTCTTGATCGAATCCAGGAAGTTGCGGACGTGGTTCGAGCTCTTGATGAGCTGCACGTCGCTGCCGCTGAACTTGGCTTCGACCAGATTCTCGGGTGAAGTGCGGATTTGCGTGCGGTCCACCACCACCCAGCCTTCGGTGCCTTCGAACGCCGTTCCGTGGTCCACGATGTGACCGTACTTCTTTTGCCAGTCGCTCAAGTCGTTCATCGGGGACGGGGCGGCGCCGTTGCCGGTGCCCCGGTATTTCATGGTCACGCCGTCGGCGAACCGGAAGTCCACGTCCCACGCCACCGATGTGTTGCAGGCGCCTTCCTTCGGGAATTCGCCGGGGCCGCCGACTTCGAGGACGCCATGCATCATGGCCGGGTGGCCCCAATAGGCTATGTCGAGCGGATGGACGCCCCAGCCCGCGACGAAGCCGAGGGCGTAATCGGAGTGGTACCACCACGTCTTCCACGCGGCGCCTTCGTCGTAGGCCTTGCCCAGCGTGTAGGGCGTTTCCGGCGCGGGGCCAAGCCAGAATTCATAGTCGAGATCGGCGGGTGGCTGGATGGGCGCCGTCGAACCGCCGGGCTTGCTGGCGGCGGCCCAGACATCGATATGCCGGAGTTTGCCGATGCGGCCGTTGCGGACCAGTTCGCAGGCGAGCCGGAATTGCTGGCTGGAACGTTGCTGGGTGCCGAACTGGAAAACGATCTTCTTCTGCTGGCAGACCTTGCGGAGCATCTGGTCTTCCTCGACGGAGAGACCCATCGGCTTCTCGACGTACATGTCCTTGCCGGCCCGGGCGGCGGCGAGGGCGATCGGGACGTGCCAGTGGTCGGGCGTGGCGATGAGCACCGCGTCGATGTCCTTTCGCGCCAGGAGCTGGCGGTAATCGTGCAGGATGACGACGCCGTTATCCTGATAGGCGGCGTTCGCCATCTTGACCGCCTCGTCGAGGTTGCGCTTCGAGACGTCGCACAGCGCCAGCACACGACAGTCGCGCTGGGCGAGGAAGTTGCTCATGTCGCCACGGCCTTGCGGGCCGACGCCGATGCAGCCGACCTGGATGCGGTTGCTGGGGGCTTCCGCGCCGAATACCGAAGCGGGGACGATGGCAGGCAGGGCCAGTGCGGCCGAGGCAACGGCGGTCGATTTCAGGAAGGCACGGCGCGACAGGGCAGGGGAATCCGGTGTGTTCATGCGGCGGAGTGTGAAGCGGGGCGGGTTCAAATTCAAGCTTGGTGGTACACCGCGGAAACCGTTTCCCCGGGGAGGAGGCATTCACGCCGCGGGTGCAGCAAACAGAACGAGGGTTTCGGTGGCCCAGGAGGTGGGTTCCAGCGCTCCGCAGCGGAACCACCGAGGTTCACGTTGGAAGGTCGAGGCGCTGCGGGGCTGCACGAAGGTCGCTTCGGCGGTTGACCGGCGACCCGCTCAACTCCAACCGGTGAAATCACGCATGGCGAGCTGTTGAATTGTGCCCCCACGACTCAATCGCAGTTGGTTGGGGGCCGGCTGCGCGGATCCAAATTGGATCCTCGGGTGCAGGATTGGTCACTCCACCGCCGCCAGGACAATGGCTGTCGCTTCCTGGAACACAGACGCCAGGTGTTCCGGCCCTTTGAAACTCTCACCGTAAAGCTTGTAGAGGTTTTCGGTGCCACTGGGCCGGGCGGCGAACCAACCGTTTCTCGTCACCACCTTCAATCCGCCAATCGGCTGGTTGTTGCCGGGGGCATTTACCAGCGTGCCGGTGATGGGTTCG
This sequence comes from uncultured bacterium, assembly GCA_963735925.1. GTDB lineage: Bacteria > Verrucomicrobiota > Verrucomicrobiia > Limisphaerales > J093 > DSVZ01. The sequence continues at coordinate 38,212 of CAVTMT010000003.1, forward strand.
CCGGCGAGTTCCGTTGCCTTGACCGATGCGGGCGTCAGTTTTTTGAAGGCGGCCTTTTGCCCGGGCGTGCAGGGCGTGTCGAGGCGCCGGTAGAACGGCACACCCAACTCGTCGGTGAGGATCTGGTACTGGTGGGCGAGAGTCCCCGTCTTCGCCACCACCTCCGCCGCCAGCAATCCCAGCAGCAGGCCATCCTTCTCGGTGACCCAGGTGGAGCCATCGCGGCGCAGGAAGCAGGCGCCCGCGCTCTCTTCGCCGCCGAAACCGAGCGATCCATCGGAAAGACCGTTGACGAAGTACTTGAACCCCACCGGCACTTCGCATAGCCGGCGGCCCAATTTCGCCACGACCCGGTCGATCAGACTGCTGCTGACCACGGTCTTGCCGATGGCCGCATCGGCGGGCCATTGGGGGCGGTTCCGGAGAAGGTAGTCGATCGCAACTGCAAGGTAGTGATTCGGGTTCAGCAGACCCAAGGTCGGCGAGACGATGCCGTGGCGATCGGCGTCCGGGTCGCAGCCGAAAGCCACATCGAACCGGTCCTTCAGCTTCACCAGGCTTGCCATCGCGTACGGACTCGAACAGTCCATCCGAATCTTGCCGTCGTGGTCCACGGTCATGAAGCTGAACGTTGGGTCCACGCGCGGATTCACGACGGTCAGGTCGAGGCCGTAGCGTTCCTTGATCGGCTCCCAATAGCTCACCGAAGCGCCGCCCAGCGGGTCCACGCCGATTTTCACGCCCGCGCTGCGGATGGCGTCCAGGTCGAGGACCGACGCGAGTCCTTCGACGTAAGGCCGGACGAAATCGTGCTGGTGGGTCGTGGAGGCGCGAACGGCCGTCTCGTAAGGGGTGCGTTGCTGGCCGTGGCTGCCGGGATGGAGCAACTGATTGGCCCGGTGCTGAATCCAGGCCGTGACCTGGGTGTCGGCGGGGCCGCCATTGGACGGGTTGTACTTCAAGCCACCGTCAGCCGGCGGATTGTGCGAAGGCGTGATGCCAATGCCGTCGGCGAGACCGTCCGTGCGTCCGCGGTTGTACCCCAGAATTGCCAGGGAGAGCGCCGGCGTGGGGGTGAAACCGTCGTTGCCCTGGAGGAACACCTCCACCCCGTTCGCGGCCATAACCTCCAACACCGTGCGTTCGGCCGCCGCGGACAAGGCGTGCGTGTCCTTGGCCAGGAACAGAGGACCGCTGGGACCATGCGTCCGACGGTAATCGCAGATGGCCTGTGCGATGGCCAGGATGTGCGCTTCGGTGAAGCTGCCGTTCGTCGAGGTACCGCGGTGCCCGCTGGTGCCGAAGCTGACGAGCTGGGTGGGGTCGGTCAGGTCGGGCTTTCGCTCGTAGTAATCGCGTTCGAGCCGACGGACATCGATCAGCAGTTCCGTCGGGGCCGGCTGGCCCGCTAGCTTGTGGATTTCCATGATCTGAGAACGGTTTCTAAACGGCGCACGCGGACTGGCGTTGCCAGGAGTCAGCGTAGCGGCGAAGGGCCTGCCTGCAAGCTTGTCCCGAACGGCTTGTCCACCCGCCGGCGTGGATACCGGCCCCGCCATGGCGGCACGAGGCAACGGCGTCTGCGGTCAGGTGTGGCCGTGGGTCGTGTGGTGGATGAGCATCGCCCGCGGCGAACGCCGCGGCGACGGTCCGGTTTCGGGGCCGAAGCCGAGGCGGAGCAACACGTGGGGATAGCCGCCCAACCCGAGGCTTTCCGCGAGTTTCTCCCGCAGCTCGGGCACCTCGATGGGCTGGCACAGGAACGACGCCCAGACGTTTCCCGCCCGGGCGGCGAGCAGAACGTGTTGCAGGGCCTGACCGGCCGCGAGCCACGAAGGCCAGTCTTCCTTTTCGGTCCCGAGCACCGCCAGGGTGGGGGAATGCACCGCGATGTCGCGGTCGCGGGCCGCTTGTCCGCCGCCACGGTCGAAGGTGCGGATCAAGGCCGGGCCGGCGAAGGCCAGCCAGTCGTTGACGCCGTGGTCATGCGCGGGAATGCCGTCGAGATCGGTTTCCGGTTTGGTGCGCACCCAGGTGGCGAGTTCCTGCCGGAACGGCTTGTCGGCCCATTGCCGACGGTCGGCTTCGGCCACCAGGTCCGCGACGCTGGCGCGCGCGGCTTCGCCCTCGACGTAGTGCAGCCACGCGCCTTCGGCGGCCGCAGCTTGCGCGAGTTCTGCGCGAAGATCGGCCGGCAGCGGATCAGACTGGAACGGCTGGCGATTGGTGTGGCGCTGGGTGATGGCGTGGAAAAGCAGGATGTCTTCCGCGCCGGTTTCGGCCTTCAACCCCAGGCGAAAGCGCACCAGCAGGTTCGCATCCGCAACGTCGGGCAGCAGCTCGATTTCGTAGCGGTGGCCGAAATACTCGGCGGCGGTGCGCAGGTTGAACAGCGCCGCGCCGCAACTCATCGTCAATTCGCGGTCGTAGGGATCGACCACCCGGATGGCGCGGCGCCGGTCGGCGTGGATCTCGACGTCGGATGCGTTGATCCGGAAGAGCCACGGCTGGGTGTTGTAATTCGAGGGCGCCAACACCGCGTAGGTGAGCAGGAATTCCAATTGGTCGCTGGAATAGCCATCGGCCGGGTACTCGTCCGGATTCACGAGCCAGGGATTCGGGGCGGGTTTCACGGCCGGGATCCTCGCACAGACGCCGGCGCCTGCCAATGCCGCAGGCAACCTGCCGCCGGCGCCGGTTGGAGCCGGTTGGGGACCGTTTGCGCGTCGGGCTTGCCGAAGGGCTATCCGCCGTTATCTTAGCGGCACGCTGGCCGCAAGGCCGTCAGTACATTTGTGAATTCTTCTTGTATTCAAGCCCAAGAGGCCGTCCGGAATCCGCGACGGCAGGTTGTCCTCCTCGCCCTTGCTTTCGGTCTGGCCGCCGGGGCCTGGTCCGGTCGGGGCGATGTCGCACCCGAAGCCGCGGCACCCGCCGCTGCGTCGGCACCCGTTGCGGTCCCGGTCCCGAAGCTCACCCAGGCCGAAAGCCCGGCCCAGCTCGTTCAGGATTTGATCACGTTCACCACCAAGTACGACCAGGTGGTGCCGGTCCTGACCGGTCCGTACGATCCGGACGTCACGCGGTTGACGGCACGCGTGCTGGAGAACATGCAGTACTCGCGGCACCCGCTGGACCAGGAATACGCCCGTCGGTTCTTCGATCGCTACCTCGACATCCTCGACCCGCAGCACTTCCACTTCACGCAGGAGGACCTTAAGGAATTCAAGACGTACGAGGACCGGCTGGCGGAGTTGACCTTGCGCCAGGGGGACACCCGCCCCGCCAACGAGATCTATGCGCGGTTCCTTCAACGGTTCGACCAGCGCGCCGCCCTCGCCGCGGAGATGCTCCAGTCCAATGATTTCGTATTTACCGGCGATGACCGGTACACGCCGAACCGCAAGGACGTGCCGTGGCCGAAGGATCTGGACGCCGCCAAGGCCCTCTGGCGCCTGCATCTCCGCTACGAGTATCTCCAGGAAGAGCTCAACAAACTGAAGCCCGAGGAAATCATCAAGAAGCTGGCCCAGCGCTACAAACGGCAGATGCGCACGCTGGCGGATTTCGATCGGGAAGACATTCTGCAGTTCTATCTCACCGCCCTGGCGAACGCCTATGACCCGCACTCGGATTACATGGGCAAGGCGCAGCTCGAGAACTTCGCCATCAGCATGAAACTCTCCCTGTTCGGCATCGGCGCCCTGCTCCGCTCGGACGACGGCTATTGCACAATTGAGAGCCTGGTGCCGGGCGGACCGGCGGCGCGCAGCAAGAAGATCAAGCCGAACGACCGGATCATCGCCGTAAAGCAAAAGGACGGCGAGCCGGTCGATATCGTGGATTGGAAGCTGAACAAAGTGGTGGAGATCATCCGCGGCCCGAAGAATACCGAGGTGACACTCACCATCATCCCGGCCGACGCGGCCGATTCCTCGGCCCGGAAGACGGTGACGCTGGTGCGCGACGAGATCAAACTCGAGGATCAGCAGGCCAAGGCCAAGCTGATCGAGGTCCCCGGCGACGGGGGCAAGTCCACCCGCCTCGGGGTGATCGATCTGCCCTCGTTTTATGCCAGCTTCGATCTCGGCCGGTTCAAGAGCGCTTCCGCTCCGAAGAGCACGACCGATGACGTGACGCGCCTGATCAAGAAACTGGTCGCCGAAGGCGCCGAGGGATTGGTGTTGGATTTGCGGCACAACGGCGGCGGTTCGCTCGAGGAGGCAATCCGCCTGACCGGCCTGTTCATCAAGGAAGGTCCGATCGTGCAGGTGAAGGATGCGAACGGGGACGTCAACGTGGAGGATGATCCCGACCCAACGGTGCTTTACGACGGCCCGCTGCTGGTGTTGACCAGCCGGTTCAGCGCGTCGGCCTCGGAGATCCTCGCGGCGGCGCTCCAGGATTACGGCCGGGCGTTGATCGTGGGCGACAAGTCCACCCACGGCAAAGGCACCGTCCAGACCATCTACGAGCTGAACAAGTTTACCAAACGCTTCCCGGAAAGCTTCAACCCTGGCGCGTTGAAGGTCACGATCCGCAAGTTTTACCGGGCCAACGGGGTCTCGACGCAACTCAAGGGCGTGACCTCGGACATCGTCCTGCCGTCGCTGAGCAATGAAATGGACGTCGGGGAGGACACGCAGGATTACGCCCTGTCGGGGGATTCCATCGCCAGCGCCGAGTTCACGCGCCTGAACCGCGTGCAGCCATACCTTGACGACCTGCGTCGTCGCACCGAAGCCCGGCAGGCCACGGACAAGGATTGGGCCTACATGCGCGAAGACATCGAGCTGTTCCGCAAGGCCAAGGCCGACAAGAGCATTTCGTTGAACCTCGAGCAACGGCTTAAGGAACGCGCGGAGGCCGACGCACGGGCCAAGGCGCGCAAGGCCGAGCGGGCGGCGCGGCTGGCTTCTCCGGAGAAGGACTACGAGATTACGCTCAAGGTGGCGGATGAGCCGGGCCTGCCGCCGGCGGTGGGCAGCCCGGAGGCGAAAGCCCAGGAAGCCAAAGCCGCCGAGGAGGCCAAGGCCACCCAACCGGCGAGCGCGGCGACGGACACCGATGCCGACGAGGAGGAAGCCGACAAGGCGCCCGTCGTGGACGTGACCATGGACGAAGCCCAGCACATCCTGCTGGACCTGATCGACCTGAGCGCAACCGGCACCAAGCCTCCCCCGCCCGTGGTCGTCAAGGACGCAACGGCGAAGGCGCAATCGTTCTGATCCAGCGGCGGACCGGCGGCGGCGGCCTTGGTCCGCTCATCACGGTTGAACAGGCCGCCGCAGCGACCGGGTTCACGCTGAATAATCCAGATAGACCGTCTTGAGCCGGCTGTAGAACTCGATCGCGCCCGCGCCCTGTTCCTTGAACGCATCGGTGCTGGACTGTTTCACTCCGCCGAACGGTGCCTGCAGCGCCAAACCGGTGCTGATCTGATTCACCTTCACCACGCCCGCTTCGATTCGCTCCGCGTAGAGCATCGCTTTCCTGAAATCGCGGGTCACGATCGAGGCGGACAGACCCACGTCCACGCCGTTGGCCACCGCAATGGCTTCGTCGAAGCTGTCCGCCCCCAGCACGGCAATGACCGGGCCAAACACCTCTTCGCGCGCGATGCGCATCTGCGGCGTGACCTCACCGAACACCGTCGGCTCCATGAACCAGCCGGGGCCGAAGTCGCCATCGGTGAGCCGCCGCCCGCCGCACAGCAACCTCGCACCTTCGTCTTGGGCGATGCCAACGTAGTCGAGGTCGGTTTTGAGCTGCGACTCGCTGACGGCCGGGCCCATTTCGACACCGGCCGTCAGGCCATTGCCGACCTTCAGCGCGCTCGCCCTGGCCACCAGCTTTTCCGTGAATGCAGGCAAGACGGCGCGTTCCACGATGACCCGGCTCGTCGCGGTGCAGGCCTGGCCGGTCAGCCCGAAGCCGGCCCGGGCGACCAGGTTTACGGCGAGGTCGAGATCGGCATCGGCGAGGACGATGGTAGGGTTCTTGCCCCCCATCTCCATCTGCGAGCGCGCCATGCGTTTCGCGAGCTGTTCGTGGACTTGCTGGCCGACGGAATGCGAGCCGGTGAACGAAAGCGCCGCCACAGCGGGGTTGGTGGCGAGTTCGGCGCCGACCTCGCGCCCCGCGCCCACGAGCACGTTCAACGCACCTTTGGGCAGGCCGGCCTCGGCGAGTGCCTTGGCCAGTTCGAGTGTCATGGCGGGTGCGGGCGTCGCCGGTTTGATCACCACGGCGTTGCCGGCCACGAGCGCCGGGGCCATTTTCCAGGCCGGGATGGCGATTGGGAAATTCCAGGGTGTGATCAGGGCGACCACGCCGAGTGGTTGCCGCGAGGTGTAAAGCAGGTTGCCAGGCAGGTCATGTGGGATCGTCTGACCGCCGAGCGTGTAACTGAGGCCACCGAAGAAGCGGAAGATGTCCACCGCGCGTTGCACTTCTCCGGCGCTTTCTGCCAGCGTCTTGCCTTCCTCGCGGGTGAGCAACTCGGCCAGCGCCGCCTTGCGCGACTCGAGGATCTGGGAGGCCTTGCTGAGCACGCGGCCGCGGGCAATGGCGGTCGCCGCCGCCCACGCGGGGAAGGCGTTCCGCGCCGCAGCCAGGGCCTGGCGCGCCTCGACGGCGCCGGCCAGCGCGTATTCGGCCACGACTTCGCGGGTGTCGGCCGGGTTGCGAGTCTGGGCTTTCGCGCTGGCGGAGCTGCCGACCCACTCGCCCCCGATGAAGTTTTGATAGCTGATCATGGTGCTTGCCATTCGGGCGTCAGCTTAGCCCCCGACACGGCGCGGTGCAGCGAAAAATACCGACCCGGCGCGGTCAGACTACCGCTCGCCAGCGAAGCAATTCGGCCAGGAAAGACCCGAAACCATTCGAAAACGGATCACCGCTCCCACCCGAATTCCACCTCGTTCGCCCAGTGCGTGGCCCAGTCGTTGTGGAAGGCGAACGGGTTCTCCTTCGACACGCTCCGGCCGGCCGCGAGTTCGTAAGCCGGACCGCGGTTGTCGTTCACGCGGAAGCTGAACTTGATCGGTTGACCGGCATCGCGCCGCGCCTTCACTTCGGGGATCGCCGACCACGGAAGGGCGCACTCGACGATGCGGGTGTTGCCGTCGCGGCGGATCACAAGCTGGCCGTCCTGCACGGGGCCGCCGTCGAGGGCCGCCTTCGGCTGGCGCGGATAAAAGTGCTTCCGCACCATGCCGGGCTTTTGCAGGCACCAGATTTCCGTGCCCCCACCGTACTTCTCGGCGACCGGATTCAGGGCGAACTCATAGTCGGTGTCGGCATACACCATGTACCGCGGCATTGTGCCGGCGGGGTAGAGATACAGCCCCTTCTGCTCCGGCGGCAGGGCGTTGAACGCGATCTGCACGTTATCGCTGCCGTTGCCTGAGGGCAGATCGAAGTCGCGTCGGTACGTGAAGCGCCGCACGTCGGCGGGCCAGACCAGTTCCTTCCGACCGTCCTTGGGCTTGGAGAAGACCTTATCCGGGTAGAAGTAGCTGTCGTCATCGCGGGTCGCGTAACGCGGTCCGCCCGCCCACGGGGTGGGGTCCGCGATCTTGGCGGCAAAATAGAAGAAGCGGTCGTCGGCTGCGACGAATCCCACCGTCAGTCCCGCCTTCGTGCCGGCGTCGTATGTCTTGAATGGCAGCCACGCGGTTTCGGTGAGGTTGGCCCGAAGGCCCTCGCCGCCGACCGGTTCCGGTAGCGCGCCCGACCAGTCGTCGAGCTGGCCGTCCACCTGGATGGGGCGGCGGACAATGACGTTCGCGTGCAGCGTCTCCGCATGCTTCGCGGTGCCGTCCGGGCCGGCATCGAACGCAAACTGGGTCGGGTACGAATTGTCTTCGCGCGGGGGCATGTCCTGGACGTCGAAGCTGACGGTGCGCGTTTCGCCGGGCGCGAGTTCGAGCGAGGCGCTTTCGGAACCCGGCATCAGGAGCAATGCGCCGCGCGCGGTGAGTCGGCCGCGGACCTGCCGGTTGAGCACGTTCGTCAACTGCACACGCAGCTTCGGCTTCCGGGCGAGCGGAGCGGTCAGGTCCGACACCTCGAAGTCCACCGGCTCGTAACCCTCGACCCGGCCGGCGCGCACGGCGGCGACGAGTCGGGCGAAGCTTTCCGGCTGGCCGGTCGTGCGCAGAAAGTACCCCAGGCCGTTCAGCGGAACCGTGATTCTGCCGTCCTTCGCCGGCCGCGGATTGCCGTAGAAATCGAACAGCACGAACTGGCCGCCGCCGTCGGGCAGCGTCAGGGTGGCGTTCGTCGCGAGCTGCACGCCGCGGAACAGCGTGCGGTTGCGTTCGTAAATGGCCCCCAGATCGCCCAGCACCACCAGCGTGCCGTCGTCGGGTGATTGCAGGCCGTCGAAGGCGTACACCCAGGGCAGGCCGTTTCTGAACAGGAGCTCCTTGAACTTCCGCTGGCCGATGAATTTCTGCGTCGTCGCCACCGCGACTGCCGGTGACCAGGCATAGGCGACGGAGACGTTCTTGCCGCTGAGATCTTTGTTCCAGTGCATCTCATAGACGTTGCCACCGTAAATGCCGGCGGTCCGATCCTGGCCCATCGAACGCATCGACGCGATCACGCCCGCTACCCGATCCTCCGAGTTCGCGATCCAGCTTTCGGTGTCCCAGACCCGCACGGGGCCGTACCTGGATTGGCGGGTCATCCACTTCGGTTCCAGCGCGGGATCGGCGGCGAGCGGTTGATAGTGGATGCTCACGAAGTCAAGCCACTTGAGGAACTTGTCCGTCCCGTCGGCGAAGAGCTTGTCGCGCGTATTCGCGGAGGAACAGGCGCCGCCGATCAACACGTCCGTGCCGCCTTCGTCGCGACCCGACTCCGTGCCGCGCGCCATCGCTTCGTAGAGTTCGCGAAAGCGCAGGCAATCCGCGCCCCAGCCCGAGATGGAGACGCCCTCCCACGGCTCGTTCCACAACTCGACCGCATTGACGGGACCTTTCGGCCAGCCGAGTTCGGCCGCCAGCTTGTGGCACCACTGGGTGAAATCCGGATCCCACGCGGGCAACCAGGCATAATCCTCCTTCACGTTCTCGATCATTGTGCCGTCGTCCTGTAGCCAGGGCCGCGACTGGCCCAGCGGCATCGGCGCGCCGCCTTCGCCGATGGTGACCATGACCGTGATGTCGTGGTCCTGCATGGCCTTCAACTCGCGTTGGAGCCGTTCCCACCGCTCGCCGAACTCCGGCATCGTGGTGGGGTAATAGCCCAGGCCATGCCGGCAACCCTTGATGCCGAGCCGCTGGAAGAGCCGGTAAGTCTCCACACTGATCTCGTGCGGCCAGGGCATGTCGAGGGCGTACGTGGGAAACTGCACCCGGCCCGGGTCCGGCGCCGGCACCCGCACAAACGGAGCGCCGAAGAGGCGTCCGCGCGGACCGAGATCGAGCACCAGCGCGTAACCGCCAAACGGCGCGGGCACGGTCGGTTGGGCCGTGAGTTCGACGGCCTTGCCGGCCTCGCAAACGATGTTCACCGACGCACGGCCGCAGTCGGCGATCTTGAACATGTCCGGCACCCACACGTCGCCCGGCCGGCTTTTGGTGCCGTACTGGATGAGTTCCCAATGCGCGTCGAGCGCGAGCGCCTCGCCGGTCTGGTTGGCGAGCTTGAAGCGGAACACGGGCTGTTCACCGGGGTGAAGGATGTTTGCCGGCGGCTTGGACTGGAGTTCCTCCAGCACGAAGCCTTTCGCGACCTGGGCTTGCTCGAGCCCGAAGGTCGTCCGAAAACCGGGAATGCTGCTGCCCGTCACCATCTGGGCCTGCAACGACAGGCTCCCCATAAGCACAGCGACCCAGGGCAGCGCGGAGGTCTTTAGCATGGTGTCTTGGATGGTGTAGGCGGGGCACCTATTCGGAGCTGCGACGGAGTGGCCTATTCGCCTCCCGCTCCGCGCATCAGCGCACGACGAGCAGCGACAGCAGATTCACGTACGCCGCCGCGAGGCAATCGTCCGCGGTGACGCCCCAACCGCCCCGCAAGGACTGGCTCTGTCGGACCGGCCACGGCTTCCAAATGTCGAACAGCCGGAACGCGGCGAACAACCCCAGCGTGACCAGCCAGCCGTTGCCGGCCAGCAAGTCGCGCGGAGCCAGGAAGCGGCCGGTGTTGAGTTGGTGGCTCAACGCCCACATGACAAAGCAGAGCGGCATGGCGACGATTTCGTCCAGCACCACCGAGCCGGGGTCGCGGCTTTTCAGGATTCGTTCCGCCTCGTCGCAGAACCACACCGACGCCAGTACACCCACCAGGTTGCCGACGATGAAAACGGTCCAGTTGTGCGCGGCCAGCAGGAGGACGGTCCACGCCAGACCGATCACGGTTCCGAACGTGCCCGGCGCCACCGGCACGCGCCCCACGCCGAAGCCTTGCGCCACCCAGAGAAGCCAGCGGTCCATGGCAGGCCCTTACATGTCGTCCAGGTACAGCCGCCGGTTTCGCCAGAGGTACAGGCCGCCGGACGTGAACGTCAGCACGACCGTGAGCCATTTCGCCGCTTCCGCGAAAAGCCACACCCACGGCCGGCCGAACACCGCGAAGCCAAAGACCGCCTGGCCCACCGCGCCCCATTGCGGGTAGCTGACCAGCACGAGGATGGCGATGATCGCCACGATTTGGGAAATGGTCTTGTGCTTGCCAAATCCCTCGGCGGCGAGCACGACGTTCTTGGACGCGGCCAGCAGGCGCAAACCCGTGATCGCCAGCTCGCGCGCCACAATGATCACCGCCATCCAGGCGGCGATCAGGTCGCGGTCCACAAACGCGATGAAGGCGGAGCAGGTCAGGATCTTGTCCGCCAGGGGGTCCATCAGAATGCCGAAATTGGTGATCAGTTTTCGCTGACGGGCCAGGCGGCCATCCAGCAGGTCGGTTACGCCGGCCGCCACGAAGATCACCAGGGCCAGGGAATCGCCGAAGCGCGTGTGGGAGAAGAACGCGGCGAGGAAGAAGACCGTGAGCGCGAAGCGGGATACGGTCAGTTTATTCGGCAGATTCATCGGCGCGGTTGTTGTAGCGCAGGCGTGCCCGCCCGCCAAGCGGCAATGGTCCGATCCGCGCCGGGACCTTCGCCGAAGCCCCCAGATTCATAGGCCCGAGGGTTTGCCGACCAGATTGATCTCCCGATAGACATTGAATCCGAGCGGGCCGTCGGCGAACTCGAAGCGCACTGCCACGACACCGGCCGCCCGGCCGCCGGTGCCGTTCTCCAGCACCCCACCGTCTCGGGCGCGGAGGCAGAGTTCGGAGGCGCCGCCCTCGCAGATCATCGAGGCTGTGCCCAGCTCGAGAAAGCTGTCCGGGCTGGCCGCCAACGCGACGCTTACGGTGTAGCTCTGGCTCGCACGGCCGTCGCCGTGCCCGGCGAAGGTGAGGATTCGCGCGAGGTCATAGCCTTGCGGATGTGGGTGGGTGTCGAGCCGGAAGGTGATGGCGTTGCCCTGGCCGTAGCCACGGAAGGTCCGGCCGTCGTTCTGAGTCTCCGCGCCGCCGGCGCCATTGCGCGTCGTACTGTTGCGCAACGCATCGGCGTTGGCGCCTCCGCCGTCGTGGTCGAAGCGCTCCTCCACCACCGCGGCACCCCGGCCGGGCGCAAGCAGGTTGTCCCGCACGACGTCGCGTTCCAGTCCCGCCGCGGAGGAGGTATCCGTGCGGGCGGCGATCACCATCGGCGCACGGTCGGCCGAGAGGATTTGTTCGTTGACGAAGGCCTCCGCGCCGGCCGGCAGTGCGGGTTGCACGCCGGCGGCCCAGTCTTCGGACAGCAAACGCACCGGACCGAGGAGGCCCGAGGGAACCAGGGGCGAGTCCTTGGTGAAGTAGTTCCAGGTCGTGAAGCAGAAGCGGCCCTTCGAGGGACGCGGCTCACCTTTGCGGAACCACTCCGGGAACGTCTTGAGAAACGTGCCGCCCATGTGGCCGGGCAGCCACTCGCAATCCGGCGGTTCCTGCTCGTCGCCGATCAGGCGGTTCGCCCAGACATTGACGACCTCGATTTCCAGTTGGTTGCCGGCCGGCTTGAGCAAGCCCGGCGGCAGGGTCACGCGCCAGGGCGCGGTCCAGACCACCCCCAGGTCACGACCGTTGAGCCGCACGTGAGCGAGATGCTGGACGGAGCCGAGATCGAGGAGGAGGGGTGAGCGGCGGGAGGCGACGGGCGAGGATGGCACGTCGAACGCCTTTCGATACACCGCCGTGCCACTGTAGTATTTGATGCCCGGCTCGGGCCGTTGGGTCCAATCCTGCAGGACAGGGAAGGTCACCGGTTTTTCAGGGCCGCCCCACTGGGAATCGAACGTGACCTCCCAGGCGCCGGCGATTTCGGTCACGGGCTGCAACTCGGGGAAGTTGCCCCGCGCCGGCTCGCGCGTGGCGGGAGTCCGGGATCGGAACACGATGAAGCAGCTCTCCGCCGGCGCAAACTCGAGCGGGACGAGGGTTCGGCCCTCGCGCTCCTCGAACTGGTCCAGCGTTCGCCTGGTCCCGGTGACCGGATTCCACAGTTCCGGTTGCCTGCCCGCGACGCCGAAGCCGCACCAAGCCGCCCCGGCGGAACGTTCGGTGTTCGCGACGAAGTACACGTCCGCGTCGCCGCTGTGGCGGTGGATCGACTTGAGCGCGAGCCGGCCCTGCGGCCGGAGGACAACGAAATCATCCGGCGTCCCGACGTACTGGCCCCAGAGCAGCAGCGCCTGGCAGCGATGCCAATACCTCACGAGCGCCTTGGCCTGCTCCCACCAGGTCTGGGTGCGGTCGAAGTGCGTGCCCCACTGCCCCATCGTCGCGCCCGGCCGGTAACGGTCCTCCCACGGCTGTTGGACGAAGCGATGCAGCACCAGGCGGTTGATGCCGGCGCAAAACGCCGCGTCCCCGATGGGCTTCAGCCATGCGGGGGTCTCGCGCCACGAACTGTCGCCGGGTGGCCCCGTGAACGCCTCGGCTTCGACGAGATTCTGGCCGCTCTGGCGCAGGGCGGCGATGGTCGGGTCCACTTCGTAGGGACTGTAGCGGCCCCCGCCGGTCCAGAACTCGGTCATCACCCGGTCCACCTTCGGCATGATGTCGGTCTGCCGCCACGGTCCGCCGTAAGGTTCGCAGAGGAATTCCAGCTTCGCCGCGTGCAACATCCGGCGAATGGTCGTGAAATAGACGTCGTTGTAGAGGTCGAGGATCGTGTCGTGGAAATCGGCCTTGAACTTCGCCGTGTCCGGCTCGCTGCCGATCGTTCGCCCGGCGAACGTGGCGAGAAACGGCGTCAGGTCATAGCCGCGCCGGGTCTGGAACTCGTCGCGCATCCTGGGGGTCCAGGACGGGGTGCCGGCTTCGTAGCTGTCGAAGTGAACGTGCGTGAAACCCGTGCCGATCAGGTCCCCGAGATGCCGCTGGATTTCGCCGATGAGGTGGCTCATGTGGGTCGTCACCGCCTCGAGACTCATCTTGTCGCACTCGAAACCCGTGGCCTGCCATTGCGCCGGTTGAATCAACGTCCCCATCGTCGTGTGCCCGAAGCGATAGACCGTCCACTGGCCGGGAGGCGCCTCCCAGTCGAGCTGCCCCGCGGCGGACAGGTGCGCACTCAGGTCGATCACCTGCGCCTTCGCCACCACCCCGGCCGCCGGCAGCGCGAGGACGGCGACGTCGCGATAAAACGTCTTGCGCGCCGGGATTTCCGGCTTCTCGACCTTCCCGGTTTCCGGGTTGAACACGGGGAAGGGCTGCACGGCGCGCGGGTCCACCTGCGGGCGGTCCAGCGTCAGTTGGAGGCGGGACCCGCCCGTCACCAGGCGCTGCGACCAACAGAGTTCCTGCATGGAGAGCTCCGGGGTGATCCATGGCCCGCCGCTCGATTCATAGCCCGGTCCGTTGAACATCCCGAAGTCCAGGCCCAACCGTTTCGACTCCTGCGCCGCGTGGCGCACCAGCCTCCACCAGGGTTCCGTCCACGAGATGATTTCCGGCGTGGGGCTGTTCTGAATGTCGCCGGCCCAGGGCGTGGTGACGTCGGCCAGACTGAACATCGTCGTGCGCCCGAAACCGGCGTCCTTGAGCGCCTCGAGGTCGCGCGTGATGCCGGCCTGGCTCAGGTTGCAGCCCATCCACATCCACAGCACGCCGGGTTTGGCGGAATCGGGCGGCGAGCTGAAGGTTCGCTCCAGATCATCCGCCAGAGCGGCGGCAAGGGACAGCACTGCCGCGATGGCGAGCCGGAACGAGTTTGCGGCGAGACGGGGCCTCCGGTGATTTGCGAGTTTCATAGCATTGGCGCCTCAAGCATACGGACAATTGGACTCGATCGCGGGCGTCCTCCCGGGTTCGCGCGGCCGGCCCGGACTCAACGGGGGCCGGCTGGTGGTTGGCCGGTGGCGTTCGATTCCCCGGCCTCCCTCGCGGCCCGGGTCACCCGGAGCGTTTCGCCCTTCTGGTTGCGAACGAGAGTGAACAACACCGATTCCCCGGGACCAGCGGCGCGGACCAACTCCGAAAGGGCCTCGGGCGTCCTCACCGGTTGCCCGTTCACGGACTCGATGAAGTCGTTGGGGCGGAGCCCAAGCCGGGCGGCCTCGGAATCGGGCGGCACCACGGCGACCAGCACGCCGACGGCGTCGCGTCCCACGCCGAAGGCCGAGTACTCGTCGCCGGCCAGATTCCTCAACGTGGCGCCCCGCCATAGCGGGCGTCGTTCGGCCGGGGGCCCGGCCGCCATCTGGGGCTGGAGCGGGGGGATTTGCGGTGTGCGCGCGATCGCTTGCAGCGACGGCTTCTGGACGCCGAACCGATCCATCGGGAAGTTCCGAAATCCAAGCGCCAGTGCCGGAGAATCGTCGCGGACTCGGAAATCACCCTTGGCGGGATCGACGAACCGGGCGTCGCCCACGAGCGAATTCGCATCGCAACCCTTCGCCAGGAACCGGGTCCGGTCGGCCTCGGTGGTGGTGAAGAGATTCCGATCGACGGTCTGGCCCCACTGGCTGAGGCCGGGATTCATCGCGGCGGGGCGATAGGCGCCCATCCAGAGGTTGTTCGTGACGCGGTCGCCGCTGTTCTCGTACCAAACGTGCGGGTGCAAGGAATTGTTGACGGCGATGTTGTTGCCAACCCGCCGGTGGAATCCCTCGCGTAACTTCAACCCTCCGTTCAGGAAGAGGTTGTTGTAGATCTCGTAGTTGCTGGAGCCGTCGTCCAGGTCCACATCCCAGCCGTGATCGCAGCGCCAGCGGTTGTTCCGCAGTACGATCGGTTTCACGACATCGAGCAACGCCAGCCGCGGCAGCTCGGCGGCGGGGGCATCCTGAAGGTTCCAGTACCGGTCGCGGCCCCAGGAATTGAAGCTCCCGTGGTCGCCGGTTTCGCGCACGGTGTCGAAGACGTCGCAGAACTCGATGACGTGCCCGCCCCAGCAACCGTCGCCGATGTTGATGCCCGCCCGCGAGGCGTCGTAGATCGAGCAGTGTCGGACGGTGATGCCCTGGGCCATCGAGATCTCGATCCCGGTCGCCTGTTTCTCGACCAGGCCCAGGCCACGGATCAGGCAATCCTCGACCAGGCAATCGGCCGGATAGTTGTCGGTCTTGGGGCCGGGCGTCTGGTCGAGGTCCGCATAGCGCTGGCGCTGGTTGTATTCGAACAGGGGATTGCGCACGGCGTGCGGGTCGCCGACGAAGGCCACCGCGCTGGCGCCGGTGTCGTGGAAATCGCAGCCGCGCAGGGTCAGCCGGCGATTGTAATTGTTCACGAATACGGCGTTGCCGCCCAACTGGTCGAACCCGCAATCGGTCACCGCGCAATCCTCGGCGCCGTTGAAGCGCACCGCGCCGCCGCGGTAGATCGTCCAGTCGCTCCGCAGCAACGGCTCCTTCACGTCCATGAACGTGCGCGCTGCATGACGGAACGTGAAACCGCGCAAGGTGACGTGCTTCACGGGATGCGGCATCGAGCCGCTGAACTCGATCAAGTGGCGCAGGCGCACGATTTCGATCGTGGCCGCCGGCAAATCCACGCCCGCCGGCGGGAAGAAGTAGAGCGTCGAGGCCTGGGCGTCGTGGAACCACTCGCCGGGCGCGTCGAGTTCTTCGAAGATGTTCTCGACGTAGCGATGTTCGGGGTGCATGCCCATCTGGCGGTTGTTCTGCCAGCCCCCTTCGTAGGTGATCTCGCCCCGCTCGTTCTTGCCGGTGATGCGGTAATGGTACCCGCCCCAAAGCGCGCGGTGCATGGCGTGGAGGTAGCCGCCGGCCGGGTGGGCCCAGCGCGCCGCGCGCTCCGGGCTGAACGCATCCGCGGCATAGCCGCCGTAAGGGCGGACGTTCGCATCGTAATTCGGATAACGCGCCATGCGCTGGCGCTGGCCGTTGACGAAGAGTTGATCGAAGGTCAGGCCGGTGGGGGTCTTTGCTTGCAGGATGCCATCGCGATAGGGCGCCCATTTCAGCGCCAACTTCGTGCCCCCGCTGACAACCACGGTTTCCCCCTCGGTTGCGCGATATTCCGTGCCGGAATCTTCGGGCGTGAACACCAGCGTCTCCGGGAGGTAATAGGTGCCGGCGCGCACCAGGACGATCCCACCGGGGGCCTGTCGCGCGACCTGTTGCGCGCGGGCAAAACTCGCAACGGGGCGTTCCTGCGTGCCGGGATTGGCATCGTCGCCCGTCGTGCTGACGAATACCTCGGCCGCACGGAGCGCGGCGACGCCGACGCCGAGGGCCAAGATCAGGACGGTGGCCCGGATCGCGAGTCGGGCTGGCGCGGCGAATGGATCGAGCTGACTTCGCATAGGCATGTGTACTCGCCAATGCTAGGCCCCGGCGGTGGAGGAAGGCGAGCGCCAACCTCGCGTTTTCGGTGCGCCTGGACGAAGGCTCGGCGCAGGACCGATTCCGCAGAAGGCCGGCGATCGATCTCCGCCCATCTTGTCGGCACCACCGCGCCGCAGAGGCGCCGTGTCGCACCGGGGTTACCCGGCCGGCTTCATTGCGGAGGTTTGAGCAAGTGGTTCGTCGAACGTGGCCGGGCCCAAGCCGCCCCGCCGCATTACCGCGATTCGTTGGACTGGCTGCCGGTCGCCGTCAGATCGCGAAGTCGCTGTAGTCGGGCTTGTACGTTTCCGTCGGGGGATGAAGCATTCCCGCCGCGACCGTCTGGTTGGTGCCTTGGTCGATCAGGATGAACGCGCCGGTGAGCCGGTTGGTGGTGTAGCCGTCGAAGATCAGCGGGCGCGAGGTCTTGAGCCGGACTTCGCCGATGTCGTTCAAAACCAGTTCGGCCGGGTCGGGCTGGGAGTCGTAAGTCTCGATGTCGATCCGGCCCGTCAGCCCGGTGACCACCGCCTGCACGGTCTGGGTGGTGTGCTTGAGGAAATACTTCCGTCCCGCCTGGAGGGGGCGCGGATGCATCCAAGCCACGCGGGCACGGAGGTCCGCGGTTTTGCCCGGCAGGTTGTCCAGGTCCACGATCATGTCGCCACGACTCACATCGAGGTCGTCGGCGAGGACGAGCGTGACGGATTGGGGACAAAACGCCTCCGCCAGTTCGCCATCGAAGGTGTGGATTTCCTTGAGGGTCGTGCGCTGTCCGCCCGGCAAAACCATCACCTCCTGGCCGACCTTGACGATGCCGCCGGCGAGCTGGCCGCTGAGGCCGCGAAAATCGTGGAGCCGTGGATCGCGCGGGTTGTTCGGGCGGTTGACCCATTGCACGGGGAAACGCACCGCGCCCAGGTTCCAGTCGCTGGCGATGTGCACGCTTTCCAGGTGCCGCAACAGGGTGGGGCCTTCGTACCAGGGCGTGTGCGGCGAGGGGTCAACAACGTTGTCGCCGTTCAGGGCGCTGATCGGCACGAACTTCACGTCCCGCAAAACGTCCAGTCGCGGCAGGAACGCCTCGAACTGATCGCGAATCTCGCGGAACCGCTCCTCGCTCCAGTCCACAAGGTCCATCTTGTTCACCGCGATGACCACGTGTGGAATGCCCAGCAGGGCTGCGATGTACGTGTGGCGGCGGCTTTGCTCGATCACCCCCTGGCGCGCGTCCACGAGCACGACCGACAGGTTCGCCGTGGAGGCGCCGGTGACCATGTTGCGGGTGTACTGCACGTGGCCGGGGGTGTCGGCCACGATGAACTTCCGCTTGGGCGTGGCGAAGTATCGGTAGGCGACGTCGATGGTGATGCCTTGCTCGCGTTCGGCGCGCAGGCCATCGGTGAGGTTGGCCAGGTTGATCTGCCCGCCGCCGGTGATGTCGGCGGATCGCTCCAGCGCCTCAAGCTGGTCTTCCATGAGCGACTTGGAATCGTACAGAAGCCGGCCGATCAGCGTGGACTTGCCGTCGTCCACGGAGCCGCAGGTGTTGAAGCGCAGAATCTCGACGGGGTGCGAGGTCAGCAGGGACATGATGGGGGGCGGGCCAGCGGGCATGAGCCGGGGAGATCAGAATTCGCGGACGCGATAGAAGCGCGGAGTCCCACCGGCGTCCGGGTCGGTCAGAACCACTCCCCCGACGACGGCGGTGTTGGTGGACAAGGCCGTCCAATGCGCGAGGTCGCCGGCCTCGTCCAGGACCAGCGGGCGGCCGGGGTGGCCATGCAGGCGGAGCCGCGGCGCGCCGTGGGTCATGCCTTCCACCCGGACGAACGGCAGGAAGTCGTTTGCCAGCAGGAAATTCGCGCTCACGAAGTCGCCGACGCGGGCGCCGGTGGCCTTGCCCTCGCGGTTGGCGGACTGAAAGTGAAAGCCGCCGTAGATGCGGCTCAGGCCCACTTCATTCGCGCACGCCGCCAAACTGGTGAAGCTGCGGAAGATTCCCGGCAGCGAGTCGGAGGTGGCCGTGAAGGAGATGGCATCGGTCCCGTAGAACCGGGTGAGCACTTCGGCGCTCGCCTTGCTGAACGTGCTGTGGCCGCTGACGTACTCGGGGAAGTTGGGGGAGTTGAGATAACCTACCCAGTTCGGATCGGGATCCGTCGCCGGATTGCCGTCTTCGTCGGCGCGCTGGATGGCGGTCACGGGCCGCCACGTGTTGTAGCGGTACTTGACTTCCCAGCAGACGATGGCGGCGTCGGCCTGGGCGATGCTCAGCAAGGCCATCAGGCGGGCGGTGTCTTCGAGGTTGGTGTTCCGGCTGCGAACGATGGTCGCGGCGATTTCATGCCAATGGCCCGGCGGCATGGCGGTGTAGCTGAAATCCGACCAAAACACCGCGATCTGGCTCTGCTCAGCCGTCCGTAGCGTGCTGTCCGCGCCGCCAATCGCCTTCACTTCGTTGAAGTCCTGCGCATATTGCTCGCTGGTCAGGGCGGGCGGCGGGGGCGGGAGAAAGGACTCGGTGTCCGGCAGCGCAAAGAGTTGGACGTACCGCCACTGGGGATCCAGGGGCGGCCGGTAAAAGGGCGGAGTGCGACGCCATTGGCCCGGCGCATCGCTGGGGATGTAGGGCACCTGGGTGTTCGCACCGTCGCCTTCCCGGTGTTGCAGCATCAGATCAGCGACCTGCTTTCCCAGGGTGACTCCGTTGGTCGTGTCCGTGGAGGCGGGCAGGGCGGACAGACCTTCCTCGTAAAGGCTCTGGGTGCGGGGTTGGAAAGACGGGTAGAGCGTCAACATCACCTCGCGACCCGCCGCGAGGACCGCCGCCTCGGGCGAGGTCGCGGGCGGCGCGTCGAGGTAGGAAAGGTAAGGCTGATGCGTGCGCGCGATGGAGTTGACCGCGTCGTACATCGAGGCATCCAGAATCGCCAGATTGCGGGTGGAAAGCGTGGGTCCCGTGTTGTCGGCCCGAATGGCGTCGAGCATCAACGCGTTCCAGTCCAGGACGGGGTTGGCGCGCGCGGACGCCGCGACGACCACCACCGCCACGCCGACGTTCCACCAGCGGGCGTTCGAAGGGCTTCGGCTCGCGGCCCGCCGCCGCGCCCCGGATTGGCGACTCATCGCGCTCATAATTGGCTTCAAAAGTAGCCCTGTTTCTTGCGGTCTTCCATCGCGGCTTCGCTGGCTTTGTCGTCGGCGCGCGAGCCGCGTTCGGTGACGCGGGCGGCGGCGATCTCGGCGAGGATGTCATCCACGGTGTTGGCCGGGCTTTCCACCATGCCGGTGCTGATGATGTCCCCGATCGTGCGGACGCGGACCACCAGTTCCTGCACGTCCTCGGAAGGTTTCGGCGGCAACAGTCCGGTCACCGGCAGCCACTGGCCGCGCCGGCGCACGCATTGACGGCGGTGGCTGAAGTAGATGGTGGGAACCTCGAGCCGCTCGCGTTTGATGTACTCCCACACGTCCATCTCCGTCCAGTTGCTGAGCGGAAACACCCGCATGTGCTCACCGGGGTTCAGGCGGGCGTTGTAGAGGTTCCAAATCTCCGGGCGCTGGTTCTTTGGATCCCACTGGCCGAAGGCGTCGCGAAAACTGAAGAAGCGCTCCTTGGCGCGGGCCTTCTCCTCGTCGCGGCGGGCGCCGCCGATGGCGCAGTCGAACCCGAATTCCTCGATTGCCGCCAGCAGCGTTGGGATCTGCAGCCGGTTCCGGCTGATCTCGCCGGTGTTGGGAACGGCGATGCCTTTCGCGATGCGCTGCTTCAACGGTACGCACGATGAGCCGGCCGCCGAGTTCGGCGGCCCGCCGGTCGCGGAAGGCGTTCAACTCGGGAAAGTGGTGGCCGGTGTCCACGTTCAGCAGCGGCATCGGGACGTCGGCCGGCCGGAATGCCTTCTCGGCCAGCCGCAGCAGGCAGATCGAGTCCTTGCCGCCCGAGAACAGCAGCGCGGGCCGTTCGAACTCGGCTGCCACCTCGCGCATAACGTGGATGGCCTCGGTTTCGAGATACTGGAGGTGGTCGAGGTGGTAGGAGGACATTCGGAATTTCGCAAGCCGGAGCGGATCAGCTCGCGCCGCTGCCGGTTTCGGCCACGGCCTTACCGCCCCAAGCAGCGTGCAGACCGCACTCGCGCTTCTCATCCGCCTTGGCGGGATCGAAGTAGTCCCATTCGTTGGGCAGGTGGTGCTCCGCGAGATACGCCTCCATTTTCGCGTCGGTCCAGTAGAAGACCGGGCTGACTTTCAGCGTGCCGAAGTTCGGGTCCAGCGAAACGATGTCGAGTCCGGAGCGGTTGGGATTCTGGACCTTCCGCAGGGCGGTCAGCCAGACGGTTGGCGCCAGCTCGCGCATTCCCCGCTGGAAGGGTTCCAGCTTCATTACGGTGCTGAAGGCTTTGATGCGCTCCTCGTTTTCAGACGTGGGCTCCGGCAGGCCGCCGTGGACGGCGTCGTAATGCGCGGCGGTCAACTTCGGCAGGTAGGCCTTGAGGTTGAGCTTCAGCCGGGATTTGAGCTGCTCGGCATGCCGGTAGGTGGCGGGGCGGTTGTAGCCGTGGTCCACCCAGAGTACCGGGATTTCCGGTTGGACCTGCGTGCAAAGGTGCAGGATGACCGCCTCGTAAGGTCGGAAGTTCGTCGAAACGATCGCCCGACCGCCGGCTTGCGTGACGGCCCAGCGGACGATCGCGTCGGGGGCCAGGGAACGGAGCGAGACGTTCCATTCGGCTAACCGGTCGGGGTGCATGGGGGACACGAGGAAACCCACCGCAATTCAAACCGGCGCCAAATCAGACCAGAGCGTGCGCGCGGTCCAGTCGCCGAAGCGCTCGCCGGGATTGCGCTCCGCGGCGAATCGAGCGAACAGCGGGCGCAGTTCGGCGACGATGTCCGGGTCCTTGACGTTGTCTTTCCACAGGCGGTTGAGACGCGTACTGGCCTCGTTGCCGCCCAGATAGACTTGATACCGGCCCGGCGCCTTGCCCACGAATCCGATCTCGGCCATGTACGGTCGGGCGCAACCATTCGGACAGCCGGTCATGCGGATCGTGATTTCTTCGCCCGGCAGGCCGACCTCTGACAGCGTGCCCTCGAGGCGGGTGATGAGGTCCGGCAGATAACGCTCGCTCTCCGCCAGAGCGAGGCCGCAGGTGGGCAGCGCCACGCAGGCCATCGAGGCGCGCCGCAGCGTGCTCCCTTGGTTTTCGACCTCGATCCCGTGTTCGCCCAGCAAGTGCACAATCGCCGTGCGGTCTGCCGGCGCGATCTCGGCGAGCACTACATTGTTCGCGGGCGTCAGCCGGATTTCGGGCTGGAACCGTTCGACCACCCGGCGCAAAGCCGTTTTCAGTTGGCGTCCCTCGGTGTCCTTGATCCGGCCGGTCTCGACGAACAAACCGAGGAAAAGCCTGCCGTTCACCTGCTCATGCCAGCCGAACGCGTCGCCCTGCCGGTCGAACTTGAACGACCTCGCCGCCTCCAATCGGCACCCGAGCCGGCGCTCCAGTTCTTCGCGGAACCACGCCGGACCGCGGTCGGCAATGACGTACTTGAGCCGCGCGTGCTTGCGGTTGGTGCGGCTGCCGAAATCGCGGTGAATCGTGATCACGGCCTTGGCCGTGGCCACGACTTGATCCGGGGTGACGAAACCTATGACATCCGCCACGCGCGGAAAGGTGTCCTCGTTGCCGTGGCTGCGGCCCATTCCGCCGCCCGCCGCCAGGTTGAATCCGAGCAAGCCGCCGTGCGCATCCGCGATGGCGATGAAGCCGAGACAGTTGGTCAGCACGTCCACGTCATTCAGCGGCGGCAGGGCGAAGCCGATTTTGAACTTCCGTGGCAGGTAGGTCTTGCCGTACAGCGGGTCGGTGAAATTCAGGTTGGCCGGCTCATCCAGGTCGAGTTGGACGCCCTCCAGCCAGATCGAGTGGTAAGCCCTGGTTTTGGGGGCGACGGCGAGGGCGATCTCACGCGCCAGGGCGTGAATTTGTACCCCAATGCCGTTGGTGGCGGGCGTCGGCGGAGCCACCACATTGCGGTTCACGTCGCCGCAGGCCGCGAGCGTGGAAAGCAGGGCGCTGTGCAGGCCCTTCATCAGCGGCCCAAGGCCGGTCTTGACCACGCCGTGGAACTGCAGGCTTTGGCGCGAAGTCACGCGCAGACTGGCGTTGCCGTGCCGGGTGGCGAGGTCGTCACAGACAAGGTATTGCGCGGGAGTCAGGACGCCCCCGGGCAGCCGCATCCGGACCATGAAGATGTATTTCTTGCCCGTCTTCCGCAGGTCGCGATCATCCTGCTGGTAGATCCCGTGGAATTTCAGGAATTGCGTGTCGTCCTCGGAAAACCGGTCCACCGCCGGATCAGCCAGCGTCGTCGCGATGGTGCCGGCCAAGGTCGGCACCGCCTCCTTGATCGCTTCGTTGTGCGTAACCGCGGCTTTGTCGCTGTCGCTTGGAATCATAAGTAACTTACGCGTCTTAATTGTTTAATTAAATCGCACCCGTGTCAACGGTTTTATGGTCCTGTCCGCGGCTGCAACGACTTCGACGGCGGCGATGACCAAAGTCACGACGGTGCTGCAGCATGACGGCCCCTGAGATCGGTGTCAAAGGCGGTCAATCCCAACCATGCTTCGAGGCGGGGAACTTCAATTGCCATCCGCCAGCGCGACGGTGGGTGGGGCGTGGATGGCCAGCGCGTCCGTGGCAAGTGACCGCACCTGGCAGAATGCCGCGCCTCGTCGGTCTGAGAAGCCAAGCCTCGTCCGCGGATCGCAACTTTGATTCTCGCCTTTGGCTGGCTCCGGTTCGGCGGGCGGCGACTGCAGTTGTTTCCCTAACCGACCGACGGTGGCGCCCTTGTGCCGGCCGCCGTCCGGTGCCAGGCTTCGCCGGCGCTTTTGCTGGTCGCGGCATGCGGGGTCGGCCAAGCTCGCCCCATGTTCGCCGCGCGCACCACCCTGATCGGTTTCGCCGCTCTGCTTGGGCTGATCAGCCCGCGAGTTCACGCCCAGGAATGGACCCGCTTCCGCGGACCCAACGGCACCGGTTTCGGCCTCGCCACGAACCTGCCCGCGCACTGGACCGACGCTGACTATCGCTGGAAGGTCAGGCTGCCGGGTGCCGGCCACTCCTCTCCCGTGCTCTGGGGCGACCGTCTGTTCGTCACCGGCGCGGTTCCCGCCACGGACCAGTTTGTTCTGGTGTGCCTGAACGCCGACACCGGCAAGCAGCTTTGGCGTCGCGACTTTCCGCTGCCGGCCTACACAACGCACGCCAACAACACGCTGGCCACGGCCACGCCGGCCACGGACCAAACGCACGTCTATGTCTCCCGGGTCGAGGGCGGGGACCTGCGGTTGACCGCGCTCAATCACGACGGCTCGCCCGCTTGGGAGTACGATCTGGGAACGATCCGCACCGAGCACGGCCAGGGCCACTCGCCGATCGTTCACGCGGGTCGCGTGATTCTGTCGAAGGACCATGACCTGCCGGGCCGCATCGTGGCGTTGGAAGCCGCGACTGGCCGGCTGATCTGGGAAACGCCGCGCCGCGCCGGACACGCGGACTATTCCACGCCTTGCGTGGTGGCGGCCAAGGACGGCGCGGACTGGCTGATCTTCAACACGCGCGAGGACGGCATCGCGGCCGTGGACGCGGCGACGGGCAGGGTCGCCTGGCAGGCGCCGGGACTGCTCCGCCTGCGCAGCGTGAGTTCGCCCGTGTCGGTGGCAGGTTTGCTGATTGGCTCCTGCGGCAGCGGCGGGGGCGGCAACTACGTGGTGGCCCTGCGTCCGCCGGCGCGGCCTGGCGAAGTGCCCGCTGTCGCCTGGCAGATTCGCAAGTCTGCGCCTTACGTACCGACGTCGCTGGCGTTGGGCGGGTTGCTCTTTTTGTGGAGCGAAGGCGGCATCGTGACCTGTGTGCGCGCCGCGACCGGCGAAGCGGTCTGGCAGGAGCGGGTCGGTGGCAATTACTTCAGCTCGCCGGTCTGCGCGGACGGCAAACTGATCAACCTGTCCACGACCGGCGAGGTGGTGGTCCTGGCGGCGGGCGACAGTTACGAACTGCTCGGCCGGAACGCTCTCGATGAAGGCGGGCATGCCACGCCGGCGGTGGCGCGCGGAAGTCTGTTCGTGCGCACGATGAACCACCTGGTTTCCGTCGGTCCGCGGGCGGCCACGCCTTGACGCGCGGCCAGCCGCGCCTTTGACTGCGCGGATGAGTTTGCCTGCTTCGTTGCCACGCCTTAGCCGCGGCGGCTTCAGCCTGGGTTTGGCACTGCTGGCCGGGTCGGCGAACCTGGCCGCAGCGGAAGCCCGCCAGCCAACGCCGCCCGTTCCGGCCGGCCCCAACGATCTTTTTGAAGACGTCACCGGGCGCGCGGGCATCGACCTTGTTCCGCAGTTCTGCCACGACCGGATCGCGAACATTCTGCTCTCCAACGGTGCGGGCGGCGCGGTGTTCGACTTCGACAATGACGGTTTCGAGGACATCTACCTGCTGAACTGGGGACCGTTGCCGGGCGTGACCTCGCCGAGGTTCGGCACCCGGCGCGAGCCGAACCGGCTGTATCATAACCGCGGCGATGGCACGTTCGCGGACGTGACGGTCAAGGCGGGGCTTGCCGGCAGCGGTTATGGCAGCGCCGCGGCGACCGGTGATTTCGACAATGACGGCTTCACGGACCTTTACGTCGTGAACATTGGCCGCAGCCAGCTCTTCCGGAATCGCGGTGATGGCACGTTTGAGGACGTGACCGAGAAGGCAGGCGTGGGCCACGTCGGTACCGGCATCTCCGCCGCGTGGCTCGATTATGACCGCGACGGTCGGCTGGACTTGTTTCTGGCGAACTACCTGACGTTCGATCCAAGCACGGTCTCCGAGCAGAACCCCGGCGCTTATCCCGGCCCGCTGGCGTATCCCGGCGAGGCGAACGTGCTCTACCGGAACCGCGGCGACGGCACGTTCGTGGACGTGACGCAGGCGTCCGGCTTGTACGCGCCCGGCCACCGCGCGATGTCGGTTTGCGCGTTCGACGCGGACTGGGATGGCGACACTGACTTGTACGTTGCCAATGACGACACGCCGAACGCGCTTTGGCTGAACGACGGCAAGGGCCGTTTCCGCAACGTCGCCATTGAAGCCGGCGTTGCCTTCAACTCGATCGGTGAAGCGCCCGGTTCGATGAACGCCGCCGTGGGTGATGTCAACGGCGATGGTCTGATGGACCTGTTCGTGACCCGCCTCGGCTACGGCTCGCTGTACTTGCGGACGGCGAAGGGACTCTATGACGACCGCATGTACGCCTCCGGGCTCGGCCCGGTTACGCAGCCGTATGTGGGCTGGGGCGGCGTGCAGTTCGATTTCGACAACGACGGCGACCGCGATCTGTTCGTCGCGAACGGCGACGCGTTTACGCTGCCGGGCACCTTCAGCCTGCTCCTGGAAAATGACGGCACCGGCCAGTTCGCGGACGCGCGGGAAAAAGGCGGGGCGGTCTTCCGGCAAAAGATCAACGGGCGCGGCAGCGCGGTGCTCGATTTCGACAACGACGGTCGGCCGGACTTGCTGGTCACCGCGTTGGCGGACCGGCCGTTTCTACTTCGTAACCGCGCCCGGGCCGGAAACCACTGGCTGACGCTGACCTTGGAGGGCACCCGCAGCAACCGCGACGGCTACGGCGCCCTCGTCACGATCACCGCCGGCGGACGAACCTGGAGGGCCGAGGCACTCTGCCCGACCGGCTTTCTGCTCCAAGGCGACCGGCGCATTCACTTCGGCTTGGACGCGGCAAAGTCCGCGGAGCGCGTCGAGATTCGCTGGCTGAGCGGGCAGACGCAGATTCTGACCGACGTGACGGCCGACCAGATTCTCAAGGTTCGCGAGCCGAAGGAATGAGTGCGCCCCACTATGTCACGCGGGGAGATGGCGAGCGCGGGCGTCGCGCCCGCCCCCGTCGGCAAGCCGAACCGAACCGCCCATGCTCATGGCTTCGGGGCTGATCACCCTCGCAATCATCAACCACCAATGACGCTCCCTTCTGTCATGAACCGGTCTTGGACGTGGCTCGCTCCCGTGCTCCTCGGGGCGGTCTCTCTGTGGGTCTTTGCCGCTGAACCAGCGTCCGAAAAAGCCCATCGGCTCACCGCCGTTAGTCCGCGCAAGTTCGCCGACTCGCTCCACGCGGTCATCGCCGCCGACCGCGAAGCGTATGCGCGCTGGGTCGTCGAACGGCTCGCACTCGACGCCGGCCAGGTGCGCGTGAGCCAGGACTGGCGCGCCGCGCCATGTCTGCCGACGCACGCACAGTTGTTGCGCGAGGCGGCGATCACCATTCAGGAGCGCGGCGCGGAGTTTTCGTACACGCTGCGTTCGCTGTGGCCGATCAATCCGAACTACGGCCCGCAGACCTCGGTTGAGCAGGCCGGGCTGGACTTCGTGGCCCGAAATTCCGGCACGAATTTTTATACCGAGGAAACGCTCGGCGGCCGGAGCTATTTCATCGCGATCTATGCGGACATCGCCACGCTGCCGTCCTGCGTGAGCTGCCACAACCAGTACCCCGCCAGCCCGCGCCGCGACTTCAAGGCAGGAGACGTGATGGGCGGGATCGTGGTGCGTGTGCCATTGGAGTTCTGATCTGCCCCGGAACCGCAAGCCATCGCCACACCCGGGCGGGCCGTTCGTTCATTCCAGCCGCGTCGCTTGCGCCTGGGCTCGCAGCGCCAGTTCGATGGCGAGGAAGGCATGCCGCTGTGGCATCGCGTTCTCGGTCCGGTGCAGGCAGTCGAGGATGAGTTGGCCGAAGTACGGGAAACCCACCTTGCCTTGGACCGCGAAATGATGTTCGCCTTGGTGGTCCACGAGATAGACGTGATCGCCGGTCTTGTCGCGGGCGACATCGAGGTACTTCCGCAGTTCGAGGTAACCGTCCGTACCGAGGATGACGGTCCGGCCATCGCCCCACGCGCTCAGGCCGTCGGGCGTGAACCAGTCCACCCGGCAATAGTGCGTGGCGCCGTTGTCGGCCACCAACGTGGCGTCGCCGAAGTCCTCGAACGTCGGGTGTTGCTTCCAATGATAGTTGGCGACCTGGCTGTGGACGACGCGCGCGTCGCTGGCCCCGGCGAAGAACAGGAACTGCTCGAACTGGTGGCTGCCGATATCGACCAGGATCCCGCCGTACTGGTCACGCTCCCAGAACCAAGGCGGGCGGCTGGGCGCATTGATGCGATGCGGCCCCAGGCCGAGCACCTGCACGACCCGGCCGATGGCGCCGCGCTGGACGAGATCGCCCGCATAGATCGCAGCTTCCGAGTGCAGCCGTTCCGCGTAATAGACTGCGTAATGGCATCCCGTCGCTGTCACCTTCGCCCGCACCGCGGCCAGTTGGTCGAGCGTGGTCAACGGCGGTTTGTCGGTGAAGTAGTCCTTGCCGTGGTCGAGGACTCTCAAACCGAGCGGACACCGTTCACAAGGTACAGGGGCGCTGGCAACCAAGGCGATTGCGGGGTCCTCGAGAATCTCCTCTTCGCTGCGGGCAATCTGGACACCCGGATACGTCTGACGAAAACGCCCGATCTTCTGCGGGTCGGGATCGAACACCCACGTCAACTCGGCACCCGCCTCGACCAGGCCGTTGCACATGCCGTAAATGTGGCCATGGTCGAGGCCGATCGCCGCGAAGCGGAATTCGCCGGGGCCGCACACGGCCCGGGTCTGCCCTTTGGGGGCGTAATTCATGCCGTCGGATTTCTGGACCTCGGCCATGCGTTGCGGTTGGTGAACGGTTGTCGGTTCAGGCGGGTTTCATTTGCCGTAGTTGCGGCCCAGCGTGATTTCGCTGCTGGCGAAATTCTCCACACTACGGCTCTTTTCGTGGAAATGGCGGGCGTGCTTCAGGATGCCTTCGCGCGTGTAAAACGGGTCGGTCGGCTGCAGCGGCAACCGCACTTTCTGACCGAAATGGCTGGACTGGTAGATGGCGCTGATGAGTTCGAGCGGTTTCCGGCCCTCCTGGCCGTCGATCAGCAGTGGCTCCCGCCCTTCGATTGCGCCGAGGAAGTTGGCGATCTGGCCTTCGTGCCCCTCGAACGGCAGCGCAGGCAACTGGTCGTAGCGGGTCTGCAATTCGACGAGCAGAGCCACATTGTCCTCAGGGAAGCCATTTTCTTTGGCCACCACCGCCTTGACCTGCCAGGGCACCGACACTCGGGCCCGGTCGCACTGGAAGACCAGTTGTTGCTCCTCGCCGTGATGAACCAGCGAGGCAGTGATCTGGCCGACCGCGCCGGCTTCGTAGCGGAGCACGGCGGTCATGAAATCCTCGGTTTCGGAGTTCTCGTGAGCGAGGTTCAGCGTGACGGCCTGAACCTCGTTGGGCAGGCCCATCAACCACTGGAACAGGTCGAGGTGGTGAACGGCGTGGTTCATCGTGCATCCGCCGCCCTCCTTTTCCCAGGTGCCGCGCCACCAGAGATCGTAGTAATTCGCGCCGCGCCACCAAAACGAATCCACCTGTGCATGCCGGATTCGGCCAAGGACACCCGAACCGAGGATCGACCTCAGCTTCATGACCGGTGTCTTGAACCGGTTTTGTGCGACCACCGATAGCCGGCATCCGCTCGCCTCGGCCGCGGCGATCATGGCGTCGCACTCCTCGAGACAGGTAGCCATCGGTTTCTCGACCAGGACATGTTTGCCGGCGCGGAGCAGGTCCACTGTCGCCGGGGCGTGGGCGAAGGGTGGCAGGCAAACCGACACAACCTCGAAGGCCTCCTTGGCCAGCAGTTCTTGATAATCGCGGTAAATCCTCGCCCGCAGGCGGTGTTTGGCGACCTTTTCGGCCGCCTTCGCTGGATAGAGGTCCACGACCGCGACCACCTGGCAGCGGTCGCTGAACTTCTCATAGGCCTGGAGGTGGCTGTCGGAGATGGCGCCGGTGCCGAGGATCGCGACTTTGAGCATGGTTCGAGCGAATTGACGTATCGCGCTTGGTTGTAGAAACGAAGGCCCTGCGTGGCAACGTTCAACTTCGCCAAAGTTCTCGCGCCAATTGAGACTTGATCGGCAAACCGAATCCGCTGTTTGACTCAGCTTCGGCAGAAATCCTGTTGACACGGACCGAGGGCGGTGTAAATACATTGTAACGACAATGCATGGGCGAATGAATTACGCGCGGAGCCAACATGGAGTTCGATTGGAACAATCCGCCGTTCGAGTTGAGTAGCTCTCTGACAACCCGCGACATCGAGGAATCGTTCGAGGACCCGTTCGCAGTCCGGCTCCTGCCCGATTCGCCCCGGTTCGCGGTGCAGGCGCGGTTTTTCAATCTCGGCCGGGCGGCCGGCGGTTCAGGGGTGATCAGTTTGTATCGGACCAATGGCAAGACCGTGCGCGTGATCTTCGCGCGGGTATTCACGCCCGAGGAACAGTTCTTTTATCAGCGTAAGGTCAACCACATGTTGGCCCAATAAATGCGGCGATTCGTCTTCAGTCTGGCGCCCGCCGCCCCTAGCTCCAGCTTATGAACGCGATCACGAGCTGGGAGGAGGTGCCGCTGTTCGACCGCGAAGAGGCCGAAGCGGCATTTTGGGCGGAGACCTGCATCGACTTGCGCTTGATGGAATCGGCCGTGGCGGCGGGGACGGAGACCAACGAGTCGGTCACGATCACGTTGCGGATGGATCCGCGCATGCTGGCGAAAATCAAACGGTTGGCACGGTCGCGGTATTTGAATTATCAGAGCATGATCAAGCAGTGGCTCAGCGAACGGATGGAGCAGGAGCAGCGCGAGCGCTGAACCGCGATTTCGACCGTCAAACAAAGTGTTGAACATGAGCAAACAATCACAGTGCCGTCCAGGCCCGGGAAGGGGCGCTCGGCGTTGGCGTTGCCCGACGGGCGGCTTCACGCTGATCGAGTTGCTCACCGTGATTTCGATCATCGCGTTGCTCGCGGCGATCGGTGCCGGCATGGCCGGGGTGGCCAGTCGGAAGGCAACCGAATCTCGGCTGAGCAGCGAGCGGGACAAGCTGGTGACCGCCATCGAGAGTTACCACGCGGATTTCAATCAATATCCGCCGGACAACGCGCAGGGGGGAGTGAACGTAAATCCCACGATCAACCCGCTCTATTACGAGTTGACCGGCACGATTTCGACCAATGAAGGCCGCGTGTACTTGAGCGGCGACGGCGGCGAACGCCTCACCGAGACCACGCTCAAGGCGGCGTTTCACGGGGCGGGCGGATTCGTGAACGCCGCCGCTTATCCGGAGAAACCAAAGAACTACTTGCGCGATCTGAAACCTTCCCAGATGCATGACATCGCCTTGCCCGGCGGGGCGGAAATCGAATTGCTCGTGGCGCCGGCGCCCTGGCCTCGGAAATGGCAGGCCCAGGCCCCCTTGCGAGGGCTGAGCACGGATTGGCGGGTCCTCCAGATCAATCCGTGGAATTACGTCTCCACGAAGCCGACCAAGAATCCGGCCTCGTTCGATCTGTGGGCGGTCTGGGCCACGGGCCGGACGGTCAACGGCACCAACGAATACCGGTATTTCGGGAACTGGAAGGAGTAGCAAGTCATGGCAGCCCGTCCGGCCAATCGAATTCAGCGCCCGCTCCCGGTGGCATGGGCTGCGGACCAGTGGCCGGTTCCTTTGCGCCGCCGGGTCCGGCCGGGCAACCGGCGCGGGTTCAACCCGGCGGAAATCGCTTTGGCCGGCTTGACTTCGTCCGGCTCTTCAGGCACACGCGAACGCCTTAAACCATTGTTGCGACCATGAAACGAGTCCCACTTCACGCCCGCCGGGGCCATGCCGGCTTCACGCTGATCGAGTTGTTGACCGTCATCGCCATCATCGGTGTGCTGGCGGGAATGATCCTGCCGGCCCTGGCGGTTGCGAAAACCAAGGCCAAGATCGCCCTCGCGAAGAAGGACATGACGGTCATCATCGGCGCGGTCAAGGCCTATCAGGCGGCGTACTCGCGGCTGCCCGCATTCAGCCGGACGCGCGACTCGATCACCGCCACCTGCCCCGACTTTACGTATGGCACGGTCGCCAACTCGGGCGTCAGTGCCTTGCCGACGATGCTGGACGGTCGGGGCCAGCCGTTGGTGCCCATCGGGAATCAGGGGAACACCGGCGGGTGGCAGGCCAACAACTCCGAGGTGGTCGCCATTCTGCGCGATATGGAGCGCTTCGCGGACGGACGGTTGACGGTGAACAACGGCCACAGCCTGAACCCGCAGAAGCAGAATTTCCTGGATGGGTTCCCGGACAAGAACTATGCGCGTCCGCCGACCGCAGGTCGCGCGGCCATCTATGCCGGAGGGGGCGTGGGACCGGATGGCGTGTTGCGCGATCCTTGGGGCAACCCTTTCATCATCACCCTGGATTTGAACTTCGACGGCCGCTGCCGCGACGCCTTCTACCGGATGCAGAATGTGTCGCTGCAGAACGGGGATCTGGGCTTCTTTGGACTTCGACGCTTTCCCGCTGCCGAGGCCGGCGACACTGGCGCCGACCGTTTTGAAGTGCAGGCCGACGTGATCGTCTGGTCGCTCGGGCCGGACGGCGCCGCCGACTCGCGGATCAAGGCCAACCAAGGCGTGAACAAGGATAACATTCTGAGCTGGAAGTAACGCTTCCGGCGCGTGGCGATGAACTCAAATTCCCAGGGCGACACCCCCCGCGGACGCGAGGCCGAGGTTGGACCCCCGGCGCAGCGTTCCCAGGCGTTCACGTTGCTGGAGATGCTGATCGTGATCGCCATCATCGGCCTGCTGGCCGCCTCGAGCGTTCCGGCCATTCGCGCGCTTACGCAGACGAACACCATCGCCGCGGGACATCGTCAGATTCTGGACGATCTTGCGCTGGCGCGGCATCTCGCCATGAGCGGCCGGCGGGTGGTTTATCTGGTGCTGGTCCCGCCGACGATGGCGGACCAGTTCCGCCGGGTCAGCGCGTCCACTCTGCTAACGGCAAAAGAGCGGGACCTGGCGATGCGCCAGCTCACGAATCTGGTGTCCAGCCAGTACACCGGCTACGCGCTGTTCACGCGGCGCAGCGCCGGGGACCAACCCGGCCGCGAACGCCCCCAGTATCTGACGGCGTGGAAACAGCTCCCGGACGGGATGATCTTCGGGACGAACGTTTTCTCGGATCTCGGCAACAACTGGATGAGTGTGGCCAGCACGGCGGGGGTCGTGAACCGGCCGTTGCCGTACGCCTGGTTTCCATTCCCGTTTGAAAACAGCCCGGAGATGCGGCTGCCGTACGTCGCCTTCGATGCCCGCGGACGCATGTATTACGAAGGGGGCGTGCTTCCCGGTCAGCCCGGCGAATCGATTCCTTTGATGCGCGCCAGCCTGTTCTTCCCGAAGGACGGCTTGGGCCGCTATGTCCTCAACAGCCGGCCGGACCTGGCCATTACCGAGCACAATGAGACCAACCGTATGAACGTGCGCGTGGACTGGTTGACGGGCCGCGCAAAAGTTTTCAAGCCTTGGGAACAAACGGCCGCCTGGAAATGAAGACTCCCTCCTCTTCCGCCTTTCGCCGTTCCGGTGCCGCTGGCTCCGGCCGGCTTGGATGCCATCCTGAAGCGGCGTTCACGATGGTCGAAATCGCGATCTCCATCGGCGTGGTGGCGTTTGCTTTGGTGGCGATCATCGGGGTGCTGCCCACCGGCTTCGAGGTGCAGCAGAAGAACCGCGAGAACACCATCATCAATCAGGAGGGCAATTTCTGGCTTGAGGCGGTCCGCGGCGGCGCCCTGGGCCTGGACTATCTGACGAACAACGTGGACACGATCGCCGTCCCGCCCACGCGCGTGTTTTCCACGACGAACGGGTTTCGCAGCGGCCGCGAGATCATCGGCCTGCTCACCCAGCCGGCACGCGTGCAAGGATTTCGCCTGTTGCGAGTGCCCGTGACCGCATACGTGCGGGCGCTGACCGGGCCCGCGGGCGAGAAGACGCCCAAGAACGACTTCGCGTTCACTTACCGGCTGACCTCCGAAGTGTTGCCGTATAGCGCCACGGCGCGGCCCGAAACCAACTGGCACGAGGCCGGCATCTCCACCAACCTGATGCTCTACCGCTCGGGTCTCTGGGCAAAGAGCCAGGTGATGGCGAACACGACCTATGAGCTGAGCCTGACACTGGAATGGCCGGTTTACACGGCCAGCAAGCAGGTCCGGGTCGGAAACAACCGCAAGGTTTTCCGGGCCTTGGTCAACGGTGTGATTGCCAGCACCAACGACAGCCGGTTGGGCGATCTTTACTGGCTGCGTTCCCTTGAATTCCTCAACCAGCCATGAGACTTGCGCCTCCCTCGCCTCGCCGCTGCCGCGCCTTCTCCTTGATGGAGCTGATGCTCGCGGTGGGGATTATGGGCCTGATCGTGGCCGCGCTCTACACGGTCTTCGACCACACCCAGCGCGCGCTCCGGGCGAACGTCAATCAGACCGACGTGTTGGAAGGCGGGCGCTTCGCAATGGAATTGCTCGTTCAGGACCTGCGGGGTCTTTCCGCCGCGGGTCAGAGTCCGGAGACCAATTTCCTGTATGCCCTCAGCCCGGCCATCACCCTGGATGCGCTCAGCGAGCTCAAACCGGCCGACTTGCTGAAGCGCTATTACGAAACCAACCAGCCGAAGGATTTCAGCGGTTACCTTCCCACCGTCCAGGGTCTCGACCTGGGCAAGGGGCGGCGGACCAACGTGCTCGACGAGATGTTCCTTTTTTCGCGCACCGGTGTCCGCTCCGCCGGCACCGCCTACCGGGTCATTAATGTGCGCGGCGGCGTCGGCACCCTGGCGCGTTACGCGT
The DNA here is from genome assembly GCA_963735925.1 of uncultured bacterium. GTDB lineage: Bacteria > Verrucomicrobiota > Verrucomicrobiia > Limisphaerales > J093 > DSVZ01. The sequence goes on from CAVTMT010000003.1 coordinate 72,896, forward strand.
TCGAGCACGACAGCCGGATCATCCCACCCGGCCTGTTGAGCCTGTCCACGTTGCGCCAGTACGCCACCAACTACGCCCAATTGCTCGACGGGGTCGTGCATTTCCGGGTCCAGGCCTACGACGCGTTGGGCTATCCGATGACCTGGACGAACCGCGCGTGGTACTTCGGCACCAACTCGGCGGCCAACACGGCCTACGGTTACCGGCTGGGCGAGGACCTCCAGCTCGACGAGGACGCGCGGCTGAACACCGAGACGGTGGCGATTTTCCGAAGCAACGCCTTGCCGTCCGCCGTCGAGTTGGAAATTGGCGTGCTCGAACCGGACACGCTGGCCCAGTTCCGTCAACTGCCCACCGGCTCCGTGTTTGCCGATCGTTTCCTGTCGAACCACGCCGGGCGCGTCCAGCTCTTCCGTCAGCGCGTGCCGATCTGGCAGGCCCCACCTCTGCAGGCTGCCCAGCAATGAAGCTTCCCGATCCATCCTCCAGGCGCCCGGCTCCGATCCCGCCCTCGCGGCTCATTTCGCGGCACGGAAGCGGTCGCGCCAGGCGTTGGCAGGCGGGCGTGGCGCTGGTCATCACGCTGGTCATGCTCTCGATCGTGACCCTAATGGCGATCACGTTCCTGGCGGTCAGCCGGCGTGAGCGCTCGGCGGTGACGGTGATCGAGGAGCAGACGCGCGCCCGCCAGATGGCCGAGAGTGCGGTGGCGCGCGCGGAGGCGGAGTTCGTGGCGCGGGTGGTGACCGCCAGCAACCTGCTCAACTACGACTTCATCGTCTCGACCAATTTCATCAACGCCTCCGGCTTTAATTCGCAATTGCCGCTCACGGTGGCGAATCCCACCAACGTGAACTATGACTACTTGCAAGCCGGCGGGCCGGTGGCGGCCAATGTCAATTACTGGGTGCGCAACATCGGCAACCTCCAGTACGACGCGCGCGCGCCGGTGTTCATCCAGACCAACCTGGACAAGAGTCAAACCTCGGTGCCCGAGTTCCGGTACTATTTGGACCTCAACCGCAATGGCCGATTCGAGTCCAACGGTCTCCTGCCCGAGCTCGGCTTCCGCGGCCAATGGCTGGGCACGAACGGCCTGGACTGGCGGTCGGGGGAAACGGTGTTGAGCAATTTCGTGGTCGGCGATCCCGAGTGGATCGGGATGCTGCAAGATCCCACCCAACCGCACGGGCCCACCAACCGGTTCATCGGCCGCATGGCTTACCTGGTGCAACCGGCCGGCAAGAGCCTGGATTTCAATTTCATCGGCAACCATGTCCTGCGCCTCGCCGACAACACGCTGCAAAACGACGGTTACAACCGCAATCAGGGCTTTGGTTCGTGGGAATTGAACCTGGGGGCATTTCTCCGCGATCTCAACACCAACGTCACCCGCAACTACAGCCCCGGCGGCCTGAATTCGCCCAGCGCCAGCGAGGCGGCGCGCGACGCGCTGGCGTTCCTGCGCTACCGCTATTCGAACCGCGTGGACAACCTGCTCAGTGTCCAGTCCCTCTTCGGCAATGTGGGGGCGAACGCGTTTGCCGGCGACTACATCGACGGCAATGCGGACGGTCCGCCCTTTGACGCTGCCAGTCGGTTCGGCCTGACAACCGACAACGACCAGACGCCCGCGGACAAGCCGTGGGCCGGCAGTGACAGTCCGCGCACGTACGTGGATCTGCAGGAACTGTTCGACACGAACAAGGTCATCGATCCCGCGACGGGCGGACGGACCCCCTGGCCAGGGCGGTTGCTCCTGGCGGAGAGCGGCTATTCCACTTACGACCGCTACACTTTTTATCGCCTGCTGGGTCAGATGGGAACCGATTCCGGCCCGGCCGTGCGCGGCAAGATCAACCTGAACTGGAACAACCAGCCGCCGCTCGATGCCACCAACTTCGTGCCGTGGACGCCGATCGGGTTTTTCCAGGCGGCTGCCAATCGCTTGTTCGAGGCCGCGCGCAAGACCAACATCGTGGTCGCCGGCGGGCGGGCCTACACCAACTTCTACGTGGGCGATGCGCTGGTGCGGCCGGGGATGTCGCTCACGAACATCCTGCTTTACCCGTACAACGAGTACTCGCCGGAGCTGCATCGCCTGTTGCAACTGGCCGTCAATCTGTACGACGCGACCACCAACCGCCCCCTCACCGCGTACCCCTACCTGCCGACGGTCTTCCGGCCGCTGATCGGCACCACCAACGGTAACATCTTCATCAAGGGTTACGAGGAGGTCACCAACGCGAATTTTGTCTCTTCCACCTTCATCACGGTCCGGAACCTCGAGAATCCGGCGGATCGCGCGGCCTTGGCGAATGAGCCCCGGGCGATTGTGTATGACGTGCCCTACCTGATCGGGGCCAAGAAGGGCCTGCCGAACTTCAACGAGTTCTCGCTCCGCAACGTCGCCCAGGTGAGCCGCAAACTGGCCGTCCGCAAGCGAGCCGCCGCGGACATTCGTCCTTACCAGACGAATCAGCTTTATCTCGTCACGGTCACGAACCAGTTCGGGGTCGAATTGTGGAACTCGTACGCCTCGAATTATCCGCGCCAGGTCCGCATCCGCGTCCTGGGCCGGCTGACCCTCGCGCTGGACGACAGCGCCCGGACGAACGTTCCCCTGGCGCTGACCAACGTCGCGTACGATGCCATGTACGTTACCAACTCGTGGTCGAGCAATGCCTTCATCCTGCCGGTACAGCGCGCTGCCATGCTGGCCGAGTCCGCCGTGTACCGCCCGGTCCCCTCCCCAAATCTCGTGGCGACCACCGTGAACACCCCCTTCATCCCCGGTCTGGGTTTTTACACGCCGGACTGGACCCTGCGCGCCACCAACAATTTCATCTGCGCGATCGTGGACGAGCGGACGCAACGGTTGGTGGACTTCGTCACGATCGGAAACATGCGTTCGGCGATCAATATCAGCCGCGACCTGGTGGGCCAGACCCAGCTTTCGCAGGTGGGCGCGACCACCGAACCGGCGAACGTCTGGAACACCAACCGGGTGGGCGGCGTGCTCAGTTCGAATGTCCCCACCATCGGGATCGAGAACCAGATGGGAATCTCGCTCGGCAGCATTACGGTCAGCGAAGCCCAGTGGCGGAGTTACAGCCAGTTGACCGCCGAGGGTCAGGACAAGGCCAAAGGCATCGACCGGTTCCGCATGTTCTGCGGCGAGACCCCGCTGGTGTACACCAGCGCGCGGCAACGCCGCGAGCTGGAGGCGGAACTTGCCGGGCGGCTCGAAGCGCAGGCGCCGTACTCGCCCACGCGGAAGCTCTACCAGGACACCACGTGGCAGGCGAACGATCCGCTGGTGCATTATCTCGCGCAGGACCTGCTGGATCCGTTCAACCCGCCCGACGACCCGACCCGCACCAACGCCGTGCGCTTCGCGGTCCCCCCGACCGCGGTGTTGACCAACTCGAACCTCGGTCTGGTGAACGAGCGCTATTCGCCCTGGGGAGGCAATCCCCGCCTCACGCCGGGTGTGCGCGCCTACGACAATCGCGTGAAGGACCCGCTGGTCCGGAGTTCCGACGACTGGGAGTTTCCGACCAACAAGTTTCCAAGCCTGGGCTGGATCGGCCGCGTCCACCGCGGCACGCCGTGGCAGACCGTCTATTTGAAATCCGGCGTGATCGCCACCAATGACTGGCTCCGCTGGGCGGGCAACCTGGGCACCCACCCGACCAATGACTGGCCGCTCATCGAGGCCTTCACCGTCGCGCCGAACGAAAATGCCGCGCGCGGCCTGCTGTCGGTGAACCAGTCCGGTCTCGCGGCGTGGTCGGCGGTGCTGAGCGGCGTGACTGCGCTCACGAACCTGACGCCCGCCAGCACGGTGCTGCGGGGCCAGCGGCCGCAGTTCAGCGACGTGACGATTCAACCGGACAATCCGGCGTATTCGCAGCTCCGGCGGATCGTGGGCGGGATCAATCGCACCCGCGCGCTCGAGGTCATGGCGAACCATCAATCCATCCCGGTCTTCAACCGGTTGGGCCGCATCCTGGCCACGCCGGAATTGACCGTGGCTTCGCCGTTCCTGAGTTCCAACAATCTGGTGACCGACGAAGTGCTGGAGCGGATTCCGCAACAGATCCTGTCGCTGCTTCGCGAGGACGACCCGCGCTTCGTGGTGTACGGCTTCGGTCAGTCGCTGCGCGAAGCCCCCAACTCCCTCTACCTGCAATCCGGCGCCTTCAATCGGATGTGCACCAACTACCAGGTCACGGCGGAGTTTGCCGTCAAGGCGGTGATCCGGCTGGAGGGCGTCCCCCTCGCGCCGCGCGCCGTCGTCGAGAGTTACCAAGAATTGCCGCCGCAATAGGGCGCATCCGGTCTGGCGTATGAAATCGCGATTTTGGCCCGTTCTCAGTTTGCTTGCCTTCGTGGCCGGTCTGCTCTTCTGGGTGGAAGGCAACCGCCGGCGCGATGCCGCCCGTCCATCCGCGCCCACCAACGCGCTGCAAACCACCCAGAAAGTGGCGCAACTCACCGCGCCCCCCCGCTCGAACATCACGTTGCTGACGCGACTGGACAATCTCCGCGCGGCGAGCGCTGCCAGCGCCGCGGTTCCGGTCAAGCATACCGATCCGCAGTTCCCGCACCGCCTGCGCAACACCGACGGGAGCCTTTCGGCGTTGAGCCGGAGCGACACCGTCATCCTGCTGCAAAACGCGCTGATCGACACCGCCAGCCGGGATCCGCTCGACGTGCCGGCGGCGCTCCGCGCGGCCGGCGAACCCGGCGCCTACGTGGTGCAGGCGCACGGGCCGGTGACCGAGAAGTTCAGGACGGAAATCGAATCCACCGGCGGGCGCATCGTTTCCTACATTCCCAACAACGCCTATCTGGTGCGGATTTCGCAGCGGGGAGCGGGGCAGTTGTCGGCCTTCGCCCAAGCCGTGCTGCCGTTCGAGCCTTACTACAAACTCGCTCCCGAACTGCTCAAGCGGGTGCTCGATGGCCAGCCTTTGCCCGCCGGCGCGTGGCTGAGCGTCACCGCCTTTGCCGAGGACGGCGCGGGCGTGCGGGCGGCCTTCCGCGGCTTGAGCGCGGCGGTTCTGAGCGAAGCGCCGGGCCCGTTCGGCCCCGAGTTCGTCGTGGCGCCCGAGGGCACGGACCTCGCCGCGCTGGCGGCGTTGCCGGGCGTGCAGTTGATCGAGCCGTACACCGCCCGCGTGCTGTTGAATGACCTCACCCGGGAGCGGTTGAACGTTTCCGCGGATACCGTCGTGTCCAACAATTACCTGGGCCTCACCGGCAGCAACGTGTGGGTGAACGTCAACGACACGGGCGTGGACGCGGAGAATCCCGACCTGAAAGGCCGGGTGTTTGGCAGCGGCACGAACATCCTGACCGATCCCAGCGGCCACGGCACGCACGTGGCGGGCGTCATCGCCAGCAGCGGCGAGAACGGGCCGACCGGGACCAACGTGCCGCCGGGCTCGGTGACGAACGCGAACTTCCGCGGCATGGCACCCGGGGCCAAACTGTTCGCGCTCGGCGTCGATCTGGTAAGCGGCCCCGTGGTCCCGGACAGCGCCCTGCAAACCATCGCGGCCCAGACGAATTATCTGACCTTGGGCCGGACGAACGCGCTGATCTCGAACAACAGTTGGGGCTACAACCGGGCTTTCGAATACGACAGCGCCGCCGCCAGCTACGACGCTGCGGTCCGCGATGCCTTGCCCGACGAGACCGGCTCGCAGCCGATGCTGTACGTATTTGCGGCCGGCAATGAAGGCTTCGGCAATGACTCGGGAACGGCCGGTGTGCCCGGTTCGATCCACTCGCCCGGGACGGCGAAGAACGTCTTGACGATCGGCGCCATCGAGCAGATCCGCCCCATCACCGAGACGGTGGTGGTGACCAACCAGGTCACCAACATCGTCAACGGCGAGTTCGAGGTCACGAACGTCGTGGAAACGAACGACGTGGTTCTCACGTACGCCGACAGCAACGACCAGGTCGCCTCGTTCTCCAGTCGCGGCAACGTAGGCATCGGCATCGAGGGCGACCACGGCCGGTTCAAGCCGGATCTGGTGGCACCCGGCGTGTTTGTGGTTTCGACGCGCTCGACGGACTGGTCCGTCGATCGGATCACCACCAATACCACCCTCTACACGTACCCGGCACAGTTGGTCCTCCCCGACGAGTGGAACCGCTACAGCATCGCGATCCCCACCAATACAGTGCGGCTGACCATCACCACGCTGCCGGCCCCGGATTCGCCGCAGCCCTTCCCGGATCTGCAGATTTACGCCCGTTACGGTTCCGATCCCACCGCCGCCGATTTCCGCGGCACCGGGCAGGTCGTGATCCCGTCGCCGCAGGAAGGCGAGTGGTTCTATGCCATTGCCACCCCGACGCAAACCCGCGTCAGTTTCACGCTGCGCATTCGCATCGACGTCAAGAGTGCCGACGACCCCTTGCTGGAGTTGCTGAACCGGATTGACGATCCATTCCGCACCAACAACATCCCGTATCGTTACGACACCGGCACCAGTGCCTCGGCGGCCTCGGTCTCCGGCGTGCTGGCTTTGATGCAGGAATTCTTTGAGCAGAGGCTCAAGCAGTCGTACAGCCCCGCGTTGATGAAGGCGCTCCTCATCAACGGCGCCCGCTCGCTCAACCCGCAGTACAACCTGGAGGTGCGGACGATGCTCAATTACCAGGGCTGGGGGCTCCCCGCACTGACCAACATCTTTCCGGACAGCCTCACCAACCACCTCGACCAGCCCGACCAATGGCCGCTGCATTGGGTGGATCAAAGCCCCACCAACGCCCTCGCCACCGGGCAAACGCAGGCGTACGACCTTGAGGTGCCAACGAACGCGTTGAATTCCGACCTCCGCGTTACGCTGGTCTGGACCGACCCGCCCGGCAACCCGGCGGCGTCCATCAAGCTCGTCAACGACCTTGACCTCGTCGTCTCGAACAAGGCGACCGGGGAGATTTTCCTCGGCAACGACATTGCGGCGTCGAGCGACTACAACACGGCCTCCACCACCAACTCGGCCCAGCAGGTGATCGACAACATCAACAACGTCGAAAACGTGTTTCTGCGCGGGCCCATCGACACCAATTACACCGTCTTCGTGTCCGCGCGGCGGGTGAACGTGAACGCCGTGACCGCCCACACCAACGGCATCGTGCAGGACTACGCGCTGGTCGTATCGGTAGGCGGGACGAATGCGCTCCGGTTCATCCCGCAGACGCTGGTGGCGACGAACGTGGCCGAGGCCACCATCATGACCAACGGCGTGCCGTTGCTGTACCAGCATGCCGGCGCGAACTCGCCCCTGGTGGGCGGGCCGGACGGCACCACGAACCAATGGCATTTTTACGTCTTCACCAACGAGTTCAATGCGGCGCTGACCGGCGGGGAGACGAATTTCGGCCCCTACGTCGCGTTCCTGACCTTCGTGCCTCCAAACCTCTCCGTGCCGCGTACGGGTGAAGAGGCGGACATCGACCTGTACGTCGCCCGGGGCGACTCGAACCTTTTGACACTCGATCCGGCGGCGGTCGCGAGCGCATACAAATCATTGGCGCGCGGCGGCACGGAATTGGTGGCGTTCACCAACGCCGCTCCCGGCGAGGTGTTCTACGTCGGGGTCAAGTCCGAGGACCAGATGTCGGCCGAATACGGCATCATCGGTCTGTCGAGCGACCAACCGTTTGGCAACCTCCTGCCCGACGGCAGTTACTTGATGCAGGGACGTCCGGTGCCGCGGTTCATTCCGGATGGCACGCCGAGTTCGCCCCAGGCCGCCTTGGTGTTCGGGGTGGGGGTTTATCCCATGACGGTCGGCCGGACGATCGTTTACAGCACCATCACCCATGAGGAGACCGGCGATCTGCTGGGGAACTTGAGCCATAGCGGCCACTTCGTGGTGCTCAATAATCACACGCCGCTGCCGGCAAGTTCCAACGGCGTGCTCAGCGCGATCTACGACGACGCGGATTACTCGGTGGAACCCACGGCCCAGCGCTCGGACGGTCCGGGCAGCCTGGTGGACTTCATCGGCGCCAAGGGCGAAGGCGTCTGGCAACTGACCATGGTGGACAATGCGCTGGGCCACACCGGCATCGTGGACAATCTGCAGGTGCGCATCTTCCCGGCCCCGGATCTCCTGGCAGGGAGCTTCGTCACCTTGCTGCCCAACCAGTTCTCGATCTTCTTCGTGGATGTTCCGACCGACGCCAGTCTGCTGCGGATACTGCTCTCCCAAATGACGCTGCCGGTGGATGTGTTCGTCCGCTACGACCTGCCTCCTTCGCTGGCCGAGTACGACAAGACCGCGCGCATTCCGCCCCCGAGCGGCGAAATGACGGTCGGACCAACCGACATTCCGCCGCTGCAACCCGGCCGTTACTTCGTGGGCGTCTTCAACCCGAACGCCGTCTCCACCACGTTTTACATCCGCGCCGTGATCGAACGCAGCGACGCCGGTCGCCTCCGGTCGGACCTGGTTTCGAGCAACACCGTTCCGCTGCGCGACGACGCGCGCATGGACATCACCAACTATGTGGGGGATGCACGGACCGTGGCGGACGTGAAGGTGGGAATCCGGGTGAGTCACCCGCGAGTCTCGGACCTCGCGTTCAGCTTGGTCAGCCCGCAGGGCACGCACACCTTGCTGTGCGAGAACCGGGGCGGCACGAACCGCACCCAGTATGGCTACGACGAGGTCACCACCAACTTCCACCACGTGGCGCTCACCTACAGCACCAACACCGGCCTCGCCACGCTCTACCTGGATGGGGAGCCGCAGGCGCAGCGTAATCTCGGCCGCTTCGCCCCCGACACCCGAAACCGCCTGTTCCTCGGCCGGCAGCCCGCGACGAACCAGTACGCCGCCCAGTACCTGGGCCAGATGGACGAGGTGGACCTGTATGCGCGGGAACTGGCGCCTTCCGAGTTGCTGGGCATTTACCAATTCGGCGGGGCCGGCAAACCGACCAACGCACTGGTCAGTCGCTGGGGCTTCGACGGCGATGGCGCGGACGCCCAGACCAACAACCCCGCATTCGTGGATGGACCGACTTTTGTCCCCGGCAAATTCGGCCTCGCGGTGGACTTTGCCAACGACGGGGACCTGGTCTTGGTGACGAACCGCAACGGGCTGGATGTCGGCCTGAGCGACGGATTCACGCTGGATGCCTGGATCAACCCGGCGGATCTGACGACGAACCGCACGCTGGCGGCGTGGAGCGATGGCACGAACCGGCTCGGCGTCGAGTTTGGCGTCAAACCGGGCGCGTCCACCAACGACCCGGCCGGCCTGCTGTTCGTGAATCTGCGCGACCGCTCCGGATCAAACCACGTCCTCGAAGCTTCCACGCAGGGATTGATCCGCACGAACGCCGTCCTGACCAATGCCGTGTTCGTCACCTTCACGGACGATACGAACCTGACCGCCATTCCCATCAAGTTCGCCGAGCCGGACACGACGCCGACTGGTCGCTCGACCAACCAACTGGTAAGCGGATTCGAGAATGTCGTCGCCCAGCGGGTGACGTTGCTCGCGGCGGGCGAGGTGTTTGACGGCTGGACCGTGACCCGGGACGCGCCCCGACCGCCGGCGATTCTGAGCGCCCCCGACGTCGCCCAGACGGGGACCAATCTGCTGGTGCTGCGCGACGGGGCACTCTTCACGAACCTCACCACCTTGCCCGGGCGCATGTACCGGCTCCAGTTCGCGCATCAGCGCGAGACGTTGCCGGACGGCATCGTCAGTTGGTGGCCGGCGGAGGGAAGTACGGAAGACGTGGTCGGCACCAACGATGGCGTCGCGATGGTGGGACTGGGTTACCTGCCGGGGAAGGTGGGGCAGAGCTTTGGACTTACGAATGCGGGCTACATGCGCGTGCCGGACAGCTCGTCGCTCACGTTCACTAATGAGCTCAGTATCGAGTTTTGGTTCCTGCCGGAATCCTACGGCCCGTTTGGCAGCAGTCTGTTGTACAAGAGCGATCCCAACAATCCGCTGCGCCAAAACTACTTCGTCAACGTCTCCACCGTGGCGCTGGATGCCGGTTTCAACGACCCCACCCAGGCGGGTGCCGGCTCCGATCTCCAAAACGGCCTCGAAGGTGTGCGCCTTTCGCCGCCGCCGAGCGTCGGTGAATTCCACCATATCGTCGCCACCTATCGCCAGTTGAATGCCGCCCAGGTGGAAATGGCGATTTATCTGGATGGCCAGAAGCAGCGCATCAAAGTCATCGCCGGCATTCTCGCCAATGCCACCAACAACGGGCCATTCTACGTTGGACGGAGCAGCTTCCAGGGTCGCTTGGATGAACTCACCTTGTACCATCGTGTGCTCACCGATGCCGAGGTGACGGACCTGTATCGGATGGATACGTTGGGCAAGGCGCCACCGCCGGTGCTGCCACAGACCCGCGTGCTGGTCAATGGCGGCGCCTCCACCGTGTTCACGTCGGATCCGTGGTGGGCCACCAACGGGGTTACGTTTCTGGCCACGACCACCAACACGCCGGTCGAAGTCTCGAGCCTGCAGCCCGGCGCCATGCTCGATTCCTTCGGACTGCTGGAACTGCCCGCGACGCGCTTCCTCCCCGAAGAACCCCTCAAGCCTTTCATCGGAGAGAATGCCCTGGGCGATTGGAAACTCGAAGTGGTCGATCGCCGGGCGGGCGCGACGAACAATCTCGAGGCGGCCTTCATCGAGTGGCAATTGCAGCTCACCTACGCGCCGATCACCGTGCCGGCGGTGGCGCTGACCAATGGCGTGCCGTACACCAACACGATCCCCAGCGGCCAAGCGCGGTATTTCATCGTGGACGTGCCGCTGGATGCGACGCATGCGACCAACACCCTGACTGCCTCGACGGGTCTTGATCTGTGGTATAACCAGTTGGGCCTGCCGACCTACGGCGCGGCCGGAGAAGACTACCAATTGCTCACGAACACGATCGGCAACCTGGCCGTCCTGCTTACCAACGGCAGCCAGGTGCTGGACACGAACCGGATCGTCCAGGCTGCCGCCGCGCTCCCGCAACTGGTGGCCGGCCAGCGCTACTATCTGGCGATCACCAACTCCCTGGCCACGACCGACTATTCCATCCAGGTGGACTTCGATCAATTGAACGGCGCGGTGACCGGCGTGACCGACCTGGCCCGAGGCCAGACGATCCTGACCAACATCGCCGTCACGAACGCCCTGCAGTACTTCCGCTACGTGGTCAGCACGAACGCCGTGGCCGCCTCGTTCGAAGTGTATCCCACCAACGGCAACGTGCAGCTCTACCTGCGCAAGGCCACCGCGGCGCTGAATCCGCTGCCCACGCCGCAGCTCTACGATTACGCCAGCGAGAATCCAGGTACGAACCGCGAGTCCATCCTGGTGACGCAGAATTCGCTGCCCGTGCCGCTCAGTTCCGGGGCCTGGTATCTCGGCGTGCTCAACGCCGACACCACGCCGGTGGCCTACCGGGTTCGCGTCCTCGAGTTCACGAACTTCGTGGACAAGGTCATTGACCTGCAGGAAGGCGTGACGTCCTTCGAGACGGTCCAGCCGGGCGAACTGAGCCGGCTGTACTTCCGTTTCATCGTGTTCCGTTCGGACCCGGCGGTGCAGTTCGATCTGACGCAGTTGGAAGGCCGCGCCGAACTGCTGGCACAACTGGGATCGAAACCGTCCCACCAGGGCTACCAGTATCTCGACGAAGGCGCCCCCGGCCTGCCGGCCAAGCTCGTCATCCGGCCCGTGGGCGATCTGACATCGCTCAACGGCGAGTGGTATCTGGCCGTGTACGACCTCGAAACCGCGCCGATTAGCTTCGGAATCACCGCATCGCTGCCACCGGCCGGGCCGAACGTGCGGGCGTTGGCGAACGAGGTGACGGTCACCAACACGATCGCGGCCGACACGCTCGGCCTGCCGCAGACGCTGGACTATTATCAATTCACGGTGCCGGCCGGCGCCACGAACGTGACTTTCCAGCTCACACCCTTTAACGGCAACGTCGATCTGGTGCTGCGTAAGGGCCAACTGCCGGACGCGAACACGTTCGACTATGCCAGCGCCAATCCGGATGTCCTGCCCGAGACCATCATGGTCGATCCGGCCTCCTTCCCGGTCGCGTTGGAACCGGGAGACTGGTTCCTGGGCGTCGTCAACAACTCCCTGCTCTCCACCACGTACGCAGTCCGCGTCACCAGCCTGCCGGCCAGCGCCGGCGGCGCGCTGCGCATCAACCCGCTCGTCACCGTGGTCAACGGGGTCGCCACGTTCACCTGGCAGACGGTGCCGGGACTGCGCTTCCAGATCCAGTACGCCACCACGATCCCTCCCGACGGGATCATTGTGTGGACGATCGTGCCCGGTGAGGTGACCTCGCTCACCGGCGACTATTCGTTCACCGACGACGGTTCGCAGACCGGCGGCCAGACCGCTTTCAAAATCTACCGCATTGTCCAGCTTCCCTGATGCTTCGGCCGGCCTGCCGAACCCACCGGAGCCGCGCGGGAAACGCGCACGAGGCTTCCTAATCCGGGACATTCTCGGGGGCGAGATTTCCCTTGGCAGCAGCCACGCCTCGGCCCAAGTTCTGCATCGAACGGGTGAAGTTCCCGTCATGAAAATGAAAATTATCCAGCAGTTGTTTGATCTGCAGGGACTCGAGTTGGGTCCCAAGGCGAACTCGCCGGCCACACGGCGTGAGGCGGAAGCGCTTCGCGTCCAATTGCCGGAAACCGTGCTGGGCCACTACGACCGCCTCGTCTCGCGGGGCAAGAAGGCGGTAGCTTTGGTGCGCCACGGAGTCTGTACGGGATGCATGATGCGGCTGGCCTCCGGGCTGCACGCCGCCCTCCTCCGGAACGACGACATCTGCGTCTGCGACAATTGTGCGCGCTACTTGATGCTGGCCCACGACGAAGTCCCGGGTGCCGCGCTGGCGCCCCCTCCGCCGGCCAAGAAGCCGACGCGCCGGAAGCGTTCGTCCGCGCCGCTCGAAGCCATTGCGGCCTGATCGCGCCCCCTCACTGAAGCGTTCCGAGTCGTTCCGAACGGCCGGAACGCTTCCTCGTTCCCGACTGCCAGCGAGCCACCTCCCTCCGCCCATGGGCCGGGCTTGAGCGATCCTGCTGGCCAATGCGGGGGAAAATTCGAACGTCGTTGGACTTCTCCGGGTCTTTATGCCACTTATATAGCGCGCGACTCGGGCAGACGTGGGGGAATTTGCTGGCCAGGGACGGCCTTGGCAGGGATGCTCGCCATCGCTCTTAGCCGGGCCGCCAACTTAGCATGGCAAACTGGTCCAAATCGTTTAGAGAGGCGTTCTGCGAAGAATACGCGTGTCCTTCAGAGCGGTATGTTCTGCTGGCCACGCGCAAGTGTCTGCCGTGGCGGGTCCGGCTCCTGCGTCCCTTCATCCTGCTTCTGCACCCCGAGCATTTTCTGTTGGACTTCGAGTTTGTGGAACGGGCGGGGAACGCGACCAGTTGGTCGGAACTCAATGGCGCCATCGGCGCCTTCGAAAGCAACAACCGGTTGCGCGGCGGTTTCTATCGCAACACCTTGAAACTCCGCGTCTCCGGCAAACGGCTCAGCCGGCTCGTGCGTCGCCTCGTGGAGGAAGGCCGCACCAATGGCGTGGCCAACAGCGTGGCCTCGATCTAAAGCACTTGTTCAGCGCCCCTTTCGAAACCTCGGTCACGAACACAACTGCCATGTTGCCTCGCCGTGAAGCCCTGAAACGCACCGCACTCGCCGCGGTTGTGTTGACCTCTGGTGCGCGCTGGACCGGCGGCGCCGCTCAGAAACCGCCGCCATCACCGCCGAATCCCGCGTTCACCGGCGTATTCAAGCTGCCCGCCCTGCCGTATCCGGCGGACGCACTGGAGCCGGCAATCGACGCCCAGACCATGACGATCCACCACGACCGGCATCATGCCGCCTATGTGGCGGGCTTGAACAAGGCGGTGGCGGACGCACCCGAGTTGGCGGGCCGATCCGTGGAAGATTTGCTGCGGCATTTGGACACAGTGCCCGAAAAGGTCCGGACCGCGATCCGCAACCACGGCGGCGGCCACTTCAATCACTCCCTGTTCTGGCAGATGCTGAAGCCGAATCCAGGAGCCGGACCGTCCGGCCCATTGGCGGGGGCGATCGATCGGAGTTTCGGAAGTCTCGCGAGTTTTCGGGGCGCCTTCGACAAGTCGGCGCTCGCGGTCTTCGGGAGTGGCTGGGCTTGGCTGACCCTTGACGGGGCGGAACTCCGGATCGAAACCTCGGCCAACCAGGATTCGCCGCTCAGCCAAGGCCGCATTCCCTTGCTGGGCGTGGACGTCTGGGAACACGCCTATTACCTGAAGTATCAGAACCGCCGGACCGATTACCTCGCGGCGTTTCACTCGGTCATCAACTGGGATTTTGTCGCCAGCCGTTTCCAGGCCGCCCAGGCCTGAACCCGAGCGGCTCTCCAGCTTCTGCGAGACCGCGCCGGCCCGGCGTTTTCAGTCGTTGCACATGCGAATGCGCGGCTCGCCCTGATTCCCTTAAATCCCGCCCGACGCCGGTCACAGGCCCAGGAGCCGGCCACCCTGATAGGTCAGGAACGCGAGCAGCCAAGCCAGGCCACCGAGGTAAAGCCACTGAAAGACCGGCCATTTCCAGGAGTTCGTCTCGCGCCGGACAATGGCCACCGTGCTCGCACACTGGAGGGCGACCACGTAAAACACCATCAGCGTCAAGCCCAGCAGGGGAGTGTACAGAGGTGAGCCGTCCGCGCGGACCTGTCCGTGGAGCGTCTCCGCCAGCGTGGGCACCGCCGTCTCCGGATCGTCGCCACTGCCGACGTTGTACACGACGGACATCGTGCTGACGAAGATCTCGCGGGCGGCGAACGAGGTCACGATCCCGATGCCGATCTTCCAATCGAACCCCAGCGGCCGAATCACCGGCTCGATCACGTGCCCCAGCCATCCGGCAAAGCTGTTCCGGATGCGCTCTCCCGCGAGGTTGCGATCCAATTCAGCCAGCCGGGTGGCCAGCACCGAATTCGCGTTCGTTTGGGGCGAGCCGGCCTCTCCGGCCTGGGCGGCAGCCGTCACCGCGGCGGTCCAGGCCGGAGTATTCTCGAGTTCCGCGAAAGCCGCGTCGGCTGCCTGCCGTGTCGTCGTGCCGGGGAACCGTTGTTGGAGGGCGGCAAAACGGGCCTGCTCGAAAGCCGCTTCCGTCGCGTGCGGACGCGGGTAGGTGGCAAGAAACCAGAGCAGGATGTTGAAGCCGAGGATCACGGTGCCGGCCTTGCGCAGGAAGAGCCGGGCACGCTCCCAGGTGTGGCGCAGCAAGACGGTTGCGGTGGGACGCTTGTAGGGCGGCAACTCCATGATCAAGAGCGGGGTGTGGCCCCGCAGGAGCGTATTCTTGAACACCCACGCCATTCCCAGGGCGAGCACCACCCCGAGCACATACATGCCCAGCATGGTCAGGCCGGGCAGGCCCAGGAAGCCCAGCACGCGCCGATTCGGGATGCACGCGGCAATGAGGAGCGTGTACACCGGCAGGCGCGCCGAACAACTCATCAGCGGGGCCACCAGGATCGTCACCAGCCGGTCCTTCGGATTCTCAATCGTGCGCGTGGCCATGATGCCCGGAATCGCACACGCGAACGAACTGAGCATCGGGATGAAGCTCTTGCCGTGCAGGCCCACCTTGCTCATCAAGCGGTCCATCAGGAACGCCGCACGCGCCATGTAGCCCGTGTCTTCGAGCAGGCCGATGAAGAGGAACAACAGGCAAATCTGAGGTAGGAACACGACCACCGCCCCCACGCCGGCAATGGCGCCGTCCACGATCAAACTGCGCAAGTCCCCTGGCGGCAGCAGCGTCCCCACCTGCCGGCCCACCCAACCCACCCCCCCCTCGAGGAGGTGCATCGGCAACTGCGCAAGGGTGAAGATGCTCTCCAGCATCAGCGCCATCAGCACCAGGAAGATCAGCGTCCCCCAGATCTTGTGAGTGAAAACGCGGTCCAGCCGGTCGCTCACCGTCTCTCCCAGGACGCGCGTTTCGGTAACCACGGCGTCGTGGATCGTCCTGGCCCGATCGTAACGGGCTTCGATTGCGGCCGTGCGCCAGTCCACGCCCGCCCGCTCAAGCTGCACGCGGGCGCGCAAGGCGGCGGCTTCCACCGCCGGGGGATGATGCCGCGCATTCTCGCGCAGATTCCGCTCATCGCAGATCAGCAGCAGCGCCTCCGCCCGGGCGCGATCCGGGGTTTCGCCGGCCGACTGGCCGACCAGTTCGGCGAGCGCGTTGACCTCGGTTTCCATGGCGCCGGACAGACGCTCGAAGCGCGCTCCCGCAGGGGGGCCGGTCCGGTCCTGGCTGAGGCGGATCACCTTGTCCCGCAGTGCCGGGACGCCCTCCCGGGTGCTGGCGACCATCGGGAAAGCCGGCACGCCCAATTCGCTTTCGAGCCGGGCGACGTCCACCTGGTGCCCGTTGTCGCGGGCCACATCGAGCATGTTCAACGCGATCAGCGTCGGGTAGCCCAGTTCGATGACCTGGGTGGCATAGTAAAGGTTGCGCTCGAGGTTCGAGGCGTCCACGACCACCACCACCGCGTGGGGCGCGGGTACGTCCTTGAGGCGGGCGAGCAACACGTCGCGGGCGATCTGCTCGTCCAGCGATTGCGGGCTGAGGCTGTAGGTGCCGGGCAGATCGAGGACGGTGATCGCGTGTTCCGCCCCGGCGCCCAGCAGGCGACCTTCCTTGCGCTCGACCGTGACGCCCGCGTAATTGCCCACCTTCGCCCGCAGCCCCGTCAGGGCGTTGAACAGCGTTGTCTTGCCGCAGTTCGGGTTGCCCGTCAGCGCCACGAGAAACCGGTCCGGCGAACGTGCGGCCGGTGCCTGGGAGGCGGAACTGGGCGGGGTGACGGACATCAGCAACGAGTGGCGGCGGCGAAACCGCGACGGGGAGGCAGACCGGCTTCGAGGCGCCGCCCACCGCACCGGACCGCGGGCGCGCGGCCCGCGGATTCGGGGAAGTTGGGGAGTCGGGGGATCAGGCGCACGGCGCTGGACCAAGCTGCGTCGCCGCCTACTGCGGGAGTTGTACCCAGATCTGCTCCGCCTCGGTGCGGCGCAACATCAGGTTCGACCCGCGCAGGCGTATTTCCACGGGATCGCCCAGGGGAGCGAACCGCAGCAACTGCACGGAAGTTCCGGGCGTGAGCCCCAGCTCGAGCAGGCGCGCCCGCATCTCGGGAGCGACCTGAACAGCCGTCACCACGCCGGTCTGCCCGGCCGCGAGTGAGGGCAACGGCTGAGGTTCGGACACCATCGCTCAGGCGGTTTGCTTGTCCGGATGGAGCGGTTCGACCCAGATGGAGTCCGCCAGCGGACCGCTCAGGCCCAGCCGGACGTTGCAAACCTGGCAAACCACGCTGCGGTCCTGGAGCAACAGCTTGATCCGCTGCTCCTCGCACAACCCCAGTTCCCGCAAGCGATGACAAAGGTCCGGCGACGCCAGCAACTGTTTGATGCGCACGGAGGTGCCGGCCCGGACCTGGCTGAGGGGACAGCCGGCCGGACGCCTTGCGGGGACCACCTGACAGGTGGATGGCGCCTTTTCTTGGCTCACGGCCATGCAAACTAGGCGAAGCCTCCCCCCCAAGCAAGTGAGTTCTCCCGGCGTGCCGGCCGGCCGGCCGGGGGCGCCGGGCCAGCCACGCCTTTGGAAGCGGGACACACTTGGGGGCGGGGCTTGCACGTTCCGTTGACGCGCCCCGGTGGCTTGGCAACACTGCGCCCCGGCCGTTGCCCCGCAAGATCAGAAACGGCAACTTCCAACATGAGTTCAGCGATTGAAATTGTGCCGGTCCCGCGTACGGGGCGAGGCGTGGGCCGATTCCTGGCGGTCCCCTACCGCATCTACGGCGGGGATCCGAACTGGGTGGCCCCGCTGTTGTTCGACCTCAAGAAGGTGTTCACGGATGCCAACCCGCTGTTCGAGCATGCCGAGATGCCGCTCTGGGTGGCCCGCCGCGACGGCCGCGACGTGGGCCGGATTGCCGGCATCCTGGATCACCAGCACAATCGCGTCCAACGGGACGCCGCCGTCTTCTTCGGATTCTATGAGTGTCCGAACGACGCGGCGGTGAGCGCGGCCTTGTTTGGCGCGGTCTTCGACTGGGCCCGCGGCCGGGGCCTGCGGCGCGTGCTCGGACCGATGAACCCCACTTCGAACGACGAATGCGGCTTGCTGGTGGACGGCTTCGACTCGCCGCCGGCGTTCATGATGACCTACAACCCGCGTTATTACGTCGATCTGGTGGCTGCCGCGGGGTTCCGCAAGGCGAAGGATCTGGTCGCCTTCTATCTGGACATCTCGAAGTGTCCGCTGGACCGGTTGGGCCGCATCGCCGAAAAGACGCGCCGGCGCAACCCCGATCTGATTTTTCGGCCGATCCTGCGCAAAACGCTCGCCGCCGACCTGGCGAAAGTGAAGGAGGTTTACAACGCGGCCTGGGAGGAGAACTGGGGTTTCGTGCCGATGACCGACCCGGAGATCGACTTCATGGCAGCGCGGCTCAAACCGCTCCTGGCCGAGGGACTCGTCTGGCTGGTGGAGAGCCCGACCGAACCGGTGGCCTTCATGCTGGCGCTGCCCGATTTCAACGAAGCGCTCCAGCCGCTGCGGGGGCGTTTGCTCTCGTGGCAGCTCCCGCGCTTCCTGTCGTACGCACTGGGCTGGCGGAGCCCGCAGCAGTGCCGGGTCGTCACCTTGGGAGTGAAGGAGCGGTACCGTACCCGCGGCCTCGAGGCCGTGATGCTTACGGAAGGCTTCAAGGTCGGATTTCGTCTGGGCTTTCGTGGGGCCGAGGCCTCCTGGGTGTTGGAAGACAACGTCGCGATGTGCCGGATGATCTCGGCGTTTGGCGGCCGGATTTACAAAATCTATCGCCTTTACGAGCGCGAGATCTGAACGGCCTGGCGCTCCGACCGGCAGGGGTTGCGGTTGCGGCCCGGCGGGCTACGAGCGTAGAACGACGCTCGCCACGAACAAACCGATCATGGCCGCGCTGCACCCCACCTTGCCGACGACGCCCGCCAGCAGGCCGAGCACCGCTCCGAGTCCCGCCCGGGCTGCGTCGCGAAACTCGCGCCCGCCCAGCAGTTCGCCGAGCGTGGCCCCGGCGAACGGTGCGGCGAGGATACCCCACGGTCCCGTGAAGATCCCCACCACCGCGCCCACGGCCGCGCCGGTCACGCCGCGCCAGGTCGCGCCGAGCTTCTTCGCGCCGAACAGGCTGGCCGCGTAATCGAGGGCAAGGGCAAACACCACCAGACCCACCAGCGTGCCGAGCACGAAATTGCTGGCACTCGCCGCCCCGAACCACAACCGGTGTCCCACCGCCGCCGCCAACACCAACGGGGGTCCTGGAATCCCCGGCAGTGCGCTGCCCGCCAGGCCGACCGCCATGACGAGCAATGCGAGCACCAAGCCAACGATTTGGTCCCACGACATCGACATGAGTCTAGCGCGCGGGCGGGCCATCGCAATCATCTTGGGAAGATTCCGCCGGGAGGCGGAGCGGTCCGGCCCGGCATCTCGCGGGGAAGGCGGTCTTCGCCGCCGGCGACGCCTTGCCATGCGGGTGTCCATTCGCTATTGCTAGGGCATGAACGAACGCAAGTGCCGCTGTGCAGCCTGGATCGCTTCCGGCTCCGCATGGTTGCTGGCCTTGGCAGTGAGCGGTTGCACTGCCACCGGCCCGGCGCCCAAGGCGCAGCAAAAGGCGGGACATTGGGTTTACCTGCCAGCCGAAACCGGCAGCCGGCTGCCCCGCCGGGTATGGCAAAACGAGGACGGCACCCTGGTCGATCCCAACACGGGACGGGTGTTCCTCGGCGACAGCGACACGGCCGGCCAGCTCCAGCGGCAGCAGTCATTGGCTTCCCCTGCCGGCGCTCGGTGAAGGCGCCGAGCGGGCTGTCAGGGTCGGCCGAGCTGCCGAACCGTTTCTTCGAAGTCTGCGGGCCAGGCCGCGTGGAACTCCACCCGCCGGTTGCTGGCGGGGTGTTGGAACGCCAGGAACCGAGCGTGCAACATCTGCCGCGGCGCCCGCACGCCGGTCAATTCCACCAGGCGCGCGTTCTGCCGTTTGCCGTAGGTTTCGTCGCCCGCCAGCGGGTAGCCGAGGTGCTTGAAATGCACCCGGATCTGGTGCGTGCGGCCGGTGTGAAGCCGCGCTTCGACGAGGGTCGCGGCCTGAAGCCGTTCCAACACCCGGTAGCTGGTGCGCGCGGCGCGTCCGCCCTCGATCACCGTCATCACCTTCCGGTGGCTCGGATGGCGGGCGATGGGGGCATTGACCTCGCCTTCGGAGCGCGGTAGTTCGCCGCACAGGATGGCGTCGTAGAGTTTCACCACCTCGCGGTCGGCAAACTGGCGCGACAGCGCCAGGTGGGTGGCGTCGGTTTTGGCGACCACGATCAGGCCGCTGGTGAACCGGTCGAGGCGATGGACGATCCCCGGCCGCGCCACGCCGCCGATGCCGCTCAACCGCCCGCGACAGTGGTGGAGCAAGGCGTTGACCAGCGTGTCGTCCTCGTTGCCGACCGCCGGGTGCACCACCATGCCGGGCGCCTTGTTCAATACGACGAGCCACTCGTCTTCGAACAGGATGTTCAGCGGCAGGTCCCGCGCCTCGACCGCAGCCGGGCGCGGCGCGGGCCAGGTCACCGTGATGCGCTCGCCGGCCTGCGGATGGTGGGTGGTTTTGGCGGGGGCCCCGTTGACGAGGATCGCGCCTTCCCGCAGCAACCGCTGCAGCGTGACCCGCGAGACGCCCGGGAATTGCCCGCGCAGGTAAGCGTCCAACCGGACGCCCGGTTGCGACGTTTCGACGATCAGGCTGTCGGTGGGCTCCGCCATGTGAACCGGTTCTCTCCCTCCACTTTTTCCCGCCGGCGCGGTCTTACGGTGACGACGATGCCGGCGGCGGTCCGGCTTGGCGCAGCCGGGCATAGCACCAAAGCCCGGCCGCAAACACCACCACGCTGAACGCCTGTCCCGGTTTCAATCCCGCGAACCGGTAGTCGCCGTAGTCGCCGCGGAAGATTTCGACGAAGAAGCGGATCGGCGCGTAAGCGAGCAGGTACAGTGCAAACGTTTGGCCGGTGAAACGCTTCCGCCGGTACTGCCAGGCCAGTCCGCCGTAAAGCGCCAGCAGCAACACCGCTTCGTAGATCTGGGTGGGGTGGACGGCGGTGCCGCGCAGGAACGGATCGTCGTTGAGGTGAATGGCCCACGGGAGGGTAGTCGGCAGCCCGTAGCAGCAGCCGTTCATCAGACAGCCCACCCGTCCGAACGCGTGGCCCAGCGCGATGCTCGGGGCCAGCGCATCGGCAAGCGTCCACAGCGGGATCTTGCGTCGGCGAACGAAGAACAGTGTGGCGACGGCTGCCCCCACCAAGCCGCCATAAAAAACCAGGCCACCCGCGCGGAGGTTCAGCGTCTCCCAAAGCGGCCTGCCGGCGAACTCCTCCCGCCAGTACGACATCACAAACCACAGGCGGGCGCCGATCAAGGTGCCGATGATGACCCAGGGCCCGAAGTCGGCCACGGTCTCGGCGCTCAGGCCGTACCGGGGCGCACGCCGGCTCGCCGTCCACAGGCCGGCCAGGAATCCCAGGGCCGCGAGGATGCCGTACCAGTGGATGGCGAGGCCCCCCACGCTGAAGGCGATCTTGCACATCGCGGGCAATTGTAGCGGCTGTGCCGCGGCACGTCGAAAGTTTTAGCCAAGCCGGATCGGGGCCAACGGTTCACACCCCGCCCGGCCGGTTTCCAAAGGCAAAGTCCACCGCGCCGGCGGACCATTGCGCACCCTCCCTGCGCCCTGCCTGCCAGGACGGAGCCGGCTTGAACACGGTGTTGGGGCGACCCGAATCCTTAGCCTGCCGCACATAAAGGCAAAAACAGGTGAATCTTCCGCTGACTTAACATCACCATTATGGCGAATATATGCCGGGCGCGCGATCCGCAAACGGAAGTCCAGGCTCCACCACACCTTCACCAACTCCGACCAAGCCACCAGCCACGGCGGCCAAGTCTTGGTGGACGCCGTCTCCTGGCAGGTCCTCTGGAAGGGAGGTTTGTCTTGGATCACCGGTTAGCCTACAACGTCCTCACGGCGCTGCGGGCGAGGGGACGCCCCGATGAGGCGCAGGGCTGGCGAGTGCGCACGATCATCCGGCATCTCTTGACGGTACCGGTG
Organism: uncultured bacterium; assembly: GCA_963735925.1. Lineage (GTDB taxonomy): Bacteria > Verrucomicrobiota > Verrucomicrobiia > Limisphaerales > J093 > DSVZ01. The sequence goes on from CAVTMT010000003.1 coordinate 95,171, forward strand.
ACCGTTAGCCGACATGCCCGCTACCACCGGGCCAAGATCTGCGTGCCGGCGGGGTGGCTGCGGTGGTGGGGGTTGTACTTTCAGCGATGGGTGCCCAAACGGGGAATCGGCCGGCCGCTGGTTGAAGCGGTCGATTCGGCGCCTTCGGGCTGAACCCGGGTCCCGGGTGCGGACCCGTGAAGTTCGCCTCACGCGCATGACCCCGAGCAAGGTCGCTGGCGGAGCTTTGTTGCCCCTGCGCTCAGCGTCCTCCCCGAACGAAGATTCTTCCCCTGGAAAACGACTTTCACGCTCGCTCGCCCGCCAAAACGTCTTCGATCCGGTCTGGGGGAGCGCGTTCGCCCGCAAACGCAAGGGAACCGCCTCCCGAATTCCCAGAGCAGCCCCGATGCCGATCTCCTCGCTAAGGATTCGGGAAAGGCGGACAAACCGAAACCGTGCCTTGACATCGCCTTGTTCGCTCCCGACGATTTGGCTGAACCTAGAAATAAGCCATGAAAAAGCGCGGTTTTACGCTGATCGAATTGCTCGTGGTCATCGCCATCATTGCCATCCTGGCGGGGATGCTCCTGCCGGCGCTGGCCCGGGCCAAGGAAAAGGGACAGCAGGCGGTTTGCCGCAGCAATCTGAAGCAGCTCGGACTGGCCATGCAGATGTACGTGGACGACAACCAGGACACGTTTCCCGGCACCGCCTCGAAGGGCGCCTTTGTCGCGATGAAGGAGGACTGGATCTTCTGGAACCTGACCCTTCGCCCTTCGAACGACCCCGGCCTGCCGGTTTCGTACTTCACCAACGTCCAGAACAGCGCGATCGCGAAGTACATCGGCAACTTCACGACCAACCTGTTCCGTTGTCCCGCGGATCGCGACGCGCCCGCCCGCGAAGCCCGGTGGCGGCGTTCCCCCTCCGGGACCAATCCCTATCTGTACAGCTACACGTTCCCGAGCTACATCAACAGTGCCGGCCAGAACCACGGCATGGCGTCGATCTACGGCGCGGCCGGTGCTCCGCCGCTCCATTTCAAAATGACCGCTGTCAGGAGCCCGACGCAGAAGCTGATGCTGATCGAGGAGAATGGCTCGGTCGATAATGTGGCCGTTTTCGACGGGGGCAACATCGCCGATGACGGCCGCTGGGTGCCGGACAGCAACCTGATCTCGGCCCGCCACAAATTCGGCACTTCGATGCGCCTGACCCAGAAGGATTATCTCGAGAAGGGCAGGGGAGCGGTCATCTTCGTGGACGGCCACGTCGAAGTCGTTCCGTCACGTTACGGCACCCTGGCGCAGTATTACGACTCGCAGTACTGAACGCTGGCCGCGGGGTTACGCCCGCCAGGCGTGGATCGCCGCCGAAACCGCCGGCGGACAGCGTCGAAGGTCCAGCCTGCGGATTGCGCCGCACTTGGGCCAGGCCAGCGCTGTGGAGTGTCGATTCCCACGCGGGCGACGGTCGAGCGGGCCGGCGCGACCTATGGGCGGAACGAACGCCGCAACAAACTCCAGGCCCAGACACACAGGGCGGCGGCGGCCACGGTGAGCAGCAGGAAGACCGGTTCTTTCGCCAGGCGTGATCCTTCGACGGCGATGCGCCAGAGATGCGCCAGCGTGATCAATCCGAACACCGTGCCGGTGGTTATCAGATAAGCCTTCATCGTCCGTGCCTCGCGGTGCGAACCAGTGCTTCAAGGTAGGGTTGTCAATCCCACCTGCAAAACGACCGGCGCCGGAAGGGTTCGACGGCTCCGCGGAAGCGGGCTCACCGTAGCGCGCGTGCGAGCCAATCATAGGCACGCTGTCGAACTTCGGGCGGGAAGTCGTGACCGCAATCCGGCGTTTCCAGCGCCAGACCGTCCGGTGCGTGCAACAACCAGAAGACCGGCGTCGCCGCGGTGACGCAGTCTTTCACGCCGGACAACTCGAAGTTGTCGTCGTGGAGCGGCGCGTTGATGAACACCGGTCGCGGCGCGATGGCGGCAAGCACTTCACCGAAATCGAACGGCATCTGCCTGGCATCGTTGGCGTACCGGCGGGCGATGCGGGGCATGTAACCAGCGTGGCTCCAGCCCGCGAGCTCGCCTCCCCGGTACTTGAAGAACGAGTTGAAGCCGCAGCTCGTGACCACGGCCCGGACCCGCGGATCGAAGGCGGCGAGGAAGAGGGCATTGTGCCCGCCGAGCGAATGGCCGATCACGCCAATCCGACGCGGATCCACCTCGGGCAACGACTGGAGCACATCCACCGCGCGCTCGTGGTTCGCGATGCCCTTCCGGGTCGCGCTGGCGAAACCCTGGGCATAGGCGTCCACGTGGTAGTCGCCGAAATTCGGGTAATCCGGCGCCAGCGTGACGAAGCCGCGCTCGGCGAGTTCCTGCGCGTAGTGCAGGTTGGCGCTGCCTCCCACGCCGGCCGGCTCGGCTTTGCCGAGGGGCGTGGTTTGATGCAGACATAGCATGGCCGGTGCCCGGCGGGTGAGGTCGCGCGGAATCAACAGATACGCCGGCACCCGTTCGCCGGTCCCCGCGGCAAAACTGATCTTGCGCCGGAGGAAGCGGTCCAAGGTCTCTTCGCCTTCGGTACGTACGTCCAGCGGCACGCCGCCGATGCCCTCCGGCGGTTCGCCCATCACTTCGTTCAGGCTCGCCAGGATGTCCGCCCGACGCCGGGCCCACGACTTCGGTGTTTTGATCCGATGCTCGAAACCCTTCGTATCGCGCCAGACGCGGAGGTCCAGTTTGTCGGCATAAAAGGGAGGTTGCGGCTCGCGGACGGGCTGGAGCAACCGCGCGATGCCGTCCTTCAACGCGAACTCGCTGGGCGGGCCGACGCGCGACATCGTGGGTTCATAGCCGCCAGCCGTGAGGGCCGAGTCGGTGCAGATGTAGCCGGGTCCGCTTTCGCCGTAGGCGGCGACGGCCACGAAGCCTCCGGGCCGGAGGCTTTGCGCATAGAGCTGGTATTCAATGAACGCCTCACCGGGGAGGAACAAGCTGGTGACCGGGCCCAAAGACAAGCGGGCGATCTGAACTTTGGGATCTGCCTGCCAACGTTCCCGCCAGGCCAGATCCAAGGCCGCCGTCAACCGTGCCAGCGGGGCGGCGTTCGTGTCGGTCAGGAGCTTCCGGGCGTGAGCCATCGACCATTCCGGTTCCTGGCGGGCGGCAAAACGCACGGGGGTCGTGCGCCAATCGAGCCGGGTTACCGGCGCGCGTTCGGTGGCGGCGACGGCTTGTTTCATCGCGGCGTAGAGGCGGTCGGTCAGTTCGACCCGGGCCGCGGGCGAGCCATCGTTATACTTGCCGGCGGTGATGTTGCCGGCGCAACTGGTGAAGTAGATCTGCGGGACTCCTTCCTCGCGTTCCAGCCGCTGGCGCGCCAATCCAACCGTATCCGAGGTCGCGCGACCGTCGCCGTAGTAGCTCATCGGGTGCGTCGCGTAGAAATGCAGCCGGACCAGCGGCCGCTCGCCGTCGAAGAGCGTGATCGTGCGGAGCCAGGGATCGATCAGCCCCTCCGGTGCGGCCTGCAAGTCCGGATCCTTCGTGGAGCTGTAGCGGACATGAATCCGGCCGTCGGCGAGGCGCACCCGGCGGTTCGAGGCGAACCGTTCCACGCGCGCCTTGCCGAAACCAACGCGGTTGAAGGGCTGGAGCCGGTCGCAGGCTTCCCGAACCGACGCGGCGAGGCGCCGGGTCGCGCGGTCGAGGAAGTCCAAATCCAGATGCGGCGGCGGCCGGGGCGTGGCGCGCAGGAGGCGTTCGGCATTGGCGTCGGCAATGGGCGCGTTGTGCTGGTGCACGGTGTGGACCGACACGTGGCTCACGGGAACCCGCGCCCCTTCCGCCAGTCGGCGGCGAAAGGTGTCGTAGGCGCCGGTCTGCAGCAGGCACCAATCGACGGAACAGAGGACCAAGCGCTCCTGGCCGTCGCTGAGCACGACCCCTTTGGCCAGCAGCGGTTCATCGACGACGGCGAGCGGTTTGATCCAGCCACCGCAGAGCGGGTGACCCAGCGGGGGGGTGACATCGCAGACGAAACTGGCAACGCGCAATCCCCCGGCATCGGCCTGGCCGAAGACGGCCCAGGTCAGCAGGAGCCACAGCCAGCCAAGCAGCCGGGTTGGGTGCCCTGGGAAGCGAGCGGCAGCGGCGGTTCTCCGCCGGCGATGGGCGGCATTTGCGCGGGGCGTCGGCGTGGTCATGAGGCGTACTCGCGGGCGTGAATCGATGCCACGTGACTCCCGGGTCCGGTGGCCTCAGTGCTTCAGGCGGAAATAACGCATGGCTCCGCTGGCGGTCGTCGTGTACGGGCTGCTTGCGCCGGTGAGTTCCTGCCAGGTCCCGGTCACGGCATCGGCCGCCTGAAGCGTGCCGCCGCCGGTCCACTCGAGTTGCACGCCCTGGGCGGTTTGGGTGATGGCGGTGAATCTGAGTTCACCGACGGTTCCGCCTTTGACGGTCACGGGGATGGAAAACGGACTCGTGATCGCCACCGCCGTTTTGTCGGTCGCCGGGCCGGTGGCGTAATTGGCGGTGATCGTGAGCAGCGCCTCGGTCAGTCCCAGCCGGGCGATGTCGAAATCGAACGCGCCTGCGGTCTTGTTCGCGTCCTCGGGGCCGTCATCCACGAACGAACCCAGGAAGGTGCGGCCTTGGACAAAGCCGTTGGGTAGTTCGGGAATCAAGGCTGCGATGCCGGTGGCAATGCCAACCGGGTCGGCGACATAGACATCGACCGCGGTGACCGGGTAGAGCGCCGTGTCGGCCACCGGCACCGTCCCCTTGAGGCGGAGGGCCGTCGAGTCGGCAGAAATGACCGGAGCGACGCCCTGGGCGGGGTCCACCAGTGCCTTGGCGTAGTAGTTCGGGAGCCAGGCGCCATCGACGCCCCCGTCCTGTTTGGTGGGCGTGACCGGGAAGGGCAGATTGTTCACGAAGGTGTTGCCGCGAGCCGACAAGCTTCCGGAGACGCTCAGTTCATCGAAGAAATTGAGGTTGTTGGGCAGTTGCTGGTAAAAGCCCTCGGCCGGGAACAGGGAGTCGGGCCAGTTGTTGAACACCACGTTCCCCTCCGCCTCGTCGCTCACCCCGTCGCCGTTCGAGCCGAAGCGAAACACGGCCTGATCCCCCGCCGCGTTGAGGGCCGGAATGCCGTTGGTGAACTGGGTCACACCGTCGATGCCCACGCCGATATAATTGCCCGCCACGACGATGTTCGTCCCGGGGCTCTGGCCGTAGAACTCGATGCTGTGATCGTAGCCGCCGATGGCGGTGGGGACCATGCCACCGATGACGTTTCGCTCGTTCGCGTCATTGACTCCGTCGCCGTCCGTGCCGATCACGGTATTGTTGCCGCCGCGGCCGATCTCGATGAAGCCTTCGAAGTAGCCCGCCAGATTGGGGTCCAGCGCGAGATCCACATCATGCAAACCGTCGGGCAGGACGCCGATAAAGTTGCCGGCAATCCGCGACGCGTTGCCCTCGATGATGATGGGGATCGCCGGGACGTCCACGAGCACGTTGAAATCGGCCGGCGCATTCGTCGCATTCGCCGCCACGCCGATCACCACGTTGTCCACCGTAATGGTCTCTGCTCCCTGGTACCGGAAGCCGGTCACTCCGTCCGCCGGACCGGCCAGCGTCGCGCCGTCCGGGGCGACGCCGATCCAACACCCGCGGATTTGACCCGAGGCGCCCTTGGCGAAGGAGACGCCATAGACGGCCACGCCGTTGTCCGCGCCGGTGAGCGGGGTCGCGAGAATCGAGACGCCTCGCAACTGGAATCCCTGGCCTCCGAGCACGCCGAGCACGGCGCTCTCGGTGTCGCCATAGCCGGTGTTGTCGCCGGGATCGTCGCCGGGAAAATCCATGAGGCGGGTGTTGCCATTCCGGGAGTCGAGCACGATCCGGATCTGGGCGTTGTTGGCGGCGAGGATCGGATTGGAGTTGGGCACCGAACCCGGTTGGCTGAATCCGTCGATCGTCACATTGTTCTTGGTGATCAACGGATAGCCATCCGGTGGGGTGGCGATGAACTGCGGGCCGGTGCCGGCCAGGTTGAAGCGGATCTCGTCACCGTCTTGCAGAGTGGTCAGCGCCTGGAGCAGCGAAACCTGCCCGGCGGGCGGGGTCAGGTTGTCCGCGGTGGTGACGGTGACCACGCGAGCTTGCGCTGCGGTGGCGAGCCAACAGAGTCCGGCCGCGACCAATGACTTCAGGTTCCCGTTCATTGAATTCCTCGGAGTTGAATATGTTTGCCTCTGGTTCGAAAGGACTAAGCCGCAGCCACCCCATTGAGGCAAGGGGAAAACTTCTCTCGTGGCCGCGGCGCAGGCATCCCGAGGGCCGCGTGGCCCGGTCGCGACGCGGAAGCCCGAACCGGGAAGTGCGGATGCCGATGCCGGCGGCTGGCGGGACCGCAGCGGGGAGGGGGCGCGGCAATTCACGGACGGCCCCCGCGGCGACCGCCCTATTCGTAGTCCACGGGGCCGGCGACTTTGCCCGACTTGCCCTTGAGGTAAGCGTCGTAATCCGCCTGGCTCACGACCCGCAGCAGTCCGCGCATACTCGAGTGACCGTTGCCGCAAAGCTGGGCGCAGGTGATGAGATAGTTGCCGATTTTCGTGGGGATGAACCAGATGGGATTGCTCATGCCCGGAATGGCGTCCTGCGTGATGCGGAGGGGCTTCACCGAGAAACTGTGGATGACGTCCAGCGAGGAAATGTGCGCGATCACCGGTTTGTTGACCGGCACCCACACCTCACTGCTCTCGACGACGATATCGTCTTTGCCCGCCGGGTCGGCCGGATCGATGCCCAGGGGATTCTGCTGCGACACGAACTTCGCATCGCCTCGACCAAACACGCGGTCCGGTCCCGCATAACGCGCGATCCAATTGAACTGCCGCCCGATGATGCGGACCACCGTGGACTCGCTCTCGGGCGGGAAGTTCGCCGGCGAGCCGCCACGGGCCCAAATCGGGATGGCCAACCCGATCAGCAAGGCCGCTTCGATGCCGGCCACACCCACTTCGAGATAGCTGGAGAGGTGCCCCTGCACTCCCGCCGCATCCGGCTTGGGGTGCTTGCGCTGGCGATAACGCCAAATGGTGTAGAGGAAGAACGCGCCCCAGCCAATGAATAGGGCGAACATCAGCAGGTGCACGAAGAACAGCAGGCGGTCCACCGCCGGACCGTGGGCCGAGGCGTCTGGCGGCAGGTGCAGGAGCTTGATGATCAGGGCGTCCATGGCTTACGACGGAGTGGCCGACGGAGTCAGAGCGCCCGGCTTCTCGCCAGCCGTCGCCCGGCGGGCCAGAAAAATGAAGAAACTGGCGAACGCCACCAAGACGGCCCCGATCACCCCCAGGAGAAAGAGGATTCCCATGTTCATGCCCTTGGCCATGGGCGAGTCGGAGCGGCCGAAGCAAGTGGCGCAAGCCCACGCGGCCGGCGATGCCAGGAGGTAGGCGAGCACACTCAAGGCGAGGGGATAGCGTGCTTTCATGGCTGGTTCAAAGGTAGCTGATTCCGCGCAGCTTGCGCAGCACGGCTTTGAAATACACGATCATCGCCACCCCCCCGGCCAGGGAAATCAGCCCCAGCACGAAATCGAGCAAATCCCCGCCTTGCGTGCGCGCATGGATCGCCCAGGCCCCGAATCCGAAGCAGAGCAGGATGGAGGAGATCACAAAGACAACGTGAAACGCTTTCAGTGACATTATTTGAAGAAGTGGCTGATGTGGTTGGCCTGCGAAAGCATCGGCAACGACAAGAGCATGACGACCAGGATGCCGGTGAGCGCCAGGACGCTGTAGATGAGTCGCCTTTCCGAAAACAAGTGCATCAGAACCCCCGCCACGACGACGGCTTCGCTGGCCGCAATACCAAGAATCAGCGCGATCTTCAGGCCCATGGCCAGCGGAAACAACGACAGGGTCACCATCACGGCGGTGCACGTCACCAGCGCCAGCAATACATATTTATGCCGGCTGACTGCCGCCGCCGCATCTTTGTCTGGAGCAGGAGTCATAGAGGGCTAAAGCAAGTAAAGGGTTGGGAAGAGGAAGATCCACACCAATTCGACGAAATGCCAGTACAGGCCGGCGACTTCCACGCGATTCGTAAATCGCTCCGGCTCCCGCCGCCACATGCCGCTGCCCGGTCCCCACAGATAGCCCAGCACCAGGATCCCTCCGATCACATGCAAGGCGTGCAATCCGGTGAGAACGAAGTAGAGGGCGAGGAAGGGGCCGCGCCACGGCCCGAACGCTTCCAACTGGGTGATCTGACTGACATCAAGTTTCACTTCCTCCACTGGAGCCGTCGCCGCCGGGGCCGGATCCTTGGGGGCATCCACGTGCAGCGTCAGCGTCTTGGGCGGGTTGGCCATCGCAGTCAACCTGGCCAGATTCAAATTGAAGGGTTTGCCCTCCAGATGCCCCGTCAATTCGGTGCCGTCCTTGAGCTTGACATGATAGTGGGTGAATTTGTCGTAGTACTCCAGGCTCTTGATGCTGAGGAAGAGAATGGCCAGCAATACGGTGGCTCCCTGCCAGAGTTTGAACTTGGAGAACTCGTTTCCTTTCAGGGCCGCCCACCCCATGACCACCGCGATGCTCGACAGAATCAGGACGAAGGTGTTGAGCGTTCCCATCGGAACACTGAGCTGACCGTGCGGCCATTCGGTCGCCCCGACGCGAAGCAGTATGTAAGAGGAAAAGAGCGCGCCGAACAACATCACCTCGGAGGCCAGAAACAGCCATAACCCGAGCTTGGCGTTGTAGAGTCCGGTGTCGGGACGGGGCTCGACGGTGTACGGGATGGCAGTTGCGTGCATGGGCTAGGCGGGCTGATTCTGCGGAACGAAATCGCCGGTGCGCCCGCTCGGCGTGTATTCGTAAGGGCCGCGGACGACCACCGGGGTTTGCAGGAAGTTGCCGTGCGGCGGCGGCGTCGGCGTGGCCCACTCCAGCGTGGTGGCTTCCCACGGGTTGTCCGAAACGACCTTCGGACCGCGGAAGATGCTCCAAAAGAAATTGATGATGAAGGGCAGTTGGGCCAGGCCCAGCAGCCAGGCGGCGTGCGAAATGCCCGTGTTGAGCTTGATCGCCAAAGAGAGGCCATAGCTCACGTCGGGGCTCGCGGCGTAGGTGGCCCCCCCGTCATACATGCGACGATGCATTCCCTCCAGGCCCTGCACGAACATGGGCATGAAGATCAGGTTCATGAACACGAGCGAGAGGGCGAAATGCACTTTGCCCCAGAATTCGTTCATCATGCGGCCGGTCGCCTTGGGAAACCAATAGTAGATACCCCCGAACAGCGCGAAGATGGTTCCGGGCGCCACCACGTAATGGAAATGGCCGATCACGTAGTAGGTATCGTGGAGCTGAATGTCCGTGGCGTTGAAACCCAGGGGCAGGCCGGTCAGTCCCCCGATGCCGAACATGGGCAGGAACGCCAGCGCGAACAGCATGGGCGTGGTGAAGCGAATCGAGCCCCCCCAAAGCGAGAGCATCAGCGTCGTGAGGATGATCACCGAGGGAATCGAGATCATCATGGTGGTTGTCTGAAAGAACGTGCTGATCTTGGTGCCCATCCCGGTCAAATACATGTGGTGAGCCCAGACGAGGAAAGAGATGAAGCCGATCGCCATCGCGGAATACACGAGCGATTTGTAGCCAAACAGCGGTTTGCGTGTGTTGTTCGCGATGATTTCGGCGACGATTCCCATCGCCGGGAGGATGAGCACGTACACCTCCGGGTGCGCGAGGAACCAGAACAGATGCTGCCACAGCAACGGGCTGCCGCCGCCGCTCACCGCCAGCGGCTTGCCGCTCACCACCAGTCCGCTCGGCAGGAAGAACGAACTGCCGAAAAAGTTGTCCACCAGTTGCATGACGCCGGCCGCCTCGAGCGGCGGAAAGGCGAGCAGGAGTAGAAAGGCCGTCACCAACTGGGACCAGACGAAGAACGGCATCCGCATCCAACCCATGCCCCGGGCGCGGAGCTGTACGATCGTGGTGATGATGTTGACCGAGCCCAGCAGCGAAGAGGAAATCAGGAACACCATGCCGATCAGCCACATGGTCTGGCCGTTGAAATGATGGGCCGGATCGGCGATCGTCGCGAGCGGCGAATAGGACGTCCAACCGGACTTCGCGGCGCCCCCGGGGATGAAGAAACTCACGAGCATGATCACCCCGCCGACGAAGTACACCCAATAGCTCATCATATTGAGCTTCGGAAACGCCATGTCCGGTGCGCCGATTTGCAGCGGGACGAGGTAATTGCCGAAGGCGCCGGCCGCCAGCGGAACGATGGCCAGAAAGACCATGATCGTGCCGTGCATTGCCCCGAAGGAGTTGTACAAGTCCGGCGACATGATGCCCTTGTCGGCAACATCCGGACCCAGCACCTGCAACAGCAACTGGCCGACCACGGGGATGGGTTTCCCGGGATACGCCAGTTGCCAGCGCATCATGGCCATCAGGCAGTAGCCGAAGAACAGGAACAGCAGCGCCGTGATCCCATACTGGATGCCGACCACCTTGTGATCGGTCGAAAACACGTAACGCCGCCAGAAGCCCAGGGGGGCACCTTGCTCGTGGCCGGCCGCGGAATCGAGAGCCGCGTGACTGCTGTTTGCCATGTCTGCTGGGAGCGAAGGCTGCGGCCGGCCACCCCGGGGGCTGCGCTTTCCGCAGCCACCACCATCGAGGGGATCCGCGGACTCCACGGATGTTGCCAGCACCTCAGCCAAATAATGTCCACAGCAGAGTAGGAGGGTGCCAGTGGCATGTCAACCGTCCAGACCTCCAAGTATTCCGCACGGTAATGTGGCACTCGGCTTTCCGAATCACAGGAAGAATCCGCCGGCCGGGTTGAAGCGCGGGGGTCGGGCCGCCGGCGGGTGGCGCCAACCCTGCGGCACGGCGCTGTTCGAGCGGGCCTGGCCGCCTGGCCGGATGGCGCGGGAACCGGTCCCGGACGGGGCCAGGGTGCGCAAGCATCTGGCCGGGGCCGCCGGCGGATCGTCCGCCCCCGGAGAGGTGCCATCGGGCCGCCGCCCTCGGCTGCGACACCTCGGCCGCGACGTTTGACCTTCCCCGCGTCCTTCCTTAGAGTGCGGGCCGTTTCGCTGAAGGCCGATGGCTCGCCTATGAAGATCATTGTTTGCGACCCCGTGTCGCCCCGCGGGATTGCGTTGCTGCGGCAGCGCCCCGAGTTTGAAGTGCTGGTGCTGGAAAAGCGCCTGGCCGAGGCGGAGTTGCTGCCGGTGGTGGCCGACGCCATGGCGCTGGTCGTACGCTCCGAGACCAAGATTACCCGCAAGGTGATGGAGGCGGCGCCGAACCTCCGCGTGGTGGGTCGCGCCGGCGTGGGCGTGGATAACGTCGATGTGGACGCGGCCACGGAACAAGGTGTGGTGGTGATGAACACGCCCGGCGGGAACACCATCACCACGGCCGAACTCACGTTTGCCATGCTGCTGAGTCTGGCGCGCAAGGTGCCGCAGGCACACGGCACGATGGTCGCCGGCAAGTGGGATCGGAAGGCCTTTCAGGGCGTCGAACTCGCAGGCAAGACGCTCGGCGTGCTGGGCATGGGCCGCATCGGCGGTGAGGTCGCCAAGCGGGCGACCGCGTTCGGGATGCGCGTGGTCGCCTATGACCCGTTCCTGAACGAAGCGCGGGCGCGGGCGATGGGCGTCGAGGTGGTCAGCGACGTGGACGTGCTCTACCGGGAGGCCGATTTCATCACGGTGCACATGCCCGCGACCGAGCAGACGCGGGGGATGTTGAACACCGCGGCGTTCGCGAAGATGAAACCCGGCGTGCGCATCGTGAATTGCGCCCGCGGCGAGATCGTGGCCGACGCGGACCTGCTGGCGGCGCTGGATTCGGGCAAGGTGGCGGCGGCCGCGCTGGACGTGTTTGTCACCGAGCCGCTGGCGGCGGATCATCCGTTTCGCAAACATCCTGCCATCACGCTGACGCCACACCTCGGCGCGAGCACGGCGGAGGCGCAGGAGAAGTGCGGCATCGAAGTGGCGGAGGTCATCACGAACTACCTGCTCACCGGCGAGGTCCGCAACGCGGTGAACCTCCCGCACATCGACGCCAAGACTTACGAGCAGGTGCGGCCGTACCTCGCTTTGGGCGGCAAGCTGGGCCGGTTTCTCGGTCAACTCGCGCCGGCCCAGGTGGACCGGATTTACGTCACCTACGGCGGCAAAGCGAAGGAGTTGCCCAATACCGATCCGGTCACGCGCGCGATCCTCGAAGGCTTCTTGAGCCGCTCGGGCATGGAACACCTCAACAACGTCAACGTCCGCAGCGTGGCCTCGACGCTCGGCATTTCCGTGGAGGAAAAGCGTTCGGACGAGCCGGTCACGTTCAACGAGTGGCTGCACGTCCAGGTGTTCAGCGGCGGCGAAAAGGCGGTTTCGGCGGGCGGCACGTTCTTTGGATCGCCGGACAACCCGCGCATCGTCCGGGTGTTCTCCATGCCCACGGAAATCATCCCGGCGGGCGTGGTGTTCATGATGAACAACAAGGACCGTCCGGGAATGGTCGGGCATGTGGGCACGTTGATGGGCGCCCACAACGTCAACATCGCCAGCATGAGCCTGAGCCGCGACGTCGAGGGCGGGCAGGCCTTCACAGTGTTGAATCTCGACAGCGTGCCGCCGGCGGCGGTGATGGACCAATTGCGCCGCGACCCCGACATCAGCAATCTCCACGTGGTAACTCTTTGATCCGATGCAAAACCGAATTCTCCGCCTCACCTTCGTCGCCCTGGCCTTCGTCGGCTCGCTGGGCAGCCTGTCGCCGGCCGCCGCCGCCGCCGCGAGCGCGCCGCTTTTCGACGACCCGGTCATCGCCAAGGGCAAGGGCTTCGAAATCCACCAGTCTCAGCTCGACGATTCGGTGGCGGCGCTGAAGGCGACGCTGGCTTCGCAAAACCAGGGCATTTCGCCCCAGGACGAACCCGCGCTGCGCGCCAGCATGTTGGATCGGATGGTCCTGACGCGGATCCTCGTCCAGCGCGCGACCGACGAGGACAAGGCAAAGGCGAAGGAACTGGCGGACAAGTTCATCGCCGACACCAAGAAAAAGGCGCCGTCCGAGGAATCCTACCGGCGCCAGCTCATTGCCACCGGCCTGAAGCCGGAGGTCTTCGAGGCGCGGGCCCTGGAGCAAGCCACCGTGGAAAAGGTGGTTGAACGCGAGGTCAAGGCGAAGCTCTCGGTCACGGACCAGCAGATCCGCGACCTGTACGAGCAAGGGATCGACCTGAAAGCCCGCGAGGTGGAGGCGACGATCAAGAAGCTCGAAGTCGCGGGCAACCAGGACACCTCGTTTTACCGGGACGGCACGAACCGGCTCGCGCAAATCGAGAAGGTCAACCTCGCGCGGCTCGAGCGTCCGGAGACGTTGAAGGCGCAGGTGATCCTGCTGTACACGATCGACCCGGTGACCCGGGCCAAGCTCTCCGAGGATGCCACGAAGGCCAAACTCGCGGTGGCCGAGGCCGCCGTGAAGAAGCTCCGGAGCGGCGAAGACTTTGCCAAGCTGGCCCGCCAGATATCCGAGGATCCGGATGTGAACCGGACCGGCGGCGAGTACACCGTGTCGGCGAACACGAGCATGGCGCCCGAATTGCTCGACGCGCTGTTCAAACTGCCGGTGGACACCGTGAGCGAGCCCATCGCAACCCGCTTCGGCGTCTATGTCGCGCGCGTCAAAGAGCGCACGCCGGCAGGCAAGGTGCCTTTCACCGAAGTCCAGAACGACTTGCGCGACTTCCTGCTGGCCCAACTCGTCGAGCAGCAGATGCCCGCCTACGCCGAGCGTCTCAAGAAGGAATACAACGTCGAGATGCCCGCCGCGGAAGCGGCCAAGTGAGCGGCGCGGCGGTTTCGGGGAGCGCGACCGGCCCGGCATCGCGCCGGGCGGTTCCCGGCAACACATGGGAGATGAATTCGGCGAGGACGCCGAACTCGGCGGGTTGGACACCCGCGCTGCCCCACGCGAATTAGTACCCGGCCGCTCGAATCGCCCCGCTCAGCGAATCCAACAGCAGGCCGGGGGCGATGCCCAACGTCAGCACCCCCGCCGCCGCCAACCCGATCGCCAAGGCCTCCGGCCAGCGATGCTCCCAGCGCGGCTCCGGTCCGTCGGGCGCGACCACGTATGCCTGCTTCAGGACTTTCAAATAGTAGTAAAGTCCCACCGGACTGAGCGCCAAACCCACGACTGCGAGCCAGAGCAAATCCAGCCTCGTGGCGTCCACCTTCAGCGCCGCGGCGAAGACGTAGAACTTCGCCGGGAAACCGGCGAAAGGCGGCAGGCCCGCCAGCGAGAGCATCATGACCAGCAGACACGCCGCCAGCGAGGGCGAGCGCCGGGCCAGCCCCGTGAGTTGTGCCATGGCCTCGCCTCCGCCATGCCGCTCGGCGACCGCAGCGACGCCAAAGGCCCCCACCGTGGTCAGGCCGTAAGTCGCGGCGTAGAACAGCAGCGCCGCGTAAGCCTCGGCGCGGTTCGCCGCACCGGCCAAGGCCAGCACGCCCAGCAGCAGGGAGCCCGCGTGGGCGATGGCCGAGTAAGCGAGGAGGCGTTTGAAACTGCGCTGGGCCAGCGCGGCAAGATTGCCCACCAGCATCGAAGCCAACGCCAGAACGGCCAGCACGGGCATCCAGCCGGCGCCGAAGTGGCCGGGCGCGGCGCGGCCGGCGTTCTCCGGCAGCGCGAGCGTCAGTACTCTTCCCAGCAGGAAGAAGCCGGCGACCTTCGACCCGGATGCGATCAAGGCAGCGGCGGGCGTGGGCGCGCCCTGGTAGGCATCAGGCGCCCACAGGTGGAACGGCACGGCCGCGATTTTGAAGCCGAACCCGACGATCACCATGAGCATGGCCGCCGCCAGCAACGGATCCATACCTTGGCCGCGCACACTCGCGGCAATGCCCGCTAAGCGGGTCGTTCCGGAGATGCCGTACAGCAGGCTGAAGCCATAGAGCGCAAACGCGGCCGCCATCGCCCCGAAAAAGAAGTACTTCAGCGCGGCTTCGGCGGAACGAGGGCTGGCCTTGTTCAGCGCCGCCAGCGAGTACAGCGACAGGCTGGTGAGTTCGAGCGCCAGGAAGACCATCAGGACATCCGTCGCGCTGACCATGAACATCAGGCCCACCGTGGCCAGCAGCAACAGCGCGAAGTACTCGCCGACATGCTCGGTGAAATCCGCCTCCACCGACAGGATGGCCGTGAGCAAAGTCAGACCGAGCAGCACCAGCTTGATCCATTGGGTCAGCGGATCGGTGGCGAACATGCCGCCCATGACCGCGCCGTAGGCGTGCAGGTTGAGCAATCCCAACCCGGCGGCCAGCGTGCCGAGCGCGGCGATGGCGGCGCCGATCAACCGGCGGGTGCGCCGGCCTTGCTCGCGCATCACGCCGACATCCACGAACAACGCGCCCAACGCCGCCAGCACAACCACGGCCTCGGGCGCGGTGAGCTTGAGCAGGTGCAGATAGCCGGAGTCGTTCACTGGCCGCCTCCGTTGTGCCACACCGCAACCAGCGGTTTCACGCTGGGCAGGATGTAGTCGAGCAGCAGTTGCGGCCGCAGCCCAATGGCGAGCGCGGTCGCCAGCAGCAACGCCGCGCCGAGCCGTTCGGGCCAGGAGATCGGCGCCAGCGCCGGCGGTTCGGCATCGGTCGTCGGTACGACCGAATCCGGTGCCGCTGGGCTTCGGCCAGCCAGGACAACGCCCGATTCCGCGGTCGCGAAGAAGGCTTTCTGGATCGCGCGCAGCAGATACGCGACGCCGACCACGATCCCGATCCCGGTCACAATCGCCGCCGCCGGAAACGCCCGCCACGCGCCGATCAGCACCAGGATTTCCGCCACGAACCCGCTGAAGCCGGGCAGGCCCATCGACGCCATGCTGGCCAGCACGAACGTCACCGCAGCGAAGGGCAGGGCGCGGCTCAGCCGCATTCCCTCCAAAGCATCGAGTTCCCGCGTGTGCGTGCGGTCATAGACCATGCGTCCGACCACGCCGAACAGCAGCCCGGCGATGATTCCGTGCGAGAACATCTGCAGCACGGCGCCGCTCAGACCGAGCTCGTTCAGCGTGACCAAGCCGAGGAGCACGAAGCCCATGTGGCTCACGCTCGAATAGCCGATCACGAACTTGAAGTCCTGCTGCACCATCGCCGCCAACGCGCCATAGACGATGCCGGTGACCGCCAGCACGGCAATCGGGTTCTGCCACGCCTTCACCCCTTCGGGAAACAACGCCACCGCCACGCGCAGCGCGCCGTAGGCCCCGAGTTTCATCACCACGCCGGCGAGGAGCATCGAGGCCGCGGTGGGCGCAGCGACGTGGCCGGTCGGTGCCCAGGTGTGGAACGGCCACAAACCGGCCAGCACGGCGAAGCCGATGAAGATCAGCGGGAACACCCAGCATTGGAAATTCGCCGGGAAGGCCACTTTCGCGAGCGCCTGGAGGTCGAACGTGGCGACGCCAGTCTGACGCGCGGCCACCACATAGACCGCCAGCAGGCCGATGAACACGAGCGCGCTGCCGGCAAACGAGTAGAGCGCCAGCTTCATCGCGCCGTACTCGCGCCGGGTTGAACCCCAGATGGCGATCAGGAAGTACTTCGGGATGATCGCAACCTCGTAAAAGAAGAAGAGCAGGAAGGCGTCGAAGCTCAAAAAGACCCCGTACACAGCACCGATCAGGGTGAGGTAAAGCGCGAAGAACTCGCGGGGCCGGTCCGTCACGTTCCAGGAGAAGAGCACACCGGCGACCGCGGCAATGGCGGTAAGAAAGACCAGGGTGAGGTTGATGCCGTCCACGGCCAGGAAGTACTCCGCGCCGAGGGCCGGAATCCATCGCCCACGCGTCAACGTGAGCAGGGGCTGTCCCGGATGGTACGCGAGCGCGCCGCCAAAGGCGCAGACGGCGCCGGCGAGGGTGATGGCCAAAGCCGCCCCGCGCGCCGCCCGCGCATTGCCCGCTGGCAGCAGCAGCATCGCCGCCGCGCCGAGGAATGAGAGGTAGATCGTCCAGGGCAACATGGTTAGAACCCTCGCAGCGCATGCACCATCTGGCTCACCGTCGCATTGGTGAACCCGAGGAGGGCTTGCGGGTACAGCCCGATCAAGAACATCAGGGCGATCGCCGGGGCGACTATCAGGCGTTCGGTCGCGGTCAGGTCGGGCAGCCCGGCCCAGCGCGGATTCAGCGGGCCGTGGAAGACCCGTTGCATCAGCGTGAGCAGGAAGATCGCCGTCAGCAACAGCCCGCCGGCGGCCAGCACCGTCGCGCAAGTCGCCAGCGGGAAAGCGCCCTTGAAGATCAGGAACTCGCCGACGAAGCCGTTCAAGCCCGGCAGACCCAACGAGGAGAACAACGCGATGCCCATCAAGCCGCAGAACACCGGCGCGACCTGGCGCACGCCCCCGAAATCGTCCAGCCCGCGCAAGCCGCCGCTGCGTGCTTCCAGCCAGCCGACAAACCAGAACAACGTCGCTGCCGTCAGGCCATGGTTGAACATCTGCAGGAGCACGCCGCTGAGGACGGCGCCCTGCTCGACGGCCAGGCGCGGGCCGGGTTCGGCCACGCGCGCGACGGCGAACACGCCCAGCAGGCAGTAGCCCAGATGGTTGATCGAGGAATAGGCAATCATCCGCTTGAGGTCGCGTTGCGCGAAGGCCGCGGCCGCCGAGAACAGGATGGTCACCACCGTCAACGTCAGCAGCGGCGTCTCCAAGGCGCGGATCTGGTCAGGGAAGATCGGCAGCAGAATGCGGAGAAAGCCATACACGCCCATCTTCGACAGGGCGCCGGTGAGGAGCATCGTCACGCCGGTCGGCGCCTCGGCGTAGGTCGCGGGCAACCAGGTGTGGAACGGCATCAGCGGCACCTTGACCGCCAGCCCGAGCAACACGCCCAAAAACACCAGCGTGCCGAACTTACCGGCCGGAAGCGGGTAGCCGCCAAAGTTGACGCTGGCAGGCGGGGCGAGTCCGCCGGACCGACTCAGTTCGGCGAGTTCGAGGAAGTCGAATTTCCCCACCGCCAGGAACAGCGCCAGGAAGGCCAGCAGCATCGCGACGCTGCCGACCATGGTGTAGATGAAGAACTGCGTCGCCGCCGCGCTGCTTTCCGGACCGCCCCACAGTTTGATCAGGAAGAAGGCGGGGATCAGGCTCAGCTCCCAAAACAGGAACCAGTGGAAAAAGTTCAATGCTGTGAAGGTGCCAACCAGCCCGGCCTCGAGGAGGAGCATCAAGCCGAAGTACAGCGGCGCGCGGCGGTTGACGCGGGCCGACGCCAGCATCGCCATCGGCACCAGGAGGGTGGTCAGCACAACCAGGAGCAGGCCGAGGCCGTCCACGCCCAGGTGGTAGTCCACCGCCAGGGCGGGAATCCACGCGTGTCGCTCGACGAACTGGAGATGGCCGACCGCGCGATCGAATTGCGTTCCGAGCACGCCGGCCAGCACGAGCGTCAGCGCGGCGAATCCGAGCGCCCACGGGCGGGCGAACGGGGCGCGACGTTCACCGAGGCTCGCGACGATCAGTCCGCCCAGCAAGGGGACGAGCGTGAGCAACGTGAGCCACGGCAGGCCGTTCACCGGCAACCTCCCCAGAGCAGCAGCACCAGCAGACACGCAAACGCCGTGCCGATGCCGCGCAGGTAGTTTTGCAGCTTGCCGTTGGTCAGCCCCGCCGCGAAGGCTCCGTCACGCCGCAGCCGCCGGCACAGCGCGTCGAAGCCCAGGTTGACCACGTACTCGTCGAACAACCGGCTGGTCCAGGACAGGCCCAGGGCGAGGTAGTTGACTCCCAGCACCAGCCCGCCCCACAGCCACCAATCGAGCCAGTCGCTGAACCTGGCCCACGCCGCGTGCGCGCGGATCACCGTGGCCGCGTAGAATTCGTCCACGAAGAACTTCTGCCGCAGCCAGCGGAAAGCGACTGGGAACGAAATCTGCAGCGGATCAGGCGTGCCTGCGTCGGTGATCGGACGCTGGCCGTACCATCGCCAAGCCAGGCCGATGCCGGCCGCCACCACCGCGGTCGAAATGGCCATGAGCCAGAGCGTTTCTTTGGTGAGCAATTTCGCCAGCTCGACTCCTCCGCTTCCGCCGTGATCGGCGCCCAAGTACGTTTGCAGCCAGGGCCAGGCGGGCGTTCCCAGGAATCCCAGCGCGATTGCGCACACGGCCAGGAGGACGAGCGGGAGCGTCATGACCAACGGGCTTTCCTGGGGCACGCCGGACGCCGGATGGCGGATGGCGGATGGCGGATGGCGGATGTCGGATGCCGGATGGCGGATGTCGGATGCGGCGGCGGGGAGCGTGGAAGCGGCGCGACGGGGGCCGAAGAACACGTAAATCATTTGCCGCGTCATGTAGAACGCCGTCAGCAGCGCGCCGAAAAGCCCGAGGTAAAAGGGGATCTTCGAAACCCGCCAACCGTACGCCGCATGGAGGATTTCGTCCTTGCTCCAGAATCCCGAAAGGAACAACGGCACGCCCGACAGCGCCATCATGCCGACCGCGTAGGTGGCGAAGGTCACCGGCATGAACCGGCGCAAGCCGCCCATCCGGCGGATGTCCTGCTCCTCGTGGCAGCCGTGAATGACCGAGCCGGCACCAAGAAACAAGAGCGCCTTGAAGCACGCGTGCGTGAGCAGATGGAACATGCCGACCGCCACGCCGCCCACGCCCAAGCCGAGGAACATGTACCCGAGCTGCGAGACGGTGGAGTAGGCGAGGATGCGTTTGATATCGGTCTGCGCCACGGCAATCAGCGCGGCGAACACGGCGGTGATGGCGCCGACCCACGTGATGACCACCGTGGCGTCGGGCGGTGGGAATCCAACCGGCGCATTCACCCCCACCAGCGATTGCCAGTCCGGCTTCATCAGCGGAAAGACGCGCGCCACGAGGAACACGCCGGCGGCAACCATCGTCGCCGCGTGGATGAGCGCGCTGACCGGCGTCGGACCTTCCATCGCGTCCGGCAGCCAGACGTGGAGCGGCACCTGTCCCGACTTCCCGATGGCCCCGCCAAGGATCAGCAAGCTGATGCCCATCACCGCCCCCGCACCCGCCAGCGACGGCCCGGCGATACGCGCCAGCGCGGCGCTTTCGAGGCAACCCGCGCCGCCGTCATAAAACAGCAACGTGCCGCCGGCCGAGTACAGCCAGACCATGCCGAGAAACAGCGCGACGTCGCCCAGGCGGGTGGTGAGGAACGCCTTCTTGGCGGCGGCGGCGGCCGGCTTGTGAAACCAGAAGCCGATCAGCAGATACGAGGCGAGGCCGACGAGTTCCCAGCAGACGAACAGCAGCAGCAGGCTGTTCGCGATCACGAGACCCAACATCGCCCCCGCGAACAAGGCCAGGAAACAAAAGAACCGCGTGAAGTTCGCGTCGTGCGCCATGTACCCGAGGCTGTAAATGAAGATCAACAGGCCGACGAACGTGACCATTACCAGCATGACGGCGGCAAGCGGATCGAGCACCCAGCCCAGCCGGAGCGCCTGGTCGCCGAACTGAAACCAGGTGAAGTTGACGAACTCGCGGAAAGCGCCGGGCTGCGAATGACCGAGCGTCGCGACGAATGCCCCGCAGGACAACGCGAGGCTGACGGTCATCGCCCCGATCGCCAGCGCGGCCGCGAACGTGCGCTGCCGGCGGGGGGTCAACGCCAGCACGCCCGCCGCCAGGAAGGGCAGGGCGGGGATCAGCCAGAGTTGAGCGAGAATCCAGTTCATCCCTTCAGTTCGTCGAAGTCGTCCAACCGGGTGCTGTGCCGGTGTCGGTAAATCGTGACGATCAACGCCAGGCCGACCGCGGTCTCGGCCGCCGCCACGGCGATCGTAAACAGGGCGACAACGATGCCGGCTCCCGAATCCGCCGGGTGTCCGCCATGACGCCAGAAGGCGATGAAGTTCAGGTTCGCCGCGGTCAGCATCAGGTCGATTCCGGCCAGGACGAGAATCGCGTTACGGCGCGTGAGCGCTCCGGCCAGGCCAATGCCGAACAACAGCGCCGAGACGAGGAGATAGCGTTCGAGGGGCGTCATGGCTCGGCAGGGGGCGCAGACGATTTCGGTTCGCGCACGGCAAGCACCACCGCGCCGATCAGGGCCGAGGTGAGCAGCAAGCCCACGACCTCGAGCGGCAACACGTAGGTGCTCATTAGTTGTTCGCCCAGTTCGCGGGTGGAGGGCGCGGTGCGGGCGACGGCGGCCGGGTCCGGGGCGGGCAGCAGCCGGCTGCCCAGAACGCACGCCACCACCGCCCCTGCAACCAGGCCCGCGATCCCGACGCCCAGTTGCCACGGTTGAAACGCCAGGGATTCCCCCGTTGTCCCGGTGCTGCGGGTGAGCAGCGTGACGAACACGATGAGAATGGCGATTGCCCCGACATACACCAGCACCTGCGCGAAGCTGACGAATTCCGCACCCAACCGGAGGAAGAGCGCCGCCACCCCGAAAAAGGCCAGCACCAGACACAGGGCGCAGTGGATGAGATTGCGCAGGCTCATCGCCGCGACGGCGGCGGCGAGAGTCAGACCGGCGGCGATGAGGAAGGCGGCGTCCACGGTTCAGTCTGCAAAGCGATACGTGCGCGGCGCGAGGTGGCGCGCGCCCATGAGCCGGCGGCTCAGCAGCCGGTACGGGATCAAGATGGCCGCGGCATCCAGCCCCCAGCGCCACAGTTCGGCGCCGGCGAAAGTCCAACCGGCACTCAGACTCCAGGCGGCGGCCGCCACCACGTTCACCAGGGTCATCGGGAACATGAATTTCCAGGCGAAATTCATGAGCTGGTCCGCGCGCAGCCGGGGCATCGTGCCGCGCAGCCAGATGAAGACTGCGATGCAGGCCAGGAGTTTGAGTCCGAACCACAGGTAGGACGGCACCCAGGCCAGCCACGAGAAGGGCTCGCGCCAGCCGCCCAGGAAGAGCGTGATGCCCACCCCGCTGATGGCGAACAGACTCAGATACTCGCCCAGATAGAACAGCGCGTACTTGAAGCCGGAATATTCGACCATGTGGCCGGCGATGATCTCCGATTCGCCTTCCGGCAGGTCGAACGGCGAGCGGTTGGTCTTCGCCGTGGCGGCGATCATGAACAGAACAAAGCCGGCGAGCCCCCACGGGGTGAAGACGTGCCAGCGCGCCAGTCCGCCCCCGTAATAGCCGGCCTGGCGGTCCACGAATTCCGGCAGCGAAAGCGAGCCCACGACCAGCACCGCGCTCAGGGCGGAGAACACGAGCGGGATCTCGTAGCTGATCAACTGGGCGATAGCCCGCATGGCGCCGAGCAGCGAGTACTTGTTGTGGCTGCCCCAGCCCGCCATGAACACGGCCAGTTCGGTGGCCGAACCCACCGCGAAGAAGAACAGCAGCCCTGCCTCGAGCTCCGCGGCCACCATGTTCCGGCCCACCGGAATGACGGCGTAGGCGAGCAGCACCGGCACCACTTTCAGGATCGGAGCCAGAAAGTGAATGAACTGATCCGCGGAGCGCGGCACGATGTCCTCCTTGGTGAGCATCTTGACGCCGTCGGCGATGGGCTGCAGCAGCCCGTACGGGCCGACGCGGTTGGGCCCCAGCCGGTTCTGGATTCGCGCCAGGCCCTTGCGTTCCAGCCAGGTGGTGAGCGCGAACAGCCCGGCGAAGGCGCCCACGATGGCGACCGCCGAGAGGCAAGCCGCGGAGAGCGGCTGGAGATCGGCCGGAAACCGATCCACGAGCCACCGCTGCAAGAGGACGAAAGCCTGGTCGAGCGTTTCAGCCATGAACGACGGCGGATGCTACGGGAACGCGCCTCAGGCTGCCAACGCCGGTTTTTCGGAAACCCGCGGGGCGGTCGGCGGCGGACCGGACGCGGCGGGCGGGCGGGCTTTGGTTTGCGCCTTCGCGGCTTCGGCCGCGAGACGGGCGTCGGTCTCGGCCGCTTCGGTGGGATGAATCTGGCGATAATACGCGTTCGGCCGGGCGAGGTCGTGCTTGCGAAGCAGGAGGCCGCCGAACCGGTCCGTGGCGCTCAGTTCGAAGGCGGTGTCCATCTTGATGGCGTCGAACGGGCAGACTTCCACGCAAATCTGGCAGCTCATGCAGACCGAGATGTCCAGATCGAAAACCCGCGGATGCTTCTGCGCCTTGCCGCGCGCGTCGCGCTCCAGGACGATGTAGATGCACTGGGGCGGGCATTCCTTCTCGCAAATCTTGCAGGCGACACAGCGCAGGCCGGCTTCCGGGTCCGCGCCGTCGTAAATCAAAACCGGGAAGTTGCGGGCGTTTTCGGGGACGGGCGTTTGCTGTTCCGGGTACTCGACGGTCGGCAGCCGGGCGGGGTCGTGGTAGCTGCCCACGAAGTTCCGCGCAGTTTCGACCATCCCTTTGAGGAGTCCGGTGCCCAGCATGGGGCGCAGTTTAGACCACGCTCGGGCGGGTGCCAAAACAAACGGATCCGGCTGCTCGCCCTGCCGAGCGCGCCGCGGGGCCATTTGTGTTGGGGAGCGCGCCCGTCGCGGTCGCAGTCTTCGGCGTCCTCGCCGAAGACTCTCCCGGCACGCACGCACGCAGGCAAACCACCCCGGTCGGCGCGGAAGACCAGCCGGCGCGACGCCGGCTGGAGGCGACCGCGACGGTCGCGCTCCCCAAGACAGATGGCGCCGCGGCGCGGCGACGCCACGGCGGTCTTTCGGCTCGACGCATTCTCGCGTGCCCGCTACAAGCTCGGCATGAAATTCGCCCCGCTTCGCCCCGTATTCGGCTGCCTCGCCGTGGCCGCCGCCGCCCTGCAACTCGCCGCGGCCGAGACCCGATACGCACCCAACTGGGCCTCGCTGGATCAGCGGCCCGCGCCGCCATGGTTCCTCGACGCGAAGTTCGGTATTTTCATCCATTGGGGAACCTACTCGGTACCGGGTTGGGGGGTGAAGGGCCAGTACGCCGAATGGTACTGGAACAACATGGCCAACAAGAAACCGGACAATCCGTGGTGGCAATACCACCAGCGCGTCTGGGGTGCCGACTTCGACTACCAGAACTTCGCCGCCCTGTTCCGCTGCGAGAATTTCGACCCCGACCAGTGGGCGGATCTCTTCGTCCGCTCGGGCGCGAAGTACATCGTGCCGACCTCCAAGCACCATGAGGGCTTTTGCCTCTGGCCCAGCGCCGAGGCGAGCAAGACCTGGGGCCGGCCCTGGAACGCGGTCGAGACCGGGCCGAAGCGCGACCTCATGAAGGACCTGTCGGCAGCGGTGCGGAAGCGCGGCCTGAAATTCGGCTTCTATTATTCGCTGTACGAGTGGTTCAACCCGCTCTGGAAAACCGACCGCAAACGTTACGTGGACGAGCACTTGATCCCCCAGTTCAAGGACGTGGTGACGCGCTACTCGCCCGCGATCATTTTCAGCGATGGCGAATGGGACCTGCCCAGCAAGGATTGGAAGAGCGAGGAGTTGCTCGCCTGGCTCTACAACGAATCGCCCTGCAAGGACGAGGTGATCGTGAACGACCGCTGGGGCAAGGAAACCCGCCACCACCACGGCGGTTACTACACCACCGAGTATGCCGCCGGCATGAAGGACGCCTCACATCCGTGGGAGGAGAATCGCGGAATGGGCTTCTCCTACGGCTGGAACCGCGCCGAGAACATCGACGATTACAAGAGCGCGCGCGAACTCGTCCTGGTGCTCTGCGACCTCGTCAGCCGCGGCGGCAACTTCCTGCTCGACATCGGCCCGACCGGCGATGGCCGTATTCCGGTGATCATGCAGCAGCGTCTGCTCGAGATCGGCGACTGGCTGAAAGTGAACGGGGAGGCCATCTACGGGACGCGCTACGCCGGCCGCGCCTGTCAGTGGACGGAGGGCAAGCTGCCGGAGGAGAAATTCGGCGAGTTCATGGTCAAGTACAACCTCCTCGACCAGGTGGGCCAGCAGCCGAACCAGGACGGCGGGGCGGTGAAGCAGGTGTTTTTCACCCGGAAACCGGATGCCCTCTACGCGATCACGGCGGGTTGGCCCGGTGAAAAACTGGTGCTGCGCGATGTCGAAGTGCCCGCCGGGGTGGAGGTGACGATGCTGGGAGTCCCCGCCAAACTGGATGCTCGCGTGGAAGGCAAGACGCTCGCGATCTCCGTGCCGCCGTTGAATCCGGATCAGGCGCCTTGCCGGTACGCGTTCACGTTCAAGATTCCGGGCGGAAAACTGGCCGGCGCGGGCGGCCCCTGACCGCCAGGGCCGTTGCCGCCGGACCAAACGATCGCGAGCGGACAGGGCACGACGTGTTCCCCGGCGCCATTGGTGCACCGCCGGGCGTCGGGCCGAGGGACGGGCCTGGAGTCGCCGGTCGGGGACGGGGCGACCCGGTCAACTCAACAAGCGCTTCGCCGCCTCGATCAACTTCACCGTCGTCAGGCCGTGCTTTTCGTAGAGGTGCTCGGCCAGATAGGCCGACTGGCCGAACTCGCCCTGGATGGCGAGCGAAACGGCGCGGTGCGCGATGCCCTGACGCGAGAGCGCATGGGAAAGTTGCGCCCCCATGCCGCCAATGGCCTGATGGTCTTCGATGGTGACCAGACGACCGCCGCCATCCTTGACCGCCGCGCCGATGGTGTCCACGTCGGGCCGGTTCGCGAACGGGTTGTTGATGACGGTGGCTTTGATCCCTTGAGCCGCCAGCGCCTGCCCGGCTTCGATGACCTTGCCGGTCAAGGTGCCGCAGCCCACCAGCACCACGTCGGTGCCTTCGGCCAGCACCTGCGCCTTGCCCCAGGGGTATTTGGCGTCCGGCAGCCAACTCAACGGGTAATTCTCGCGGCCGAGGAAGAACACCACACTTTCGCCGTCCTCACCGCGTTGGCGGGCGTCGCCGAGGCGCTTGATCGCCTCGAACATCAACGCCTCCGCTTCGTCCGCGCAGGACGGCAGGACCACGATCGTGTGGGGAATGGCGCTCACCGCCGCGAGATAGGTGGTCGCCTGATGCGAGGCGCCGTCAGCGGCATCCTGCAGGCCGACGTGCGAGAACACCGCAATCACCGGCGCTTGCGACAGCGCGGCCATGGTCAAGGGCAGGTTGCCTTTGGTGACGCCGAACTGGGCAAAGGTGTCCACGATGGGGATGAAGCCCAGTTTGGCCAGGCCCGCGCCGGTGCTGACCATGTTGGCCTCGGCGATGCCCACCTCGATGAACCGGTCGGGAAAACTCTTCTGGAACGTGCTCATGCCGGTCGAGCCCTGGACGTCGGAGGAAACCGAGAACACCGGGTAGCCCGCCTGCGCGGCGCGGATGGCGCCTTTGGCCAGGCCGCTCTGGACCTTGTCCTTTTTGACGCTCGGCGGGGTGGCCAGTGCCGCGGCGGCTTTCGCCTTCTTCGCGGCGTCGCGCGTTTCCCAATCGGCGCGGAGCGCGCGGGCCCAATCGAGGAACTCGGCCGGTGGCGCGCCGTCCCAGATTTCGCTGACGAACTCGATGATCTTCTCGCCGCTGCCGAGCGGAAATCCGTGTCCGCCGGAAGCGCTCTCCATCGTGGCCTTGACGCCGAACCCCTTGATCGTTTTGCAGCGCAGGCAGACCGGCTGTTTGGGATTGGCCCGGACGCGGGCGAGGGCGGTTTCCAACGCCCGATAAACGGCCTGGAGGTCGTGGCCGTTCTTGACTTCGATGACCTTCCAGCCGAGTTCGTCGAGCGCGGCGAAGGTCGGCGCCATGCTGAACGCGTCCTGGCTGATGCGGCCGGAGAGCTTGGTGTCGTTGTCCGAGAGCACCAATACAAACGGGTTCAGCCGGTCTTTGCCGGCCAGGCCGGGAATCGCCGCGAGGGCCTCCTTCGCCTCGCCTTCCATCGCCGCACCGTCGGAGAGGAGAGTGATGGTGACGCGCTCATTGCCGGCGAGTCGGTCGGCAAGGGCCAGGCCCTGCGATTGCGGCAGGGCGGAGCCCAGCGGGCCGTTGCTCAGCAAAACCCCCTCGGGGTTCAGGTGCGATTCGCCGTGACCGGTCAGCTTGCTTTGCACGCTGCGGAAACCTTTGAGCGACTCGAAGGTGAGGCCGTCGAAACCGTACAGCGCCCGCAGGGCGTACACGCCGTTCTCGGTGTGGCCGGCATCGTTCACGTAGTTGAACGCCTCGTACCACTCGCGCCCCTCGGTGGCGAACATCAGGCCATGAACGGCGGCATTGATTTCCGCAAAAGCCGCCGGCCCCCCCCAGTGGCACGCCGCGCCGCCGTTGACGGCGTGGAGGTCCATCAAGGCCACCAGGCTGCGGGTGGCACGCGGATCGGCGAGCACGACCTCCGCGCCGGCCAGGTTCTGGACGGTGCGGGAATACTTCGGTTGCTGGCGCGGGGTCTTGGCCAGTTTGAACCTTAGTTTGAGCGGTGTCAGCGGTGGTGCCTCGACCGGTTTGATCACGGATTTGTCTTCAGCCATAGCGCGTACGATTCAACTCGTGAAACGGAGCCGCGACTCTATTCGCGGCCGGGGAGAAGAAAAGGTCGAACTGCCCCGCCGGAAAGCCGGGCATTGCCAAGGCCGCGCACTTCCGGTAGCAGGGGCCGATGATGTTCACAAGCACGCAGGGCCGCACGCGCGGCCACCGGTTGGTCGGCCGCTCCGGGTGGGCCCTCGCGGTGAGCCTGGCCGCTTGGACGGCGCAGGCGCAGGAGAACTGGCCGCAGTTCCGCGGGCCGGGCGCACGCGGGGTGGGGGAGTCGCCGCAGTTGCCGGTCGTGTGGGGTGCGGAAACCAACATTGCCTGGCGCACTGAAGTGCCCGGTCGCGGCTGGTCCTCGCCGATCGTCTGGGGGGACCGCATCTTCGTGACGACCGCCGTCAGCGAAGGCGCCGAAGAGGCGCCGAAGAAGGGGCTCTATTTCGGCGGCGAACGGCCGGAACCGCCCACCGCCCGCCATCATTGGAAAGTCCTTTGCCTGGACTGGAATTCCGGCCAGACGCGGTGGACGACCGAGGTTCATGCCGCACCGCCGCCGGTACCGCATCACGTGAAGAACACGTACGCCTCCGAGACGCCCGTCACCGACGGCGAGCACGTGTACGCCTGCTTCGGCCCGGTCGGCGTTTTCTGTCTCGATTTCGCAGGCCGCGTGGTCTGGTCGCACCCGTTTTCACCGCGCAAGATGGCCCACGGCTGGGGCACCGCCGCCTCGCCGGTCCTGAACGGCGACCGCTTGTTCGTGGTGAGCGACAACGAAGAGGAGTCGTTCGCGGCGGCGTTCGACAAGCGGACCGGCAAGGAACTGTGGCGGGTGCGCCGCGACGAACCGAGCAACTGGGCCACGCCGTTCGTCTGGCAGAACAGCGTGCGCACCGAACTGGTCACGCCCGGCCGCCAGCGGGTGCGCAGTTACGATCTCGACGGCCACCCGCTGTGGGAACTGAAGGGCCTGTCGAGCATCGTCATCCCCACGCCCTTTGCCGTCGGCGACGCCCTGTTTCTCGCGGCCGGCTACGTGGGCGACAACCTGCAACCCAACAAACCGGTCTATGTCGTGAAACCCGGCGGGGCGGGCGACCTGACCTTGCCGCCCGGCGAAAACCACAGCCGCTTCATCGCCTGGATGGAACCCAACGCCGCGCCCTACAATCCATCGCCGCTGGTCGTGGACGGCCGGCTCTACGTGCTGTGGGACTTTGGCTTTCTGAGTTGTCGCGACGCCACCACCGGACGCGAGATCTTCGGCAAGCAACGGATCAAGCCGGATGGCCAGGCCGGCTTCACCGCGTCGCCGTGGGCTGCCCGCGGCCGCGTCTTTTGCCTGAGCGAGGACGGCGACACCTATGTCTTCGCCGGCGGCGATACGTTCCGGCTCGAGCGCGTGAACTCGCTGGGGGAAATGTGCATGGCCACGCCGGCGCTGGCGCGCGACAGCGTGGTGATCCGCACCCTCGCCCACGTTTACCGGATCAAGGAACGACCTTGAGCCCCGGGTCCGATTCCCAGGAACCGGGTAGGGCCTGCCGGCCGGTCGGCTTGGACGCGCGGCCGCGCGTCCCTACCGGGTTCAGGGTTCCCCTGCGCGATTTTGTCGCCGCGGAGGGTTCCCCTGCAGCCGGGGAGGGGACCGCCCGGCGGGCGAACCTGGCCTGGTGGCAGCCCGTGGTGTTCGGCGCGATGGCCGGCGGATTGGGCTGGGGGATTCGCGGCCAGTACGGGCACGAGACCGGGGCGATGATCGCCGGGTCGCTGGTCGCCCTCGTGCTGGCCTGGCTGTTTTGCCGGGAAGCGCCTTCGCTCCCGGTCGTGCGGGCGGTGGCCTGGACGACGGTGGCCATCGGCTTCGGCGGTTCGATGACTTACGGCCAAACGGTCGGCTTGACCCATGATCCGGCCCTGGTTGGCCACTGGGAGGCGCTGCGCTGGGGCCTGCTCGGCCTCGCACTGAAAGGCGGCCTGTGGATTGGATTTGCCGGCGCGTTTCTCGGCATGGGATTGGGCGGCGTGCGCTACGGTGTGCGGGAGTTGTTCGGCGTCATGTTGGGGTTGCTCGCGTTGTTTTACCTGGGCACCCGTCTGCTGAACGCGCCGTTCGACCCGGCCCATTGCGTCTTGCCGTGGCTCTATTTCTCCGCCGACTGGCGCTGGTTGCCCGCCGCCAGCCTCAAACCACGACCCGAGGTCTGGGGCGGCCTGCTCGCGGCACTGATCGGCCTGGTGAGTTACACGGGGATTTATCGAAACGACCGGCTCGCGCGTCGCCTCGCCCTCTGGGCGGTGCTCGGCGGGGCGATCGGTTTTCCGCTCGGCCAATGCCTGCAGGCCTTTCACGCGTGGAATACGGAGCTCTTCGCAACCGGAGCGCTGGCGCGGATCGGCTCCTGCCTCAACTGGTGGAATTTCATGGAGACCACGTTCGGCGCCTGCATGGGCGGGACGCTGGGTCTGGGGCTGTGGCTGAATCGGAGCAACATCGCCGTCGGCCGCGACCCCGTTGGAACGACGCTGCCGGCGGCCGTCGAGTGGATGCTGGCGGCGATCTATGTGGGCTTGTTGGTCGGGAGCGAGTTTCTGGAGTGGCCGGTGCTGAACCTGTTTGCCGACGTGGGCCTGTTGGCCGGGCTCATTCCCGTGGTGGCGATCGCGGGCGGCCGATGGTGGCCGTACTTGCTCGTGCTGCCGGTCACGGTCCTGCCGATCGCCGGCAAAACGGTGAGGCAGCTCGCCTACGAGGAGCAGGCGATCGGGATCGGCGGCGGATGGTTGCTGTATGGCATCGTGCCGGTGGCGATCGCCGGGATCGTGGCGGTGACGTTGGGCCGGCGCGCCCAGGCGGGGGAAACCGCGGGTCAGTTCACGCGCGGCGCTTTGCTGGCGGCGACCTGGCTTTACTTCGGCCTGAACTTCGCCTTCTTCCGTTACCCCTGGCCGTGGACGACCTGGACCCGGCGTACGCCGAACGCGATCGTGTTCACGGTGTGCGCGCTCGGCCTGACGTGGGCGGCGTGGCGATTTGGCCGAGTGGCCGAGCACCGCCGGCTGAATCGGGAAGACCGCTGATCGGGGATGGTGAAGCGCCGGGGACACCGCGCCGGTCACGAGCTGAATTCGCGGCCGGCGGCGGGCGAAGGCTTCAAGCGCGCGTGCCCGGCGTCGGCTCGTGTCCCGGGTCGAGCCAAACCAGGGTGCCGACCGGCAGGCGATCATAGAGCGGGAGCAGATCGCTCGCCGCGAGATGGACACAGCCGCGCGACGCGGGACGCCCGAGGGTGAGTTCGTCCCCCACGCCGTGCACGTAGATATACCGGCGGAAAGAATCCACGTCGCCGCCCTGATTGCGGCCCGGCTCCAGGCCCTCGAGCCACAGGATGCGGTGGGCGATCGCCGCTTGCGGCATCCCCAGCCAGGTCGCTCCCACGGGTCGCCGCCCGCGAAAAACGGTGCCCACGGGCCAGCCGCCACCGACCTTCCGCGCCACGCGATGCAGCCCTGGCGGGGTGCGGTTCGAACCGGCGCGCGCGCCGACGCCGAACCGCGAGGTCGAGATCACATAGCGGCGGCGAAGCCGGTACCCGGGCGCGTCGAACGACCCGGTTTGTTCCCGCCACTCGGCGCGTTGATCGCCGATCCAGACGAGCAGCACCTGCGGCGTCGGTCGGACGCCCAGCCGGCGGCAGGCGAGGGCAAACGCGCGGGGCAGCGGGGCGCGGAACATGCGGGACACCTCCGGCACCTTACTTCAGCCGCTTGATCAGGACTTTCGAGCGCCGGCCGCCTTGCTCATACTTCTCGCGCCGGGAGGGCGGCAGATCCTCGGCGGTGCCTTCGATGAACCCGCCTTTGGATTGAAAGTACGTGAAGGCCTGCGTGGAGAGGGCAAGCAGTTCCTTGAGCCCCAGCTCCCGCGCCTTGTTTTCCGTGTACTGGAGCAGTTTGCGGCCGATGCCCAGGTTTTCGTGCGAGCTCTTGACGTACAGGCAGGCCAGTTCGCCCTTGCCCAGATACGGGTGGACATGCAGGGCCACGCAACCCACCGGATTCTTGTCGATCTCGAAGATATAATAATCGGCCAGCGTTTTCTCGAGACTGGAGCGCGTGCGGCGGACGAGTTCCTCGCTTTCCACCGAGGGCTGAATCAACTTCAAAATGCTGGGGATGTCCTTCTTCAGGGCGCGCCGGATCTGCTGGTATTCGTTGGCGTAGATGAGCGTCCCGACGCCCTCGTTCGAGAACACCTCGGTGAGCAGCGCCTCGTCCATGCGACCATTGATGATGTGCACCCGCTGGACGCCGGCCTGGCAGGCGGCGGCGGCGTGCGTGGCCTTGGACAGGGATTCGCTGGTGAGTTCCGCGCGGTTTTCGACGAGGAGTTTGGCCAGGTCGCTCGCCAGCATCTGGCGGAAGAACTGGCCCTGCCGCGTCAGGCCGTCATACGTCGTGACGAAGATGACCTTCACCGCCTTGAGCGCGTCCGCCACCGCCACCGCCACGCCGTCCGAGTTGACGCGATACGTGTGGCCTTCGCCGTCGAAGCCCAGCGGCGGAATCACCGGGATGATGCCGTCCTGGAGCAGGGCGTGGAGCAGTTCCACATCCACGCGTTCGACCTTGCCGGTGAAGCGGTGGTCCACTCCGCCGAGGATCCCCATCGGGTGCGCGACGATGGCGTTGGGGCAGGCCGCCCGGAGGTCCAGCGTGGCGAGGCCCTCGAGAATCTCGTGGGTCAGGCGGTTGGCGGCGTGGAGGGCCAGTTGCAGCGTGGGGGCATCCGTGACGCCCGTGCCGTCGAGGTCCGAAGGCGGCACCTGCTGCTGCGCGGCCAGCGATTGGATTTGGGCCGCGGCGCCGTGCACCAGCACCACGCGGATGCTCAGGGAGCGCAGCACCGCCACATCCATCAGGATGTTGGCGAAGTTCTCGTCCGTGACGATCGCGCCATCCACGCTGATGACGAACGTCTTTTCGCGGAAGCGGGGGATGTATTGCAGGATGCCCCGCAGATCGGTCGGTTTCACCTCGGTTGCCGTCGTTGATCGACGGCGGCAATGAGTAGGGTGCCCGGCCGCGGTTGCAACGCTTTTCTTGCGACCCGCTGCGCTTGCGGTCCCGGCCGCCGCCCGGCCCGGCGCCTCCCGGCGGAACCCCGGCGGTCCGGCCGTCCGCTCACCGGCCGGACCGACCTCCGTCCGTCTCCACCGCCGCCCCGGCTCCCGGGCCGGCGCCGCGACCGCCATCCCGGCAAAGTTTGACACCGGCAAAGTTGGATATTGACATCACTTACTTGTTTCATTACCTATCCTCGCGTGCTATGAGGAACGTCCCGCTTGATCGCAGGGCACGGATGCGAGGAACGGCATGGTGGGCGGCCGGCTGGCTGCTTTGCTGGGCCGTCTGGCCTTGCCAGGGTCAAACGGTGACTCCCCCCACACTGCAAATCGAGCAGAGTGCCCCGCAGGCGGTCGTGCTCGCCTGGCCGGCCTCCGCGACCGGATTCGTGCTGGAGGCGACGTCGGACATCGGCGGCATCCTCCCTTGGGCGATCGTCACCACCTCGCCGGTGCAGCAGGGTGACCTCCTGACGGTCAGCGAGCCGACGACGCAGCAGACCCGTTATTACCGGCTGCGCTATGTGGGCTCGGCCCTGCCGCTGACCACCGTGGTCGGCAGTTCGCCGATGCCGGCGGAGGACGGAGTGGCGGTGACACGGGAAACGGTGCTCTACTTCAGCGCGCCGCTGGCGGGGGACACCCTGCTCGCGACCAATCAATTTCACGCCGAATTCGGCGGCCGGATGATCCTTTCCCGGATCGAGGTCTCCTCGGATCATCGCAAGGCGAGCCTCTTCTACCTCGAAAACCTCCCCGCCGGCGCCCGGGTCCAGGTGACCTTCGACGGCAACGCGGTGAAGGACCAGTACGGCAGCGTGCTGGACGCCGATGGCGACGGCGTGGCGGGCGGCGTGTTCAAGATGTTCTTCGACACCTTCAGCACCGTGGCCGTGGGGCAGACCGCCGTCATCGGCCATGTGTATGCGTCCCAGTTGGTGCCGGATCCGAACGGGACGGGCCAGACGGCGAACCAGCCGCTCGAAGGCGTGACGATCACCGTGGATGGGGCGGAGGAAACGCTGCGGACCACCACCGACGCGGCGGGTTTCTTCAAGCTCCAGCCGGCGCCGGCGGGGCGGTTCTTTGTCCATGTCGATGGCCGGACCGCCGTGGGGAGCCAATGGCCCACCGGGCAATACTATCCGTTCGTGGGCAAGGCGTGGGATGCGGTGGCCGGCGTGGAAACCAACCTCGCCAGCGGCACCGGCGAAATTTACCTGCCCTTGATCGCCGCCGATACGCTCAAGCCGGTCAGCGCCACCACGACCACGGAAATCACGTTTCCTCCCTCGGTCATCGCCAGCAACGCGGTGCTCAACGGCGTGACGATCAGCGTCCCGCCGAACGATCTCTTCGACAATTCCGGGCAACGCGGCGGGCGGGTCGGCATCGCGCCGGTTTCTCCGGATCGTTTGCCGGAACCGCTCCCGCCGGGACTGAGCCTGCCGCTCGTGATCACGATTCAGACGGACGGACCGCTCAACTTCGATCAGCCGGTGCCGGTGCGCTTCCCGAACCTCCCCGACCCGGCGACCGGCTTGAAACTCCCGCCCGGCGCAAAGAGCGCCCTGTGGAGCTTCAACCACAAGTCGGGCAAGTGGGAAATCCAGGGCCCGATGACGGTGACCGCCGACGGCGCGTACGTGGTCTCCGATCCCGGTGTGGGGGTGCGCCAGCCCGGCTGGCACGGTTCTGCGCCGGGAACGCCGCCCGGTGGCCCCCCGCCTTCGGGGCCGTGCAGTTCCAGCGAAGGCGCGGGTTGCGGTTTGAGTCTGTTGACCGGCGCCTTGGACTGCGGGCTGTCCTTCGTGCCGGGCGTGGGGACCGCGTTCTGCCTCGGGATGGGGCTGGGGTACGGCGGCGCGCGCAACGTGATGGATTGCGCGATCGGCGACGGGGTTGACTGCGCCGTTTCCGTGGGGGCCAACGCCGCGGGGATCGCCGCCTGTCTGGCCCAGGCTGCTCCGGGCGTCGGCCAGGCGATCGCTTGTGGGGCCGCGGGTTTCTCGATCGGCAAGAGCTGTGCCCCCTGCATCTTCGGATTGTTCGGCGGCGTGTCGGCGAATGCGTTGAGCCTGGATTTCACCTATGAACGGGACGTGCCCTACGGCGGCCCGTGGGCCTCGGCCCGCCGCATCGGCCTCCAGGGTCGCCCGGTGCTGCAGGACGATCCGACGCTCTCGCCCGAACAGGTCGATTTTCAGGCGCACCTCGCGCTGTTGGAGGCGTACACCAACGTCCTGCAAGTGATGTACGGTGCCAGCATCTGGTACAACGCCGTGGACCTCCAGAATGGGGACTATCGCCCGGCCTCGCAGCAGGTGGTGAACCTCCTCACCGCGCTGCACACCGCCGCCGGCACCGGGTCGCCGGGAGGCATCGCGGTGACCGATCCGGAAGTGACCTCGCTGCTGTCGCTGCCCCGCCCGGCGTCCATCAGCGAAACCGACGTCCGGGACGTGGCCCACTATTTCAACCAGACGTTCACCGAGTACCAGGCGAAGGTCTTCACCCACGCCCAGGCCGGACGCATCGACTTCATGGATCGCGACGAACTGATCGCCGCGATGAAACGCTGGACCAACGCGCTCGGGACGCTGCAAGGACTGGGCTATGACGCGGTCGATCTGGGCGGGGCGTTTCGCCGCTTCTATGAATACAACATTGAGAGTTACTCCGACACGACGCCGGGCAAGCTGGACAGCCGGCAGGTCTGGTACTGGCTCCGGAACGAGACGACCGGCCAGGTGCTCCGGGGCAAGTTGAACGGCGAAGGTCATTTCCCGATCGCCGCCCTGACGCCCGACACGCTTTATCGTGCCCGCTATTACGAGGCGCAGCGCGGTCTTTTCGGTGAGGTGAGCTTTGAAAGCGCCACCTCCGGCCTCGTCACCGAAGTGCCCCGCCCGATGTTGCTCCCGCTCGATCCTGGTTCGCCGGACACCGACGGAGACGGTTTGCCCGACGCGGCCGAAGAGGTGATCGGCACCTCGCCCACACTCTGGTCCACGCCGAACAACGGGATTTCCGACGGTTCCGCGGTCAAGCAGGGGTTGGATCCGTTCGGTGGCGCCGTGGGGGTGACCGGCGTCGTGGCTTCGGGGGCCACGCCCGGCCGGGCCGTGGATGTGTCGATCCTGAACGACGTGGCGGCGGTCGCGGACATGGAGGGCGGCGTCACCCTGTTCAACGTGGCCTCGGGTTTGAATCCCGTGAACGTGGCGCAGTTGCCCACGCCCGCGAATGCGTACGGAGTCGCCTGTTCCGGATCGTTCGCCGCCGTGGCGGATGACACGGCCGGATTGCTGGTGCTGGACATCTCGCAGCCATCCACGGCGTTCATCAAGCAGGTGGTGCCGCTCGGCGCCGCCGCCCGGGCCGTGGCGGCAGGGAGTGGCATGGCCTATGTCGGCTTGACGAGTGGCGAGGTCGTGGTGGTGGAAATGTCCACCGGCACGGTCCTGGACCGGCTGTCGTTGGGAGGGGGCGCCATCGAGGATGTGGCGTTGCAGGGCGACTATCTCTACGCCCTGTCCGTGGGCACCTTTTATGTATTGTCCGTGGAGGATGGCACGCTCACCAAAGTGACCTCGCTCGCCTCGCCCGGCTCGAAGGGCGCGGGCAACCTGCGGTTGCGTTTGTTTGTGGGAGGCAACCGGGCGTACGCGAGCCAGCTCTCCGGCTTCAACATCTTCGATCTCACCGCTCCGGACGCCCCTACCTTGGTGCGCTCCTACAACGATTCCCAACGCGGCTGGCGCCACCTCGTTTCGAACGGTTCGGGTATCGGCCTGGCCGCGGTGGGTCCGAACTCCACCGACGACGGTCCGCACAATCTGTCGCTTTACAACCTCAATCCGGACGGCACCAACAGCGTGTTTCTGGTGACCTTCCCACTGCCGGGCGGGGCGCAGGCGGTGGCGGTCAACAATGGTCTGGGCTATGTCGCCTGCAGCCAGGCGGGCCTCCAGGTGGTGGGCTATCTGCCTTACGACACGCAAGGCCAGGCGCCGGGGATCACGCTCTCGCTCGACCTCCCGCTGCAGCCGAACTCCGATCATTACCGCTCGGAGGAGGGCAAGGCCTTTCAGGTCTCCGCCGGGGTCTCCGACGATGTGCAGGTGCGAGACGTCGAGTTTTACCTCGACGATGTCAAGGTGGTGACGGACGGAAGCTTCGCCTTTGCCCAGACGCTGACGGCGCCGCTGCTGGCGGCGGGCAAGACCACGTTCAAGGTCCAGGCGCGCGCCGTGGATACGGGGGGCAATGCCACCTGGTCCGCGGCTCGGCTCGTGGATTTGGTGAAGGACGCCACCCCGCCGCGGCTGATCAAGAAGCTGCCCAAGGCGGGTGGCATCGTCGGAGCCGCCAATCTCGTGGCCGCCTATTTCAACGAGCCGATCGACCCGAACACGGTCAGTGATCTCACGTTCCGCCTGCGGTTCGCCGGGGCCGACGGCACCTTCGGCACCGCCGATGACGTGGCGGTGGCCAACGGACAACTCGAATATCGTTCGGAGATCGACGCAATCCTCCTCTCCTTCGGGTCCAACCTCGATCCGGGCCTCTATGAGGTGAGCGTGCGTCCGCCGGTCGCCGACCTCGCCGGCAATGCGATTCCGGCCGAGGTCAAATGGCAGTTCTGGGTGCTGGGTGGCGTGGACAGCGACCAGGACGGCATCCCCGACGCCATCGAAATCGTGCTCGGCCTCGATCCAAACCAGCCCAGCACGTTCCACGACGGGATCCTCGATGGCGACCGGGACCTGGATGGGGATGGGCTCCCGACGAGTTGGGAGTTACGCTATGGCTACAACCCCAAGCAGAAGGACTCCGACAGCAACGGCATCAATGATGGCGACGAGGATCCCGACAATGACGGCTTGAAGAACCTCGACGAATTCAAGCACGGGACCAATCCGCTCGTGGCCGACACCGACGGCGACGGTTGGGATGATCTGGGCGAAACGCTGGAAGGCAGCGATCCGGTGGATGCCAACTCGAAACCGAAGGTGCGCGTGGTATCGATGGAGGCTTCGTTTCTGAACGCGGTGCCGGAGACCTTGCCGGCCGGTTCCACACTGGACGCCGCTTCGCCCGTCGTTAGTTTCCTGAACTCGCTGCCGGACACGCCGCCGGCGGACCTGTCGCGAACGGCGGTTTCCGCGGCGGTGAGCTATCTCAACGCGCAACCGCAGAGCCCCGATCCGGGTACGAGCGTCACCGTGCTCTCACCGGGGGTGAGCTATCTCAACAGTCTTCCGGCGACGGCGACCGGCTTGATCAGCGTCCCGTCCGCCCTCGTGAGCTATCAGAACCAATGAGTCCGAATCGTCTCCCTGACCGTTGACCCGTTTAACCGCAGAGGCCGTATGATGACCATGAACTACGAAACGAACAACCGATCCCGGTGCGCGAGGCTGGCGGTGGCGCTGGCGTGGCTCGCCACGACGAGCGTGCTCGCCATCGATCCGGACCTGCCGTTCGGCAGCGGCTCGACGGGAGCGGACGGGGCGCTGGGTTTCCGCCAGATCCCGCTGGGCCGCAACGCGCACGGCTTGGCCTTCGACGATACCCGCCAGGAGGTCGTGCTGTTTGGCGGCTACAACGGCTCGGGACTGAACGACACCTGGACCTGGAAGGGAACCAACTGGGTCCAGAAATTTCCGGCCGCCAGCCCGCCCGACCGCTGGGGTCATGGCATGGTCTGGGATGCCGCGCGGGCGGAGGTCGTCCTGTTCGGCGGCACCCGCAACACCGGCCGGTTGAACGACACGTGGACGTGGAACGGCACGACGTGGACCCAGAAGAATCCGGCCAGCTCGCCGGGGGTGCGGGACGGCTTTGCCATGGCGTACGATGCCGCCCGGCAGCAGGTGGTCATTTTCGGCGGCAACCAGGGTGGCCAGGAAACCTGGCTCTGGAACGGTACGACCTGGGCCCAAGCCAACCCCGCCAACAAACCGCCCGGCACGGCGAGCAGCACGATGGTGTACGACTCGGTTCGTCAAGAGGTGGTGTTGTTCGGGAATTACGGCCAGACCTGGATCTGGAACGGCACCGATTGGGCGCAGCGCAGTCCCTTGCACGTGCCCCAGCCCCGGAACTTCCCGGCGATGGCGTTCGACCCGGTCCGGCAGGAAGTGGTCATGTTCAGCGGCAACAACTACCAGGACACATGGACCTGGAACGGCACCGACTGGACCTTGGAGTCACCCGCGCATTCGCCGGTCGGCTATCAATACCATCAGATGGTCTGGGACAACAGCTCCCGGAAACAGATCGTCATGTTCGGCGGGAGTGCCAACGGCGGGGACCAGTATTCCGCCGACAGTTGGTTCTGGAACGGGACGGACTGGACGTTCTTCAGCGGTAAAGTGCAGACGTTCGACATGTCGGCTCGTGCCAACGGGGTCTGGAATTTCACCACCATCGACATCCCGGTCAATGTCACCGTCCGCTTTCAAAACAATGCGGGCAACACCCCCGTGCGCTGGCTGGCGACCGGCGATGTCAACATCAGAGGGACCATCGATGCCAGCGGCAACTTCGGCGACAACGCACTGCCGGCCGGGGTGGCGGCCAGCGGCGGTCCGGGTGGATTCGATGGCGGCCGCGGTGGCATCCGGTTCGATGCCTCCGCCTCCTACGTCGGGGGTGCCGGGCAGGGACCGGGCGGCGGCGCTCCGGGCACGGCCCAGCAGACGAACCCCCAGAACCTCCGGGACGGCCTGGACGGCGGATATAGTGGCGTCTATGGCAATGCCTATCTGCAGCCGCTGGCGGGAGGATCGGGCGGCGGCGGCGGCGCCTCGAACGACAACACCAATGGTGGGAATGGCGGCGGCGGCGGCGGCGCGATTCTCATTTCGACCTCGCGCGATATCATCCTCAATGGCGTGGTTCGAGCCAACGGCGGCAGCCGTCAATGGAGTGGCGCCAGCCAGGGCGGGCGCGGTTCCGGCGGCGGCATCCTGCTGCGGGCCGACCGCATCTCGGGTCCCGGTTCGCTGGAGGCCTACGGTGGCGACAGCAATAATCCGAACGGGCGGATCCGCGTTGAAGCCTACGTCCGCAGCCTGAGTGGCGGTCAGAATCCGGTCGGCGTCGTCGGTCTGCCGGCGGCCAATGGCGAGCTCAACCAGCTCGGCACGCTCACGATCGCCAGCGTGGCCGGCCAGAACGTGGTGCAGCCGCCCAGCGGGAATCCCCAGACGCCGGACGTGGTCTTCTCGCAGGCGGGTGCCATCGCCGTCCAGATCACCGGCGTGGGCATTCCCGACAACACCCCGGTCAAGCTGCGCATCAACACGGGCAGCTCGGTGATCACGGCCGGTCCGGCGAACATGGTGGGCGGCAGCGTGACCATCAACGCCACGGTGCCCAAAGGCGTGGGCACGTTGCAGGCCACGGCCGAGTTTACGCAATAAACCCGCCCGCCAAGGCGGTCAGCTTTTGAGCGTCGGTTCGCCCCGACGCTCATTTTTTGTCTTGGTTCGAGGCGGGCAACCTCACTCGACTCCCGGTTCGCCGACCACGCGGTACGCCAGCGGTTTCAGGATCGAGCCATCAGGCAGGGGAAACTCGGACCCGCCGAAATTGACGGTGATGGTTACGCCATTGGCAAAGGCGGTCTGCTGGACGTTGCGGTCGGGGGTGAGAAAGCGATGCGACGTCATTTCCTGGTAGCCCACCCTCCGGACCTGCGGACAGGTGTTCCGGTAACTCTGGACGAAGCGCGCTCGATGCGCCTCCCAAGACTGGCGGTCGAACATGAACATCGGCGGGACGCCATAGAGGACGTTGAAGAGGTCGCGCTTGTCCCAGAGGGCGGGCAGCTTGTTGTTATAGTCACCCCAATACCACTGAGCCACCACGCAATCATGATAGACCAGCTCCCATAGCGGCAGCCGGTATTTCTGACCAAGCTGAAACTTGGCCACCGGCTCCGGCACGTCCGTCCAGATCTGGTTCATCCGTCGCCCGGCATCCGGCACGCGGTAGGGCCCGAGGCTCAGCATCCCTTCGAAATAATCGACAAACGGCACCGCCGCGTCGTGACCGGTTTCGGAACCCGTCACCAGCCGGTTATCCCCGGACACGTAACGCAGCAACTCCATCTTCCAAAGCCGGCTGTCCGTGCGCGTCATCGGATGGGCGGGGGCGTAGCATTCGTGCCAGGGCGCCGCGGTGGTGGTGTCGATGAACCGACAGCGGTAGGGCGACCGGGCCAGTTCCGCGGGAATCCGCTCGCGGGCATAGTCCAATGCCCGCCGGTCGCAGAGGACGCCACAGGGAATCAGCGAACCGTCCTTCGCTTCCACACCCCAACCTCGGAGCCAGTGGCCGCGCCGGTCGAGGATGATGTCCTGCGGCCAGGCGTTGCTGGTCCAATCCGGGTGAATCCAGCGGAGGCGCGCGAAGTTGGTCGCCGCCATCACGTCCTGGTAAATGTCGTAGCGGCTGGTGAGCACCCCCAGAGCGTTCAGGGCTTTGAGATTCTCCGGCGACTGCTGGTTGCTCCACAGGATGCGCTCGATCCCGGCCGCCTGCAGTTCGCGGACCAGAGGCACCGCGTCGCGATCCCAGCACCACACGTTCACCGCCCCGATCAGGAGGTCCACGTTCGGATTGGCCCGCCGCTTCTCCGCCAGGGTCTTGAACAGCCCGACCTCCTTCGCGTAGGCGCGGTAGCGTTTGGCCATCGCCACGTGACCGCCGTGATCGAAGAACACAAACCGCAGCCGGCGCGCATAGCCGAACTCGCCGCGCTGCGGCTCCCATTCGGGAACGATCGCCAGCCGGCCGTCGAGGCGTTCGACACGGATGGAGGCGTCATCCGGCGTTTCGAGGATCGTCATCTGCCCGCGCTCGCCGTCGGTCACGCCATAGAACGCCATGCAGATGCCGTGGCCGCCGTAGGCGATGAGTCGCATCGGCGGGATGGAGGTGTCGTCCACGGGATAGGAGATGCCTTCATTCATTGGCACGACGAGATAGTCGCCCCCCGTGCCGATGAACGGATGGGGAAACAGGACGTCGGCCGGCAGGTCGCCTTGACCCGACAACTCGACTGCCAACTCCGGCCGGTCGCCGTCGAGTTGCAGGGTGGCCGAGAGATCGAGGCCGGAGCCGCCGTGGAACAGCGCGCAGTGCAGGCGCCCCCCTTCGACGGAAGCGTTCTTGACGATGCAGTCACTGGCGAACGCCTGCTGCGTCCAGCGCCGGCCGGCCGGCCGGAGATCTTGCACCGACCACGTGGCATCGGCGGTGTTGAAGGTGACTGCCAACGTCGCATTGCTGAGTACGAGGGTGGCGGGGAGGTTGGCCGGGCGCAGTGCCAGCACATTGCCGCCCCGGCCCACGGAGTAGTCATCCACCCAGAGGCTTGCCGGGCCGTAGCCGATGAGGCGTGGCTGGACTTGCGTGATATGGGCGGGTACGACGACTCGGGTTGTCAGGTGTTGCCAGGCCCGCGCCTCGGACGCAGTCCGCCCGCCGTACGACCAGGAGCCGGCCTTTCCTTGAGCATCCCAAGTGGAAACACAGAGCGTGGCGGTGCCCTGGCCTTGCACTTTGACCCAGCATTCCAGCTCGATCAGATCGCCGGCATGGACCTCGAGGCGGCCGCTGGGTTCGAGGCTCCAATCCTCCTCGCCGCGATGTTCGAGGTGCAGGCCGGCATTGCCGCGATGCGCGCCCTGCCGGTCCACGGTGGGCGTGAGCGCACCCGTTTTGCGGGACCAGACGCGCCAGCCTTCGAGGCCGGACTCGAAGCCGCCATTGGGGATCAGATTCTCCGCCGCGAAGGTCTGGGCACAGCAGGCGAAGCCAAGCAACAACAGGAACGATGTTTTCACAGGGTGGTGATTGCGGGTGACTATGAAGCGCGCGCTCCGCGTTGTGAACCGCAAACGGAAGCGAGGCGGAGACTCGTCGGTGGACCGCGGGACCGCGCCGGGCTCGACGGACCCCCACCGTGGGGCTGCGAAGGAGCGGCGGAGAGGCAGAGGTTCAATCAGGAACTCAGGAAAGCAGGAACCAAATCCCGGGATTTCCAACTTTCAAGGCTTCCAAATGAAATCTCGAAAGCGGCGCGCCGCCAGACACGGTGGTGGTGGCGCGGGAGTTTGGGCGCAGTCGGGATTGCCTTGAGCCGCGCCGGGTTGGAGCTAGACTGCCGCCGATTCACTGAACCGCGAGGGCGGTTGGTGGCCATCTGCCAGCCAATCTGATGTCCGCATCCAACATGATCAAACCGATCCGCGACGAGTCCGAGTTGGAAGAGGTATTGACGCGGCCCAGTGCTCGCCTGGTGGATTTCGTCAAAACGGTTTCGAGTCCACTGCTCGTCCTCGGTGCCGGCGGCAAGATGGGTCCGACGCTGGCGGTTCTCGCGCGGCGGGCGGCCGAGGCGGGCGGACACCCGCGTGAGGTGGTGGCCGTGAGCCGCTTTGGCGAGGCTCAGTCCCGTCGCTGGCTTGAGGCGCGCGGCGTGCAAACGCTGAGTTGCGATCTGCTGGATGCGGGAGCCGTCGCCCGGTTGCCTGACGCCGAGAACCTCATTTACCTGGTGGGGTTGAAGTTCGGAACCGCACTCAGTCCGGCCACCACCTGGGCCATCAACACCCTGGCGCCCGCGCGTGTCTGCGAACGTTACCCGCAGAGCCGCATCGTCGCGCTTTCGAGCGGCAACGTGTATCCACCCAGCGAAGTCGATCGCGGGGGCGCAATGGAAACCGATCCCACCACGCCTGCCGGCGAGTACGCCAACAGCGTGGTGGGCCGCGAACGGCTCTTCGAGTTCTATTCGCAACGGAATGGAACCGCCATCGCGTTGCTCCGGCTCTGCTACGCGGTCGAGTTGCGGTACGGCGTGCTGGTGGACATTGCCCGCACGGTTTACACCGGCGCCCCGATCGATTTGTCCACCGGCGCCTTCAACTGCATCTGGCAGGGCGACGCCAACGACCAGATCCTGCGCGCGCTGCCGATGGCAGCATCGCCGCCCAGTGTGTGGAACCTGTGCCGACCGGAGGCTTTCTCGGTGC
Source organism: uncultured bacterium (assembly GCA_963735925.1). GTDB lineage: Bacteria > Verrucomicrobiota > Verrucomicrobiia > Limisphaerales > J093 > DSVZ01. The sequence continues at coordinate 138,846 of CAVTMT010000003.1, forward strand.
GAGCCGTGGCCACCCGGCTCGGTGAGTTGATGCAGCGCACGCCGCACTTCGTAAACGAGGAAGCTGAAACCGCGTTGCTCGCCAACGCCGGGCGGCTCTGCGCGCGTCTCGGCCCCCCGCCCACCAGCCTGGAAACCATGCTGACTTGGGTGGCGCGCTGGGTTGAGTCGGGCGGGCGCGATCTGGGCCGGCCGACGCACTTCGAGGTCCGCGATGGCAACTATTGAAAACCTACGGACGCGACTCGCGGAGGGTTTGGTAATTCCGGCGAGTCCACTGGCATTGACGGCCCGGCGCCGCTTCGACGAGCGCCACCAGCGCGCGCTGTGCCGGTACTACCTGGCTGCGGGAGCCGGCGGATTGGCCGTCGGCGTGCATACGACCCAATTTGCGATTCACAGCGCGAAGGTGGGACTGTTCAAACCCGTCTTGGAACTCGCGGCAGAGGAACTGGCGCGGGATGACATTTCACCTTGCTCAACCGACTCCGAACGCATGAGGGGCAAAGCGCACATTGAGAGGAAATCCTCCCTCACCCAACCCTCTCTCCAAGGCGAGGGCAGCCCACGACGCGCAGTGCGGATCGCCGGCCTCTGCGGTCCCACGCGGCAAGCGACCGCCGAGGCGAACCTCGCTCGCGCACTCGGCTTCGACGCCGGCCTGCTCAGCTTGGGCGCGCTGCGGCGAGCCACCGAGGACGAGCTAATCACCCATTGCCGCGCCGTGGCGGAGGTCATTCCTCTCTTCGGCTTTTACCTGCAACCGGCGGTGGGCGGCCGGGTCCTGGCTGGCTCGTTTTGGCGGCGCTTCGCCGAAATCGAAAACGTCGTTGCGATCAAGATTGCCCCTTTCAACCGCTACCAGACCTTGGATGTCATTCGCGCCGTTGCCGAGGTGGGTCGGAACAACATCGCGCTGTACACCGGCAACGACGACACGATCGTGGTCGATCTCCTCACGCCATATCCTATCCGCGTCGGCCGGCGCGTGGTCGAGCGTCGCATCGTGGGCGGCCTGCTGGGGCACTGGGCGGTGTGGACGCGGCGCGCGGTCGAGTTGCACGCTGAGTGCCATCGGGTTGCCGGCAGCGGCGAGGCGATTGCGCCGCGACTTTTACAGCGCGCCATGGAGGTCACCGACTGCAACGCTGCGTTCTTCGACGTCGCGCACCATTTCGCCGGTTGCATCCCTGGCCTGCACGAAATCCTGCGCCGACAAGGCTTGCTGGCGGGCACTTGGTGCCTCGATCCGAACGAGGTCCTCAGTCCCGGCCAGCGCGCGGAGATCGACCGCGTATGTCGGGCCTACCCGCATTTGAGCGATGACGATTTCGTGGCCCGGCATCGCGACGATTGGTTGGGCGGTTGAACCTCCGTGAACCGACACTCTGAGCAAAGCCCACCGCCTTTGCGATTGCGCACGCTGACCGCGGCCGACCTCGACTTCGCGGATTCAGTTCGCGCCCTCGCTGGCTGGAACCAGACGCGCGCGGATTGGGAGCGCTTTTTGGCGCTGGAGTCGGACGGCTGCTTCCTCGCGGAATGGAACGGAACCCCCGCCGGCACGGCCACCACCACCATCTACGGGCCGGAGTTGGCTTGGATCAGGATGGTGCTGGTGCATCCGGATCTTCGCCGGCGCGGCATCGGTCGCGCGCTGCTGAAGCACTGCATCGCGTACCTGCGCGGCCGGGGCGTGCGTTGCATCAAACTGGACGCCACGCCCGCTGGCAAGGAGGTCTATGACCGGTCGGGATTCCGCTGCGAGTGGACGCTCAAACGCTGGGTGGGCCGTCCGGCCATGATGACGCCGGACGCGGCAAGGCCAGGACTGAGGCCGTGGGAGGAGACCGACGCGGCGCGGGTCGAGTCGCTGGACGCGGCGGCTTTCGGTGTTTCGCGCCGGGCGTTGTTGGGAGCGTTGGCCGAAGAGAGCCCGGCCGCGCTTGTCATGGAGTCAGCAGCCAGTGGCCTCGCCGGCTTCGGTTTCGCCCGCGCTGGTTCGCAGGCGCTCTACCTGGGACCGGTGGTGGCGGACTCGGCCCAGGCCGGCCTCGGCTTGGTGGAAGCGCTTATCGCGCGCCATCCCAACGAGACTTTTTACTGGGACATCCCCGATCCGAATGAGGCCGCCGTTGATTGGGCTCGACAGCACGGATTCAACGTCCAGCGCCCGTTGATCCGCATGTTTCTTGGGGAAGACTCTTCTCCGGGCGATCCCCTCCGCCAGTTCGCATTGGCGGGGCCGGAAGTGGGCTGACTCTTTGGGCGTGGGACAGTGGAGGGTCAGCGCCGTCTGACAGCAGCGGATGCGAGGTGGCCTCGTCAATTCGCGCCGGTCGGATACTGTCCTTCCGTGTGGACCACGGTTGCGAGTTTCCGATTGCCCACTCTTCCTCCCAGCGGTCCGTTCGCATGGAACTGTATCTGCCAGCGCCCCCCGATGTCCACACCAGCAGGCGCGACGAATTTCACCTCGGTCGGTTGCACGTCCTGTTCGTCGCCGATCTCGAAGACGTGCAGGAACAACGTGCGCGCACCCGGATTCGGATCGCCCACTTCGATGCGCCAGGGACACATCGGCGGCTTCTTCCGGCCTTCGGTCATGTGGTTGTACTGCGCCGTGGGTTCGAGCGGATGGCCCCAGGCTTCCTGACCCGGCCCGCCGCGCGTGACGATTTGCGCGTTCGCCGGCAGCACGGTAGTGAGGAACATTCGAGACCGGCCTTGCGACAGGACCGACTTGTCGCCATCGGCTTCCGGTAGGCTGAGCCAGTTCAACCGATTCCCGTCCACCTGCGGTTCGGTCGGAACGTGGAGGAAGAAGTGGCGACGGAACTCGGGTTGCGTCGCCTCCACGCGATCGAAGACGACGAAGAACTCTCGCTCGCCGCGCAGGTAGAGGAACTGGCGGGTGACTTCGCGGGCCTTCTTGGCGTTGTAGCCCCGCGGTGATGTCTGCTGCCGCGTAGGTGTAGGTGGGCGCGTTCTCGAAAGCGACGATATGACCGCGTTCTCGCGGCAGACCGTCGCCCTCATAGACATGCCGCAGCAGGCCGCCGTCGTTCTCGTTGCCCTTGTCCCGGCGGAACTTCTCCTCGGGATCGAAGATCGTGACGATGTTGAAGATGAGCGAGCCACCGGCGTAGTAGTCGGTGTCGTTGTGGCCCTGGCCGCCCTGTCGCGAGACCAGCGCGCCGCGCTTGTAGATCAGGAAGTGGCCCTCGTCGTCGCGCGCATGGCCGGCGAATTGGGGACCGCAGCCGAAGAACGCCCAGGTCGCGTTCGGATCGTTCCAGGCGCTGCGCATATAGACGTGTCCGGCGCCGGGGAAAAGATAGGCCAGCGGCAGCGTGGTCGGGCGGCGTGGCGGGGATCGCAGGATCGTAGCAGGCGACGCGCTGCCAGCGTTCGCGCAGCCAATCGTGTCCGCGATCGGAGAACCACTGCGACAGGCCGTCGTGCAGCATCGGCGCCGCGCGGGCGAAGGCGGCGGGCTTGGAGCCGTCGCCGTCGTCGATCCAGGCCGTGCGCTCGTTGTGCGGCATCATCGTGTAGGCGACCCAGCGCGGTTCCTCGACCGGATAGCCCCAAGGCTTCAACTGCTTGAAATAATCGATGCCCGTGGCGGTGCGCCAGGCCTGGAAGGCGTAAGGAATGACCGTGACCGGACCGTACGCGCCGTGGCCGTAGGACTCCGACCAGACGCCGCCCATCCGATCGAACGCCGGCAGGCACTCCGCCGGCACGCGCCGATTCCAGGAATCGAGGAAGGTTTTGGCGTCGGCTTCGTAGCGCGTGCCCGCGCCCGTAATCGTCAGGGCGATGAAGAGCTTTTGGGTCAGCGCGTCGCGGCAGTTCATGACGTTGAGGTGGATCGGCCCCCAAGTCTGGTTGTACTCCCAGTGGCCCCACTTGAGCAGAATCTCGGGCTGGTCGGTGAAGAACCGCAGCCACGAGCCCAGTGCGTCGCCGTAACGCACCCGCTGCTCGGGCGTGAGCGCGTCGTAGATCCAATCGTAGGCCAGCGCGTGATAGCCGAAGTGGCTGCCCTCGCGATTCGCAATAATTCCTCCGTCGCCCCATTGCTTGACGATCACGTCCGCGTACTGGCGGCTCTCGTGACCGAGTTCGCGTTCGATCAGGTACGCCAGTCCGCAGTTCATCAGGTCCTCGGGAATCGACCAGGGATTGGTAACGAACTCAATCCCGCCGCGCTTCACCGCAGCGTCCGCGCGCTCTTTGACCAACCGATAATCCTCGGCCAGCGGTCCGGTGCAGCGCCGGGCCATCGCCGCCACGTCCTCGACGATCAGACGTGGGTGGCTCGTCCTGACTTGATAGGTCTCTTCGGCCCGCGCGGCCAACGCTGCCGCGCTGAGCAGGAGCGCCGCTTGGAGGGTCGCCTGGAGTCTCCGATTGGTTCGCATGGTTTGACTGTTTCTGTAAAGGTTCGAATCGCCGGACAGTGCGGTTGGCCGCCAGATCGCGTCCACGGCCGCGTCGGGCAACGGGCTAAGTCACAATTCAACGTCCTTCACCCAAAAGTCGCCGGTCAGGCGGATGTCCGCTGCGGAGGCGCCGACCATGACCTGGAATTGGCCCGGCTCGACCACGCGGTGCAGGTCTTGATTGTAAAGGGCCAGATCGTCCGGCCCCAGCGTGAAGCGGCAGGTCTGCGTCTCGCCCGGTGGCAAGGCTATCTTGGCGAAACCGCGCAACTGCTTCACCGGCGTCGCCACGCTGCTGACCCTGTCCTCGAGGTAGAGTTGAACCACCTCTGCGCCCGGCCGATCACCGATGTTCTTGATATCCACCTGCACCTCGAGATTGCCGCCCGGACCGATTTCCCGCTCACCCAGCTTCAGGTTGGCGTATTCGAATCGCGTGTAACTCAGTCCGTGGCCGAACGGGTAAAGCGGCGACGGCTGCAGGTCCACATAGGCACGACCCCAGCCCTGTTTCACCCAGTAGGGCTTGGATTTCTTGGCGTTGTAATAGACCGGGAGTTGGCCGGCGTGGCGCGGAACCGTCACCGGCAAACGACCGCTCGGATTGACATCGCCGAAGAGCACTTCGGCCACGGCCCGGCCGCCGCGTTCACCCGGCAGCCACGCCTCGACGACCGCCGGCACGTGCTCGGCGATCCAGCGGGTGGCTAGAGGGCGGCCATTGATCAGGACCACCACCGTCGGCCGGCCGGTCGCGACCACGGCTTCCACGAGTTCCTCCTGGCGGCCGGTCAATTCGAGCGTCGCGGCATCGTAACCTTCGCCGTCGGTGGCCGGACCGCCGGCCGAATGCCAGGCGTTCTCCCCAACAACGACGATCGCGACGTCCGCTTGGGCCGCCGCGTCTTTGGCTCGGGCAAACTCGTCGAGCTCGTCCCCGAGGACATTGCAGCCTTTGACGTAGATGACCTGCGTGTCCAGCGATACCGCCTGGTGTATGCCCGCCAGGACCGTGACGACGGGCTGAGGAATCGCAGCGGGAACGTAGTCGCCGAGTTGATTGCGCGGCTCGTCGGCATTGGGCCCGATCACGGCAATCGAACGGAGACTCCTTTTGAGCGGCAGCAAGTTGTCTTCGTTCTTGAGCAGCACGATCGCCTCGCGCGCGGCCTGCAGGGCCAACTCCTGGTGTGTGGCTTGGTGAACCACCTGTGCCGCCCGCTCGGGGTCAACTTCTGTCCGTTCGAACAAGCCGAGCCGGAATTTCTGTTTCAGTATCCGTCGCACGGCGCGGTCGATCAGACTCATCGGCACCTTGCCTTCGCCAACGCTGGCGATCAGATCGGCCAGGTAGCCCGATTCATAGGAAATGCCGACATCCAGGCCCGCGGCCAGCGCCAGTGCGCCCGCCTCTTTCTGCGTCGGCGCGAGGCCTTCATAGACGAGCGTCCCGATGCCGCCGCCTTCGCTCAACACCAGGCCGTCGAAACCGAATTCCTGCCGGAGGATCTGCGATAGGAGTTTCGCCGAGGCGTGGGTCGGCACACCGTCGATGGCGGGATAGGTCGCCATCACACCCAGAGCGCCGGTGCCTTTGATGCCCGCCTCCCAGGGTGGGAGAAACACCTCGCGCAACATCCGTTCGGAGATTTCCATTGCGCCCCGTTCGAGACCGCTCACCGGCTGGCTTTGGCCCGGATAGTGGCAGAGACCGGCGACCACCTTGTCCGGGGCGGAAACATCGTAGCCCTGCATCGCGCGGACGATCGTTTCGGCGATGCGCGAACAGAGGAACGGGTCTTCGCTGAAGGCCTCCTGATTCCGACCCAGACGCGGATCGCGGATCGGCTCCACGACCAGCGTGAAGTTCTGGTGGACGCCGATGCCGCGGGTTTCGCGGGCCACCGCCGCGTAGATTTGCGAGAGCAGGTTCAGGTTCCAGGTGCTGCCCAAGGCCGGACCTTCCGGGAAGATGGTTCCGCCCGGACACATCAGCCCGTGGGTGCCTTCCTCGGTGAGCAGAAGCGGGATGCCGAGCCGGGTCTGTTCGCGGGCGATGCGCTGAAGCAGGTTCAAGAACTCCGCCTGCTGGCGCGGGCCTTCGTGGAGGATCGTGTTGGGAAGAGTGAAGAAGCCGCCGCCGGGCCCCAACCCGGGAACATAGGTGCCCGCCGCGAACTTCTGTACCGCCGCGGTCTTCTCTGCGATCGAGTTACCCAGGCCGCTCTCATAGACACAAGGCATGTTCATCTGGCCCACCTTTTCGGCCAGCGTCATCCGGCCGAGCAGATCTTCGGCCCGCTGTTCGATGGGGAGCGTGGCGTTTCGATAAGGAGCCGCGGCCTCCGCCGCCAACGCGACAGCCGCCGCGCCCAGCCAGGCCAGGCTGCCAACGAAGGTTCGTCTCGCCGCATTCATTGCAGGTCCCTCAGTGCTTGGAGCGTCGCCTCGATCAACCGCTCGTCCGCTCCCGGTGCAAACGGGCTGCTCTGCACCTCGTAACCGCCCTCGGCGTAGCTGGGGCGCGTCGGTACATAACCGGCCGCGCCGTTGGAGTGGGTGAAAATGAACGTAGTCCGAAACGGCGAGGCGGATTTCACGGCTTGGCCGATCTCGTTGAAGACTTCGCCGCCCCAGCCGACGAAAGCGATGTCGCCGACGCGCCCGACCGTGAGGTTGAACGGCACCTTGAGTTCGGTAGCAGGGGCCCCTTCGCCGGTGGTCTTGCCAGGCAGTGCGAGAGTCTTCAACTCGGTCTTGATGGGGCCCTTGGTCTCCAAGTTCTTCATGCCTTCGAGCACGCGGGCCACTTCTTCGCCAAGCATCGTCCCCAGCAAGACCGGTTCCGGGATCCAGCCGTTGTCGGTGCGGAAGTCGGGCAGGATGCGCACCCACGGATCGATGTTGCCGGAGGCGCCGGCGAAGCCGGGCGCGACCACATCTCCGCCGAGGTAACGCTCCAAGAACTGCCCGGCCAGTCCGTGGATGTCACCGCTGACGAGGCAGTTTTTGGGTCCCAGCGAAGTGCTGTGCGTGGCGTAGGCGAAGAGCACGGCGGTCAATTCATGTCCGGCCGGTCGCGCCAGCTTGAGCACCTGCACCTCGCGGTCGGTGAGCAAGGAAGGGTTCCGCCCCAGCACGATCTTCGCCGTGCCGGTGCTGTCCTGGACGACCTCCCGGCGGTTGACACCCACCGGAGACGAACCGGAGCCAATGCCGATCTCGACGGGCGCAAGATTCGCCAGTGCTTTCCGCACCAGATCGACCAGCTTGTCCTGAAGCGAGCGCGTGTACGCGACGTTGTTGGTGTGAACTGTCCCCGGCTCCAGCGTCAGTGTTGGGGCACTGTGCGTGTGGATAGCGCAGAGAAACAGCTCAGACGGCTGGAGTCCGCAGGCGTCGAGGATGGCCTGGCGCAACGGCTCGGCGGTGTGGTTATAGAACCCCAGGTTGTCGATCGCGACCAGCACGAGACGTTGGCCGTCCTGCTCGAAGGCGATCGCGCGCGCCGACAACGGGTCGTGTAGGCCGCGCGAGAGGTCCTTCCGGCTCTCGTAGCCGTTGAGCACCACGGGCTGGGCCGGCGTGATATCGATCCGCGCGACGCCGCCCAGCAGTCCTGCCGCGCGCGCCAGCGGCCCGCTGAGCCCGAGGCAAAGCACCGAGCTCAGCGCCAAAGCAACCGACCGGGCGCGACCGGATTGCCGTCGGGGGAATTGTTTCGGCCATTGCGGGCATCGGGGCATGGTACTTGAACGGACTGCGGCCAGGCATCCAAGTGGGTTCATGGCCGCAGACTAGACTCGCGGCGGCTGACTCGACAAGGCGAGATCGACCGGCGAGATCGACCGGCAGCGAGCGTTGGTATCAAGTTCGCGAGCGGGGGTCAGCCGACCGCCTGCTCCGGTCGGGAGGGCGCGCCCAACCCGCTTCCCTTCTCCCCCACTTCCTCCTCCTGATGCAGTCGGAGGCGGGCCGCGAGAATGTCGCCGCGGCCCAAATAGCCCACCGGCCGTCGCGGGTCGTCGCGGTCCACCACCGGCAAGCGTCCGACATTGTGCTTGAACATGCACGCCACAGCGTCGTGCAGCGAATCGTCGGGATAGGCCACCACCGGCTCGGGCTTGGCCGCGTCAAAGACGGTCATGCTGCCAGCACGATCTTGCTGGAGCGCGCGGACGATATCGCCGCGGGTGATGATACCGACCAGCCAGCCCTCGGCATCCACCACGAGCGTGCCTTGGCGGCGGGAGAGGTCGGGGTCGCCGTTCGTGATGCGGTTCGAAAATTCCGTCAGCTTCATGTCCGCTCGAACCTTGGGGGGGTGGCGCTCCATCACTTCGCCCACGCGTTGCTGCTCGAACGGGTCAACGCTGTATTCCCGGCTGATATGGTGACCACGCCGGGCGAGTTTCTCGGTGAGGATCGAGCGGCGGAGCAACAGCACCGTCACGGCCAGGGCGGCGACGCAGCCGAGGAGCAGCGCGGGCAAGGCGTTCAAATCATGCGTGAGTTCCAGCGTGAACACCATGCCCGTGAGCGGGGAGCGCATCGTGCCGGCCATCATCGAAGCCATGCCGACCATCGCCCACAAGCCCGGATCGCCCACTGGTACCCGCTGGCCAAGCAGTGCTCCCAGGGCACCGCCGATCATCAACAGCGGTGCGAGCACCCCGCCCGAGGTGCCGGAGCCCAAGGCGATCGACCACACCACGCCCTTGGCCACCAGCAGGCTGAGGAGGGCCAGGCCGAGGATTTCGCCGCGCATCAGACTGTGAATGGTGTCATAGCCGACGCCCAACACGCGCGGGTTGATCACGCCGCCGATGCCCACCACGACCGCGCCCAGCGCCGGCCACCACATCCAGTGAATCGGCAGCCTTTCGAACACATCCTCCGTGCCATAGACCAGGGCGGTGAGCAGGCACGAACCGAGCCCGGCCACCAGGCCGACCCCCAGGGCCACGCCCAGCTCGGCCGCACCCATCGCGCTGTGCGGCGTGACGGGAAAAATCGGACCCGCCCCCAGCAGCGGCCCGCGCAGCATCGAGGCCAGAAGTGAGGCCACCGCCACGGGGATGAAACTGCGCGGTTTCCATTCGAACAGCAGCAGTTCCACCGCGAGCAGGACGGCCGCCACCGGCGTGGCGAAGACCGCCGACATGCCCGCGGCGGCGCCCGCCACCAGGAGCGTCTTGCGCTCGGCCGCCGACAGGTGAAAGAGCTGCGCGAAAAGGGATCCGAACGCCCCGCCGGTCATGATGATCGGACCTTCCGCACCGAACGGACCGCCGGTGCCGATGGAAATGGCTGAGGAGATCGGTTTGAGGATGGCGACCTTGAGCTGAATCAGGCTGCGTCCGAGCAGAATGGCTTCGAGCGCTTCCGGGATGCCGTGGCCCCGGATTTTCTCGCTGCCGAACCGGGCCATCAAGCCGATGACCAGCGCGCCGAGTACGGGGATGGCGATTACGCCGTAGCCGAGATGGTGTCCTGCCGGCGACACCGCTTCGGCAGAGAAACGGTGGAAAAACGCCAGGTTCGTGATGACGGCGATCAACCACAGCAGTCCCTTGGCCACCAGGGCGCTGATCACGCCGATCGGCAGCGCCAACAGCGAGAGCCGCAGCACGCGCTTGTCGGTGCGGAAATCCGCCAGGGAATCAAGGGCCGCCCTGGTTTTGCCAGGCTGATTCAACCTGTCGGTCCGGGCCTGCGATGCGAGGATGCCCATAGGTGGTCGTTAGTCTGACGTTTCGCGAGCCATCTCCAACCTGTCGCCGACAAGTTCCCCGCCAACCGGCAGCGATCCCGAGCAACGGGGTCGCGACCTCCAACCGCAAATCCGACACCCCGTCAGCAACGTGTTGGCGGCGACCGGCAAGAATCCGACGTGTTTCGATCTGGAGGCCCTCATCGTCCACAAGCCCCGCCATTGCCAAAACCTGCGCGGCGGTCCGGCGAACTCCGCGGCTTCAACCACGGCGAAAACGAGCACTTCCGCTCGTCTCAGGTGTCGCCGGTGTGACCGCCCCGAGCTGAGCGCCTGCGGAACCCGGTTGAGTTCTCAGCGTCGAGGCCTGGAAACCCCTGACAAAAAGCGAAGTGGGCCGCCGCTGGGTTCCGTACCCCCCGCCGTCAGCGGAAGGCGATGGTGGAACTGAAGGGCATTTCGTGCGCGCAAGGGGCGTTGGTCGGGGCGTCGGGCAGGCGCTCGCTGGGGATCACCACACGGTTCGCCAGCAGGAAGGCCTCGACCTCGTCGCCGCTCACGTCGGCCAGCATGCGGCCGTTGACCTCCACGCACGGGCTGAGCATCTGACCGCTCTTGCGGATCATCTCCTCGCGCTGGGCGGGGTCGTTGATGATGTCCCGGTCCTCGAAGGGGAGATCGTACTTGCGCAGCACGGCGCGCACGCCGTTGCTCCAGCCGCAGGTGGGCTTGAGATACGCAACAATATTCGTTTTCGCGGTTGTCGTCATAAGGCGGCCAAAGGTGCCACCAACCGGGCGTCATGCAAACGACGACCCGTACTTTCGCCGCTTCAGGCCGGGAGCCGTTGAACCGTTTCTTCCGTGCGGAGTGCCTGCAACAGTCCGGTTGGAGTGGCCGTCCATCCGGGCAAGACGACGTCTGCCGCAATCTCGGCCAGCGGCGCCAGTACGAACCGGCGCCCGTGCGCGCGCGGATGGGGCAGGGTGAGTTGAAGCGAAGCGCGCCGCTCGGCCCCGAAGGCAATCAAGTCCAGGTCCAACGGGCGTGGCTCGTTGGGCACGGTTTTGGGCTGGCGTCCGAATTCGCGTTCCAGCGCCTGCAATTTGGCCAGCAGGCTGTCCGGCGTTTCGCCTGCCAGCGGTTTCACGCCGACCACGGCGTTCACGAATGGCGGGGAACCGGGCGGGCAATCCACCGGCGTCGAGCGCCAGAGCGAGGAGCGAAGCAGGGGAGCGGTGCTGAGAGATTCCAGCCGGTCCATCGCGGCGCGGAGCAGGGCAGGGGAGTCGCCCAAGTTCGAGCCCAGCGCAACGAATGCGAGGTTCTTGATGTCAGATTCCGGATGCCGGTTGCCGAACTTCACTTCAGTCCCAGTACGTCCTGCATGTCATAAAGGCCGGGCGGTTTGCCTACCACCCACTTCGCGGCGCGCAAGGCGCCATTGGCCAAAACCTCGCGGCTCGAGGCCTTGTGCGTCAGTTCCACGCGCTCGCCGTTGGTCGCGAAAATGACGGTGTGATCGCCCACCACGTCGCCGCCGCGCAGCGCATGCATCCCAATCTCGGCGGCGGTGCGCTCGCCGGTGAGGCCTTGCCGGCCATGGCGAACGACGTCTTTGAGTTGTTGGTGGCGGACATCGGCCAGGATTTCCGCCAGCGTCGTGGCCGTGCCGCTGGGGGCGTCCTTTTTGAGCCGATGATGCATCTCGACGACTTCCAGGTCGAAGCCCGGGCCGAGGATTTCCGCGGCCTTGCGCGTCAGCCAGAAAAGGGTGTTGACGCCGGTCGAGTAGTTCGCGCTCCAGACGATCGGGATGCGCGAAGCCTGTGCGCGGATCGCGGACTTTTCGCCCTCGATGTGGCCGGTGGTGCCGATGACCAGTGCCTTGCCACGCGCGGCACAGAGCGCCGCCACCGCTGGCGTGGCCTCGTGAAAGCTGAAGTCGATCGCCGCGTCGGCTCCGCCAATGACCGCGGCGAGGTCGTCGCCTTGATCGATCTGGCCGACGACTTGGAGATCGGGTTGGCGCGCGGCACAGTCCAGCAACATCTTGCCCATCCGGCCTTGGGAACCGACGATGACGAGCTTGGTTGGGTTCATTGTTGGGTTTCCGGTTTCGATTTGTTTAGTCCCAGCGTGGTTTCGTCGCTCCAGCGAATCGGCGGTGAATTTGTCTCCCGCTTCGCGGCGACCTCCGTCAGCAAGCGTTTCTGTTGTTCCACGAATCCCGGCCATTGGGATTCATGGATGTACGAGATTGAACCATCCAGAAAGACGACTTCGCGCCCACCCGCTTCCCGTCGCTCGCCATCGTGGCCCAGTCCGGTGAGTTTGTCCCACGCAATCGCGATCCCCGGGTCGTCCTCCTCGCGGAGTCCCTCCACATAATGCCAGCCGCAGGAGTCCGAGCCCAGTTCGCCTTTCTCGTCCAGGATGGCCTTCAACTTCGCGGGCTGAAGATGTTTTCCGGCGAGGACATGCACAGAGACGAATTCCTCAATCGCGGCAAGCGACCTCTCGGGAGTGGCCTTGCCGTGGGGGAACCACCCGGAATGCTCGCTCGCGTACATCCTCAATCCCAAGCCGAGTTGTTTTGAACATGGGTGCGTGATCCCGTAAGGAAATGTGTACCGGTACCACCCTGCCGCCGCGCCAAGTACCAGTGCCAGCGCGCCAAAGACACCGATCAGCATGGGCCGCAGCCGGCGCTTGCTGGGCCCTTCCGTTGGCGGCTGGCTGTCCATGTTTTGGAGCGCCTCGTTGAGATTCCAACGTGCCAGCGCAGAGCGGGCTTCAGATGACGGCGCACGCCTTTAGACTGGCCCGCAGTTTCCCTTTGTTCGCCGCGCTCACCGTCACCAGCGGCAGGCGGATTTCGTCTTCCATCATCCCCATCATCGCCAACGCGGCCTTCACCGGCGCGGGATTGGTTTCGATGAAGAGGTCTTTGAACAGTGGGTAGTACTTGGCGTGGAGCTTGAGCGCCAGTTCCGGCTTCCCGCGCCGGAAGGCCTCGACCAGGTTGGCCACGCCGCGGGGAATCACGTTCGACGCCACGCTCACCACGCCGTGCGCACCCAGCGCCATGAAGGCCAGCGTCAGCGCGTCGTCGCCGCTCAGGATGGTGAAGCCCGGTCCGAGCGCCGCGCGCAACTGGCTCACGCGGTCCGCGTTGCCGCCGGCTTCCTTGATCCCGACGATGTTCACGCTGTCCTGGGCGAGTCGCTTGACGGTGTCCACGCCGATCTCGACGGCGCAACGGCCGGGGATGCTGTACAAGATGATCGGCAGCCGGGTCGCGCGGGCCACGGCGTGGAAATGCTGGAACAGGCCTTCCGGCGTGGGCTTGTTGTAGTACGGCGCGACCTGAAGCGACGCGTCCGCGCCCGCTTCCTCGGCGGCTTTGGTCAGGTAGATCGCCTCGCTGGTCGAATTGCCGCCCGTGCCGGCGATGACCTTGATCTTGCCATTCGCGAACTTCACTGCCAACCGGATGACCTCGATGTGCTCTTCGTAGCTGAGCGTGGGCGATTCGCCGGTGGTGCCCACCGGTACGATGCCGTCCACGCCGCCCTTGATCTGCGACTTGATCAGCTGCTCGAGCGCGGCGGCGTCGATCTGGCCGCCCTTGAACGGCGTGACGATGGCGGTGTAAGTGCCGGTGAACTGGGGATTCTTGGTGCTCATGGACAAAGGGGCGGAATCTCAAGCTCGATCTCGCCTTCAAAGACGAACTCGGCCGGGCCGGTCAAACGAACCTGCTCGAAGCGTTCGCCAGCCTCCGTGAAGCCGACTTCCAACGTGTCGCCCCCCTGGACCCGGACCTGGACGGGCGACGGAAAACCATGCAGCCGCGCCGCGATCAACGCCGAGGCGGTGACGCCGGTGCCACAGGCGAGGGTCTCGCCTTCGACGCCGCGTTCGTAAGTGCGCACGCGGATGCGGCCGGGGCCGAGGAGTTGGACAAAGTTCACGTTGGTGCCCTTCGGCGCGAAGTGCGGGTGGAAGCGCAGCTCCGAGCCGAGCGATTGGACCATTGCCTGGTCCGCGTCGGGCACGAACACGACGGCGTGCGGCACACCGGTGTTCAACGAGTGCACGGTCAGCGGTTGGCCACCGGCGGTGAGCGATTCGTTCAGGCGCAGGCCGTGCGGTTCGGTCAGGTTCACCGTCACGCGGTCGCCGGCAAAGGTCGCGGTAATGACGCCCGCAGTCGTCTCGAACGTCACACGCTCTCGCGCGTCGGTGAGGCGCTGGACGAACCGACCGAAACAGCGGGCGCCATTGCCGCACATTTCGGCGCGGCTGCCGTCGCTGTTGAAGAAGTCCCACGCCCAGTCCGCCCGGCCGGAAGCGCACGGGACCAGCAGCAAGAGGCCGTCCGCGCCGATGCCGCGCTGGCGGTGGCAAAGCCGCACCACCTGCGCGGGGGTCAGCCGGACCTGGCCGGCGCGGTTGTCAACGAGGATGAAGTCGTTGCCCGCGCCGTTCATCTTGGTGAACGCAGTCGTCACAGCCGGCCAACCTAGGCAGGCTCCCGGCAGGCGGAAAGCGGAAAGTGACGAGATACCGGGGCTCGCCGGAGGATGCGCGGGTTTTCCCCGAACGACTCGGCGGCGACGCCGGCGAAGCAGAAGACCGCCGGCGTCGTGGTCAATCTGCGCGGAAGCTGAAAACGGCCCTGACGCCGGTTTTCCGCCGGCGTCAGCGGTTCGCTTCGCATCCGCCGGGACGGCGGGGCGGTTCAGCGGTTGCCCGAAGCGCGGGCCACGTGACCGTCCAGAAACGCCTCGGTGCCGTGAATTTTGCAGCGCACGGTCACTACCGAGCTCGGGTTGGCGGCGTCGCTCTTCATCCCGGGCGTGAGGAATTCGTAGCTGCACTTGGCCTGATCGAAATTATCCCACGTCATTTCTTTCACGTCCGGCCTGTGCGGATCCTGTGGGCAGTAGAGCACGCGGGGCGTCTGGATGTATTCCTTGATGGAGATGAAGTCCTTCGGCAGCACGTCGTTGTTGTCCGTCGCGTACATGATCAACCCCAGCGCGATCTGCTTCATGTTGTTCATGCAGTTGATGTCCTGCGCCTTCTGCTTCGCCTTGGCGAGGGCGGGCAGGATCATGGCCGCCATGATCGCCGTGGGGGCGACCACGACCGAACTGACCAGCACGGTGCTGGGCTCCTGCGTGCCCTGGCTGACCGATTGCATGCCATCGGCGCCGGACCAACCGACGGCGAACGCGGCCGGTTTCTGGGCGAAACCCATGAGGCGCTGGAAACTCTCGATGGGGAACGCCTCGCCGGCGTTCGGTTGTGCGGCCTGCTGCAGGGCCGTCTTCTGCACCTCCATCAGCACCTCGGTGAACCGCTGGCTGACGAAATTGAAACTGTTCCCCTCCGTGGGCAGCCCTTTGGCGAGCCGCTGAAACTCGGGTGTGGACTTCAGCCCCGGCGTTTCGCCGGCCTTGGTCTGGCGCATGTGCTCCAGGAGCGTGTCGCTGGAGGTGAACCACAGGTAGTCGCCGGCGCGCGCCACGGTCGGTTTGATCGGGAAGGGCAGGGGAGCGGGGACGGCGATGCTCCGCCACCGCGCACCCGCCGCCTCGCCGTGGGTGGATTGCGGATTCTCGGCCAGCGCCTTGTCGATCCAGTCATACAACCGGTCGTCCTTCACCTTGAACCCGATGACCAGCGAGGGCTCCGGGAACTCCTGTTCGCCGCCGGGCAGCGGGAGCTTGAACTTGGTGGTCGCGTCGAGCACGAGCGCGACGCCGACTTCGCCGCTGAAGGAGCCCAGTTGGTCCGCGAGCGAACGCCCCGTGGCCTGTTCCACGCCGGCCGAAATCTGGGCCATGCCGGCGACCGCGGGATCGAGTCCGGCCGCGCGCGCCTCGGTATCCGCCGCGGACCAGATGGCCTTTAGGTCCACGTCGCTGAACGTCGCCCAGACCGTGTCGGCCGGCAGCCAGTCCAGGCCGCTGAAACCGTGCGGTTGGGTGCCGAACCATTCGCCGAAATAGCCCCGCGGCGCCCCGGCCTTGCGCTGGACGACGAACCGGGTGCGGTAAAGTCCCGGCTCGACCGCGATGCCGCTCATCCCGACGCCGGCCACCGACTCGAGTCCGCTGTGCGCGACCAGGCTTTCGGCCAGCTTGAAGCCGTGCTCGACGTTTGCCCGCTCGTCGCCCTTCAACTCCGGCAGGGAGAGCACGAACTCGCGGATCGCGCCGACCTTGGCCGAAAGCCCGCCGAGCCATTGGTCGGTGGAGAGATACCCGTACAGACAGCCACCGGCATCCAGTTTGGCGGTGACCTCCTTGAACGCGGTCGGTTCCGCGGAAGTGACCGGGGGTTCGGCGGCGACGGCGGAAGCCAGGCTCCAGCCGCAGAGGATGCCACCGGCAACGGACCCAAAGGTTTTAAGCAAGCGCGTCGTTTTCATTTGGTTTCGGGTTTGTTGGACAGTGTCGTAGTCGAATCGTCACGCCGTGTCACGGCGAATCCGGAGAGGCCCGGACGGTGCCCAGGCGGGAGGTCGGGATTCGGAAGCCGCCAGGGCCGATGCTTGGTCAGCGGTAACTGACTGGGTGCGGTTGAGTTGAGCGATTTGTCGGGACAACCGTCCCGCAACTTTTTACGCTCGGGGCATGCCGAAACCGACCCGCTTGCCCGACACCGCCCAACAACAACTCTTGCACGAGGCCCGCGTGCGCCTCGCGGCCCGCACCGACCTGCCCCGGATTCACCGGCTCCTCAATCGCCATCACTACCTGGGCAGTCTCAAGCCCGTGGGCGAGCGCCTGTATTACCTCGCCACCGATGCCGGCGGTCGCTGGCTCGCCGTGCTGGTCTTCAGCGCGGCGGCCAAGCATCTGCGCGCCCGCGACCAGTGGATCGGCTGGACCCACGAACAACGGCGCCGTCGCCTGAGCCTGCTCACCAATAACAGCCGTTTCCTCTTGCTGCCAGGGTGTGCGGTCCCCAACCTGGGCTCCCGCCTCCTGCGCCTGACCCTGGATCGGCTCAGCACCGACTGGCAGGCGCAGTACGGCCACCCCATCCTGGCGGTCGAAACCTTCGTCGATCCCGCCCAGTTCTGCGGCACCGTCTACACGGCCAGTGGCTGGACCGAGTTGGGTCAGACCGAGGGCTGGGGCCGCTGTCGCCGCGACTACTACGTCCAACACGACCAGCCCAAGCGGCTCTTCGTGCGCCCCCTTGAACCCCGGGCCTGCCGCAGCCTCCAGGCCGAGCACCTCAAACCCGCCCTGGCGCTCGTGGAGGCCAAGGTGCCCCCTCGCTGCACCCAGCGGGCCCCGGAGATCCGCTCCCTCGTGGAGCACTTCCAAGCCCTGCCCGAGTACCGCGACCGTTATGAATCCTACCCCCTGTTCAGTCTGGCGACCCTCATCCTCCTGGCCGTGCTCTGCGAGGCACCCCGGGGTCAGAGCGATCTGGCCAAGTTCGCGCGGGGCTTGAGTCCGGGCCAGCGCCGCGCCCTGGGGATTCGGATCAACCCCAAGGGCCAATACCCCGCCCCCTCGCAAGCGACCTTCAGCCGGTTCCTGGCCGGCATCGACGCGGTCCAGCTCCACCAACGGTTGCTGGCCATTCAACGCCAACTGCGTGGCCCGGCCCCGGCGCAGGAGCTGGTGGTGATGGATGGCAAGGAACCCAAGCATGGCAGCGGGGCTTCGATCCTCACGGCGGTCACCGTCCCCAGCCAGTACTACCTGGGCAGTGCGGTGGTGGATCAGAAGACCAACGAGATCCCGGTGGCGCAACACAAACTCATGCCCACGCTCGACCTGACCGGCCGGTGGGTCAGCCTGGACGCCCTGCATACCCAGGACGAGACCGCGCGCGCGGTCGTGTTGGAGGGCGGGGGCGACTACCTCTTCACCGTCAAAGGCAACCAGCCCACGCTCCGGGCCCACGTCGAAAAGCAGCTCACCGCTCCCCGAGCGGATTTCCCCCCCTGAGCGTCCCACCGACACCCAAGCCTGCACCCGGGAGCGGAACAAGGGGCGGGACGAAAATCGGCTCATCCGCACCGCCCCGGTCAGTGCCGAGGACCTCGGCTTCCCCTTTGCGGCCCAAGTCGCCCGGCTGCGGCGCCAGACCCAAGGCCGCGACGACGAGGAAGTCGCGCTGATCACCAGCGCCCCGCCCGAGCGGCTCAACGCCCAGGCCTGGTTGCGGCGCAACCGCCAGGGCTGGGGGATCGAGAACGGCCTGCATCAGCGGCTGGATGTGTCCTTCAACGACGATCGCTGCCGCGTGCGCAGCGACCAGGGAATGTTCCTCCTCGGGGCCTACCGCCGCATCGCGGTCAGCCTCTTCCTGGAATGGCGTCAGCACCAGCGCCGTCCCGACCACGTGAACACCAGCGATTTCCAGTCCCTCCTGTCCGAAAATCACAAGACCCCAGCCCTCCGCCTGGTCCTCGCCAAACGTCCCTCCCTCAAAAACCTCTCATGAATCCGCGCTGGGAAGCCGCGCACCGGCGACAAATCGGCTTTCCTTCCGTGGGCGGGCTGGCTTAATCGGCGTCAGCGCCATCGTCTCCCCCCGGGCCGTACCCTTGGCTGGCCGGTGCGGGCGAAACCTGCGACGCGATGGCCGACAACGAATGTACTGGCAACCCGATATCGAGACCCTCCCGGCGAAGGCGCTGCAGGCACTCCAACTCGAACGCCTGCGCGGCGTGGTCACGCGCGTCGCGGCTTCGGTGCCCTTTTACCGGCGCAAGCTGGCCGAAGCCGGCGTCCGCCCCGAGGCAATCCAATCGCTGGCCGACGTGCGCCGCCTGCCCTTCAGCACCAACGCCGACCTGCGCGAGAACTACCCGGCCGGTTTGCTCGCCGTGCCGCGGAATGAGGTCGCGCGCCTGCACACCTCCAGCGGCACCACCGGCAAACCGAAGGCGTTGTTCTTCTCCCGTCGGGACGTGGACCAGGCCGCCGAACTGATCGCGCGCTGCCTGGTCATGACCGGCTGCACGCGCGGCGACGTGCTGCAGAACATGATGACCTACGGCCTGTTCACCGGGGCGCTGGTGATGCATTACGGCGCGGAGAAGGCGGGCCTGATGGTCATTCCCGCCGGCCCGGGCAACTCGGAGCGGCAGTTGTTGTTGATGCAGGATTTCCGCACCACGGTCTTCCACACGACGCCGAGCTACGCCCTTTACCTCGCCGATTTCCTGGAGAAGGCCGGGGTCGATGCACGCCGCGACCTCGCGCTGCGCAAGGCGTTCATCGGTGCCGAGGCGCATTCCGAGGAGACGCGGTGCAAGATCGAGACCGCGTTCGGCATCGACGCCTACAACTCGTACGGCCTGTCCGAAATGAACGGACCTGGCGTGGCCTTCGAGTGCGAGGCGAAGCAGGGGATGCATCTCTGGGAAGACCATTTTCTGCTGGAGATCATCGACCCCGCGACCGGCGAACCCAGGCCGGACGGCGAGCGCGGCGAACTGGTGCTCACCACCTTGAACCGCGAGGCCATGCCGCTCCTGCGTTATCGCAGCCGCGACATCACGGCGGTGATTCCCGAGCCCTGTCCTTGCGGGCGCACCCACCGCCGCCTCACCCGCATCGCCGGCCGCGCCGACGACATGTTGGTGGTCCGCGGGGTGAACCTGTACCCGCAACAGATCGAGCGCGTGCTGATGGGCATCGCCGAGCTGGGCCGCAATTATCAGATTCACCTGCGCGGCCTGGACGAGATGACCGTCAAGGTGGAGCTGGCGCCCACGAGCTTCGACGGGCGGGCGGAGAACCTGCTGCGGCTCGAAGGCCGGGTCGTCGAGAAGCTCCGCGCCGAAATCCTGGTGAAACCCAAGGTCGAACTCGCCGCGCCTGGAACGCTGCCGGTCAGCGAAGGCAAGGCACGGCGCGTGATCGACGAACGCGTGCTTTGAACGCCTGCGACCCAGCCCCCTTTCCACCCGAGCCCCCGCCATGAAACCCGTTCAATTGCTGGCCGTCTTTGCCGAGAACAAACCCGACCAATTGGCCCGCGTCACCAAGGAACTCGCCGACGCGAGCGTGAACATCCATTGGGTGGGGATCGCCGATATGCAACGCTTCGGCGTGATCCGCTTCCTGCTCGACAAGTGCGATCTCGCCTACCAGTGGC
The DNA here is from genome assembly GCA_963735925.1 of uncultured bacterium. Lineage (GTDB taxonomy): Bacteria > Verrucomicrobiota > Verrucomicrobiia > Limisphaerales > J093 > DSVZ01. Next base: position 159,155 of record CAVTMT010000003.1, read on the forward strand.
TCAAGCAGCATGGCTTCACGGTATCCCTGGTGGAAGTGCTCGCCGCTGAAGTCGAGGACCGCCCGGGCAGTCTGCATCGCGTCGCGAGCCTGCTGGCCGAAAACGCGATCAGCCTCAACAACTGCTCCGGCTTCGTGTTCAAAAGCCGCGCGATCGTGATCCTCGAAGCGACGGAACTGGCGCGCGCCCGCCAGATCCTGCTCGCCCAGGACATTCACCTGCTTTCGGAGGAGGAGTTGCTCAGTCTGTGAGTGCTCCCCCGGACAAAACGCCCCGCGACAGCGCCGTCGAAGCGCGGTACATCGTCCTGCCGCAACACGCCAACGACCTCGGGATCGCCTTCGGTGGCACGATCATGTCCTGGATCGACATGGTGGCGGCGATGGTCGCCCAGCGCCATTGCGCGGGCAAAGTGGTCACCGTGAGCATCGACCGCATGTCCTTCATTGCGCCCTGCCACGTCGGCGAACACGTGTTGCTTCGGGCCTCGGTCAACTACGTCGGTCACACCTCCATGGAGGTGGGCGTGCAGGTCTTGAAGGAGAATCCGTACACGGGCAGCCGCCAGCGGGCCACCACCGCCTACCTCACTTTCGTGGCCTTGGACGCGGAGGAGCGTCCCACGGCCATCCCGCCGCTGAGGCCGGAAACGCCGGATGAGCTGCGCCGCTTCGAGAACGCGAAGTTGCGCGTTGCCGCCCGCAAGGAACTCCTCGCCCGGCTCCGCCACAGCCCGGGCTGAGCAAACCGGGCTCGCGGGGCGCCCCGGATCGGCCGTGAAGACGTGCCAACCAGCCACGCGCTGCAAGGCCGGCCTGCGGTGCTATCATCTGCGGGAAATTTGCCAATAATGAAACGGTCGATCCTGATTTACATCGCCACCCTGCTCGTCTCTGGGTGCGGCATCTACTTCATTTTGGAACAGGGCAAGAGCCTGCAGGCCAAGCCAGCACCCGCCTTGGCCGGCGAGCGGCTGGCACCGGCCTCGGTGGGTCATGGCGCGGCCCTCAGGTCCACACGGCCATCACCCGGCGCGCTGTGGTCGGGTTTCGTGGAACACCTGCGTCGGCCGTTGAGCCGACTTTTCATTCAGTTGATCGTGATCATGCTGGCCGCGCGGAGCCTGGGGAGTCTCTTTGCCAGGCTCGGTCAGCCGCCAGTCATTGGCGAAATGGTGGCGGGGATACTCCTGGGCCCGTCCTTGCTGGGCTGGGTCTGGCCGGACGCATTTGCGGCGGTTTTCCCCGTCCCGACGCTGGAGACGCTGCGGGTTCTCAGCCAGATTGGCGTCTGCCTGTTCCTGTTCGTGACCGGGATGGAACTGGATGTGGATCACCTGCGGCAGCGCGCACACACGACGGTGGTGGTCAGCCATGTGAGCATCATTCTGCCCTATTTTCTGGGCGTTGCCGCGTCGCTGGTGCTTTATCCGCGGCTGGCGGCGCCGGGGGCCTCCTTCCTGGCCTTTGCCTTGTTCATGGGCATCGCCATGAGCATCACGGCGTTCCCGGTGTTGGCGCGCATTCTGGACGAGCGGGGCTTGTCCAAGACCCTGCTGGGCAGCCTGGCCATCGGTTGCGCGGCCGTGGATGACGTGACGGCCTGGAGCCTGTTGGCCTTGGTCGTCGCGGTGGTCCAGGCCGGGGGCGTCGGCGCCTCGCTGTTCAGCCTGGCGCTGGTGATCGCGTTTGTGGCGTTGATGCTGCTCGGCATCAAACCGCGCCTGGAGCGCTGGATCGCCCCGGCTCAGACCGTCGGGAGCGGCCCCGGCAAAGGGATGATGGCTAGCGTGCTGGCCTTCGTGCTGGCGTCGGCGTTGGTGACCGAGACGCTGGGGCTGCACGCCTTGTTCGGTGCCTTTCTGGCCGGCGTGGTCATGCCGCGGGAAACTGCGTTTTGTCAGTACCTGCGGGTGCGCATCGAGAACATGAGCTCGGTCTTTCTGCTCCCGCTCTTTTTTGCCTTTACGGGTCTGCGGACGCAAGTGGGTTTGCTCAATGACCCGGAGAGCTGGCTGATCTGTCTGGGTCTGATCGCTTTGGCCACGCTCGGCAAACTCGGCGGCACCATGCTGGCGGCACGCTGGACGGGCCTGGGCTGGAATGACGCGTTTGCCTTGGGGGCTTTGATGAACACCCGCGGCCTCATGGAGTTGATCGCCCTGAACATCGGCTACGACCTGGGGATTCTTTCGCCAGGCGTCTTCACGATGATGGTGCTCATGGCGCTGGTGACGACCTTCCTGACCTCCCCGCTGGTCGCCCTAGCTGAACGCTCAAAAGCCAGGCAGACGCTGACCGTCCCGGCCTGCTCGACTTTCTAGCCGGGTGCAGGGTCGGCCATGGTGGCGTCCGCGCACTCCGTGGCTGCCGGTCCCCAGTATCGAGAGGAGTTGGCCCTCTCGCCTGATCCCCAGAGTCGGTCTGATCGACGGCGACACATCGCGTTTGGCAATACCGTCCGCGGCAACTCAGGGGAGCTGACCGGCGGCGAGCCAAAGGCGGCGCGCTTCCTTCGGCGGTACGTCCGCGGCGAATTGGCGTTGAACGGCGGGTTCATCGGCCACGGGACGGTCCTGACTTCAGCCGGGGTGGGCTGCCCTGGATTCGGTCTGCGCAGCGTGCGCGTTCAAGGTACTCCGTTGCCCGCCGACTCAACTGAAGCGTCGCCAATGACGAGTACCCGGTCGCGCAGCACGGACGGCCGTTGAAAGCGCAACCGGGCTTGGCCTGGACAGTCCTGTCGCGTTGCCTTTCGCCACCCGCACGGTAGATTTCCGCGGACGTGTCTGTGAAAACCATCGATTTGACGGGCGGCTCGCCGGGCCGGGATAGAAGGACGACCGGGCCAGATCGAAGCTCGCGCGCGGATGGACGAGGCCGCGGGTTGCGGAGCTTGCCGTGGGCCGCTCCGGTGGTGAGTGCCGTCGTGCGTGGCCCAGGTTTGCCTGGTTTCGCAGCTTCCCATGTTTGAACTCGTTTCCCCCTTCGCTCCCGCCGGCGACCAACCGCAAGCCATCGCGAAGCTGACCGAGAGTCTGGCCGCCGGGGTCCGACATCAGGTCCTGCTGGGCGTGACCGGCTCGGGCAAGACCTTCACCATCGCGAACGTCATCAGGAACCTGAACCGGCCGACGCTCGTCATGTCGCATAACAAAACGCTGGCGGCTCAACTTTACGCCGAGTTCAAGGGTTTCTTCCCGCGGAATGCCGTCGAGTACTTCGTCAGCTATTTCGATTACTACCAGCCCGAAGCCTACATTCCGCGCACCGACACGTTCATCGAGAAGGACTCCAGCCGGAACGAGGACATCGAACGGCTCCGGCTTTCCACGATGAGCTCGCTTTTCGCGCGACGGGACGTGGTGGTGGTGGCCAGCGTGTCCTGCATTTACGGCATCGGCAGCCGCGAGGATTACGAGGAGATGGTGCTCCACCTGCGCGTCGGTCAGGAGGTTACGCGCGAGCAGGTGCTCGGCCGGTTGATCGAGTTGCAGTACGCCCGCAACGACCTGGCCTTCGAGCGCGGCCAGTTCCGCGTGCGCGGCGACACGCTCGAGCTGTGCCCGGCCTACACCGAAGACGCCTTGCGGATCGAGTTCTTCGGCGACCAGGTGGAGCGCATCACCCGCTTCGAGCCGCTCACCGGCGACAAGCTCGAGGAGCTCCCGGCGGTGACGGTCTATCCGGGCAAGCAGTTCGTAACGCCGCCGGACAAGATCAAGCGCGCGGTGCTCGCGATCCGCGAGGAACTCGGCGAGCGCATCGCCTGGTTCGAACGGCACGGCAAATGGATCGAGGCCCAGCGAATCAAGATGCGCACGGAGTACGACCTCGAAATGATGGAAGAAATGGGTTTCTGCTCCGGCATCGAGAACTATTCGCGGCACATCGCCAATCGCCCGCCCGGTTCGCGGCCGTGTACGCTGCTGGATTTCCTGCCGTCGGATTACCTGCTGGTCATCGACGAGTCGCACGCCACGGTGCCGCAAATCGGCGGCATGTCCGCCGGCGATCTCGCCCGCAAACAGGTGCTCGTGGACCACGGCTTTCGCCTGCCCAGCGCCTTGGACAATCGGCCGCTCCGCTTCGCGGAATTCCAGTCGCTCCAGAACCAGACGATCTACGTCAGCGCCACGCCGAGTCCGCAGGAAATCGAATGGTCGCGGCAGAGCGCGGGCCAGTCGGGCCTTTCCGCCGAGGCCGTCGTCCCTCATCCGAACGGGGCCGGGCTGGCGGTGAGGTCTCCCGGAGTCGTGGAACTCATCGTCCGTCCCACCGGCCTGATCGATCCCCAGGTCACCGTGAAACCGCTCCGGGGCCAGATCGACGACCTGATCGAGGAGGCGCGCAAGCGCGTCGAGCAGAAGGAACGCGTCCTGGTCACCACGCTCACCAAGCGCACCGCGGAGGAACTCACCGAGTACCTGCGCGACATCGGCATCAACGTCCGCTACCTCCACAGCGAGATCGACGCCATCGAACGCGTCGAAATCCTGCGCGCATTGCGCAAAGGCGAATGCGACGTGCTCGTGGGCATCAATCTCCTCCGGGAAGGGCTCGACCTGCCGGAGGTTTCGCTGGTCGCCATTCTCGACGCCGATAAGGAAGGGTACCTGCGCTCGACCACCAGCCTGATCCAGACGGCCGGCCGCGCGGCGCGTCATCTCCACGGCGAGGTGATCCTCTATGCGGATGTGCGGACGCAGAGCATCCAACGCTTCCTGGCCGTTTCCGAGTATCGCCGCCAACGACAGGTCGCCTACAACGCCGAACACGGCATCACGCCGCGCAGCGTGGTCCGGGCCGTCGAGGACAGCCTGGTCGCGCGCAAGGGCCAGGGCGAGACCGCGGCGCATACGCTCCAGGACGCGGTGGCTGACTTCGACGTCGTGGAAACCGTGCGCGAACTGGAGGCCGAAATGCTCGAAGCCGCGAACCGTCTCGAGTTCGAAAAGGCGGCGCTGCTCCGCGACCAGGTTCGCGAGCTCAAACGCCAGTTCAGTCCGGCCGACGCCGTGACGCCAGGTGGTTCCAGCCGCCGTCCCACGAAATATCCCCCGGCGAAAAGGCGCCGGTAGCGGCCGTACCGCGCCCGGTCGTGCACCCTGCCGGTCCGGGCTCGGGTCGGCGGACCAGGACGGTTGCCCGGGCGTCGGTTGCCCATCCGGACCGTCCGCCCACGAAAGGGCTCCCACCGCCCCGGCCGGCCCGGCCGGCCCGGCAGTGCCTCGGGGCCGGCCAGCCTGCCCGGTCCCCGGCCCGTGGCGCTTTTTGACAGCGCTAAACTCCATGATTAGTTGTTCGTCACATGGCTACAAAGCACAACGGCGCTCCCACTCCGGAGCGGATCATGCAGTACACCTGGGGCTACACCGCCACGCTCATCGTGGAGGCCGCCCTGGAGAATCGGGTATTCGACCTGCTGGACCCTGCCCCGCGCACGGTTGCCGAACTCGCTGAACTGACCGGCGCCTCGCCGCGCGGGCTGCGGGCGTTGCTCAACGCGCTGCTGGGCCTGCAATTGGTCACCCGCACGGACGACCGTTACGCGTTGACCGACGAGAGTGCGGCGTTCCTGGTTTCCACCAAGCCCGCTTACCACGGTGCACTGGTCCGGCACGCCAGCCGGCAACTGCTCCCAAACTGGACGCAACTGTCGGACGTGGTGCGGACGGGCCGGCCGGCGAAGGCCGTGAACCATAACGGTGCCGGCGCCGAGTTTTTCAGCGAGTTCGTCGAGTCGCTGTTCCCGCTCAGCTACCCGGCCGCGCAGGCCTTGGGCACGCACCTGGGGCTGGCCCAGGCCAGCGGCCCGGTCAGTGTCCTCGACCTTGGCGCCGGCTCGGGCGTCTGGGGCATCGGTTTGGCGGAGCAGTCCCCGCACGTGCAGGTGCGGGCCGTGGACTGGCCGCAAGTGCTCGAAGTCACGCAGCGCGTCGCCGCCCGCCAGGGCGTGGCGGACCGACTGAGCACGGTGCCGGGCGATCTGCTGCAAGCGGACTTCGGCACCGGCCACCGCGTGGCGACGATCGGCCACATCCTGCACAGCGAAGGCATCGAGCGCAGCCGGCAATTGCTCCTAAAGACCTTCGCCGCGCTCGCGCCGGGCGGGACCGTGGCCATCATGGAATTCCTCTGCAACGACGACCGTACCGGCCCACCGCCGGCCTTGTTTTTTGCGGTCAACATGCTGGTTCACACCGAAGTGGGCGACACCTTCACGTTCCCGGAAATCAGCCAGTGGCTGGGCGAGGCGGGCTTTGTCAATCCCCGGCTGCTGGAAGTGCCCGCAGCCTCGCCGCTGATCCTGGCGACGAAGCCGTGACGTCAGAGACGAAGGCAGCGGAGGCGCAGCCCGCCGGTAAATGCAATTGGACGCTATGGAGTGGCTGAAAACCCGGATCAGCTACTTTGCCGCGGCTGCGCTGCTTCTGGCCGCGACCGTGTCCGGCTTTGGCGCTGACTCGGACGTGCGGTTTGTGACCCACTCCGACAACCGCGTGACGCTCGAAGGCACCGACTCGATTCATGATTGGACGGCCGAGGGGCAGGTCATCGAAGGCACTTTGAAACCAGGCGCGGGCTTCCCCACTTCACCCGGTCAACCGGTGGCGCCCGGAAAAGTGGACGCCGTCGTCGAGGTCGCGATACCGGTCTGTTCGCTCCACAGCCGATCTCCAAGGATGGATGAGGTGGTTTATACGAAACTCAAGGCCACTACGAATCCTCGCATCCGTTACAAGCTGACTGAACTCCGGCTCAAAACAGCACCAGCCTCGCAGGATGCTCCTTACGTGTTCCAGGCCGAAGGCTCATTGGCGGTCGCCGGCGTCACCAACCGGATCTCTATGCCGGTGGAGGTCCAGCCTTTGGCAGGGAAACGGCTCAAGATCAGCGGTCACACAAGCGTGAAGATGTCCGACTACGGGATTGGAGGGCCTTGGTTCCAAGTACAGGGATTGGACCAGATCACGGTCGGTGACGAGGTCCGCCTGGGTTTCGAGTGGCTCGTGGAGGAACAGGCCAATCCACACTGATGGTTCACCTCCGGTTTGGAGGGATTGGCAGGCTGGGTTCAGCGGCTCAACCTGCATTCACGGTCGGCCCGCCGCCTCACATTGCCCGCGTCCAGAGCACTTTGAGGTAACGCCCTTCGGGGCAGTTGGACATCACCGGATGGTCCGGCCCCGCGCCGGTGCGATCGAAGATTTGCAGCCGCCGGGCCTGGCGGTGGGCGGCGCGCGACACGAACTGAGTGAAGTCTTCGTCGGACACGAGGCCCGAACAGGAGCACGTCACCAGCAAGCCGCCCGGCTTCAGCAACATCAGCGCCAGGCCGTTCAAGTCTTCGTACTTGCGCTGGCCGTCGCCGAAATCGTCCCGGCTGAGGACCAGTTTCGGCGGGTCGGCCACGATCACGTCGAACTTCCCGGCGTTGCGTTGCATCTGCCGGGCGTAGCTGAACGCGTCGCAGTGCACCCAGTTGACGCGGGTCTGGTTCAGGTTGGCGTTGCGCCGGGCCTGCGCGATCGCCGTTTCGTCCAGGTCCACGCCGGTCACGTCCTTCGCCCCACCAATCACCGCCGCGGCCAAGGCGAACCCGCCGGTGTAGCAGCATAGATCCAGCACGCGCGAGGCGGGGTTGACCAGACCGGCCAGGCGGCGACGGTTTTCGCGTTGGTCGCAGAAGAACCCGGTCTTGTGGCCTTGGGTGAAATCGACTTCGTACCGGACGCCGTGTTCGCGAATCTTCACCGGCGGGATGACCGGCGGGGCGGCGCCGCGGGCGGAGATGCGCTCCACGCGCGCGACAAAGTCGCTGACTTCGACCACCTCGCGGCGGGTGCCGAGGCGGGCGTGCAACTGCGGCAGCCATTGCGGGAGGCGCTGCCAGACGCCCAGGCTGTGCACCTCCACACTGAGCACGTCCGCGTACTTGTCCACGATCAGGCCGCTCAAGCCGTCGCCGTCCGAATGCACGGCGCGGAAAGCATCGGCGAGTTCCGGCAGACGGAACGTCGCCAGGCGCAGGTCGAGGGCCCGTTCCAGCAGCGGGCCAAAGTCCGCCTCGGTGAACGGCGTGGCGCCGTGGTGGAACATCCGCAGCGGCACCCGCGCCCGTGGATTGTAGAGACCGGCGCCGAAGCGCTCGCCATCCTTGTCATACACCGTGACCAGGCTCCCGGGACGGGCGTCCGGCGAAGCCTCGCGGATCATGGCCGGGTAAAGTTGCGGGGCGAAACTGAAGTACTTGAGCTGGACCCAAGGCGCCTGGCGGAGCGCGGACTGCACGGCGCGGGCGGGCGGGCGCGCCGGTTCCACATTTGAACCTGGGGTTTGCGAGTCGGATTCCATCATCGGTCTGACTGAAGCTGCCGCGCGTCCCCGCCGGCGGCGAGCCAAAACGAGAGAGGACCGGAGCGGCTTCCGGCGTGCTGGTCCGGAAGTGAAACCTGGGTGGGGTCGTGTTCCAATCTGGCTGGCGGCGGTGCTGGCGCAACGCCCTGCGCCGCCGCCGCCGCGGTGCTGCCACCGGTTCGCAATCAGGACACGGCAGAACTTGGGCGACTTCGGAAACACGGTAGGCCGTTGGGAAGCAGCGAGGTTGACGTCAGGGAGTCGGGGCGCCGGAGGGCACTTTCGGATTGGCAGGACGTTTTCCTTTTCGCGGACTTGCTTTGGCTTGCCAGCCACGCGCGGCCGGCTTACGAGAAGCGCATGCAGCTCCCGCTCGTTCTCACCGTCATCGGCGCGGACCGCCCCGGTCTGGTCGAAAAGGTCGCCCGCCTCGTCGCCGAGCACGGCGGCAACTGGCTCGAGTCCCGCATGTGCCGGCTGGGCGGCCAGTTCGCCGGCATTGTCCGCATCTTCGCCACCACGGATCAGCGCGCGCCGTTGACCCAGGCCCTCACCGCCCTCGCCGCCGAGGGGCTGAAGGTGGAGGTGTACGCCGACGAAGCCGGCACGCCCGCCGGTGTCGCCCAGATGGCCGTGGTCGAACTGGTGGGTCAGGATCGGCCGGGCATCGTGCGCCAGGTCGCGGCCGCCCTGGCCGCCCGCGGCGTCAACGTCGAGGACTTGCGCACCGAATGCAGCAGTGCCCCGATGTCGGGCGAGACGTTGTTCCGAGCCCTGGCCCGGCTCGAGTTGCCGGCCGAGTGCGATGTGACTGCGCTCCAGCGGGACCTGGAGAAGATCGCGGCCGATCTGCTGGTGGACATCACCTTCGAGCCCCTCAAGCCGTAACCGACAAGCCCGCGCCCACGCTGAACCTGACCAGCCTGCGAACGCCCTGAAAACGCCTTCCCTGACCATGAACCCCCACCAGACGCCGATTCCCCGCCGGGACTTCCTGAAACTCTCGGCCGCCAGTGCCGCCGCGCTCGGGGCCACACCGCTGGCCTCGGCTGCCGCGCCCGCTTCGCCCGCGCCGCGATCCGGCGCCCGGTCGCGGGGCAAGCCGCGTTACAACGTCGAGTACACGGGCGAGCGGCTGAACCGCGTCGCCTTCCCCATGGGCGGCATGGGCGCGGGCATGATCTGCCTCGAAGGCACCGGTGCGCTCTCGCACGTTTCGTTGCGAAACCAGCCCCAGGTCTTCAACGAACCCGTCACCTTCGCGGCGATTTGCGTGAAGGGCGCGGACGGCCAAGCCAACGTCGCGCGCGTGCTCGAAGGGCCGGTGCCCGGCTGGAAATTGTTCGGTCAACCCGGCACCGGGAACGGCGCCGCCGGCACGTCGTTCGGCCTGCCTCGCTTTCGCGCCGCGAAGTTCCAGGCGCGTTTCCCGTTCGGCACCGTGTCGCTCACGGACAAGGACGTGCCGCTCCAGTGCGTGTTGACCGGCTGGAGCCCGTTCGAGCCGGGCGACGCCGACAACGCCAGTCTGCCCGTGGCCGCCATCGAGTACCAGTTCACGAACCGGACCCAACGGGCGATCGAGGCCGTGTTCTCCTGGTCGGCCAAGAACTTCATGGTCGTGGACGGCAACCCGCAGGCCATCAAGACCGCCGCCGGCGGATTCCAGCTTTGGGGCGCGGCGGCGAACGGCAAGGCCTGGGAAGAAGGCGCGTTCACCGCGACGGTTGACGATCCCGCGGTGCAGGTGAACCACGCCTGGTTCCGCGGCGGTTGGTGGGACGGCCTGACCATCGCGTGGCAGGACATCGCGCAGGGCCGTTGCTTCGCGCGATCGCCGGTGACCGAAGGCGGCGCCGCGCCGGGCGCGACTCTGTTCGTGCCGTTCGTCCTCGCTCCCGGGGCGAGCCGGACGATCGCGCTGCGCCTCGCGTGGCACGTCGGTACCACCAACCTGCGAATCGGCAAGGACGCGAAGGACGCGCCGCCGGTGGCCGGCGACTACCGACCCTGGTACGCGGGACGCTTCGCGAACATCGACGAGGTAACCGCCTATTGGCGCGACCGGTATTCGTCGTTGCGTGCGGCCACGCGACGCTTCTGCGATTGCTTCTACGATTCGACCCTCCCGGCCGAAGTGCTCGAGGCGGTCGCCGCCAACCTCACGATTCTCAAATCCCCGACCGTGCTCCGCCAGGCCGATGGCCGGCTCTGGGCGTGGGAAGGCTGCGGGGACAACAGCGGCTGCTGCCACGGGTCTTGCACGCACGTCTGGAACTACGCGCAGGCGATCCCGCACTTGTTCCCGGCCCTGGAGCGTACCCTGCGCGAGACCGAGTTCGGTCCCTCGCAAGACGCCCGCGGCCACCAGACGTTTCGCGCGGCGCTGCCGATCCGGCCGTTGGAGCCGGATTTCCACGCCGCGGCGGATGGGCAGCTCGGCGGCATCATGAAGGTCTTCCGCGAATGGCGGATCGGCGGCGATACCGAATGGCTGCGGAAGCTCTGGCCGAAGGTCCGCCAAAGCCTCGATTACTGCATCCAGACCTGGGATCCCGGCCACAAAGGCTGGCTCGAAGAGCCGCATCACAACACTTACGACATCGAGTTCTGGGGGCCGGACGGCATGTGCACGAGCTTCTATCTCGGCGCGTTGCAGGCCGCCACGTTCATGGGCCGGGCGCTTGGAGACGACGTGGACGGGTACGCGGCGATCCTCCACGCCGGCGTGGCGCGCATGCAGACCGAGTTGTTCGACGGCGAGTATTTCATCCAGAAGATCGAGTGGAAGAATTTGCAGGCCGCCGATCCGACCAACCTGAAGAGCATGGTGGGCAACTACTCGCCGGAGGCCCGGGCCTTGCTCGAAAAGGAAGGTCCCAAATACCAGTACGGGACCGGCTGCCTGTCCGACGGTGTACTCGGTTGCTGGATCGCGCTGGTCTGCGGCGTCGGCCACGTCGTGGACGCGCAGAAAGTCGCCAGCCACGTGTCGGCGGTTCACCGGCACAACCTGAAGCGCGACCTCTCCGCCCATGCCAATCCCCAGCGGCCCGGTTATGCCTGCGGGGCCGAAGGCGGATTGCTGCTCTGTTCCTGGCCGAAGGGTGGCCAGCTCTCCCTCCCGTTCGTTTACTCCGACGAAGTCTGGACCGGCATCGAGTACCAGGTGGCCTCCCATCTCATGCTCCTGGGCCAGGTCGCGGAAGGCCTGGAAATCGTCCGGATCTGCCGCGACCGCTACGATGGCCGGAGCCGGAATCCCTTCAACGAGTACGAATGCGGGCACTGGTACGCGCGGGCGATGTCCTCGTACGGCCTGCTGCAAGGCTTGAGCGGTGCGCGTTACGACGCGGTGGACCAGGTGCTGCACCTCGACCCGCGGATCAAAGGCGACTTCCGCAGCTTCCTCGCGACTGCCACCGGCTACGGCACGGTGGGAATCAAAGACGGACGGGCGTTTCTGGAAGTCGCGGCCGGGTCGATTCCCGTAAAGGCCATCCGGCTCGCCGCGGCCTGAATGCCGGCGGCGCGGCGGCGCGACGCAACGGCGCCGGTGACATGGAGGCACTGGAGCGGCTGGCGACCATTGAGCCGATTGCCCGGGCGTCAAGCGAAGGCCGGCCGCGGAACGAGCGAAAATGCCCCTTGCGTTCGGTCCCCCGAGGTCCACTGTCATGAACATGGATAAACCTTGGTATCGGACCTTTTTCGCCCGCGCTCCGCAGGGCCTCGATCTTGAAGAAACGCGGGCCAAAGCCGACCAGGGCGATGCGGAGGCGCAGTTCGGGCTCGGGCTGAAATACGGCTGCGGGGACGGCGTGGTTCAGGACTTCAGTCAGGCCGCGGCGTGGTACCGGCGGGCGGCGGCGCAGGACCATCCGTTGGCGCAGTTCAATCTCGCGACGATGTATGCCGAAGGCCAGGGCGTGGCGCAGGACGACGCCGAAGCGGGGCGTTGGATGCGGCGGGCGGCCGAGTTGGGAGATGCCGGCGCCCAGTTCAACCTGGCGGTGCGTTGCCAGCGCGCCAGCCTCCTCCGCGAACAACCCGGGGCCAGGGAAGCCAAGATCGAGGCCTACAAATGGTTCCATCTCGCCGCCGCCCAGGGTTACGGGAGCTCCGCCCAGTCTTGCGAGAGCCTGAACCTGAGCATGACCTTCGATGAAGTGAGCCAAGGCGACCGTCGGGCCGCCGCGTTTGCCGAGGCCCTGCGCTCGCCCCTCCCGGCGTCGGCGCCGCCACCGCGAGCCTGAAGCCGCGCCGGCCACGCCGGCATCCCGCCCGGCGACACGCATTTCGGGCCGGCAGATTTTCGCGTGCCGCCGACCTTGTTTTCGTTCACAATTCCCGATCATGAGCGATTTCAAATTCGGCTGCCCCGTGTGCGGCCAACACATCAAGGCGGACCTGGCGGCGACCGGTCGCCAGGTGAATTGCCCCTCCTGCGACGCGCGCTTGTTGATCCCGGCACCGGCGAGTAATCCCACGGAGTTCCCCAGCGCCATCCTCATTGGCGCCAGGAAGTCGTTCGCCGCCGCTCCCGTGGCGGCGACCGGCGGATCGTCCTCGACTGTCGCACCAACACCGCGGCCCACCCAGGCGCCGGCGCAGCCGGCCGCGGCGGCCATCACGCCCGCGTTGAAGCCGGCTCCGACCCCGGCCCCCGCCGGCGACAAGGCGGCGCGTCCCGACGCCCCGCCGAAGCCCGTCGCTCCGGCCATGGTGGCCCCGGCTGCGGCCCCGGTTCCGAAGTTGAAAGTGGCGATCCCGACGCCGGCACCTCCCACCGCGGCGCCTTCACCTCGCGAAGAAAAGCCGGCGCCGGTCGCGGCCCCGGCTGCGGCACCCTCGATCGCCACGTCGGTCACCCCTCCCGCCCCGCCGCCTGTGGCGGAATCACCCGTCGCGGCGGCCGATCCGGCAAAGGTCCAGGTCGCGGTGCTGAGTTCCGCCCTGAAGCGCGAAATCGTCCGCGCCGTGCGCGCGCGGTTGACCGACGAATCCAGGTGGATGCCGCGCAAAACGGAGTCCGGCAAATTCAGTTACGCGGCCAAACGGGTGGGCGGGGAACTCATTCCCGTGCCCATCACCAGCCCGGAAGCAACGCACTTCAGCCTCCTCGGCGCCGTGCTGCTCGAGTTTCACCAGCGGAACGTCACGCAGACCGCCTCGGGCCGGAAGGAATTCCTCGACGGTGAGATCGTGGCCGCCATCCGCGAGGTGACCCGGCAATCCGGGGCAGCATCCGCGGGTGCCCTCAGTTCCACCGGAGAGAGCCTGGATCCCATGGCGATGACCCACGCCCAATGTCTCCAGGCGCTGGACTTGCTTGATCGGCGTTACGTTGGCGAGTCGGAAGCGATCGCGACCGCCGAGGCGGAACGCAAACTGGAGCCCGTCCGGCTCTCCGACCTGGTCCGCAAACTCGAGCTGCAGGGGCCCGTCACCGCCGAAGAGGTCGCCACGGCCCTTTACCACGAACTGGAGGAAATCAACCGCCGGTTGGCCGCCCTCGAGCGCGTGGCGGGTCAGGCGACCTGAGATCGGATCGCCGGTTCTGTCGCGGCTTCAATTTCCCGGCGCCCGCGTCCGTTGAGGAGTGCGGCCACCTCCGCCAGCAGGTCGAGCCGCTCGAAGGGCTTGCTCAGCACGCGGGCGGCACCGCAGTACCGCGCGGACTGGAGGTAGTCCTCGGGAGAGATCCGGCCGCCACCGGAGATGGCGAGGATCGGCAGTTGCGGAAAGTCGCACTGGAGACGGAGGATCAACTCGAGGCCTTCCACCTCGGGCATGATGATGTCCGTGATGACCAGGTCCACGGGCTGGCGGCGGATCTGATCGTAGCCCTGGCGCCCGTCGCCGGCCTCGACAGTGTGATAGCCCGCGGCCTGCAGGGTGCGGCAGACGACCGTGCGCAGCGTTTCATCGTCGTCCACGACCAGGATGGAGGGAGGGGTGTTCATTGGTAATTGGGATGGGGCCAGAGTTGTTCGAGCGTTTGGCTGAGCTCCTCGATGGGGGTCGGTTTGGAAAGCCAGGAACGCACGCCGAGCCGGCGCCCTTCGGCTTCGAGATCCTGCGTCACGTAACCCGAGCACAACACCACCGGCAACTCCGGCCGGCAGGCCAACAGCTCGGCGGCCACCTGCAATCCGTTTTGCCCCGGCATGTTGAAGTCGGCGATGGCCAGGTCGAACTGGGTGGGATTCGCCCGGAAGGCGCTCAGGGCCTCGTCCACCCGGTTGAATCCCGCCACGTCATAACCCAGCCGGACGAGCAGCCGCGAGGTGACTTCCATCAACGGTTCCTCGTCGTCCATGTAAAGCACCCGTCGTCCCCGACCCTGCGGCGCCGCCCGCCCGCTCAGGCGTTGTCCCGGGGTATCCACCACCCAGGCAACCGCCGGCAGGTAGATCCGGACGGACGTTCCCTGTCGCGGCGCGCTGGAGACGCGGATTCTCCCCTCGTGATTGCGCACAATGCCATCCACGACGGCGAGGCCCAAACCCGTGCCCTGCCCGGGGGCTTTGGTGGTGTAGAACGGATCGAAGATACGCGAGAGGGTTTTCACGTTCATGCCTCGCCCCGTATCGGTGACCGACAGACACGCGTAATCGCCCGGGGGCAGCTCTGCCAGTTCCCCCTCGGCGTCGGGTCCGGCGGTGACGCCGCGAAGGCCAATCTCGATCCGCCCCGATCCATTTTCGAGCGCATGCCAGGCGTTGGTGCCCAGGTTAAGCACGACCTGATGGATTTGGGAGGAGTCCGCCCAGACGGAGGGCGAGCCGGGAGTCAACGAGGCAACCAGCTCCACTTTTGCCGGCAGGGCGGCCCGGAGCAACTGCAGGCCTTCCTCGACCACGGGTTGCAGCGACATCACCTGCCGGTGCAGGGGTTGGCGGCGGCTGAACGCGAGAATCTGATTCACCAGATCCTTGGCCCGGCGGCTGGCCTTGACGATCTCGTCGAGTGATTTGCCCGCGGGATGGTCGGACTCCACTTCCGTGGCCGCCAATTGGGCGTTGCCCAGGATGGCCCCGAGGATGTTGTTGAAATCGTGGGCGATGCCGCCGGCCAGCGTGCCGATGGCCTCCATCTTGTGCGCCTCCCGCAATTCCGCCTCCAGTCGCTGGCGCTCGGCTTCGGCCTGTTTGCGGGCGGTGATGTCTTCCTTGACCGCCAGGAAATGGGTGGTGCGACCCGCCTCGTCCAGGATTGGCGAAATGGAGGCGAACTCCCAGTACAGCTCGCCGTTCTTCTTCCGGTTGTGGAACTCGCCACGCCATTCCCGGCCTTCGGTCAGCGTCTGCCAGAGGTCCCGATAACGCTCCGGTGGCATCTCGCCGGACTTGAGGACGCGGGGGTTCTTCCCGCGAACCTCGTCCGCCGTGTAACCGGTGAGTTCGCAGAATCTCGGATTGACGTATTCGATCGCGCCGGTGGGATCGGTGATGACGATCGAAACCGGGCTCTGCTCGACGGCCCGCGAGAGCGTGTGCAACTGCTCCTCCGCCCGCTTGCGCTCGGTGATGTCGATCTGGATGCCCAGGATGCGGACCGGTTTGCCGGCCGCATCGAACTTGGTCTGTCCGCACACCAGACCCCAGCGTTCCGAGCCGTCGCGGAGGCGGAACTTCAATTCGGCGTGGAACAGGCCATCCCCGGTGCGCGCGCGCCGTTGCTGTTCGGCATGCAAGGCGAGCGTATCGGGATGCAACAGCGCGAGGTAGGCCTCGGGAGTGCCCGGGAAAGTGCCCGGTTCATAGCCCATCAACCGTTGCTGGTGCGCGGACCAGTACAGCCGGCCGGTCCGGAGATCGCGATCCCACGTGCCCATTTGCGCCGCTTCGGCCGCGAGCCGCAACCGCTCCTCCGACGCCCGCAACGCCTCCTCCGACCGCTTGCGCTCGGTGATGTCGGTCGCGAGGCTCAACGTCGCCGGGCGGCCTTTCCACGCGATCCGGACGCTGTTCACCGCGAACCACACCACCTTGCCGTGAACCGTTCGCAGCCGGAACTCGCTGCTGGCCGACGTGTTTTCACCACTGATCATCCGCCAGTGGTGCTCCTTCACCCGCGGACGATCCTCGAGCGGCACAAAGTCCAGGATCGACCGGCCGACCAAGGAATCCTGGCTCGCGCCGCTGCACTGGGCGCACGCGCGGTTGGCGAACTGGATGATCTCGTCCTGGACCACGTAGATGGCCTCGCTGGCGTGGTCCACCAGCCGGCGGTACTTTTGCTCGCTCTCCCGCAAGGCATCTTCGGTCCGCTTCCGTTCCGTGAGATCCTGGATCGCCCCGCGGACCCGCACGGTCCGGCCGCCTTCCACGACCGGATGACAGATCGTCCGCACCCACTTTCGATTGCCTTTGGGCGTGGTGAGTTCCAGTTCCAGATCGTAAGGCTTCCCCAGTTCGATCGCCTCCCTCACGACCGCCTCGATCCGGGAGCGGGACTCGCCCTGAAAACAACTTAGCCCCAGTTGGGCGGAGGCCTCCTGGGTCGGTTCCAGATCATGGATGCGTGCGCATTCGGCCGTCCAGCTCCCCCGGAGCGTGACCGGATCGAACTCCCAGGCACCCAGGTGCGCAATCTCCCCGGCTTCGCGCAACAGCAGTTCCTGATGCCGCATCACCCGCTCCACCTGGTTGCGTTGGGTGATGTCCCGGCAGAAACCCACGAAGCGCCCTCCCTCCATTTCCGCAAACCCCACCCCGACCTCGAGGTCGATCACGCGCCCGTCCTTGCGCCGGTGCCGCGTTTCGAAGCGGTCTGCCCCCATGCGCTCGATTCGGGCCAGGCGGGCCGCAACCTCCGCTTCCGTCTCGACGGTGTCCACGTCGGCCAGCCGCATCCGCAGCAATTCGTCGCGCTCGTACCCCGAAATCGCGCAGTAGGCATCGTTCACCTCAAGGAAAAGCCCCGTGCGGTCAATCAACCAGTATCCGTCCAACGCGGAGCGCCGAATGACGCTCAGGTGCAGTTCCCGCGTAGCGAGGCTTTCCACTGCGTGCTGCCGTTCGTCCGCCGCCACCTCCAGAGGCACCAACTGGCCGCGCAGAGCGAGGTAGAGCAGAAGCGAAGTCGCCATCACGAAAGCCAGGCCGCTGTAAACCTCAAACCGCGTGATTCGGTCCGGTTCGGTGAGAATCGCCCGCATCGCCGGGTCGGACAAAAAAAACCAAACCCCGACGAGCCCCAGAATGAGCAGGCTCGCGCGGAGGGCAATCAGTCTGGTTCGAGGCGCTTTTTCCACGGTCCCCCTACTTGGCTCCGGGCCGGTCCGGAGTCCAGTCCCAGCGAAACCTCCGCTTGGGCAAGCCCTTCCGATTTCCGATATCGAGCGCCCGCCCAAGCGCGGAGTGACCGGCCCGAGGCCAGAACCTCGAGCCGTAAAGCGGCCCCTCCGCCGGCCGCGAATGCCCGGTGAAGCCAGCCCACCCCGACACTCGAAACGCCCGCGGCCGCCGGCCTTGGGGTGCCTGCGAGCACGGGTTTCTGCGTGGTTTTGGCTCTGAGTATGGCCAGTGCATGTTGCTTGGCTGAAACTCCGTCTCCCGTTCCCGGAACGTTTTCCGCAAGACAGGTTTCCGAGGGGTAAGTATGGGCACCAGCCGCCGGAAAGCCAATATGCAGTTGTGCTTACGGCAAGGGTTAAGAAACCCGGCACCGACCCGGAGCGACCTCGGCTCCGGGGACGCAAAACTTCCGCTCGCCTGGCGGCGCGATCCTTGACTACCTTGCCCGCCTGTTTCGAGGCGCGGGGAAGGCGCACGTGCCCCCCGGCCGCCCGAACCGCTATGACCAGCAAAGAGATTCGCCAGTCGTTCCTGGACTTCTTCAAGTCCAAGCAGCACACCCTTGTGCCGTCGTCCTCGCTGATGCCGGACAGTCCCAACCTGCTCTTCACCAACGCCGGCATGAACCAGTTCGTGCCCATCTTCCTCGGCCAGGTGAAGTGCCCGTACACGCCGGGCCGCGCCGCCGACACCCAGAAGTGCATTCGCGCCGGCGGCAAGCACAACGACCTCGAAGACGTCGGCCTCGACACCTACCACCACACGTTCTTCGAGATGCTCGGCAACTGGTCCTTCGGCGATTACTTCAAGAAGGAAGCCATCGAGTGGGCCTGGGAACTGGTCACCGGGGTCTGGAAGTTTCCCAAGAACCGCCTCTTTGCCACGGTTTATCAACCCGACAAATCCAAGGGCGATCCCAGCGAATTCGACCAGGAAGCCTACGATCACTGGGCGCGGCTCTTTACCGCCGCCGGGCTCGACCCCAAGGTCCACATCTGCACCGGCGGCAAGAAGGACAATTTCTGGATGATGGGCGACACCGGCCCGTGCGGCCCGTGCTCGGAACTCCACGTCGATCTCACGCCCAACGGCGACACCCAGGGCGCGCTGGTCAATCAAGGCTCCGCCGAGTGCATCGAGATCTGGAACCTGGTCTTCATGCAGTTCAACGCCAACCCGGACGGGACGTTCTCGCCGCTCCCGGCCAGGAGCGTCGATACCGGCATGGGCTTCGAGCGGGTGACCGGCATCATGCAAAACACGCGGGGCTTCACCGACTTCTCCCGCGTCATCTCCAACTACGAGACCGACATCTTCCGCCCGCTCTTCGACAAGCTGGAACAACTCAGCGGGAAGAAATACGGCTCCACCTTGCCGACGGGGAGCACGGCGGTCCCGGCTTCCGTGGGGCGCGCGACCGTCCCGGTTCCGATGGGGAGCGCGACCGTCCCGGTCGCATCGGTCGGCGTCGCGCCGACCGAGTCCGCGCGGGGGTCTGGGACGGGCCACGCCACCTTGTCGGTTGCACCCGCGTCCGGGGCGGCTGCGCGCGACGCGCAGCCGGGCGACCGCGACGGTCGCGCTCCGCAAGCAGCGTATTACCGGCGCCGGCTGCCGCATTTCGAGCGACCGTGGGCGAAGTACATGGTCAGCTTCACGACTCGCGAGCGCCGGCAGCTTTCGCCCCAGGCCCGGGACCTCGTGCTTAAGAGTCTCCTGTTCACTCACGAACAGCGCCGCTACCAACTCTACGCGGCCACGGTCCTGCCCGACCACGTTCACCTCCTCTTCGAGCCGCAGATCAAGGAGGAGGACAAGGAGGGGCAGCCGGTGTTTTGGTCCCTCTCCGAGTTGCTCCACTCGATCAAGTCCTTTACGGCACACGAAATCAACAAACTGGAAGGACAAACGGGTCAGGTCTGGGAAAACGAATCCTTCGACCGGATGATTCGCGGCGACGCGGATCTCGAAGAGAAATTCCATTACATCTGCCGCAACCCCTGGGATTCCGGCGTCGTGCCCGTAACGGAAGGCTACCCCTGGCTGTGGACGCCGGACGCGATGGGGAGCGCGGCGGTCCCCGCTTCCATGGGGAGCGCGATCGTCCCGGTTCCGATGGGGAGCGCGACTGTCCCGGTCGCATCGGTCGGCGTCGCGCCGACCGAGTCCGCGCGGGGGTCTGGGACGGGCCACGCCACCTCGTCGGTTGCACCCGCGTCCGGGGCGGCTGCGCGCGACGCGCGGCCGGGCGACCGCGACGGTCGCGCTCCCCATTCCGCAGAGCAAATCGCGATCGACATTGCCTTCCGCGTGATTGCCGATCACATCCGCACGCTGAGCTTCGCGATCGCGGATGGCATCCAGCCGGGCAACAGCGACCGCAACTACGTTCTCCGTCGCATCCTGCGTCGGGCCGTGCGCTATGGCCGGACGCTGGGCTTCCGCGAACCGTTCTTCTACAAGCTGGTCGATGTCTTGGCCGACACGATGGGCGATGTCTTCCCTGAAATCCGAGCGAAGCAGAAGCACGTCCAGGAAGTCATCCGCACTGAGGAGGAGGCGTTTAACAAAACGTTGGATGAGGGGATCCGACGCTTCAACATCTCACTCCACAGCGCTGTCGAGGAGGAAAACAGGACCGTTATCCTCAATCGAAAGCAGCGCATGCTTCTCAGACTCGGGAGCCTCGAGTCAGAGTATCACGTGGATGTGGTTGCTGCCCCAAGCGTGACTGTCAACCTCTCCGGCGATGTCGCCGCCGTGCTCAAACAGCACTCACTGAGGGTCCCTGTAATCCCTGGAGCAAGCGCCTTTGAACTCTACGACACCTACGGCTTCCCTCTCGACCTCACCGAGTTGATGGCCCGCGAACGCGGGTTGACCGTCGATGTGGAGGGCTTCAACAAGTTGATGGAGGAGCAGAAGGCCCGCGCCCGCGCCGCCCAGAAGAAGACCGTCATCGAGCTTTCCCAGATCGAGACGCAAACACCCACCGACTTCGTCGGCTATGACAAACTGGAGACGCCCGCCAAGGTGCTAGAAGTCGTCGCGCTGAAAGACAAGACCGCCGTCATCCTCGACACCAGCGCTTGCTACGCCGAGATGGGCGGCCAGGTGGGCGACACTGGCGAGCTCGAACACGGCGCCAACCTCTGGCGCGTAACCAATACGCAGAAATCGGGCAACACCTGGCTCCACTTCATCGAAGAAGGGGGAGCGCGACCGTCCCGGTCGCTGGTCGGCGCGTCTCGCGACGACGGATCGGTCGGCGCGACGCCGACCGAAGCGGGCGCGACGCCCGCGCTCCCCATGCCCGGATCGGATGTCCTGCTGATTGTGGACCGCGACCGCCGCAACGCCATCCAGCGCCATCACACCGTCACGCACTTGCTCCACTGGGCGCTGCACGAGGTCGTCAGCCACGACGCGTCGCAGAAAGGCTCGTTCGTCGGGCCGGACAAGTTGACGTTCGACTTCAACCACGCCCCGCTCACGCCGCAGCAGATCGCCGACGTCGAGCGCCTCGTCAACGAGCGCATCCTCGAAAATGCCGACGTCTCCTGGACGGAGGTCAAGTACAGCCACATCAAGGACCGGAAGGACGTGATGCAGTTCTTCGGCGACAAATACGGCGAGTGGGTGCGCGTGGTGCAAATCGGCGGCCAGGCCACGGCGCTCGATGGTTATTCGATGGAGCTTTGCGGCGGCACCCACACGCGGGCGACGGGCGAGATCGGCCTGTTCCGCATCGTGGCGGAGAACGCCATCGCCGCCGGCGTGCGCCGCATCGAGGCGGTGGCTGGCCTCGAGGCTTACCGCAAAGCGGCCGAGGAACTCCATCTCGTCAAAACCGTCGCCGAGAAGGTCAATTCGCCGATCGTCGAGCTGGAGAAGAAGATCGAGAACTTGCTGGCCCATCAAAAGGAACTGGAGCGCCAATTGAAACTGGCCAAGCTGCGCAACGCCTCGAACGCCGCCAGCGAACTGGTCACCCGCGCCGTCACGGTCAACGGCATCCCGCTGGTCACGCACAACCTGGGCGACACCGACCCGGAGTTTCTGCAGGCGGTGGCCGACGCGCTGAAAGGACGCTTCAAGGGCGTGATCGTTTTGGGTGGCGGTTCCGTTAACGCCGTGACGCTCGTGGCGTCCGTGGCGCCGGAGTTCACGGCGAAGGTGCAAGCCGGCAAAATCATCCAGCAGATCGCGCCCATCGTTGGGGGTAAAGGTGGCGGCCGGCCGGACAACGCCCGCGGCGGCGGCAAGGACGTCACCAAGCTGGACGAGGCGCTGGCCAGGGCCCGGACCTTGCTGGGTTGAGCGCGGCGTGCCTCCGTCCGCGGGGAACGCAGTCCGCTGGGCCGGGCTTCGGGGGCCGAGCGGTTCGGGCGGGGAACCGGCTCGACACGAACGGCCCGGTCGCGGACGGCGGGCGAACCCGGGCTAGAAGCCGAGCGGGTTGGCGAGGATGCCGAGGACGGTGAGCGGGCCCTGGTCTTCGAGCGACTCGGTGGCCTTGTCGAGTTTCTGGAGCGTGAGCTTGGCGTTGTTCAGCAGCGAATCGTCATTGATGACCTTGCCCACGGTGCCGTCGCCGCGGTTGATCTTCTGCATGATCTCCTTGATGTTCGTCACCGCCGCGGTCGTTTCGGTGTAGAGGGTTTCGTCGGTGGTGAGCTTGCCGATGGTGCCCTTGCCGGCGCGCACGTCGGCCACCACGGCCTTCGCGTCGCTCAACAATCCGCGCGCGTCGTCGGCCGTACTGCTGAGGTTGGTGACGGTGTTCAGGGCCGTGTCGTACAACTCCTGGCTGTAAATGAGTTTGCCCACCGTCCCCTGGCCGGCGGCGATCTGGGCGGAGATCGACTCGGCGTTGGTCAGCGTGGTGAGGATGCGCGGCCGGGCCTCCTTCAGGAAGTCGGTGAACGGCAGCAGCATGTCACCGATGTTGGATTCGCTGAAGCTATCCGTGAGTTTCTTGATGCCCGTGGTGACGCCCTGAAGCTGGGTCATGAGCTGGTTGAAGTCGGGCTGTTCGTCCGTCTGAAGTTCGAAGCCGGGCTCCGCCAGGGCGCCTTTGCCGGGCCCGAAGTCGATCGCGACGTAGTTCTGCCCCATCAGGCCGGTGAACCGGATGATGGCGCGGCTGTCGGTCCGCACGGCCGCCTTCGGGTCGGTGATCTTCATCTTCACCAGCACCTTCGTGTCGGCGAACTCGATGTCCTCGACGCGGCCGATCTGCTTGCCGGCCATCTTGACCGGGTCGCCGACGTTCAGTTCCTGCACGTTGTTGAAGCGCGCGGCGACGAGCTTGCCCTTCTTGAAGAAGTCGAGGCCGCCGATGGTTTCGAGGATCAGGACGGCGGCGATGAAGGCGAGGGCGAAGAAGAGTCCCAGTCGGGTTTCGAGCGTGTTTTTCATGGCGTGGGGGTCTCGGGTTGGAAACGAAAGTCGGCTTTGAGAAATTGTTGCACCAGCGGGTTGGGGTCGGCCTGCACGACGTCCGGCGTGCCGATTGCCAGGATGCGGCCTTCGTGGAGCAGGGCGATGCGGTCGGCGATGCCGAAGGCGAGGTCGCGGTCGTGCGTCACGACGATGCTGGTGACGCGCATCCGGTGGTTCAGGCGCAGGATTTCCTGGCCGATGGTCACGGCGATGAGGGGGTCGAGTTCGCTGGTGGGTTCGTCGTAGAAGATCAACTGCGGCTCGATCACCAGGGCGCGGGCGATGGCCACGCGTTTCTTCATGCCGCCGGAGAGTTCGCCGGGGAGCTTTTCCTCGGTGCCCTTGAGCCCGAGCAATTCGAGCTTGTCGGCGACGATGCGCGCGATTTCGGCCGGCGGCTTGAGCCGGTGTTCGGCGAGGTACAGGCCCACGTTTTCGCCCACGTTGAGGGAGTTCAACAGGGCGCCGGACTGGAAGACCATGGCCATCCGGTAACGCTCCATCACCGCGGCCGAGCCGGCGGGTTCGCCTTCGATGAGGATGTCCCCGGAGTCCGGGGCTTCGAGGCCGATGAGGTGTTTGAGGAGGACGGTTTTCCCGCTGCCGCTCGGCCCCATGATGACGAACACCTCGCCGCGCTCGACGGCGAAATCCAGGCCGTGCAGGACGGGCTGGCCGTTGTAGCTCTTGGTCAACCGGCGGACCTCCAGCCGGACACCTTGCGGGGCGGCGTCGCTCATTTGTCCAGGTGCATCAGGAGGCGGGTCAAGACGTAGTCCAGGAGCAGGATGAGCACGATGGAATTGACCACCGCCTTGGTGACGCTGCGCCCGATGCCGCGCGGTCCGCCGATGGTGGCCAGGCCCTGCTGGCAGGACACGGTGCCGATCACCAGCGCGAACGCGAAGCTCTTGATCAGGCCGTTCACGACGTCCAACACGTCGATGCCATTGCCCAGGCTCTTGAAGTAGCCATCGAAGGAGAGCGCGATCTGGGTGTTGAACACGGACACCAGCGCCCCGCCCATCCAGCCCACCAGGATGGAGAAGATCACCAGCACGGGCAGCCCGATGCTGATGGCCAGGATGCGGGGCAGCACCAGGTAGTGGATGGGGTTGATGTTCATGGTCTGCAACGCGTCCAGTTCCTGGTACACCTTCATCGACCCGATTTCCGCCGCCATCGCCGAGCCGATGCGCCCGGCAATCAGGACCGCCATCATCACCGGCGCCAGTTCGCGGCAGAGCGAAAGCCCCACAATCTGGCCGATGAAACTTTGCAGGCCGCGTTCGCTCATCACCGGTCCGGTTTGCAGGGCCAGCACGCCGCCAATGAACAGCGACAGGACGCAGGCCATGAGCAGGCTCGCGTTGCCGATCTCGAACAACTGTTCGAGCACCTTGCGGAACTGCCGTCCCGTCTGGGGCAGCGCCCTCAAGGTGCGCCCGAAGAGGAGCGCAATTTCTCCGATGTTCTGAAACATGTTGGCTTCCGTGCCGGAAGATCCGCGGGGGAGTCGGCCACCCGAGCCCGCCCCAGCCGCCGGCCGGTTTACCGGGTCGGCGGTTTCGGCGGCGAGGCCCCGCGCCGCCCGGCGGGCAGGTAAAGGAATCGCCACCGCTTCCCTTCTGGGGTCGAGTGATACTGAATCAAACCGAACAAGAGCGAGCACTTTTTGGACTGCGGGGTGGCGTCGAGCCGGTAGAGGTTCCACAGGAACGAGCGGCTGACCGCCCCGGTCCGGGCGTTCTTGGCCGAACGCCAGATGGACCAGAGCGGCGAGTACAGCCGGTTGATGCTGGCGTTGTCGGACAGAATCGGCTCGATCGGCGCCAGCAGTTGGAAGCGCTCGTTGCCGTCCAGGTCGCGGCGGGCGATGAAGAGCGGCCAGAAGTCCGAGCGCCGGCCCACCTGTCCGGTGGCGCGATTCTTCCGCGTGATGTCGGTGTACACGAAAAAGGCGATGCGCGTGGAGTGCTCCTCCAACGGTTCACGGAGTGAATCCCTCTGAAAATACAGGGGCCACAGGGCCAGCACCGTCCGCGCGTTCGCGAACCGCGTGTCGCCGTAAAACGGCCAGATCTTCACGGCCTGTTTGCCTTCGCCATGGGCCAGCGTGATCAGCGGCCAGAGGACCGAGGTCTGGTGGTACTTCAACTCGCGATCGTCCACCAGGGTGACCCCGCAAGGCCACAGATACGTGTCGCGATCCTTCTGCGGCGAACGCTGGAGGCTGTAGAAGGGGAACAAGACCCGCTGGGTCACCGGATTCGTGGAGCCGATCTCCATGTCGTTCGCGAGGTAAAACGGCCAGAGCACGAAGCGCTGGTCGTGGCCGGGAACGGTCTGGATGTCGCCAAAGCCGTCGCGACGCGTGGTGACGTCCTTGTGCTCCGTGCCGTAGAAGGGCCAGATCTGCCAGCCGTGCAGGCCGTCGCCGTGGCGGACATGGCCGAAGGGCACGAGGTAGTTGTCGGTCACGACATCGCGCTTGCGCGTCTGGGCATAGAAGGGCCAGGCGATGAACTTGATCTCATCGCGGAACAGGCGCTGTTGCATCGTGCCGTAGAACGGCCAGACGGCGCTGTAGTTCAGGGACGGATCCTCGGCCGAGCGCCGGAACCACAGGAACGGCACGAGGGAGAAACCGCGTCCCTGCGCTCCGGCCTGCGTGTCGCCGCCCGAGAAGCTGAGCAATTGGAAGACTTGGAACCGGTATTCGCCGCCGAACCGGTCGTAGGTGATGATCGGATAGACCAGATCCCAGGAGACATTCTCGACCTTGGGATCGGCGGTCCAGGAGAACAGCGGGGCCAGCGTGAAATTCCGGGCGACCTGGGTCACGGGCGGCGTGGCCTCCCACGGATCCGTCGCCGCCGGTACGGCGTTGGTGGACCAGGTTTCCTGGCTGGCCCAAAAGGGCCCGATGGCTTCCGTTCGCCGGCCGGGTTCGAGTGTGAGCGGGAACTGGTGGTACAGAAAACCGGCCGCAACCGGCCCGTCCGCGGCCTGAGCAGCGGCCGAGGCGCACCAGACGGCAAGCAGGAGACGGTGCACGTGTGTTCTCAATGGTCTTTTCGCGGTGTGTGATGCGAACCGGCCCGCATCCTAGGTGCGGGAGCCCCCCGGTCAAGCGGTCAGGCGCCGCCGCCGCCGCCGCGGACCCGTAAGCATCTCGGACATCTCTAATGGAATGCATTAACAAAACAGAAAAGATGCGTTCGGCCGCGTTGGGGGCTTGTCGAAGCCCCCCACCCTCCGCTAATAAAGCCGGACGTGTTCTGCGAACAAATCCGCCTTATTTTTTGGGCGGGCGCCGGACCGGGGGCCCCGAGGCGGGAGCGGAAACGCCTGGCGCGGACTGCGCGGGACGCGGATCGCGGGCCCGGTTGTGGTTGACGACTCCGTTCAGAGCCCGCTCACTTGGCGGAACTTGCATGTCGGACATTTTTCCGAAATGGACCAACAAACTGCCGGCCTACCTCGTCGTGGGGGGGGCCTTGGTCGGCTCGGCGGTCGTGGCCGGGGCGTGGTATTACTTCACGCCCAAGTACACGCGCGTGGGCTATCAGCCCGTCCAGCCGGTCAGTTTTTCCCACAACATCCACGTCGAGCAGGTGGGGATGGACTGCCGGTACTGCCACACCGGCGTCGAGACGTCCTACCACTCGAACATTCCCGCGGCGAGCACCTGCATGAACTGCCACAACCAGGTGCTCAAGGATGACCCGCGGCTCGCGCTGGTGCGGGAGAGCGCGGCGACGGGCAAACCGATCCCGTGGGTCTGGATCCACAAGACCCCCGATTACGTGTATTTCAACCACTCCGTACACGTGAACCGTGGCATCTCCTGCTTCCACTGCCACGGCCAGATCAACAAGATGGACGAGGTGCAGCACGCCAAGCCGCTGAGCATGACCTTCTGCCTGGATTGCCACCGCAACCCGGCGGCCTTCATCCGCCCGGAGGATCAGGTCTATAACCTGAACTGGCAGCCGGACAACGCCACCAAACAGCTCGCCGACGGCAAGAAACTGGTCGAGCAATGGAAGGTCCAGAGCCTCGAAAACTGCTCCACCTGTCACCGATGAAGACCGTTCCTCCCCCTTGCCCGGCACCGGAGACCGGCCCCCAATACTGGCGCAGTCTGGAGCATCTGGCCGACACCCCGGCCTTTCGCGAGTGGATGGAACGCGAGTTCCCGGAAGGCGCCAGCGAGTTCACCGACGGCGTCTCGCGGCGGCACTTCGTGCAGATCATGTCCGCGTCCTTCCTGCTCATGGGACTCGGCATGACCACGGGCTGCCGACGGCCGGAGGAGAAGATCCTGCCCTTTACCAAGATGCCGCCGGGCTACACCCACGGCGTGCCGCAGTACTACGCCACCTCGCGCCCTACCCGTGACGGCGCGGTCCCGGTGCTGGTGAAGTCTTACGATGGCCGGCCGATCAAGATCGAAGGCAATCCGGAGCATCCGCTCAACCAGCGCGGCGACGGCGAGCCCTCCCGGGCGCACGGCGGCACCGACGTCCTGACGCAGGCGTCGATCCTGAACCTCTACGATCCGGACCGGGCCCAGCGCTTTACGTACCGGGGCGAAAACGTGGCCCGCGAAAAAGCGTTGGATGCCCTGGCCGCGGCCGGCAAGGAAGCCGAAGCCAGGCAAGGCAAAGGCTTGTGCTTCCTGATGGGACGGAGCAGTTCGCCGTCCGTGTGGCGCCTGGCAAAGGTGCTGCGGCAGAAGTTCCCCGAGGCGCGCGGCTTCATCCACGAACCGGTGGATTTCGACATCCACCGCGAGGCCGCGACCTTGGTCTTCGGCGAGCCGGTCAAGCCGAGATTCCACCTCGACCAGGCCCGCCGGATACTGGCCCTGGATTGCGATTTTGTCGGGACGGAAGCGGATGCCTGGCACCTGATCCGCGGCTTTGCCCAAGGTCGCAAGCTGAAGTCCACCGAGCCCGACATGAGCCGGCTGTACGCCGTGGAGAGCTTGATGACGCTGACGGGGGCCAACGCGGACCACCGACTGCGCATTGCGTCGAGCCACGTGCTGGCGGTGGCGGCGGCGATGGTCGTGGATCTGCTCGAGCAGACCCCGGCGGCGGATCGTGCTCCGGGCGTGAGCGAAGCCGTCCCGGCGCTGAAGGCCATGGCTAATTCCCTGCCGGCCGACGCCCAGACGTGGGCTGCCGCCTGCCTCAAGGATCTGGCCTCGCATGCCGGCGAAGCGGTCGTGCTGGTCGGCCACCGGCAACCGCTGGCCGTACACGTGTTGGCCCATGTCCTCAACTTCCACCTGCAAGCCGCCGGCAAGACCGTCACGTTCATTGCCGCCGCGAATGCCGGCGCCGGCTCCGTGGCTGACCTCGCTCAGGCGCTCAACGCCGGTGAGGTGGAGACGCTGGTGATCCTGGACGGCAACCCGGTTTACACCGCGCCGGCGGAACTGGATTGGGCAACCACGCAGCGCAAGGCGAAGACCATCTTCCGGCTTGGCGATCACGAGGACGAGACGTTCGCCGTCTGCGATTGGCACCTGCCGGCCGCGCATTTCCTGGAAGCGTGGGGCGATGCGCGCACGCTCGATGGCACCCTCGTGCCGGTGCAACCGCTGATCGAGCCGCTCTTCGGCGGCGTGACCGCACTCGAGGTCCTGGCGCGAATCGGCGGACTGCCTTCGGCCAAACCGTACGATCTCGTCCGCGACACGTTCAGGGAATTCGCGACCGAGGCCGCCTTCGAGGAGGCCTGGAAGCGCTTTCTGTTCAACGGATTTCTGGCCGGCAGCGCCGCGTCGCCCGTCCCCGTGGCCAGGGTCGATTGGAGTGCCGCCCGCACCGTGCTCGCCGCGGTTGCGCCGCTCGCAGCGCCGACGGAGCAGAGCCTCGAAGTCGTCTTCCTGCGGGACGCCAAGGTGGACGACGGCCGTTACAACAACAACGGCTGGCTGCAGGAATTGCCGGAGCCGATGACGAAGCTGACCTGGGACAACGCGCTGCTCGTCAGCCCGGCCACTGCGAAGGCGCTGGGCGTCTATCGCGTGGACCACGATTATGCGGGCAGCCGCACCTCTGCGAAGACGTACGTGCCGGTGGCCCGGATCGAATTGGCCGGCCGGAGCATCGAGGCGCCAGTCTGGGTTCAGCCCGGCATGGCGGACAACGTCGTAGGGCTCTCTTTGGGCTACGGTCGCCGCCGGACCGGCCGGGTGGGGAAGGGCTCGGGCTACAACGCCTATGCCCTGCGGACCTCGACGGCGCCGTACCTGGCGGCAGGGGCGAAAGTGACGCCGGCCGGTCGCGATTTCGAGATCGCCACCACCCAGAACCACTGGACGATGATGGGGCGGCCCATCATCCGCGAAGCGAACCTGGCCGAATTCAAGAAGAACCCGCGCTTCGCCCAGGCGATGAACACGCCGGCGCCGGATGGCCTCGGGCCGATCTACCCGAACCCGCTCGACGCGTTGTCCCTGACCGCGGTCCACCAATGGGCGATGAGCATCGACCTCGGCTCATGCGTCGGTTGCTCCGCCTGCATGGTGGCGTGCCAGAGCGAAAACAACATTCCCATCGTCGGCAAAGACATGGTGGGCCGGAACCGCGAGATGAACTGGATCCGGCTGGACCGGTACTACCTCGGGTCCGAGGACAACCCGCAAGTGGTGCAGCAGCCCATGATGTGCCAGCACTGCGAGGCCGCCCCCTGCGAAAACGTCTGTCCGGTCAACGCGACCGTGCACGATCCGGAAGGCCTGAACCTCATGGTCTATAACCGGTGCGTGGGCACGCGGTACTGCTCGAACAACTGCCCGTACAAGGTGCGGCGCTTCAATTTCTTCGATTACAACCGCCGGCCGCTCGACCAGCTCTACCGCAGCCCGCTCACCACGTTCAACGACGGCGAGTGGGAGTTGAAGCGCTGGTTCCAGAACCCCGACCGCGGCAGCAAGGCGCAGGACGAGTGGGATTTGCTCAAACTCGCCCGCAATCCGGATGTGTCCGTGCGGATGCGCGGCGTCATGGAGAAATGCACGCTCTGCGTTCAGCGCATCGAGCAGGGTAAGATCGCGCAGAAGGTCAAGGCGGGGCCCTCGGGCGACATCGAAGTCCGGGACGGCGCGGTCCGGACCGCGTGCCAGCAGGCCTGTCCGGCCGACGCGATCGTGTTCGGCAACATGAAAGACCCGCACAGCGAGGTGGCCCGGGCGCGGGCCGAAGAGCGCACTTACATGGTGCTCGATTATCTTGCGACCAAGCCCCGGGTCACCTACCTGGCACGGGTGCGCAATCCCAATGCGGAGATGCCGGACGCGTACGCGCAGCCGTTGAGCACCCAGGAATATCTCGATCACGGGGGCATGATGCATGAGGAAGGGGAACCGGCCGGCGGGGCGCATGGGGCTGCGGCCGCCGAGGCGGGCGAGCGGAAAGGAGCGCACTGATGGCCGCCGCCGCTAAAGACGAAGTGCCCTGCACCTGCCCGCCCCCGGAGTTGGAGCGCGTGCCGTTGGTGCAGAACAACCGCTCGATCGGCTGGATCTCGAATGCCGTCGCGGGCGTGGCCGAAGGCAAAACGCCCCGGTGGTGGTGGCCGGCGTTTATCGTGAGTCTCGGGATGATGAGCCTCTGCTTCGCGATGATTGCCTATCTCATGTCCACCGGCGTGGGCGTGTGGGGGCTGGGCCATCCGGTCATGTGGGGCTGGGCGATCGTGAATTTCGTGTGGTGGATCGGCATCGGCCATGCCGGCACGTTGATCTCCGCCATTCTGTTCCTCCTGCGGCAGCGCTGGCGCACGGCGGTGAACCGGGCGGCGGAAGCCATGACCATCTTCGCGGTCATGTGCGCCGGCATCTTCCCGGTCATCCACGTCGGGCGCATCTGGCTGGCGTGGTGGTTGTTTCCGATTCCCAACGCCAACAGCATCTGGCCGCAGTTCCGTTCGCCGTTGATGTGGGACGTCTTTGCGGTTTCGACGTACTTCACCGTGTCGCTCCTCTTCTGGTACATGGGCCTCATCCCCGACCTGGCGGTGATGCGGGACCGGGCGACGACCAAGCTGCGCAAGTTCGCCTATGGCCTGTTCTCGCTGGGCTGGACGGGATCGAACCGGCACTGGAGCAACTATGAAAAGGCGTATCTCATTCTCGCCGGCCTGAGCACGCCGCTGGTGCTGTCGGTTCATTCGATCGTGTCCCTCGACTTCTCCGTGTCGCAGCTCCCGGGCTGGCACACGACGATCTTCCCGCCGTACTTCGTGGCCGGCGCGGTCTTCTCCGGATTCGGGATGGTGCTGACGTTGCTCATACCGATCCGCAAGATTTGCGGGCTGGAGGACCTCATCACCCAGCGCCATGTGGATTTGATGTGCAAGATCACGCTGGCGACGGGTTCGATCGTCGGCTACGCCTACGGCATGGAGGTGTTCATCGCCTGGTACAGCGGCAACCCGTACGAGCGATACGCCTTCTGGAACCGCGCCTTCGGACCGTATTGGTGGGGCTATTGGATCATGATCACCTGCAACGTGGTGGTGCCCCAGTTGTTCTGGTTCAAGAAGGTCCGCCAGAACCTGGTGGTCGTGTGGGTCCTCTCCATCCTGGTCAATGTCGGCATGTGGTTCGAGCGTTTCGTGATCGTGATCACGACGTTGGCGCGCGAGTTCCTGCCCGCGAACTGGGGTTATTACTCGCCGACCTGGGTGGACATCTGCACGTACCTGGGCACGTTCGGATTGTTCTTCACCTTCTTCCTCTTGTTCATCCGCTTCCTGCCCATCATCGCGATCGCGGAGGTCAAAGGCGTGACGCCGCAGGCCGACCCGCATCACCCGCTGGGTGGGGCGAAGCACGGAGGGCACCACTGATGAGCGAGTCTGCTGCCAAGCCTTACGGCGTGATTGCCGAGTTCGAGAATCCCGCCGACACGATGCACGCCGCGGAGAGGGTTCGCGACGCCGGCTTCTCGCGCTGGGACGTCTTCACGCCTTACCCGGTCCACGGCATGGACCAGGCGATGGGGATCAAAAACTCGCGGGTGGGCTGGTTCTCCTTCCTGGGTGGAGTCACCGGCTACACCTCCGGCATGGTGATGATCTGGTTCATGAACGCCTTCGACTACCGGATCCCGGTGGGCGGCAAACCGTTCTTCAGCCCCTTCTCGGCGTTCCCGCCCTCCTACGAACTGACCATTCTGTTCGGCGCCTTCGGGGCGTTGCTCGGCATGATGTTTCTGAACCGGCTGCCGCGCCTGCACCATCCGTTGTTGAAACACAAGCGTTTCGCGCTGGCGACCCACGACCGGTTCTTCGTGGTCATCGAGACCGACGACCCCCAGTACCGCCCCGAGGCCACGCGCCAGTTGCTCGAATCCCTCGGCAGCAAGCGGATCGAGTTGGTGGAGGAATAACCATGCGCTACTTCCTGCTCGGCTTCCTCCTCCTCTGCGGAATCGTCGTCAGCGTCGCGGGTTTCCGCGGCAGCCTGTCGCGCC
This sequence comes from uncultured bacterium, assembly GCA_963735925.1. Taxonomy (GTDB): domain Bacteria; phylum Verrucomicrobiota; class Verrucomicrobiia; order Limisphaerales; family J093; genus DSVZ01. Next base: position 191,762 of record CAVTMT010000003.1, read on the forward strand.
GGCCGCCCATCGAAATCTTCCCGGACATGGACCGCCAAGCGAAGTTGCGCCCGCAGTCTTTCAGCGAGTTCTACCCCGATGGCTACAGCTCACGCCTGCACGTGCCCAACACGATCCCGCGGGGCCAGCCCGTGCTGGTCGGCGACCAGGCGGTGCTCCCGTTCGAGGACCATCCGCTCAACACCGGGATGCAGCCGGGGACGCCCCCGGGCATGACGAACTTTGTCGCAGTGAACCCGCTGCCGATCACGGCCGAGCTGCTCGCCCGCGGCCAGGAGCGGTTCACCATCAACTGCCAGCCGTGCCATGGCGCCGGCGCCGACGGCAAAGGGGCCACCACCAAGTTGGGCATGGTGATCATCGCCAATCTGCACGACCTCCGCATCGTCCGGATGACCGATGGGGAAATCTTCAATACCATCACGTATGGCAAGAACAACATGCAGAGCTACGCGATGAATCTCGAACCGCGCGACCGTTGGGCGGTGATCGCGTACCTCCGCGCGCTCCAGCTCAGCCGCCTGGCCACGGTGGACGAAGTGCCGGCCGACCAGCGTTCCGCGTTGGGCAAATAACCTATGAGCGACTCCTCGCATTCGCCGCTGCTGTCCGACGGTCCGCTCGACGTGACCCGCTGGCGGAGGCTGCCGAACCTCCTCATCGGCGTGGGCGCGGCGGGCGCCCTGTTGGGCCTCGCCCTCGATCGCGTCCAGTTCGGCTATTCCTGGCTGGTGGCGTTCATGTTCTTCCTCAGCCTCGGATTGGGCTCACTCTTCGTGGTGCTCGCGCATCATCTGTTCGATGCGAGCTGGTCGGTGCCCATCCGGCGTTTTTGCGAGCACCTGTCCACGCTGCTCTTTCCGTGGATGGCGATCTTCTTCCTGCCCGTCGCGCTCCTGGCCCCGCGCCTCTACGGTTGGATGGTGGTGGCGGATCCCGCGGCCGACCACGCCCTGCACGCGAAGTTTCCCCTCTTCACCAAGCCGGGATTCTATCTGGTGGCGGTGTTTTGTTTCCTCGTCTGGGCCTGGCTCCCGCGGAGCCTGCGGTACTGGTCTTTAAAGCAGGACGAATCCGGCGCGGTCGAATGCACCCGCAAACTGCGCCGGCGCTCCGGGGCCGGCATCTTCCTGTTTGCCATCACGCTGACGCTCGCGGCGGTCATGTGGATGAAGGGCCTCATGTATGAGTGGTTCTCGACCATGTACGGTGTGTATTACTTTGCCGGCAGCGTGTGGATGACCCTGGGGACGGTCTATTTCATCGCCATGGTGCTCAAACGGAGCGGCCCGCTGGCCGCGGTGGTCCAGGAATACCAGTTCTACTTCATTGGCTCCCTGATGTTCGCCTTCACGGTGTTCTACGCCTACATCCACTTCTCCCAGTACTTCATCATCTGGAACGCCAACATGCCGGAAGAAACCTTCTGGTACGTGCTCCGGGAACAGGGGACGTGGTGGTACGTCGGGCTGGTGATCATCTTCGGTCACTTCTTCCTGCCGTTTCTGGCGCTGCTGCGGATCGATCTCAAGCTCAAGTTCTGGTGGATGGTGCCGCTGTGCGCGTGGACCTGGGTCATGCATTACGTGGACCTCGCCTTCAACATTCATCCGACCGCGAACCCCAACGGGTATCCGTTCCAATGGGCCTGGCTGGACCTGGCGTGTGCGGCATTGATCGGCGGGGTGCTGCTGAAGGCGTTCCTCAAGGCGTTTGCCGCGCACCCGCCCTACCCATTGAAGGACCCGCGCCTGTGCGAAGCCATGGGCCGGCTGTGTTTCGATCCGTCGGCCGTTCCGGGGCTGACGCTCGACGGCGGCGAAAACCTGGCCGGTGCGCCCCAAACCAACGGAGGTGCCAAGTGAAGCTGCGGGACTGTTGCGGCGGCCGGGATCAAGCCAAACTGGCCGCCTGGCTCATCGGCGCCGCCGGCACGTTTCTGCTGGTCGGCGGTCTGGCGTGGTGGATTCTCCAGCGGACCCAGCCGCCGGGCGTGGATCTGGCCCGCGCCCAACTGCGGTTCCAGTATCTGGCCGAGGTGCAGGGGGAGGCGCACAAGTACCAGACCACCGCCGAGGTTCTGGACAAGGCCAAGGGGATTTACCGCATTCCGATCACCAACGCCGTCGATCTGCTGTTGCGCCTCTGGCAGGATCCCGCGGCCGGCCGGTCCAATCTGCTGTCGCGGATCGACCAGGCGACCGCCAAGCCGCCGGAGAAACCGAATGAATACGAGTAAATCGGCCCGAAGGCCCCGGCCCGCGCGCCTTGCGAACCGATGAGTTCTCCGGCCCCAACCCCCACCACGCCTCCGCCCGTCCCCGCTCCCGTGCCCGCGGTTGCGGTCGCGTCGCCGGCCGAGATTGACCGTTCGTGTCGCTGGCCGGTGATGGTACTGGTGGTGATGAGCGCGGCCTGGTTGCTGGTCGCGGGCGTCCTGTCCGAGTTGGCGGCCATCAAGCTCCACGCGCCCGGCATGCTGGCCGATTACGCCTGGCTCACTTACGGCCGGCTGCAACCCGCGGCCTGGAACGCCTTCGTCTTCGGATTCGCCTCCCTGACCGGGCTGGCGCTGGCCCTCTGGATGACCGCCCGCCTGGGCGGCACCCGGCTCGTGGGGACGGGCACGATCATCCTGGGCGCCCTGGTTTGGAACGTCGGCCTGAAACTGGGAATCCTAGGCATCCTCGCCGGCGAAAGCACCGGGATCGAAGGTTTGGAAATCCCGCGTTTTGCCTCCCCGATTCTGCTGCTCGGTTACGTGTGCATGGCGGCCTGGGTGCCGATCACGTTTGGGCGACGCCGGCCCGGCGAGGTTTATATCGCGCAGTGGTACCTCCTGGGCGCGGTGTTCAGCTTCCCGTGGCTGTTTGCGGCCGGCCACGTCATGACGGTATTCCTCCCCCTGCGGGGCGTGCTTCAAATCGCGGCGCAGGCCTGGTTCCTGCAAAACCTGACGGTGCTCTGGTTCGGATTTCTGGGCCTCGCGGCGATCTTCTACCTGCTGCCCAAGCTGACCGGCGCGGCGGTGCCGAGCCGCAACCTCGCGCTCTTCGGCTTCTGGACCCTAGCCGCATTCGGCGGTCTCGGTGGATTGACGCGTTATGCGGGCGGGCCGTTCCCGGCTTGGATGCTCAGCCTGGCCGTGGCGGCGAATGTGCTGACCGCGTTTCCGGTCTATGCCGTCGGGCAGAATCTGCTGCCGGGATGGCGGACTCAGGCGGGCGCCATGAAGGCGAGTGTCCCGCTGCGCTTCGCTGTTTTCGCCCTGTTTGCCTATCTGGTGGCCGGTGGCCTGGGGGTGTTGAACTCGCTGGTGTCGGTGCGGTACACCACCCAATTCACGCTGGTGACCACGGGGTTGGACCAGCTCACGCTGATGGGCTTCTTCGGGATGGCGGCGCTGGGCGTTTTGTATTTCGTCGTGCCGCGGTTGCTGGGCCGTGACTGGCCGCGGCCGGCGTTCGCGAACTTGCATTTCCTGCTGGCGGCGTCGGCCGTAGTGCTCATCGCGGTCGCGTTTCTCGGCGGCGGCCTGGCGCAGGGAGCGGCTTTGAACGATCCCGAACTGCCGTTCATCAACGTCGTCAAGCGCTACCTGCCGTTCGCTGCCACCGGCACGCTGGCGCAACTGCTGTTCCTGGTTGGCGGCGGCCTGTTCGCGCTGAACCTGCTGCTGGCGTTGCTCGCGTGCTGCCGGGACGCTTGCGTGCCGGCGGCCAAGGCGCTCGTGGCCCGCATTCCCGCGGAGGTGAAGGCATGAGGCACGGTCCGTTCATCTTCCTGGGCATCCTGTGCGCGGTGCTGACCTCGTGGCTCGGGGCGGTCGTCGCACCGCAGTTGCAGATCGGCGACCAGGGCCTGCTGGCCTTGGACGACCTGGGGATCGAGTACCCGGTGGATCGTAACGGCGAGGCGAAGCAGGGAGCCCGGATCTATCGCGCCGAAGGCTGCAACTACTGCCACACCCAGCAGGTCCGCTCCCGCAGCGAAGGCACCGACATCGCGCGCGGCTGGGGCAAACGGCGCACCGTGTCGCGCGACTACTTGCGCGACCAACCGCCGATGCTGGGCCAACTGCGCTTCGGTCCCGACCTGGCCAACATCGGCGAGCGGCAGACCAACGCCACGCGGTTGTTGCTGAAGCTCTACAACGCCCGTATCGAAATGCCCGGCTCGACCATGCCGCGTTTCCCCTACCTGTTCGAAACGCGCAGACTGCGTTACGGCGAGGCGCCTTCCGCGAATGCACTGCCCCTCCCGGCCGGGTTCGCGCCGCCGGCGGGCACCGAGGTCGTGCCGACGCTCGCAGCCCTGCAACTGGTCGCCTATCTCCAAAGCTTGAAGTCGGAAACGCTCTTCTATGAAGTCTTCCCGCCGCAGTCGCCGAAGAAGACGAACCTGGTGGCCGCCGCGGTCGCAACCAACGTTCCGCCGGTGACAAATGTCCCGCCGGTGGCCACGAATGCGCCGGCGACCAACGCGGCGGTCTCGCCATGAAGCCGGCGTCGAATACCCGCTCGACGAAGCAGCCGGCGACCCCGCCGGTGGCGGCCAGGCCGGCACTGGCGGGCGCGGCGGACGCCCTGCGCGAGAACGCCGAACCGGTGGCCGGTACCGCCTGGTACACGCCGATCTGGCTCGTCGCGGTTTTCGGGGTCGCACTGTACTGGGCCAGCATGTACGTGGATCACAACGGCGGCGGTTTTCAGCCGCTGGTATTCAACCTGGGCGAGTCGCTCGCGGACGTCGAGGCGCGGGTCCCGCATTCCGAGGCCGATGCTCTGGCGGCCAGGGGCAGGAAGATCTACAACACCTATTGCACGGCATGCCACCAGCCGAACGCGCGCGGATTGCCCGGGCAGTTCCCGCCCCTGGCTGGTTCGGACTGGGTTAACACCGAAGGCCCCAACCGGATGATCCGCATTGTCCTCAACGGCCTCCAGAGCCCGATCACCGTGAACGGGACGGAGTACAACAACGTGATGTTGCCCTGGCGCGATCAACTCTCGGACGAGGACATCGCCGCCGTCATCACGTTCGTACGGGGCAACAAGGAGTGGGGCAACACGGCTGGCCCGGCGACGCCCGCCCAGGTCAAGGCCATCCGGGCGGCTACCGAGGCGCGGGGGACTTACTGGACGGCGCCGGAACTGCTGGCCGTGCCGGTGAAGGACTGAGTCGCTTGGCCGGTTGAGCGGAGGTGGGGGCCAGGCCTGCGGTTGGACGGCGTCATCCGCGCCCGCTTCGTTCGACGCCCGCCGCGACCTCCGCCGTTCTCGTCGCCGACCGGGACCGCCGGGGTGCGCGGGTGGCCGGCACTGGATGGGGATGGCGTTGCCGGCGGCGGAGGAACTTCCCGCGCCACCGTTCCCAACGGCGACGGAGGGTGGTGCGCAGCGCCGAGGCGGTCCGGCGGGTCTTGTGCCGGTTGGTCAGGTTCTTCGCCCGCCGAAACCAGCGCCGCGCCCAGACGAATTCGGTGGCGAGGATTCCCAAGCCGATGGGAATCACCACCACCGCCGGGCCGGGCAAAACCACCATGGCGACACCCATGACGAGGATTGTCCCGCCGCCCAGTCCCACCATCAAACGTTTCAAGGTCACGTCACTTCGTCCACCGCCGTGCTGCCGACCGCCCCGCCCGGGCTGACGGCGTGCCGGTCCGGCCACCATGGCGGTGCCGCTGACATTACAGCCAAAGGCTCGCGGGGCAATGCCCGGCCCCATTTCGGCCCCAATTCGTGACTTGATTTGGCGCCAGCGAATTACCAATGTTCGCCCCGTCTCGGGCGGAGCGGTTCGAGTCCCTGCGGGATGGGAAACCTCTGACTGCGCTGATTTCGGGACGTCGAACCTGTTTTATCGTGTGCCGAAAGAAGAGCCGATCGAGCTGAGCGGAACGGTCACACAAGTGCTGCCCGGCACCATGTTTCGCGTGTCGCTCCCCAACAAACACGAAGTCCTGGCCCATATCTCCGGCAAGATGCGGAAGAACTTCATTCGTATCAGCGTCGGCGACCGGGTCAACATCGAGATGTCGCCCTACGACTTGAACAAGGCGCGGATCATCTACCGGCACCCGTAAGACCGTTCGGCCGTGCCGGCGGGCTTCAAATCCGGACCCGCCCGGCAGCCACGCCTGACGCGGTCGATGGCCCGTTTCGGCAGTTCCCCACCCGCGGCTTGAACTGAAGTGGCAGTTGCCGTGTCCAACCCCCTGCGGCAAGCTTGACCTCGGTGGCGCACACACTCACATGGGATTGGCGCGTCCGCACGGCGACTCATTCGCTGTTGCGGGCCTTCCTCATTTCCATCGTCGTCCATTTCCTGATCCTCTCGACGGTGGAGGTGGGATATCGCTACGACCTGTGGCGATTCAGTCCGCTGGCCTTGCTCGCGAAGTGGCTCCAACCCGAATTGAAGGCCCAGCCCCTGAAACCCACCCCGCCGCGCGAGCGCGAGCGCACGGTCGAGGAGGTCCCGGTCCAGTTTGTGGACGTGGACCCCGCCCAGGCGAGCGATGAAGTGCCGCCGGACACGAAATACTACTCCGCGGTGAGCTCCGTGGCGGCAAACCCCGACACCACCAAGGACACGGCCCGCCCCAAGCTGGAGGGAAAGCAGGACGTGGTGCTCAAGACCAAGGACTCGGACCGGGCCAAGCCGGCGCAACCGCCGCCGAAGGCGCCGGTCGTGGCCAAGCCTTTGGAAACGGGTAAGGACCTGAAACCCACGCGACTCAAGGACATCGCCAAGATCGGACCGCCTCCGGAGCAAACGCCCAAACCGCAGACCGAGGCGCGCCCCGAGCTCAAACCCGGCGACCTGGCCATGGCCAAGCCCGGCCCGGAACAAAAGCCGGTTCCGCAGCCCCTGGCACCCAGCGTGCCTGAGGTTACCGAGAAGCCCGCCCGGGAACGTCCCCGCACCGTGGCCGCCGCTCTGGCCATGAACGATCTCAACCCCAACAGCGCCTTGATCGGCCAGAAAATGGCCCAGGAAGGCGGCATTAAACGGTTCAAGGTCGAGTCGTCCCTGGCCGTGCGGGGATCGCCGCTGGGGAATTACGACGCGCGCTTCGTCGCGGCGGTGCAGGAATGCTGGTACGCGCTGCTGGAACAACAGCGCTACAGCCTGGACCGGCTGGGCAAGGTGGTGTTGGATTTCCGACTGACCGAGGACGGCCGCATCACCAGCATGTCGGTCGTCGAGGAAAACGTGGGCGACATCTGGACCACGATCTGCCAACTGGCGATCACCAAGCCGTCGCCTTACGAGAAATGGCCGCCCGACGTGCGCCGCATGGTCGGCGCGGATTATCGCGACGTGCGTTTCACCTTCTACTACTGAGCTGCCGAAACTCTTCCGAACCTCTATGCTGCAATTCCTCCAGGCGGGCGGACCCTTCATGATCGTCCTGTTGCTCACGTCGGTCGTGAGCGTGGCGTACATTGTCGAGCGCGGGCTGGCCCTGCGGCGCAACAAGGTGGCCCCGGACGTGGTCGAGGACGCGCTGGATCGTTGCCAGGGTCGGGACGATCTGGCCTCGCTCCAGGTCATCTGCCAGCAGAAGCCGACGCCGCTCAGCCGCCTGGTGCTGGTGGCCATCGAGCATTTGCCCGGCCCGAAGATCGACAACGCCGACAGCGTGCAAACCCGCGCCCGCCACGAGGTGGTGCAGCTCGAACGCGGCCTGGTGGTGCTGGAAATCATCACCGGCATCGCGCCGCTGCTCGGCCTCGTGGGCACCTTGCACGGCATGATCACGCTCTTCGGTGACATCGGCGCGAAGGGATTGGGGGACAACTCCGTTTTCGCCCACGGCATTTCCATCACGCTCAACACCACCTTGATGGGGCTGCTCATCGCCATCCCGTCGTTGATCGCCTGGAGCTACTTCAGCAAAAAGATCGAGTCGATGGCCGTGGAAATGGAGACGCTGCTGGACGAGTTCCTCCGCAAGATTTACCGCACGCCCGTCAGCAGTCGCAAAGCCAAACGCGCAGCCGCGGAACCCCACCCAGCCGCCGCCACCGCCGCCGACTGAACCGGTCATGCGCTTTCTCGAACGCCGCCACCGCCAGCCGCCTTCGATCATCATCGTATCGATGATCGACATCCTGGTGGTGTTGCTCATTTTCATGATCGCCTCCACCACGTTCAAACAGCAGCCCGCCATCAAGCTGGTGCTGCCCGAGTCGCGCCAGCCCCGCGAAGGCGGTGACGAAGGCAAAATCATCATCACCGTCGCCCGGTCGGCGCCCTACTTCTACCTGGGCCAGACGCCGGTCACGCTCGAGCAACTGCAGAGCGAACTCACCACGCGCGCGGCCAAGAATCCGGACGCCGTCGTCGCGGTGCGCGGGGATGCCGATGCGGCGCTGGCGAAATTCGTGAACGTGATGGACATCGTCAAGGCGGCGGGCTTCAAGAAGCCGATCAGCATCTTCACGAAGCCGGCCGGGAGTTGAGCGCGCGCCGCGTTATCGCCGCTCGACTTCGCCCCGCCCGTTCCTTAAAGGAACGCGGTGTTTGAACCGGGCAAGCTGATCATCGCCGTGCTGGCCGCGCTGTTCATCGGGGTTTCGAAGGCCGGGTTTGGCGGGGGACTGGGCATGTTGACCACCCCGCTCTGCGTGCTGGCCTTTGGGCCCAAGGACGCCATCGGCATTCTGCTCCCGCTCCTCTGCGCCGGTGACCTCTTTTCGCTCTACCACTACTGGGGGAAATGGCGGCGGGAGAATCTGCGCTTCCTGCTGCCCGGCGTGGTGATCGGCGTGGTCCTGGGCGTGCGGCTGATCGGCCGCTTCTCCAAGGACGAACTCAACATCGCCATCGGCCTCCTCGCGATCAGCTTCGTGGTTTTCCAGGTGGCCAAGGAACGCATCTTTCGCGCGGAAGGCGCGTTCGAACCGTCCCACTGCCTGGGCGTGCCGTTCGGCATCGGGGCCGGCATCACCTCCACCTTTGCCCACGGGGCCGGGCCGGTGGTGAGCATGTTTCTCATCCCCCAGCGGATGCCGAAGGAGATCTACGTGGGCACGACGGTGCTGCTCTTCACGTGGGTGAACTGGATCAAACTGCCGTTTTACTGTCTGGACCGGACGGTGCTCGCGTGGAGCTGGCTGCCGGCCGAATCGATCATCACCCACCGCACGCTGGTCAGCAGTCTGATCTACCTGCCGCTCGTGCCGGTGGGGGTATGGCTGGGCGTGTGGCTGAACCGACGGATCCCGGAGCAGTCGTTCCTCAACGTGATCTATCTGCTCGTGTTCCTCGCCGGCATCGAACTCGTCTTCAAGATCGACGTGGCGTCCTGGTTCATGAAGTAGCGCCGGCCGGCCCACGCTCCGCGCCTACGGCTCGCCCACGATGTACGGCGCGAACTCGGCCCGCAGGTGCGGCGGGATGCGCGCCTTGAAGCGTGCCACGTCGCCGTCGTACTCGCGCTCCACGATCTGGCCCACCTCGTGCAGGCGCGCCATCGCCGCCGCCGCGTCGTGCGGGAAGGCCAGCGCGACGAAGTCGCGGATCGGGCGGAGCGCGTCGCCCAAAGCGGCCAGGAGTCCGGCGAAGCCCGCCCCGGTCTTTGCTGACACCAGGACGCCGTCCGGATGCCGCTCCCGCCAGCCGTGCGCGCCTTCGCCGGGCGGCAGCAGGTCGGCTTTGTTCGCCACCATCAGGACCGGTTTGTCATCGGCGCCGATTTCGGCCAGCACGCGGTTGACGGCGTCGATCTGGGCGTCCGCCTGCGGATGGCTTACGTCCACGACGTGCAGGAGCAGGTCGGTGTTGATCACTTCTTCGAGCGTGGCCTTGAAGGCCTCGACCAGTTGGTGCGGCAGTTTGCGGATGAAGCCCACCGTGTCCGAAAGCAAGACGTTCTGGTTGGTGGGCAGCCGCAGGCGCCGCGTGGTGGGGTCGAGCGTGGCGAAGAGCTTGTCTTCCTCGAGTACGCCGGCGCGGGTCAGCGCGTTGAAGAGCGTTGATTTGCCGGCGTTGGTGTAGCCGACGATGGACGCCAGCGGCCACTGATTGCGCTGCCGGCCCTGGCGTTGGGTCTGGCGCTGGCGCCGGACCTCGTCCAATTCCAGCCGCAGTTTTTCGATGCGTTCCTGCAACCGCCGGCGGTCCGCCTCCAACTGGCTCTCGCCTTCGCCACCGCGCATGCCAATGCCGCCGCGCTGCCGCGACAGGTGCGTCCAATAGCGCGTCAGCCGGGGCAGCAGATGCTGGAGTTGTGCGAGCTCGACCTGCAACTTGCCTTCCCGCGTGCGCGCCCGCTGGGCAAAGATGTCGAGGATGACCTGGGTGCGGTCGAGAATTTTGCACTCGAAGACCGCCTCGAGGTTCCGCGCCTGGGCGCCGGACAACTCGTCGTCGAAGATCACCGTATCCACGTTCTGCTCGCGGCAGGTGGTGGCCAGCTCGGCCGCCTTGCCCGAGCCGATGTAGGTCGAGGCGTTGGGGTGTTCGAGCTTCTGGGTGGTCTGGCCGGCGATTTCGGCCCCGGCGGTGCGGGCCAGCTCGGCGAGCTCGGTCAGCGCGTCGTGCACATCGAAGGCGGTGCGGGTCTTGAGTTCGGCGCCCACGAGAAATACTCGTTCGGTGCGCCGTTCGCGATGGGTGGAGACGAGGGCTTTCAATAGTCAATCAACCGACTGGCGACAACGTAGCCTACCTTGGGCCGGTGGCGCAATGGCGCGTAAGTGCGGGGCGTCACGGTGGTCAACCCTGCGACCGGATCCGCGGCAGCAGATCCAGGATGCGTTGGGCCGTGACCCCCGGCGGTTCGCCGCGGGTCAGTTCCAGCCAGTGTACCGGCAGTTGATGGCGGAGCCAGGTCATCTGGCGCCGGGCGAACTGACGGGTCTTCTGTATGACCAGCGCAATGGTCGTGGCGAGGTCGCGTTCGCCCCGCAGGTGCTCGGCGACCTGCCGGTAGCCGATCGCCTGCATGGCCGTGCGATTGCGTTCCAGCCCCGCGCCGAGCAAGACACGCGTTTCCGCCACGAGGCCGCCGGCAAACATGGCCTCCACGCGGGCCTGGATGCGGGCGTGCAGGTCGGCCGGTGCACGGCTGAGCCCGATCACCGGGACTGCCGAACGCCGGCCTGCACTGTCCGGGACGCTCCAGGAGGCGCGCTGCGTGGAAGCCGGCTTGCCGGTCAGGCGGACGATTTCAACCGCGCGCACAATGCGGCGCGGGTTCTGTCGATCGATGCGCGCGAAGGTGGCCGGGTCGTTCCGGGCGAGCTCCGCGAGCAGGGCAGGCAGCGGGGTTTGCTCCAGTTCGGCGCGCAAGCGCGGGTCCGGCGCCGGTGCCGTGCCCAAGCCTTCGAGCAATGCTTTGAAGTACAATCCGGTGCCACCGCAGAACACGGGCACCCGGCCACGTTGGCGAATCGCCGCGACGCTGGCCGTGGCCTGTTGCACGAAATCGGCGGCCGTAAACGGCTCGGTGACTGCGACCACATCCAGGAGGTGATGCGGTACGCGGGCGCGCTCGGCGGGAGTCGGCTTCGCGGTGCCCAGATCCAGGCCGCGATAAACCTGCATCGAGTCCACCGAGATGATTTCCCCGCCCAGGGCCTCGGCGACGGCCAGGGCCACGACCGATTTGCCGACGGCGGTCGGCCCCGCGAGGAACAGGGCGCGCTCGAGGTCCGGGCTCACACCTTGGTGGGCGAGGCGTCCGCGCGCGCCGGCCGGCCTTCGCTGCGGGCGGAGAGCAGGAACAGCAGGCCGACGCCGATGCAAATGGCGCTGTCGGCCACGTTGAAGGCCGGGAACCCGACCTCGGCTCCGTCGCCGCGGCGTTCGAGATAAAAGCGGATGAAGTCGATCACGTGTTCGACCCGGAGGCGATCGGTGAGGTTTCCCAGGATGCCGCCCAGGATGAGGCCCAAGGCGATCTGGCCGGGCAGCACGTGGGTTTCGAAGCGCTCGCGGGTGAGCAGCAGCACGGTCAGCGCGACCAACGAGACGAGCGCCAGCAGACCGTTGTTGCCCGAGAACAGGCTCCAGGCCGCGCCGGTGTTGCCCCAATGCACGAACTTGAAGAACCCGTCCACCAGGATGTGCTGGTCGAGCGGGCCGAGCAGCTTGAGGACGGCCAGCTTGGTCAGTTGGTCCGCCACATACACGGTGGCGGCGACATACAGGGTGGCTCGGTGAACCGCGAATTTCATGCGCGCGGACCGGGGGCGTAGCCGAACAGACGCCGCTGCTTGATCAGGCGGGTGACCTCGGGCGGCACCAGGCGCTCCCAACCCGGATCGCCGGAGCGGAGCATCGCCAGGACCTCGTGCGCGAAGATCGGCAGGCATTCGGCCGAATAGCAGGACAACGCCTGGATGCAGCCGCTTTCCTTCAAGTAGGCGTACAGATGCCGGACATGGGCCGACACCTTCAGGTCTTCCGCGGTTTCGAGCCGGCCGGTGAGGGGATCGCGGAAGGGGTACACGTACAGCTTGAGGTCGTTCTTGAAGAGCCGGCCGAACGATTCGAGGATCCCGCCCTCCAGATCCCGGTAATACTTCTCCTCGAACAGCTCGTGCAGGATCGGCACGCCCAACGCGAGGCCGATCATCTTCTTCGTGTAGCGGAAGAGATACCCGGCCAGCCGGTGGAACTCGGCGTAGTCGGAAATCAACACGTTCTGGCCCAGCGCGGCCAGCGTGTCCACTCGATCCAGGAAGTCCTTGTGATCGATGACGCCGCCTTCGGCCAGGTTCTTGAGCGTCATTTCCGCCAGGACCACGATGCGTTCGCCCTGGACCGGCGGCTCGTTGAGGAATTCCGAGCGCGCGCACTCGAACATGTCCATGGTGGCGCGGGTGACGGGGCGGAAGCTCCCGCGGGTCACCAGAATGGGCTTCTTGTGGAGGACTTCCGCGGCCTGGACCACCTCGCCTTGGGGGGTGAACATCGCCGCGTCGGTCAGCCCGCGCGCCACGAGTTGGAGCGCCATGAGACGATTGTCCACACTGGCGAAGTCCGGCCCGGAGAATTTCACCGTGTCCACCTCCACGCGATCGTGGGAGAGGTTGTCCATCAGCGACTGGATCGCCACCTCGGGTTGATCGTGCAGGTACAACGCGGCATACACCAGGTTCACGCCCATGATGCCGAGCGACTCCTGTTGCTGGAGATTCTCCCGGTCGTGCATCTGCACGTGGATGATGATGTCCGAGGGCGGAGTCAGGGGCCGGGTTTGAAAGCGGATGCCCATCCAGCCGTGCCAATCGTCGTTGCGCGAGTAACTCCGCGCCGCCACGGTGTCGGCGAAGACGAAGAACCGGGTGTTGCCCCCGCGCTGGGTGCTGAGGCGCTCGTGCTGCAGATCGTACTCGTGCTGGAGCATGGTCTGGAGCCGCTGCCGGCTGACGTACCGGTCACAGGAGCCGTAGATGGCGTCGCTCACCGCCATGTCGTAAGCGGAGATGCTCTTGGCGATGGTGCCGGCGGCCCCGCCCACCCGGAAGAACCAGCGCGCCACCTCCTGGCCGGCGCCGATCTCCGCAAACGCGCCGTAGGTGCTTTGGTCGAGGTTGATCTGCAGCGCCTTCTCGTGCGTGCTGAGCACCGGTCGGTTGGCTTCGGAACCGGCGCCGCTGACCCCGGATGCCCCGGTGGGTGACTTCGCCGGCCGCAGCAGGCAGAAAGTCGAGTGCATCACGGTTTGCTCGAGATGCGCACCCAATCCGTGCCGCGGGAAGCGGCATAGCGCGAGAGGGACTTCTCGTGCTTGATGAGCACCGCGCGCACGACGGCGGAATCGTCCGCCCGGCCAAACTCCGCGTTGGTGTCCGGGATGAGGTCCAGCTTCTGGTGCGCATACGCCAGCGCAAACACCGCGCCCGCCAGCGCCACGTAGGGCAGATCGTTGTACGCGCCCTCGGCGGCGTCTTCCACCACGTCGGCCAGGAATTCGAGCTGCCGCTCCAGATGGGGGTACTTGGGGGCGTTGATCTGCGTGAACTCAGCTTTCCACAGGGGCAGTTTGCGCAAGACGGTTTGCACAATCACCGGCGTGATTTGCGCCGCCCCCCGGTTCACGAACTCCGAAATCTCAGGCATGGCGCGAGCCTAACAACCCGGCGCGAGGTGTAAACCGGAAACGGCGGCGCCCGGCCCGCTCACTCCGCCCCGCCCGGTTCCCGGTCGGACCGGCGACTCAACAAACGATCCAGACCGGCCCGGTAATTCCGCGACAGGGTGAGCTGACGGCCGTCACGCAAGCGGACGGCGTAATCGCCGTAAAACAGGGGCTGGAGCTCCCGCACGGCGTCCAGGTTCACGATCACCGAGCGGCTCAGGCGCAGAAACTGGTCCCTTGGCAGGTCGGCCTCGAACGCGGACAGGGTGCCGCGGGACAGATGGCTGGCGGCGCCCACGTGCATCCGCACGTAATTCCCCTCGGCTTCCAGCCACTCGATTTCCGCCGTGCGCAGGAACACGACCCGGCCGTCCACCTTGAGGGCGAGCCGTTCCACGCCGCGGGGTGCGTGTTGCAGACTGGCCAGCAAGGCCACCCAGGGCGGATCGGATCCCGCCTCCCGGGCACCGCCCCGGAGGCGGGTGCGGAGCAACTGGAGCGTCTTCTGAAACCGTTCCCGGTCGATCGGCTTCAGCAGGTAATCCACGGCATGCACCTCGAAGGCTTGCAGCGCAAACCGGTCGTAGGCCGTCACGAACACGACGGCCGGCATGACCTCCGGGCCGATCTCGTTGCAGACCTGCAGGCCGTTGGGGGCCGGCATCTGGACATCCAGGAACACCAGCTCCGGCTGGCGCGTGCGGATGGCTTCGACCGTCTGCCGGCCATTCGCCGTCTCGCCAACGAGCTCAAATCCCGGCTGCTCCCGGAGCAGGTGGCGCAGGCGGAGCCGGGCCGGCGCTTCATCGTCGGCCACAAGCGTCCGGATGAGACTGGCACTGGTCATGTGCCGGGAGGGGCCGGGGGGGCGTCGGCTTCTCCCGCCGGCGGTCCCGATTGCGGCAGCGGATCGAGCGGCGTCCGCCGGGGCAGGTGCACCCGCACCACCAAACCGCCGCCCGCCGCCGGGGACAGTTCGAGGCCCTGGCGCTCGCCGTAGAGGTGGCGGAGACGCGACCGGGTGTTGGACAAGCCGATGCCTTCGCGTCGGAAGGCGGTGGCGCCGGTTTCCAGCCCGGGCCCGTTGTCCGCCACGCTGAGTTCGAGGAGGTCGTCGCGGGCCACGGCGCGGATGGCGATCCGTCCGCCGGCTTCGCGTTCCTCGATGCCATGCCGGATGGCGTTCTCGACGATGGGCTGGAGCACCAGGGCGGGCACGAGGCAGTCCTTGAGCGGAGCAGGCACGTCGAGGTCAACGTGCAATCGTTCCCCGAAGCGCGTCTGCTCGATTTCGAGGTAACGTTCGAGGAACTCGAGTTCCTGCCCGAGCGGGATTTCCTGGTCATCGCCCCGGTCGAGACTGACCCGCAGCAACTCGCTCAGGCGGGTGACCGTGCGGTCGGCGACCTCGGGTTGCTCGTGGATCAGCGCGGCGATCGTGTTGAGCGCGTTGAAGAGAAAATGGGGATTGAGCTGCATCCGCAGCGCCTGGAGCCGGGCCTGGGCGAGTTGCCCTTCGAGTTCCGTCGCGCGCCGTTCGCGTTCCCGGTAGCGCGCATAGTAGTGCCACCCGTGATGGGCGAGCACGACCAGCCAATAAAACCCGACGTTTCCGTAGGTATAGAAGACGATCAGCTTCTTGAACGTATCCGGGAAGACGAACGGCTTGCCTTTCACCGAAGTCTGGCCGTTGACCAGCAGGGCGTACGCGGCGCTGTAAACCGCCGCATAAACCAGCGCCAGGCCGAGGTGACGCGCAAACCACCGCCAGGCGTGGGCCCGCTCGAAGGGAAAACGCCGGGCCAACCACAACACGCCCAGGCCGAGCACCGCCATCGTGTAGTTGCTCTCGCAGCCGCGTCGCAGCGCGGTGGGCCAGGATACGGTGAAGTCCTCGAAACCCTGCCCGGCATAGAGCTGCACGGCGTCGATCACGGCCAGCAGCGTGAACAAGCCGAACCAGCAAATCAGCCGGCCGGCCGGGCTGCGGCAGATACCGCGGAAGCGTTGCCAACCCGTTGCCATATTTCGCGAAGGAAGCCTACACGACGGCCGGGCCGGACTCCAGCCGCGTGTTGCGCCGGCCGTTCGTGCGGTTTTCGCTTTCGCGGCTACCATCCCCGCATGGGCAAGAACCGGCTCGAGGCCTTCAGCGACGGCGTGTTGGCCATCATCATCACAATCATGGTCCTGGAGTTGAAGATTCCGCATCCGACCGACGCCCGGCCGCACCCGACCGCACTCGCCGATCTGCGGGAGTTGCTGCCCGTCTTCCTGAGCTACGTGTTGAGCTTCATCTACGTGGGCATCTACTGGAACAACCATCACCACATGTTCCACTCCACCCAGCACGTCAGCGGCGCCGTGCTCTGGGCCAACCTCCACCTGCTGTTCTGGCTGTCGCTCTTTCCGTTCACCACG
Source organism: uncultured bacterium (assembly GCA_963735925.1). Classification (GTDB taxonomy): domain Bacteria; phylum Verrucomicrobiota; class Verrucomicrobiia; order Limisphaerales; family J093; genus DSVZ01. Next base: position 208,287 of record CAVTMT010000003.1, read on the forward strand.
GGATGGATGGGCGAAAACCATCTGGCCCCGACGCCCACCGCGGTCTATGGCCTCGTGTTGCTGATGGCGGCCATCGCATATTCCGTGTTGCAGCGCACGATCATCGCCCAGCAGGGCCGCGGCTCGCTGCTCGCGGCGGCGATCGGGAAGGACCGAAAGGGGAAACTCTCGCCGGTGTGTTATTTCCTCGCCATTCCGTTGGCCTACGTGAGTCCGTGGATTTCCAGCGGCCTGTACGTGTTCGTCGCGTTGATGTGGCTCGTTCCCGACCGCCGCATCGAGCGCGTCCTGGTTGGGCGACGGACGGAATAGCCTCCGTTTTGCCTTGCCCGCGGGAAGGACTCGGCCGGCGCGCCGGTGGCCTCACACCGGCCTTCCACGAACCTCCGAGAACCACCCCCGCGCCGCGTGCATCGCCGGCCAACGGCTCCGGTCGATTTCAGCGGCTCACGGTACAAACTCGAGCGCCGGTGCCTGTGGAATCAAACCCTGCGCCGCGCCACGTCCGAGGAAGCGGCGGATCGATTCGCGGCCGTTGTCGCCGTAATCGAGCGTCCAGTGATTGACGTACATGCCGACGAATTGATCCGCCAGCTCGCGCCCCATGTCGCGGGCATACTGGAGGGCGTGCTGCACCGCGTCGGGACGGTGGTCGAGGCTGAACCGGATGCTGGCGGTCAGGATGTCGGACACCGCCTTTCGCACCGCGGGCGCGTGGCGCTTGTGGATGACGTTTCCGCCCAGCGGCAACGGCAGGCCGTCGTTTTCGCGCCCCCACCAAACGCCGAGGTCCTGGCACACGACCAGGCCCTCGTTCTGCCAGGTGAGCTGGCCTTCGTGGATGATCAGGCCCACGTCCGCCTGGCCGGACTTGACCGCGGCGAAGATCTGGTCGAACGGCACGACGACGCAGTTGAGTTCGCGGGCCGGTTGGCCAAGCCAGAGTTGCAGCGCCAGGAAGGCGCTGGTCATCGTGCCCGGCACGGCGATGCGTTGTCTGGACATCTCCTCGCGGGTGAAGCGCCGTTTGGCCACCAGCATCGGCCCGTAGCCGTCGCCCATGCTCGCCCCGCTGGGCAGGAGGGCGTATTGGTCGCAGACATACGCGTAGGCGTGGATGCTGATGGCGGTGATGTCCAGTTCGCCCCGCGTGGCGCGTTCGTTGAGCGTTTGGATGTCCTGGAGAATGTGCTCGAAGCGCCAGCCGTGAGTCGGGATCAGGTCCTTCGCGAGAGCGTAAAACATGAAGGCGTCGTCCGGATCGGGCGAGTGGCCGAGCGTCAAGGTCCGCGTTTCCATGCCGGACACGCTAGCCGCGTCGCGTGGATTGTCACGGGCGAAGGCGGCGGCGGCAGGGTCCTGATTCGGTGGCGGCATGCCGCCGCACTGGCCCGGGTCGCCGCCGCGGCGGCAACCGCCCTCCCGAAATCCGCACACGACCGCGGCGGAGCCTGCGGCGGACCCTGCCTTGTCACCCAGCCGCCGCGCCCGTATCCTGCGCCGCGTGAACAATCCTGGGCACGACGACGATTTCGTCCGTGAAGACCCCTGGCGCGTCTTCCGGATCATGGCCGAGTTCGTGGACGCGTTCGAGACCATGACGCGGGTCGGCCCGGCGGTCACCGTCTTCGGTTCCGCGCGCACGAAGCGCGGCGACAAGTACTACCAGGTGGCCGAGACCCTTTCGCAGGAGCTGGCGAGGCACGGCCTGGCCACGATCACGGGTGGCGGTCCGGGCATCATGGAAGCGGCGAACAAAGGAGCGGCCGCGGGCAAGGCGGCGTCGGTGGGACTCAACATCGCGTTGCCGCAGGAACAGAAAGGCAACCGTTACGCGACCGTGCCGCTGCACTTCCGGTACTTCTTCGCCCGCAAGGTGTGTTTCGTGAAATACAGCATGGGTTTCGTGTTCCTGCCCGGCGGCTTCGGCACGCTGGACGAGTTCTTCGAACTCATCACGCTGGCGCAGACAGACAAGATCCCGCGCTTTCCGCTGGTGCTGATTGGCCGGCGGTACTGGAGCGGATTGCTGCGCTGGATGAAGCAGACCGTCCAGAGCGGCGGCTTCATCAGTCCCGGCGATCTCGAGATGCCTACGCTGGTCGAGGACCCGCTGGCAGCGGCGGAGATCATCTTGGATTACCAGCGCCGCATTGGCCCCCCGCGCACGGTGTCCAAGGCCTTCGCCTGAGCCGCCGCGCCGCAAACCCTTCCGCCATGGCTCAACCCTACATCGTCCATCGGTTCCCCAATGGCCTCACCCTGGCCCTCGCCCCCATGCCGGAAATGGCGAGCGTGAGCGTCGGCCTGTGGGTGGCGGTGGGGGGCCGTCATGAAAGCGCGGAACTCAATGGCGCCTCGCATTTCATTGAGCACATGCTGTTCAAAGGCACGCGCCGGCGGTCGGCCCGCGACATCTCGCAGGCGGTCGAGGGTCTCGGCGGTTACCTGAACGCCTTCACCAGCGAGGAACACACCTGCTTTTACGCCAAGGCGCGACACGACCGGTTTGCCGAAGTCTTCGACGTGTTGGCGGACATGTTCCTGCACTCCACCTTCGATCCGAACGAACTGGAAAAAGAGCGGGCCGTGATCAAGGAGGAACTGGCGATGTACACCGACCAGCCCCACCACCGCGTCGAGGAACTGCTCAACGCGGTGCAGTGGCCCGATCATCCGTTGGGCCGGCCGCTGACCGGCAGCGAGGAGACCATCGCGAGCCTGACCCGCGAAGATCTGCTCGGGTACCGGCGCGGACACCACGTGGCGCCGGCGGTGCTGGTGGCCGTGGCCGGGCGCTTGCGCCCGCAAGAATGCCGGCGGGCGGCGGCCAGCCTGGCCGCCCGGGTCGCGAGCGGTCCGCTGCCGCAGTGGGTGCCGGTGCCGCCGGAGGGCCGCGGACCGGTGGTGCGCCTCGAACGCCGGGCCGGCGAACAAACCCAGCTTGCCCTCGGGGTGCGCACCTGTTCGCGGCACGATGACCGTCGATTTGCGCTTCGCCTCCTCAACGTCGTCCTGGGCGAGAACATGAGTTCGCGGCTGTTCCAGGTGCTGCGTGAAGACACCGGTCTGGCCTACAGCGTGGCGAGCTCGCTCAGCTTCTTCGAGGACGCCGGAGACCTGGTGGTGGCCGCCGGACTGGAGACGGGCAATCTCGTGCAGGCCCTGCGCCTCACCGTCGCCGAGTTTCGCCGGCTGAAGTCCGCCGGCCCGGACGAGGCTGAACTGCGGCGCGCCCGCGATTACGTGATCGGTCAGATCGACCTCAGCCTCGAGAACACCGAGCATCAAATGATGTGGCTCGGGGAACAACTGACCGGCTATGGCCGGACGTTCTCGCCCGCGGCGGTGAAGCGACGGCTCGTCCGGGTGACGAGCGCGGAGGTGCAGACCGCCGCCCGCGATTTCTTCCGGCCCGACCGGCTGAGCCTGGCGCTGGTCGGACCGGTCCGGAACCGGAAGGGACTGCCGGAACTGCTGGCACGCGTGTGACGCCTCCTTCGCGTCCGGTCGCCGAAAACCAGCAGGGGACGGCTGCCCGTCCCCTGCGCCGAATTCAAGATGGCAGGTCCGCCTGTCGCTAGAACGTGTAGCCCACGCCGGCGATGAGTTTGAAATCGTTCTCCTTGCGATCCGTGGCCGGACGGCTGCGGTAGGTATCCTGGGCGATCACCCGCAGGTCCACATGCTCGGTGATCTTGGTGGCGACGCCAATTTCCGCGTTCATCACGTATTCGGCCCAATCGTCCACCCGCGGCTGGTAATCGAAGGTCTGCCAGAGTTTCGCATTCTTGTTGATCTGCCAGGTGAACTTCTCGCCGAACCGGATCGTGGCGTAGGTGCTCTCGTCCTCGCCGAAGAGTTTTTCGATGACGAAGCCCGGGCCCACCTCACCGCTCAGCGTGAACTTGTCGTTCTTGAGCAGGTAATAGCCGGCGCCGGGGCCGATCGTTATGCGGTAAGCGATCGAGGCAATGTCGTCGTGCAAGGCATCCACGCGGCCATACACATAGAACCGGTCCGTGAAGAGGTGGTTGTACTGTCCGAAGCCGGCGGCCGAGGAGGCGTTCACCGTGTCGTGGTCCTGGCCATAGTTGGCCGACGCGCCGAAGGCCAGTTCGTCCCGGCTCCATTTCCGCTCGGTGTTCAGGCCGGCGTTGACCGTGGTGGTCTCCGTGTTGCCGCGGGTGAGGGAAGCCCCCAACTGCGCGGTCGTCTTCCAGCCCTTTGGGGGTTCGGTCGTCTGTGCCACCGCGCCGGCGGCGAGCGCCGCGAGGCCGAGTCCGGAAAGAACCGCCACGGTTACGGGTGTTGTCGATGTCGTCCTCATTGCTGGTGCTGATTTATGATTTCGTTGTTCTTCCCCGCCCAGGTTCATGGCCGCCGGCGATCGCCGGCTTCGCGGGGAAAGCCGCCCCGAGCGAAGCACGGTTTTGCGTACCCGCCCGGGCGTCTGGCCCGATGCAGATACCGGCTTGCCCAACCCGCGTCAAGCCGCCAGGAACCAGGTCCGGGCGCCGGCAGCGCGGATTCATGAGAGGTTTTTGAGGGAGGGACGTTTGGCGAGGACCAGGCGGAGGGCTGGGGTCTTGTGATTTTCGGACAGGAGGGACTGGAAATCGCTGGTGTTCACGTGGTCGGGACGGCGCTGGTGCTGACGCCATTCCAGGAAGAGGCTGACCGCGATGCGGCGGTAGGCCCCGAGGAGGAACATTCCCTGGTCGCTGCGCACGCGGCAGCGATCGTCGTTGAAGGACACATCCAGCCGCTGATGCAGGCCGTTCTCGATCCCCCAGCCCTGGCGGTTGCGCCGCAACCAGGCCTGGGCGTTGAGCCGCTCGGGCGGGGCGCTGGTGATCAGCGCGACTTCCTCGTCGTCGCGGCCTTGGGTCTGGCGCCGCAGCCGGGCGACTTGGGCCGCAAAGGGGAAGCCGAGGTCCTCGGCACTGACCGGGGCGGTGCGGATGAGCCGATTTTCGTCCCGCCCCTTGTTCCGCTCCCGGGTGCAGGCTTGGGTGTCGGTGGGACGCTCAGGGGGGGAAATCCGCTCGGGGAGCGGTGAGCTGCTTTTCGACGTGGGCCCGGAGCGTGGGCTGGTTGCCTTTGACGGTGAAGAGGTAGTCGCCCCCGCCCTCCAACACGACCGCGCGCGCGGTCTCGTCCTGGGTATGCAGGGCGTCCAGGCTGACCCACCGGCCGGTCAGGTCGAGCGTGGGCATGAGTTTGTGTTGCGCCACCGGGATCTCGTTGGTCTTCTGATCCACCACCGCACTGCCCAGGTAGTACTGGCTGGGGACGGTGACCGCCGTGAGGATCGAAGCCCCGCTGCCATGCTTGGGTTCCTTGCCATCCATCACCACCAGCTCCTGCGCCGGGGCCGGGCCACGCAGTTGGCGTTGAATGGCCAGCAACCGTTGGTGGAGCTGGACCGCGTCGATGCCGGCCAGGAACCGGCTGAAGGTCGCTTGCGAGGGGGCGGGGTATTGGCCCTTGGGGTTGATCCGAATCCCCAGGGCGCGGCGCTGGCCCGGACTCAAGCCCCGCGCGAACTTGGCCAGATCGCTCTGACCCCGGGGTGCCTCGCAGAGCACGGCCAGGAGGATGAGGGTCGCCAGACTGAACAGGGGGTAGGATTCATAACGGTCGCGGTACTCGGGCAGGGCTTGGAAGTGCTCCACGAGGGAGCGGATCTCCGGGGCCCGCTGGGTGCAGCGAGGGGGCACCTTGGCCTCCACGAGCGCCAGGGCGGGTTTGAGGTGCTCGGCCTGGAGGCTGCGGCAGGCCCGGGGTTCAAGGGGGCGCACGAAGAGCCGCTTGGGCTGGTCGTGTTGGACGTAGTAGTCGCGGCGACAGCGGCCCCAGCCCTCGGTCTGACCCAACTCGGTCCAGCCACTGGCCGTGTAGACGGTGCCGCAGAACTGGGCGGGATCGACGAAGGTTTCGACCGCCAGGATGGGGTGGCCGTACTGCGCCTGCCAGTCGGTGCTGAGCCGATCCAGGGTCAGGCGCAGGAGGCGGGAGCCCAGGTTGGGGACCGCACACCCTGGCAGCAAGAGGAAACGGCTGTTATTGGTGAGCAGGCTCAGGCGACGGCGCCGTTGTTCGTGGGTCCAGCCGATCCACTGGTCGCGGGCGCGCAGATGCTTGGCCGCCGCGCTGAAGACCAGCACGGCGAGCCAGCGACCGCCGGCATCGGTGGCGAGGTAATACAGGCGCTCGCCCACGGGCTTGAGACTGCCCAGGTAGTGATGGCGATTGAGGAGCCGGTGAATCCGGGGCAGGTCGGTGCGGGCCGCGAGGCGCACGCGGGCCTCGTGCAAGAGTTGTTGTTGGGCGGTGTCGGGCAAGCGGGTCGGTTTCGGCATGCCCCGAGCGTAAAAAGTTGCGGGACGGTTGTCCCGACAAATTGCTCAACTCAACCGCACCCAGTCAGTTACCGCTGACCAAGCATCGGCCCTGGGGCGCCGGGTTCCCGCTCCTCCGGCAGCCTCCGGGCGGGGTTTCCACGCGTCCCGAGGCACCGCGGTACACGCCAATTAATGATAATCCTTTCACAATTGGCGGGCAGCGGTGGGGGCAGCGCTGGCCGGATAGTCTGGCCAGTTGCAAGGCAGCCGATGCATTCCAACGCCCATGTGACCGGACCAGCCACGACCGCGGGACACGCCCGGTCGGGGAGCACGCCCGCCGGCGAGAACCCGCCGGCCGGGCGCCCGACCGCCGCAGCAAGTCGGGCAGGAGTCGTCGAGGAGCGGACGGCGCTGCCCCCGCCCGGCGGCAACCGCTGGGAGACCGCCTTTGGCTACGCCCGCAATTTCCTGCACAATCGCTTCGTTTACGTCGTGGTCTCGCCGCGCGCCCACGGCTTGTCGGTGGGAGTCAACATGAACCCCGACAAGGAGTGCAATTTCGACTGCATCTACTGCGAGGTGAATCGCAACGTGCCCCCGCGCGAGCTGCGGTTGGACGTGCCGGTCATGGTGCGGGAGCTCCAACACACGCTCGCGCTCGTGCGCGATGGCAAGCTCCACGGTTTTGCGGGCCTGCAATCCCTCCCGGAGGAATTGATGCAACTCCGCCACGTGGTGCTCAGCGGCGACGGCGAACCCACACTCTGCCCGAACTTCAGCGAGGCCGTCCACGCCGTGTTGCACGTGCGCGCCCTGGGCGATTTTCCGTTTTTCAAGGTGGTCCTGCTCTCCAATGCCACCGGCCTGGACCAACCGCACATCTTGCGCGGCTTGCAGGCGCTCACGCAGAAGGACGAGGTCTGGCTGAAGCTCGACGGCGGTACGACCGCCTACATCGAGCGGGTGGACCGGCCGAAGGTGCCGCTCGACACCGTCCTCGCCAACATCCTGCTGGTGGCCCGCCAGCGGCCGATCGTCATCCAAAGCCTCTTCCCCAAGCTCGCCGGCGAAGAGCCGACGGATGAGGAGATCGACGCGTACGTCGCGCGGCTTCGCGAACTCAAGGAGGCCGGCGCCCAGATCTCGCTCGTGCAGGTTTATTCGGCCATGCGCCCGACTTTCCATCCGGACTGTCGCCACCTGCCGTTGCGAGCCCTGTCCCGCATCGCCCACGCGGTACGCGACGGTGCCGGCTTGACCGCGGAAGTCTTCTGAGTCCCCGCCCCCGGTGGCGGGCGGCAAATCCCTGGCGGAAACCGGGCGTTCTGCGACAGTCCCGCAGTACACCGATGAAACCAACGTCGCCCTCGCCCCGTCGCGCTCGACGGCACGCACGGATGCTGCTCGTTTGGTTGCTGGCCGGGGTGGGGATGAGTACCGGGCTCGCCTCCGACCCAACCGAACCGCGCGGAGACCACTCAACCGCGTTCGCCGTCCACATCCACGTGGACGCGGCGCGGCCCACCGGGCCGCTCCGCCCCATCTGGCGGTTCTTCGGCGCGGACGAACCGAATTACACGACCCGGCCACAAGGCCGGCGGTTGATCGCCGAACTGGGCGAGCTCGCCCCGCATTCCGTCTATTTTCGCACGCACAACCTGCTTTGCTCGGGCGACGGCACGCCCGGGTTGAAGTGGGGTTCGACCGGGGCTTATCGCGTGGACGCCGCGGGCCGTCCCGCCTACGACTGGACCATTCTGGATGGCATTCTCGATACCGGTCTCGCACGGGGGGTCAAGCCCTACGTGGAGATCGGTTTCATGCCCAGGGACCTGTCGGTGAAACCCGAGCCGTACCAGCATCACTGGGCGCCGGGCTCGCCTTACGACGAGATCTTCACCGGCTGGGCTTACCCGCCGAAGGACTACGCCCGCTGGCGCGAACTGGTCCGCGCGTGGACCCGGCATTGCGTGGAGAAGTACGGGGCCGCCGAGGTCGAGCGCTGGTATTGGGAGGTCTGGAACGAGGCGAACATCGGTTATTGGCGGGGCACCCCCGCGGAATTCCGGAAGCTGCACGATTACGCGATCGACGGTGTCCGCATGGCCTTGCCGACCGCGCGGGTCGGCGGCCCGGACAGCGCCGGTCACGGCGGCCAGTGGACCCGCGACTTCCTCGAACATTGTCTGCGCGGCACCAACTACGCCACCGGCCGGATCGGTACGCCGCTGGATTTTGTGTCATTCCATGCCAAGGGCGCGCCCACTTACGTGGACGGCCATGTGCGGATGGGTATCGCCGCCCAACTTCGGACCATCGACGAAGGCTTCCGGCTGGTCGCGTCGTTCCCGGAGCTGAAGTCCACACCGATCATCATCGGGGAATGCGATCCCGAAGGCTGCGCCGCCTGCCAGGGACCGCAGCTCGGCTACCGCAACGGCACCATGTACTCATCCTACACGGCCGCGAGTTTCGCCCGCATCCTCGACCTGGCGGACCGTGCCGGAGTGAACCTGGAGGGTGCGTTGACGTGGGCGTTCGAGTTCGAGGACCAACCTTACTTCGCCGGCTTCCGTTCGCTTGCCAGCAACGGCCTCGACAAGCCGGTGCTCAACGTCTTCCGCATGTTCAGCCGGATGCGCGGCCAGCGCCTGCCGGTAAGGAGCGATGCCGCCGTACCGCTGGACGCCATGTTGAAGACCGGGGTGCGCGACCAACCGGACGTGGCCGCGCTGGCCAGCCTGGAAACCGGCCGGTGCTGGGTGCTGGTCTGGCATTACCACGATGCCGACGTGCCGGGAGCGGAGGCGGACGTGACCCTGACCGTCAGCGGCCTGCCGATGGCGAAGGGCGCGGCGTCCGTCGAGCATTTTCGTATCGACGGCGATCACAGCAACGCCTTCACCGCCTGGCAGCGTCTGGGATCGCCACAACGCCCGACTGCCGAGCAGTACCGTCAGCTCGAACAAGCCGGAGGGCTCGCCCGCATCGACGCCCCGCCGTTGGTCGGGGTCGTCGCGGGCCAGGCGACGCTCCGCTTCGATCTGCCGCGACAGGGGGTGTCGCTGGTCGTGCTCGCCTGGGCGACCGCCAATCCTGACAAGTAGCTGAGCCTTCCCATCGTTTTCACCCGCCCGGCGACCGCCTGCGACGGGATGCGGCTGCGCCTGGCCGGCGGCCGGGCAATTTCGTCGGTAACCAGATGGAGGTGCGAGCCGTCTTCAGACTCGTCATCACCATGCTCCAGCCACCACAAAGCGAAAACCAGCGGGCGGCTTGTGTCGCCGGTGCGGCCCCTTGACCCCGGCCGCCTTTCCCAATGACCAAGCAACGCTTCACCACCGGCCTCTGCCTCTTCATCGTCGGGCTCTGTTCCTTGAGGGCCTTTGGCGCGGACGCCGCCATGGCCAACTGGCCCGCCTGGCGCGGACCGCTGGCGACGGGCGTCGCCCCGGAAGGCGACCCGCCCGTTACCTGGGGCGAGACCAAGAACGTCAAGTGGAAGGTCCCGATTCCCGGCCGCGGCAGGGGCACGCCGATCGTTTGGGGCGATCTGGTCTTCATCCAAACCGCGATATCCACCGACCCGAAGGCCGTGCCCGCGGCCGCGGCCTCCAACGCCGGTCGCCCGACCGGCGGACGCGGTGGCGGGATGAGCTCGGAGCGTCCGACCGAGCCTTACCAGTTCGTCTTGTTGTGCCTGAACCGTGAGACGGGCAGGACGCTTTGGCAAAAGACGTTGCGGGAGGCCATCCCCCACGAGGGTTACCACCAGGCCGACGGTTCGTTCGCCTCCGCTTCGCCGGTCACCGATGGCCGGCGCGTTTTCGCGTACTTCGGTTCGCGGGGCCTTTATTGCCTCGACTTCCAGGGCGGCCTGAAGTGGTCGAAGGATCTCGGCCGGATGCAGATCAAGATGGGCTTCGGGGAAGGGAGCTCGCCCGCGCTGGCCGACGGCAAACTGGTGGTGAACTGGGACCAGGAAGGCCCCTGTTTCATCGCCGCCTTCGACGCGGCGTCCGGCCAGGAACTGTGGCGCCAACCGCGCGATGAAGCCACTTCCTGGGCGACGCCGTTGATCGTGGCCCACGACGGCCGGTCCGAAGTGATCACCTCCGCGACGCGCAAGATTCGCAGTTACGATCTGGAGACCGGCAAGCTGCTCTGGGAATGCGGCGGCATGACGCAGAACGTCATCCCCACGCCGGTGGCCGGCGAGGGGCTGGTGTTCCCGATCAGCGGTTTTCGGGGGAGCGCCTTGCTCGCCATCCGGCTGGGTCGCACCGGCGATCTCACCGGCACCGACGCGATTGTCTGGCAACACCACAAAAGCACGCCGTACGTGCCTTCGCCGTTGCTCTACGGCGACCGGCTGTATTTCCTCGCCAACAACAACGGCCTGCTTTCGTGCTTCGACGCCCGGTCCGGCAAGGCCTTGATCGACGCGGAACGGCTGGAGGCGTTGCCCGGCATCTATGCCTCGCCGGTCGCCGCGCACGACCGGGTTTATCTCGTCGGCCGCGACGGCGCCGCCTTGGTGATCCAGGTGGCCGACCAGCTTGAAATCCTGGCCACCAACCGCCTCGAAGACAAATTCGACGCCTCGCCAGCCATCGCGGGCCGCGAATTGTTCCTGCGCGGAAGCGAGCATCTTTACTGCCTGTCCGGGGACTGAATCGGTCCGCCGCCGGCGGTGAAACGCAGATCGTTAAATCAAAACCAGAAGAACAGAACTCATGAAGACACAAATCCTGATCGGAGCGGTGACGCTGCTGGCGAGCTCCTTGCTCGCCGCCGACGCCAAGGACGAGATCAAGGCCGCGGCGAAGCAACTCGCCGATTCCAGCGGCTACGCCTGGAAGGCCACCACCGAGGCCGGCAGCAGCAGTCGCTTTCGGCCCGGCCCGGTCGAAGGCATGGCCGCCAAAGACGGCCTCGTCTGCCTCAAAATGACCTTCGGCGAAAACACGATGGAGGCGTTCGTGAAGGGCGACAAAGGCGCCATCAAGACCGAGGACGGCTGGCAATCGCTGGCGGAGGCGACGGCGGCTGGCGGGGGCGGCGGCGGCGGACAGCCGAACCGCGGCCGTTATATGGGCCGGATGCTCCAGAACTACAAGGCTCCCGCCGCCCAGGCTGCGGAGCTGGCTGAGCAAGCCAAGGACCTGAAGATGGAGGGCGACACCTGCACCGGCGCCCTGACCGAAGAAGGCGTGAAAACGCTGATGGCCTTCGGCCGCCGCGCCGGTGGCAACGCCCCGGAAATCAGCGACGCCAAAGGCACGGTCAAGTTCTGGGTCAAGGAAGGTGTGCTCACGAAGTACGAGTACCACGTCCAAGGCAAGGTCAGTTTCAACAACAACGACATGGACATCGACCGCACGACCACGGTGGAGATGAAGGACATCGGCAAGGCGAAGATCGAGGTGCCGGAGGAAGCCAGGAAGAAGCTCTCGTAAGCTTTTCGGATGCAGGGGCGGGGCTGCGGTTTCAAAGGCCGCAGCCCCGCCCGTTTTCCGGAGCGGCCGACGCCGCAGTCGGCTTGCATGCGCGACGGCCCGGCGCCTGCCCACCACGGAAGCAGCCCGGTTCGGACCCTTTGGCCTATTCGCGTTCACGCCGGAGGAGATAGGCGCACGGCCTGGAGCCGGGTCGCCCTGGATCGGCCGATCGTCCCGGGGGCTCCGGCCACGGCGTGACTTTACAATTCCCGAACGTCAGCCCACCTTAACTTCCATGAAAAAGAAACTCCTGATCGTGGTCGGCTTGCTGATTGCCGTGTTGGTGGTCGGCGGGGTGGCCGCGATGGCCTATCTCGGCCCGCTGATCAAGAAAGGCGTGGAAACGGTCGGGCCACTGGTCACCAAGGTGGACGTGAAACTGGACCGCGCCCAGGTGAGTCTCCTGGGAGGCAGTGGCAGACTGAGAGGACTGACGGTGGGGAACCCGGCCGGCTACAAGAGTCCCGACGCCATCAAGCTGGGCGAGGCCAGCCTGGCCGTCGTGCCGAGTTCGATTTTCGGGGATAAGATCCACGTCACGTCCATCGCCATCGTGGCGCCGGAGATCACGCTCGAAGGCGGCTTGAAGGACAACAACCTCACCAAGATTCTGGCCAACGTGCAGGAGTTCAGCGGGCCGGGTGGCACCAATCAGGCGACAACCGCCTCGTCGCAGAAGAAGCTGCAGGTGGACTCGATCGTCTTGAGCGGCATCAAGGTGACCGCGATCCTGGATGTGCTGGGCGACAAGCCCATCTCGCTCACCCTCCCGGACATCCGGCTCACGAATCTGGGCCAGGGCCCCGACGGCATCACCGCCGGCGAGCTCGACGGCCCGCGTGCTGGATCAGGTCCTGAACCAGTCCCTGGCGTCCGTGACGGAGGCCGCGACCAAGGCCGGCAAACAAATGCTCGAATCCGCAGTCAGCGAGGCGACCAAAGGGGAATTGAAGGATGCCAGCAAGGCGGTCCAGGGCGTGACGGACCTCTTCAAGAAGAAGCCGTAGCCGCCGCGCACGTCCGATCCCGCGAAACGTTGGCCGCGGCTTCGTGTTGAAACTCTCGATCGTCATTCCGGCGTTCAACGAGGAGAAATTGCTCGGTCGCTGCCTCGCGGCGGTGGCCGAAGCGGCTTCGGCATTGCGAGAATTGGGCTGCGACCACGAGGTCGTGGTGTGCGATAACCACTCGACCGACCGCACCTCCGAAATCGCCGCCGCCGCCGGGGCCAAAGTCGTGTTCGAACCGGTCAACCAAATCGGCCGCGCCCGCAATACCGGCGCCGCCTCTGCCACGGGCGACTGGCTCCTGTTCCTCGATGCCGATTCCTTTCCTTCTCCGGCGTTGTTTGCTGACCTTGCCGGGGCGATGACCTCGGGCCGGTATCTCGGCGGCGGGGCGAACGTGGTCTTGGAAGGTCATCAGGGCCGGGCCGTGCTCCTGGTCCGGTTCTGGAACTGGCTAGAGAGTTTCCATAAATAATGTAGCTTTCAATTGATGGGCGGGTATGGCAAGGTTTGGGCATGAAAGCCATCCCTGTCGCCGTGCGGGAACGCATCCTCAAGCTTTACGGCCAAGGCAAAAGCACCGGCGAGATCGCCGCCAGTTTCGGCTACTGCGTCGCCGCCGTGCGCCGGGTGCGCCAACACTTCAGGGCCCGTGGCACGCTGGAGCCGCAAACCCACCGCTGCGGCCGCAAATCCCTCCTGACCAAAGCCCGCCAAACCCGCCTGCAACAACTGCTGGCGCGGCAGCCCGACGCCACCCTGGCGGAACTGGGCGCGCAGTTTGATCGCCCCACTTCCACCATGGACCTGTGGCTGAGCCGGCTGGGCTGGAGTTGTAAAAAAAACGCTGCACGCCGCGGAGCAGTCGCGGCCCGACGTGGCGGAACAGAGAAAAAAGTGGCCGCAGCGGCTGGCGGGCGTGGCCGCCGCCCGGCTGGTCTTCGTGGATGAAAGCGGGGCCCACACCCAGATGACCCGGCGCTGCGGGCGCAGTCCGATCGGGCAGCGGCTGGTCTGTCCCGTGCCGCACGGGCATTATCAAACGACCACCCTGATTGCCGCCGTGAGACTTCAAGGGCCGCAGGCTCCTTGGCTGTTTGACGGGCCGCTGAATGGCGAACTGTTTTTGGCCTGGGTGACACAGGGCTTGGTGCCGGGGTTACAACGGGACGACGTGGTCATCTTGGACAACCTGGCCACGCACAAGGTGGCGGGCGTCCAGGAAGCCATTGCGGCCGCCGGGGCGCGGCTGGAGTACCTACCGCCTTATTCACCGGACTTCACCCCCATCGAAAACCTGTGGAGCAAGGTGAAACAAGGACTGAAAAGCCGCGCGCCGCGCACCGCCCGCCAACTGTTCAAGGCCGCCGGAGCGGCCTTCGACTCCGTCACCCCTGAAGACTGCCACGGCTTCTTTTTACACGCCGGTTACGCTACATGAATTATGGAAACGCTCTAAGCCGGCTCACGCGCTGGGCGCCCGGCGGTTTCCTCTTCTGCGAGGCCCAGGCTTTTCGGGAACTCGGAGGCTTCAATCTTGACCTGTTCGTATCCGAGGAAATCGACCTCAGTCAACGCCTCAAAGCGTTGGCGCGCGCCCGCGGCAAGCGACTGGTCATTCTGCACCGGCACCCGCTGCCGACCTCGCCGCGCAAGCTGCACCTGTATTCGCGCGCCGAGCATTGGGCTTACACGAAGCGTTTTCTACGTCACCCGTTCAGCGCCAAGCGCAACCCCGACGCCTGTCCCCTCTGGTACGACGGCCGGCGCTGAGGGCACCGGCCGGGCTCAGAAGATTTCGCCCTTCAACGCCTTGAGGGCGTTGATGAGGAACTGGAAGGCGATCGCGGCCAGCAGCAGGCCCATAAGCCGCGTGGCGATCTTCATGGCGATCGGGTTGAGCAACCGGGCGCCCTGGGCCGAGATCCGCAGGATCAGATAGGAGACGCCGCAAACCGCCAGGATGCAGCCGTACAAGGCGAGGGTGTGAGCGAAGCCGTGGGCTTTGCTTTCCAGGATGATCGTGTTCGTGATTGCGCCCGGACCGGCCAGCAGCGGCACGCCCAGCGGCGTGATCGCAATGTCGTCCTTCGCGGCGCCGGCCTTCTGTTCCTCCGGCGACTCCCGCGTCGGCGAAGGATGCGCGCGGAGCATGTCCAGCGCGATCATCAACAGGATGACGCTGCCGGCCATTTGAAACGCCGGCAGCGTGATGCCAAGGAAGGCGAAAATGCGCTGGCCGACCAAGCCGAAAACCACCAGGACTCCGGTGGCCACGAGGCAGGCGATCTTGGCCATGCGCATGCGCTGGGCGGCGGAATCGCCCGGCGTCATGGCCAGAAACACCGGTACCAACGCCAGCGGATCGATGATCACGAACAGCGAACTCGTCGCGAGCAGGATGTACTCGAACAGGCTCAACGCGGTTTCAGATGACCTTCGTCGTACCTGGCATGGCGATGGCGTAGCGGCCGTTGGCGTCGGGCAGGACGGGTGCCGGCGAGTCTTCGGTCAGCTTGTCCAGACCGGGGGCGAGTTCGACGTTCGAGGCCATCGCGTCCTCCCAGGTGATGGTCTGCCCGGATTCGCAGGCCATCCGGCCCATGATCGCGGTGAAACAGGATTTGCAGCAGCGCTCGGCCTCGTTGTACGGCTTGTCATTGCGGATGGCGTCGAACAACAGGTCGTGCTCGACCTGGTACTGGTCTTTGGACTGGCCTTTGAAGGACCAGATCAGGTTCGCGGGGGTCTGGTTGTGGCCTTTGAAGATGCGTGGCTTGGGCTGGCCTTCACCGAGCACCGCGCAACCGGTTGCCCCCTGAACGATGGTGCCGAAAAAATCGTAGCAGTTCGTCATGTGCCGGCCTTGCGCGGCGAGTCGCGTGCCATCCGGGAAGGTGTACTCGGCAAAATAGTGGTCGAAGAGCTGGTCCGGTTCCGTGCGAACCTGGCGGCCGCCCATGCCCTGCACCGACACCGGCCAGGTGCCCTTCACCCAGCACGACACGTCGAGGTTGTGGATCAGCCAATCCTCCAGGAAGCTGCCGTTGAGCCACGTGTAGTTGCTGTAGTTCGCGATCTGGTGGGCGAGCTCGGTCTGGCCGGCGGTCTTTGGCGAAAAACCCACCGGCCCGTGCATCCGGTAAGCCCACACGGTGATAACCTCGCCGATGCCGCCACCGTGGATGAACGCGATCGCCTCTTCGAGCGGTTGCGAATGGCGGCTCATCAACCCGCCAGCGATCTTGAGGTTCTTGCGCTTCGCCTCTTCGCCCGCCTTCAGCACCCGCCGGATGCCCGGGGCATCGACGGCAAAGGATTTCTCCATGAACACGTGCAGGCCGGAGTTGACCGCGTGCTCGACATGGATCGGCCGAAACGCCGGTGGCGTCGTCAAGAGCACAAGACTGCCTTTGTCGAGCGTGGCCATGGCCTGCTTGAACGCCTCCAAGCCGACGAACTGCCGGTCGGCAGGCACGTCCACTTGGCCGGAGTACCGTTGTTTGAGCTGGTCCAGGCTGCCCTTGAGCCGGTAGTCGAAGAAATCCGCCATGGCCCAGAGCTTGGTCGGGCCGGCTGTGGACAAGGCTTGCGCGGCGGCGCCGGTGCCGCGTCCACCGCAGCCGATGAGCGCGATCTTGATCGTGTCCGAACCGGCCGCGTGAACACCGAACGGCGCGGCGCCGGCCAGGGCGGCGCCGGCGACAGCGGTGGCGGAGGTGCGGAGAAACTCACGGCGCGTGGTGGTCGGCTGGGGTTGTGAGGTAGGCGAATTCATATAGCTGAAACTTGAGGTGTTGAACGATTTCATGAGACGCTGCACAGCTCGGCGGCGGGTGTGCTTGACCGGAGTCAACCTCTACGCCGATGCGCTGGCAATCCCGGTGTTGGCCGGTATTGGCTGCCTGGCGTGGGCCGCCCGTGGCGCAGCGGTGATGGGGAGCCGCAGCGTCGATCGTTGGCCGCCGGTCCGGGAACTGGCTATGGAAGGCTCCGGAACGCCAGTTGGCTTTGACGGGCGGGACGTCTCAGAAATACCGCGGCGATAGCGCGGCGGGTTTCCGCCCGGAGGGGGTTCGGACCCGTCCGTGGCAGTGCGCTCTCAACCACCCGGCATGGCCAAGCGCCACCTATTTGTCACTCTTGCCGTTCACCAAGAAGCCCGCCCGGAACCAGTCGCCGAAGGTGTCGCCCCAGTCGATGGTTGCCATGCCTGGGCCGTTGAGTCCGGTGAAAATCCCCGAGCCATCGGTAGGGATCAGCACGCCCCGCATCGCCGTGGCCGACGGTTGTGCGACCGGATCTGCGGATGGCGTGCCTGGCGTCGGAGACGAATCGCTGCCGCCCACGCGCGTATTCGGGGACGGGAAGAGTCCGATCAGCACGCCGTCCAACATGCTGCCATCCTGACTCTTGAGATCGAAAGTCCCGCCCCAAGTGCGGCTGTTCGGATCGGCAGCGCGTTGCAGCACCGCCTGAAACGGCCCGTCGAGCAGCCGGACGTTTCCATGGTCGAAGCGGCGCGGGTCGGCCGGTCTGACACTGCCATCGCAAAAGCCGCTGAGTTGTATTGCGGGGAGCCCGGTTGTTGCCTCGCCAGCCACCATCAGCCGCGAGACGCCCGCCGTGATGTTCCAGCGGGCGAATCCGTCCCGGCCGGGCGGCATGCCGTTGAGCGCCTCCAGGCTGAGGCCCGGCAGCTTGCTCACATCCTCGCCACCGGCGCCCAGGGCCAATTGCTGCTCGATGTACGGGAGCAAGTCATTCAGTCCCGGCACGGAGTCGCGGGACGGGCCAAACTTGAAATGGAGGATCTCGTCGAAGGTCACCGTGCTGTCGCCGTTCGCGTCAAGCTGCTGGAATACCTGCCCCAGCGTGGACCGCGAACGCAACTTCGCGGCAACCTGGGCCAGGTTGTCGGGGATTTGGCTGACAAGCTCGGTGAGCACGGCCGCGGCGCGACCACGAATGTTGGCGAACATCTCACGCCGCGCCGCATCCGCACCTGGTGTCGGTCCGAACGCGAGTTGGTCTTGCTCATCGAGGCTGACATCCACGCTCCCGGTCTTGCCGGGGGCCGCGGGCGTCCCCAAGGCGCGGAACCGGGTGGGATCTCCGTTGGGGAACTCGACGACAAAAGTGAAGCCGTCCTTCTGGTGGTTGGGGAACAGGTCAGCCAGCCCGAGGGAGTCGAGATTGTCCGCATAGACCTGGTACGCGGCATGGTAACGGTGTTCCGCGAGGGCGATCTGTCGCAGGTTGTTGACGCATTGGGCGCGGGCGGCCGCCTCGCGGACCTTCTGGACCGCGGGCAGGAGCAAGCCGATCAGGATCGCGATGATCGCAATCACCACCAGCAGCTCGATCAGGGTGAAGCCTCGGCGCGGCCTCTCGCGTCGCTCCGCGTGGGCGTGGCGAGGCGTGAAGCGTACGGGGATAGGGTCCGCTCCGCGGCTCCAAACGCAGGGTGCTTTTGCCGTGATTTGCATTTGTTCTTCCCTTTCCGGATTCGTGATTGATAATCAGTAAGCCTACACGTACCAATATTACGGGCTAAATTGACACGGCTCCCCTGTTTGTCAACCTCCTCCCTGCCGAGCGTTCCTCCGCCCGGCCGCGGCGCCGGGTCCGGGTCGCTCGGGGCCGGCCGGGCCTCAGCCCGTGAGGATTTGCGTGCCGCCGCGGGCCGGCGATGTAGAATGGGGACCGGCCAGGCGGCCGGCCGGGTTCGCAACGAAATCGATGAACGGTCCAGACACAGAAAACACCACGGTTCCCGTCACGCTGGAGCCCATCGCCATGGTGGCGTTGGATGCCGGGCGCATGCTCATGGAAGCCGGCGCCAGCGCGCAAAACGTGGACGAAATCGTCATCCGGGTGGCGCGTGGCCTGGGCGCGCAGCGCGTGGACTTGCGCATCGGCTACGCTTCGCTGGCCATCACGATTTGGGTGGGTGAGGCCGGCATCACCCGCATGCGCAAGGTGGGACACCTGGGCGTGAATCAGCGGATGGAGCAGGCCCTGCAACATCTGGCCGCCCGGGTGGAACAAGGCGGGTTGACGCCGTTGGAAACCCGCATGGCACTGGACCGCATCGGGCTGGAGACGCCGCGGCACTCCCCTCCGGTCGTGGCCGTGGCGGTGGGGCTGGCCTGCGTGGCCTTCGGCCGTCTGCTCGGGATGGACTGGTTTGCCGCCGGCCCGGTGTTTGTGGCGTCCGCCCTGGGCCAGTATCTGCGTCGCGAACTGGCCACGCGCCAGGTGAATGTGTTCATCGGGGCCACGGTGGTGTCCTTCTTCGGCTCGACCCTCGGCGGTCTGGGCGCCCGTTGGGCGGGCAGCCACACGGTGGCCACGGCCATGATCGCCGCGATTCTCCTGTTGGTCCCTGGAGTTCCCTCGCTGAATGCGCAAAATGACATTCTCGAAGGCCGGCCCACGCTGGGCAGCGCCCGGGCGGTATGGGTGGCAGTGCTGCTCATCTTCGTGACCGCCGGACTGTGGCTGGGCCAGGTGTTGATCGAGGAGGGACGATGACCGGCGATCTGCTACGTCTGCTGCATCAAACGGTCTGCGGCGCCATTGCCGCCGTCGGTTTCGGAGTGCTGTTCAACATTGGCTACCGATCGCTGCTGTGGTGCGCCGCGAGCGGTGGTCTGGCGCTGGCCGTGCGGACGCTGTGCCTGGATTACGGCTGGAGCCTGGAGGCGGCGTCCTTTGCCGCGGCGCTGGCCGTGGGCGGCGGGGTTCAAGTATTGCGCGCGCGCACGGACATTTCCCAGACTGCGCTGGACGTTGCCGGCTGCATTCCCATGGTGCCGGGCAGCTTTGCGGCGAAGGGCATTCTCGGCCTGTTCGCGCTCACGGCGCCCAACCCAACGGGGGCCACCGAGACGCTTATTTCCGCCGTCGAATACACCCTGCGGGTCACGTTCACCATCGGAGCCATCGGCACCGGGCTGGCCATTCCCACGCTGCTGTTGCGCGTGCGCGTGGCCCGTTGACCGGCAATGCGGTCGGCTGCCGCCCCTTTGGGCGCCGGCATAGGGAATCCCAAGCTGACCGGAGCCCAACGGCTTCCGGAAGCTGGTGATGCGCAACCGTGGGCCCGACCCAAGCACCGCTTCCCGGCCTCCGTCCTGGCGTCCATCACGGATAAGCGCAGGGACTTGGATACACACCGATCCGGGAAAGTCCGACATGGCGCGATCGGGCTGGCGCGCCCGACCGGTGGCGGGTGAGGTCCTGCGATGTCCGACGGGTGGCTGCACCGCGGCGGCGGCCCCGGGCGGTGCCGCAGCACCGCCGCCACCGGATTAGGCCGCGGCCCGCTGGGGCCGTAGCTTGACATCGTTTTAGGCAGTCCTCATTTTGGCGGCTCCAGAATCACGTAACCGCAACAAAGTTCAATGAACGAACCACACGATTTATTCGGCTCGTTGCAGAGCTTCGAGCTCGGCAACGGGACGCAGGGCAAACTCTATTCGCTGCCGGCACTGGAGCGGGCGGGGCTGGGCTCCGTCTCCCGGCTGCCAGTGTCCATCCGCCTGGTGCTCGAATCCGTGCTGCGCAACTGCGACGGCACCCGCGTCACCGAGGAAAACGTGCGCGCGCTCGCTCAGTGGCAGCCGAACGCCGACCGCACGGCCGAAATCCCGTTCATCGTCGCCCGGATCGTGCTGCAGGACTTCACCGGGGTGCCGTTGTTGGTGGACCTCGCGGCCATGCGCTCGGCGGTCGCCCGCCTGGGCAGGAACCCCAAGATGGTCGAGCCGCTCGTGCCTGTGGACCTGGTGGTGGACCACTCCGTGCAGGTGGATTTCGCCGGCACGCCGGACGCCTTCCGGAGCAACCTGGAAATGGAGTTCCTGCGCAATCGGGAGCGGTACGCGTTCCTCAAGTGGGGCATGCAGGCGTTCGACACGTTCAAGGTGGTGCCGCCCGGCATTGGCATCGTCCACCAGGTCAACCTCGAGTATCTCGCCAAGGGCGTCCTGTCCGCCGAAATCCCAGGCTCCAATCTCCAATCCCGCATCTATTATCCGGATACGCTGGTGGGCACCGATTCGCACACGACCATGATCAACGGCCTGGGCATCGTGGGGTGGGGCGTCGGCGGCATCGAGGCCGAGGCGGGGATGCTGGGCCAACCGGTGTATTTCCTGACGCCGGACGTCGTGGGCGTGCACCTGACCGGCGCGCTGCCGGAAGGGGTGACGGCGACGGATGTGGCGTTGACGGTGACGCAGCGACTGCGCCAGGCGAAGGTCGTCGGCAAGTTCGTCGAGTATTTCGGGGCCGGCGCCGCGGCGCTGCCGGTGGTGGACCGGGCAACCATCGCCAACATGGCTCCGGAGTACGGCGCCACGATGGGTTTCTTCCCGATCGACGAGGAAACGGTCAAGTTCCTCCGCGCCACCGGTCGCAGCGAGGAGCACTGCCGGGCCTACGAGAGTTACTATCGGGCGCAGGGCCTCTTCGGCATACCCAAGCCCGGCGAGGTTGCTTACTCGCAAGTCCTCGAACTGGATCTGGGCTCCATCCGGCCCTCGGTCGCCGGACCCAAACGGCCACAGGATCGGATCGAGCTGCCGGCCTTGAAGCGCACGTTCGCGGAGGCATTTGCCAAGCCGGTCAGCGAAGGCGGGTACGGCAAGGCGCCGGCCGACATCGACCAACACGTTCTGGTCAAAGGCCACAAGCCTTGCAGCTTCCACCCCGAGTGGATCACCGGCACGCGCAATCCCAACGTGGAACCCAGCGAAAGCGAGATGCGGGATCAGCATCCGGCACCGGACAACATCACCGTCAGCAAGGACCTGCGCTGCGAAGTGGGCCACGGCACCGTGCTGATCGCCTCGATCACGAGTTGCACCAACACCTCGAATCCCAGTGTGATGCTGGCCGCCGGCCTGCTGGCCAAGAAAGCGGTGGAACGGGGTTTGGGCGTCTGTTCCGTGGTGAAAACTTCGCTGGCCCCCGGCTCGCGGGTGGTGACGGATTACCTGGCCAAGACGGGGTTGCAGCCCTACCTGGACGAACTGGGTTTCAACCTGGTGGGTTACGGCTGCGCGACCTGCATCGGTAATTCCGGCCCGCTCGAGACGCACATCGAGGAGGCGGTGGTGCAAAACGACCTGATCACGGCGTCGGTCTTGTCCGGCAATCGCAATTTCGAGGCGCGCGTGCACCAGAGTATCAAGGCGAACTTCCTCATGTCGCCGCCGCTGGTCGTCGCCTTCGCCCTGGCGGGGCGGGTGGACATCGACCTCACCACCGAACCCCTGGGCACGGGCAAGGACGGCCGGCCGGTGTTCCTGAAGGACCTCTGGCCGACGCTGGCCGAGATTCGCGCCTTGCTGGCGACGGCGTTGAAGCCGGAGACCTTCCAGGAGCGGTACCGCGATTTTGCCGCCCAGAACCCGAAGTGGAACGAAATTCCCACCACCGTGGGGGATGTCTATCAGTGGGACCCGACCAGCACCTACATCCAGGAACCGCCCTTCTTCCAGGACTTCAGCCGCCGGCCGCACGCCATCGGCGAGATCAAGGGCGCCCGGTGCCTGACCATCTTCGGCGACAGTGTGACGACCGACCACATCTCGCCGGCGGGCGCCATCAAGAAGAACTCGCCGGCCGGCCGGTATCTGTTGAAGCAGGGCGTGGCTTTCGAGGCGTTCAACAGTTACGGCTCGCGGCGCGGCAACGACCGCGTCATGACGCGCGGCACCTTTGCCAACGTGCGCATCAAGAATCTGATGCTCGGGGGCGAGGAAGGCGGCGACACGCTGATCCAGCCCAGCGGCGAAAAGCTCACCATCTACGGTGCCGCCATGCAGTACGCCGAGAGCAAGACCCCGCTCCTCGTCATCGCCGGCCAGGAATACGGCACCGGCAGTTCGCGCGACTGGGCCGCCAAAGGCCCGGCGCTGCTGGGAGTCAAAGTGGTGGTGGCGCAAAGTTTCGAGCGCATCCACCGCTCGAATCTCGTGGGCATGGGCGTCTTGCCGCTGCAGTTCAAGGACGGGACGAGCGCGGCTTCGCTCAAGCTGGACGGTACCGAGACGTACGAGGTTCAAGGGTTGGGTCCCAACCTCAAGCCGCAACAGGACCTGACGCTTTGGATTCGCCGGGCGAGCGGCGCCGTGGAGCGCGTGCCGACCCGGTGCCGGATCGATACCGCCATCGAGGTCGAGTATTACCACCACGGCGGCATCCTGCCGTACGTGCTGCGCCAGTTGCTGGGCAAGTCCTGACCCGATTCCGCTGGGCTTCGCCAGAGGGTTGACCGCTCGATTCCGGCAACGGAATCGAGCGGTGCCGTCCGCAGAGCGGCGCCTCGGCCTGGCGAGGCAGCCGGAGCTTCGGCGTCTGCAGGCCGGCTTTCCTGGCCGCGACGATTCCGGGCGGTTGCGGCGCGAGACCTCCCCGTCCCGCAGCGCAGCGAGGTAAGCACCAAGAAACGAGGTTGCCCCCTACGCCCTGCTTGTCGCATGCTCAGGCCAGAATCACCCGCGAGACTTTGCCAATGAAACCAAACCTTCCCCGCCTGCGGTTGAACCGGGTGTCGGCCGGCTTGTGGATTGCCGCGACCCTAACCTGCGCCGGCGCCCTCACCGCCACGCGCCCGAACATCGTCCTGATTTTTTCCGACGATCACGCCTACCAGG
Organism: uncultured bacterium; assembly: GCA_963735925.1. Taxonomy (GTDB): domain Bacteria; phylum Verrucomicrobiota; class Verrucomicrobiia; order Limisphaerales; family J093; genus DSVZ01. The sequence continues at coordinate 231,815 of CAVTMT010000003.1, forward strand.
CCATCAGCGCCTACGGCGATCCGCGGCACCTGATCCAGACGCCGAACATCGACCGCCTTGCGCACGAAGGCATCCGCTTCGACCGCTGTCTGGTGCCCAATTCAATCTGCGGTCCGTGTCGCGCGTCGGTGATCACCGGCAAGTACTCGCACCGAAACGGCTTCTACAACAACACCAACTCCCGTTTTGACGGCTCGCAGCCCACGTTTCCGAAACTGCTGCAGGCGGCCGGCTACCAGACCGCCATCGTCGGCAAATGGCATCTCGAGAGCGATCCCACCGGCTTCGATTACTGGCAGATCCTCCCCGGCCAGGGCGTGTATTACAACCCGCCCACGATCGAGAACGGCCAGCGCGTCAAGCACGAGGGTTACGTGACCGACCTCATCACCGACTTCTCGCTCGACTGGCTCCAGCACCGCGACAAGTCCCGCCCGTTCCTGCTCATGTGCCAGAACAAGGCGCCCCACCGCGACTGGGAACCGGCCTTGCGCGACCTCGGCCACGACGGCGACCGCCGGTACGCCGAGCCGCCCACGCTGTTTGACGACTACGCGGGCCGTGGGCTCGCCGAGCACGATCAGGACATGACGATCGAGAAGACAATGAACGGCCAGGACCTCAAACTGACCCCGCCGCGGCAACTCACACCGGAACAGCGCGCAGCCTGGGATGCCTATTACGAGCCGCGCAACGCCGCCTTCCGCACCGCGGACCCGAAGGGCCAGGACCTGGTCCGCTGGAAATACAATCGCTACTTGCACGACTACCTGGGGTGCATCCGCGGCGTGGACGACAATGTGGGCCGGTTGCTCAAGTACCTGGATGACGAAGGATTGGCGCAGAACACGATGGTTGTCTATTCGTCCGACCAGGGCTTCTACCTCGGAGAGCACGGTTGGTTCGACAAGCGTTGGATCTTCGAAGAATCGCTGCGCACGCCGCTCCTGATCCGCTGGCCTGGCGTGGTGAAACCCGGCCGGGTGAACCGTGACCTCGTATCGGTCCTCGACCTCGCCGAAACCTTCCTCGAGGCGGCCGGTTTGCCTGTGCCCGCCGACATGCAGGGGCGGAGCCTGGCGCCCATCCTGCGCGGCAAGACGCCCAAAGACTGGCGGCAGAGCTTTTACTACCAGTACTTCGAATGGCCTCAGCCGCATCGCGTCCGGCCGCATTACGGCGTGGTGACCGACCGCTACAAGCTGGTGCGTTTCCAGGCCGCCGATTGCGACTACTGGGAATTGTTCGATCTGAAGAAGGATCCGCACGAACTGCGGAGCGTCTATGGCGAGCCGGGCTACGCCAAGACCCAGCGGCAACTCACTGCGGAACTAAGCAAGCTGCGCTCCAACCTTCAGGTGCCTGACCGGTTCCCGCCTGAAGTTTTCGGGAATTCGCGGCCGCCGATGTGAGGCGGCGCAAACTCCATGAATCCGGACCGAATCCAGCACGCCCACGCCGACATCACCCCTAGTAGGGGTCAGTCCCACAAGTAGGGGTCAGTCCCACAGAATCGTTGTCTTCGCCTTCGCACTGTCGCAGTGCCGAGCCGGCCGTCAAAGGCTGAAACCCGGGAAACATTGGCACCCGGAATGAACAACGCCCTGCCCGCGTCTGGGGGACCGGCACGTTTCGGGAGCCGCGTCCAGGCTGTCGCCCCTGCCGAGAGGCCGCGCCAGCGGGTTAGTCCAACCGCTTGAGGAGCACGTCGCGGAAGGCGACCGGGTCGTTGTGGCCGGCGAACCCGAAGTGGCCGCTCGTGCGGTCCTTGCCCGGATGCGCGCTGTTGGCCATGAACTCCTTCACCGTGGCCACGTCGCCGTCCAGGATGGGGACGCCGTTGAGTTCCACCTTGATCTTCGAGCCCTTGACCGTGACTTCCTCGAAGTTCCACTCGCCGATGGGCCGTTGGTAGCCGCGCTGGGCGGCGATCATGCCGTAGACGGAACCGTGGGCCTGGCGCGGGTCGATCTTGTCGCCCGTGGCCTTCTCATAGTTGTCGTCGAGCACCTGGACTTCAGTCATGCCCGCGTAAGCAGCGTCGCCCTGGCCGGGGTAGCGGATGGCCAGGCCGTTGTTGCCCCCCTGGGGCAGCTTGAATTCGAGGCGGACGGCGAAGTCGCTGTATTCGTCCTGGGTGTAGATCGTGCCGCCTTTGCCTGGCTTGCAGAGGATGGCGCCGTCCTGGACCTGGTAGTTGTCCACCGGACCGGCCCAACCGGTGAAGTCACGGCCATTGAAGATGGGTTGGAAGCCGGCATTGCCGTGGGACTGCCAGAATCTTGTTCGCCTCGGCGCCGCCGATCGCGCGGAGGAAGATGTTCCGCCAGCGGATTTCGCCGCCGTGGGTCTGGAGCTGGATGGGGCCGAACTTCGGCACGGCGGTCTTGCGGTCGTAGTAGTTCTCCATGGTCGCATGGTCCACGACGAGTTTGTCGTTCAGCCACACGCTGACGCGCGAGCCGACCATGACGATGCGGAACTGGTTCCATTCGCCGAAGGGCCTGTCGGCCAGGACCAGCGGGTCCTTGCCGGGCGCGCCGGGGCTGTTGTTCCAGAGGCCGCCGGAGCCTTTGTCTGCGCCGTTGCCGTATTCCCGGGCATTGGTGTGGTCCCAGATCTGCACCTGCGGCACGCCGCGCAGGTAGATGCCGGAGTCGGCCAGCGGCACGGTCTTGTATTCGACGAGCAGTTCGAAGTCGCCGTAGTCCTTCTCGGTGGTGGCGTAGGCGCCGAAGCCGTCGTTAACCAGGTCGCCGTTTTCGACGTACCAGTGGGGTTTGCCGGTCTTGGGGTTGATCTGCGTCATCGTGTCGGTCCACTTCTTGATCTGCGCGGCGCGGTCCGCTTCGGACATGGCCAGAAGTTTGCGGTGGTCGAACGTGTCGCCGCCGCGCCAGCCGGATAGGTCGTCGCCGTTGAACAAGGCGATGAAGCCCGGCGGGGGCTGGTTCAGGTCGGCCGCGGTGGTGTGGGGCGCAAACGCGAGAAAGACGCCCGCCGCGAGGCTGGAAGCGAGGAACGTGCGGCGTGTGGAACCGGAACGGTAATGCGAATTCATGGGCGCGTAGATATACCCGACCACGAGTCCGGTCAACCGAGGAACGCGCGGAGGGCAGGGCAGGGCGGCCGCGGAGTCGAAGCGTGCGGCCCCGCAAACGCCGGCCCGAACCGCCTTGCCAGGCGTCGATCGCGCAGCGTCTGGAGTGGCCCCGGTTTGCCGACGCGGCATCCGACCGGCATCAACCGGGCCGGGCCGGGGCGTCGCCCGGTCGAAAAAACCAGGCGGCGCAACAAGGCCGCCGCGCCGGGTTCATGGCCGCTGGTCGGCTGCGGAACGATCGCGGGGCTCCCAAGGAAGCAGCTCGATCCCGTCGCTCTTCATTTTGAAGTGGCGCACCCGCACGGCGCTCCGCTCGCCTTCCTCGTAGTAGGTGACCAGCACCGTGCCGTCTTTCAACTCAACCGTCGAGGCGTACGCGCCCGGCGTGGTGTCGATGGGATATGGCCCCTGCCAGGACCGGCCTTCGTCCCGACTCACGTGCAGCGCGGTCGCGGGCAGCCGGTGGGTCAACAGAATCTCCCCCGTGCTCAACCGCGTCAGATGCGGGCAATGGCCGGGAAACCCAATATCCTTCACCGGTGACCACGTGAGGCCCTCGTCTGCGCTGGTGGCAAAATGCATGTTGACCCGGTCGCCGCGCAAGGCCGCGAACAGTCTGCCGTCGCTGAGCCGCACGAAATCGGTCTCGGCATCCAGGCGGACTCCGCTCCCTTTGCCGATGGGAATCGGCTCGCACCAGGTCTGGCCGGCATCGGTCGATCGAATAATCCCGCCGTACGCGGTGGTGCCGTCCTCGCGGTACACGCCGAGGATGCGCGTGTCGTCGGGCAATTCCCGCACTGGCGCGGAGCTAGGCCAGCCGGCGGCCACGATCCGCGGCTGCGGGTCCCAGGTTTCGCCGCCGTCATGCGAAGTGACCAGACAGGTGTTGCAGACGACCGGGTGGTCGGGCTGGGGCTCGTAAGTGAAGAAGCTGCAGACCACCGTGCCGTCGCGCATTTGGGCGATGTGCGGGTCGCGATCATCGAGTGGTCCGTCGAAGAGTATGCGCGGCGCGGTCCACGTGCGGCCATCGTCCGGCGAGCGCACGCTGCAGATGCGGCCGCCGCGGCGGAAGTCGGGCCGGGGCAACGACACGTGGCCATAGCCGGCGTAGAACACACAGAGGAGGTCGCCGTTCGCCAAGCGACAGACATCGGTGAAGGCCTGATAGGTGCCGGCCGCCTCGCCGCGAGAGATGACTTTGAACGGCGTGGACGGCGGTTCGGTCGCGGCAACGGTCGCCGGGGATTCGAGCCATTCCTGGTTGAAGCGCGCAAACGTGATGAACTGGTATCCGCGCTCCGCTCCGCGCTCCCAAAGCACGCCGACGGTGCGGTCCTGCAACACGGTCAGGTCTGAGTAGGCCGCGGGACCGCTCGCGAGGCGGCGCTCGCGCGGAAACGTCTGCCCTTCGTCATAGCTCACGCGGACGACGAGGTTGCTTCGTTCCGGGCCTGCCGGACCGGTCCAGAGCAGGCGGTCGCGGTCGCTCCCGTCCGCGTGGAGCGAGCCGCGTTCGATGGCGCAACACACCGGCGTGACGTCTTCTCCGGGGCGAGGCGCGGACCACGTGCGACCGCCGTCGCTGCTGGTGGCGTGCCAGCGATGTCCGCCGCTCTGTTGGCGCACATCGAACAGCAGGCGTCCGTCGGCGAGTTCGACCACCTGGCACTCGTCGCCGGCAAGGCCCGGCACGAACTGGCCGCGTTGCCAGTGGGTGCCGTGGTCCTCGCTGAAGAGGACGAAATCCGCCCACGGCTCGAACCGCCACAGGGGCACGATCAGCCGTCCGTCGCGCATCTGAATGCCGCCGCCTGGACCCGCGACACTGCAGCGCCACTTTGGATCGGCGAGATCACGGCTGACGCCCGTCAAGTCGCGCGGCGCCGACCAGGTGAGGCCATTGTCGTCGCTGGTCCGGGCCAGGATCTGACTGTCGTCGGTTCCGGGACGGGCCGTCTCGGTGTTGCGGCCCGGTTGGCACCGCAGGTAGAAGAGCCAGACGCGATGGTTCTCCCGGTCCACCAGCGTCGCGGGGTTGCCGGCGGACCACTGTTCGCCCGGGTCCTCGATCAGGGTCATCGGCGACCACGTGACACCGCCGTCGAGGCTGCGCCGGGCGACCAGGTCGATGTCATTGCCTTCGTAACCCGGATCGCCCAGGTTGTGCTTGCGTCCCTCGGCGAACGCGAGCAGCGCACCGTCCGGCGCGGTCTCGATCGCCGGAATGCGGTAAGCGAAGTAGCCCTCCTGACCCGCGACGAAAACGTCCGTTGACTGGAAGAGCGGTTCGGCGCGCAGGCCGAAGGCGATCAAGGCCGGCAGGGCGTATCGGCAGGCGGTCCGGAGGAAGCTGGACTTGGGTTTCATGGGCGTGACTTGGCAGTACGATTCAGGCTTCGGCAGAGTCGATACCAATTGAGCCGGCCGGTCAACCGCCCGGGCGCGAGGGGCTGCGAGCGAAGCAACAAAGGGCGGGAAGGCCGCGGCGCGGAGGGCGGAGTCCGATTTGCCGATGGGTGGCTGCGCTGCCGCGGCGGCGCAGAGCGGCGCAGAGCGGCGCGGCGGTACCGCCACCACCAAACCAGGACACCGGGCCGCGGGTTTGCGCAGCGGTTTCATCGCCTTCGATCTGGACCGCGTGCCGTCGGGACGCGCGGCGGTTCCGGGTGGCTGAGACGCCGCCGCGGTGTCGGGATGGCCGCAAGTTGATTTCAGTTTATCCTTGTTATTTTCCACCAACGCTTTAGGCTCTCTCAAACCGTGAAAAGGGAAGGTGCCATAAAATGGTTGCTCCAGTTTGCCGGGAGGATTCTACCATTGCTGTTGTGGCTGGCGCTGTCTGCGGCGGTGCAGGCCCAATACAGTTACACGACCAATAACGGTGCCATCACCATCAGCGGGTACACCGGTTCTGGGGGCGCGGTGACCATCCCGGACACCATTGACGGCCTGCCGGTCACCAGCATCGGGGATAGCGCGTTCTTTGGCTGCACCAGCCTGACGAACCTGACGGTCGCCAACAGCGTTACCAGCATCGGGGACTGTGCCTTCGGCGACTGCACTGGTCTGACCAGCGTCACGATCGGGAACAGCGTTACCGGCATCGGGTGGGGAGCGTTCGTGTCCTGCACTGGCCTGACCAGTGTCACGATCCCCAACGGCGTCACCAGCATCGGGGTCGGTACGTTCAACGGCTGCACCAGCCTGACGAGCGTTACGATTCCCAAGAGCGTCAACGCGATCGGCGATGAGGCGTTCTATGGCTGCAGCGGCCTGACCAGCGTCACGATCCCCGACAGCGTCACCACCATCGGGAATGAGGCGTTCTATGGCTGCAGTGGCCTGACCAGCGTCACGATTCCCAACAGCATCACCAGCCTTGGGCTTGGTGCTCTCGATTGGTGTGATAACCTGAGCGCGATCACCGTGGATGCCCTCAATCCCGCCTATAGCAGCGTGGATGGAGTCCTGTTCAACCACGACCAGTCCACGCTCATCCGATACCCGCGGGCTAGAGCCGGAAGTCAGTACAGCATCCCCACGTCGGTCACCAACATCGGGGGCGAAGCGTTCGTCAGGTGCTACCAGTTGACCAGCGTCACGATCCCCGACAGCGTCATCAACATCGGATTTGGGGCGTTCGTGTCCTGCACTGGCCTGACCAGCATCACGATCCCCGACGGCGTTACCAGCATCGAATCTGCGTTCTCTGGCTGCAGCGGCTTGACGAGCGTCATGATTCCGAACAGCGTCACCAGCATCGGGTCGTATGCGTTCTGTGATTGCATCAGCTTGACCAGCGTCACGATACCCGACAGCGTCACCGGCATCGGAGATGCTGCCTTCGTGTCCTGCACTGGCCTGACCAGCGTCACGATTCCCGACCGCGTCACCTCCATTCGCGATAATGCGTTCGATGGCTGCGACAACCTGCAGGAAGTTTATTTTCAAGGTGACGCTCCCGTGTTGGGTAACTCGGTCTTCTATGGTGATGACAAAGCGACCGTCTATTACTCGCCAGAGACGGAGGGCTGGACTTCGACCTTTGGGGGACGCCCTGCTCTTCCGTGGAATCCGGCGGTGCCCGCGACCTACACGATCAGTGACGACACAGTCACCATCACGAAGTATATCGGTCCGGGTGGAACGGTAACGATCCCCTACCAGATCCAGGGTCTGCCGGTTGCCAAGCTGGGGGACGGGGCGTTCGCAGGCTGCACGAACCTGACGGCGCTCCGGTTTCTAGGCAATGCGCCCACGCTGGGGGAATCGGTCTTCGCGGGGATTGACAACGCGACGGTCTATCACCTGGCGGGAAGGAAAGGATGGAGTCCAACTCTGGGGGGACTGCCGGCTTTTCTGTGGGAGCCATCGGTGCCGGTGGCCTACTCCACCAACAACGGCTTGGTTACCCTCACCCGGTATCTCGGACCCGGTGGGGTGGTGACGATCCCCTATCAGATCCAGGGCCTGCCGGTCACGGAGTTTGCGGACGGGGCGTTTGCAGGCTACACCAACCTGACCGCGCTCTACGTCGAAGGGAACGCGTCCGGCACGAGTCTGAATGTGTTCAATGAGGACGCGCAGGCAACGGTCTATTACCTGCCGGGGACCACGGGCTGGGGCGCGACGTTGGGCGGACTTCCCACCGCGCTCTGGCCGCTTCCCATGCCGTCGATCCTTACGCTCGGCGCGAGCTTCGGCGTGCAAACGAACGGGTTCGGTTTCCTTTCCTGGGCGACGAACCTCACGGTCGTGGTGGAAGCCAGCACCAATCTTGCCCAGCCCAACTGGACTCCGCTGGAGACCAACACCCTGGCCGGTGGCTCCGCCGCTTTCAGCGATCCCGGGTGGACGAATTTCCCCGCCCGCTTTTACCGCCTCCGTTTCCCCTGAGGCGCGGGAATCGCACCCGGCAGGGGGTCGCGCCGGCCGGTTGGGACTCGACGTTGCGCGGCGCGCAGGTTACATCGGGCGCATGAACCCGCAGGTCGAACCGAACGGCGCCCACATGTCCCCCGAGGATTTCCGTCGCTGGGGGCACGAGGTGGTGGATTGGATCGCCGAATACCAGCGGCGCGTGGAGTCGCTGCCGGTGTTGTCCTCGGTGCAGCCGGGCGAACTCCGCGCCGCGCTGCCGGCGGCCGCGCCGGAGTTGGGCGAGCCGTTCGCGGCCATTCTGGCCGACGTGGACCGGTTGATCCTGCCGGGCGTCACGCATTGGCAGTCGCCGAACTTTTTCGCCTATTTCCCGGCGAACAACTCGGGGCCGTCGATCCTGGGCGACCTGCTCGCGTCCGGCCTGGGCGTGCAAGGCATGCTCTGGGCGACCAGCCCGGCCTGCACCGAGCTGGAGACGCACGTCCTGGACTGGCTGGCGGACATGCTGGGCCTGCCGGCGCGGTTCAAGTCCAACGGAACCGGCGGCGGGGTGATCCAGGACAGCGCTTCGAGCGCGGTGCTCTGCGCGCTGCTGACCGCCCGCGAACGGACCACCAACTTCGGCGTGAACGAACACGGCGGCGACGGCCGGTTGGTGGCCTATACGTCCACACAGGCCCATTCGTCCGTGGAAAAGGCGGTGAAGATCGCGGGCCTGGGTCGGGCCAAACTGCGCTTGATCGAGGTGGACGAACGCCACGCGCTGCGGCCGGACACCCTGGCGGAACAGATCAAGGCGGACCGCAAGGCCGGGCTGCGGCCGTGCTTCGTGAGCGCCACGATGGGTACCACGTCGTCGAACGCGATGGACCCGTTGCGGGCGATCGGTCAGGTCTGCCACGAGCAGGGGGTGTGGCTGCACGTCGATGGCGCGATGGCCGGCACGGCGGCGCTGTGTCCGGAGTTTCGCCATTTCCTGGACGGGTTGGAACTGGCCGACAGCTTCGCCTTCAACCCGCACAAATGGATGTTTACGAACTTCGACTGCGACTGCTTCTGGGTGGCCGATCGCGCGGCGCTGATCCGCACGCTTTCCGTCTTGCCCGAGTATCTGCGGAACCGCGCGACCGAGAGCGGCGCGGTGATCGACTATCGGGACTGGCACGTGCCGCTGGGCCGGCGGTTCCGCGCGCTCAAGCTGTGGTTCGTGATCCGGCACTATGGCGTTGCGGGGTTGCGGCGGCACGTCCGCGAACACGTCCGCCTGGCGCAGGAATTCGCGGCCTGGGTGGAGGCGGCGCCGGATTTCGAACTGGCCGCCCCGGCGCCCTTGAACCTGGTCTGCTTCCGCCATCTGGGCGGGAACGATCTCAACCGTCGTCTGCTGGACGAACTCAACCGCAGCGGCGCGTTGTATCTCACGCACACCGTGCTCGATGGCGAGTTCACCCTGCGCCTCTGCGTGGGCCAGATTCACACGGAGATGCGGCACGTCGAGGCGGCGTGGCGGCGGATTCGGGAAACCGCGGCCCGGCTGGTTGCCGGGGCATCTTCGCCCGGCCCGGCTCAGTAGCCCTGCCGGATCAAGAGATACACACCGGCGATCAGCGCCACGCAGATCGCGGACATCAGCAGCGCCGAGCCGACCACGTAGGATACGGCGACCATCACCACGCCGCCGATCAGGGGCACGAAGGACTGTTGTCGTTTGCCGTAAATGAAATAGGCGATGCCGACCGAGCCCCAGAACAGCGAGGCGAACAGGTAACCGGGATCGAGCAGGTTCACGGCCGGCGTTGGATCGCGCGGGTGCAGCGAGATTCCAGATCGAGTTTCATGCAGGCCGAAGATGCACCCTGGCCTCCGCCGCGTCCAACGACCCGCGGTTCAGCCTGCTTCCCGTGGTTCAAACGCAGAAGGACACCGATCAACGCAGAGGGGCAACGATTCGCCGTCGCCGGTCGGCTCCGACCGTGAGAGGAACCCGCTCTCCTCCCCGCCGCATCCTGACGGTTTCTGGCATATCGGCGATTCCCGGGTTCAACCCGGCCCAGGTGCTGGCGCGCGCCCGGCTGTCATTTCCCGGACCGCATTCGCCGCTATTTCTTCTGCCCGGTGAGCTCGAGAAGTTTGGTCGTGACGCGCTGGTCGATTTCGACCTTGGCCTCCTGGCCCGCGGCCTTGACGGTCATGTGCATGACCTGGTTGGCGAAGGAATCGACCGTGGCGCCGATGTCCGGGGCGTACCATGTCCGGCCCGTGGTGGTGCCACTGACCGCGCCGATGCTGATTGGACCGGTGCCGCTGCCTTCCTTGCTGGCGATCGTGCCCTGGTGGTCGATCACGGCGACTGCATAGCCGCGTTTCTGCTCCATGCCATTGAACTTGAACTTCATCGAGATCAGCATCGTTCCCATCGGTCCGAGCGACATCTCCAGTTTCACCGGCCACTCGTAGCCGGCGCTGACGGGGTCTTTGGGCAGACCGGGCGGCAACGCGCTCATCTGTTTGACCATGTCTTCGTTGAACATGGTTTTCATCATGTCGGCCGTCATCGTGGTCATGCCGCTGGCCATGGCGTCGGCCAGTTTCTGAACGCCCTCGACCTTCTCGATGTCGCCGTTGGGCTTGGTAAACAGCTTGAGCTTGGCGCCGACGAGTTTCTTCAGCACCTCGTTCAGCGGATTCGACCCTTCTTCGGCGGTCTTGGATCTCGAATCGAACTTCGTCACCACCGTCGTGCCCATCCTGGTTTCCAAGGCGAGGGCGCGGAACTCGATGCCGACCTCGAAACCGCCCTCCGGACGTTCCTTCTCGACCAAGAGCGCCACTTCCTGGCTCTGCTCGGTCTGCTGTTGAATCGGGTTGGGGGCCGCCGCGAGCGTAGTCTTCTGTTTCTGGGTGGTCTTGATCTGCTGGACGATCTGTTGCCCGGCCGACCATTTCGGCGTCAGATCCACCGCCTCGTCCGCTGCCTTGGTCTGCATCGCGGCCAGGGGCAGAGCAAACGCGAGGGCCAGTCCCAGTGCCGCCCGGCCGGGGCGGGAACGCGAGTGCGACCGGGTTGGGCAAGGCGGGTTCGTCGGATTGGATGGGCCACGCACGGGGCTTGGTCCGGTGGCGGTTTTCATTTGGATTTTCATCGGTCGAGGTTCGTTTCAGGATTCGTTGAGCCGCTGGAGCCGGAGCCCTTGGGGATGAACCGCCGCCCGGCGAGGGCTGGGGCGTCCGCGGTTTCGATGGCTGAGCTTCCGGTTGATGGGCACGGGCAAGGTGTACCGCGAATCTCGACCTACCCGCACTTACAAAGTCAGTTCCGTACCGTAGCCGTCGAGGCCCAGAGCCGCGGTGCTAGCCGGGGCCGGCACCGCTTCGAGCCGGCCCCGCGCCGTCGTTCTAGGGTTGCGGCCAGATCCAATCGCCTTCGTTCAGGTCCCGGCTCGTCTTGCTTCTCCCGGACATGGCGGCGGTGCCTCCGTCGTCCTTGCCGTTCCAGCCCACCGAGTAGAGGACGAACCGGTCGTGGTCGGCCCGGCGATACTTCAGCGGTTCGCCGGTGATGATGTCGGGCGGGAGTTCTGCCATGAACTTCGGTGTCAGTTCCGAGAGCGAGTCCGGATAGTGGCCGTTCGCAAGTCGATACCGCTCCAGCGCACACGCCAGGGCGGCTTCGTCCAACATCGTTTGCGCATAGGCGAATCTCTGGCACGCGCGGGTCAAGGCCGGCAGCAGCATGGCCGACAAGATGCGGTGTTGCGTCAACAGCGCGAGACCGGGGCTGAGCGACTTGCCGATGGCGGCTTCGTTCTCTGCCAGGATTTGCGGGTACACGCGGCGGCCGGGAACATCCAGCCCGGGTTCGATCCATTGCGTGAACAAGCGGTTGTAGTTGAGTTGTTCGAGGTAAAACCAGCCCCGCGGCATCAGGGTGACCAGCAAGTCCACCACGGAGGATTCCGACTCGTTGCCAACCTCGGCCATGCCGAGATCGCTATAGCCCCGCGGATGGTTTCGCACATAGACAAAAATGCCGTTGCCGAAGGCGCGCTCGCCGCGCAGCGCGAACCGGGCATCGGCCAGGAAATCGAACCGCTGCAGTCGCCGCTGCAGGTGCTGCAACTGCGCGTCGGACCAGCGCCGGTCCGCCAGGCCTTCCCACACTGGCTGCAACGCCAACTGCGCCTCTGCGCAACGCACCAAGTGGGAGATCAAAAACGGCTCCGCATGGACGGCGTCGGTGAGATAGAAAACCAGATCGAGGTCGTCCAAAGCGGGGTCGGTCTGGCCGAGCGTCAGTTCGGCGCCGGCGCGCAGCGTCAGAATCCGCACGCACCCTTTGAGGACGCCCAGATGAGGAAGCAATACGCTGGCCGGGTTCTCATCGTCGTAACGGAGGTTGAACCGGCACTGGGGGCGTTGCTGGCTCGCGGTCCGAAGCTCGGACAGGACCGGGTCGCAACGTTGAAGCGCTGCCAGCACGGCCTTCGCGGCCGCGACACGGTTGGTGGTGAGCGTCGCGTTCGTTGCCGCCGCTGCCCCGGCGGCTTTGCGGGCCACCTCCGTGAACGCCGCCTGCCAGGCCGGCCAATCCATCCTTTGGCCCAGATGCCAGTCCCCCTTCTGGACTCGGGAGTTATCCGGGATGCCGGCGGCGAACTGCATCCGGTTGGTCGCGGCGGTGCGGTCGCGCCAGGTTTGGGTGCCGGGTAGGAAATCGAACAGCGGCGCCAGGAACGGCGTCAGGGCGAAGTTCTGGTCGTTCGGGACGGGCGGCGGCGCGAGGGCGGCTATGTCGAGGATTTCGCCGCGCGCGGCGGCCGCTTTTGCGTAGGCGTTCCAGGCGCGTTTGCCCCGCCAATCTTCCTCCACGTAAAACAACGCGATCAAGGTGGCCAGTGAGACTCCGACGCACAGCAGCACTCGCAACCGACGCCGGACAGAGGCCCGGCGGTCGGTCGCGGTACCGAAGAGGCGCTCGAACACGGATTTTGATTTTTCGGATTCGTTCATGGGAAAGTGGCGTTGAGGGTTGCTTAGACTCGAAACGATTCGGGCGCGGCCAGGTCCTCGGTGGTCCGGCCGGGCGTGACGTCACCCCGCCGCGATCGACTTTGCGGGGGGCTTGCTTTGCGCTTCGGCGCCGAAGCCTCGGGCACGGCGCCGACGAAGCCGAGCATCTCGGCCAACTCACGTCGTTGCTCGACCAGAATGCGCTCCGTTTCCGAAGACGGCGGCCGATTCTGGCGGTTGGCGGGGGCGACGCTGTCCGCGTCAAGCCAGTGCAGGGCCAGCATCACCATCCAAACGGCGGCGAGACCGGCGTAGAACTGGGGGTTCGGCCACAACCAGGCCCGCCACCCGGACCCGCCGCCCGGCTCTGACCGGGCCGGGCGCTCTGGGGCCGACGCGGGCTGGACGGCGCCTGCGCGAACCCGTGCTTCGATCGCGCTCCAAAGGTCTGCCGTGACCTCGCCCCGTCGGAGTCGGACGGTAAGTTGCGCGTTGAGCTTTTCCTCCGCGGCGAAGACTTGTGCGCACGGGGCGCAGATGGCCAGGTGTTCCTGGATTTCGAGGCTGGTCTTGGCATCGAGTTCCGAGTCCAGGTACGGGCCACACAACGAACGGATTTCCTGGCAGTTCATAGGGGTTTCGTTTGGGGCAAAGGGTTTCTGCTTGCGAGCCGCGCGAGGCCGGCGCGCATCTTCTGCCGGGCCCGTGACAGGTGGCCCATCACGCTCCCCAGCGGCATTTCGAGGGCCTCCGCGATCTCGCGGTAGCGCAAGCCGGCCAGCGCCCGCTGCAGGAGCACCGCGCGCTCGGCGTCGGTGAGCGTCTTGAGCGCGGTGACGAGGTTCTCGTCCAGCGCATCGGCCAGGGCGGGCCCGGTCAGCGGTTCACCGGCACTTTCGCCGGCGGGGGCGGCGTCGAGCAACGCCGCGAGTTCCTCGGGTTCGAGCTGGAATTCGTGTCGCGCCACTCGGGCGTGTTTCCGGTTCAGCGTGAAGACCTCGTTGGTCAGAATCTTGAACATCCACGCCCGGAAGCTGGCGTCCTCGTGGTAGCGGTCGAACGCGGCGAACGCGCGCAGCACCGCGTTCTGGAGGGCGTCGGGCACCGACTGCGCATCCCAGATCAGGCGCCGGCAATACCACTCCAGGTCGCGCTCGAGCGGTTTGAGCAGCGCCAGGAACCGGTCCGGCTCGGATGGGGTTGGTTCGCGCATAACGGTCTTCAATTGGGAGAAAGTCGAAGGCGCGGGGTTTTATTACAGCGAACTTCGGCTTTCCTCGAGGCGAACCCACGGCGGCCATCGATCTGGGTGTCGGCGTACCGCGGTTCGAGCGTCCGTGCCCACGACGAGGCCCGGAGCGCGGCTGGGACGGCCGTGCGCCGGGCTCACGGCGCCGGCGTCACGGACAGGTTGTCGAACTGCGCGCCGTGCCAGCCGCTGCCGACGCCGACCATGCCGGCGGTGTGTTCGCCGTTCGTGACCGTGCCGACCGGTGCGTGATCGATGAAGGCCGTGATGACGTCGCCGGCGAAGCGGAGTTTGAGGTTGTGCCACCGGCCGGCACGGACCGCGCTGCGCCCCGAGGCGAGCGGCGCCTTGGCATTGCCCAACTCCCAGTAACCGGCGTCGCTCACTTTGAGTCTGTAGGCATTGGGCAGATTCTCGTTTTGCGGGACGGTTCCCACCCGGCCGAACAAGGCGACGAATCCGTGGGCTTCGATCCGTGCGTCCGCGTCCACCGCGTAATTCGTCCAAGCCAGATCGCCGAGGAAGGTTTCCGGGAATGGATTCCAATGGAAGTGCCACTCGATGCCTTTGCGGTCGATCACCTGGCTCAAGGCCTTGCCCTGGCCTCGGCGTTTGGCGGCGACCTCGAAGACGCCGGCCTGATCGGCGAAGTAAAGGGGCGCGGAGCCGGGTCGGTAGCCCTCGAAATCCTCGGTGTACGGGAGCGGAAAGGGCGTCGCTCCGGGCGGGACCAACCCGCCTTTGCGCTGACCCGAAGTCGTGGTGAACGAGTAGAGGCTGTCCCGCTTCAGCCTTGCGGTGCTCGCGCCGGTGCCGGCCGTCAGATCGGGAAGCCGGATGAACTGGGCGTGCGCGTCACTGTGCCAGACCTGGACGGGGCCGGCTGCCAGCGCCGGGTCCACCCGAAGTCCGAGGTCCTGATCCGCCTTCGCGCCCAGGGTCTCAACAATCACCGACCAGTCGCGACCATTCGGAGCGAGCAGCGTGACGAAGCTGCCGCCGGCGGCCAGTTGCCCGCAGGCGGCGTCCAGGTACCGCCAGCCCGGCGCCGCGAATTGGGTGGTTTGTGCCGTGGCCCAGAGCGCGGGCTGGACTTCGTAGTGGCCCGACCACGGCGTATTGGCCTTCATGGTGCCGGAACCCGGCAGCGGAAGGTTGTCGTAGTAACTGGTGACGGGGCTCCAGATGATCGTCTTGGTCATCCGACCCTCGACGTAGTTGCGGTTGTACATGCGCGCCAGCTCACCGGCGCCTTCCCAGGTGCCTTTCCACGGACCGTCCTCGCTGGCCCAGATCGGTTTGCCGGCAGCCTGGGCGGCGGCACTGCTCTTGAATTTCGGGTAGTGCGCTCCGACCACGGCCACGGCCCGGGCGAGTTCGGGATCGGCCGGCATCAAGTCCACGATCGACCAGGCATTGATCTCGTCGGGGGCCACGATCCGGACCTGGCCGAGACCGCGCCGGTCGAGGGTGCGCCGGAACAGCTTGATCCAGCCGGTGTCGTAGCGCGTCTCGTTCCAGACGCCTGCGTAATCAAAGCGCAAACCGTGGACGCGCTGCGCGCCGAGCAGGAAATCGACCAGGAAGTCGGCATTGTCCTGTGAATAGAAGTGGCCATTCCCGACCCAGGCCGGCGCCCCCCACTGGAGGCAATCGAGGAGGATCGCCGGGTTGCGTCGCCGGGCTTCGGCGGCCAACCACCACTCGTAACCACGCTCGAAATTGCGGTCGTGCCGGGTGCGTCGGTGGCTCGGCTCGGTGCCGTCGGTGGAGTTCACGTCGCCGCCGACTTCGACCTTGAGGTGCTGAAACCCGGCGCCGAACTTCGGCAGGAAGAGGAGGTCGAGGATCTGGCTGCGCTGCGGTTCGGGGTAATCGATCAAGAGTCGCGACGAAGCGCCGGCGCTCAGCGCGCCGATGCCCTCGAAGGTTCGGCCGGCGCTGCGCGGGTCCAGGGCGACGAGGCGGGTCGGGATGGCGGCTTGCGGATCCGCCGCCGTGACGACGGAGGTGACTGCCCGGGAGGATGGGGGCTCGTCTTGCGCCCCAAGCCGGCCGCACAGGCAGACCAGGCAAATGCCCATGAGCAGGGAGGCAGGTTTGAAGCCGATACAAGGGATGAGGTTCATGGCGTTTGGCGTGAGCGATTCAACGCGTGCCCGCCCGGTTGCGAAAGCCGAATGTGACGTCTGAACCGGAATACCGCGGTGGAACCGCAGAAGGCCGCGGATCAACGCAGAGGCGAAGGCGTGTGCTGCCGCTGGCGTGGGCTATACCTCAGCGGTGGGCTTGCT
Source organism: uncultured bacterium (assembly GCA_963735925.1). Classification (GTDB taxonomy): domain Bacteria; phylum Verrucomicrobiota; class Verrucomicrobiia; order Limisphaerales; family J093; genus DSVZ01. Next base: position 248,358 of record CAVTMT010000003.1, read on the forward strand.
CCCGTCACGCTCCATCCCGACTATCCTTGTCCATCCGCGTTCATCGGCGTGCGTTGAGAAAGCGCCAAGCAAGCTGGCCTGCGCTCCTACGGGACTCGGCCCGGACGCCCGGCGCGCACCACACCTTGCGGACCCTTCTGCGGCACGACCGGAGCGGCTGCGGAAATCAGGTTGAGGCCTGCGGCTCAGCGCCGTTCCGCCGCCGCCCAACCCTGCCGCATCAGGTCGAGCAGGTGCCGGAGCGCCTCCTCATAGCTGCGACCCTTTTGTCCGGCAAGCTGGCGGGCTCGCTTGTCAAGCTGAGCGGCCATCTCGGCGCACCGGGCGGGCGGGCAGCCGAGTTGCGCGAGCAGCCCGGCCAAGGAATCGAGCGGGGCCGGGCTCACGCGACCTCTGCCCGCGTCACGATGCGGACGCTTTCCAAGGCGATCCGCGTGGTTGGGCGGCTCAGTTCGCCGTCCGGACTCGCGGTCACGGGCGCCTCGCCGATGCGGCCGAGCACGTCGTCGCCGCGAACGAGTTGCCCGAAGGCGGTGTACTGACCATCCAGGAACGGCGCTTCGGCGAGGCAGATGAAGAACTGGCTGCCGGCCGAGTCGGGGTCGGCCGAACGCGCCATCGAAATCACGCCGCGAACGTGCGGTCGAGCGTTGAACTCGGCCTTGATCGAGTACCCCGGATCGCCGCTGCCCCAGAGACGTTCGTGCCCGGCGTGTTTGGTGAGCGGGTCGCCGCCCTGGATCATGAAGCCTTGAACGACGCGGTGGAAGCAGGTGCCATCGAAGAACCCTTCCCGCGCGAGTTTCTTGAAGTTCTCGACGGTGCCGGGTGCCACTTCGGGCCAGAAGGCCACAACCATCGGACCTTCGCTGGTGTTCAGCACGGCGACGTCCGCCGCCGGGTCACCCGCCGATTCGGCCGGGGCCGGCCCGCCGCCGCTCAGGGCGTGCCGCATTGTGTTCCAGATTCCGGCCACGCCCGGCTTACTTGATCGAGCTGGCGGGAACGATCCTGATGCTCTCGACGCCGACGCGCTCCAGCGGTTTGCTGCGTTCGCCGCTGCGGCTCGGGCCGACCGGCGTGTCGCCGATCTTGAGCAACACGTCCTCGCCTTTGATCACCTTGCCGAAGGCGGTGTATTTGTGGTCGAGGAACGGCGCCGGATCGAGGCAGATGAAGAACTGGCTGCCCGCGGAATCGGGAAGCTGGGAGCGCGCCATCGAGAGCACGCCGCGCACGTGCTTCCGGTCATTGAACTCGGCCTTGATCTTGTAGCCGGGATCGCCGGTGCCCCAGAGCGCTTCCTTGCTGGCGTCCTTCGTGTAGGGGTCGCCACCCTGGATCATGAAGCCCTTGATGATGCGGTGAAAGCAGGTGCCGTCGTAAAACCCCTGTTTCGCGAGCTTCTGGAAATTCTCGACGGTGCCGGGGGCGACGTCGGACCAGAATTCGACCACCATTTCGCCGGCGGTCGTCTTGATGACGGCCACCTGTTTTTCAGCCGCCGCGGGGGCGGGTTTCGCTTCGTCAGTTTTCACAACTTTATCCTGCGCCAGGGCGAGCGCGGCAGCGCCCACCAGACCGAGGGCCATTAGGCCGCCGAAGAAAGCACGTTTCATGGGCTCCAGCATGAAGACTGGTCCGCGGTTGTCACGCGCAGAGTGGCGCGAACCGGACGTGGGCCGGCGGCGGACCGCGCGGGGCCAGGTCACCGCGGCAAGGTGAGCACGTCGCGCTGCGCAATCCACCCGGTGCCGCGCTTGAGCCCGGCCACCTCCAGCCAGCCGTCCTTGCGGTCCGTCACTTCGAGTTCGGTGCCGCCCGGGACCGTTTCGAGTTCCGGCGACACGTCCAGTGGACCGTGCCGGACCACGGCGCTGCTGCCGTTGACGATCACCACCCGTTGCCCGTTGACCGCGTGCCAGGCATCTCCCAGACATCCGGCGGCGAGGAGGACAAGGACGCCCACAAGGACCGTCCACCGGCGCAGGCTGGTGCGCTGCGCCGGGCGCAATTCGCCCAACGCCAGGAGTCCGCCGCCGACCCACAGCAAACCCATCACCACCCAGGCCCATTCGTTGAGCGTCAGCCGGGGCATCCAGCGGCGCCATCCCGCGGTGGCCGGCAACGGTCCGCCGTACACCAACTCTCGCGCCATGCGGAGGTTCACGCGCAGGTCGGGATCGCGCGGCGTCAGGCGCTCGGCGAGTCGGTAGTCGAAGATCGCCCGGCCCAGGTCGCCCGCCTTGTACCAGGCGTTGCCGGCATTGAAGTAGAGCGCGCCGGAAACGCGGCCGGTGGCGATCAGCCTCTCGTAGGCCTCGGCGGCGGCCTTGAACTGACCCTCCTCGTACAGCTTGCTGGCCGACTCGAAGGCGGCGCCGGCGTCCGCCTCGGCGGCGCACGCGCGCCCCGCGAGCGCCGGTCCGACCGCCCAGAGCCACCAGACCAGCGTCAGCGCCAGTCCGCAGATTGTCCGCCGGACGGCGGCGCCGAAGCGCAGGCCATGGGAACTCCGACCAAGTGGCAGTCCGTCTCGCATCACACCTGAATCTGCTGGAGCTCGCCCAAGGTTCGCTCGACCCGCTTCGCCAGGTTCTGCAGGTCCTGCACGGAACCCACGGGGACGTAGCGCGCCTGGTTGCAGGCTTGAAACAAGGCCTGCACTTCCTGAAGCAGATTCTCCGGCAGGGCGCGCGGCTTCAGGTGCTCCTCCACCACCGCTTCGGTGATCGACGCGGCGGGCAGGTCCAACCGCTCGCCGAGTTGTTCCTGGAGCAAACGGAACGTGATCATGAACACCTCTGCCGCGTGGCCGGCGGCGGCGTGCTGCGCAAGGTCGGCCAGGCCGGCCCGCTGCCGGCGCGCCACCATGCGCCGGCGGACCAGGCGCGGATGCGATTCCAAATGCTCCCGTCGCCTGCGTCCGTACCACACCGCGAACCAGCCCATCAGCGGTACGGCCTGGACAACCCAGAACCACGGACGAACCACCAGCGGCGGGGCCACGAGCGCCAGCACCCCCGGCCGGGGTTTGATGTGGACAATCTCCTTCGGCGGCGGTCCGCCCATCTCCGGGTTCGCGGCCAAACCCCGCCCGCCGCTCGCCGGCCGAACCAGCAGCGGAACCGGCCGGTTGGTCAGCGAGACATAGCTCGCGTTGATCGGATCGAAGAAGCTGAACGTCAGCGGCGGAATCGCTTTCACTTCCGTGTTCTCCGCCACGATGTCCTGTTCGAAAATCTTGGAGCCCTCCGTGCCGAGCGAATCGGTTGTCTCGACCCGGCTCACGGAAGGGTAAACGCGAAATCCCTTGCCGGGGTCGAACGCGGGCAGGGTCAGCGAGTCGAGGGCGCCCTTGCCGGAAATCTGGATGCGCAAATGCACGGGGTCGCCCACCGCCACGTTCGTCGGCGCCGCGCTCAATTCCAGCGCATAACGGCCCACGGCGCCGGTGAAGTTCGGGGGCACATTCTGGACCGGCAACGGCTGCACCTGGATGGACACCGGCTCCGCGGAAAGGTCCACGACCTCGCTCGACTGGTTGAAGAAGGGGTCGTTGAAGAAGTCCTCGAAAGGATCCCCGGTCCGGCGGCGGCGTGCCTGGACCAGGACTTCGGCCTTTCCCTTAAGCGGACCGAGGACGAGGGGGCCCGCCCGGTTCGGGACCACGGTGGTGCGCGTGCCCACCCGCGTGTACAACACGCCATTCATCGGAACGCGGGTGTTCTCCAGGCGCTCGGACTTCCCAATGGTGCAACCGTCGGCAGTGAGTTGGCCCAACTCGTATTGCCGCGGGTTGATGGCGTACAACGCCAGTTCCACGGGCAGCAGTTCGCCGACGAAGACATTGGTGCGCGGCACTTCGATGCGCAGCACCGCGCGCGGAATCTGTCCGGCGGGCGCGGTCGGGGCGGCGCGGTTCACTGGCAGCACGGTGAGTTGAAGCGGGTTCGAGGTGAGCGTCTGGCCGGCCACGCGCACGCTGATCGCGGGGATAAGGTACCGGCCCGGCTGGGTGGGGGTGACGACGTAGTTGAGGGCGATGCTGGAACTCTGCCGCCCGTTCACGAAGCTGAACCGCTGTTCACGACCATTCCCGGCGAACGTCAGACCCGGGACACCCGGCAACGCGGGGTCGTTGTCCGGTTCGCCGCCTTCGAACTCGAGGGAGAGCAAGGTGCTTTGTCCCGCGTAGATGGTGGCCGGGTTCAGCCGGGTTTGGAAGCTCGCCCCCAGCACCGGCCAAGCCAGACATCCGAACAAGAGCAAAACCCACACCCCCCGCCGTCGCGGCGGGCAGCCGACAGGCAAGCGAATCGACGGCGACCCCGCAGGGCCCCGCGAACGGCCGGGTGAGAGATGGGGCTTACCAGTCACGGATTTGGCGCGTGGCGTGCTGGGCATCCCGAGGCGGCAGCGGCTGCCAGGGGCGCTCGTCCATGCGGGCGGCCTCGAGCAGCCGGCGGGCTTGCGCCGGCGACATCTGACCCGTGAGGGTCTGGGCATTCCCCGCGGTGGCAGCGTTCGTTGCGTCCCGGTGATCCGCCTGGCCCGGCTGCGGCGAACCCGGAGCGGCCTTCGCCTGGTCCTGGTCCGGCGCCCCCTGTGCCTTGGCGGAATCGGACTTCGGCTCGCTCTGCTTGTCCTTCGGTTGCGGCTGCGGTTTCTGCTCGGAGCCTTTTTCGTGGGAGGACTGCTTATCCTGATTGTCCTTCTGCTCTCCCGACTTCGATTCCTGACCGCTCTTGCCGCCTTGGGACTGCTTCTGGTCCTTCCCGGACTGTGGTTGTTGTGCGGACTGCTGATCCGGGTTCTTCTGGTTCTGTTGGTTCTGTTGGTTCTTCTGCGCCTGCTGATCCTTCTGGTCCTTCGGCGGCTTTTGGTCCTGCTGATTCGACTGTTGTTGCTGCTGCTGCTGCAACTGCCGCTTCAGCTCCTCGAGTTTGGCCTGGACCACGTCGCGGTTGAACTTGGCCTCCGGGTCCCGGGGATCCAGCTTGAGCGCGCTGTCGTAATGCTGCAGCGCCTGTTCCCAGTTGGTCATCATGTCGCCGGGATTCGCGGCACGTTCGCCGATCCGGAACAGCGAGTTGGCCAGGTTGTAATAGACGCCCTGGAGCAACTGCGGGTCGTGGGCCAGCGTGGCGGATCGCAGGCGGTTGGTCGCAGTTTCGAGGTCCCCGGTCTGATAGGCGGCCGTGCCGGCGTTGAACTTCAACCGCGGATCGTCCGGGTGCTTCTCGGCCAGCCGGTCATACTCCCGCTCCGCCGCCTTGAAATCATGCTGCTCGTAAGCCTTCAGCGCGCTGGACGAGGACGCGCGGGCTGGAGCGACGGCCAGCAGGAGAGCGAGCGCCCCGAGCAACGGGCCCGAGGCGGGATTGCCGGCAGCGGGCGCCGCCGACCGGCGCCACACGCGCTTGCGGTCGGGCAGGAACAGTTCCAGCGTCAACAGGCCGACTGCCAGCCCCAGTGGCCATTGAAACCGTTCGTAGTACTGCCGCAGGAAACGCGAGGCCGCGTCGCCTTTCGGCAACCGGCCCAACCGGGCCTGGTAGAGCGTCTGCATGGGGTCCGCCCCCATGAGGGCCATGAAATCGCCGCCGGTCTTCTCCGCGATGGCGCGCAGCAGCGGCTGGTTGAGCTTCGAAATCACCGGCTTGTGGTTCTCGTCCATCACGTACGTCGTCCGGCCCTGATCGTCCGTCACCGCCAGCCGGTCGCCGGTGGCGGTGCCCACGCCCACGGTGAAGATCTTCACGCCCTGATCGGCGGCCTTCTTCGCAGACCCCAGGGCGTCGTCCTCCTGGTCTTCCCCGTCGGTGAACAGGACGATGACCTTGTGGTTGTCTCCGCTGTCCTTGAGCGCGTCGAGCGAAACCTCGATCGCCCGCGAAAGATCGGTGCCCCCTTGCGGCAGCAGCCCGACGTCGATCAGGTTCAAGCCCTGCTGAAAGGCGCTGTCATCGAGCGTGAGCGGGGATTGGAGGAAGGCGCTGCCCGCGAACGCCACCAGCGCCAGCCGGTCGGAGCGGGCCTGTTTCATCAGGTCCAACGCGGCCAGCTTCGCGCGGGCGATCCGGCTGGGCGACACGTCGGCCGCCAACATGCTCCGCGAGGTGTCGATGGCGACGACGATGTCCAGCCCGCGCTGGCTGACTTCCTCCCAGGCAAAACCCACCCGCGGGCGCGCGAGCGCGAAGAGGATCAGGACGGCGGCGACACCCAGCAACGCCAGCCGTGCCTTCTGCCGCGCACGGGACACGCCGACGGTGAGTTGGGCCAGCAGCCGCGACTGGACGAACTGGGCGATGGCCTGCTGCCGCTTGCGCCAGCTCGCGATCAGGAACCAGGTCAACAGCGGCGCGGTCGCCGCCAGCAGCCAGAGCATCTCCGGCTTGGCAAACGTCATGGCAACCGCCTCCACACGGTGTTGCTCAGGATGATTTCCAGCATCAACAGCACCCAGCCCGGCATGGTCACCAGCGGGAAGAGTTCGGCGTAGTAACGGTACTTCTTGAGCGTCGCCTCGGTGCGCTCCAGTTTGTCGATGCGGTGGTAGATCTCCCGCAAGGTGTCGGTGCTGTCGGCGCGGAAGTACTCGCCGCCCGTCTTCGCGGCGATCTTCTGCAGCGTGTCTTCGTCGATGTCCACGTCCACGTTACGATAGTGCTTCTGACCGAAGGCGTCTAAGAACGGCACCGGCGCCTGGCCGCGGGTGCCGACGCCGATGGTATAGACCCGCACCCCGAGCGCCTGCGCGGCCTCGGCCGCCGTCAGCGGCGGCACCTTGCCGGCGTTGTTCTGACCGTCGGTCATCAGGATCACAATCCTGCTTTTGCCGGGGACGTCGCGCAACCGGTTCACGGCCGCGGTCAACCCGGAACCGATGGCGGTGCCGTCCTCGACCACGCCGATCTGGAGCCGGTCCACCTGTTCGAGCACGAAGTCGTGGTCGAGCGTGGGCGGGGCCACGACATACGGATAGCGGGCGAAGGCCACGAGCCCGATGCGATCGTTCGCGCGTTTGCGGACGAACTCGCGCAGCACGTCCTTGGCGACCACCAGGCGGTTGACCCGCTGGCCGCCCAGCTTGAAATCCTCGGAGATCATGCTCGTGGACAGGTCGAGCGCCACGACGATGTCCACGCCGCTGGCGCGCACCTGGTCCTGGCCTTCGCCGGCCTGGGGACGCGCCAGCCCCACGATCAGGAGCGCCAGCGCCAGCCAGCGGAGTTTGGCCAGGAATCCGCGGACGTGCGAGCGCGTGATCCCGGTCATGCCTTTCACCAGCCCGATGGACGAATACAGGAAGGCGGGCTGCCCGCCGCGCCGGCCCTTCAGCCACGCGAGCAGGGGCAGCGCCAGCAACAACAGGAGAAACCAGGGATGGGCGAACCGCATAATCAGCCGGGGGTGGGGACCGCGGGCGCGACCGCGACGCCGGGAGCCGCTTGCGGATTCAACAACGGTTCGGTTTCTTCGACCAGCCTCACCGCCACATCGAACAGCTCGCGCAACTCCGGTTCCCCCATCTCGGCGCGGGCGAATTTGACCAGGTCGCAGCGCGTGAGGAAATCGCCCATCAATCGTTGCTGCAAATCCGAGAGCAGCGTGCTCGCTTGAATCTCGGCCAGAAATTCTTCCGTGGTGCGCTCCGGCGCGTGGAGGTCGAACCGCTCTTCGAGATACACCCGCACGGCGTCCGAGAGCACGACGCAGAACCGCTCCGGATTGTGGATCAGGTCCAGCGCCGCGCGCAGACGTTCCAGGGCGCGCCGGTAGGGCGGAATGACGATCGCGGGCGGCGGCTGATTCTGTTGTCGCCGGTAACGCCGCCACGCGTAAACCGCGGCGGCGGCCAGCGCGGCCACCACCACGGTCCAGAGCACCGGCGTCCACCACGACGGGATCGCGATCGGCGGCTTTACGTCGCGGATGTCCACGGCTCCCAGGGCATTCGTGCCGGCCGGTTGGGCCGGCGGCCGGAGTAGGGTTGGCGCGTTGGTGGTCATGCTTCAGAACCGGGCCCAGAGGACGTTCCCCCGGCTAGCCATGCCGCCTCCGCTTTTCCCGGGTCTCGAAGAACCGGCCCAGCTCGGCGGCGTAGGGCCGGTCCGTGCGCACCTGGACCGAGTCGATGCCGGCCGCCGAAAACAACCGCCGCAAGTCGCGCTGCCGATCCGTCTGCCGCTCGGCAAACACCCGGCGGCGCCGGTCGTCGCCGGTGTTGATCTCGATCACTTCGCCGGTCTCCGCGTCCTTGAGCACGAGGTAGCCCAGGTTCGGCAACGCCAGCTCGAAGCGGTCGGTGATCTGGACCGCGACGACGTCGTGCCGGCGGTTGGCCTGGCGCAACGCCGTCAGCGACGCCTGGCCCAGGGTTTCGGAGAGGATCACGCTGCGGCGCAGGTGGGCGGCGACCTCGCGGCGGGTGGGCGCGCTTTGGCCAAGAAAGTCCGACAGCACGACCACGATCGCCCGGTGGGACAGCACGCGCCCGATGAAATCGAGCGCCAGGTTCATGTCCGTCCCGGTGCGGCGGGGTTCGTAGAACAGAATGTCGCGGATGACGCGCAGCACATGGCTGCGGCCCTTGCGGGGCGGGATGTATTTCTCGACGACATCCGTGAAGAGCAACAGCCCCACCTTGTCGTTGTTGCGGATGGCGGAGAAGGCGAGCACCGAAGCGATTTCGGCCGCGAGTTCGCGCTTGGACTGTTCGCCGGAACCGAACAGGCCGGAACCGCTCAAATCCACCACTAGCATCACGGTCAACTCGCGTTCCTCGACGAATTTCTTGATGTACGGGTGGTTCATCCGCGCGGTGACGTTCCAGTCGATCGAGCGGACGTCGTCGCCCGGCTGGTATTCGCGCACCTCGTCGAAGTTCATGCCCTGCCCCTTGAAGACGCTGTGGTACTGGCCGGCGAGCGTCTCGCTCACCAGCCGGTTGGTGCGCAGCTCGATCAGGCGGATCTTCTTGAGGATTTCGCGGGGGATCATGCGCTTGCCAAAGGTTCGCCGCTGACTAAGTTCAGTCCCGTGAGTGCGACAGAGATTCTGGAAGCACTGCGCCGGATGCCCGAAGCAGAAAGGCGCGAACTGGTCGAAACCATCGAAATGGAATTCGGCGGCTTCGACGAAGAACTCACGCCGGAGCAAGCCGCCGAACTGGATCGACGGGCCGAGGACGCACTGAGGAATCCCGGACGAGGCATACCTTGGGAACAGTTGCGTGACGAAACGTGGCTGAAATACAGAAAATGAGCTTTCGGGTCATTCCGGATCCGAAAGCCACGGCTGAGTTCAGCGAAGCCGTGGCGTAGTAGGAGACGCGAAAGGAAGGCTTGGGGATCCGGTTCGTCCTCGCGGTGGACCAAATGCTGTCGGCGGTTATCTCCCACCCCCTTGGATTCTCCACAGCGGGTCGTAGCAGCCGCAAGGCGCGCGCTCCGGGTTGGCCGTGTTCCATTTACTTCGCCGTGAACCAGGAAGATTCCGAGATTAAAGTAATCGCCGTGTGGCACGGCGCGCGAAACCCGGACCCACTGCGCCGACGACTGAAGTGACCGTGCCGCCAACGTCCCGACGATGAGGTCGCTCGTGTACGAGTCGAGCAGCCGGATATGCTTGAGGTTTTCGCAGGGGATGATGCGAATGGTGGCGGGCTTGGGGATGGGGCTCGCTCCGCATCCGCAATGATCATCGAGATCAGGTCGCGGAAAGTCGGCGCAGCTTTCTCCACCTCCCGGAGGCGCGGGGATTGGAGGATTCCTTCGTGGATCAGGAGAAAGCCACAGGTCGTCCAGCCTCGCCCGCGATTCGACAAAGCGGGCGATCAATTGAAGATCGCTGGAGGCATCAGACTTCACAGCTATGGCCGAGCTCACTTCTCTGGCGGTCTGTCCAAGCTCCGTCGGACGGCCGCCTGGGCAGTTTCGCTTGGGATTCGGTCCTTGGCTCGCAGCTCACGGGGTGCAACCAGTCAGAATCGCAGTTCCGGAGACTGGACTGGTCGCCAACAGGTGACAGACCTCCACACCGTCGTCCAGATCTGGCCAGTAAACGGCAAAGCCACCAGGTTCGATGGTCCAGTGGTTGCGCTGCTTTGGCGTGGCACGGGCCAGCCAGGAGAGCCAGGGCACACCGTGGAGCGGCAGGCTGACTTCGCGCCCGTCCTCGAGCGACACCACCAGGTGGTCCGTCCGAAAGCGGACTTGCCGGGCGCGGACTTGACATCGGGCATTAGCGGTTGAAGTACTCATTCCAGTTCCTCAAGAGGGTTTCTCGGTGTTCGGCGGTCAGTCGCAACACGCGATTCAACTCGGGCCGATTATAGCCGTGGTTGCGTTCCAGTTCCAGCGGTTCGAGCCATACCTTTGCCTCGCATTCGCCGTGAATGACATGGACGTGAGGAGGTTCATTCAAATCCGACGAGTAAAACCGGAACTTGTACCCGCCGATGAAAATGGTAGGCATGGCTCACGGCACCGGGAGTTCGTCGAAAATCTTCTGGATCACGCTCTCGGGAGTCTTCTCTTCGGCCTCAGCTTCGTAAGTGATCGCCACGCGGTGACGCAGCACGTCCATGCCGATCGTTTTCACGTCCTGCGGCGTCACGTAACCGCGACCGCGCAAAAAGGCGTGGGCCTTGGCGCACAGCGTCAGCGCGATCGTCGCGCGCGGCGAGGCGCCGAGCTGGATGAAGTCCTTGACCTGAATCTTGTACTTGTCCGGCTCGCGCGTGCAGCACACGAGATCGACGATGTAATCCTTGACCTTGTCGTCCACGTAGATGTGGTTGAGCACTTCGCGCGCCTCGAGGATTTGCTTCGGTTCGACCACCTGGTGGGCGCCGGGTTGGCCGCTGGTGCGCGCCATGGTGTCCAGAATCTGCCGTTCCTCCTCGCGGGACGGATAGCCGATCCGGAGCTTCAACATGAAGCGGTCCACCTGCGCCTCCGGCAAGGGGTAGGTGCCTTCCTGCTCGATCGGGTTTTGGGTCGCCAGGACGAGGAAGGGCTCCTCGAGTCGGAAGGTCTGGTCGCCGATGGTCACCTGCTTTTCCTGCATCGCCTCGAGCAAGGCGCTCTGCACCTTCGCCGGCGCGCGGTTGATTTCGTCGGCCAGGATCAGGTGGGCGAAGATCGGGCCGCGCCGGACTGTAAAGCCGCCGGATTGCGGGTTGTAGATCTGCGTGCCCACGACGTCCGCCGGTAGCATGTCGGGCGTGAATTGAAGCCGCGAGAACTTCACGTTCAAGCTGGAGGCGAGGGTCTTCACGGCCAGGGTCTTGGCCAGGCCGGGCACGCCTTCCAACAGGACGTGGCCGTTGGCCAGCAGACCGATGACGAGCCGCTCGACCAGGTATTTCTGGCCGATGATGACCTTGCCGACTTCGGCCAGCAGCGGCTCGATGAATTTCGCGGCCTGCTGGACCTCGTTGTTCAGGGCGGTGATTTCCAAATTCATTGGCGACGATTGTAACGCCTCATGGACAGAGGCTCCAGTCTTTGCGTTCAGCTTTGGTTCGCGGGGAGCCCGGCGCCGGGCCGGTCCGATCAGCGGAGCAGGGCGCGTGCGGCGATCACGTCCTGCCCGATTTGAGCCTGCAAAGCGGCCAGCGAGGCGAACCGCATCTCGTCCCGCAGCCGCGCGACGGGCGTGACGGTCAACTCCCGGTCGTAAAGGTCGAGTTGGGCGTCGAGCAGATGCACCTCCACCCGCGGCAAGACCTCGGCGTCGGTCACCGTCGGTCGCCGACCGATGTTCATCACGCCCGGGAACTCCGCTTCCCCCACGGCCGCACGCACGGCATAGACGCCGTTCGGCGGCAACACCAGGCCCGACAGGTCGAGGTTCGCCGTGGGAAAGCCGATCCGCCGGCCCAACTGGTCGCCGCGCACGACCCGGCCGGCCAGCGAATAAGCGCGGCCGAGCAGACGGCCCGCCGTGGACAGGTCGCCGTCGCGGATCGCTTCGCGGATGCGGGTGCTGCTGATGGCCTGGCCGTTTACCGTGAGTGGCTCGACCGCCTCGACGAGGAAACCCTGTTCTGCGCCCAGGCGCCGCAGCAAGTCCACATCGCCACTGCGTCGATGACCGAATTGGAATCCGCTGCCGACGCAGATCGCGATCACCCGCCCGAAGCCGCGCACCATTTCGCGCACGAAAACCTCGCCGGTCTGGCGGCTGAAGGCCGCGTCGAAACGAATGAGCCAGGTGGCGTCGGCGCCCAACTCCGCGAACACGCGCAGGCGCTGCGAAGGGGTTTGGATCGCCGGCGGCGTGCGGTCGGGGGCGATGATCGCGTTGGGGTGGCGGTCGAAGGTGGCCACCACGGCCGCGGCCTGACGCGCGTGTGCGAGACAGACCATGCGCCGGATCACCTCCTGGTGACCGAGGTGAACGCCGTCGAAGACGCCGATGGCCAGCGCCGCCGCGCCGCTGCCGAGCTCGTCTGGCCGGGAGAGGTTTTTCACGTCAGGACGCCGGGGGGTTCCCCAACCGCCGGGCTGCGGCGGGCGACTTGGCGCCCGCGAGCGGCCCGCCGCGCCAGATTGTCCACCTCCGGCTCATTCCGTCGCCGCCAGCTTGAGGAACGGAATCACCCGCGGGGCCAGCTCCGCCGCGCTCAGCTCGAGCAATTGCGGCAAGGGCAGGGCATCGTTCACCGAGAACTTGCCGGAGACGGTCCGCCGCAACGTGGCGAGATGCGCGCCGCAGCCCAGCTTCTGGCCGAGGTCGTGCGCGAGGCTCCGCACATAGGTGCCCTTGGTACAGGCCACGCGGAACGTGCCGATGGGCTCCTGATACTCCGTAAACCGGAAGGTATAGATGTGCACGAGCCGCGGCTTGCGCTCCACCTCGAGGCCTTTACGAGCGAGTTTGTACAGCGGCACACCACCGACCTTCGCCGCCGAGACCATCGGCGGCGCCTGCATCAGGTCACCGACGAACGGCGCGGTCGCCTCGTTCAAGGCGTCCACCGTGAGCGACGGCACCGGCAACGTGGCCAGCAATTCGCCGTCGGCATCGTAACTGTTGGTCGCCTCGCCAAACTTGATCGTGCCTTCGTAAACCTTGTCGGCGGACATGAGTTTGTCGGAGAGCTTGGTGCCGCGGCCCAGCAGCATGATCAGCAGACCGGTGGCGTTCGGATCGAGCGTGCCGGCGTGCCCGACCTTCTTGATGCCGAAGCGCCGGCGGAGTCGGTCCACGATATCGTGGGACGTGGGTCCGGCCGGCTTGTCCACCAGCAAGGCGCCGTCGAAGGGATCGTAAGTGGTCAGCGGCATCAGGGGGAGGCGTTGAGGGTTTTCTTGATGGCATTTAGAACGCGGCGTTGGACGCCCAGCGGCCGGCCGATGATGCGTGCGCCCGCCGCGGCGGCGTGCCCGCCTCCGCCAAACTGGGCGGCGATCCGGTTCACGTCCACGCTGGCACTCTTCGAGCGCAGGCTGACGCGAACGACCTCGGGTTCCACTTCCTCGAAGGCGCAGGCCACCACGACCGGTTCGATCGCGCGAATGTGGTCGATCAGGCCCTCGCTGTCCGCGCGCTGGGAACCGGTCCGGGCAAAATCGCGGGGTTTGAGCCAGAAGTAGGCGGTCCGGTCGCCGTGGACCAACCGGAAGTTCATGTACACGTGCCGGAGCAGGCGCACGCGGGCGAGGGGGTACGATTGGTAGATCTCGTGGCACACGCGGCCCAGGTTTGCGCCGCGCTTCACCAGTTCGCCCGCCACCGCAAAGGTGGATGGCCGGGTCGAGGCGTACTGGAAGGACCCGGTATCGGTGGACACGGCCGCGAACAGGCAGTCCGCCATGTGGGGCGTGATGGACCAACCGGCGTATTTGAGCAGCCGGTGAATCAACTCGCCGGTGGACGGTTCCCGCCCGCTCACCCAGTTGATGTCGCCGAACCGGGTGTTGCTTGCGTGGTGATCGATGTTGATGAGCAGACGCCGGTCCTTGACGCAATCGCCCACCCGCCCGAGCCGTTCGTAGCTGGCGGCGTCGGTGGCGACCACGCAATCGAAGCTCAGACCCGGCTGGGGTGCGGACAGGAGGCTCTCCGGATCGAGGAATTTGAGCTTCGTCGGCGCGGGGTCTTCGTTCCAGACCGTCACGTGTTTGCCCGCGGCCCGCAGTGCCAGCGCCAGCGCGAGTTGGGAGCCGACGCAATCGCCGTCGGGCCGGACATGGCCGACGACGCAAATGGTCTGGCTCGCCTTGATCGCCTCAAGGATGCGGTCCACGATTTGGGGGCGGGGTTTCATCAATCTCGATGAGCGGCACGGAGCGTCTGGACAAACCAGCAGCAGCACAGCGGGCGCCGGTCACGAAGACTCGGCGGGGAGGGTCTTTTCGAGGTCATTGAGGATCTGCAGCACGCGGTTGCCGCGGGCCACCGCCTCGTCGGCGACGAAGTGCAATTCCGGGGTGTACTTGAGCGTCACGGCGTGTCCCAGCAGGGCTTGCAGCCGCGGGCGGTGTTCCCGAAGCAATTCGAAGGCGCGGCGGCGTTGCGCGGGAGTCCCGACGACGCCGACGTAAGCCGTGGCCTGCTTCAGGTCGCCGGACAAGCGGACCTCATTGACCGCGAGCAGGCCGGCTTCCGCGAGGGAGAACTCGCGCAACAGAAGGGTGCTCAGCTCACGCTTGAGCAACTCCCGGACCCGATCGTGACGGCGACCTTGCATGTCGAGACAGCCGCGGGCGGCGCCGGCGGCTTAGAGTTTCTGGGCGACCTTCTCGATCGTGTAGCACTCGATCGCGTCGCCCGGCTCGAACAAATCGAAACCGTCCAGCCGGATGCCGCACTCCATGCCGGCCCGCACCTCGTTGACCTCTTCCTGGAAGCGCCGCAGCGTTTGAATCAAGCCTTCGTAAATCGTGTTTCGCCGGCGCACGATGCGCGCCTTGCCCCGGACGATCCGCCCGCTGGTCACCACGCAACCGGCCACGTTGCCGCCCTTGGAGAGGGCAAAGACCTTGCGCACTTCCGCGGAACCGAACACGGCTTCCTTGAGCAACGGTTCGAGCAGACCCGCCATGGCTTCCTTCACCTGGTCGATCAACTCGTAGATGATGGCGTAGAGCTTGATCTGCACGCCTTCGCGTTTGGCCAACTCCGCCGCGCTGCTGTCCACGCGGGTATGAAAGCCGAGGATGACGCCCTTGGAAGCGGAGGCGAGCACCACATCGCTCTCGGTGATGGTTCCCACCGCGTTGTGGATGATCTCGAGGTTGACCTTGTCGTTTTCGATCTTCTTCAGGGCATCCACGATGGCCTCGACCGAACCCTGGGTGTCGGCCTTGACGACCACCTTGAGGACCTTGGCGTTTTCCTGCGAGAGCTGCTCGAACAGCCCTTCGAGGGTGCGCAGCGGACGACTTTCCTTCTCCTGGCCCTGGGCGGCCAGCTCGCGTTCGGCGGAGATTTCGCGGGCCATTTTTTCGGAGGCCACCACGTTGAACTCCAGTCCCGCCTCGGGCACGCCATTCATCCCCAGGACCTTGACCGCCACGGACGGTCCGGCCTCTTTGAGGCGCTTGTTTTCCTCGTTGATCAAGGCGCGGACGCGGCCGAAATACCCGCCACAAATCACGACGTCTCCCAGCCGAAGGGTGCCGTTCCGGACCAGGACGGTGGCGGTGGGGCCGCCGGGCTCGAGGCCGGATTCGACCACGTTGCCCTTCGCCGCGCGGTTCGGGTTGGCCTTGAGCTCCAGCAGGTCGGCTTGGAAACAAATGATTTCGAGCAACCGATCCACGCCTTGCTTGGTGAGGGCCGACACGTCCACGAAGAAGGTGTTGCCGCCCCACTCGTCCGGGATGAGGCCCTTTTCCTGAAGCTGGTTGCGCACCAGCATCGGATTCGCGTTCGGGTGGTCGCACTTGTTGACCGCCACCACGATGGGCACCTTCGCCGCCTGGGCGTGGCTCAGGGCCTCGAGCGTTTGGGGCATCACGCCGTCGTTGGCCGCGACCACCAGCACCACGATGTCCGTGACGTTCGCGCCCCGCGCGCGCATGGCGCTGAAGGCGGCGTGCCCCGGCGTATCGAGGAAGGTGATCTGTTGCAGTTCATTCTTCCGTTCCGGGTGCGGCACGGAAATGGTGTACGCGCCGATGTGCTGCGTAATGCCCCCGGCTTCGCCCGCCGCCACGTCGGATTTGCGAATCCCGTCCAGCAAGGTCGTCTTGCCGTGGTCCACGTGGCCCATGATGGTCACCACCGGGGCCCGCGGTTTGAGATCTTCGGGCTTGTCGTCGAGAACGGTCGGTTCCTCCTTTTTGGCCGGCGCGTGGACGCCTTCGCCCTTGGCCCGCCGTTCGACCTTGAAACGGAAATTGTGCTTCGCGCAGACTTTCTGGGCGACCTCGGGCTCGATGGCCTGGTTGACCGTGGCGAACACACCCAACTCCATGAGGTCGGCGATGATCTGGAACGGCTTCTTGCTGAGCTTCTCCGCCAGGTCGCGCACAATCACGGGCGGTCGCAGGATGATCTCCTCGCCGGTGGGCGATTCGGGTGGGGTGGGACTTGCGCCGCGGCTGCTGACACCGCGCGGGGGCGGTCCGCCCGCAGTTGCGCCAGGCCGGCCAGCTCCCATCCCAACGCTCCGGCCCCCGTAGGTCGCGCCGCGTCCATCCCGGCCGCGCGGAGGTTCGGGTCGGGACGGTGTGGGACGAACGGGCGCCTTGGCGGCGCCACGCTCCGGCGGACGCAGGCGCGGAGTCAACTGAATGAATCCCACTTTTTCGCCGATCTTCGGCTTCGGCGGCGGCAGGGGGACAGCGGGAGGAGCCGGCGGGGCAACGTCCCTCGGCAATTCTTCGACCGTGGGTGGCGTCGCCGCCGGGATTGGCGCCGGGGGGGGCAGGACCGGAGTGGCGGCGGCGCTTGCCACCGGCGCTTCCGGCGGCGGCGGGGCCGGGGCGGCTTCAGCCGCAGCTTCGAAGACCGGCTCGGCGGGTGGTGTGATGCCGGGCTCGGTGTCCGTCGGGACCGGCCGCTCGGACACGGGGGCAGGCGTCGCTTCACCCGCAATTGGCGGTGCGGGCGCGGGCACCGCCACTTCGGCAACCTGGACTTCGCCGGCCGTTGGTGGAGGCACCGCGGGTTCCGGCTCGGGCGCCGATTCGGGGAGCACGGCGGGCGGCGCGGCCTCCGGCGGGGGCGGAGAGATCAGCTCCACCTTTGGGGGTTCCGGGACCGGGGGGAGCGGCGCAACGGGTTTGAAGCCGAATTGCTCCTCCAGATACTCCGCGGTGATCTTGTCGAGCGTGCTGGAAGGCACCCGCGCAGTCGTGATGCCAAGTTCCTTGGCCTTGGCAAGAACAGCCTTGCTCTCGATGCCAAGCTTTTTGGCGATGTCGTAAATGCGAACGGGCATACTCGATTGTTTTCCAACGCCGTGCTGGCCGCCTCCATCACCGGCTCACCCACCCGCCGGCACCAGAGGGGCGCGATACGCCTATGCGGCGCTCGCAGGGGTGATGTTGACCAAACGGCGCTGGGCCTCCACGCGGGCGGATTCCAGCACCGTCGCCGCGGCCTCGCCGATCTCGGCGATTTCCGCCAGGTCGGATGGCTCGGCCTGGAGCAGATCCTCCAGACTCAGGAATCCGTGGTGTACCAGTGCATCGGCCTGGACTTCGCTCAGACCCGGAATCGCGGCCAGGGCCCCCACCGCCTGGGCCACCTTCTGTTCGAAGCCGCTGACGGCGACCGCCTCGGCGTCGATGTCCACCTGCCAGCCGGTGAGGCGGGAGGTCAACCGTGCATTCTGGCCCCGCTTGCCGATCGCCTGCGACAACTGATCCGCGTTGACGAGGATGCGAACGCGTCGCCGCTCCTCGTCCACCTCGAAGCTGCGAACCGTGGCGGGATTCAGTGCCGCGGTGACAAAGGTCCGCAAATCGGACGACCACGGGATGATGTCCACCCGCTCATTGTTGAGCTCCCGGACGATGTTCTTGACCCGCTGCCCGCGGAGCCCCACGCAGGCACCCACCGGGTCCACCTTCGGGTCCCGTGAATAGACCGCGAGTTTGGTGCGGAAACCTGGCTCCCGCGCGATCGAGCGGATTTCGATGGTGCCGTCGGCGATCTCGGACACCTCCAATTGAAAGAGCTTGATCACGAACTGGGGATCCGCCCGGGACAGGATGATCTCGGGACCGTGCGGCGTGTTCTCCACCGCCTTCACGTAGCAGCGCACCCGTTCCCCCACCTGGTACTCTTCCGTGGGTACCCGCTCGCGGTTGGGCAGCAAGGCCTCGTACCGCCCCAAGTCGATCGTGACGTCCGACCGCTCGAATCGCCGCACCGTGCCGGCCACGATGTCGCCGACCCGATCCTTGAATTCGTCCAGGATCAGATCCTTCTCCGCCTTGCGGATTTCCTGCATCAACGTTTGCTTGCCATACTGCGACGCAATGCGTCCGAAAATCTGCTGGATCTGCTCCGAACCGATCTCGACCTGGATTTCGTCGCCAAGTTGAGCGTCGGGTTTGATGCGGCGCGCGTCCGGCAGCGATATCTGGTCGTGTTTGGAAATCACTTTCTCGCTCACGATGAGCTTTGCCCACGCGTGGATGTCGCCGGTCTTCTGGTCCACGGTGCAGACCATGTCGCGGGCCGGGCCAATCGCCTTCCGCGCGGCGGTAATGAGCATGTTCTGGACAGCCGCGACCAAGACATCGCGTCGGATGCCTTTCTCACGCTCCCAAAAATCAAGAACCGCCAATAGCTCGTTGTTCATATCCGATCCACCATCCGGGAAATAAAAAAGTCGGCAGATTTGCTCTCCGACTTGGCCGTGCTGGACAACCAGCGGTGTAATCGATTGCACGGGCAGCGTATGGGGAGAGGTAAGGAGCGTCAAGACGGTTTTCCGGGAAGGGTGAATGCCGACGCAACCTGCTCGCTTCCTAACCCACCGCTGCCGGACCGGCGGCAAGGCGCGCGGCGATCGGCAACGGGCGGCCATCAACCCAGCCACCGCCAGACCGCGGCGACGACCCCACAGACCACCACGCCGAGCGCCAGCGGCAGCAGCGTGGCCACCACCGTCCACCGGCGGCTGCCGGTTTCCTTGTAGATCGTGTAAATCGTTGTGCTGCAAGGATTGTGCAGCAGACTGAAGAGCATCAGGTTCACGGCGGTGAGCGTGGTCCACCCGCCGGCTTGCAGCAGCGTCTTGAGGGTCGCCTCATCCCGAAGTTCGAACATGACGCCGGCCCCGTGGCCGACGCCGGTCATGCCCGTGACCATGACCGTCAACATGAGCACGGTGGGAATGACGATTTCGTTCGCCGGAATGGCGATGATGTAGGCCAGCAGGATCACCCCGTTGAGTCCCAGGAGCACTCCGGCGGGGTTGAGCCAGTCGATGGCCTGGCTCGCCAGGCTGAGCCCGCCGAACCGCACGTTCGCGATCAGCCAGATCACGGCCCCCGCCGGCAGGGCGAAAACCACCGCCCGCCAGAGGACGAAGATGGTCCGGTCGATCAGCGACGTGTAAAGCGTCCGCCACAATCGCGGCGGCCGGTAAGGCGGCAGTTCGAGGCTGAAGGTGGACACCTCGCCTTTGAGCACCGTGCGCGACAACCCCCAGGATACCAGGAAGGTCATCCCGACGCCGATCCCCGCCACGGCCGTCACGGCGGCGGCGGCCGTCACGCCGCCGAGGTGCGCCGGCACCAGGCAACCGATGAACATCGTGGCCATCAGCACCTGGGTCGGCCAACGGCCGTTGCACAGCGCGAAGTTGTTCGTGATGATCGCGATCAGCCGCTCACGCGGGCTGTCGATGATGCGCGTCGCCACCACGCCTGCGGCGTTGCACCCGAAGCCCATCATCATGCTCATCGATTGTTTGCCGTGTGCACCGGCTTTCTTGAAAAGGTTGTCCAGGTTGAAGGCCACCCGCGGCAGATAGCCAAAATCCTCCAGCAACGTGAACAGCGGGAAAAAGATCGCCATCGGCGGCAGCATCACGCTCACCACCCAGGCGGTCGCCAGGTACATGCCGTCAATCAGCACGCCGCGCAGCCACCACGGCAGTCCCACGCCGGCCGCCGCTTCGCGCAGCCAGGGATAAAGGCGATCGACCAAGACCGAGGAGATCATCTGCGACGGCACGTTCGCGCCGCTGATGGTGATCCAGAACACCACCGTGAAGAGCACCAGCATGATCGGAAAACCCCAGATCCGGCTGGTGACAATCCGGTCGATCGCGCGGTCCACGGTGGGCCGCGCCGGTGCCCCGGGACGCGTGACCGCGCGGTCCGCGATCCGCGCCGCATCGCCGTAGATCGCCTCCACGACGTGCTCATGCAGGTCTCCGGAAAGGCCTTGGCGGAGCCGCTGGGCCGTGCGGAGAAGATCTTCGACCGCGTCGGTCGGGGAGTCGGCGAGCGCGTTCATGGTGCCGTCAGCCGGGAAGGCGCTTCCGAAGCGGCCGCCGTTTCGAGGCGCGATTCGGTTTCAAGCCCGGCGAATTCCCCGCGCCGCAACGCCTCGGCGATGTGTTCGTCGCCGCCGAGCAGGCGCAGGGCGAGCCAGCGCGCGTTGGGCAGGTGCGGAAAGGCGGCTTGAATGCGCGCCATGAGCTCGCGCACGGCCTCGCGGATTGCAGGCGGCTCGGCGGCGAGGCGATGCGGACGACAGACCAGCCGACCCGAGGCCACCTCGCTCACCGCTTCCAGCAGCGCGGGCAAACCCTCGCCGTGACGGGCCGAGGTGGGTATGGCGGGGACGCCCAAGTCCCGTGCAAGCTGGCGATCATCCACCTGCACGCCGTGCCGCCTTGCCTCGTCGATCAGGTTAACGCAGACCACCGCGCGGTCGGTGATTTCGAGCACCTGCAGGGCCAGGTTCAGGTTGCGCTCCAGCCGTGTGGCATCGACGACGATCACCGTCACGTCCGGTCGGCCGAACAAGATGAAATCGCGCGCTACCTGTTCGTCCACGCTGGTCGAAAGCAAGGAGTAAGTGCCCGGTAAATCGACCAGTTTGAATCGCCGACCGCCGTACTCGAACCCACCCTCGGCGCGCGTCACCGTTTTCCCCGGCCAGTTGCCCGTGTGTTGCCGCAAGCCTGTCAGGGCGTTGAACACCGTGCTCTTGCCCGTGTTCGGATTCCCAGCCAGCGCGACGATGTAGTCCCATTTGTCCACCGTGACACCCAGTTTTTTCAGACGGGCGGCGCGATAGACCTGGCAATCGGCGCACGCGGCGGAGGGCGGCGCGGAGGAGAGGGGGAGCGCTGGGGAAATCGGGGTGCTCACGCCGCGGCCTGCCTTTCGGTGGCGATGCGAACCAGTCCCGCCTGCTCTCGCCGCAGCGCCACCACCGTTCCGCGGACGCGATACGCCGTCGGGTCGCCCGTGGGACTCACCAGGTCCACCGCCACTTCGGTTCCGGGGACGAAACCCAGATCCAACAACCGCCTCCGCTCTGCTCCGCGGCAGGCGGGCGACAGGCCAAGCACTTTCGCCACCTGGCCCCGGTGAAGTCCGGCCAGATATTCCTCTTCAAACAGCTCGTCGGGCCGGAACTCGCGTAGTGCCGAGACCGCGATGTTGTTCGCAAAGATCGGGGCGAGCACGTGCTCCCGGCCGTCGGCCCAGAAGCGGATGCGTTCGGGGGATTTGTCCAACACACAGACCTTCATGCCGGCCCGCAAGCCCTGCGCCGTAAGCTGCGCATAGATGGCTTCGGGTTCGTCTTCGACGTGCGTGATCATCACGGGCGTGTTGACCTCGATGGCGCCCAGCGGTTGCCCGGGCTCGGCCGGCAAATCTCCGGTAGCCTCGGGAATCGCGTCGCCGTGGGGATCGCGCGTGGGATTGCCGAGCGAAGCCGCCAGGGCGTCGGTTTGCTGTGGCGAGAGCAGATGCTCCTGCCGGTCCGCCTGCCGGTGCCACTCCGCCTCCGCCACCCCGGTCTGATCCGCCAGGTAGCTTTCCCAGAGCCGGTGGGCGCGGATGATGTGCAACGCCAGTTCGCGTCCGGGCTCGCGCAAACGCAGCCGGCCCTCCGAGAAGGAAACGAGGCCGTGCGCTTCCATGTCGGCCAGCAACGCGGCCACCTGGCGTTGCCCCTTCTGCAAGGCGCCCGCCACGCTGATGAGCGTGGGCACCTCCTGGTTCGCTTCGCACTTGAGGATGTGCTTCAACGCGTCTTCGCGATGGACCCGCGCCGACCACGCGAGCGACGCCTGCCAGCGCGCGAGCAACCCCCACCGGGGCCAGAAGAACGCCGGCAGCGCCACCACCCCCAAACCGGCGAGCAACAACCAAACGATCATAAGCACACAAGCTCCGGATCGTCCGCGATCGGGTTCGAGGCAAGCGCGGCCCGGGCCGGTCGCTGCCTCCGCCGGGCGGGTAGAAACCAAATGTTAGTCATGTCTAACATCGATGGAATCAGTAGGCGACATCGCGGTCGTTGTCAACTCAAGGGCCGGGACTCAAAGGCCGGGACGACGGGTTCGTTTGGCGGACACGCCGGTCGTTCGACCTCCGGATCCTGACGCCGTGGGGTGGTGCCGGACCGGTTGTTCGACCGCATCAAGCCCGGGTGTCATTCAGGGCGTTTCATGAACCGTCCGGCCTTGGCGGGCGAGGCGAGGGGTCGAGTTGGTTGTCGAGTTCCTGGCGGGTCCACGTCTCCCAAGCCTCGATTCGATCAGCCAGTTCGTCGGTCCGCACCGCGGCCCCTTCGGCCGTCAAATGCCACGGCGTATCGGCGTAGTGCTCCCGCACCGTGTAGGCGCCGAGCCCGGTTTCCTTCAACACCGGCAGGAATTTGGAAACCTGCCGTATGACAGTGAGGTTGTTCTGCCGGTACGCCGTCAGCTTCTCCGGCGGGCAATAGCCCCAAGGCAACGAGAACGCGACCGGCACGCCGTGCTTGTCGCAATAATCCCGGATGAACGACAGCCACTGTCGCGCGTCATTGGAGAGCTGCGGCCGCATTTCCGGCGGGCCGTCAAATTCGCGCCGGTCGGCCACCTCCTGCCAACCGCTCGCGTGGAATTCCCCGGGCGCGTACCGGTAGAGCGGTCGGCGCAGTAGAATCTTTCCCAGGAGCGTAAACGCGTGGTAACCCCCAGGCCGAAGTTGCAGCCCGGCCGCCGGCCAGTCGATGCGGTCCGGATTCCGAAGCAAGCCCGGGTCGCCGATGGCGAGGCTGAACTGCACGCCCAGAGTCTCCAGGTCCAGCGGCACGGCCAGCAAATCGGGCTCCATTGCCATGATCAGCCGGTCGCCGGGCCGCAGCGATTCCAGCGCGTAACGGGTAAGGACTTTGACGCCCATGCCCGCCCCGAGACCGAGGTTCAGCACCGGCAACCCGTGCCGTCGCAGCATCCGCCCGCCATTGATGGAGGTCGTGCAGCTTGAACCTCCGAAGACCACGGTCTTGGACTTGTAGGCGCGGTCGAGCGTTTGCCCCCACGCCCGTTTCACGAGGTCGCCCCGCCGGTAAAAGGCGACTTCCGGATTCAGGCGCAGCGTGTAAACCGCGCCCGCCGCCCAGGCGAGTGCGGCCACGGCCAACAACCGCAAGGCCAGCCACGGAACCGGCGATTCAAAATGCGAAGTAGATGAAGCCATTGTTCATTCCGGGCGCGAGCATCACGGTGAGGAAGACGAGCAACAGGAGCACCCACGGCCGGCGCAAGTAGTAATAAGGTTCGTTCCTCCAGCGAACGGAAAGCCACTCCGCGGTGAGGGTCAGGAACGTCAGCAGCAACACCCCGCCCAGCACGATGCCATCGCCGTTCAGGCACGAACGCACGGCCTCCTGCAAGGCGGCCAGCCGATAGGCGCCGGGCGTGAGCAGCAAGGCCATCTTGGTGAGCAGCACCTTCGTGTCCAGTTCGTAGAAGCACAGCCAGGCGTAGAACACGGCCACCATCGTCAGCAACCAGGAGCCGGCCCCGGGCAGTCGCCATCTGCCCGCGAGCCGGTTGACCATCAAGAGGAGGCCGTGCAGCGCGCCCCAGAGCGCAAAATTCCAGCCCGCGCCATGCCAGATTCCCGAAACCAGGAAGACCACCCCCACGTTGAGGGCCCAGTACCGCACGCGTCCGCCGCCCAAAGGCACGTACAGATAGTCGCGAAACCACTGGGAAAGGGTGACGTGCCAGCGCCGCCAGAACTCGCCCAGGCTGGTGGCACAATAGGGACTGAGAAAATTCAGCGTGAGGCGGATGCCCAGGCAGCGGGCGGCGCCCACGGCAATCAGGCTGTAGCCTGCGAAGTCATAGTATATGCGCAGCCCAAAGAGCAGGTTGGCCAGCCAGACCAGATACGGATTGGTTAAGGGCGCGTCCTTGCCGAAGTTCGCCAGATTGTCTGCCAGGCCGAGTTTGAAGAAGAAGCCGAGCGCGATCCAGGCCGCGCCGTCGTTGATGCTGGCCGGTTGCCAGCGCAGGCGAAATGACTCCATCTGCGGCAACAGGTCGGCGCGGCGTTCGATCGGGCCGGCTACGATCTGCGGAAAGAAACCGGCAAAGTTCATGTAGTCGAGAAATGCCGGCCGTGGCTGCTTGAAAGCCAGGGTGTCGATCACGAACGCCACCTTCTGGAAGGTGTAGAACGAAATGCCAACGGGGATCAACAGTGCATGCAACCCCTCGAGGTGAAGGCTCAGGACGGAGTTCGCGACGAAGTCCGCGTACTTGTAATAGATGAGCGGCGCGCACTGGAGAGGAATCAAGACCGCCAGGTACTTCAGGGCGTGCTGCGGATGATGCTGTTGGATCCAGCCCAGCCCGACGTAGGTCACCGTCGCCACCACGAGAAAGATCACAAACGTCACCCAGCTCACGCACCAGAGGAGGAACCACCCCAGCGCCAGGAGCGCCACCTTGTCGAACGCCTGCAAGCGAACGTCCCCGATCCGCCTGCATCCGAACCGCAGTCCGATGATCAAGGCCAGGCCTCCCAGCAAATACTCCCAGAAATGCAGGTCGGCGAAGTTCATCCGGGAAGCGCAGGGCGCAGCGCCGGCGGCGACACCGCGGGACGCGCGCCCGGTCGAGGCAGGCCACCTAGCTTGAGCATGTGCGGCGAGAGATCAGCCAGGCCGGAAGGCGTGCTGATCGCAGTGAGGCGGCCGCTGATCGAGACATTCCTTCAGAGCGTCAAGCGCCCGCTCAGCCTCGGGCCGGCCGGCAGTGGGTTCTTCCCTGCGAAGCGTGGGCCGTTCACGCCGCCGCCCGGATGCGGGCGTTCTCGTCGTCGAAGGTCCGACTGGTGATTTGGAAGGAATCGCTTCAAATCCGGGGGCAATCCTCTCAGGCCGCGGCCGGCCCTTCCAGTGAAATTGAATCTTCGCCCGGCCGCACGAATGGTACGGGAAGCGTTGGCGCGGATCCACGGAGTGGGCGACTTGCGACCACCCCGCACCCGGAACAATCGCCACCGAATCCGGCTCCACCATGTGCCGGAGCGGGAGCGAGGCTGGCCACGCGAAGAGTCCGATGGAGTGGAAACCGGCCCGGCACAGGCGAAAGGCCACGACCGCGGCGAGCGATCATGGCCTGGGGGCTGAAATGATTGCGCGGGACTACTTCGCGGCGGCGTAGAGCCGGCCGGCCTCGGCCCAGTTCACCACGTTCCACCAAGCCTTGAGGTAATCGGCACGCTTGTTCTGGTACTTCAGGTAATACGCGTGTTCCCAGACATCCACGCCGAGGACCGGTTTGCCTTCGCAGCCCGCCACGGCCTTGCCCATCAGCGGATTGTCCTGGTTCGCCGTGGAGGCGATTTCGAGTTTGCCGCCGTTGACGAGCAACCAGGCCCAACCGCTGCCGAAGCGGCCCACGCCCGCGGCCTCGAACTTGGCCTTGAACTCGTCGAATCCGCCGAACGCAGCCTTGATGGCCTCGGCAAGAGCGCCGGCGGGTGTGCCGCCGGCCTTCGGAGCCATGAGCTTCCAGAAGAAGCTGTGGTTCCAGTGACCGCCGCCGTTGTTGCGAACCGGACCGCGAATGGCGTCCGGCACCGCGGCGAGGTCGGCAAGCAGCGCGTCGAGCGGCTTGGCCTCGAGGGGGGCGTTGCCCGCGAGCGCCTTGTTGAGGTTATCCACATACGCCTTGTGGTGCCGGCCGTGATGGATCTCCATCGTCAACGCGTCGATGTGCGGTTCCAAGGCCTCTTTGGCGTACGGCAATGCAGGTAATTCGTGTGGCATGTTTCGATTCTTTCAGGTTTCGATTTCCGCTTTAGTTCAATCGCGAAAGTAGCACGTGCTTCCGGAGACTCAAGCGGGCGGCGGCGAGAGTTGCCTCGAACACCCCTGCCTCGGGCCAGCTTCCGCGGTCCGGGCGCAACGCAGACTCAGTCTTTTGGAATCCCCGTACCGATGGCGTCCGGATCGTCCGCCCGGAGATGCGTGTAGTGACCTTGGGCCTTGAGCGGCAGCCGCCAGCCAAAGCGGTCCAGCAAAGTCAGCAGCGCCGGCAGCACAGTCAGCCCGGCTACCATGCAGGTCACGGTGCCAATGGCCATGATAAGTCCCAGGCTGGCGATGCCTTGATGCTTGGCCAGCAACAGGCTCCCGAACCCCGCCGTGGTGGTCAGTGCGGAAAGCAGGACGGCCTTGCCGGTGCTGCGGGAGAAAATGCTGGCGTTGCGCTCCTCGGCGAACCGGTTCAGCACGTGGATGCCGTTGGTCACGCCGATGCCGACCACCAGCGGCAACGTCATAATGTTGGCTGGGTTGAACGGCTCGCCCACCCAGCCCATGAAGCCTACCAGCCAGAGCGTGCCCAGGGCCACCGGCAGCAACGCCAGCGCCACGCACACCAGGCTGCGGAATTGGATCAGCACGAGCAACACCACCGCCCCCAGCGCGTAGTAGGCGGCCGTGACGTAGCTGTCTTTCAAAAGGGTCGTGTACTCGTAGAGCTGCACCGGCTCACCGGTGGCGTCGGGGTAAACGCTGCGCAGATCGCGCACGAAGACTTCCTGGTTCGCCCGGTCCCACACGTTGGACTTCGGATTGACCTGGAGGAGGTAGCTGGTGCCGGTCTTGCTCACAAACCGGTGCCGTAACGGCGCGGGAATGTCCTCGGGGCGCAACGGCGCGGTATCGTCCTGGTTCTGGATCGCCGCCAGCGTGGATTCCAGATCGCTGAGCAAGGCGCGCTGGAACACCGCGAGCTTCTGGGCGGCGGCGTCCGGGTTGGCATCGCCAATTGCCTCGTTCAAGCGAACCAGCGCGGCGCGCACGTCGCGCAAGGACGTGGAAACGGCCTCCTCGCCCTCGCGTTCCGACGCGGAGACCCCCAGCCCGAGACAGGCCTGGAGGGTGCGCACGGTCAGCCGCAATTCGGTCAGGTTCACCGGGTCGGGGTCGATCTCAGCGAAACGCAAGCCGGCGAGTTGCGCGCGGACCTGATGAATCAGGCTCAGTTTCCGGCTTTGATCCTCGGTGAGGTACCTGACCATCGAATCGACGCTCGCCACCGACGGGAGTTTTTCCAGGCGCTGCTGCAGTTCGCGGGCTTGGTTCAGCGAGTCGGCCGTGACCACGCCGAAAATCACGGAGCGGTTCGCATTGTCGATGAGCTTGCGTTCGTACACGACCGCCGGCAGGCCGGCGGATTGCATGTGCAGCAGGTTGTAGTCGAACCATACCTTCGGCACCTTCCAGGCCGCCAGGGCGCACAAAGTCAGCGCCGCCCCGACCGCCAGCCAGGGGCGGTCCAACCACATTCGTTCCAGCCGGGCTCGCGGATCCATGTCCGGCGTGTGGGGCAGATGGTCAAGGGTGTTCTGCCGGCCGCGGAGCAGCAGCACCGGCAGGAGCGTGATCATCGGCACCAGGCAGATCACCAAACCGGCGCCGCTGATGACCCCCATCTCCTTGATGCCATCGAAATCCGTGAAGCCCATCGCCAGAAACGCGCCCGCCGTGGTGAAGCACCCCGTGAAAATCCCCTGGCCGGTGTTGACCATCGCGATCTCCATCGCCTCCCGCTCGGTCAATCCGTGCCGCAACTCCTCCTCGTAGCGGCTGACCAGGTGGATGCCAAAATCGATCGCCAAGCCGATCAGCATCGGCAGAAAGGTGATCGTCAGAATGTTGAGATGACCGATGACCAGCGTGGCAAAACCAAAGGTGTAAGCCAGGCCCACGACCAGACACAACGTCGCCTTCATCGGGCGCCCGGTCTCCTGATAGCCGTAAATGAAAAGCAAGGCGCAGATCACCAGCGACACGATGGCCGCCACGGTGGTGTCGCGCTGCGACTGGGCCATCTCGTCCACCTCCAGCACCGGTCCGCCCGTCAGTCCCACGTTCACCCCCGGCACTTCGCCGCGCGTCTGGGTGAGCAACTGACGCAGCCGCGCCACCGCCCGCTCGTTCAATTGGTCGTTCCGCGGGCGCGCCGTAACCAGGTAAAGCCGGTTCGTCGCGAACGTGATGTACATCTCCTGTTCTGCTTCCGCGCCGCCGCCAAACAACGCGGTGATGCCCGGCGACGGCGGCTTGCCCGGCCGGCTCAGCGCGTCCGCCGCCTGATCGGCGATGCGCCCCAGCGCCGGCAAGGCTTGCATCAGCGCCTCGGCCTGCGCGTTCGACCCCGGCGCGCTGGATCGAATCTGCGCGTAGAACTGGTTGATCACCATCCGGAACAACGAATTCAGGTTGGTGACCTGCGTCAGGTGGTTGAGCACCGGACGCGCCTCCTGGAGCCGTTGCGCCATCTCGACCAGGACGGTGTCGTTGGTGACGAACAACAGGGCCTTTGGCCCCATCATCGGGAGGTCGCCTTTGTAGAAGACATCCGTGAAGAGGTTGGTCTCCTTCTCCAACCGCGCCCCCAGACGCTCAACGAACTGGCGGTTCTTCTCGATGTCTTCACTTTCGACGATGGTCACCAGTTCGTCTTGTGAGGCGAACTCGCGTTTGTACTTCAGGAAGGCCTGGTGGTATTTCTTGTCCTGGCCGACGAGGTGGTTGCGGTCGGTGTCGAATTCGAGGTGGCGCACCGTGAACAGCACGCTCGCCAGGAACAGCACCGCCTGCGGGTAGAAGAACCAACGCGGGTAGCGGAACACCGAGTCCGCCAGGCTCTTGAGCATCCTCACGACCATCGATTCGCGGAGCTCGCTCATGCCGGCGGGAAGGGGACGCGCGTTCGAGTCATCGGCGGAGCGGTTCGTTCAGTCGGTGTCGGGGAATTCGGCGTTGGCGAACACCTCCTTCACGTCATCGTGGTCTTCGAGTTCCTCGATGAGGGCGGCCACCGTTGCCGCGGCGGCCGGATCGGGGAGCGGCACAAATACTTGCGGCCGATGCGTGACTTCCGCACTCGCGCACTTGATGCCTTGCGCCTCCACGCTGCGGTGGACGGCCTCGAACTGCGCCGGGGTGGTCAGGATTTCAAATCCCTCCGGCTCGGCCTTGAAATCCTCCGCCCCGGCCTCGATTGCGAGCGTCATCAGCCGCTCCTCATCCGCGGCCTCGCGCGTAACGATGATCTGGCCCTGGCGGTGGAACAACCGCGTCACCGCGCCCGACGTGGCGATACTGCCGCCGTGGCGCGTGAGGAGGCTGCGGATCTCCGCCGCCGTGCGGTTGCGGTTGTCGGTGCTCACCTCGATCAATAGCGCCACCCCGTGCGGGGCGAAAGCCTCGTAGGTGAGGTCATCATAGCTGGCCGTTTCGCCGCCGCCGGTGCCCTTCTTGATGGCGCGCTCGACATTGTCCGACGGCATGTTCGCGCTGCGGCACTTGAACATGGCCAGGCGCAGCCGCGGGTTGAGGTCGGGATCCCCGCCGCCGATCTTGGCGGCGATGGACACCTCGCGGGACAACTTGGCGAAAATGCGCGCGCGCTTGGCGTCGATCGCACCCTTGAAGTGCTTCACTTTCGCCCATTTGCTATGACCTGACATACGAACGGATCCAGCTTGTTGGAACTCGCACCCAAACCGTGACCGCCGACCGTACCCGCTGCCCACGCTGAGTTGAACCACAAAGATGCAGTTCCCCCAGACCGTCCCGTGACTCCGGGGGTTGTCCGGAGCGTCCTTCGAACTCGAGGGAAACCAGACTCGGCGGCCACCGGTTTCGCGCTTGCACCGACTTCATGCCCGGGCGGGAGGCGCGGGTGCCGGCGGACACCGTTCGGGCGGCCGGGTCGGGAATGCGGATGGCAAAACCGCTTGCCGCGGTGGCTCTGAAATGCTACTGCCGACGCCGGCAATGGGGTTTGCCATCTCGCGTCGCGAGAGAACCGCCTGATCGATTGCAGTGCTGATGACTCCTACCCACGCCAGGCGTGGCAGGCGGAGCTTTTATGTTGAATGCACTGTGGATCTTCCTCGGCGGCGGCCTGGGCACCCTGGGTCGGTGGTGGCTCTCCGGTGTCGTTGCCAACCGCTTCGGACAAACGTTCCCCTGGGGTACGCTGGTCGTGAACGTGAGCGGCTGTTTCGTGATTGGCCTGTTCGCGACGATGACCGGCCCTGAGGGCCGCTTGATGGCCCCGGCCTCCTTCCGGCAGTTCTTCATGCTGGGCGTCTGCGGCGGCTACACCACCTTTTCCTCGTTCAGCCTCCAGACGCTGACGCTGGCCGAGGACGGCCAGTGGTTCAAGGCGGGCGCGAATTCCCTGGCGTCGCTCGGCTTGTGCCTCGTCGCGGTGTGGCTGGGCCATGTGCTGGCGACCAGCTTCAATTCCATGAAAGGTCACTGACATGCACCTGCCCCACGAAGCGATGCTGCTGCGGGTTTTTCTCGGCGAAAGCGACCGCTGGAAGCACCAACCCCTCTACGAGGCCCTTGTGCTCAAGGCACGGGAGCTGCACCTGGCCGGTGCGACCGTGCTGCGCGGGCCGATGGGCTTCGGCAAATCCAGCCGGCTTCACACCGCCAAGATACTGCGGCTCTCGATGGATTTGCCGCTCGTGATCGAAATCGTGGACACGGAGGAAAAGCTGCGGGCCTTCCTCCCCGTCTTGGACGAGATGATGCAAGGCGGCCTGGTCACCCTGGAGAAAGTGCAGGTGATCCACTATCGCGCGGGCAACGACGTGCCCTCACCGCCCGCCACGTGAGTTGCCGGGAAGCCCCGTCCGCCGGACGAGTTCCCGCCACCCCTTTGGGGCACAGTTTCTGTCGCCATTGTGACAGAGATCTTGCCGGATCGAAAGGCGGCTGGGAGAGATATCAGGCGCCCGGAACGGCCGCGGCGTAACGCGCCGACTCGGCGGCCAGCCAGTCGCTGACGGCCGTCGCGGCATGCTCGATTTTGACGAAGCTGAGGCTCCCGCCCCGCGGCTTGAGTTCAACTTCGCCACGCGCCAGCGCCTTCTCACCGAGGTTGACCCGCAATGGGAAGCCGATCAGGTCCGCGTCTTTGAACTTCACCCCCGGCCGCTCATCGCGATCGTCCAGGATCACTTCCGTGCCGCGAGCCTCCAGCTCGGCATAAAGCTGTTCTGCGAGTTTCATCGGAGCGCTGTCCGGCGCCACGCTCAACGGAGTGAGGCAGACGGCGAAGGGCGCGGTCGGCAACGGCCAGAGGATGCCGTCCTTGTCGTTGCCCTGTTCGATGATCGCCTGGAGTGTGCGCGTCACTCCGATGCCGTAGCAGCCCATGACGCACGGGTGCTGCTTCCCGGCCTCGTCGAGGTACAGCGCGTTCATCTTTTCGCTGTACTTGGTTCCCAGCTTGAAGACGTGGCCGACTTCGATGGCGCGGCGAATCTTGAGCGGCTGGCCGGTCTGAACGTCGAGTTCGCCGGCTTGCGCGGTGCGGAAATCCGCCCACTGGTGGACCCCGATGTCGCGGTCGAGTTCGACGTGCCGGAGGTGGAATCCGTCGTCGTTGGCGCCGGTGGTCATGCCCGCGGCGCCCTGGAGCGCGAGGTCCGCATACACCCGAGGTTCCGTCTTCAGCGTGCGCTTCACGGCCCCCAGGGAGCCGGGCTTCGCACCCAGGTTGGCCACACATTCCTCGGGGGTCGCCGGGCGGACCTGCACCGCGCCGGTCCGGGCCATCAGTTTCGCCTCGTTCAACTGGTCGTCGCCGCGGAGCAGGACGAGGATCGGCTGCGAGTCCGCGAGGTAAACGAGCGTCTTGATCTGCTGGTGGCTGGCGACGTGGTAGGGGGCTGCCGCCAGCGCGTCGATGGTCACGACGCCCGGCGTGGGGAACTTCTCGGGTGCCGGCCCGGTGCGGGCGGCCGGCGTCGCGGTCAGCGGCCCGCGACTGGTGGCCTTTTCGATGTTCGCCGCGTAGGTGCCGGATTCGCAATAGACGACCTCGTTTTCGCCGGTTTCGGCCGGCACCATGAACTCGTGCGAATAGTTGCCGCCGATGACACCTGTGTCGGCTTCAACCGGGAAGGCGCGCAAGCCGCAGCGCGCAAAGATGCGCGTGTAGGCCTCGTACATCTTCCGGTAACTCACCATCGCCGCCGCGTCGCTCACATCGAAGCTATAGGCGTCCTTCATCACGAATTCCTTGGCCCGCATCAGACCGAAGCGCGGGCGGATCTCGTCGCGGAACTTGACGCCGATCTGGTAGAAATTGCGCGGCAGTTGCCGGTAGGAACTCAGCTCGTTGGCCGCCAGTTGGGTGATCACTTCCTCGGCGGTCGGGCTGAGCACCCACTCTTTCTTCGCGCGGTCGAAAACGTGGTAGAGCACTTCGGCGGCGGTCGTGTAGCGCCCGCTCTGCTGCCAGATGTCCGGCGGTTGGAGACACGGCATGGACACCTCGATGGCCCCGGCGCGATCCATCTCCTCGCGCACCAGTCGCTCGATTTTGCGAAGCACCCGCACGCCCAACGGCAGGAAGGTGTACAGCCCACCGGTGAGCTTGCGGACCAGGCCGGCGCGCAACAACAGTTTATGCGACGCGATTTCGGCGTCGGCCGGGGTTTCCTTGAGGGTGGGAATGAAAGTGTGAGTCCAACGCATACAAAAGGAGTGAGGTGGGGTGACCCCGCCTCGCGAGAATTGACTTGCCAAAGCGCCGCGCCGCGCGAGCTCACTTCACGGTATTCACCAGCGGCGCCATGCCTTGAATCCGCACCTCGATCCGGTCTCCGGACTCGATCGGTCCCACGCCGCTCGGCGTGCCCGTCAGGATCACGTCGCCCGGCAGCAAGGTCATGTTCGTGGAGATGAAACTGACGAGGTGGAAGCAATTGAAGATGAGCTGCCCCGTGTTCGAGTTCTGGCGAAGCTGGCCGTTTTGAAAGAGTTGGATCGACAGCTCGTGCGGGTCGATCTTGGTCTCCACGTAAGGCCCGAGCGGGGTGAAGGTGTCGAACGACTTGCAGCGCGCCCACTGGCTTTCGGCGTTCTGAATCGTGCGATCGCTGACGTCTTGCGCGGCGGTGTAGCCGAAGATGTAACGCGCGGCCGCGGCCGGGGTCACGTTCCGGACGCGACGGCCGATGATCACAGCCAGCTCCGCCTCGAAATCCACGCGATGCGCCGCGAAGGGAATCTCGATCTTCGCGCCGTCGGGGAGCAGGGACGTGGGCGCCTTCAGCCAGAAAAGCGGCTCCTTCGGCAGCGGCTTCCCGCTCTCGCGCGCGTGGTCGGCATAGTTCAAGCCCACCGCGATCACCTTCGAGGGCGTCACGGGCACCAGCGTCTTCACCCCTTTGAGCGAGGTGGGTTTCTTCTCGAAAGAAGGAGAACCAAACACGTCGCCCAGGAGGCGGAACAGTTCCCCGTCCACGACCTTTGCGTAAAAGGTGTCATCACCTTTTTGAAAGCGACCTATAGCAGCCATAAACGAATGCCAAGTACGTAACAAATGCGGCTACCTGCCGGCAAGCCGAAACTCCAAGGAACTGAAAGCCGTGGCCGAATTGAGGCTTGATTTCGAGCGGCCTGTCCGCATCCTTGGCCCACGAACTAACGATCTTTATGGCTGACCTAGCAAACAAATACCCCGAGAACGCGCCCGGCAAGTTTTACGTCGATAACCAATGCATCGACTGCGACCTGTGCCGTGAGACCGCCCCCAACAATTTCAAACGCAACGAAGACGGCGGTTACTCCTATGTCTTTGCCCAGCCCTCCACGCCCGAGGAGGAAAAGCAATGCCAGGAGGCCAAGGAAGGCTGCCCGGTCGAAGCCATCGGGAACGACGGCGCCTAGCGCCGCGCGACCCTCTCTTTCCCTGACGAACCCGTCGGCCCTCGCTGACGGGTTCGGCCTTTTCTGGTGGCCGCACCGGGCGGCGCCAATTATTCCAGGCTCCAGCCGGGGCGCATTTCCTCGTCCCACGGCGTGGCCGGCTGGCCGTGGAGCAGCTTGCGCTCCGCGAGGACGGCAATCATGGCGGCGTTGTCCGTACACAAGGCTCCCGCCGCCAGCCGCAACCGCCAGCCGCGGGCACCGCACGCCTCGGTCAGCCGCGCCCGCAGTAACCGGTTGCAGGTGACGCCTCCGGAAGCGGTGACGCAACCGATGCCCAGCCGCGCCGCCGCCTTCAGCGTCTTGGTCGCCAGCACCTCCACGATGGCCGCCTGCACGCTGGCACACAGGTCGCGGACCCGCTGCGGGTCGCCGAGGATTCCGGCGTGGTCGCGCAGGAAGTATCGGACCGACGTCTTCAGCCCGCTGAAGCTGAAATCGTCGTTGGCTTCCGCGATCAGCGGACGCGGAAAGTCGAAGGCCCGCGGATTGCCGCCTTCCGCCAACCGATCCATCTCCGGGCCGCCCGGATAGGGCAGGCCGATCAATTTGGCCGTCTTGTCGAAGCATTCGCCCGCCGCATCGTCCAGCGTGGAACCCAGCACCCGGTGCTGCAAGGCGCCGGTGACCAGCACCAGCAGCGTGTGGCCGCCGCTCACGATCAGGGACACGTTGGGCTCGAACCCGCCGAAATCCGCCCGCGGCGGCTGGCCCACAATCCACGGCGAGTACAGATGCGCCTCGTGGTGATGGATCCCGAGGAACGGCCGGCCCAAGGCGAAGGCCAGCGCCTGGGCCGCCCGCAAGCCGATCAGCAAGGCGTTGGGCAGCCCCGGTCCCTGTGTGGCCGCGATGGCGTTCAGTTCGCCCGGCCGGACGCCGGCCTCCGTCAGGGCCAGCCGGCAAACGGGCAGCAGATTGCGCAGGTGTTCGCGGGTGGCCAGTTCCGGAACCACGCCGCCGTACTCCGCGTGGAGGGCGATTTGGGAGGAAACCACGTTCGCCCGCACGACCCCGTCTTGGACGACCGCACAGCTCGTTTCGTCGCAGGAAGTCTCGATGCCCAGGATCGTCACGAGCTGGCGGGGCTGGATGCGGGCGGAGCCGGCCGCGGATGGAAGTCGCGGCGGATCAAGGCTTCGATTCGACCGCCGGCCGCGCCAGCTTGGCGAGTTTGCCGGTGTGGTGGGTGTACAGCGTGATGCCCTGGAGCAAATCCAGCGCCCGTTCCAATTGCAGGTCCTGCACGGCGGCGATCTCCTCCCGGCGCGCCGGCTCCAGCGACTCCAGCAGCCCGGGAGTGCGTTGCTGGGCCAGGGCTTCATCGTCTTCCAAGGATTGCGGCACCTCAATGTCCGGCGTGATGCCGTGTTCGTGGATGACCTTGTGGCTGGGCGTGTAATACTTGGCGGTTGTCAACCGCAACGCCGCGCCGTCCTGCAGTTCGATGATGCTTTGCACCGAGCCTTTGCCGAACGATTTCTCACCCAGGATGATCGCGCGCTGCAGGTCCTGCAGACAGCCGGCCACAATCTCCGAGGCGCTGGCACTGCCCTCGTTGATGAGCACCACCAGGGGCATTTCGTAGTGTTTGCCGCGGGCCGGCACGCGATACTCACGGCGCTCGGACGGGTCGCGGCCTTCGGTGCTGACCACCAGCGTCTTCGGGGGCAGGAACAGGCTGCAAACCTTGGCGGCCTGATCGAGCAGCCCGCCGGGGTTGTCGCGCAAATCGAGGACCAACCCCGCCAACCGCTGGGCTTCGAGTTTCTTGATGGCCGCCTCCAATTCGCCGGTCGTCCGCTCGCCAAACTGCGTCACCTGCACATAACCGATGTGCCCTTCGCCGATCGCGAAGTCCTCCCCGCCCTTGAGGTCCTTGACCGTGTCCACCTTGATGACCTCCCGTTTCAGGACATGCTCCTGCTCCTCGTTGGTCGCGGGCCGCAGCACGGTCACGCTGACCTCGGTGCCGGACGCACCCCGCAACAGCTTCACCGCCTCCGTGGCGCTCATGCGTTCCGCACTCCGCCCGTTGATGCGGACGATCTGGTCGCCCGCGAGGATGCCCGCCCGCGAAGCCGGCGTGTCCGGCATGGCGGCGATCACGGTCAGGTAGTCGCCGCGGAGGCTGATCTGCAGACCCACGCCGCCATAGGCCCCTTCCGTATCGTCACGGAAGTCGTCGTATTTCCGCGGTTCGAGGAATTCGCTGTGCGGGTCGAGCGTGCTCATCAGGCCCTTGAGCGCACCGTAAACGAGGTCCTGGTAGGTGAGCTTGTCGCCATCCACGTAATCCTCGCGCACCCGTTCGAGCACCAGCCCGAAGAGCCGCAGATTGCGGAAGACGTCGTTCTTCCCGACGTCCTCGGCGGACCGCACATAGACTTGGGCGCCGAAGAAGAGGTTCACTCCCAGCGCCAACATCACCGTCGAGTAGAGCACTCGCTTGTTCATAAAATGACCGAACGAACTCAGAGACGATCGAAGGTAGAAGTCCCCGGCCAGACTGGCAAGGACGGGGACGGCCCGGCAGCGCTGCCGCCATCAAACCGGAATTGCCACCGCGACCCGACTCGCTAACGCGGAGCCGGAGGTGTGGGGACGGCTCCGCGGCGCAGGAGCAGTTCCACGAAACCCAGGTCGGCCGGCGCGGTCACCTTCGGATTCGGCTCCGCGCCCTCCACCAGTCGTACCGGCTGGCCGATGAGTTCGCAGGCCGCCGTGTCGTCGGTCACCAACAGCCCCCGGCGGCGCACTTCCGCCAGCGCGCGCCGGATCACTTCGACCCGGAACGACTGCGGCGTTTGCACCGCCCACAACCGGTTCCGATCGGGATGACCGGTGATGACCTGGCCGTCGGCGGATTCCTTGATCGTGTCGGTGACGCGTTGGGCCGCGACCGAGGCGCCCGCTTCGCCGGCGGCCCGGAAAGTGGCCGCGATCAATTCCTCGGAAACGCACGGCCGCGCGCCGTCGTGGATCGCCACCAGTTCGCAGGTGGCCCCCAGCGCGTGCAAGCCGTTCCACACCGAATCCTGGCGTTCGCCGCCGCCGGCGACGAATCGGTGCGGCTTGGCAAATCCCCAGACCGCCGCCAGCTCGGCGAAGGCCGGCTCCAGGCCGGCGCGTACCACCAGCACGACCTCATCCACACACGCGGCCGCATCGAACCGCGCCCAGGTATGGGCGATCACCGGCCGCCCGGCCACCTCGAGGAAGAGCTTGTCCACGCCCGGCCCCATCCGTTTGCCCTGGCCGGCGGCGACGATCACCGCGGAATTCATGCCCGGCGAATCTGGCGATTTCCCCCGGTGGCGGCAAGCGGATCGCGACCGCGCGCCGCCGTTGGAAAGTCCGGACCGGGGTCGCGCCGGCGATTCAGCGGTGCGCGAACAACAGGATGATCCGCACCCCCAGGATCACCGCCACGCCGAGCAGGCAGATGCCGGAGACCCGCGACAACCGCAACAGACCCGCGACCGAGAACCGCCCGTGCGCGCGGGCCGCGGCCCAGCTCAGGAAGACAAACCAGCCGAGCGTCGCTAACGCCACGCCGGCCAGGCACCACCCCTTGCTGGTCCAATCAGGTCGCACCCACCGGTGGGCGGTGAAGGTCGCCGACGCCGCGATCCAGAAGAGCAACACGCCGGGATTGCCGAGCACGCGCAGGAAGCCGCTCATGAACGCCGAGCGCGGATGAAACCGCCGCTGGAGCGAGCGTTCGGTGGACGTCACCGCGGGGAGTGAGGTCGCCCGATAGTATTTCCACCCCAGAAACACCATGACGAGGAAGCCCACGATCTGGAACGTGGCCTTCACCGCCGGCGCGGCGAACAATTTCGCGAAACCCGCGAACCCGATGAAGCAGTAAATCATCTCCATGGAGACGGCCCCGATGCCGATCATGAGGGCCCCGAGAAAGCCCCGCTGGGCCGCCTCGTTGATGATGGTCACATTGATCGGTCCGACCGGGACGGCCGACACCAAACCTGTGAGGAATCCGACTCCCCAGGCAAGCAACAAGGCCGGCAGATCATTCATCGGGCGCAATCGACATCCAAGGAGGCCCCGAGGCTTGTACCCGCCAGGCTTCCCGCCTTCAAGACGCAAGCCGGAAGTCCGGAGCCCGAAACGCGACGTCGCCGCCCCGCGGTCCGAAGCCTGTCCGGTGCCGTGTCAGCCTCCTCCTGTTTCAAAGCGCAAGCTCGCCCGACCGCCTCAAGGCGACCTGGGAGGCAGCACCAGAATCTGGCCACTCATGGACGGTTGGTGCATGGCGCAATAGAAGTTGAACAAGCCCTCTTCGTGGAACGTGAAGACATAGGCGGTTTCCTGCAGCGGAGGCAGAAGCACTTTCATCAACACGTTCGATTGAGGGTCCACCAACATGAACGCGTGGTTGTCGTCGGGCTGGAGGTTCCAGAAGCGGATCTGCGTCGGCTCGTCCCGACGAACGGCAAAGAACGTCGGCGAGAAGGCGTACACTTCGCCAAAGCGCGCCACCGTCTCGGGCGGACCGGTCTCCTTGACCGCCGCCCGGTGGGTCTGAACCAAAACGGTCGCCGCGGCCGGACCGGCGTTCGTGACACTGACCACGCGCGCCGCCTTGGCGTTGGGCAGGTAGAAAGACTCCGGCTCGTCCGCGCCCATCCCGGCTTGCAGGGCAGGGGGCGTGGCGGTGGTGCAGGCCGTGAGCCCGGCCGCCATGATCGGGAGGAGGAGGACGAAGGTCGGCTTCATTGGGGGTTGTCTTCCGGCGCGGGCGCGTCGCGGGTTGGATCTTCCCTCGCCTCCGCTGCGGCCGTTGCCGCGCCAGGCAGCTTCGCCTCGACCGACCAGCGGCCGCCGCCGGCGCCCACCAGAAAGCACAGGCTCATCAGCATCGCGAAATCGGTGCGCGCGTCGCTGACCATGAACCAGAAACCCTGCCCCGGCCGGGCCAGCTCGGGAATCTTCGTCGTGGCGATGGCCGTCAGGATCACCGCCAGCAACGGAAGGCAGGCGATCCGCGTCCACAAACCCACCAGCACCAACACCCCGCAGCCGACTTCAAAAGTGCCCACGAACCGCGCCGTGAATTCCGGCCACGGAAACCCGATCCGGGCGAACCGCAATGCGCCCAGGTGCGGATCGATGAACTTCAGCAGCCCTTGCGTCGCGAAGATCAGACCCACGGCGAGCCGGATGAACAGTTGTGCCCGCCCTTCCGTTGGGCCGCTGAACCAGCGCTTCCGGCTTCCGGCGCTCGAGGCGGTCGAGTTCATGAGCGATGCGCCGCCAACCAGTGACTTGGTGCGTTCAAGTCGAGTTTCTCGACGACCCCTGAAGCTGCCCCCGCGGGTGTCGCTCCATCCATTGCCGCGGGCTCATGTCCCATCCTCCGAGACGGCTTTCCCACCGGCAGGCCTCATGGTCGTTATTTGAATTCGGTCCGTCGAGGGAACCGTAGGAGCCGCCGGACCCTTGTCAAATGGGCGCGGACATGACTGACGTGGGCCTGAGAGGATGGGAGCGCCCGGTGCACGGCCGCGGCGGATCCGGCAGCGCCGATCGTGGTGAACCAGCCACCCGGGCGCGCGCATCGCACCGGCGCCGACTACGCGAATGCCTCCATGCCCACGCAGGCGCAAACCAGGTTGCGATCGCCAAAGACATTGTCCACCCGGCCGCACGCGGGCCAGAATTTGAACTCGCGCAACCCGGCCACCGGGAACGCCGCCTGTTCCCGCGAATAAGGCCGGTCCCAATCGCCGGCCGCGATCGAGTCCGCGGTGTGCGGCGCGTGCTTGAGCGGGTTGTTCTTCGCGTCCATTTCGCCGCGCTCGACGGCCCCGATCTCGGCGTGGATGGCGATCATCGCCTCGCAAAACCGGTCGAGCTCGTACTTCGACTCGCTCTCGGTCGGTTCGACCATAAGCGTGCCCGCCACGGGCCAGCTCAGCGTCGGCGCGTGAAAGCCGAAATCCATCAGCCGCTTGGCCACGTCCTCGGCGGTCACGCTTTGGAACTGGCGCAAGTCCAGGATGCACTCGTGCGCGACGAATCCCTGGGCGCCCTTGTAGAGGACCGGGAAATAGGCTTCGAGCCGGCGCGCGACGTAGTTGGCATTCAGGATCGCGACCTGCGTCGCCTCGGTCAGACCCGCGGCGCCCATGCAGGCGATGTACACCCAGGAAATCGGCAGCAGGCTGGCGCTGCCAAAGGGCGCCGCCGAAACCGCCCCGACGCCGTGGCCCCCGCCCAAACCGCCGGTTTCGTGACCCGGCAAGAACCGCGCCAGATGCGCCGCCACGCCGATCGGTCCCACCCCTGGCCCGCCGCCGCCGTGCGGAATGCAAAATGTTTTATGGAGGTTCAGGTGGCACACGTCGGCGCCCATATCGCCGGGCCGCGTCAGCCCGACCTGGGCGTTCATGTTCGCGCCATCCATATACACTTGGCCGCCGTGTTCGTGGACAATCCGGCAGATTTCGCGGATGCCCGCCTCGAACACGCCATGCGTGGACGGGTAGGTGACCATGAGCGCCGCCAGCCGGTCGCAGTGTTCGGTCGCCTTCGCGCGCAGGTCCCCGAGGTCGATGTTGCCCTGCGCATCGCAGGCCACCGGCACCACGCGCAATCCCGCCAGGACGGCGCTGGCCGGGTTGGTGCCGTGCGCGGAGGTCGGGATCAGGCAGACCTCGCGCTGCGACTCGCCACGGCTGGCGTGGAATTGCCGGATCACCAGCAACCCGGCGTACTCGCCCTGCGATCCCGCGTTGGGCTGCAGCGAGATCGCGGCCAGCCCGGTGATTTCGGCGAGCCAGCGCTCCAGATCGGCGAACAGCTCGCGATACCCGGCGCTTTGGTCTGCCGGCGCGAAGGGATGAAGCCTCGCGAACTCCGGCCAGCTCACCGGCACCATTTCGCTGGTGGCGTTCAACTTCATCGTGCACGACCCGAGCGGGATCATCGCGTGACACAGCGAAAGGTCCTTGGCTTCCAGCCGGCGGAGGTACCGCAACATCTCGGTCTCGGAGTGGTAGCGGTTGAACACCGGATGGGTGAGGAAGGCCGAAGTCCGCCGAAACGGCCCGAGGCCCGAGGCTCGGGGCGCGAGGGTTGCGGGGTCGAAACCCAGCGGTTCGCCGCCGTTGAACACGACCAAAAGTGCGGCCACGTCCGCCAGTCCGGTGACCTCGTCGAGCGCCACGCCCACCGTGGTTTCGTCCACCGGCCGGAGGTTGATCCGCTGCGCTGCGGCGACGCGGTGGATCTGCGCCGCCGTGCCCCGGCCGAGCTTCACCGTCAGGGTGTCGAAGAAGGCGGCGTTGGTCACGCGATGGCCGATGCGCTCCAGGCCCGCAGCCAGCAACGCAGTCAACCGCTGCACCCGCTCCGCGATCGCCCGCAAGCCCTCCGGCCCGTGATAGACCGCGTACATGGCGGCCATGTTCGCCAGCAACGCCTGCGCCGTGCAGATGTTGCTGGTGGCTTTCTCGCGGCGGATGTGTTGCTCGCGCGTGCCCAGCGCCAGCCGGTACGCCGGTCGGCCCCGCGCGTCCTTCGACACGCCGACCAACCGGCCCGGCATCTGGCGTTTGAACTCGTCGCGCGTGGCCATGAAAGCCGCGTGCGGTCCGCCGAAACCCAGCGGGACGCCAAACCGTTGCGCGCTGCCCACCGCGATGTCCGCGCCGAACTCGCCCGGTGCCTTCAGGAGCGTCAGCGCCAGCAGGTCCGCCGCCACTACCGCCAGCGCGCCCGCGGCATGCGCCCGCTCGATCAACGGCGCGTAGTCGTGAACCGCACCGTCGGTGCTGGGATATTGCACGAGCACCCCCAAGGTGGTGGCATCGAACTGCGACGTCTCCACCGGCCCGATCCGCACCTCGATGCCCAATGCCTGCGCCCGCGTCCGCACGACCTCGATCGTTTGCGGGTGACAATCCGTCGCGACGAGGAACCGGTTCCGTTGCCCGGCCGCCTTGAGCCGGTGGCACATCGTCAT
Organism: uncultured bacterium; assembly: GCA_963735925.1. Classification (GTDB taxonomy): domain Bacteria; phylum Verrucomicrobiota; class Verrucomicrobiia; order Limisphaerales; family J093; genus DSVZ01. The sequence goes on from CAVTMT010000003.1 coordinate 290,566, forward strand.
CGCCTCGGCGGCGGCGGTCGCTTCGTCGAGCAACGAAGCGTTGGCCACGGGCAGACCGGTGAGGTCGCACACCAGCGTCTGGAAATTGAGCAGGCTTTCCAGCCGGCCCTGCGAAATCTCCGACTGGTAGGGCGTGTATTGGGTGTACCAGCCGGGGTTTTCCAGGACGTTCCGCTGAATCACCGCCGGCGTGATACAATCGTGGTAACCGAGGCCGATGAAGGAGCGGAACACCCGGTTCTTCGCCGCCAGCGCGCGCAATCGCTGCAAGGCCGCCACCTCGCTCAGCGCGGCCGGCAGGGCGAGGGGTTGCCGGCGGCGAATGTCCGCCGGCACGGCGCGCCCGACCAGTTCGTCCAGGCTTTGCAGGTCGAGCGCGCCCAGCATCGCGCGCTGGTCGGCCGGGCTGGGGCCGATGTGGCGACGGACAAAACGGTCGGGATGCTCGAACGCCGACGGTTGTCCGGCGTCGGAAGCGGTGGTCAATGGGGCCTCGTTCATCGGTGGTGACGGATCGAATGCGTCTGCCAAGAGGCGGCAAAGTAAAACCCGCGCCCGGCAAAGCAAGCGGGTTCTGGATTTCAGACGGGTGGCCGTGCCGCTGTGCCGGCACAAGCCGGTCGGCCGGGTGGCTGCGCCGCAGCGACGGCGCAAGGCGGTCGGACGGGTGGTTGCGCCGCTGCGCCGGCGCAAGGCGGTCGGCCGGGTGGCTGCGCCGCTGCGAGGGCGCAAGGCGGTGGAGTGGGTGGCTGCGCCGCTGCGGCGGCGCAGGCGGTGCGGCAGCACCGCGCCGCCGACCCGGGACACGGCCATCCGCGGCCTGCCACCGCCGCCCCAGGGCGTATTCGCCCAACCCTGCCGGGGCTTGTATCGACCCGGGTCGCCGCTTATTCTCCGCGCGTTGTCGCCACGAACCAGAACCAAACGCCCTATTCATGAAACGCCACGCAGCTCCTTCCCCCGCCGGCGGACTCACCCGTCGCCAATTGCTCCGCCGCACGGCCGGTCTGGCCGCCGGTGCCTGGGCGCTGAACGCCGCCCGTCCGCTCGCCGCCACCCCCGCGGTCACCAAAGGGCGCATCCGACAGTCCATTGTTCAGTGGTGCTTCGAGTTGAACGGCGAGAAATGGAACCTCGACCAGCTTTGCGCGGTGGCCAAGGAACTGGGATGCCCGAGCGTCGAACTCATTCCCGCGAAGGATTACCCCGTGCTGAAACGGCATGGGCTGGCGAGCGCGATCGGCCAGATCAACATGGACCCCGACCCGCCCTTCGTCTTCGGCTATAACAATCCCGACCATTGGCCGCGCGTGATGCAGGCCACCCGGGACGCCATCGACGCCGCGGCCGCCTTCGGCTGCCCGAACGTCATCTGCTTCACCGGCTATAGCGCCCGGAACCCGAACGACCCACAGAGTCCGCACCTGTCCAAGGAAACCGGCGCGCAGAACTGCGTGGCCGGGTTCAAGCAGATCGTCCCCTATGCGGAGCAGAAGGGCGTGACCCTCTGCCTGGAAATGCTCAACAGCCGCGAGGATTCGCACCCGATGAAAGGCCATCCGGGCTACCAGGGCGACCACACCGATTATTGCATCGACATCATCAAACGCGTCGGCTCGCCGCGCTTGAAACTCCTCTTCGACATCTACCACGTCCAGGTCATGGACGGCGACGTGATCAAGCGCATCCGCCAGTTCCACGAGTACATCGGCCACGTCCACACGGCCGGCAATCCGGGCCGGGGCGAACTGGACCAGCACCAGGAAATCAACTTCCCGGCGATCATGGAGGCGCTCCTGGAAGTCAAGTATCCGGGGTACGTGGGGCAGGAATTCATCCCCACGCGCGATCCCCGCCAGGGGTTGCGCGAGGCGGTGACGCTGTGCGACGTCTAGCCGCCCCGATCGGGAGCGCCGCCAATACCGGCCATGAGCGCTTGTGACTTCCGCTGGCTCCGGACGGGCGATGAAACCTTTGCCGCCATGTTGGCGGACATCGGGGCGGCGGGGCGGGAAGTGCGGTTCGAGACTTACACGCTGACTAACTCCGCCGTCGGCGAACGCTTCCTCACCGCGTTGACCGAGGCCGCCCGGCGCGGGGTGCAGGTGCGGGTGCTGGTCGATGCCGTCGGCTCGTTCTACCTGCCGGATGCGTTTTGGGATCCGTTGCGTCGGGCGGGCGGGGATTGCCGCTGGTTCAACCCGCTGACCCTGCGCCGCCTCACGTTTCGCGACCATCGCAAATTGCTCGTGTGCGACGACGCGGTGGCGTTCGTCGGCGGATCCAACGTCGCCACCGAGTACGAAGGCGATGGCGTGACGCGCGGTTGGCGGGATCTGGGTCTGCGGGTCACCGGTCCGCTGGTCGGCGGACTCGCGGAATCGTTCGACGAATTGTTCGAGCGGCATGATTTCGAGCATCCGCCGTTCACCCGCCTGCGCCCGGCGACGACGCGTCGCAACCTGGTTTGCGCAGACGGCGAGGTGCTCTTGAACGGCCCGGGCCGCGGCCCGAACGCATTCAAACGCGCGCTCCTGCGGGACCTTCAAACCGCCCGCGACGTGCAGATCGTGGCGGCGTATTTCCTGCCGATCGGCCGCCTGCGCCGGGCGTTGACGCGGACCGCTCGGCGCGGGTCCCGGCTGGAGTTGGTGCTGGCAGGCAAAACCGATGTGCGGCTCTCCCAACTCGCCACCCGTGCCCTGTATCGCCGGTTGCTCATCGCCGGCACCACGATCTACGAGTACGAACCGCAGGTGCTCCACTCCAAGCTGATCGTGGTGGACGGTGCGGTCTATGTCGGCTCCGCGAACCTCGATCCGCGCAGCCTGCACATCAATTATGAGCTGATGCTGCGCCTCACCGAACCGGCGGTCGTCGCCGAAGCGCGAGACATCGTGGCCGAGCACCGGCGCCACAGCCGTCGCATCGAACTGGCCGGGTGGCTGGCGTCGCGGACTTCGTGGGCCCGGTTCAAGGGGCGCTGGGCGTGCTTTCTCCTCGGCCGCCTGGACCGGTTGGTCATGTTCCGTCAACTGCGGGAATTGCACCACTGACGGATCGCCTCCCGGCAGCGAGACAGGCCTTCGAATCCACGACGGAAACGACCGGCACAAACGGCACTTGGGACGCCGCCCCCGCGCCCTGAAACCACCAGGCAAGCTCGGCGAACAGTAGGCCGGCTGCCGGACAAGACTCGAAGGGATCGGCGGCAGAAGCCGGCAGTAAGGGCGAAGTCCGGGCGGCGGCGCCGTTTGGTGCCGGGGCGCGGGTAACTGCGGACTCGCCCCCGCTCACGGACCGCTCACGGACCGGGCACCAACCGGTAGAACCGCATTGGGAAGTACCAGGCGTTGGTGTCCGTAAATGCGATCCGGCCGTCCGACAGGGCGGTCGTCTGGCCGAGCGGTTGCCAGAACGGTGCTGGCAACGCCGGGGTGGCTTCGACGACGAAACTCCGCCCCGCGGCGGCCCAGCCCAGGACCTGAAAAATCCTATGCTGGGGATCGAAGCTCCCGCTCAGTTGCCGCTCCTGAACCACCGCCGCTCGCGCCGGGAAATCGACCCCGGTGCTCGTCCGGGGATTCCCGAGCTGTACTTGCATCGCCGCAGGCACGAAGCCAGCCCCCTCGGCCTGTGGCACCACCTCGTACACGCCGGGATTCAAGGTCGTGTCGGGAGGCGCGAGCATTCGGTAGCGTCCCTCCGCGTCGGTTACCGCGGTGGCGGCCGTCGCCGAACCGGAGACGAGCGCCACCGTTACATTCGTGAACGGGGATCCATCGCTCTGCCAGACCTGCCCCATCGCCAGCACCTCGGTGAAATCGGCCGTGACACTGCCATTGGCGGGACGCGGCAGATCGATCAACGAGAAAGCCGGTGCGAAAACCGCCAACCCGGGCGCCGGCTCCACCCGATACACTCCGAGATTCAGCGCCAGGTCCGGCGGCGCGACGATCTGCCAGTGCCCCTCGGAATCGGTCACCGTCTGCAGGAGGGGGGAGAACGTGGAATGTAACCAGACAGGTACGTCCGCGAAGGGAGTCCCATCATATTGGCGAACCTGCCCGGCCAAAGCCACACTCTCGAACGCTCCGATGTCCGGCGCCATCCCTTGAGGTCGGAAGACTCCGCGCTGATCGGTGTCGAGACCTGGAACAGCCACGCCGGCGTCGATGCCCGGGCTAATCCAGTTGGTTCCATTGCACCTCTGGCATCCCTCAGCGTCGGTGAAGACCAGGAGGGGCATGGTCTTGGTGGGGCCGCCATAATCGTCCAAGGCACCGAGCTGAGGGTCGGTGTTGTTGAGACTCATGGGTCCAGCGAACTCGCAGGTCGCGTCCGAACTCAGGTTGTGGCCCACGTCCACCAGAGTGCCGTAAGCATTACCGCCATGGGGGCTGTAGGCCACGATCGAGTTCAGCAGCGCCAGGGTTCCGCCCGGCCCGACGGCGAGATTGCCTCCCCCCGCGCTTCCGGTTCCGCCCGGGCTGCCGGGGGCAGGGAACAGCACTTCTGGCCCCGACGCTCCGCCCTGCCCGGCGACGCCTCCGACCGCGGATCCGCTCGCGAAGGTGCAGTTCGTGACTGCGGTCCAGCCTTGGCTCCACAGCGCGCCGCCAAAGGCCGCCCCGCCATTGCCGCCTTCGCCGCCGGCATACAGAGTGCCGTCCCCGCCGTTCCCCCCCGGCCCACCGACCACGCTATTGGCGTAGAAAGTACAATTGAGAAAGCGGTTCGTGCCGCTGCTGGAGATCGACCCGCCATACGCCGGGCCCCCGCTCAGCCCCGGCAGGCCGCTGCCCGCGAAGTCGGCAAACGCCGCGGCCCCGGCCCCGCCGAACGCCGCGTCGTTGGCAAACGTGCAGCCAGACGCGAGGATGGGGCCCACACCGTAAATCGCGCCGCCTTGCGCCCCGCCGCCCTCGCGACTCAAGCCCGCCGTGCTGATCATGCCACTGTCAGGGATGAGCGTGGCTCCGGCAGATCCTCCCAGCCCGCCATTGCCCCCGCTCGCGGTGTTGGCTGCGAACCCGCAATCGCGGAGCACCAGTTGGTTGGTGGCATAGACCGCCCCGCCGAAAGCGCTGCCGGCGGCACCGCCGTTCCCGCCATTCCCGCCTTTGGATCCGCCGGTGCCACCCGGGCCACCTTGCCCGCCGTTCCCGCCCGCGGCGCCATTGGCCTCGAAGTTGCAGAGGTGGAATTCCGTCGGGGCGAGACTATAGACCGCTCCGCCCAGGCCGTTCCCGCCTGTCGTTCCGTCGGCGCCATTGCCTCCCAGGAACAGGTCGGCGTGACCCGCCCCGCCGGAAGCCCCCTCCGGACCGATCGCGAGGTTGCCGGTAAAGACGCAGTTCGTGGCGCTGAGCGTTCCCGCGCCGTGAAAGATCGCGCCGCCAGTGGCACTCCGGTTGCCGCTGAACGTGCAGTTGTTGGCGATCAACCGGATGCCCTCGTTGAGGATCGCTCCACCCGTTGGGCTCTGGTTGCCGCTGAACGTGCAGTCGTTCACGATCAAAGAGCCGTTGCTCTGGACGAGAATCGCCCCTCCGTTGGTACTCCAACCGTTGTTCAGGCTCGCGTTGATGATCTGTAAGGTGGCGTTCGTGCACACCGTGAACAGTTGCGTGAGGTTGCCGCCATCAAAGACGACGGGACTGGCGTTGGCGCCGGCGTCGATGACAATGCTCCCATGGATCGGGATCGGCGCCTCGAAGGTGAAGTTATACGTTAGCTTGGGGTCGAAGGTGATCCGCCCTCCGTTCATCAACGCGGCATAGAGGTTCGTGAGCGAGGAATTGTTTACGACTCCGTCCGCCAGCGTGCTCGGGGAGGACGCCAGCATCAGCATCCAAGCCAACCCAAGGTGCCGCCGAGAGGCACGATGTGAAACGGAATGGTGTTTCATGTGAAACCGGATGCGTCAACGGCTCTCCGTGGTGGGCGTCGCGCCGTCCACGATCGTCGGCGTGAGGAAGATGATGAGTTCCTTCTTGAGTTGACCGCTGTAGGTGCTGGTGAACAGCCGGCCCAACAGGGGAATCTGGGAGAGCAAGGGCAGGGAGCGATTCGCCTTGGAGCGTTCGGTGTGGATCAGCCCGCCCATGACCACGGTCGTGCCGGTCCGCACCCGGACCAGCGTCGAGGCCTGCTTGCTGTCGAGGACCGGCGCCGTCGCGGTCCGGCTTGGGGACGTCTTGACTTCCACCAGACTGGTCAGCACCGGCGAGATGTCCAACGTGATCCAGTCGTCGCCCGAAATCTGGGGCGTGAGCGACAAGATGGTCCCCACCGTGATGGTGGTCACCTGATCGCCTGTGGTCTGGACGTTGCCACTCTGACTTTGATAGAGCGATTCGCTCACACTGAAGAAAGGCATCTCGGTGCCGACCTTGATCAGAGCGGTCTGATTGTTCAGCGTGCGAATCCGGGGCTTGGAGATCACCTCGACCTTGCCCTGCAATTGCAGCGCGTCGATCGCGACCTTGGTGGACTTGAACGTAGGGTGGTCCGGCAGGAAGAGTCCCCGCAACGAGCCCGCCGCGTCCTGGACCCCGAAACTGCCGAAGGAGGATCCGACCGGCAGCATGGTCGAACCCGCCGCCACCGCCTGAAACTGGCCGCCGTAGGCCTGGATCACCTGCTGCCAGTCGATGCCGAATTGAAACTGGTCGTTCAAGGTGACGTCGTACAGCTTGACGTCGATCTCCACCTCGCGATGGACGCTCTGATCCACGCCGTTCAAGTAGCGCTCTACTTTCTTGAGGGCAGAGGGCCGGTCCGTGACCTGGATGAAGCCCGCGGTCATGTTCATGGCCAGCGAGGTTTTCCCCTTGTCGGTGAGCAGCGCGGCGAGCTCGGTCTTCAACTCCATCCAGAAATCGATCTGGTTGTCGGCCGTGACATTCACGGAGGAACCGCTGCCTCCACCGCTGGCCCCACCCCCCCCCGAGGCTCCTCCTCCGCCGCCGCCACCTCCGCCGCCGCCCCCGCCGCTGCCGCCCCCACCACTCCCTCCGCTGCCGCCGCTGGTGGCGGAGTTGAGCGTCGCCGAACTCTGACCCATGCCTTTGCGGGAGAGTCGGAGGTAATCGACTTTGAAATCCTTGGTCTCGGTGGCGCGAACCCGGATGAGGCCGTCCTCCTCCTTCCACGTGTAGTCGTAAGCCTCGAGCACGGCGCGCATGACCTGGTCCAGGGGCAGATCGCTGATGTCCACCGTGATTCTCCCGGTGACCTCCGGGTCAGGCACGATGTTCAGCTTGTTGGCGCGCGCAAACATCGCCAGGGCCGCCTTCAGCTCCACATCCTCGGCCCGAAAGGAAAACAGGCGCTTGCCCTGCACGTGACTCAGTACATCGGGAGGCGCCGCTTCGACCGCAGAAGGCGGCGTCGCTGCCGGCGCATCGGCCGACGCGGTGGCGGCGTCCGTCGCCGGACCGGCGGGGTCGATCTGCCCGGGGGCCACGGCACTGCCGGTGTCCGCTCCGGGGGAGGCTGCCGCCAGGTAGGCGCCGGGGTCGGACTGGCTCCGGTGCTGGACGGTGTTCCAGAAGGTTTCCTCGTGAACGGAGGTTCCCGCCGTCTGGCCGGCCGGGCGCGCGGGCGCCACCCAGAAAAGGGAGCCCAGGAACAGAGCCGCCTGGAGCAGGGCGACCTGGCGAGGGCCGAGGTCGAGGACTGGTTTCCGTCGGCGCAGCCGGTCGGTTTTGGCCCGGCTGGACTCAGCGCGTCCGGCCCTCTCTCCGATCGGGGCGGGCCCGGCCGCCGTCTTTCCGCTCCAGAGTATTGCGTGTGGCTTCATCACTTTGGGTTCCGCGCTAGGTTTGCTGGCAGCTTGGAGGAGTTCGTCAGCGGTTTGGTTCCGAAATCGATGCGCTCGCGCCGCCCTTCGGGTCCGGTCACCCAGACGAAATCGCCGTTGATGTTCTCCACGCGAAAGCCGCGGATCGTGTCCTGTTCGCCCACCACGGAGCCGTTGATGACGGCCATGCGCGCGCCCGATTGCCGCCAGGTGGCGCTCAGGGCCAGGAGTTCCACGGCGGACACGGATTCGGCTCCCTTGGGCTTGGGAAACCGCTCGAACGGATCGCGGCGGGGAGACTCCCGCCAGACATCGAAGTGCGAGCGCAGGTAGTCCGTGTCCAGCGGCCGCAGCGGACGCTGGAGGTTCGTCGTCGCCCCGGCGACCGTCGGGTGGGGGGCCGTCGCGAGACGACTGGAGGCCTGCGTGCGACTGGCCGGCGATGAGGCCGCCGGCCCGCGGCCCCGGTTAGGCCCCAAGGCGGGCCAGAGTTGGTAGGCCACCACCGCCAACGAGGCCACGGCCAGCCCGGCCACTACGAGACGGTTTTCCAGGAGTTTCATGGCGGTGGGAGGTTGCGGGCCCAGAGATGCACATGGAGCTTCGCCTCGCTGACCGAATTGGACAGGCCCTGCACTTCCAGTCCGACGAGGTCCACTCGTTTCGGGGAATCGGTAACCAGCTTGTTGAGGTCCAGCAGGCGTTGGAAGGGAGTCGTCCGGCCGGGGACGCCCACCGCGGGGCGGGCCTCGAGCGTGGCCGACAGCATCGCGGTGTTCAGGTTGGTCCACGGCTGCGGCACCGGCGCGTCGAACTGCACCTTGATCTCGAAGGCGAGCGGCGCTTGGGCGGCGGTGATGCGCTCGACCCACTGCTGGACGTCCGCCGTCCCTTCCATGACCTGGTTGGTGCCCTCCCGGTAACGCTCTTCCACGGCCTCCGGCGCGCCCCACTTCGCGATGCTGGCTGTCATCGTGTCGATGCCGGCCGCCAGCTTGGCGATCTGTTGGTTGAGCGCGGTCGCTTCCGCCTCGAGCGGGCGCAACCGCAGCACACTCCACCAACTCACGGCCAGGCAGGCCGCCGCCGCCAGCGGCACGCCCACGCGGCGGCAAAGGGCGGGCAGGCGACTCTTCTTCCGTGCCTCCGGTTGCGCTTTGGGCTGCTTGCTCATTGCATGACTCCCTCCAGGGTCCGGCTGCGCGCCGCCGGGGTGACGCGGTTGGCCGGCGCCGGTTTCACGCGCTGGGCCCACTCGCCGAGGACCCTCCCGAGCGGCACCCGCGCGGGGGCCGCCGGCTCCGCCACCTTGGCACTGGGCATCGACACCAGGTACAGCGGCGACTGGCCCAGGCGGTTCGTCAGACTGGCGACGGCCGCCGGCAGGGCGTCGTCGGGAAACTGCGGTTGCAGCACCAACTGGAGCTCGGTGCGCCAGAGCTCCTCGTCCTGCTGCACCCGGACCGACTCGAGCTGGAGTTGCTCCGGAAAGACTTCGCTCAGGTAACCCAGGAACCAGGCCGGCACCGGAGCGGGGCGCTGGTCCAACAACACCCGGCTGACCTCCTGTTTGAAACTGAGTTCCGCGAACCGGGCCTGGAGTTCCTTGTGCTGCCCCGCCAGAGTCAGCTCCTGTCGCTTGAGCTCGGTGATCGACTTGCGGGCCCGGCCGATCATCATCTGGGACCAGGCGAGAATCCCGAGCGAGCCCAGGAAGAGTGCCAGCACCACCCACGTCGTCAGGTTGAGCATGGCCTTGCGCTTCGGGGCCTGCCGCTGCTCGGCGCTGATGAGGTTCGGCGTCAACTCCGCCGGCAGCCGGAGCAGCTCCGTGGCCCAGAAGCCCGGAACTTCTTCGATCGGGGGCAGGTGGACCGGGACCGAGGTCTGCGCCTGCAGACCCTCCTGATTCTCCGCGGCTCCCTTGCCAAACAGATAGATGCTGCCCGGCGCCACCCCGAATTGCTCATTGATGAACAGCAGCGTCCGGTTCAGGTCCACCGCGAACGCCTCCAGTTTGCCGTTCCAGCTCGACGGCAGCAGGCGGGCCAGGAGCAAGGCGCCGTCGCGCCGGCCCGCCACGAGCAGGGCCGTCCCTTGCAGGTCGGCCGCCAGCAAGGCCACTTGTTCGCCCTCCAGCGGCAGGAGGGGGAGCGCGCCATGTAGGACGGCACTGGCCGGCGTCACCTGACCCAGTTCCAGCCCGGCGCGGGCGCAGGCGCGGATGGTGTCGTCCAACAGGTTCTTGGGCCACAGGTGCAGAATGAGGCTCAGCCCGTGCTTGGCCGGGTGCGTCGGTTGGTAACTCCACGCCGCCTCGCCCTCGAAGGTCTTCTGGCGTTGCGCCAGGCGTTCGAGCACCCGCTGCCAGGCGGCGCCTTTCGCCGGCGGGGCTTCGTTCCATTGCATGCCCTGGCGCGGGTGGGCCAGCAGCAGGCGGGCGGTGGACCCCTGGTAGTGAGTGGCCGCCACGGCTTCCTTCACCGCGGCGGCGAAGGCGTCCAGATCCTCGACCGGGCGGGAGCACCGCCACGTTGCCTCCGTGACGCCCTTGGTCACGGCGACCGCCTCGAACCGGCGGTTGAGCCAGCTCAGTCCCAGCGTGGTGAGATTGGTGGGCAACGCCGCCTGACTCCCCGCCTGCGGGGCGCCACTGAGCTTGTACATGCTGGGCGGAAGCGCCATAGGTTCCTCAGTTCATTGTCGGTTGGTTGGTAGAAGCTCTCGTCGTCTCGCGCGGCGTTTCGGCTCCTATTTCGGTTTGAACAGCAGGTAAGTTGAGTCGATATCCAGGGTGTTTTGCGCCGAAGACACCGTTTTCTGCCCGGAGCTCGTAAAACCGCCGTAGGCCCAATTCGTGTAGCCCCGCATGTAGTTGATCAAGTCATTGACGACGTTCGCCTGGGTCACCGCGGGACTGCCCTTCGCATTCACGTTCCAAGGCGCGGCGAGGAACAGGTCGTGGGCGGCCTGGAGGTCCAGACCTTCCACCGGGCGGCTTCCCAGTCGCGGGAACAACTGGCTGCGCCACGTGTTCAGCACGTACACGAAGGTCACGGGTTCGCTGAGCACCTCGCTGGTCTGGAGCGTGCCCGTGGTTCCGTTGTGACCGTGGAGCCCCAGCATCGTGCCCCGGATGTACGCGGCCCCGTACACCATGAGGGAGGACGGCAGCGCATTGGTGGTGGATTGATCGATCGTGAACCGGCCCCGGTTGGTCAGGTGAACCGTCCAGGTGTCGTAGTTGAGCAGGAGCGGCACGAACACGCTGCCAAGGTCCAGGCGTTCAATCCGGAGATCGTCGCCTTCGCCGTTCCAGGTCCAGCCGGCCGGCACGGCGCCCGGCGCGGTGTTCCAGACGTTCGTGAATGCCGCGGCGGTGGTCGCCAGTCCGTTCACGAGATTGGTCGGCAGTTCCGCCCCCACACTGGAGAGCAGGACCGCTTTCAAAGTGTCCGGCAGCGGGAGGGTCACCCCCCACACACTCTGCGTGTAGGGAATGGGCAAGGCATTGGTGATGGCCGGATTCAGGAGATAGACCCGCCGCAGCCCCCGGGCGTTGGTCAGGACCCCCGTCGAGGTCCAGCCCAGTTCGGTGGCCACGGCGGGCGCAAATACGGACCCACCGGGAATCTGGCGACTCCGCAGAATCTGCCGCCGCAGACCCTCGCGGATTTGGGTCAGGGCCTTTCCCTCCTGTTCCCGGGCCTGTCGGTCCATCGTACGGATCAACGCGGGAACCAGCGCCGCGGCCAGGATCGCCATGACCGCCAGCACTCCCACGAGTTCGATCATACTGAACGCGGTCTGCGCCCGTCGCCGATCGGGCGTGGAGACACCGGTCACCCGCCCGCTCCCGCGCGACTGCCGAGGGTCTGGATTCCGGTTCATAGGCGACAAGGCGAAGGGAGGTTCAATTCGTCAGGTTGTACGTGACCCCCGCCAGCCGGGCCTGGCAGTCGCTGACCACCCGGTAGGCGGGAACCTGTTGGTTGCTGCTCGTGCCTCCGACCTCGAACTGCCCGACGTTCGGAGGGTTGCCCGTGGCCCATAGGCCGTAGTTCCACATGTAGGTGAAGAACTCATCGATGACCGCCTGCTGGGTGGCCCCGAACTTGGGGTTGGGCGGTGGCGGGGCCGCGAGGAAGGCGTCCACCAGATCGCCGAAGGTGCCGTAATTTCCGCCCGGCCCATAGAGCGTGTGGCGCCCCCAACGCCCATTCTCGAATACATAACTCATGTCCTCCCGGATGAACTCCTCACACTGCACGGTGCTGTTCGCGTAAGCGAGGCGGAGCACCGAGCCGTCCACGTACCAGGCCTCCCACCGGTTGCCCGAGTCGATGTACCGGAGAGCCGAGCCATCGATGGCGTAGGGCGCATCTTGAAATGGATCGAGATTGGTCAGCACCACCCGGTGGAAGAGTCCCCGCAAGTCCACCCGCTCGATGAACAGGTCCGCCCCCAGGTTGTTCCACCCGTTCCACCCGGCGGGGATCGCGCCCGGAGCCGTCTGCCAGATGACGTTGAAATCGTTCGTGAGCGCGGCGGCCGCGGGCAGGGCCTTGACCTGGCTCGAGAGGATCAGCACGCGCGGGCTGACCGGTTGGAGCGATCCGAGCGCGCTCTGCACGTAAGACGGGAAGGAGGTCGCGTTGGTGCCCAGGCGGCAGAGCGGGTCCACCACCCACACCCGCGCCACGCCCCGGCTGGTGTTCTGGGCCTGCACGAGCGGGATTGCCATCGTGTCCGCGGTCGCCTGCGCCATACCGGCCGCGTTCGGCAGGGACCGGGTGCGGAGGACGCTGTCCTTGAGCGCGTCGGTCATCTGACGCAGGTTGGCGGCCTCGGTGTCGCGCTCGGCGTGTTTGATCTGCCCCATCACGGCAACCGCGACGGTCACGGCCAAAACCGCAACCACCGCCAGCACGGCCACCATTTCCAGCAGAGTAAAACCCCGCTCTCCCCGCCGGCCCGCGAACTCGCGTTCCACCTGTAGCCGCCGACGTGAGGAGGCGCTGATCTCGTCTTGTTTCCCCAGAGCAGTGTGCGCCTCGTAACCTCGGCGACTGCCAGCGCGGGTCTTGGCTCTATCTGCGTTCATCGGCGTCCATCTGCGGTTTCTGAATTAGTGCGATTCGCCACGGCTCATTTGGAGGCGACGCTCATCAGCGAGAGGATCGGCTGGAAGACCGCCAGCGCGACGCCTCCCACAATGCTCACCAGGAAAAGGATCATGACCGGTTCGGCAATGCTGAACACCTTCTTGATCCGTCGCGGGATGAGTGTGTTGTAGAAATTCGCTATGTTGGCCAGCGCCGCGTCCAGCGTCCCGGTCTGCTCCCCCATCCCCATCATCCGGATCAACAACGTCGGAAACACCGGGTGCTTGCGCGCCGCCTCGGTCAACGTCTCCCCCGCGCCCACCCGCCGGCCCACGTCCGCCAGCGCCTCGGCCACCAGCGGACTGGCACACAGGTTCTCGCACAGCTTCAGGGCATTGATGATCGAGACCCCCGACCGGTACAGCATCCCCAGGCTCCGGGAGAACCGGGCGATCACGAGCAGTTGGTTCAGGGAACCGAAGATCGGCACCTTGAACCGGAACCGGTCGAACGCGATGGCAAACCGGAGCGAGCGGCGGCGCAGGATTTGCACGAGGATCGGCAGCGTGACCAACCCCTGGATCCAGATCCACCAGGTCTGCTTGGCAAACTGGCTCACCCCGAAAACGATCCGCGTGGACAGCGGCAACGGCACGTTCACGGCGGTGAGCAACTGCTGGAACTTGGGGACGACGAAGCTGAACAGCAGCAACACGAACAAGGCGACGACGATCAGCACGATCGTCGGGTAGATCGTCGCCTGCCGCACGTCCGCCACGATCTGCTCCTGCCACTCCAGATACTGCTTGAGTTCGATGAACGTGTCCGGCAGCGCCCCGCTCTCCTCCCCCGCGCGCACCAGGCTGGTGAAGTGCGGCGCAAAGGCCCGTGGAAACCGCGCCATGGACTCGTGCAGGCTCTCCCCCGACTCGATCAGCCGGCGCAGTTCGATCATCGTCTCCTTGAAGCGCGGGTTTTTGCAGTCGGCCCCCGCGGTCTCCAGGGCCGTGAGCATCGGCAACCCCGCGTTCAACTGCACCCCCATCAGCGTGCAGAACTCGATCAAATCCTGCCGCGTCGGCCGCCCCAGGAACTGCCACCCGCGCGCCAGCCGGCGGGTCCGCTCGTTGTCCACTTCCTGGACGTTGGCCTCGACGAGCCAGAGCCCGGTGGCGCGCAGTCGCAGTTCCAGTACGCCCTCGTTCTCCGCCATCATCCGGCCCTTCACGCGGAGCCCGCGCTGGTCAACGGCCTGATAGTCGAAAGTCTGCATGGCGGTCTCTCATCACTCCGGCACGGACCGGATCACCCCGAGAACCTCCTGGACGGTGGTGACGCCCTCCATGGCCTGGCGCAACCCGTCCTGGAACATCGTCTGCATGCCGGCCTGGCGCGCCAGTTCGGCAAACGCCGGCGCCCCGGCCCGCCGCACGATCGCGTCGTGAAATCGTCCGTCGATCATCATCAGCTCGAAGATGCCCTGCCGGCCGCGGAAGCCGGTCCCATCGCACGCCTCGCACTTTCCCGGCTGCCACAGCTTGAGCGGCCGGTCGGCCGGCGGGTGCACCCGCAGCTCTTCGATCACGCGCTCCGGGTCCTTCACCGGCTCGCGACACGCCGGGCACAGGCGCCGCACCAGGCGTTGCGCCAGGATGGCGATCAGGCTGTCCGGCAGCAGGTAGGGCTCGACCCCCATGTCCAGCAACCGCGGGATCGCCCCCGGCGCATCGTTCGTGTGGAGCGTGGTCAACGCCAGGTGCCCCGTCAGCGCCGCCCGCACCATCAATTGCGCCGTCTCCGTGTCCCGCGTCTCCCCCACCAGCATCACGTCCGGGTCCTGCCGCAAGAGCGACCGCAACCCGGCCCCGAACGTCAGCCCGATGTCCTCCCGGATCTGCGTCTGCCGGATGCCGGCCATGCGGAATTCGATCGGGTCTTCCAGGGTGAAAATGCTCAAATCCGGCGAGTTGATCTCGTTGAGAATGGCATACAGCGTGGTCGTCTTGCCGCTGCCCGTCGGCCCCGTCACGATGATCACGCCATAAGGCACCGCCAGCGCCTGGCTCAGTTCCTCCTCCACCTGCGCCGACATGCCCAGCGTCGCCAATTGCAACCGCGTCGCCGAGGAGTTCAATATCCGGACCACGACGCTCTCGCCATGGGCGCACGGCAGGCACGAAACCCGCAGGTGATACTCGCGCCGGCCCAGGGTCACCGTCGCCCGCCCGTCCTGCGGCAGCCGGTTCTCGGACACGTCCAGGTCGCCCAGGATTTTCATCCGCGCAATCACCAGGGACTGCAGCGCCTTGGGAACCAGGACGTCCTGATGCAGGATGCCATCCACCCGCATCCGGACGCGCATGAGTCGCTGTTCCGGCTGGAAATGAATGTCGCTGGCGCCTTTGGCCACGGCCCGGCTGATGATCTGGCTGACCAGCCGGATCGTGGGCGCGTCCTGGTCCTTGCCCGGGGTCGCCTCCTGGGCGGCCGCGGCCTGGACGCCGAACAACTGGGCCTCGCGATCGCGGTCCTCGATGATCTGATCGATCGACTCCTGGATGCTGGTCTGGTGGGCTTCGAGCGTGTCGAGCCGGGAGAGGATGTCGCGTTCCGTGGCCACCACCACGTGAATCTGGGTCCCGGCAATCTGGCGCACCGTGTCGATGGCCACGACGTTGCAGGGATCGGCCATGGCCAGGGTCAACACCCCGTCGGCGTGCGCGATCGGCAGGACGCACAACCGCCGGGCCACATCGTATGGCAAGAGCTCCAGCGCCGCCCGCTCGACCTTGACCGAGCCCAGGTCCACGTACTCGGCGCCCGCCTGCCGGGCCAGGAATTCCGAAAGCTTCTCGGCGGGCACCAGCCCCAGATCGACCAGCACCTTGCTCAGCGTGGCGCTCCGCCGCCGCTCCTCCCGCCGCGCCAGCTCGAGCTGCTGCTCGGAAAGCATCCCCGACCGGATGAGCCGCTCGCCCAGCTCGCCCGCCGGCGACAGTACTGTGCTCCCATTCACCATCCCCTTGGTCCCCCAACCCGTTGCCGCCAATCCGGGAGGGCGGTTGGCCCATGCAGCCAGAGCCCCCCTCCCGGATACGCGGTCATAACGATTGGCTGGTTTCCCAGGTTGCTCATCCGCGGCCTAACGATGGGCTACGTACATGTATACATCCACTGTTGGACCGGTAGTAAACTTCCATTTGACTCGCCCCGTCAGGTCCGACCTGGAGTCCGCCGTCAGGGCCGTAAGCTCGCTGTCGATCCGATTGTTCAGTTCAATGGCATCTTGAATGGCTACCTCTGGAATGACTGCTTCGACCAGAAAGCTGCCAGTCGTATCGATCTTACTTTTACCACCGATGTCGTACGTCCCGGTATCATCGGCGGCGACTGTGTCTTCTGTCGGGTCGAGACCGGAAATGTCGATCACCCGCAGCCGGGAGCCCTTCTGAGCGGTACTACCATCAGTCGCCAAGGTCCCGACGAGCCCATTGCCGATTTTTACGCCGAACCGCTTCTCCAAGTAGTCACCCTTGACCAGTTGATCGTCCCAATCTTCAATGACTTTCTTCGTATCAGAGAAGGCTAACTTTGTCCCATCGGCATTTGAGAACTTGCCCCACTTCCCGTAGTTGGCCGAGGCGGCGGCTTTGGCCGTGTTGTACGAGCCCAAGGCATTCGTAATCTTGGAATCGTTGAGCACGGCGAAGACTTTTGGTATCAGCAGCGCCGTGAGGATTGCGATGATGGCCAGCACACCGATCATTTCGATCAGGGTAAAGCCGGCGGTGTTCTTTCTGGGGGAACTGACTTTCATATTACCTTTCTTGAGTTGTTTGTGTTCTATGCCTGGAACTCGTGTCGGGCCCGCTCTCTCCCCGCCGGTCCGGTCGCCTCCGCTTCAAGGGCTCTCCTCCGCCTGCCACCCTCCGCGAGACCATCGCTCCCGACCCGCGGCCTAAAGAACAGACTCAACCGTAATCCCAATGCAGTGGAGGTCGTGTAATCGCGTAACATATTATCGTCAACAAAAAAAAGCACTATGCATACATCGTCATGGTGTTGTTAGGAGGAAATACATAGTCAGAGCGCGCTAACTATAGTGACCTATCACGAGATTGCGCCTATCACTAGCGGCCACTGCGCTACGCACCGGCGCCTAAGCGGAGGCCGGGCTGCGCCAGCCGCTTCCCATCACGAGGGTTGCGCGCTGGCCGGCGCGGGTCGGCCGCACCGAGCGCCGCGTTCCCGGCAGCGTCCGTCGGCGGAGAGGACGGGTTGCGGTGCCAGCGGCGGTTGGTCGTTGGGAGCGCGGGCAGACGCTTTTGCCCTTCGGCCGGCCGGCGGGCCATTGCAGAAATAGTGCGGAGACGGCGCACCGGGCCGTGGTGCCACGGGCGTTCGTTTGGAGAATCGCGTTGCGACCCGGCGGAGGGCGGCCGATAACTGCGGCGTGCGCGCACGCTTCCTTCTCGGCCCGGCCGGCAGCGGCAAAACCTGCCGTTGCGTGGACGAGGTGCGCGCCGCCTTGCAGGCCGAGCCCGACGGCCCACCGCTGCTCTTCCTCGCGCCGAAACAGGCCACCTTCCAGCTCGAACGCCAGTTGTTGGCCAGCCCGGACCTGCCAGGCTACACGCGGCTGCGCATCCTGTCCTTCGAGCGGCTGGCGCGGCTGCTGATCGAGCTGGCCGGCGCGCCCGCGCCGAACCTGCTCAGCGAGGAGGGCCGGCTCATGGTGCTGCGCGCGCTGCTGGCCCAACAGCGCGAGCGCCTGGGGGTGTTTCGCGCGACGGCGCGCCTGACCGGCTTCGCCGCGCAAGTGAACCTGCTCCTCCGCGAGTTGCAGCGGCACCAGCTCACTCCCGAACGCCTCGAGCGGCTGGCCCGCAGCCCGGCGACGGACGCAACGCTGGCCGGTAAGCTGGCCGACCTGGCGCGGTTGCTCCGCCTCTACCTGGAGTGGCTGAACCGGCACGAACTGCAGGACGCCGACCGGTTGCTGGATGTGGCTACCGCCGCCTGGCGGGAAGCCCGATCCGGCAAGGAGGCAAGCCCCCGCTTTGGCGGCCTCTGGCTCGACGGCTTTGCGGAAATGACGCCGCAGGAGCTGGACTTGCTGGCGGCTGTGCTGCCCGACTGCGCGCAGGCCACGCTGGCGTTTTGCCTCGATGCGGCCCCGACCGAAGCCGCGCACTGGCTCTCGATCTGGGCGCCGGTGGGCGAGAGCTGCCGGCGGTTGCACGAGCGCCTGAGGGAGACGACAGGCTGTGAGCTGGCGGTGGAAACGCTGTCCCGTGGCGACCGGGACGGTCGGTTTGCGGCCTCGCCACCGCTCCGGCACCTGGAGCGATGCTGGTCGGCGCCCGTGGCGTTCGCGGACGAACCGGGTCCGGCAGTGCGCGTGGTCGCCTGCGCCGATGCCACGCAGGAGGCGACGGTGGCGGCCCGGGAGATTCTGCGCTTCGTGCGGGATGAACCGGCGCGATTCCGGGAAGTGGCGGTCCTGGTGCGTTCGTTCGAGGGCTATCACGAGACGATCCGACGCGTGTTCCGGCGGTACGGCATCCCGATCTTCCTCGATCGTCGGGAGTCGGTGACGCATCACCCGCTGGCCGAGCTGACCCGCAGCGCGTTGCGTACCGTCGCGTTCGGCTGGCAGCACGAGGACTGGTTCGGCGCGCTGAAGACCGGCCTGGTCCCGGCCCGCGAGGCCGAGCTGGACGAACTCGAGAACGAGGCGCTGGCCCGCGGTTGGACTGGTCGCACCTGGCGCGAGCCGGTCGTCCTCGGCCAATCGCCGGCCCTGGCGGGGCGCCTGGAAGGACTCCGCGCCCGGCTGCTGCCGCCTTTCCTGCGCCTGGAGGAGACGCTGGGTTCCAGCGATGGGGCCGCTGCCGACGCCGCTCATCGCGATGCCTCCATTGGACCGACCGGCCGGGAACTGGCGGCGGCCCTGGAGGGGTTCTGGGCGGAACTCGAGGTCGAGTCGCAACTCGACGGTTGGGCGGACGATACCGGGGCTGGCCGGACCGCGGCGCAGGTCCACGGCGCCGTTTGGGATCAGATGCAGGCCTGGCTCGAGAACGTGCGCCTGGCGTTTCCGACCGAGCGGCTCGCCTTGCGCGAATGGCTGCCGATCCTGGAAACCGGTCTCGCCAATCTGACCGTGGGCGTGATCCCGCCGGCGCTGGATCAGGTGCTCGTCGGGGCGGTGGATCGGACGCGGAATCCCGACCTGCGCCTGGTCGTGGTGCTGGGTTTGAACGAAGGCGTCTTCCCGGCCCGGCCCGCGCCGCCGCCGATCCTCACCGAAGGCGAGCGCCGACGTCTGGAAGCGCTCGGTGTGGGGTTGGGCCCGGATGCGCGCCGGCTCATCGGTCGCGAGCGTTACTACGGCTACATTGCCTGCACCCGGTCGCGCGAGCGGTTGCTGGCGACTTTTTCGCGGCGGGACGCGGAGGATCGGCCGTTGAACCCGTCGCCGTTCGTGGCGCAAATCCAGCGTGCGTTTCCCCGGCTCGTGGTCGAGACCGCGCCGGAGGGCGGCAGGATCGCGGACGTCCAACAGGCCTGCGAACTGGTCGCGCCCGCCTGGCGCGCGCTGAGCGCGGGCGACGAAAGGCTGATGGGCCTGCTCGCCGACACGGTAGGGCCGGAAGAGGTAGGGCCGGGCTGCGCCCCGGCCCAGCGGCGCAGCAGCGCCGCGCTACCGGAGGAAGCGGTAGGGCCGGGCTGCGACCCGGCCCAGCGGCGCAGCAGCGCCGCCCTACCGGAGGAAGAGGTAGGGCCGGGCTGTGACCCGGCCCGGCGGCGCGGCAGCGCCGCCCTACCGGAGGAAGCGGTAGGGCCGGGCTGTGCCCCGGCCCAGCGGCGCAGCAGCGCCGCGCTACCGGAGGGAGAGGTAGGGCCGGGCTGTGCCCCGGCCCCGCGGCGCCGCAGCGCCGCGCTACCGGAGGGAGAGGTAGGGCCGGGCTGTGCCCCGGCCCGGCGGCGCGGCAGCGCCGCGCTACCGGAGGAAGCGGTAGGGCCGGGCTGCGACCCGGCCCAGCGGCGCAGCAGCGCCGCCCTACCGTGGGAGTTGCCTCCCGTGGCGGCGCCGACCGAAATGCTGGCCCCAACCATCGCCGAGCAGCTCTACGGCCCCGAGCGACTCACAACGTCGGTGAGCCGGCTCGAGGACTTCGCGGCGTGTCCGTTCAAGTTTTTGGCCACGGCCGGTCTGCGGGCGGGAGAACGTCAGCGTTTCGAGGCGGACGCGCGCCAGCTTGGCAGTTTCCAGCACGAGGTGTTGTGGCGCTTTCATGAAGGCATTCGCCGGAGCGGTCGGGAGTGGCGCGACCTCACGCCCGACGCCGCGCGGGCCCTGGTGGGCGATCTGGGCGCGGAGGTGGCGCGAGAGTTCGCCGGCGGCCTGCTCAGCGCCGACGATGGCGGGCTGTTGACGGCACGGGGATTGACCGAAGCGTTGCAGAACTTCATTGGCGTGCTGGTGGGCTGGCTGAGGACCAGCTATGGCTTGAATCCGCACGCGGCGGAACTGGCGTTCGGTTTGCGCGACGCGGCGCTGCCGGCCTGGGAAATCCCGCTGGACGACCGGCACAAGCTGGCCTTGGTCGGCAAGGTGGATCGGGTGGATCTGGGCCCCGGCCCGCGGCCCGGCGAGTTCTGGTGCGTGGTGCACGATTACAAATCCAGCGCGCGGACCTTCGATCCGACCCTGTTCGCGCAAGGAATCCAGATGCAATTGCCGGCCTATCTGGCGGCGGTGGTGGCGGGCGCGGGGCGCGAGGAGCCGGATGCGGAAGGGCAGGGGACGGCGGTTCCCATCGGGGCGGGCGGGCGGCTGCCGGAGCGTCTGCTCCCGGCCGGCTTTTTCTACGTGGGTCTGCGGGGAACGCTGCCGAAGGGGGAGCACCGCGATGAAGCCTTGGGCGATTCCGCGGAGGCGCGGCGTGCCGCTTACGAGCATCGCGGGCGATTTCGAATCGAGGCCTTGCCGGCGCTGGACGCGGAGGTGGGGGGCAGGCCGAGCGGCCAGTTTAAGTTCAGGCGCACGAAGGATGGCGGCTTCGCGGCGCGGCCGGCGGACCCGATGGCCGAGGCCGGGTTCGAGCGTCTGCTGGGCGAGGTGAGGGCGAAGCTGCAGGAGCTGGGGCGGGCGATCTTTGCCGGTGCCGCGGGCGTGGATCCCTACCAGAAAGGCACGAGCCTCAAAGCATGCGACGCGTGCCGGCTGCAGGCCGTCTGTCGGATCGATCCGTGGAGCCATCGGTTCCGCCGGCTGGCGGCCCCGGCGGCGTGAGCGGTCGGTGGAAAGCAAAACTCCCGCCGCGAGGGCGGGAGTTCAGGCGAAAAGGAAGGAGCGATGCCGGCGTCGGGCGGGCGGGATGGCCGGCCTATTTGAAGCCGGGCCCGTTCAGCACTTCGTTCGGGGCGCCGCCCGCGCAGTAACCCAGGAATTTCTTGAGCTTGATATACTGGGCGGTGCCGCCGACGGTTCCCACCATCGCCCCGCCGCCGCGATCCTGGTTGTCGCTGTACTTGCCGTTGGAATGGCGCTGGGAAACGACCTCGCCCGCCGTTTGCGGGTTGTTGCCGGCGTCGTTGAAGTAGAATCCATTCACCTCGTTCTGTTCCCAGAAGATGATGTCCGTGGCGTTGAAGTCCGTGGTGCGATACGTCTTCCCGCTGCTGATGGAGCCCGACTTGGGTCCGCAATAGCCGCCCACCGTGCCGTTCATGCAATAGGAGGTGATCTTCACGTAGCGGTCCCGCCACCAGTTTTTGAACTGGCCCCGGGAGCGGTCGGAAACGTCCTTGGGACACCACATCACCTGGTGCGTGGACAGGAGCGGCCCGAGCTGGCCCATCTTGAAGAAGCCGAGCTGGTTCGTGAACTTCACGGAGTTCTCGAATGAGCCGGCGGCACTGGGGATGTAAGCGGGGCCTCCCACGTAACGGCCGTCGTTTTTGACGGCGTAAGCCCAGCCGTCGGGGCCGCCGTTGGCGGTGCCGTCCACCGTGCCCCAGGTGGGATGCGGCAGATAATCCCGGTCATCCGTGGCGTACATGATCGTGGCCAGCAGGATCTGCTTGACGTTGTTGATGTCCACCGTCGCCTGGGCCTTGTCCTTGGCCCGGCTCAGGGCCGGCAGGAGCATCCCCGCCAGGATGGCGATGATTGCAATGACGACGAGCAGCTCGATCAGCGTGAAGCCGGACTGCCGTCCGCGGTTTGGCCATTTCATAGTCAGTAGTTGGTTGGTACGGGTTGACCACTACCGAAGGACTACCGAGAATGCAAGTGTGCTTTTGGCAGCACAGCGAATATGCCCGCGCGGCGCTTCCCGGCGGTGGTTTCCACCGGCCATTGCCTGGTTGATCCTGGCTGCGGCAGGCGGCTTGACGGTCACGGCTTGGGGTCGAGCCGGGGCCGTCGAACTCACCGGCGTCGTGGCCCGTGCGGGCGACCGCAGCGTGGTGCTTCACTGGGATGCCCAGCCGGCGCCGGCGCAGTACCGGGTCTTCCGGCAGGTGGTGCCGGCGGGCTCGATCGTGCAGCTCACGCCCACGCCGCTGAACCAACCGCGTTGGGCCGACGTCGCCCTCACGAACGAGGTCACCTACCGGTATTGGGTGCTGGGCGGCAACCCGGGGGACGCCGTGGGGATGCCGCGGGTCGAGGAACCCGGCACGGCGGACTCGGGCAGCGTGACGGTCACGCCCCGGCCGTTTGCCAGCGACGCGGAGTTCCTGGAGTTGCTGCAGGCTACCGCCTTCGACTTCTTCTGGCGCGAGGCCAACCCGACCAACGGTCTGGTGAAGGATCGCAGCACGCCGGACTCGTTTTGCAGCATCGCGGCGACCGGCTTTGGGCTGACGGCCATCGGCCTCGGCATCGACCACGGCTGGATCACGCGCGAACAGGGTCGGCGTCGAACGCTCCGCACCTTGCGGACGTTCCGGGCAGGTCCTCAGAGCGACGCGGCTGCGGGGATCATCGGCTACCGCGGTTGGTTTTACCATTTCCTGGATTTGCGGACCGCCGCGCGCTTCCAGCAGGTCGAGCTCTCGTCCATCGACACCGCCTGGTTGCTGGCCGGCGTTTTGTACGCCCGCGAGTATTTCGACGGCGACCAACCGGCGGAGCGGCGCATTCGCGAGCTGGCCGACGCGCTGGTGGATCGGGTGGACTGGCGCTGGATGGCGGACGGCGGCGATACGCTGACGATGGGCTGGCACCCGGAGAGCGGGTTCATCGCCAGCCGTTGGGTCGGCTACAACGAGGCCATGTTCCTTTACGTGCTGGCGTTGGGCGCGCGGCAGGGGGCGCTGGGAGCGGAGTTCTGGCAGGGCTGGACGCGGGGTTACCGCTGGCAGACCCATTACGGCCGGAGCTACGTCGAGTTCGCCCCGCTGTTCGGTCATCAATATTCCCATTGCTGGGTGGACTTTCGCGGCGTTGCCGATGAGTTCATGCGCGGGCGGGGCCTCGATTACTTCGAGAATTCGCGGCGGGCGACGCTGGCCAACCGCGCGTACTGCGTGGCCAATCCCAAGGCCTGGCGCGGCTACGGCGCGGACGGCTGGGGCCTCACCGCGTGCGACGGCCCCGGATATGCGCCGTATCACGGCTATAGCGCTCGCGGCGCCCCGCCGGCCGAGAACGACGACGGCACGATCGCCCCCGCGGCCGCGGGCGGTTCGCTGCCGTTTGCGCCCGGGGAATGCCTGGCGGCCCTTCGGCATTTCTACGATGCCTACCGCGAACACGTCTGGACGCCGTACGGCTTTCGCGACGCCTTCAACCTCACCGCCGACTGGTGGGATCCCGACGTGCTGGGGATCGACCAGGGACCGATCCTCATCATGGCGGAGAATTACCGTACGGGCAGGGTCTGGCAGCGGATGATGAACAACGCGACGATCCGGCGGGGCATGGAGCGGGCGGGGTTCAGGACGGTGCGCTGAAAGGGCTTCCCCACCTTTGCCCGCGAACATGGTAGGTCGGCGCTGCTGCGCCGCTTGGCCGGGGCACAGCCCGGCCCTACCGGAGGAAGCTCGGTCCTACCGGGCTCATCGAGAGGGCGAACCCGCCTGCCGACTGCCTGCTTACGGCTCGCCTGTTTGCGATTCAGTCCGCGGGCGCCGGCACCTGGTCGGGCGCGTCGCGCAGTTCGGGCAGAAGCAGCGCCACGCCGGCCGCCGGCAGGAACAGGCAACCCGCCAGCAGCAGGGACAGCCGGTAGTCGCCCACGTTGCCGAACAACCCGAAGAACACCACGCCCACCGCCGACGCCATCCGGCCGATGTTGTAGCAGAAGCCGGCGCCGGTCGTCCGCAGCAGGGTGGGGAAAAGCGGTGGCAGATACATCGTGTATAACGCAAACAGACCCTGGAAAAAGCCCGGCAAGGCCAGCAGGTAGTAAAGCCGTTGGTGCGGGTGATCGGTGGCGTAGCAGGCGGTCATGGCCAGGAAATAGCCGACGGACATCGCGGCGATGACGCGGCGATAGCCGAACCGCCGCGCCAGCCAGGCGGCGACGAAGTTGCCGAAGATGGACGAGACGATCACGAGGTAAAGGAGGTTGCGCCCCCATTCGCCCTTGGCACTCTCATCCATGCCGACGACGTCCGGCAGGTTCTTGAACTGAATCTGGTTCCAGAACATGAACGCCCAATGTCCGGTCAGCCCGAGCGCGCAGACGGCGATCACGAGCCAGGTCGTTCGTCGCACCTCGGGCCGGAACAGGTCGCGGATGCGCGGATGGACCTCGCCGGCGCCCGCCTTGGCCCGGGTCCACTCATCGGTCTCGGGGACGGCGCGCCGAATCCAGAACACCAGCAGTGCCGGCGCCACACCCACCAGGAACAGCCAGCGGGGCTGCGTCGCCACGATACCGGCCATCAGGAAGTGCGCCAGCACCGCCAGGAGTATCCCGACGTTCACGCCGGTTTGGAGTACGGCGGCGATCCACGGCCGCCAGCGCCGGGGCCAGGTTTCCGCCAGCAGCGAGGCGCCGACTGCCCATTCGCCACCGATGCCGAGCGCGGCCAGGAACCGGAAAATGCCGAGCTGCCACCAGGTGTGGGCGAAGGCGGAAAGGCCGGTGAAGGCGGCGTAAGTCAGGATCGTGAGCGACAGCGTCCGGCTCCGGCCCAGGCGGTCGCCGATGCGGCCGAAGAAGCCGCCCCCCAGGGCCCAACCCAACATGAAGGCGCCTTGGATGATCGAGCCGTACCGGCCGACGGCCGGGTCCAGGCTGGTCTGCGCGCCGATCAACTGGGCGACGAACTGCACGTACACCAGCGTGTACAGGTGCATGTCCAGGCCGTCGAAGGTCCAACCCAGCCAGGCGGCGGCGCCGGACTTCCATTGCTGCGCCGAAAGGTCGCGCAGACCCTGGACCGGGACTGGCTCCGACCTTGCCGGGGTTGAACTTGGCTTCGCCGACAGGTTCATCCGCAATGCCGGAGTTGGACCGGAGATGGTCGCTGGGGAACGCAGATGGGCCGGCGTCGGGCGTCCCTGGTCGCTGTCAGCCGCGGGGCCAGCCTGTGCTCGCGACTCAATCTCCCAGCGGTCGTTGTCTGGTCCCCGTTCATCGGCGGACACCCGCGGCTCCCAGGTTCATGGGCGAACGCTCGTCACGAGCGGCGCGACAAAGGTCAAGGCTGGCATGGCCGAGAGGGGAACAGGTTTGCCGCCGCAGCTCAACAACTGCTTTGGCCTGCCGGCCGCCCACCGCCAGCCGGGCCTAACGCCGGGGGCGTTTGCCCGGGGGCCGGAAGTCGAAGGCCACGCGGACGGTGCGCAGGAGCCGCTTCGCCAGGTTCGTCGGTTCGACGGGGGCGTCCTGGCCGTCCAGCCGTTCGCAAGGATGACTGCAGGCCGGACAAAGCGTGCGCAGCGAGCCGCCGGCCACGCGCAGGCGATGGACGCAGGCGTCGCAAAAGGTGCGGCCGCACCGCTCGCAACGAAACGCCGCCGCGGTCTGCCGATGCTCGTAGCAGGCCGGCGTGCCGTCGGCCAGCGGCGCCGGCGCCCCGTCGTCCGGGACGGACGTGGTGGGGATCGCGATGTGAACCGGGGCAATGGCGACGCGGAACCGGACTTCGCCGAGCAGGAGGTTCTGGCCGTCGCGCAGTTCGGCATCCGCCACGCGTTCGCCCTCGACGAACGTGCCGTTGCTCGATCCGAGATCGTGCACGCGGACGTCGAGGTCGCTGACGCGGATTTCGCAGTGCCGCGCGGAAACGGTGGGTTCGTCGAGGCTGAAGTGGCACTCGGGTGCCCGCCCCAGCAGGTTCGTGCCCGGTTGGAGTTCCAAGGTTTCGCCGCAGTGGGCGCCGCTCTCAATGACCAACGATGCCATGGGTGGTTTGCCTCTCGATCAAGTCGCGGCAATTTAGCGGGCGTTTGGCCTGGCGTCGAACGGCTTTCGCGCGGGACCGGCGGTGATCGGCGCCCGCACCGCATCCGGGCGCCCTTCAGGGCCGTGGGTTCGGCCGCCTCAGGGCATTGGAGCCGGCAGAACCAGCACGGTTAGCCCGGAGGCGTTTTCGCCGCCGCGATAGACCCGCTGGGTGGCCTTGCGGAAATCCTCCGGTCGGGCGGTGGCGATGTTGACGAACGTCTGCGGGTTTCGGTCCACGAGTGGAAACCACGAGCTTTGCACCTGCACCATCACGCGGTGGCCGGAACGGAACGTGTGGCAGATGTCCGTCAGGGTGAATCCGACCTTCGCCACCTGGCCCGGCTCGAACGGTTCCGGCTTTTCGAAGCTGTCGCGGAACCGCCCGCGGAAGACGTCGCCGCGCACCAGTTGCTGGTAACCGCCCAGCTTGAGATTCGCCGGGTTCGGGTCGGCATTCGGATAGTCTCCCGGATAAACGTCGATCAGTTTCACGACCCAATCCGCGTCGGTGCCGGTGGTGGCGACGTGGAGGGTAGCCTTCAGCGGACCGGCGAAGGTCAGGTCTTTGGCCAGCGGCTCGGTCTCATATACGAGCACGTCCGGCCGGGACGCGACGAACCGCTGGTCTTCCAGCGGGTAGGCGCGCGGGTAGCTCGTCGAGGGATCGTTCGAGAATGGCACGGGCTTGGCGGGATCGCTCACGTATTCGTCGAACGCGTCCGCGCCCTCGGCCGGCGGGGCGAACGAGAGCGCGCCGGCGGCGTGCAAGTAGAGCGTTTGCGCCACGACGTTGGTGGGCGGCCAGGCGTCGAAGCGGCGCCAGCGATCGGTGCCGGTCTCGAAGACCTGGGCTTCGGTCGCCGTGTAATTGGTGTCGCCTTTGAGGAAGTGTCGGAAGAACGGGAGTTCGATCTGCGCGCGGAAATACTCGGCGGTCTTGGCATGAAAACTGATCGGGCCCAGCGCGTCGCCGGCACCGCCGCCCCATTCGCCGTGCGACCAGGGCCCCATCACCAGCGCGTTGGTAATGCCCGGATTCAATCGCTCGGTCCAGCGATAGGTCTCCAGCGCCCCGAACAAGTCTTCCGCGTCGTACCAGCCGCCGACGGTCAGGACGGCGCAATGGACGTTCTGCAGGTGCGGCCGGATGTTCCGCGCCTGCCACCAGGCATCGTAGGTTGGGTGGGCCAGGAACTCGGTCCAGGCGGCCGAAGCGCCTTTGAAATACCGGGTGTCGGAGTCGCCGAGGGCGCCCATCCGCAGGAAGAAGTCGTAGCCGTCCGGCGTGCCGAAGTGGAAGGATTTCAACTCCTCGTGCAACGGGTCCCCGGCCTTTTGCGCGAACCAGTAAAAGAAGCCGAAGTTCTGCGCGAGGAAGAACGCGCCGTTGTGGTGGACGTCGTCGCCCATGAACCAATCGGCGATGGGCGCCTGCGGGGACGCGGCCTTGAGCGCCGGATGGCTGTCGATCATGCCCATCGACGTGTAAAAGCCCGGATAGGAAATGCCGAACAAGCCCACCTGGCCGTTGTTGCCCGGCACGTGCTTCACCAGCCAGTCGATGGTATCCCAGGTGTCCGAGCTTTCGTCGGTATCCTGCGGACCTTTGTCCGGGCGGAACGGCCGGACGTGGACATACTCGCCTTCCGAACCGAAGCGTCCCCGCACGTCCTGGGTGACCAGGATGAAGGTGTCTTTAGCCAGCACGGCGAAGGAACCGGACGGATCGGTGTAATTGTCCGCGCCGTAGGGCTTGCAGGCATAGGGGGTGCGGGTGAGGAGGATCGGCCAGGCTTGAGCATCGTCCTTGGGAACATACACGCGGGTGAACAGCCGGACGCCGTCCCGCATCGGAATGCGGTACTCGTATTTGGTGTAATGCGCGGCGAGCCAGGTGGCCGTCGCCTCCGCATCGGCAGCGACCGACGCGGAAACGGGGATGGCGGACAGGGCCAGTCCCAGCCAGGTGGCGATCCCCAATCGATGGCGTGCGTTCATGGGCCGGAACGATGCCGGGAAGCGGACGCACGGCAAGTGGGAACCACCGCCGCCGAGGAGTCGAAAGGAAGCGAACCCCCTTCCGCCTCCAGGACAACTTTGTGTTGCATATGCAATAAAGAGTTGTCCGGGGGAGATTGTTGAAGGGCGGAGGGAGGCGGTCCGTTCTTGTACTCAACGGGCCTGGCTGGGCGGGTGCGACCCGGCGGGAAAGGCAGGAAAGGCAAGAAAGGGTTCCCAGCGGCGCGGCGAGTTCCTATCCTGCGCACCATTGGCTGCGTTGCGGCGCCGAAACTGGCAAAACTGAAGACGGATGCCGAGGCCGATATCTTGATGACCACTCCTCAGTCCAGAAACCGGGCCGGTGCCGGTGCGCTCAATGGCCGCCGCTTCATCGGGTGGTGTCCTGAATTCAATGGGGTGGCGGCGCCGTTGCGGCGACGCAGAGCGGGGCGACAGTTCCACTGCCACCAAACCAGGATCCTGTCCTTCCTCGCACTGCTGTGCGGGGCGTTGGTCGTCGGCGCCCTGCGCACTTGCGCGGCTTCGGCGCCGGCCGGTGCTAGTTCGTTTCCGCCGCCGCTGGAGAGTTATGCGGATGGGCACCTCACGAGCCTGGCGGAAATCCTGCGCCACCGCGTGCAGGTGGAACCGCTCAACCTGTGGGCCAGCCTGCTGTTCCTCGCCGCGATCCTGCACACGTTCTTCACCCACAAATTCCGACACTGGGCTCACGTGGTGGAGGCGCGCCACCGGGCACGACAGGCGGCGTCGCCGGCGGGCGGGTCGGGGGCCCCGCCCGCGTGCATGGCGGCCCGGGCATTGCATTTCCTGGGTGAGGTCGAAGTGGTGTTCGGCTTGTGGGCGGTGCCGTTGTTTGGGTTGCTCGCCGCCCGGTTGGGTCAGGCGACCGCCATCGACTATGTGAACCGCCGCGTGGGATACCAGGAGGCGATCTTTGTCGTGGTCATCATGGCGATCGCCGGCACGCGCCCCATTCTTCGCCTGGCCGAGAAGGGCCTGCAACGTCTTGCCAATCTGGGCGGCGGGCGGCCGCTGGCCTGGTGGGTGACCATTCTCACCGTGGCGCCCGTGCTGGGTTCATTCATCACCGAGCCGGCGGCCATGACCATCGCCGCCTCGCTGCTGGCCCGGCAATTCTATGAGTTGAAGCCGCGCTTGCGGCTGGCTTACGCCACGCTGGGCCTGTTGTTCGTCAACGTATCCGTGGGTGGGGTGCTGACCCACTTCGCCGCCCCGCCGGTCCTGATGGTGGCGGGGCCGTGGGGGTGGAACACGCCCTTCATGATCGCGCATTTCGGCTGGGTGGCGGTGGTCGGCATCCTCGTGGCCAACGGAGTCTATCTGGCCGTCTTCCGGAGCGAGTTCTCGGGCTTGGCCGAACAGGCAAGCCAGTTGCGCGCATCGGCGCCCGCACCCGGTCCGGACGGCGTGATCCCGGCGTGGGTGACCATCGGGCATCTCCTGTTCATGGGGTGGTCGGTCTGGCACGCGCATCACCCGGCGTTGTTGATCGGGGGGTTCCTGTTCTTCCTGGCGTTCCATGAAGTGACCGAGGATTACCAAGGGACCCTGCAACTCCGCTCGCCGATCCTGGTGGGGTTCTTCTTGGCGGGCCTGGTCATCCACGGCGGCCTGCAGCAGTGGTGGATCGCGCCCGTGCTGGGGCGGTTGGGCGAAGTACCTCTGTTGCTGGGGGCGCTGGGACTCACGGCGCTGAACGACAACGCGGCGATCACCTACCTCGCCACGCTGGTGCCGGGGCTGACCGACGGCATGAAATACGCCGTGGTGGCGGGCGCCGTGGCGGGCGGCGGTCTGACCGTGATTGCCAACGCGCCCAATCCCGCCGGCCAGGCGATCCTGGGTCGGTACTTCCCGGACGGCATCTCGCCGCTCGGTTTATTGCTGGGAGCCCTGCCGGCCACGGCCATCCTCGCCCTTTGCTTCCTGCTTCTGGGCTGAACCCGGCGGGGCCGGCAGCCAAGGTCACCACATCCCGTAGGTGTCGTACAACTGCGAGGCGCGGTAGATCTTCATTTCCTTGATGTTCTTCCATGCCACCGAGCCGTCCAGACGGCCGACGTTTCCACCTTTGGCGCCGAGATCGACGCAGGTTTCGTTGGGGGCATTGTCGTTGTTGCTGTAGTACGACTCGTCCCGGAAGACGAAGCCCGATCCCGCGTGCGGTGCCACCATGCGTTGGTACGGATGGCAAAAGACGTTCAGGTCGGCCACCAGGACAAGGGTCGGGTCTTCTGCGGTACGCTGGGGCGAAATCCAGGCGGCGTTTGCGGGGGCGGCCAACGCCCACGGCGTGTTCGTGTGGCCGCCCAGGTAGTGGTAGCCGATCGCGTACCCGTAGCCATCGTGGATCCGCCAGTCTTTCTTGGTCTTGAAGGCGGTGGCGAGGTTCGGGCAGTCGAGCACGTCCAGACCGCCGCTGTACTGGAGGATGACGTTTCGGCTGTTGGTCGAGAGGACGGGGGTGTGGGTGTCGTTCGGATTGGCCGCGTCCGTCTGCCCGCTGGGAAGCTGATCGCGGAAGTCGCCGGCGTAAATGTAGGTGGCGATGATGAACTGCCGCAGGTTGCTCTTGCAGGCCGTGCGCCTGGCCCGTTCCTTAGCCGCGGCCAGCGCGGGGAGCAGCAACGCCGCCAAGATCCCGATGATGGCGATGACCACCAACAGTTCGATGAGCGTAAACGCTCCTTTGCCTTGCGTGCGCATATCGCTTGGGGACGCACAATCGATGCCAATCGCCGACCCGCCGCCGGCTCGGAACTCAAGGTAGGGGGCGCCGCGCCGAACGCCAATCCGCTCCGGTCCATTCCGCCCAGCCGAGCGTGAGCCACCCCGGCCGGTGGTCCGAGCCGACCCGCGGGCCAACCTGGCGGCTCCGGACCGGGATGTCCGGCGGCACCCGCCAGCGTTTGGGGTTCGAAGGGGAAGGCGAGGCGGGAACCACCCGGCGCCCTGGCGGCATCGGGCTTGACGCTGCGGGGCGTGCCTCTTTAAGTATCGCCGCCAATGACCACGCTTTCTGTTCCGTTGCTCGCGGCTCACAGCGACGGCGCTGTTGGCCTGCCTCGACGGGGCGGGAGCGACTGCCATTTGGCCGGCGGCTCAACCTCACCGGCGGCCCGCCTTCGGGAATCCAGCGCCGGTGGTCCCCGCCCCCTGCGACGCGCCCGGATGGAGCACCCGGCGCGCGCAACCGCGCATCCGCGGATACGGGCCTAGACTCTCATGAACGCAAAAAAGCAAAGCCTGTTCGTCGCCGATGACGGCAAGAACCTGATCGTCACCTTCATCCTGGTCAGTTCGCTGTTCCTCCTGTGGGGCGTCTGCAACGGGATGATCGACGTGATGGACAAGCACTTTCAGGACGAACTCAACCTGAGCAAGTCCCAGTCCGCGTGGGTGCAGTTCGCGCACTATCTGGGGTACTTCCTGATGGCGATGCCCGCCGGCTGGCTGGCGATCCGGCTGGGCTACAAGGGCGGCATCATCGCGGGCTTGCTCCTGGTGGCGGCGGGCGGGTTCTGGTTCATCCCGGCCACGAAGATCAATGCGATGGTTCACGCCGGCACCGTTTCCTCGACGACGGCTTTCGCCTGCTACCTTGGCGGCGTGTGCGCCATCGCCGCCGGGTTGACCTTCCTGGAGACCATCGCCAATCCGTACACGACGGTTCTGGGGCCGACCCGTTATGCCGCCACGCGGATCAACCTCGCGCAATCCTGCAACGGTGTCGGCTGGATCTTCGGCCCGATCATCGGCGGCATGTTCTTTTATACCAAGGACGCGGCGACGGGGCGCAGCACGGGCAGCGAGACGCTTTACATTCCCTACGTCATCGTGGCGGTGGTGGTCTGCGTCCTGGCGGTGGTCTTCTATTTCGCCTACATCCCGGACATCAAGACGGAGGACGACTATCATCTCGACGACGCCACGCCGAACGCTTCCCATTCGATCTGGAAGCACCCGCATTTCGTGATGGCGGTGGCCGCCCAATTCCTCTATGTGGCCGCCCAGGCCGGCATTTTCAGTTTCTTCATCAACTACATGACCGCCGAAGTGCCGTCCATCCCGGCAGCGTGGCGGACGGGCAAAGCCGCGGAGTGGATCGATGTTCAAACCACGCTCGTCGGCAGCGACTTCAAGGATTTGCCTGCCTTGGCCGCGAAGTTGAAACAGAAGTCGGATCCGGTTTCCGCGTTCCTGAACAGCGAGTTGTCCACCAACACGGTTTCCAGGCTGGCGGAATACCAAGTAGGGACTCCCGTGCCTAAGCCGCTGCGGCTGGAAATCCTCCAAGACCTGAACCGCATCGTTAAGCAGGATCCGAACAGGGTGAAGCCCGAACGCTTGCTCTATTCTCCGGAGCGATTCAGCGGAATCACGCTCGGTGCCAAAACCGTAAAGATGATCGCGGACAGGGCCAAGCAGGCGCAAATGCAACAGGACCTGACTCGTCTGCGGGATCAGTTGAAGCTGGCAGTCGCCGAACGGCTCGATCTCTCCCAACTTCAGGACAAAGCCCGGCAGGCGAAGATTCAGGAGAAATTCGACGTGAAAATGGCGCAGCTTTTGGATGCGCTGCCCAAGCAGGAAATCAACCTTGCCCAACTCAACCGGAATCTCCTGCTGGATGCCTATCCGAATGAGGTCTCTTTCAATGACCGCATCCTCACTGTCAGTGACAAAGGAGCCGCTTTCCTCGCATCGGTAGGTTTCTTCTGTTTCTTGATCGGCCGTTTCACCGGCGCGGGCCTGCTGAAGAAATTCTCCGCCCACAAGATTCTCGGTCTCTACGGAGTGATGAACGTCGTGATCTGCCTGGTGGTCTTCAGCAAACTCGGCTGGCTCTCCGTGGCTTGCGTTTTCCTGAGCTACTTCTTCATGTCGATCATGTTCCCCACGATCTTTGCGCTGGGGATTTTCGGGTTGGGTGCGCGGGCCAAGAAGGCTTCGGCGTTCATCGTGATGGCCATCATGGGCGGGGCGATTCTGCCCAAGCTGATGGGTTACGTGGCGGATCAGTACGACATGTCCCGCGGGTTCATCGTGCCCTTGTTCTGCTTCGCCTTCGTCGCCTTCTATGGTTACTACTGGCCGAAGTTCAGCGGGGCCGAGTCGCTGCACGGCGTGAAGACCGCCGGCGGGCATTGAGGGAAATCCGCCCGGGCTCGTGCGGCTCCCATCCCGCCGCCCGGCTTCCGGTCAGCCGATCACGGGCGCCAATGCTCCAG
This sequence comes from uncultured bacterium, assembly GCA_963735925.1. Lineage (GTDB taxonomy): Bacteria > Verrucomicrobiota > Verrucomicrobiia > Limisphaerales > J093 > DSVZ01. The sequence goes on from CAVTMT010000003.1 coordinate 324,170, forward strand.
CCGCGCCAAGCCGGCGCATCAGCTTGGCCATCTCGATCGCCGTTTGGGCCGCCTCCCGGCCGCGGTTGTGGCCGGCCGGCAGGCACCGTGCCCGCGCCTGCTCCTCGGTGTCGAGCAGGAGCACTTCGTGAATGATCGGCAGTTCGCGCTCGAGTTGGAGCCGCACCAGCGCCTCGGTGACCGCGCGACCGATCAAATCGGCGTGCGCCGTCTCGCCGCGGATGACCACGCCAAGGCAGATGAGCGCGTCGAACGGCGCGCTTTCCCGGCGCGCCAGTCGGGCGGCCACCACCGGGATCTCGAACGCACCGGGGACCCGCACGACTTCAACGGTCGCACCGGCCTGCCGCAACTCGGCGCGGGCGGACCGGACCAACGCGTCGGCGTAGCGCGGATTGTATTGGGAGCCGATGATGGCGAACCGTCCGCCGGTGGGGCGGACCCGACGGGAAGTCATCGCTTTGAGCATGATCGGAAATCGGCAGGGCAGGGGAAGGTGCCGGGCGGGTCAAACCAGGTGGCCCATCTTCTCGCGTTTCGTTTTGAGATACTTCGCGTTGTGCGGATTCTCGGCGATGCGGATGGGCACCTGCTCCACAATCTCCAGTCCGTAACCCTCGAGGCCGACCAGCTTCTTGGGGTTGTTGGTCAGCAGGCGGATCGTGTGCAGACCGAGGTCGGTGAGGATTTGCGCGCCCAGACCGTATTCGCGCAGATCCATGGGGTAGCCCAGCTTGAGGTTGGCCTCGACCGTGTCGAGGCCGCCTTCCTGGAGTTTGTACGCCTTGATCTTGGCGGGCAGCCCGATGCCGCGGCCTTCCTGGCGCATATAAACAATCACGCCGCAGCCGGCTTCACTCACCTGGCGCATGGCCTGGTGGAGTTGCGGTCCGCAATCGCAGCGCCGCGAGCCGAAGACGTCGCCGGTCAGGCATTCGCTGTGCACGCGCACCAGCACGTTCGGTTTGCCGGCCACCTCGCCCCGGACCAGCGCCAGGTGGTGCTGACCATCCAGCCGGGAGCGGTACAAATGCAGGTCGAACTCACCGAAGTCGGTCGGGAGGCGGACGGTCTCCACGCGCTCGACGAGGTGCTCGCGGGTGCGTCGGTGGCTGATCAACGCTTCGATGGTGCCCAGCTTGAGTTTGTGCTTTCGGGCGAAGCGCCGCAGTTCCGGCAGGCGCGCCATCGAACCGTCGTCACTCATGATTTCGCAAATCACGGCGACCGGTCGGCACCCCGCCAGCGTGGTCAGGTCCACCGCGGCCTCGGTGTGGCCGGCGCGCTGGAGCACGCCGCCGGCTTTGCTCCGCAGCGGGAAGACATGCCCCGGCTGGACGAGGTCGCCCGGGGTTGCCGTCGGGTCCGCCAGCGCCGCGATGGTGCGGGCGCGGTCCGCGGCGCTGATGCCGGTGGTGATGCCCGCGGCGGCGTCCACGCTGACCTGGAAGTCGGTTTTGAACGACTCCCGGTTCTGCACGACCATCCGTTCGATGCCCAGTTGCTGAAGGCGCTCGGACGTGGTGGGCACGCAAATCAGGCCGCGGCCGTGCTTGGCCATGAAATTGACGGCGGCGGGCGTCACGTGCTCCGCGGCCATGACGAGGTCGCCCTCGTTTTCGCGGTCGGCGTCGTCCACGAGGATCACCATGCGGCCGTGGCGAAGGTCGCCCACCAGGGCTTCAATGGAGTCAAACTCCGGTTTCTTCACAAGCCGCGGAGGCTAGATTGAAAGTCCGGCAACGCCAGTCTCAAATCGAGGCTCGAATCGAGGCCGTTCGACGGCGGGCTGGCGGCCGGGAAAAGATGGGCTAACCTCTGGCTCATGCGCACCCGCGCCCGCAAGGTTCAGACCGGTCACACGCCGGAATCACTCGCCGGTCGAGTGCGGCGCCACGGCGGGCTCGCTTTGCTGGAGACCCGTTCCCGCGAAGGTGTTGGCGGTCGCTATTCCTTCGTGGCGGTCGCGCCGTTCCTGACCTTCCGCTCGACCGGGGCGGGCGGTGAGACCCGGAGCGGCGGCGCGGGGCAGACGCTCTTCGGCAATCCCTGGCGAATCCTGGAAACGTTGCTGGCACGGTACGATCTGCCGGCGGACGCGGACGTGCCGTTCCCGGCCGGTGCCGGCATCGGCTACTGGGGTTACGAACTGCGGCAATTCGTCGAGCCGAAGCTGCGGCCGCATCCGGTGGCGGACCTGCCGCTGCCGGATTGCTGGGTGGGGTTCTACGACAGCCTGGTGGTGTTCGACCACGAGGCGGGCGGCGCGTGGATTGTGGCCACCGGTTTGCTGCCCGACGGCTCGCGTTCGGCGACCCGGGCCCGGGAGAGTGAGGATTTCTGGCGGCGCGAGCTCGAATCGCCGGCGGGTGCGGACGGATTTGCCCCGCGGTCGGCCACGGCCTGTGTTCCGGCAATGGGGCGGGAGGATTACGTCCGCCGCGTGGTGCGGGCACAGGCGTACATCCGGCAGGGCGACATTTATCAGGCGAACCTCGCCCAGCGCTGGGAAGTGCCGGGCGGCAGCGACGCGTGGGCGCTGTACCGCCGGCTGGCCGCCGCTTCGCCGGCGCCTTACGCCGCGTGCCTGGAAGGGGAGGATTTCGCCATCGTGTCCGCGTCGCCCGAGCTGTTTTTGCGCGGCGATGGTCTGCGGATCGAAACGCGCCCCATCAAAGGGACCAGGCCACGCGGCGCGGACGCGTTCAGCGATGCCGTGCTGGCGGCCGAATTGCGCGCGAGTCCGAAGGAACAGGCCGAATTGACGATGATCACGGACCTGCTGCGGAACGACCTGGGCCGGGTGTGTTCGTTCGGTTCGGTGCGGGTGCCCGAACTGGCGCGCCTGGAAGCCTACGCGCAGGTGCAACACCTGGTGGCCACGGTCGAAGGCCGGTTGCGCGGTGACGTCACGCACCTGCAGGCGCTGGAGAGCTGTTTTCCCGGCGGCAGTGTCACCGGCGCTCCGAAGTTCCGGGCCATGCAGATCATCGACGAACTGGAGCCGGTCGGGCGCGGGCCATACACCGGCGCCCTGGGCTATCTCGGGTTCAACCGGCAGACGCAGTTGAGCATCCTCATCCGGGCGGCGTTCTGTGCGGGTGACCGGGCCTGGTTTTATACCGGCTCGGGAATCGTGGCGGATTCGGACCCCGCGGCCGAGTACGACGAGACGCTGGCCAAGGCGGGCGGGCTCTTGGAAGTGCTTGACAGCGAAGGCCGCTCTCCCGCCTCCTCTTCGCCCGGTGACGCGGGCCGGCTCGCGGCTTAGCAAAACATCATGGTTGTCTATTTCAACGGCGAATTCGTTCCGGAAGAGCAGGCGCGGGTTTCGGTTTTTGACCGGGCGTTTCTGTATGGCGACAGCGTGTTCGAGACCATGCGCGTCTGCCACCGGCGCGTGTTTCGCTGGCATCAGCACATCGAGCGATTCGTGCGGGGGTTGGAGTTGCTGCGCATCCAATGTCCGGTTCCGCTGCCCCAGCTTCGCGACGCCGCCCGCAAACTGATCGACCAGAATCATCTGGAAGACGCGCTCCTGAGGCTGACGCTCTCGCGCGGAGTCGGCCCGCGCGGCTACTCTCCCGCGGGGGCGGACTCGCCGTTGCTCGTGATGGCTTTGTACCCGTCTCCGGCCATCGACGCGCCCAATCCCCTGCACTGGCGCCTGATCACCTCCTCCATGCGCCTGGCGCCGGCGGACCCGCTGGCGTCGGTCAAGACCGGCAGCAAACTGCTCCAGGTGCTGGCCCGCATGGAAGCGGAGGCGGCGCACGCGGAGGAGGCCCTGCTGGTGAACACCAATGGCGAGGTGGCCGAAGGGGCCGGCGCCAACCTTTTCTGGACGCGGGGCCCGGTGGTCTATACCTCCCCGACGGCGGTGGGCGTGCTCCCCGGCATCACCCGGGCGGTCATCCTCGAAATCTGCGCCAGCCAGAACATCGTCGTGAAGAAGCGGCTCACGAAGGTCGAGGTGCTCCACAGCTCGGACGCGCTGTTTCTCACCAACAGCGTCCAAGGCATCATCGAGGTCGATTCCTTGGACGGCCATGTCTTTCCGGGCAGCGCGATGGTGGAGCGATTGCGCGAGGCCTTTGGCGAAGTCTTCCGCAAAGAATGCGGCGGGCAGGTTGCGCCGGCAGCGGTTCCCGGCGAAGCCCCGCGGCCGCCTGACTCCGGCACCTGACCCCGGCAACTCTCCGGCGTTCGAACCGGAGCCGGCTTCGACCCAGTTTTGCGAATAACTCGATGAACCAACACCAGGGCGGAAAAGCATTCCCGGCCCCGCCAAATAAAGGCGCGATCTGAACCCCTCATCACCACCCACCTTGCGGGCCTTGAAGGCGCGCGCCCAGCTTCTGGAGCCGATCCTGAAGCTGGGGAAGAGCGGCGTCTCGGCTGGCTTCCTGGCGGCGTTGGATCAGGCGCTCACCGACCACGAGTTGGTCAAGATCCGCTTCGACGAATTCAAGGAACAGAAGAAGGTGCTCGCGCCGCAGATTGCCGAACGCACGGGCAGCCAGCTTGTGATGCGCGTCGGGCACGTGGCGGTGTTCCACCGCGCGCGGCAGGCCACGGCGACAGGCTGAGCGCCCAGGGACTTTGGCGGCGGTGGGGGCGTCTCGCCCGGCGACGGAACCCGCCGCGGCGATCAAAGAAACGCGAGCGCGCCCGTCGTCGCCGCCAGCAGCCAGATTGCCAGCACCGCGGTGGACTTGCTCAGACCACGTCGGACCAACCGGTGGGAGAGGTGGTTGTTGTCGCCGACGTAAACGGGCTGGCCCAACCGCCAGCGCAGCAGTACCACCCAAACCAGATCGCCGAGCGGTACGGCGAGGATCAGCAGCGGATTCAAGACCGCGAGCTTGGTCGGATGCTCGTCGGAATAGAAATGGGGCAGGATGGCCAGCACGGCCAGCAGGTAGCCCACGAGGTGACTTCCCGTGTCGCCGAGGAAGGCGGAGGCCCGCGGGAAATTGTAGGGCAGGAATCCCACCAGTGCCGCCGCGGTCAGCAGGGCGAAGGAAGCCACCAGATACTGGCCGGCAATGGCCGCCTTGAGGCCGAAGCACAGCGCCCCGATCGCGCCCAAACCGGCACACAAGCCGTTCATGTTGTCCAGGAAGTTGAGCGCGTTGGTCACGGTGACGATCCACAGGGTTGTGACCAGCAGGCTGAAGGCGAAGCTCGGGACGAACAAGGTGACGCGCACGCCGCTGGCCGCGACCCCCAGGGCGATCGCCGCCTGGCCCGCAAACTTCCAGCGGGCGCTCAGTTCGTGCCGATCGTCCAGCCAACCCAGCACCACCATGCCTGCCGCCCCTGCGAACATCACGATCAACTGCGGCGCACGGCGCGCGAAGCCGTGTCCGAGCGCTCCCGCCGTGGGCAGGTTCAACAGGCCCAGCTTCACGGCCAGCAGACCCAGCAGCAGCGGCACCGCCAGTCCCGTGAACACCGCCAGGCCGCCGGCGAGCGGCACGGGTTCGCTGTGGATCTTCCGATGGCCCGGATCGTCCACCAGGCCGGTGCGGCGGCACCACGCCCGCCACAGCGGCAACGCGCCGGCCGTGGCCGCCAGACCGCCGGCCCAGGCCAGCAGGTAAATGTTGAAAGGAAACGTCATCCGGGTGCGCTTGAAGTTGTGGCCGGGGCCGCCAGTCCGGCCAGACCGTGTCGCCCGGCCAGGCGCAGGTACAGTCCGTGAAGTTCCTCCACGAGCCGCTCGACCGGGAATTGCTCGCGTACCAACGCCTGTCCCTGCGCCCCCATGCGGGCGCCCCGATCGCGCTCGCGCGCCAGGGTCAACAGGCGTTGTTCGAGGGTTTCGCGATCGCCGGCCGCGACGAGAAAGCCGGTTTCGCCGTCCCGGCAAACCTCGCGCGCCCCGTCGCAATCGTAGGCCACCACCGGCCTGGCTGCCGCCAGCGCCTGCGGCAACGCGCGCGGCAGACCTTCTCGGAGCGACAAATGCACCAATGCGTCCATGACCCCGACGTACCGGGGCACGTCCTCGGGAGACACCAGGCCGGCGAAGACCACGTGGCCGGCCAGGCCGGGCCGCCGCGCGAGTTCCTCGAACCGAGCCCGCCATTCGCCGTCGCCGACGAGCAGGAACTTCATTTGCGGGCATTGCCGGACCAACCGGGGCGCCACGGCGAAGAGGTCGTCGTGTCCCTTCAGTTTGAACAGGCGCGCGATTTTGCCGACGACGAAATCGGTCGGCGCCAGGCCGAGGCGGGCGCGCCACGCGGGGTCATTGGCGGCGGTCAGATAGGGTTCGAGCGGAAAGCCGCTGAGGATGCGCGTGTACTGCTCCCGCCGGCCAATGCCCGCGGCGAGGTACTGGTCGGCCATGGCGCGGGCCACCACGACGAAGTGGGTGGTGACGCGGCCCGCCAGGCGCTCGGCCAGGCGGAAGACCAGGTTGGCGGCCGCTCCTTGAAACGGTCCAAACGAAGGGCCGTGGATGGTGTGGACGATGATCGGCACGCCCGCCGAGCGGGCTGCGAGTCGTCCCAGGATTCCCGCCTTGCCGCTGTGGGTATGCACGATATCCGGACGCGACTGGCGGAAGAGGTTGCGCAAATCCCGATAGGCCGCGCCATCGTGGCCGGGATGCACGGCGCGGATCAGCGAAGGCAGCCGTGTAAACAACCCGGGCTGGCTGCTCACGCGTCCCTCTAGCGAGCCTTCCGGTCCGGCCGTGGGCCCGGCGACGAGCCGCACCTCCAGCCCCGGCCGTTCGCGCAGCCCGAGCACCGAGGCGATCGTGTTTTCCTGGGCGCCGCCGACGATCAAGCGGGTGATGACGTGCGTGACCCGCATGGCGCCGGCGGCTAGGCGCCGCCCTTCAAATCCCGGACGCGGCTTTGCACCTCTTTGTATTCCTCGGAATTCTTGTCGGCGTACTTGAGGTAAACCTCGAACTCGCGGAGCGCGGTGGCCTTGTCCTTCAGGCGGTAGGCCACCTCCCCCAGACCGTAATAAACCGCGTAGTACTCCGGCATGAGCCTGCGGAGCGCCTCGTAATCACGGGCGGCGGCCTCGAGCTTGCCGCTTTGGAGATTGGCGATCGCCCGGTTCATCAAGGCGGCGCTGTTGTCCGGCTGGCGTGCCAGGAGGGTGTCCAGCGGCGGAATGGCCCGGGCATAGTCCTTCAATTGGATGCAAATCGCCGCCTTGTTCAGCAAGGCGCGGGAGTTGTTGGCGTCGAGCTGCAATTGGTTTTCGATGGTCGCCAGGGCATTCGTGAAGCGGCTCGTGTGAAGATAAATCTGGGTCAGCGTCTCCAGCACGCTGTCCTCCTTCGGATACCGCTGGTGCAGATTCAAGGCCTGGGCTTCCGCGCCCGCCACGTCCCCGGCACCAAAACGGACCATGGCCTCCATGCTGCCTTCCCACAATTGCGCCTGCGGATCTTCCGGGAGCAGGGTCCGCACCCGTTGGAACTCGGTCAGCGCCTGGCGGAACAAGGCGCTGCGGACGTACTCCATGCCCAACTGGTAAGTCAATTGCGGCCCGTCCACCGGACCGTCTTCGAGCAGCAACTGATCCCAGCCGCGGCGTTCATTCTTGAGGTATTCGGGCAAGGGATCGTTCAGGGACGGAGACTTTCCGGCGCGGAGGGCCTGGTTGCAGTCCAGGTTATACCGGGCGACGACGTTCCGCGGGTTCAGCTTGAGCGCGGTTTCGAACCAGCGCCGGGCTTTCTCCGGTTCGCCCTGCCGTTCGAGGGCCGTCCCCCAATACACCAGGTTGCGGGAGAACGAGCCGTCCACGTAACGCACCTCGGTCGTCACGTGATCGCTGAACGGCGGCAACCGGTCGAGGTCCGGCAGCATGGACTCCCAGTACTGTTCGTTTGTGCTCACCTCGGACGCCGTGAGCGGCCGCAGCTTCCAGGAGTTGGTGGGCAGCGGTTCCAGCCGGTAAACCATGCCCTGCGGCACAGACCGTACGGACTCGAAATAATACCCCATGCTGGGATGCAGATAGAAAACCTGGTTGGACCCCGTCAATTCGCGCATCAGGCGCGTCAGGGTCCCCTCGTCGAGGGTGTCCCCCGCGGTTTCAAACCGCGGGCCATACGGCCAGCGGGCGCCGTACCGCCGGGTGAGCTCCTGCTGGTAAAGCTTGTAGGGCATCAGCCGTGAGGCCAGCAGCACGTAGTTGGTCTGGATTCCGCGGCGGTGCAGGAGGGCGTCGAACAGGAGCAAGTCGGTGCGGTTGTCGCTGATCACGTACGCCCCTTTCGTGGGGACGGAATGCAGCAGCGACTCGGCGTACTGGCGCAGCAAACCGCTGTTGGCCTGCCGGACGACGGGCACGTTGCGGTACACCATGTAAAAGGGCGTGCCGGCGACGACCACGATCGTGGCGCCGGCGATCGCCCGGTTCAAGAGCTGCATCCCCGGCGAACTGCGGTGGCGCGACCGGCCGGTCGGTTCCTGGGACACGAGGAGCAGATAGCCGACGTAGTATCCCGCCGCCAGAGCGGCCAGGTAATAGAACGGCAGCAACGCCAGGGGAGCTCCCAGCGACCGCGCACCCCAGACGGGATCGAAGAACACCGATACGCTCGCCGCCAGCATCACGATGTGCATGAAACGCGTGATGAATCCGGCGGTGACGACGCCCGCCCGGCTGGTGTCGCCTTCCGCCACGCCCCAGCGCGCGCCGATCAGCAGCACGGGAAGCAGGGAGGTCAGGGACAGCAGGAGGATCACCCATTGAGGAAACGAGGCCAGGGAAGCCTTCTGGTTGGCGAGCACCGTGTGCAGGTAAGCCCAGAATCCCACATCTGACTCGGCCCCTCCCATCACGGCCACGAGCGGCAGTACGAAATAGAGGACCAGGCCGGCCACGCCGCAGCCCAGCATCCGGCCCAGGAAGGCGAAATTGAAAAACCCGAGGCCCTTGATCCATGCCACCGCGATCAGGAAGCAGGGGAAGAAGGCGATCATGGCGTAGTTGTTCGTGACCGCCAGCCCGTACACGAAGGCCATGCGCAGCATCCAGCTCTCGCGCCCATCGAGGCGAAACTCCAGCAGGCACCGGATGACGTACGCAAACAACAGCAAATCCAACATTTCGCTGGTGGCGGCCGTGGCGTGATCCCAGAAACTGAACTGGAGCCCGCAGATCAGGCCCGCAAACACCGGCCCGACCCAGGCCAGTCGGTTGCTCAGCAGAGCCCCTTCGCTGTGCTCGCGGATGCGGGCTTCCCGCGTGCGGTCGTAAGGGAGGAGCGAGACCGAACGCACCAACAGGCCCAAGGTGGCGGCCGCCAGCAGCGCGGAGAGTCCGTTCAACGCCACCAGTTGGATCCCCTCGGGCAGCCATCGGAACGGGTAGGTCAACAGAAAATGAAGCGGCGCGTACAGCGTGGGCGTCCAGTCCCACCCGACGATTTTGGCTACCTGAGGCAGGCTGTCGAGGCGCACCCAGGGGTCGAGAGTGACCAGGTATAACAACAATCCCGCGGCGGCTACGATCCAAGGCAGCTTCCGCTGGGCGAATCCAAATGACGGTTGATCGGAGTCATCCATAAGGTCAGGCAGTGGTCCGGCCGAGTTGAATCGAAGCCCCTGCATCTGGCAAGGCTACAGTGGCCCGCCGCGCGGACGGTCTTCCGTCGTCCGCCGCAGATCGGCCACGCACTCGACATGCTGTGTCTGGGGAAACATATCCAGCGGCACCACCCGCTCCAGCCGGTACCGGCCTTCCCCGCACAGGGTCTTCAGATCCCGCGACAGCGTCGCCGGATGGCACGAAACGTACAAGATTTGTTGCGGCCCGGCCGCCCGCAAGGCCGCCAACGACGCGGGGACACACCCGCGGCGCGGCGGATCCAGGATGAGGCTGGTGTCGGCCGCCGGAAACCGGGTCAACAGGGCCGGCAGGAGTTCCTCCGCGTGTCCGGCCAGGAACTCGCCATTGGTCACGCCGCGGGCTGCGGCGTTACGACCCGCCGCCTGGATCGCCAGCCGGTCCAGTTCCACGCCGACGAAGGCGGTCACCAGGTCGGCCAGTTCGAGCGCAAAGAAGCCGACGCCGCAATAGACGTCCACGAGGTGCCGGGTGCCGGCGGCCTGCAGACGCTCGCGAACGGTGGCCACCAGCTCCGGCAACAGGTGAAAGTTGTTCTGGAAAAACGAATCGCGCGGGAGTTCCCAGCCTTCCGGTTGGAGGCGCAGGACCACTTTCAAACCGCCTTTCGGTGGCGGATGTGCCCGGACCTGGCGGATCTGCTCGTTCAACACCGGCTCGGCGATGGCGCATTCCTCCAGGTCCACCACCAACCCGGAATCGTGCCGCAAAAACCCGATCACCAGCCGTTGCTCCGGCTTGTGCCACTGGCTGCGGATCATGATCCGGTTGCGGTAACCATAGGGCGCCGGGCAGGGCGTGACCGGCGTCAGGACCTCCCGCGCAAACCCGCCCAGACGTTCCAACAGGTCGCCGACCTGTTTGTGTTTCACCCGCAGTTGCTCCGCGTAATCCAGGTGCTGGTACTGGCAACCGCCGCACGCGCCGAAGTGCGGGCAGCGGGGCGCCACGCGCAGCGGCGAGGCGCGGCGGACGGCGAGCAGACGCGCGCGCGCAAACCGGCGCTTGACCTCGATCAGTTCCACCTCGACTTCCTCCCCGACCAGCGCAAACGGCACGAAGACGACGAATTCACCCAACCGGGCGACGCCTTCGCCGCCAAAGGCGAGATCCCCCACGGTGACGACGTGGCGTTGGCCGGGGGCCCAGGGCAAAGGCGATGCCGAATCCATGCGCGGCCGAGATTGCCAGACGGGTGGCGCTCAAGGCACGCAAGAACGGGTCCTGGGCGCACCTTTTCTCGCGAATCGCGTTGCGGCCATGATCTGTCTTCCTTTTGTGCTGGCGCGACCGGGGGGGCGGCTTTTAGTCTCCGACGCAATCAGCCTGCAAACGCGAAACCGCTATGGACCTCACATTTCATTGCCCACACTGCCAGCAGGAACTCATGGTGGACGCCGGTGCCGCCGGGCAGGCCATTCAGTGCCCGACCTGCAACACCGAGATCACCGTTCCGGCCGCGGATGTCACGAACATCCACATGCACAACCCGATTCACGATTCCGCTGCCTCCAAGGTGGAACATCATTTCGTGGTGCCCGTGCGCGAGGGGCCGGCGGAGGTGCTGATCGTGAAGCCCAAGATCGAGGAGGAAGTGCCGGGCGCAGGCCCCAAGAAGATCAAGGTCCGCATCTTCCGCCACACCGATTGCGTCGAGGTCGGCCACGACCGTTACGAGGAGTTCGTGGCGGCGTTTCTGAACAAGATCGGCGAGGAAAACATCGTCAACCTGACGCCGCTGACCTACACCCACATCGACATCGCGACCCAGAAGATCCTCACCGACTACGCGATGCAGATCATCTACCGGAGTTGATCGGGTTCGGGACACGCCCGTGCTCCCGGATGGCGGGTCCTGGCCGCGGCACGGACCGGGCGCCCGGGGCTTCCCGATCCGCGGCTGGTCTTCGAATGGTGAAAACCAGACTGTGCCGTCCCGCAGATTCGCTGAAGCAAAGAATTTGCTGGCGGTTTGCCGGAAGTTTGCTAGTTTGCCCGGCCTTCGTCCGCGGGGTAACGCGTCGCGGTCGTTCTTAACTAATTTAACGCCAGTAGGTTGCCGTGATACACAAAAAACCGGGCATAATCAAGGCCCCCGCCGGTCCAGCGCGGGGCAGGAATGTCAAAGCCGCCACTGCGGCGTCGATTTTGGGCTTGGTGAGTCCGACCCGTGAGCCGAACGGACAGGCCGACGTGAAGCCGGAGTGGAAAAAGCACTACCTCACCTTGCTCGATCTGCGGGATCGTCTGCTCCGGCAGATGAATGGTCTGGCCAAGGAGTCGGCCGAGGAAATGGACGGCTACAGTCTGCACATGGCGGATTCCGGCACCGACAATTTCGACCGGGACTTCGCGCTGAGCCTCCTCTCGTCGGACCAGGACGCCATTTACGAAATCGACGAGGCGCTGAAGCGGATTCAGCGAGGCACGTACGGCACCTGCGAACTGACCGGCAAACCCATTCCCCGGGCGCGCTTGGAAGCGATCCCGTGGACCCGGTTTACGGTGGAGGCGCAGGCCCAGCTCGAACGCGAGGGAGCCTTGCGCCAGCGCAAGCTGGGCAGCCTGGGAATGATCGACGTCGTGTCCGCACCCGAAGTCGAAGACGATGGCGAGGAAGACGAAAAACCCGCCAAGGAGAAGGAATAGGAATTATGCCGCGCGAACAGGTTACCATCGAGTGCACCGAGGCGAGAAAAGAAGGCAAAGCGCCCTCCCGCTACGTGACCTCCCGCAACAAAAAGGTCCAGACGGAGAAGGTCGAGTTGATGAAATACAACCGCTTTCTGCGTCGGCACACGCTTCATCGCGAAATCAAGTAAACCCTCATGCCCCGCAAGACACATCTGGAACGTAGCAACGGCCGCAGCGGCGGCCGTCGCAGCACCGGCGAAACGCGGACCCCCCGGCCCCGGCCCAAGGTGGACTACGTCATCGAGTCGCTGGACTTCAAGAACGCGACGATGCTCCGCCAATACGTCACGGACGCCGGCCGGATCCTGCCGCGCAAGTACACCGGCCTGCCCGCCCATTACCAGCGCCGGATGACCCGCGCGGTGAAGCGCGCGCGGCAGATGCTGCTCATGAAGTAGGAGCGGCCGGTCCGCCCGCCTTGCGGAACCGGGCCGGGAGCGGTTGAACGGCTTGCCAGCGTTGGGGTGGCGCGCAGACGCGTCGCTGAATTCCAAGGCTGGCTTTTTGCTTTCCCCTCCTCCCCGCGGCCGCGCAACGTCGGAAGGCTCGGCGCCACCGGGCGGCCCTTCATGCGGCCGCCGGCGTGAGCCGCCGGCCGCGTTCGCCTCGCGAATTTCGCTGGCGTCGCCGGCCCGCCCATTTCACCATCCGGGCGCCGTGCAACGGCGCCAGTCCCGATGCCAATGAAAGCGAGTATTATCATTACCCCGAAGAAGGCGGTGTTGGACCCGCAAGGAAAGACTGTCCAGGGAGCGCTGGAACACATGGGCTACCAAGGGGTCAAAGCGGTTCGGGTGGGCAAGTACCTCGAGGTGGACCTGGCCGGTGTCGATCCCGAGACTGCGCGCCGACAACTGGACGAGGCCTGCCACCGCTTCCTGAGCAATCCGGTGATCGAGGATTACCGGCTCGAATTGCGCGACTGAACGAACCCGGCGTTTCCAGCACGCCTCCCCGCGGCTATATGCGTTTCGCCGTCCTGCAGTTTCCAGCCTCCAATTGCGATCAGGATTGTGTCCACGCGGTGCGCGTGCTCGGCCACGAGGCGGAGCTGCTCTGGCACAAGGAAACCGCCGTGGGCGACGTGGACGCGGTCATCATTCCCGGCGGTTTCAGCTATGGCGACTACCTCCGCTGCGGGGCCATCGCGCGCTTCAGCCCGGTGATGCAGGCCGTGCAGCGCTTTGCGGCGGCGGGTGGTTTCGTCCTGGGCATCTGCAACGGCTTTCAAATCCTGTGCGAGGCGGGGCTGTTGCCGGGCGCGTTGATCCGCAACCGCTCCCTGCAATTCCGGTGCGAACAGGTGCTGCTCAAGACCGCGAACCGCGACACCCCGTTCACCTGCCGGACGCCGCCCGACAAGCTGCTGAAGATTCCCATCGCGCATGGCGAAGGCTGCTATTTCGCCGACGAACCAACGCTCGCCCGGCTGCAGGCCAACCGGCAAATCCTCTGGCAGTACTGCAACGCGGCCGGTGAATTGACCGACGACGCGAATCCGAACGGCTCCCTATTGAACATCGCGGGCATCTGCAACGAACCGCGCAACGTGGCCGGCCTGATGCCGCATCCCGACCGCGCGAGCGAGGAGCTGTTGGGCAGCGCGGACGGACGGCTGATCTTCGAGAGCCTGGGTCACACCCTGGCGTCGCGCGTCCGCGCGGCGGCCTGACAACGCCGGGCCGGAAAGCGAACAGGCCGGGCTTTCGCCCGGCCTTTCGCATTCGAACCGTGCGCGGCGGTCAGCGCCGGACGCGGTAGAACCTGGCTTCGCCGGTGGCGGCTTCGCTGAACGAGCCGTCGCTGTGGCCCGTGCTGGTCCACGGGCCGGTCACACCCGGAGCGGATTCGAGGGTGCCCCCGTTCTTCCACTCGACCGTGATCGAACCGCCGCTGAGGCTCCAATTGGAGATCTGGGGCGGGCTGACGTTGGCCTGGTACCAGGCCTTGATGGCCAGCGGATTGTTGCGGTCGTTGACCGGAATCTTCTGATTGTCCGGGCCGTAGGTGAAGAATTCCAGGTTGCCGCCGCCGCCACCCTGGTACCACACCAGGCGGACGGGGTAGAGCCCGGCCTGCGGGGTGATGAAGGCGAAGGGAATGTCGCGGGCACCGGCACCCCGATCGACGCTGAAGAGCACCGGGCCGTCGGTCTGGCCGGGGGTGCCGATCTGCACTTTCCAGCCGTCGTCGCCGTTGACGCCGAACTTCTGGTACCCGGCGGGCAACTCCAGCCAGGCGAAGATTTCAGCCGCGATGTTCTCGAATCGCGCCGTGCCGGTCAGGTCCGTGCCCGGGATGCCCGGCACCGGATCATCGGCGGGCCCGCCCAGCAGCGGCTGGAAGTTGCCGATGTCGGACGGCGTGTTGCCGGGGTTCTTGGCGTTGTTCCAGTTGATGATGCCCGGGGCGATGTAGGCGCCGTCGGCTTCGGGACCGGCGATGGCCACGCTGGCCGGAGTGCCGGCCAACTGATCCTCCGCCGCGGCGGCGGTGTTGCCTCCGGGTCGCGCGGCACTGGCCTGGACGACCTTGACATGGAAGCCCACCGCGCTCGGGTCGGCTGCTGAGACGGGCGCGGCCACGCTGGCGGGCACGGCCACGTTGGTGATGACCGTGAAGGTCCAGTAGTTCGTTCCCCCGGCATAAACCAGGCCGGCGGTGTTGGTGGAGCCGGAAGCCAGCGGCGGGTCCGGGGTGTAGAGGACCAGTTTGTCGGTTGTGCCCGCGATGTCCGTGACTGTCGGGGTCACGCTCAGGCCGTTGAGCACCATGCCGACCGTCTCGGTGCCCAGGTCCGCGACCACGGCTCCAACGGCGTCGCCGAACGGCCGGATGCCCGGCGCGTCATTGGCGATGTCGGCCGGGTTGCCGGCGCCCACGACGACCTTGATCGGGCCCGGGCCGCTCTGCTGATGTTGGTTCTGGTACATCGATGGCATCGGATAGGCCGAGAACTTGACCCACGGCCTGGTGGCACCGGTGTAAGTGCTGAACGCCGGCACCGCGAGTTCCGTATTGGCCGTGTCGTTCACCAGCACGTGCCGGCCGGTGTCGCGATCGACGGTGAAAAATTCGACGTTCACGCCGCCGCCGCCCTGCCACCAGAGGAGCCGGAACGGATAGATGCCGTCTTCGGGGACGATGACGTTCATCGCCGCCGCCGTGACGAACGAGCCGGAGTTCCCGCCGCCGGGGTCGCGACGACCGAGGAAGGTGCCCAGCGTGTCGTGCGGGTTGGCGGCGCAACTCAGCACGAACCCGTCGTCGCAGTTCACGCCGAAAAGGTGCGCCCCCGCCTTGAGGTCGAGATACATGACGATTTCCTGCACGAAGTTGTCGAGTCCGGCGTTGGAGGTGCCGGTGCCGGGCAGGCCGGGCACGACGACATCACCGGTGAAGATGCCGCTGTCCGCGGTGCCGGTGGTTGTGGAATTGAAGTTCAACACCGCCGGGATGTCCCACGTGCCGTCGGCATTGCCCCCCGCCGGGGCGAGGTTGTCGAACGGGAGATTGTTCGTGCGGTTGAGGTAGCCGTTCGCGAGCTGGATTTCCGGGCGCGGCAGGTTGTTGCCGCCGCCGCCGTTGCCGGTGTACCGACCGCCGTTGCCCTGATTGGCATCCCGCGAGCGGTCGATCTGCTGGTTGCGGGCTGTGAAGCCGGTGCCGCTGACCGCGGCGGAGGCCACGTTGTTCGCCTCCGGTATGATCGTGGTGTAGGCCGGCACGCTGAAGGACCAGTTGTTCGTCACCCAGGTCGTTGTGCCCCCGTCGGTAAAGCTATAGACCAGACTGACGTTGTTCGCGCCCGAGGCGAACAGGTCGGCCAGTGATCCGGCCCGGCGAACCGTGGTGACCGCGCCCGCCTTGCTCGGCGTCGCCGTCACGGGCCCGCCGTTCAAGCTCAACGCGATCGAGCCGTTGTCCACTGCGATGGCCCCGTCGGTGATGTCCACCACCAGGTCCATGTCGGCGATCACAAACTGGTCGCCGATGGCGGGCAGCACGCGTGAGACGTAAGGCCGGCTCACGGCGCTCTCGCGGTACGCCTTGATCGGCGTCGTGGCCGACAGATCGTTGATGAGTGTCTTCACGCCGGTCTCCACGTTGACGACGAAGAACTCACAACCCTGGCCTCCGCTGGTCTGGAAATACATCAGGCGGAAGGGATAGTTGCCGTCCGCCTCCACGGCGAAGTCCATGGTGGTGTCGGTGAAGCCGCGGTCGCCCGCGGTCCCGAACTGGATGCCGACCACGTCGCCCGGGCCCCAACCGCTGGAGAGTCGAAAGCCGTCGTCGCTGTTCACGCCGAAACGGTAGGCGCCGCGTTGGAGCTCGAGGATGGTTTCGATCGAAACCACATAGCGGTCGGTGGGCGTGACACTGGTTCCCGGGATGCCGGGAATGGTGTCATCCTCGAAGGGCGGCGTGCTATCCACCGAAAAATTGCCGACGGCGGCGGGCGCGGTCCCGTTCCAGTTGATCACGTCGGGCACGGTGAAGTAGCCGTCCGCCCCAACGGTGTCGGTGCCGCCTCCCGCATGGAGCCAATCGCTGCTCGCGGTGTTGGGATAAGGCTGCCCGGTTTCCGGGTTGATGTAACCCATCGCGATTTGGCGCTCGACGTTGGGGATCAAGCCCGTTCCGCCCGGCCCGCGGGCGATGTTTTGCGAAGCATCGGTCGGCGCGTTGTCATATTGGAAAACCCGGGCCTTGAAGCCGGGCTTGGAGGTATCCACCGACGCCAGGGACATCGCCGGCGGCAGCGTCGGATAGGTCTGCACGGTGAAGTTCAATGTGGAACTGCCGGCCGTGGGCGGGGTGGCGGTGTCCGTGAAGTCCAGTACCGAGGTGTGAGCGGAACCGGAGGCGAGCGGGTAATCGACCCGATAGGCGATGGTGGTGGTCAGGCCGCTCTTGGTGACGCTCTGGGGGGTGATGGCCTCGCCGTCCAGCGTCAGGCTCAGGCTGTCCGGCTTCAAGGAGGTTTGGGAGCCGTCGGTCACGGCGAACGTGACCCCGCGCATGTCGCCTCGTGCGAGGCTGACGAACGGAGTCTTCGGCACCGGTTTCACGACGACGCCGTACATGTTCAATCCGGTGGCGTCCGCCTGGTACAACTGGAAACTGCCGGCAGGCACCGTCTTCACATAGACGGAGAAGAAGTTCTCGATGGAAACCCCGGCGCCGGTGCCGCCGGCGCCTTCGTCAATGCCGACCTCGTCCGGCCAGGTGGGATTGGCCGCGCGGTTGGCTCCCGTGATCATGGGTTCCCAGCCGCCGTCGATGAGCCATTGCATGTTGGGCCCAAAGGTCGGCGGGTTGGCGTTGTTGCCGTCCTGGAGGCGGTTGTCCACCAGCACATAGACATAGCAGGAGTCATTGAGAGAGACCTCGAGCAGGTAATCCGGATTGTCCCGGTTGTCGTTGCCGCACATGATGTACTCCCCGCCCACCAGGTACTGCGGAATCGGCAAGCCGGAGGTCGCGCCGTTGTACTGGTGGTTGCGGTCCACATAGCACGGCGCGTCTTCCTTCATGGTGCCGAGCGTGAACGCCGTGCCCACCGCCCCGGCCGTCGGTTCGTCGGCGACGGTGCGGTTCCAGGTGTTACCGGTCCACTTGGCGGTGATGGTGTCGGTGGCTTCATTGTCGCCGCCGGTTTCGGCGACGTTGGTGATCACGGGCAGGGCGCGGGCGCCGGGCACAGCCCAGAGCAGCGTCGCCGCCGTGAGCAGCGGCAGGAGGCAGAGTCTTGGTTGTTTCATTCGCGGAAGGATGGTTTTGAAGTCATCCTGCGGGCCGGCGAACCCGCTCCGAGCCATAGGGTGGGCAGAAGCTTCGGGCTTGGCGAACGGCAAACGCATGATGAATCGGTTGCAAGCGTAGGAGACGGTCCCGGGGATGCAATCATAATCCATTGGTAACCGCCAGAATGCCTCGAATTTCGGCCTGGCCCGGGCGCGGGTCAGCCGGACGTCACGAAACCACTCCGCCCCGCCGGTGCGCGAACGCCCGGCCTTGGCGCAGCCGCAGTTCGTGCGTCATGCAGGCGGGCAACTCCCGCGGGTGATGGGTCACGAACAACAGGCCGGCGCCCGTCTCGCGCAGCACCGCGTCCACGGTGTCGAGGACCAGGTGCCGGTGCCGGCGGTCCAACCCCTGACCCGGCTCGTCCAGCACCAGGAGTTCCGGACGCTTCACGAGGGCCCGCGCGAGCAACACCAGCCTTTGGTCTCCCAACGACAATGCCTCCCAGGCCGCTTCCGCGCAGGCCCCCAGCCCGACCCGCTGCAGCCACGCGCGGGCGATCCGACGCCGGTGCGCGGACACCGCTTCATGCAAGCCGATCGAGCCGGCGAAACCCGAGCAGACCACGTTCAGGCAAGACCACCCGCCGGGGTGGTGAAGGTGCAATTCGGGCGAAAGCCACCCCAGGCGTCGCCGCGCCAACCACAGCGCCTGCGTCGTTTCCAGGCTCCGGCCGAACAGCCGGATGTCGTGCGCGTACGCCTGCGGACTATCGCCTTGAATCAGACTCAGGAGCGTCGTCTTGCCCGAGCCGTTGGGCCCCAGCAAGGCCCACCGTTCGCCCCGGCGCAAGGTCCAGGTGACGTGCCATAGAATCGTCTTCGCCCCGTAACGGACGGTAACGTTCCGGAACTCGACCAGCGCGTCCGCTTCCCCGCGGGGAGCGGCAGACCCGGCCTCGCCCTGCCCATGTCTCGGTGGCCGACCCACCGCTCCGACCCGGCCCGCAGCGGCTGCATTGGCCACGAGTCGCCGGGCCAGGGGATGGCGCAGCACCGTCGCGCGGTCGCCTTGGGCCAAGACGCGATGGCGGTTGAGCAACAGCACGTGCGTCACCGCCGCGGGGATCTCGTCCGGGCGGCTCGTGAGGACCAGGACTTTGAGGCCGCGGCGCAGGAGTCGCGCGATCACCTGTTGCAGCCGCCGGCGCGTGGCTTGGTCCAGTCCGGTGAACGGTTCATCGAGCAGCAGCCACCGGGGTTGTCCGGTCAGCGCCCGCGCGAGCAGGGCCTTGCGCATTTCGCCGCTGGAGAGGTGGATGAGTTTGCGCGCCAGCAACGGAGCGATGCCCAGCCATCGCACCGCTTCGCGACGGTGGCGCGCGAAGGCCTGCCGGTTCCGACGGCGCGCACTGACCTCGAATGGGTTGATGCCTTCGACGGCCTCTTGGGACAGGAATTGCCGCACGGTGGTCTCGCCTTCCGCGAGACCGCTGTGCCAGCGCGATTGATAGAAGGAGCTTTCGTGGGCGAGGACCTCGCGGTGGGTGTGGGGTGACACCAGCGCCACCAAGGCCTCCGGCGACGCGTCGCCGGCGAAAGTCCAGCGGATGTCGCCGGCCAGGGGTACTTCCTGCCCGGTCAGGGTGCGCGCGAACAGCGACTTGCCCGCGCCGTTCGGACCGAGCACGGCCCAATGTTCATCGGCGCGAACGGTCCAGTCGGTGCGCGGAAAGACGCGCTGATCGCCGTCGCGGAAAGTCACGCCCGCCAGCGCAAAATACTCGGGGGCGGACGGCCCCGTTGGCTTGGCCGGCGGGCCGGGAGGTTGCCGAGGCGCCGCGGCCAAGCCGCCCCGGCGAGGTTCTGCGTTCACCGCCGGAACTTCCCCGGCGGCATCCCGCCCAGACCGCCCAGACCGCCGCCCATCCGGCCCATCATTTTCTGAAACTTGCCCATCTTCTTCATCATTTGCTGCATCTGATTGAAGCGGTTCAGGACATTGTTGACCTCGGACACTTTCACGCCGCTGCCACCCGCGATCCGCAGCCGCCGCCGGGCATTGAGGAGGTTCGGATTGCGGCGTTCCTGGGGGGTCATGGCGCAGATGATACCTTCCATCCGGCGAAACTCCTTTTCGCTTTTGCTCAGGTCGGCGTTCTTCAACGCCTCCGCCCCGCCCGGCAGCAGGCCGACGAGGTTCTCGAGCGGCCCCATCGTCTTCATCTGGCGCAACTGCCCCAGGAAATCCTCGAGCGTGAACTGGCCGCGCCGCATCTTCTCCTCGAGTCTTTTCGCCTCATCCAGGTCCACCGCCTCGGCGGCCTTCTCGACCAGCGAGACGACGTCGCCCATGCCGAGAATGCGCTGGGCCATCCGCTCGGGGTGGAACGGTTCGAAGTCCTCGAGCTTTTCGCCCACGCCCATGAACTTGATCGGCTTGCCGACCACAGACCGGAAGCTCAGCGCCGCGCCGCCGCGGGCGTCGCCGTCCAGCTTCGTCAAGACGGCGCCGGTGATGGCCAGGGCCTGATCGAAGTGCGTAGCCACGTTCACCGCCTCCTGGCCGGTGGCGGCATCGAGGACCAGTAGAACCTCCCGCGGCTTCACCAGGTCGCGGAGGTTGACGAGCTCCTGGACCAGCGGCTCGTCGATCTGGAGCCGGCCGGCCGTGTCGAAGATCAGCACGTCGCGCTGGTTGGTGGCGGCGAAGTCGAGTGCCTCGCGGGCGATGCGCAGCACGTCCGTTTCGCCACGTTTCACGAAGACCGGCAGTTCCAGTTTCTCGCCCAGCGTGGCGAGTTGATCCATCGCCGCCGGGCGATAAACGTCCGCTGCGACCATCAGCGGCGCGCGACCCTGTTTTTGCAGGAGCCGGGCGAGCTTGCCACTGGACGTGGTCTTGCCCGACCCGTGCAGGCCGACCATCAGGATGCACGTCGGCGCGGCGCTCAAGTCCAGGCCGGCGCTTTCGGCGCCGAGCAGTGCCACCAGTTCGTCATGGATGAGCTTGATGACCTGTTGGCCCGGGTGAATGCTTTGGATGACCTCCTGGCCGATGGCCTTTTGTTTGACGGTTTCGACGAAGTCACGCGCGACCTTGAAATTGACGTCGGCGTCGAGCAGGGCGAGGCGCACGTCGCGGAGGGAGTCGGCGACGTTGGACTCGGAAATGCGACCGAGGCCGCGAAGGTTGCGGAATACGTTCTGGAGCTTGCTGCTCAGCGAATCGAACATCGATGCACGCTAGGGAAAGCCGCGTGAGTTGACAAGTTGCACGCGAACGTTGAGCAACCGGTCATCGACGGCCGGGGCACCATGCAGGGGTTGCGCCGGTCTTGGGGTAAAGAAATCCCTGACCGCGGTTGAAGCTGAGCGGACGATCCTGGAAATTCGTCAACCGGCCGATCCTCGCCATCAACCGCTCAACCGACCCAGCGGTATTTCCCTGGTCCCGCTTTCCTGATCTCCTTGATCTTGCTGCCCGTCTTGTAGAACCAGGCGAACACGTGGTTGTAGCTGGCACCCAGCTTGGCGGCGATGTCTTTTACCGCGATGCCCGACTCTCCAGCGCCTTTGAGCACTTCGAGGATCGCAGTTTTCACTGAACCTCGTGCTGCGCGCTTCATCTTGGCGGGCCTTGCGCCGGCAGGCTTTGCCTTTGCGGGGCGCCCGGGTTTTCGACCTGGCATAGCTTTCGCCGGTATCGTCGGTGCAGCAGGCTCAGCCGAGTCGATTCTGGCGAGTTCGGCGTCGATCTTGGCGACTTGGGCTTGCAGCGATTCCTTCTGTTCGAGAAGGCCGATCAGCTTCTTCACGTCGGCGGATGTCAGTGAGGTCAGATTCATTTCGCCGGAGACTACGCGCGTTTGCTAGCAGAGGGCAAGCAATATACTTCCCGTGTGTAGCTCATCCTCCTCCGCTTTTCAGGGACAGCACCAGTGCCAACAATGAAGAAACAATCCCGAACACTGACGGGCACATTATACCACGAGCCAGGGCGCTACTTCACGTCGCCCGCGATCGCCGCGAAGTACTCCAATGCCGTCCCCAGGTCCGCTGTGATTTCTTCGGCGATGACGCGCGGCGCGGGCAAATTGGCGGATGCTTCCAGCGATTCATCCTTCAGCCAGAAAATGCCCAGGTTCACCTTGTCCCGCTTCGTCAGTTCCTCATAGGTGAAGGACTTGAATCGCTCGCTCTCTTTGCGCTCGTGACGGTTCCCGGTAGGGCGGCGTTGCTGCGCCGCCTCTCTATTTGGGACGCGCGGCAACGCCGCCCTACCAACCTCACCAAAATTGCACTTCACGAAGTCGTCGAGGTCGCTCCGCTTCAGTGTGTTTTCCTTGAGCGTGCAATGCAGGTTCGTGCGCAGGTCGTAAATCCAGAGCTTCTGCGTCCATGGCTTCTCCTGGGCCGGCTTGCGGTCGAAGAACAGGACGTTCGCCTTGACGCCTTGGGCGTAAAAGATGCCGGTGGGCATCCGCGGCTTCGGACCTGTGTTCGTTCACCATGCGTTTCCAATCAAGCTTGGCTTCCTTCAAGTTCAGGAGCAACGCCACTTGCAGGCCGGTAACGTTCAGGTAGCCGAGCATGGGGGCCACGTGCGTGTCATTGAAGGCGGTGACAACCTTGGGATCAGTAATGACTTAGGCGTCCACGAGGAGATCGGGCATCAGCTTGCCGATGAAGTGGCCGCGATAATGAACCGGACACCGCTGACTCCAACTCCTCCACCACGCTCAACCGCTGCTCCACTTCCGCCACGATCCACGTCTATTCGGCCAGCGGGGGAGATACCCCCAAGGGGTAACGGCAGTCAGCCCAGGGTTGCGAGGCACGAGCTACCCTGGGTCGGTCTTCTCCAGCTTCCTGGTCGATTCCCTAAGCCAAGACCGCCACAGGCCAAGTTCGCATTCAGGCCACAGCGAAACCAGCCCACGATTGGATCGACCAGTCGGATCAACCAGTCAAGCCAGGCATTCAATCCAACGATTCAGCCAAGCTTTCTGATCCGCCGATCTTCGTGGATGGTGGTGGCATACCTGGCCCTTCCCTTCGCCCCGTCCTCGGTGGCGGTGGCCGGATCGGCCTGGAGATGCTCGGCGAACTTGCGGACGTATACCTTCTGGGTGGGGCCGCGATAATCTTTGAGCTCGACGAGTTGTTGGAACTGAACGATAGAGGGATAGTTCGGTGTTTTCATGACGGGGCGAGGATGCCCGCGAGCGCGGGTGCCTGGCCCCTCCGAAAATCCAAGCCCGACGACGATGCATCGGAACGCCGCCACCAGCGCCAACCTCTGCCACGCAGCGGCTCAGTTCAACCAGGGCGCTGCATCCAACCGCCGTCCCGCGGGGCAGTCGGGCGGTGCGGATCATTTGTCAGCGACTCTTGCAGCCGCCCGGGCGTTTCCGGCGGCCGTCGCCGGGCCGGGTCGTTGGGCGACAGCGCGTAGGCCATGACACTTGCTCAGGTATTGCCCAATGGGCCAGAAGCTCTGGAGCAGCTCTTTCTGCTGTTTGTCTGGGCGGTTCCTGAGTTGTTCGCGGTTGGGATCGGCTGCGGTGCGTGCGTGCGGGTATTCAGGCGGCAAGGTCAGCGATGGCGGTCGTTTCAACTCGGCATTTTCCCTTCGCTTTTCGGAGCAGCATCCTTCGTCTGGTTTTCTCTGGACACTTATCTGCGAGATGTTTGGTGGCTCAAAGCGTCGGCCGTTTTGCCATTCACCTTGGGGAGCATTGGTATGGTTGCGCCACTGTTCAGAAGGGAGGCCGCATGAAGCCGAACCGGCCGGCCGCAGGCAACGCCGGGATCGCGTCTCCACCAATCGGGCACCATTGGGCTGGCGTGTCTGAGCCGGGGCGTTCGGCGTCAACATGACAACGACACCACGATCTCTGGAACGGCTGCACCACCGAGCGGGTTGGTTGGGTATCACCTGGCTCATGTTGCCCATTCTCGGTTGGGTTTGGCTGGCGGCAAGCGAACCCGTCATCTCGGTATTCAACGGCGCCGTGCCTCGTTACGTGCTTGGCGGGAAGCTCTTTTCAGAGCCGTTCGACATCGTCCACGCAGGTTCTGTGTTGGACCAACCGACGATCGGAAAGTGGCTGTTTTGGTTTTCCATCATGGCGGCGTCATCGCTGCCTTATGCCGCCGCCGTGGGCTGGCTTGCGGATCGCGGAACACCATCCGGCCGCCTCGCATTTGGAATCGGCGCCGGTGTTCTTGGAGTGTTTCTATTATGCCTGCTGAGCTGGCCACTCTCTTGGCTGATACAGTATGTGTGCTCGATGGGGTTCACGCCCAGACGGACGTATGGTCTGGTGTATGCCATCGCCAGCGCGGTGCTGGTGATCAGGTTTCTATCATGGGCATTCCGGAATCCGCAGCGAAAGGACGCCGAACCAGGCGCCGCCCGAATGGCGACCCCGATACGCAGCCTGGCAATTCGGGAGTCACGGCGGGACCGCCATCGATGAATCGTTAGCCAACATTCCAATGTTCGAGCACCACAACGAAAAGCTGGTTCCACTTTCGCGGTTCCTACAGCGAATGTTCCTGTTCCTCGTGTTGGCGTTCGCTGCCTTATGCGTTGCGCTAGCGCTGGGGGTCGCCGGCTATCACTGGGTGGCGGGACTTTCATGGATCGATGCCCTTTTGAATGCTTCGATGATTCTAACAGGAATGGGACCTGTGGATCCGATGACCACCACTGCATCCAAGCTGTTTGCCTCTGGCTACGCGTTGTTCAGCGGCGTGGTGTTCCTTTCATCGATTGGCTTTGTGTTCACACCCGTACTTCACCGCGTTCTCCACAGGTTTCATCTCGATGAACCGGCGCAACCAAAGGGCCCGGAATCCGAATCGGCCTAACGGAGACAGTCAGCTTGGGCCGGAGCGCCAAGCCAACTCTGGTTGAACGAGCTCCGAAGTTCCCGGAACGCCGCACCTTGAACGAGTCGCTGGGGCCATCGTCGTGCTTGAGTTCATGGTGGAGCGCTTGCCGTTGGAATTACCCGAGTAGCCCGAAGAGTCTGCTGGGGTAGCGAAGGACGCGCAACAAGTCGATGTCCTCCAGGCAGCCCCTGAGGGCCGTCCCGACGATGACCAACTGCTCCTAGGCCCAGTTCAGGAAGCGGGTGGCTTCCTGGAAGCACTCTTCGGCGACCGCCAGACGCGTGCTTTTTTGATCGCCGGCAGGCCGCCGGTCTGGAGGGTGATCTGCTCGGAGACCTCGACGAACTCGTCGGCCAGTTGGCGGAAGCGTTTGTAGCCCTCGACGCCTCGGCGCACGGGGTCGAGTTGCTCGGCGCTGACCCGCTCGCAGAGGTTCTGGCCGCGAATCCAGCGCTGGAGGACGTAGTAGGGACCACGGCGGAGGGGTTTGCCGCCGCGCTGGGCCTGGAAGAACTGTTCGCTCAAGTGGCCGCGGCAGATCCGGTCGATGGAGCCCATCGCGTGGAGGATCTGCTCGCGACGGGCCTGGAGTTGGGTGAGTTCGGGAGTCACGGGCATGATTGTATATGACCTATACAAATACGCCAGAAAGAAGATAGGCGAACCCAAGGAACTTCAGAGCTTCGGGAATGCGCGACCTTTTTGTCCGGCACCCCAAAGCGAAGCGCAAGCACGCAGTGCAAGCACCGCAGTGCAAGCACCCTTGCCTTGCGAGCGCGAATCTGGGTTCATCGGCCGGCAACTTTCTGAACCATGAGCTTGGCCTACCAAATCGTCGTTTGCGGCGGCATCGTTCCCGATCCGCTCCAGACCCTGGAACCGGTGACCGGCCCCGCGGGACCGGCGTTGAAGAATGAAATGATGCTGCCCGCCTGGCTGGATCCGTGGGCGGCCCACGCGCTGTTCGAAGGCGCCCACCTCGCCAAAGCGCACGCCGGCAGCCGGCTCACCCTCGTCAGTCTCGGGCCCAAGGCGAAGCTGCAGCAGGTGATGATGACTGTCGCCCAGAAGGTGCCGTTCGAGCTGCTGGCGCTGGACGGCCCGGCCAACGGCTTCACCGACTCCGCCGAAACGGCGGCCGCGCTCGCGGACGCCATCCGGTCGCTGCCCGGACTCGATCCCGCCCGGTTGCTCGTATTCGGCGGGTGGGAGAGCGCGTCGCGCGGCGCCGGCACCACACTGCAGGGCATCGCCGAACGCCTGGGCATCGCAGAGGTTTTCCTTGGCGTGGACGAGTTAAAGGTCGCCGCCGATGGCAGTTTCGAAGTCCTCGAACGCGTCGAAGGCGGCAAGCATCAGGTGTCGCGCTGTGTCGGGCCGCCGGCGGTGCTGGGCTGGGCCACGGGCAACCTGCCGGAGCCGAAGAACAATCCGCAGGTCGGCATGTTGAACATGCGCGCAGTGATGCCGGCGTTGCAGAAGGCCAAACCAACCAGGCTCGCCGCCGATGGCCTGGCGTTCACGAGCGTTGCGATGCCGAAACAACTCCGTGAAACGAAGGTCGTCAAAGACGCCTCGCCGGAGCAAATCGCCGCCGACCTGTTCGCGTGGATCAAGAGTTGAGGCATCGCGGCCCCCACAATATTTCAGGCCTTACCATGGAAACGATTCTCTTCCTCGCACCCACGGAAACGGACGGAACGCTTGGCAAACCCGCCCTCGAAGCCTTCGGGGCCGCCAGGAACTTGTGCGCCGCGCTTCCGGGCGCGACGCTCGTCGTCGGCTTGGTCGGCGCGGAGGTTCAGGCCGGCGCCGACGCCCTGGCCGCTCCCGGTGCCGCAAGATACCTCGCGGTCGTGGGCGCGGACTTTGCCTCCTCACGATACGGCACTGACGCCGCCGCCGCCGAGGCCCTGGCCAAAGCGGCTGCGGCCACCCTGGTCATCGCCCCCGGCACGTCGCGACTGCTGCGCTGCCTTCCCGGGGTCGCCACGCGACTCGGCGGCCGAGCGGACACGCATGTCACCAGCCTCCACGTGAGCGAAGGCCGGATCACGGCCGGTCGCTGGTACTACCGCCAGCGCATCGAGGGTGCCTTCACGCGCACCCAGCGGCCCTGGATCATCCTCCTCGATCCCGGGAGCCAGCCGGCCTGGCCAGGCGCCCCCGGACACGTGGACGTCGAGAGGGTGGCCGTCACGCTGCCGGACTCCACCCGGCGCACGACGGTCACGGGTTTTCGCGAACCGCCGGCGGACGCCCAGACCATCCGGCCCGACGCCGCCCTGCTCTTCGTCACGGGCGCGGGCTGGACCAAAAAGCAGGCCGACGGCCAGACGCATGTGCCGGACGCCGAGAGACTGATTCGCGAATTCCTCCAGCTCAGCCGTGCCTCGCTGGGCAGCAGCAAATCGCTCGTCGATCTCGGCGGTGAAGGCCAGGCCGTGCTGTCGTTTCTTTCGCACCTGAACCAGATCGGTCAGACCGGCGCCACGCCGCGGCATCCCAAGGGGCTCGCCACCTGCTGCCACGGAGAAGAACCGCACACCGTCGGTTGGCGTTTCGTGAACGAGCGTCGCGCCATCAGTCTCGACTCCAATTGCGGCTGGGCCCGTGGCAAGGCCGACGTGCTTTACGTGGCCGATGCCTTTGCCGTGATGGCCCGGCTAAACGAACGGCTCAAGTCAACGGCCGGTCCGTAACCGGGATGGGGTGGGGATACGGGCGGCGGTGGTCCGTGCTCCGGTCCCGGCGGACGGTTGGTCTGGTCGATTCCACCATCTGCCCACCGGTGGCCAATCAACTGGGGCAGACCAGACGCCGCCTATGCAGGTGCGCCGGCGACCAGTTGCTGTCGCAGCATCTCCAACGCTTGCTCGCTGGTGAGGTGCTTGAACGTCTCCCGCTCGAAGGCATTGAGCGTCCGCTTCACTTCGGTCCCCCGCACGCTGGCCAGCGCGATGAACACGGTGCCCACCGGTTTCTCCGGCGTGCCGCCGCCCGGACCGGCAATGCCGGTGATGGCCAGGGCAAAGTCCGCTCCCGTTCGTGTCCGCGCGCCTTCGGCCATTTCGCGGGCGGTGGCCAGGCTCACCGCGCCGTGAGCGGCCAGAGTCTCGGCCTTCACACCCAGGAGACGTTGCTTCAATTCGTTCGCGTAGGTGATGAAGCCGCCCAGAAAAACCGCCGATGCGCCGGGCACGTCGGTGATGCGATTGGCCAGGTGCCCGCCGGTGCAGGATTCGGCCACCGCAATGGTCTGGCGCCGCTCCCCGAGCCCGCGCACCACGGCGGCCTCCAGCGTCTCGCCTTCCTCTCCATAGACGTGCCGGCCGACGAGGCGACGAACCACCGCGGCTGCGTCCGTCACCAGGTCTTCCGCACCCGCCGTGCGGGCGGACAGCCGCACATCGACTTCGCCGGGCCGGGCGCAATAACCGATCTGCAGCCCCCGCGAGACGAGATCCGCCAGCGGGCCTTCCAGGTGTGCTTGCATGGTCGATTCCGGCACGCCGGTGCTGCGGAGGGTGCGGCAAACGAAAAGGTCGGCGAGCGGCCATGTCCGTCTCACCCACGGCAGGACCTGGTCGGCGAACATCGGTCGCAGCTCGCGCGGCGGGCCCGGCAACATGACCAGCCACACGGTTTGCCCGCCGGGCCGATGCGGGTTGGGCCGCACCTCGAGGAGCAGTCCGGGTGCGGTGCCGTGGGTGTTGGGCAGGACGATTGCGCCGGCCGGCACTTGCGCCTGCACCATTACCTCGGCGGGCGGGGTGCGTTGGCGCTCCGCGTACCAGGCGTTCAATTGCGCGACGATCGACGGATCCTGGCGCAGCGGGCGGCCGACCAATTCCGCGATCGCGTCGCGCGAGAGGTCGTCCGAGGTCGGCCCCAGGCCGCCGGTGACCACGACCAGGTCCGCGCGACTCAGCGCTTCGCGCACGGCCTGCTGAATGTCTCCCGCGGTGTCGGCGACCGCGACCTGCCGATCCACGACGTAGCCCGCATCGGCGAATTGACGGCCCAGCCATTGCTGGTGGGTGTTCAGGACGCGGCCCAGCATCAGCTCGCTGCCCGTATTGATGATCTCGAGGTTCAAGCGGGCGCCATCTTGGCCTGGCCGTTTGCCGGCGCAAGACCAGGACGGGCTTCGGGTCGGCCGGCCGCTGGCGATCCGCCGTCGCCCTTGGCCGCGGCGATGGTTCGGCGGGGTGAACCAAAGGGGGATAACTTGTTCGCGACCGCGGTTGCGCCCCCGCCGGATCTCTGTCACAAGTGCGCCCCATTTTTTGCTTATGAAGAAAGAACCGAAACAAGCCACCGAAGACCAATTGTTGGATTTGCTCAAAGAAGTGCTGCCCCAGGCAACGCACGACCCCAAGCTGGCCGGCAAGATTTACCAGGCCATCGAACGCCAGCTCCACGCCAAAGCCCGCGCCAAGGCGTTCGACAAATTCTGCGCGAAGGTGGCGCTTCCCGACCTCGAACCGAAAAGCGTCGCGGAAGTCAAAACGCAGCTTGCCGCGTCGTTCGGCGAGGGGGATGTGACGGTGAAGCCGGACCGTAAGGAGAAAACGCTCGCGGTCGAAGTCGCGTTGCCGGACGGCAGCCAGTTCAGCGGCCAGATCAAGGTGAATCCGAACGCCGCCACCGAAGCCGACGACGAGCCGGAAATCACGCTCAAGTTCGTGCCGTTTCCGGTCTGCCTGCCGGGCGATCCGGAACTGGTGTGGTTCTTCGCCAAACGGGAGAACTTGACGCCGGAGGAGGCCGCCATCGCGCTGGCCAAGGCCGAGGAGGATTTCTGGGCCTCGAAAACCGGGCAGAAGCTCATCCGCGATCGCGTCGAACGCAGTTTCCCGGAGTTTGTCACGCGCGTGCCGGCGGGTCTCTTGAGCGAGGCCGGCCTCAAGCGGCATTACAAGGAACCGGAGCCAATCAAGGCGCTGCGCATGCTGGCCGGGAGTTGAGCGGTTTTTCGAACGCTACGTTCTCCGCTTGTTCAAGGGCGGCAGTCTGCTAGGCTGCCGCCCTTTTCGATGGATATCGCACAGGAAATTCAGAAGCGGCGGACGTTCGCCATCATTTCGCATCCGGACGCGGGCAAGACGACGCTGACCGAGAAACTGTTGCTGTACGGCGGCGCGGTGCAGCTCGCCGGCTCGGTGACGGCGCGCAAGCACCAGCGCGCCACCACGTCGGACTGGATGGAGCTGGAGAAGAAGCGCGGCATCTCGATCAGCTCGACGGTGCTCCAGTTCGACTACGATGGTTACCGGATCAACCTGCTGGACACCCCGGGCCACAAGGACTTTTCCGAGGACACGTATCGCGTGCTGACCGCCGTGGATTCGGTGGTGATGGTGATCGACGCGGCGAAAGGCATCGAGTCCCAGACGCGGAAGCTCTTCGAGGTTTGCCGGCAACGCGGCGTGCCGATCTTCACCTTCATCAACAAATGCGACCGGCCGACGCGCGACCCGCTCGCGCTGCTGGACGAACTGGAAGCCGTGCTGGGCATTGGGGCGTTCCCGGTGAACTGGCCGATCGGCACCGGCACCGATTTCCAGGGCGTGTACGACCGGCGCACACAGCAGTTTCATCTGTTCGAGCGCACGGTGGGCGGCCAGTACCGGGCGCCGGTCTCGGTGGGAGGACTGTCCGATCCGGAGATTCGCAGCCGGCTGAGCGCGGAGCAATTCGCCAAGGTGGTCGAGGAACTGGAGATGCTCGATCTCGCCGGCGAGAGCTTCGAGGAGGCCTCGGTCCTGGCCGGACTGACCACCCCCGTCTTCTTCGGCAGCGCGGTCAACAACTTCGGCGTGCAATTGCTTCTGGACGGCTTCCTCGAACATTCGCCACCGCCCCGCTCGCGACTCATCGCCGGCACGCCGCTCGCGCCCGAGCATCCGGTCTTTTCCGGCTTCATCTTCAAAATCCAGGCGAACATGGACCCGCGGCACCGCGACCGCATCGCGTTTCTCCGCGTGTGCACCGGCCGGTTCGAGCGCGACATGACGGTGCTGCACCCGCGCAGCGACAAGCGCGTCCGCCTGGCCAGTTCGCACAAGCTGTTCGGGAACGAGCGCGAAACCGTGGATGAGGCCTACCCGGGCGACATCATCGGGTTGGTGGGCCACGACAGCTTCGGGATCGGCGACACGCTGACGGTGGACCCGGACATCCGCTATCGGGAGATTCCCCGCTTCGCGCCGGAGGCATTCGCCTACCTGCACAACCCGAACACGGCGAAATTCAAACAATTCCGCCAGGGTCTGGATCAGCTCCTGCTGGAGGGCGTGGTCCAAATCGTGCATCTCCGCCACGCCGCGAGCAAAGTGCCGCTGCTGGCAGCCGTCGGCCCGCTGCAATTCGAGGTCACGCAGTTCCGGCTCGAAAGCGAATACGGCGCGACGTCGCGCCTCGAGCCGGCGCCGTGGACGGTGATGCGCTGGCTGCCGGCCGGGTTCAAGGACGCCGATCTCGACGCCTTGGTGCTCCCGACTGGGGCGCGGATCGCGCACGACATGAGCCACCAACCGGTCTTGTTGTTCCCGACGGAGTGGTCGGCCGCATATTTCGCGCAGACCAACCCGCAGGTGCCGTTGACCGCTTTGCCGCCGGAAAGTGCTTTGGATTAAGCGGCATCCGTGTCGGTGAAACCCAGGCTCGCCCTCAACGCCTGCAAACTTGCGGTGAAACCCTTTCAGGAACCGGCGCTCTCGGAGCTCTGGACGGCAGTCTCCGTCACCCCGCCGCCGACCACACCGCGCTTGCCGTGGATCGTTGCGGCTTTCATGCTCTGACGATGCACCTGCGCCACGTCCTCGTATTGTCAGCCCTGGTGACCCTGCTCGGTTCCTTGCCCGCCGCAGAACCGCCGTCGCTCGCCGAGCGCCTCGGATACCAGGCCGCCGACCGGTTGCTCATCATCAATGGCGACGACGCGGGCATGTGCCACGCCGCCAATCTGGGGACGATCGAATGCCTCGAACAAGGGCTGATGACGACGTCCACGATCATGGTTCCCTGTCCTTGGTTCCTGGAGATCGCCGATTACGCCCACACGCACCCGGAGAAGGATTTCGGCATCCACCTTTGCCACACCTCGGAATGGAAGTACTACCGCTGGGGGCCGGTGGCGCCGCGGGCGGAGGTGCCGGGCTTGGTCGATGCCGACGGCTGCCTTTGGCGCTCGGTGGAGGAAGTCTATGCACACGCGACGCCCGAACAGGCGCTGATCGAGGGCCGGGCTCAAGTCAGAAAAGCCCTCGCGGCCGGCGTGGACGTGACGCATCTGGATTCGCACATGGGCACGCTCCAATACGACGCCGGCTACATGGAGTCGTACCTGAAGCTCGCGCTCGAATTCGATCTGCCGGTGCGCATGGCTTCGCAGCATACCCTCGAGACCTTCCAACAGCCCAGGCTGCGCGCCCGGTTCGCCGCGAAGGGCATCGTGTTCACGGACGATTTCGTCTATGAGGGGCTCCAGGACGAATCGAAGGACGTGAAGGGCTTCTGGCTGCGCGTGCTTAAAAACCTCAAGCCGGGCGTGACCGAACTTTACATTCACGCGGCGAAACCGACCGACGAACTGCAGGCCATCACCGGGAGTTGGCGCACGCGCGGCCAGGAATTCGAAACCTTCACGCACGATCCGGAGGTGCGGAAGGTCATCGAAGACCAGGGCATCATCCGCATCGGCTACCGGCCGCTGCGCGAACTGCAGCGCCGGGAACGCAAGGAGAACGCGGCCCGGTGATCCTGGACGGACGAAGTGACCCGCCCCGGGTCCGGCGTCGGATCGCTCCGGCTCAGGCCAGGCACCCGAGAGCGGTTGAGGGCACCATGAACCCGCCCACGCACCAAGCCGCGCCCCGGACGGGCAGCGGCTGGCATTGGGCGCTGATCGCCGCCGTCCTGGCCGGTTGCGCCGCGCCTGCGGAGGCGCCCGGGGCCCGACGAGTAGCCTCCGATCCGGTTCCCGCCGGCTTCACCCTCCCGGCGGCTCGCGTGGGCTTGGTTTGCACCAGCACGCTGCCGCTTCTGCGGATTCAGTGGCCGCAAAGCCGCCGCGAGGCTCTGAGCCAGGTCGATTCCGAGGCCTACAAGGTCCTGGGCACGGCCGGCGCGTTCTTCCCTGCCGCCATCGCCACCGCGCCGTATTTATCCGCCGAGGCGTTGTCCGCGGAGGTGGGCGGCATTTCCGAGAAGGAGCGGGCTCGCAACTGGGAAGCGTATCAGGACGCGATGCCCAAGGTCCTCATCCCGGAAGGCATCCGGCGGGCCGTTGCGGAGCAGGCGCACGCATGCGGCGCCACGAATCTGTTTCTCATCGCCAAACCCTGGCCACAGGTCGAGCCGGAACAGTTTCAGCGCATGGCCTTCTTCATCGCGGGCACCCTGGCGTGGCTGCCCCGCGGAGTCACGGCCACCAACTACCTCCGCAGCCAGGGCGCGGACTCGGTGTTGGAGCTGGCGGTCAGTAACGCGGCGCTGGCCGGCAAGCTCGGTCGCGACCGCCCGCTCGCGCTGAGCTTCGATCTGGACGTCCGCCTGATCCGGATTGAAGACGCTGCGGTCCAAGGCCGGCTGCAATTGCGCTACCAGGGCCCGGCAAAGCGCTTCGTGGAATGGATGAGGAACGGCGGCGAGCCGTTTCTGGAGGAACTGCAATCGGCGTACCGCACTTGCGCCAGCCAGATAATCGACTGGTGGCAGCCCGCTGCGGTTGCCCCCGCGTCGGCTCATTGACCCCGCGCGCCGGCGTCGGTGGGTCTCCTCCGCGCTGCCGCTGCCGACCATCGCGCAGCCGGCAATGCCACAGCCAGGCCAAGCCCACAGGCTACGGCAGCAACTCCATCAGCGCGTCCGCGAAGATTTTCATGCCGCGGGCGTCGGGGTGGTTGATCGAATTGAGCATCAGGGTCGTGTACGGAATGCCCTGACGCCAAAGCCGGCCGTAGCGCTTCGCGGCGTCGGCCAGCGCCACGTGGTGCGTCGCCGCGAACTCCCGCAGGCCCGCGACGTACGGGCGTGGATCGTCGTCGATGTCCCGCTCACGGTTCAGGCCCATCCAATCCGGTCGAACGTAATGCGGGGTGAGGATGATCCATTCGGCGCCGATGGACTGGAAATCGGCGAGGAACCGGCCGTACTGCTCCTCGACCTGCTGGGCGTTCATCCAGGCATCGTTGACGAACTCGGAGACGACGAGGTCCGGTTTCGCGCCCAGGACCTTTTCGCGGTAGTTGTGCGGGCTGCCGGGCGGCTCGGCGAGGTAACTGGACGTGTTCCTCCCGCCCCAAGCCTCGGTGAGGAGCTCGATCTTCGCGTCGGGAAAACGCGCGCGGAGTCTCGCCACGAACTGTTCCTGCCAGCGATCCCGGGTCAGGTCGGGCACGTAGCTCCCGTCGGTGACGGAATCGCCCCAGGCCAGGATGCGCAGCGGTTCGCCGGAGCGGAGTTTGGCCAGCGACTTCGGTATCCGTTGCTCGGCCAGGCTCGGTTTCGGCTTCGCCGGTTCCGGATAGGCGTTTTCGAGCACCGGGAACAGGTGCTCGGGCGCGAGCCGGGCGATGCGGCCGGGCAACCAAACGCTGCCCAGCAATCGATCGCCGGGTCGCAACTTCGGCAGCGCCGGTGCCGCCGAGCGCGGTTCGCCGGGCAGCAGCTCGATCCGGCGATCCGCACTGAGCACGATGGCGTCCAATCGCAGCGGCGCGTAGGCGTAACTGGCATAGACGGGCTGGCCTTCGCGAATGCGCCCGGTCTCGGTGCGCCCGAACGTGCCCCAGTCGCGATCCGCCTCGTAATCTTCACCGGCGCGGAAGGCTTCCGCCGTGGGT
Source organism: uncultured bacterium (assembly GCA_963735925.1). Classification (GTDB taxonomy): domain Bacteria; phylum Verrucomicrobiota; class Verrucomicrobiia; order Limisphaerales; family J093; genus DSVZ01. The sequence continues at coordinate 358,980 of CAVTMT010000003.1, forward strand.
TCGGGGCCGGCCCTCACCACCAGACTCGCGGGATCGAGGAGGAACGGGGTGGTGGTTTCCTGGGCGCGCACGCCGCGGAGTTGCGCGCCTTTCACCCAACCGCCGGCGTTGGGGTTGAAGATCGGCAGCGCGTCGTACTTCTCGCCCGTGACGGTGACGATTCTGGCCGGTGGCACTTGGAGGACTGCCGTGATCGGCGGGGATGCGTCGCGCAGTTCGGCCCGCACGGCCCAGTCGCCCGCCAGGGCAAGCTCCACGGGCGCGGCGAGCGCCGAGGGGCACACGAGCGCGAGGGTGCTCAGGCCGATGGCCAGCGAATGGATGCCGGTGAACATGCCGGAGGGTTGGCCGGCGGCGGGCAGGGGTCAAGTCGCGACGCGCCGACGCGTCCGGTTGCGGTGCGGGCCATTTGACAGGCCCGGGCGTCTCCCTAACCTGACACCCGCGATGTCGCCATCAGCGCCACCGCCGGTCATCCGCCTGCGCGGAGTCCGGCACAACAACCTCAAGGGCTTCGACCTCGACCTGCCCCAGAACCGGCTGATCGCGATCACCGGGCTGAGCGGTTCGGGGAAGAGTTCGCTCGCGTTCGACACGTTGTTCGCCGAGGGCCAGCGGCGCTACATCGAAACCTTCTCGCCGTACGCGCGCCAGTTCTTCGACCGGATGGACAAGCCGCGCGTGGACAGCATCGAAGGCATCCCGCCCGCCATCGCCATCGAACAGCGCAACGCCGTCCGCACGACCCGCAGCACCGTCGGCACCATGACCGAGATCTGCGACTACCTGAAAGTGCTCTGGCCGCACGTGGCGCAACTGCATTGTCGCGGTTGCGCCCGGCCGGTGCGGCAGGACTCGCCGTCGCAAATCTGGCAGGCGCTTTCGGCGGAAGGCAGCCGGCGGGGGGCCGCCGGCAGAAGTGCCGAGTCGGAGATCGGTGGCGCGCCGGCGGATTGCCTGGTCACGTTCGATTTGCCGCTGTCCGAGAAGCTGACCCTGGACGAGGAACTCGCCCTGGTTGCCAACCAAGGGTACCAGCGGTTGTTGATCGGCGGCGCGATCGTGCGACTGGACGAACTTCCGATTCCGCACTCCGCACTCCGGGATGCGCTGACCGTCGTTCAGGACCGGTTGCGCCTCACGCCCGCCAACCGCGCCCGTTTCGTCGAGGCGTGCGAGCAGGCTTACCATTTCGGCAAAGGCCGGCTGGCGGTGCGTTGGGTCGGGCCGTCCGCATCCGATCCCTCCCGCTTCCAGGTTGGCGAGTCGCGCCGGTTTTCCAATCGCCGGCATTGCGCGGAATGCGATCTCGAATACCGCGAGCCCACGCCGGCGCTGTTCAGCTTCAACCACCCGGTGGGCGCCTGCCCGGCCTGCAAGGGTTTTGGCCGCATCATCGGCATCGACTACAACCTCGCCTTGCCCGACCGCTCGCTCTCGCTGGCCGAAGGCGCCGTCCGCCCGTGGCGGAGCGGATTCAGCGCCGAGTGCCAGGACGACCTCACCAAGTTCTGCCGCGCCCGGAAGGTGCCCATGAACGTGCCGTTCCGCGAACTCTCGGCGGAGCATCAGCGCTGGGTCACGGAAGGCGACGCCGATTACGGCAGCGACGAGGAGCATCAATGGCCGCGGGCCTGGTACGGCATCAAGGGCTATTTCCGCTGGCTGGAATCCAAGGCCTACAAGATGCACGTGCGGGTGTTGTTGTCCCGCTATCGAGCCTACACCCGGTGCCCGGAATGCGGTGGCCGGAGGCTCAACCCGGAAGCGCTGCAGTACAAACTTCCGGTGCCGGCAGCGAATCCCGAAGCCCGGAATCCAAAGACCGAAATCACGCTGGCCGATTTCTACGCCTTGCCGATCCGGGATTCGTTCGCGCTGGTGGACTTGCTTGGACGCGCGCGCGCCAACCCGCGTCGCGCGGCCGTCGGAGGCCGGCCGGCGACGGTTCCGAACGTTCAGGATCCGGTCGGCCTCGCGCTTGGCGAAGTGCAGGCTCGGCTGGGTTACCTGGTTGAAGTCGGCCTCGGCTACCTCACGCTCGACCGCCCGACCCGTACGCTGTCCGGCGGGGAAACCGAACGGGTCAACCTCACCACCTGCCTCGGCTCGCGCCTGGTCAACACGCTCTTCGTCCTCGATGAACCGAGCGTGGGCCTGCACCCACGCGACACCGCCCGGCTGATCCGGATTCTGGAGCGTCTCCGCGACGGCGGGAACACCGTTGCGGTGGTCGAGCACGAGGCGAGTGTCATGCGCGCGGCGGACCAGATCGTGGACCTGGGTCCCGGCCATGGTGAAACCGGCGGCGAGGTGGTGTTTCAAGGCACCTTCGACCAGCTCCAGCGCTCCGCCGGTTCTTTGACGGGTCAGTACTTGAGCGGTCGGAAACGAATCGAAATTCCCGAGCGTCGGACCGTCAATCCCGCCTCGACCTCCGGCCGCGCGCGGCGCACCGCGCACCTCACCCTGACCGGGGTCTCGCGCCACAACCTGCGCGACCTCAGCGTCGCGATCCCGCTGGGCTGCTTCGTTTGTGTGACCGGTGTCAGCGGCTCGGGTAAATCGACGCTGATTCACGAAGTCCTCCATCCTGCGCTGGAGGCCCGGCTGAAGTCGCCCACCGCCCGTCTCGAGCCGGCAAAGGCGTCGGAACGGTTGCAGGCTGAAGCCGACGAAGCGGGCGGCACGGAAGAAACCGAGGCCGGGTCTCCGTCCGGCCTCGAACCGGCAGCCCTGGTACTCTCCGGCGCGGATGCGCTCGGCCGCGTCGTCATGGTGGACCAGTCGGCGCTGGGCAAGACGCCGCGCTCGAACCCGGCGGTCTATATCGGCGCGTTCGATGACATTCGCGAGTTGTTCGCCGGTTCCGAGGCGGCGCGTCAGCAGGGCCTGAACGCGAGCGCCTTCAGCTTCAATTCCGCTCAGGGCCAATGCGAACGCTGCCGCGGTGCCGGCTTCGAGAAGATCGAAATGCAGTTCCTGAGCGACGTGTTCATCCGCTGCCCCGACTGTGATGGCCGCCGGTACCGGGAACACATTCTGGAAGTGAGAATTCAGAAGCCCGGAGTTGGGAGTCAGGAGCCGGGAGTCGGAAAGCGAAAGCGAGGAAGCAGAGTCGCCGCGGCCGGAGCCAACCCCGCGCCAGGCTGGTCCATCGCGGATGTGCTGGAGGCGAGCGTGGATGAAGTGCTCGCTTGGCTGGACGGCTTCCGCGACTCGCGCCACGCGCTGCGGGCGGTTGAAAAGCTGGCGCTGCTTCAGGAGGTCGGATTGGGCTACCTGCGGCTCGGCCAGCCGATCAACACGCTTTCGGGGGGCGAGAGCCAGCGGCTGAAGCTCGCGGCGCATCTGGCGGAGAGCCCGACCGAAGTCAGCGGTCGGCAGTCAGCCGTCAGCAGGGCGGCCCCCGACGCGGCGGAGCAGGCCGCCGGCATCCGGCATCCGGCGCCCGGCCTCTCGTCTTCCAAGCCGACGCTGTTCCTGTTCGACGAGCCCACGACCGGTCTCCACTTCGATGACGTCCGCGTGTTGCTGCAGGTGTTCCAGCGGTTGGTGGATGCGGGCAACTCGGTGATCGTCATCGAGCACAACCTCGACGTGATCAAGTGTGCGGACTGGGTGATCGATCTCGGTCCCGAAGCCGGCGATGAGGGCGGGCAAATCGTTGCCACAGGAACCCCGGAGCAAATCGCCGCCTGCGAAGCCAGCCACACGGGGCGGGCCCTGCGGGAGGCGGGTTTGGCGATGACACCAATCTGCGGGGCTCGAGGCGTGCGTCAGTTCCGCTCCACGATGTCCTGAATCAGCCGCGGCACGTAGTCCTTCATCCGGTCCGGAAAGCCGGGCTGGCTGGTGGGCAGTTGCTTCAATAGCGGCAGCACCGGCTGCACCTTCGCTCCCAAAGCATCCAGCGCACTCAGGGCTTCGACCGCCACGAACTCATGCCTGGCGTGAAGCCGGGCAAGTTCGACCAGCACCTTGAGCGCGGCGTCGAGGTCACTCGCTTCGCCGAATTGCCCCAACGTCTCCGCCGCGGCAATCCGCACGGAAGGCGATTCGTCGGCCAGACGCTGCCGCAATCCGGCCAGCGCAGCCTGGACCGCCGCCGGGCCCCGAATCCGGTAACCCAACACGGCCCAATAGCGCACCCCGGGCTCCGGGTCATGCAGCCAAGTCTCCCGCTTCGGCGCCGCGGTGGAATCTCCCGACGAGGCGGCTTCTGCGGCTTCAAGAATCCGTTCCAACGGGTACTGAACCGGGTCGTGGCCGAACGTGTAAGGCGCTTCGCCGCCGCGGCGCCGCTCACGCTCGGCTTCGGGCAGGAATCCCAGATCCCGCGTCGAAAGCAGGTGCGCGCGGAGCGCCGTTCGCAATCGCTCCAGCGCCGGCTTTGCGGCTGTCGATCCGGCCACGTTCCCGACCTCGTCGGGGTCGCTCTGCAGGTCGTAGAGTTCCTCGGGCGCCTTGCGCTCCCAGAAGTACGCTTGGGCGGGCGGCAACTTGCCCTCGTCGAAAAGTCGCTTCCAGACCCGGGTCGTCGGCGTCTCGAACATGTAGGCCACGTGCTGGCCGTGCGGGAGATGCGGGAAGTAGTTGCGGAGGTAAACGTACCGGCCGTCGGTCGCGCTGCGGACCAGATCGTACCGCTCATCCATGCGACCGCGGAATCCGAAGTTGAAGGCGGGGGCCGGTTCTGCGTACGGCCCCATGAACGCGACGCCATGCATCGTGTCCGGCGCTTTCACCCCCGCCAGGCTGAGAACCGTTGGCGCGAGGTCCACGAAGCTCACCAGTCGGTCTGACCTGCCGCCGGCCCGGTAATCCGCCGGCGCGAGCGAGCGCCATCGCTCCGGCACGTACACGATCAGCGGCACCCGCAGACCGGAGTCGTACGGAAATCGTTTGCAGCGCGGCAGGCCGGGCCCGTGATCGCCGTAAAAGAACACGATGGTGTCTTCCGCCAAACCGGCTTCCGCCAATTCGCGCAGGCACTTTCCCGCCAGCGCGTCCATATCGCTGATCTGGTCGTAGTACTGCGCCCAATCCTGGCGGACTTCCGGCGTGTCCGGATGGTACGCCGGCACGCGGACCTTCGCGGGGTCGTGAACGGGCGTGTGCGGCCGCTTCCGAATCTGGCTCTCATGCGTCACCGTGAAGTTGAAGATCGCGAAGAACGGCCGGCCCGCGGGCCGGTTCTTCCAATGGGCGCGGCGCGAGGAGTCGTCCCAAACCGGGCCCGGCTTCACCAGGTTGTAGTCCTCCTTGTCGTTGTTCGTGCAGTAATACCCGGCGGCCCGCAGATGCTGGGGGTACATCCGGAAACCGGCCGGCATCGGCACCAGGCTCCGCATGTGCTCGGCGCCGAGCGACGGCGCGTGCAAGCCGGAGATGATGGTGGTGCGCGCCGGCGCGCAAACCGGCCCGCACGACCAGGCCCGCGTGTAGATCATGCCCTGGGCGGCGAGCCGGTCGAGGTTCGGCGTCGTGGCGTAGGCATCGCCGTAGCCGCCAAGTTGCGGCCCGATGTCTTCGCACGTGATGCAGAGAATATTCGGCCGGCCCGGAGCTGTGTCGCCGGCGACGGCACCTCCCAGGACGACCAGCGCGACGAGCCCGAACGAGAATCGCTTCATGGCACTTCGAGTCAATGGTTGCGACTTCGAGTCTGGGCTCCGCGCCGCGGCCATCGCAACCTCGAATTGCCGGTTTCACTCCGTTTGCACTGCCAACTCCCTTGCACCGGTGATGCCCCCCCTCATCCGCACCTGGACCGCGTCGGCGAGCTAGGTTCGCGAAGCCGCGAGTTCCTCCTCGAAATCCACGATCTCCTGGATCTGGGTGAGGAACCAGCGGTCGATCCGGGTGAGCTGGAAGATCTCTTCGACGGTGAAGCCGGCCCGCAGGGCGTGCCGGATGAAGAACACCCGCTCGGCGTTCGGCACGGTCAGTTTGCGCAAGATGAGGTCGCGCGGGAGGACGTCGCGGTCGCCATAGACTTCGGTGCCGACGCGCCAGGGTTTGCCGTCGCCGCCCAGGCCGCTGCGGCCGATTTCGAGCGAGCGGAGGCACTTTTGCAGGCTTTCCTTGAAGGTGCGGCCAATGGCCATCGCTTCGCCGACGCTTTTCATCTGCGTGGTGAGCAGGGGGGCGACCTGCGGAATGGTGGCCGTGCGCCAGCACCTCGAAGACAAAGCGCGGCATTTTGGTGACGACGGAATCTATGCCTGGCTCGAAACGGCAGGAGCGCGGCGTTCACGCCGCTTCACCGTCCGCATAAACAGAACGCTCGAAATTTTCCACGGTCTTCCTACCATCGGCCAGTGAAGCGGCATAAATGCCGTGCTCCACTCGCAATGGAATCACCGAAGCCAATCCGCCGCACCCCGCCGAAAAATCTCGCCCTGCTTGAACTCATTCGCGGCAAACGCGAGCGGGATTGGAAACCGTCAATTGCCGAATTGAAGCAAGGTTTTCGTGGCTGGCATCAACGCGGTTACTAGCCCCACTTCGACGCGCCAGGCGTGACGCAGTTCGTCACGTTTCAACTTCACGATTCCTTTCCGGTCACGCGCCGCGCGGAGTTTGAGGCGATTCTGAAAGGGCCGGAAGATTCCGCGAAACGCCGGAAGTTCGAAGCGTGGCTGAATCGCGGTCATGGCGAATGCTGGCTTCGGCGGCAGGACGTGGCGGAACTCGTCGGGCAGACTTTGCTCGCCGCCGATGGACGTGACTATCGGGTTCAGGCGTGGGTTGTCATGCCGAACCACGTTCATCTGGTCGTGGACGTTTGGGATGTGCCGCTGGCGAAGCTGATTAACGGCTGGAAAGGCAAGTCATCGCGGCTGGTGAATGTGCTTCTGAATCGGAGCGGAAAATTCTGGCGGGAGGATTATTACGACACACTCATCCGCGATGAGTCGCACCTGAAACGCGCCATCCGTTACACGGAACAAAATCCCGTGAAAGCATTGCTGACAAAAGCTGCGCGCGACTGGCTGTGGAGCAGCGCCCGCCATCGCGACGAATACGAACGTCTGCCGTGGCAGCGTGGCGCATAGGCGCGCGGCATTTATGCCGCATCAACGTGCAAAGTCTGGAAGGCCCTTGAAATGTCTGGCGCGCAGGGTTGGCGAGCAGTGAAGCGGCGTGAACGCCGCGCTCCGGCGCGGCGCGACCTTCAGGTCGCTTCAACGGGCGAAGTGGCGAGGGTGTTGGAAAATTCCTGCGCGTGCTGGTGTGTGTGAGGTGAAGTGGCGTGAACGCTGCGCTCCGGGGCGCGGGTTTCAGCCCGCTTCAACGTGCGAAGTTCGAATGGCACGCGAATGTTTCGGGCGCATGGGATTGGCGGAAGTTGAAGCGGCATAAATGCCGCGCGCCAGGGGCCGGCGCATGCATTTTTGCAGGCTTTCCTTGAACGTGCGGCCGATGCTCATCGCTTCGCCGACGGTCTTCATCTGCGTGGTGAGCGTGGGGTCGGCCTGCGGAATGGTGGCCGTGCGCCAGCACCTCGAAGGCAAAGCGCGCAATTTTGGTGACGACGTAATCAATGCTCGGCTCGAAGCTCGCCGGAGTTTCGCGGGTGATGTCGTTCTTGAGTTCGTCGAGCAGATGGTGGCCGTGTGCAAACACCCGGCGGCGAGTGTGGCGGCGATTCAACTCCAACGGAGTTGTGTCATCGAGCCCAGCGTTGACGCGCAGCGGCTACGCTGGGTGAATGGGCAAAATGAGAACAACGTCCGTTGTATCGGCGGAGAGCGAACCTCGAAAGACGCCAAATACGCGAACAAGAATTGGGTTTTAATTTTCGCGTGGTTCGTGTGGTTCGCGGTTGAATCGGGTGGCTACAAAGATCTCGCTCCTGACGGAGCTTTCGGACGGAGCTCGACCTTCATGTCGCTTCAGCGTGCAAGTTCACGAGCGCGTTGGAAATATTCTGCGCGTGTTGGCGGGCGTGAGTTGAAGCGGCGTGAACGCCGCGCCCCACCGATGATGTCGCCCCGACGGGGGCTGGGGAATTGGGTGACGTGGGTGGCTAGAAAGAATTCGCTGCTGACGGAGCTTTCGGACTGAGCGCGACTGTGTCCGCGGGACCAGTCGCAGCGGGTGGATGGGCGGAGGCGGTTAAAACTATTATGCGCGTGTGTGTGCGAACGTGCTGCGGCTGATCCCGCTTTGCGGGACACAGCCGCGCTCCTACCGCAACGCGGTTGCAGCCTTCAGCCCAGCGTTGACGCGCAGCGGCTACGCTGGCGGATGAAGAAGATGCGTTCGGCGTTGGGCATGGTCAGCTTGCGACTGATGACGTCGCGCGGCAGGATGTCGCGGTCGCCATAGACTTCCGTGCCGATGCGCCAGGGTTTGGCGTCGCTGCCCAGGCCGCTGCGGCCAATCTCCAGGGAGCGCAGGCATGTTTACAGGCTTTCTTTGAAGGTGCGGCGGATGCTCACAATCACTCAGAAGAGCGGCGTTTGACAACCTCCGGCACTCGTCGTAAGTATCCATTGTTCGTATGCGCATCAGCCTTCCGCCAAAGCCACTTCAGCAGCCAAACGGACACGGATCTGTGTTAAGAATAGGGACTGAACCCTGCGAGGTTTGCATTGGCTACCATTGGGCACGCCCTCCTGATTGGGAACATACGCGAAAGGCGCAATTGTCGTTATCAATCCAACGGAGCAATCAGCCATGAAAAGCCATGCCATTCAACAAATCGGTCTCAGACCGCCTCCCATCGACCCAGATGTCACAAAAATCATCGAGGAGTGCCGCCGCAAGCAACGCCCGCGCCGAGGCTACTCCCAACGGCGGCTCTTTACCGAGATCGTTCAGCACTTGGCGAAGTCGGATTCGAAAATCCGGTCTGTGCTGAAGACGGCGAAGGAGTTGGATCGTGCCCGGGCGAAAGCTCTTTTCGAGCGTTACCGGACGCCCCCACCGCCCTATCCCGCGGCGGGGCCCGTGGGCCCGATAGGGGGACATGACTGGACCGAGCATTTCGAGCCGCCGATCCATCACGTGCTTGGGCGCACTGTCCGAATGCCCGACTACGCCGTGGATCTGGAAATCGGAAGCATCATCGAATACAACACCGTGGCCTGCGATTTGAACAACCTTTATCCGCGCTGGGCGAAGGTGTCCGGGACTGGCGAGGAGCCGCAAGACCAGAAGTTTAACTGGTATCAATGGAGCAATTCGGAAAACGTCAGTTGCGTGGCGGCAACGATTGGTGCGGGCGTGATTGAGCCCTGCTCGGTGGCAAACACCGCCACGTGGTGCTGGGATTTCACTGGTGAGCAACGGGAGATTCTCAGTCCGGCGGTGCGGCTTCGGATCCTTGGACCGTGTTTTCCCGAAGTGGCCGGAGACCCGGAGGCTAGCGTCACGCTGTGGCTGATAACCTCGCTCACCATCGTGAAGTGGGTGCCCCCAGCCTCCGGAAGCGGTTGGAAGGAGCGGGTGGAGATCGCTAAGGTGGGAGAGGATATTGTGTTGAGTTTCAGTTCGGATCCGGACATGGGCGATGTTAAGCCACCCGAAGGTTACTTCGGAGGTTCACGTGACGCAGGGGTTCCGTTCCAACCCTCGCAGCAGGATCTCCTCGTCAATGTTGAGCAAGGCGCCGAATACACCGTTGAACTCGGGGTGACTATAAATCTCCAGGCCAACTACGATTCAAGTATCGCCGTCGGGAAGTACGTGGTTGGGGACTACCTCGATCCGTGTCAGTTGAAGGCAAGCTGCACGCTGTGGAAGACGTGGGAGTCGTGGTAGCGAAGCTGGCTGTTTAGGCGGGGGGTGAAGCGCGGTTCTCTCCGGAGTATCGTGAGGGTCATCAAGTGTCTCACTATTGGCAGTGATTGCCGGCTGTAGGCTTTTGTCGGTATGCCTTGACCATTGGGCATAGGATACAAGGACGCGATTTATCACGTGATGAACGGCCTTCGGCCAAGTTGCAGCGTTGAATCGTTGAAGAGCTAAAAAGGAAACCGACCAAGGCCGGAAGCGGCTCCTCGAAACCTCGGGCGCGGCATCACGCTTCGCTTGGCTTCCAATCGGGGAATGCAGATTGCAGAGTTGCAGTACCGGCAAGCCCACGGGCTAGCCAATTCGGCGGCCCCGGCGTCTCGTTCACCATTTGCGCCGGGGGGAGCGGTCAATCCTGGTCCGGCGGCATTTTACGCAGCGCCAGCGCCTGGGGGGCCGGAGCGGATTCCTGCTCGCGGCGATAAAGCCGCTCCTTGGCCGCTTCTTGGCGTTGGCGCAAATGCTCAGCTTGCTTGTGCGGCTCGAAGCCGAACCGCGTGGCAATGCGGCGGCGGGCAGCCCAAATTTCTTCCGGGGGTTCGTCGCGTCCAGTATTCATCCGCGTCTTTCTCCAAGCTGGTTCACAGATCAGTTCTGGGTCGCCGCTAGTTCTTCCTCAAAATCCACAATCTCTTTGATCTGAACCAAGAACCACCTGTCGATTTTGGTCAGACCAAAAATCTCTTCGACGGTGAAGCCGGCCCGCAGGGCGTGCCGGATGAAGAACACCCGCTCGGCGTTCGGCACGGTCAGTTTGCGCAAGATGAGGTCGCGCGGGAGGACGTCGCGGTCGCCATAGACTTCGGTGCCGACGCGCCAGGGTTTGCCGTCGCCGCCCAGGCCGCTGCGGCCGATTTCGAGCGAGCGGAGGCACTTTTGCAGGCTTTCCTTGAAGGTGCGGCCGATGCTCATCGCCTCGCCCACGCTCTTCATCTGCGTGTTGAGCGTCGGGTCGGCCTGCGGGAATTTCTCGAAGGCAAAGCGCGGGACCTTCACGACCACATAGTCGATGGTCGGCTCGAAGCTGGCGGGGGTCTCGCGGGTGATGTCGTTCCGGATTTCGTCGAGGAGATAGCCGACGGCGAGTTTGGCGGCGATTTTCGCGATCGGAAAGCCGGTCGCCTTCGAGGCCAGGGCGGAGCTGCGGCTGACGCGCGGATTCATCTCGATGATGACCATGCGGCCGTTGTCGGGGTTCACCGCGAACTGGATGTTCGAGCCGCCGGTTTCCACCCCCACGGCGCGGATCACGGCGAAACTGGCGTCGCGCATGATCTGGTATTCCTTGTCGGTGAGCGTCTGGCTGGGCGCGACGGTGATGGAATCGCCGGTGTGGACGCCCATCGGGTCGAAGTTCTCGATCGAGCAGATGATGACGCAGTTGTCCGCCTTGTCGCGCATGACCTCCATCTCGAATTCCTTCCAGCCCAGGAGGGATTCCTCGATGAGGATTTCCTTGACCGGCGACAGGTCGAGCCCGCGCTTGGCCAGTTCATCGAACTCCTCGCGGTTGTAGGCGATGCCGCCACCGGTGCCGCCCAGCGTGTACGCGGGGCGGATGATGAGCGGGAAGCGGCCGATCTTCTCGGCAATGGCGCGGGACTCCGCCAGCGTGTGCGCGACGCCGCTGACGGGGACATCAAGCCCGATGGAGAGCATCAGATCTTTGAACACGAGGCGATCCTCGCCCTTCTCGATGGCGGCCGCGTTGGCGCCGATCATTTCGACGCCGTATTTCTCGAGCACGCCCTGCCGGTGGAGGGCCATGGCGGTGTTCAGGGCGGTCTGGCCGCCGAGCGTGGGGAGCAAAACCAGCTTGCCGGGCGTGCCGAGGCGCTTCAGTTCCGCGACTTCCCGCACGATGATCTTCTCCACGCACTCGGGCGTGATCGGTTCGATGTACGTGCGATCGGCGAACTCCGGGTCGGTCATGATGGTGGCCGGATTCGAGTTCACCAGGATGACGCGGAAGCCCTCCTCCTTGAGCGCCTTGCAGGCCTGGGTGCCGGAATAATCAAACTCGCACGCCTGCCCGATGATGATCGGACCGGCGCCGATGATGAGGACCGAGTGAATGTCAGTGCGCTTGGGCATACCGAAAACGGCGAGGATGAAACACGCCTCGCAGCCGGATGGCGACTCTTTTTCTCCACGCGGTCCCGGGCCCAGCCCGGGCCTCCCGGGTCCCGCCCAACCGACGACCGCCGTCGTCCCGCCCGACGGCTCAATGACCGCCCAGCCACTGCCGGAACTGCGGATCGTTCATGAGCCGTTGCGCCAGCAGCGCGTAGCCATCGGTCAGCGGATGGCTGGCGTCGGCGTAGAGGGCGCTGGGCAGGACTTCCGGCGCGACGCACGGCACCCGCTGCTGCGCCAGCCAGGCCACGATCCCGTCACGGAGTTGGCGGTAGGCCGGACGGTTGTCGTCGGCGATCATGTGTTCGTTGAACGGTCCGAGGAGCACGAGCACGTCGTCGCCGCGCCGGCGCAGCAAATCGACCAACCGCTGGAAGGACCGCCATTGCAGCGACGCGTCGAGCGGCACCCAGTCGAAACGGGCGGGACCGCTGCCGTTCGCAGACCAGGGTTTGTGCCGGGGACTCCGCGGTCCCCGTTGCGGATCGTCCGCCGGTGCGGTGGGCACGCGCAGCGTTATCTGAGAGAGTGGCGACCGGTAAACGTTCGGGTACCTGGGCGGATCACCCCCGTCATCGGCCAGGGTCCATCCGAGGATGCTGCGCTGGTCAAAATAGGCGTCCTGCAGGTGACCCACCCAGGCAAAGAACGGCACCGCCCGCTCCACGACCGCACTCAACCGTTCGTTGGCGTCGGCTCGATAACAGGGAATGCGGGGCAGGAATTGCGGTACGAGGCGGGAGTGGTTGAAGGGTTCCTCTTTCGTGATGCTCAAGTCGGCTTTCGGACTGGTCAACCACAGCAGATTGCATTGCAGGAGGACCTGACGCCGGCGCAACGGGGCGCCATAGTACCGGACCAGGCCCTCCAGCGCGAGGGGAAAGAGGCCGTTTACCCCGGCGTTCACGAACCGGCCGACACGCCCGGTCTCCCGATCCAGGAAGTGCGGGAGCGTCCCGTCCGGCAACACGTACTCCCCCCAAACCACCGAGTCTCCCAGCACCAGGACGGCCGACGCATCGGTGACACCCTCGAGCCGGCGCTCGTACAGCCAGTAATCTTTGCTCAGCGCATAGGGCAGCCGGTAGTCCGGACCGGTGTCGAAGCGCTCCACATGCTTCCAGATCCAAGGCGTCAGCAGCGTGATCCCCAACAGCAACGCGAGTGCCGCCAGCCACTGGCGGGCCGTCAGCCGCATCTCATTGACGCCATAGACCGGTCCGCTGCTCCCCGGGATGGCGGGGGCCGGAGAGGGGTTGGTCGTGGTCGGCGTTGGGGATTCGGCAGCCATATCAGAACTGGAAGTAGATGAAGGCGCCGCCACCCGACGAGCAGAGGCAGAGGTAGAGGATCATGCCGACCGCCAGGCCCACGCGCACCGGGCTCGATTTCAGGACCGCGCGGAATCTCGATTCATAGAGATACTGGTAGCCCCAGACGACCGCGGCGAGCGCCAGCATCAGCAACGGGATTTGGGGATCCTGCCAGGCGGCCGTGCCGATGCGGTGGACGATCAGCCCGGCGTCTCCCAGGGATTCGGCGCGGAAGAAGATCCAGGCGAAACAGACGTAGAGAAACACCCAGGCCTGCTTGACCAGGCGCGGCACGCGCTCGCGGTAGAACGCCGAACGCTCGAGCTCCCGGGTGAGCATGACCCCCAGGCCATGCAGCATGCCCCAGATCGCGAACGTCCAGGCCGCTCCGTGCCAGATGCCGGAGACCAGGAAGGTGATGAACAGGTTGCGATACGTGTTGAACGCGCCCAAGCGGTTTCCGCCCAGCGGAATGTAGACGTAATCGCGGAACCAGGTGGACAGGCTGATGTGCCAGCGCGACCAGAACTCGCCCAGGCCGGTGGCGAGGTAGGGGTTGTTGAAATTCAGGATCAGGTGGAAGCCCATGAGCTTCGCCACGCCGCGGGCCATGTCCGTGTAGCCGCTGAAGTCGAAGTAAGATCTGCCAGGCAAACGCGACGGTCGCCAGGATCAAGGCGGGCGCACCGAAGGCGCCAGGGTTGTCATAGACCCGCTCGACATAGAACGAGAGATAGTTGGCCAGCGCCAGTTTCTTGAACAGTCCCACGAGGAACAGCGAAAGCCCGTCGGTGAAGTTCTGCAGTCGAAAGGCCGGGAATTGTCGGAACTGCGGCAGCAGGTGCTTCGCCCGCTCGATCGGGCCGGCCATGAGTTGCGGGAAGAAACAGACGAACGTGGCGAAACGGAGGAAATTCCGCTCGCGGCCCACGTTGCCCAGGTAGAAGTCGATGGTGTAGCTCATCGACTGGAACGTGAAGAACGAGATGCCCACCGGCAGCACGTAGGCCAAGCCGAGCGGCATCAGGGTGGACGGGTCCGGCAGCTTCGCTGCGAGGTGGACGTAGCCTAGGAGGACGGTTGAGGTTCTCGATCGCGAACCGCGCGTATTTGAAGAACAACAGGAGGGCCAGATTGTTGACCAGACTGATGAACAGCCAGATGCGGCGGCTGCGGAAAAGGGCCCCCACCGCCATCAGGGAGACGAGCCCGCCCAGAACCAGCAAACTCGGCCGCAGCGTGCGCGGGCCGGCAAGTGCGATGACCAAACAAGCCAGCGCCCCCGACGCGGCGATGAGAAAGGCGTTCCGCAGTACGGCATCGTCGAACCGCAGCCGCGTGAGGCGGGCCCAAACGTCCACCTTCTGCGCTTCGCGCGGGCAGTGGTCCATCAGCACCACGAGACAGAAATCGAGGACGGTGGAATACACGACCAGGAAGAGGTAGTAGGGATTCCACCAGCCGTAGAAGAAGTAGGAGGCGAGCGTCAGCCAGGGCAGCCAGAACCGGGTCTTGCGCAGGGCAAAGAACACCGGCAGGACCACGGCAGGAAGATCAGGAACGGCCAGGTGTGAAAGAGCATGTTGGGGCGGTCCCGGCTGCCATCATCGCACGGCGGATCAGGTTACTTCGTCGGCGTTGGGAGTTGCCGCAATTCCTCCGGCGAGGCGCGGCGCACACAGCGAAACCCACAGTAGTCGGTGTAGAAACAGGCGTCGGTGTCGCCCGTGCGTTGTCCCTGGCGGAAAGAGGCGCGGCACATGTCCGCGCTGGCCTTCCAGTTGCCGCCGCGCATCACACGCTTCACATCGCGGCCGGGACTGGCGGGGCCCGGAGGATCCGCCGGGGGGCTCTGCCGGTAGTATGTCGGGCTATAGACATCCTCACACCATTCGGAGACGTTGCCATACAGATCGTAGATGCCCCAGCGATTGGGCTTCTTCTCGCCCACCGGATGGGTCTTCTGATCGGCATTATCCGCGAACCAGGCGTGCTGGCGGAGCTTGTCGGGCGAGCCGAAGTCGTAAGGCCCCTCCGTGCCCGCGCGACAGGCGTATTCCCATTCGGCCTCGGTTGGCAGGCGATAGCCGTTCGCCGCGTAATCGCAGTCCCAATCCGGCGTCTTCTCGTTGTAGCAGGGTTTCAGGCCTTCCAGGAGCGAGCGCTCGTTGCAGTATTGTTTGGCGTCGCGCCAGCGCACGCGTTCGACGGGTTTGCGCGGACTGTCCTGCCAGTGGGAGGGATCCGGCAGTTGGACCTTCGCGAACAGCTCGTGCGTCACTTCGAACTTGTCGATCAGAAACCCCGTCACCTGCACCTTGTGCGCGGGAGCCTCATCTGGGTTTCCCCGGTCGTTGCCCATGAGGAATTCGCCGCCGGGCAGGGAAATCATGGGCACCCCAGAGGCCGTGAGGACTTCGTTCGGTCCGCGGGACCCGGCCGTGACCGCGCCGGGACTGTCCGCGCCCGGTTTGCCGCACGCGGTCAACAGGGCGACCGCGACGAAGACAAGGGAACCGCTGGCTCGTAGCATAGAAGGCTCAGTGGGCTGCCGTCGGATGCGGGAGCCGTTAAGGTCGATCCGGGTGGCCGGCGGGGAACCAGGCGGGTTCCTTGTTGCTGGCTCCGTTGGTGGTGATCATCGTGAAGTCCGCGTCGGTGGCGGCGTTCAAATCCAGCGTGCCATCGCGTTCGGCGGAGACGACACAGAGGTTCCAGCCCTGGGCATAGACGCCCACCACTTCGCAGGCGGCCTCGAATGTCCCCGGCTTGCTCAGATCGCCCTCGCCATCGGGCCCGCGGCTGAAGCAGAGGAACCGGCTGTCGGGCGACCAGTCCACATGGTAAATCTTGTTCGTCTCGTCCTTGATGCGGAGCCGCCACTGACCCACGACCGGCGTGTCGGCCGTGGTGTCGATGGGGGCGACGGCAATTTCGTGGTCGCCGGCGCCCCAGGCAATCTGCTTCCCGTCGGGGCTGAGGCAGGGCCGGCAACCCGGGATGTTCAGGTTGAGAATTGTGTTGCCGTGCGCCTCGAGGAGGAGAATGCCGTGATCGACGCCCATGCCAGCATGGACCGTGGACACGATCCATTTCCCGTTGGGCGAGAAATTGGGATTGTAGAGGTGGTGGAGGTTGGTGGCATTCGGGTGCGGCGTGATCGTGCCGGTGGCCAGGTTGTAGAACTCCATCCCTTTGGTGAAAAAGTCGATCACGTTGAACTTCGGATACTCCTGCGGGAGGAATCCGACCTGTCCGCCATCCGGGCTCCAGAAGGGTTGGCGGGCATACTCGGCGAGCTTTTTCCGGTGCTTGCCGTCGAGGTCCATCACATAAAGACTGCGGACGGTTTCCCGCCCTTCGCCGCGGTCCTCCACAAAGGCAATTCGGGTCCCGTCCCGTGAAACCTGGGGATACAGTTCATCGTCGTCGGGCGTCCGGGTGAGGTTGACCGGGTTCGAACCGTCGGCGTTCATCGCGAAGATCTCCCAGTTGTCGTTCACGTACGACTCACAGGCGATCTTGAAGGGCAGCGGCTTCAGTTGCTCACGCAACGGCGTCCCGGCCCCGGCGGCCCCGGCCAGGGCGACGCCCAAGACGGCCATCCCCAAACGCCAGCGGACCCGTCGTCCCCTGCCGGCCGAGACCGCGTCCTCGCGCCGTGCGGATTCGTGGGCAACCGAACGGGCCGGGTTGGCGGCGGGCAGCGGGGGCAGCGAAGGTGGCACCAGGAGGGAACGGGTCGATTTCATTTGTTTACGAATTGAATGGCGGCGACGACGCGATATTCATTTGCCAATGCCGGCTGGTGCCCCTGGTCGCGGGGGATTTAAGCGACGCCGATCGGCGGTTCCCGGATGGCTGGCAATGCGCCTGGACATAAACCGGCCCGAAATCAAACCGGCAAATTCCTCGCAAAGCCACTTCTTTTTGCGCGCCGGCTTGCGCAACAAAGGCGATCCCGCGGTCAACCGGGTCGTGGCCCGACTCCTTCACGGCGAGTTGTCGGCTGACACCTGCCCGATTCGCTTCGAACTCCTCGGCCGAGTGAAGCCGGCGGAGAAGGCAGACCGGGCGGAAGCCCCAAATTGGAACCGATTTGACGGGGCGCGGCGCGGGGGAAGGCGTCGGATGGGAACGTCGTGCCCTCCCCCAGTTGTTTCTCCTCGCCGGCCCTTGCGCCCTCGCGGCTGATGCTCAGCTCCGTCGGCGTTTGGCGGCCAAGGCGGTTTGCAGCCGGTTCAACGGCAGCGCGTTGATGACATCCGCTTTCGTCAACCAGCCCTTCCTTGCCACGCCGGCGCCGAGCCGGAGAAAGCCGGCATGCTCGAAACGGTGCGCGTCCGGGTTGAGGACGCACTTCACGCCTTTGGCCTTGGCGTACGGCCAGAGCCGCCAGTCGAGGTCAAAGCGCGATGGATTGCAGTTCAATTCGAGCCAGGTGCCGGTCTCGGCGCAGGCGTCGATCACCGCTTGCTGATTCACCTTGGCGGTTTCCCGGCGGAGCAGCAATCGGCCGGTCAGGTGACCGAGCATGTGGACGTGCGGATTCCGGGCGGCACGGATCAGGCGCTTGGTGTTTTCAGCTTCGTCGTTGGCGGGGACGTGGAGGCTGGCCACGACCACGTCCAGCTCGGCCAGCAGATCATCGGGGAAGTCGAGCCCGTCGCGGAGGATGTCCACCTCCGTGCCGGTCAAGAGGCTGAACTCCCTGCCCGCGTCGGCGAGCCGGGCATTGACCTGCTTGATTTCGGCGAGTTGTTTCCGCAGTCGTGTCGGGTCGAGGCCATTCGCCTGAAACGACGCCCGCGAATGGTCGGTGATGGCCCAGTATGCCAGGCCGAGTCCGTCCATCGCCTGCGCGATTTCCTCCAGCGTTCCCCGGCCGTCGCTCCAGTTCGAGTGATTGTGCAGGGCGCCTTTGAGATCGGTCCACTCGAGGAGGCGCGGCAAAGGCCCCTTCTCGGCCACTTCGAATTCGCCCTTGTCCTCGCGCAGTTCGGGCGGCACGAATGCCAGACCGAGCTGCGCGAACAGTTCTTCCTCGGTGGCGCAGGGCACCAGCAAGGCCGGGTCGCGGGTCTCCTCCTGGGCCCGGAACAAACCGTATTCGTTGAGCCGCAGGCCCCGGGCGATGGCCCGCTGGCGCATGACGATGTTGTGTTCCTTGCTGCCGGTGAAATACGCGAGCGCGAACGGGAATTCCCGATCGCTCACCACCCGCAGATCGGCCTGGATGCCGCCTTCGAGGATGACGCTCGCCTTGGTCTCGCCTTGCGCGCTCACGCGGAGCACGCCCGGTTGGCGCGTGAAGAAACCGATCACCTCCGCCGGCCGCGGCGAAGAAACCACGAAGTCGATGTCACCAATGGTTTCGCGCCAGCGCCGCAGGCTGCCGGCGGTGCTGCAACGCACCACGTCGGGATGCGCGCGCAGATGGTCGAGGATCGGCTCGGCGGCGGCGAGGGCCTCGCTGAGCAGGTGATGCGACGCGTATTGGCGTCGGTGCGCAATGCCTTCGAGGATTTTCGTCTGCGATTTTTCGCCGAAACCGTCGAGGTTCGCGACCTGCCCGGCCTGGCAGGCCGCCTCGAGCTTCTCGACCGAATCGACACCGAGCCGATCATGCAGGGCCTTCACCTTCTTCGGCCCCAGGCCGGGCACGTCTAGCAGTTCGGTCAAGCCGGCGGGGATGGACGCCTTGAGTTCTTCGTAATAGGGCAACCGCCCCGTGGTGACCAGCAGGCTGATCTTTTCCTGGAGCGCCTCGCCGATGCCTTTGATGTCGCCGAGGCGGTCTTCCGCCACCAGTGTCGCCAGCGGCTCCGCCAGGCCTTCGAGCGTGCGGGCAGCGTTGGCGTAGGCGCGGGTCTTGAATGGGTTCTCACCCTTCAATTCCAACAACACACCAATCTCGGCCAGGAC
The DNA here is from genome assembly GCA_963735925.1 of uncultured bacterium. Lineage (GTDB taxonomy): Bacteria > Verrucomicrobiota > Verrucomicrobiia > Limisphaerales > J093 > DSVZ01. The sequence goes on from CAVTMT010000003.1 coordinate 378,161, forward strand.
TTCGGCCACCTGATCGTTGTCCATGGACACAGCATAAACGCCGCCCGCCTGCCGCGAAAGGACTCTCCGCGCTTCCTGCCGTGATGCTTTGGGACCGTGAGACCAGGAGGTTCTTGGGGAAGGGCGGGGCAGGGGAGCCGGCCGCCAACCGCTCATCGCCGTGTGGTCTTCTACGACCAAGCCCGATGGTTTGCCCCGCGACCGACCCGGCGCGGCGGCAATCCGGTGGGAATCGGGAGGACGCGGTACCACGTCGGTTGCGTCCCGCCGCACTCAGCGGCCGGACGTTCCGGTCATGGGCACGAACCGCACTCCCAGCACCGATTGGCGATGGACTTCCCCACCGCGCTTCTCCAGCAGGTACAACTGCTGTTCTCCCAACGGGCCGACCGGGATCATCATCCGACCGCCTTCCTTGAGTTGCTCGACCAATGGCTGCGGCACATGGTCGGGCGCACACGTCACGATGATGGCGTCAAACGGGGCGGCGTCCGGCCAGCCCTGGTATCCGTCGCCGGTGCGGACCCTGACGTTCCGGTAGCCCAGCCGATCGAGGTCGGTCCTTGCCCTTTGGGCCAGCGGTTCAACGATCTCGATCGTATAGACCTCCGCCACCAGTTCGGCCAGCACGGCCGCCTGGTAGCCGGAACCGGTGCCAACCTCCAACACCCGGTCGCCCGGATGCGGCTCCAGTTTCTCGGTCATGAAGGCGACGATGTACGGCTGCGAAATGGTCTGGCTGTAACCGATCGGCAGCGGGGAATCCTCGTAAGCTTCGTCGCGGTACTTCTCCGGAACGAATTCGTGCCGGGGCACCTTGGCCATCGCGGCGAGCACCAAGGCGTTGGTGATGTCGCGCGTCGGCGGTCGAAGCTGCGTCGCGACCATCCGCTCGCGAAGCGCGGCGTAATCAGGGTCCCGGCCCATCGTCGAGGTGCGATCGCCGCGAGGGTTGCAGCCCACCATCGCGGCCCACGCCAGGAGCAACGCTGGAACTGCGGTTTGCACCATGTGTCACGTTATGCAGGTCGAGGTCGCACGCAAGGACGGTTTGTGCGCACCCGGGATGACGGCGCGCTCATTGCCTGGCGAGCAACCAAGCGACTGCGGTTGCCGCCCGGCCGGCCGGATCGCCCGCAAGCGCGACCAAAGCTGCGGGTTGCGGCGCGGCGCGGAACGCGGCTTCGATGAACTCCTGGTCCTCCGCCCGATCAGCCAGCATCAACCGCCCGGCTGGACCGGCCACCGCGAGCATTCCCGGCAGATCGAGATACTTGGCGCCGCCGGGCAGGAAGTCGGGGCTTTGCAGGTCGTTCACGCCGCCAAAGCGGAATCCGCCCGTGTCGATCGCTGCCGCGTCGATCGCCGAGGCCGCGACCGCTCGCGCCGCGGCCGCCCAATGTCCGGCGCCTTGCAGGCCCACCAGCGCCACTTGTTTCGCGCCACCCTCGGGCGAGCGCAACCAGGCCAGCGCGGTCAGCACGTCGTGCACGCGCTGCGCAAACAGGCTGGGGTTGTAGCCAAAAGTGTACGCCGCCGCCTCGCGCGGATTCTTCACGCGCCGGGTCTGCGTCAGCTTTCGGCCGTCGGCAAGGAATTCGCCTTGCATGAACAGGTCCACGCCCACGACCGTCCTGCCCGCCGCGATCAACTGGCGGACCTCAGCGGTGGGGGTGCCGTCGCCGGCGAACAATCCCGCCTTGCCTTCCGGGCTCAGCCAGAGCACGGCTCCGGTCCCGCCGCCCGCCGGCTGGAGCAACACCACCGGGATTTCTTCCATGTAAGACGCGTTCCGCAATACGCCGACCTTCTCCTGCCAGCCGTCACGTGGTGTCTGCGCCGCCGTGATGAGCACCGGCTCTCCGGCCGTGGCGAAGGTGCGGCCGATCACCACTTCCAAGGCCGGCGCGACCACCTCGCGGAAGCGCTCCGGATTCACGCTCGCGCCGAGCAACTGGTCCTGCGCGTCGTCGTTCCAGAGCCGAAGCAATTGCCGCTCGAAGTCCGGGCCATCCTCGGGTCGCGGATGCTGATCGTCCCAGACCGACATCTCCTCGCGGGTGAGCCGTTGGTAATCCTGCTCCACGATCGGTTCCGGCAGGCCGAGTTTGAGCTGGCGGTTCATCCACGAGTACATGGCGGCGCGGCTGACGTAGTTGTAGTTGTGCCCGAACTGAACGGCGCTCTTCAGCATCACGTTGTCGGGCGCGCCCAACAGGGTGAAGAGCTCCTTGAGTTGCGGAAATCCTTTCGTGGCCATCTCGACCGTCCAATCGTTCGCGCAGGTCATGCCCAGCGGTTTTGGGGCGAAGAGCGCGGCGAACTCGACGTTGCCGGTGTCCACGCGCAGGTCGCAGGCATTCTCGCACGTGCAGCCGCCCTGCATCGCCGTGGACACCATCACCGCCGGAAAGGCGACCTTCACCCGCGGGTCGATCGCACCCAGGATGAACGTCTGCGTGCCGCCGCCGCTGGCACCCGTGACCGCAATGCGGTCCGGGTCCACGTCCGGCAGGCTGAGCAGGAAGTCGAGCACGCGGATCGAGTCCCAGGTCTGCAGGCCCATCACGCTCTGGAGGTGCTCCTCGGCCTGGGGACTGAAGAGCCCCCAGTTCTCCGGCGAGTTCATCTCGGGACGCTGCTTGCTGAAGCCGTGCGCGAGCGCCTGCGGGATTTGCGTGCTGTCGGCATAGCCGATCATGTCGTAGTGAAAGACCACGCAGCCCATGCGCGCGAGCGTGACGCAGCGCGCCTGGAGCGGACTGCGCCCGCCTTCCTCGAAGCGTTCCGCACCCTGCGCGATGTCGCGCCGCACGTCGTCCAAGCCGGCATCCATGAACCGGCCGTTGTTCCAATGCCCGTGCGGACAGAGCACCCCGGGCACCTTGCCCGTCTTGCCTTTGGGCCGGTACAGATTGCCGGTGACGAAAAAGCCGGGCGCGCTCTCGAAACAGACCTTCTCGACCGTGTAATCGCCCCGATCGATGCGGCCGTAAACCACGGGGTTCAATTCGGTCTTGCTCGGCATCGGCCACAAGCCTTCGGCGACCAGGATTTGGTGCCGTATCCGTTCGGCCCGCTTCGCCCACGCCTCGCGCGACTCGGGGGGGGTGAACGGGAAGTAGCCGTCCAGGTCCTTGAGCGGTCGCAGGCGGACGTCGTTGGGCAGGTGACCGGGGGGCAAGGCACGCGGCATGTCGGCGATCAGGCTGGTGACCGCGCACAACGCCAGGGCGGACGCGACCAAGGCGGCAGTAGAAGCGGGCTTGAACATGGCGGCACCTTACGCCGGGGATCGGCCGCCGCCAAGCACCTTACGGGGACAGCCGAAGGCCACCCCGGAACGCAAACACCTCCACACCGACCCAGCCGCCCGGACGGCTCATTTCTTTTCCGGCGGCGGCGATACCGCGAAGGCCACCTTTTGCACGCCGGCGCGGCGGACCATGTCCAGCACGGCGATCACCGCGCCGTGGGTGGCATCCTTGTCCCCGCTGATATAGACGGGCAGGTTCGTATTGGACTGGAGCCGGTTGGTGATGGTGTTGAAAACCTCGGTCAACGTCTTCCGCTCCTTGTCGATGTACACGTCGCCCAGCCGGTCCACCGAGAGACTGAGAATGTCCGGCTTGATGTCCTTGCGGGCCTGGGTGGCCGTCGGCAGATCCACCTTGATCGACTGGAGCTTCATCATGCTCAGACTGACCATCATGAACGAGGCCAGGAGGAAAAACATGATGTCGATCAGGGGAATGATCTCGATCCGCGCCTTCTTGTGCGGAATGGGAGAGCCGATTCTCATGGCATCTGGGGCCGGGGGGCGGGGCGAAGGACTACTTGCCGGTCCCGTTCCGCTGTTTGGCCGCAGTGACCATGACTTCGATGTTGGTGGCGGCGGTCTCCAGTTCGAATTGCAGCTTGGTCGTCTTGCTCGTGAAGTAATTGTAGGGAACCAGGGAGATGATGGCGATGCCCAGACCGCAGGCGGTGGCGATGAGCGCCTCGCCGATGCCGCCGCTGACCGCCGCGACGTTGACTTCCTGGTCGCCGAGCGTGCCGAACGAGCGCATGATGCCCGTCACGGTACCCAGGAGGCCCAGCAACGGTGCCAGGGTGACCAACGTGTCCATCACGGTGAGGAAGCGGCCCGCCATCCGCAGTTCCACGCCCGCGGCGACCTGCAGCGCGCCCTGGAGCGAGGAATGCACGTGGTTGAGTCCGTGCCAGATCATCCGCAGGACCGGGTCGGTGGAATCCTTGGAGATCCGGGCGGCTTCGGGGAAGTCCGCGTTTTCCAGGGCGGCGAGCACTTTCTCGAGCCTTTCCGGATCGCGGCGCAGCCCCTGGCGGAGCCACCAAATGGCCCTTTCGCCCACCACGCAAACCGCCACGAGGGCGACCAACAAGATCGGCCACATGATCGGGCCGCCTTTGTTGAACCAGTCGATTACGACGTTCGCGAACATAGACTTTTTTCCAAACCAACCGGTGCCGGATCGCTGTCTGGCTTCTGGGTTACGCGGTCACCGGACAACGAAAGCGCGAAACCTAGCCGCGGTCGGCGACTGCTGTCCACACCGGAATTGCCGGCTCACTGGGCCCGCATCTCGTACTCCCAACTGTACCGCCGCGCTTCACCGGGCGGGTCGAACCGCCAGCGCGACTTGACGTGCTGCAGGACCTTCCGATCCAGCTCGAAAATGCCGGAGCTGCGGGTGATTTCGACCTTGGTCATGGTGCCGTCAGCCGCCACCTCGAGGTAGAGATTCAGCGAGGCGGACTGGCCGGCGCGCAGGAGGTTGGGAATGAATGGCGGGTTGGGGAAGATGCCGGGCGGCCCGCCCTTGCCGCGGGTCATCCGCAGCACGGCAGGCTGTTTGAGCGCCGCGGGCGGACGCTCCGGCCGCTTCAAGACGGCGGGCGGCGGTTCGGCCACGGCGACGTTCGCGGAGACGATCGTGTTGCCCTCGACCTGCACCGCGAACGCTACGTTGGCATTGGCGGGTGCCACCACGATCGGGGTGTAGTCGCTCGGGGCGACATCGGGCGGCGTCTCCTCGATCTTCTCCGGATGCTCCACCGGCGGGGGGGGCTCGGCGGGCTGCGTGAGCTCCACCGGGATCAGTTCGGCCGGATCCGGCAACCGCTTCTCCGTGATGATCGGGGTCTTCACAATCCCCACAATGCCGACCACCAGGACGGCGACGAAAAGCGAGTTGGCGTAGGCGTACTTGGCGTAGCTGTCGCGCGAGGCGGCCGGCAGACAAAACTGCGCGATGTCGGAGTGCAGGTGGTACTCCGGCCCCGCTTCGGTCGCGAAAGTGCTGCCCGTGCTCATGGATGCCATGCTCTCAACTCCGACGCGCCAGCCGCAGCCAGCCCGCCGGAAGCGGGCTGGAGCTCGGTCTGCCGGCGCCAGTCGCTGCCGTTTACTCTAGGTCCGGCTTCAGCGTAAGCAATGAGGAACATTCGCGGCGGCGGGCGGGTGGCTGCCACCGGTTCGGGACGCCCGGCGTGGGGCCGGCGGCGCGGCATCATTCCGCGGGTTTGCGGAACTGGGCATCATCGACCGCGACGTTCTGCTTCACGTCGGTGAACTTGAGCGTGAAAATCACCGGCGTGCCGCCGGCGCCGTTGGCGGCTTCGACCCGGACCGTGTGCGCCAACTTGACCCCGTCCACCGCGCGATAGTCGCTGAAGTACATCGCTGACTCGACGCGGGTGCCCGCCGACGTGGTTTCGGAATCCTGGCGCAACAACAGCCCGCTGTTGCGACCGAAGTAAAACCGTTCGAGACTCTGCGCGGACGGCTTGGATTCGGCGACGTAGGTCTCCTCCTCGCCCACCTTGGCCAGGCTCTTCACGGCCAGGTCCGGGTACAACGTTTTGAGCTTAAGTTCGCGATAGAAATCCGCGTCGCGGCGCACCTTCGCAAGTTCTTCGCCGCTCCGCTCGGTGACGGGCAGGCTCGGGTTCTTCATCCAGGCGTGGGTGCCGTCGAAGGCGTCGAGGACATCGCCAAAACCGGCGACGGTCAGGATGGAGAGGCGCTTGTTCGGGGCCTTGGTGATGAACTGCCAGGGGGCCCGGGCCGGCAGCATCGAAGACTCGCCCTCGCCCTTGATGACGCGGGAGGTGACCCGATTCAGGGCCGCCTTGCCGCCCAAGGCCTGGACGTATCGGTCCAACACGGTCTCGATCTTGGGCAGCGATCCGGCCGAAGCGGCTTTGACCTTGGAGGTCGGCGCGTCGGCCGCCGCACAGCGGATCGCGGATAAAACCACCCAGAGCGCACAGCAAAACAGTTTCGTACTCATGCGGGGCAGGATTTCGTGTTCCCGCCGGAATCGTGTCAATCGGATTTGGTGGGCGGCGACGGCTTTTTCCCCTTTCGCGGGCGGGAGGCTTGGGCTTCAATCCCGGGATCAATGAACTTGCCACCTCCCCTGTCCCGTCGTGCGTTTCTCGACCGCGCCTTCGTGGCCGCCGGCCTCTTCGCCGGGCCGGCCGCGGCGACCTTGCGCGCCCTCGAACCGCTTCACCGGGCCGGCCATTGCCGGCTACAAGTCAGCCTCGCGGCGTATTCGTTCCGCGACTCCTTCAACCGTCCGGGGGCGGACAAGTCGCTTACCGTCCCAGGCTTCATTGACTTTTGTGCCGAGCACGGCTGCGCCGGGACGGAACTGACCAGTTACTACTTTCCGAAGGACTTCACGGACGCATACCTGATCGAATTGAAACGGCACGCCTTTCTCCGCGGCGTGGCCATCAGCGGCACCGCGGTGGGCAACAACTTCGCCCTGCCCGACGGCCCCGGGCGCGACGAGCAGGTGGCGCAAGTCAAAGCCTGGGTGGATCACGCGGCGGTTTTGGGCGCGCCGCACATCCGGGTGTTCGCCGGTGACCCGAAAGGCCTCGACAAGGCCGCCGGCAAACGCCAGTGCATTCGCGCGCTGGAGGAATGCGGCGAGTATGCCGGCAAACGGGGCATCTGGCTCGGGCTGGAGAACCACGGCGGGATTGTGTCCGACGTGACCGACCTGCTGGACATCGTCCAGGCCGTGAAGTCGCCCTGGGTCGGCGTGAATCTCGACACCGGCAATTTTTTCACCGAGGCCGATCCCTACACCGAGATGGCGCGGCTGGCCCCTTACGCGGTGAACGTGCAATTGAAGGTCGCCATCAGTCGTCACGGCCAGAAGCAGCCCACCGAGCTCGCTAAGGTCATCGAGCTGCTGCGCCAGGCCAACTATCAGGGCTATGTCGCGCTCGAGTACGAGGAGAACGATCCGTGGGGCGAAGTGCCGGTCTGGCTTAAACGCATGCGCGAGGCGTTCGCAAACGCGTGAACCGTGTGAGACCTCGCGCCAGGCGCACCCCGGCGACGCCAGGCCACCGGCCTTCTGAACGCCCCTGGTTTTCCTCGTCGGCCGGGCGGCGGCCGGGATGGTGCCGGCTCGGAACGGCCATCGGCGGACTGCGGTTCGTTCTGTGGCTGGGCGTCGGCGGGGACGCGGTCGGCGCGGCTCCGGCCCCAGGCAGCTTCCCGCGACCGGAACTCCTTTCGAGCGGCGCTTACTCGTTGCTGTATGCGGGGACGGAGGCGCTCCAGCCCGCGGCGCAGTCGGCGTCCCACCGGCGCGTGGCCGGTCCCCAATTGGCCGATCGCGATCCGAAAGTCGGTGCGAACCTTCGCCTCGGCGACGATCCGGCCGCGCTACCGGCCGGCCAGCTTGCCCAGGCGGAACCGCACCTGGCCCGTTCGTTCACCGACACGAACGTGCTCCTGGCCACGTTCCAGGAAGGCCGCTTCACCGATGGCGGTGCGGTGGATTGCGGCTATGCACTGAGCCGCGACGGGGGCCAGACCTGGGATCGCAAACTAATTCCGTACCTGATCGACGTCGTGGATGGCGGGCCGTTCACGCGCGCTTCCGATCCGGTGGCGGGCGTGGGGCTCGACGGCGCGCTGTACTTGAACACGCTTGCGATCCAGCCCGGAACGCGCGATTGGCACACGACAATCGTCCTGAGCAAGTCGATCGACGGCGGCCAGACTTTCTCGCGGCCGCTCACCGTGGTCACCAGCAGCACCGAACTGGTCATGCTGGACAAGCAATGGCTGGCGCTCAACACGTTCGCCGGTTCGGCCACGGCGGGCCGGATCGCGGTCACCTACACGTGCTTCGACGGCACTTCGCCCAGCGTCCCCATCGATCCGATCACCGTCACCTTGAGCGACGATGGCGGAACGAACTGGACCGCGCCGCGCACGATCAGCCCGCCCTACTGCCAGGGCTCGCAACCGGTTTTCCTGCCCGACGGCTCCCTGGCGGTGGTGTACTGGAATTTTGCGGGCGGCGCGGGCGATCAGATCGAAATCGTGAATTCGCCGGATGGCGGCACCACGTTCACGCCGGCGCGGCGGGTCACCGCCGTGACGCGTTTTGACGACCCGGTGGCCCGTGACGGGAGCTTTCTGCCCTCGGCTACGACGGATCGGATCTTCGGCGTGCTCTACGTGGCTTACCAAGGATGGCGAGGCGGCCCGCGCATCTTCTTCACGCGCTCCCGCGACCAAGGCCAGGCCTGGACAAAGCCGGTGGCGGTCAACGACACGCCCAGCAACCGGTCGGTGTTCAACGCCGCGGTCGCCGTGTCGCCGGAAGGTCAGCACGTCTCGGTGATTTTCTACGACAAACGCAACGACGACGGCACCGGCAACTGGATGGACCTGTACCTCGCGGAATCCTTTGACGGCGGCGACACTTGGCAGCCGAACCTACGGCTCAGCACCGAGTCGTCCGACCTCACGCGCGCGCCATTGACCTCGAGCGGCCGGATGGTGGGGGATTACCAGGCGATTGTGCCGGCGCTCAACTTCGATGCCCCGGCATTTGCGGTCTGGGTGGACAATCGCAACGCCACACCCGACCCGTACGCCGTGGCGATCACCCGCACGCAGGGCAGCACCTACGACGCCTGGCGCAGACTGGCGTTCGATCTGCCGACGGCGGCCAACCCGGCGATCAGCGGGCCGGCCGTCGATCCCGACGCCGACGGTTTGCCGAACCTGCTCGAGTATTCGTTCAACTCGTCGCCCAGCCGCGCAGATCCCGACCCGGTCCGAATCGTTGCTTCGGAAATGCCGGCCGCGTTCACGGTGGGATTCAACGCCTCGGCCGTCGCCACGGACGTGGACTATGTCTGGCGGGATTCGGCTGACCTGTCGGCCTGGAGTGAGGCCCTGCCGACGTTGTCGGCTGCGAGCGCAGCGGTCGATCCGGCGAAGGTCCGGCTCGAGTACAGTTTCGGCGGGACGGCGCCGCAGCGTTATTTCCGGCCGGGCGCGCGATTGCTGACGCCGCCAGGCGCGCGGCGTGATCCAAAGTGATCGCCCGGTCCTGCCCGCGAAGTCACTTCGGAGTCCGTTTGAGCGACTCGATGAAGTCGAGTTGCTGGCGGGCCTTCTGGTTTTGCGGGTCGAGTCGCAGGGTGTCTTGGAATTCGGCTACCGCCTTGTCGTACTGGCCCAGTCGGGCCAGCGCGACACCTAGGTTCAGGTGGCCCAGGGCGAAATCGGGCCGGAGCTGCGTGGTCGCCTCGAATTCCGCCCGCGCCGCCGCCACCTCGTTGGTGATGGCGAGTTCCACGCCCAGCAGATAACGCGCCTCCCAGAAGTTCGGCCGCAACCGGGCGGCTTCCCGCAATTGCGCGAGCGCTTCCGGTCGGTGGTTCTGCGCCGCCAGCACGTCCGCGAGATAGAATCGCACGCGGGCGTGTTGCGGTTGCTGTTCGAGCACCGTCTCGAACTCCCGTCGCGCGGCGTCCATCCGGCCCTGTTGGAACAGCGCCCGTCCCAGCTCGACATGGGCGTCGAGAAATTCCGGCCGGCGCGCCAGCACTTCGTGCAACAACGTCTCCGCATCGGCCGGCCGCCCGAGCCGGACCGCCAGGCGGGCCAACTGATAGGCCGGGCCGAGATGGTGCGGCAGCAACTGACGGAGCTCTTCCCAGTACTTTGTACGCTGCCGCCGGATCGCCCACGGCCTCGAGGAATTCCGCAAAGCCTTCGCGCAGGTGAAAGTCGTCCGGGGCGGCGGCACAAGCCGCCTCATAGCGCCGGCGGGTGTCGGCCACCGATTCGCCACGCAGCGCCTGCCGGGTGGCGGTGAGTTCGCGGCGCAGATGAACGATGCACGCGCCATTGTTGATACGATTGGTGAAGGGCGCCTCGCCGAGCCGCAACAGCATCGATTCCTCGACGGCGGCGCGGTTCCAGTCCGTGAGGCCGAGATCCTGCGCACATTGGTCGGCGCCGGCCCATTGAGCCCGGGCGCCGGCCCGGGCCCAGGCGGGCAGTTCGGGACTCACGGCGTCGGCGAACGCGCGCGCGAGCCGGTAATTGCCGTCGAAATTCAGATGAACGTGTTCGTAAAAGGACTCCTCGCCGGGGATCCCGGTCGCGGCGGCGGCTCCCAACGCCGCCTCGGCATCCACCAGACGAACGCCGTCAGCGGCGTGACGCGTGGCCACCTGGCCAATAATGCGATTGATGCGCGAGTCGGCCCGGAAGGGCAGGGCATCCAGATCGCGCGCCTGGACGAGGGCCTGGGCCGCCTCCGCGAAATTGGTCAGGCCGAGGTCCGCGGCCCCGAGCTCGTAATAAAGCTCCGCATAATTCGTGGCCCGCTCGAGCGCCTCGCGGCTCAAGCGTCGCGCTTCCGCAAAGTCCGCACGGACCAACGCGGCAAGCACGGCCTGGCGGAGCTTCTGCCAGCCCGCCAGGCCGGCGTCGCCGAGGCCGGTCGGCTGGATCGATGCGAACGGCGCGCAGTCCTTCAGGTTGCTCGCCACGGTGCTGAGGACGACGTGGGCCCGGCCGCCCAGCCCGGCGCGGACGATGTCTTCCAGGTTGGCTTCGAAGCTCCGATAGACCGTCTCCTTACGCGGATCGTCGGGCGGGACCGTGTTCTGGACGAACATCTCCATGCCCTCCCAGGATTTGGAATCGGCGCCCGACCCGCCGAGCCGCGTCAACAAGCCGTCGAGCGCCTGACCCAGCCGCGTCGCCTTGAGCGCGAGGGCGGTTTGCACCCAGGCGAGCGAAGGCGCCTTCGGCCCGAACACCGTGCCGGCACCGAACGGCCCCACCATCTCGTTGTTGCCGGCATAGACGATCCATACATTCGCATCCAGGCCGGCGAGTTCGCGGGCCATGAGCCGCAACACGTGCGAATTGATGGCGGTGATGGCGGCGGGAACCACCTCGAAGCGGGCCTGCGGATAGCGCTCTCGCAGCAGGACCTCGAGGTAGCGGCCTGCGCCGTAAGCGGGGCGGGGATCGCCCAGCGCCGCCGATTCCCCGTACAAAACAATGCGCACCGTGTTGGTGGCTTTCTGCCGCGGGAGGACGATTGGCGGCGAGGAACGCGCCATGGCCCGCGGGAAGAAGCGAAAGCCAAACTGATCATTGTCCACCAGCATCGGCCTGCCGTTCACCGTGGCCGGGATCAGGTAACTCGTCGGATAACCGTACCCCGCAAGGCGCAAGGCCAGTTCGATCATCGCCAGCAGGGCGACCGGAACCAGCACCGCCGCCAGCAATCGAAACCAAACCGTCCGCCAACGCCGGGCCTCCCCGGACCCTGAACCCCTGCCGGCCGCCCCAAGCGGTGGGGCGTGGCCGGCTTTTGGGCTCTTTGCTGCTCGTCGTTTCAACGCGCGGAGCCTAGGAGGTCGTGCCCGGCGGGTGAAGCGAAACCACCGCGAGAGCCACACCGTTGCCGGGCCCAGGCCTCGCGGTTTCCGGCAGGAGCGAAAGGTCGCGACGGAAAATCTTGTTTGCGCCGACGGGGCGGCTTGCCAGACTCCGCGCCATGCACGCCTCGTCCGGTCTGGAGTGAGCCCGTCGGGTCGCCCCGCCGAGGCGGCATCGTTCAGAAAGCAAACCCATCACGCCTGACGCTGCATTATGAAACGAAGCTGGATCGCTGGACTCGCAATCGCTCTGGCCGGAGGCCTGTCGGCCTTCGCGGCCGAGCGTTCCTTCAACGGCCTGAACCTGGGCCTGGGCAATCTCTACCGGCTCTCGGACGCCAAGACGCGTTCGATCAGTCCGGAGAACTTCACCGGCGAAAAGGGCAAGGCCGGCATGTCGGTGGATGGGCCGGCCGCCGGCGCGGCGCGCGGCCTTGGCCAGGGTTGGAAGGTGTCGCCTTACGTGCGCGTCGGTGCAAAACAGACCTTCACGCTCGCCGACATCGAGGGGCCGGGCAGCATCCAGCATATCTGGTTGACGCCGGCGCCGCTCGACAAGACGCGGTACTTCATCCTGCGGTTTTACTGGGACGACGAAACCGAGCCGTCGGTCGAGGTGCCGTTGGGCGACTTCTTCGCCTGCGGCTGGGCGAAGTATTGCCAGATCAGCAGCCTGCCGGTCTGCGTGAATCCGGGCAGCGCCTTCAATTCTTACTGGCAGATGCCGTTCCGCAAGAAGGCGAAGGTGACGCTGGAGAACCTCGATGACCAGACCATGACGATCTACTACCAGATCGACTACACGCTGACCCGCGTGCCGGAGGATGCGGCGTATTTCCACGCCCAGTTCCGGCGCGAAGATCCGCTCCAGGCCAAGGGCCAGTACACCATCCTCGATGGCGTCAAAGGCCGGGGACAGTACGTCGGCACGTACCTTGCCTGGGAGGTCCACAGCACCGGGTGGTGGGGCGAAGGCGAGATCAAATTCTTTATGGACGGCGACACGGAGTTCCCGACGATTTGCGGGACCGGCACCGAGGATTACTTCTGCGGCTCGTACAACTTCGACACCACCGGTCCGGATGGGAAGCGGCGCTACACGGAGTTCAGCACGCCCTACACCGGCCTGGCGCAGGTGATCCGGCCCGACGGGCTGTACGATTCCCAGACCCGCTTCGGCCTGTACCGTTGGCATATCACCGACCCGGTGCGGTTCGACGACGATTTGAAGGTCACGATCCAGGCGCTGGGCTGGCGTAAGGACGGCCGCTACCTGCAACTGCAGGACGACATCGCCTCGGTGGCTTTCTGGTATCAGACCGAGCCGCACCAGAAGTTCCCGCCGCTGCCGTCCCGGGACGATTTGGAAGTGAAGTAACGAGCGCGCCGCCGGTCGGACGGTTGGCCTTGATGCGGTCCTTTCACACGCCGATTGAACTGGCAACGCTCCGCCGTGTGAGGGCACACGGCCTACAGCCATTGACGACCTCCACCTGTGGCGCCGGGTCCCCGGCCCCGGCGCTGCGGGTACGACACGTGCCGGTTCAGCGGCATCCGGCCGCCGGGGCGGAGACTCAGGCGGCGCGTCGCGGTTCCGGGGGCGCCAGCGGGCCGCGGCCGAGTGTGGCTTCGATACGGTTTTGCAGCCGCCGCTCCAATTCATCCAACTCGTCGGGTTTCCAGAGGATGAAATTGTACTGGCGGTTGTCGAAATGGACGTTGGCCAAGTCGTCCTCGCGACAGAGCCAGATCACCGGTAGTCCCAAACCCAAAGCGAATCCGGCCTCGAAATAGACGCCACCTCGGCTTCCGGTCACATCCGCCACGAGAAACCGGCTACCCCGGATGCGGGCAATGATCTCGTCGTCGATCCGGTTGTTGTGCTCGACGCGGTCGATCCTTACCGGGTCGTAGCCTGCGGCGGAAATGGCCCGGTGGATGATCTTAGCCGCGGGCTTCACCTGTTCGGCGAACCACATGGCGATGAAGCCGACCGCACCAGTTCCATGGCCTTGCCGAAGCTCGTGGACGCGCGCCCAGCCGGCGGGAGTGATTCGGTAGTATTTAAGAGCTTTTAATAGAACTCGCTGACTGAGGAATTCCTGTTCGCTGCAGAGATAGTCTTCAACCAGGAAGCTCAATTCGTGCTGGTCCTCGCAGTAGCCGATTCCAAGCAGCACAGTTGCGGAAGACTGCAGTTCTTCGCTTTGAGTCTCGAAGCTCCCACCATCCAGATTGATCGATTTTACGAAAGTTTTGATTGGCTCTGAGGAGATTTGAAAATCCGTGCCTGCCTTCGGGAAGCATTTAGCCAAGTGAAGAAGCAGTCGCTCTGCCCGTTCACCGATGGTCGGCATCCGCCTCAGCAGTATCTCGTCCAAGTCATTGCTTGCAACAATGGCACCTTCATGTTCGCGAAGCCAGCCGGAAACCAACGCGATTCCCTGTCGGCCTTGTGAGGACAATCGATCGGACAGGATCCGCTCTGCGACGTCTGAAAGCCGGAACTCTCCACATCGGTAGCATTGAACATCCATGCCACCTGCATCCTTGCGTGTTCTGGCAGGTGTTCCGCAAACAGGACAGTTGTCGGGATTCATTTTACTTCGGCCTTAACTGCGAGGACTGGATTACGTCGCAAACTCTCGCGCCGTTCAAAGGGGCATGGGCCATTTCCGGATAATTCTTTGAACCGCGGGCAGATTCACGAAAGCCCCGGGCGTGGCCACGCGTACTGTCTGGTAGGCCGGCCGGTCGAAGTGGCCCGGGGCGGTGTTGACCGTGAGGATCAAATCTACCGAAATCGCCAACGCGCATTCCAAAAACCGGTTGTCCGGCTTGTGACGTATGACTTGGAGTTCGGTCAGGGGATAGCAAACCTCAAGTGATGCCAGAATCCGTCGCAGGAAGACTTCGTGGTCGGCGAGCACCTCGGTGTACTCCTCGATCATGGCCGGCGAGGCCCAGAACTCCAGACGTTCCGCCCATCCCAACTCCACAATGAGCGCCGCCGGATTCACCGGATTGGGCAGCGTCGCCAGCTTCAGGACACAGGTGTCAAGGACGAGCTTCAAGATACGGCTTGGCGCGGCGCAGCGCCAAGGCGCGCCGTTTGGCCTCCACCACCGCCACCGCTTGCTGGTCCGTCATGGTCTTGCCGGCGTTCGCGCGATGCGCTTCCGCCAGTTCCGGCGACAGCCGGAAGCGCACCACCTTGCCGCCCACAATTGCCTTCGCGTACATGCGCCGAAAGTACCGCCTGCGTTGACTGCCATGCAAGCGGCCGGTACTTGCGGCTACTTTGCTTTCCATCACGAGAACAGGCTCACTTCGCGGATGTCTTCCCGAAAGGTGATCCAGATCGGCATCATCCAAGTTCAAGATTTTCCTCCCGCCGGCGATCTTAACGGGGGCAAGGCCGACAACTTGATCCGCTGGTAAACTCCACGCTTGGAATCCTCGGGGTGCGGCTCAATCGCGAGCACGGTGATGTCCCGCTTCTCAGGGCCGTAGGCCCAAAAGATTCGCCCTGCGGCCGGCGTGCGATTCTCCAAGTACGACTCAAAAACCTTGATCCCGTACTTCGCGCTCAACGCGTCAATTTCGTGCGATGCCAGGCTATTGTGGCGTGGATTCTCCGCCAGGAAGCCGAGGGTTCTAACCAGCTTCCTGAAGAACTTCTCCTCTTCCTTCCCCAATGTGCCCTGATGCTTTCGGGCGGAAAGGTCATCCCACAAGGCCGCCATCTCCGGCAGGCCCATGCGGATGTTGAAGGTCATCGCTCAGTCCTCGTTGAACTGGGAGAAATCCACGGGCGCCGATGCCAGCCCTTTCTTCAAACCTGCCACGGACCGGTCCAACATCTTCAGGGTGCGGGCGGAAACGGTCTGCAGCGGCACCAACACGCGCGGTTCCAGCAGATACGAACCATTCGAAAGGGCCTGGACATGAAAGTACTTTGTCTTGGCGTTGCGGAGACTGATCCGCTTCTTGGCATCGGCGGCGACGTCGTAGGTTTCTAGAACCGTGAGGCGCGGCTTCGCTTTGAGAACTGCCAGTGACGTGGTTGGCATGGGTCCAAGTTGGTGGGAAATCCCACCTGAATCAAACCTTCATTTCGGTTTCAACTGCGGGAACAGGATCACGTCGCGGATGCTTTCCTGGCCCAACAGCATCATGCACAGCCGGTCGATGCCGATGCCGATGCCGCCCGCCGGTGGCATGCCGTGTTCGAGCGCGACCAGGAAGTCCTCGTCGAGTTTCTGCTGCTCGCCGCCGGCCTGGTGCTCCAGCCGCTCGCGCTGCTCGAGCGGGTCGTTTTGCTCGGTGTAGCCGGGCGCGATCTCCTGGCCGTTGATGCACAACTCGAACACCTCGACCGTAGTTGGGTCGTCGGGCGAGAGCTTGGCCAGCGGTACGAGTTCCTTGGGCACGTGAGTTACGAACGTCGGATCGATTAACGTCGGCTCAATGAGTTTTTCAAAAATGGCTTGGTTGACTTCAAAATCTTGGACCGGCGCGATACCGTACTCAACCAACCTTACCCCCTCCAGCCCCGCGTCCATCATCGAGCGTGCGGTGCGTTTTGCCGATTTCTCTTTGAACTCTTCTATTCTCTGCGTTAGCTCTTCTCTCGCACCATCAAGTGCAAGATTGGCCTTTCGGCGGGGCTTGTCCTTTAATTCCGTCATGCCGAGGATCTCAACAGCGTAGTTCAGGCGCTGAGCCGGAGTGATTTCCCACCAGTCCTTTTGGATTCTCTCACGGAACAGATCCTTGTACTTCACGCGTCGCCAGGGCCGGGTGAGGTCGATGACTTTCGATGCGGCGAACCGCTCCAGCGATTTGACGGTGGCGTCGAACTTGGCGGCGGCCTCGGTGAGGTGCTGTTCCAGCGTCGCCTCGCGCGCGGAAGCGCTGGCTTTGTGCACGCCCAGCGCACCGATCGCGATGCAGACCGCACCGATGGCCGCCGTGGCGACCGCGGTCGCCGGCGCCTTGCCGACCTGTTCCTGCGCCTGCACCAGCGCCTCGCGGGCCTTGCCGATGTCCGCGACGAACCGCCCGGCGACCTCGCCCCCGGCAGCTTTCATCAGGCTGCCCATCGTGGCGGCGGAGAGGCGGTCCAGTTCGGCGAGCGCCCCAGTGATGGCCGCGGCCACGTTCTGGTCCTGCTTGTGTTCGATGACGAGTGTGCCGAGGACTTTCTCGGCGACGTGGCAGATCAGGCTTTCGACCAGTTCCATCATGCTCTCGTAGTCGCCGAAGGCCTGGTAGGCTTCGAGCATGGTGAACTCGGGATTGTGTCGGCGGCTGAGGCCCTCGTTGCGGAAGTTGCGGCCGATCTCAAAGACCTTGTCGATGCCACCCACGAGCAGGCGCTTGAGATAAAGCTCCAGCGCGATGCGGAGGTAGAAGTCGCAACCGAGCGCGTTGTGCCAGGTCTTGAACGGTTGAGCCGCCGCGCCGCCCGGAATGGCCTGCATCATCGGCGTCTCGACCTCGACGTAGCCGCGGTCGTGCAGGAAGGCGCGGATTTCCTTGAGGATCGCCGAGCGGGTCAGGAAGACGCGCTTGACGTCGTCGTTCGACATCAAATCGAGGTAACGCTGGCGGTAGCGGATTTCGGTGTCCTCGAGGCCGTGCCACTTGGCGGGCGGCGGACGGAGCGCCTTGGCGAGGATGGTGAAGCTCTCGACCTTCACGCTCGGCTCGCCGGTCCGGGTGCGGAACATCGCGCCTTTCACCGCAATGAAATCGGCGAGGTCCAGGTGCTTGAAAATCGCATACTGCTCGTCACCGAGCGTTTGCTTCTGGGCGTAGATCTGCACCCGACCGGACTGGTCCTTGAGATCCAGGAACTGGCTCTTGCCCATGTCGCGGTGGGCGGTGATCCGGCCGGCGAGGGCGACGGTCGCGCCTTCGGCCAGCGCGTCGGGCGCGGCGGCGTTCTCGACACCTTTCAGAAACCGGCTCCGCGCGTCGCCGCAGCCGATCAGGGTTTTGGGATCGACCTTGTTTCGGAACGGGTCGATGCCTTGCGCGCGCAGGGCGGTGAGCTTGGCGCGGCGTTGTTCGATGAGGGCATTGGTGTCGTCCATAGCAGCAAAGTCCGCCCATCAAACACGGTGCGGCCATCGCGGCGCAAGCTCAGGAGTGCCATCTACGCGGACCAAAGCTTGCCGGGCTCCGTCGGCTCGGGTACGCAGGCGGCCATGCAGAGCGCCGGGTTCGCCGATGCCACCTTGCTGGTGCTGGCCCACGGCTCGACGGTAAACGTCGGGTCCGCGGCGCCGGCACGCCTGCACGCGGCGGAATTGCGGCGACGCGGTTGGTTCGCCGCCGTGCGCGAATGCTTCTGGCAACAGGCGCCGAAGCTGGACGAGGTTTTGGCGGCGGTGACCACACCGCGGGTGTTTCTCGTGCCGCTGTTCATCGGCGCCGGCTACTTCGTGGACGAGGTTTTTCCCATCGCGCTCGGTTTGAAGAACGCCGGCGAGGCGGCCTGCCGGCGCGTCCTGCGAAGCGGGCAGCGCACACTCTTTTACTGCGAACCGGTGGGCACGCATCCTGGCATGACCGAGGTGTTGTTGGCGCGGGCGCGCGACGTGGTGGCGAAACATCCGTTCCCACGCGCGCCGAAGCCGGCGGAGACTGCGCTGTTCGTCTTCGGGCATGGAACGGAGCGGAACGCCGGTTCGCGTCGAGCCGTGGAATCCCAGGTGGACGCCCTCCGCCGGCGCGGCGAGTACGCCGAAGTGCATCCGGCGTTCATGGAGGAAGCACCGTTCATCGCGGATTGCCTTCGCGTGGCGCAGGCGCGGAACGTCATCGGCGTGCCGTTCTTCGTCAGCGACGGCTTGCACGTGGTCGAGGACATTCCGGTGCTGCTGGGCGAATCCGCCGCAGCGGTGGAGGCACGTGTGCTAGCCGGCCTGGCGACCTGGCGCAATCCCACCGAACGCCACGGCAAGCGGATCTGGTACGCGCCGGGGTTGGGTGCGGAACCGCTGCTGGCCGAGGTCATCCTGCAGCGCGTCCGGGAGGCGGCGGCCTCGATCGTGGATCGAAAAGGGTACCCCGAGGGGAGCTGAGCCGCCTGCGTTGACCGGCGGGAGTGGGTCCGGCATTTTCGGGGCGCATGATGCTGATCCGTGTACGCGTGGGGCCCAGTCGCATCCACGGACTGGGCTTGTTCACCGTCGCGCCGGCACCGGCCGGGACGCCCGTGTGGCGGTTCGAGCCAGGCTTCGATCAAGTGTTCCCGCCGACCGCCTACGCGGCCTTGCCGGCGTTGGTCCAGGCGCATCTGCGCTGGTTCGGGTTTGCACGGGCGGAGGATGGCGCCTGGGTACTGAGCGGGGATCACGCGTGTTTCATGAACCACTCGACGTCGCCGAACACCGGGGCGGGGGACACGCAGGCCGGCGCGGTGACGACGGTGGCGCTGCGCGATCTCGCGGCCGGCGAGGAACTGACTTGCGATTACCGCACCTTCGACGCGGAGGCGGCGCGCAAGCTCGAGGTAGCGGGGTGCGGCGGTTGACCGGAGCAGAGGAGGCGGGAGGCACGCTCGCCATTCCGGCCGTGGGGGTGCGCGGAACGGTCTGCCGCGCTCCGGCGATTCCCGGGCCGGCTGCAGAGGGGCCGCGAAGCGCTTGCGCTTTTGGGCTTTGCCACGAAACTTTCGCGGTGATGCGGTTTTTGTAAGTCTCGGTTCAGAGGTATGCCGAAATTCGCCTACAAGGCCCGACGGCGGTCCGGAGAACTGGTGCAGGATGAAATCGACGCAGCGGATCGGCCGGCGGCGGTGGTCAAGCTCCAGCAGGCCGGCCTGTTTCCATTGATGGTCGAGATGGCGCGGGGTGCCGTGGCGGCGGCCCAGCGCGAATCGGCCGCCCGCCCGCGTTCGGGCAGCCTCCTGCCCCAGGCCTTTCAGGAACTCCTCAAACGCAAGCGCCGGCCGAAGCTCTCCGAACTGGCCACGTACGCCCAGCAGTTGACGAACCTGCTCCGGGCCGGCATGCCGCTCACGCTCGCCTTGAACAGCATGTCGCACCTGGGCTCGAAGGGCATCCCGCCCGACGTGAGCAAGCAGCTCAAGCAGGACGTGATGGAAGGCAAGAGCCTGTCCGACGCGATGGCGCGGCAGCCGCGGATCTTCACGGATCTGTTCGTGAACATGGTCCGCGCCGGCGAACAGAGCGGCGCGTTGCAGGACGTGCTGGACCGGTTGGCGCATCACTTCGAGCGGTTCTCGGAGGTCCGGCAGAAGTTCGTCTCCGCCATGATCTACCCGGCGGTGGTCTGCTGCGTGGGGATTGTGATCGTGATCTTCTTCATGAGCGTGATGCTGCCGAAGTTCCTCACGATCTTCGAAGGCATGAAGGGGGTGGAGCTGCCGGCGGCGACGAAGTTGCTCGTGGGCATCAGCCATTTCTTCTCGGGGTATTGGTGGTCGCTGCCGATCGTCGCGATCCTGCTGTACGTTGGGTTCCACCGGTACAAGGCCACGCCCGCCGGGGCGCGGAATCTGGATCGCCTCACGATGCGCGCGCCGGTGGTGGGCCGGGTGGCGAGCCTGAGCATCTTCAGCCAGTTCGCGCGGACGCTGGGGACGTTGCTGCAAAACGGCGTGCCGGTGCTGACGGCGCTGCGCATCACCGAGCAGGTCATCGGCAATCGCGTCATTCGCGAGGCCATCGCGGCGACGCGCGAGGCCGTGACCGACGGCAAGAGTCTGGCCCAGCCACTGGCCCGGAGTCAGGTCTTCCCCCAGTTGATGATCGACCTGGTGCGGATCGGCGAGGAGACCGGCGACGTGCCCGGCGCCTTGAAGAACGTGGCCGAGACCTACGAAAACGAGCTGACCATTGCGTTGCGCGTGATGACGAACCTGATCGAGCCGGCGTTGATCATCGTCATGGCTTGCGGCGTCGGATTCCTGCTGTTCAGCGTGCTCTCGGCGATGTTCCAGATCACCTCCAACCTCGGCCGGTGATGCGCGCGTGCCGGCCAGAGACGGGGAGAGGGCGCCCGGAGCGGTTGCGGGCGCGGCCTGGGTTCACGCTCATCGAGATCATGATGGTGCTGGCCATCCTAGGCATCCTGGTCGGAATCGGCCTGCCGGCGGTGATCTCCACGGTGCGCAAAGGGCCGATGCGGCAGGCGGTGGCCGATCTGGAGGAGGGTTTCCTGAAGGCCCGGATGCTGGCGATCCTGACCGGTCAACCCGCGGAACTGCGGATCTGTGCCAGCGACGGCACGCTGCAGGTGCAGGCGGTGAGCGAGGCCCCGGCGGATCCGGTAGCGGGGGCGCCCGAAGCCCTGGCGCCGCCCGAAGCGACGGACGATCCGGACAAACCGCGCCCGGAGCCGCTGCCGAGCTTTTCCGCCAAACTGGATCCGAGCGTGGCCTTCAAACGGCTCGATGTGAGCCTGCGCGACATGATGGACGAGCCGCAGGCGGCGGTGCGTTTCTACCCGAACGGGACGTGCGACGCCTTCGCGGCCACCCTGGTCTCGGATGCGGGCGGGGAACGGAACTTGTCGCTGGAGATCACGACCGGCCGCACGACCATGGAGGTGATCCGGTGAGGCTGGGGCCCACAGCACCGGGGCCGGACCGCCTCTCGGTGGCCCCGGTCGCAGGCCGGAGCGGCGTCGCGTTCACGCTGTTGGAAGTGATGATTGCGATGGCGCTGTTCTTCATGGCCATCTTCGCGATTTTGGGTCTGGTGGCGCAGAATCTTCAAATCGCCCGCAGCCTCAGCCTCGGGGACATCGATCTCGACACGGTCGCGGTGGAGGTGAGTCTGCAGACGCTCACCAACCGCGAGATGAGCGCGGGGACGGTGAGCGGCGATTTCGGCGATACGTATCTCGGTGCAACCTGGAGCGCCAATCTCTTCCTGGTGTCCTCGAATGCCGGCGGCCTGCGCACGCGCACCTCGCAAGGCGGGCTGTACCAGGCCGACATCACCATCCTCTGGCCGCGGAACAACCTCATGAAGGAAAAACACGCCAGCATTCTGCTGTACCGCCCGATGATGGGCAGCGGCGGCGTCGGGAGATGACATGATCCTAGACGTCCATCCGCGGTGGAACCGCAGGCCGCAGCCGACGCCGTCGGAAAGGGGCGCCCGGCGTGGCGGCCGGGCCGCTTTCACCTTGCTGGAGCTGATGCTGGCGCTGGGCATCTTCGCGATGGTCCTGACCGCGATCTACTCGACCTGGACCGCCGTGTTGCGCTCGGCGCGCGCGGGCAATGACGTGGCGGCGATCGCGCAGCGGGGACGGATCGCCGCGCGCACGATCGAGGACGCCCTGCTGTCGGCGGTGATGTTTCAGGCCAACGCGCCGTTGTACACGTTCGACACGGACACCAGCGGCGACTATGCGGCCTTGAGCTTCGTGGCGCGGCTGCCGGGCTCGTTTCCGGGCAGCGGCTATTTCGGCGATCTGGTGGTGCGGCGGGTGGTGTTTTCGGTCGAGGCCGGTCCGGACGGCACGAACGATCTGGTCCTCCGCCAGCTCCCGATTCTGGCCGCGGAGACGCCCAAGGAGAAGGAACACACCATCGTGCTGGCGCGCGACGTCCGGCGCTTCAGTCTCGAGTTTCTCGGTCATCCGGGTCTGCCGCTGCGCTCGCGCCAGGGCGAGTGGTTAACCGACTGGCAGTTCACGAACGCCCTGCCGTGGGTGGTGAAGTTCACGCTGGGATTTGGCGGCGCCACGGACAACCAAGGCCAGCCCAAGGACATCACGGTGCGCACCGTGTTGTTGCCGAGCATCACCGTACCCCTGGCGGCTTCGCAGAGTCCCGGGCCAATGGGTACCCAGCCGATGCCGGGGGCGGCGGGGCAGGACCCGGCGGGCGGCCTGCCGCCGAGAGCGGGCACGGTGCCGGACAGCAGCGCACGGTTCCGTCCCGGCCTCTTGCCCGGCGGATAGAGAGACGACCATGCGCCTCAACGCCACAGCGCCCCGCGGTTTCGCGCTCATCATCGTGATGACGGTGATCTTCGTGCTCGCCATCCTGGCGGGTGGCTTCGCGTACTCGATGAAGGTCGAGACCCGCCTCGCGGCGAACGCCAACAATGAATCCGAGCTGGAATGGATGGGGCGTTCGGGCGTGGAAATGGCGAAGTACGTTCTGGATCAGTCGGTGCGGGTCGGCGCGCGTTACACCTCGCTCAACCAGCTTTGGGCCGGCGGACCGGGCGACGGGCCGGAAACCAACAGCCCGCTCGTGGGCATCGATCTCAAGCACTACGCGCTGGGGCAGGGGTTTATCGCGGTCCACATCACAGACCTGGAGCGCAAACTCAATATCAACCGCATCGCGGGCATGGCCGCCGGACCGGCGGGGGCCGGCGGCTCGCAACTCCTCGAACGGGCGTTGTCGGTGATGGGGGTGGATGCCGCCCAAAGCGCGATGGTTTCCGATTCGATCCTGGACTGGCGAGACGCGGATGACGCGACGGGCTTGAGCGGGACCGAGAGCGATTTCTACCTGGGCCTCGATCCGCCGTACTACGCGAAGAACGGCCCCTTCGATGACCTGGCGGAACTCCTGCTGGTGAACGGCGTCACCCCCCAGATGTATTGGGGACCGCGGGCGGCGGCCCACCAGCGGCAGTACGTGGCATCCCGCCGGGGCCGGCGTGCGGATCCGGGCTTGGCACCGAGTTACCCGGTCGGCTTGGTGGACCTCTTCACCTCCATTTCCAGCGGCTCCGTGAACCTCAACACCGCTTCGATGGAGGTGCTGGAAGTCGCCTTGGGCGTCACCGACGACATCGCCGCCAACATCATCCGCGCCCGGGCCGGGCTCGACGGGGTGGAAGGGACCGAGGACGACACGCCTTTCCAGACGCCCTCGCTGGCGATGGTGCCGGGACTCGAGTCGATGCCCCCGATGGCCCGGGCCCCGCTGACCACCGTCAGTTCCTACTTCGAGGTGACCGTGGGGGTGCAGTTGGGGAACTCGCACCGCGAATGCGTCGCCATCGTGGGCCGGGGCATCCCCGGCGCCATCGGCCTGGCCGGTGAGGGCGGGGCGCGCGTGCTCCAGTTCAGTTGGCGTTGACGGCCAGGTCGCGCTGTCGAGCAGGCCATGAAGTCACCGCTCCGTTCGCGCGCCGCCGCTCCCGCTGCTTCGGGCGCCCCGGCCGGCCGGGTGGTTTTCGTGACCGGCACGGACACCGGGGCGGGGAAAACGATCCTGACCGCGCTGCTGCTCCTGCATTGGCGAAGCCGGGGGATCCAGGCGCTGGCGATCAAACCCTTCGCAACCGGCGATCCGGCCGACGCGCGATTGCTGGCGCGGTGCCAGGCGGGAGCGCGGCCGGTCGCGTGGGTGACCCCGTTTCTGTTCCGCGCGCCCGTCGCGCCGCTGGTGGCCGCGGAGCGGGAACACCGGCGTGTGTCGCTGGGCGAAGCGGTTGCCGTCGTGCAGGAAGCCCGGACCGCGGCCGACTGGCTGCTCGTGGAGGGTTGCGGTGGACTGCTCACGCCGCTGGGTGCAGGCTACACCGCGCGCGAACTGATTTGCGAACTGGAGTGCCCGACGCTGCTGGCGGCCCGGAACCGGTTGGGCGTGCTCAACCAGGCGGGCTTGGCGGTGGAGGCGTTGCGGGCCGCGGGGCGGACGCCCGCAGCCATCGTACTCATGGGTTGCGCGCGAAGCGATGCCTCGACGGCGTCGAACGCCCGCGTCCTCGAAAGGCTGATGGCGCCGGTGCCGGTGTTCTCGTTGCCGCCCCTGGGTCCGCGAGCCGGGACGTTCGCGCGCTTGGGCGCGGCGGCCGCGAGATGTCGGCGGGTGCTGGAGCGGGTGGCGGCCGTGGCCGCGGCGGCCGCAGAGTCTGGGCCGCGCCCGACCGGAGGCGGCCGGTAACAAAAAAGGGAGCACATTCGACAATTCCGGGAGAGTAACGCTAATGATCGATGAATACGGTTTTCCCGGTGACGGCGCCGGGGGACTTCCTGACGTGGGCCCGCGCGGCCGGCAAGCCGCGTTTCCCGCCGCGGAGCGGCACCGGCGGTCGCCACCGCCCGAGTGCGTGCGAGCCGGGTGATTTCGAACACCGACAGCTATGCTTGAGACACTGCTTTATCCACAGACCGTGGCCGTGATCGGCGCGTCGCGGAATCCCGAGAAGGTCGGGTACGCGTTCATGCACAACCTGACGCGCAGCGGCTTCAAAGGCACACTCGTGCCCGTCAACCTCGAGGCGCCCGACATCCTGGGGGTGAAGTGCTACAAGAGCCTCGACGAGTTCCCCGGCAAGATCGACCTCAGCGTCATCGTCGTCGGCGGCAAGTACGTCAAGGACGCAATCAAGAGTTCCATCAAGGCCGGGGCGAAGACGATCATCGTCATCACCGCCGGCTTCAAGGAAGTCGGGGCCAAGGGCGCCGACGCCGAGAAGGAACTGGTGGAAATCTGCCACGCGGCGGGCGTGCGTCTGATGGGGCCGAACTGCCTGGGCGTGCTCAATACGCACCACGCCATGAACGCCACCTTCGCGCCCACCGTGCCGCCGTCGGGACACATCTCGGTGATCTCGCAGTCCGGCGCGTTGTGCGTGGCGATCCTCGACTGGGCCGCCAGCCAGAAGCTCGGCCTGGGCAAGGTGATCAGCTTCGGCAACAAGGCGGACCTGAACGAAGTCGATTTCCTCCAGGCGCTCGCCGAGGACAAGGAAACCAAGGTCATCGCCGGCTACCTCGAGAGCATCAAGGAAGGCGACAAATTCCTGCGCGTGGCGCAGGAAGCGGCGGCGATCAAGCCGGTGGTGATTCTGAAAGTGGGGATCACCCAGGCCGGTGCCAAGGCGGCGTCGTCGCACACCGGCAGTCTGGCCGGTGCGGACATGGCTTACGGTGCGGCCTTCAAGCGGGCGGGCGTGATCCGCGCGGAGAACTTCGAGGCGTTGTTCGACTACGCCCTGGCGTTCGGCACGCAGCCCCTGCCCGCCGGGAACCGGGTGGTCGTCATCACCAACGCAGGTGGCCCGGGCATCATGGCCGCCGACGCGGCGGAAACCATGGGTTTGAAGATGGTGTCCCCCAGCGAGGCCACCAAGGCGAAACTCAAGGAAGTGCTCCCGCCAACCGCGGCCTTCGGCAACCCGGTGGACGTCATCGGCGACGCCGAACCCGAGCGCTACATCAAGGCCTTCGAGCTGGTGCAGGAGGACGAGAACGTGGACGCGATCATCGTGGTCGCGACGCCGCAGAACATGACCCGGCCGCTCGAACTCGCGGAGCGTCTTGCCGCGGTGCACAAAGGCAAGAAGCCGCTGCTGACCGCGTTCATGGGCGGCGAAGAGGTCATCGCCGGCAAGGCGAGGTTGATGGAACTCGGCATCCCGAATTATCCCGCGCCGGACCGCGCGGTGGCCGCGCTCAAGGCGATGGTGGATTACGCCGCCTGGCGCCGCCGGCCGGCGCGCATCGTGACGCGCTTCCCGGTCAATCGCCGCCGCGTCGAGCGCGTGCTCCAGTGGCACATCCGCAGCGCGACGCAACAGGTGGGCGAAGTGGAGGCCAAGGAAATCCTCAAGGCTTACGAGTTCAACGTCCTCGGCGGCGCGCTCGCCCGCAACGCGGACGAGGCGGTCGAGACCGCCAACCGCATCGGCTACCCGGTGGTGCTCAAGATTTCGTCGCCCGAGATCATCCACAAATCCGACTTCGGCGGCGTGCGCATCAACCTCGCCAACAGCGAGCAGGTGCGGGACGCGTTCGATCTGATGATGCTGCGGGTGCAGCGGCGGGCGCCCAACGCCTATATCCGCGGCGCGTACGTGGAGAAGATGGGCAACAAGGGCCGCGAAGTGATTTTGGGTATGACCCGCGACCCGCAGTTCGGGCCGATGCTGATGTTCGGCCTGGGCGGCATTTTCGTGGAGGTGATGAAGGACGTGACCTTCCACCTCGCGCCGATCACCCAGGACGAGGCCATGCAGATGTTGATGGGCACGCGCTCGTACGCGCTGCTCAAAGGCGCGCGCGGCCAGGCGCCCGTGGATTTGCTCGCGATCGCCGGCGCGCTCCAACGCATCAGCCAGCTCGCGACGGACTACCCTGAAATCATGGAACTCGATATCAACCCGTTCATCGTCGGCCAGGTCGGCACGGAAGCCTACGTGGCCGACGCCCGGATGACCCTTGCCAAACCCTCCAATTAACATGAGCACGCCCAGTTACGACCCCGAGTGGAAGGAGAAGTACCAGGCGATGATCGCCACGCCCGAGGGGGCGGTGGCCAAGGTCAAGCCGGGATCGCGCATCTTCATCGGCACCGGTTGTGCCGAGCCGCTGCGCCTCGTCGAGAAGCTCACCCTGCGCGCGCCGGAGCTGCCGGATACCGAAATCGTGCATCTGCTCACCTTTGGCGACGCCCCGTATGCCGACAAGGAATTGGCGCAGTTCTTCCGCGTGAACAGCTTCTTCATCGCCGAGAACGTGCGCGACATCATCCATGAAGGTCTCGGCGATTACACCCCGATCTTCCTGTCGGAGATCCCGCGGCTGTTCAATTCCGGCCGGCTGCCGCTGGACGTGGCGCTGATTCAGGTCACTCCGCCGGACGCCTCGGGCATGTGCAGCCTGGGGGTGTCGGTGGACGTCGTGAAGAGCGCCACCGAGAACGCTTCGCTCGTCATCGCCCAGGTGAACCCGCACATGCCCCGCACGCACGGCGACTCGAACATTCACGTGTTCGACATCGACGTGCTCGTGCCGGTGGACGAACCGCTGCTCGAGGTGCCGGCCTTGCCCATCACCGACGACACCCGTCAGATCGGCGAATACCTGGCCGCGTTGATCGACGACGGGGCGACGATCGAACTCGGCATCGGCCGGATTCCCCAGGCCTTGTTGGACTTTCTCAAAGACAAGAAGGACCTCGGCATTCACACCGAGATGATCAGCGACCGCATCGTGGACCTGATCGAGAGCGGCACCATCAACGGCGCCCGCAAGACGCTGGACCGCGGCAAGGTCGTGGCCAGCTTCGCCCTCGGCTCAAAACGTCTCTACGACTTCCTGGACGACAACCCGGTGTTTGCCTTCCACCCTACCGAGTACGTCAACGACGTCGAAGTCATCAGCAAACAGCACAAGATGGTGGCGGTGAACGTGGCGCTCGAGATCGATCTCACCGGCCAGGTCTGCGCCGATTCGCTCGGCTCCAAGTTCTTCTCCGGGGTGGGCGGCCAGGTGGACTTCAACCGCGGCGCCGCGCTCGCCAAAGGCGGCAAGGCGATCATCGCGCTGCCGTCCACCGCCAGGAACGGAACGGTTTCGCGCATCGTCACCCACCTCTCGCCGGGTGCCGGCGTCGTGACCACGCGGGCGGACGTGCACTACATCGTGACCGAGTACGGCGTGGCCTACTTGCACGGCAAGAGCATCCAGGAACGCGCGCTGGCGCTGATCAGTATCGCGCATCCGGACTATCGCGCGAAGCTGCTCCGCGAGGCGATCGAGGCGAAGTACCTCTCCGCCAGCATGGCGGACATGGAAGGCAAGATCCTCGTGGGCCCCAAGGAACTCCGGACGACGCAGCTCCTGGACGACGGCACCCAGATCAACTTCCGGCCCATCCATCCCACCGACGAGCCGCGGATGCGCGACCTGTTCTACGCGCTCTCCCAGCAAACGATCTTCTACCGGTTCATGTCGTTCACGAAGATCATTCCGCGGAAGCAGATCCAGGACTTCGTCTATATCGACCACCGCAACGATGTCACGATTGTCGGCACGGTGCCGGAGGCGCACGGCGAGGACATCATTGCCGTGGGCAGTTACTACCTGGATCCGAAGACCAACATGGCCGAAGTGGCCTTCGTCGTGCGCGACGACTGGCAGAATGTGGGCATTGGCACGTTCCTGCTCCGGTACCTCATGCGCATCGCCCGGCGCAACGGCATCCGCGGTTTCACCGCCGAGGTGCTGACCGAGAACAAACCGATGCAGTCGGTCTTCAACAAGAGCAACTGCAAGCTGACCACCCGGTTTACCGGCAACGTGATCAGCTACCAGATGGCGTTCGAGTGAGATTCCCGCCCGCTCTCCCGAGCTTCGCGATCCCCACCTCCGGGGTCCGCTGGCGCGCCGGAGGCGGAAGGCTTCTGGGGGCGGGCGGAAAGTCGGCGGATTCCGGGCGCGTTCTGGCGGCTTGACCTGTCGGGGCAGGCAGGTTATACCGCTCTCACAACTGTAACAACCGCAGGGCAACAATAACCGACCAACGGGCGTTTTATGACCAAGCGCGATTTGGTAGTCCGTATCAGCCAGGAAACGGGCCTCGTCCAACAACAGGTGCTGGAGATCGTCCAAAAGACCCTCGACTACATTTCCGAGGCGGTGGCTCGCGGCCAGACCGTGGAACTCCGCAACTTCGGCGTGTTCGAGGTGAAGGTGCGCAAGCCACGCGTCGGTCGAAATCCGAACGCGCCCGAGAAGGATGTCCGCATCCCGCCCCGCGCCGTCGTGAAATTCAAACCCGGCAAGGAGATGCGCGACCAGGTCATCAAACTGACCCCGAAAGAGCCTTTGCCTGCGTAAATTGCGCGCGCCCCCGGTCGAGTCCGCCTCGACCGGCGGCTGTTCGCCTGCCTCGACTCTCTCCTCTTCATCATGGAGCGACTGCCCGGTTTTCGCGATTTCTACCCCGAACCTCTTCCCGACCCCAACGCCTGGAGCGCTGACCTGCGGCGCCATGTGTTCGACGCGTGGCGGGAGACGGCCCGCCGCTACGGCTTCCGTGAGTACGACGGCCCGCCTTTGGAGTCGTTGGAGCTTTACACCGCCAAGAGTGGCGCCGAGATCGTTGGCCAGCTCTACAACTTCGCCGACAAGGGCGGTCGCGAAGTGGCCCTGCGGCCGGAGATGACACCAACGCTGGCCCGCATGGCCGGGGCGCATGACCGGCAGTACCGCAAACCGCTCAAGTGGTTCGCCATCCCGCAGCTCTTCCGTTACGAGCGACAGCAGAAAGGCCGCTTGCGCGAGCACTTCCAGTTCAACGCC
Source organism: uncultured bacterium (assembly GCA_963735925.1). Lineage (GTDB taxonomy): Bacteria > Verrucomicrobiota > Verrucomicrobiia > Limisphaerales > J093 > DSVZ01. Next base: position 407,969 of record CAVTMT010000003.1, read on the forward strand.
GACATCATCGGCGAAAAGGACGTCGCCGCGGATGCGGAATTGATGGCCCTGCTGATCGATTCGCTGCGGGCGCTGGGCCTGACCGGCGCCGATTTTGTGCTGCGGCTGAGTAGCCGCAATGCCTGGCAGGAATTCTTCAACCGCCGGTGCTCCGAAGCCGCGAAGGCCTACGAATTCTACCAGGCGATCGACAAGCTGGAACGGGAGGCGCCGGCCGTGAGCGAGTCGCGGCTGGCGGCGCTGGGGTTCACCCTGGATGAAGTGCGCGCGTTCATCTCGGCGGGACAACCCACCGAGGAGTTGCAGCGCATCCTGGATGACTTGGCCGCGCGGGGATTGGCCGAGTTCGTGAAGATCGATTACGGCGTCATTCGCGGCCTGGCGTATTACACGGGGCCCGTGTTCGAGGCGTTCGACTGTCGGGGCGAGTTCCGCGCGATCGCGGGTGGCGGTCGCTATGACAACCTCGTCAAGCTCGTCTCCAACGGGAAGGTGGATCTGCCCGCCTTGGGCTTCGGGATGGGTGATGTCGTCCTGACCGAACTCCTCAAGTCGCGCGGCCTCTCGCCTCGAAACGTCGCGCGTCTGGACGCGTTTGTGCTGATCGAGTCCGAGTCGTTGCGGCCGGACTCGCTGAAGCTGGTGCAAAGCCTGCGTGAAGCCGGTTTGGCCGTGGACTACCCGCTGGCACCGTCCAAGTCGGACAAGCAGTTCAAGCGCGCACTCGAGGCGAACGCCACCCACACCCTTCGCCTGGAGCCACCCGCCGATGGAGGCTTGCAGGTCCGGGTCAAGCAACTCGCGGCCCGCACCGAACAGGTCCTGCCCGTAGCCGGGGTGGTCCGCGCGTTGCAGTCATTGCCGGTGCCGCCGGACCTGCGCCTCGCCCGGTAGGCCGCGGGTGGAGCGAGGCGATCGCCGGCGCCAAACGTCAATTCCCGGCCTCCAAGAAAAGCCAATGAGCCGCTTGCGATCCGTCCCGGCCGGGGGTAATCAATCGTCAACGCATATGACAAAACGTGACCCGATGACGAATCTGGAACCTGCGTGCCGCGGGCGAGGCTTCACGCTCATCGAACTGCTGGTGGTGATCGCGATCATCGCCATTCTCGCGGGCATGCTCCTGCCCGCCCTGGCCAAGGCCAAGGCCAAGGGGAAGCAGACCGCTTGCCTGAATAATCTCCGGCAGTGCGGCCTGGCCACCGCGATGTATCTTCAGGACAACCAAAAGTACCCCGGCTGCTATTCGGTGACGCCGGAGGTGTACGCCATCTGGCCCGTCCGCCTGCTGGGCCAGATGGGCACGAATCGGCAGGTGTTTCATTGCCCTTCCGCCGATTACAAGTCGGCGTGGGATACCAACCTCAACAAGACGCTCGGTGCGCGGAATCCCGAAGGCGTTCGCGACCCGTACGGTATCGGCGTGTCCTCCAAGTTCTCGCTGGCCTACAATGACTGGGGAATCAACCTGCAGGCGAAACCGCAATTGGGTTTGGGCGGCGACATCAACGGCGGCTTCTACCAGGGGCCCGTCACCGAAAGTGCCGTGGTCAGTCCCTCGCAGATGATCATGCTCGCGGACAGCAAACCGGACGGCTCCTGGGACGCCAACATGGATCCGACGCAATCCGATCAATGGCCTTCAAACCGGCATAACCGCCGCACCAACCTCCAGTGTGCGGACGGTCATGCGGAGTCCGCGCTGCGGGCAAACCTGGTGGACCCCAAGCCCGGCAACCCGTGGCGCTCCCGCTGGAACAACGACAACCAGCCCCACAACGAAGTGACCTGGAGCGTCAACTGGACCCAGGAAGCCCAGATCGATCCGTAGGCGAGGACTTTGGGTTCGATCACCATCGGCCGGTCCTGCACCGCTCCTCGGCGGGGGTTTGTTCCGGCCGCGATTCGAATGGCGCAGCCGCGTTCTCCTGATGTTTGGACCCCCCGCGCGCGACCACTTCCGTCAGCGATGATCCGGCTTCAGCCGGAACCCGGGGGGCGCATTTAACCCGCACTTTGCTGATCTCTTCCCGGGGCGTGTGGCCCGATTCCATCCGGAACCGTCGCGGAAGCACGCTGCGGGAACCGGGCGGCGGTTGGTCCCGCCGGGCCGGCGACTGCGTGCCCGACGATGCGCCGCGACAAACGCTCCGAACCGCAGGGAAGGATTTGACATCAATTGTCTGGCGCTTAGCGTCGGCGCACACGTTGGCGCGACTGCGCGCGACGTGGCGACCAGAACGATGCCCAAGCAACCTTGCCACCACCACGCCCGCCTGGTCCCGGCCGCGGCCCCTGCTGGCCCAATTGGCTCCCAGGCGATGGCCTGTCTGGCCGGGAGAACCTGGGTGCCCTTCGGCCCGCTTCGCTCCGCATGACTACACACCATTTATCCAATTCAGCCCAGACCGGTAACCTGCCGCCCGTCGCTTCCCACGCAGGGCGGAAACTGCGTTCCGCTCCGCGGCCATGCGGCCTCGGCCTACTCGCGTCGATGACCTTGCTCGCGCTGGGCCTGACCGCGTGTCGGCCCCAGTCGGGTGGTGGCGCCGGGGGCGCTCCGATGGGCATGATGGCCATCCAGGTGCGCACGGCCGAGGTGCGACGCCAGCCCGTCACCGAGTCCCTTTCGCTGGTCAGCGACGTTGCGGCCAACGAAGCCGTCGAGCTCAAGTCCGAGACCGACGGCATCGTGCAGGATATCGCGTTCGAGGAAGGCCAGGACGTCGCCCGGGACCAATTGCTCCTGCGCTTGGACGACACGAAGCTCGCGGCCACGTTGGCGGAGACCGATGCGAACTTCAAACTGAGCGGCACCGTCTTTGCGCGCACCAAGCAGCTTTTCGAGGACAAGCTCATCTCCCAGCAGGAATACGATCAGGCGGCCGCCAACTTTGATCGCACCCGCGCCTCGGTGGATTTGATGAAGCGCCAGCTTAAGGACGCGCGCATCTGCGCGCCGTTTGCCGGGGTTGTGGGCGCGCGGGCCGTGAGCCCCGGCCAGGTGATCAGCCGCAACACGGTCCTGACCACACTGGTGGATCTCGACCCGGTGAAGGTCGAGTTCTACGTGCCGGAGCGCTTTCTCGGGCAGGTCCACCTGGGCCAGGCCATCGAGATCGGCGTGACCGCGTACCCGGACCGGAAATTCCAGGGCAAGGTGTACTTCATCGCCGCCCAGCTCGATCTCCAGACCCGCAAGGCCCTGGTGAAGGCGCTCATTCCCAACACGGATCGGGCCTTGAAGCCCGGCATGTTCGGCACGCTCGAACTGACCTTGAAACTGCGCGACAGCGCGATCGTCATCCCCGAGATCGCGCTCATGTACGACGGCGACAGCGCCCGCGTCTTCGTGGCCCAGACCGCCGGCTCCAACCAGGTGGCGGTGCTTCGTCCCGTTCAGGTGGGGCTGCGACTGCCCGGCCAGGCCGAGATCGTCGCCGGCCTCGAACCGGGCGAGAAGGTCATCACCGAAGGCACGCAGAAGGTCGTTCCCGGCATGCCGGTCCGGGAAGGCCCGCCAGCCGGATTGGGGACCGCGCCGCCAGCCACCGGCCAGACGAAACCGGCCGAAGGCCAGACCGATGGCGCACCGAACGCAGCCGGTTCCAAACCCGCCGCGCCGTAAGGAGCCCACACCATGGTTCTTCCCCGGATCAGCATCCAGCGCCCCGTGCTCACCACGATGATGAGCCTGGCGCTCATTCTCTTCGGCCTCATCAGTCTCGTCCGACTGCCGGTCCGCGAACTGCCGGACATCGACCCGCCGATCGTCAGCGTCTCGACCGTGTATCCCGGCGCCAGCGCCGAGGTCATCGAGACCGAGGTGACCGAGCGGCTTGAGGAGGCCATCAACAACATCGAGGGCATCAAGACGCTCACCAGCAGCAGCCGCGAACAGGTGAGCACCATCACCGTCGAATTCAGCCTCTCGCGGAACGTCGATCTCGCCGCCCAGGACGTGCGCGATCGCGTGGCCCGGGTGCGCGGACGCCTGCCGGACGACATCAAGGAGCCGGTCGTCAGCAAGCAGGAAGCCGACGCCAACGCCGTCATCTGGATCGCCTTCAACAGCGATCGCTACACGCCGCTCGAGTTGACCACCATCGCCGAGCGCCAGATCAAGAACCGCCTCCAGACGGTGCCCGGCGTGTCGTCGATCATCATCGGCGGCGAAAAGCGCTATGCCATGCGGCTGTGGCTGGACTCGGAGAAGATGGCGGCCCACGGCGTCACGGCGCTGGACGTCGGCACGGCCTTGCGCCAGCAGAACGTCCAGTTGCCCAGCGGTCGCGTGGAGAACCTGGAACGCGAGATGACCATCTTCACCCGCGGCGAGCTCAAGACCGCCGAGGAGTACAACAATCTCGTGATCCGGACCGTGGGCACGCGGTTGGTGCGCCTGCGCGATCTCGGGCACGCGGAGGATGGCGTCGAGGACTTGCGCACCATCGCCCGCGCGAACGGCCGGCCGGCGGTGTTTTGCGGCGTGGTCAAACAGTCCAAGGCCAACACCCTCGAAGTCGCCCGCGGCGTGAAGGCCGAACTGGCTGCGATCAAGCCGCTCCTGCCTGCCGGCATCGACGCGGCCATTGGCTACGATGAATCGTTGTTCGTCCAGAAGGCGATTCATGAAGTGTGGATCACGCTCGGGATCGCCTTCGCGCTGGTCGTCTTCGTGATCTTCATCTTCCTGCGCAACCTGCGTTCGACGATCATCCCGGCGATTGCCATCCCCGTGTCGATCACGGCCACGTTCACCGTGCTCTACTTCATGGGCTACTCGGTGAACATCCTCACCATGCTGGCCTTCGTGCTCGCCATCGGCGTGGTGGTGGACGACGCCATCGTGGTGCTCGAGAACATCTACCGGCACATCGAGGAAGGCACGCCGCCGATGCAGGCGGCCTTCAAGGCGATGGACGAAATCGCTTTCGCCATCATCGCCATCACGTTCTCGCTGGTGGCGGTGTTCATCCCGCTGGCGTTTCAGCGGACGACCACCGGCCAGTTGTTCGTCGAATTCGCCTTCGCCATGGCCGGCTCGGTGGCGATCTCCGCCTTCGTGGCGCTGTCGCTGTCGCCGATGATGGCCGCCCGCATTTTGAAGCCGGTGGACAAGCAGAAGCACGGCGCCTTGTTCATGGCCTTCGACCGCGGATTTCAAGCGCTCAGCCGCGGTTACGGTCGTGCGTTGCGCGCCGCCCTGCACCACCGCGTGTTGGTCCTCTTCATCGGCCTCGCGACGCTGGCGGCCACCGTCTGGCTCATGGGCCAGCTCGAGAAGGAGCTGATGCCCGAAGAGGACAAGGGCCGCATGTTTGCCTTCATGCTCACGCCCGAAGGCTCCACGAGCGAGTACACCGACCGGATGCTGCGCAAGGTCGAGCAGTACATCCAGGAAACGCCGGAGACCGAAACCTACGCCGCCATCGTGGCCCCGGGATTCAACGGCCCGGGGCAGGCGAACCTGGGGGTCGCCTTTGCGACGTTCAAGGACGACCGCACGCGGTCCTATCAACAAATCGTGGACGGTCCGGGCGGGCTGCGGATGAAGTTTTTGAACGGAGTCGAAGGGGCGCTCCCGATCATCCAGGCCCAGAAAGCCATCGGCCGCAGCTTCAGCGCGCCGTTCCAGCTCGTTCTCCAGAACCAGGACATGGACGCGCTCAACCGGGGCGCGGCGGACCTGGCCAACCGCCTCCGCGGCATGACCAACGCCACCGGCGGTCCGCTGTTTCAAAACGTGCGGTCGTCCTTCGAGGTCAACAAGCCGGAGCTGCGCATCAACATCGATCGCAACCGGGCCGCCGCCCTCGGCGTGTCGGTCGAGGACATCTCGCGCACGTTGCAGATTCTGTTTGGCGGGCTGGACTTGAGCCGCATCAAGATCGCGGGCAAGGAATACTACGTGATGGCCCAGCTCGAACGCATGTCGCGGTTGACACCGCAGAGCCTCGACCGCCTCTACGTTCGCAATGCCAGGGGAGATTTGATCCAGTTGAGCAGCGTGGTGAGCTATACCTCCGGCGCGGCGCCGAACACGATCGAACACTACAGCCGCCTGCGCAGCGCCACCGTGTCGGCGACGCCGGTGGGCGTGCCGCTGGGCACCGCGATGGCCCGCGTCGAGGCCACGCTCAAAGCCGGGCTGCCGGCCGGCTTCCTGTACACGTGGTCGGGCGAATCGCGGGACTTCCTGGATGCCAACCGCGAAATTCTCTGGGTGTTCGCGCTCGCGCTCGTGATCGTGTACATGATCCTGGCTTCGCAGTTCGAGAGCCTGATCCATCCGCTCACGGTCATGCTCGCGGTGCCGTTGGCAGGCGTGGGTGCGTTCGGGCTGTTGTGGCTGCTGAACCTCGGCGGCAAAATGGGTATCATACCGCCATTGCCGGCCATGAACCTGAATCTGTTCAGCGAAATCGGCCTGGTGCTCCTGCTCGGCCTGGTGACCAAGAACTCGATCTTGCTGGTCGAATTCGCCAACCAGGCGCGCAGCCGTGGCGCGGATTCGCACGAGGCGATGGTCGAGGCCGGCATGGTGCGCCTGCGGCCGATCTTGATGACCGCCTTCTCCACGATCGCCGGCATCCTGCCCATCGCCATCGGTTTCGGCGCGGGCGCCGAGAGCCGCCGCCCGATGGGGATCGCGGTCGTGGGCGGCATGCTGACCAGCACCTTCCTCACCTTGTTCATCATCCCGGCCGTTTATACGGCGTTCAGCGATCTGACCGATCGCGTCCTGCGGCGTCAGCCGGCGGTCGCGGCGCCGGCGCAACCCGCTTTGCCTACCGAGGCGGGAAACTGACCGCCAGCGTAAGTTGCGTGCTTGGCTCGAACGGCCGGCAGCAGCGCGCGAGAGTTGGGCTCCAGCCGAGTCGCGCGATTTTGGCCACGAGGGCAGGGAGGCTCAGAATCTGGATTTGGAAGCCAGGAAAGCCGGAAAGCGAAGACGGCGTTCGGTGAGTTCCTGAGTTCCAAATTAGATCTCTGTGCCTCCCGTCTCCCTGTGGATTCAAGGTTGGGCAAGATTCCGTCGAACCGATGCTAATTACTCCTGCCGCAAGCGGAAAAAGCGCGTCTGGTCCGGCCAGGCGTTGGTCACCACGTACTGCTTGCCGAGGACGGCGGGCGGGTCGGCGACTGCGATCCATGCCGGCGGCGACAGACTGGGCGTGGTTTCCAATGAGTAACCAATGGCGGTCGTCGGCCACGAGAGCAACGGTAGGCCAGCGGCGGTCGTGATGGACAGCGTCGGCGCCGCGAAGGTGTAGAACCGGAGCCCTTCCACCGTGACCGTGCAGTTCGTCGAAGTCCCACCCACCACGCCGAAGAAGAACTCATTGGTCGTGCCGGTGTAAGGCGCCATGTCGATGGGTGAACTGGTGGCCAGGTCGCCCGGGCTCACGAACTTGGCTTGCAGGCTGAATAGGTTTGTACCGTTGATGCCGCAAGCGACGCCATCTTCCTTGGGCTCTCCCGACACCGTGAAGTCAAAGACCAGCACTGCCGCATCGGCCGGCACGAAAACGGGCATCCAGACATAGGCGGGAGTGTTGGTGGCGCCCGGTTCGCCGTCGTGCAATGCCACCCGGCCGCCGTCCAAGATCGGCGGCAAGCCCGTGGTCAGGTGGATGCGGAGGGAAGGGGTGTTCACCAGATCGACCACCGAATGCAACATTCCGCCGATTGGGCTGCCGATCCAAAAGACTGCCGTGGCGGCACCGATCGCCGGTCTGGACACAAACTCCAGCGTGACCGCCCCATCTTGGATGACCTTCCCCCAAGTGTTGGGCCAGACCACGGTGCCTCCGGCAGCCAGGGCCGAGTGGATCAAATTCAGGGCGGGCGCGTTGCACTCCGCACATCCGTCGCAGGTCCAAGGAACGACCACCAGCTTGCTTCCCGCCGCTGGGTCTTGGTGGAACGCGGTGCCGGCCTCGTAGCTCGGTGGAAAGGCAGGCTGGGGTGCCAGGAGCGACTCACGTTCATACGAGTTCACAAAGCCCATCGCGTTGGCTGGGGGATTAGCCGTCGAGTACTCGGTAATCGAGTCCTGGTACCAATCGACCGCATACCCGTGCATCCGGGTGGCGGAGCCCAGCCAATCTTTGTCCGAAAACAAGCTTGCCGCTGTCTGCAAACAGACGTTCACCGCTTGGTCGTGTTGGAACCCGACCGCTGAAATGTAGTTGTCGATCCAGCCGGCCTGCTCGGGCACCGGCTTCACCGACACGGTTTTGGCAATGTCGATCAAGCCCTGCCGAAACAAGTCATCGGCTGAGGACTCCGATGCAGTCAAGGCGGCATAAACCAGCGCTTGTCCTAGCCTGCCCGCGAGCTCGGCATCATCCAGCAGCGTCACGTAAGTCTGGTCCGCCGGCCAACCGGGGCCGGCAGGTTCGTCGGGAGCCACTTTGACACCATGCAAGTAGTCCGCCGCCTGGGCGTTGACCAGTGTGCCCAGGCTGTGCCCGATGAAGTGAATCGGATGCGAGTAATTCTCGCCCAGCCAACGACCCAACTCCTTACCCAAAGCCAAACCCTGGCCGGGAGTGCTTCCACAAGGTGGCAACGTCCCGGCGGCTGCATTGGGCCAATCCCAAGCGAGAAGGTTGACGCTGGGGCCGAGCTTGGCGCGCAGAGCGCCGGCCATCGCCTTGGGCCAGGCATCTCCCGTGGAATCCGCGCTGGCGGCCCAGCCGTGCGTGAGCACGACGGTCATCCAAGATGATGAAGCGGAACTCGCGTCGGCCGCGAAGGCAGTTTCACCAAAGGCGCGCAACTTGGCGCCGAGCAAAGGGTCCAAAACGTCGGCCGCCACCGCGGGCGTGCTGCCGGCCGTTTCGGTCTCGGGCAGCAGCGGGAGTTTGATGAGTTGGAAGGGTTGCCACGCCGTGGCGGGTTCGAGGCGGCAGACGCGTTGGCTGGGCACGAAATCCTGCTTCAAGGCGCTTAACGTGTACACCGCCGGTGGCAGAGCGGGGAGCTCGAACGTGCCGTCGGCGCCGCTCACCGTTTCCGCCGCTGGCGTCGCGAACACCGTTGCGGCCACCTGTGCGCCCGCGACCGGCTGTCCCGCCGCGTCCAGCACCTGACCGCGCAAGGCGAGGGGTGGGCCTCCTCCGCCCCAGTTGTAGAAAAAACTCACCGGCGGACTGTTCCCCGTCACGCTGGTCAAGACGCTCGGCCATTCGAAGAACTCGTAACTTACCACACCGCTAACCAGCGGCGTGCTGGGGCTGGTTCCAGTGGCTTCGAAAAAGATGTAGCTAACCGCCGGGCTGACCGCGATCACCTCGGGAAACTGGTAGCTGACGGACGGCGTAACTACGGGCGCAGTGTCGGCGGCCAGCAAAGCAGCCGTGGCGAGGCAGCCCAATATCAGGCGGGCAAAGCCCAAAAGACGAAGGTGCAGTCTCACGGGAGTCTATTGTGCCGGAAGCGCATACTTCTTGCCGGACTCAGTGATGTAGGCGGTCTGGGGCGCGCTCCCGAGCGCGGCGGTGATTTCCAGCTTCGTGAACCGCTCGCCGTCGGCGGTCAAGCCGGTCTGGGCATACGACGCCGCCTTGCCGCCGCCGTCCGCAGCGGCGCCCAAACCGCCAATGCCCACCACGGCAGACGCGTAAATGATGCCGCCACCCCGAGGCAGATTCAGGTTAATGGTGGCGGTGCTGGAGGTCAGCGTGCCGGCATTGTTCACGGCGTTCGCCTGAACTTGCGAACCCATCGTAGGTATTGCGAAGACCGTGACCGGCGTGTTCAGCGGAATGTTGGCACACTGCACCACCACCGGGACCGGATTGGCCGTCACAGCCGGAACAACGACGTCCGGGGTGTTCACTTGCCCCTTCGGGTTGCCGGGGGTGCCCAACCCGGCGATGCTGGCGATGGACAGCGATACGCCCTGACTTTGGCCAGGCATGATGATCGGCTGGAAGCCTTGGGTGAAAGTCCCGGTGATTTTCCCAAAACTGACTTGTATTGCGTCGAATCTAATACGCCCATTCCCAGCCCGATTGCTAGTCCCCGCCCCACCGCCTATGCCCCCGCTGGCGATGATCTCCCCAGTACCGGCAATTGACGTTGCAAGTAATCGCACGGCGCCTCCACTTCCGCCGCCCGTGCTGAATGAAAGGGTGCCACTTGTGCCACTTGTGCTTCCCGCTTCGCCAGAGGCACCAAGAGCCCATATCCTGCCATTGATCAAGATTTGGTTTGGAGCCGCTATCAGAATCGCGCCACCCGCGCCTCCGCCTCCTACACCCAAAGAGTCATTGCCCACGCCTCCTCCCCCTGATCCGCCAATCAGTGGAAGCAGAAAGTCGTTGCCATACACAGCCCCTGCAGAGGCGGTTCCATTCAACAAACCTACCGAACCGTAAGAACCGTTGCCAGCATTACCAGAAGTGGAACCGCTGCCGCCGCCCGGGCCTCCGCCACGGTACAGTTTGAATCTGCCTTGGCCGCCAGCGTAACCTCCTGGTCCACCGGCACCACCTGTGTCCCCCTCGGCTCGAAAGCCGCGCACGTCCACTGTGCCATTGATCACGCAACTGCCCTGCACCAGCCACACCACCGGCGTGTTGTTCGCATTCGGCTTGAACGACACCGTCACGCCCGACGGAATGTTGACGCTCGTGTACTGGTAAATGCCATCCGGGTGGTCGGCCATGTCGATGACGGTGCTTTGGGTCGGATTGAACGCGCCGTCATGCCCGTCGCTGCCGGTGTTGATCTGGGCGCGGGCAGAAATCAGGCCAGCAGCAAACGCCAGCGCGAACGTGGCAAGCAGGTTTAGCTTCATAGGCTTGGGTAAGAAGATGCCCGCTTATCCTGCGGCGGGCGATCATTGGCAAGTTGAGATTCGCGCTGGAATCACGGCCGTCAGGGCGAGTAGGCGGCGCGCCGGCTTCCAGCCGGCTTAACGGGATCGCGCTATCCCAAGCCGGTCAGAGACCGACGCTCCGCAGACCGGAAGGTTGACCAACGTGTATTGGCAACACGCCGTTCCGGTGGTCGGCCAGGTCGATGACTGTGTGCTTGGTGGGGTTGCACGCGCGCTCGCGCCCGTCGCGGCCGGTATTGATCTGGGCATTGGCACTGGCTTCGAGCCAAACCAGTGCCAGCACAACAAGGCTCACCAGCAGGTTCGCCCTACCCAAGAGGTTTGCTGGATCAAGGCGGAGCGGGTGCGACGGTTCACTTCCGCATCACCCGCCAGGTTTCCGCGGCGATCGCGCCCAGGATCACACCGCCGCCCACCAGCGTGCGCGGCGCCGGCACTTCCCCCAACAACAACGCGGCGGCGATCGCGCCGTAGATCGGCAGGAGCGTGGCGATGATGCCGACGCTGCTCGCTTTCAAATGGCCCAGGCTGCGCGTGTACAGCGTGTGCGGCAGGGCCGTGAACAGGATGCCAAGCAGCAGCAATTGCCCGCCCGCGGGCGCGGTGACCCGTTCGCCGAAAACCAAGGCCGCCGGTAGCAACAGGCCGGCGCTCGCAGCCAGTTGATAGAACGTCACCCGGCCGCCGCCATAGCGCGCGACCACCCCGCGCGTCAACAGGTTGCGCGCGGTGAAGCACGCCGCCGAGAGCATGCCGATCAACACGCCGCGCGTGACGTTGCTCGTGAGTGAAAAGTCCGGCACCAGGATGGCCACCCCCGCGAGCACGGCCAGGGCGATCGCGACATCGGCCGCGCGCACTCGCTCCCGGTAAACCAAGGGCTCGGCGATCGCCGTCATCACCGGGTAGGTGTGCAAGGCCAGTATGCCCACCGCGACGGTCGAAACCTGGATGGCCTGGAAATAGGTGATCCAGTGGGTCCCCAAGGCCGCGCCGCCCGCCATCAGCAGCCAAAAGTCGCGGCGGCTCCGCGTCGCCAGCGGCAGTCCCTGCCAGCGCAGCACCGCCAACACCGCCACCGAAGCCACCACCGAACGCAGGGCCGTGACCTGAAAGGCCGGCAGCGCGATCCACTTCGCGAACAGCGCCGTGCCCGCCCACAGCACCACGGCGGTGTTCAACTCGAGGAGGCTTTTCTGGCGTTCGGTCATTCGCGGCGGTGCCGATGCTGCACCGCACCCACACTCCCGAATCCAACCGCCGGAAAGCAAGGACTTGGTGCCTGGGCACGGGGGCTACCCGCCGGCCGGAGGGAGCGCGCCGGGATCCGGATGCGAGTCGCGCGGTCGATTGGCGCACGCACCCCGCACAAAGCGTGTCGCAATTGCGACATCATTGGTGCACAGGCACAGGCCGGAGGCTTCCCGTGGTCTTCCTGGACCTGGCAAAGCGTGGCGGTCGCTGGTGTCCTTCACGGTTCAATCACCACCTTGCCGAGGACTTGCCGATCGCGGAGTGCCGCGAAAGCCTGCGCGGTGTCGGCCAGCGGAAACACGCGATCGATCACGGCGTGCAGCCGGCCTGCCGCCGCCCATTCCAAGGTCGCCGCCAGGTCGCGACGTGTCCGGCCGTAGCTCCCGACCAGTCGCTGTTGTTTCACAAAGAACGGCCAGAGATTCAACCTCGGTTCCCGGCCGGCCGTCGCGCCGCAGGTCACGACCGTTCCGCCACGCGCCAGGCAGTTGAAGACTTGCTCGAGCACCGCGCCGCCGACGTGTTCCACGACCACATCCACACCGCGTTTGCTGGTGAGCTTCCGCACCTGCGCAGGCCAGGTGGGATCGCTCGAATCCACGGTGGCCTCGGCGCCGAGCCGGAGCGCCAGTTCGCGTTTCGCCGCGGTGGAACCGGTGGCGATGACGCGTGCGCCCAGGCCGCGGGCAATCTGGATCGCCGCCGAGCCGACGCCACTGGCGCCGCCGATGGCCAGCACCCAATCGCCGGGGCGCACGGTGGCGCGATCGGTCAGCATGTGCATGGCGGTGCTCCCGGCCAGGGTCAGCGCGGCGGCGGTTTTGAACTCGATCGCGTCAGGCAGGCGCACCAAGGCCCGCCCCGGCACACGCACTTGCCCGGCGAACCCGCCGTCGCATTGGACACCCAGCAAAACCGCGTTGAGACAGAGCGACTCGTCGCCGCGCGTGCAAAACTCGCACTCGCCGCAGAAGAGGTTCGATTGCACCGCCACGCGATCGCCCGGCTGCCAGTCCGCCACGCCCGCTCCGACCGCGACGACTTCGCCGGCAATTTCGCTGCCGGGGGTTCGTGGCAGGATCACCGGGACGGGCAGGGCGCCTTCCTCGAGCCACAGATCGAGCCGGTTCAAGCCACACGCACAGACGCGGACCACGGCTTCGCCCGGGCCGGGCTGCGGGTCGGGCACATCGCGCAACTGGAATCGGCCGGGCTGGCCGTGGGCGAGCAACTGAAATGCTTTCACCGCCTCAGCGTGGCGTCGGCGAGCGCCGGCCGCAAGCGGGTCGCCGGGAGGCCGCCAGCTTTTGCTGTTCAATTCTGCTCCGGCATGAAAAGAAAGACGGCGCACGGCGTTGGGTTTGCCGTGTCCGTCAGCCTATGCGAGTCGCTCAACCGCGGATCAAACGCCTGGACGTGCGCCGGTTGCTGGCGCGCGGCGATCCGGTCTATGCCGCGATCCGGCAGGTCGTGGACGGGCTCAAACCGGCGCAACGGCTCGAGGTGACCGCGCCGTTTCTGCCTTCGCCGTTGATCGAGAAGCTCGGCAGCGAGGGCTTTCGCTCCGAGGTCAAACAGGCCGCGGCCGGGGTTTGGATCGTGGCGTTCTGGCGCGATCCCGCCTAAACTACGGCGCATGACGTCCGACCAATTTGCCGAGTTCAAGCAAGCCGCCATCGTCAACACGCTGCGCGCCTGCCAGCTCTTCTCCGGCCTGGCCACCGACGATCTGAAGAACGTCGCGGCGATCACGGTGTTGAAGCCGCTGGCCAAAGGCGACTATCTCTTCCGCGAAGGCGAACCCGCACGCGGCTTCTACGTGGTGCAACAGGGTGCGATCAACATCCACCGCGTCGGCACCTCGGGGAAGGAACAGATCATCCACGTCTTTCGCGCCGGCGAGTCCTTCGCCGAGGCGACGCTGGCGACGGCGACCGGCTATCCGGCCGACGCCCGGGCGCTCGAACCCAGCCAGGTCCTGCTGGTGCAAAAGCAGGACTTCATCGGCCTGCTGCGGCGGCATCCGGAACTCGCGCTGCGCATGTTGGGTTCGATGAGCCAGCACCTGCGCGTGCTCGTGGGTTTGCTGGACGATCTCACGCTCAAGGACGTGGAAACGCGGCTGGCGAACTGGCTCGTGCGCCGGTGCCCGGACCCGGAAAGCGACCAACCGGTGTCGATCAGCCTCACGATGACCAAGCGCGTGCTGGCCGCCGAACTGGGCACCGTGAGCGAAACGTTCTCGCGCACGCTCGCCAAGTTCCGCGAGCAAGGGTTGGTGGCCGTCAAAGGTCGCGTCCTCACCGTGCTTTCGCCATCGCGCCTCACCGCGCTGCTCCGCAGACACCTGGGTGGGTAGCGGGTCCAAGGGCGGCCCCGTTCGGTGGGGTCTTGGTTTCAGGTTGGTGGCGGCGGCGCGGCCGCGGGGCAGAGCCGTGCCGCCACGTGGCCACCGCCGCGAACCGACACCGCCCCACGTTTGCGACGCTTGACTTCGCCGGCGCCGGACGCGATGAAGTGCGCGAAACGAACATTGTCAGCCATGCTTCCGATTCCTCGTCCTCATTCCCCGGCCCGCGTCGCGCGCGGGCTGCAAAGTCTGGTGCTGGCGGCCGCGGTCTTGGCGCCGGTCGTGCCGTGGTTTTCGCCGCGCGCTGCCGAGCCCCCCGCCGTTCCCCAACGCATCGCCGGGTACCCGGACGACGCGGCATTTCCCGGCCAGGGACCGCTGCGCAGCCGCATGGACTGGTTCCGCAAACTCTGGTGTGAGCGCCGCTCGCAATGGTGGCAGGAGCGCGCCCGCGACCACGGGGCGGTGGTGTTTCTCGGCGACTCGATCACTCAAGGCTGGGCCACGCTGGCGAAGGATTTCCCCGACCTCAAGGTGGCCAACCGCGGCATCAGCGGGGACCTCACCCGCGGCGTCTGGTATCGCTTGCAGGAGGACGTCCTCGACCTGGACCCGCGGGCGGTCGTCCTGTTGATCGGCACGAACGACCTCGAGGACGGCGGCGACCCGGAGACCATCGTCGCCAATGTGAAGGGGATCCTGGAGGCCTGTCGCCGCCATCAGCCCACGATGCCGGTGATTCTCTGCGAAGTCATGCCGAGCGACGCCAGCAAACACCGGCCCGCGGACAAGATTCGACAAATCAACGAACGCCTCGCGAAGCTGGCGTCGGGCCAGCCGCAAGTGCGGCTGTGCGACACCTGGTCGCCGTTTGCCGACGCGAACGGCAACGCCCAGGCTGACGAGTTTCCCGACCTGCTCCACCCGAATGCGGCCGGTTACGCCAAATGGGCCGCGGCGCTCCGGCCGCTGCTCGCCCACCTGCCGGCCGCTCCGTAAGCCGCGAACCCGACCGCCGCGCCCGGCCGGTTCGCGCTTGACCTCGAAGGCCGGTCGCGGAAGCTGCCCCCACGGCCATGAGCAAGACCATTTTCGAACGCATCTGCGCGAAGGAAATCCCCGCCAACCTGGTTTATGAGGACGATCAGGTGGTGGCGTTTCGCGACATCAATCCGCAGGCGCCGGTGCATGTCCTGCTGGTGCCGCGCCGGCCGATCCCGCGCCTCGCCGAGGCGACCGCGGCCGACGGGGCGTTGCTGGCCCATCTGTTGTTGAAGGCCGCGGAAGTTGCCAGGCAACTGGGCCTGTCCCACGGTTACCGGGTGGTGATCAACAGCGGTCCGGACGGCGGCGAGTCGGTGCCCCACCTGCATTGCCACATCCTCGGCGGTCGCGCGCTCGGCTGGCCGCCGGGCTGATCAGGCGCGGCGGAGTTGCCGCTCGATCCCGGCGCGGAACGTCGTCACCGGCAAGGCCAACACCTCGTTTGCGGGGCGAGGGTCGCCCACGTTGTCTTCCTCGAGCATGATCAGTTGGTCCCGGTTCAGCGGCGCCGCACGGCCAAGCAGGCGCGGGAAAACGAACTCCAACGCCGCCGCCTGAAGTCGCGCCAGCGGCAGAGGCACGCGCAGCTTCAGCCGGCGTCGCCCCGCCACGGACAGAATCGTGTCCAGCACCTGGAGAAAGCTGAGCCGGTCCGGACCGCAAAGGTCGTAGGTTTGGCCGACGGCGCGCGGCTCGTTCAGCGCGTTCACGAACGCCGCGGCCACGACTTCCACAGAAACTGGCTGCAGTTTCCCGCGTCCGCTGCCCATGACCGGCAGGATCGGCGACCAGCGCGCCAGGTTCGCGAACAGGTTCACGAAATGGTCCTCCGCACCATAGATCAGCGAAGGCCGGAAGATCGTCCATGCCAGCCGGCTTTCCCGCACGGCCTGCTCAGCGGCCCACTTGGTCCGGTGGTAGCGCGACGCTGCGTTCGGGCGCGTGCCCAGCGCGCTCATGTGCAGGTACCGGTTTACGCCCGCCCGTTCGGCTGCGCGAACGACGTTTTGCGTTGCCAGGGTGTGGGCGTTGTGGAATGTGTTCGGCCCCACCTCGCTGATGATGCCGACGAGGTGGATGACGGCCTCGCAGCCGCGGAGCGCACGCTGGATCGAGTCCGCGTCGAGCACATCACCCGCCACTGTCTCGGCGCCGAAGCGCTTGGCCAGTTCGGTGGCGCGGGGCGAGGCCGGGTTCCGCACCAGCGCGCGCGCCGCGTGGCCGGTCGCGCGCAATTTCGCCAGTACCGCGTGGCCCACAAAGCCGGTGCCGCCGGTGACCAATACCTTCATGGCTTCGTAGGTTAGGGTGAGGATCGCGTGTCGCAAGGTCGATCGGCAAAGCGCGCCCATGCACGAGTTCCGTGTGGCGCACACCACGGATTCCCAGCTTTCCCGGCGTGCCGCTTTCCCAAGCGGCTTACCGCCCCGGATTCCGCCAGCGGTGGCCGCCCTCCCACGCAGCCTCCATGCGAGGGCGCAAACCCGGTTGGGAAACCGGCGCGCCGGGGGCAGGGCACTGAGCCGTGGCGCTGCGAGGAGGATCGCTGCGTGGATAGAGTCAGGGCTCCGCAGGAGCGTCGCCCTACCGGCTGCCGCTTTGCTCGGCCAACCCCCGGGGCTGGCCAGGCGCTGCCCAGTCAGGCCGACACGCTCTGCACTCAGTTAACGATCTGACCGATGACGAGGAGCGCCACTATGGCGTCCAAATTGGAAAGACGAGGAGGGGGCGCTCCTCGTCATTCGGTCCAGCGTCTGGTTGGTCCACCTCATCGTGTTACCCTCGCTGCCGGAAGAAGCTCCGAGAACATCGCCGCAGCAACGAGCCGCTCAGCAAGCTGCTGATCACCTCCCCCGATGTGTATGTGTCCCTCGTGACAAAACACGATCTGCAAACGGCCGTCAGGCGAATCAAAATGAACGTCTGACTCCCCCGGTATGATGATCTGCTGTCGTAACGAATCGCGGATGAACCGGTCAAGTCCACCGACGCCAACGCGCATCGGTGCGCCACGAAGGTCCGGGTGAAGCTCACAACCCCAGCCGTAACGGGCGACCAACGGGCCGTCGCCGACCAATTGCTGAAGCGCGCTCTGCAACCCCTCCATCGCGCCGCGCATCTGCTGTGCGGTCAGCAAGTCCGAGACGAATGCATCTGGATACTCCATACGCGTCAATCGGACCAACGACAAGGATCACCGACCGCCGCCGGAAACGGGCACTGGCTGCGAATCCAGCACCCAGAGAATCCGGAGCATCGGAACTGAAACGCTTGGCGGCGGTTCGTGTGCATCCGATTGTTGGGTCATTGTCGCGCCTTCCAGTTGTCTTTCACAAACTTCTTTTCGATGGAAATCGCATATAAGCCAGTCCAGTTTCGTTGCCATCTCCAGCCTTTCGCTGTTCCGGGTGCGTTCGCCTCGATCCACGCCGCAGCGCTATCGGCCGACAGAGCCTCGGCGCAGCGCGGACATCGTGGAACCGCTCCGCGCCGGAATCGTCCGCCGCAAGAGCAGGCGGTCAACGCCTCCTCGATTTCAGGGGTGATGGCTTCATGGATGCGACACTCAATGCCATCCGGGATCTTCCAGCCATCCAAAATCGCGAGCGTGCCGCATCGCTCACAGTAGGCGTAAGCGGAATCATTGAATCCGTTGTGGAGCAGGTCATACGCAAACGTGCCGCCACAATGCTCGCATTTACCAGTGTCGCTCACGTGTTGACCCAACAGTGATTGAACCGCATGCGGCTTAACCCAGCCAATCGCCGGGGATAAGCCGCCAGAAGCTGCGGTTTATCCCCGAAACGCGAATGACCGGGAGCTTGCATATTGCAGGCATGCTTGCGAACTGGCTCGCGTTTGACAAGCGGCAAGCCGGTTGCCGTTTTGAGTCCAAACGGGTGGGCTACGCCTCCGGCGGCACCAGCGCTTCCAGCGTCCGCTTGGCGATCAACAGGCCGGTGGCTTCGAGTTGTCGTCCGGTGAGCGGAGAGGCCGGGTCATCCCCGTGGTCGCGATAAACCGGGTCGTGCCAGCCTTCGATGTTCAGGTCAGAATCATAGCCGACGCGAAGGAGCGTGTGGACGATTTGCGGCCAGTCGGCTTGACCCAAACCTGGGAAGCGATGTTCGGCCACGCCCGGATGGCAGGGGCCGTAGGTCGCCAACAAGGAGCGGTCGATGAAGGCGTCCTTGGCATGGACGTGAAACACCCGCGCGCCGAACTTCCGCAGGTTGGCCACCGGGTCGATGAACTGGCAGATCAGGTGGCTGGGGTCCCACTCCAGGCCGACGTTCTCGCACGGCATCGCGTCGAAGAAGCGTTCCCACATGGCGGGCCGGTCCAGCAGGTTGTACCCCGCCACCGGCAGGTGCCAGGCGCCTTGCGGACAATGCTCGAAGGCGAGCCGCACGCCGTGATCGGCGGCGAAGCGGGCCAGCGGTGCCCAGAAGGCGACCACCGCCGGGAGGTGATTCTCCAGCGGGGCGCAAACCGGGTTGCCACCACGCTCGTTGAGGTGCGATTCGATTACCGCCCCAGCGAAGCCCGCCACCGTGCGCACGCCCAGGTGCGCGGCCACTTCGATGGCGCGCGTGAAGATGGCGCGGGCGCGTTCGGTTTGCGGCGGGTCGAGCGGATTCTGGTACAGCGCGCCGATGGCGGAAACCCGCAGGTTTCGCGCTCGCGCCGCCGCGGCGACTTCCCCGGCGAACGGCTTCCAATCCACGTTCGGCGGCGCGGCGGGCGAGTCTGCAAACCGCATCCATTCGAAGCAGGCCAACCCCAGCCGGGCGGCGCGGTCCAAGTCAGGCAAGGCCGCCGTAGTGAGAACGCCGATACGCATCGCCCGGTCAGCTTAGCGTGCGCCGCCTTTGCAACCAGCGAAAAGCCGGAACAGGACGAACCCCGGGAACTCAGCGCGGAGTGCTGGTTCGACGCTTGCGCTCCGCCGGCGGGCCCGCCTCGGTGATTGGCAAACCAGGGCAACTACAGCATGGTGCGCAGCGGGCGATCCGTCGCCGCTTGAACGACCACCATGCTGCCCGCCTTCATCGCCACGCTGCTCTTCGCCGGCTCGGTCATTGCCGCCAGCCGGTCCGCGCGCCTGCTCGGCAGTCAAACGGCGAATTTCTGGCGGATCGTGGTGGCGACGTTCCTGCTCGGCGCCTGGGCCCACAGCGTCGGCTGCGGCCTGGGCGGCGGGGTGTTCGGAGTGTTCTTCCTCAGCGGCGTGATCGGTTTTGGCCTGGGCGACTGGGCGTTGTTCGAAACGTTGCCGCGGCTCGGACCGCGCTTGAGCAGCCTCATGATCAACTGCCTGGGTGCGCCGTTCGCCGCGTTGATCGAATGGCTCTGGCTGGGCACGCGGCTGAGCGTTGCGCAGTCGCTCTGGGGGTTGGTGATCCTGGCCGGCGTGGGGCTGTCGCTGGCGCCCGAACGCCAGATGCCGATCCCGGCGCGGCATCGCCTGGCGGGCATTCTCTTCGGCACCCTCTCCGGATTTGGCCAGGGCTTCGGCGCCGTGCTGACCCGCAAAGCATTCGCGCTCGCCGGCGCCGCCAGTCAACACGTGGACGGCGGCACCGCGGCCTACCAGCGCATTCTGGGCGGCCTCGCTTTCGTGGCGGTTCCGTATGCCTGGCATCGGCTGCAGCGACGCTGGCGCGAGCGCGGTTCCCGGACGCTGGTTGTGCTGACTCCCGATTCCGCGCGGCGGGCGCGTTGGTGGGTGCTGGCGAACGCGCTCGCCGGGCCGTCGATCGGCGTGGGCTTTTATCAATGGGCGCTCAAGACCACGCCCAGCGGCGTCGTGTTGCCGATCACCGCCATGGCGCCGCTGGCAGTCATCCCGTTCACATACTTTTTCGACGGCGACCGGCCGGGCTGGCGCTCGTTGGTCGGGGGGGCGGTGGCGGTGGCGGGGGTGATCGGGCTGGCGGTGCACAGTTGACCCGCAGGAGTCGCCGCGCTCAGGCGAGCCAGAGATTCGTTGCTGACCGCAAACCGAGAAGTCGCCATTCTGGCCCGCCAGCGCGCTATGAAGACATTTCCCGCGTCGTTGTCCGTAACGTTCCGCAGTCGATTGCGTCGCGGTTTTCTCCGGGCCGGTTTCGACCTCGCCGCCGTGTCGGTGGTGCCGGCGCCCGGCATCGGCCGCGGCGCAGCGGCGCGCAGCAACCGGCTCGCCGGAAGGAAAGGGCGGTTCTGATTGGAGCCGAGCGTTACGAAACATGCCGGCCGTCCTTCCGTTCCGAGCGACCAGTCGTCGCGCGGAACCGGCAGGCTGCCTGCGCCGCCCACGGCTAGGGCGGTTTCCGACTTGGAATCCGGGTTGAAGACGCCTTCGAAGTCACCCGGGAAAATCCTGGTGATCCGGGGAGGCGCCATCGGCGACTTCATTCTCACGCTCCCGGTGTTGACCGCGTTGCGCGCGCACTTCCCGTCGGCGCATCTGACCGTGCTGGGATACCCGCACATCGCCCAACTCGCCGTGTTCGGCGGGCTCGCGGACGAAGTGAAGCCGGTCGAGGCGCGCGGCCTGGCGGCCTGCTTCAATGCGCGCGCGGAAGTGCCGGCCGAATGGGCGGCCTTCTTCGCGGACTTCGCCATCGTCCTCAGCTACCTCTACGATCCGGACTCGGTCTTCGAGCAGCACGTCCGCCGCTGTACGAAAGCGGTGTTCCTCGCCGGTCCGCACCGGCCGGCGGAACCCGACGGCCTTCACGCCTGTGAGGTTTTTCTCAAACCGCTCGAACGCCTCGCGATCTTCGACGCGGATCCGGTGCCGCGGTTACGGTCGAAGCCGGATCGCGCGCGCGGTGACCAGCGCGGGGTGAGACTGGCGGTACACCCCGGCAGCGGCAGCGAGCGCAAGAACTGGCCGGAAGCCAACTGGAGCGACCTGCTCACGCGGCTGGCCGGCCGAGCGGCGGGAGATCTTCTGCTGGTCGGGGGCGAAGCGGAAGGCGGGCGCCTGGCGCGGTTGGCGGGTTGCTGGCCAGCGGAGCGGTTGGTGGTGGCCCAGAGGCGGCCGTTGACCGAACTCGCGAACGAACTGGCGGAGCGCACCGTTTTTATCGGACACGATTCGGGCATCACGCACCTGGCGGCGGCGTTGGGACTCCGCGGACTCGCCTTGTGGGGGGACACCAATCCGCTCCTTTGGCGACCGCGGAGCGACACGCTGCGACTCCTCCCGGCGCCGGAGGGCCTGGCGGCGTTGTCGGTGGACCGGGTCGAGGCCGAGCTACAGGGCCTCCTGACCGCCGCAGAAGGTTCGTAGCTGTTCGAGCCTTCCGTCGGCGGAGGCGCGCACCAGACAGAAGTCGGGGGAGGCGTCAGGCTCCGAACCCGTGGGCAATCCCAGCCAGCGTGCCGGCGCCACGGACATGCGCTGCCAGGCTTCCTGCCAGGACGCTCCCAACATGTCCGCGGCATTGAAAACCGCTTCCACCGGGGTCAGGGCCGAGCCGGCGAAATTGGTCTGACCCGGCTGCCGTACGACCCGATCCGCCCCCACCTCCATTTCCAGACCGTCCAACCGGTAACGGCCGGGCGGCGCGCCGGCGGCGGCCATGGCGTCCGTCGTGTAGATGATCTTGTCCGCGGGTAAGAGCCGATGCACCAACCGAAAGAGGGCAGGGGAGACATGGCGCGTGTCGGCGATCAGACTGACGGTCAGGCCCGGCGTGTCGAAAACGCGCCAGAGGATGTTGTCGTGGCGATCCAGCAGTTGCGGACAGGCGTTGGCCAGGTGGGTGAACCCGGTGGCTCCTGCGGCGACGGCGGCGCGCAAGGTCGCCGCGCTGGCATTGGTGTGGCCGAGACTGACCTTGAGGTCGAGCGAAACGGCCAGCTCGATGGCCGCAATCGCGCCCGTCCGGGCCGGGGCGAGGGTGAGCAGCAGAAGCTCGTCGCCGGCGGCTGCGCGCAGCGCGTGAATGTGTTCCGGCGTCGGATCCAGCATCAGCGATCGATTATGCGCGCCGTGAAAACCGGGTTCGCTGGACAGGAACGGTCCTTCGAAGTGCCAGCCGGCGATGGCGGCACGGAGTTCCGGGGAAGCGCTTCGCAGGCTTCGCAGGCGCCGCAGTTTGCCGAGCATCGCCTCCCAGCGGTCGGTGATCAAGGTGAGCAGGAAGCGGGTGCAACCGGCGCGTCGCAATCCGCGAACGGCGTGCAACAACCGGTCTTCGCGGACGTCCGCGGCCTGGAAATCCACGCCGGCGAAGCCGTTGACCTGGACATCGAACAACGGCGGCACGTGCCATTCGCCGGTGGGTCCGGGAGCGAAGTCGGCGCGGTGAATCTGATGAGACATGCGAGGATTTGGCAGGATGCGGAAGTCGATCCGCGCTCGTGCTTCACCGGCTTCTGAGGCGTGACCGGGTTGACGGCTCGCCGGCGAGAACTCTCCGGAGTGATCTCATTTGCATGCCCAAGCTTGTCCGCTGCCGGGGCGGGCGCAAACAGGAAAATGTGCGGCAACCCGTGCAAGCGGTGGACCACCCGGGTGCTCTGTGGGTCGGGTCGGTTCGAGGAACCGCAGCCGCCGTGATCCGGGACAGCGGACTGGCATTGGTTTCCCGGATGCCCAGAAGTCGGCCCCGCCCGGAGAGTTGGCGTTGAGTACCGCCAAGCCCGGGGAGCGGCCAAAACCGATCCGGAGAGCCGTGGCGTTGACCGCCGCGAAGCGGACCTGCCCGGTCAGCAGTCAGCTCGATCAGGTGCGCAATCCAAAGGAACTCCCGCAGGTTTCGAGGGCTTCCTCGCGCCTGGCGCGGGCCCGCCGGGTGGGCGATTCACCGCTCGCCGGGGAGCGGCGGAACTATGGATAGATCGCGCGGTAAAAGCCGTTCGGCTGGGTTTTGGAGGTGGGGTCGAAGAGCCGCCTTTCCGCCTCGAGGCCGGCGCCGACCACGTTGGTCCAGAACTGCCACTGGGGCAGGTTCGCCGCGCGTTGGATCGTGTAGGTGAAACCCTGTTCGCCGTAGAGATCCACGCGCACGCCGTCGTCGGTGTTGCGGATGGCGAGCCGGAAGGGCGGCGGCACGAGCTGGGGATCGCCGTTCAAGCGCGCGACATATTTGCGCGTCGCGCCGGCCACCGTGGTGAATACGCCACCGATAATGACCTTGCCGTCGGGCTGGGCGGCGATGGCGTACACGATGTTGTTTGGACCGGAGTCGGGATCGAAACCTACGTCCACACTCCCATCATCGCCGTACAACCGTGCGACCCGAGTGCGCGCCAGATTCTGCACCGCCGTGAATGCGCCGCCGACCAGGATGTCGCCGTCGGCGTTCGCGGCCAGGGCCCAGACGGTGTTGTTGCAGCCGACGAGCATGTCCAAGCTCGGGGCGATGGTGCCGGTGCTGATCTGGAGCAGGGCCAAGCCGCGGGCCGTGGTGCCACTGTAAGTGCTGAAGGAGCCGCCGGCGAGGATGGCGTTGCGGAACGGAATCAGCGAGGTCACGGAGTTGTTGAACCCCGTGCCGACCTGGAACGTGTCATCCAAGCTGCCGTCCGGGAGCAGGCGGGCGATGCGCGCCCGGTCCACGCCCGTCACCTGGGTGAAATCGCCGCCGATGACGATCTTGCCATCGCTTTGAACCAGCACCGCGCGGACCGTGTTATTGGCGCCGCCCGGCGGGTCGAAACTGGGATCCAGCGTCCCGTCTTCGTTCAGGCGGGCGATGCGATTTCGCGACACGCCACCAACGTTCAGGAACTGCCCGCCAATGACGATTTTGCCATCGGTCTGAGCGGCGACCGCATGCACCTCGTTGTCGGCGCCGACACCCGGCAGAAACGTGGTGTCCAAGGTGCCGTCGGGGTTGATCCGGGCAACGCGTTGGCGGGGCGCTCCATTGTAAGTCACGAAGGCGCCACCAATCAGAATCCGGCCGTCGGGCAGCAGCGCCAGGGCATTGACGTCGCCGCTCGTGCCGGAGATGGGTGCGAAGGTCGCATCCACAGAGCCATTGCTGAGCAGGCGGGCGATCCGGCCCCGCCCCTGGCCATCCACCGAGGTGAACACCCCGCCAATGAGAATCCGGCCGTCCGGTTGGATGGCGACCGCGTACACGGCGTTGTTGGGTCCGGCGCCGGTGACGAAGGTGAGGTCCACCGAACCCGAGGCCGGGGCCGCGGGAAGCACTGTGAGCGCGGCCGGCGTGGTATCGAGGCTGCCGTTCGAATTCGAGACGGTGACGACGTAATCGCCAGCCTGTTCCGGCAACACATCCGTCAGGTAAAGCGTGCTGTTCGTGCCGCCCGGGACGGCGGTGCCCCCGTGCTTCCAGACGTAATCCAACGGGGGGCTGCCGGACGCCACCACCGAGAAGGTCGCGCTGTACCCGGCATGGATCTTCTGCTCGACCGGAGCCGTGGCGATTTGCGGCGCGGTGCCGCCGCCGCCGCCATCCGCGGCAAGCCGCGCGACATAGCGGCGACTTTGGGTGGCAACCGTGGTGAACTGCCCGCCGATCAGCACATTGCCGTCTTGCGGCGCGGCGACCGCCAAAACGGTTGCGTTGGGACCGGTGCCCGGGTCGAACGTCAAGTCCACGCTGGCATCGACGTTGAGCCGCGCCACGCGCACGCGGCCGATCTGGTTGACCGTGGTGAAGATGCCGCCAGCGATGATGCGACCGTCAGGTTGCAGCGCGATCCCGTACACCGCATTGTTGAAGCCCACGGTCATGTCGAACAATGGATCCAAGCCGCCGGTGGAGGTCAGGCGGGCCAGGTAGCGCTGGGCCTTTCCGTTCACCTGGGTGAATGCGCCGCTGGCCAGGATGCCTCCATTCCCGTCCACCAGCAGGTCGTAGACGGAGCTGTTCATTCCCGTGCCGGGGTTGAAGCCGGCATCGAGCGAACCGTCGGAATTCAAACGAGCGATGCGGTTGCGGGACTGGCCGTCGTAAGCGGTGAAGTCGCCACCGATGAGGATCTTGCCGTCGGCTTGCAGGGCCACCGCCCGGATTAAACCGTTCGCGCCCGCACCGGGATCAAAGCTGGTGTTGAGGCTGCCATCCGGGTTCAACCGGGCGATGCGGTTGAGCGCCACCGTGCCAATCACCGTGAAGTTGCCGACCACCACAATCCGGCCATCCGACTGAATGGCCAGATCTTGAAGCTGGTTGTTGGCGCCGCTGGGGGGGCTGAATGAGTAGTCCACCCTGCCATCCGGAAGGAGGCGGGCCAACCGCTGCCGCGGAGCGCCATACACCGTGGTAAAATCGCCCGCGATCACGATGCGTCCGTCCGCCTGCACCGCGATGGCGCGCACATCATCGTTGGCGCCGGTGCCGGGACTGAAGCTGGGGTCAAGGGAGCCGTTGGGGTTGAGTCGCGCGATCCGGCTGCTGGCCACGCCGTTGACGGTGGCGAAATTCCCTCCGATCAAGATGCGGCCATCCCGTTGCACGTCAATGACGTTCACCAAAGTGTTGGGTCCCTGGCCGGTATTGAACGCGGCGTCCAGACTGCCGTTCTGGGCCCAGCCGGTGAGGGCGACGGTCGCGATCGCAAGCGCTCCTGTCAATCGACGGAACAGGGTGCCTTGGAAATGTGCAGTGGGCGTCATGGCGTTGGATGGGGTCGGCATACGTTGGTTGTTTTCGCGGAGTCTTCTTAGAATCCGCTACTTAGAAACTACTCGGCCCGATCGGTTGGTCAAGTCGCCAGCATCAAAGGCTCATCAAGGCCAGGCGTGATCTGTCCGCCACCCGGACTGCGGGGGAGTCCGTTGGATTCCAGCACCGCCAACGCCCGCTGCCGTCGCTCGCCCTGGCGCTTCGGGCACATCGCGTTGGTACGCGAGGAGGTGCCGATGCCAGGGCGTGTCGATGAAGGCAATGACTCATGGCTTGCGTCATGGGGGCAGCGCCCGGATCGGCCGGACGCAGGGAGCGGACTCAGTCCGCCAGGAAACGCCCGCTGAACCGGCGCCCACCAGGTTGCCTGCTTCCGCCGGCGCCTTCGGTGGTCCGGATACACTGCCCGAACCTTGATCCGGGTCATTTCCCCGGCGGGCTGGACAGGGCACTTTGTGAATGCACTTTCACATTGTGCGTGCCACCAAGACCAGCACCGGAATTCGGCAGCAGCAGATCGCGAGATCGGCGTTGCAGTTGATTTCGCGTCATGGGCTGAAGCGGCTGAGCGTGGCCAGCATGGCGCGGTCCGTGGGCGTGGTTCCCTCGGCGCTCTACCGGCATTTCGAGGGCAAAGACCAGGTTCTGGACGCCGTACTGGACTTGATCGCGCAGCGCCTGAGCGAGAACGTTCAGGCTGTTCGCGCGGAGAGTCCGGACGCCGTGGAGCGTCTGCACCGGCTGTTGATGCGGCATGTCGCGTTCGTCCGCGAGGAGGCGCCGATCCCCCGGGTGGTGTTTTCCGAGGAAATCTTCTATGGCCCGCGTCCCAGACGGCACCGCGTTTACCGGCTCTTTGGCGGGTATTTGCAGGCGATCGCGGAGCTGTTTGCCGAAGGCCAGCAGGCCGGCCGTATCCGCGAGGAATGGGCGGTGGAGACCCTGGCCATGATGTTTCTGGGCCTGGTTCAGCCCGCCGCCATCCTCTGGCTGATGAGCGACGGGGCTTTCGACCCCGCCCACCATGCCGAGGAGGCCTGGCGGATCTTCGTAACGCTGCTCGAACGGAAGCCGGGGGGCCGCGAGGCCGAGGCCGGGAAGTTCCTGTCCGCCGCGTTCCCCGTCGTGACCAAAGGAGTGCGGGTGCCGGCGACGCCGCAGGACGGGGCGCGGGTGCTGGTGGATCGCCTCTGGCCGCGCGGCCTGAAGAAAGCTGCCTTGCGCCTCGATGCCTGGCTGAAGGACGTGGCCCCGAGCGAGGCGTTGCGCCGCTGGTTTGGCCATGACCCGGCGCGGTGGACGGAGTTTCGGCGGCGCTATTTTGCCGAGCTGGATCAGCATTCCGAAACCTGGCGGCAGCTTCTGGCCGCGGCGGCGCGTGGCCCGGTGACCTTGCTTTTCGCCGCCCACGACGCCGAACACAACAACGCCGTGGCGCTGCGCGATTACCTGCTCTCGCATCGCGCCCGGAAGGACAACCCACCGGTTTAACCAGGACCCGAACCAACCAACGACCATGCCTCAAGAAACCACCTCGAAACCCAAAGGACTTCCCGGCGCTCAAGTCGCCACGGCCGGCGAACTCGTCCAGTACCAGGACGGCGCGGTCGTCAGCCGCGAAATCCTCAGGAAGCCGACCGGCAACGTGACGCTCTTCGCCTTCGACGAAGGGCAGGGCCTGAGCGAACACACCGCACCGTTCGATGCGCTGGTGCAGGTGGTGGAAGGCGACGCGGAGATCAGCATCTCCGGCCAGCCGCATCGCGTGCAGGGCGGGGAGATGATCCTCATGCCCGCCGGCCAACCGCACGCGCTCAAGGCGCTCCAGCGGTTCAAAATGATCCTGACCATGATCCGGTCCTGACCCGGACCCGGCGTTCCCGATCGGCCACGGCCTCGATCCACCCCCAACCCCGGAAGTCGCGCGGCGCGTATGTGAATGTCGGTTCACCTCTCCACGTCGCCTCCCCCGGAAACCACCCGAAGCCACCGACCCGCGATGGATAACGAAAAGCAAACATGAACACGAAACCCCGATCCTACACCCGGCTCTGGTTGAGCCTGATTACGGTCATCACCCTCTCCTTCCTCGTGCTGGCCTATTACGGCACCGAGATTTACCGGCTGTCGCCACCGGTGCCCAAACGCGTGGTCACGACCGACGGCACGGTGCTGTTTACCGGCCAGGACATTCTGGACGGCCAGAACGTCTGGCAGTCCATGGGCGGGCAGGAGGTGGGCACCGTGTGGGGGCACGGAGCGTACATCGCCCCCGACTGGTCGGCCGACTGGCTGCACCGCGAGGCGACATGGCTCCTGGAGCATTGGGCGACAGCGTCCGGTGGCCCGACCTACGCGCAACTCGCGCCGGAAACGCAGGCGGCCCTCCGCGAGCGGCTTCGGCTGGAAATCCGCTCGAACACCTACCATCCGGACACGGGGGACCTGGTCCTGTCGCCCGTCCGCGCGGAGGCGTTCCGCGCGGTTGGCGCCCACTACGCGGCGCTGTTTGGCGACGACCCGCAGCTCGCCCCATTGCGCAAGGCCTACGCGATTCCGGCCAACTCGATCAAGACGCCCGAGCGCCGGCACTTGTTGAACACCTTCTTCTTCTGGGCCGCGTGGGCGTGCGGCACGGAGCGGCCGGGCAGCACGATCACCTACACGCAGAACTGGCCGCCGGATGCGCTGATCGGCAACCGCCCCACCGGCTCGATCATCGTCTGGTCGGTGATCAGCTTCGTGACCTTGCTGGCCGGCCTGGGCGCGATGGTCTGGTATTTCGCCTACCAGCGTCACAACGCACCGGAGGAAGCGGTGGACGTGCCGTGCGACCGATCCGCTGCTCGCGCTGAAGGCCACTCCCTCGATGAAGGCGACGCTGAAATACTTCTGGGTGGTGGCGGCGCTGATCGTGGTGCAGGTGGGCCTGGGCGCGGTCGCCGCGCACTATGGCGTCGAGGGCGACGGGTTCTACGGCCTCCCGCTCAGCAAGTGGCTGCCGTATTCGGTGGCCCGGACCTGGCATACGCAGCTCGGCATTTTCTGGATCGCGACGGCGTGGCTCGCCACGGGGTTGTTCGTGGCGCCTGCGGTGTCGGGTTACGAACCGAAGGGACAGCGGTTGGGCGTCAATTTCCTGTTCGTGTGCCTGCTGGTGATCGTGGTCGGTTCGCTCGCGGGCGAGTGGCTGGGCGTGCAGCAGAAGCTGGGGTTCGTGGCGAACTTCTGGTTCGGCCACCAAGGTTACGAATACGTGGACCTCGGCCGGTTCTGGCAGATCTTCCTCTTCGTCGGCCTGTTTCTGTGGCTGTTCCTGATGGGCCGCGCGTTGTGGCCGGCGTTCAAGAATCCCGGTCCGAACCGCCATCTGCTCGCGCTTCTTCCTGGTCGCCTCGACCGCCATCGCGCTGTTCTACGGCGCGGGGCTGATGTGGGGCCGGCAGACGCATCTGGCGATGGCCGAGTACTGGCGCTGGTGGGTGGTTCACCTGTGGGTGGAAGGCTTCTTTGAAGTGTTCGCCACGGTGGTGATCGCCTTCCTGTTCACCCGCATGGGGCTGTTGCGAACCGCCAGTGCCACCGCGGCGGTGATCTTCTCGACGATGATCTTCCTGGCCGGCGGCATCCTCGGCACGTTCCACCACCTTTACTTCAGCCGGCACGCCGACGGCGGTGCTGGCGCTGGGCGCGACGTTCAGCGCGCTGGAGATCGTGCCGCTGGTGCTGATCGGTTTCGAAGGCTACGAGAACCTCACGCTGAGCCGCGCGCGGCCGTGGGTGACGGCCTACAAATGGCCGATTCTACTTCTTCGTCGCGGTGGCGTTTTGGAACCTCGTCGGCGCCGGCCTGTTCGGCTTCCTCATCAATCCGCCCATCGGCCTGTACTACATGCAAGGCCTGAACACCACGCCCGTCCACGGCCACACGGCGTTGTTCGGCGTGTACGGGATGCTGGGCATCGGGCTGATGCTGTTCTGCCTGCGCGGCCTGACCCGGCAGGAGGCCTGGAAGACCGGGCGTGCTGTCGTTCAGTTTCTGGTCGATCAACATCGGGCTGGCGCTGATGGTGTTGTTGAGCCTGCTGCCGGTGGGCTTGCTGCAAACCTGGGCCAGCGTGGAACACGGCATGTGGTACGCACGCTCGGCGGAGTTCCTGCAAACGCGGCCTGATGGACAAGCTGCGCTGGCTGCGCGTGATCGGGCGACACGATCTTCGCGCTCGGCGCCGTCGGCCTCGGCTGGTTTGTGCTCGGTCTGAAGACCGGCTGGTCGCTGGAAACGCCCCGGGCAGGCGGTCAGTTGGTGCCGGCCAAGGTCCCGGCCACGGCGCGCTGAACCGGGTCGAATCAAGGCCGGCCACCGGAACGGGCTCAATGTCCCGGTGGCCGGTCTCCGCCGGCAGCACTCAATCGGCCAGGAAATGCCCGCCGAACCGGTGTCGGAGCCATTGCACGACCTCGGTGCCGCCAAAGGCAAGCGCACCAAAGAAGCCGAGCGTGAGCAGAAACGCCCCGATGCCAACGAGCACCACGCGGCCGTCCCGCTCGAGCAGGGCGCCGGCGACCAAAACCACCGTGAGCGCCGGCAGGGTGTTCGTGAACGGGATCGGCAACGGCAGCATCAGCAAAACGCCCGCGACCGTGATCATCGCGCCGTAGCCCCGGTGCAACGCCTGGAGGTCGATCAGCCAGGTCGCCCGCGGTCGCAGGAAGAACTCGAGGAACCGCACCAGGCGCCGCGCCGCGCCGAGCAACCGGGCGAAAAAGCGCGGTGGAAGCTGCATCTCCAGAAGCCGCCGCGGAAGCCAGGGCTTCTGCCCCAGCGAAAGCCGGAAGCCGATCAAGGCGATCACCAGCCCAAATGGCGTCGAGAACCCGGGCACCGTGATCGGCGTGCAAAACGGCAGGGCCAGCAGCACCAGCAGCATCGTCCACGCCCGGCCGTGCATGACTTCGATGACCTGGCGCAAGCAGACCGGGTGCTCCTGGAACTGTTCGATCAGGAACTCGAGTTCTGCCGAGACTTTCCGCTCCGCGGCCGACGGGGGCGGGTTCAGTGAGGGCGCAGCGGCCGCCGCCGCCGGTGCCACCGCGCGGCTGGGAGGATTCGAATCGGGCGTTTCCAGCGGCATCGCCAGGGGCGCAACCCGCAAGGGCCGGGCGGATGATCGGTCAGTGGGTGTCGTGCAATCGGCCGCGGACGAGCTCGGGCAAGTCCTTCAATGGCACCGCGCCCGGCGCGAGCACTGCCGCGTGGTAGGCGGCGAGATTGAACCGGTCGCCCAATTCGCGTTCGACGCTCTGTCGGAGCCGATAGTGCGCCATGCGGCCGACGAAGTAGGTGGAAAGCTGGACCGAGCTTTGCTGCGCGCGGATCACCTTCAACCGCGCCTCGCCTTCGGACTGGAAGCAGCGCCGCACCAGCAGGTCCATGGCGGCCTCGTCGGTCATGGAATCGCAGTGCATCCGGTGGTCGAGGATCGCGTTGGCCACGGCACGCAGATAGAACTTGAGTTGAGTGAGCCGCAGCGCGAGGTCGCCGTCACCGTAGCCCTGGTCCAGCATCATTTGCTCGGTGTACACGGCCCAGCCTTCGATGTAGGCGCCCGAGCCGAGGACTTTGCGGATCAGCGACGGATTGCGGTTGGCGTACTCGAGCTGGACGTAATGGCCGGGATAGCCCTCGTGGATGGTCAGAATCTGGAGCATCGAATGGTTGTACTCCTCGAAGTAACTCCGCACGCTTGCGGCATCCCAGTCCTTCGGCGGCGGGCTGACGGCGTAAAAGCCGGCGGCGTTCGGGTCGAGCGGCGGCGGCGAGTTCATGTAAGCGGTCGAGTTGCCGCGCTGAAACTCGGGCATCTCGATGATCTGGCAATGGTCGGGCTGGGGCAGGCGCACCACGTCGCCGGCGCTCAGGAAACGTTTCACCTTCGCGACCGCTTGGCGCACGTCGCGCAGGACGGTCTTGGGTTCGCTGTGGTCCTGCGCGATCGCGTGCAGCACGGATTCCACCGTGAGCCGCCGGCCTTCCTCGTCGTCGGGCGGCAGCGCGACGTGGGGTTGGTAGCGGCTCCACAGTTGGCGGGCGATCACGTACATGTCCCGCGTCACGCGCTCGAACTCCGACTGGGCCTCGGTCAGCACCTCGTCGGCGGTAATGCCGGCGTCGAGTTCCAGCTCGAGCTTGCGGGCGAACTTCTCGCGACCGAGCCGCCAGTCGCCGTTGGCCCGCGGCAACAGTTCCTTTTCCAGAAACTGCTGGTAGTCCTTCAGCGCGGCCACCACCGGTTGGGCCGCCGCCTTGAGCGCGGCGAGTTGGCGCGTCTGGCCGGCGATCTCGAACAGGTCGCGCTCGTAAAACGCGATCGCCCCACGGTTCTGACGGATGGCGGTTTCGGTGTGCGTGCGGGGCGGGTTCTTCAAGTTGGCGCGCGCCGCGGCGAGGACGTTCGGGATTTGCGCCATGCGCGCGATGCAATTGGAGACGCTGGTTTCCTTGGGCAGCGTGGATTGCACGAGCAGCAGAAAGACGCTGTCGTTGATGTAATCGTTGTACGTCCGGGGGTCTTCCTCGAACGGATGCGTGTTCTCGGCGAGCCAAAGCGATTTGACCAGCTCGTGGTGGAGGATTTCGTAATCGACCTGCCCATCGCGGCTGAGCTGGGCGGGGTTTATCTGGCGGGGCAAGTCGTCGAGGGTCCGCCGGTAAAGCTCGACCCAGCGGGCGCGAGCGGCGGCGGAAAGGTCATCGAGCCGCGCGTCGAAGCGATGATCGCCCAGGCGCGTGGCGTCCAGCGGCCGGAGTTGAAAGCTGGCGTCGAGGTAAGCGCGGAAGAACCCGGTGAGTTTCGAGTCGGCCGTTTGGGTGGAGGCCGCGCCCGTCGCCAGCCAGGCCAGGAACAACGCCGCAAAGCGGATCGCCGGTAGAGAGAGTTTCATAAGCCGGCGCGGACTCTCGGCAAGCCCTGGCAGCGCGACAAGACTTTAGTCCGGGGGCGGAGCCACCCAGACACGGAGGTTCAATTGGGAACTCAAGAACTGCTGTCCGCGCTTTCTGGCGGGCTGGGACGGTCCGCCCTGCCGGCGCGCCGGTTTCCAGCCGGATTAACGCTGCCGGACAAAACCGCGGGCAGTTGTCGCGTCGATCCAAGTGGCGCGCACCGAAGGAAGCCGTTGGGAAAGCGGCGCGGCGTTCGGCGCCGCGACGGGCAGGGGACAGCCTGCCCTACCGGGGCACAGGAAGGCCCCGCCCTTGCCCAAATAGCCCAAAGCGCTTGACAGCCGGTACACCATCCGTTAGCTCTTACTTAACAAACCTTAGTAATCGACGAAGCGATTGCGCTGTCTATTGCAACTGACCCAGTCAACTTATGAAGACCACCCCCAAACGCATCTCCCTGCTGGCCGGCGCCTCCGCGCTCGCGCTGGCCTGCACGGTGCAGGCTTCCGTGATCCACCGGTACAGCTTCAACGAAACCAGCGGCACCACGGCCGATGACTCCGTGGGCACGGCCAACGGCGAGCTCAAGGGCAATGGCGCCTACTTTGGAGGTGACGGAAAGCTGTATCTCCCCGGCGGCACCAGTTCGGCGGCGGATGCGGCAAGCATCGCCGGCTACGTGGATCTGCCGAACCACATGTTCAACGTGCTCACCAACCTGACGATCGAAACCTGGGTCACCTGGGAGGGGAGCGGCAGCGCCTGGCAGCGGGTCTTCGACTTTGGCACGTCCGCCGGCGGTGAGGACGTCTCCAACGGCAACGGCACG
This sequence comes from uncultured bacterium, assembly GCA_963735925.1. GTDB lineage: Bacteria > Verrucomicrobiota > Verrucomicrobiia > Limisphaerales > J093 > DSVZ01. The sequence goes on from CAVTMT010000003.1 coordinate 441,848, forward strand.
TACCTGTTCATGTCGCCCCAGGGCGATGCCAACCTGCGCTTCGCGATTCGGGATATCGCCACCGGCACCGAGCCGACTCAATTGACGTCCGCAGCGCCCTTGGCGACGGGCGAGGAGGTCTGTCTCACCGTCACCTACGATTACACGGCGAACGTGGCTCGCCTTTACAGCAACGCGGTGCTGGTCGCCTTCGGGCCGGCGGCCGTGGACCTGAAGACGGTCGATGACGTGAACAACTGGCTGGGGCGCTCGCAGTGGGGTGACCCCGTGTTCTGGGGCGAATACAACGAATTCCGGGTTTACGACGGCGCGCTCAACCCGGTCGAGGTCGCCGCCAGTTACGTTTCCGGCACGGAGACTCCCAGCACGGATGTTTCCAAGCTCGGCGCCCTGCAGGCGGTTCACCTCAGCGTCGGCGCGACCACGATGACGGAGTTGGACACGCAGACCGCCGTCCCCACGGTGGATTACGCGAACCTGTCCGGCATCAGGTTGATCGGCGTCCCGGGGGCCGACATGATTTCGGATAACCCGGCGGTGTTGACCATCAGTCCGACGGGAGGGATCACCGCGCTGAAGCCGGGAACGGCCAATCTCACGCTGAGTTACCAGGGCAAGACCGACGTCGTGGCCATGACGGTCAACGCCCGGCAATTGGGGGTCGTGGTGGCGGGCACGCTGTATGTGGATTTGCGCGCGGCCGATGCCGCGACCGACGTCAACACGTGGGCCAACCGCGCTTCGGCCGCGGACCCTTTCCTCGCTGTAGGGACGCCGACTTATGTGGCGGACGTCGATGGGACCGGCGTGCCAGCCGTGCAGTTCAATGGGACGACCGACGCGTATCTCGGGCCGTTCACCACGCCCGATTTGGATGACGGCAGCGACCGTTCGATCGAGGTGTGGGCGTATAATCCGGCGGTTGCCGACGAGGAAACGCTCGTGGCGATGGGACATCGCGGGGGGCCGGATGGGACGAATCTCTCGTTCAATTACGGGGCGAATACGGCCTATGGCGCGGTGGGACACTGGGGAAGCGCGGACATGGGGTGGACCGGTTTCCCGGCTGCCGGCCAATGGCATTACCTGGTTTACACTTACGACGGCGTGAACACCGCCAAGGTGTATGCGGATGGAAAGCTCAAGACCACCAGAGTGATCGCCGCCGGGCTGAACACCTACGCGGAGCAACCGATACGGATCGCCGCGCAGGGGAACAACAGTGGCTCGGACTTCGACTTCGGCCAGGCACTCTCCGGCTCCATCGCGCTGGTGCGCGTTCACGGTGGCAAACTGAGCGATACCGATGTGGCCAACAATTACCTGTACGGCCCGACGCTGACGCCGCCGGGTGACCTGCAGAGCATCAGTCTGGCCCTCACCGCCGAGACCTTGTACGGCAGCAATTATGTCGCCCAAGGGAGCGTCACGGCGACCTTTGCCAACAAGACCTTCGACGTGAACGGCTTCGCCACCTTCAGTTCCAGCGATGATACCGTCGCCACGGTGGATGCCACCGGCAGAATCGTCGCTCGCAACCTGGGGGTCGCAACCATCACCGCTGCCTACAACGGCAAGCAGGATGCCAAGCAGGTCACGGTGGTGGCGCCCCCGGCATTGGCGCTCAAGCACCGTTATAGCTTCAGCGAGGCCGCGGGCGTCACCACCACTAAGGACGCGGTGGGCACCGCGGATGGCACCCTCAAGGGCCTCGGAGCCGACTTCGATGGCGCCGGCAAACTCATGCTGCCGGGCCTTACCAGCTCGGCGGCCGACCCGGCCACGATCTCGGGTTATGTGGACCTGCCCAACCACATCATCAACACGCTCGTGAATGTCTCCTTCGAAGCGTGGGTGAGTTGGGAGGGTTCCGGCGCCTGGCAGCGAATCTTCGACTTCGGCACCTCGGCGGGCGGCGAGGACATCTCCAATGGCAACGGCAGCTACCTGTTCATGTCGCCGCAGGGCGATGTCAACCTCCGCTTCGCGGTGCGCGATCCGCTCACGGGCGCCGAACCGACGCAGCTTACCTCGACTGCCCCGCTGGCAACCGGCCAGGAGGTCTATGTCGCAGCGACGTATGACTTCACCCGGAACGTGGCGGTGCTTTACAGCAATGCCGTCCAGGTGGCCACCGGTACGGCTACCGTTCCTCTGAGTTCGATCAACGACGTGAACAACTGGCTCGGTCGCTCCCAGTGGCCGGACAACATGTTCCAGGGCACGTTCAACGAATTCCGCATCTGGGAAGGCGCGCTGCCCGCCGACCAGGTGGCTTCGGATTACGCCGCCGGTCCCGACACGGTGCCCACGCCGGTTCAGTCGCCGGAGTTGGGCATCGCCCGCTCGGGCAGCAACGTTCTGATCACCTGGCCGAACACGGCCGCCGGCTTCGCGCTCGAGGTGACGCCGGCGCTCGGTGGAACCTGGAGCACCGTGGACATTTCGGGGGCCGCCGATCAGGGGGGCAAGAAGGTGCTCACGGTACCGATCGGCAGTGCCAACCAGTTCTACCGGATGAAGAAGTAACGTCCGGGCATGCCGGCAGGGTCCGGCGAACTTAGGAAATCGCGCGAAGGGCCGGGGCAACCCGGCCCTTCCTGTTGCTCGCGCGGGGTTGGCGCCCCTCGTTGACACTGCCGCGTGGTTTCGCTAATACGCCCCCGCTTTGAATCCCGTCAGCCATTCCGCCTCACCGGCGTTCACTTCGGCGCGTGTCTGCGTCGCGGCGGCTTGTGCCAAAAGTGCCGTTCGGTCCTCGATGGCCGGCCAGCCGCAGTGGCTTATTCCAGTGCTCCTCGCCTGCGCGCTTGCGCCTGCAGGTGCGCGGATGAGAGCCGCAACGCCTTTAGCGGTTGAGCCGACCCCGCCGGAAACGCGGACTGAAGCTGCGCCGTCGGCCGATGGGAGCCGCATTGAATCGGCCGACTCCGCACGCGAAGACCGCGAGTTGCGCGCGGAACAATTGCGGCTCGCTCAGGAGTTGAATCGAGCCTATCCGACCGGCGATTCGGTATTCGTTCTCGCCGCGGTCTGCAACGAGCAAGGCAACCTCGAAGGCGCCATTCGCTATTGGGAGGAAGGCCTCCGTCTGCCGCCGCCGACGGTGCGCCTGCACGACCGGGCCGAGGCGCTGGCGAATCTCGCCGCCGCGTTGAAGGTCAAAGAGGATTTTCCACAGGCCGAGGCCAGGTGGCGCGAATCGCTCCAGCTCAAGCCGCGGCGCGGAGAGACCCGCTTTCAGCTCGCCCAACTTTTATACGAACGCGACCGATGCGAAGCCTGCCTGGCAACGCTTGACGAAGGCCGGCTGGAGTCCGGTCAGGCGCTGGCTCTGCGCGGTCGGGCCTGCCAGCGACTGGGTCGGTGGGAGGAGGCGCGCCGCCATTTCGAGGCAGCGGTGAAGCTCGACCCGTCATCGGCTGAGACGCTTTACGGTCTCTCCGTCACCTGCGCCCGGCTGGGAGACCCCACGGCGGCGGCCGAATACCGCCGGCGATTCGCCGTGTTGAAATCCGAACAACAAGCTGCCGGGCGGGGCTTGCGCGAGCAATTCAACCCGCTGCGGGCGACGCGGCAAAACCTCGCCCTGACGCACACGACCATCGGTTGGGTTTACTCCGATCACGGGGAGTTGGCCAAAGCGGAGGCGGTGTGGCGGCGGGCGGCGGAAGTCGATCCGGCGAACACGGCTTGCCGCTTCCACCTCCTGATGCTCTATCAGCGCGCGGGCCGGAATCGTGAGGCGTTGCAGGTGTGCGAGCAGATGATTCGCGCGGAGCCGACCAACGCCTTCCACCGGATCGGCCTGGGCAATCTCTACACCCGCCTGGGGCAAACCGCGGACGCCGGAGCGGCCTTTAATAAGGCGTTCGAACTCTCACCGCGGCGACCGGAGACCTGTTTTGCGCTGGCGCAGTTTTACCTGCGAACAAACAGCGAGCTGGCGGAGGCGGTGAAACTGGCCCAACGGGCCGTGGAACTCGCCCCGGCGGCGCCGCATTACTTCGTGCTCAGCCGCGCGCAGGCCAGGGCCGGTGACCGGTCCGCCGCCCTCGCGGCCATCGCCAGGGCATGCGAACTCGAACCCGCAAACCGCGAGTATCAGGCCTGGCAGAGCGCCTTGATGGCCGCCAAATAGGATGCAATCACCGTCGTCGATCTCCTGGGTGTTGGCTGCAGCTCTGGTCGCGGGCTCGGCCTCCGGTTCGCACGCTGCCGACACGCCACCGGCAGGCCCCATCCTTCTTACCGACGTGACGTCGCAGACGGGCATCGACTTCGTCCATACGGACGGGAGTTCCGGGCAGCGTTACATCGTGGAAACCGTGAGTGCGGGGTTGGCCACGTTCGACTACGACGGTGACGGCCGGATCGACATTCTGTTCCTGAACGGCGCGCCGCTGGGCGAAGCGAAAATCGATCCTCCGCCGACCTGCCACTTGTATCGCAACGAGGGCAATTGGAAATTCGCCGACGTGACCCAGAAGGCCGGCTTGGCGGTGACGTGTTACGCACTGGGCGTGGCGATCGGCGATTACGACGATGACGGCCGACCCGACATTTTCCTCAACAATTTTGGCCGCAATTTGCTCTTCCGCAACGACGGCGACGGCACGTTCACCGACGTGACCGCGCGGGCCGGGGTTGCGGACGCCGATCACGTCGGCGCCGGCACCTGCTTCCTCGACATCGAGGGCGACGGCGATCTCGACCTGTACGTCGGCCACTACGTGGAGTTCACTTACGCTCGGCATCACATCGTTCGCTTTAACGGGTATCCAGCCTATGTCGGACCGCTGGATTATCCGACCACGCCCAGCCGATTGTACCGCAACAACGGCGATGGCACGTTCACCGACGTGAGCGACGAGTCGGGAATCGGCGCGCACAAAGGTGCGGCTATGGGCGTGGTGGCGGCCGACTTCGACAACGATGGCGACACCGACCTGTTCGCGGGCAACGACGAGATGGGCAACTTCCTTTTCGTGAATGACGGGCGCGGTCGGTTCGAGGAAAACGGCCTGGCCGCCGGGGTTGCCTTCGACTTCACCGGACGAGCGCACGGCACCATGGCCGTCGAGTGCGGCGACTACGACAACGACGGGCGCCTGGATTTCTACCACACTTCGTATCAGCGCGAGTCGCCGATCCTGTTTCGAAACCTCGCCAACGGGTTCTTCGACGACGTCACGGTGCCGACCGGCGCCGGGGGCGGCATCTCGTCATTGGTGACTTGGGGCTGTGGTTTGGTCGATTTGGACAACGACGGCCATCGGGACCTGTTCATCGCCGCGGGCCACCTGCAGGACAACGTCGAATTGTTCGATTCCTCGACGACTTACCGCCAGCAGAACCGGCTGCTCCGGAACCTCGGCCACGGCCGGTTCACGAACGTCACCGACCAGTGCGGCGACGGATTGCAGCAAAAACGCAGCAGTCGCGGCGCCGCGTTCGACGACCTCGACAACGACGGCGACCTCGATGTGGTGGTGCTGAACTCGCGGCACCGCCCGACCATCCTGCGCAACGACTCGCCGCGCGGGAACCATTGGCTCCAGGTGCTTCTGCGCGGTTCGAAAACCAATCGCGACGGGGTCGGTGCGCGCGTCACGCTCAAGGCCGGAGAATTGACGCTGGTGGACGAAGTCCATGCCGGCCGGAGCTACCAAAGCCACTTCGGCACACGGCTGCAGTTTGGCCTGGGCCAACATGACCGCGTGGACGGCCTTGAAGTGCGCTGGGTCGGCGGCGGCACCAACGTAGTGAGCGGCCTTCCCGCGGATCGCTTGATCGGTGTAACGGAAAACCCCGTGGCACGGATCGTGGACGCCTCGATGCCGCCGTTGCGGCTCCAAACGCGATGAGCAACGGGCCCGGCACGCCGTTCTCCGAATCCACGACCGCAAGGAGAGTTGTGGCGAGCGAGGACCTGGCTGCGCGCCTGCCAAAGTCCAGGTCGGGCCGCCGGTCCGGTACGGGACAGTTTTTTCCACTTTCCGGGTTGACATCCTTAATATTGTTAAGAAAGTAAAAGCCATGCCAGCCATCACTAACGAACAGGCGAATGCGCCGCGCCGTTTCGGCCTGCACCCCGCCCCGGTGTGGGGCGTGGCTGAAATCGCCCGTTTGATGAGCGATGTGATCCGCGGGGAGACGGCCCAGCCGTTCGGTTGGGATTTGCCGGTCCGTTCGACACCCGGAGCCGTATTCCCTCCCCGCCGGTCATAGGAATCCTTGCCGGGCGGGCGGCGGTCGGAATCCCGCTTCCCGCCCGCGAAATCGAAGTTCGCCATGAGCCAGCCAACCCCGAATCGCCAACCTGCCCGCCAACGTCTGCAGCGCCGCGGGTTCACCTTGATCGAACTCCTGGTCGTGATTGCGATCATCGCCATCCTGGCCGGGATGCTCCTGCCGGCCCTGGCCCGGGCGAAAGAGAAGGCCAAGCGGACCAAGTGCACGAGCAATCTCCGGCAGACCGGTATCGCCTGCCTGATGTACGCAGGTGACAATTTCGAGTGGCTGCCGCCCATGTCCTACAAGGGGGCGTCGGGGACGCTCGTGGGGTATTGGCCTTGGGACATGCCGCAACCAGTGGCCGAGGCGATGCTCAAGGAGGGTTTCGAGCGGCATATTCTCTACTGCCCGTCCTTCGCCAAACAGGACAGCGATGATCTCTGGAACTTCACGCCCAACTACAAGGTGCTCGGCTACGCCTTCGCCACCAAGGATGCACCGCGGGTGCGGCTCTCCAATATCGTGGAGAAGACCACCATGACCCCCATCCGCGTCAACGGCCTGGAAGTGGTTCCCTCGCCGACCGAGATGCCGTTCGTGACGGATGCCACGTTGTCGGAAGGCAATAATGAGAAGGACCGCAGCCGGAACAACTACAACAAGGTGCAGGGCGGCTGGGCGCAACTGCATTCCAGCGCCCACATGAACGGGAACGTCCCCGACGGTGGTTTCCTCCTGATGGTCGATGGGCATGTCGAGTGGCGGAAGTTCCAAAAGATGATCGTGCGCACCGACGGCGCTCCGTACTTCTGGTGGTAGATTTCCGGTCGCTGAACCAGCCGCAAGCCGTGGCGTGAATTGAAATCGCTCACACTAGCTGCCATTCCGTCCAGCCTCCGCCGGCTGAACGAACGCTTGGTGCTCAAGCGATTGCGGCGCATGGGGGTGGCGTCGCGCGCCGAGTTGGCCAAAGTGGCCGGCATCAGCCAGCCCACCGCGGGCAAGATCATCGACGAACTCCTGTCCCTGGGGCTGATCGAGGAACTTGACGGCAATTCCGTCGGCCATGGTCATCCGGGTTTGGAGCCGCCGCGCCTCGGCCGGCCCGCGCGTTTGTTGCGGTTGGACACCCTCCGGACTCGCTTCGTGGGGATCGAGCTGGGGGTGGACCAGACGCGTGTGGCGGGCTTGCCGCTGGCCTCCACCGGCGACGCCACCTGGGCGGCGAGTTTCGAGACGGGCGCTTCCCCTTCGGAATGGCTGCGCCGGCTGCAGGCGAACACTTCGGCCATCCACGATGAATCGCTTTGGGGCGTGTTGGTCAGCGTTCCGGGCGTCGTGGACGAGGGGGCCGGACGGGTGCTTTACTCGCCCAACCTCCACTGGACCGAACGGGTGCAACTGGCGCAGTTGGTGGGCGAGGCCTGGTCGCTGCCGGTGCTCCTCCTGCAGGAAATCCGCGCGCTCGCGCTGGGCCACCTCAGCGCCAACCCGGGCTCGGAGGATTTTCTGCTCGTGGATTTCGGGGAAGGCGTGGGCGGGGCGGTCATTCAAGGCGGCCAGTTATTCAGCCATCCCCTGCCACTCAGCGCGGAACTCGGCCACACGCCCGTGCTGGGCAACGACCGGTTATGCGGGTGTGGCGCGAGCGGTTGCGTGGAAACGCTCGTCTCGCTTTCGGGGATGCTGCAGAGCTTTGCGGCCGAACGCGGCTCCGGCCCGGGCGACGTGACGGCGCTCGCGACCGCCATCGCTCGGGACGGCGTGGCGCCGTGGTTGGGCCGGTCGCTGGACGCGATGGGAGCAATCATTGCGGGCGCGCTGAACGTGTTGGGCCTGCGCCGCGTGGTGGTGACCGGCCACCTGACCGAACTGCCGCCGCTGGTGGTGGAGCGGTTGGCGCGCGCCGTCGAGCGCGGCGCGATGTGGGCGCGCTTTGGCGCGGTCATCTGCGAGGCTGCCCCCCGCCGGCGCATGGCCGGACTGGTGGCGGCGGGGATCGACCGGCTCCTGGTTCCCACCGATTCCAAAGCCCCGCTGCACAAGGCCGCCCGTCAGCGCATGACCCAGACGGCACGGTTGCAACGGAATCGCATCGCCCGGCCCGTCACCGCGCCGCGGCCAACGCTGCATTGACCAATCCACGTCCACCATCCAAAACTCACGCCATGAATAGCCCAAACCTCGCTCCCCCATCCCGTCGCCTGGTCCTGGCCTGGGGCGTTGCCCTCGTCACCGCCACCGCGGCCTTCGCGGCCGAACCCAGCCTGCCGAATACGCTGATCGTCAGCGCCGACCAGGGCAAGTACACCATCAACCCCAACATCTATGGACATTTCTCGGAGCACCTCGGCCGGTGCATCTACGAGGGCTACTGGGTGGGCGAGGATTCTCCCATCCCCAATGTCCGAGGCATCCGCAAAGACGTGGTCGCCGCCCTGAAGCAGCTCAACCTTCCGGTGCTGCGCTGGCCGGGCGGTTGTTTCGCGGACACCTACCACTGGAAGGACGGCATCGGTCCGCGCGAGCAGCGGCCTTCAATCGTCAACACCCACTGGGGTGGGGTGACCGAGAACAATCATTTCGGCACGCACGAGTTTCTCGACCTCTGCTCGCAACTCGGCTGTGAACCGTACATCTGCGGCAACGTCGGCAGCGGCAGTGTCCAGGAGTTGGCCGAATGGGTCGAGTACACCACCATGGCGGGCAAGAGCCCGATGTCGGATCTGCGCCGCAAAAGCGGGCAGGACGCGGCGTGGAAGGTGAAGTATTGGGGCGTCGGCAACGAAAACTGGGGCTGCGGCGGCGACATGCGGCCGGAGTATTACGCCGATCTGTACCGGCGCTTCGCCACCTACGTGCGCGGCTACACCGGCAACCAGGTCTTCAAGATCGCCTGCGGCGCGAACGGCTTCGATTACAACTGGACCGAGGTGCTCATGCGCGAAGCGGGCCGGTACATGAACGGCCTGTCCCTGCATTACTACTGCGGCACCGGCCGGCGCAGCCGCTCCGCCACGGAGTTCGGCGAGGACGATTGGTTCTTCCTCCTCAAGAACGCGCTCCGGATGGAGGAGCTCGTTCGCAAGCACTCGGAGATCATGGACAAGTACGACCGCGAGAAACGCGTCGGGCTCATGGTGGACGAGTGGGGCGCCTGGCACGCGGTCGAACCGGGCACGAATCCGGGTTTCCTGTACCAGCAAAACTCCCTGCGCGATGCCCTGGTGGCGAGCCTGACGCTGGACATCTTCAACGATCATTGCGACCGCGTTCGCATGGCGAACATCGCCCAGACCGTCAACGTGCTGCAGGCCATGGTGCTCACCGACAAGGAGAAGATGATCGTGACGCCGACCTACCACGTCTTCGAAATGTACAAGGTCCATCAGGGCGCGACGATGCTCCCGCTGGCGGTGGCCTGCGGCAAATACAGCTTCGAGAAAGACGCGGTGCCGCAACTCAGCGCCTCCGCCTCGCGGGACCAGGCCGGCAAGGTGCATGTGACCGTCAGCAATCTCGATCCCAACCACACCGCCCCGTTGGTTTGCCAGTTCCAAGGTTTCACGCCGACGAAGGCCACCGGCCGCGTTCTGACCGCCGACACCATCACTGCTCACAACACGTTCGATCAACCCAACGCGGTGCAGCCGCAGCCGCTCGAAGGCATCGAGATCGCCGATGGCAGGCTGAAGGTGACGCTGCCTTCGAAGTGCGTGGCGGTGATCGAAATGGAATAGCCGCTTCGGCGATGCAACCAACCTCGTTGGGGCGGGCTTCGGATTCGTCTGCGGCCCGCCGGCCCGCAAGTCGAAACCCGGCTGCGCGGCTGCAATGGGCAGTACTCTGTTATGAAGACTCCGAGAAGCTCCCGGAAGGTTGACTCGCTGGCGGTCACGGCGGCGGTTTGTCTCCTGACTGCAGCCGCCTGCCTTGCCGCCGCGCCGGCCAGTCGGCACCGGCTCGACAACGGTTTGCTGATCGCGGAGTTCGATCAGGACCGTCTGGTGCGAATGGAGGACGCGGCCTCGAAGCGCGCGCTGGACTTTGCCGATGACTCCGCAAGCCTCACGGTCGGCGGGAAGACACTGGCCGTCCCCGGTTTGGAGTCCATCGGCGCGGAACGGAGCGCGAGCAGGTTGCGCTGCAGTTACGCGGTCGGCCCGGGCAGCCAGTTGGAGGTCATCTACGAGCTGAAGCCCGGCTGGCGCTTCCTCTCCAAACAACTGGTGCTCACGCTGGCCGCGGGCACCACGAATGCGATCGAGGCCGTCGAGGTCTTTCACGCCAACCTCACCACGCCCGTCGCCGGCGAGCACAAGCTGGGCGGGGGCAGCCGCGGTGTCTTTCTGCGCTTTGGCGCGGACGGCGGCGCGAGTCCGTTCGGCGCCTTCTTCGCGGTCCAGAATCCGTTTCTGAAATGGCAACGCCAGGACGGGCACGTCGCTCTCGCATACCAGCCGGAACTGGAATGGCGCGCCAGCTACGGCCCGTTCGCGTCGGACCGGGCGTGTATCGGCCTTTACGAACTGAGCGGCCAGGAGATGCCTGCCCGCAACGTGCCGGAGTGGAAGTACCTGCCTGATCCCGACAGGGCGTTCGATGGCCAGCCGAAGCTCGACTGGGCCGAAGTGCAGGCGCTCACGCATTGCGTCGAGGCGTTCGTGCTGCAGCCACCGGCAAAGAGTCTCAAGGTTCACGTGCCGTGGTGCGAAAACGATTACCAGGTGGACGTCGGCACGCCCGCCGGCCGCGAGGAATACAAACGCATCATCGACCAGGCGGCCGCCGTCGGCTGCGAAGACATGCTCTTCACGCCGGGCAACAACGCGCTGGCGCCGCTCTCGGAGAACCGCGACGCGTGGGGTTGGGAGAACGTTCTCTGGCTCGGTCTCGGCCAGAAGATCCGCAAAGGCGAATGGGACCCGGGGAAGGATCCGATCCCGCCGTCCATCCAGGAGATGCTCGATTATGCCAACGCCCGGAAGATCAAGCTCGTCGCCTACGCGTATCCCACCCTGGGTTGGAAGCAGAATCCCGAGTGGACGGCGTGGTGTGGCGGCAAGACCGGCGGGTACGTCGGGGTCGATACCGGCGTGCGCAGTTTCCAGGATTGGTTCGTGGACCTGCTGGTCGCATTCCAGAAGCGGACCGGCATCAGTGGCTATTGCTTCGATCATTGGTGGATCGCTTACGAAGCCAAGGACGGCAACACGCCGACCAGCAAATATGCCCAGTGGTACGGCTGCCGGCGGGTGCTCGAGGAATTGCGGCGGCGCATTCCGGACGTGGTTATCGACGGCCGGCAGCAATACCAATGGTTCGGGCCCTGGACCTGGCTCGGCGGTTCGTATCCGCATCCGACGACAAATGACGAGCAACCGGGCAGCTTCGAGAATCTCCCCGACCTCCACTTCTCGCGCGTCTCCGGCGACCGTCAGCGCTGGGCGGCCTGGTGGTATCGGTGCGAGCAGTTCACGCCGCTGGTGCTGACGCCGGGTTACATGACGCACCAGACGCCGCGCAACAACGCCCAGGGCGAGTGCGTTCGCGACCACGCGTTCCGGGCACGCGATTTTGATTACCTCGGCTGGCGCTACTCCGTCCTGTCCTCGATCGGCACCGCGCCGTTCAACAACGTGGTGGACTATCTTCCAGCCCGCGATCCCGACGAGTTCCAGCACTTCCGACCCGAGGATCAGCAGTGGCTGCGCGGCTGGCTGAAGTGGACCGACCAGCATCGTGAACTCCTGCGCAGACTGCGGCCCATCATCGGCCCGCCCGTGTTGGGCCGCGTGGACGGCACTGCCGCGATCGACGGCGATCACGGTTTCATATTCCTGTTCAACCCGAACTACCGCGCGCTGAACGCGGAGTTCAAGCTCGATGCCGGCATCGGGCTGACGACCGGTGAGGGCTTTGTGTTGCGCGAGCTGTACCCGCGCCAGGGCCGTTTGCTGGGCAAACCGCATACCGGAATCTGGAACCTCGGCGACGCCGTCAGCCTGCCGATCAAGGGACCGGAGGCGCGGGTGCTGGAGCTGGTTCCAGTCAACCAGATTGACCGGCCCGCGCTGCTGAACGTGGAAGGCCAGGCCTTCCTCCAGGGTCGCAAGCTGGTGTTGATGGACGTGAAAGGAGAGGTCGGCACCCGCGTGGACGCGACCGTGCTGCTGCCGAAGCACGCGGTCGAATCGGTCTCCGTGAATGGCGTTGAGGCCGCAATCTTCGCTTCCAATCCAAGCCTGCTCTCGCTGCCGATCGCCTTCGCCGGCACGCCGTTCGGGCACTGCCAGGAAGTGGGGCGGTACGATCGCAGCTTCGCCGGCGGCACGTTCCGGGCCGGGTTCACCATTCCGCAGCGCGTGTTCGATCAACTGGCGGCGCGTCGTCAGGCGTGGCCGATTCCTTACACGGACGATGATCTCCTGGCGACGTGGCTGGGCTCCGACCGGTTGCTGCTCTATGTCCACCTCGCCGACCCCGACGACAAGTGGGAGGTGGGGCTGAAGCTCGACGGCCAGTCCGTGGCGCTGAAGCGCGCCTACAGCGATGTCTATCCGCTCGGTCGCGAGCGCACGTTCACCGGTTTCTACGCGGACGTCTCCAAGTTGAAGGCCGACTCCCGCCATGAGGTCGAACTGACGCTGCCCGCGCTTCAACCCGGCCAGTTCCAAGGCTTGTTCTTCGAGAACGTCGAAGCCGAATACACCTCCCAACCCGCGCGTTGAACGGAAACTCCGAACTTCACTTTATGAGCCGACCTAGCATCATTATCGTTTGCACGGCAATCCTGATTACGGGCTTCGCCCGCGCAGTCGAGGACACGTCAACGCACGACGCCGCAAATCTCGCGCTGGTGGCGGCCACCTCGACTTCGTTCGTTTCGGGACACGAGACCATTACTGCCTTGAACGACGGATCGAGCCCCGCCAATTCCGACGACAAGAGTCACGGCGCCTATGGCAACTGGCCGCGCACCGGCACGCAGTGGGTGCAGTACGACTGGAGCCAACCGATCAAGACGGACCGCATCGAGGTGTATTGGTTCGATGACCGGCGCGGCGTGCGGTTGCCGAAGGCCTGTCGGCTGGAATACTGGAATGGGAGCGCGTTTGTTGCGGTGAGCAATCCCGCCGGACTCGGACTCGCGGCGAACCGATTCAACGTCACGACGTTTCCCGAAGTCACTACCACGAAGCTTCGGTTGGAGTTCGACGGCAACGACACGTTCTCCACCGGCATCCTCGAATGGCGCGTGCTGGACGCCGGCGGTTCGCCCGACTTCCCGCCGGTTGTGAACGCGGGTGTGGACCGCGTGGTAGTCTTGGGCGGCAAGACCTACCTGGCCGGCCAGCTCAAGTCCATGCAGAGACCAGGCGTCGAGAACGAGGTGAGATGGACCAAGGCCTCCGGGCCGGGCACGGTAAGCTTTGCGGACGCGAAGGCACTCGCGACGACCGCCACCTTCTCGGCACTGGGAACGTATGAGTTGAAACTAACGGCAGGCAGCGGAGCGCTCAGCGCTTCATCCATCCTGAAAGTGAAAGTGGAGAGTCCGCCGCCGCCCGAACGGTTGGATGTGGTCTATACCCAGCGCTATCGTCTCGACAGCCCGCTGTGGAACGCACGCGCCAAGGCGCTCATCGCGAGCTGGATTCCCCATTGCATCGACCAGATCAACAATCCCAATTTGCGCGAAGGCCAGGGCGGCATCGACAATTTCGTCGAAGCAGCGAAGGCCTTGCGCGGCGAACCGCATGGCCGGCAAAAGGGCTATGTATTCGCCAACGCCTGGGTGCACCAGACTGTGGAGGCCATGTGCATTGCCCTCATGATTGATCCCGGAAGTGATCCGGACCTCATCGAAGCGCAGGCGAAGATGAAAGCGACACTGGAAGATTGGATCCCCAAGATCCTCGCCGCCCAGGAGCCGGACGGCTATCTCCAGACCGCCTACACGCTCGCGGACCGGAACCAGTGGCCGCAGCGCTGGTCGCCCAGCCACCGTGGCGATCACGAAGGCTATGTGGCCGGCTATTTCCTCGAATCCGCCATCAATCACTACACGCTCACCAACGGGCAGGACCAGCGCCTCTACGACGCCGCCAAACGACTTGCCGATTGCTGGGTGGCGAACCTCGGCCCCGGTAAGAAGGAATGGTACGATGGCCACGAGGAGATGGAACAGGCGCTGGTGCGCTTCGGCCGCTTCGTGAACGATAGGGAAGGCCATGGCCGCGGCGACGCCTACATCAAGCTGGCGAAGTTCCTCCTCGACTGCCGCCGGGGAGGCGAGGAGTACGATCAGAGCCATCTGCCCGTCATTCAGCAATACGAGGCCGTGGGCCATGCGGTGCGGGCCGTCTATTGCTACTCCGCGATGGCGGATGTGGCCGCCGAAACCGGCGATCTGGACTACGAAAGCGCTGTCTTGTCGCTGGGGGACAACCTGGTGAACCGGAAGTACTACGTGACCGGTGGCGTCGGCAGCGGCGAGACCTCCGAAGGTTTCGGAGGCGATTACTCCCTGCCCAACAACGCCTACTGCGAGTCGTGTTCGAGCTGCGGCCTGGTTTTCTTCCAGTACAAACTCAACCTCGCCTACCACGACGCGCGCTATGCGGACCTGTACGAAGAGACCCTGTACAACGCCTTGCTGGGCGCAACGGATCTCGCCGGCAAGACCTTCTATTACACCAACCCGCTGATTGGCGGCCGGCGCACACCGTGGCACGCGTGTCCGTGTTGCGTGGGCAACATTCCGCGGACTCTCCTCATGCTCCCGACGTGGACCTACGCAAAGGGCCAGGACAGCCTGTATGTGAATCTCTTCATCGGGAGCACCATCGATGTCGGCGACATTGCCAGTACGGACGTCGAGATGGTACAAAAGACGGATTATCCGTGGAGTGGCAAGGTGGCCATCACCGTGAACCCAAAGCAGGCCAGGCAGTTCACGGTTTACGTTCGCGTGCCGAATCGAGCGACCAGCGACCTCTACACGGCTGTGCCGCCAGTCAGCGGGCTGAAATCATTCGCCGTGAACGGCCAGACCCTGACGCCTCAGATCAATAAGGGGTATGCCGCGATCACACGCGAATGGCAGCGGGGTGATAGGATCGAGCTGGAGCTGCCCATGGCCCTTCAACGCATCAAGGCGGATGACAGAATCGTAGCCGACCGCGGTCGCGTGGCGTTGCGCTATGGTCCGCTGATCTACAACGTGGAGCAGGCCGACCAGACGAATATCGATCAGACGCTCGGCAGCACGCCGTTCAAGGCTGAGTGGAAGGGAGACCTGCTCGGCGGAGTCGTGGTGATTGAGGGCGCCTGGGCAAACGGGAGCCCGATGCTCGCCATCCCCAACTACGCGCGAAACAATCGCAACTCTGCTGCCCGCGACGGGGCCGATGGCGGTCCCGGCCGGCGCGCGGCCCGGGGCGGTGGTTCGCTCGTCTGGATGAAGGACCAGCCATAAGCCGCCCGCGAACCCTTGGCCGGGGGCCGTCGAAGACGCGCCGCCCTCACCTCCGATTGAATGATCATTGTAGATATGACGCGCCACAAATTGTTGAGAGGTAGCAGCCGCGACCGAATGTTCGAGCCGGGCGTACTGTCATTCCCGTTAGGCGTCGTCGCTGCGATGGCCAGCGTCCTCGCTGTCTTCGCGCAGTCTGCCTGCAGCGCCCCAATCACGCCCGTCATCCCGGATGCGGCCCGACCTTTGCCGTTGTCCGCCGTGCGGCTCACCGGCGGTCCGCTCAAACACGCCCAGGAGCTGGATGCCGCGTATCTGCTCCAACTGGAATCCGACCGGATGCTGGCGGGTTACCGGATTCGGGCCGGACTGGAGCCGAAGGCCAAGGGCTATGGCGGTTGGGATTCGGTCGAGGGCAAACAACTCACCGGGCATATTGCCGGGCATTACCTCTCGGCCGTGAGTCTGATGTACGCGGCGACGGGCGACGCGCGGTTCAAGGAGCGCGCGGATTACCTGGTGCAGGAGATGAAGGAGGTCCAGGACAAACGCGGGAACGGTTACCTCGGCGCCATCACGGACAGTCAGGGCAAGGATGGCGAGGCCATTTTCGAGGAGGTTTCCCGGGGTGACATCCGCTCGGGTGGCTTCGATCTCAACGGCATGTGGTCGCCGTGGTACACCCTCCACAAGACTTACGCCGGGCTCCGCGATGCGTATCGCTTCACCGGCAACCGCACCGCGCTCGAAGTGGAACTTAAGTTCGCCGCCTGGGCGGAGGGTATCCTGGCCCGCATGAGTTCCGCCCAGATTCAACGGATGTTGAACACGGAGTTCGGCGGCATGAACGAGGTCTTCGTGGACCTTTACGCCGACACCGGCGACCGGCGTTGGCTGGACCTCTCCCACAAGTTCGAGCATCACGCCTTCACCGATCCCCTCAAGCGTCACCAGGATGAGCTGGCGGGCAAGCATGGCAATACCCAGGTCCCCAAGATGCTTGGCTCCCTGGCGCGGTTCGCCGACACCGGCGATCCGGGGGATGGCTTTGCCGCCAGTTTCTTCTGGGATCGCGTGGTCCAACATCACACCTACGCCACCGGCGGGCACGGCAAGGACGAGTATTTCGGCGAGCCGGACCAATTGAACGACCGCGTGGATGGTCGCACCTGCGAGACGTGCAATGTCTATAACCTGCTCAAGCTGACCCGGCGCCTGTTCGCGCTGCGTCCGGATGCCGAATACGCCGACTTCGAAGAGCGCGCACTCTTCAACCACATCCTGGCCTCGATCGATCCGGAAGACGGCCGCACCTGCTACATGGTGCCGGTCGGTCGCGGCGTGCAACATGAGTACCAGGACATGTTCCAGAGCTTCACCTGCTGCGTCGGCTCGGGTATGGAGAGCCACGCGCTGCACGCCGATGGGCTTTACTACGAATCCGGCGACACGCTGTGGCTCAATTGCTACGCACCTTCGACGGCCGACTGGCAAGGCGCGGGAGTCACGCTCGCGGTGGAAACCGACTTTCCGGAAGGCGAGTTGGCGACGGTGAAACTCACGCTCGCTTCGACCCGGGAGTTCACCCTCGCGCTGCGTCGCCCATTTTGGGTGGGGGAAGGGTTCTCGGTGAAGGTCAATGGCGAGCCGGTGGCGCCGGAGTTGCTGGCCGTCCCGCGAACGGAGGGCGGCGGGCGAGGTCGCCAGGCGCCCAGCCCGGTCCCCAAAGTGAGTTCCTACGTTTACCTGAAGCGCGCTTGGAAGACGGGAGACGAGGTGATCGTTTCCCTCCCGAAGACCCTCCGTTTGGAGCCGCTGCCGGACAATCCGCGTCGCGTCGCCATCCTCTGGGGGCCGCTCGTGCTGGCGGGCGACCTCGGCCCGGAAGAGGCCCGGCGTGGTCGTACCACGCGCGCGGCGCAGGCGGACCCGGTCCCCGTCTTCGTTGCCGCCGAGCGGCCGGTGACCGAGTGGCTCAAAGCGGTGCCGGACCAGCCGGGCTGCTTTCGCAGCGAAGGCGTGGGCCGGGAGCGCGATGTGGACCTGGTGCCGTTTTATCGGCTGCACCGCCGGACCTACGCGGTCTATTGGGATTTGTTTACCCCGACGGAATGGGAGCAGCGGGCGGCTGAGTTGGCCGTCGAAGCGGAGAAGCAGCGCAAGCTCGAGGCTGCCACGGTGGGTTTTGTGCAACCGGGCGAGATGCAGGCCGAACGCAACGCCAACATGCAGGGCGAGGAGACTTCGCCGGACCGCGTGATGGGCCGCCCTGGCCGGCGCGGTGCGAAATGGTTTTCCTTTGACCTGGCCGTGGACCCGGACCACCCGATGGCACTGGTGGTGACTTACAACCGCGACGAGTGGCAGCGGCGCACGTTCCACATTCTCGTGGACGGCCAACGCCTCGGGGAACAAATCCTGGAACGTCGGGGGCCGCTGAAGTTCTTCGACGTGGAGTACCCCGTGCCCGGCGAATCGGTGAAGGACAAGCAGAAGGTCACGGTGAGATTCCAGGCCACCCAGGGCAACGAGATCGGCTGCGTCTTCGGCCTCCGGATGATCCGCGCGGACGCGCCACGCTGAGGTCCCATCGCACGCCGCACCACCGGCTGCCACTCGATCGGGTGGACTTCGTGGTCGCCGGTCACGGCGCGACCGGGATGTAGTTTCACCGATGTCGCTGGACGGCCGGGTTGCGCGGTGTGGGCGCCGGAAGTGGCGTGCCTCGACGCGGCTGCGTTGCGAACGCCCGACTCGCAGGATGCGGACTTCGGGTGGAGACGGCTGAGACCTGGGTGGGAAGCTGAGTGGGGTTACCGGCGGCGACACTCTTCGCCGGCGCTTCGTCCGGCGGCACGGCCACACCGGCCAGAGTCGCCGCGGGGAGCGGGGGCGCTTTGCCCGCTGCCGGCAACGGCGCCGCACCGGCGAGCTGGTTGTTGGCATATCCCGGGTTCGCTTGGCCTCCCGCGGTTCCCAGCATCGGTGTTCCGCCAACCGGGACGCCGGCGCTCTGGAAGAACTGGGAGGCGAGTGCGTTCGGTTCGCCCATGAAGGTGCGCCGTGTCACGCCGTGCAATCCGCCGCCACCGCCGCCGCCCAGGCCTTGCAGGCCGTTGTTGAAGCCGTTCGGCGCCACGGCCACCCGCGCGATCATGGCTCCCCCGCCGTAACCGCCACCGCCATAGCCACTGGCCGTGCCTCCGCCCATCGGTGCGTATTGGGCCAGCACGCCGAAGTGGCCGACCCCAAGGGCGATCAAGAGGACTTTACGCATGGCTCACTGATAGTCCCGGACCGTCCGTCGTTCAAGTGTCGAACCACCCCAATTTGCTGGCGACGAACCGGGCGTCGGCGGGTAAGCTCGCGCCATGATTCACCGCCTGATTTCGCTCACGCTGCCACTCGCACTCGCTTGGTCCACGGTCGCCGTCGATTTCCGCCAGCAGGTCGCTGACGCCCGAGCGACCGGGTTCGCGCCGGACGACTCGCCGTTGCCCGCGTCGGTGGTGTTGACCCGACGTTGGGAGGGCGACCTTTGCCGGGCCACTTTGGAGAACCGGGGTTCCGCACCCGTGAAGGTCGGCAACATCGTCCTGGCTGAGTTCCCTCACGGCCTCGCGCCGGACACGCCGGTTTACGGCGAAGGGTTCACGATGCTCAGCCAGACCGGCGGCACGCTGGCGAAACCGGAAGACGTCGGTTTCTTCGCCGATCGTCAACATTACCGCCTTCCCGAACCGCAAGGCCGGCGCACCGTCTATGGACTCATGACCTTGCGGCCCGCATCCGACCGGGCGCGGCTCATCGGTTTCACGGCCGCGCGTCGGTTCGTCGGCCGGATTTCGTTCGACGCGAAGGTGCTTTCGATCTCGCTCGACGGCGAAGGCCTGACCTTGCCGGCGGGGGCTTCGTGGACGCTGGAGCCGCTGCTGGTCAAGGCAGGCCCGGACCGCAACGCGCTCCTGGATGACCTGGCCACCGAATTGTGCCGAAACCACCCGCCCATCTTTCGCCGGCCCGTCGCGACCGGCTGGTGTTCGTGGTATTGCTTCGGACCAGGCGTCACGGCCAGTGAGATTCGAGGCAATCTGGACTGGGCGCGCCGCGAGTTCCCCGGGCTCCGTTACATCCAGATCGACGACGGCTACCAGCCGTGGATGGGGGACTGGCTGGAGACCGGCAAATCGTTCGGCGGCGATCTGCAGGCGGTGCTTCGGGAGATCAAGGCCCAGGGGTTCGAGCCGGCCATCTGGGCCGCCCCGTTCGTGGCCAGTCCGCAGTCGAAGCTCTTTCGCGAGCACCCCGGCTGGTTCGTGAAGGACGCGGCGGGCGAACCGTTGCGCTCGGACCGGGTGGGATTCGGTGGTTGGCGGCTCGGGCCGTGGTACGTGCTCGACGGCACGCACCCGGAGGCGCAGCGCTGGCTGGAGGACTTGTTCCGCACACTCCGCGAGGATTGGGGATGCACCTACTTCAAGCTCGACGCCAATTACTGGGGCGCGCTCGCCGGCGGCGTCCACCACGATCCCAACGCCACTCGCGTGGAAGCCTATCGCCGCGGCATGGAAGCCATCCGGCGCGGCGCGGGCGACGCTTTCATCCTGGGCTGCAACCATCCGCTCTGGCCCTCGCTCGGGCTGATCCACGGCTCGCGTTCGTCGATGGACGTGAACCGCGACTGGGCTCACTTCTCGAAGACCGGCCGGGAGAATCTGCTGCGCGGCTGGCAAAACGGACGCCTCTGGTGGAACGACCCCGATGCCCTGTGCCTGAACGGTAAGGTGCTCGCCGAAGTGCCCGACGCCAGCGGGGCGATGAAGTCCTTCGGCAACGCGACTCCGGACGAGTACCTGTTCCACGCCACGTTGGTCTATGCCACGGGCGGGATGCTGCTGGCCGGCGATGACATGCGCACTTATGGCGAACTGGAAAAGCAGCGGTTGAGAATTCTCTACCCGCCCACCGGTCAGGCGATGCGCTTCGAGGCGGAGGATTTCACCGTGGGACGACTCAGCCTGCCGGACGCCGAAATGGTGGCGGTCCTGAACTGGCGCGACCAACCCCGGGATTTCGTGGTCCCGCTCACGAAGCCGGTTCGCGTGACCGAGCAGTGGTCGGGCGCCGATTTTGGCGTGCAGTCCGGGAAGCTTGAGCTGCGCCAGGTGCCCGCGCATTCGGGCCGGCTGCTGCGGCTGATCCCGGAGGCAACGCCGGCCAAGTGAGCCGCAGGAAGCTCGCGGGGCCGCGAAGGCCGGGGAGGATGCGGCGCAGATCGAGCCGCGCCGGCCTCGGCCCTAACCGGAGCCGGGTTGGACGAGGTCCGCGGCCAGTTGCCGCAAGCGTTCCCTCTCCGGACCGGCCAGACCGTGCGGATCGAAACGTAACCGGTAGTGCAGTTGCACCGCCTCGCGGAGCGCGCCCGCCTCGGGCACCGAGGCCAGTTTGAGCCGGCCGATCCAGGCCAGCCAGGTTTCGTGTCCGAACCGCGGGCCGTGGGTCGTTTCCCAGCGCCTGGCCGCCGCGTAAAACTCCGAGTCGCTCCCCGGCGACGGGGGGCGGGACCTGGCCGCCGAAGTCGCGGACTGCGCCCGTCGCCAGCGGCTGCCGCGAATCTGGCGCCAGCCCAGCCAGACCAGCGCCGCCACGCTCGCGGCAAACACCCAGAGCCGCCAGTTGCCACCCTGTTGCCGCCAGAGCGCGAAGCGATACCAAGCCTGCGAAAACCCGTCGCCGATGCCCTGCCACCACGACGACCTGGCGAACTCGCGTTCACGCCACACGCCGGGGGTGGTGTCCACGTCCAGCCAGCGGCCGTCCACAAAGGCCAGGCACCAGGAGTGAGCGTCGCGGCCCCGGGCCAGCCAGTTCTCACCGTGCCGCTCGTCCACGCTGAAGCCCACCGCGTAACGGGTCGGGATGCCCGCCGCGCGCAGCAGGAGGACCGTCGCGGTGGCGAAGTACTCGCAATGCCCCGCGCGCCACTCACGGAGAAAGGAAGTCAGCGGTGTGGTGTTGGTGGACGCCGGCGCGCGCGCCTGCCAGAGCGAGTACGCGAACCCGGTCGCGAAGTAACGGCGCACGGCTTCGATCGCCGCCCGGGGTTGCCGGTCGGCCAGGCCCAGTTCCATCGCGACCTCCCGGACTGCATTCCGGTCCGCCTCGGTGAGGTCGCGCCCATCGAGGTCATCGGCCTCGGGCGGACCGTCGAAACCGCCGCCTTCACCGTATTCGACCGTGTAGATCGCCAGGGGCGGGCCCTCCCGCAGGCGCGTTGCGGCCAGGTAGTTTGTCTCGACCAGGGCCGCCCCCAGATCGCGCAGGGCCAGCGCCTCGTCGGGCAGGGCGAGCGGCGCCTCGCCTTCGGTCGTGTAGCGGGCGATCTCGAGGCGTCGCCCGGTGCGGCGGGTTTCCGTGAAGCGCCAGAGGACGCCATCGATCGCCGCCGGCACCGGCTCGAAGTCGCGGTGCATCGACCCCCAGACGGTGCCCCGGAAGCGATTGAAGGCGGCCTCGCGAAGCAATCCCGGCGCCTGGTCGTCCTCCGTGCGCACCCGCAACACGATGCGTGCGGATTGCTGGAGCCGGCCGACCGCGCCCAGCGCGGTGAAGGCATTGCGTAGATCGCGGTCGCCTTCGCCCGCGCGTTGGGCCAGGCGGTCCTCGAGCGACTGCCAGGCGTCGCGCAACGCGGTCAGGCCGACCTGCGCCATCAGGGTGCCGCCGAGCAGGGCGATGAACAGGGCCGCCCAGACCGGGCCGCGGAACCGTGGGTTTCGCCAGGGCCAGAGCGCCCAGCCCACCACGGCCATCATCAGCGGCGGATACGCGACGGGATGGGCCGTGGTGGCGGCGGACGCGAAGACGACCAACGCCAGAAAAGGGTAGGCGGGGTGCACGGGCGCGCGCGCCGGACTTGCCGGGTTGTCGCCATCCACCCGCGCGGCGCGAGCGCGCAGGTAGAGCGAGAAGGTGGACCAGGGCAGCAGCGGCGTGCGGCTCCAGGCATGGGCCAGCACAAACGGGAACAGGATGAATGGCAGCCACCGCAGGAAGGTCACCGCGGTTTGCGAAATCTGCCGGATGCCTTCGAGCCGGCCCGCAGGCGTGCCGGTGGTGACCAGCGACCCGACGGAGCTGAGCCCCTGTCGGGCCAGGAACAGGTAGAGGGCCACGCCCAGGAACAGCAGCGTGGTGAAGTTCCAGAGCCGGTTGAAATCCTCCTGGGTGATGTCCCAACGAAAGCGGGCCAGACGTGCGGCCTCGATGGCGGCGCCCATGGCCAACGCCCACGGCCATGCCTCTGCCTGCCAACCCCAAAGCCCCAGCGCGGCCATCACCGCCAGCGGGGCTGGGGTGCGTCGCGTCACACTGAGTTCGCGGGCGTTCACCGTCGGGCCTCCAACTGCTGCAGTCCGGCGGCGATGTTTCCCGCCTCGAGCACCAGCAGCCGGTCCGGTTGGTCGGCCGGAGGGCCGGCCGCCAGCGTCTGCGCCCGGCCGCGGGGGACGATGACCATCACGAGCGTCGGGAGGGGCAGGGCTTTGAGCCGCCGCACCAGCGCGCGCCGCGGCTCGTCCCAGTCCATGAGCATGAGCAGACAGCCGCTCAAGGCCGCGCTGTGTTGGAGCACCAGGGCTTCGAGTTCAGGCAGGCGCGGTTCGCGACAGGGCTTCACCGCGGCCAGCACCTCGAGCATCTGCTGGGCGTGGCCGACGCCCCGACCGCTGGTGACGCACACGGTTTTCGGCCCGACGAACAGCAGGTCCAGCAGCGACTCCTGATCGGGCACCGTGCAGGCGAAGGAAGCGGCCACCGCCACCGCCTCTTCGAACAGTTCGTCCTGCGAGGCTTCGCAAAACGTGTCCAGCACCAGGGCGTGCCGGACGAAGTACTCGTCCTGGAATTCCTTCACGATGAGTCCGCCCCGGCGCGCCGTGCTCCGCCAATGCACGCGCCGCATCGAGTCGCCGCGCCGATACTCGCGCAGCGCCACGAATTCCTCCGACTCACCCACGCTGGCGGCCGTGGCCACGCCCCCGCGCTGGTATTGGGTCTGGCCGGGCAAGGCCAGGGCGGGCAACGGATACCGCCGGGGGAGGACCAACACCGTTTGCGGCAAAGGCACCCGGCAAAAGGCGCGAAAGAGTCCGAACGGATCGGTCCGGGCAATCAAGCCCCGGGCCAGCACCAAAGGGCCACGCCGATAAGCCACGATCTCCGCCTGGACGTCCGCGACGCCTTGCGGCGGCAGCGACGGCAAGGTGGCAAGGCGCGTTCGCGAACTGCGCAGCGGCGGCAACGGAGCGCCCAGGCGGAAACTCCGGTTTCCCCGGCCGGGCCGGAGCCGCGCCGCAAGTTCCGCCACCGTGACCGCCGGGTCGCGCAAGTCCTCGAGATACTCCAGTCCGCGTTGCGGGCGCGGAGTCAGGTTGCGCACCCGCACCCGCACCCGGAACGGATCGCCCGCGGTGACGAACCGCGGCGCCAACCGCTCGATCGCGAAGCGACCGCGGAAGAACGGGGCGAGGGCCACGGACAGCGTCAACATCGCGAACAAGACGAGAAAGACCTCCAGTCCCAGCGTCTGCTCCGGGTCGGACGCGCCGGCCGTCAGCACCAGCCCGACCAACACAAAACCGCCCGCCGGCGTGAACCGGCGCTGCAGCCAGCCCGTGAGTGCGCGGACGGTGCGAAAGCCCCGATGGATCAGGCGATACAGCATCATCGGCGACCTCACGCCGGCACCGGGACCTGCTGCAGGATCTCCTCGACGACGCCGCGGGCGCTTTGACCGGAATACTGCGCCTGCGGATCGAGGACCAACCGGTGCGCCAGGACCGGCACCGCGAGTTCCTGAACCAGATCGGGAGTGATGCATTCGAGCCCGTCAAAGAGCGCCAGCGCCTGGCTCGATTTCATCAACGCCAGCGATGCCCGTGGACTCGCGCCCAGCCGGACGCCGACCGTCCGGCGGGTGGCCGCCACGAGCTCGACGATGTAGCGGCGCAGTTCCTCGCTGACCCGCACTTCCTGCGCGGCGGCTCGCAGTGCCAGCACGGCGGCCAGGGACGCGCAGGGCGTCACGTGCTCCAACGGATGCACGCCCATTTGCGCCGCCAGCATGGCCGTCTCCTCCTCCGGAGCCAGGTAGCCCAGGGCGAGCTGCATCGCGAACCGGTCCATCTGCGCCTCGGGCAAGGGGTACGTGCCGCGGAACTCCACCGGGTTCTGCGTCGCGATCACGAAGAACAGGGCCGGCAGCGCGCGTCGTTCGCCTTCCACGCTCACCTGGCTTTCGGCCATCGCTTCCAGGAGCGCGGACTGCGTGCGGGGCGAGGCGCGATTGACCTCATCCGCCAGCAGGATGTTGGTGAAGACGGGACCCTCGTGGAACTCGAAGTCGCTGTTCTTCTGATTGTAGATCGCTACGCCGAGGATGTCGGAAGGCAGCAGGTCCGGCGTGAATTGGACGCGGGTGAAGCGGGCCGCGATGGCCCGCGCCAGTGCCTTGGCCAGCGTGGTCTTGCCGGTGCCGGGGAAATCGTCAAGCAGCACATGACCGCCGCTGGCCAGCGCGGCGAGCAGCCGGCGGACCGTCGTCGGCTGGCCGCGGATGACTTCGCAGATCGTGCGGTGGAGACGCTCGTAGGTTTCGCGGGAGGACGTCTTCTCGGAGGTCATGGCGATTTCACGGCGCGGCGGACAGTGCTTCGGGTCGGCGGCAGTATCTCCGCGAAGCCGGGGCTCGCCAAGTGCGCAGTGCGAACCGCCCGCCCTTTCCGCCGCGTCAGCGGCTTGGTGGCCCGGGCAGGTTGCCCCGGCCATCCCGCCCGGCTGCGGCGTCCAGGTTCAACGATGTTCACCCGCGAGCACGTCGCGCTGGCCCAACGGGACGGGCAACGGCTCGAGCGGCATCGGCGAGTCGTGCTCCAGGTACCGCGCAAACAGTTGAAACAGCTCCGCGCGGCGCGTGGCCCGCCGGGCCCGATCCAGGAACTGGCCGGAGGGTTCGATTCCGAGGCCGATGTAATTGAGATATTTCTTCAACCGCTGGACGTGCGAAGCCTCGCGCAGCTCGGGGGTGCCGGTCGCATCGACCAGCGCATGGAGGTAGGCCAACACCTCGCGGCCGGTCGGCAGCCGCGGCGGTTCCCCGCGCCCCCATTGGCGAATCTGCTCGAAGATCCAGGGATTGCGGATGGCCCCGCGTCCGATCATCAACCCCCGCACGCCGGTCCGCCCCACCACTTCATGGCCCTGCGCCGCCGAGTACACGTTGCCGTTGGCGAGGACCGGGCAGGGGAGAGCGGCGGCCGCCCGGGCAATCAGGTCGTACTGCACGGGACTGCGGTACATCTCGGCCACCGTCCGCCCGTGGACCGTTACCAGGTCGAGCGAATGCCGGGCCAGCACGGCCAGCAATTCATCAAAGCCGGTCGCGGAATCGAAGCCCAGCCGGGTCTTGACGCTAAGCTTGACGCTGACCGCCTCGCGCAGGGCGGCGAGAATCGCATCGATCCGCGGCAAATCGCGCAGCAGGCCGCCACCCGCACATTTGCGGTAAACGATCGGCGCCGGACAACCCAGGTTCAGATCGATGCCGGCCACGGGCAGTTGCTGGAGTGCCCGGACCGTGCGGACCAAGGCCGGCACATCGTTGCCGATGAGTTGGGCGATGACCGGTCGCCCAGTGGCATTTGCGGTGATCGAGCGGGCAATCGACTTCTCCGGCACCGAAGTGGCATAGACGCGGAAGTACTCCGTGAAGTAGAGATCCGGGCCGCCGTACCGGTGCAGGAGGTGCCAGAACGCGAGATCGGTCACGTCTTGCATCGGCGCCAGCGCCGTCACCGGCGCCGGTTCGGAGAGGCGTCGCTCCAGCGCCGACACGGCGGGGCGGACAGCGGCGGTCATTCCACACTCACCCATCGACGGGAGATCGTTGGGCCGACCTTGCTGCGGACGGCGGATTCGGCTTCCGCCTGGAGCAGGCAACGCCCGGCGGATCGCGGCACGTCCAAGGTCAGTTCGAGGCTCGCATCGCCCAGCGCCGCCAGCTTGAACCCGCGCTCGGCCCGCACCAACCGCTTGCCGTTGGCCGTCTCGAGCGTGAGCGTCAGCGTGCCGTTGACCGGGATGTCGTCGTCATTCACGAGTCGGATCGCGAAGGGGCGCCGCGTGCCTCCGGTCAGCTTGGGTTGGAAGAAACTCAGATAGACGCCCAGCGGTTTGAAGGCCTCGCCGACGTAATCGGCGAAGTGCGGTTCCAGCTTCAGGTGTTTGACGTCGAGCCAGTGGTCCGAGGTAAACACGCCGGGAAAGCTCCCCGTGAGATAGACGAAATGGAGCACGCCGGCATACTCCCGCGAAGCCCGCCAGTACTCGGTCAGGCCCGCCAGGAGGTAAGCGTCCAGCGCGAAGCGCTCGTCGGCGGTCGATTTCGCCCCGAGCAACAACGGGTAGAGCTTCTCCGTGAGCAGGGTGGGGGACCCGTCGCGATTCAGCCAAAGCCAGCCGTATTCGTTGATGAGCACCGCGCGATCGTTGCGGGGGTAATGCCAGACCTGCGGTTTGGAATCGCGGGTCTCCAGGTCGGCCATGCGGAACTCGATGCGGCCGCTCGAGGCGGTCGGTTGAAACAGATACGGATGGTACTCGATCGGATCGTCCGGGCCGGCGGGCTCGTTGTAACTGTTCTCCCAGGGCCGGTTGGACAGGTCCAGGCTGCGCACCGCGGGGATGATCTTCTGTCCGAACAGGGGCTCCAGCGTCTCGTTGTTCGCGTCCCAGATGGCCACGCTCGGGTGGTTCCAGAGGTCGCGCATCCAATCGCCATACTGCCGGATCGTCTCCGGCACGTCGTACTGGCGCGAATACTTCGCGTCCCAGCTCGGCGCGCCCGTCCACACGAAGAATTCGTTTTGGATCAGCAACCCCGCCTCGTCCGCCAGCTCGAACCAGCGTTCCGGCGCCGGCCCGATGCAGAAGCGAAACGCGTTCCAGTGCATCTCGTGGGGGATCTCCACCAGCAGCTTGCGCAACCACTTGTCGTTCCAAGGCAGATCCCGGCACTCCGGATCCTCGAAGAAACGGTGCAGGGTGATGTTCGAGCCGCGCAGGTAGTAAGGCTTGCCGTTCAGGTAAAACCGCTTCGTCTTCGCGTCGCAGCGAAAGGTGCGCAGCCCGAAGCGGGTCGTCGTGGCATCCCCGCCGGTGGCGGTGGCGACTTCGTACAGCGCCGGATGCTCGGGCGACCACAATTCGGCCGCCGGCAAGGCGACTGTCTGGGTAAGCGTCCGTTCCTCGCCGGGTTGCAGCGTGATCGAGACTGAGGGGGCGATGCCGACGACGTTCTTGCGCTTCCACGGGCGCACCTGCTGCGTCAGTTCCGTGGTGCAGGCGGCGCGCCCGCGATTCTTTACCCGGGTCTGGACGACGATTTCCCTGGGCTCGAGGCGCGGCGCGACCTGCACCGATTCGATGGTGGGGTTGTCGCTCAGCCACAGCGTGACGCGGTCGTAAATGCCCGGTGTCCACTTCAGCTTCTCGAAGTCGGTCCCGACCGGGTAGGTGTCGGGCAACATGCCCGGATGTGCGCCCAAGCGGATGACGAGCACGTTGTCGTCGCCCTCGCGAACGAAGTCGGTCACGTCGAAGTAACTCGCCGTGAAACACCCCGGGTTTTCGCCGACCTTGTTGCCGTTGACCCAGACGGCCGTGCCGAACTGGGCCTTACCGATCCGCAACGTGGCGGTTTGCCGGCGCTCCCGGACGCGAAACGTGCGGCGGTACCAGAAATAACTGCGGTTCTGGCGCGAAATCCCGGCGCCGTCCACCCGCGCCGATTCGGGGAGCCGGTGCTGGCGGATTCGGTTGGCGATCAGTTCCTTGCTGTCGAAAAGGTCCACGTCGGCGAACGGGGGCTCGGCCAGGTTCGCCAATCCCGGCACGGGGGCGTGGTGTTTGAACTGGGCCGGGACCGGGTCGCTGGTTGCGGATTCCTCGATCTCCCAGTCGCCGTCGAGCGGCAGCTCAACCCGTTCGGCGCGCGCCGTTCCGAGGCCCAGCAGCAGGGCCGCCAGCAAAGTCGATGTTCGCATAGTCGCAGGCTCCGCGCCCATTGCTAACAGCCCGGCCGGCCGGAGTACAGCTTCCGTCGGCGCTGGGGGAATCTCCGAAACCGGGCCGCGTCGCACCCCGGAAAGCCGCTCCCTCACCCCGCCGCTCAACCGGCAAGCGCATTAAGGAGCCGCCAAGACGTCAAGGTGCCGAAACCCGAAATCCGAATCTCGGCCGGGACGCCTGACTGATCATTCGGATTCCAACTTCCGGCTTGGGAATGCACGCGGTTTTCGAGCTGCCGGAGGGCGAACCGCCGGCGAGGGCATAGGGCAGGAGCCCCTGGCTACGGCTTGGCGCGAAGCTTCGCGATTTGCTTCTCCAACGCGGGCCCGATGTCTTCCTGATAGAAATAGGCGACGCGGTCGCCCGCCACGCTCCAACTGTGCAGAAACAACATCTGCTCGAACTTGATCCACCGGGCGGAACCATCGATGAACACCTCGTTGCCACCCGCGGGCGCACGGGAGCCGGCCTTGTGCGGGGGCATACCCTTGAAGGCCGTGTCCCGGCCGCCGCCCCAGGTGCCGTCGATCTTCAGGTTCGCGTCGGCGGCCAGCACCCAACCGGGGCCGGCGGTGCTGGTCTTGATCGGGCTGCGCGAGTCGAAGGTGCCGGCCGGATTGGTCCACTTCTCGATGCCGCCGAAGTACTGAAAGCCGATCACCCACTGATCGTAGTCGGCCTCGAAGGTCGGAAAACCCGGGCGGCCGGGACAGGTCCAGATTTGAGGCGACGATCGGTTCGTGCTGACGGTCAAGCCCACCGTCGCGGCCAGCGCGCCTTCCGGCGGACGGAGCGCAATTTGCACCTGCTTTTCGAGCGCCTCGACGACGCGGTCTTGGCTGTCGAGGGCATAGACGTTCATGCCGATGCCGATCTGGCGGAGGTTGTTCAGACAGGCCGTGCGTTTCCCCGATTCCTTGGCCCGGCTCAGGGCGGGCAACAACATGCCCGCCAGGATGGCGATGATGGCAATCACCACCAACAGTTCGATCAGGGTGAAGCCGCTCGAACCCGTCCGCGTGCCGTTCGGGGTTGTCGCCAACCGCTTCATAATGTCCGCGTCCAAGATACGGGCGGCCGGGGATTGCCCGGTCGCCCTGGTTGCGCTTGCAGGTTCACTGCGCCGGTCACTGTCGGGCCCGATAGAACATGGCGTTGCCCGTCGCGGGCGTCGTGTACGGCGAGGTGGCTCCGGCGACCGCGGCCCACGGCCCGGTGACGGCCGGGGCGGATTCCAACGCGCCAGCCGTCCAGTTGATCTGGATTTGCCCGGTGGACGCGGCAATCGTCATCGTGGGACCTCCGCCACCGACGGGCGAACTGAATCCGAACGGGCGCGGCACACTGGAGTTGTAGCCCGACTTGCTGATGTAGAAGTCGTCGAACCAGGCGCTGTCGGTCGTGTTGTTGCCCGAGACGAAGAGCTTGTCGAGGTTCGGGGTCATTCCCCCGAGCACCGGGTCCGGATTGTACGGATCGCGATCGCTCAAGTAGTCCTTGAACAATTCGGTCCGGTTAGCGTCGCCGTCTTTCTGAATATAGACAGAGTACGTGTCGAATGGCGAAACCGGGTCGTTCAGCGGCACGTTCTTGATGTCGATCCAGACATCATAGACCACGTTTGTGCCCAGCGGGTCTGCCGCGGATTCCAACGCACCGCCGACGCCGTTGATCACGCCCAGGAGCCAGGCCGGGTTGGCCGGGTCGAAGGTCAGGTGCGCGTCCGGGCCGATGTTGACGGTGGTGTCGCCGTGCCAACGGATGTTCTTGTCCGTAAGTCCGATCACCTGTTCCAGGGCGGCGGTCGGTTCGCCCCGCGTCATCAGGCGGAAGAACAAGCTGCGCTGCTGACCTTCGCTGATCTTGAGATTGCCCAGTGGCAGGACGGCGGCGCTGTCCGTGCTGATCATGCTCAACATGCGATTGCCGCCCTGATCCTCGACCCGGGCGAACTGGCCGCGCAGGTCCAGCCACCAACCCGCGTCCGCGAGGAAGCCGGCGGCATAGCGGTCGAAGTTGTCGAGCAACTCCCAGTTGGCGGCAATGCCGTCGATCACGCTCACGGTCCGGGTCGCGGTGACCGTATCCGCCCCGCGCTTGATGGTGAGGGTGTAAGTCGTGGTCTGGGCCGGGGTCACCATGGTGCCGCCCGCACCGGCGACGGTCTGAGCGCTGACATCACCGATGCCGGAGTCGATGGCGATCTCCGTCGCGTCCTTGCTGACATCCCAGCGCAGGGCCACGGAGTCGCCCACCCCCACGGCTGGCAGGTCCGAGACGAAGGAGTTGATCGCGAGCGGTTTCAAGACCGAGGGCGGAGTCGGCATGACTTGCGTGGCCAGCATCTGCGCTTCCTCGGCCGTCAAGGCGCGGCTCCACAACACGACGTCATCGATCTGGCCGGTGAACCACGCCGCCGGCGTGGCGCGCAGAATGCCGCCGATGGAGGTGGTGTTCGCGGAGAGCGGGCGGACGGGGCTGGGGGCCACGGAGTCTTCGACGCCGTCAATGTACAAGGCTGCCTGCATCACGCCACCCAGCACGCGCTGCACATAGACGAGGTTGTGCCAGGTGCCGTCGTAAGCGACCCCCGTCGAATGATGGTGGTCACCGCTGGTGGCGCCACTGTCGGTGCGGATGTACGTGTCAACCGTGCCATCCGAACCGCCGTTGTGGGTGCCGATGTTGAACAACGGCTGCGTGGTCTTGGTAGAGGCTTCCGAGAAGACGCGCTTGTCGGTCTGCAGGTCGCCCTTCACCCAGAGGGAAACGGAGAAGTTCGGGTGCTGGTAGATCGGCAGTTCCTCACCGTCGGCATCGATGCGCTGCAGCATCGTCTGCCGGGCCAAGTCGAACGTCATGCATTTGCCCCACTTGCCGGATTGGAGGTCCGCGGCCGTCAGGTTCACCAGGCTCATATCGTAGCCGCGCACGATGTCCGGAGTCTTGGCGCCTTGCACCTCGTCCAGCGGCCAGTAGGAGACGACGCCGTTGGTGAGGTTGGGGCCCGGGATATCGTTCACCAGAAGGACCGCGCCGGCGCTGGTCACGGAGCCGCCGGCGTTGGTCACTCTGAGTTTGTAGGTGCCGGAGTCACTCGCCTTCAGGTCGGTCAGCGCGAGCGTCGCGGCCGTCGCGCCGCCGACCGGCGCGTCGTCCTTCAGCCATTGGTACGCCAGCGGCCGGGTGCCGCCGGCACCGGACGTGAAGGTGAACGCGTCGCCGACCAGCAAATCCGCGGCCCCCGTGGGATCCTGCGTGATGAACGGTGCAAACGCCGGCACGGGAGTCTGAATGCCGTTGTTCATCACGTCCTGAATCTCGGCTTCCGTGAGGGCCCGCTCCCAGACCGCCACGTCGTCGATGGTGCCCGTGAAATAGGCTCCGAGGTTGGCCCCGAGCCCGCGGACGATCGCGGCGATCGAGGTGGTGTCCGACACGAACGCAGCCCGCGTATAGTTCGTGGTCAGGTTCAGCGCCCCGTCCAGATAGAGGCTGACCGCGCCGTTGACGTCCACCAGGCCGATGTGGTGCCAGGTGTCGTCGTAGGCAGTGTCCGGCGAATGAGCGTGATTGATCTGCGCGGTGCCGGCGCCGTCACGAAAGTACAGGTCCACCGTGCCGTCCGTGCCGGCGTTGTGCGTACCGATGTTGACCAGCGGATTGTTGTTGCTGTCGTTGCTGTTGCTTTCGGAAAACACGCGCCGGTCCGTCTGGTTGGCCGCGCCCTTCACCCACACGCAGACGGTGAAGCTCCGGGCGCGGGAGATCGGCAGACCGGTGTCTTCGCCCGCCGGTGTAGTGAAGTAAGCGTATTGGCTGGCGCCGTCGAACAACATCGCCTGGCCCCGCTTGCCCGCGACCAGGGACGAGGGATCCAGGCCGAACAACAGCAGGTTGTTGCCGGACACCACATCCGGCGTCGTTGACCAATCCGCCGCCATGCCGTTCAGCGGCCAGTACGAAACCAATCCTTGGCGAACGTCGGCCGCGAAGAGGGTGGAGGCGATCCCCAGGGCGACAGACCATAAAACCAGACGCGGGGAGGTTTTCATCGGGCAAATCCTTTGGGTTGAGGTTTGAGCATGCTAGACATGGTTGGCAGTCAATTCGGGCAACAACTCCGAATTTGGCGGGCGCGAAACACGGAACAAGGGCCGTTTTGCGAAGATCATGGACCGTTTTGCGGCGCGGCCCGCTTGCCGGCTCCCGAAGGAGCCGCCAAGTTACCCAGCGCCGCGGCGGCGCGCGAGGCGGCCGGTGGTTGGCCCCGCGCCCGATCCGCCGCACGACATGAAGACGCAGCCAAAACGACGGGTGGTGCTCGCCTTCCCGATCAGCCTGGCGTTCATCGAGCGCCAGCTTCAGGGGATCGTCGATTACGCGCGTCGCGCCGGCCGATGGAGCCTGACCCGCATGCCGGAGATTCAGAGCACTTCGTTGGGCTGGCTGCGGCATTGGCATGGCGACGGCGCCATCGCGCTGGTGACCACGATCGAGGATGCACGGATCGCCCGCCGGCTGCCGTTTCCAGTCGTCAACCTCGCCGGGCACCTCGCCCGCCCCGGCGTCCCCACCGTGATGGTGGACCACAAGGCGATCGGCCGGGTCGCGGCCGAACACTTGCTGGAACGGCGCTTCCGGCATTTCGGGTACTATGGCACCAGCGGAAAGTGGTACAGCAACCAGCGCCGCGCCGGCTTTGTCGAGACGGTCCGCCAGGCGCGGGGTTCGTGCGCCGTTCTCCAGGCCGCGAGGCTGCCCGGCGCCCGGGCCCGTTGGATCGATCAGCAGGAAGAGCTGGAATCCTGGCTGAGCGCCCTGCCGACCCCGGTCGGCATCATGGCCAGCAATGACCCGCGTGCGGGCATGGTGCTCGACGCCTGCCTTGCGCTGGGCCGGCGCGTGCCGGAAGAGGTCGCCATCGTGGGCGTGGATAACGACCCCGTGGCTTGCGAATGCGGCGCGGTGCCGCTCTCGAGCGTGGCCCGGCAGGACGGGGAGGTGGGCGAGCGGGCGGCGGCGTTGCTCGACGATCTGATGCGCGGCGAACGGGCGCCTCCGAACGCGATCGTGTTGCCGCCCGCGGGCGTGGTTTTGCGGGCCTCCACGGACACGCTGGCGATCGACGATCCCCACGTGGCCGCCGCCCGGGGATTCATTCTGGCCCACCTGTCCGAGCCTTTCGGTGTCGAGCGCGTCCTGGAGGCGTGCCAGCTTTCCCGGCGCCGGCTCGAACAGCGCTTCCGCGAATGCCTGGGCCGGACCCCTTACGCGTTCATCAGCGAGCAACGGGTCGAGCACGCCAGGCGCCTGCTCGCCCAGCGAACCCCGCTGCGCCTCACCCGGATCGCGGCGGCCTGTGGGTTCAGCGATCTGCGCCGTTTCCGGCTCGTCTTCCGGCGCCTTGCAGGCACCACGCCCGCCCAATACCGACGCGCCGTGCTGCCAACGAACACCTCCGAAACCTCCCGCCCGAGAGGCGAAGCTTGATCGGGTTGAGCGGAAAACGCCGGCCCCGGCGCTGGCAATCTCGCTCCCATCAGGCGCCGGTCGGCCGCGGCGCCGCGGAAGGTCTGCAAATTGTCAGTTGGCAAACCGGGTGGCCTTTCCTACGTTTCCACCATGTCTAGCAGTCGCCGTAGTTTTCTCAAAATCGCCGGCCTTCTCGCCGCCGGCAGCAGTGGGGCTCCGGGAGTGGTACGCGCCGCGGATGCGGTCCGCCAAACCACCGAGGCGGTGCCCCGCCACATCATCCACCTGGTCTCGGACGGCACCAGCAGCGGGACGTTGACGATCGGTGATTATTACTCCCATCGGGCCCGGGGCCGGGGGCTGCGCTGGTTCGAGCTCTACCAGAACCCGGCCGCCCAGACGGCCTTCGTGAACATGCGCTCGTTGAACTCCGTGGTGACGGATTCGGCCGCCGCTTCCTCGAGCTGGGGCAGCGGGTCGCGGGTCAAGAACGGGATGCTCAACACGTTGCCCGACGGCCGCAAGTTGCGACCGCTCTACGCGCTGTTCGACGAGGCCGGCTGGAAGCGCGGCCTGGTGACCACCACGGAAATCACCCATGCCACGCCCGCCGGCTTCTCCGCCACCGCGCAGCGCGACGAAGCCGACTCGATCGCCGCCCAGTACCTCGAGCGCAAGGTGGAGGTGTTGCTCGGCGGTGGGCGGAAATTCTTCGATCCTGCCCAACGCAAGGACAAGCGCGACCTGCCGTCGGAGTTCCGCGCCGCGGGCTACACGGTGATGAACAAGGCCGCGGAACTGGAGGCCGCCCCGCTGGACCGTCCCTGGCTCGGGACGTTCAGCTCCAGCCACCTGCCGTACACGATCGATCACCTGGCCAGCGCCAGACTGCGGAAGGAAGTGCCGACCCTCGCCGCCATGACGCGGCTGGCGTTGAAGAAGCTGGCGCGCGAAGACCGGTTCATCCTGCAAGTCGAAGGCGGCCGGGTGGACCACGCCGCGCACGCGAACGACATCGCCGCCGCGGTGCGGGAGTCGGTGGCCTTCGACGAAGCCCTCGAGGCCTGCCTGGAATTCCAGCGCAGCGAGCCGGACACCTTGATCGTCATCACCACCGACCACGGCACGGCCAACCCCGGCCTGAACGGCACCGGCAGCGCTTACGGCAAGACCAATCCGTTGCTCGCCGACCTGCCCAAGGCGAAGGCGTCCTTTGCCGAAATGGCGAACCGGTTGGGCAAGGAACCCACCCCGGGCAAGCTGCAGGGCGTCATTCTCGAAGGCACCGGCTACAAGGTGCCGGACCGGAAGGCGGCTTTGCTCGCGAGCTTCTTCGCGAAGAAGGGCCTGGCCCTGTACGATTCCATGAACTCCGAGTCGTGTCAGATGGGGCAGCTCATGGGCAATTATTACGGCGTCGGGTGGACCAGCGGGGCGCACACGGCGGATTTCGTGCCGCTCCTGGCGCTGGGGCCAGGCAGTGCGCATTTCCGCGGCTTCTTGCAGAATACCGAGGTTTTCCGAAACTACCTCGCCC
This sequence comes from uncultured bacterium, assembly GCA_963735925.1. Classification (GTDB taxonomy): domain Bacteria; phylum Verrucomicrobiota; class Verrucomicrobiia; order Limisphaerales; family J093; genus DSVZ01. Next base: position 477,706 of record CAVTMT010000003.1, read on the forward strand.
TGGCGAACATCGACTATCGCAACCCGGAGGTTCCCCTGCTGGCGGAGTCCGGCCCGGCCGCGGGCGAAGTCGAGCCGTACGCGCTCTACGCTTGAGTCGGGCGGGCGGGTCGCCGCAATGCTCGCATTCCTGTTCGATCTGTTGTCGCTGCGCAGTCCGCTGCTGCTGCTGTTCGGCTTGTTTGCGCTGTGGATGTTGGTGGATGCCCTTCGGCGCGGCGAATGGCTGTGGGCGGTGTTCATTTTCCTGTTCGCCCCGCTGAACGCGCCGCTCTACTTCTTCCTGGTCTATCGCGCCCAGGCCGGTCCGATGCGCGGCTTCGAGCTGCCCGGTGCGCAAACCCGCGCGCGCATCAAGGAACTCCAGGACCGCATCCACCACCTCGACAACGCCCGCGACCATGCCGATCTGGGCGACCTCTACTTTCAGCAAGGCAAGCTCGACCGCGCCGAGGGCAGCTATCGTGCCGCCTTGGAACGCGAACCGGCCGATCCGGACACGCAGGCGCATTATGGCCAATGCCTGCTGCGAATGGGCCGGAGCGAGGAAGCCCTCACCTACCTCGAACGGGTGGCCCGCGCCGATCCCGACCACGACTTCGGCCACACGCAGATGGCCCTGGCGGAAACGCTCGCGGCCTTGGGCCGGACTGACGAAGCCATCGCCAACTGGCGGCAGGTGCTCGAACGCCACACCTACGCTCGCGCCCGGGTGCAACTGGCGGAACTGCACCTCGCGCGCGGTCAAACGGACCTGGCCCAATCCACCCTCCGGGAAGTGCTCAACGACGACGCGCATGCCCCGGCTTTCCAACGCCGACGCGAGAGCTTTTGGGTTGGCAAAGCCAGGTCGCTGCTCCGCCAGGCGGGCGGGCGCTGAGGCCGGTCCGCACCGCGGGTGGGGTCGGAATTCAAGCGCAGTGGCTGCGCCGCTGCGCCGGCGCCGGGCGGTGCGACAACGCCGCCATCGCCGCCGCGCCAACAGCGGCTGCATTGGGAGAGTGGCCCCAGCCTGAATGACACATGTGAAACCACCATGATTAACCGGAACGAAGACATCGAGGCGATCAAGCGACTGGCAGCGGATTGGCGTTCCGGTTGGTTGGCCGGTGACGTGGACGCCCTCCTTTCCCTCTACGCGGATGATCCCGTGTTGATGCCCCAAGGTCAGCCGGCCGTGAGTGGAAAGGACGCCATTCGCCCGCTCTATGAGGCGGTGCTCCGAGAGGTCGCCATCACAAGCGAGGGCACACTGATGGATGTCGAAGCGTCGGGCGACTGGGGGTATTTCTGGTCCACTTACCGGCTGACGGCTACACCGAAATCAGGCGGGGAGAGGGTCGAGAGTGAGGGTAAATCGCTGTTTGTGGTGAAGCGTCAGGCAGACGGTGCCTGGAGGATCGCGCGCTTGATTGACAATAGCAGCCGGTGAAACAGCGGTTGGCAAACCGCGGCGGCCAACGTCGGGAAACCGGGGCGGTTGCTTCCGAAAGCCCGTGGCCCGATGTGGCCGGCCCGGGATCGCTTCCCTTTGGGCGCCCCGTCTCGCCTTCGGCCTGGGTTGACGACGCGGTCGCCGGCACCTGCCGCAGATTTCTGAAACCAGGCGCCGGCCCGTTCGGTATTTACCCGTCAACAGGGCGCACGGTCGGTCGTGACCGCCGGCCCGGATTGAAGCATGAGCGAAACGAGCCTGATTCATCTCGACGGGGTCAGCAAAATCTTCCTGACCGACGAAATCGAAACCCACGCCTTGTCGGGCGTCCACCTGGACGTGCGGACCGGTGAGTTTGTCTGCATCGCCGGCCCATCCGGCTGCGGCAAGTCCACGCTGCTGGCGATCCTCGGCCTCCTGGACACGCCCAGCGAAGGGAGCTTCTGGCTCAATGGCCGGCCGGCGGCGCGGCTGGAACCTGGCGAACGGGCCCGCATCCGCAACCGCGAACTCGGCTTCATTTTCCAGAGCTTCAACCTGATCGGCGATCTGACCGTGGCGGAGAACGTGGAGTTGCCGCTTGCCTACCGGGGCATGTCCGCGGGAGAACGCCGGCAAGCCGCGCAGGGGGCCTTGGACCGCGTGGGCATGAGCCATCGCGCCCGGCATTATCCGTCGCAGCTTTCGGGCGGACAACAGCAGCGCGTGGCGGTGGCGCGCGCGATGGCCGGCAAACCTTCGCTGCTCCTGGCCGACGAGCCGACCGGGAACCTCGATTCCCGCAACGGCGAGGCCGTGATGGACCTGCTGGCCGGACTGCACCGCGAAGGCGCGACGATCTGCATGGTCACCCACGATCCGAATTTCGCCCGGCACGCGCAGCGGACCGTCCGACTCTTCGATGGCCGGGTCGTGGAGGAGGAACGGCACACGCCGGCGCTGGCGGCGGCGCTCGCGGCTTGAGGCATCCAATCGCGCCTGACTCCGGTTTCCCCTCCGCCCACCCCGCCCGATTTGTCACCGCGGACACGCATTCACTTCAATGGACCATTTGATCTCCGATCTGCGATTCGGCTGGCGGCAGTTGCGCCGCAGTCCGGGCTTCAGCGCCATCGCCCTGCTGACCCTCGCGCTGGGCATCGGCGCGAACACCGCCATCTTCAGCGTCATCAACGCCGCGCTGCTCAATCCCTTTCCGTACCCCGCCGCGGGCCGGATCATGTTCGTCGGCGAGACCTTCGGAAAACTCCCCGGCCTGGGCGCGGTGACCTACCCCGATTTCCTCGACTGGCGGCAGGAGAACCGGTCGTTCGCGCAGCTCGGCATCGCGCGCAACATGAACTTCAACCTCACGGGAATCGACGAACCGACGCGCGTGGACGGCGCGCTCGTTTCGGCCGACGTGTTTCCGTTGCTCGGGATGCCGACGGCGCTGGGCCGGGGGTTTCGCGCGGACGAAGATCGCGAGGGGGCGCAGCGGGTGGCGGTGTTGAGCCACGCGATGTGGCAGCGACGGTTCGGCGGCGATCCCGGCATCGTGGGCCGAACCCTGAAACTCGACGGCGAACTCTACACCGTGGTGGGGGTGATGCCGCCGCGATTCACCTTCTGGGGTGCGGATGTGTGGGTGCCGGCCGGCCTGAACTTCGACGGTGAACTGCACACCAGCCGCGTGGCGCGCATGGGTTACTTCGTCGTGGGCCGGTTGAAGGACGGCGTTTCGCCGGCCCAAGCCCAGGCGGATCTCGAGGTGGTGGCCAAGCGGTTGGCGCAGGCCTATCCCGACACGAACCGGGACACCGGCGTGCAAATGCGGACGCTGATCGACAATACCACGCAGAACATCCGGCCCACGCTGCTGGTGCTGCTGTGCGCGGTCGGTTTCGTCCTGCTTATCGCCTGCGCGAACGTGGCGAATCTGCTCCTCGCCCGGGCGGTCGTGCGCGAAAAGGAAATGGCCATCCGCACGGCGTTGGGCGCGGGTCGCGGGCGGCTGTTGCGGCAGATGTTGGTGGAAAGCCTGCCGCTGGCGTTGGGCAGCGGCCTCGTCGGCTTGGGCCTCGCCTTCGTCGGGATGCGGATTCTCATGGCGTTCCTCCCCCCGGGCAGCTTGCCTTCCGAGGCGGTGGTCCGGATGGATTGGCGCGTGGTGCTGTTCACGCTTGGCGCCGCCATGACCACGGCGCTGGTGTTCGGTGTGGTGCCGGCGGTGCAATCGTCGCGGGCTGCCGTGCATGACAGCCTGAAGGAAAGCGCGCGCAGCTCCACCGGCGGCCGGCAGACGCATCGCGCGCGGAACGGGCTGGTGGTGGCTGAGACCGCGCTGGCCCTCACCTTGCTGGTGGCGGCGGCGCTGTTGATGAAGAGCTTTCAGCGGATGCAGACGGTGAAGGTGGGTTTCAATCCGGACCGCGTGCTGCATCTCCAGTTAAACCTCCCGCTCGCGAAGTACCCCCAGCCGGTCCAGCTCGCCGCGTTTTACGAGCAGTCGCTGGAGCGGTTGCGGTCGTTGCCCGGCGTGCTCAGCGTGGGCGGCAACTCGGGTCTGCCGTTCTCGGGCAATTCGATGGGCATGCCGGTGGTGCCGGAAGGCCAGAGTTACGCGACCCTGCAGGACCTGCCGTTCACCCAGTACAGCCTGGTGATGGGCGACTACTTCCGCACCCTCGGGATCGCGCTTCGCGCCGGGCGGGTGTTCGACAACCGCGACACGGCCACCTCGGAGCCGGTGGTCATCATCAATCAGACCCTTGCCGAGAAGCATTTCCCCGACGCCGATCCGATCGGCCGGCGCGTCATGCTGGGTTTGCCGGACAATCTCAACCGGCCGGGCATCATCGGCAAAGACAGGATCCAGTTCCCGTGGCTGACGGTGGTGGGGGTGGTCGCGGACGTGAAGCAGGACGGGTACAACCAGGAGCCGACGCCGCAGGCGTACGTCCCGTACGTGCAGGTGCCGGTCGTGCCGCAAATACTGACCGGCCTGATGCTGGTGGCGCGCACCCAGGGTGACCCGGAGGATTTGATCGCGAACGCCCGCCAGGCCATCTGGTCCCTCGATCGCGATCAACCCATCGCGCGCATCGGGCCGATGAACACCTTGCTGCTGGACCGGCTGCGCCAGCCGCGGTTCAGCATGATCCTGCTGGGCGTGTTTGCCGGCGTGGCGTTGTTGCTGTCGGCGATCGGACTCTACGGTGTGGTCTCCTACTCCGTGAGCCAGCGCACGCGTGAGGTGGGTATCCGCATGGCGCTGGGAGCCCAACCGCTGGACGTGCTCCGCCTGGTGCTCCGGCAAGGCATGATCCTGGTCGCGCTGGGGTTGGGCTGCGGTCTGGCGGTGACGCTGGGCTTGACGCGCTTCATGACGAGCCTGCTGTACGAAGTCAGCGCGGCCGACCCGCTCACGTTTGCCGTGGTCGCCGCCGTTCTGGCCGCAGTCGGCTGCCTCGCCTGCTATCTGCCCGCCCGGCGGGCGACGCGCGTTCAGCCGATGCACGCGCTGCGGTGCGAGTGAACGGGAAGCGCCACTCACGGCTTGCCGGCGCCGCCGGCGTCCGCCAATTTGCCGACATGAACCCCCGATTCCTGCTGACCGCGATTTGCGCGCTACCCGCTCTGGTGGCTCTGTGCGTCATGGATGTTGTCCAGGCTGACTTGCCGCCGCTGATTGCCCGCGACGTGTTGTTCGGGAACCCCGAGCGCACGTCACCCGCCTTGTCGCCCGACGGCGCGCGGCTTGCCTGGCTCGCGCCGGACACGAACAACGTGCTCCAGGTCTGGGTGAAGACCGTCGGCCAGGACGACGACAAGATCGTGACGGCCGACAAGAAGCGCGGTATTCGCCAGTACTTCTGGGCCAAAAACAACCGCACGTTGCTCTACCTCCAGGACAGCGATGGCGACGAGAACTTCCATATTTACGGCGTGGACCTCGCGTCGGGCAACGTCCGCGACTTCACGCCGTTCCAAGGCGTGCGGGGCGACGTGACCGATCTCAACCCCGATTTTCCGGACGGACTCCTCCTGACGCTCAACCTGCGGGACCGGGCGTTGTTCGATGTCTATCGCCTGAACCTGAAGAACGGCGCGCTGGAACTCGACACGGAGAATCCAGGCGACGTGGCGGGGTGGGGGACCGATCCCCAATTCCGCGTGCGCCTGGCGCAGATCGCCACGCCGGAGGGCGGCACCGAAATCCGCGTGCGCGCCGACGACCAATCACCGTGGAAGACGTTCCTGAAGGTCGGACCGGACGAGATCCTGAGTTCGCTCGGGTTCAGCGCCGACGGCCAGTCTTTGTTCCTGACTTCGTCCCTTGGCCGCGACACGGCGGCAGTGGTCGAGAAGAACATCGCCACCGGCGCGGAGAAGGTGATCGCGGCCAGCGACGAGGTGGATGCCGGCGACGTGCTGATTCATCCGCGGCGGTACGTGATCGAGGCGGTGGCCTTCTCCCCCGGGCGGACGACGTGGCGGGTCATCGATCCGGCGGTGCAGGACGACTTCGCCGGGTTGGCCAAGTTGAACGACGGCGATTTCTTCGTGGCCAACCGCACCGAGGCGGACGACATCTGGCTGGTGGGCTTTCAATCGGATCGCGCGCCCGGCCGCTATTACCGCTGGGATCGCAGGAGAAAGACGGGGACGTTTTTGTTTACCACGCGGCCCAAACTCGACGGACTTGCGCTGGCCGAGATGAAGCCCGTGGTGATCACGGCCCGCGACGGGCTGAAACTGAACAGTTACCTCACCCTGCCCGTCGGCGTGGCGGCGAAGAACCTGCCGATGGTGCTGTTCCCACACGGCGGGCCCTGGGCCCGGGACGAGTGGGGCTTCAACGGTTACGCGCAGTGGCTGGCGAATCGCGGTTATGCCGTGCTCCAGCCGAATTTCCGCGGCTCGACCGGGTACGGGAAGAAGCACCTCAACGCCGGCAACAAGCAGTGGGGGCTGAAGATGCACGATGACCTCATCGACTGCGTGAACTGGGCCGTGAAGGAAGGCATTGCCGACCCGCAAAAGGTGGGCATCATGGGCGGTTCTTACGGCGGCTATTGTGCACTGGCGGCCGTCACGTTCACGCCGGAGGTCTTCGCCTGTTCCGTCGATATCGTCGGCCCGTCCAATCTCAAGACCCTGATCGGCACGATCCCGCCGTACTGGAGGCCGCTGCGGGCGCTGTTCGATGTGCGGATGGGCAACGTGGACGACCCGAAGGACGCCGAGTTGATCCAGAAAGCGTCGCCGCTGAGTCTGGCGGACAAGATCGTCCGCCCTCTGTTGATCGGGCAGGGCGCAAACGACCCGCGGGTGAAACAGGCCGAGTCCGAACAGATCGTGTCCGTCATCGAGAAGAACCACGGCCACGTCACCTATGTGCTCTACCCGGACGAAGGGCACGGCTTTGCGCGTCCGGAAAACCGGACCGACTTCAACGCGCGGGCCGAAGCGTTTCTGGGGACCTATCTGGGCGGACGGGTCGAGTCACTCAACGGTGAAAGGATCGCCGGCTCGACCGCGGTCGTTCGTGTGGTCGGCGGGGCGCGCTGAGTCGCCTGGTCGCCCTGCATTCTGGCCGGAAACCGCTGGCCGGAAACCGCTTGCCAAGCCCGGCGGCGGTTCTTAGCCTTTTCCTAATTCCATGGATCGCACGCAGGGCAGAGCTGTTGGCCCGGCACGAGGGTGCGCGGGTCCAGGATTTGCGGACGCACCGCCTGCCCCGCTCACGAGCCAACCCAAAACCAAACAACCGATGAAACACCGTTCCACATGGGCAAACCCACTCGCGAGGGCCTCCGCGCTCCTGGGCCTCTGCTCCACCACACTGGCCGTTCCGCTCATCACCAACGTCGTGGAAACCGGTGGTGACAACGAAGCCACCGATACCATCACCGCCAAGTGGACGGGTCTGACCTGGGACCGCACCGTGGCCAACGAACCCTCGACCGGCGAGGCCGGCACCCCGTTCACGATGGGGCTCTTCCAGGAGGACGTTCCCTGCTTCGTAGATCGCAACCACCAATGGAACGGCATCTCGGCCGAAATGCCGCTGCCGGATTATCTGGTCGGCGGGGAGTACATCATGAGCGGCAACGACAACCGCGACAATGCCTCGCTCCAGATGGACATCACCGTCTCGGAGGATGTCCTGGTGTACCTCCTCGTGGACACCCGCCTGACCGACGGCAACGCCGCCGATCCGCCGGAGTCCGGCCTGGAGCCGATCTATTGGACGGCCATGGCCTGGCTCGGTGCCGACGGTTACCAGCCGGTGATGACGGGTTGGAACCTCACCGCCGATCCCGCCCTGCCTGACTTGGTGGGCGTGGACGAAGGCGGCGATGGCCTCGGCGCCGGTGCCGGGATCAACACTTACGCGGCCATCTACTCCAAGACGCAACCCAAGGGCACGTTCTCCATCTACCAGGCGGACAACGCCGGCCGGAACATGTACGGCGTGGTGATCAAGCGCCTGCCCAACTCGGTCACGGCACCACCCGTGATCTCCAACCTGACCCCGGCCAACAACACATTGTTCTATCCGGCCGCCAATGGCTTGAGTTTCACCACCACGACCGTTTCACCGAACAATATTGCCGCCACGAACATCAAGGTGACCCTGAACGGCACCGAGGTTTCCGCCAACCTCACCATCGGCGGCAGCGGGACCAGTCGCTCGGTCTCCTACAGCGGTCTTCAGCCTGACATGGTCTATCGCGCCCAGATCATTGTCTCGGACCAGGCCGGCCGCTCCACCACCAACAACCTCGCCTTCGATACTCTCGTCGCGGCCAATGTCGTAATGGTGGAAGCCGAGGATTACAATCACGACGGCGGGCAGTTCACCGCCGCACCGCCACCCGGATCGTACGCCAATCTGAGCGGGACGAAGGAGGTCGATTACCACAATAACAACGGCACGACCCGGGCCACCCTTTACCGGCCCGACGACTACGTGGGGCTGGCCGCGAGCGGCGACGTGACGCGGGATGTGTTTACCAGCGCGGGCGCCACGGATTATCTGGTGACGGGGACGCAGGCGGGCGACTGGTGGAACTACACTCGCGCCCTCAACGGCAAGTACCGCGTCTATCTCCGGGGTTCGACGACCGTCGCCCAAAAGGTGCGTCTGGATCGGGTGGCGGATGCCACGGCCGCCAGTCAGACCACGTCGGCGTTGGGCACCTTTGAGTTTTCCGGACCCGCCGCGGCGACGCCCTTCGAATATGCACCGCTCGCGGACGCCACCGGCAAACCGGTCGTGGTCAGCCTGACCGGCAACAGCTCGCTGCGGCTCACCCCCCTGGCGGCCAATGTGGATCTGCAATTGAACTATCTGTTGTTCGTGCCTGTGGCCACGGATGCCACCCCGGCCTATCTCGCGTCGGCCTCGCCGCCATCCGGCGCGCTCGCGGTGGCGCCGGATACCGCCGTGAAAGCGGTGATCGCCAATGGCAGTTCCCCGGTCAATCCCGGGACCATCCTCCTGAAATTCAACGGCGCGGATGTCACCGCCGCAAGCACGGTCACGCCCTTCAGCGACGGCGTGGCCATCAGCTACGACCCGCCGGGCGATCTGGACCTGGCGACGCCGTACCCGGTCAGCCTGGCCTTCAGCGATGCGGCGGGTGCCGCCTCGACGGCAGACTGGTCGTTCACCACGGTGGGTTCCGTGACGGTGATCCCCGCCAATTATGGAACCGCCCTGGGCACGGGCCAGAACGGCGGGTTCCGGTTCAAGATGCGCAAGGCGCCGGATAATGACATCAACGGAGCCGCCTACACGCTGGCCAACACCTCGGCTCGGGCGAATCAACAGTTGGCGGACCAACTCATCGATCCGGGCACGCAGGAGCCGTATTTCAACGAAGCCGGCGGACCGAACAACGACGGCCTCGCCACCGGCACGCTCGTCAATTTCGACCAACTCGGCGCCGCGGCCGGCTATTTCGGAAGCGACGAACCCTTCCCGTACGTCGATCCGACGATCTTCACCGATCCCAATAACATGGCCCTGGAAGTCACGGCCTACGTGGAACTGACCGCTGGCATGCATCGCTTCGGCGTCCGCAGCGACGATGGCTTCATGCTGACCTGTGGGCCGACTTTCGCGGATGCGAACCTCGTTCTGGGTGTCTATGAGGGCGGCCGCGGGAACGGCCTGCCGGGGGGCGCCTCGGAGTTCGAGTTCCAGGTCTTGCAGGACGGCGTGTACGGCATCCGCCTCATCTGGTACGAAGGTAACGGCGGGGCGAATGTCGAACTCTACTCCGTGGACCGCGACACCTTCACGCGCACCCTGCTCAACGACACCGCCAAGACGGGTGCCGTCAAAGCCTATCGGGATCGCAGCACTCAAATCTATGTGCCCACCATCTCCGTCACCAGCCCGACCGAGGGTGCCAGCTACGCCACGGTCCCGGCAAACGTTGTCCTGACGGCCGATGCGGCGGTGACGTCGGGCAGCATTGCCAAGGTGGAGTTCTTCGCCGGCTCCGACAGGCTGGGCGAAGCCACCACCGCGCCGTACACACTGAACTGGCAGAACCTCAACGCCGGCCCTTATACCGTCACGGCCAAGGCAACCAGCGATATCGGCCTGACCAGGGTTTCCGCTCCGGTCCGCTTCGAGGTGGGCGTCCCGATCCGCGTCAACTTCCAGCCGGCCTCGGCAACCACGCCGGATGGCTATCTGCCGGACTACGGCTCTGTGTTCGGCGACCAGGGCAATGGCCACAGCTACGGCTGGGACGTGGACAACACGGCGAACGCCCGCGAACGCAACGATGCCCGCTCGCCCGACAAGCGCTATGACACGTTCAACCACATGCAGAAACCCCAGCCCGCGGGAAGCCTCTGGGAAATCCAGGTCCCCAACGGTCGCTATAACGTCTATGCCGTGGTCGGCGAAGCGAGCAACACCGACAGTGCATACGATCTGACCGCCGAGGGCGTGACCATCGTCAAAGGCACCCCGACCGATACGGTGCGCTGGTATGAGGACCTGGGAGCGGTGACGGTCGCTGACGGCCGGCTCAGCCTCGGCAGTGGTCCGACCGCCGCGAACAACAAGATCGCCTTCGTCGATATCTACCCGATGGTGGGCGAAGCGGAGCCTCCGCAGATCGACGCCCCCACGGTTGCGAGCGGCGCCCTCACGATCACGTGGAGGAACGGCGGCACGCTCGAATCCGCCCCGGCGGTCACCGGGCCGTGGACCAGCACCGGCGACAGCGACGGTTCGTTCACGGAAACCGCGACGGGCCCGGCGAAGTTCTATCGCGTGAAGCGGTAACGCGAAGCGCCGCGCCGACCGATTCCGCACGCGCGGCCGGGCCACTCCCGGCCTCGCCTTTCTTTTGGCGGGGTCCGGACAACTTTCTGTTGCACCTGCAACAAAAGATTGGACCGGGCCCGAGACCCAGGTCCGCTTTGCCGGGGGCCCGGGTTCACGACTTGATGTCGCGCGTGTGGAACACCGCCAGCCCGATGGCGAAGAAGGAGGCGTTGAAACCGGCCAGCAGGCTCAACGACTGGCCCACGCGCCACCAGGGCACGCGGTCCGCGAAGACCAGTTGCCAGAGGTGGAGATGATAGGTGAAGAACCAGTCGCGATAGTCGGCAAAGTACGGAATGTGTTCGAGGATGAAACTCACGAACACGAGCGACAGCCCGAGGATCGTGGCGGCGGCGGGCTTGACATTGAAACAGGAGAACATGAAGGCCAGCGCCATGATCGACACCGCTTCGGTGGTGAGCATCGCGTGAGCGGCCAGGTAACGCCACAACCCGCCGCCGGCTCCGAACACGCCGAAGATGTCCTGCTCCGGCATCCACACGAACAGCCCGCCCCACGGGAAGTAAAGCCCGGCGAACGCCAGGCCGAACACCCCCAGCGCGACGCACAACAGCACGCCGAAGATCGCCCCCGCGAGCCACTTCACCGTCAGCAGCCGCCCCCGCGAAATGGGCCGCGACAGGATCATCCGCAGCGTGCCGTCCTCGGCTTCCTTGGCCACCAAGTCGCCGCCGATGAGCGAGACGTACAGCGGCAGGAGAAAGACCGCCACCGGCACGAGCATGATGGTGGCGATGGTCAGCACCGAGACGAACGAATCCGCCGCGTGCCCTGCACTTTCCAACATCCGTTTCATGGGCGCGGACGCATGCGTGAACTTGAACACCAACGCGATGATGTTCTGGGCCAGCAGGAACATCACGAAGCCGATGTAGGTTCGTTTCTTGCCGAACAACTTCCAGAGTTCGTTGCGGAGTTGGAGGAAAAACATGCCTAGTGAGCCGAAGGCCGAAAGCCGAATGCCCAAAACACGCCCGCAAGCCAGGAGCCGGAAAGTGCCCCGGCTCCGAGCAGCCCGTTCACGCAATCGCGGCCGAGATAAAGAGGTTCCGCCTCGGGTCCGCCCGTCCGAAACGGCTCGAGCCCGGTCCTGCCAGGGGTCGAATGTCCGCGGATAGGACCCGTGGTGCCGCGATGGCCCCGAACTTCCCGGCCATGACCTCGGAAGTATGCGCGCAGCTTTACGCCCGGACTTCGGAATTCGGATTTCATTCGGAGTTCGAGTGTCGAGTTTCGGGTTTCGGCGATCCCGGTTCGCCGTCCGCTTTACCCGTGGTCTCCCGTCCGCCAGTTCGCATCAGCTCCAGGTAAAAACTCTCCAGCGTCCGTTCCTCGCAGGCCAGTTCGTGGACGGGCCGGCCGGTTTCGACCAGTCGCCGGGCGATCGCGCAGGTGGCGGCGCCCGGCGCCAACGCCACGTACCGGCCGTCGCGCGCGCCGCCGATCAGCCCGGCTGCTTCCAGATCTCGCGTGGCCGCCCCAAAATCGTTCGTGACCAACCGCACCCAACGGCGCGCCTGTTTCGCCGCCGCGAGCGGCCCTTCGAACACCAGCCGGCCCTGGCGCAGCACGGCAATGCGGCTGCATATCTGTTCGACCTCGCCCAGCAGGTGAGAGGATAACAGCAGCGTCAGGCCGAGTTCCCGGTGGAGGCGCAGAATCGTCTGCCGCAGTTCGTGCATACCTTCTGGATCCAGTCCGTCGGCCGGTTCGTCCAAGATCAACAGTTCGGGTCGGGGTAACAACGCCTGGGCCAGGGCCAGCCGGGCACGCATTCCGTGCGAGTAAGTCCGCACGCGCGAGTCGATGCGGGCGCCCAGTCCCACCCAATCCACCACTTCGCGCAAGCGTTCGCGGGAGACGGGCGCGGTGTACTGGCAATAGATCTCCAGGTTGCGCGTGCCGCTCAAGTAGTCGTAAAAGGCGGGGGTCTCGAAAATCGCCCCTACCTTCGCCAACGCCTGTCGTCGCTGCCGTTGCACGTCGTGGTCACACACGCAAACCGTCCCGGCGGAGGGCCAGACCTGGCCGAGCATCATGCCGATCGCCGTGCTCTTGCCGGCGCCGTTGTGGCCCAGCAGGCCGAAGATTTCGCCGCGCGGCACCGTCAGCGTCAACGCGTCCACCGCCATGCGCCCGGCGAAGCGTTTGGTCACCGCGCGCAGTTCGATCATGCCGGCGTCCGGCCGGGGCAGGGAGAGGGACGCACTCACTTGGTGCCTTCGATGGCCAGGAGGTTCTTGATGTGGCCGTCGGCGTAGAGGTAGTTCACGCCCTTCTTTGGTCCGCGCGCAGCATGGAAGGCCTCCTTGTCGAACACCACCGGAATCTGGTGCGGGTTGAAGTCGATGCCGAACACGCGCAAATGATCCGCATCCTGGCCGTTCAGGAGGCTGTTCCAGGAGTAGCTGCTGCCCGTTTGCTCGAAGAAGCGCTTGCGATCCGAGGGGCAACGCAACACGCGCGACGCGCCCAGATAGTCGGTGAGCACGACGTCGATCGAGGCGACCGCGTTGGTGTCCGGCGGCGCGTTGGTCTCGAAGCGCCGGTCGCGGATGAATGGCAGACGGTTGCGGTTGTCCTGGACGTACATTTGAACCGCGAGGCCGATCTGGCGGAGGTTGCTGAGGCAGGCCGTGGAGCGGCCGGCCTCGGTGGCGCGGCTCACCGCCGGCAGGAGCAGGCTCGCCAGCAGGCCGATGATCGCCAGAACCACCAGCAATTCGATCAACGTGAACCCGATCGGCGACGACGATCCCGCCCGGCCGGGCTGCGCTGCTTTGAGGAACGTCCGCCCGCTCACCTGGAACTCTCCCAGCGGCGACGGAGGAAGACGCCGTTCTCCATCATCCGCTGCATTTCCTCGAGGACCGGCGCCAGTTCGGCCTTCACCTGTGCAGAGCTTTCACCATAGAAGGTCTTCAACCCGGTCGTGATGGCCTTTTGTCGGACCTCCTCGCTGATCATCGGCGGACCGTTCGTTTCCCAGTCGGGCGGCAAGTCGGCGCTGGCGAGCTCCTGCCGGGCCTCGCGCAGATGCTTGACCGCGTCGTCGATCGCGCGGCGCCGTTGTGCTTCGGGCATTTCCTCGAAGGCGCTCAGGACCTGTTTGAATCCCGTTGGCAGGGTGGCTTCGATGAACTGGCCCTGCTCGGCCTCGCTCATCGCTTCCAGCCACGGGGCCCAATCGCCGGCGAGCCGCGCCTCGCGCCGTTCCTCCCAGGACAACGCGTTGAGCCGGCGAACCAGTTCGCGAATGGCCTTGGCGCGCGCCTCGCCCTGGAGTTGGCGGAGGTCCACCGAACGCAGATAGGCGCGGACCTTCTCGGCGGTCATTTTGGAGTTGTGTGCATACCAGTAGCCGGCGCCTGCCAGCAGCCAGAGCAGCGCGAGACCCACGCCAATCAGAATCAAGGGGCGATGGCGCCAGTTCATGGCGGTGAAGTTACCACCAGTTGGCCGGCGGTGGCTACCGGGTTTCCGCGGCTGGCCCGGCCGAAGGCCCGCAGTCTCTCCTGTCAGGGGGCCAGCAGGTTGCCCACGCCCGACGCGCGCGGCCGCGCCTCGCTCCCGCCGCCTGGCCCTCGATCGACCCGCGGCGCTAAAGGCCCAACCGCTTGAATCGTCGGTTCACTTCCTTGAAATGGAAGTCGAGCGAGCAGAGCTTCTCGAGTTCGCCCGTCTTGAAGTGCTTCGCCACGTCGGGGTCGGTCTTGAGTTGCTCGACGAAGTCCGCGTCGTCGCGGCCGGCGTGTTTGACTTCCCAGGTCTTCATCGCGGCGTCCTGGACGAGTTTGTAGGCGGCTTCGCGCGTGAGGCCTTTGCGGATGAGCGCGAGCAGAACGGTCTGGCTGTTCCACATGCCCAGGCTCAGGCCGAGGTTGCGCTTCATGTTCTCGGGATAAACGACGAGGCCGTCCATCAGGCGCGTGAGCAGGCCGAACATGTAATCGAGCAGCGTGCAGGAGTCCGGGAAGATGATGCGCTCGACGCTGCTGTGGCTGATGTCGCGCTCGTGCCAGAGGGCGACGTTTTCCAGCGCGGCGACGGCGTTGCCGCGCAGCACGCGCGCCAGGCCGGTGAGGCGTTCCCAGGTGATGGGGTTGCGCTTGTGCGGCATGGCGCTGCTCCCTTTCTGGCCTTTGGTGAACGGTTCCTCGGCTTCGAGCACTTCGGTGCGCTGCAGGTGGCGGAACTCGACGGCCCAGCGCTCGATGCTCGCGCCGACCAGGGCGAGCGTGGTCTGAAACTCGGCGTGGATGTCGCGCTGGACGACCTGCGTGGCGATGGGCGCGGGGCGGAGGCCCAGCTTGCCTGCAGACGTACGCCTCGACGCGCGGCGAGAGGTGCGCGCTCGTGCCGACCGCGCCGGAGAGTTTGCCGACGCGCGACGACTTCGCGCGCGCGCTCCAGGCGGTCGCAGCGCGCGGCCGAATTCGTCGTACATCAGCGCGAGCTTGAGGCCGAAGGTCGTCGGCTCGGCGTGGATGCCGTGGCTGCGGCCGATGCAGGGCGTGAACTTGTGCTCCTGCGCGCGCCTGGCGATGGACGTCGCGCACCTGCTTCACGTCGGCGATCAGGATGTCCGCGACTTTGCACCATCTGCACGGCGAAGGCGGTGTCGCCCACGTCGCTGCTGGTCAGGCCGAAGTGGAACCAGCGGCTCGGGAGCGCCCGCTGCGGGAGTGCATCGGGAGTCGGTTCGGCTCCCGCATCGGCGCGAACCGGGCCGGTGCGCGCCGCACGCGGGCCGCGCGCACTCCCCGCGTTGATCATCTCGGCGACGGCGGTGGTGAAGCCGATGACGTCGTGGTTGAGCACTTTCTCCAGTTCCCGCTGCCGGGCGACGAGGCCGGGCAGGTCGGCGAACCAGCTGTCGCAACCGGCCTTGATCTTCGCGAAGTCCTTCGCCGGCACGACGCCTTCCTTCACCAGCGCCTCGCTGGCGAGCAGTTCGATCTGGAGCCAGATCCTGAGCTTGTTTTCGTCGGTCCAGATGGCCCGCATTTCCGGGCGGGAGTAGCGCGTAATCATGCGGCGAGCGTACGCCAGTCGCGGGCGGAGGTCGAGCAGGGACGAAACGGAACGGGATTGCCGGATGCCCGAGGTTGGATGCCGGCTGCGGGAGGACCGGTGCGAACAAGCAGCCGGGGTGCGGGCTCGGGCCCGGCTCGGGTTACGACAGTTTCTTGATCAATTCCGGGAGCCCGCCTTCGACCGGTTCGATTTCAAACGGCCCAGCGGGCCGTCCCTCCAGGCCGGTGGCCGCCGGATGGCCGGAGGACGCGCCGGTCGCGGCCGGTTTGACCCACGGCGCGGCGGTGCTGGGCAGGATCGGTTCCGGCGCCCGCGGGGCCGGTTGTTCGTCCGGCGCCTCGTCGGTCTTGCCGGGCAGGTGCCATTGCGTGCGACGGGCCAGCCAGTTCTGATAGCGCTCAAAGGTCCACATTCCGTGCTCGCCACCGGTTTCGAGAACCTGAGGGATCTTGAAGAAATCCCGGTTGCGGATGAAGGCCTTGACCGACGTGGTCGGCCGCAGGATCTCGCACTCGGGAAGGCGGATTTGCAGGTCGGGTCGATAGCGGAGCCGCTGGCAGACGACCGCGATCAGACAGTCCGCCAGTTGGGCGCTGACGTTGCTTTGGATTTCGGACGGGAAGGCCAGTACGACGCGTTGGAGCGCCTCCGCGCAGGTGCCGGAATGGACGGTGGCAAAGACGAGGTGGCCCGTCTCGGCGGCGTTCAGCGTCAGCCGCATGGTTTCGGGATCCCGCATTTCGCCCACCATCAGCACGTCGGGATCTTCGCGCAGCGCATCGAGCAGCGCCTGTTCGAAAGAGGGCGTGTCGCGTCCCACTTCGCGTTGGCGGATGAAGGCCCGGCGGGGGCGGAAGCTGTACTCGATCGGGTTCTCGATGGTAACGATGTGGCGCGGTTCGTTGAGATTGATCTCCTGGATGAGCGCCGCGAGGGTGGAAGACTTCCCGCTCCCGGTCGGACCGGAGATCAAGACCAGGCCGTTGCTGGGCGCGACCAGTTTCTTCAGGTCCGGGTGCAGATTGAGACGCTCGATGGTGGCCTGGAAGGCCGCAAGCAGGCGGATGGCAAATCCGATGCCGCGCGCCGTGTGGAGAATGTTGATGCGGCAGCGCACCCCGGCGACGGTTTTGGAGAAGTCGAACGAGCGTTGCGCCAGAAACGTGGGCCACAGCTCCGGTTCGACCAGGCCGGTGGCCAGGGCGGCGAGGGTCGCGGCCGGCACGGGATCGCCCTGGATTTGCAGCGTGCCCCGGATCCGCAGGCCGACAGGCAGATCGGGTTCGAGGTGCAAATCGCTCGCGCCCTGGGCATGCGCGGAAGCGACCAAGTCGTGGAGATTCATGTTCAATGTAGGCGTCGCAACACCCGCTCTAGGAACACAGTTCGGACCGGATAGTTGCGGAGCCAACACGCCCGCCGTGGGGGCGCCGCGGTCATCGGCCCGGCCCAGCTTGCCGCGCGCGCCGTAGCGGGCTGCCGGGCGGCGTCACGATTCCTCAAAGCCGCCGCACCCAGATGTTGCGGTAGCGAACGGGGTTCCCGTGATCCTGCAGGACCAGCGGACCTCGGCCGGTCGGAGACACGTTCCCAAAGACGGCTGCGGTGGTCGCAGCCTTGACCGGGACGTGATCCTGAATCAGCACCTCATTCTGGAGCACGGTGAAGCTGCCCGGCACGACCGACTTGCCATCGTCGGCCAGTTTGGGCGCGTGAAAGATGATGTCGTAGGCCTGCCACTCGCCTGGTTGGCGACAGGCGTTTACCAGCGGGGCGGAGTTGCCGTAAAAGGCGCCGGCCTGGCCGTCGGGATAGGTCTTGCTCCGATAACTGTCCAGCACCTGGATTTCGTACCGGCCCTGCAGGTAAACCCCGCTGTTGCCGCGGCTCTGGCCGTCGCCTTTCGCCTCGGCCGGCGACGCCCACTCGACGTGGATCTGGCAATCGCCGAACTCTTCCTTGCTGAAAATGTAGCCGGTTCCGTTCACCTCGGCATAACCGTCCGCGAGCTTCCATCTGGCCGGTCCGCCGCGGCCGTCGGTCCACTGCGAGAGGTCGTGGCCGTCGAAGAGCACGCTGGCGTCCGAAGGCGGGCTGCCGTTCCGGCCGGGGGTGACGGTTCTGGGTTCGGGCAGATCGGCGGCTTGGAGAGCGAGCGCCGCCATCGCGCTGAAGACGAGCCAACAGGTTTTCATAAGTCAGAACGGCCGGGGTTCACGCTTTCGCCGGCGCGGGAATCAGACCGGCCTTGCGGGCGTAATTGAAAATGCCCCCCGCATCGACCACCGGGCGGACCTCGCCGAGCGGTTTGAGGCGATGCACCTGGCCGGTGGCCGCCACGGTGACGGTGCCTTGATCCAGATCCACGGTGACCACGTCGCCGGTCTTGAGCGAATCGCAGAGCCGTTCGGAGAGGTCGCACGGATAGAGTTCACCGGTGGCGAGGCAATTGCGGAAGAAAATGCGCGCAAAGCTCTCCGCCAGCACGACCCGGCAACCCGCCGAGCCCAGGGCGATGGGCGCGTGCTCGCGCGAACTGCCACAACCGAAATTGCGCCCGCCCACCACGATGGGGTACGTCGAATCGAGCTGGCCTTCGTTCACGAACCGGGTCGGGTACAGCGATTCGGGCAGGCCGCACAGTGCGTAAGAGCCGAGCTTCTCGTATTCCGCCGGGATCGTAGGCACCAGCGTGAGATACTGCGCCGGAATGATCTGGTCGGTGTCGATGTTGTCGCGCACCACATAAACCGGTCCGCTGAAAACAGATTGCATGGGCGAAGTCTGGTCCGGCCGCCAGGGGTTATCAAGTATCCAGTCACCCCGGCCAACGACTCAGCCCGCCGATCCACGTGGGGACCGACGGGCTGAAAGGGCGGATTGCGCGGGAAACCGCCGCGCCCGGTCGGGGATCAAGGCTCTTCGGCGAGCAGCTTCCCAACCTTTTCCTCGAGTTTGCCGCGGGCGTTCTGGTCGCGCAGAATGCCCTTCTTGTCCACCAGCCACATCGCGGGAATCGCGTTGATCCCGAATTCCTGGCCGTACTTGTTCTGCCAGCCCTGGCCGTCGAAGTACTGTGGCCAGGTCATTTTCTCCTTCTCGACGAACGCGGTGATCGCCTCTTTCTTCTGGTCGAAGCTGATCCCGAGGATCTCGAAACCCTTCGGGTGAAGCGCCTCGTAAGCTTTCTTGACGTTCGGCAGTTCCGCCACGCAGGGGCCGCACCAAGTCGCCCAGAAGTCGATCAGCACCACCTTGCCCTTGAGCTTCTCGAGATCGACTTCGCGCCCGTCGAGCGCCGTGAACTTGAGCGTGACCGGTTTGCCCACCGCATCGAGCTTCTTGAGCATCCCCTTGGCCATTTCGCGGACCGGTTCGGGGGCATCCTGATTTTCGCTCAGCTCGGTGGCCAGTTTGCGGGCCGCATCGCCTTCCAGCTCACCGGCCACGGAAACCAGCATTTGGTACGGAATCTCGCTCTTCGGATAATCCTTGAGCAATGCGCGCGCGCCCTTCTCGAACTCGGCGTTGAAAGTGTCCGGATTCTTCATCGCCTCGCGCTGGATTTTCTGCGCGCGCATCATGACCTTCTCCTCTTCGGCAACGGCCGGATCATTGAGCCGGTCGGCCTCGAGCTTGGCGAGCCGCTCGGTCATGTTCGTGTTGCCCAACCGTTGCGCCGTTTGAAGCAGGTTCAACTCCATCTGGCGCGCTTCCGCGGCGTGCGGGTCCTGGGCATACTTGGTGTGGAAATCCTTCGCCTTGTCGGCCACGGACACGGCAAATTCCCCGACCTTCTTCATGAAGGCGTCGCGCTCCTCGGACGTGGGCGCCTTCTCCGCCCATTCCTTGGGCTGCGCCGGCGGTTGCAGCGACTGGCGTAAATCCTCCCAGGCCTTCTCGGCCTCCGGACTCGAGGGATTGGGGGTGGACGCCGCCGGCACGGCGGGCGGTTCTTCGGCCGCCCAAGTCGGCGCGGGAGCCGCCAGCGCGGCCAACAGCACGGCCGCGGTCAGGCCACGACGGCGCATGTTGAAACGGTTGAATTCTGCCATCCCGGCAGCCAGCATCGGTGTTCGCTTATGCACGAGGTACTATGCCCAGACCACCGCGGATTTGGCGACTAGTTTCTTGGCGGCGGTTTTCTGGACGAGAAGGCGAACCGCTGAACGCTCCTTGAGCGCCGTGGGCCGATCACGCGCCGACCGCCGACAACGCCAGCCGCGTCTGTCGCTCCTGGAGTTGGGCCGTCCACTGCGAAACGTGGCTGAGCGCGCGAAAAATCTGTTCCAGCCGCGCCAAGGGCAAGGCGGTCCGGCGCTCGCCAGTACCCACCGCGGGGGCTGCCTGCCACAGCGCGTTCATCGCCGGCAACTCCGACAACCACTGCTCGTGCGCGCGGCCGACCCGCTCCTGCACCGCGTTGAGCGTGTCCGACCATTCGATACCGCGTTCAAACAAGGCCACCCGCAGCAGCGGCGACGCCTCACGGCTTCGGCCGGCAAGGAACGCGTCCACTTCGCGGCAAACCCGGCCCACCTCGAAGCAAAGCTCCATCGTGGCCGGGGCGATCGGGTGGACTTCGTCCGGCTTCCGGCCCAGTTCCAGCGTGAGCAGGTGAAGGAGGCGGTCCGTGGGCACGCGCAGACACTCGTAAGCGGCGTTGAGTTCCGCGAAGTCGCGCGTCGCGGCGGCCCGCGCTGCCGCCTCCACCCGGTCCGGATGGCACCTGATCGAGAGCGTCCGGAACCGCGCCTTCAGCGACTCGGGATCGATCCAGGGCCGGCGGGCTTCACCCAGCCTGGCGAAGCAATCGGTCATGGCGGCGGCCGACCGGTGCCGCCGGCGTCAGGCGCTGAAACTCTCGCCACACGAACAGCTCGCAGCGGCATTGGGATTCTTCACCTTGAAACCGCCATCCTGAAGGGCTTCCACGTAATCCAGCTCGGAACCCGTCACGTACAGGGCACTTTTGGGGTCCACGACAACCGTGACGCCGGCGCTCTCGACCAGGATGTCACGATTGGCCGGGGCGTCCTGCAGATCCATTTTGTACTGGAGCCCGGAGCACCCGCCGCCCACCACGGCGACCCGCAAGACCCCCGCGGATCGCCCTTGTTTGCCCAGCAGCGATCTGACCCGCGCGGCGGCTGCGGGCGTCACTTTGACGAGGCGCTCGTCGCCCACGCGGAAGTTGGGGGTTGCGCTGGTCGGTGTCGGCACGGTGGCAAGCATGGCGTTCCTGATGTTGACAGAGTACGTCTGGCCGCGGCGCCGTCAAACCACCCGGACAACAAGCGGGCGGCGGAGCGCCGCAGCCACGAACGAACTCTCGCCGCGGACCTGGCGGGTGAAGCAGCTCAACCCTGCAACGCTTCGAATACCTTGCCGACCATCTTCTCGCTGGGCTTCAGCGTCTTGGCGCCTTGTTTCCACTTGGCCGGGCAGGCTTCGTCCGGATGCTTGGCCAGGTACGCGTTGGCCTCCATCTTCCGAAGCAACTCGTCCGCGTTCCGGCCCACGTTGTAGAAGTTCACTTCCGAGGAAACCAGCCGGCCCTCCGGGTTGATGATGAAGGTGCCGCGAAGCGCCAGCCCGGTGGCCGCGTCGTACACGCCGAACTGGCGCGAGACCGCACCCGTGGGGTCCGCGGCCATCGGATAGGAGAGCTTGGACAGGAGTTTCTCCGAGTGTCGCCACGCCAGATGCGAGAACTTCGTATCGGTGGAAACCGAGGCCACTTCCGCGCCCAGCGCCCTGAGTGCCTCATACTTTTCGGCCAGATCCGCCAGCTCGGTCGGACAAACGAAGGTGAAATCCGCCGGATAGAACACCAGGATGGTCCACTTCAACTGCTGGCGGAGCTGCGCCAGGGAAAGCTTGCCGAACTGGCCATCGGCCGGGTTGTAGGTCTCCAGCTCGAAGTCGGGAACCTGGCTTCCGACATGCAACGGGGTCTGTTCGCACATAATCATTTGTCTGTTTGAGTCTGATCGCACCTTGCGGGGCAGGGGAATCGGCGACGCAATTCCGCGGACGCCCTGCCCGAATGGCGACGGCAACCAAAGCGGCCGGCGGCGCCGTTGTCAAATCCGCTGCGCGACTTCTTCGCAGGCCGTTCGCCCACGCCGGCGCCTGGCAGTCCGGGCCACCTCCATGCCTCCCGGGCGGGAACCGGCCGCGCGGACGGCGCTCGCCGGCCAGTGCCGGCGCTTTTGCGGTTTCGTCCCGGCCGGATCAGGCTACTCTCCCTGCGTGCAGACCTTCGCCGACCAACTCGAAGCGTTGCCGGCGCTCAACCAGGTGCTCGTGCCCGACCTCTGGCAACAGCAGGCCGTGACCGCCCTGCGGGCCGGCCAGGACGTGGTGGTGCAGGCCCCCACGGGCGCGGGCAAGACGCTCATCTTCGAGTTGTGGTCGAATCAGGGCCGCCCGCGCGGCCAGGCGATCTACACGGTGCCCACCCGCGCGCTGGCCAATGACAAGCTCGCCGAATGGCGCGCCCGCGGCTGGAACGTCGGCATCGCCACCGGCGACCTGGCGGAGAACCTGGGCGCGCCGGTCCTGGTCGCCACGCTCGAGACGCAGAAGCACCGGCTGATCCAGGGCGACGGCCCGGCCCTGCTGGTGGTGGACGAATACCAGATGATCGGCGATCCCGACCGCGGTTTGAATTACGAACTGGCCATTGCGCTGGCGCCCCCCGGCACCCAGTTGCTCCTCCTGAGCGGCAGCGTGGCCAATCCGCAGGACGTGGTGAAGTGGTTGCGCCGCCTCGGCCGCAACGCCGTGGTGGTCCGCCACGACGAACGCCCCGTGCCGCTCGAAGAGGTGCACGCCAGCCAGTTGAGCTACAACGTGCCGTCGGAGATTCGCGGTTACTGGCCGCGCCTGGTGGCCAAGGCGCTGGCCGAGGACCTGGGTCCGATCCTGATCTTTGCCCCGCGCCGACAGGCGACCGAAGCCATGGCCGACGAGTTGGCGCGGCAGTTGCCCAACCCGAATCCCCTCGCCCTGACCCTCGCCCAAAGGCAACTGGTCGGCGACCAGCTGGCGCAACTGCTCAAGTGCCGGATAAGCTTTCATCACAGCGGGCTCAGCTACGGCGCACGGGCGGGCGTCATCGAGCCGCTGGCCAAGGCCGGCCAGCTCCGGGTGGTGGTCGCCACGATGGGACTGGCCGCCGGCATCAATTTCTCGCTGCGCAGCGTCGCCCTGGCCGGCGATTCCTATCGACGCGACCTGGCTGAGCAGCCGCTCCGCTCGGACGAAATCCTGCAGATGTTCGGGCGGGCCGGGCGGCGCGGCATCGACGAAACCGGGTACGTCCTGGTTGGCGCCAACGAAATCACCTTGCTGGACGCCCACCCGCTTCATCTGGCCCGCAGCGGCATGGTCGATTGGAGCGCGCTGCTGGGCCTGATGGCGGCGGCGGCGGACCAGCACCAGGAGCCGTTCCGCGAAGCCACGCGGGTCCAGGAGCGCCTGTTCACCAGCAAGCCCATCTTGCTCGGAGTCGAGGAGTCGCTCAAACACCCCGACACGCCCTGCGGCCTCGCCACCGATGCCGAACGCGCGCGGCATGTGCGCCGGCGCGTGCGCGAGTTGTTCAACAGCCGGGGCGACTGGGAACGCTACCCGGCGACGCAGGAACGGCCGCTGAAAGACATCCGGATCATGACCGACGCGGGCACGGAGGCCAGCGCGGCGGCGATCGGCGAGGCGCCGCCATTGCGTCCGGCCCTGAGCGAGCCGGCGGCATTGGAAAAGGTCGGCTTCGGCCAGCTTTGTGTCTTGCACGAAACGGATGGTCTGCCGGTTCACGGCCGCGCCTTCACCGTGGCCGAGCGCGTGCCCGGCAACCGCGTCTTGCTGGTCAAATGGGTCCGCCGGCTGACCAACTGGCACGGCCGCCAGGCCGCGCTCAACGTGTGGCGGGAGCGGATCCTGCCGCTGGTCGAACAGGGCCTGGCGCGCCGGAAGACGCCGGTGGTGAAAATCCTTGAGTTGCCGCAGAAGATCGCCGTCGAGGTCAGCCTCGGTGAACTCACTCTGCGCGTGCCGGTGGATTCCTATGGCGTGGCGATCTGGCACCCACGCGAGCGCGAGGTCTTTCCGCCCGACTGTGCCCGGTGCGACTGGGTCTCGATTTGTCGCGCCCTGCCGACCGGCACGGGTACGGCCATGCTGTGGCGACGCCTGGGATTGGTGGACGCGGCTGGCACGCCCACCCGCCGCGGCCGCATTGTGAGCTGCTTCTCGCAAGGCGACGGTCTCGCCATCGCCGCCGCCCTGGAGGAATCGACCTACCCGATCGAGGACCTCGTCTATGACTTGGCGAACCTCGATGCGGGGTTCCGTTTTGCGGGCGACGAAAATCGCTGGGCGGGCCGACTGGCGCTCGCCTGTCATCAAGCCTACGGGCTGCAGACGATCCCCGGGTATCTGGAGAACGGGCTCCCGCCCAAATACGGCGCCGGCGCGGAGGCCATCGTGGCGGCCGCACACCGCGATCCGGACTCGCGCCATCGTTGGGCGGGCGAGTTCGTGGGTGCGGGCGACATCGACCGGATCATCATCGAATGGCGCAGCCTGCTGCGGCAGGTGGCTCACGCCCCGCCGCTCGACTGGCCTCGCTGGCAGGCACTGCAGCAGCGCGCGCGGGCGATCCTGAACGAAACCGAGTCGCCCACGCTCACGGATCTGCCGCCGCTCGAGTTTTCTCAAACCCGGCGCCTCGAACACCAGTTGGTGCTCCGCCGGCACTGAACCCGCGTCCGCCGATGAACCCGATCGATCCCGAACTGGCGCACGCCGTACAAACGTTGGGCCTGCAAAAGCACCGACGGCACATCTTTCTTTGCGCCGAACCCACCGAGGCCAGGTGCTGCGACCGTGAAACCGGCCGGATCGCGTGGGAGTTTTTGAAGCGGCGGCTCAAAGAACTGGGATTGGTCGGACCGGAGCCGTGGGTCTTTCGCACCAAGGCGAATTGTCTCCGCATCTGCCTGCGCGGGCCGATCGCCGTGGTTTACCCGGAAGGCATCTGGTACCATAACTGCACGCCATCCGTGCTCGAGCAGATCATTCAGCGCCACCTCCTGCGTGGCGAGGTCGTGGACGAATTCGTATTCGCTCGCAATCCGCTGCCCCGGATCGAAGCCACGCCGACGCTGGCTTGACCCGCGCGCCGGGGGGGCGGACTGTTCGGAGGTTGCGGGGAGCCCACCGGGGCGCGTCGGGGTGACGGCCCGTTGGCTGAGAGGGTGCGCGCGGAAACGCCACCGACCCGTGGAACCTGATCCAGGTAATGCTGGCGAAGGGAATGATCGTCCGGCCGTGGCCGATTGCACGACCTCCCTTCCTCTGCCTGCCGGGGTTTGCTGAAAACTGAAAACTCGAAACAGAAAACGCCCGCATGATCGCGACCCATGATTCGTTCGAACCGCACAGCCGCGAACAACTGCCGCAAAGCCGGCGCGTCTATGTCTCCGGCCAGATCGATCCCGCCGTCCGCGTGCCGATGCGGGAAATCACCCTCAGCCCCACCCAATCGGTCACCGGCCGAATCGAAGTCAACGAACCCGTGCGGGTCTATGACTGCTCCGGGCCGTGGGGCGACCCGGCGTTCACCGGCACGGTCGAAGGCGGTCTGCCGGCGCTGCGCGCGGCGTGGATTCGAGCCCGTGGCGATGTCGAGGAATACGCCGGCCGGGCGACGTGAAGCCGATGGACGACGGCTATCTCTCCGGCAAACACCGCGGCCTGGATCGCGCCAGGCGGCAGGACGAAACCGCGTTCCGGCTGGAATTCCCGGCTTGACCGCGCCAGCGCCGTCGGCCGCTCCGCGCCAAGCCCGGCAAGGTCGTCACGCAACTCGCCTACGCCCGCGCCGGCATCATCACGCCCGAGATGGAGTTCATCGCCATCCGCGAGAACATGGGAAGGCCGATCATGGAAGATGAAGTACCGAAGATAGTCGATCTGGCCCACGACATCGTGCGCAACGACCTGCGGCAAGCAGCACGCCGGCTCCGCTCAGGCGTCCGGCATCCGGCATCCGGCATCCGATTTCACCCCGTCCGTCTTCCGCCGTTTCCCCCAACGCATTCCCGCGCAGATCACCCCCGAGTTCGTGCGCTCCGAAGTCGCCGCCGGCCGCGCCATCATCCCGAACAACATCAATCACCCCGAGTCCGAGCCGATGATCATCGGGCGCAACTTCCTCGTGAAGATCAACGCCAACATCGGCAACAGCGCCGTCGCGTCGAGCATCGAGGAGGAAGTCGAGAAGATGCGCTGGGCCACCAAGTGGGGCGCGGACACCGTCATGGACCTCTCCACCGGCAAGAACATCCACGCCACGCGCGAATGGATTCTCCGCAACTCGCCCGTGCCCATCGGCACCGTGCCGATCTATCAGGCGCTCGAAAAAGTCGGCGGCAAGGCCGAGGACCTCACCTGGGAACTCTTCCGCGACACCCTCATCGAACAGGCCGAGCAAGGCGTGGATTACTTCACCATTCACGCCGGCGTGTTGCTGCGCTTCATGCCGCTCACCGCGAACCGCATGACCGGCATCGTCTCGCGCGGCGGCAGCATCATGGCCAAATGGTGTCTCGCGCATCACCAGGAGAATTTCCTCTACACCCACTGGGACGACATCTGCGACATCATGGCCGCCTACGACGTCGCGTTCAGCATCGGCGACGGCCTGCGGCCCGGCTCGATTGCCGACGCCAACGACGAGGCGCAATTCGGCGAACTCCAGGTGCAGGGCGAACTGACCACGCGCGCGTGGGCCAAAGGCGTGCAAGTCATGAACGAAGGCCCGGGCCACGTGCCCATGCACCTGATCGAGGAGAACATGGCCAAGCAACTCGAGTGGTGCGACGAAGCGCCGTTCTACACGCTCGGGCCGCTCACCACCGACATCGCGCCCGGCTACGACCACATCACCAGCGGCATCGGCGCGGCGATGATCGGCTGGTATGGCTGCGCGATGCTCTGCTACGTCACGCCCAAGGAACACCTCGGCCTGCCGAACAAGAAGGACGTGAAAGACGGCGTCATCGCCTACAAGATCGCCGCGCACGCCGCCGACCTCGCCAAAGGCCATCCCGGCGCGCAATACCGCGACAACGCGTTGAGCAAGGCGCGCTTTGAATTCCGCTGGGAAGACCAGTTCAACCTGTCAGCCTCGATCCCGCTGACCGCGCGCGAGTTCCACGACGAGACGCTGCCGCAGGAAGGCGCAAAGACCGCGCATTTCTGCTCCATGTGCGGCCCGCACTTCTGCTCGCATGAAGATCACCGAGGATGTCCGAAAGTATGCGGCGGAACAGGGAGTGAACGAAGCAGAAGCCATCCAAGCAGGCATGGAGCAAAAAGCTCGCGAGTTCGTTGAGAAAGGTGGCGAGCTTTACGCCAAAGCCTGAGCGGTGATAGATTGCCATCCATGAAAGCGATATTGGCGGAACCTGAAATCGTGACCCGCAAAGGGAAACCCGTCTCCGTCATCATCCCCATCAAGGTCTATGAAGAGCTTTTGGAGCGGGTGGAGGATACTGACGACGTAGCGTGGCTCAAGCGCGCCCGCAAGAAGCCCCTGCATTACCGTCCGCTGGAGGACTACCTCGCCGAGCGCAAGGGCAAGTAACCATGTATCACGTCCTGCTTGAACGCGCCGCCGAGAAAGACCTCGCCCGTCTCTCGTCCGAGACTCACGATCGCGTCATCGCGGCGCTTCAAGCTCTCGCGAAGAATCCGCGCCCGCCCGGCTGCCGCAAACTGGCTGGCAGCAAGAACGACTGGCGCCTCCGCGTCGGGGATTACCGGATTGTTTACGAGATCGCCGACGATATTCGGGTCGTGCGGGTCAACCGTGTGAGCCACCGTCGCGAGGTTTATCGCTGACCGCCCCATGTATCCCTCAACGTTTAACTACGAACCCTCAACCGGATCGGCGCGCTTTGATTCGAGCCGCCGTGCGGTGTGCGAGAAGGCTCTCGCACACCGAAAGCCGGGAGGGCGAGGCCGCCGGGCGAGCGTCCGAGTCAATTCCGCGACGAGTCGAGCCGCTGAGAGCGGCGAGAAGGAATTCGCGCAGCGAAAGGCCGTAAGGCCGAGACCGTGGGGACACGGTTTCGCCAAACCCTCCCGCAGGAAGCCGCAAAGACCGCGCACTTCTGCTCCATGTGCGGCCCGCATTTTTGTTCGATGGAAATCACTGAAGACGTCCGCAAATACGCCGCCGAACAAGGCATCGCCGAGGAAGAATCGCTGAAGAAGGGACGGAAGAAAAGTCCAAAGAGTCTGCCGAGAAGGGCAGCGAGCTTTACGCGAAGGTGTAACGAGTTTCAATCATGACAGAGAAGCCGTATCACAGAAAATTGCGCTGCTTTGTGGCGAGCGCGTTTGGTTACGATGATGTTGATCGCGTTTACTCGAAGCTGATTAAGTCCACTTTAGCACCGCTCCATGTAGCAGTTTCACGTGTCGATCGAGTCGACCACAATGACGACATTGACGACAAAATCATGGAGTTACTCAAGTCGGCAGATTTCTGTATTGCAGATCTGACGCACGCAAGAGCTTCGGTTTATTACGAGGCTGGTTATGCGATGGCGAGCAAACCTGTAATCTTCATCGCACGAAAAGACCACTTCAAAGCTCGAGACAATGATCCCGCCGGGAATTTGCGGATTCATTTTGATCTGCAAATGAAGAACATCATTCCTTGGGGCGGCCCTGATGCAACCTTCAGGGCCAGATTGAAGAATCGCGTCACATTGGTTTCGCGTCCTCTCGTTCATTCGCTTTTGTCAGTCGCAAAAGAGTCTAAAGAAAGAGAAGACTTTGCAACCCTTTCCCAGCAACAGCGCATAACGAAATTGGAGCAGGCTGCTGAGCGTGAGATTCGCGGGCGTTCTTTCCGTTTGGAGAATCCCGATACTCGGAGGTGGCGGAGATTGTTCGGATTGAGTTCGGCTTTCGATGCGGAACGCCAGCTTGGCAACGTCGGCATTACGCTACGGGTTTATTTAGAGCCACAATTCCAACTGAAGGCGTTAAGGGATGTTGGCTACAGAGAGGCTTTCCAGCCGCTGAAGAAGCGTGAAAACGTCAAAGCAAAGCGTAGCCGGCAGATTATTGTCAGCATTCTTGCATGCCTTGGCAAGATATCGCGAAGTAATCTGGAGCGAGGATTTTCGCATCACGCTAAGCGGACTGATAGCGATATTCGAGAAGCCCTGCGCGAAGACCCAACCAGCGGTGATTTAGTGCGCAGCATTGTGATTCCAATCGCCCAGATTGACTCACTGAACCGTTTTCGCGTTTGCCTTGGTGAGGCTTTGGATTACGCGTGCTCAGCTTTGGCAAGGCGATTCTAGAATCGCAACGGGATTCCATCACTCAGCCCAGGGTTGGTGCGCAGCACCTACCCTGGGTAATCGTCCCCCAAAGTAATTCCCAACCCCAACGGGGTTGAATCAACCACGCCCGCCGCCGTTGCCACGCCATTCAACCCCTTCAGGGTTGATGATTTCATCGCGCCGGTACCCAGCGTAGGCGATTGCATCGCCAACGCTGGGTTGATTGATTGAATCCCTTCGGGAGTGTCTGGGGTGCGCTTCGCGCCCCGGTCGTTTATCGGAATCCCACGCGCCGGACGAATTGATTTTGATTCGACGCTTCGTCGCGCGCACAGCGGGATGGCGTGCGACACCGGAAATCCCAACGGGATTCCATCACTCAGCCCAGGGTTGACCCGCAACGCGGGGCTACCCTGGGTAATCGTCCCCCAAAATAATTCCCAACCCCAACGGGGTTGAATCACCAACGCCCGCCACCGTTGCCACACCATTTAATCCCTTCGGAGTTTATGATTGTATCGCACCGTCACCCAGCGTAGGCGATTGCACCGCCAACGCTGGGCTGAGTGATTCAATCCCGTTGAGGTTGCATCTGGCTCGACCTTCATCGCGGAAACACCGTCCCCACCAATTTGATCAACCCCGAATGGGTTGAATCGAACCGGCGCATCCGGTATGATTTCGCCGTGCCGCAATCGCTCGCCGAAATTCTCGTGCACACGGTCTTCTCCACCAAAGACCGGCGGCCTTTGCTCCGCGACAGACCATTGCGCGACGAATTGCACCGTTATCTCGGCGGCATCCTGACGAATCTCGAATGCCAACCCATCATCGTGGGTGGCGTGGAAGACCATGTGCATCTGCTCTGCGCCTTGTCCCGCACGTGCGACGCGGCGGCGATGGTCAAAGAGGTGAAACGCGGTTCATCGTTGTGGCTGAAAACCAAATCGCCCGACCTCGCGGATTTCGCGTGGCAGAACGGCTATGGGATTTTCTCCATTGGTTTTTCGCAGATTGAATCCGTGCGCGAATACATCGCCGGGCAGGAGGAGCATCATCGCAAGGTGTCGTTCCAGGACGAGTTCCGGCAATTGTTGCGCCGTTACGAAATCGAATTCGACGAACGGTATGTGTGGGATTGATTCAAGCCTTTCAGGGTTGATGGGGTTGCTGGATTTCAGTCTCAGGGGAGCTCGTGCCCGAGCAACCTTGGGCTGAGTGATTGAATCCCGTTGGGATTCGTCCAAAATGGATGCGCCCGAATTATGAAAAGCAAAGCCAGCGCCAAAACAAAAGCATCCCCCAAAGAACGCGACGACTTGCTTGCCGCGTTGAAAACCCGCTTTGAACGCAACCTGAACCGCCATAAAGATCTGGATTGGGCCAAGGTGCAGGCCAGGCTGGAAGCCAATCCGGACAAGCTGTGGTCGCTCGCGGAAATGGAACGCACCGGCGGCGAACCGGATGTGGTGGGGGTCAAGGTGGGCGAATTCGTTTTCATGGATTGCGCGCCAGAAAGTCGGGCCGACCGGCGCAGTGTTTGTCACGACGGCCAAAAGCTGGACGTCACCAACAAGACGCGGAGCAATACCACTTTGCGGGACTGGCGCGGTCAGTTCACGTCGGAGTTCGTCGCGTTGGCCGTTGGTTAAGCCCGCATGAGTGACGAGCCACCATCCAAATCCGAACTCGTCCTTTACCAGACGGAGGACGGGCGAACGCGTATCCAGTGCCGGTTTGAGGCGGACACAGTGTGGATGACACAGGCGCAGATGGCGGAGCTTTTTCAAACGACGCCGCAGAACGTGACACTGCATTTGAAGGCCATTTTTGCCGAGGGCGAGTTGGCGGAGGCGGCAACGTGCAAGGATTACTTACAAGTTCGCCCGGAAGGCCGGCGGGCGGTGTCGCGGAAGCTGCGGCATTACCGGTTGCAGGCGATTCTGGCGGTGGGTTACCGGGTGCGGAGTCACCGGGGCACACAGTTCCGGCAAGTTGCCAAAGCTGCCACGCAAGCCGAAAAGGTTGAAATGAGAAGCCATGACCACCACGAAGAGCGCCCAAAGCGAATTGTCACCGAAACAACGCGAAGAGCTGTTCGCGACGTTGAAAGCCCGATTTGAGAAAAACTTGAACCGCCATAAAGGGCTAGATTGGGCCAAGGTGCAGGCCAGGCTGGAAGCCAATCCAGACAAGCTGCGGTCGCTCGCGGAAATGGAACGTACCGGCGGCGAACCGGATGTGGTGGGGGTAATGTCGGGCGAATTCGTCTTCATGGATTGCGCGCCGGAAAGTCCGGCCGGCCGGCGCAGCGTTTGTTACGATCGCGCAGGCCTGGAATCGCGCAAGGAGCATCGCCCGAGCACCACCGCGATGGATATGGCCGCAGCCATGGGCATTGAGCTTTTGACGGAGGGGGAATACTTCGCGCTGCAAAAGTTGGGCGAGTTCGACACGAAGACGTCGAGCTGGTTGAAAACCCCGGCGGCTATCCGCGAACGCGGCGGCGCGCTGTATGCGGAGCGTCGCTACGGCCGCAGCTTCATCGGCCACAACGGCGCGCAGTCTTATTACGCAGCCAGAGGATTTCGCGGCGCTTTGAGGGTTTAGATTTCACATGCCCATCCACATCGCCATTACGCGTCAGGTGCGTCCTGGTTGCGAAATCGAGTTTCAGCAGGCACTGCGGGAGTTCTTCCAGATTTCCCATGCGCACCCCGCGGTGCTGGGGGCGACCATGCTGACACCGCTGCCGGGTGCGGAGTCGCGCGAGTTCGGCATCCTGCGCACCTTCACCAGCGAAAAGGAGCGCGATGACTTTTACGCCTCGCCGGTGTTTCAGGCGTGGGAGGAGCGCGCCAAACCACTGACGGAGGGCGGATGGTCATATCACGAGTTGCACGGTTTGGAGGCGTGGTTTCGTTCGCCCGGCGGCCCGCCGCCGCGATGGAAGATGGCGCTGGTGACCCTGCTCGGCGTTTATCCGGTCAGCTTGTTGATCGGCCTGCTGCTTTCGCCACAGTTGCGAAAGCTGCCGTTGGCGTTGAACTTGTTTATCGTTTCGGCGCTGATAGTGAGCTGCCTTACGTGGCTGATCATGCCGCGGTTGACGCGCTGGTCAAAGCCCTGGCTCAATCCCCTGCCGCAAAAGCAGGACGGAAATGGATCACCATGACAACGTTTCAAGGCTATCCACTCATTACGCCGGACGACCTGTACTGGCGGCCGTCCAACCTGATGAAGATCCCGAATGCGGATTGTCTCGAGCGCAATGGGAGCTGAAACGTCAACAGTGCACGCATGGCAAACGACGGCATCTCCGTTCCCTACAATCGCGACCTGAAGGCGCTCGAGGGATTGCTTTCCGGCGTACGGCGCCCAGGTGACTTCTTCGCGCAGGGTTCGTTGGAGGCGCCCATGCCTCGGGTTGAAGTGGAGGGCGTCGGGCTGATTTCCTTCCCCGTGCCGGAGGTGCAGATTCAGCAACTTATCCAGCAGGCCACTCGCGCGCCTTATGGACGGGGTGAGGAGACCCTGCACGATGATTCGGTGCGCAACACGTGGCAGCTGCCGGCGAGCCAGGTGCGCATCGGCGGGAAGAGCTGGGAGAAGACCCTTTCGCAACTGCTCGCCGCGGTCACGGACGGTCTCGGTTGCGCTGAGGCAAGGGTGTCGGCCGAGCTCTACAAGCTGCTCGTCTATGATCCGCGTGGCTTCTTCAAAGCGCATCGGGACACGGAAAAAGCGGGCGGCATGTTTGGGACGCTGGTTGTGGTGTTGCCCTCGGCCCATCGTGGCGGGGAACTGGTCATCCGGCACGCCGGGCGGGAAGTGGTGGTGGACCTGAGCAGCGAGGAATTTTCCGAGTTGAAGTTCGCGGCGTTCTATGCGGATTGCGAACACGAGGTGCGGCCCGTCACCGAAGGCCACCGCGTTTGCCTGATTTACAACCTGGTTCAACTAACGGACGCAAAGGCGGAGCAGCTCCTGAGCGCGCCGCTTTACCCCTCCGAGATTGACGCCGCGACCGGAATGCTGAAGGAAGCCTTCGCCGCGCCGGCTGCGCCCGCAAAGCTCGCCTGGCTGCTCGAACATCAATACAGCCCGGCCGGACTGTCGTTCGCAGGCTTGAAGGGGGAGGACGCGGCGCTGGCCAAGGTGTTGCGCGCGGCGGCGGAGCGCGCGGGCTGCGCGGTGCATCTCGGCATCGTCCATATCGAGGAATCCGGGCCGGCCCAGCCAGATTACGAGGCAGGCTATGGCTATGGACGGCGCGGACGCGGGCGCAATTACCATGACGAGGAGGCCGAGGAAGACGCCGGCAGTGACAGCTTCGAGGTCATCGAGGTTTCCGATGCCTCGCGCCACATCGACCAATGGGTGAATGAGCGGGATGAGTCCGTCGCGTACGGCCGGTTGCCGCTGGCGGAAGGCGAAGTGTTGCCCGCCGGCGCGCTGGACGATGAAGCCCCGGACGAACAACGGCTCATGGAAGCGACCGGCAACGAGGGCGCGAGCTTCGAGCGGTCGTATCATCGCGCCGCGCTGGTGATCTGGCCGAAGGAACGATTTGCGGGGGTGTTGATTCAAGCGGGGGTGGGTGCGGCGCTGCCGCATCTGGCGGAACGCCTGGCCGCGGGTGACAAAGCCGCCGCTGCGATTGCGGAGCAGATCATCGAAGCATGGGAGCAGCCGCCCACCCCCTGGGCGTATCGCAGCCTGGCCGGTGAACCGAGCCGGGCGGAGATGCTTCGGCTGCTGACGCAATTGGGCAACCGCGCCTTGCTGAAGCGCTTCATCACCAGCGTCGTCACGGGCGATTTCGATGGCAGCGAAATCGAGACCCTGGCGAAGGCCCTCGCGTTACTTGGTCCAAAGGACACCGAGAAACTGCTGGCGGCCATGGTCCGGGAGAACTTCCGCCTGTTCCACCGTGCCTGCGTCAACCTGGCGGGCCGCCTCCTCCACGAGTTGGGACATCCGTTGAACGCCGAATGGCGCACGGCCCTGCGCGGGGTTGCCACCGATATGGTCCAGGCCCTGCCGTCAATCCAACCATCCACCGATCCCTACGCCGCCGCGAACTGGCAACGCGTGCAGAAAGCCAAGCCCGTGGATGCCGGAATCGTGGCCGGCTTGCTCGAATTCCTCCGCGCGATCGGGACGGATGCGTTGTGCATGGACGCCGCCGCCAATATCGTGGCCGGTACGGACGTGTTCGATCCGGGCAAGGTGATCGTGCCCGCGCTGGCATTGCTCCAGGAGCGCGAGCGGAAAGGCTTTGCCTTTGACGCTGCCGCAGGCCGCCTGTGGGTTCACGCCGCGGAATTCCTGCTGGCTCGCAGCGAGCGACCACCCGCCTCGCCGACCGACTGGCGGCAGGCGGTGACGCTTTCGTGCAAGTGCGAGGATTGCCGCGGACTGCAAGCCTTCGCGCTGGACGCGCAGGCGCAGGTGGCCCGTTTCAAGGCGGCCGAACATCGCCGATTGCATCTGGAGGGGCAGATTCGGCTGCATGGCCTCGACATGAATTGCCTGACCGAGCGCAAGGGCTCACCGCGAACGCTGGTCTGCACCAAGACGCGCCGCACGTTTCAGCGCCAGTGCGAGCAGCACCGCGCGGATTGCGCGTCCATGAACGCGCTGCTCGACCTGATGTGTCGCGTGCCGGATGCGTTGGCGCCGCTGGCGAGGCGCCTCGCCGCCGCCAAGGAACTGAAACCACAAGTCTGAGCGTGTGCGCGACACCGTCTTCCATTCGCCACAGCAAAAGCAGCCCGAAAGCACCGCTCTTGCGGTCGGCTCCATCCTTGCCACAAACGCGTCCTCACCCGCCGAAAAGATCGCCTTGTTCCGCTCGCTGTTTCGCGGGCGGGAGGATGTGTATCCGCGACGCTTCGAGAGTCGGAAGACCGGGAAGTCCGGCTACGTGCCGGCGTGCGCCAATGAATGGGTGCGCGGCGTTTGCGAGAAGCCGAAGATCAAGTGTGCGGAGTGTTCGCATCGTGCCTTTCTGCCGGTCACGGATGAAGTGGTCCGCTGGCATCTTTCGGGACGAGACGATCTGGGCCGGGCGTTTGTCATGGGCATCTATCCGATGTTGCTGGATGAGACCTGCCTCTTTCTGGCGGTGGATTTCGACCATGAGAGTTGGCAGTCGGATGCGGATGCGTTCGTCGAGACTTGTCGCGGGCTTGATCTGCCGCTGGCGCTGGAGCGGTCGCGTTCCGGCAATGGCGCACACGTCTGGTTCTTCTTCGCCGAAGCCGTTTCCGCCAGCGTGGCTCGCAAGCTCGGCTCATACATTCTCACCGAGACGATGGAGCGGCGGCCGGATTTGGGGCTCGATTCGTATGACCGGCTGTTTCCGAATCAGGACACGTTGCCAAAAGGCGGGTTTGGCAATCTCATCGCGTTGCCGTTGCAGAGACTGGCGCGGGAGCGCGGCAACTCGGTCTTCCTTGATGGGCAGTTCATGCCGCATCCCGACCAGTGGGCGTTTCTCTCCTCTGTCCGGCACATCAGCCGGGCGCGTGTGGAGGCGCTGGCGCGCGAAGCGGAAACCAGGGGCCGCGTTGTCGGCGTGCGAATGGCCTTGGCCGAGGAGGATGACGATGCGCCGTGGAGCGCGCCACCGTCGCGTCGCCGGAGGGAACCGCCGATTACCGGGCCGTTGCCGGAGAGCATCGAAATGGTGCTGGCCGACCAACTCTACGTGCCCAAGGAAAACCTCCCGCCCGCATTGCGCAATCGGCTGGTGCGGCTCGCGGCGTTTCAGAACCCGGAATTCTATCGCGCGCAAGCGATGCGACTGCCGACCTACGACAAACCCCGCATCATCCACTGCGCGGAGGATCACACGAGACACCTCGGACTGCCACGCGGTTGTCTGGAAGAGGTGCGAGAACTGATGGATTCGCTCAACATCAAACTGGACCTGCGGGACGAGCGCTGCACCGGCGCGCCCTTGGACGTGTCGTTTCATGGGGCGTTGCGACCGGAGCAGGCGGTGGCGGCCGAGGCGATGCTGCGCCATGAAACCGGCGTGCTCTCCGCGACGACGGCGTTCGGCAAGACGGTGCTGGCCGCGTGGTTGATCGCCCAGCGCGGCGTCAATACGCTTGTGATCGTCCACCGCCAGCAATTGCTGGAGCAGTGGATCGAACGGCTTTCTACGTTTCTCGGATTGCCCGCCAGGCAGATCGGACGGCTTGGCGGCGGACGGAAGAAGCTCACCGGCGCGCTGGACGTGGCGCTGGTGCAGAGCCTCGTTCGCAAAGGCGAAGTGAACGACTGCGTCGCCAATTACGGGCATGTCGTGGTGGACGAGTGTCACCATCTTTCCGCGCGCAGTTTTGAACTCGTGGCCCGACGCGCGAAGGCGAAATTCTTCACCGGCCTGTCGGCCACCGTGGCGCGCAAGGACGGGCATCATCCGATCATCTTCATGCAATGCGGCCCCGTGCGGTATCGGGTGGATGCGAAGCAGCAGGCAGCAACCCGGCCATTCACGCATTCCGTGCTGGTGCGCCCGACGGGGTTTCGCGACGAAGGAATTTCACACGGGGCAAAGTGCGTATCCGGCAATCCGCGCCAGGAGTTTCAGAGGCTTTACGACGCGCTTTGGCGGGACGAGAAGCGGAACGCATTGATCTGCGCCGATGTTTTAAGCGCCGTGCGCGAGGGTCGTTCGCCACTCGTTTTGACTGAGCGAACGGAGCATTTGAATCTCTTGGCAGAACGATTGGCCCGCGAATCGATCCGGGTGATTGCCTTGCGCGGCGGCATGGGGCGCAAGGCACTGCGAGAGGCGCTCGACCGGCTATCGGATTCACCGGGACAAGTTGATGTTGCATCTGCGACACGAACTTGTCCCGGTGGTGGACGTGTTGTTCTGGCCACGGGGCGGTACATTGGGGAGGGGTTCGACGATCCGCAGTTGGACACGTTGTTTATGGCTTTGCCCGTTTCTTGGCGCGGCACGGTGGCGCAATACGTAGGGCGGCTGCACCGCCTGCACGAAGGCAAGCGCGCCGTGCGCGTATTTGATTACGCCGACCTGAACGTGAAGATGTTCGCGAACATGTTCGACCGGCGGTGTCGTGGCTACGAGTCGCTGGGCTACGCCGTGCTGCTCCCGGCCAGCGCCCTGCCGGGCTGGCCGATGGAAGTGCCACTGCCGATTGAACCGGAATGGAAACAGCACTACGCCGCCAGTGTGCGGCGGCTGATTCGTGATGGCGTGGACGTTCCTCTAGCCAACCTGTTTGTTCACGCAGCGCGGTCTCCCTCGCCAGAGGCCGAAGGCGCCGCCCGCGCGCGGAGTGCGAGCGAGGCATTTCTCTACCGGCGCCTGGAAACGCTTGAAGCGACCGTCGGACGATTCCGCCTGAACACGGAACTGCCCATCCCGTTCGACAACCGGGGATTGATGGAAGTGGATTTCCTTTGTGCCGCTGGGCGGTTGGTCATCGAACTTGACGGCGAACAGCATTTCGCGGATGCGGATGCCTACCGGCGCGACCGGCGGAAGGACGCCCTGCTGCAGCAACATGGATATTTCGTGCTGCGATTTTTGGCGGAGGACGTGGGAAAGCAGTTGGATTACGTGATGGATGCAGTTCTGGCTGCACTTGCTCACCGTTCGCCCGCACATCCATGAAACCCACCCAGGACGACGACAGAGTCGCAGGGGAAAAGGTGTTTTCCCAAAAACAACGTGAAGAACAACCCAGAGCATTGAAGACCCGTTTTGAGGAGAATCTGAACCGCCATAAAGGTGTTGAGTGGGCTAAAGTCCAAGCAAAGCTGGAAGCCGGTGCCGAAAAGCTGTGGTCGCTCCTTGAACTGGATAGAACCGGCGGTGAACCGGATGTGGTGGGTCACGATAAAGGGACGGGTGAACACGGTCTTTGTGATAGTTCACCGGTAAGTCCGAAAGGCCGTACCAGTGTTTGTTGCGACCGGGAAGGGCTGGAATCGCGGACGGAACATCGACCGAGGGCCTCCGCCCTGGATATGGCCGCGGCCGTGGGCATCGAGCTTCTGACGGAAGAACAAAATCTGGAACTCCGGAAACTCGGAGAGTTCGATACGAAAACGTCGAGCCGGGTGGAAACCCCACCGAAATCCGAGAACTCGGCGGCGGACTCTATCGTGACCGCCGCTACGGCCGCGTCTTCGTGGGTCAAAACGGTGCGCAGTCTTACTACAGCGCCCGGGCGTTCCGTGGCTCGCAAAGGATTTAAGCATGTTGCCAAACCAGAAAACGGTTCAATCCACAGAGGATAAGCCCGATGTCTCGCATGTGGTGGAACATCTGTTCCGCCACGAAGGAGCGAAAATCGTCGCCACGCTGACGGGCATTTTTGGCATTGAACATCTCACCCTGGCGGAGGATGTGGTGCAGGAAGCGCTGGCGCGGGCGTTGCAGACATGGCCGTTTTACGGCGTGCCGCAGAACCCGGCGGCGTGGATCATGCGCGCCGCGCGCAACCTGGCGCTTGACGTGGTGCGGCGGCAGAAAAAGTTCCGCGACAAGGAAGCCGAGATCATCCGCGTGATGGACCGCGACGTTTCCCCACCGGGCTGGCCGGTTTTCTCAGAAGAGGAAATCGCCGACGACCGGCTGCGGATGATGTTCGTATGCTGTCATCCGGCGATTCCACCGGAGGCACAGGTGGCGCTGGCGCTGAAGACGCTTTGCGGCTTCGGCGTGTCGGAAATCGCCAGCGCGTTTCTGACGACCGACACGGCGGTCGCGAAACGGCTGACGCGCGCGAAGCAAAGAATCGCCGAGGAGAGAATCCCCTTCGAGATTCCCGCCGGCGCGGAACTGGCGCGGCGGCTCGACGGGGTTTTGCAGTCGCTGTATTTGTTGTTCAACGAAGGCTACAAGGCGTCGGCGGGCGACAAGCTGATCCGTGCAGATATTTGCGAGGAGGCGATCCGGCTCGCAGATCTGCTGGTGCGTCATCCGGCGGGCAACCGGCCAAAGACGCACGCGCTGCTGGCGCTGATGTTGCTGAACTCGGCGCGCATGCCGGCGCGCGTGGACGACGAAGGCAACCTGCTACGTCTGCGCGAGCAGGACCGCGCGAAATGGGACCAGACGATGATCGCGCGCGGGATGTTTCACCTCACGCAATCGTCGGTGGGCGGCGAAATATCGGAGTATCATTTGCAGGCGGGGATTGCCGCGTGCCATTGCGCGGCGAAGGATTACGCGTCCACGGACTGGGGAAAGATCCTGTTGCTCTACGACCGGATGCGGGCATTCGACGATTCGCCGGTCGTTGCCCTCAATCGCGCCGTGGCGCTGGCCGAGGTACGCGGACCGCAGGCGGGCATTGACGCGGTGAACGCGATCCCGGAGCTGAAGGCGCTTGAGTCGTATTACCTCCTTCACGCGGTGCTGGGCGAATTTGAATTGCAGCTCAATCGTCGGCCCACCGCGGCGGCACATTTTCAACGGGCGTTGGCGCTGGCGGAGATGGCGCCGGAGAAGAGGTTCTTGGAAAAGAGACTGCAGGCCTGCGAGGAAGCCTAGGGGGCGGCCGGTTGGCCCGCATGCGGGTGGCTGTCCCCCCAAATGGAAGAACTGCGAACATTTTGCGGATTGTGGTCCTGAACCGGCCTGGCCGTTCGTCGTGTATCTGAGATGCAAACGACAAAACGATCGACGAAAGCGATGCAGACCATGACAAATTCCGTTATCCAGCCATACCTGTTCTTCGACGGCAAATGTGAGGAAGCCCTCGAATTCTACAAACGAGCGCTCGACGCACACGTCAACATGCTGTTGCGCTTCAAGGACAGTCCCGAGCCGTCCAAACCCGGCTGCGCCCCGGCAGACCTGAACAAAATCATGCACGCGCAGTTCCAGATTGGCGGAACGGTCGTGATGGCTTCCGACGGCCGCGCGTCGGGGAATCCGAAGTTCGAAGGTTTCGCGCTGTCGCTTTCACTGCCGACGCCGGCGGCAGTGGAGAAGGCGTTCAACGCGCTGGCGGAAGGCGGAAAAGTGGAAATGCCACTGGCGAAGACATTTTTCTCCGCAAGCTTCGGCATGGTCGAGGACAAATTCGGCGTGTTCTGGATGGTTTTGGCGACGCCCGATCCGGCGAAATGACTGTCCTGAAATCATGCTTCATTCGCCGCATCCGGCTCGGGGCATCGCTGACGCCATCGGTGGGACAATCATGAGCGCCCACCACCTCAACCAGTAAAGAAGCAAACGATTGGCCTGAACCGCCCGACTTGTTCGTCTCAACCTTGAATGCAAATTGAAATAACCAAACGAAAGGAAGAACATGAACGC
Organism: uncultured bacterium; assembly: GCA_963735925.1. GTDB lineage: Bacteria > Verrucomicrobiota > Verrucomicrobiia > Limisphaerales > J093 > DSVZ01. Next base: position 518,234 of record CAVTMT010000003.1, read on the forward strand.
AATTGAATTGAGCAAAAACGGATACCAACTGCTGTTCCATACCAACGAATGGTGGAAAGAACTTGGGCGCGAGGAACTTCAGAAAGTTGTCGCGCAAAACGGCGCGTGGATTGAGCGGTTGATGACCTCGGGCAAAGCCAAGGGCGGCCAGGCATTGGCGCGCAGCGGCGCGGTTGTCTCTGGCAAAAACGGCCGTAACATCACGGACGGCCCGTTCGCCGAATCGAAAGAAGTCATCGGCGGCTATTTGCTTCTGAACGTCGGGACATTTGAAGAAGCCGTTGCCATTGCGAAGACGGCGCCGGGCCTTGCGTATGGCACTTCAGTCGAAATCCGTCCATTGACAGACGTGTGTCCGTCTCAACAACGCCTCGAAGAATTGACGCGTGAAGCGCAGCTGGCGACGGCCTGAAACCGAAAAGGAAGACCAGATTCAACCAACTGGAATCATGGACGCACAAATCGGAGATCAAAACGGCTACATGCTGCTGTTCGTCGGCATGGACTGGCACAAGGGATTGTCGCCGGAACAGACGCAAAAGGTTTCGGAGGACTGGATGGCGTGGTTCAAGGGCCTGATGGCCCAGGGCAAGGCCGTGGCCGGTCATCCGCTCGGCTTCGAAGGCAAAAGCGTCTCGGGAAAGCATCGCACGGTGACTGACGGCCCGTTCGCGGAAGCGAAGGAGGCCATCGGCGGCTATTTCATGCTCGACGTGGCGACGATGGACGAAGCCGTGGCCATCGCGCGGCAATGTCCCGGACTGCCTTACGGCGCGAAAGTGGAGGTCCGTCCCGTTCTTGCGGGATGCCCGCTCAAGCCGGAAAACGAAGTTGAAGCGGCGCTTGCCGGCGCCAGGTGAACCAGCCATCGAAAGGGAGAGGATCATGTCCAACACAATTCGACTTCATCGCGTGCTGCGCACGTCGCCCGAAAAACTGTATCGCGCGTTTCTCGACGCCGACGCGCTGGCCAAATGGCTTCCGCCGAACGGGTTCACTTGCAAGGTGCATCACCTGGACGCCAAAGTGGGCGGCACTTACAAGATGTCGTTCGCGAATTTCGGCACGGGCAAGGGGCATTCCTTCGGTGGGACTTACGTTGAGCTTACGCCTAGCGAGCGCATCCGTTACACGGACCGATTCGACGACCCGAACCTGCCCGGCGAGATGAGCGCGACGATCACGTTGAAAAGAGTTTCGTGCGGCACGGAATTGAACATCGTGCAGGAAGGCGTGCCTGCCGTCATTCCCGCCGAAATGTGTTATCTCGGCTGGCAGGAATCACTTGCATCCTTGGCAAAGCTGGTCGAAGCGGACATTCCCGATTGAAAGGGCTTCATAAAGGTCATCGGTATCGCCTTGACTGCCTGCTGCCGCGCACAGACATGTCGCGGTCCAGCCAGTACCGGGTGCTACTTCAACCCATCCACCTGAGAGAAATCGATGAGTAGCCGATACGAGGCCCGATGAATCAACCAACAAAACGAACACGTATGAAATACATCTGCCTTGGATACATCGAACCGGACAAGTTTGAAACCATGTCGGAAAACGAGCGCAACGCGCTGGTGGACGAGTGCTTCACCTACGACGATGCGTTGCGGAAGAATGGGCACTTCGCGGGTGGCGAAGCCCTGCAAGGCCCGCAAACGGCGACGACCTTGCGTTGGAAGAATGGCAAGGTGTCCATCACCGACGGCCCTTATGCCGAAACGAAAGAACAAATTGGCGGCATCCTCATTCTCGAAGCACGAGACTTGAATCATGCCATCCAGTTGATGTCGAAGCATCCCGGCGTGAAGGCTGGCCCGTTCGAGATACGTCCTGCCGCCGACCTCACCGGAATGATCCACGAGAGCGAACGGCGACGCGCCTGAGGCAAAGCGAAATCGGAATGACCATGTGTGTGTTGCTTTTTGACGGAACGCGACTGTGCTGACAGCCGGTCGCGCTCCGAAGGCTGGTTCGCTCGGCTGGTTCCGCGTTCGCCGGGTTGATTCACTTTTTCACGGCGGAAAGGGCGACCCAAATCCATGAAAACGATTCAAGGTTACCATCTCATCAAGCCGGACGACTTCTACTGGCGGCCGTCCAACCTGATGAAGATCCCGAACGCGGATTTTCTGGAGCGCACCGGCAGCGAGAATCTCGGCGCGCGGCTCTGGCGGTTGCCGCCCAAGAGCGCGAACACGCTGCACAAGACATATCCGGCAGGAGGAATTCTATTTCGTGCTGGAAGGCACGGGCCGCCTGCGCGTGGGCGACGAGACGTTGACCGTGCCGAGATACGGCGGCGTGCTGGTCGGGCCGGACCAGTTGCGCCAGGTGTTCAACGACACCGACGCCGAGGTGCTCTGGCTCATCATCGGCGCGCCGGAGGAACTGGAATTTCTGCCCGGCGCGAAGACCAAGCCGGATCTGTCGCTCATTTATCCGACCGACCCGACGCAGTTGCCCAAGGAACTCGCCGGTGTGCAATGGCCGCCGAAGGAGTGACCGAGAGGGAAGCCTTCGAACCCGGCACGGAAGCGAGGTCGGTGGAGTGCGTGGAAAAAGGTGCGGAGGTTTACAGCCAGAGCGTGAGTGGTATGATTTCCGTCTAAATGCCGACATTGAAGCCCGATTTGAGCGATGCCGACGCGCTTCGGTTGGTCGTGGAAGGCACAGCGTCGGAGACGGGCACGGCCTTCTTCCGCGCGCTGGTCAGGAATCTGGCGACCGTGACTGGCACCATCGGTGCGTGGGTCACCGAATATCTGCCGGCGCAGAAACGCCTTCGGGCTTACGCGTTCTGGCTACGCGGCGCGTTCGTCGAGCATTTCGAATACGCCATCGCCGGCACGGCCTGCGCACCGGTCGTGGAAGACAAAAGACCCGTCCACATTCCCGACCGGCTCCTAGAGTTGTACCCGGGCGAACCTGACCTCCGCGCGGTCCATGCCGTCAGCTACCTGGGCGTGCCGTTGCTCGACCCGCAGGGCGAAGTGATGGGGCATTTGTCCGTGCTCGACAACAAGCCCATGCCCGCCGACTCCCGGCTTACATCCCTGTTCGAGATCTTTGCCGCTCGTGCCGCCGCCGAGCAACGACGGTTGCGCGAGGAGCTGGAGGTCCGGGCTCGTGAAGAGGAACTCGCCGCCTTGCTCGACAGCGCCATGGACGCCGTGATCGTCCTCGAGGCGACTGGCCGCATCGCGCGCGTGAATCCGGCGGCGGAAAGATTTTTCCGCTGCACGGCCGAGGATTTGCTCGGCGAAAACCTGCGGGACTTCCTGCCCGCCGACAGCGCCGCGCAGCTTGATGCGTTCATGAAGGAGGTTGACGCCCAGCCGGAAGGCCGGCGGCAGCTCTGGATTCCGCGGAGCTTCACCGTGCAACGCTGGGACAAGTCCACCTTTCCCGCTGAGGCCACGCTCTCGCGGTTCACCAGCCGCAGCCGCGTATTCCACACCGTCATCCTACGCAACGTGGACGAGCGCCTCGCCGCCGAACGCCGCATCGAGTTGTTGAGCGCCGAGGCCGAATACTTGCGCGACACGGCGCGCAACTTTGCGGGCATGGGCGAAATGCTCGGCGGCAGCCCGGTGATGAAGGACTTGTTCGAATCGCTCCAGCGCGTTGCCGCCACGGACGCGACGGTGCTCGTCACCGGTGAAACCGGCACGGGCAAGGAACTCATCGCGCGTTCCATTCACGAAGCCAGCGCGCGCAAAGACAAGCCGCTGGTGCGGGTGAATTGCGCCGCGATTCCCGGCTCGTTGATGGAAAGCGAATTCTTCGGCCACGAACGCGGCGCGTTTACCGGCGCGACCACGAAACGCGAAGGCCGCTTCGCGCTGGCCGACGGCGGCACGATCTTCCTCGATGAAGTCGGCGAGCTGCCGCTCGATTTGCAGGCCAAGCTGCTGCGGGTGTTGCAGGAGGGCGAGTTCGAGCCGCTGGGAAGCCCGCGCACACGCAAGGTGAACGTGCGCGTCGTCGCCGCCACCAACCGGGATTTGGGCTCGATGGTGGCCGAGGGAGGATTTCGCGAGGATCTGTTTTATCGCCTGAACGTGTTTCCCGTGCGCGTGCCGTCCTTGCGGGAACGCGGGGCGGACATTGCCTTGCTGGCCCGCGCCTTTGTCGAACGGTTCGCTCGTCGCATGGGCCGAAGGATCGAGCCACTCCATCCAGACCACATCCGACGCTTGCAGGAATACCACTGGCCCGGAAACGTGCGCGAACTACAGAACGTCATCGAACGCGCCATCATCCTGGCGACCGGCGTCCGCCTCGACCTGCAACGCGCGCTCCCGGCCGACGTCCCCCCGCCCCCGCCTCCGAGCGAAGCCGGGGATCGCGCAGCGCCACGGGTTTTATCCGCCAAAGAACTCGAATCCCTCGAACGGGCGAACATTGAACGCGCTCTCGTGGCTGCGGGTGGGAAGATTTCCGGCACCGGCGGCGCTGCGGAACTGCTCGGCCTGCCCCCTTCTACCGTGACTTCGCGGATTAAGGCGCTGGGGATTCAGCGAAAAGGCTGACTGCCTCCCGCACGCCGGATCGAGGCGCCGCCTCCACCACCGCCCAGGCCTGTCACCAAATCTCGCCATCGTCGCTCGTGAGATTTCGCGGATCGCGAGTTCTCGTGAGTGGCGATCTGTTCCGGGTTTTCAAGAGTCCCCAACAAAATCAAGGGTATCGCTTCAGTCGCTGTTGTTGGCACGCGGCCAGCGGATGGCCCATGCGTCGCACGGAACGAGCCGGATACGACACAAACACAACCGAAACATCAAAACGCATTGGATGCCGAGAACTACCGGGAGACTGTTATGTTGAATACTACGTCGATTGACAACTTCAAGGCTGGCCTGCTTGGCGAGCTGATCCAGCGCAGCGATCCGCACTACGAGGAAGCTCGCAGGCTCTACAACGGCATGATTGACAAACGGCCGCTGCTCATCGCTCGCTGCGCCGATGTTGCCGATGTCATCTCGGCCGTGCGCTTTGCCCGGGAGCATGATCTGCTCCCCGCCGTTCGGGGTGGCGGCCACAGCGGGCCGGGTCTCGGAAGCTGCAACGACGGGTTGGTGATCGACCTCTCCCTGATGAAGGGAGTGCGCGTGGACCCGGTGAACCGCACCGTGCGGGCGGAAGCCGGTTGCACGCAGGGCGGCGTGGACCACGGTGCGCACGCGTTTGGCCTGGCGGTGCCCGCCGGGGTCGTCTCGACGACCGGCATTGCGGGCCTGACCCTCGGCGGTGGCCACGGCTATCTCTCGCGAAAATACGGTTTGACGATTGACAACCTCATCGAGGCGGACGTTGTCCTGGCCGACGGGAGGCTGGCGACCGCCAGTGCGACGCAGAACGAGGACCTCTTCTGGGCTCTGCGCGGCGGCGGGGGGAATTTCGGCGTCGTGACGAGTTTCCTCTACCAAGCCCATCCCGTCAGCACAATCTACGGGGGGCCGATCTTCTGGGAGCTGAACGACGCACCAAGGGTGTTGCGATGGTACCGCCAGTTCCTGCCGCAGGCGTCTCCGGACCTGAGCCCATTCGTGCATCTGGGGACCGTGCCCTCGGGGGGACCCTTCCCCAAAAACCTTTGGGGGAAGAAGACTTGTGCCCTGGTCGTCTGTTACACAGGCCCGATCGAGAAGGCGGAAGAGGCAGTCAAGCCCATTCGCCAGGAGCTGCCACCCCCCATCCTCGACTGGGCAGGCCCCAAGCCGTTTCCAGTCCTGCAAAGCCAGTTCGACCCATTGCTGCCCAAGGGCATGCAGTGGTACTGGAAAGCTGACTTCGTCCGGGAGTTGTCCGACCGGGCCATCGAACTGCACGTTGCGCACATGAGCAAGGTGCCGACGGAGCTCTCCCTCGCGCATATTTATCCCATCGACGGCGCCGTTCACAAGGTAGGGCGGCACGAGACGGCGTGGAATTGTCGGGACGCGACCTATTCCATGGTCATTTGTGGCATCGATCCCAACCCCGCCAATGCCCAAGCGATCAAGGCTTGGGCCAAAGGATACTGGGACGCACTACATCCCTATAATCTGAAAGGGGCTTACCTCAATTTCATGATGGAAGAGGGCGAGGAGCGCATCCGCGCCACCTATGGCGACAACTTCGACCGCCTGGCCGCCGTCAAAAAGAAATACGACCCGACCAACTTCTTCCGCGTGAACCAGAACATCAAACCAGCGTGAGACGACGCCTTGCGCCTGATCGCCCAGCAGAGACAACACTGGAGGACTGAGATATGACAACAACGAAAGACATTTTAGACCACCACTTAAAGGCCTTTGGCGAGCGCGACCTCAAGGACTTGCTATCGGACTACGCGCCGGATGCTGTCGTTTTCACGCAGCACGGAGCGCTCAAGGGAGCCGACGCAATCAAGCCATTGTTCCAGGCCCTGATTGCGGAGTTTGCCAAACCCGGCGCAATGTTCCACCTGCAGCAGCAGGTCGTCGATGGCGACTATGCCTACATTCTGTGGAACGCAGAAACCGCCGACAACGTGTACGAGTTGGGCACGGACACTTTTGTGGTGCGCGGCGACAAGATTGTCGCCCAGTCATTCACAGGCCAAATTAAGCCCAAAGCTTGAGCACATCATCGCCCCCATCATTTACCATCACCTCACCCCGCGCGACCTGTACTGGCGGTGGTCCAACCCGATGAAAATCCCGAACGCGGATTTGCTGGAGCATCCTGGCAGGTGCGTGCCGTACGGGCGACCGTGACGTCGGCGCGCGGCTCGGGCGGCAGCCGCCCAAGGTCTGAGGCGAAGCAGCGTCCCGCGAACTCGTGGAAATGGGAGCGAGGCTGTCCCGCAACGCCGACGCGATGAAAGAGCACGCGGGGAACATCGACTTCATCCCCGGTACCATCGCCGCGGATCGTGACGTCCACGCCTGCCTCCATCTGTTCGCCCACGACAGCACGCTCACCCTTGTCAGCCCCGGAGAAACCGACGCCCGTCTGGGTCCGAACCGGTCGAACAAGAATGATTGCGACGGATCCCTCCAGGCGGAGTATATTGGTTGCGAACTTTAATCGGAAACACTGGCATCCCATAGGGAGGGCAGAACACCCGTAAAGCCGCCATTGTCACAAGGAAAGCGGAGGCATTGCTGAAAGCGACTTTTAGGATTGTGCGGGTGCGCGACCGTCGGTGGCGACATTCGGCTGTCCCACAGCCTTATGCAAAGCCAGGCAAATAGGCTTGTTGGGGTGTCGCCAGGAATCGTATGTGGCCTCCGGCTGTCCCATAGGCGTCCAGCAGAGCCAAGAGGTCGAGTTTCTGCCACAGGGCCGAGCGTAACAGAGTGAAGAGCCGGGTAAAGCTATGGGTCCACTGAGCCAGAAACGCCGCAAAGCGCAGCAGCAGATAGGTCAACAGCGCCGTCCAGACCTGCCAGCGCACGGCGTTGGCATTGTGACCCAGGAAGTCGGCCAGTTGGAGCGTCTGCTTGATCTCCTTGAAGAAGCACTCGATGTCCCAGCGGCAGCGGTACAGGTCCGCAATCGTCTGCGGGCTCCAGTCCAGGTTGCTGGTGAGGAACTCCATCACCCGCCACTGACCGTCAATCTCCACCCGCGCCACCACGCGCCGCAGTTCGGCCGGATACACCCGGCGCGACGCCGCCGATTTCATGCGGATGATGTCGTCCCGCAGGATGTTCCCGACTTGCCCCCGCTGGAGGCGCCGCACCACCCGGAACGGCATCCCCTCCTTGGCCCGCGTCACCCAGAAGACCCCGCGGAGGAACAGCTCAAAGAGATGTTGCAGGTCCAGGTACGCCCTATCGAAGATCACAATCTCCCCGGCCTGCAAGCCCGCGCACAGTTCCCGCGCCCGTTTGGCATCCGCGTCCCGGGCCGTGTCCACGAGGGCGAAGCGGGGCAGGAAGCTCTGCAGGTTGAGGCGCAGGTGGCACTTGGCCGCAGCCTTGCGCCGGCGGTGCTTGGCCCAGTCCAGGCAGTTGGCCACCAGTTGGATCGTCGTCGAATCCACCAGATGGATCATCCGCTTGAAGCGGAAGGCGAACTTCCGCCGGCGCCCGGCGCCAAACGTCGGACAGAGCGTTTGCAGATGCTCGAGCATCCGCCAGAACAGGCTCTCGGCCATGGTCGAGTCCCGTTCCCGGTTGGCGTGCGAGAGGTTGTTGCGGCTGGGCGGGGTGGCCCCGCGGATCGCGGCCAGCGGACCGGAGTGCAACCGCAGCGCATCACAGACATCATTGAGTCCCAGGCTGTGGGTCAACTGGGCGAAGAGCAGCGCCAGCACGTGGCTCCACGGCAGATAGGTCCGGGCCCGCTCATCGACCCCGGTCTCGCGCGCCACCTTGGATACCAGATGATGCGGAATGAAGTTGCAGAGCTGCCGCAGGATGGACAACTTGGACCGCGTTGGCTTCGGGCTTCGGGTTCTCTGTTTCATACACCCGTGCCGTGTGGCACGGAACCCACCAGAAGCCAACTTTTTTCTCAACTACCCTTCATCCTGTGGGATGGCTGTGAATCGGAAAAGACGATTCGAACATGCAGACGCGCAAACTTGGAAGCCGCAATCTGGAAGTCTCGGCCATCGGGTTGGGATGCATGGGGCTGAACTTCAGCTACAGCCATTCGCTGAGCAAGGACGAGAGCATCAAACTGATCCGCCAGGCGGTGGATCGTGGCGTCACCTTCTTCGACACCGCCGAGGTCTATGGGCCCTTCACCAACGAGGAGATCGTCGGCGAGGCACTGAAGCCCGTGCGGGACCAGGTGGTGATCGCCACCAAGTTCGGCTTCGCGATCGATCCCGGCACGGGCAAGCAGACCGGCATGGACAGCCGGCCCGGGCACATCCGCGAAGTCTGCGACGCGTCGTTGAAGCGGTTGGGCGTCGAAGTCATCGACCTGCTCTACCAACATCGCGTTGATCCTCAGGTGCCGATCGAGGACGTGGCGGGCGCGGTCAAGGGCCTCATCGCCGAAGGCAAGGTTAAGCATTTCGGCTTGTCCGAGCCGGGCGCGCAGACCGTCCGCCGCGCCCACGCTGTCCAGCCGGTCACCGCGCTCCAGAACGAATACTCGCTGTGGACGCGCGGGCCGGAGACCAATGGCATCCTCGAGGCGTGCGAGCAACTCGGCATCGGCTTCGTCGCTTACAGCCCACTGGGCAGAGGCTTTCTGACCGGCGCGATGACCAAGGACACGAAGATCGGCGAGAACGATTTCCGCAAGAATCTCCCTCGCTTCACGCCGGAGGCGATGGCGAAGAATCAGGCGCTCGTGGATCTACTCCAGCAGATCGCCGATGAGAAGCGGGCGACGCCGGCGCAGATCGCGCTGGCCTGGCTGCTCGCGCAGAAGCCGTGGATTGTGCCGATTCCCGGCACCACCAAGCTGCCTCGGCTGGAGGAAAACCTCGCCGCGGCGGACATCCAACTGACGGCGCACGACCTCGCCGAGATCCAGCGCGCCGCGGCCAGGATACCGGTCGAAGGCGAGCGTTACCCTGCGCATCTGATGGCCACCATCGGCCGCTGATCGGCCACCGTTCCGGGCCCGCGAGTGGCGCGCGCGCGGGCTCAGTCCTTTGGGCCAGAACATCCCATCTTGAAAACCACAAAACCTATGCCCTATACAACAACGTTAATCAGTATGGTGTCTTGGGGAATCCTCTTGGTTTCGGCGTCTGCGGATGATTGGCCGCAGTGGCAGGGCCCGGACCGGAACGCCATCTCCAAGGAACGCGGTCTGCTCAAGGAATGGCCGAAAGATGGCCCGCCGCTCGCCTGGAAGGTCAAGGGACTCGGCGGCGGCGACAGCGCTCCCTCCATTGCCGCCGGGCGGATCTTCGGCATGAGCAATCGCGGCGACGACGAAGTCATCTGGGCCCTGTCCGAGACGGATGGCAAGGAACTCTGGGTGACGCGCCTTGGGCCGGCTTTCCGTCAGCGAATGCCGCAGGGAAAAGAGGGTCCGGGATGCACGCCGACGGTCGATGGGGAACGGCTCTATGTCCTGGGCTTGGGCGGCGACCTGGCTTGCCTGCAGGTCCAAGACGGCAAGATCATCTGGCAACGCAGCCTGACGAGCGATTTTGGCGGGAGCGTACCAACGTGGAGTTACCGCGAATCGCCGCTCGTTGATGGGGAGAAGGTCATCTGCACCCCCGGCGGCGAGGACGCGACGCTGGTGGCCCTCGACAAGTTGACCGGCAAGACGATCTGGAAGAGCCAGGTGCCCGGCAGTCCCAAAGCGGCCTACGCCTCGGCCATCGCCATCGACTTCGAAGGGCAGCGCCAGTACGTGCAGCTCACCGCAAGGGCGCTCGTCGGGGTCGCGGCGTCCGACGGCAAGTTCCTCTGGCGGTATGACCGGCCCGCCAATGGCATGGGTATCAACTGTTCCACGCCGATCTACCACGATGGCCTGGTGTTCGCCGCCTCGGCCTACGGTGCGGGCGGGGGCTTGGTGAAGCTGAGCAAGGATGCGAACGGTGGGGTCAAGGCCGAGGAAGTCTATTTCTCCAAGAAGATGCAAAACCACCACGGCGGCATGATCCTCCTCGACGGCTGCCTGTATGGCGCCAACGGCGGCAATGAGGGTGGCTCCCTCGTCTGTCTCGACTTCAAGACCGGCAACGTCCTGTGGGACGAGCGCGACGACGCCGAACGCCGGGCGCCGAAAGGCTCGGTGGCCCTGGCGGACGGCCGACTCTACTATCGCACCGAGAAGGGCACCATGCTCCTGATCGAGCCGAACCCGAAGCAATACGTCGAGCGGGGCCGCTTCGAGCAGCCCGACCGCAGCGCGCAGCCGGCCTGGGCGCACCCGGTCATTGCCAACGGCAAACTGTACCTGCGCGACCAGGATGTACTGCTCTGCTACGACGTGAAGGCACGGGACCAATGACGCCACCGCCGACGTCGAACTCAGCCCGAACCTCCGCGAAGTCTCCGAGCGGTGGCTCGGCTTCAATATGACGTGTCACCGCTCGCCGGGTATGGCTTCTCTCGAATGATTGGCTCTACCAGCACCGCCTTGACCCGGACGTGACGATGAACGAAAGGTGCGCGCCGCACCGGCCAATGGGCCACCTGCCGCTGCATTGGCCCAAAGACAAGATGGCCAAGCAGCTCGAAGCGTGGGGCGAAGCGCCGTTCGACGCTCTCGGGCCGGTCAGCCGCCGCTGAGGCGGTCGGTCAGGGCTCACGCCCGCCGTTCCCGGATTGATGTCAGAATCTCCGCCACCACCTCCGCCCGCGGTTTCACCCCTTGCTGGCCCTGGCCGTGGATGCGGAGAGCGACAGCGTTCGCCTCCTGCTCGCGCTGGCCGACAACGAGGATGTGGTGGACGCGGGCTTCCTCCGCCCGCTGGATGCGGCCCATGAGCTTGTCGTTGCCGAATTCCAGCTCGGCGCGGACCTGCTGCGCTGGGTATCCTGATCAGAAGAGTCCTTGGCAACGATCATGCGATGCCAAGACGTTTCGCGATCAAATTCAGCTTCTCCTCCACTTCGGGAGCCAACTCCTCCCGCCGCATCTGTTCGGCAATGAGGTAGTAATCGCGTTTGGGAACCGACAATCCGGCGGCTTCGAAAAACTTTGGCAGGAGCGTCTTGCTGGCACGGAGTGCCTCGTAAATGTCGTGCTCAGCCAAAGGATCTCGGAGCACGGCCGGCGGCAACTGTTCCTCGAGCAACTCCTTCGCGGCTTGCTGGAAGAGCGGCTCCGCCCGGCTGCCGACGAACCGTTCCAAGGAGGCCGGATGCAAGAGGTAGCTTTCCGCCTCGTATCGCCGCCATCGTCCAATGTCGAGACCGTCTGTTCCAACCTCGTGGTCCGCCAGTGAACGGTTGTCACCATCCAAGAGCAGGTAGCCGCCCATTTCGGGGCGGATGGCCCGCAGGGCAAAGAAGTGACCGCGAGCCTCGCGCGGATTTCGACCCCGAATCGGATGGTAGAAAGGACGCTTGTCGAACCACTCGCGGGTCGCGTGCTCCAGCACCCTCGCCCAGGCCCGCAGCAGGTTGAAGTCAGTCTCGTCCTCCACGTAGAGGACCCCTTTCGCTTCCTCGGCCAGCAGCAGGTCCAACGCCGTGATGCGGCGCAAGGCCTCGCGCACCTGGTCCCGATCCACGTCGCTCACCAGCACATGCGGCTTCGGACCGTAAAACGAGACGATCTTGTTCGGGCTCGTCGCTTCAAGGATGACTTCCGAGTGCGTTGCCACAATTAACTGGCAGGCCCGGGTGGCTGCCGCTTGGCGCAGTTGATCGTAAACCTGCTTTTGGAGAACTACGTGCAGATGGGCGTCCGGCTCGTCCAGCATCAGTACCGTCGAGGGGCGTGCGTAGAAGAAGCTGAGGAGGAGGAGAACTTGCTGGAATCCGCTTCCTGCACTGGCCACGTCCAGTCGCGGAAGCCCTCCCAGTCCACGCTTCGGCGGAATGCCAGGCAGATACTCACACAGGATGAACGCGCGGCCTTCATACTCCGGCGGGAGTAGATGATAGCCAAAAATGCGTTGTACCGATTCCACCATCTGCGGCCACAAGCGTTTGTCGGAGTGCTGATGAAGCTCCCAAAGCAGGTTTCGGAGGATGTCGCCTGCCTTGCCTTGGCCAATCAGCAACTCCTGGTAGGGCCGGTCCAGTCCGGTCTCTTCAGGTCCAATGCCGGAGAACGGCGGAACGTGCACGACGTTCAAGTCCCGAGCCGCCTTGGGGACGGCATCCATCTGATCTGCGGCCGGTTTGGCATACAGCAGTTCGCTGTTGGCGTGGACGAACTCCATCGCCAATTCCCAATTAACTCCAGCGCTTTCCCCGACCAGGGTGATGGTCAGGACCCGTTTGGCACCCAGCTTCTGGCCGGCTTCGAGTTCGGCCTTTCCCAAAGCCGTGGAAGTATCCGTCCAAAGCAGGTCCAATTCCCGCAAGGGAACCGCGGTCAACTCCTTCCGGGTGATCGCTACACCGGAGCGGTTCTTGACGCCGCCTTCTCCCGCCACGCCGGCGCGTGGGCCGACATTTTCGCGGTACTTCTCTGCCATCCAACGTCGCAGAGCGAAATGCCACGTGTTGACAGCCTGGATGAGCGTGGTCTTGCCGGCGTTGTTGGGCCCGGCGAGAACGATATGATCGTCCAGTTCGAAGACCTGCCGCTCGAAGCGCTTGAAGTACCTGAGTTGAACTTGCTTGATCATGACATTGCCGCTCGCGGAACAAGGTCAGGCTGGCGGCTTCATGGGCGGCAGCCTAGGTCCGGCGGTCCCGAATGGCAGCAAGAATCTCTGCCACCACCTCCCCCTTCGGCTTCACGCCTTGCTGGCCCTGGCCGTGGATGCGGAGGGCGACAGCGTTCGCCTCCTGCTCGCGCTGGCCGACGACGAGGATGTGGTGGACGCGGGCTTCCTCAGCCCGCTGGATGCGGCCCATGAGCTTGTCGTTGCTGAACTCGAATTCGGCGCGCACCTGCTGGGCGCGCAACTCGCTCACGATGCCCTTGGCGTAGTCGATTTGAGCCTCGGTCACGGGCAGGACGCGGACCTGGTCCGGCGCGAGCCAGAGCGGGAAGTTTCCGGCGTAATGCTCGATGAGGAAACCGATGAAGCGCTCGTGCGTCCCCAGCGGCGCGCGGTGGATGCAGAGCGGGGTCTTGTCCGTGTTGTCCTTGTCGCGATAGACGAGGCCGAACTTGGCGGGCACGGCGAAATCGACCTGGTTGGTGGCGATGGTGAATTCGCGGCCGATGGCGCTCCACACCTGCACGTCGATCTTCGGGCCGTAAAACGCGGCTTCGTTGGCGACTTCCACGTAGTTGATGCCGCTCTCGTTCAAGACGCGACGGACCATGTCCTCGGTCTTCAGCCAGAGTTCCGGTTCGTTGACGTACTTCTTGCCCAGCCCTTCCTTGGAGTGCGTGCTGAAGCGCATGACGTACTTCTCGAGACCGAAAATGTTGAAATATTTCAGGTACATGTCGTTCACGGCACGAAACTCGTCCGCGAACTGGTCTTCGGTGCAATAGATGTGCGCGTCGTTCATGTTGAGCGAGCGCACGCGCATGAGGCCGAACAACTCGCCACTCTGCTCGTAGCGGTAGCAGGTGCCGTATTCTGCCAGCCGCAAGGGGAGGTCGCGGTAACTGCGCGGCTCCGCCGCAAAAATGCGGTGGTGATGCGGGCAATTCATGGCTTTGAGGTAGTAGGGGTTCGCCATTGCATCAAACTCACCCTGCAGGTGATCCTGAAGTGCTTTCAACCGGGTCCACTCCCACGAAAGTGGCTCGCTTAATGGGATTTGTTCCAATTGTCTTTTGATGCCTTCGAGTTTCCTGAGAATCTCATCTCGTTTAGGACGATCTTCTTCCTCAACCATCTCCATCGGAGGGAACATGGACTCCGCGTAATATGGAAGATGTCCGCTCGTCGTGTACATCTTCCTCCTTGCCAAATGTGGCGTGCGGACGCGGACGTAGCCGGCGGCGAATTCGGTTTCCTTGGCCAGCTTCTCCAGTTCCTCGACGATCATGGTGCCCTTGGGCAACCAGAGCGGCATGCCCGGCCCGGTGTATTCCGGGTCAATGAAGAACAGCCCCATCTCCGCGCCGATCTTGCGATGGTCGCGGCGCTTGGCCTCTTCGAGCATCTTGAAATACTCGTCGAGCGCGGTCTTGTTCTTGAACGCCGTGCCGTAGATGCGCTGGAGCTGCGGGTTCTTCTCGTCGCCCTTGTAGTAGGCGCTGGCCACGCTGGTGAGCTTGAACGCCCCAATGTTGCCAGTACGCATCACATGCGGCCCGGCACAGAGGTCCACGAAGTCGCCGTTCTTGAAATAGGAGATCGGCTCGCCCTCGGGAATCTGGGTGAGCAAGTCCAGCTTGAACTTGCTCTCGTTGCCGGGACGCTCGGCGAGCCCGCCGAGTCGGCCGGACTGCGCGTCGGCGATGGCCTGGTCGCGCGTGACGACGATCCGCTCGAAGACGTTGTTCGCCTTGATCTCCTTCTTCATCTCCGCCTCGATCGCCGCGAAGTCCTCGGGCGAGATGCGGTGGGAGCATTCGAGGTCGTAGTAGAAGCCGTTCTCGACTGGCGGCCCGTAGGCGAATTGGGCGTCGGGCCACAGGCGCAGGATGGCGGTGGCCATGACGTGCGCGCAGGAGTGGCGGAGCCGCTCCAGGTCGGACATGGCGTTGCGTTGGTCGAGTGTCTTGCGTTCGTTTTCCATAGAAGATTTCTAACCGCAGATGGACACAGATGGACGCAGATAGAGCAGGCAGGAAGTACACTCCCGCACAAACCAAGCCGGGAGGTTGGCGAAGCCCCCGGCCAGCACTGGTCCAGCTTGTTTCAAATCTGTGTCCATTTGCGTTCATCTGCGGTTCAGATTGTCGGACGCGGTCAGGACGATCCGCTCATATTCGAGGCGGGCGTGCTTGAAGTTCAGGATCAGGCCGAATGGCAGGCCGGTAATCTTGAGGTAATTAAGCATCTGGCCACGTTCGTGATCAGTGATTCGGTCAATCACTTTCGGGTCGGCCACGACTTTGCCGAACACAATCAGGTCCGGCACGAATTCGCCCACGCACTCGTCTTTGTATCGCACTTCAAAATGTCGCTGCTGCTCGAACGCCATGCCGCGACGCCGGAATTCGATGACGAGAGCGTTCTCGTAGCACTTCTCGTTCAGTCCGTGTCCCAATTCATTCAGCACTTCGAAGGCACAGCCGATGATCGCGTGTGTCTCCTGCTTGAGCGGGCAGCCGTCCGCGCCGTGCAGGTCGGGTCTGTTATCTGCGTTCATCTGCGTCCATCTGCGGTTGATTCAGGTAAACAAAAACGCCTCGGACGGTCAGTCGGAGGCGTTGGCGTTCACGGGGGTGATTCCGTGAACGCTAGAAAGTCGTCGTCGTGCTGTTCCGTTGAGCAAACACGGTGCGACGTTAGCGGGGCGGACCCGCGCTGGCAAAGCATTTGTGAGCAAATCCCGACGCTCCGGACGATTGACAAACTGCGCGCGGTCGCAAGGCTGGGCGGGCGACGCATGAACATCGTTGTCCTGGACGGCCATACCCTGAACCCCGGCGACCTTACCTGGTCCGCGCTCGAAGCGCTGGGCCCCTGTCGCGTCTTTGACCGCACGCTGCCCGGCGAAACCGTGGCCCGCGCGGCCGAGGCCGAAATCGCGCTCACGAACAAAACCGTCCTCAGCCGCGACACGCTCGTCCGGCTGCCGCGGCTGCGCTACATCGGTGTGCTGGCGACCGGCTACAACGTGGTCGATCTCGCGGCCGCCCGCGAGCGCGGTATCGCGGTGACGAACGTGCCGGGCTACAGCACGGCGTCGGTAGTGCAGCTCACCTTTGCGCTGCTGCTGGAGTTGACCCACCACGTCGGCGCGCACGCGGACGGTGTTCGCGCAGGACGCTGGAGTCGCAGCGCTGACTTCTGTTACTGGGAAAGCCCGCTGGTCGAGCTGGCGGGGCTCACGCTGGGCTTGGTCGGTTTTGGGAACGTCGGTCGGGGTGTGGCGCGCGCGGCCGCAGCGTTCGGGATGCGCGTGCTGGTGCATACCCGGACGCGTCCAACGGGCGGCGTCGAAGGCGTGACGTTCGTGGATTTGGAAGCCGTGTTTCGTCAAAGCGACGTGGTTTCGCTCCATTGCCCGCTGACCGACGCCACGCGGCACCTGGTCAACCGCGAGCGGTTGGCGTGGATGAAGCCAACCGCATTTTTGATCAACACCGGCCGCGGACCGTTGGTGGACGAAGCCGCACTGGCCGACGCGCTGAATGCGGGTCGGCTTGCCGGCGCCGGCTTGGACGTACTGAGTACCGAGCCGCCGGCGGCGGGCAACCCGCTGCTCGCCGCGAAGAACTGCGTCATCACGCCGCACATCGGCTGGGCCACGCGCGCCGCGCGCGAACGCCTGATGCGCATCGCCGTCGAGAATGTCCGCGCCTTCCAGGCCGGCCAACCGCAGAACGTGGTGAGCTGAATCCGCCCCGGCGAGAACGCCTTATTCGTTATGACCATCAACGAGATTCTTACCGACGAAGCGCTGCGCCGGCGCGAGTTTCCCGTCGTCGAACGGGCGGTCTATCTGGCACACGCCGGCGTATGTCCGCTGCCCCGGCGCGTGGCTCAGGCCGTTTCCGATTGCGCCACGCGCGGGGCGCTCGACGACCAGGAGACCGCGGTGCCGCGCACGTTCCTGAGCGAAACCCGCGCCGTGGCGGCGCGGCTGCTCAATGCCAAACCGTCCGAGATCGCCCTGGTGGGTCCGACTTCGCTGGCGCTGAGCCTGGTCGCCAACGGCCTGCCGTTCCGCCGGAACACGAACATCGTGGTCTATTTCGACGATTACCCGACGAACGTTTATCCGTGGATGACCCTGGCCGACCGCGGTGTGGAGGTGCGCTTCCTGAACGTCCATCGGCTGGGGATGATCCGGCCGGTCGATGTGCTCGGCCAGGTTGATGAAGACACGCGGCTGGTGGCATTGGCGTCCGGCCATTTCATTGCCGGCTGGCGGCTTGAACTGGAGCGCATCGGCCGGGCGCTGCGGTCGCGCGGGATCTGGTTTTGCGTCGATGGCATCCAGACGCTGGGCGCGTTTCCCACCACGGTCGAGCACGTGGACATGCTCGCGGCCGACGCGCACAAGTGGCTGCTCGGCCCTTGCGCGGCGGGTGTGCTCTACGTGCGCGAAGAACTCCAGCAATACCTCGCGCCCACGGTCTATGGCTGGCACAACCTGAATTGTCCCAACTTCGTGGCGCAGGAGGAGCTCGCCTTCAAGCCCGACGCCCGTCGTTACGAAGCCGGCAGCGCCAACCTCGTGGGCCTCGCCGGTCTGCGGGCGGCGATGGAACTGGCGCTCGAGATCGGCGTGGATGCCATCGCGGCCGAACTGCGTCGCAAACGCAGCCTGATGGTGTCGGCACTGATCCAGCGCGGCTACGAGGTCCTCGGTGCGGAGGCGCCGCCGGACAATGTCAGCGGCATCACCAGCTTCCATCGGCCCGGCGCGGACATGGTCGCGCTGCACGGGCGGTTGGCGGAGGCGGGTGTCGTGGCTTCGCTGCGGGCCGTGCGCACCGGCCAGCAATACGTGCGGTTCTCGCCGCACTACTACAACACCGACGCGGAGTTGGGCCGCGCGCTGGAGCTGCTATGACCGTCCGGCGGGCTTGGGCGCGCCGTACCGGGGGCTGACCGACCAACCGGTCGCGGCGAGCGAGCCGATGGCCAGGCGGGCCTGCTCGGGTCGTGCCGGCGGCCCCGGCCGCAAGGCGCTGCGGACCGCCTTGTGCATCTGGGTGAACCACCACTGCGCGCGCACCGCCCGCCGGGACGGGCGGATGGCCGGGGCAGAACGATTCGTTTCGTCGAACGTGAGCTCGAGTTGCTGCGTATTCATGATCTGTCTTTCGTTCATCGTTACGCGAGCAGCCTAGCGCGGGGGGTCGGTCAAAAACGGTCCGACCCCTAAAGTTTTTTTGCGTGGAATTTGCGGCCGTCTGCGGTGCGAAAAGAGCGCCGGCACCGGCGGCGAACCGGCGGCGAGCCAATCCGGACGCGCCCTTCCAACCTGGAAACCGCAGTTGGACGCCGAGGAACGCGGAGGCGACCCAAACTCTCAGGAAGTTGAATGCCGGGTGCAGGTCCACCCAGCGAGTGAAGCCCGCCAGCGACAGCGCACCAATTCCCGTCTGCGCGGTTCTGGGTCCATCTGCGGTTCGACTGCGGAATCCAGGGTCATCGCTCGGGGCCGTCCTCGAACAAATCGAGCTGTGCGCCCCGCGGGCGACGGAAGGCGGCGATGGAGGGTTCAGGAAACTCCGAACTCAAGCCGGCCCGCCGGCAGCCGACGTGGAAGAGCTGCCGGATTTGCTTCGCGAAAAGGCCCTCGCCGCTCATGCGCGTGCCGAACCGCGGGTCGTTGAGTCTGCCGCCACGAAGGGCGCGAATCTGCGCCAGCACCTTCTCCGCCCGGTCGGGGAAATGTCGGCGGAGCCATTCTTCGAAGAGGGGCGCGACCGCCAGTGGCAGTCGCAACACTTCCATGCCGGCGAACCGCGCTCCCGCCGTGGCCGCGGCCTTCAATAGCGCCGGCAATTCAGAGTCGGTGAGTGCCGGAATCACCGGTGCGATCAACACACCGACCGGCACGCTGGCGTCGGCCAGGGCGCGGATTGTGGCCAGGCGCGCGGCGGGCGGCGCGGTGCGCGGTTCCAGCACCGCGCGCAGTTCGGTGTCGAGCGTGGTGAGCGAAAGGCACACGGTCACGGCGCGGTGCCGAGCCAGTTCGCGGAGCAAATCCAGATCGCGCGTCACGAGCTGATTCTTGGTGACCAAATTTACGGGGTTCCGACACTCGGCGAGCACCTCCAGGCATCGCCGGGTCAGGCGCAGTTTCCGCTCGACCGGTTGGTACGGGTCGGTGACGCCGCTCAACGCCAGCGTTTGCGGCCGCCACTTCGGCGAGGCCAGCTCACGCCGGAGCAATTCGGGCGCGCGTTCTTTGACCAGAATGTGGCTCTCGAAATCCAGTCCCGCGCTGTAGCCGAGATATTCGTGCGTGGGCCGGGCATAGCAATAAATGCAGCCATGCTCGCAACCCCGATACGGATTCAGGCTCGCCCGGAAGCCGATGTCCGGGCTGTCGTTGTAGGTGATGATCGTCTGCGTCCGGTCGGGGATGAATTGCGTCCGCGGCAAGGGCGCCTCCGGGTCCTCCACCCACTCGCGGTCGCGTTCGGTGCGCGTCGCGGCGAAGCGATTCGCGGGCTGCGAGGCCGTGCCGCGGTGCGGTTGAGGCGATGGCGGTTTCATGCGCCGGCAGAGTTCGCGCCGGCCGGGGGAGCGACGGGCGGCCGCCGACGCGGGCGGGTCTTGGGTCGCACCTCCACCCGCAGGCCGAGGTCGAGCTGTTCCTGCAAACCCAGCGCCCGCGCGTCGTAGCCGCGTTCGCGCAGCGTGCGGGCGAAGTCGGCGGCGAAGCCGTGCACGGTCAACACCTGGCGGGGCGCCACGAGTTCGACCAGGCGAAGCAGGTCCGGGAAATCCGCGTGGTCGCTCAGCGGGAAGGCGGCATCGACGCCGTACTGGAAGCGGCAAGCCGGGTTCAGCGCCCAACCGGTGACCACCGCGGTTCGCACGGCCCCCAACGCGTCCAGTTCCGGCGCGCGCGCGAGGTTCGGCGGGCAGATCAGCACCTGCCCGCGCGCCGCCTCGGCCCGGAACGCCTCCCAAGGTGGCAGCGCCTGACCGCACCGCGCATACACTTGCGTCAGCTTGTGCGCCTGCGGATGCAAATGGACGGGCAGTCCGGCGGCGCCCAGTTGGCAGAGCAACTCCTGGCTTTTGCCCAGCGAATAGGCCAGGAGCAGCGGTGTCGCGCCCGCGGCGAGCGATGCCTGACAGAACGCGACGAGATTGCCGACGACCTCCTCCGCCGGCGGGAAGACGTACTCCGGTCGGCCGAACGTGGTTTCCATCACCAGCACGTCGGCGTGCCGCGTTTCGCAGGGCTCGGCCGCGAGGCTCGGACGCAGCTTGAAATCGCCGGTGTACAGCAGCGACGTGCCTTCCGCCTCGATCCACGCCATCGCGCTGCCCAGGATGTGCCCGGCCGGGAGGAGCGTGAGGCGAAAGGCGGCTTCGCCGTCGTTGAACCCGCGCATTTCACCGAAGGACAGGCGGTGTTCGATGCGCTCCCCGCCCAGGCGCGTCCGCATCAATTCCGCGGTCGGCGCGCTGAGGATCACCTCGCGGTGGCGGGCGATGTGGTCCGAATGCGCGTGGCTGACGAAGACCGGTTCCGGTCCCCGCACCGCCCGGTGGGCATCCAGCCAGAGGCCGAGCCGGGGCAGATGCAATCCGCCGCGTTTGGACTGGAGGTCGAGTGCCGGCACGGGGGCAAGTTAGGAAGCGGGTCAGGGGAGTCAAACGCCACCTTTTGCACTTTCCAAGCCGGGGCGCTTGCCGCAGCGTTCGCCCCACGAATTCGCCATGAAAACCACGACTTTGAAACCGAACCAAGTGTATCTCGTTGCCAGCGGCGACCTCCGGCTTTCGGCCAACCAGAAATGCTGGCCCGAGCAGGCCAAGTTGGAGGCCGTCCTGTCGAAGGCCCTCGCCGCCGAAGGCCGCAAGGTGATCCGCGCGCACGCCTACGACAAGGCGCGCCAGCATGGTTTCATCGACTCGCAGGCGATGGGCATGGAGGTGTTTCGCGGGCTGGATCCGGACGCGCCCTTGATCGTCGCCGAGAGCGTCTGGCAATACAGTCACCATGTCCTGTCCGGCCTGACCACGCATCGCGGACCGATCCTCACCGTGGCGAACTGGAGCGGCACGTGGCCGGGGCTGGTGGGCATGTTGAACTTGAACGGCTCGCTCACGAAGGCGGGCGTGAAGTACAGCACGCTCTGGAGCGAAGATTTCAAAGATGCCACGTTCAAGGCCGGCCTGCGCGAGTGGCTCCAGACCGGCGTGGTCACGCACGATCAGAGCCACGTCCGCGATCTCGCGTTGCTCAAGCTGCCGGCGGCCGACGAGGCGCTGGGCCGCGGCTGGGCGCAGGCCTTCCGTCAACGCAAGGCCATCCTGGGCGTGTTCGACGAAGGGTGCATGGGCATGTTCAATGCCATCGTCCCGGACGAACTGCTGCACCCCACCGGCGTGTTCAAGGAGCGCCTCAGCCAGTCCACGCTGTACGCGGCGATGCAACAGATCAGCGACCTCGAGGCGCGCGACGTGTTGACCTGGTACGTCCGCAAAGGCGTGAAGTTCTGCTGGGGGGCCGACGAAGCGACGGAACTGACCGAGGCGCAGACGCTCCAGCAATGCAAGATGTACATCGCGGCCGTGCGCCTGGCGGCCGACTTCGGCTGCGCCGCCATCGGCATCCAATACCAGCAAGGCTTGAAGGACCTCGCGCCGGCCAGCGACCTCGTCGAAGGCACGCTCAACAACGTGGACCGGCCGCCCGTGAATTGTGCCCGGACGGGCAAGCCGCTGTTTGCCGGCGAGGCGCTGCCGCATTTCAACGAGGTCGATGAATGCGCCGGGCTCGACGGCCTGGTGACCTACCAGCTATGGCGCGAACTCGGTTTCGCCCCGGAGAACACTCTCCACGACGTCCGCTGGGCGGATTGGGACCAGTCCAAGACCATCAAGGACTACGTGTGGGTTCTCGAAATCTCCGGCGCCGTGCCGCCCGCGCACCTGATCGGCGGCTGGAAGGGCGTCACCAGCGAGCGCCAGCCGGCGATGTATTTCCGGCTGGGCGGCGGGACCGTCAAGGGCATCAGCAAGCCGGGCTGGATCGTCTGGAGCCGCGTGTTCGTGATGGGCGGCAAGCTGCATGGCGATCTCGGGGTGGCCGAAGTGGTCAGCCTGCCCCAGGCCGAAACCGAGCGTCGCTGGCGCGAGACCACGCCGCAGTGGCCGATCATGCACACCGTCCTCAAAGGCATCACCCGCGACCAGATGATGGCCCGGCACAAGTCGAACCATATCCAGGTCGTCTATGCGCCGAACGAGAAGCAGGCCCACCGCGCCTGCCGCATCAAGGCTGCAGCGCTGGCCGAACTGGGTCTCGAGGTCCATCTGTGCGGCGAGGTGAAGCTCGCCTGAGTTTCGCGCCGGCGAGCGGGCTCCAGCGGGTCCGGGGAGTGCGACCGTTTCGGCCGCACCGCCCGTCGTCGTGCCGAACGGTCCCCGGCTGATGCGCGGCTGCTGAATTCGACGCGTAGTCGCGAACCCAACGCCCGGCGTGCGACGAGGGGCGGCTTGCGGGGACAGGTCACTGCTCGTACTTCTCCACCAGTTCTTCCGCAGCCTTTCTGATGCGTCCAGCCAGCGCCTTGGGCCGGACCACGGTGGCGTGGACGCCCCAGCTCAGCACCCAGCGCTCCGCTTCTTCCAGACTGTTCAACCGAAGGCGCAGCCGCGCCTCGCCACCGGGTAACTCGGTCAAATCCTGGCTCGAATGCCAGCGCCGACCCCGGATCAAGTCGCCCGCCCACCCGTCGAAATCGATGACGATCTCGTAATCGTCCCGCCCCTTGAACACGCCCAGGCTGCCCCGCAAGTGCTCGTTGAGATCGAACTTCTCGGTCGGAATGAACCGTTCTCCGGTCAACTCGGGTCGTTCCAGCCGCGTCAGCACAAACGTGCGCATCGCCTGTCGATCCACATCGAAGGCGAACAGATACCAGTGATTCTCGATGCAGGCCAGGTGGCAGGGCTGCACGCACCGGCGTTGCGCTCGTTTCGCCCCCAGGTTCCGATACTCAAATCGTACCTCCCGCCGCTCGCGCACCGCCCTGCTCAACACCTCGAACGTTTTCAGATCGGCGTCCTCGGGTGCAAAGGGCCGGAACGAGAACGCGGCATCCAGGTTCCCCAGGCTGTACTGGGCGTCGGCGTCCAGCCGCCCGGTCAATTTCGCAAACGCCGTCTCCAGCATCCGCTGGAAGGGCGTGCCCTGGTATTGGGCGATGGCCTTGTGCGCCACCAACAGGGCAAACACCTCCCGTTCGGTGATGGGCACGCTGGGGAACTGCGCCACCGGCTCGGTGTAACGGTAGCCCCAATGGCGCTCGTCGTAGGCGATGGGCAACTTGAGCCGGCATCGCATGAAATCCACGTCCCGCTTGATGGTGCGGGGGACGACCTCCAGTTCGGCGGCGAGCTGCGTGCAGTTGGGATGCCGGTCCTGTTGGAGCGCTTGGTGAATGTGCATCATCCGCTCCCACGGCGGCCGGGCATAACGACGACGTTCGACTTTGGGCATAGACGTGAAGGCGACTTGTGCCGGCGGCCACCGCGTTTGTCAAAGCCCGCTTCCAATCCGGTGGTGGCCTGACTGCAAATAGGTGGCTGCGCCGCTGCGGTGGCGCAGAGCAGTGCGGCGGCACTGCTACCACCAAACCAGTACACTCCCTTCCACACCGGTGAACAACTTATAGGCCGGGGTGTCCACGGATGTCAGACCCCCGGTGGTAGCCTGGCGACCGTAACTCAGAACACGGGCGGCAGCGCCCAACAGGAGGTGGGGGCGGGGTAACGGGAGAAACGGAACCTGCAGGCAAAACCTGGGACCGGACAAAAGAAGGGCCGACTTGGCCAAGAACGGCGTAGCCACGGGACGCAAATGAGCAGAAAAGCCCAGTCAGCTTCGGAGAAACACACCATGTCGCGCACGGATGGCAGGAGGGGACTCAAGGGTCTTGCCGACCCCGATATGTGTCGTGCCCGATCCCACCCCGACCTCCGCGCTGCCACTCGGAAGCCGCGGAGCTTGCCCACCCTCCCGTCCGTTGACACGAACCGCACACACCCGTCACGGGACTGTCTCCACGAAGCCGGCAGCCTGTGGTTGCGTGCCCCAATCGGGGGATTTGCCGCCAGCAGCCAACGGTTGACCATCCATCTTAAAACCTGGGGCGATTTCGCTGGTTTCAGCCGCCCCGAAATGAAAGTGGAACGCGTGAGCCACGCCGGGCCGTACCGCGACGGCGCCGCCCCGTGCCCGACCGGGAACCACGTCATCCGGGCTTTCCTGGAGATGGTGTTCGACCAAACTCTGCGCCTGTCCAACAACTGACCAAGCCATGAAGCCCAGTCAATTCCTCGCCCACCCAAACCAATCGCTCGTTGCCCACCTCATCGGCGTGGCACGTTGGGCGAAACAGTTCGCTGCGTACTTTCAAGGCGAGGACCATGCGGAACTCGCCGGATTGCTCCATGACTTGGGAAAGGCGGAGGAAGGTTTCAAAGCGCGAATGGTCGCGATCAAAGCCTGCAAGAAAGAAAGCCCCAACGACAAGCAACCGCACGCCCATCACGGCGCGGCCTTGCTCCTTCAAGCGGACGAGAAACGTGGCGGTCCGGTGTGGCCGGTCGCGTTTGCCATCAACGCCCATCACGCCGGTTTGCATGACCGTAGTAATCTCCAAAAACGCGCCGGCGTGCGTGACAAGGCACTCGCAGCCGAAGATCGGTTGGTCGGCGATGCAGACTGGCAACGTAACGGGACTTCGTGGCCCGTCGCGCACTTTGGGAAGAACCTGCCTGCCTGGCTCGACACGTTGCCCTACGCGACGCCAGAGCAGCGCGCAGTCAAACTCCGCGCGGTGGACCTCTACACGCGCTTTCTGTTCAGCGCGTTGGTGGACGCGGATCGTTTGGACACAGAGCAGCAAGATCGCGAAACAAAGGACAATTTCTCCAAGCGACACAACTGGCGGTTTGGCGATGCCGCACTGGCTGCCAAAGAAGCACCGGAGAAACTGCTCGCCTTGCTTGATGATGCGATTCAGAAGCGCAAAGCAGCAGCAGAGTCCAAGGGTGCGTCAATCGACGTGCTGGAAGTCCGTGCCGAAGTTGTGAAAGCATGTCAGGCCGCAGCGGAGAAGCCGCGCGGTGTGTTCACGCTCACCGTTCCCACCGGCGGCGGTAAGACGCTGGCCTCGGCCTACTTCGCTCTCAAGCACATCGCGGCGCAGAACCACCAGCAAACCGATCCCCACCGGAAGCTGCGCCGAATCATTGTGGTCATTCCGTTCCTGAACATCATTCAACAGACGGTCCGCGAATTGAGGGAGGTGTTTCAACACAGCGAAAATGATCCAATTGTTTTGGAACACCACTCACAGGCCCAAGACCCGGAGACTCCCTCCGGCAAGCAGGCCGAAAAGGGCGATTCCGACGATTACAGCCGCGAGCGCACGTTGCGCCAGCTTGCCGCCGAGAACTGGGACGCGCCCATTGTTGTCACCACCAGCGTTCAGTTCTTCGATTCGCTGTTTTCCCGTCGGACTGCCGACGCGCGAAAGCTGCACAACATCGCCCAGTCAGTAGTCATCTTCGATGAGGTCCAGACGTTCCCGCCGCGCCTTATGCAGCCCATCCTTGATGCGCTCGGCGAACTGACCAACCCCTCGCGTGCCTACGGTTGCTCGCTCGTCCTCTGCACCGCCACGCAACCGGCCTTGCTCAAGAGCGAGGATTTCCCCTGCGGCTTCCCGCCCGAACAGGTGACGCATATCGTTGCCGACCCCAAGCCGATGTTCGCGCGCCTCAAACGCACGACCTACCCGGAACTGGAAAGCAAAGAGCCAATCCCGAAACTCAAATGGTCAGACCTCGCCGCCGAAGGCCTCAAGTCGCCGAACGGCCAGGGTTTGGTCGTGGTGAACACGCGGCGAGATGCGCGGAAGCTGTTTGATGAACTCCGCAAATCGGAGAGCCACAAGGACGCTGTATTCCACCTCTCCACTTGGATGACGCCCGCACACCGGGTCGAAGTGCTCGCCGAAGTCACGCGGCGGCTGGACGCCAAAGAGCCATGCTTTCTGGTCAGCACGCAATGTATCGAAGCCGGCGTGGACGTGGACTTCCCTGCCGTCTGGCGTGCGCTCGGTCCTTACGACGCCATTGTGCAAGCCGCTGGTCGCTGCAACCGGAATGGACGGCGCAAACCGGAGGAAGCCCAGGTGCATGTTTTCCGAACCGAGGACGACAAGCTGCCACCGGGCGTTTACCAGACCGCGACCAACCAGACAGATCTGCTGCGCAAGATGGCGGCTGCCGATCCGCATGATCCGGCGTCGTTCGAGACTTATTTCCGTCTCCTGTATCAACTCAGCGTCCCGGACGAATGCGAAATCCAGCGCGAGCGCGAGCAACTCCATTTCGAGAAAGTCTCTGACTTGTTCCGGTTCATTGACACCT
The DNA here is from genome assembly GCA_963735925.1 of uncultured bacterium. Taxonomy (GTDB): domain Bacteria; phylum Verrucomicrobiota; class Verrucomicrobiia; order Limisphaerales; family J093; genus DSVZ01. Next base: position 544,977 of record CAVTMT010000003.1, read on the forward strand.
TCACCGCCCCGGTGATCATTCCGCGCTGGCTTGACCCGCAAACGAATTCTGAGCGAGACAACCTCATTCGCATCGGGCAACAGGATGTGCCGCTGCCTGCCTGGATTGAGAAGGAGAGAATCAAAGGTTTCCTCCTGCCTCTCGAATGGCGGGCCATCCAACCGCATATCCTCAATCTTGATCTGCGCGATGGGAAACAGCACACCTTTCTGAACCAATGCGCGAAGCCAGCCTTTCCGAAGGAAAAGCCGGCGGAGGCCACGCTTTGGATTCTGACGGCCTGCTCGCTTTACCAAGGCGGCTTGCATGGCGCAGGTCTGGACGCCGCCGCCAACCCATTAAACCAAATCCTCGGAGGACTCTGACCATGATTTCCGAACCCATCTGTCTCCGTGTCAAAGGCCCGTTCGCCTGCTTCACGCGCCCGGAGTTTCATGTCGAGCGCGTGAGCTATCCGGTCATCACCCCCAGCGCCGCGCGCGGCATCTTGGAGGCCATTCTGATGAAGCCCGTCGAGAAGCCAGAGGACGCCAAGCGCGGAAACAAGATTGGCTTTCGCTGGCGAATCACACGGTTGGGCATCGTTCGTAAAGGCGTGCTTGTTTCGATACTGAGAAACGAGCTTGGATACGATGCACACCCTGCCTATCGCAATGCAGACGGTTTTGACATCAATGATACCGACTCCAAAGGGAAACCAAAGTATCGCCAGCAGCGGCACAGCCTCATTCTCAGCGGGGGTTCGGACGCATCTGGTAATCGCCAAATGCTGGAATACCTCATCGAAGCCCGTATCGAGGTCGAGGATGATCTCGGGCCGAAAGGTCAGCGTGGTCACAGTCCAAGACTGAACGCGATTCAGATGCGCGCGAAATACCACCAGATGTTTCTCCGCCGGGCCGCCGCCGGGCAGTGCTACTACCAACCGTTCTTCGGCTGTCGTGAGTTTTCGGTGGCGGAATGGGAATTAGAGAGTTCCCCGCCGGAAAAGATAGCAAAAGCACCACCAGAGGAGGATTTCGGCATTGTTTTCCGCGATTTCGATTTCGCTCCAATGTGGCAGCACTGGGGCGACGCGTCCGGCAAGCGAAGACCTGCCGATGGCTGGTCTGTTCCTGGCAATCGCCCTGTTGCGCTTCGGCCACTTCCAGCCAGAGCTGAGTGGGGGTGGATTCGTGTGCAGGAAGGTGGAAAGGAGGGACAAGCGTCATGATCGCCGAACTTCTTCGCTTGGCTACGCAAAGGGGGTTGACGGGTTGTGAGACTGATCGCATGCGCCCTGTCCACTGGTTCATTGAACTCGACGAGCAGGGAAAGGCCCTTTGGTTGAGTGCTACGACCCGACAAGTGGTTACTTCCAAAGGCGAAAAAGTTGAGAGGCGAGGCAAGAGATTCAAAGTTTCAGCGAATTACCACATGCAGTGGGCATACGTGAAGTCGAAGAAACGGCGCGAGATTCAATCCGTCTGCACCAACCAGCACAATTGGCTGCCCGATTTTCTCACAGGCCCGGTAGATGAAATCTTCAACGATGGCGTTGATGGCGAGAACAAAGCCCGCCTGAAACGGCATCTGTTCTGGCAATTGGTTTTTGATGCATATCGGGCGAATCCGCAAAACAAAGCAATCCGCGCAGTCTGGCTATTCTTGAGGTCGCGTCCACAATTCACAAACCTTCCGCTGCCAGCAGATGCACGAGCAAATTTGGACTGGTTCAGAAAGAAGGCGACGCGTGACGGCGACACGTTGTCATTTCGTGTTTGCGGACGACTCGCCGTAGCCGACCCAGAGTTGAGTGCTTGGTGGGCCAGCCGCTACGCCGCGAAGCGAACCGAGATAGCTCAACATCTCGACACTGGTTTCGATTCGTTTCTTCCGGGCAACGGCAGCATCACAGAATATTTCCCAACGGTTTTCGACAGCGTGCCGTTTGCTTCCTTCAACAAAGCGCCTTTCAGAAGTTTCGGACTTGGAAGCCAAACCGCCACGTTCCGTCTTGAAACCGCCGAAAGGGCAACCGCTGGTTTGAACGCTCTGCTGTCTGACTCGAACGCCTCACTTCAATTGGGCGACGAAACGGCCGTCTTTTGGGCTGTCCCAAGGGAATCGAGTCAGCAAATCGCAGCCGACTTCATGCAGTTGCTCGATCAGCCCGATCCCCTGGCTGTCCAAGATTATCTGCGCGGCATTTGGGGAACGAGATCGCCTGAAATCGCCACGGCGGATTTCCATGTCGCCATCCTGCTCAAAGGCACGGGACGGTTCTCAGTTCGTTCCTGGCACACCGACACCCTCGGCCACGCCGACCAGCATGTCCGCAGATATTTTGAAGCCATCGTGCTGCCAGCGGGTGAAGCACAATCGCCGGCATTGCGTGACTTGGCTCGTGCCACGATTGCCGAAAAGCAGAAAGCCAAGCCCGCTCCCACGACCTACAATGCGCTGTTTGACGCGGCTTGGCGCGGCGCACCGCTGCCCTTCGATATGCTGGCCGCCACCATCGAGCGGCAACGCGTCGAACTGGCCTCGGGCGATCCCGACACTGCCGATTTCAAAGAGCGCCTCGCCGCGAGAACGGCGCTCATTCAACTCTACTTTGCCCTCAAGACCACCAACCCGTCCCTCACCAACAGTGAATTGATTATGAATGCCAAAGAAACCGCAATCCTCTGCGGGCGATTGCTCGCCCTTCTCGACAAAATCCATGATGCCGCCCACGACGGAAAGAGCGCATCGTCGCCGGCCAATCGTCTCTATGGCGCTGCATCAGCAACCCCAGCGCTGGTTTTCCCCCGGCTGTGTCAGCTTGCGCGTTACCACTTGCAGAAAATGGACGCGGGGCGGGCGCGCAAGCTGGAGTTCGGTGTGCCGAAAGACCGTCGCGACGACGGCGTGCCGGAAGACTTCGCGGGCCTTGCTGCGGTCGTGGCCTGCCTGAATGAAGCGTCCGGCGGCGACTTCCCGCGAACGCTGCCCTTGGAGGACCAAGGCCGTTTCGCCTTGGGTTTCTATTACGAAAGAAACCGCAAGTGGCCGAACTTCAAACCCAACCAAGCCCAAATGCAACCCGCTTAAACCAACAACGACAAGATCACATGAACGCTCCAGACAAACTCCATCACAACCAGATCGAACTACCGGCCGGCAAGAAACCCGGCGACATCGTCGGCGAACGGCACGAATTCGTGCTGCTGTACGACTGCGCAAAGTCCAACCCCAACGGCGACCCTGACACCGGCAACATGCCGCGCGTCCAACCAGACTCGCTCAAGGGCCTCGTCACCGATGTTTGCCTGAAACGGAAAATCAGAAATTTCTTCACGCTCTACTACCCACACGCAAGTGAACCGCGTGCCTGGCAGGATGACACCGACACGAAAGAGGATCGGAACGGCTACGAGATTTTCATTCGTGAAGGAGCGGTTCTCCAAGAGCTGTTTGATCCCAAGACCGGGACGGCAGACGCCAAGCGCATTGAGGCGCTTGCAAAGGAGGTATTCGAGAAGGAGCTGAAGCAAGACCCCAAGGCATGGGACGCCAAAAAGGCCAAAGGTGGCAAGGGCAAGAAGGGCAAAGGCAAGGAAAACGAAACGCAAGCCAGTGAAGCCGCGAATGCCGAAGTCAGTGAAACGCCAGCACCGGAAGGCGATGAGGCAGAGCAACCAAAGGAAACCAGCCCGGCCGAAGAAGCGAAACGCCGTGCTTACCAACTCGCCGTCATGCGCACGTTTTTCGACCTGCGTGCTTTTGGCGGTGTGCTCTCAACCGAAGGCCCGCTCAAGGGCAGCTTTTACGGCCAGATTCGCGGCCCGCTTCAGTTCACTTTCTCCGAGAGCCTCGACAAAGTGCTGCCACTGGACTCGACAATCACGCGTTGCGCTGTTGCCAGCGTGGACGAGGCGAAAAAACAAGCGGCGGCGGAATCCGGCGACAGCCGCACGATGGGCCGCAAATACGGCATTGATTACGGCCTGTATCGCTGCCACATACACTTCTCGCCCGCGTTCGCGGCCAAGACCTGCTTCACCTACTACGATCTGGACAATTTCCTGTTTGCGCTGGTCCACATGTTCGACGACGACCACGCCGCTGGGCGGCATCTCCGGCTGGTTGGCCTGGTGGATTTCCAACACCAGTCGGCGTTGGGCAATGCGCCCGCGCACAAGCTCTTCAACCTCGTGTACGTCCGCTCCCGAACGGAGAGCAAAGACGGCAAGGCAGTCTTCCGTTCTTCCGGCAGCGAGTTTCCGCGCAGCTTGGAAGATTACGAGGGCACGCCGCCAGCCGACGAATACCACGTCGCCGAAGCCGGCGAGGTCAAAGGCGGCAGGAACGGCGAAGGTGTCGCGGTCATCAAAGCCAAGCGTATCGTGTGGGAGGTGCCGTCAGTACGGGTTGGGGTTGCGCCTTGAACCCTATGGCGGCCCACGCGCTTTTGCGGCATAAACCAAAACCGTGAGTACGAGACAAATGCTCTTGGAAGTGGCGGACAAATTGCCACCGGATGCCACGCTGGCTGACGCCATTTACGAGTTGGAGTTCCGTCCTGCGGTCGAGCAGGGCCCGGCCGAACTGGATCGGAGCGAGCGTGTGCCGGTTGGACCGGTGCAACCCGAGGCCGCCCAGTGGGTGAAACGCTAACCGTCTTGGAAACACCACCGTCGTCAATTACGATACAACCATGAGTACGCTGACCCAGACGCTCATCGAGGAAATCAGGACCGCGCCCGAGCCGGTCCAACAGGAAGTGCTCGACTTTCTGAATTTCCTGAAGGCCCGGCAGGCCGCCCGCGACGAAGGCCGTGAGGACTTGTTGCCGTTGGCGACATCGGCCTGGGCGGCCGATTGGAACTCACCCGAGGAGGACGAGGCATGGCGCGATTTGTAAGCGGCCAGGTCGTGGTCGTGCCCTTCCCGTTCACGGACCTGTCCAGCGCCAAAGTGCGGCCCGCCCTGGTGCTGGCCTCGCTGAGCCGCGGCGACGTCATCCTGTGCCAGATCACCAGCCAGTCCGCCGGCCATCCCGAGGCTGTCCCGATCCTGTCCGGGGATTTTGAGGCCGGTGGCGCGCTGCCGCGGGCCAGCTTTGTGCTGCCCCATCGCGTGGTGACGGCCAATGAAGTGTGTGTGCGCCGGGCCGTGGGCAAACTGGTTCCCGCCAAGCTTCACGAAATCCGTGAGCGCGTCTGCGCCGTCATCCGGGGAACTTGATCATCGGCGGCCCAACCCCAGTCTCCGTGGACCCAAAGGAGAATCCGCCATCACCCGTCGCTGACACGCCGGACTCAGTCCCGCTGTCGCTGTTGAACGACTACCTCTACTGCCCGCGCCGGGCGGCGTTGAAGGTCGTCGAGGGCTGGCGCGAGGCGAACGCCCATACCGACCGGGGCGACATTGTCCACGAACATTCGGACCTGGCTGGTTATGAGATCGCCAAGGGCGTGAAACTGCTGCGCGCTTTGCCGGTGTTTTCCGAACGGCTCGGGCTCAACGGCAAGTGCGACATCGTGGAGGTCCATTCGTCCGGCGTAGCAGCCGAGGTGACGAGGCTCAGCTCTGAAGCCCCTCCTCCGTCAACTTCCAACGCTCAGCCGCCAGCCAACGGCAAGTCAGAGCCTCCTCACGTCGGCTGCTACACCCTGTTGCCCGTCGAGTTCAAGCTCGGCAAGCGCCGCAAGTGGGAGAACGACGACGCCCAGCTCTGCGCCCAGGCGCTGTGTCTGGAGGAGATGTTTGGCGTGCCGGTCCCGCGCGGGGCGGTGTTCCACGCGGACAGCAAGCGCCGGCGCGACGTCGAGTTCACTGCGGAACTGCGCCAGTTGACTGAAGCCACGGTGGCCCGGTTGCACGCGTTGCTCCCGGGATGTGACATTGCGAGCCACCCGTCGGTAATCCCGCCCTTGCCGCCCGCCGTCTTCAAACCGGCCTGCGAAGAGTGCTCGCTTTTCGAGGTTTGCCTGCCCCAGGCGACCGCCAACACCAGCCGGGTGGCGCGCGCCGCCCGCGCGTTATTTGAAACCTGAAATGCGAAACGCGGAGCGGGGCCCAATCTGAAACATGGCTGACATCCAGCAAAACACGCTCTATCTGATCACCCCGGCGACTTACGTGGCGCGCGACCACCTGACGCTCCAGGTGGAAGTTCCCGTTTATCCGCCGGACCTGCCGCGAGAGGAATGGAATCGCCAATCGGCCATCGACACGCGGAAATTGTCGATCCCCATCCATCATCTGGAATCGGTCTGCGTCTTCGGCGCCAGCACCCTCAGTCCGCCGGCGCTCGGTCTCTGCTGGGAGCATGGGGTGGCGGTGAACTTCCTCTCCGAGAACGGTCATCTCCAGGCCCGCCTGACCGGGGTGGCCGACACCAGCGTGACGCTGCGGCGGGCGCAGTTCCGGGCGGCGGACGCCCCGGCCCGCTGCGCGGCCATTGCCCGACAGATCATCGCCGGCAAGGTCCAGAACGGACGCAACTCGCTCCTGCGCGCGGCCCGCGAATCAGAAAGCCCGGATCGCCAGGCGGAACTCGCCGCGGCCACCGACGCCCTCGCCCGGCAGATTGAGGACCTCGGGCGCTGGACCGCGGCGGACCTGGGCAAGCCCGGAGCGCTGGACCGGCTGCGGGGCGCGGAAGGCATGGCCAGCGCCACCTATTTCGGCGCGTTCAACGGCCTGCTCAAGCAGCAGCAGGAGGATTTCGCCTTCACCACGCGCAGCCGTCGTCCGCCGCGGGATCGGATCAACTGCCTGCTCAGCTTTCTTTACGCCCTGGTCCGGCACGACTGCGTGGCGGCGCTTACCAGCATCGGCCTGGACCCGTTTGTGGGTTTCCTCCACGCGGACCGGCCGAACCGCCCCTCGCTCGCCCTCGATTTGATGGAGGAATTCCGGCCCTGGCTCGCCGACCGGCTCGCGGTCACGCTGGTCAACCGGCAGCAAATCGGTCCGGACGATTTCCACGCACGCGAAGGTGGCGCGGTGGAGTTCACGGAGGCGGGCCGCAAACGCGTCATCAAGGCCTATCAGGAGCGGAAGCGAGAATCCTTGAACCATCCCCTGCTCGAACAAAACCTGCGCCTCGCCCAGATGCCGTTCGTCCAGGCCCGCCTGCTGGCCCGGCACCTCCGCGGCGACGTCACGGACTACGTTCCGCTGATTCCCAAATAGGAGCTGCGATGCTCGTGCTGGTCACTTACGATGTGTCCACGGTTGAGAAGGCCGGCCGCAAACGCTTGCGGCGCGTGGCCCGGGCCTGCGAGGACTACGGCACGCGGGTGCAGAAATCGGTGTTCGAGTGCCAGGTTGGACAGAAGGAATGGGTGAACCTGCGCGCCCGGCTGCTGCGCGAGATGAAGGCCGAGGAGGATTCGTTGCGGTTCTACTTCCTGGACGAAGCGGCGGTGCAACGCACCGAACATCAGGGCGTGGACAAACCGGTGGATCTCACCGAACCCCTGATCCTGTGACTTCGCGTCCGCGAACCGGGAGTGCCGGCCCACACCGGGAGGTTTCGCGGCGGGCACGCCACCCGCAGGGGGACAGGTTTTTCCTGCGTTCTTTGACATTCTCGGAGTCCCGGTGCCGAACAAAATGGACAGGTTCGCGCAAACCGGGCAGAAATGGCTTGCGGCTGAGTCGGTTGGAAGGGCCGCAGTCGCCCCGGTCCTCGGATCGGGGCGCGGATTGAAACGACATCCAGGGAACGATCTGGTCTTTGCTCGAAGTCGCCCCGGTCCTCGGATCGGGGCGCGGATTGAAACGATCCCAAAGTCACCTTGCCGCGCACGTAGCGTTGTCGCCCCGGTCCTCGGATCGGGGCGCGGATTGAAACAGTTCCGGCGCCTGCGTGGCCAGCAGGTAGGCGTTGGTCGCCCCGTCCTCGGATCGGGGCGCGGATTGAAACACGTCGGCGCCGGTCGTCTTGTTGTACCCGTGGATGTCGCCCCGTCCTCGGATCGGGGCGCGGATTGAAACCATGAACCGGCACCGCGCATACTACCCGCTGGACGAGTCGCCCCGGTCCTCGGATCGGGGCGCGGATTGAAACGGCTCGTATGCGGATTGCACCTTAGATGGATGTAGAGTCGCCCCGGTCCTCGGATCGGGGCGCGGATTGAAACAACCCCTCGAGCGTGGCATCCAGGTACACCGTCGTCGCCCCGTCCTCGGATCGGGGCGCGGATTGAAACAGGCCTGGCGACGCATTCGCAACCCCCTTTTCCACGTCGCCCCGGTCCTCGGATCGGGGCGCGGATTGAAACGTGAGAGTGCGGGCACGTGGACGGTCGGGCCGGGGCGTCGCCCCGGTCCTCGGATCGGGGCGCGGATTGAAACAAGAGGTTGCTGGCCCCGGCCGCGTAAAGCGCATCGTCGCCCCGGTCCTCGGATCGGGGCGCGGATTGAAACGATCAAGGGTCGGTCGAGCAGCGGGCGTTGACGGGTCGCCCCGGTCCTCGGATCGGGGCGCGGATTGAAACCACGTCCAACGGCACCCGAAGACCGACGAAAAATGTCGCCCCGGTCCTCGGATCGGGGCGCGGATTGAAACTGGTATTCGGCGGCGCCGATGCATTGGTGCGGGGGTCGCCCCGGTCCTCGGATCGGGGCGCGGATTGAAACAGATCAACACTGGCTTCACGAAACTCGGCGACAAGAGTCGCCCCGGTCCTCGGATCGGGGCGCGGATTGAAACCTTGTTCGCGTGCTCGGTCATGGGCGCTGGCCCTGTCGCCCCGTCCTCGGATCGGGGCGCGGATTGAAACCCGATACCAGGACAGGACGCCGGCGCTCTCAGGCGTCGCCCCGGTCCTCGGATCGGGGCGCGGATTGAAACTTCGACGACGAAGGGTTCGTCGATCGGGATTCCGGGTCGCCCCGGTCCTCGGATCGGGGCGCGGATTGAAACGAATTGGAGATCGGCCAGGAGCGCGGGCTTGAGCGTCGCCCCGGTCCTCGGATCGGGGCGCGGATTGAAACAGCCGTATGGCGACGATCAGCGCAAGGGCCTTTGGTCGCCCCGTCCTCGGATCGGGGCGCGGATTGAAACCCGTTCACGCGCGCAATCACCCGGCCCCAGGTCTCGTCGCCCCGGTCCTCGGATCGGGGCGCGGATTGAAACGGCTTGTGGACTCGGATAGTTCCGTTGATGTTCCCCGGTCGCCCCGGTCCTCGGATCGGGGCGCGGATTGAAACAGCCTTACGGCGACGATCAGCGCAAGGGCCTTTGGGTCGCCCCGGTCCTCGGATCGGGGCGCGGATTGAAACGCCTTTGCCTTCGTCGCATGACCGCTGGCTCTCGTCGCCCCGGTCCTCGGATCGGGGCGCGGATTGAAACCCGGCACCATACACCGTAACCGCCCCCACCACCGGTCGCCCCGGTCCTCGGATCGGGGCGCGGATTGAAACTTCCTCCCAGTCGAGCGGGATGAAGCCCACGCTCGTCGCCCCGGTCCTCGGATCGGGGCGCGGATTGAAACAGCGAAGACGACGCCAGCGAGACGCTGGCGGGAGGTCGCCCCGGTCCTCGGATCGGGGCGCGGATTGAAACATGTCCGAGATCGTCGTCGAGCTCAAACGCCGCAAGTCGCCCCGGTCCTCGGATCGGGGCGCGGATTGAAACTGGTATTCGGCGGCGCCGATGCATTGGTGCGGGGCGTCGCCCCGGTCCTCGGATCGGGGCGCGGATTGAAACAGATCGTGCCGTTGCGCGAGCGCGTGGCCGCGTCGCGTCGCCCCGGTCCTCGGATCGGGGCGCGGATTGAAACCGCGTTCAGGCCCTCGGTGAGCGTGCCTTTGATGGGTCGCCCCGGTCCTCGGATCGGGGCGCGGATTGAAACAACTCACCCTTCCGCATCACGCAGCAACGCGGGGGTCGCCCCGGTCCTCGGATCGGGGCGCGGATTGAAACATCCAGCCGCGCATGACCAGTCCGGCGGCGTAGTCGGTCGCCCCGGTCCTCGGATCGGGGCGCGGATTGAAACCCAGAAATCCCACGGGTTCGGTAGCCGGAGGAAGAGTCGCCCCGGTCCTCGGATCGGGGCGCGGATTGAAACTGCGAGAAGTTCACGGGCTCGACCCGGTACTGGCGTCGCCCCGGTCCTCGGATCGGGGCGCGGATTGAAACAGGACGCGCACGCAGGCATAGACCCAGGCGGATTGGTCGCCCCGGTCCTCGGATCGGGGCGCGGATTGAAACCACCAGGAGGTTGCTGGAGCCCGCCGCATAGAAGTCGCCCCGGTCCTCGGATCGGGGCGCGGATTGAAACTTGGAACGCGGCGAACTCGGCGCGGGTGACGGCGGGTCGCCCCGGTCCTCGGATCGGGGCGCGGATTGAAACATCGAGGTCGAGTTTGCGACCAAGTCCGAGTTGAAGTCGCCCCGGTCCTCGGATCGGGGCGCGGATTGAAACGTGTGGATCGGGCTCCAGATCGTCGGGTGGTTTCGTCGCCCCGGTCCTCGGATCGGGGCGCGGATTGAAACAAGATCACCGCGCACACGCTCGAACTCGCCAACGCGTCGCCCCGGTCCTCGGATCGGGGCGCGGATTGAAACAGGGAGAGAGCGGGTTTCTCGACCTTGATGCCAGTGTCGCCCCGGTCCTCGGATCGGGGCGCGGATTGAAACGATGTAGAGCGGCCCCTTGGCATCCGCGAGATCGGGTCGCCCCGGTCCTCGGATCGGGGCGCGGATTGAAACAGCGCGGCGCAGAGTTCGGCGGCGACCTGGGTGCCGTCGCCCCGGTCCTCGGATCGGGGCGCGGATTGAAACACCGTAGTCTTTGCAGAGCAAACACCAGATACGGCGTCGCCCCGGTCCTCGGATCGGGGCGCGGATTGAAACAATGCTACCACAGACACGCTCTTCGTGAAGGATGTGTCGCCCCGGTCCTCGGATCGGGGCGCGGATTGAAACAGGATCGAATCCGTCGAGTTCGAGTTCCACCGCGCGTCGCCCCGGTCCTCGGATCGGGGCGCGGATTGAAACGACCAAGGCTTGACGGTAGGCGGCGTCGTATTGCGGGTCGCCCCGGTCCTCGGATCGGGGCGCGGATTGAAACGTCCGTTGTGTAAGTTGTGCCAGTCCCAAACGTCGCGTCGCCCCGGTCCTCGGATCGGGGCGCGGATTGAAACCGGACCCGCACGGCTCGCGAGATCGGCAGAATGGGTCGCCCCGGTCCTCGGATCGGGGCGCGGATTGAAACATGCACCATCCGCACCAATGAACGCTTTTTTGTCCAGTCGCCCCGGTCCTCGGATCGGGGCGCGGATTGAAACAGGATGCTTCCACTTCGAGTTTTCATGTACTTTACTGGTCGCCCCGGTCCTCGGATCGGGGCGCGGATTGAAACTCCGCGCTTCGTGCCGCACCGCTGGAGCGGATTGGTCGCCCCGGTCCTCGGATCGGGGCGCGGATTGAAACACCGCCGCCGCGTGCTTAGTCGGCTTGAGTATCAGTCGCCCCGGTCCTCGGATCGGGGCGCGGATTGAAACACGGTGGATATGAACCACGCGAACCGGCGAGTTAGTCGCCCCGGTCCTCGGATCGGGGCGCGGATTGAAACCAGAATCTCACTGTGAGTCTGCAACTCCCCATCAAGTCGCCCCGGTCCTCGGATCGGGGCGCGGATTGAAACGGAACTGCGCGTACTCCGTGATTGCGACTCCAGTGTCGCCCCGGTCCTCGGATCGGGGCGCGGATTGAAACCGCATGAGAGTCTTAATCTGCTTCACCCCGCACCCGGTCGCCCCGGTCCTCGGATCGGGGCGCGGATTGAAACCTGCAAGTTGAGATCACCGCTTACATTGCAGACGGGTCGCCCCGGTCCTCGGATCGGGGCGCGGATTGAAACCGTTAGACTGGCATCTACATTGCCCCCTGACTCTGTCGCCCCGGTCCTCGGATCGGGGCGCGGATTGAAACGTGAGAATCCCAAACCCGTTGCAGAACGCGTAACGCGTCGCCCCGGTCCTCGGATCGGGGCGCGGATTGAAACATTCTCCATCACCAGTCTCAACCTGCAACTCCCCAGTCGCCCCGGTCCTCGGATCGGGGCGCGGATTGAAACAGCGTAGCGCTTTCTCGGCTTGCTCTGGTGTGAAGTCGCCCCGGTCCTCGGATCGGGGCGCGGATTGAAACAACGCGCCTCTGTAGGCAGTCCCTTGAATCGTGTGTCGCCCCGGTCCTCGGATCGGGGCGCGGATTGAAACCTGCCTAGCCACGCCGCGCCCAGCCCCGCCAGGCGTCGCCCCGGTCCTCGGATCGGGGCGCGGATTGAAACCTCGGCATGGTCGCGAGCGGGTACTTACCCAAGCACGTCGCCCCGGTCCTCGGATCGGGGCGCGGATTGAAACACGGGTCGCGGTGCTCTACCTTCGCGAAGATTTGGTCGCCCCGGTCCTCGGATCGGGGCGCGGATTGAAACGTTTCCTCCATTGTCAGGAACTCCCGTTGCGGCTCCGTCGCCCCGGTCCTCGGATCGGGGCGCGGATTGAAACAGCGTAACGGCTCAGCGCGTGACGATAGGTTGCCCGTCGCCCCGGTCCTCGGATCGGGGCGCGGATTGAAACGTGTTGTTTGATGGTGTGAATGATTATGTTGACATAAGTCGCCCCGGTCCTCGGATCGGGGCGCGGATTGAAACGTGTTGTTTGATGGTGTGAATGATTATGTTGACATAAGTCGCCCCGGTCCTCGGATCGGGGCGCGGATTGAAACTCTGTACTCGCTATCGACGATGGCTCTTGGATTCGTCGCCCCGGTCCTCGGATCGGGGCGCGGATTGAAACCGGTAAATATGCGCCGGCGGCGGACCCCCGCCCCAAGTCGCCCCGGTCCTCGGATCGGGGCGCGGATTGAAACATTGATGAAGGGCGGACCGCCGTCAAGCGGTACATCGGGTCGCCCCGGTCCTCGGATCGGGGCGCGGATTGAAACAGCGAAAACCACGACGTAGCCGCAACACCGTTAGTGTCGCCCCGGTCCTCGGATCGGGGCGCGGATTGAAACCCGGCCCAGGGGCTTGCCGTTGCCCAAGGCCGACACGTCGCCCCGGTCCTCGGATCGGGGCGCGGATTGAAACGCCTTGCCCACCATCTTGCCCACCAAGACCGGCCCGGTCGCCCCGGTCCTCGGATCGGGGCGCGGATTGAAACCCGGCCCAGGGGCTTGCCGTTGCCCAAGGCCGACACGTCGCCCCGGTCCTCGGATCGGGGCGCGGATTGAAACGCCTTGCCCACCATCTTGCCCACCAAGACCGGCCCGGTCGCCCCGGTCCTCGGATCGGGGCGCGGATTGAAACAACGTGGTGACCTGCGTGGCGCCGATGTCGGCCAGGAGGTCGCCCCGGTCCTCGGATCGGGGCGCGGATTGAAACAACGTGGTGACCTGCGTGGCGCCGATGTCGGCCAGGAGGTCGCCCCGGTCCTCGGATCGGGGCGCGGATTGAAACATAACGATGGTGACGCCGGTCATTACCGCATCACGGTCGCCCCGGTCCTCGGATCGGGGCGCGGATTGAAACGAACTTAGCACCGCATCCGCCCTTCTTTTGGTAGCAGGTCGCCCCGGTCCTCGGATCGGGGCGCGGATTGAAACAGGTCGAGCGGCTTCCTCTGCCCGCGGCTCCCGCGAAGTCGCCCCGGTCCTCGGATCGGGGCGCGGATTGAAACTGGGCATCCTTCCAAGCCCTCGTGGCTCCGTCGGGAGTCGCCCCGGTCCTCGGATCGGGGCGCGGATTGAAACAGGTGATCGCCGAGCGCGAGGCCAAGCGTGAACTGGTCGCCCCGGTCCTCGGATCGGGGCGCGGATTGAAACAGGCTGCGGCGACATGCGCAACCGCATTCACGAGGTCGCCCCGGTCCTCGGATCGGGGCGCGGATTGAAACTGGCGGCCTTGAACGCCCACACCCCGCCGACAGCGGTCGCCCCGGTCCTCGGATCGGGGCGCGGATTGAAACAGATGATGACCACCATACCCAACGCCGCGACCCACGTCGCCCCGGTCCTCGGATCGGGGCGCGGATTGAAACAGCGTATCGCCCGACACCGTGTTACTCTGGACCGGTCGCCCCGGTCCTCGGATCGGGGCGCGGATTGAAACGCGTCGCGCATCTCAACGGTACGCTCGCGGTCGGGGTCGCCCCGGTCCTCGGATCGGGGCGCGGATTGAAACCCGCTCACGCCCGGCTGGGCCCGATAGGCGAGCAGTCGCCCCGGTCCTCGGATCGGGGCGCGGATTGAAACTATGTATTGCTCGGCTGGAATGACATTTCGACCGGTCGCCCCGGTCCTCGGATCGGGGCGCGGATTGAAACCAGAACAGCGCAATCCGAGCCACCGTGTACCCACGTCGCCCCGGTCCTCGGATCGGGGCGCGGATTGAAACAATTCGGATGAGGTGCTGTTCGAAGGGCGGACGAACGAGGAAGAAACAAGGCTGATCGAGGCGGGGAAACGGGAGGTAGCGCCGATAGGGAATGCGGCAGCCGCGGGGTGACGACTCAGCAGAGCGACGCGGGCGGCTTACTGCATCGGACGGGGCAACTGATCTGGCCCGCCCTCGTGGCGGGTGGATCCTTGAATGGCTTTAGCGGATTCCCTCCCAGAATACGAGCACCGTATTATTCGCCTGCCAGGCCACGGAAACGGTCAGGTTCTTCGAGGTCCCGGAAATCTCCGTAATCGTCGGTCGGGAAATGTCGATGTGATGGGTCTTGGTACCCGCAGTGCAGTTATGGAATCCCATCAGAACCCAGTTGGGCAGATCCGCGGAGACTCCTTCCACAATCCACTCGGCGGTTGTGCCTTGGGAAGTGAAACCGGGTGGGGGCGGGAAGCCAACGCTCGTGGTGACTCCGGTGGTCCGGTTCAACATCGAGGCGAAGCCCTGCGTTGGCGTCACCGCGCAAACGAGGACCGTGACGAGGTCGCCCGGACTGATGGGGAAACTGTTGATGCGAACTGGCGGGGCCGGGAACCATTCAAACCAGGCCCAGTAGTCGATATTGTCGCCGGTCACCGTGGCTGCGGTGCCGGCTTGGAGCACCTGATTGTTGAGTGAACCGTCCAATCCCACCCAGAAGCCGACGGTCATCGGGGTTTTAGGATTGTCGAAGTCCGGCTCCATGGTGGGAACGGACCATTCGCCGTACACCGTGACGGCGGGTTCAGGGGGATTGAATCCGAATGCGGAGGCTGGCGCGATGACGCCACCCCAGCCGCCCGGTGCAAAGCGACCGTCCTGGACCCGGAGCGCGCGCCGGCGAGGTGCGTCAAGCAGGACGCGGTCAATCTCGATTTCGGCCCTTACAGGCTTGATCGGTCGCGCAAAGGCCTTGTGGAAGAGCGCGCTCAACTGCGGTTCGGTCCTTGGATTTGGCCGGCGGGGAAATCCATACCGAGCAAGCTCGCGCGCGCTGGCCTTCAACGGATCGAATCGCCCGGGCGGCGGTGAATAGGTCCGCACCTGTTTGAGATACTTGGCGTGATCGACCGGATGTTCCGGGGAGGGCGGCATCGGGCAGTTGCGAGGTTCAACCATGTGGTGGGCTCCTGTGGAGGTGGTTTGTTATTCGTGTTCAGCGCGTTCTTGCGCTGGGGCTTAACGCGCCAGGAAGAAACGACAGGCTGTCGGCAAATCACGTTCGCGAACCGAGGAGCGGTTTCCGTATCCACGGCCCTTGGGACTGTTCGGTGCTCTGAGCGACTTGCTTCGCCGCCGTCGAATAATAGTTCTCGTAAGGTGTGCTTTTATTGGCTGCAACTAACTCTCGGATTGCCAGGCCGTCAAGGAATCTTTGCGAAATCTTCGTTCCCGTCGGTGCCTCTCGCGGGATCTTTCCTGCCGCTTGGTGCCCATTCGACCGGCTGCGAGCCCGATGCCAGCCTCGGTTCCTCTAACACCGGGTGTAACTGGACTATGGGGTGAACACCCCATGGCGCGCGGTCCTCGACGGCACTACGCTTCACACATGTCAACTCTCTTAATCATCGTGATCCTGTTGGTATTGTTCGGCGGCGGCGGCGGTTACTACTACTCCAGACGCAGACGCTGATCGTGAGCCTCGGCGCGGGTCATGGGCCTCGCGCCGGCGCGGGTCCGCACGCGAAAGGTGAGCGACCTCGTCTCCCCTCACAACCCGCTCACGCGATGAGCGCAACCGCCTTGTGTCTGCCGGCGGTCCACGCCCAGCTCACCCGGCAGAGCAGGCTGGCGAGGGCGAGAACTGCGGCCTGAACCAGCCGCCGGTTCCAGCCAATCCTTCGCGAAAGATGTGGCGAGGTACCCATGAGTTTGTTGCCGTATGGGAATCGACGCCCGCTCCGCCGCAAACTCTGCCCGGCGTGACCCGCCGCAGAACGCACAATCACCGACGCCACCGCGAAGCTCATCCGATCACTTCCTTCATTTCAAACCAAACCCCCATTGAAGGCTCACGGCGATTTCTCCATCCCACAGGGCAGGCTCCGAAAAGGAGGTAGCCCTGCGCAGAGTCATACCGTCCTACTTAAGCGCATACCGACGAGATTCACTGTTGGTGTCGCACCTCGACAGGCATCCGGCTGAGTTTCCTGAGGATCCTCGCGCGCCGGCGCAGCGGCCACCAGTCATAAAGGTAAATCTCCATCGGCCGCCACATCGCCACCCAGCCGGCAATGGCCAGGCTTTCCCGTGCGAGAGTGGAGAAGGTTCCCGCTCCCGCGAGGAACCTGCTCAGCGTCAAACAGGCGGCCAAAAAGACCAGGCCCGTCAATAGGCTTCGGCGACCGTCCTGCATGAGATGTCGAAACTCCAGCCGGTTCTGCTCGAATCGATACGCGAAGTAATGGTGAAGGGCTCCTTCAATCACGGGCTGCGCTGCTTGCTCTTGGGGCAACACGCCCAGATGGACCACCAACGCGACCGGTTCGTCCAGGGGAAACTCCCGCGCCCAGTTCACGATGAACTCTTCAGCATCATGGTCCAGGTCCTTCTCGGGGAAGGGCGAGGGGTCCATCGTGTTGAACAACTGGCTCATCTCCCGCAGCTTGAGCTCAATGCGATGGGTGCGGGACGGGTTTGGGTTGGGCACGTCCGAGTTCATGTGGGCGAACATACTCGCAGGGGCGCGGTTTGTTGAGGGCGGCTTTTGGCCAGGATTTGACATCGCCCGTCGGACAACGAAAGCTCCAACCCGAATCCGGAAAATCTGCGCCAGCGAGATCGCCGGGGAAAAGCGGACCCGCTTGGGACGCGGGTACCCTCTGGTGCGAAGGAATCGTTATGATTGATATTGAAGACGTGATGCGAAAGCAGATTGCCCTTTATCGGGCCTACGACCTCCGGGCGGATCGTGAGCGACGGCCCGGGCGCGGCAAGGAGGGCAAGCTGGCTTATGGTCCCTACCTGCTCATCTCTCGCGAAAAAGGCGCCGGTGGAAGTGCGGTGGGGCAACTGACGGGGAAACGCTTGGGCTGGCAAGTGTTCAACAACGAAATTGTGGATGCGATCGCACAAAAGGCGCACGTTCGCCGGGAATTGATCGAGAGTTTGGATGAGCGCGATCGGGCGACGATCCAAGATGCCATTGGCGACCTGCTCAACCCGCAGCCCATGGGAACAGCCGGCTACCTGGTCCATCTGCGGGAGATTCTGCTCACATTGGGTCACCAGGGAGACGTGGTCATCGTCGGACGCGGGGCAGAGTACGTTTTGCCCAGTCAGTTTGGCTTGCGGGTGCGGATGGTTGCCCCGGTCGAAGTGCGAGTCCGGCGGATCGCCGGCCGGGAGAACTTGAGCTTGAAGGCTGCGCGGGTTGAGATCGAAAGGTCGGATCGCGAGCGAACGAGATTGGCCCGCCGCCAGTATGGTCAAAACGCGGCAGATCCGTTGAACCACGACGTAACCATCAACACAGCCGAACTGACCGTTGAGGCCGCGGCCGAGGTTGTCCTGAACGCGCTCCAGCGAAAGCTGGCGGTACAGATCAAAGGAAGAGGCCAGGATTAGTGCGCGGTAGAAGTGCCGGAAGGAATCCGCTGGGGGCAGCAGGCGGGGCGGGCGCCGGTGCATTTCAGACCGGTGCATGGCAGGCCATTGACCAGCGATGACGAAGCACCGGCGACCGGCGTCGCGCCAACCCGGAGGATCGTAGTGGATCGAAGATTGGCGCGGGAAAGGCGCCGGAGGGGCTGTGTAGAAAGGGCCGCACGCATCCGTCTTGGGCGCCACTGGCCCGACAGCCTGTCACGATCAACCGCTGGTCCTTTCCGGTCCGGGCATCCGGGAAGTCGTCGCCGAGTTCACCACCGGGGCTCTCTCCAAGGACGGGGGCGAGTTGCTGCTCCGCCAAGTCGATCGAGGCCTGGGATTCTCCCGCGTGCTTGCCGCCTGTTTCCCCGACTGGCGGGATGCCCGCTACGTGGATCACTCACTGCCTCAACTCCTGGCCCGGCAGCGTGTCCCCGCCTTCCAGGCGTGATCGGGTAACGCATCGTCGCTCATAGCGTCCCAATGCCCGGCATGCCCGGGGCATTGGGGGCTAGCGGCGCCTGACCTCCGGTCGGAGCAGTTGAAATGTCACCGGAGATTACAGTTCTGCTTGACTGTGCAGTGAGCGTTGGTCATTAATCCGCGCCACGATGAGCGTGAGAATGCATGCCACCGCGGTTTTGCCCAGCTACGGGCAGGCATGCGCCGTCGTCGCTGCCCCCGCCGCGAACCTGATTTGGCGCGTAACCGGCATGCGTCCGGCGTCCGGGCAGGAGGAGAGAGTTTAGGGGACCCGCACTCGATTTCCACCCTGCCCACCGAAAGGTCGGCAGGGTGTTTTGCTTTCCATGAAGACCCATCCGCCTTCCTCAGCACAGCCCGCCGACAGCCTGCTGGCCACGCTCAAATCGTATCCGCGCCCGGTGTGGATTCTCTTTGCCGGCGTGTTCCTCAACAAGTTCGGCACCTTCGTGATGCCCTTCCTGACCCTCTATTTGAGTCGCCGCGGATTCACGAACGCGGAGGCGGGGATCGCATTTGGCGCGTATGGCCTGGGGCGCATCGGCGCGGCTTTCCTGGGCGGCCACCTGGCCGACACGCTGGGTCGGCGCAACACCATCATCCTCTCCACGACGCTGGCGGCGGCAAGTATGCTCCTGCTCTCGCAAGCGGCCACGTTGCCAGCCATCACCCTGTTGACCGGCTTGGTGAGCCTGACCGGTGAAATGTACGTGCCGGCTTGCGCGGCCCTGCTGATTGATCTGGCGCCGGTTCACCAGCGGGTGACGATGTTCTCGACCTACCGAATGGCGTTCAACGCCGGCTGGGCGATCGGACCCGCGACCGCCGCGTTCCTGGCGGCCCATTCCTTCACGTGGCTCTTCGTGGGCGACGCGTTGACGTCGCTCCTGTTCGCCGCCATCGCCTGGCGCTGGTTGCCGCGGGGCGGTACGCGACAGAAGGAAGCCGGTTGGAGCGAGGCGGCCCTGGTGATCAGCCGGGACGGACGGTTCCTGCGGGTTCTCTTGTCCACGTTGCTGATCGGACTCGCACTGCACCAAGTCCTCTCCACCTTCGGGTTGCACATCACCTCACTGGGGTTGGGCGATTCGGTGTACGGATCCCTGCTCTCCTTCAACGGTCTGCTCGTGCTCCTGTGCGAACTGCCCTTGACGCGGGTAACGCGGCGTTATCCGCCGCGCAGCATGGTGGCAGCCGGCTACCTTCTCATGGGTGCGGGACTGACGTTGAACGTGGTGTTGCACACGGCCCCCACGCTCTTCTTCGGGATGGCCGTGCTGACGCTGGGAGAGATGACTTTCGCGCCCGTCGCGTCGGCCTATGTGGCGAGCCTCGCCCCCGCGAACCTGCGCGGTCGGTACGTCGGGAGTTGGGCGATGGCGAACTCGCTTTCGATGATGCTGGCCCCGAGCCTCGGGATGGCGGTGTTCACCTTCAGCCCGGCGGCTTTGTGGTTCGCCTGCGGCGTCCTCGCGGTTCTGGCAGCGGTAACGATCGCAAGCAAATCACGCCGAAGTGAGGCTGTCCTGTTCATTCCCGCAGCGGTGGCGAAGGAATGAACCCGGGGGCGACGATCTATCAATGGACTGCTGACCGGCGGGCGTCGTCCCTCCGCAGTGCTGACTCTGTTGGACGTGACGCCCGTGCTCACTCGTTTTGGGGCATCAGCGAAGGGGGCTTGACGTTGCCGTCGTTTCTGTTTCTGCTGGCGGTCGTGATACGCCCGTCCACAGCCCAGCCGGGCACCGCAACCATCCCGGACTGCGAGGAGATCACTATGAAGGCCATTGCCCTGCTGTTCGGATTATTGACCGCCTGCCCGCTCGAAGCCGTCGTATCTCCGGACCCGGTCGTGGTCCAGAACGCACACGTCCGATACACGATTGCGCCCGACGGAAAGAACCTCGGTTTCGTGGATCGCGCCACGGGAACGGATTACTTGCGCCCCGGTGTGGCGTCGCCCTGTGCGCTGGTCCGCTGCGCCGGCCAGGAGCATCCGGCAACCTCGGCGGCGCTTGCGGACGGACGCCTGACACTGCGTTTTGGCGAGGCCGGAGCTGAAGTGGTTCTGAAAGTCGAACCGCGCGCTTCCGCGATTCGTCTCACCGTCGAGAGCGCGACCGGCAGCAACCTCGAATCCATTGTGTTCCTGAACGCGCCGCTCTCGCTGAAGGGCCGGCCGGAGGAACCGTTCGGGGCGTGTGCGTTTTCGCTCAATCTCTTCACGCGCGTGGACGCGCTTCCCGCCCTCCAGAGTGAGCTGCGCGCGGCCTGCTATCCGAAGTTCGGCCTCGTCGGCGCGCAGGCCGCCCTCGTTGGCGTGCCCGCCGGTCAGATGCTCGCCGCGCTCAAGGAGGTGCTGGTCGAAGCCGACGAGATGCCGCTGTGCCGGGTGGCGGGACCGTGGGCGCGCGAAGTGCCCTTCAACCACGGCTCCTATCTGTTCAACTTCGGCTCGCTGACCGAGACCAATGTGGACGATTGGATCGCCATGGTCCGGAGTCTCGGCTTCACCCAGGTGGACAATCACGGCGGCGGCGCGGGCTTTTTCCGTTTCGGCGACTTCGCGTTGAACCGCGGGAAATGGCCGGACGGATGGGACACTTTCGCCCGCATTGTCGCGCGCCTTCACGCCGCCGGCATCGGTTCGATTTTCCACACCTACGCCTTCTTCATCGACAAGCAGTCGAAGTACGTGACGCCGGTGCCGGACCCGCGGCTCGACGCCTTCCGCACGTTCACGCTCGCGGAACCGATCACGGCCGACGCCACCGAAATCCGCGTCCACGAGCCGACGACGGGGATGAGCACGGTCACGGGATTCTTCGAGCACAACAGCGTCGTGCTGCACATCGGCGACGAGCTCGCCATATTCGGAGGTTTCAGCCGGGAACCGCCCTGGCGCTTCACGGCGGTGAAGCGGGGCGCGTTGGGGACCAAGGCCGCGGCGCACGCGAGAGGCGATCGTGCCCGTCACTTGAAGGAGTGCTTCGGTTTGTTCGTGCCGGATGTCGATTCCTCGCTGTTCACGGAGATCGCCGCCAACCACGCCGAGGTCGTGAACCGCTGCGGGTTCGACGGCGTCTATCTTGATGCCATTGACGGCAGTTCGATTCTGCGGGGCGGCGACGAGTGTTGGTATTGGGCGGACAAGTTCGTGCTGGAGATCCAGAAGCGCCTGAAGAAGCCGGTGGGGATGGAGATGAGCGCCATGTGGCACCACTTCTGGCAATACCGGACGCGCTAGCAGGCCTGGGATTATCCGCAGCGTGGGCAGAAGCGGTTTATCGACCTGCACGCCGAGGCTGTGAACGGCGGCCTGCTGCTCCCCCTGCACCTGGGCTGGTGGAACTTCCAGTCGTTCGATCCGCCCCAGGTGGAGCCGAGCTACCCGGACGTGATGGAGCAACTCGGCGCCCGGCTGATCGGCTGGGATGCGGGCATCTCGCTGACCGGCGGGGTGGATCGCGAGCGCCTCCGCACCGTTCCGCTCTTTCGCCGGGCGGTGGACATCCTGCGCACCTGTGAGGAACTCCGTCACTCCGGAGCCTTCGACGAGACGGTCAGGGCGAAGTTGCGCGAGCCGGGAACGGAGTATGCGCTCCTGACCGCGCCAGCCGGGGGAGCTCGCTTTTGCCGGGCGCACTCCGAAGCCCATACGGTTGCGCCGGCAGAGCCATGGACCCTCGCCTGGTCAACCACGAATCCCTTCGCCGCCCAGCCCGTCAGGCTGCGTATAGAAGCGCTCATGTCGGCCGGCCCGGGGGCGACGCCCGGTACGCCGGCGATCGCGAATTGGGCACGCACCAATCTGGCCGGATGGAGCACGAGCGCTGCCGAAGGCGTGACCTTCTCGGTCGCTTCGGAGGAGGTTGGGACGAATCCACCGACGGCTGTGCTTACGGCCACCAACGCCGGCAAAGTCCACCGCCGCGCGGCGTGGGCGCAGTGTCGAACGCAGTTCGATCCACCCCTGAATCTGAAGGAGCGGCAGGCTCTTGGCGTGTGGATCGAAGGCGACGGCCAGGGCGAGTTGGTGGCCCTCCGTCTCGAGAGCCCGCAACACCTGGCCTTCGGCGCGGTCGCGGACCGCTATGTCACGGTGGATTTCAGCGGGCGCCGCTCCTTCACCCTGGTGGAAACCGAATCCGCGCGCTGGAGTGATTACACGTGGAACGACGGCAAGGGGATCTACAACCTCTATCGCGAGGCCATCGATTTCGGCTCGGTGGAGTCGGCGAGCCTGTGGCTGCAGAACCTGCCGCCCGGAAAGGAAGTGAAGTGTCGCGTCGGCCCGATCGAGTCACTCCCGATGCTGGCGGCGTCAATGAAGAATCCCGCCGTCACCGTGAACGGCGTGACGGTCGTCCTGCCGGTCGAGATGCCTTCGGGCAGTTGGCTCGAAGGCAATGGCCCGGAGGACTGTGTGCTTTACGACGCCAAAGGCGAGCGGCTCCGCCAGGTCACTCCGCGCGGGACCTGGCCGGTCCTGAACGCGGGCGCCAATGAGCTTCAGTTTGCCAGCGATACGGCCGAAGGTCCTTCTCCGCGGGCCAAGGTCACGGTGTTCAGTCGGGGCGAGGTGCTCGGAAACTCGTCCTCGAGTGGCGGCGCCGCGACAGAGTGACCGGCGGCGGGGCGGTCGGGTGAACTCGCTGGCAGAGCGCAGAACGCCTGGACGGGCGACTGCTTTTCGGCTTCCCAGCCGGCGCCGGGCGTGCCTGACTCCCATCCATGTACACAGTGCCCCAGGCCCGCTTGGGCGTGTCTTTGCGTTCGCCGCCGACCGCGGCGAACGCCGAGCACGCGACGCGACTCATCCGGCGCGGGTCCCGCAAATGGCTCGGGTTCGGTCTGGCTGCCGGTCTTCTGTCCGGGGGCCTCGTGCAGTCGTCGGCCGGAGCACTGCCGGGGGAACGGAGTGAGGGGCGCGCAATGCCATTGGCGAACGCGGCTCCCTACCTCGACTCAGGGCGGACTGCCGATTCTCCCGCTGTGCGGACTGGGCAGACGCGTTTGCCGCCCGACGTATTGCCTTCGCTGGGTTGTTGGTTCTGGACGGAGGCGGAGTTTCAGCCCGCAGGTTACCGTCCGTTTCTCGACCTGGTGGGGCGTCACGCGGCGTTCAATCTCCTCACCACCAGCCTGCGCGTGCCCCGCCGCGAAGTGAGCGAAAGCGCGGTTCACGACCAGATCGACCGGGCGGCGGTCTATGCGCAGCGTTACGGGCTGAGGCTGGTGATGGACCTGGATGTGCGGCTGGCGCGCCAGGCTTTTCAACAGGCCCATCCGGAGGAACTCCAGGAGATGCTCCGCTTGCGGGGGGTGGAACTGGCCGCCACCGGCGAAGTCTCGCTGACGATTGCCGCGGACGTGCCCGGCGATCACTACACGTTCGCCACCACGCCGTACGTGCCGGTGGCGAGCCGGTTGGTGCGGGTCTATGTCTGCCGTCGGACCGATGGGGAGATCGACCCCGCGTCGGTTGCGGAGATCACGGCGCGGTGCCGGGTGGTGGAGGCCGCCACGAACAGGCTGCGAGTGAGCATTCCGTGCGAGGCGGCCGACCGCGGGGGTGAGGCCGTGGTGGCGGCGGCGTTCGCTCATCTGACGCCGGATGTATTCGCGCCGCACTTGAAGGAATTCCAGCGTCGGCTGCTACGGCAATACGCCGATGTGCCGCTGGCCGGCGCGTGCAAGGATGAGTGGGGTTTCCCGCCTTGTTTCGACGGGTGCCCGGCGAAGAACGACTTCTGGTATTCCGGCGGCTACGCCACCGCCTACGCGCAGCACACGGGGGGGCGGGATCTGGTGCGCGATTGCCTGCTCATGTGGCGCGGCGAACGCGGGCGCGACCGGGAACGCCAGGCCGCCATCAACCACTATCAGCAACTCGCCTGGCAACGGAACGCGGCGTTGGAGGACGATTTCTACCACGCCGTGAAAGAGGTCTTCGGCCCGACCGCTCTCGTGGCCACCCACCCGACCTGGTGGCCTAATCCCGACCTGCGCGAGTTCAAGAAGAACGGACTCGATTGGTGGGCCGCGACGCGCGACCTGGCGCAGACGGACGAAGTCACGCCGTTCGCCGTTCGCACCGCCCTCGCCAAGAAATGGGGCGGCGCCCTCTGGGTGAACATGTTTTACGCCTCGACCGTGCCCGATTACGAACGCGCGCTGTGGAGCCATGCCCTGGGCGGCGGCCGGATCAACTACCATCCGCTCTATCCCACGACCCATGGCTTGGGGTTGGAAAACACGGCGGCGCTGCTGCGCGGCGATTTGATGCGGGCCGATGCCCGGCTGCGGCTGCTCCATTTCGTCGCGCGCACACCGCTCGATTGTCCGGTCGCGGTGGTCTTCGGCCATGCCGGCGCCATGAATTGGGCGGGACCGGACTACAACGATGTGGGCCTGGGACTCGCGAGCGCGCTCTGGCGGCAGGGTTACCCGGCCGACCTCATTCCGGCGGATGAGATTCAGGCCGGCGCGCTCCGGGTGGATGCGGAAGGATGGGTGCGCTACGGACCTCAGCGCTACCGGGCGGCGGTGCTGTATCATCCCGAGTTCGAGCCGGCAACCACCGCGGAATTCCTGGCTCGCGCGGCGACCGGACCCACGGCGGTCTGGCGCGTCGGGGATTGGACCCGGGACTTCGACGCGCGGCCGTTCGTCGCGGAGTGGCCGGCGGGGCTTCAAACCGCCGGCGAGGCTGGTTCCTGTGCCAGGCAGATAGTCGAGCATCTCCGCCACGCCGGGCTTGCGCCGCAGACTCCGGCCACGGCAACCATCGGCTGGGACACCCAGAGCGCCGCGCCGCCGCGGATGGGGAGCGGCCGGCTCGTGGACGGCACGGTGGTCTGGCTGGCCGGAGAACACCAACTCACGGGCGATCCGATCGCGCTTCGTCAAAGACTGGACGGTCATTCCCTGGAAGCGCGCGCGGTGGGCATGCTGGCCGTTCGACTGGATGCCGCCGGGAAATTGGAGGCGCTGGCGGCCGGCGGTTTGAGTCGCTTCCGGTGCGGGGGCGTGGACCTGAGCCTGGATCCCCCCTTGGACCTGGCCCTGTGGACCGACGCGCAGGGCCGGCGTCACGGCGTGGTGCAAGGAGGGGAGGATGCGCTGCCCCAGGCGCTGTTGGAGCTTACCCCGCACTGGCTGCGACTGGCCGTTCCCGACGCGTTGCCGCTGAAATGACGCTCGGCCATGCGGCGATCAAGCTCTTTCTATGCATACTCGTAAACCGATGGGGCGCCGGAGAACTTGGCTGGTGCCGATGCTGCTGTGGATCGTCCTCCATTCCGTATCCGCCGAGGCCGGGGAACCGGCCGCGCGGGTCGTACAGGATCCGGCGCGGCAAACGGTCACGATCACCGATGGTGCCGGCGCGCTGACGCTTCGTCTGCGCTATGATGGACGGTGCGTTCTGGACCAGGTAGTCGTGCGAGGGCGCAACGTAGCGGCTACGAACTCCGGCGTCTGGACGGGCATGAAGGTCGGCGGTCAGTGGTACACGACGCGCCAGCAGCTCCCGACGCCCAGCGTTTCCACCACCCAGGACACGGCCACCATCCGCGAAATTCTTTGCGAGGGCGGCGGGGTCCGGTTCCAAGAGACCTGGCGGTTCACGGCCGAAATGGACCGGATTCGCTGGCACATCGAGCGGGAGTACCTGGACGGCGGCTTGGTGGAGGACCTCGGCTTCGCCGGTTGGGATTTCGCGGACATGTCCACCTGGACGGGGGCGTTGCTGGGCCAGGGAGGCGTTGCGTGGTGCAGGCTGTTCGACCGGCCGAACGCCACCTACGGCCTGCACACGGACGCGGTCACCTTGTGGAACCGAAACGAACGAGCCTGCCTGCGAATCGAGCCCACGAGTCTGACCGGGGGGCACGTGGCAACCCGGTTCAGCCGCCAGACCAACGACGTTTTCACGCTGGCGCAGGCCTTGAGCGCAGAGCGGTTGCGCCCCCAGAGCGGTCAGCGCCGGTTCCTGCGCGACCGCCAGGACGTGTGGGCACCGTGGACCGTTCGTCCCGGCTCCGTCGCCGTCGAGTTCACCTTGCAGGCGCTGGATTATGACCGGGCCTATGACCGCGGGAGCTTCACCTATTTCAATGGCGGAGCCATCCGTGAAATCCTCAACACGATCGCGCGAATCGGGGCCATCGACGACGAGGTCATGGGCAGCAACGGGTACTACAGCGGCTTTGCGGTCCTGCACGAGCCGTGGATCGCGCAGCTCGGTCTGGCCATTGACGATCCCGGCTATTTCCAGGCGTATGCCCGCACCCTGGATCATCAGCGCGATCACGCGATCGGTCCGGACGGCCGGGTGAAGTCGCGTTGGTCCTACACTGCCGGCGACGCCCTGCCCGGCACCTATGACGCGTACGGCTATTATGAATGTCAGTGGGGCCGTTTGCTGGACTCGCAACCCAGCTATGTCATCAACGTGGCCGAGCAGTTCGATTTCACCGGCGATCTCGACTGGTTGCGACGGCACAAGGCCAGCGCCGAAAAGGCCTTGGAGTATCTGCTCCGCCGGGATGCGGACGGGGATGGATTGGTGGAAATGGAGACGGACTCGCACCGGGCCGGCAAGGGGAGCGACTGGATCGACATCATCTGGGCGGCCCACGAGAACGCCTTCGTGAACGCGCAACTCTATCATGCCCTCAGGCTCTGGGCCGATGCGGAGGAAGTCCTCGGCGACGCGGTCCACGCCGGGGATTATCGGCAGCGCGGGGGAGAGCTCCGACGCCGCTTCAACGCGTCCACGACCGCCGGCGGGTTCTGGGACGAGGGCAAGCACCGGTTCGTTCACTGGCGGGACAAGGACGACTCCATCCATGGAGACAACCTCGTGGTGCCGGTGAACTTCATGGCCGTCGCGTACGATCTCTGCGAGCCTGCGGAAAGGGCCAAGGCCATTCTGGATCAGGTGGAGGTGCGCATGCAGCGGGAAGGCCTGTTCTTCTGGCCGCTTTGCTTTGACTCGTACCAGCCGGGCGAAGGAGCGGCCTGGCAGTTCCCGTTCCCGGTTTATGAAAACGGCGACCTCTTCCTGGCCTGGGGCGAAACCGGCATTCGCGCCTATGCCGCGCACGATCCGGCAGTGGCGGTGAAGTATATCAAGCATGTCCTCGATCAGTATGAGCGCGACGGCCTGGCCTTTCAGCGGTATCTCCGGCAAAGCCAACGGGGCGCCGGGGACGACATACTTGCCAACAACTGTTCGGCGGTGGTGGGGCTGTACCGGGACATCTACGGAATCCAACCGAAGTGGAACCGCCTCTATCTCGAGCCCCATCTCATCGCCGGGCTGGATGGGACTCTGCTCAAGTACTGGCTGCGCGGTCAATCGTATGCGGTCGCGCTCAGCTTGGGCGACTATCGGCTGGCCGCGGAAGGGTTTTCGCTGCGCAGCAGCAAACCGTTTGCTTTGGCCGTCGGGCGCGACCGGGCCGTCTATTACCACGGCCGAAGTCCGCGGCCGTCGCTGACGTTGATCCGCTCCGCGGGCGCAAACGAGGAAGTCCATATCCGGGACTGGTCGGACGACCCCGGCGGGAGGCGAAGCTGGACGGTGGCGAGCCGGTCCATCGGAGCGACCCTTGACCAGGCACTGTCCTTGCTGGCGCCCGATACGGACTTCCGATTGACGGTTGATGGGGGCGATCCGTTGCGGCTGCGCAGCGACCCGGACGGACAACTGCGGCTTCGGCAGCAGATGGATGCTGCGCGTCCACGGTCATTCGAACTCGATCCGGTGAACGTGCGGGAGTGAAGCCCGGATGTTCCCGGGCGCCCTCGACACTTGGAAGATGAGCTGGGGTTCCAGCCGGGGTGGACATACCACGTTCATTTCTGTCGCCGGGGGGTGCGCCGGTATCCGGGGTGGAGGTGGATCCCGGCGACAACGTCCCCCCGAGCTGGCCGCACCGGAACTCGGGCGCGGGGCCTGACTCGCAAGCCGACGGCCTCCGCAGCGCCCATTTTGTCCGGTTCGTCTCAAATCGCGCTTTACCGTAAAGCCGCGAAGTGCAGAATCGAAAAAAAGCCAATCACGACATGAGCAAACAGAACTTCCCTCAGATCAGCCGCCGCCATTTCCTCCGGGGTGCGGGCGCGGGCGTGGCCGTGTTTCAACTGATGCCCCGCGGTTGGACGGCGGAAGCCGGACGCCGCGCCGCCAACGAAAAGGTCAATGTGGCCGGCATCGGAATCGGCAGCCAGGGAGGCGCGGACATCGACGCGATGGCGGGCGAGGGCCAGAATGTGGTGGCCCTGTGTGACGTGGATGCCACTTACGCCGCCAAAAAGTTCGCGCAATATCCCAAGGCCAGACCCTTCAAGGATTTTCGGGTAATGCTCGACAAAATGGGTCCCGAGATCGACGCGGTCGTCATCGGCACGCCGGATCACGATCACGCGGTGATCGCCATGGAGGCCATGCGGCGGGGCAAACACGTGTACTGCGAAAAGCCGCTCGCGCACAGCATCCACGAGGTGCGCGCGCTCATGGCGGCGGCCCGCGAGCACAAGGTCGTGACGCAACTCGGCAACCAGGGCCATTCGTTCGGCTCGATTCGCACGCTCTGCGAGTGGGTCTGGGCGGGGGCGGTCGGTCCCGTGCATACCGTGCAGGCCGGGTGTGACGCCTTCAAGGATGTCTATTGCCAGATCCGGAATCTGGACAAGTTGGGAAAAACCTACGAAGTGCCCAACGGCCTCGACTACGACCTCTGGATCGGCCCGGTGCCTTTCCGACCCTACACTCCGTTCTGGGTGCCCTGGAATTGGCGGGGCTGGCTACCGTTCGGGACAGGGACCATTGGCGACTGGTTCTGCCATGTGATGGACCCTTCCTTCTGGGCCCTGGACCTCGATGCCCCGGTCTCTGTGCGCGCGGAGGTGACCGGTTACGATCCGGCGACCCAGGGGCTCACCTATCCGCCGGCGACCCGCATCAGCTATGAGTTTCCCGCCCGCAAGCAACGCGGTCCGGTCCGGGTGGTGTGGCACGATGGGAACAACGTGATTCCCCGGCCCGAGGGTTTCCCTGCGGACGAAAACCCCCCCGGCACCGGGGCCATTCTCATCGGCGACCGGGGCATGATCCAGCACGGATCCCACGGTGCGGGCGGCTGCCGGCTCCTGCCCGACCAGCTCATGGATCAGTATTCGGGCAAGAATGCGCCCGCCGAGCAGATCCCGCGGGTCAAGAATCATGCCTGGGACTGGCTCGAAGCCATTCGCACGGGCCGGCAGGCTGGATCCAACTTCGGTTACGGGGGGCCGCTCACGCAATCCGCGCTCCTGGGCGCCATCGCCATCCGTTTTCCGGGCCAGACGTTGCAGTGGGACAACGAGAAAGTGCGCTTCACGAATAGCGAAGCCGCCAACGCCTACGTCAATCCTCCCTACCGCGACGGCTGGACTCTGTGAACCGGGCAGCGCCGGGGTTTTGGCTGACGGCCGAGGGCCAGGCCGCCCGCGGCTTCGCGGTTCGCGGACCGGTCCCCAGTCTATGAGAGGACCGCCGTGGGTTGGTGCGTTGCTTCTGCCGGCGCTGTGGTCGGCGGCGGCCGCTCAGTGGCCGTGTGGTCGGCGTGCAGATTCGAAATGAAAACGACCGGGTTGGCACGGCGCAGAATCCCCGGTCCGATCGGAAGTTGCAGCTCGTTCGGGTCGGGAGAGCCGCCGAGATAGTGAGCGGGGCTGGCTTTACCTGCCGGACCGCAGCGGACGAAATCATCGAATCGAAACCGACCGACTGAACCCGGATGCAAACCTCCTTTTGTCCCGGCAGGAAAGCTCGCGTGTCCGTGACGGCCGCGATGCCTCGTGGTGTGTCCGGGTTCTCCCGGACGCGGCGGCGGGCGGCCGGTTGCCTGGCAGCCTTTGGGCTCGCGGCCTTCTGCCTTGCGAACGCCCAGACCGTCACGCTGCCGTCGCTGCTGGCGGAGATGGTTGACCGCGACGCGACCGCGCGATGGCCGCACCCGCTCTACCAGTGCCTGCAAGCCTCCAGCTACAACCGCGCCTCCACGAACCGAAACCAGCCCGACCAGGGCGTCACCGGCTGGTTCGCGGACGGCGATGGCCAGGGGTTCATCCGCACGGAGGAGAGGAACGGCCAGACCGAATGGGTCATCCTCGAGCATGCAGGCCCGGGCTGCCTCACCAAACTCTGGACGCCATCGTTCTATTACGGGTTCAACGACCGCCGGGGTCCGAATCTCCGGATCTATCTGGATGGTGCGACGACGCCGGTGCTGGATGAAAGTCTGATCGAGTTGGTCACGGGCAGGGGCTCGGTCAAGCCGCCGCTCGCCACCACGACGGCCCGCGCCGGAGACTGCTATCTGCCGATTCCTTTCGCCCGCAGTTGCCGGGTCACGATGACGGCCAAACCGTTCTACTATCTCATCAACTACCGGGCCTACCCGGAGGGCACGCCGGTCGAGACGTTCGATCGCGGCGGTTACGCGGCGGCGGCGGCGAACCTGGAGAGGGCAGGGGAGGCGTTGACCGCCCAGCCCGTGGCGCGCCCAGGCGCGATCGAGCAAGCGGCCACGATCCAACCGGACGGCAAGCTCGAAATACCATTGCCGGCCGGGCCCCAGGCCATCCGCCAGTTCACGATTCGATTTCCAGGCGCCGTGGCCCATCCCGGTGGCCTGCGCTCCACCGTGCTGGCGATGACGTTCGATGGCGAGGAGACCGTGTGGTGTCCGGTCGGCGACTTCTTCGCCAGCGCCGATTCGTTGCATCCGATTCGCACCTGGCAGCGCACCGTCACCGCGGACGGCACGCTGGTGTGCCGCTGGGTGATGCCTTACCGGAGCCACGCGACGTTGCGAGTGCTGAACGTGGGCGCCCAGCCCGTGGCCATTGAGCTGCAGGCCGACACGGCGCCTTGGGAATGGGACGAGCGCTCGCTGCACTTCCACGCCAACTGGCGTCCCGACGAGGTGGTGGCCGGCACGCCGTTTCGGGACTGGAACTTCATCGACATCGGCGGCCAGGGCGTGTTCGTGGGGGACGCGTGGACGGTGCTCAACGGCCAGGGCAGTTGGTGGGGCGAGGGCGACGAGAAGATCTACGTGGACGAGGCGTGGGCGCGCGGTTTTCCGACGCACTTCGGCACCGGCACCGAAGACTACTATGGTTGGGCCGGGGGCGAGGTGCCCACGCGCCAGGACGAATTCAGTGTCCCCTTCCTGGCGAACGCGCGCGTCGGCGGACTGGACGGCCACACGACCGGCTTCAACATCTGCACCCGCACCCGCAGCCTCGATGCAATTCCCTTCACCCGGCGCCTGGTCTTTGACATGGAATCCTCTTTCGGCACGGACATTCGCAATCCGTGGAATCTGCTGGGTTACTCCGCCACCACGTTCTGGTATGCGCGACCCGGCGCCACGCACAACCGTCCCGCCCGCCCGATCGAAGCCGCCCGCCCCATCCTGTCGTTGGCCAGGCTCAAAACGGAGGCCGACGGAATCCGGGCCCTGCAGGCGGCTATCCGCGGACATGAGGGCGAGGGGGCGCTGGTGTTTACCGAATCGCGCGAGTCTCCCATCCGACGCGGCCAGGCATGGTCCGTGCGCTGGCTGCCGCAGACACGGACGGCACCGGCCGTATTCCGGGGCCAGGCGCGGCCCGGGGAGTTCTACGTCTTTCAAATCGGCGTATATGCATTGCGGGATACCGGGCCGCTGGCGCTGGAGTTTGGGGATCTGACCTGCGATTCGGGCAAAATCCCTGCCAGTGCCTGGCGTTGTCTGAGCCTGGGCGGGACCAATTACCTGGGACAACCCTTCGCGAAAACTCTCTCGGTCCAGCAGGGACAGTTGCAGGTGTTGTGGGTCGGCGTGGCGGTGCCGACGGATCGGCTCGGCGTTTTCACGGGGACGGCGCGCGTGCGGCTGGCAGGCCAGGAGACCGTCCCGGTCGAGATCAGCCTGGATGTGAGAGGCGCTCCCGTGGCCGATGGTGGCGATTCGGTGGCCCGGAACCTCTCCCGCCTGCGCTGGCTCGACTCGACCGTGGGCAGCGAACCGACGCTCACCCGGCCCTTCACCGCCGTGGAGGTCGCAGGCCGCGTCATCCGGGTGCTGGGTCGCGAACTGGCCCTGGGCGAGGACGGATTGCCGGCGCGCATCACCAGCCATTTTTCCTCGGCCAACACGCGGATCGCAGAGACGGGGCGCGAGGTCCTGGCCGCGCCGGCGGCCTTCGTGGTGGAAACCCGCGCCGGTCCGGTGTCCTGGCGAAGCACGTTTGGCGAACTGGCTCACACCGATCTGGCGGCGAACTGGACCGCCCGCAGCATCGCTGACGGCCTGCGGATGGAGACGTCGGGCCGCCTGGACTATACCGGCTCCGGCGAAGTGCGCGTGCGCCTGATCGCCGAGCGCGAGGTGGCATTGAAGGACGCACGGCTCGAACTGCCCTTCCGCGAGGACGTCGCCCGTTACTTCATGGGCCTGCAACATCCGGGAGGTCGCCGCCCCGCGGAGGTTCGCTGGAAGTGGGATGTCAGCAAGCGCCAGGATTGTTTCTGGCTGGGCGACGTGAATGCGGGGCTGATGCTGCGCTTCAAGGACGCCGACTACCTGCGGCCGCCCGTCAACATCTACTATGCCTTCCGCCCGTTGCGGCTGCCGAAGTCCTGGGGCAACGAGGGCCGGGGCGGAGTGGACCTTGAGCCGGCCCGGGACCAGCGGGTGCTCGCCCGCGCCTACGGCGGCCCCCGCATTCTGAAGCCGGGCGACGGGCTGGATTTCATCTTCGAGCTCTACCTCACCCCGTTCCGCACCCTCGATACGGAGAAGCAGTGGGCGGTCCGATTCACCCATGTGGGCGGCCCGGGGCGACAACCGGTGGACGAGGCTTTGGCCATGGC
Source organism: uncultured bacterium (assembly GCA_963735925.1). Lineage (GTDB taxonomy): Bacteria > Verrucomicrobiota > Verrucomicrobiia > Limisphaerales > J093 > DSVZ01. Next base: position 578,388 of record CAVTMT010000003.1, read on the forward strand.
CGACGCCCGGCATGGGCCCAACGTGGTCAATGTCCACCACGCCAGTTTCTACTCGCCCTACATCAATTATCCCTACAGTGACGATTCGTTCCCGGCGTTCTGCGACCTGGTCAAGCGCGCCCACGCCAAAGGCGTCAAGCTGCGCGTCTATTACACCACGCGCGAGATCACCCAGAACATGCCGGAGTTGTTCCCGCTGCACTCGTTCGATGGCGAGATCATCCTGCCCGGCCCGGGTCCAGCCGCGCGCACCCTCCTGCATCCGCAAGGCCCGCACCCCTGGCTCACGGAGAATCTACGCGAGGACTTCGTGCCCGCCTGGGAGGCCCGGGTGGGAGCTCCGTACGCCGAGCTGGACCTGTCCGTCATCACCACGCCCGACTCGCGCTGGAACAACTTCTACCTCGAAGGACTCCGGTGGCTGGTGGAGAAATCCGACTTCGACGGCATGTATATCGACGACACGGCGCTGGATGCGACCAGCCTCCGCCGCGCCCGGCGCATCCTCGACTCGCGTCCCGGCCGCCTGATCGACCTGCACACCTGGAACCACTTCAATGGGTGGGCCGGCTTTGCGAACAATCTCACGATTTACATGGAGATCCTGCCTTACCTCGACCGCCTCTGGCTCGGGGAAGGGTTCGATGCCAGCGCGGTTTCGCCGGACTTCTGGCTCGTCGAAATGTCCGGTCTGCCCTTTGGCCTGATGAGCGAAATGCTCGACGGCGCCAATCCGTGGCGCGGCATGGTGTTTGGTGAAACGGCCCGCCTCCCCTGGTCGGGCGACCCGCGCGGTCTGTGGAAGGTGTGGGACGAATTCGGCATTCAAGGCACCGAGTTCCTCCCGTTCTTCTTGAGGGACTGTCCCGTAAAGACCGGCCACGCCGACGTGCTGGCGACCGTGTATCGCCGGCAAGGGCGGAGTTTTCTTGCCCTCGGCAGTTGGGCCCCGGAGGAGACGCAAGTGAAGCTGGACATCGACTGGAAGGCGTTGGGTCTCGACCCCGCGCACGCCAGACTCTACGCCCCGCCGATTCCCGGGCTCCAACCGGAGACCCAGTGGCCGCCGGGCGACCGGATTCCCGTCGCGCCCAAGCGCGGCTGGTTCCTTGTGCTCGACGAAGTGACGCGCACGGTTCCGGACGCGGGCGCTTCCCGCAAGACCGCCGCCGCGCCTCTCCGAACCTTCGGTATCGACTTCCACCGGGCCGAGGCGTCCCCGGGGCGAGACCTCGCGGGGCATGCCGCACCCGGCCGCACTGCCATCCGGACTCGGAATCCTTGATCGGCCTCCCTGCGGCTCGGAATCAAAGAACGCAATACCATGAATGACCATAGGACTCACTGGTTCGCGGTCGGCTGCATCGCTGCGCTGGCCGCCCTGTCGGGGCGGGCGGCTGATCCCGCCGCCCACGGGCCGGCGGTTTCGCTGCGACAGGCGGCCGCCGGCTGGTTCTCGATCGGCGTCGGCCTCAGCGATCGCATTCCGGAACGGCCGGCGGACTGGTCCTTGCTGACGACGCAATTTGGCGTCGTGACGCCGGAGAATTGCCTGAAGCCCGACCCGGTGCAGGTGACGGAAGGACAATTCGATTTCGCCCGCGCGGATGCGTTCGTGGACTTCGCCAGCTCGAACCGACTGCAGATCGTCGGGCACTGCCTGGTGTGGGCCAAGGACGACCGCACGCCCGCGTGGTTCTTCCGGGATGGCACGAACACCGCCGGCCGGGACCTGTTGCTTGCGCGCATGAAGGCGCACATCGAGACCGTCGTGGGCCGCTATCGGGGCCGGATTGCTGCTTGGGACGTGGTGAACGAGGCGCTCGATGACGGCACGAATTTCCTGCGCACCTCGGGCTGGACCGCCGCCTGCGGCGAGGAGTTCATCGCCAAGGCGTTCGCGTTCGCCCATGCCGCAGATCCGCAGGCGCTGCTCATCTACAACGACTACAACGACGAATTGCCGGCCAAGCGCGCGAAGCTCATCCGGTTGGTGCGGGCGCTGCGGGAACAGCGGGTGCCGCTCCACGCCGTCGGCTTGCAGGGCCACTACGAGCTGGACCGCCTGCCGCTCGCCGACCTCGAGGCCACGTTCGTCGCGCTGCGCGAACTGGGCGTGAAGGTGGTGGTCTCCGAGCTGGATTTGGACGTGATCCCACGCGGCCGCTGGTGGGCGGACGGCGGCAAACACCGCGCCGAGCTCGCGAAGTTCGATCCGTATCGGGATGGCTGCCCGCCGGAAGTTCTCCAGCGTCAGGCGGAGCAATACGCGCAGCTCTTCCGGCTGTTCCGCCGGTATGCGGAGGTGATCGCCCGCGTTTCCTTCTGGGACCTGCACGACGGTCAAAGCTGGCTGAATGGGTTCCCGTGGCGGCGGGTGAATTACCCGCTGCTCTTCGACCGGGCGGGAAAACCCAAGCCGGCATTCGCTGCCGTCATTTCCGCGCTGACGGGAGATGGTGCCGCCGGCGTGCCGGCGAGTGCCTTACCGCTTTCACCCTGACTTCGGCTCCTGCGAGGCCGGTGACATCAGGACCCATGGCGCCTGGCGGACCGACGCGGGCCTGAAACTAAGTGTTCTCGCGTCCATTTCGATCCGCTACCGTCCGGGACGTGAACACGAACTGCCCGCTCGATAACAGCGAACCTTGCACCCTGCCTGGCGTTTCACACGCGACCGCACGGGGCTGCCCCACGTCGAGACTGCGACCGAGGAGGAAGCGGCATGGCGCGATGCGCGCCGGCCTGGCCGGCTTCGCGCTGGCTTTCGGGTCGGCGATCTGGACGCACGCCGCGGCCTCACCCGACGGCGGCTACGCGCTCAATCCGGGAGCACCGCTTTACGAAGCGGCGCCGGGCCCGGCGCTCGACCTGGCCGACGAGGCCACGCTTGAAGCCTGGGTGAAAGCCGACCCGATGGACGAGGCCGGAGGGCGCATCCTCGACAAATCCGCGCCGGGCACGCAGCTCGGCTACATGCTCGACACCTGGCCCGGCAACTCGCTCCGTTTCCTCAACGCAAAAGGCATGTGCCGCTGCGACGCGAAATTGTCGGCCGATCGGTGGAGCCACGTCGCCGGCGTTTACAGCGCATCGAAGCACATCATGAAGCTGTATCTCGACGGCAAGGAAGTCGCGAGCCTGGGCGGCGACAACTGGCCGAAGCAGGCCCTCAGCACGGTGCCGCTGCGCATCGGGGGCGATCCCGGCGGCGGCAACCGCTTCAAAGGCCGCATCCGGCGCGCCGCGGTCTATGCTCGCGCGCTCACGGCGGACGAACTGGCCCGGCGGGCCAACGCGGCGGAACCCCAACCACTCGACGACGTGCTCGGCGAATGGGTATTCACCGGGAAGCCCGGCCGGAAGCTCGAGCCCGTCGCCGGCAAGCTCGCGTTGCAGGTGGTCAGGGGCGGTGGCGGTTCCGGCGCGCCGGTGCCGACGCAATTCGAGGGCGAGTTCACCGGCGAAGCGCCCGCGCCGACAGAGCCACTCAGCCTCTGGTATCGCCGGCCCGCAAAGGTCTGGACCGAGGCGCTGGCCATTGGCAGCGGGCGGCTGGGCGCGATGGTTTTCGGCGGCATCAACCACGAGCGGCTCCAGCTCAACGAAGACACCCTCTGGGGCGGCGGCCCTTACGACCCGAACAACCCGGCGGCGCTGGCGGCCTTGCCCGAAGCGCGGCGGCTGGTGTTCGAGGGCAAGTATCGCGAAGCCGACCAACTCGTGAACCAGAAGATGATCGCCCGGCCGCGCGGCCAGATGCCGTACCAGACCGTGGGCGATTTGCTGCTGAACTTTCCGGAAGTGCACTCCGTGGCCGGCTATCGCCGCGACCTGAACCTCGACACCGCCGTCACCCGCGTCACTTACTGCCGCCGGCGGCGTGCGGTTCACCCGCGAGCTCTTCGCCAGCCCCGTGGACCAGGTGATCGTCCTGCGCCTCACCGCCGACAAAGCGGGCCAGGTCACGTTCGCCGCGAGCTTCAAGACACCGCAAATGGCCACCACCACCAACGACGGCGCGGACACGCTCGTATTGAGCGGCGTCAACGGCGCGGCCGACGGCATCGCCGGCGCGCTCAAATTCCAGGCGCGCGTAAAGGCGATTGCCGCGGGCGGCAAAGTCACGGCCGACGCGGACCGGCTTTCCGTCACCGGCGCCGATTCCGTCGTCCTGCTCATCGCCGCGGCGACGAGTTACACGGACTTCAAGGACGTCAGCGGCGACCCCGCTGCGCGGGCCCGGAATTACCTCGCCGCCGCGGGCGGGAAATCCTTCGACGCGTTGCGCCAGGCGCACGTCGTCGAGCATCAGCGGCTCTTCCGGCGCGTGGAGCTGGACCTGGGCGCCACCGACGCGATGAAGCTGCCCACCGACGAGCGCATCCGGCAGTTTGCCAGCGGCAACGATCCGCAGCTTGCCGCCCTGTACTTCCAGTTCGGCCGTTACCTGCTCCTCTCCTGCTCGCGCCCTGGCGGGCAGCCGGCGAATCTGCAGGGGCTTTGGACCGACGGCCTGAACCCGCCGTGGGGCGGCAAGTACACGATCAACATCAACACCGAGATGAATTACTGGCCCGCCGATACGTGCAATCTCGGCGAGTGCGTCGAGCCGCTGCTGCGCATGGTGCAGGACCTCACGGTGACCGGCGCCCGCACCGCGAAAATGCACTGGGGCGCCGGCGGCTGGGTGGCGCACCACAACACCGACCTCTGGCGCGCGGCGGCGCCCATTGACGGCCCGCTGGGGGCACTGGCCCACCGGCGGCGCCTGGCTCTGCCAGAATCTCTGGGAACATTACCTCTTCACCGAGGACCGCGATTTTCTGCCAGCGCCTTTACCCGGCGATGAAAGGCGCCGCCCAGTTCTTCCTCGATTCGCTGGTGGAAGAACCGAAGCATCACTGGCTGGTCACCTGCCCGTCGGCCTCGCCCGAACACGGCATCCCGGCCGGCGGCAGCATCTGCGCGGGACCGACGATGGACGAGCAAATCATCCGCGACCTGTTCGGCAACTGCATCCGGGCGTCCGAGATTCTCGGCGTGGACGCGGACTTCCGCCGACAGCTCGCCGCCGCGCGCGCCCGACTCGCGCCCAATCAAATCGGCAAGGCCGGCCAACTCCAGGAATGGCTCGACGATTGGGACATGGAGGCGCCGGACCAGCATCATCGCCACGTCTCGCATCTCTACGGCTTGTTCCCCAGCGCGCAGATTTCCTTGCGCGGCCACGCCGCAACTGGCGGCGGCGGTGAAGCGATCCCTGGAGATTCGCGGCGACGACGCCACCGGCTGGGCCATCGCCTGGCGGCTGTGTCTCTGGGCGCGCCTGCAAGACGCCGAGCACACCTACAAGATCCTCACGCTCCTCCTGCGTCCCGACCGCACGTACCCGAATCTGTTCGACGCCCACCCGCCGTTCCAGATCGACGGCAACTTCGGCGGCGCCGCCGGCATTGCCGAGATGCTCCTGCAAAGCCACGCCGGCGAAATCGAACTGCTGCCCGCGCTGCCCGCGGCCTGGCCCACCGGCTCGGTGAAAGGCCTCCGCGCCCGCGGCAATATCACGGTGGATCTTGCGTGGAAGAACGGGAAACTCACGTCGTACCGTCTCCTCGCGCCGGAACCGCATCCGGTCCAATTGCGGATGAACGGGGAGGTCAAAACCGTCACGCCGGAGAAGTCGTGAGCCGGCCCCTTCGCCTCGGTCAATGCCTCTGCGACGCCGGGACCCCAAACAACGAAAGCACGCCACCATGAGTCCTTCGATCAACCTCCTTGTCCTGCTGGCCACCGCCATCCGCCTGAACGGCGCGGCCGACCCGCTCCCCGTCCCGACGCCGCAGCAACTTGCCTGGCAACGCCACGAGCTCATCGCGTTCGCCCATTTCGGCATGAACACCTTCACCGACCGCGAATGGGGCGACGGCAAGGAGGATCCCCGGCTGTTCAACCCCACCGACTTCGACGCCCGGCAGTGGGCGGCTGGGTTGCAGGCGGCCGGCGTCAAACTCCTCATCCTGACGGCCAAACACCATGACGGCTTTTGCCTCTGGCCCTCCGAGTTTACCGAGCACTGCGTCCGGAATTCCCCCTGGCGCGGCGGCAAAGGCGATGTCGTCCGGGAAGTCGTCGAGGCCCTTCGCGAAAAGCAGATGCGGGTCGGACTCTATCTTTCCCCGTGGGACCGCAACCAGCCCACGTACGGCGACTCGCCGAAGTACAACCAGTACTTTCGGAACCAGCTCCGCGAGCTGCTCACGAACTATGGCCCGATCGACGAGGTCTGGTTCGATGGCGCTTGCGGCGAAGGTCCCAACGGCAAGCGGCAGGAATATGACTGGCCGGCCTGCTACGCCCTGGTTCGCGAACTCCAGCCCAACGCCCTCATCGCCATCTGCGGCCCGGATATCCGCTGGGTCGGCAACGAATCGGGCGTCGCCCGCGAAAACGAATCCTCCGTCGTCACGCGCGACGGCCGGCCTGCCTGGCATCCGGCCGAGTGCGACGTCTCCATCCGCCCCGGCTGGTTCTATCACGCGAGCGAGGACACCCAGGTCAAATCGCTTGCCGCCCTCGCCGACATCTACTTCCAATCCGTCGGCCGCAATTCGGTGCTCCTGCTCAACATCCCGCCCGACCGGCGTGGCCGCATGGCCGACCCCGATGTCGCCCGGCTCAAGGAGTTCGGGGCGTTCATCCGCCAGCTCTACGCCACCGACTTCGTTGCCGGTGCGGTCATTCAGGCCGCCGCCCAGCCCGATTCCTCGGCGACTGCGCGTTACCTGAACGATGGCCGGATCGAGACCTGCTGGAGTCCGGCCGGCGACCTGGCGACCATCGGTTCGGTCGAGTTCGACCTCGGCCAGGCCCGGACCTTCAACGTCGCGCGCCTCCAGGAAGACATTTCGAAGGGCGAGCGCGTGCAGGCGTACCACGTGGAAATCCTCGATGGCGACCAGTGGCGTACGATCACCGCCGGCCAGGTCATCGGTCAGAAACAGCTCCGTCGCTTTCCCGCCGTCACCGCCCGGCGGGTGCGCCTGATCATCGACCAGGCGTCGGCGCCGCCAGCCATCGCGGAGTTCGGGCTCCATTTCAATCCGCTGGCCCCGCCTGGCCCGCACTGACGGGAGAGCCGCTCGCCCCGGAGGCCTCAGAGCCGGTCGGGGCTATGGATTGCGGCTGGACAGGCGGTGGGACGGGCGGCGTCACCCGGCAAAAACGAGCGGACGGTTGAAATGCCGTGCCTCACCTGCTTTACTGGCTCGCCGGCACTCGGTTAACGAAACTGTCAAACATGAAGATCTGCTCGCTTACGCTCGCCTTCCTCGGCGCGAACTGCGTGTTCGCCGCCAGCGTTCAACTTCCCACCCTGCCGCTCGGCCACGATCGCACCCGGCCGTTGCCACCGGTCGTCGATCCCGGCCGGCCCAGCACTCCGGATCAGGCCGGCAAGGCGCCCTCGGACGCCGTCGTGCTGTTCGATGGCGGCGACCTTTCGAAATGGGTGGCCATGAACGGCGAGCCCACGAAGTGGGTGGTGAAGGACGCCGCGATGGAGTGCGTTCCCGGCAGCGGGTATATCCGCACCCTCGAGTGCTTTGGCGACTGCCAGGCGCATGTCGAGTTCAGCACGCCCAACCCCCCGCACGGTTCCAGCCAGGGCCGGGGCAACAGCGGGGTGTTTTTCGGGCTGGACCGGTACGAGATCCAGGTGCTCGATTCGTACGAGAACAAGACGTATGCCGACGGCTCCTGTGCTTCGGTTTACGACCAGTACCCGCCGCTGGTGAACGCCTCGCGCAAGCCCGGCGAGTGGCAGACCTACGACCTCATCTGGACCGCGCCGCGTTTTGATGCCGAAGGCGGCCTGCTCTCGCCCGCCCGCGTGACGCTCTTCCACAACGGCGTGCTGGTTCAAAACAACGTCGTGTTGATCGGTGGCACCGGCTGGGTGACCCGCGGACCGTACCACCCCCATCCGGAGAAACTCCCAATCGCGCTGCAGGATCACGGCAACCCGGTCCGGTACCGCAACATCTGGGTGCGCGAACTGGGCCAGCCCGGCCGGCCCGAGTTTTATCTTGCCGATCGCGTGCTCGACGGATTTGCCGGCCGTTACGAGGTGAACAAGGACTGGATCGTGGATGTGACCCGCCGCGACGGCAACCTGTTGTTCAAATGGGCAGGCGAGGATTTCGTCACATTTGCGACTTCGCCCAACCGGTTCTTCGCCAAGACCACCGACGTCCAGGTCGAGTTCAAGACCGAAGGCGGCGACCAGGTGGCTTATTTCTCGGTGGGTGAAGACGGTGGCATGCGGGCGAAGAAACTGAAGTAGGTTCTCGCCTCGACGGAACGGCGGGGTGGCTGCGTGCCCGGGATGACGGGCCGGTTCGTCGTTGCCGTGGTCGTGGACGTCGGTCCGCGCTGACTTCCGAAAGGTTGCGCCGACTCGCGGTGGGGGCCGCCGGGCGGTTCGCGTTGAACGGACGTACGGCGGGCCGCGGGCGTTACTTCCGCGACGCCTCACGGCGGGCGGTTGGGCAGGAACCGTGCGCCGGTTCTGCTAGAACTCCGCGCTGCCCGGCGTGCGGGCAAACGGGATGACGTCGCGGATGTTGCTCACGCCGGTCAGAAACATCAGCAGGCGCTCGAAGCCCAGGCCGAAACCCGCGTGCGGCACGCTGCCGTATCGGCGCAGATCCACGTACCACCAGTAATCCTCTGGCCGGAGCTGCTGGAACTTCATGTTCTCGAGCAACTGGTCCAACCGCTCCTCGCGTTGCGAGCCGCCGATCACCTCGCCGATGCCGGGCACCAGCACGTCCATCGCCGTGACGGTCCGGCCGTCGTCGTTCAGGCGCATGTAAAACGGTTTGATCGTGCGCGGGTAGTTGAAGACGGTGACCGGCGATTTGAAGTGCTCCTCCGTGAGGTAGCGCTCGTGCTCGGACTGGAGATTCGCGCCCGGCTCGACCGGGAACTCGAAGGCCTTGCCCGACTTCTGCAGAATCGCCACCGCCTCGGCATAGGGCACACGCTGGAACGGGCGTTCGACCACGAATTCCAGCCGCGGACGCACGCCCTCGTCCACGAACTTCTCGAACAGCCCGAGGTCCTCCGCGCAATGATCCAGCGTGTGACGGGCCATCGCCTTGACGAAGGATTCGGCCAGGTCCATGTCGCCCCCGAGGTCGCAGAAGGCCATCTCCGGTTCGATCATCCAGAACTCGGCGGCGTGGCGGGCGGTGTTGGAGTTCTCGGCACGGAACGTGGGGCCAAACGTATAGACGTTCGACAGCGCGCAGGCGAACGTCTCCGCCTCGAGCTGACCACTGACGGTCAAATACGCGCGCCGACCGAAGAAGTCCGCCTCGGTCTTCTCGTCGATGTTCCCCTTGAGCGTGGTGACGCGGAACATCTCGCCGGCGCCCTCGCAATCGCTGGCGGTGATGATCGGCGTGTGGACATACACGAACTCGCGCTCCTGGAAGAACTGATGCACGGCGTGCGCCAGCCGGCTGCGGGTGCGGAACACGGCGCCGAAGAGGTTCGAGCGGGGACGCAGATGGGCGATGGTCCGCAGAAACTCCAGCGTGTGGCCCTTCTTTTGCAGGGGAAAACTCGCCTCGGTCTTGCCGATCAATTCCACCTGCGTGGCACGCAACTCCCACTTCTGGCCGGCCGCCGGGGAGGCGACCAGATTGCCCGTGACCGAGACCGCAGCGCCGGTCGTGAACTCATGGAGATGCTCGGCGCCGGGCGTGGTCGCATCCACGATGGCCTGCAGATTCGCCAGGCAGGAACCGTCGTTGAGCTCCAGGAACGAAAAGCCTTTCGCGTCACGCCGGGTGCGGACCCAGCCTTTGACAGTGACGCCTTCGTGCGGCGCCGGAGCCGCGACGACGTGCTTGATAAGCGTGCGCATCGCGCGAGTGTGCCCGGCCAACGCCGGTTTTCAAGGCGCGTACTTGGGGCTGGCGTCCCAGGGCGGCTTTCAGGCTAAAACCAGGACGCTGCTACCTGGGGAACTGAGCCGCGCCGGCGTGGCCACGGGATGGAGGTGCGGGGGTGGGGGAAGGCAGCGTCTTCGCGGGAGGCAGGGCCAGGGCCCAAGGCGCGGCCTCCCGCAATGCGCGCCGGCGCTCCTCGGTCGGGAAATCCAGGCACTCGAGGAGCGCCGCGCCGCGGACGGCCGGGTTCGGGCTCCGGAGGATCCGGGCGATGCCGTCCCAGGTCAGGTTTTGAAGCAGCAACGCCCGGGTGGCTTCCACAAACAACGGGGGGCCCAGCTCGCCCGCCGACTTGTTGTCCAAGGCGACATACCCGGACAGAAAGCGCTTCGTCGCCCGACAGCGCAAGTCGCCCAGGGCCGTCATGGCTTGCTCCGCAAACTTCGCGTCCGTCCAGGCAGGCGGAAGTCCTGCGGTGACCGGTGGCCCGTCCTGCAAAGCCGAGAAGCGCGGATGCCTGATCGCCTCGACCAAGGTTGGCACGGCCGCCGTCGCCCCGAGTTCGCCCAGCGCTCGCGCCGCCACGGCACCGTCCAGGTTGTGGAAACGCCAGTCCGCATTCGGCGTGCGCCCGCGCACCAACCGTTCCAGCATGCGAACCACCTTGCCGCTCTTCTCGCCGTTCAAGCCGAGTTGGTCCGCCGCCCAGGCGCGTTCGACAATTCGCGCCAGTTGTTCGCGCTCGCTCCCGGCCGCGGTTGGCCAAGTGCCGGGCGGGACGAAGCTTTGCTCGATCAACGCAAGGAAGCGCGCCGGCGAGCCGGGAAGGACCTGACTGGCCAGCGCGGCCACGCACTGCGCGGGATCGAACTCGTTGGTGGCGATAGACGAAGTCGGATGCGACGGGCGTGACGTGACCAGATAGCTTTGTTCATAGGGCACCGGCCGATACGACGGGCGGTGCAGCACCAGGGTCGCCACCCGCGGGTCGTCCACGAGGATCATTTGTCCCGGCTGACGCAGCGCCAGGGTGACCGCCTGCAGGTCCAGGTCCTCGCGGTTTTCGTAGAGGCCCGGAACTTTGTAACGCAGCGACCGATACTGCGCGTCACTCAGCAAGCGCCCGCCGTTGGCGGCGTTGACGCTGACCACGTGATCCCAACAGTCCGCGGCCTCGAGCCAGCGCGCGACGTCGTCGGCGAGCCCGGGTTCCTTGAGATCCAGGTGCAGCAGCATCGCACGTTGGCGGGCGAGGTTGAGCAGTTGGACAAAACTCGGGGGCGGCGCGCCCGCCATGCGGCCAAAGGCAGTGCGCGGCTTCAGCATGAGCAAGTCACGGGCGGCGTAATCCCGGACCGAACCCAGGGCGTGGAAGCAGCGCTCCAAGGTATCGTCGTGGAACAGGACCAGCACGCCGTCGCGGGTCCGGCGCACGTCCACCTCCACGCCGTCGGCGCCGAAATCCATGGCCGAGGCGTAAGCCTGGAGGGTGTTTTCCGGCGCGCAGGCCGAGGCGCCGCGATGCACCATCACCACCGGTCCTTTGCGTCGTTCGGCGACCAGTTCATGCCGCGCGGCGGCGGCGGCGGGCGACTCGGGCGCGAGTTCCAGCACATATTCGCGGGCGATCTGGCCCCAGCCGCTCGCCGCGGAGAGCCCGAAGACCAAGGCGCAACCAAGACGCGAGAGCCGCCGGAGCGTCGTGATTCCAAGTGGACGGCGCCGTGGCGGCGGCGGCGCCGGACGGCGCGGCAGCCCCGCCGCCACCAAATCAGGACCCTGCCAGAACCGCAGGCGCCTTGCGCGGTCGGTCGGTCGAGCACTCATTGGCCCCCGGTTGAACCGCGAACTGCGGATCGAAGCAAGCGCGGTTTCGTGCGGGCTGCTGGGTCGGTGCCGCCGCATCGAAGCGATCGCGGAGAATTCGAGGTGATATTTTCGAGCCCATGGTGGCCGGCGAATTCCAAGACGGGCGCAAGCACGGACGTATAGTGATTCACGATTCACAAACCGCATTGGCCGACCGGCATGGGCCAGCAGTGAAGATTTTTCTGGACAGAAGTCTTTGCCAGCGAGACTTGTCTGTAACAATATCGTAACTGGTAGTCGCAAAGGGCCGCCTGTTAGGGTTGCGGCGGATGGTATCAATCAGCCCATTGAATGTGCGGCTTGGTCGTCGCAAACTAAAAAGCATGGTCACACTGAAGCATGTACCAAATCGGTCCCGCGCGGGTTTCACCTTGATCGAGCTGCTGGTGGTGATCGCGATCATTGCGATTCTGGCGGGAATGCTCTTGCCGGCTCTGGCCAATGCCAAGGAGAAGGGACGTCAGGCCAAGTGCATGAACAACCTGCACCAGATCTCGATCGGCACGACGATGTACGCCGACGATTTCAAAGACACGTTCTACAACGTGGGGGGATCCATCCCCAACAACGGCCAGTGGACGCGCAACACGCGCACCACCACCCGGCTGGCGCCGGACGATTCGCTCGCGTATTGGGGGATCGCTTACATCGACTATTTCGGCGGCACCAAGGAAGTGTATCGCTGTCCCAGCGCCAAGGTCGTGGACGAATGGCGGGAGGACGGCCTCAACTACCCCCACGAGTTCTGGCTGAACTCGACTTACGGCGTCAACGCCTACATCGGAGAGCCGGCCTCCCCAAGCTCACCCGCGAACCGGCTGCCAGGCCCGCGGAAGATCAGTTCGTTCGCCAATCCGGCCAGCACGATCTTCGCCCAGGATGCCGCTGAATCGCGCATGGAGGGGCCCGACGACAGTCTGGGCTTGTTTCCGGGCTACAAGCACATCCTGACGCAGTGGATCGGCGAACCGCCCGACAGCCCGCCTCACAAAGGCGGCCTCAGCGGCGGGCTTTACAACGGCTATGCGTTCGAGTGGGAATGGTATCGGCACACCAAAATCTGCGACACGCTCTGGGTGGCGGGCAACGTGTCACCCATCCGTTTCAACGGTCTGGACAAGGGTGTGGATTACCGGTGGTACACCGGGGACGCACCGGTTCGGCAGCCTTGACCTGATTTTCCTCGCTTCCTCGAACATGATACTCCCGATTCTCCGTGGGCTGGGCGCGAGTCTGGCCGCGCTCGTGTTGTTGATCGGCGCCGCCGGCTGCAGCGATAGCGCCAAACCGGTTCAGCCGGTCGCCGTGACCGAAGTCCCCGGCCTGCTGAACACCGCCTTCAAGGACGCCCCGGAACCGGCCAAGGGCCTGGCCGCTCAGGTTGTGGGCGCGGTGGAGAAGAAGGACTGGTCCCAGGCCTCGGTGCTGGCGGGGGCGCTCCTGACCGCACCCGGTTCTTCGGCCGAACAGAACAAGCTGGTCGGCCGGTGCCTCCTCGCCATCAATGAGCAGGTGAATGCCGCCGCCGCGGCCGGTGACCAGCAGGCGGAGCAGTTGAACCAGATCCGGCGCGCCGAGAAATAGCGGCTGGGCACGCGCGGAAACGCTCCCTGGTTCGAGGACCTTGGCCAACCTCCAACAATTGGCCGCCGAACGTGTGTTTGGCGGAGAGTGAAGCAAAGACAGAATCGTATTATGAGCAGACATTTGAAACTAGCAAAGCGGCTTGGCTTGGTGGCCGTCGTCGCCGGACTCGCCTGGCAAACGAGCAGCGCGGGAGTGACCGACGGACTCGTTGTGCATCTGGCCTTCGACAACAACTACAGTGATTCCTCCGGCAAGGGCAATGACGGTACCCCCGTGGGGAATCCGACCTTCCAAACGGGAATCCTCGGCAAGGCCGTATCGGTGACCACCATGGCCGACTCGAGCGAGATCGATTATGTGACCCTGGGCTATCCCTCAGACTTGCTCTTTGGCAACAATGTCGATTTCACGATCAGTTTCTGGACCAGCTATACGAACCAGGTGGACGACCCGCCGTTGATTTCCAACAAGAACTGGGGCAGCAGCGGCAATATCGGATGGGGTATCTTCGCTCAGGGCAACGGCAACTTCCGTGTGAACGTCACCGACGACGCCGGCCACAACGAGGGCACCACTGCGACCCCGGTCATTCGCGATGGCCAGTGGCACAATGTCGCCGTCGCCTTCAAGCGGGGGGTGAGTGCGGACGTTTATGTGGATGGTGCGCTCGTGACGAGCGATCCGTTCATGGCGGCGATCACCGGGTCGATCGACACTTACGATGCCGCTCTGGCCATCAACATCGGTCAAGACGGCACCGGCTCTTATACGGACGGCGGCAGTGCCCAAATGGTCAATGTGTTGATCGACGACGTGGGAATCTGGAACCGGGCGCTTGCGGGCGGCGAGATGGCGGCCATCTACAACGCTGGCCTCGCGGGCAAACCGCTGGACCAAGTGCCTTCCATTCAGGATCCCTATGTGATGTCAACCTCCCCGGCCGCCGGCGCGACCGGAGTTCGGCCGGACGCCCCGATTTCCGCGGTGATTGCCGACGGAGTCCATCAACTGGACCCGAATTCGGTCAGCCTGACCCTCAACGGCGCGACGGTGAGTGTCACGAAAAACAAGGTAGGTGTGGAAACCACGCTCGCGTACACGCCGACGACGGTCCTGCCTTCCGGAGTATCGACCGCAACTCTCGTTTTCGGCAACAACGCGAGTCCTCAAACGCTGTTTACGAACACGTGGACCTTCTCCTCCAGCTACGTGACACTGACGCCGGATTACAAAGTGACGCCGGTGACTTCCAAGCCCGGCTTTCTTTGGAACATCTTCGCCAATCAAGCCAATCAAGTTAATAGCAACGACCGCGCCGAGCAGGCCCTGGCCGGCCTGCTGCCGGACGGGGCGGGTGGCTACCTGGCCAACCTGGCGGACCAGTACGGTCAGGGCGATGCAATCGCGACGGCTCCGAACCCCAGCTCGCCCACCGCTCCGCTCAATTTCGAGATCAGTTCCGTGATCAACAGCAGCCCGTCGGCCGGGAGTACCTACGGCAACTTCACTCCGGACGGCCAGATGCCCGGCGTGCCCGCCACAGACGGCTCGAACAACGGTTTGGCGGTTGAAATCGTCACCTACGTCGAGCTGCCCGCCGGTGTCACGGTGATGGGTGTCAACAGCGACGACGGCTTCCGCACCACCACCGGCATTCCTTGGGATGTCACCAAGGCGCTCATCGCCGGCGAGTACTCGGGCGGGCGTGGCTCGGCGGACACGCTGTTTACGATCGTGGCTCAAGAAGCGGGGGTATATCCTTTCCGCACGGTTTACGAGAATGGCGGTGGCGATGCGGACATCGAATGGTTCACGGTTAAGGCGGACGGGACCAAAGTCCTCGTGAACGACACGGCGAAGGGTGGCGTGAAGGCCTATCGCGCGGCCACGCTCGTGGTTAATCCCTATATCAAGTCGATTACGCCGTCGGCCGTACCGCGCCAGACGCCGACCACCAGTCCCGCCGTGGTCATCGCGCTCTCCGACGGCGATACGGCCGTGGATGACAATTCGGTGGCCCTGAAGATTGACGGCAATGACGTCACCACGACCAAGAGCCGCTCGGGCAAGATCCTCACGCTCACCTACACGCCGGCTGGCATGCAGATTCCGACCGACCAACATACCGCTCAGTTGGTCTTCAAAAATGCCGGCGGGTCGCTGGTTCTGACTCAGCAATGGACCTTCATGAACCTTAAGAATCTCGTCCTGCCCACCCCGGCCGTTACGGAGAACTTCGATGCGTACGCCGAGGGGACGGTCCCCACAGGGTGGAACGCCTGGAACTTCACGGACACCGACGTGGCGGGGGACGACCTCGACAACCTGCATTCCGACACCTACAAGGGCTGGATCCTCGTGAGTCACGATCGCATCTCGGGCCTCAAATCCAGCATCGTCAATGTGGCTCCCAACCAGACACTGAATGGCCAGGAGGTCACCGCAGACATGCTGAGCACGGGCAACCTGCTCTACGCCGAGTCCGATGTGAGGGGCGGGAACCAGGTGCAGTTCATCATCTCCAAACCATTCGATCTGTCCAAGATCACGAACGTGGTGATGACCTTCGGCAGCCTTTACACGCAGAACCAGGACAACATGAATGCGGTTGAGTATTCGGTTGATGGTGGCACCAACTGGCTGCCCGTGGTGTACTACCTCGACTACGTGGATGGCGGCGGCGACATCCGTCTCAATGCGGACGGAACGGTGGATGCGGTGACCACGTTCACGGCGCCTAACACCGACACCGCCACCTGGACCGATAACGGGGTCGCGAAGGGCGGCAACTATGGTGATGGCATCGCGGCGCCGATCACCCAGGCGCTGGGCATCTACATTGCCCCGCGGGCCAACGACGACCAGGTGATCGACAAACGCCTCGAACTCTACCGTCTCCCGACGGCGGGCGGCCACAGCGACGTCCGGCTGCGCTTTGCCCAGATCGGCACGGCGAGTTGGTATTGGGGCGTGGACAACATCGCCTTCTACGAAGGCCCGGCGCCACTCAATCAGCCGACGACTCCCGGCCCGCTGACCGTTGCTTTGCAGGGCGGCAAGGTTGTCGTTTCCTGGCCGGGGACCGGGGCCACGCTGCAATCTGCCAGCGCGGTGAATGGTCCGTGGACCAACGAAGCCGGTGCCGCCAGCCCGTATCAGGTGACGCCGAGTGGCGGGGCCAAGTTCTACCGCCTGCAGCAGTAAGTTTCGCGCGGCGTGCCGCGGGATCCTGGCCGCGCGATGCGGCTGGGATTCCAGCACGATCCGCCCTTAATCTTTCCTGGCATTGCGAAAGTCTCGCGGGTTCTGACGACGGTCCGGGTTCGTCAGAACCCGTTTGCTTTCTGCGCGCCATTCTCTAGAGTGACGCCTATTCCCTGCCTGATGGCCAGCAAGCTCGTTCGCCCATGAAAGCGGAAGCCAACGTTTTCGCAGCGCCCGCCACCGGTCGCATTCCATCTGCTCATTGGTGGCGCCGGCGGGTGTTTCACCCAAAGGGGTGCTCACCCTTGAAGCGCTGCCACCAGCCGATCCCATGGCAGAAAGCTTCTGCGACTATGGGTTGGCGCGTTTTGTCGGAGTCAGCGTATCCAAACCGTAGCGATAAACGAACCGAGATCCCATGAACAAACTGAACTTGAAACGAACCAGTTCCCTGTCAGCAGGCCTGGCGGCTTCCGTGGCCGCGCTCCTGCTGGGCGGCACCGCCGAGGCGGCCGTCGTCGGACAGTGGGACTTCAACAGCGGCAATCTGACCGCCACCGTCGGCCAGCCCTTGGACTACCTGGATGGGGCGGGGGCAGCCACCCAGCAACAAACCACGTTCACGACCATGGACATCGGCGGCACGCAGGCCAAGGTCATGAAATTTCCCGCCTGCGACAGCACGCTCTACATGGGTTACTCCATGCCGACCCCGAGCGCGGGCAACGGCGGCGGTGAACTGGTCAATCAGTGGACCTTGATCCTGGACCTGATGTACCCCACCGAATCGGACCAGAAATGGCGCGCCATTTTCGAGTCTGACGGCCGGGTCACCGAGGATTCGGATTTCTTCATCAACACCAGCAACGGCATTGGCATCAGCGGCAACTACACCGGCAACGTCACGCCGAACGTCTGGCACCGCATCGGTATCGTCATCGATCAGTCAAATGGCGTGAACGTCATCCGGAAATACATCGACGGCGTCAACGTGGGCAGCCAGGCCGCGGGTGGGCTGGATGGCCGCTGGGCCCTGCAACCCGGCTATTTCGCCGAGCTGTTCAACGACAATGACGGCGATGTCCAGCCGGGCTACGTGAACAGCATTCAACTCCGCGACGAGGTTCTGACTGACGGCCAGATGCTCGCATTGGGCGGGGCGGTGGCGGCGGGAATTCCGCAGACCATCCCCGCGATTCCGGCCTTCATCTCGTCGCGCAGCCCGGACGTCGATGCTCAGAACGTCTCGGCCAAGCCCTTGATCCAGGTGGTGCTCGACGCCGGCGGCACGACGGTGACGGCCGACTCGATCAAGCTCCTGCTCGACGACGCGGCGACCGCGGCGACCGTGACGCCTTCAGGCAATACGTTCACGGCCAGTTACCAGGTGCCGGCGCTGCTCGCTGCCGAATCGACCCATACGATCGCATTGAGCTGGCTGGACAGCGCAAACGGCCAGCAGACCAACACCTGGTCCTTCAAGGTGGGCGCCTACAAATCCATCACGCTGCCGACCGCGCTCTTCCTCGAGACCTTCGATCAAGTTGCGGAAGGGGCGATGCCCACCGGTTGGGTGGTGACCAATCAGACCGATTCGCTCACCGCGGGTCTCGATCTCACCAGCCCGGACTCGGACTCCTATCTGGATTGGGTTGTGATCAGCAGCAACACCGTGGCCCAGGTCTTCAACGCCAACCGCCTCGGAATGCTGCCGGTGGTGGTGAACGGCCAGCCGTTAAACAGCCTCATTTCCAGCAATTTCGCCTATGCCGAGTCGGACAATCGTAGCGGCAACCAGGTGCAGGTGATGACCTCGCCGGACTTCAATCTGAGCGGAAAGACCAACATCTTCCTCTCCTTCCACAGCATTTATACCCAGAACCAGGATTCGCTCGGCGCGGTCGAGTACTCGATCGATCAAGGCCAGACCTGGCAGCCGGCGCTCTACATGTTGGAGGAAGCCGACGTGGTGAAGAACGGCGAGGGCACGATCGACGCGGTGGCCACCCTCACCAACCCGCAGACGGACAGCGCGTTCGCGCAGCCTTACGGCGCCTACATCGGGGCGGCGATCACGCCGGATCTGGCACCGTTCATCAGCCCGCGGGTCAATGACGACCAGCTCGAATCCAAGCGCGTGGAGGTGCTGCGGTTGGCGAAGGCGGATAACCAGGCCAAAGTGCGGGTGCGGTTCATCCAGACCGGCACCGGCAGTTGGTATTTCGGCGTCGATGACGTCGGGCTGTACTCGATCGAAGGCCCGCTACCGCCGCAGATCACGACCCAGCCCGTGTCTCAATTGGTTTCCGCAGGCAGTACCCTCACGCTCACTGTGGTTGTCAGCGGTACCGGGCCGTTCACTTACCAGTGGAAGCTGAACGATGTGGACGTGGTCGGAGCCACCTCCGACACGCTGACCGTGCCCAACTTCAGCGCCGCCCAGGCGGGTGATTATACCGTGGTCGTCAGCAATGCCGGGGGCCCGACCGTCAGCAGCAAGGCCACCGTGAAGGCCTTCTCCGGCCTGATCGGCGACAATCTCGTCGTGCATCTCAAGTTCGACGGCAACGCCACCGACTCGAGCAGCCGGGGCAACAATGGCACCGAGATGGGCACCCCCACTTACGAGACCGGCAAGGTCGGCACCCAGGCCATGCACCTCGTCACCGATGCGGATTACGTCTCGCTCGGTTCGCCGGCGGATCTGAATTTCGGTACCAGCACCGATTTCTCGATCTCGTTCTGGACCAAGCTCAACACCTGGAGCGGCGACCCGTCGTTTGTGGGCAACAAGGATTGGAACAGCGGTGGCAACCAGGGCTACGTGCTGGCCACGGACGATGACGGCCACTTCCAATGGAATCTCGCCGGAGCGCCGGGTGGACGAAAAGACTACGACGGCCCTCCAGGCGCCTTCTCGGACAACGCGTGGCATTTTGTCGTGGTGACGTTCAGCCGCGCCGGTGACGCCTCGACCTACATCGACGGTACGCTAAGGGACGCGCGGCCGATGAACGCCGATCAGAACAACCTGGACACTCCGAACGGCATGGCCACCAACATCGGCCAGGATGGCACTGGCAGTTACGGCTCCCGGTTCACCGACGCCTTCTTCGATGATTTGGGCATCTGGCGTCGTCTCCTCACCACGCAGGAAATCGCGGGCATTTACGAAGCCGGTCTGGCGGGTAAAGACCTGTCCACCGTCGTCATCGCCGGCCCGACAGACGCAGGCACCCTGAGCGTCCAACTTACCGGCGGCAAAGCAGTCGTCTCGTGGGATACCGGCTCGACGCTGCAATCGGCGGACGCCGTCACCGGGCCTTGGACCGACGAAACCGGTGCCACCAGCCCGTTTCAAATCACTCCGGCGGGCAGCGGTAAATTCTACCGCCTTAAAAAGTAGCTCTCGCAGGACCGCTTCCTGAACCCCGGCCACCTCGCGTGGCTGGGGTCTGAGGGTCCGGCGATAGCCATCGCCTTCCGTTCGGAAGGTCGCGCGGGTTCTGACGACGGCTCACGTCGATTGTCAGAACCCGCTTGCTTTCCGGCCCCGCAGCCTCTTGAGTGACGGCGGTTTCCAATGCCGTTCGCGCCGTCGCTAATGTGATTCGCCTATGAAAACGCAACCCAATCTCCCGTCCGCCCGCGCCAACGACAGCCTCCAATCCACCCGCCAGCGTCCCTTCCTGTCGCGCCGCCGGTTCATCCAGAGCGCTGGCACGGCTGCGGGCGTGCTGGCGGTGCCGCGCTTGTTTCCCGCCGACACTGCGCCGAAGACGGTCCGGATGGGTGTGGTCGGCGGGGGTTTCGGCACCGATTTCCAATGGCACGAACACCCGGACTGCGAAGTCGTGGCCGTGAGTGACCTCCGGGCGGACCGCCGGCAGAAGCTGCAGTCGGTTTACCACTGTCCCACCGCGTACGACTCGCTCTCCGAGTTGGTGAAGGACCCGAAGGTGGATGCCGTGGCGTTGTTCACCGAAGGGCCCAACCACGTCCGGCACACCGTCGAGTGCATGGCGCACGGCAAGCACGTCATTTCCGCCGTGCCCGCCGCCTGGGCCACGCTGGAGGAGGCGGAGCTGCTGCTGGCCACGGTCAGGCAGCACGGCCTGATCTACATGATGGCGGAGACCGGACATTTCCAGCAGTCCACAATCTCGGCCCGGAGGTTCTGGCGGGCCGGCAAGTTCGGCAGCCTGTTCTACTGCGAGGCCGAGTACCAGCATCCCGGCCTGGAGGTGCTCTATTACTTCGAAGGCAAACGCACCTGGCGGTACGGCGTCGCGCCGATGCACTACCCGACGCATTGTACCTCGCAGCTCGTCAGCGTGACCGGTGAGCGGCTCACCGAGGTGTGCTGTCACGGCTGGGGCGACGACAGCCCGATCCTCAAGGACAACGCGTACGGCAACCCATTCTGGAACGAGTCGGCCTTTTTCCGGACGAATCGCGGAAACACCTTTCGCGTGAACATCTGGTGGAAGGGCGCTCACCGCGGCACCGAACGCGCGCAATGGATCGGCGACAGAATGAGCTTTTACGCGCCCCATCCGAACGGTCTGGGCCCGGTGATCGTCCGGTCCGGCGAACAGACCGAGAAAGACGACGCCGGTTTCGAGCGCAAGGCGCCGGCATTCGAACAGTACCAACAACCCGAGTGGTGGAAGACCGACCTGCTCCCCGAGCCGCTCCGGCACAACAGCGGCCATGAAGGTTCCCACACGTTTCTGACTCACGAATTCGTGGACGCTGTCGCCCATCAGCGGAAGCCGGTCGTGGATGTGTACGAGGCGCTGGCCTACACGGTGCCCGGAATCGTGGCTCACCAGTCCGCCCTGAAACAGGGCGAGCGTTTACGCATCCCCTCGTTGGACCCGATTTGAGACTCGTGATCCGCGGAGTCGCCGACGTAAGGGCGTGGTCCATGGAGACCCCGGGCGCGCATGCGTGCGAAGCGAATGACGTCTCCTGCCGATGGCCGCAGGGGCAGGGCACTACGGCGGATGCCCGGCTGGACAATCCGCCAGGCGCGCGGCTAACTGAGCCCTGATGAAATGGGCCTTGACCGTCATTCTCGGGCTGAACCTGCTGGTGGGGTCGTTGACGGCAATGGAAGTGCGCTTCGAGGGCGACGGTTGCCCGCTGCCGACGAACATCGTGCAGACGGTCACCGCGGAACTCTCACGCCTGGTGCGGGCGGACCGGACGCTGTTCCAACGGTCGCCGGCGTCGGATTTCAAGATCACCTACCACATTCACCTGGACCGCGAGCAATATCGCGAGGCGGCGAAGGCCTCGGGGAACGCCTACGAAGGCGTCGCGGGTTTCACGCAGACGGATCAGCGCTGGGAACTGCAACCCAAACGGCGGTTGATCTCCGTGAACGCCCGGGTCGAGACCTGGCGCGCGCAACGCACCAACGACCTGCTCGCGGTGTTGCTCCACGAGTCGGCGCACGCCGTCACCGCCGCATTCGTCGGCCGGACGCCGCTGTGGTTCAACGAAGGCAGTGCCGAACTGCTCGGCACGCCGGCCGCCGCGCGCTACAAGTTCCATCGGCAGGACGAGTCTCGTCGCTGGGGAACGCTGGCGACACTGCTGGAAAAGGGCGAACTGCCACCCCTGCGGGCGTTTCTCTCGGCGCGTGGTTACGCCGAGTGGGACCACCTGTTCGGCGGGGACCGGAGCCGCGCGTACACCGCCGCGTACTCGTTGTTCTATTACTTCTCCGCCCAGCCGGCGGCCTTCCGCTTCCTGGCGAGCTGGCTCGACTCCCGACCCCTCGGTGACCAGGCGGATCTGGACGGCGCGTTCGTGGAGTGTCTCGACCGGCAATGGCCGGGTGGACTCGCAGGATTGGAGATCCAATGGCACGCCTGGATCAAGGCCCGGGCCGCCGCGACCAGTCCACGCGCGAACGCGCCGGGCGGTCCCGGTCACCGTTAGGCGTCGCCGCCGCCGGCCGTTCGCGCACGTTGCGTTGGACAACGCGCCTCGCTTCGGGCTAAGTGAACGCCGCATGAAACGGCTTTTTTCGACGGTGGTTCTGATCGCCGGCGCGCTGGGCTTGAGCGGCTGCCAGCGCCCGGCCACGACGGCGACGAGCCGGCCCGCCGCGACCAACGACACGCCACAGCTCTACCTCAGTCACGCGCAACCGAAACTGCCCACGCTCAAGCTCTGGCTGGGCACGGAGGAGATCACCGCGGAGGTCGCGCGGCGAACCGCGGAAATCGCCACCGGCATGATGTACCGCACCAACGTCGCCGAGACCGAGGGCATGCTCTTCGTCTTCCCCCGGCCTTACCAGACCTCGTTCTACATGCGCAACACCACCCTGCCGCTCAGCGCCGCCTACATCGCTCCGGACGGCACGATCCTGGAACTGCACGAGTTCAAACCCCTCGACGAAACCCCCGTGGAGGCCGCCAGCGACAACGTGCAGTTCGTGCTGGAGATGGCGCAGGGCTGGTTCCAGCGGCACCACATCGCGACCGGCTCGGTCATCCGCACACCGTACGGGGCGTTGCTCGACGTGAACTGGAACACGCTCGGCCCTCGCAATCCGCAATGAAGGTCGCAATTGCCCAAATCGACACCACCGTCGGCGACTTTGCCGGCAACGAGGCGAAGCTGCTCGACGCCTACCAACGCGGAGTGGCGGCGGGTGCCGACATGGTGGTGGCGCCGGAGTTGGCGACCACGGGTTACCCGCCGCGCGACCTGTTGCTGCGGCGCGGCTTCGTGCGGCGCAACCTGGAGGTGCTGGACCGCCTCGCCGCCGCCACCAGCTCGACCGGTTTCATGGTCGGTTTCGTGGGCGAAAACCCCGCGCGTCCCGGCCGGGAGGTGACCAACGCGGTGGCGTTGCTCCAAAACGGGCGCGTGATCGCCACCCGGACCAAGACGCTCCTGCCCAGCTACGATGTCTTCGACGAGGATCGCTATTTCGAGCCTGCCGGCGGCAATGAGCCGGTGGTCTTCAACGGCCGCAAGGTCGGACTGACCGTCTGCGAGGATTTGTGGAACGACGAGGATTTCTGGCGGAACCGGCGTTACCGGCGCAATCCAGCCGCGGACCTCGTCGCCGCGGGGGCGGAGATCATCTTCAACGTCTCCGCTTCTCCGTGGCACTTGGGCAAAAACCGGGTGCGCCACGCGATGCTGGCCAGCCTGGCGGCCAAGACGCGATGTCCGCTGGTTTACTGCAATCTCGTGGGCGGGAACGATGAACTGATCTTCGACGGTTCGAGCCTCGCCTTCAATGCCGCCGGCGCGCTCGGCGGACAGGGGAAGGCGTTCGCGGAGGATTTTCTGCTCGTGGACACGGACGGCGTGGCGGGCGTTGCCCGCAACCCGCTCGCGGACGAGGAGAAACTCCACCGCGCGTTGGTGCTCGGCGTGCGGGACTATCTCCACAAGTGCGGTTTCAAGTCCGCCGTGCTGGGTTTGAGCGGCGGCATCGACTCGGCGCTCACCGCGTGCCTGGCGGTGGCTGCCCTGGGCCGCGAGCACGTGCGCGGCGTGTCGCTGCCTTCGCAGTTCTCGTCGCCCGGCAGCCTGGACGACGCCCGGGTGCTCGCCGCCAGCCTTGGCATCCGCTACGACGTGATCCCCATCCGGACGGCCTTCGAGACGTTGAAAGGAGAGTTGGGCGGCCTTTTTGCGGGACTCCCGGAAGACACCGCCGAGGAGAACATCCAGGCCCGCCTGCGCGGCGTGATCCTGATGGCGCTTTCGAACAAGTTCGGTTCGCTGCTGCTGACCACCGGCAACAAAAGCGAACTCGCGGTTGGCTATTGCACCCTCTACGGCGACATGTGCGGCGGCCTGGCCGTCATCAACGATCTGCCCAAGCAATGGGTTTATCGACTGGCGCGGTGGATCAATCGTGACCGCGAAATCATTCCCTCCGCCTCGATCACCAAACCACCCTCGGCCGAGCTGCGCCCCAACCAGACCGATCAGGATTCGCTGCCCCCCTACGATGTGCTCGACGCCATCCTGGACGCGTACGTGGTCGAGGGCCGGTCCGCGGAGGAGATCGTACGCGCCGGCTACGATGAGCCCGCGGTGCAGCGCGTGGTGCGGCTCATCGATCTGAGCGAGTACAAGCGCCGCCAGGCCGCGCCCGGCTTGAAGGTGACCAGCAAGGCCTTCGGCGTCGGCCGTCGTATCCCCATCGCCCAGCGCTATCGCGAGGCGTAGCGCGTCCGGATCCGCCGCGGGACGCACACCGCTCCATTTTGCCGGCGGGGGGCGGAAGAATGGCAGACCGTCCTCAGGTGCCCGTCCCTGCCGCCGTCCGCAATCAACGCCTGGTAGCGGCCGCTGAACAAATGACCGGCGAGTTGCCGCCTCCGGTTGAACCGACCGGTGTGAGTTACCCAGCGACCACTGCATCCCGCCAACGAGGTGGAAATGACTCGGCGCTGGCCGATAGACCTGAATCTCCTACACCGCTTTCGGGCGGGCCTCGCAGCATAGTCAGGAACTGCGCGCGATCCGTATCGTCGTGGGTTTGAACGCCGGTGGAGAGGTTATGCGCGAGTTCATGGCCTGGTACACCGGCTGCATCTTAGGAGGTGACGCAAAGCCACGCGTTGAGACCGAACCCTTACGGATACCTCGCTAAGCATTGAATGCCTATGGATATCCGGCTAAGCATGGTTGCAGAGAGCATACGTATCTACTATCAGCAACTCTCGGACTTGCATGCGTTAGGACGCGCGTTTTCCTGAAGGTACGGGTTTGGGGCGATGGGGTTTAGACGATTTTGCGGGACAGCCTCCCCGCACTTTTTTACGCTCCCGGGCATGGCCGCAAAGCCCAAAGCCCGATTTCGTCGGCCCACGCCCGACGAACAACACGTCCTGGATCATCTGCAGGTGCGCCTGGTGGGTCCGGAGGAAGTCGCGCGCTACGACACGCTCATCGCCACCGAACACTACCTGAAGAACGCGCAGGTCGTGGGCGCGCATCTGCGCTACGTGGCCGTCTATCGCGGTCAGTGGCTGGCGCTGGCGACGTGGAGCGCCCCGGCCCTGCACCTCAAGGCCCGCGACCAGTTCATCGGCTGGACGGAGGCGCAGCGCCGGCGCCGGCTGGCGCTGGTGGTCAACAATACACGCCTTTGTGTCTTGCCCGCCTGTCATTATCCCAACCTCATCAGCCGCTTTATGCGGCAGATGCTTGAGCGGTTGAGCACCGACTGGCAGGCCCGCTGGGCTCATCCGGTGGTGCTGGCCGAGACCTTCGTGGACCCGCAGACCTTCCAAGGCACGGCCTACAAGGTCAGTGGCTGGTGCCGCCTGGGGGAGACGGCCGGCTGGAAACGTACCGCCGATGACTTCTATGAGAAACACGGGCGGCCCAAGCAGGTCTGGGTGCGGGAACTGGAGAAACGAGCGTGCGGGAAGCTCCGCGCGGCGGTCTTGCCCGAGGCGTGGGCGCGGGTCGAGGCGAGGGTGGCCCCCCGCTGTACGGCCAAGGCGCCAGCGTTGCGCAGCTTGGTGGAGCATCTCTGGGCCGAGGTGCCCGAGTTCCGGCGGCCCGAAGCGCGAGCCTATCCGGTGGCCGGCGTGTTGGCCCTGATCGCCCAGGCGATGTTCAGCGGTGTGTGCTTGGGGCCGCAAGACCTGGCGGACTACGCGACCACGCTCTCGCAGGGGCAGTTGCGGGCGTTGCGCTTTCGTCACCGTCCGGGCACGACCTGCGTGCGGTGTCCGGAGCGCACGACCTTCGAGCGGGTGCTCGCGGCGGTGGACGCCCGCGCGGTGGAACGGGCCCTCTGGCTCTGGCAAGAGCAGGTGTTGGGGCCGGCGCAGGACCGTCTGGTGATCGTGGACGGCAAGGAGATCCGGCACGCGAAGGTGGAACTGGTCAGCGCCGTGGACGGAACGGGGCGCTGGCTGGGCACGGTCGTCGTCCCCCAGGGGAGCAACGAAATCCCGGCCGCGCGCACGCTGGTGGCCAAGCTGGACGTCCGGGGCAGGCGGGTGCTGGCCGACGCCCTGCACACCCAGACGGAAACGGCACAGCAAATCCTCTACGAAGGCGGCGGGGATTTTCTGCTGACCGTCAAAGGCAACCAGAAGGGGCTGGTGGAAACCTTGGAAGGACTGTTGACCGAACAGTCTTTTTCCCCCTCGAGCGACGCCACAGACCCACGCCTTCACGCGGGAACGTAACTGCAGCCGGCGGGAAATCCGCGTGCTCGACTGCCGGGAGGTGACGCCGGCGCAAGCGGACTTTCCGGGGGCCAGGCTCGTCGCGCGGCTCCGCCGGCGGGTGCGCCGCAAAGGCAAGAAGAGCACGGAACTCGGGTATCTGATCAGCAGCCTGAGCTTGGAGGAACTGCCGGCCGCGGGCGGGCTCCAACTCAAGCGCGACTACTGGATCATCGAGAGTCGCCTGCACCACCCGCTGGATGTGTCGCTCAAGGAGGATGACAGCCGGGTGCGCCATCCCAACGCGGCGCTGGTGTTGGGGATGTTCCGGCGGGTGGTGGTCAGTTTCGCGTGCGCGTGGCTGGCGACGGTGCAGAAGCGCCAGACCCGCTTCAGTGTGCGGCGATTCCAGAAACAGTTCCGGCGCCGCGACGGAGGTGCCGCCCGACTGGAGGCCCTGGTGTTTGCCAACTCTCCGACCGCCTGGCGGTTAGCAAAGTGAAAAGGCGCGTCCTATGCATGCGTCCTTTATAGCAATATGTAGTTTACAGTTCGGAGCGGGCACGGCATTCTTGCCCAAGGTACGCGCGCTGGTATGCCAGTGCCCACTCTGTATCAGGTTAAGGGAACACAAATGTCGAAGGCTGTGCGACATCCTGACGCCGTATTCGGCGCCGCCTCGGTCCCCTTGGCATTGAGATGCCAGAGCGCGCGCGCTGTTCCCTCCACCATCGGCCTCGGCCACCCGCGTCTAGTGAACCGGACCCGGCGTGCGGCGCACCGGTCGCCACCGGTCGCGCAGCGGCCCAAGCCGCCGATCGGGCGCAGCCGGTGTTCCGGCAGTACCCTGATCGAGTTGGTGGGTGTTCTGGCGATCCTGGCTCTGCTCGCGGTACCCCTGGCGCAAAACCGGATCCGGCAGTTCGTCGAGGCCCGCCAGCGCGAGGAGGCCGGGCAGATGAAACGTATTGGCGAGGCGTTTCGTCGCGCGGTTTTGGCGGCCAAGGAAGTGCCGGCAACGAATCAGGCCGCCTGGTCGCCGCTGGTCGCCGCCCAAATCGCAACCCCCGAAGATCTGGTGGCCGTCAACCGAGCCGGGGGACAGAGAATACTGGTCTATGACCCGGCGCTCAACCTCGGAGGCTTGGGACCGTCCAACCTCCCCTTCCGCCAGCAGGCGAAAGGCACCACCAACCTGGTCAACGCACGGTTGGTGATCGTCTCGTGCCTCGAACCGGGTTTGCCGGCGGTGGCGCTTAACACCGTCGTCGGCTTCAGCAACCTGTGGAACCGGGCGAATCGTCTCCTGCCGGCGGACTGGCCGGACGGGTGGCCGCGCGATCCGGAGAACCTGTTTGTCCAACGGGTGGACCTCTCCGACCTGTTCCATGAGGTGACATTGAACAACGTCGATGGCTACTCGGTGGCTCCGTATGCCTTCCTGACCAATCGCCTGGGCGGGGTGGGGTTCACGAACGTGATTGGCGTCGGTGCCGCCCCCATCTCGACCCGACTCATCCATGGTACCCCGCTCCGGTTGATCTACGGCGACGGCACCCCCCAAGCGATGGTACTTATCACCGAGGCGGCCAGCTATACGTTCGAAGGCGGGCGCTGGAACCGGCACACGCTGGGCGGCCTGAACGGCCCGACCACGTGCGGTCTCTTGGGCCAGTACGTCGAGCAGTTCCTGAACAATGCCAACTGGGGGGTAACCCAGGGCGGCACCGACCCCGCCTCCGCGGTGCTCGCGATGTTCGACACCCTGCAGGGCGGGAACGACTGGGCCCTGACCGGCTTCGAAAACGAGAACGGCAATTCCAAATGGGAGGCACCCACCGCCCGATTCCTTTTCGACGTCGCGCCGCAATTGATGCTCACCACTTGGGATCTGATCGAGTAAACGAGGGCCTGACCATGCAAATCACCGCTTTCGCTCGATCCTGCCCGCAAGCCGATCGAATGGCAGAACTCCGCTCGAATCGCCATCCACGACGCAACCCCGGGCGGGGCAGGGCCAGAAGCGCGCAGCGGGCATGGACCTTGATCGAGTTGGTGGGGGTACTGGCGATCATTGCTGTGCTGACGGCCGCCGGTGCAGCCGTCGGTCTGGCCTACTACGATCAGTTGGTCCGGACCCGCGAACACGCTGCCTTGGGTGAATTGGCCGAGGCGCTGCGGCGGTCGGTCATTCGGGACCTGATGATTCCGGACCAGACAGGCTACGCCAACCAGATCGCCAAGTTCAGTGGCCAGTCTCCAGCAAGCGTGCTTGTCAACCCGCGCGGCAATTCCCGGATTTTGCTGATTGACCCCGGCGTGACCAATTCCGGCTTTGACCTGCCTTTCAACCAGACGAACGCCCCTCTCGCTGGCGCCGGCACCGGCGTGCCGACCAACCTGCGGATGCTCCTGGTTTCCTCCTTGGGCCCAGCGCTGCCGAACAGCCTCCCGGCCGCCCCCGGCGGCAAACCGAGCGCGACGGTCTTTTCGAACTTCTGGGCGACCCCCGAGGGATCGCTGCCGACCGGTTTGGCCTGGAACGGGGATCCGCATGACCTGTGCATTCAGCGCGTGCAGTTCATGGATCTGCTTCATCCCGTGGCCTTGAATCATGCCGAGGTCACGGGCCTGTTCACCAACGGTAATATCCGCCTCCCGGGGATGAACGCATTCGCCCCCCCTTCTGGTGCCCCCTTTCCCTACACCCATTGGTACCTGCAGGGCACCACGCTCGCGCTCTCGAACGAAACCGATTCCTCCATCCTCTCCGAAATCGTTCAGGCACCACTGACCTTCACCTATGAAAAGGGCCGTTGGGTGCGTGGCACGGATGGCCTGGCGACTGGAACCGGGTTGCGCTCCGGGATCACCGGCGCGGACTTCGAGGAGGCCGTCCGCCAGTTTCTGGCCAGCTCGGTCGCACCGCCGACCAACAACGGGAATCCGAAGAAAACGGTCAGCGGCCCGGGCAGCCGGGCGTCCGCGGAAGCGGTGGTCAACGCCATGTCCAACTATATCCGGCTCGGCGCCATCGGCCCCACGCAGAAGTCCCACATGGATGAGCCGCTGGACGACCTGCGCGATGCGTTGCTCGACTACACCGAACTGCCTTCCGGCCAACTGAACAAGCCATGATCTGCCGCCCGAACTGCCGACTGGAGCGCGCGCGTAACCCGGTCGCCTCCCCCGGAAGCCAACCCCGCTTCCGCGGTTCGAAGCGCGGTGTCACCCTGGTGGAACTGATCGGAGTGCTGTCGATCATCACCATCCTCGCGGCACTCGTCATTCCAGCCGTCCTCCAACAGATGCGGGCTGCGGAGCAGGAGGCCGAGGCCCAAACCATGGCTGCCATCGCCCGGGCCCTCGAAGAAGTCGTGCTCGACCGCAAGATCCTCCCCGGCACAAACGACTGGGTGGATTGGGTGGCGCCCGAACTGGACCGGCCCGCCCAGGGCCTCGCGACCAGTCGGAGCGGGTGTCCCCGACGCCTGATCTACCACCCCTCCAGCGCCATTCGACCCGATGCCCAGGCCCGCACACAAACCGCTTCGGGATTTCAAAACCTTTCCCCGGGATTCGACCGGCTCCTGGTGGTTTCGACTCTGCGGAACGCGTTTCCCAGTAACCTGGTCCTCAGCTCGAATGTGACGTTCGAGTCGCTCTGGAACACCGAACCCCATCAACGACCCGCCGGTTGGCCGGCAGGGGCTTTGCCCGACCCCGACGATCTCCACGTTGCGAGGCTCGACCTCAGCAAGTTGCTGCATCGCGTGGTCATCAACAATGTGGCTTCCGACAACACCCCGGCTCGCATTTCGCTCGAAGAGAACGGGACGGTTCTCTCGATCGCCAGGAACAACCCCGGTTCCCCTTGGGAACGCAGCTTCGTTCACGGCACGGGCCTGAGCCTTTACGGTCCGCAGGGAGCCATCTGGGGGCGTGAACTCATCAATGAGGACCGCACGCTCTATTACAGTGAGACGGGCTGGGCGAGTGAGACGCTTCTCTCCTCGCCGGGGGCCCCGGGATGGAGCTCCTCTGTCGCCACCCTGGTTGCCGATTTCCTCAATGCCGACTTCCCGGACGCAAAGAACCTTCAGCGCCCGCGTGCCGCTATCGATGAACTCTACCGAGCCCTGTGGACTTACATGGATTGGGCCGAGGCGGGCTTTCTCGAAGCAGGCAACAACAAGAAGCAGGCACCGGACGCCTACGTGGTACGTTCCACCATCGCCCGCTTGAACCAGGGGACCCTGAACTTGATCGGCTCGGGCGGCGGAAGCAAATGATCGAGCGTATGAAGACCCCGTTGTGGAGGGCGAAAGCAACGGCACCGGCGGCTGGGGAATACCCTCGGGAAGAGCGCGGCCTGGCCTTGCTGGTCGTGATCCTCATGTTGTTCGTGGTGACCACGCTGGCAGCAGTGGCCGCCTTCGCCTGGATTCGATACTACGACCGGACCACCCGGTATGATGAGAAGAGCACGCTGGCCCAGATCCACCGCACACTCCGACATCAGGTGATGGACGTCGCCTGGATTCCCCGGCCGACAGATGCCCTGCGTACGGTGGCGTCGCTTGCCGGCCAACCGCAAGCCCAGGTCGAGCTCAACCCCAGGGGGAATCCCCGCGTGGTCCTCGCGGATCCGGGATTGGGAATCGGTCCGCTTGGGTTTGAAGGACTGCCCTACCGGCAGAGCATGAAGGCCTCCACCCTGCCGCGGAACCCCCGGCTCGTGCTCCTCTCCTCCGCGGGGGATGAACTGCCGACCAACATAGTGACCGGTGCCACGCTCACCACAAACCAGTTCAACAATCTGTGGATGACCGCGCAGGGCCAAGTGCCGGCAGACTGGAATTGGAACGGAAACCCGGGCGACCTGTGTATCGAACGCATGCATCTGGGAGATCTGTTCGTCGAGGTCAGCCTGCGCTACTACGCGGATGCACCTCAGCATCGCGGGAAGTACACGTTGGACAGCCAGGAGGTCACCACCAACGCGCCGGCCCTGCTGCCCGGGCTTACTACGTTCGCTCCTTACGTGATTCGCGGCACCTACCTGAGCCTGTATGGGACCAACGCCGTGCTCCAATTCCGCGACATCGTCCAGGACAACGAGATCATCTACACGTGCCGCAACGGCATCTGGTATCGGGGCCTGGGGCGCCTCGGCAGTCGGCTGGGGCCGGTCATCCGTCATCCCACACCCGAGGAGTTCGCGGATGGGCTGATCGCTTTCTTGAGCCCGGAGATTCCGCTCTGGTCTCAGAACAACGGCTCGACAAAGAGCGACTTGGCGGCGGCGATCGTGGACTTTCTGAGCGTCGGTGCTTACGACAATCAGAGCCAGGCGATGGGTGCGGCCCAGCAGGCGCTGATCGATGCCTGGGTCGAGTTTACCGGTGCAAGCCCGAACAAACCTTGAGCGGCGTTGACTGAGGAATCGGCATGCCGGGGACCGCGCAAGTGAGCCGGTCTTCCCCGCACGCCGACGGTTCAACTTCGACCGTCCGAGCGAGAACCCGTTCGCGGTTTCCTCTCAAGATGGCCGAAACATCTCGATGCTCGTGCTGTTGTCGATCACCCCCGCTGGCCCGTGGTCTCGCTGATCCAGGCCAGGTACCGTTCGGTGCCGGCACCCAGCGGCAGGGCGAGGATCTCGGGCGTGTCGTAAGGGTGCCGCTCGAGGATCAAGCGTTCAAGCGCCGCGAGCCTGGCCTTGCGAGTCTTCAGGAGCAACAGGACTTCCGAGCCGCGTTCGAGCTTTCCCCGCCACCAATAATGGCTCTCGATTCGCGGCACCAGGTTCGCGCAGGCAACCAGACGCGCGGTCAACGCCGCGTGGGCGAGGGCCCGTGCGGATTTCAGGTCCGGCGCGGTGACCAGGACGACGACGAACCGGGCAGCGGCTTTCACGGGTCAGGATTGATCGATGCGTTTCGACGCCCGTCGCTTGGCGTCGAGCAGGCGCGAGGTGACCGCGGTCCGGTCCGGCGCCGGCGCCTTCGGCGGTTCGCCGGGCGTAGCGGGCTTTTCGGCGGGCTTTGGCGAAGACGGTTCGCCGACCCGGGGTGCGCTCTCGGGATGGGCTGGTTGGAATAGCTCCGGCTTCGGTTGGCCGGCGGCGGTTCTTTGCGCACGCACCTGTCCGCGCCGCGTCAGCAGCGCGTTGAGTGATTCATCGGCGGTCACCGGGCGCGGCTGGCCACGCCAGAAGACGATCACGCGCCGCAGGTTCTGCGTGGCTTTCAACCACTCGGCGCGGTCGAGATAGATGCGGCGCACGCCGACATCAGCCACGAACAGGAGGATGGCCAGCTTGAGCAGCCACTCCCAAAGGTCGCGCGGTTGAAAAGTCCGCACCCGATCGTGCAGGAATGGGTTATCCCCGGCCAGGGGCTGTCCCAGCGGCGGCAGCAGCCGGCCGGAGCCCGTTTCCGCCAGGCGGCGGAGCAGGCTGGGATTCGGTTCGGTGACGGCGAACTCGGGCGAGTAATTGACGCTCGCGCCCACTGCTTGCGTGGCGCGCACCTCGCCGTTCTGCGTCTCGACGAGGTTGATGAGGTAGGCGCCCACCTCGCGCGTCGGAAACCGCGCCTCGTAACGCCCCGGTCCGGTTTGCTTCAGCCGAACGGTTTGCTTCTGACCTTTCGGGCTGACGACCACGCCTTGGAGATTCAGGAAGTTACGATAGTTGCCCTGCGGGTCGAGTGCCTCGACGCTCAAGACGCCTTCACCGTTGTCCACGGAAACTTCCGTGTTGAAGTCGGCGGTGTCGATGCGGCGCAACGCCCATTGACCGACCTGCGACCAGAACTGGCGATACTTCGGCCAGCCCATCCAGTCCTGCGCCCACTTGGCCTTGGCGTCGGAGGTGAACGCCACCGCCCGGCCCAGGCCGAACTGCCAGTGCGCCAGCAGCGGATCGCCCTTGTCCGAAACCAACGGCACTTCGGCGCGCGCCTTGGGGGTGGTGCAGACGTAGCCGCGCAAGGTGGGCAGTTCGCCGGCCGCGAATCCGCGCAGGATGCCGCTGCTGTCGGTCAGCACCGGCTGGAACGGGTCCTCGAAGATCGCCGACTTGAGGATCACCATCGCTTCCTTGATGAAGATCTGCGGGAGCTGGGCGGGGTCGCGTACGTCGTAGAACCGGCCGCGGCCCTGGTCGGCCATCTTGATCATCGTGTCCGGCCCGGCGTGGCCGGCGATCAACACGGTGCTGACGGTGATCCGGTCGCCGACGATGGCCTGCATGAGTTGATCGCTGGGCGCGCCGGGGTCGCCGTCGCTGAAGACGATCATGTGCTTGAGGTTCGCCTTGGACTGTTTGAGACCCGGGTTTTGCGCGTCGCCGCGGTAGGCCATCTCCATGACGTCCTGGAAGCTGGGCAGGTCGCCCTGGTTCATGCCGGCGATCGAGGCGGCCCTTCTCCTTGCGGTCGCCGACCGGGCTGAGCGGAAAGAGCCAGCGCTCGTTGCCGTCCCAGAGCACGACGCCCATCTCGTCCTGCGGACCGAGCGCGTCGAGCACGCCCAGGGCGCATTCGCGGGCGATCTGGTTGCCGTTGTTGAACTCCATGCCGTGCATGACCAGCACCACCGCGCCGCTGGGCAGCACCTTCTTGCTGTTCAATTCCATGCTCCACCGGCAGCGTGGTTTCGAGCGGCGTGCCCCGGTAGCCGCCCGCGGCATACGTCTGGTCGCCGCCCACGCACACCAGGCCGACGCCGAAATCGCGCACCGCGCTTTCGAGCAGGCTCATCAGCGTGTCGCCCAGGTCGCCGGCCGCCAGGTTGCTGATGAAGATCGCGTCGTAGCTCTGCATCTCGGCCAGCGTCGCCGGGAAACCGCTGATGTCGGTGATCTCCGTCGTCAGTTTGGACTCGCGCAGCGCGTCGGCGAGCGGACGGTCCTGGTCGGGATCGGCCGAGACGAGGAGGATCCGCGGTTCGCCGCGCACGCTGGCGAAATTGCCGGCGCGGTTGTTCTGGGGGACCAGGTCACCCGGCACGTCCACCTGCACGTCGTAGCTGTAGAAGCCGGGCTCGGCGAGCGTCTGCGGGAACGTGAAGAGGTTCTTGCCGGCCGCCAGTTCCACTTTCTGCTCGCCGAGGTACTGGTCGTTTCGGAACAGGCGCACCGTGGCGGCACGGTTCGTATCCGACTGAACGAAGATGTTGACCTCGAAGGTCTGGCCGGTTTTGAGTTTGGACGGGATGCCGACCTTCTGCACCGACACGTCGCCGCCCCGCGCGACGCCCAGCGGGAGGACGTCAATCGAGACTCCCAGCGCCCGCGCGGCGGCCACGGCACCCAGCGCATCGCCGAGGTTCTCGTTGCCGTCGGACAAGAGCACCAGCCGCTTCTGTCCGGTCTCGGGGAATGCGGCCGTGCCCAGACGGATGGCGCTGCCGATGTCGGTTCGTTCCGTGCCGACGACGGCATGGATCTTCTCGACATCCACCTTGGTGTTGGGCGTGGTTTCGATGGTGGCGCCGTCGCCGAACACCATCACGCCCGCGCGATCGACCGCCTTCTTGTCGCGCGCCGCTTCGTTGATGAAGGCGAGCGCGCGATCCTGCTGGGCGGAGGGCACGCTGTCCGAGCGATCCAGGAGAAAAAAGACGTTCATGCCTTCCAGCGGCTTGAGCCATTGAATCCCGGCGATGGCGAGCAGGAGGGCCAGCGAAATGACCAGGCGCAGCGCCAAGGCCAGCCAGCGTCGCACCGGCCCGGATTGCACGTCCGACTTCCAGCGTGAGCCAGATCACCCAACCCACCACGGGCGGGAGGAGCAACAGCCAGGTCGGATGGGTGAATTGGAAGGGCATTCGCTAGGGGGACGTGCCGAGAGACGCGGGGGCGCCGACCGCGGCCGAGAGCGAGCCGGCGGGGGGCAGCGGATTCCGCCGGATGAGCTTTTGCACCCGGTGGTTGCCGCCATCCGCGACGTAGAGGTTTCCGTGCGAGTCCAGTGCGATGGCCCACGGATTGCTGAACTGGCCCGGCGCGGCGCCTGGCCCGCCGAGGGTCTCGATCGGCCGGTCGTGGGCATCGAAGACCTGCAGACGGCTGTTGCCGAACTCGCACACGAACTGGTTGCCTGCCGGATCGAGTTTGATGTCGTACGGGTAGCTGAACTCGCCCGGTCCGCTGCCGGCATGGCCGAAGCTGCGCAACCACTTGCCGCCGGCGTCGAAGACCTGGATCCGGTGATTGCACGAATCCGCCACGTGAAGCCGCTGCTGGGCGTCCACGCAGAGCGCCTCGGGCCGGTTAAACTCCCCGTCGCCTTCGCCGAACTGGCCGAAGCAGGCGAGCGCCTGGCGGCCATCCGGCGTGAAGCGCTGGAGGCGATGCACGACCGTGTATTCGCATACCCAGATTTCGCCCTGCGCGTTCAGCGCGACCCCGCGCGGCAGGGTGAACTGGCCGACGTTGGTCCCATGCTCGCCCCATTGTCGGACGAGTTTGCCCTCCGGGGTAAACTGGTTCACCCGCGAATAGTGCGGCTCGACCACGATTATGTTGCCGTCCTTGTCCAGGCCCATGCCTTTGGGCTCGCCGCGCTTGGTTTCCGGCATCTGCCAGTCGAGCAGATACGTGCCGTCCGGCGCGAACTTCTGCACGCGCCCCGTCATGTCCTCGACGTAGAGGTTGTCGTGCCGATCCACGACCACTCCGCGGGGCTTGTTGAACTGGCCGGGGCCGCGGCCACGCGTGCCGAGGATCTCGACGCGACTGAAGAACCGGCTTCGCAGTTCCGTGCCCCGGCTCGGCGTCGGCGAGCAACCGGCCAGGAGAACCACGGCGAGCAGGCTCAGGACCGAGGCCGTGCGGCGTCCGGTTCGAAGGCGCAGCGCGCCGGTCAGCCGCCACATTCCGAACCCGAGGAGCGGCAGCAGCGCCAGCGCCAACAACGCCAGACATAACGCGTTCACCTGCGGGTTGTGGCCATAGTGGAGCAGGTTGAAGATCCGCAGCGAAAGCGTTTCCATGCCCGGCGGTACGATGACGACCAGTGACTCCACATCCCACAAGGCCAGCAGATAAACGATGTACCAACCCGCGGCCAGGCTGGGACCGATCTGGGGCCACACGGCGAAGCGAAACACCTGCCACCGCGAAGCGCCTTCCAGACGCGCGGCATCGAGGAGTTCCTCGTCCGCACTTCGCCGCGCCAGCGACGCCGCCTGCCACGCCGGGCCGAGATAGCGGATCAGCAAAGCCAGGACCACGACGCCGGCGCTCTGATAAAGCGCGACCAGCGGTGGCCGGTTCAGCGTCCAGATGAGGACAATTCCCAGGAAGACGCCCGGCAGCAGGAAGGGCAACCAGAGCGCCGGTCCGCAGCGCCAGCGCCACCCGGCCAGACCGAGCGCGGTGGTCACGGTGGCCGTGACGGCGGCCAGCCAAAACGAACTCCACAGGGCGGCGCCACCGGCGGCCAGGGCCGGGCCCGCCTCTCTCCACGTGTGCGGTTCGGTCACGAGCCGCGTCAGCGGCAGGCCCACCGCCCACGCGAGGAGGAACCCGGCCAGCGCGCACACCGGGAGATGTATCGCGGTGCCGATTTGCCGGCGGAACAGCCGGGCCGGAAAGCCACCCTGCCAGCGCGGCCAGGCGACCTCGCGGCGGCGCAGCCACAGCCAGAGCAGCACCGGCGCGAGCACCACCGGCAGACTGGCGCGCAGGGCGCCGCCGTAGTCGAAGTCCGTGCTGAACCGCAGCCAGATTTCGGCGGTGAAGACCTTGACCTGCAGCAACGAAGGCAATCCGAAGTTCGCCAGGGCCAGCACGAACACCAGCACCGCGGCCGTCGCGAGCGAGGGCCAGGCCACCGGCAACAGGAGCCGACGTAGCAAGGCCGGACCCCGCAGCAGCGGCTCCACCTCGAAGTGCGCCGCTTCGAGACGTTGCCAGGCGGCGAGCGTCGCGAAAGCCGGGATGGGCCACAACATCGAGCCCAACATGGCGGCGGCGGCGGGCAGGGAATAGAGGGTAAACGGCAACCAACTCCGCCAGGGACCCACCTCGCCGAACAGATCCATCCAGCAGTTGGTCACCAGGAACGGGGGCAGGGCGAGCGCCAGCCCGGCCAACCCCAGGCCGGCGGCCCGCCACCGGGTGCCAAGCCCCGCCAGACCGAGCGCCACCACCAGGCCGCCGCCGACCGCCAGCAAGGTCGTCAGGCCCGCGAACGCCAGGCTGTTCTGGAGGAGCAAGCCGCTCATCGCACAAAGATTTTCTGGAGTCGCTCCGTACCGGCTCCGAGCTCGGACACCAGCTTGTCCCAATCCGGTTGGAGCGTGGGCGTCGCTACCTCGGCGGCCGACGCGCCTTCGAGGGCTTTGACGGCCACGAGTCGGGCGGCGACCTCGGGGCGCTGCAGCCAGGCGAAGAGCCGTTGGGCGGCCTCGGGGTGTGGGGCGTCGCGGACGACCGCGACCGTGTTCGGGATCAGCAGCGATTCGCCGGACAGCGGCAGGGCGACCACGGGTGCGCCTTCGCCTTGCACCGCGGCGATATCGTCCGAGTCGGTCAGGCCCACCCAGGCTTCACCTTTGGCAACCAGTTTGGCGGCGACGGAGTTGCCATCCACCACCAGCGGTTGGTTGGCGGCCAGGGCAAAGCACCATTGCTCCCAGGCGGGTTCTCCCCAGCTTTGCCGCAACGCCAGGAACTGCGTGGCGGTCGTGCCGAAAATCGGGTAAGCCAATGCGACCTTGCCGCGCCATACGGCGTTGGTGAGTTCGAGCAGAGAGCGAGGCGCCGGGGGCAAGGCGGACTGGCCCGACGGAGTCCCGCCCCACCGGACGAAGTTGGTGTTGATGACCAACCGGCGGCTGCGGTAGCCGAAGGCGGCCCAGCCGTCCGTGGCACGCCAGATGCCCTGGCCCGCGAGCTTCCGCGTGCGCAGTTCTTCGTTGCCCCAGAAGACGTCACACTGCGGGTTCGGCGCTTCGGCCAGGAGGCGGTTGGCCAGGCCCACCGTTTTCACTGCCTCGCTGTCATAGACCGCCCGCACCCGAAGGCCGGTCTTCCGGGTGAATTCCGCCAGCAAAGGCTCGGCGAAGACCTGGTCTTGGGCGGCATAGACCACGAGGCCCGGGGAGTTCATGGCTGCGCGCAATCTGGCCACCGCCGCGGACGCCACAAAGACCAGCGCGAGCAGAATGAAAGCCCCGCCGGACCAAAGCCAGAACCGGCGCGTGGTCCACAAGACGTCCAGAATCAAGCCCCGCCAGCTTTCCCGTCCCTGTTGCCGGTTGTCTCGCCAGTTTGCCATGCGTTTGCGATGCCTTTTGTCCGGTCAGGCCGACCGTTTGTGATAAAACCACCACTCGAACATCAGCAGCGCCAGGGCGCCCGCGGCCATCCAGCGCCAGAACTCCAGATTCGCCTGGCGGGTGGTGGTGGCCTCCGCCTTGGCGTATTTGCCGAAGCGGATCTCCGGCTTGGGCGTGGTGTCGGTCTCGGCCGCATCGAGCAGGTCCACGCAGAAGGTTGCGTCGTTCGTGCCCGCGGTGAGGCGGTACACGCCGCGATGCTGCGTGTCGCCAAAGACGATTTCCCGGGTGTTGGGTTCCAAGGCGAAGACGCGCTCCTGGCCGTCCGGCAGGCGCATCCGGGCCTCGGTGAGCGGCGTCGCGAGCGGAAAGCGAATGGGCTCGCCGGGGCGGACGAGGAACCGCGCGGCGCTGGCGGTGGCCGGGTTCAACCAGTCCACCGCATTGGCGATGAAGATCGGAAAGGAAATCCGCAGCGGCCACGTGCTCTGCAGGGTGTCAAAGCCCACCCAGATCAGCCGGCGGCGATCCAGTTCGCCGGCGAGGATCAGCGGCGTCGTGGGCGACTCGACCAGCGGCCCGGCCCAGGTCGGCGTCCGGACCGTCAGCGCCTCGGCGATCTGGACGTTTTCGAACGTGACGAAGCGGAGCAGGGGATGCGTGTTGCGCCAGTCCACGATCGGCGGGGCTTCCACACGGCCGGTGACCTCGAGCCAGTTGGTTTGCGCGGAGCGGATGGACAGGAGGTTCACGACCGGCCAGACGGTGGGCACCACGTCGTCGAGCACCGCCAGATCGAACGCCTTCGCGTCATCGGTCGAGTCGTCGGCCACGGTCAACGTGACGTTCGGGGCGGCGGCGAGCGCCTTCTCGAGAAAGCGGTTGCCGCGCGTGATCAGGAGGACCCGGGCGGGTTGGGGCAGGCGGCTCACGATCGCAGCCTCGTTGTCCGCGGCGAGATCGTCCGGCGTGGCCAGGCGCAGCGCAAACACGCCGTCATGATCCTGGCCGGCCGTGAAGATGAGCGGCGCCGTCTCGCGCGGGCCCAACGCCACGGGACGCGACTCGACGAGCTGGCCGTCGAACAGCAGGTCCACCTGCGTCGGTGCGGGATTGGTCGAGGCGTTTTCGAGGCTGGCAAACACCGCGCGCTGGCCGGGATTCTCGGGGTTGGCCCGCACGTCCAGCGTCACGATCCCCACGTTCTGCGCCCGCGTGCCGAACTGGTGGAACACGACGTTCAGACCTTGATACTCGAACTCGTTCAAGTCGCCCACGGCGCCGTCGCTGAAGAGGTGAATCTCCGCGTCGGTGCGCTCGCGCACGAGCGACTGCGCCAGCTTGAAGGCCTCGACCAGGCGCGTGGAGGAGTCGGTCACGGCACAGGCCTGGAGCGCGTTGCGCAGCGCGTACTTGCTGCTGCTCGGCGACTGCTTGACCTCGGTCTGCGCGGCGGCGCGCAGCACCACCATCTGGTCCGAGTCGCGCAAACTGTCCACGAGCTGGAGCGCCTCGCGGCGCGCCTTCTCGAAGCGCGACGGTTCCTCGTCCGTGCTCTGCATCGAGGCCGAGGCGTCGAGGATGACCACCAGCAGCCGCCCACCGGTCGCGGTGCCCGCGAAGTACGGGCGCGCCAAGGCGAGGATCGCCAGCAGGAGCAGCAGGATTTGCAGGACCAGGAGCCAGTTATGGCGGAGCCGCTGAAACGGCGCGCTGGCCTGCGTTTCGGCGAGGAACTTCTGCCAGAGCAGCGTGCTCGAAACCAGCTTCACCACCCGCTTGCGCTTCAGCAGATAGAACAGCACCACCACCGGAATGGCGGCGGCGAAGGCGAAGGCGGCGGGCGCGAGGAAACTCATGGCGCGCTTCGGTCAGCCAAATCGCGCCCGGACCGTCGGCAGCCAGCGCGCCAGCAGGTCGTGACAGTTAAGCACCTTTTCGGCGAGGTCCATCGGCACGTAAAAATAGTGGTTCGAGGCCTCGAAGCCCAGCCGGGAATCGCGCGATTGCAGTGCGTGCAACTCGGTCGCGAACGCGAGTTCGAGGTGCAGCAACCGCTCCAGTTCGGTCAGGTGTGGCGCGGCCTCGACGGCGGACTTCGCCTGGTTGAGCGCACCGCGGGCACGCACGAAGCGCGATTGGTTGGCCACGCTCTGCCAGTGAATGCCCGCAGCCGTCATGAGGCTGGCCTCCTGTTCCGCCGCCCGCTGCCGGGCGGAAGCCGTGTCGCCGGCCAGGCCGACCGCCTTGGTCAGCGACTTCGCCGCGGCGGCGAAACCGGCGGCGACCTTCTCCAACTGGCCGATGAACACCGGGGCGGGATAAGGCGCGCGCCAGCCGTCGAGATCATCGTAAGGAATGCCGACCATCGACGCGCGGTAACCGGTCGGTTCGGCCCAGAGCAGGTTCGCCGGTCCGACCTGCAGCGGGGCGGAATAGACCACGCCGCCACTGAAGGGGAATTCGCGGAAGGCGTCGCTGCATTGCTGCCAGGCGGCCAGCACCGCGGGCGCGAGCGCCGGGCCGAAATGCCGCTCCGCCACGTCGGCCAGCCGGCCGCCCGCCAGTACGGTGCCAACCGCGTCGAGGTTCGGCGAGGGATAACCCCCCAGCGTCCAGCCCAGCATCAAACCGTCCACGTTCGCGGCGCGCAGATGGGCGGCGTGTTCGGCGACGAGGGCGAGCGCGGGGATGTAGGGCAGGGCGGAGAGTTCCCAGGTGTTGCCCGCCTGAATCTTCGCGAACGCCGGCAAGCCGCGGGCGCGCGCCAGTTGCCAGTGCCGCTTCGCGCGCGGTCCGGGCCCGACCGAGGAGATCGAATACTCGCCCACTTCGCTACGCACGCCGCCGCGCTCGATCGGCAACCCCCATTCGCTCACGCTCAGGAGCGCGACGCCGGCCGGCAGGCGCGCGATGGCGTCGGCCGCCCAGTCATCGCCCCAGCCCCAATCCCAGGCGAGCAACCGCTGCCGGCCGCCGCCCTGCCCGATGCCTTCGTGAATCAAGGCATTGACCTCCGCGATGACTTCGGCGGGCGTCCGCCGACCGCAACGCGGGCAGGCCTTGCCGTTCCCATGCGACCAGCAGTTGGTGAAATTCTCGGACGCGGTGATGGTGAAAAAGCCGCCCAGTTCCGGCACCGCGCGGCAGATCGAGGCGACACTGTCCGTGAGGAACTGCCGAACGGCCGGCACGCTGGTACAGAGCGCGGCATGGTCGCCCTCCGTCACGCCTTTGAGGTCGGGACGCGTGGCGAAGAATGCCAGTGGCATGGCCCGCGGCTCGTTGAGATACAGGAACACCTTGATGCCGTGCCGGCCGGCTCGCGCGACCAGTTTCCCCAGGTTGGCCAGGCGCTCGGAGTGGCGCGCGCTGCGTTGCTCTTCCCACGGACACGGGGCCAGCTTGTGCAGGACCGCCTGGAGCCAGACGCCGGTGACCCCGGTGGCGGCCAGACGGGCGAGATAGCCGTCCGGATAGGGATCCGCCTCCGGTTCGAGCAGCGGATCGCCGTAAAGCGCGAAGTAGGAGTAGCAAAAGCGGAGTTGATTCGAGGCGGCCACGGGCGGTGCGGCCGGCGGAGGCTGCGTCAATTCGCGAACGAAATC
This sequence comes from uncultured bacterium, assembly GCA_963735925.1. GTDB lineage: Bacteria > Verrucomicrobiota > Verrucomicrobiia > Limisphaerales > J093 > DSVZ01. The sequence goes on from CAVTMT010000003.1 coordinate 621,084, forward strand.
GAACAGCGGTTCGGCCGGGTCCGTCGTGCTCCGCGGAAACTCGGCAGCCAGCAGGCGGGCGATTTCGGCCTCCCGCTGACGCGTGGTTGCTTCGGAGGGAACGAACCGGATCGGCTCGCACTGCGGTTTGAGGTTCCCGAGCTTGACGAACAGGAAGTCGTCCTCGCGTAGCGTGAAGGCGAGTGCCTCGGCGGTCCAACCCAGCAACGTCAACAATTGCCCGTACGGCAACAGGTGCCAGTTCCGCCGGATCACCGTGATGTAGGAGCGCCGCTGCTGGTCGGCGGTGATCCGGGGCGCTCTGCCCAGTCCCATCGCCGCGCCGAGCCGAAGGATGTCCGCGGGCGTCGCCTCAACCACCGCCGCCAGGCGGTCGGTCGGGACGAGCGGCCAGTTGCGCCAGACGAAGGCGTGCAGCCGACTGGGAAAGTGCGGCAGGGCGACCGGCGCGGGGGCGTTGCCGTTCGGGAGTTTCGCGAGGTCTTCCGCGGTAAAGGCCGGCGCCGGTTCGGCCCCGTGGGTCGGCGCACCACCCATGGCCAGGCCACCGGTGGCGAGCGTGGTGGCTTGGAGAAAGCGCCGGCGGTTCAACGTGTTTTCGTTCATCTCCACACCTCCGCTTGTCGAAGTTGACGCAAGAGCAGGTCTTCCAGCGACGTGGCGCTGCTGGCCAGGAAATAACTCATGCCGCGAACGGTGCAGAACTCACGCAAACGCTGGCAGAAGTTCTGCACGGTCTTGCGATAGGCCGCGAGCCGGTAACGGCCGAACGTGACTTCCTGTTGGCCGCCGGTTTCCGAATCGACGAGCCGCAAGTCGCCATAGGTGGCCGGTTCGAGTTCCTCGGGCGCGAGAATCTGGACCACTTCCACTTGAAATCCGCGTGCCTGCAATGCGCCCAGTCCAGCTTCGTAGCCGGCCGGGTCGAGGAAATCGCTCAACACGACGGCCAATCCGGCCTGACGCGCCTCGAGCGCGGCGCGGCGCAGCGCAGCGTTCAGGTCCGCCGGTCCTTTCGCGGTGAGCTGGCCGAGGCTCCGGAACAGGCCTAGAGCGGAGCGTCGTCCGCGCACGGACCGGAGCGCCCCGCGAACCGGGCCTTCCCCGGGGTTCTCGGGAAACGGCACCACGCTCACGCGGTCGAAGCCGCACAGGGCCACGTAGCCGACTGCGGCGGCGATTTGCCGGGCGAAGTCGAACTTCACCGGGTCGCCGAAGGTCATGGACTCGCTCGCGTCGAGGAGAATGCGGACCGGCAGTTCGCGTTCTTCTTCGTACAATTTGAGGAACAGCCGGTCGAGGCGGCCGTAGAGATTCCAGTCGAGGTAGCGAAGGTCGTCGCCGAAGACGTAATTGCGGTGGTCCGCGAACTCGACCGACTGGCCGCGCGACCGGCTGCGGCGCTCGCCGCGGAGCGAACTTTTGGCGCGCCGGGCCGCGAGCAACTGGAGTTGCTCGAGGCGGCGGAGGAGGTCGGGACTGAGCAATGCAGCAGGCATGAGGGCGTCAGGAGGTCTGCTTGCCCCCGTCGCTCTGGGGCGGGGAGGGGGGAGTCTGGCGGACCCGCAACCGAGCCAAATCGCCAAGATCCTCCTGCTGCCGCCTCCAGATTTCGGCCGCGCCTTGAACCTGGAGCTGTCGGGCGGCGCGATTGGCCTCCTGTCGCGCTTTGAGGGCGAAAAAGCGTTCGTGCTTCGTGGACGCGGAATCCATGGCGAATCAAATGGCGGAGAATCCCAAGGCCCGCAGCCGGTCCAGCTTGCGGGCCGGCTCCGGCAATGCCAACTGGCAGCGGATCATCAAGTCATCGTTGAGACTGCGGAACGGCACGCCGGTCGGGGTCCACCGGACAGGGCAAGTCGGGGCAAGGCGATCAAACCCCTCTTCCAAACCAGGGACTTCCCGGAAGATATCGATGGCGCCGTGGCGGGAGTTCAAGCAAAACACCGCAGAACGCCTCAACCACGCCGGGCCGGGAAGCCGGCTGACCGGTTGCCAATCGTCGCCGCTGGGCAAAAACGAAACTTCGGCTTCCAGCCCGCCAAGGGCCGCATGCACGGCAGCCAGGTTCTCGGACGAGTCGGAGATCCAAAAACCCACGTCGAAGGTGGTGACCGGGTCGTGGACGAGGAAAAAGTTCATGCCGCCGATCAAGACATATTGTGCGCCCGATTGGTTCATCGTGGCTAGGATGAGGTCAACGTTCATGACGATCCATCACGGTAAGTCGGCGGAGCGGCGGTCACCGTGGTCAAGCCGCCACCGCCTCGACCGTCTTGGGCACGTCCTTGAGCACCTGGCTGACAATCTGATCGGTGGTGACGCCTTCCGCCTCGGCCTCGAAGTTGAGGATCAGCCGGTGACGCAAGGCGGGGTGGGCGACCGCCTGGAGGTCCTCGAAACTGACATTGAACCGACCCTGCGCCAGTGCGCGGACCTTGCCGGCGAGGATGAGAGTCTGGGCGCCGCGCGGACTGCTCCCGTAACGGAGGAACTGCGTCGCGATGGGCACCGCGGTCTCGGTCTTGGGATGCGTCGCCAGCACGAGCCGGACCGCGTAATCCTTCACGTGCGAAGCCACCGGCACTTCGCGGACCAGGCGCTGCAGTTCGAGGAGCCGTTCGCGCGCCAATACGCGCGCGAGGGTTGCCTGGGAAGCCTCGGTTGTGCGGTTGATGACCTCCGTCAACTCGCCCGCGGACGGATAGCCGACCAACAACTTGAAGAAGAAGCGATCGAGCTGCGCCTCGGGCAGCGGATACGTGCCTTCCTGGTCGATCGGGTTCTGCGTCGCCAGCACGAAGAAGGGGGCCTCCAGCCGTCGCAGTTCACCACCGGCGGTGACCTGCTTTTCCTGCATGGCCTCGAGCATGGCGGACTGTGTCTTCGGCGTGGCGCGGTTGATCTCGTCCGCGAGAATGAGGTGGGCGAACACCGGACCTTTCTGGAACTCGAAGACCCGCCGGCCTTCCGGCGTTTCCATGACGAGGTTCGTGCCCAGGATGTCGGCGGGCATCAGGTCGGGCGTGAACTGGATGCGGCTGAAGCTCAGGTCGAGCACGTCGCTGAGGGTGCGCACCAGCAGCGTTTTGCCCAGGCCGGGGACGCCTTCGAGGAGCACGTGACCGCCGCCGAAGATGGCGATGAGCGTGCCGTCCACGATCGACTCGTGGCCGACGATCACCTTGCCGATCTCGGCGCGCAGCGCCGCGTAGGTTTCACGAAACGTGGCGATCTGTTGTTCGGTGTTCATGTGAGGTGCGAATAGCCAAAACTCAGAAACTCAAAAATGCGATACTCAATCTCCAGATTGAAAACGAGCGAGATTCTCCGGGCCAACCCTTTTGATGGTGAGGGGCATGCTGGCGAAATTGAAAAGTAAGGCATGGCGCAGTCCGGTGGCCTTAAGATAGGAACGAGCGACAGCAAAGAACACGTCCTCAATGGCGCTGACGGCCTTGTTCTCGACCACGAGCAGTTCCTCGACAATCAAATCGAGCCGGTGCTCCCCGACCACGCGACCGCGGTACTGTATTTGAACGGGTTTTTGCCTCTCGACCCGCAGTCCTTGACTCTCCAGTTCGACCAGGAGCGCTACCTCGTAAACCGATTCGAGGAATCCGGGTCCCAAGTCCCGGTGGACGGCAATAGCGCTGCCAATCACTTTGCGGACCAACTCCTCGACGTCCATTAGGTTTTGAGTTTCTGAGTTTCGGCTTGGCAGCGAGGTCACTTCTTGAGGTCGTCGAAGTAGTCCTTCACGGCGCCTTGGTACGCGCGAGGAATTTGTTCGTGGGTGACCGCGGACTGGGCCTCGCTTTGGGCGGCGGTGATGGCTTCCTGCACCGCCACGGTGCTCTGGCCTTTGATGCTGACGCCCTTCAACGTGATGCTCGGCATGGGGCCACCGGGATTGAACTGGCCCTTCAGCCGGGTCGGATCCAGCTTATCGGAAAGCTCCGAGTCGCGCTCCGTCTGCCCCTTGGAAGCCATGTCGGGGCGTTCGACGCCGGAATTATCCCAGAGACCGGTGTTCTCCACCTGGTCCAGCCAGTTGCCTTCGTCCGCCCAGGTGCCCACGCCGCGACCCGGCTTGCCGCCCGGTTTGAAGCCGGGTTTGCCCGGGCCCTTGCACTGGCCCCAGGCCATGCCGTTGCCGATGCACATCTGGGCCCGCTTCAACGCGTCCAGGGTCGATTTCAAGTCCTGCGCGTCAGCCATCTGCTGCATCAGGTTGTCCAGTTCCTTGGCGGCATCCGCCAACGACTGCGAAGCCCCGGGATGATCGCCTTGCTGCAACTGCTTGGAGGCTTGCTTGAGCAAATCACCAACCTTGCCATACTCCTCGCCAGGCTTGCCGGCTTTGGCGACGTCCTCCATCAGCTTCTTGAGCTGGTCGGGGGAGAGGTTTCCTGCCTTCAACTGATTGACCATCTTGCGGAGCGTGTCGCTGGCGGCCTCAGCCTGGCCTTTCTCCAACTGCTCGGCCAGGTCCTTGCCCGCCTGTGCCGCCTGTTGCTGCATTTGCTGGAGCGACTGCGCCATCTGCTTGAGCTTGTCGAGGTCCTTTTCGGAAAGCTGCAGGTCTTTGAGAACCTTGTCGATCTGGCCGGCTTCGAGCGCGGAAATCGCCTCGTCCAACAGCGGCAACGTGGCGCCCAACTGCTCGGCCTGCCGCGCCAGTTGGTTCAGCGACTTGGCGAGGTTCTCCTTCGCGGCGTCGGACGCCTGGGAGTCCTTGCCCATCATGCCTGAGGCGGCCTGCTTCGCCTTCTCAAGTTCGCGCTGCAACTTGTCCAGGGCGTCGGGGTTTGGCTCCTTGCCGCCCAGCGCCTTCTGCACCGCCTCCATTTGCTTCTTCAGTTGCTCGGCACTGCCGGGGGTGTTTTGCGAGCCGGAGCGCGCGGCCTTTTCCATCGAGCGCAGCGCCGGATTCTTGGCGAGTTCGCGCACGTCTTGCTGGACCTTCTCGGTGAGCTTGGCGACTTCCTTGAGCGCTTCGTTGCGCGTGGCAGGCCGTTTCTGGAGTTGATTCCCCAACTCACCCACGGACTGCAGCGCCTGCTTGGTGGATTCGAGAGCCTGGGTCCGCTTCTCGAGGGTGCGCCGGGTCAGGTCGGCGAGGTTCCGTCCCGATTCCTTCACGCTGTCCTGTTCGCGCTGTCTTTGCAGGTAGGCTTGGCTGCGATACTCCGGAACGAACCCCAGTCCGGCGCAGAGGGCGAGGACGAGCAGGGTCCAGCGGCTGACCTGGGGCAACTGCCACGGCAGGAGTTTGCGGACATCGAGGCGTTTGAGGTGCTCGGCCGCGTCGCGGTTGATCATGTCGCGCCACGTGCCGAGGCGTTCGTCGCGTCCGAGTTCCAAGGCCGTGCTCAACCGCTCGTTTAATTGCTGGCGGTCATCGAGCCAGCGGGCGGTCGTGAGCAGGCGTTCGCGACGCCACCAGCCGATCAGGCCGCCCAGCAACATGCAGGCAACACCCGCCAGCCCCGTGATGGCCAGGGAGGCGTCCGGCAAGGGGAGCACCTTGTACAGCCCGAGGCCGAGTCCCCAGATGACGGCGCCGATGAACACCCCCCGCCACAAACCGCGCCAGGCCCGCTGCCAGCGCAGGCGTCGTCCAGCCTGCTGGACCGCCAGCTCGACTTGCTGTAGCTCGCTCATATTTGAAGGTAAAGGTGTGGCAGGACGCGCAGCCTCGCCAGCGAAAACTGGCCGTGTCCTGGCCGCTGGCGGCCGCATTGCCCGCTCAGGGCAAAGGCGCGCGGGCGACTTCGATTTCGCCCGAACCGACGTGGCGGATACGCAACACCCCAGGCGCATCCCCGGGCGCCGCGAAGGTATAGCCCGGTTCGCCTGCGAGTTCGGCCCGATCATCCAGGTGTTTGAGGGGTTGGCCCCCGGCGGTAACCCGTTCGGGCGTGAACGCCACGCGGAGCAGTTCCTCGGCTGCCACGTCGAAAGTCAGGTAATTGACCCGGCCGCGGGCGTACCGGATTTCACGGATCACGGAGGTCGTTCGCAGCAAGTGGTTCTGCCCGCCGGGGGCCAATTCGGGCGCCGCGGCCATCGCGCGCAAATAGTGGCGGACGTAATCGCCGTACCCGTCGGTGAGCCAGACATCGTCGCGCGGATACCGGTTCCGACCATCGAAATCGACCGTGTAGGTGGCCCAGTTCAGTTCGCGAACGGCGTCCGCCTTCCGGGCCGTGTCGCTGGTCTTTTCGGCATAAAGGAGTTCCACCGACGCGTGGCGCGAAGTGTGGCTGTTGCCCGGCACGAGATAGGCGGTTTGCTCCCGGATGGCGGTGACGCCCAAGCGGGCAAATTCGTTCGTGCCGAAAGTGGACCAGGTCCAATCCAGGATCGCCTTGGCGTGCGGGCGCCAATCCGGATCCCAATCCGGATGCTCCAGGAGATAGGTGGCCAGGGTGTCGGCGTTGATCTCGGTGTTCGACCAATCGTTCACGTCCTCGAAGAACGGCCCCCATTTCATGGTCGCCATCGGATACTGCTTCAACCAGGCGCTGACCGTGGCAAAGGCGGCCTGGTAGCGGTCCGCGCCGGCCGAATGCAGGTCGATCAAGTCGCGGAACAGCCGCAGTGCCCCGGTCCAGTTCGCGGTGTAAAGCGCGGACACATTGGCGGGGATCACGCCCGTATCGGCTTGGACGCGAAACGGCCAGGGCGAATGGTCCGCATCGCCGGGGGCGACCTTGGCCGCCAGCGTGTCCGCCACCTGGACGGCGGCGTTGAGGTAACGTGGGCGGCCGGTGAGCTTGTACAGCACGACCAGTTCGCTCGCGAACGAAGCCGCCTTGTCCGGTTGCGTGAAGCCCTTGCCGGCACGCATGTCGCCGTCGTAGCGGCCGGAATGGAGTTCGGTGTTGTACGGGTACGGCAGGTTTGGCCAGGCCGCGGTCGGGGCCGAGAGGCCGTGGTCCAGGACGAAATCGGCAATCAGGACCATGTTCGACACGACGCTGCGGTCGCCCGTATAGGCGTACAGGAGGTTCCAAGAGGAAAGCGCCATTGCGAGTTGGTCGCCGCCGAGGCCGCGCGGGTCGTGTTCCGGTTTCCAAACCTGGTGCTGGAGATAATACGGCACGCCGTTGGGGCAGGGCGCCAGCGCACTCCAGAATTGCCAGACCTGCCGGACCGCGTGGTCGTAAGCCAGACCGAGGTCCGCGGAGTACCAAGGCAGGATCTGGCCCGCGGTGTCGGTGCGAAGGTTGTGGTAGAACAGACGGTCGGCGTGGCCGCGGTGGGCAAGCAGCATGGCGCCGGCGGCGAGGCAAAGAAGACGTTTCATGGTGGTGGGCCGCATTCGAGACCAACGCCGCCTTCCTGGCAAGCCGCCGCACCAACTGGGCGGTGTCCCGATTTCAAAGGGGTGGCGGCACCGCGGCGGCGGCGCTCGGCGATGCCGCAGCATCGCCGCCACCCAATTGGGACACTACTCCTCCCGGGCGCGCGTCCCGGGACTATTGACGTTCGTACTCGCCCTTGCCGAGGCGTTTCAGGACGGTGAAGCCGGCTTTCTTCGCATCGCTGACCGACAGTGGCTTGGTAAGCTGCGGCGTATTGAAGGCCGAGAAGAGCCGCCGCACCGGCTTCTTGCACAGCGGACACCGGGAGAGAGCCGGCGCCGAGAGTGGCCGCCGCAAGGTGAACTTGCCCCCGCAGATGGCGCAGGAACCGTCACACAGCTCGTATTCGTAAATGGGCATCGGGACCAGTGTCCAAGGCTGGGCAGCCGACTGTTGCCGCCGCCGGGACGCCGGGAACCTACCGCGGCCGCGATTCGGCCTCAAGGAGGGAGAAGCGCCCGGGATGTTCGATCTCGCAGCCGGCGGGGGCACAAGGCTAGATTCGGGCGTGGCTTTGGTACGCGTTCTCGTGGATGGTTTCAGTCTGTTGCACGCCTGGCCGGCCCTGGCGCCGGGTTGGGCGCGGCATTCCAGCCTGGCCCGCGAGGAGTTGATCAAAATGCTCGCCCATTACAGTGACGCGTGCGGCGTCCCCATCACGGTCGTCTTTGACGGCGGCCGGGCTCCGGTCGGCGTGCCGAAGGCGCCCACGCCGCACAACGTGGAGGTGCTGTATTCGCGGTCCGGCCAGACGGCGGATGGCATTATCGAGCGGGTGACCCACTTGCTTCGGCCTTACGGCGAGGTGCTCGTGGTGAGCAACGACAACGCCGAGCGCGATCTCGTGCTCGGGTTGGGCGGTCTGGCCAGCAGTTGCGAGAATTTCATCCGGGCGATCGAATCGGAACTGGGGGAGCAACAACACCTGCTCAAGGCGCACAATCTCCGCGAACGCTCGCGGTTTCGGCGGAGTGCGGCTTGAGCGCCGGCCGGGCGGCTCGCTCCGCGACCGATCGAGGGCGGGGCGAACCGGGGCGCGGAGATGACCCGATTCAGCCGGGCAGGCCGACCTGGGGTGATGAAGCTGGCGCTCGTCTTTTCCCATTGCAGCCGGCCACAGCCGCCGCTGTTCGTACCCGGCCATTGGCCGGGAGCCCGCTCGGGAAGCGGCGGGAATCCGCGGTCGGGAAACCGCTTGACAGGCGGTTGACCTTGACCGGACGCTTCGCCACCAACGAGAGCGATTCGCTCTGCAGGTTCGACGGCGATCCCCGGCAGGCCCGGGCGCGAGCCACGATGAATTCCGCTGTGCAATGAAACGTGAGAGTTACGCGACGGTCCTGAACAAGCCGGGGAATGGTTCTCCCCCCGCCAAGCCCGCGGTCCGAGCCGCTTTGCCCCCGGGCGGCGACGCTGCCCCCGCGGCGAAACGACCGCCCGTACCGCATCGACCGGCCCACCTCAAGTCGTTGCACTTGTTCGACAAAGTGCGGAGTTTCAAGAGCGCGGACCAGGTCCGCTCGCTTGGCCTGTACCCGTATTTCCGGACGATTTCCTCGGCGCAGGACACGGAGGTGCTCATCAACGGCCAGCGCGTGTTGATGCTCGGTTCGAACAGTTATCTCGGGTTGACGAACGACCCGCGCATCAAAGAAGCCGTCAAGACCGCGGTGGACAAGTACGGGTCAGGTTGCGCCGGTTCGCGGTTCCTCAACGGCACGCTGGACATCCACCTGGAACTCGAAGCGGAGCTGGCCCGGCTGATGAACAAAGAGGCGGTGCTGCTCTACAGCACCGGCTTCCAGGTCAACCTCGGCGTCATCAGCGCGCTGGTCGGCAAGGGGGAGTACGTCATCGGCGACAAGAGCAACCACGCGTCGATCGTGGAAGGCTGCCAGCTTTGTCAGGGCGAATTCATCCGCTTCTCCCACCGGGACATGGCGGCGCTGGCCAACCGCCTGGAGCGGATCGATGCCGAGGCCGCCAAGCTGATCGTGGTCGATGGCGTCTTCAGCATGGAAGGCGACATCATCCAGTTGCCCGAACTGGTCCGGCTCGCCCAGCGCCATAACGCCGTCGTGATGGTGGACGATGCGCATTCGATCGGGGTGCTGGGCAAACACGGCGCCGGCACGGCAGACCACTTCGGTCTGACCGAGCAGGTGAATCTGATCATGGGCACTTTTAGCAAATCGCTGGCAAGCCTGGGCGGGTTCATCGCCTCCGATGCCGCCACGATCGACTACCTCAAGCACCACTCCAAGGCGCTCATCTTCAGCGCCAGCATGAGCCCGGCCAACGCCGCCGCCGTGCTCGCCGCCCTGCAGATCATGATTTCGGAGACCGACCGCATCCCGCGCCTGTGGCGGAACACCGAGCGCATGAAGCGCGGCCTGCTCCACCTGGGCTTCGACCTCGGCGCGTCGCAGACGCCCATCCTCCCGGTGTACATCCGCGACCTGATGAAGACGTTTCAGTTCTGCAAACGGCTGGAGGAGGAGGGGGTGTTCGTGAATCCGGTCGTCTCTCCTGGCGTACCTCCGGGCCAGGAATTGCTGCGCATCAGCCTCATGGCTACCCACACGGACGAGCAGATCGATTCCGCGCTCGAAAAAATGGGCAGCGTGGCGCGCGAACTCGGCGTGCTCTGAACGGGGCCGCGTCCGGCCGACGGCACGGCGGTGAAGCTCTCCTCGAGCGGTCCGGTCCCCATGAAAGTCCTGCTCACCGGTGCCAACGGCTTCGTGGGTAGTCATATCCTCGACCGCCTGCGGGCCGACGGCATCCCGACAGTGCTGCTCCTGCGCCGCAGCAGCGACACGCGCTTGATTGCCGGGCACCTGCCTCACGTGGAAGTCCGGTTTGGCACTCTGGGCGACCTGCCGGCCCTGCGCGAAGCGCTGACGGGAGCCACGCACGTGTTGCATTGCGCCGGGGCGACCAAGGCGCTGAGCGTCGAAGGCCTGTTCGCGGTGAATCAAACCGGCACGCGCAATCTGGTTCAGGCCGTCAATGAATCTCCCACGCCCGTCGAGCGGGTGGTTCACCTCTCGAGCCTCGCGGCCGGCCGGTCCGGAACGCGGGCGGCCCCCGCACACGAGGACGATCCGCCCGCGCCGCTTTCGGAGTACGGCCGCAGCAAGCGGGCGGGGGAGCGGGAGGTGCTCACTGGTTGTCGCTGCGAGTTCGTCATCCTGCGGCCGTGCGCGGTCTATGGCCCCCGTGACGGCGAGTTCCTCCGTTTGTTCAAGGCGGTGCGGGCGCACTTCCTGCCGGTGTTCGGCGGGGGCCGCCAGGAGCTGAGCCTGGTCTTCGCGCCGGATCTCGCGGCGACCGCGGTTCGTGCTCTGACCGGCCCCGGGATGGCCGGCCGGATATTGAATGTGGCGGGTGCCGAAATCGTCGGCGCGGGCGAACTGGCGGCTGCCGTCGCGCGCCTGATGGGTGGGCGGATGCTGCGGATCAAGCTGCCGGCCGGGCTTTGGCGGGCGATCTGCGCCGGGGCCAGCGCCTGGGCCCGGATCACCCGCCGGCCCACCGTGCTGGCCCACGGCAAGCACTGTGAGTTGACCGCCCCCGGTTGGGTATGCGACACCACCCGGTTGCAAGCCGCCATGGGCCCGCTCTGCGGGACGCGGTTGGCCGAAGGCCTGTCGGCGACGCTGGCTTGGTATCGGCAGCAGGGCTGGCTGTGAGTCGGATTCATCCTCATGAAGCGTTACACATTCGTGGACTACGCCACGCAGGGCTACATCGCAGTGGTGGGTTTGCTGATCCTCTGCTTCCATAATGCCACCGTGCCGGGTTGGGAGAAGCTGGTGCCGATCCACGTTTTGGGACTGGTCCTGGTCCACGTACTGATCACGGCTCACGGCACGCGGCCGAGGAACAAAGTGTTGGATTTCCTCCGGCATTTCTACCCGGTCCTGCTCTACACGGCGTTCTACCGGGAAACCGGCATGTTGAACGAGATGTTCGTGCCGACGTATCTGGATCCGCACATGATCAAGTTTGAACAGGCGGTATTCGGCTTTCAACCGAGCCTGACGTTTATGAGCAAACTGCCCTATTGGGGAGTCGGCGAACTGTTCTACGCCGCCTATTTCTCCTATTACGTGATGATCGTGGGAGTGGGGTTGGCTTTGTTCCTCCGCGACCGCCGGCAGTTCTTCCATTACGTCTCGGTGGTGTCCTTCGTCTTCTACTGCTGTTACCTCGCGTACATCTTCCTCCCGGTCAGCGGCCCGCGGCTGTTTTTCAAGGAAGTGGACCACTTCCAACTGCCCGCGGAGTGGCTGGCGCTGGGCGCGGCACACCCGTTTCCGCCCGCGGTCGAGAAGGGAGTGTTCTTCCAGATCATTGCGCGGATTTACGACTTTTTCGAGCCCCCGGGGGCGGCCTTTCCGAGCAGCCACGTAGCCGTGGCGCTCACGACGGTGACGTTTTCATTTCGGTATCTGCCGCGCATCCGTTGGGTCCATCTGGTGACCGCGATTCTGCTCTGCTTCGCCACGGTGTATTGCCGGTTTCACTATGCGATCGACGTCGTCGCGGGATCGATCGCGGCGGGACTGCTGGTGCCACTGGCCAACTGGCTCTACCAGCGGACGGTCGATCGCCTGGGCGAGGTGGCGGTGCCCGCCGCTGCGGCGCTGCCTACGGCAGTTCCTCGATCGTGATCGCCTTGTACCATGCCTCGCTGGGCGGGCCGCCGTGGATTCGCATCGACCCGCCGCCCCGACTGATCCAGACTGCGCCTCACCATGAATCGCCGCGCCTTTCTCCAAACTACAATGCTCGCCTCGGCGGGACTGCCTTTCCTCGCCCGCGGCGCCGACCCAACCGGTCGCTCCGACGACGATCTGCTGGCCGAAGCCCGCGAGCGCATCGCCAAATATCGTCGCGGTGCCGGCGCGCTCGTCGTTCACAGCAGCGATGGCAAGCCGGTGCCGGGCGCCACGGTGAAGGTCGAGCAAGTGAGTCACGCGTTTCGCTTCGGCTGCAACTTCTTCATGTTCGACCGCTGCGGCGATCCTGACCGCGAGGAAGGCTACCGGCGCCGCTTCGCCGACCTCCTGAATTACGCCACCCTGGGTTTCTACTGGCCGATGTACGAACGCGAGCGCGGCAAACCCAATTACGATTACACCGACCACGTGCTCGACTGGACGAGTCAGCACGGCATCACTTGCAAGGGCCACCCGCTGGTCTGGGACTTCGCCGACCCGCGCTGGCTCCCCCACGACTTCGCCGAAATCCGCCAGCTTTCCCATGCCCGCGTCCACGATTGCGTGAGCCGTTTCAAAGGTCGGCTCGATTTGTGGGACGTGGTGAACGAGCCGACTCATCTGGGCCGCTTCGGCACCCGGTTGGGCGAATGGGCGCAGAGCCTTGGTGCCGTGCCGTACGTGACCGAGCACCTGAAGATTGCCCGCGCCGCGAATCCCGCCGCGACGCTGCTCGTGAACGATTACCGCACCGACCCGCCGTTCTACCGCATCCTCGACGCCCTCCGAGAGGGCGGCCAACCGATGTTCGACGCCATCGGCATCCAGAGCCACATGCACGACGGCGGTTGGCCGCTGCGCCGGATTTGGGAGGTCTGCGACACCTATGCGAAACTGGGACGGCCGATCCACTTCACCGAAACGACGGTCGTGAGCGGGCCGCGGCTGGGGCCGGGTGAGAATTGGGGCCCGACCACGCCCGAACTGGAGGCGAAGCAGGCCGAGTACGTGCCCAAGTTCTACACCATGCTGTTCGCGCATCCCGCGGTGCGGGCGCTCACGTGGTGGGACTTCAGCGATCAGGGCGCCTGGCAGCGCGCCGCCGCCGGTCTGGTGCGAAAGGACATGTCACCCAAGCCCGCTTACGACCGCCTGCACGCGTTGATCAAGGGCGATTGGTGGACGCGCACCGAAGTCACCACCGATGCCGAGGGCCGGGCCGATGTGAACGCCTTCTTCGGTTCGCATCAGGCCACGGTGAAGACGCCCTCCGGCAGATCGGTCAGCCGCGAGTTCCGCTGGTCGCCGGGCGAGCCGAACCGGGTGGAGTTGGCCGTGTAGCTCACTTCGCCGGGACAACCGTCGGCCGTCCGCGGATCCGCCTTCACCGGATCGAGCCGGGCGCTTCGCACAACTAGGAGCATAACTAGGAGTTGCCGGACTGAGGCCGGCGGCGTTCACTCGACCTGCCACCTATGAAAACAAGTCTCATTGTCGCCGCCTCGGTTACCTTGGCCTGGCTCGGAATCGCCCAGAATCTGCTGCCCAATCCCGGCTTCGAGGCAGGCACCGCGCAGCCGACCGGTTGGCGGTTGACCGATGGGGCAGGGGGGTGGTCGAACTCCGAGCCGGCTGGCACGAACCACGTCGTCCGTGTTCATGGCAATGGCGACGACCAGAGCGTCTGGCGCGCGGACGTTCAACTCCAGCCCGGCGGTTTGTACGCGCTGCGCTTTCGCGGTCGGCGGTTGGCCGACGCCGGTGGCGGCACCGCGGTGGCCGGCACGAGCCGCGTCAACCGCGACTTCCCGCTCGACGCCACGTGGCGTGAGTACCGCTTCATCTTCCGCCAGCCCGACGACGCCACGAACGACTTTGTCCGCCTCGGCCAATGGCACGTGAAGGGTGCGGTGGAATTCGACGACGCGGAATTGCTGCCGGTGCTGGCGAGTCACCAGTTCCTCGCCGGGACAGGCGACAACGAAGACCGTCTGGGCGAAGCGGAGCGGATCGATTTGGGCCGGTACCGGTTTTCGCCCAACTTCGGCTGGGAGGCGGCGAACGTGCATTGCCCGCTCTGGCGTGCGACCGCGGGCTTCAATTCGGATCGCTGGGTGTTCTCGCCCGGAGCGGAGGTGGTATATCGATTCGCCTTGGCCGGCTTGGCGCAAACGAATGCGCGGGTCAGCGTCGCGATCAATTACCACGTCGCCGGCAAACTACAGGTCGAGGCGAGCCGCGACGGCCAGCAGTGGACGCCAGTGGCCAGCTTCGATGGCCAGACGCCCGGCGGCACGCGGGAGTTGCCCGCCAGCCTGTGGCCGGCGACGAACGTTTTTGTGCGGCTGCGGACGCCCGATCCGGACACGAGTCTGCAGGTCAACCGCTGCGATTACGAGGCGTCTCTGGATCGCGCGCTTGATGGGCGGGCGGAAGGGCGGACCGACTTTCTGGAGTTGCTCCACTGCGACCCGCTGCTCACGGTCGAGAAGTTCGGGCTCTTTACGACGCGCGGGCAGGGCTTGCTGCAGCTCTACGTGGCGGCCAAGGCCCGCTTCGCCGCTCCGCTGGAAGTCGAACGCGAACTCAGTGGCCCGACCGTCCGAGCGACGCCCGGTTCGCGGGGCGCCGCCCGCCTGCAGCGGAGTCTTGTGGTCTGCCCGACCGTGATCGCGGACCAACCGGGGGACCATGAACTGCGGTTTACGGTTCAGGCCAGGCCCGATCGAACGCTCCTGGAGGCGCGGACGGTCGCCCGACTCAGCCCCCTTTACGACCCGCGGGCGGGCTATCGGCTTTCGGAGACGAACGATCTGGCGGCGTGGTGGTGCGAAAGCGGCTGGAAGGTGGCCCGCTCGAGTCAACCACCGGGGGCCGAGGTTCAGGTAAAGCCCGTCACCGTCTCGGCGGCCCGGGGCGAGTTCGAATCGGCGCAGGTGCTGCTCCGGCCGGGATCGGACCAACAACTGGTGGCCGTGAGCGCGTCGCCGCTCGTGGGCACAAATAGCGAGAGCGGACCGATCACGATTCGCGTGGATGAACTCGCCTATGTCCACGTCACGCGTCCGACCGACGACAGTTGCGTGGCGGATTGGTATCCCGACCCGCTGCCGCCATTGAAGCCGCCGCGGGAGCTCAAGGCTGAGGTGAACGTGCCGCTCTGGCTCACGTTCGAGGTGGCGCGCGACGCCAAACCCGGCGACTACACCGGCGAATTGTCATTGAAGATCAAAGGTCGCGACGGCGAGTTCGAGCTTCGCGTGCCGCTTGCGGTTCACGTCTATGACTTCGATTTGCCCCGCGAGACCCACCTCCGCAGTGCGCTGGGCCTCGGTGCGGGCGAGATCAATCGCTATCACAAGCTCTCGCAGCGCGCCGACCAGGATGCGGTATTCGAGAAGTACCTCCAGAACTTCACCGAACACCGGATCAGCCCGTACTCGTTCTTCGATTACGCGCCGATCGACGTGCGGTTCGCGGGTGCAGGCACCAACCGGCGGGCGGTGGTGGACTTCACACGATTCGACGCCGCCGCGGCGCGCTGGCTGGGCCAGGGCGGATTCAACACGTTCCAACTGCCGCTGCGCGGCATGGGCGGCGGCACCTTCCACGAACGTCACCTCGGCGAACTCGAAGGGTTCAAGGAAGGCACGCCGGAGCACGCGCGGTTGTTCCAGGATTACCTGGGCCAGGTCGAGCGCCATCTGCGCGAGAAGGGCTGGCTGGACAAGGCGTTCACGTACTGGTTCGACGAGCCGGACCCGAAAGACTACGCGTTCGTGGTCGCCGGGCAGGAGCGCATCAAGGCCGCGGCGCCCGGTCTCAAACGCATGTTGACCGAGCAGCCGGAAAAGGAATTGCTCGGCCACGTGGACATTTGGTGCGGCCTCACGCCCGAGTGGACGCCGGAAAAGGTACGTGCGCGTCGCGCGGCCGGCGAGGAGGTCTGGTGGTACATCTGCACCGGGCCGAAGGCACCGTACGTGA
This sequence comes from uncultured bacterium, assembly GCA_963735925.1. Taxonomy (GTDB): domain Bacteria; phylum Verrucomicrobiota; class Verrucomicrobiia; order Limisphaerales; family J093; genus DSVZ01. The sequence goes on from CAVTMT010000003.1 coordinate 637,171, forward strand.
CCGAGTTCATCGACCATCCCGGCACCGAACTGCGGCTGTGGCCGTGGCAATCGTGGCAGTACGGCGTCACCGGCATTCTCGTCTGGGCGACGGTCTATTGGACCAGCCCGGTCGCCTACCCGGACGCGCTGCAGAATCCTTGGGAGGATCCGATGAGTTGGGTCAGCGGCTACGGCACGCCGAAAGGGACGCGGTCGCCTTGGGGCAATGGTGACGGGCGCTTCCTGTACCCGCCGCGCCGCGACCCGAACACCGCCAGCGGGCCGTCGCTCGACGCGCCGATCAATTCGATCCGTTGGGAAAACCTGCGCGACGGCATGGAAGACTACGAATACTTCTGGCTGCTCGATCAGGAGGTGAAGCGGGTGGAGGCGTTGAATGGCGAAAAGGATGACAGCCGAACCACGTTGCTCGCCGAGGCGAAAGCGCTGCTGGTGGTGCCGGAAAATGTGTCGAAGGACCTGACCCACTTCACGACCGACCCGCGGCCGCTGCTCGAACACCGCGACAAGGTGGCGCGGATGATTGAACAGTTGCGGCGGGTGCGGTAGCCTGCCACTCGTTATGAAGACACGTCTGGCCTACGGCGCCTCGTTGAGGGCCGCGATGTGGATGGTGTTCTGGATGGTTGGCCCATTGGCCGGACGCGCCTCGGATCAAACGTCGATTTCCCAAGGCTACCTCGGCAGCCAGCTTCTCGTACGGGCCACATGCGTGCAGGTCATCAGTTCGAACTGCACGTGGCGCTTGGAGGCGGTCCGCCGAAACCGACTGAGTCGGAAGTTCGCTGAAGGCGACCTCCTCAACCTCCCGTTGACCGAGTTCCGCTACTTCACCCCGCAAGTTGAGGCGACATCCTGGCTGTTTCTCCAGCAGTCTCGGACGGTGGCGCGGCAGTGGGTGCTGCTCAAGCAAGTCCCATTGTACATTTCCCCTGAGACCGCCCCACAAATGGAGGAACTCCTCCGCTTGTTCGAGTTGGAGTTGCCCATGGAGCAGATCGCCGCTGTGGAATCATGGATCCGTGACCGGCCGCAGCTCATGGATGAGGCGTGCTCGGTGCTGTGGTGGCGACTCAAGGACTCGGACCCGCGATCCAGTGCGGCGGTCGTCGAGGTTTGCCTCCGGCTCTTGGACTTGCCCGACGCCAGCCGCGCCAACTGTGGTATCGTAATCTTCACTAGCGTCAAAGACGCCCGGGCGACTGCCGGCTTGACCCGATGGATACGCTCAGGCGAACCGGGAGTTTCAGGGAACGCAATTGGCGCGCTTTCCTATCAGAAGTCTAAAGAGGCAACCCAGGTGCTGATCGACGTAATGCGGGACCATCCGAGTTCCGAAATCCGCCGGCGGGCCGCCTGCGCGTTCCTGAGGTGGTCTTCACTTGATTCCGCGGTCGTCGCAGCCTTGCGGGAGACTGCTAATGATCCAGAGCCGGTCGTTCGCCGGGCGGCGCTGAATAGCCTCGCATTCTCCGCCCACGATGCGGAAGCGGCCGAAACTCTGTGGAACTGGTCGCTGCAGATTCTGGAAGGCGAGTTCGACGCGGCAGAGCGCGAGGCGGCTGCCTGGGGTCTTCGCAACCATCGCGGCAAGCAGCATCCCGAATCAGTTGGACGCATGTTGGCGATCGCCGCCAAGGATCCGTTGCCCAAAACGACCCGCTCGCTTCTGTATCCGCTGCTGGTTGCCATTCATACCCAGTCTTTAGGCCTTACCCAAGCCCAGCGCAAATCGCTACTCGCTCCCCACTTCCGAGACTTGGACCAGATTGCCCGTTTTAACCTGCACCGCGATTACAGCGCCACCGACGCCGCTTGTGGGCTGCTCGCCTGTGTGGATACGGAGGAAGCGTGGCACACAATTGAGGAACTCGCCAAGGGCCTGACCGCGTTCAATCTGCCCACGGCCTTCAAACTCCTACAGCAGCGGCGCGAAGCGATCGCCCCGGCCACGAAGTCCGCCACCGCCCCGGATTGGACGCCCCAGTAATGGGGCTTCGGCGCATGGCGGGAAGGGCCTGAGGCCGGACCGGATCGTGCTTAGGACAACCCGAAAGGCGAGGGCATGAAAACTGCGCTTAGAGGACGGCCGGCGAAGGCGAAAACCCGCGCGCTCCGCCACGGCCGGGCGCTGACGATGGTTGGACTATTGCTCTGCCTGGAATCCGATTTCGCGCCGGGTCGGGTCGGGCGGGAGCGGGAGCCGGGGTTTGAGCTTTTCATACAGGTCGCGCAAAGCGGCGTTGCGGGTCAGCAACTCGTTTTCGATGCGCTGGAGCCGAGCCTCCAGCGTGGCGTTGGCCAGGATGCGCGTGTCTGCTTCTGCGCTTCTCCTGGCTACCCGATTCTTGGCCGACCCGGACGGCTATTTGTCCGAACGCCGCGGTTCACCGGCGACGCGACGGATTGCCGTTGGCTACAGCCGCCGCGATCTCGGCTGCGGTCGCGGGTTGCGGCCAGACGAAATCGCGGCCGGCAAACATCGACCGCGACTCGCCTTGTTTGGGTCGCGGATCGCCCCCGTCGTCCTGGCCATCCCTGCCGACCGAGTAAAGCGTGTAAGTCCCGTCAGGGTTGAGCCGGTAGCGCAGCGGCCGGCCATCCATCCAGTCCCGCGGGACCGCCGGCAGGAACTCCGGCACCAACTCATCCAGCTTCGCCGGCCACTGGCCATGCTTGAGCCGGTAGCGCTTCAGGGCGACGGCCGCCACCGTCATTTCGACGTGGCAATCGGTTTGGGCCCCTTTCTCCGCAAAACGGTCCATGGCTGGCAGTATCGTCAAGGAAAGCCAGTGCCGCGCTCGGGCGAAGCGGCCCATGCGCCGGAGACCAGCCATCGCGGGCGCCTCGTCCTCAGCCGGCGATTCCTCGGGAGGCCGGATGCCGGTGGCGTCATGGTCATGGTCTGCCTTCCTCGCCGCCTCGATGAGTTCTTGAACCACGCGGTGATGGAAGAGTTGATCCTGCTCCGCCCAGGCGAACCGCCACACTTCGACGAAGCCAGCCCAACGCAATTCGGCGCTTTTCGCCAGGATGGGCTGTAGCCACTCGAAGAGCGGCTCCACCTGCGGGGGCGGGCTTCCACCCAAGGGTGCCACCAAGCCCCCCGCCCCGGAGAGCATTTGCCGAAACTCGCTGCTGTTGGCTCGCGGGCCACTGAAATACTCCCCGGCCATCACCCGCTCCATGGCCAGCGCCTTGCTCATGCCCAAGAGGAAATCCGGCTGCCGCCAAGCGGCTTGGAGGGCAGCCAGTTGAGCGTCGGTCCAGCCGTCCGCCTGCAACGCCTGCCACACGGCGCCGAGCGAAATCTCGGCAATCGCCACCCGCACGAGCTGGCTGATGAGCAGGGGCTCGTTTCGCTGAACGTCCGTGAGGATCTTCAGGGCCAGCAGATCCTGCAAGGCTTCGTCCGGCTGGTGCTCGTGCAGGGCAATGAGCATTCCCCGGCGCAAGGTCTGACTCGAGCCTTTGAGCCCCCCCAAGTGCGGCAGGAGCATCGTGAAGCCGTTCGCATAATCGATTTGGACGACCCACTCCCGGTTGGTGAGTTCGGCCCGAAAGGCGGGAAGACGCTCGCGCGTGCCGGTGAAGCGTTCGGTGAAGGTTCTCCAGTCGTTCGTTGAGTCGTCCGCATGCAGCCAGGTTTCGAGTCGCCATAGAACCGGCTGCTTCCCCGGCGGCAATTGACCCACCAACGCCGGTTCGCCGCGGCCTGAATCCGCCACCAGCAGCGTCTGCAATTGTTGGGGCGTGACGACCCGCGCGTTCGCGTTGGTGATCGGCGGCGCGAGCTCGGCGACGTTGAAATGCTCGCCCTTGGCCTCCATCTGGCGCTTCCACGATTTTAATTCCAGGTGCCCCCGCACTCTCTCCTCCACCAGACAGGCCGCGACCACACCGAAGAACACGGCGAAGCCGATGAGCGTGCGACGGGTGGTGCGGGTCATGGGCGGAGAGTCAAGAGACGGTGATCGGTGATGAGTGGACCGTTGTCGAAGGTCGAAGGTCGAAGGTCGAGGGTCGAAGGTCGAAGGACATGCGCGGGGGGCCGCATTGAACCGGCATCTGGCATCGCGCGCCGCTCATAACCCGCTCCCGAGTTGGACCGGACAGGTTCGCATGGGTCACGCCTTCAGGAAAAATCCGCGTTGCTTCTCGCTGATGGGCAGGCCGAGCCGTTCCAGCACCGCGAGCATGTCCTCCCAGACCTTCCGTTTCTCCGCCAGCGACTGGTTCCGCAGCAGGTAGGCCGGATGGTAGGTGGGCATGACCGGCGTGTCGCGAAACGTCAGCCAGCGCCCGCGCAGGCGCGTGATGCCTTCGGACTTGCCGAACAAGCCTTCGATGGCCGTGGCACCCAGCGCGACGATCACCTGCGGCCGGATGAGGTCGATCTGCTCCAGCAAGTACGGGAGGCAGGTGGCCATTTCGCTGGGCGTCGGCTTGCGATTGCCGCTCGCCTGGCCGGGCGTATCCGGACGGCATTTGAGGATGTTCGCGATATAAACCCGGTCGCGGTCCAGCCCCATCGTCTGGATGATCTTGGTTAGCAACTGGCCGGCCTTGCCGACGAACGGCTCGCCCTGAACGTCCTCGTCGGCCCCCGGCGCTTCGCCCACGAACATCAGCGGCGAATGGATGTCGCCCACGCCGAACACCACGTTCTGCCGCGCCACGGCGAGATGCTCACACTTCCGACAGGCCAGGGCGCGCTGACGCAGACCGGCCATCGCAGCCTCCTTCTCCGCGCGCGAAAGGCTCTTCGTCGGCCGGTGGATCGCCAGCGAAGGTTGTGTGGCAACGGCCGGCGACGCGGCGGCTGGGGGGGCGGTTGGTTTCGGCATGGGCAAGGAAACGGATGGCGGGTTGAGGGCCGGAGCCGGCTGAGCGGGCGTCGGTGCTGATACCGGCGCCGCGGTGTTTGGACGCGCAACCGACGCGCCACCAGCCGACCGGGGGGCGGTCGTCCGGAGGGGTTGACCCAACTCAGCCAGCAAGTGCGGCGTGGTCGTGACGTACTTCACGCCCTGTTCGCGCAGTTCCTCCAGATGGTGGATCGTCGCGTCCAGAAGCTCGTCAAAAGGCCGGCTCGGCATGGCCGCCATCGTAGGCGCCCGCCGGATGCGCGCACTGAAAAAAGCCGGCGCCGGCTGGCGCGGTCGCGGATGAGATTGGTGGCGGTCGAGGGTGGACGGGAACCCAGGGAGGCCGCCCGAAAGCGTCCTGAACTCCAATGGAATCTCGATTTCACATCGGTGACCGATCCAAGCGAGTGGCCGATTTCAAATCGGTGGTCATTCGAACTGGGTGGCTGCGCCGCTGCGACGGCAGAGATGCTTTCCGGGCGCATCGCGCCCGTCGTTGTGATTTTAAGTGGGTGGCTGCGCCGCTGCGACGGCGCAAGTCGGTGCGGCAGCGCCGCCACCACCCACGCAAGGCATCGCCAACTTTCCCCTTCCTGCCGCCCCCTTCCTTGCGTTCGGCCGGGGGCCAACCAATAGTCCGTGTGTGAACGTCACGGTCCGCCAGCTCAGCGACCAACTGCTTGTCTCCTACGCCCGCGTAGGTGGCATCAACCATCTCGACGGCAAGAATCTGCCGTCCAAGCGGGTGATCTGCGGGTTGACGGCGGATTTGTTACGGCTGCTGTTTCCGGGTTTCTTCGACGAGCGGGTGGTGCATTCCTCGCGCATCCGGGCGAAGACCGACCGGTTGCTCGCGTCGGTTCGCGAGCGGCTGCAGTCCGAGATTCTCAAGAGCCTGGTCTATACCAGCACGGCCGGGAACGGGGCGGCGGCCCTCCGCCGACAGGCCCGCGCCTTGACGCTCGATTTCCTCGCCCGCCTCACCGCGGTGCGTGAACTGTTGAGCACGGACGTCGAAGCCGCGTTCAGCGGCGATCCGGCGGCGCTGAGTCAGGACGAGGTGATCGTGGCCTACCCGTGCGTGGAAGCCATCGCGGTGCAACGGCTCTCGCACCTGCTCTACCGCCACGAGGTGGCGCTGATCCCGCGCATCATGACCGAATGGGCGCACACCCGGACCGGGATGGACATCCACCCCGGCGCGCAGATCGGCACTCACTTCTTTGTCGATCACGGCACCGGCACGGTGATTGGTGAGACCACGCTGATCGGCAACCATGTCAAGCTCTACCAGGGCGTCGGTCTGGTGGGCCGCTCGCTCTCCGCTGGCCAAGCCTTGCGCGGTCAGAAGCGGCACCCGACGATCGAGGATCGCGTCACGATTTACGCCGGGGCCACCATCATGGGTGGCGACACGGTGGTAGGCGCGGGCAGCACGGTCGGGGCGAACGTGTTTCTCACCCACAGCGTGCCGGCGAACTCGCTGGTGTTGACCGAAGACGTGAAGGTGAAAGTGCTGCCCAAGCCGCCGCGTAAACCGGCTTGAGCGCAGCCAGGCAGACTGGAAGTTTCACGGACCAAGGGGTGGCACGGGCAACGTGCCCGTGTCGGAGGAGAGCCGGCCAGCACAGGGCAGTCGCCTGTTGCACTCAAACTTCGCCGGTTTCACTTGTTCACAGCGCGATAGAAGCGCGTTCCCGGGTACGGAGACGGGTCGGTCCAACCGATTTCGCCGGTAGGACTGAGATTCGTGACCGCGGCGACGGGCGTCCAGTTCTCCAGATCCGGCGCGGTCTCGATCTGACAAGGCATGTCCTTCCAACGGTGAAGGCGCAGTTCCCCCGGCTGTGACATCGTGAGCTTCACTGGCTCCGTAACAGTGAGATACCGCCCTTCAGGCCCTGAAGTGGAAAGCGCGCGCTGCTCGATTTTCGCCAAGGGAATTAAGGCGGTCCCCGGCTGAACAGGTCGCGACGTTCAGCCAAGTAAGTGCGCAACCTGTTTAAATCGTAATCGTTGCGTATCGAACCCAAATCTCTGAAGGACCTTGGCATGATCGCTGCTTCGAGCCGCGGCGTGCGCAAAAGCGTCACTGAAACGAAACCCTGTGGTGAAATGTTCAGCCTCACCGGGCGCCGGTCGGTTGCGGCGGCGGTGGGGCGTTGTGATCGAGGAAACCTACGATGAAGAAAATTGAAGCCATCATAAAGCCCTTCAAATTGGAGGAAGTGAAAGACGCGCTTGGCGAGGTGGGGGTCGAAGGGATGACCGTGACGGAGGTCAAAGGGTTCGGCCGTCAGAAAGGCCACACCGAAATCTATCGCGGCAGCGAGTACACCGTGGATTTCCTCCCGAAGATCAAGGTGGAACTGATCCTGGGGGATGACCGGGTGGATGCGGCGATCAAGGCCATCGTTCAGGCGGCAAAAACCGGGAAGATCGGCGATGGCAAGGTGTTCGTCTCCATGATCGAGCAGGCCATCCGCATCCGTACCGAAGAGCGGGGGGATGGGGCGGTGTAAACGGCAATTCCAATTCGCACACACCTGACAAAACCATCGACTATGAAAAGACTGCTCACGATTCTCGCTCTGATCACCTTCGTGGCCCTGGCTCCAGGATCGGGCCGGGCCGCGGATGCCACTTCCGTCACCAGCGCGCCCCCCGCGCCGACGCTCGAACAACGCCTCGCCAGCGTGGAAGCCTACCTCAATAATGGCGATCCCACCGCGGCGCTGAAGGACAAGGACGGCAAGATTCCCGATGGCTTGGTGACGCCGACCTCCGCTGTCGCCGGTCCGGGCCACAACGCCTGGATGATGACCTCGGCGGCGCTGGTGCTGTTCATGACTTTGCCCGGTCTGGCGCTGTTTTACGGGGGGTTGGTGCGGCGGAAGAACGTGTTGTCCGTGATGGCCCAATGCCTGGGCCTTGCCGGCCTGGTGACGATCCTCTGGTGGCTCTGCGGCTACAGCCTGGTGTTCGCGGACGGAAGCGGGCCGATCATCGGCAACCTGAAGTTCGCTTTTCTCAACGGGGTGGATTCGGCCCCGAACACCAATTACGCCTATTGGGTTTCGCAGAACGTCTTTTCGATGTACCAGCTCATGTTCGCGATCATCACGCCGGCGCTGATCATCGGGGCCATCGCCGAGCGCATGAAGTTCAAGGCGATCCTGCTGTTCATGACCCTCTGGATGTTCGTCGTGTACTTCCCGCTGGCCCACATGGTGTGGGGGGTTGACGGTCTGATGAACGGCGTCTGGAACGCCAAGGCTTCCATCAAGGCCATGGATTTCGCAGGCGGAACGGTGGTTCACATGTCCTCGGGTTGGTCGGCGTTGATCCTCTGCATCATCCTCGGCAAGCGGCTCGGCTTCCCGAAAGAACCCATGCCGCCCCACAGCATGGTGCTTTGCATGGTCGGCACCGGCATGCTCTGGGTCGGATGGTATGGATTCAACGCCGGCAGCGCGGTGGCTGCGGACGGCATCGCCGCCAACGCCTTCATGACCACGACGCTGGCAACCGCGGTGGCCTCGTTCGTGTGGGCGATGGCAGAGTACACCGTCAAGGGCAAGCCGAGCGTCCTGGGCTTCTGTTCCGGGGCCGTCGCCGGCCTGGTGGTGATCACGCCCGCGACTGGTTTCGTAACGGCCAACGGGGCGGTGATCATTGGCATCCTGGCGGGCATCATTCCTTTCCTGGCCGTCTCGTTTCTCAAGGCCAGGTTTGGCTACGACGATGCCTTGGACACGTTCGGAGTGCATGCGGTGGGCGGGACGCTGGGCGCCTTCATGACGGGGGTCTTGGCGCGCAACTCAGCCAATGCGAATCTGGCGACCAACCTGAAGGACTTTGTCAAAGACACCGCCCTGCAACCGCTGGTGTTTGAGCAGCTCAAGGCCATTGCCCTCACCATCGTACTCGCCGTGGTCGGCACCACGATCATCGCTTACATCACCAAGGCCGTCGTGGGTCTGCGGCCGAGCGAAGAAGTCGAAACCCTGGGCTTGGACCTCACCGAGCACGGCGAAGAGGGTTACCACGGGGCGTAGGTGTTTGACGGATGGTCGGCCGTGTCCGGGGGCTGCCAGGGAAAGGGTCGCCCCCGGCACGGCAACGACAAGCAGGACAGTATTGTCCCGTCTGCAAAAAACTCAGTACCGAATAGCGACAGAAGTCACAATCAAATACTCATGAGCACACCCAAGAGCGTAATCGAGCTGGCCAAGAAGGCCGGCGCCCGGATGGCGGACATCAAGTTTGTGGACACGTATGGCACCTGGCAGCATTTCAGCGTGCCGGTGGGCGAGGTGACCGAGGAGGTATTCGCCGAGGGCTTCGGTTTTGACGGTTCCTCGATCCGGGGCTGGAAGTCGATCGAGGCGAGCGACATGCTGGCGATGCCCGATCCGGTCACCGCGTTCATCGACCCGTTTTGCGCGGTGCCGACGTTGAGCCTGACGTGCACGATTGCCGAGACGGGCACCAAGGAGGCGTACAGCCGGGACCCGCGGGGCATTGCGCAGAAGGCGGAGAAGTATCTGCAATCCACCGGGCTGGCGGACAGCGCGGTGTTTGGGCCGGAGGCGGAGTTTTTCATCTTCGACAACGTGCAGTACGACGCGAAGAGCAACGGGACGTTTTACTCGGTGGACAGCGAGGAGGCGGTGTGGAACACAGGGCGGGACGAGCTGCCCAATCTGGGTTACAAGATCCGGCACAAGGAGGGGTATTTCCCGGTGGCGCCGGCCGACACGCAGCAGGACATCCGCACCGAGATGGTGCTCTTGATGGAGCAACTGGGGATCCAGGTGGAGCGGCAGCACCACGAGGTGGCGACGGCGGGGCAGGCGGAAATCGATTTTCGCTTCGACACGCTGGTGAAGACGGCGGACACGATGATGCTCTACAAGTACATCATCAAGAACGTGGCGCGGAAGCACGGCAAGACGGTGACATTCATGCCCAAGCCGCTCTTTGGGGACAACGGTTCCGGGATGCACACCCACATTTCGTTGTGGAAGAAGGGCAAGCCGCTCTTTGCGGGCAACGAGTATGCGGGGTTGAGCCCGATGGCGCTTTATGCGATTGGGGGCATCCTCAAACACGCCAAGGCCCTGTGCGGGCTGTGCAGTCCGACGACCAACAGCTACAAGCGGCTGGTGCCCGGGTACGAAGCGCCGGTGAACCTGGCCTACTCGGCGCGCAACCGCTCGGCGGCGGTGCGCATTCCGACCTTCAGCGAGAGTCCCAAGGCCAAGCGCCTGGAGTACCGGCCGCCGGACCCCAGCGCCAATCCGTACCTGGCGTACACGGCGCTGCTCTTGGCGGCGGTGGACGGGATTCTGAACAAGCTCGATCCGGGCGAGCCGATGGACAAGAACCTCTACGAGCTGCCGCCCGAGGAACTGGCGAAGGTGCCGCAGATCTGCGGGAGCCTGCCCGAGGCGCTGGACCACCTGGAGGCGGACCAGGAGTTTCTGCTCAAGGGGGACGTGTTCACCAAGGACTTTCTGGAGATGTGGGTCAGTGCCAAGCGCAAGGAGGCCGACGCCCTGCGCCTGCGCCCCCACCCCTACGAATTCTTCCTCTACTACGACGTGTAGAGCCTGAGAGCCTTTTCGGAGGAACGCGGTAGTTGCAGCACAGGCACGCGGCTGGGGTCGATCCCCCCAGCCGCGTGTGTTCGTTTTGAGACGGCCGATGGCGGGGCGCTGACGGCTCTGCCGCGGTTGAGGTGACCGGCGAACGAGTTGCGTCACCGCCCCAGCGCTGCCAGCATCGGTCGCGATGTTGCCGGCACCCCCGACCCGCGGAGCGCGTCTCCGCGAAGTCGCCCTCGTGTTCCTTCGTTTGGGCCTCACCGGCTTTGGCGGTCCCGCGGCGCACATCGGCATGATGGAGGAACTGGTGGTGCGGCGGCGCGGCTGGGTGACGCACGAGGAATTCCTCGACCTGCTCGCGGCGGTGAATCTCATCCCCGGGCCAAACTCGACCGAGATGGCGATTCACCTCGGCCATCGGCGCGCGGGCTGGCCCGGATTGGTCATGGGAGGAGTTTGTTTTGTCCTGCCCGCCTTTCTCATCGTGTTGGGGCTGGCCTGGCTCTATGTCCGGTTCGGTCAACTGCCGCGCACCGCCGGCCTGCTTTACGGCGTGAAGCCCGTGCTCATCGTGATCATCGCCCAGGCTTTGTGGCACCTGGCTGGCAAGGCCTTGAAGAACGGGTGGCTGGCCGGCATCGCGGCGGCGGCGGTGGTTGGCGACCTCATCGGCTTGAATGAAATGGCCGTGTTGGCGTTGGCGGGCTGTCTGGGGATCGCCGCTTCGGATTTCCGGCGGCGGGCGGTGAAGGTCGGCGCGGGCTTGCTCGCGTTGACCTCCGCCCCGGCGGTGCCGATCAGCGTCGGCGTCGTGGCCGCCGCGGCGCCGTTTACGCTCGCGGGACTGGGCCTGTTCTTCCTCAAAGTCGGTGCGGTCTTGTTTGGCAGCGGTTACGTGCTGATCGCTTTTCTCCAGGCCGACCTGGTCGAGCGCTGGCATTGGCTGACGCAAACGCAGTTGCTCGACGCGGTGGCGGTGGGGCAGGTGACGCCGGGACCGCTCTTTACCACGGCGACGTTCATCGGCTACGTGCTGGGCGGTGTGCCCGGTGCGGTGGTGGGAACATTGGGCATCTTCCTGCCGTCCTTCGTGTTCGTGGCCTTGAGCGGTCCGCTCATCCCCAAGCTGCGGCGCTGGCCAGCGGCCGCCGCGTTCCTGGATGGTGTCGTCGCGGCGTCGCTGGCCTTGATGGCGGTCGTAACCTGGCAACTCGGTCGCGTCGCGCTGGTGGACGGAGTGACCTGGCTGCTGGCGGGAGCGGCGGCCGTGGCACTGCTGCGCTACCAAGTGAACTCGATGTGGCTGGTGCTGGGCGCCGCGGTGGCGGGTCTGGCTTTCGGCCGGTAGCAACAGCGGACTTCGCAGGTGCGGTTAGGGGGTTGCTCCAGCCAGGATAGTGGCTTCGTAATGGCGGATCCGGGCCAAGTTCCCATGGGGAGACTCTGCCAAGCCCAGCCCGGTGGAGCCGGACCCCGTCGAGCCCTGGTAGGCGTGCCAGGACGCCGATTGGTTTCGGGATCAGAGTCGGGTGAAAAGCCACGTGTGTGTCCGTTGAAAGGCCCAAACGTTCCGGGCGGCACGCGAACGCTGCGGTCTCAATCGAAAGTCCGCAACCCGCCGTCGGTGAGGTTTACGCTGGAATCCCCATGGGCCAACGTCTGCGGATCGTGACGAGGGCCTTGGTGGTGGTGACGGTGCCGCCCTGAGGCGCGCCCGCGTTGGATCGACCACCACGGGATCAGCGGCGGTGCGGTGGGTGGGAGTGGCGTTTCACGAAATACCGCACGGCCAACACTGAAACGACCACGGCCAGCAGTCCCACCACGCCCAGCCGGATGTAGTCCGTGACCGAGTGTTGGAGCAGGCCGGCCCCCAGCAGCACCAGCGGCAGCGCCTGCGGAATCATGCCGACCACCGTGCCGGCCAGATAGACCCGCTTGCGGACCTGCGAGACGGCCAGTCCCAGATTGACCACGAGGCCTGGCAGCGGCAGCAGGCGGGCCACGATCACTCCGACCAGACCTGGATCATGCGCGAGAAAGGCCAGCCCCGAAGGCCAGGGCACGTCCAAACCGTCCCGCTTACGGCCGCGAACCAGCAGGAACGCCGCGTGGTAGCCGGCCAGGCTGCTGACCAGGCTCACCAGCAAGCCGAGCCACACGCCGAACAGCGCGCCGGCGATCGGGCAAAAGATCAACCGCGGCACGCCCAGGAAGACCATCACGGCCGCGCCGCCCGTGAAACTCAACACCCCCAGCCAACCCGCCCGCCGCACCCAATCCGCCACTTCCCCGGCCGGTTCCAGCCACTCTTTCAGCGCGGTGAAGCGGTAGGCCAGACCGCCGAGGACGCCGAGGATCAGCAGGCACACGGCCTTGAGCAGGATTTTGCGCGCCTCGAGGGCGGGCAATGCCCGCGGGGCGGATGGTGCCGAGGTTTCCGGTCCCACGGCGGTCATGATGCGAAGTTGGTCACTTGATCTACAGATGGACGCAGATGGAGAGCGGCCGCCCATCCGTCGCGGGATTTGCCCGGGAGGCGGGTTCGCTCGAACAACTCTCAATCCTGACCATCCCGGTTCTGGCAGCGTTCATCGGGGTCCAGCGGCGATTTCCGCGTTCAAGGTTTCGTCGCCCGACCGTCGGTCTCCGGCAACAGCCGGTCGGCGGGCACGGCGCGGGCGGCGTACCAGCGCATGGCGAAGCAATCGCGGAGGCCGCGCCAGAGCCGGTTCCGGGTGCCGTACTTGGTCACGCCCTGCGTGCGCGGGCGATGGTTCACCGGCAGTTCCACCACGCGGTAGCCTTGCCGCCGCAGGAGGGTGGGGAGGAATCGGTGCAGGCCATTGAACACCGGCAATTCGCGGAGCGCCTCGCGGCGCAGGGCGCGGAAGGTGCAACCCGCGTCCGTGATCCGGTCGCCCGTGATCCAGTTGCGGTACGCGTTGGCGATGCGTGAGGCAATGCGGCGCGTGGCGTTGTCCCGACGGCGGCGGCGCACACCGGTCACGCACGCGATGCCTGGCGTCAACGCCGCCAGCAATGCCGGGATGTCGTGCGGATCGTTCTGGCCGTCGGCGTCCATGGTGATCACCACCGGCCCGCGCGCCTGGGCGAAACCGGTTGCGTACGCCGCGCTTTGGCCGGCGTTGATGCGATGTCGGAGCAGGCGCAGTTCCGGGTACTTCGGCTGCAATTCCCGCAGCACGGCCACGCTCCGATCCGTGCTCGCGTCGTCCACGCAGATCACCTCGAAGGGCCGGCCGGTGGGCCGCAACACTTCGGCGAACTCGGCGAGCAACGCGGCGAGGCTGCCGGCTTCGTTGAAGACGGGCAGGACCAGGCTGATTTCAGGAACGGCGGCACTCATGCGCTTTCGACGCAGACAGTAAAACCCGAGTGGCCATTCAATCGAAACCCGCCTCGCCCACGCAAGCTTTCTGGTCGGGTCGGAGCGCCGGTTTCCAGCCGGCACCGGCGGTACGCCTGATGGAGCCGCGATATTTGATGTTCGTCAAAGCCGGTCCGCGGTGCCGGCACAGAATGCGCCCATGACCTCCATAGTTCGACCCTGGCTGAGTGTCCTTTCGTTGTTCGGCGTGTTGTTTGTTGGCGACGCCGCCGAACGGCTCGTTTCGGCGCCCGCGAAAGCGCCTTACCGCGTTTGGCCTTCCGAACCGCCGCCCGGCTGTCCATTCCCGAAATCCGCATCGCTGGTCGGCGTCGGCTTCACCGGCCGCCACGCCGAGTACACCCACGCCGACACCTGGTATCCGTCGTGGGCGGCGGACGGCAACCTCTACTCGCCCTGGACCGACGGCAACGTGAACGGCCTCGGCTCGTCCTCCGCCGGCGCGGAAGCCTCCACCGGTCACGCCACCATCCTCGGCAGCGACCCGCTCCATTTGGTCGTCACCAACCAGGGCATCTTCAAGTCCAGCCCGCGGCCGTACGAAGGCCGTTATCCTTGCGGCAGTCTCGTGCATGACGGCGTTTGGTACTACGGCACGTATTGCCTGCACCCGAACGGGCAGGTGCCGCGCGACGGCATCCCATACAACTGGCCCTGGCTGGGGCCGTTCGTCGGGTTCCGCTGGTCCACGGACCTCGGCAAGACGTGGACGCAGACGCCTTGCACGCCGGAGCAACCGCTGTTTGGCGAGCACGCGCTCCACGGTGAACCGGTGAAGATCGGCGCGCCGCACTTCGTCGATTTCGGCCAGGCCATGCAGCATTCGCCGGACGGCAAGGCTTACCTCATCGGCCACGGCGCGAGTGTTGGCCCGGACGGCCGCCGGTTCGCCTATAACTGCTGGATTACCGGTGACGAGATTTACCTCGTGCGAGTCACGCCCAGCATCGCGAACATGAACGACGCGGCGAAGTACGATTTTTTCACTGGCGACGACGCCTCGGGCCAGCCGACTTGGTCGAAGGACTTCCAAGCGATCAAGCCCATCGCGGCGTGGCGGGACAACATGGGCTGTGTGACCATGACCTACGATGCGCCGCTGAAGAAGTACCTGATGTGCGTGACCGACGGCGGAAACACGGTGTCGCGCTTCAACACTTACCTGCTCGAATCCGACCGCCTCACCGGGCCGTGGAAGTTGGTGACGTACCTGAAGAATTTCGGCGAGCAGGCGTATTTCGTGAACCTCCCGTCCAAGTTCATCGGCGCGGACGGCCGCACGCTCTGGCTGTGCTTCGCCGGCAACTTCAGTTCCGGCTGGGGCGGCATCGTGTTCAAGTCCCGCCCGCGCGGCAGCCGTTACGGAATGTGCCTCCAGGAAATCCGCCTGCTCGCGCCGGCAGAACCGCCGGCGGACAATCCGCTCGCCGCCCCGGCCAACATCGCGCCGGACGCGGCCGTGACCGTGAGTTCGGTCCATCCCGATTATCAAGCCGACGGTCTCGTGGACGGCGCTGTGGACGGTTTCCCCGGCGACATCCACCACGAATGGGCCAGCAACGGCGAGGCGAACACGGCGATGGTTCGCCTGACGTGGACCGAGCCGCACCCGATCGACCGCGTCTGGCTGTTCGACCGGCCGAACGACCTGGATCAAATCACGGGCGGCCTGCTCGTGTTCAGCGACGGCACGACGCTGGCAACCGGCGCCTTGCCCGACGACGCCAAGCAGGGCCTCGAAGTCGGCTTTCCGACCAAGCCGGTCACCTGGTTGGCATTTCTCGTAACCGCCACCAAGAAAGGCACGCCCAACGTGGGGCTGAGCGAAATTGCGGTTTTCGAAGCCCGACCTTGAGCGCCGAACTCAACCCCGATACAACTCGCGCACCATGAAAGTCCATCCTTTGATTTACGGTCTCGTGTTGGCCGCCGCTGTTCCCGTCTTTGCCGCCGATGCCCCGGCGCGGCGGCCCCGAGGCAATGCACCGGTGGTGTCGCCGGAAGTCCAGTCGGACCGACACGTGACCTTTCGTTTGCGGGCTGCGAAAGCCACCGAAGTCGTCGTGAACGGCCAGTGGCCCAACGGCCGTGCGCCGATGGCCAGAGATACCAACGACGTATGGAGCGTCACGCTGGGCCCGATCGAGCCCGGTGTATGGGAGTACAGCTTCCAGGTCGATGGCCTGACGATGATCGACCCCGGCAATCCGGCAATCAAGCCGATGCGCGAACCGCGCACCAGCATCCTGCATCTGCCGGCCCAACCCCCGGCCCTGTGGGATTTCCAGGAGGTGCCGCACGGCGTGGTGCGTCAACACGCGTACCTTTCCAGGTCGTTGGCCCGGCTGCGGGAATTCGACGTGTACACGCCGCCGGGCTATGACACTCAGACCCAGGCGCGCTATCCGACGTTGTACCTCCAGCATGGCTCGGGCGACAACCAGGCGACCTGGACGGTTCACGGCAAGGCACATTGGATTCTCGACAACCTGCTCGCCCAGGGCCGGGTGAAACCGATGGTCGTTGTGATGCTGGATGGGCACGCGGCAAATCCGGGCGCTCCCGGGAACCAGAACAACACGGCGCTGTTCGAGCGCGATTTGCTGGAGGACGTGATGCCGTTCGTCGAGGCGAACTACCGGGTCAAGACCGACGCCGCCAGCCGGGCAATCGTGGGCCTGAGTATGGGGGGCGGCCAATCGCTGACGATCGGGCTGAACCACCTGGACCAGTTTGCCTGGGTCGGCGGTTTCAGCGCCAGCGTCCCGTCGGCGGAAGCGGTCGCCGGCGCGCTGAGCAACCCGGACGCGACGAACGGGAAGCTGAAATTGCTTTGGATCGGGTGCGGCAAGGACGATTTTCTGCGCCAGCGAAACGAAGCCTTCATCGCCTTGCTCAAGGAGAAGGGCATCCAGTACGAGTGGCACCTGACGGAAGGCAACCATAGCTGGCCCGTGTGGCGCGGGTACCTGGCCGAGATCGCCCCGAAGCTGTTTTAGCGCGGGTCCAACGATCGCCTACCGTCGGCAGACGTGACCCGTCCGGGACGTCCGGCGACCGGCCGGACGCGATGGGGGCAACCGCGTCCCCCTTCCGCGCTCCTCAACGCTTCGTCCGTCGGGCCACGCCGGCCTTCACGGCTGCTTGTTGGACGGCGTCGGCCACGCGCTGGGCGACGTCGCGGTTGAACACGCTCGGCACGATGTATTCCGGGCTGAGCTCGCCCGGGGAAATGCACCCTGCAATCGCCTTGGCGGCGGCGAGCTTCATGGCTTCCGTGATTCGGCGGGCGCGCACGTTGAGGGCGCCGCGGAAGATACCGGGAAACGCGAGGACGTTATTGATCTGGTTGGGATAATCACTGCGCCCGGTGGCCACAATGAAGGCAACCCGCGCGGCTTCCTCGGGGAGAATCTCCGGGGTGGGATTCGCCAGGGCGAACACGATGGGTTTGGGCGCCATGCGTCTCAGGTGCTTGGCGGTGAGCAATCCGGGGCCGGACACGCCGATGAAGACATGGGCGCCGCGCAAGGCGTCCTCCAAACAACCGCTCACTTTCCGCGGGTTGGTGTGTTCCGCCAGCCAGGCCTTGCTGGAATTCAAGTCCGGTCGCTCCGGATGCAGGGCTCCCTGGCGATCGCACACGACAACATCGAGCAGGCCGGCTCCCTGCAGCATCCGCGTGATGGCCATCCCCGCCGCCCCGGCCCCGGCGATGACGACCCGGAGACAGTCCAGTTTCTGCCGGGTGAGCCGCAGGGCGTTGAGCAGCGAAGCCAGCACGACGACGGCGGTGCCGTGTTGGTCGTCGTGGAAGACCGGGATGTCGAGCTGCTCCTGGAGCTGGCGCTCGATGTCGAAGCAGCGCGGGGCGGAGATGTCCTCCAGGTTGATGCCGCCAAAGCCAACGGAGAGATGTTTGACGGTCGCGACGATTTCCTCCGTGACCTTTGTCCGCAGGCAGATGGGGTAGGCGTCGATGCCAGCGAATTCTTTGAAGAGCATCGCCTTGCCTTCCATCACCGGCAGGGCGGCCTCGGGGCCGATGTCGCCGAGGCCCAGGACCGCGGTGCCGTCGCTGACGACCGCCACCGAGTTGCCCTTGATGGTGAGCTGCCAGGCTTTCCGGGGATCCGCGGCGATGGCCTCGCAGACCCGGGCCACGCCCGGCGTATAGGCCATGGAGAGAGTGTCGCGCGTGGTCAGTGGCACCTTGTTCTGGATCGCGATCTTGCCCCCCAGGTGCAGCAGGAAGATGCGATCGGAGACGTTGGTGATCTTTACGTGCGCCAGCCGCCGGAGGGACGCCACGATCTGCTCCTGATGCGCCACGTCGCGGGCACGGACCGAGACATCGCGGGTCATGAGCTTGGCGTCCGGCGTCACGATGTCGCACGCGCCCAGATCGCCGCCGCACCGGCCGATCGTGCTGACGATGCGTGCGAACATGCCGATGCGGTTCGGATAGGTCAGTCGCACGGTGAAACTGTAACTGACCGACGGGTTGGTTTGGCTCTTCTTCATGATAGGGAATCCAAGCAGATGCTCTGCGCCGCGGACAACGAGTGCGGGTCGGATGGACAGTCGAAGATATCCACGGCCGCCAAAGTTGCGACTTCCACCACCCCACGCCGGGCGAGGCTCACGGCAAGGATGCCGTCGGCCGGGGATAACGCAATCCCATCTCCCTGATTCATGACTGCCAGCCGAGGGTTGGTGGAAAATCAGATGCCGGCCAACGGTTGCGCGGGAAGGGAAGGTCAGCCAACGACATCAGTGTCCGCCTTTCTCCTCCAGCCGGTCCATGGCCAGCAAGATGCCGTGCAACAAGGCATGGGGATTGGGAGGACAGCCGGGTATGTAAACGTCCACGGGAATCACCGCGTCCACGGCCCCGCGGGTCGCATAGTTGACGCCGAAGATGCCACCGCTGCAGCCGCAAGCGCCGACGGCCACCACCAGCCGCGGGTCCGGCGTGGCATCGTAGGTCTTCCGGAGCGCCAGTTCCATGTTGCGGGTGACGGGGCCGGTCACCAGCAGCAGGTCCGCGTGGCGTGGCGAAGCCACGAAGTGGATGCCCAGGCGCTCGACGTCATACACCGGGCCGTTCAGGCCGACGATTTCGACCTCGCAGCCGTTGCAGGAGCCGGCGTCCACCTCGCGGATGTGGAGCGAGCGGCCGAAGATTTGGTCGGCGCGCTGCTTGATTTGCCTGCCCAGAGTTTCCAGCGATGCGGCCGTCCCGGACGGTGGGTTTCCGAGCGTCGAGGCGGCGAGAGTAGTGAGCCCATCCAGGTGGCGATGGTGGGTGCCGTCGTCGTTGAGGCGATAGCGAGCGGTGAAGATCAGCGCTTCGCGCCGGCGGGCGGCGCATTCGCAGACGCGGGTCATGCGGATCGCTCGGTCCACTTCGGCGCAAAGGCCGCAAAAGACACACTTGGCCAGATCGAGTTGGGCGACGCGCTGGCCGTTCGCGTCCTCGTATGAAATGGCGCCGGTCGGGCAGACGGCCGCGGCCGGGCGGGCATCCTTCCAATTGGCCCAGTCAATCTCCGGTCGTCCGCGGGCGTGAGAGGACACGTCGGGCGGAGTCGCGGGATAGTCCGTCGTGACGATGCCGGTCGAGAGGCTTTTGCCAAGAATGCCCAGCATAGGTCAGCGGTCGGTGCCGGAATAGGACAGGTTGAAGCTCTTGTTCACGACCGGAAAGTCGGGGACGATGTTGCCCAGAATCGCCTCGCTGAGGGCGGGCCAGTTCTGGAGCGACGGATCCTTGACTTTGCAGCGGGCCAGCCGGTTGCCGGGCGCGGTGCGGATCCAATGAAAGATTTCGCCGCGCCAGCCTTCGACGTAGCCCAGCGCCACGCGGTCGGCGGGCACCTCGCCCACTTCCGAGCGCAAGGGCCCTCCGGGCAGCTCCGCGGTCAGCCGCTCGATCAGCGAGAGCGACTCGCGCACCTCGTCCACGCGCACCTGCAGCCGGTGCTTCACGTCGCCGACCTGATAAACCGGCACCTTCACCTTCACCGGTCGTAGGCGGCGTGGGGGAAGTCGCGGCGCAGGTCGTGGTCGAAGCCGGAGGCCCGGCCGGCGATGCCCACGACGCCCAGGTCGCGCGCCACTTCGGGCGTGAGGACGCCCGTGGTTTCCAGACGGTCGAGAGTGGACGAGGAGCCGTCGATCATCGCGACGAGCGAGTCGAATCCGGGCCGCAACTCCGCCACCAATTCGGCCAGGACTTTGAGTTGGCCGGCGTCCCAGTCGAAACGCACGCCGCCCAGGCAGGCCATGCCGCGCAGGAGACGGTTGCCGGTCAGGTGCTCATTGACGCGCAGGATTCGCTCCTTCAGCCGCATGGCGTGCATGTTCGCCGTGACGAAAGCCACGTCCGTGCAGATCGCGCCGATGTCCGCGATGTGATTGTAGAGGCGCTCCAATTCCAGGCACACGGAGCGCAACACCCGCGCCCGCGGCGGCGCCTCCACGCCGGCGGCCCGTTCGACGGCGTGGCAGAAGGCCGTGGCGTGCGCGAAACTGGAATCGCCGGAGATGCTCTCCGCCAGGCGGACGCAGTGCGGAACGGGCAGACTCTCGAACAGCTTCTCCGTGCCTTTATGAACATAGAACAGGCGCAATTGGAGATAGAGCACCGGCTCGCCGGCCACGCTGAACAGGAAGTGCCCGGGTTCGATGATGCCGGCGTGCACCGGCCCGACGGGCACTTGAAACACGCCTTCGCCTTCCACTTCGCGGAACTTGTGGCGCTCGCCTTGGAACGGCGGCAGGACGGTTTTCAAATCGAAGTCCTTCCGCAGCGGATACACCTCCGGCCAGTCGTCGTGCAGGGCGCAGCGGCGCGGGTTGGGATGTCCGACCAGCTTCAGGCCGAACAGGTCCTGCATCTCGCGTTCCTGCCAGTTGACGCCGGCGAACGGCGTTGGTCAGGGACGGAAACTCCGGCGGCCTCGGACGACAACCGGCACTCGCAGGATGAGAAAGCCGTGGGCCGCATCGAGCGCCAGCACGTAGTAAAGGTGAAACACGCCGTCACGCGCGCGGGCGTCGTCGGCGAACACGCTCACCAGGCGGGCGTTCCACTTTCGATAGAGATGGGCGCAAAAGCCGGCGACCAGTTCCATCCCGGCGTGGAAATAGACTTCGTTGGCGTGCGGAGCAACGCAGGACTCGATCCGGCCCTGGAAGCGCCGGTTGATTTCTTCGACGACCGGCCGGAGTTCGTCGGAAACGTGCGACAGGTTCATGGCTGGCCTCCGATGATGCCCGCCGCCTGGTGCAGCAACTCCAGCAGCGGCGCGGGCAGCCACACGCTGAAGATCAGCAGCCCGCCCAGCGAGCAGCGCCATCGCGGGCACGCCGTCCATGCGGCGCGCGTCGCTGGCGGGGGCACCGGGCTTGCGCGCGCCCAGCAGGATGCGGGTGAGTTGTTGCAGGATGCCGCAGAACGAGGCCAGCAGCGCCACCAGGATCAGCACGCTGACGGTCGTTTGGTGCGCCGCCAGGCCGCCGCTGATGATCGTCAACTCGCTCAAGAACAGGCCGAACGGCGGCAGCCCGATGGCGGCGATCGCGGCCAGTCCCATCAAGAGCACCGTGACCGGCAGCACCTTCACCGACCCCGGGGCCGATGACGCGGAATTCGAGCGAGTGGAAGGTCTGATGGATGTTGCCCGCCGCGAAGAACAGCACCGGCTTGGTCAGCGCGTGATAGCCCATGTGCAGCAGCGCGCCGAAGATGGTCGAGGGGCGTGTTCAGGGCGATGCCGGTGCAGATCAGGCCGATGTGTTCGAGGCTCGAATAGGCCAGCATCCGTTTGAGGTTCCTCTGCACGAGGATGAACGGCGCGGCCAGGAACATGGAGAACAGGCCGAAGCCCAGGAGAAAGTGGCGGCTGAACGCCGGAGTCCAGGCAGGCCGTGGTGAGGATGTGAAACCGCAGCAAGGCGTAGAGCGCGATCTTGAGCGACACGCCCGACAGCATCGCGCTGGTGGGCGACGGCGCTTCGCTGTGCGCGTCGGGCAGCCAGGTGTGCATGGGCGCGAGGCCGGCCTTGGTGCCGTAGCCGACGAACGCGAACACGAAGGCCAGCTTGAGCAGGTGCGGGTCGAGCTGCGGCCGGCCACGCTCATCAGGTGCGACCAGTTGAAGCTGGGCAGCGACTGCGGGTTGTTTTTGCAGGCGGCGGCATAGACGAACACCGTGCCGAACAGCGCCAGCGCCAGGCCCAGGCTGCCGAGGATGACGTATTTCCAGGCGGCTTCGAGCGAGGTCCGTGCGGTTGTAGAGCGCCACCAGCAGCACGGAGGACAGCGCGGTGGCCTCCACGGCGACCCACATCACGCCCAGGTTGTTGGCCAGCACCACCAGAAACATCCCCGCGCCAAAGAGCGGCGTGAGCACGAAGAACTCGCGCACCCGTCCCGGCGTGACTGCGCCCGCCGCCAGGTCGCGCCGAAAGTAGCGCCCGGCGTAGAGCGAGGTGGCCAGCGACACGACCGAGATGAGCAGCACCATCCAGGCGCTGAGGGCATCGGCGGAGAGAAACTCGCTCCACTCGGTCACCACGTCCGCGCGCCAGGACCTGATGGAGCAGCGCGATGCCCAGCCCGAGGGTGGCGGCGAACGCCAGCACGCCCAGCGCCGCCATCACACGTCGCGACGGGACCAGCAGGCACAACAGGCCGGCCAGCAGCGGCACGAGGAGGATGGGCGTCAGGAGCAGCATGTCAGCCTTTCAACTGGTTGAGCTTGCTCGTGTCCATCGAGGCGAACGTCTCGCGAATGCGATAGACCAGGATGCCCAGCACCATCACCGCGACCATCACGTCGAAGAAGATGCCCAGTTCGACCACCAGCGGCATGCCGTAGGTGGTCAGCGCCACCGCGGCGAGCATCACGCCGTTTTCCACCGTCAGCAGCGCGAGCACCTGCGTGATGGCCTTGCGGCGGTTGATCATGAGGAAGAAGCCGGTGAGCAGCGAGCGTGAGGGCGATGCCCAGCGTGTTGTTGCCCAGCCGCTCCAGCGAGGTGAAGGGCCGCGCGACGACGTAGCCGAGCAGCGTCAGCCCGCCGCAGAGCAGCATCGAGGTGGGCGCGTTGAGCAGCGGCTCGATTTCCTGGTCGATCTGGATGCGGCGCACCAGCCGGTTCAGCAGCCAGGGCAGGAAGATGACCTTGCCGATGAGCGTCAGCACCGCGACCACATAGACGTGCTGGCGTTGTGGATGATAGGCGACGACGCCGGCGATGGCGGCCAGCAGCAGCGATTGCATCGCGAAGAGCCGGATGTTGGTGAGCAACATGCGCTGCACGATCATCAGCAGTTGCACCACCAGCATCAGCGCCGCCAGGAGCGTGATGAGCTGCGAACTGATTTCGGTGGATGCGGGAGGGTTCATGGTCAGTGAAAGAGGAACGTGGAAAGCAGCGCCAGCGTGGCGAGCACGAACGCGGCGCTCAACAGGTCCGGCACGCGGAACAGGCGCAGCTTGGCGTTGGTGGTTTCGACCACCACCACCGCGGCCGCCAGCACCAGCAGCTTCGCCACAAAGGCCAGCAGCGCTCAGCCCCAGCGCCGCCGGCGACGCTGTCCGCCGCGATGCCGACCGGGAAGAACACATTCACCAGCAGCGTCATCAGCACGAGTTGCTTGATGGACGCGCCCCATTCCATGAACGCGAGGTAACGGCCCGAGTATTCGAGCAGCATCGCCTCGTGAATCATCGTCAGCTCCAGGTGCGTGGCCGGGTTGTCCACCGGGATGCGGCCCGTCTCGGCCAGCAGCACGATGAACAGCGCGGCAAACGCCAGCACGTGCGCCGGGTTCGAACAGCTTCCAGGTCGGCCCCTGCGCTGCTCAGCGACCATCTGGCTGAGGTCGGTCGAACCCGCGCGTGATGGCCACGGTGAAGATCGCCAGCATCAGCGCCGGCTCGGCGATGGCGGAGATGGTCATCTCGCGGCTGCTGCCCATGCCGCCAAAGGCGCTGGCCGGGTCGAGTCCCGCCCAGCGCGAGGAAGAAACGTCCCAGCGCCAGCAACCCGACCACCGCCAGCACGCCGCCGAACAGACTCAACGGCGCGGGCGCGTGGATCATCGGCACCATCAGGCCCGCCAGCAGCGCGCGTGAGGAACACCACGTAGGGCGCGAACGAGAACACCCACGAGGCGTGTTCGGAGATCACCATGTCCTTGCGGAGGAACTTGACGAGGTCGAAATAGGGCTGCCAGACGCGCGGGCCGCGGCGGTTTTGCAGCTTCGCCTTCCAGTTCTTGATGCAGCCCGCTCACAGCGGCGCGAGCAGGAGCAGCAGCAGCCGTTTGCAGCACGATGGCGAGCAGGTCGAGTTTCATAACGCAAACAGGAGCAGCAGCCAGCAGCGTGACGAAGATGTAGATGAGGTAAGCCTGGATGCTGCCCGCCTGCAGCGCGCGCATCCGGCGCGAAGCGCGCAGCACCAGCCACTTCAGCGGGCGGTAGATGCGCGTCTCGAACACTTCCTCGACGTGGCTCTCGAACCGGAGGGTCGTGGCGAAGTAAGGCGAGAAGTCGTATTCGCGCTGCACCTCGCGGCGCGGGCGGAACAGCGCCTTGAAGATCATCCGCATCGGTTTCGAGAAACCCGTGGCGGTGTATTCCATCTGCGGCGTCAGACCGCGCAGGCCGCAGTCCCAGGTCGGGCGCGATGCGCGTCCGGGCTCGGCGCGCGAAGACCAGCCAGAGCCCCAGCGGCACGGGCAGCAGGCACAGCAGCATCGAGCGCGATGCCGAGCGTCGAGACCGTGCCGCCTTGCGCGGTCCACGCCCGAGAGCACCAGGCCGTTGGCCAGGGTGAGTTGCCGGCTCAGTTGCTGACCGGTGAGCTGTTGCGTCAGCGGGTCGAACAGCTTGAGGAACAGCGTCGGGAACAACCCGAGGAACGACGCACGCCGCCGTCAGCATCCCCTGGCCGAGCAGCATCGTGAACGAGCGCTTCGTGCGCCTGCCGGGCGTGGTCGCTGCGCGGTTGCGCCAGAAACGTGATGCCGAACGCCTTCACGAAACACGCCGCCGCCAGCGCGCCCGTCAGCGCCAGCATCGCGCCGCTCAGCGGGAACATGAGCCGGATCAGGCTGTCGGTCGTGCCGAAGCCTTGCAGCAACGACTGGTAGGTGAGCCATTCGCTGACGAAACCGTTGAGCGGCGGCAGCGCGGAGATGGCCACCGCGCCGACGAGGAAGAAGAGCGCCGTCCAGCGGCATCCGTTTGACCAGCCCGCCCATTTCCTCCATGTTGCGCGTGTGCGTGGCGTGCAGCACCGCGCCCGCGCCGAGGAAGAGCAGCGCCTTGAACATCGCGTGATTGATGGTGTGATACAAGCCCGGCGATCAGCGCCAGCGACGCCAGCACCGGATGCCCGGAGTGCAGAAACATCAGCGCCGCGCCCAGGCCCATGAGGATGATGCCGATGTTCTCGATGCTGTGATAGGCCAGCAGCCGCTTGAGGTCGTGCTCCATCAGCGCGTAGAGCACGCCCAGCACGGCGGAAACCGTGCCGATCGTCAGGACCGTCACGCCCCACCAGTTCGGCGGCGTGCCCAGGAAGTCGAAGCACACCCGCGTCAGGCCGTAGATGCCGGTCTTGATGAGCACGCCGGACATGAGGGCGGAGACGTTGCTGGGCGCGACCGGATGCGCCGCCGGCAGCCAGATGTGCAGCGGCACGATGCCCGCCTTGACGCCGAAGCCGAACAGGAAGAGCAGAAACACGGCGTTGCGCCGGCCGGGCGACAGGGCATCGCCGAGCGCGCGGAAGCCGTCGAAGGCCTGGCTGCCGGACGCCTGGAACAGGAGCAGGAATCCCAGGATGAGGCAGCCGGTGCCGATGTGCGACATGACGAAGAAGAGCACGCCGGCGTTGCGCGTCTCCTCCTGCTCATGCTCGAAGCTCACCAGGCAGTAGGCGGTGAGCGCCATGATTTCCCAGGCGATGAGGAAGAAAAAGGCGTTGTCGGCCAGGAACACCAGCGTGGTGGCGAGCAGCAGCAGGTTGAAGAACGCGCCGAGCACGCCGACGTTCTTGCGTCCGTAGTAACCGGGCGCGTAACCCAGCGAGTAAATCGAGAGCGCCACTCCCAGCAGCGACACGATCAGGCCGAAGAAACAACCCAACGCATCCGCGTGAACGCTGAACCGTACGAAAGGAATCAAGGACGGGAAGAGCTCGTAGGACGGGCTGGCCGTGGCCGCGCCCGTGGCCAGGGCGGAGGCGCAGGCGAGGACGCCGCAAAAACCGCCCAGCGCGGCCAATCCGAACCCGATGCCGTTGGCCAGCCTTTCGGCGCGCTGAAACAACAGGGCCCCCGCGATTCCGGCGACGTACGCCCATAAGGCGATGGTCAGCAGCGTGGCCGGGAACTCGTTCATATTCGGCTAGCTTCTCCGCGGCGGGCTCTCCAGCCGGCCCAGCAGCCGGAGCAACCCGTCCAGGATCGTCAGCGGATGAGGCGGACAGCCCGGAATGAACAGGTCCACGGGCACCAACGCACCGGCGCCATTGTTCACTTGGGGGTGACCGACAAACGGGCCGCCGGCGATGGCGCACGCCCCGACGGCGATCACGATCTTGGGGTCGGGCACGGCGGCGTAAGTCTTCCGGAGGGCGAGTTCCATGTTCTTCGAAACCGGGCCGGTGATGAGCAGGCCGTCGGCGTGCCGGGGCGAGGCGACGAACTGGATGCCGAACCGTCCGAGATCCCAGCCGATGGTGCCGAGCACGTTCGTGTCCGCCTCGCAGGCGCTGCAGCCGCCGGCGCTGACCTGGCGCAGCTTCAGCGAGCGTCCGAAGAGCCGGCGCAGTTGCTCGTCGAGCGCGTCCGCCAGGCGCAACTCTTCGCGGCCGGCCTCGCCCAGCACGAGGTCTTCGCGACGCCGCACCGCCAGGCGATGGTCACCCGTTTGGGTGATGGCGCCGGTGGGACAGGCCTTCACGCACTCGGCGCAGAAGAGGCAACGACCGAGGTCCAGCGCAACGGCCCGGTTCGGCGGACGCGTGATTGCTTCGGTGGGACAGACGGCCACGCAGGCGTCGCAGCCGGCCTGGCATTTTGCGGCCTCCACCCGCAAAGCGCCGCCGTGGCGGTCGGGCAGCGCGGGCGCCGGGCCTTGCGGATACGCCATCGTTTCGCAGCCGCGCTTCAGACGATGGAGCAGGATGTCGTGAACGAACATGGGTTGCGGGGCGGGGCTAGAGGTCGAAGCCGCAATAGCTCAGGTTGAAACTCTTGTTGCAGAGCGGGAAGTCCGAGATGGCCTGGCCGCGCAAGGCGAGCGCCAGCCCGGTCCAGTTGTGGAAGGACGGGTCGGTGATCTTGTAGCGGCGCAAGCGGCCGTCCGCACCCGTCAAGGCCACGTGGCAGACCTCGCCACGCCAGCCTTCCACGAGCGCCACCGCGAGGGTGTCGGGCGCCAGCGACGGAAGCGGCGCCAGCGTTTCACCCTCGGGCGCGGTGTCCAGTTGCTCCCGCAGGAATTCGCCGGAGCGCTGGATCTCGAGCCAGCGCACGCGGGCGCGGGCAAACACATCGCCGTCGGGCCAGACCGACACGGGCACCTGGGCGAAGCGCAACCAGCCGGTCGGGTGGTCGAAGCGCACGTCCCGCACCAGCCCGCACGCGCGCGCGGCCGGACCGACCAGACCAAGCTCCACCGCCTGTTTCGTGCTCAGGTGGCCCGTGTTCTCGAAGCGCGTCCGCACGGACGCGGCATCCCACAGCCAGGCCGCCGCTTGTTGGACTTCGGCCAGCGCGGTTTCGAGCCGTTCGCGCAACCGGGCCAGGCGCTCGGGCGCGCCATCCAGCGGACAGCCGCCGGGCCGGACCAGGCCGCGCCCGAACCGGTTGCCGCAAAGCAGGGCGGTAAGGTTGAGGAAATCGCCGCGAATCTTCCCGCAGGCCGAGGCGGTCGGCAGAAAGGCCACATCGCCGGCCAGCGCCCCGAGGTCGCCGGTGTGGTTGGCCAACCGTTCCAGTTCGAGCGCGATGGCGCGGAGCCACTGGGCGCGCAGCGGCGCTTCGGTTCCGGCCAGGGCTTCCAGCGCGTTGGCATAGGCCGTGGCGTGGGCGATGGTCGTGTCGCCCGCCACGGTTTCCATCTGATAAACGGTCGCGCGGTGCGGCCCGCCCGCGAGCGCCTCCTCCACGCCCGCGATGCTGGTAGCCGAGCGCGATTTCGAGATGCAGCACCTCCTCGCCCGCACACTGAAAACGGAAATGACCCGGCTCGATGATGCCCGCATGGACCGGCCCGACCGCCACTTCGTGAATTTCGCGGCCGTCCACGCGGAAGAAGTCGCCCACCGCCGGACCGGCCCCATGGTCTTTCCGCACCGCCTTGAGCCACGGATGGTTCTCGGGCACGGCACCGTGCTGTTCCCAAATCTCACGCTCGAACAAATGCGCCTGGGAGTGCGTGGCGGTCAGGGCCGGAAACGAACCGGCGAAGGGCTGGCTGCGACCCACGGCCAGCGTGTTGCCGGCATCGAAGGCCAGCACCGCGACCAGTCGCAGCGCGCCGGCTTCCGGCACGCCGAAGAGACTGCTCAGGCGTTCGCCCCGGTCCAACTCGGCGCCGACGTGGCGAAGGAAGTCCGGCAACGGCCATTCGGGCACGGCGGTCCACCGCAGCGCGGTGCCGTTGGTCAGCAGGGCGAAAGGGGTGGTTCGGTTCATGGGGTGGGGGAAAGTTGTCGGACCGCCGCGGTCCACGATTCGCGCAGCACCTCCGGCGTGGCCAGGCCCAGGCCCAGGGCCAGCAGCAGCAACGCCACCGGGGGAACGATCACGGCGAGGGTTTCCCGGAACCGCGGGTCCATCTTGCGCGCCGCCGTGCGCGGCCGGCCGTACACGATGGCAAACACGACGCGCGTCAGGCCGAAAAACGCCAGCAACAGGCAGAGCAGGAAGAAGGCCGCCGCCCACCCGTGCGCGGTGGCAAAGGCGCTCTTCACAATCAGCAACTCGCTGAAGAACGGACCGAACGGCGGACAGGCGGTCACCGCAAACAGCCCCGCCACGAACAGGGCCGCCGAGCGCGGGGTGATGACCGACATGCCGCTGACTTCGTCAATGGTGCGACCGCCGGCCGCGCGGCGGATGTTGCCCGCGCTCAGGAAGAGCGCGCCTTTGGTCATGCTGTTGTTCCACACATGGAAGAACGCCGCCCACAAGCCGACGCCGCCCAGCGCCGCGCCGAAGCTCAGGATGCCCATGTGCTCGACGCTCGAATAGGCCAGCATCCGCTTGAAATCGCGGGCGGAAAGCAGGAACAACGCGGCCACCAGCGTGGAGAACAGCCCGATGACCAGCAGCGTCCGGCTCGCCACCACGCCGGCGCCGGCGGCATCCACCACCGCCCGCACGCGCAGCACCGCCGTGAAGGCGACGGTGGTCACGCCGCCGGCCAGCATCGCGCCGACAATCCCCGGCGCTTCGCCGTAGGCGTCCGGTTTCCAGGTGTGCATCGGCGCCAGGCCCATCTTGGTGCCGTAGCCGACCAACAGCAGCACCCAGGCGATCAACACCCACGGTCGCGAAAGCCCGGTGCCTTGCGCCATCAACGCCGCGAACGTCAGATCGCCCGCCCCGCCGCCGTGCAGCGAGGCGTAGCCCAGGCAGAACGAGCCCAGCAGGGAGAGCGCGATGCCGGTGCCGCCCACCAGCAGGTATTTCCACGTCGCTTCGAAGGCGCGGGGGGTGTTGTTGAAATGCAGCAGCGGCACGGAAGACAACGTCACCGCCTCGGTCGCAATCCACAGCAGACCGAGATGCCGCGCCATGTGCGCCGCGCTCATCAGCCCCAACGCCGCGAGGAAACCCGCCACGAAGACGCGGTTGGACCGTTCCGCGCGCAGGCGCAGGTACGGCACGCCATAGGCCGCGCAGCCCAGGAAGAGCAAGCGAAACCGCCGGCAACATCGCCCGGGCCAGCGGATCGTAGCCGAGCCACGGATGGAACGGAACCGCGGGCGGATGCAGCAGCAGCCAAAACGCCAGGAACGAATGCGCCAGCCCGGCCACCGGCAGGAACCACGGGCGCGTGCGGTCGTGCGGCCAGAGGGCCGCCACCCCCGCCGCCACCAGCGGCACAAGAATCAAGAGCAGTTCTTTCATTCTCGGAGCACGGTCAGTTTCCGCGTGTCGAGCGAGTCGAACGCCCGTTGGATGCGGTCCACGATGATGCCGGTCACAAACACGGCCACGGTGAGGTCCAGCAGGATGCCGCCCTCGACCAGCAAGGGGGTCGAATGGATGAGCAGCAGGCCGAAAAGGTAGATGCCGTTCTCCAGGATCAGGTAGCCGCAGACCTGCGAAATGGCCTTGGACCGTCCGATCAGCAACAGCAGGCCCGTGAGCACGGACGCCAGCGCGCCGGCCACCAGCAGGGATTCGCGATGCTCGGGCAGCAGGGGCAGCCGGCGCGCCAGCACCACGGCGCCGATCATGCCCGCCGCGCCGAGCAGCAACGAGGGCAGGAAGCCGATGAGCGGATCCAGGTCGCGGTCAATGTTGGCCGTGCGCATGGCCCGGCGCAGCAGCGCGGGAATCACCAAGCCTTTCATGGCCACCGTGGCCGCCGCGATCACCAGCACCATCACGCGCAGTTCGTGTTCGATCACCAGCGGCATGATGCCCAGCACCATGCCTTGCAGCGCGGCCACGCGGATCAGCGACGGCAGCCGGCTCGTGCCCAGCGCGACGAGGTTCAAGCCCATCGCCAGTCCGATCAGAAGGTTCAGCCAGTCGTTCACGCCGCGCCTCCTTTCCACGCAATCAGCAGGGCAAACACGCAGAGCAGAAACGCCGTCGTCAGCAGCAACGGCACCCGGCGAAACGCGTAGCGCGCCAGCAACGACTCCACGAGCCCGACCGCCACGGTCACGACCAGCACCCCCGCCGACCAGCGCCCCGGCCGCCGCCGACCGCGGGAGTTCCCCGACCGGCAGCACCGCCTGCACCAGCAGGACGGAGAACAGCAGCAGCTTCATCGCCGCGCCGTGCAGGATCGCCGCCAGCGGCGGCCCGCTGTGGTCCAGCACCATCACCTCATGGATCATCGTCAATTCGAGGTGCGTGTTCGGATCGTCGAACGGCACCCGGCAGTTCTCCGCCAGCAACACGGTGAACAGCCCGACCGCCAGCAGCACGGCGCCGGTACCGGCCGAGGGGGCGAGCATGGCGCGCAGCGACACGCTCCCGCTCTGCAGGCTCAAGGTGAGCACCGCCGTGATCACCGCCGCCTCCGCCAGCACGGCGTAGCTCACTTCCCGCGCCGCGCCCATGCCTTCGAAGGCCGAGCCGGTTTCCAGCGCCGCCCACGCGGTGCAGAACCGGGCCAGCGCCAGCAGGTACACCAGCAGGATGACGTCGCCGCGAAAACTCAGCGACGCGCCCAGCGGCCCCAGCGGCAGCAGCAACGCCGCCGCCAGCACCGCCACCCAGGCCACGGCCGGCCCGGCGATGAATCCCGGCGAGGCAAGGGTGCTCATGACCACGCCCTTGCGCCACAGTCGCGCCAGGTCGTAGTAAAGTTGCAGCACCGGCGGACCGCGCCGCCCGGCCACCCAGGCTTTCACCTTGTTGATGATGCCCGGCAGCAGCGGCGCCAACAGCAGCCACACTGCGAGCCGGGCCAGGAATTCAAGCATCGAGATCATCGCACGCTCCCAAAAACAACCAGCCCACCCACGGCCGCGAGTCCGGCCACCAGATACAGAATGTAATCCGGCAAATGCCCTTGCTGGCGCCGGCGCACCCAGGCCGAGGCGGACATGACCACGTTGCTCACGGGCCCGATCACCCGCTCCAGCACGGTGTCCGGGATGCGCTCCATGTGGTCGGCGCGACGCGGAAAGGCGCCGCGGGGCCAGCGCAACTGGCGTTGCGGTCGCAGCACCCAGGCGAACCAGCCGACCGCCAGCGCGGCAAACGAGCCGCCGGTGTATTGCATGCGCGCCGTTGGCGCCGCGTAACCGCAATCCCAGGTGAGCGCCCGGCGCAGGCCGTTCGCCCGGGTGCGAAGCCACAAGGCCACCGCCGCCACCGCGACCAGGGCCGCCAGCGCGAGCTGTACCGGACCCAGCGTGGCGAGCGGAGCGGGCGGTTCACCGCCGAGCCACGCTGAGTTCCACGCCGCCAGCGCACGCTGGAGCCAAGGCCAGACGGCCGCCGGTGCCAACGCGATGAGCGTGCAGGCCGCTGCGAGCCCCAGCATGGGAGCGCGCATCCACCAACCGCATTCATGCGCGTGTGCCGCGGTCTGAGTGCGAGGAGCTCCGAGGAACACCACCGCCGCCGCCTTCACGAACGCCGCCAGGGCGAGCGCCCCGGTCACCGCCAGCGCGATCGTGGCCGGCAGAATGGCGACGGCTACCGGCGCATGGCCTGCCGCCGCCTCGAGCAAGCCCAGATAAACCAGCCATTCGCTGACAAAACCGTTCAGCGGGGGCAGCGCCGAGATCGCCACGGAGCCGAAGGCGAACAGGCCGGCCGTCCACGGCAGGGCGCGCCACAGTCCGCCCATCCGGCTCATTTCGCGCGTGCCGGTGGCGTGCAGCACGGAGCCGGCGCCGAAGAAGAGCAGGGATTTGAACAGGCCGTGATTCCACACATGCAACAGCGCCCCCGCCATCGCCAGGCGACCCCAGGCGCTGTCGCCGTTCGCCGCGCCCAGCAAGCCGGCGCCCAAGCCGATCAGGATCACGCCCATGTTTTCCACCGAGCAATAGGCGAGCAGCCGTTTGAGGTCGTTCTGCGCGAGCGCGAACGCCGCCCCCAGCACCGCGCTCGCCGCCCCCAGCGCCAGCACCACCCAACCGGCGCCGGCCGGCATCGGGAGCCAGCCGCTGAAACGGACCAGACCGTAGAGTCCCATCTTGATCGCCACTCCCGACATGATCGCCGAAACGTGGCTCGGGGCGTTCGCGTGCGCCGACGGCAGCCAGATGTGGAGCGGGAACAGGCCGGCCTTCACTCCGAACCCGAACAACGCCACCCAGAACAACGGGGCGAGTTCGGGATGATCCCGCAGGGGGCCGAGTTCCCAGCTTCCCGTGCGGGCGGCGAGCAGGGAGAAGAAGGCGAACAGGCCGAGGGTTCCGGCGTGCGACGCGGCCAGGTAGAGCCAACCCGCGGCGCGCGTCTCGCGGCGGTCCCGTTCGAGCGTGATCAGGAAATACGCGGACAACGCGAAGGCCTCCCAGGCCATGAGGAAGTGGAGTCCGTTGGCACACAAGAGGACCAGACCCATGCACAGCACCAGCGCGCTCCACCAGCCGCGTCCGCGCCCGGCCGATTCCGGCCGCTCGCGATCCGGCCAGTATTCGCGGGCATACACCGCCCCGGCGCCGCCCACGACCGCCACCAGCGCCAGAAACCAGGCGCTGACCGCATCGAGCCTCAGGTGCACCCGCTCGTTGCCGAGTGCAAAACCGCTTCGCCAATCCCACTCGATGCCGCCACCGAGGGTCCCGAGAGCTGCCCCCAAGAAGGCGGCCGTGCCGGCCAGCGTGAGCGCGAGCCAGATCCGCGGGCGGCGCGATCCGCTCACGGCGGCCGCCACCAACACCAGCAGCGCGAAAGAAATGAGCCGGCCCATGGTCACGATGGTTTTACCCGCCTGGCCTCGACCGCGCCCAACGCTTCGGCCGCCGCGAGCGCCTGCACCAGCTCCTGATCCGGAGCGCCCCTTTCGACCAGTTCACGCAGCGGCCCCTGCGCAACCGCCCGGCTGAGCCGGGCCAGCGTGTCCAGGTGCGCCCGGGGCGAAGGCGGGATGAAGAAGAACAGCCGTGTCACCGACACGCCGTCCGGCGGCCGCTCGGCCAGCGGGAGCGCTTCGCGCAAGAGGAGCAGCGCCACGATGCCGGCGTCGCGGCCCAACGTGACGCGCGTGCTGAAGTGCGGCAGCGCGAAACCCCGTCCCACCGGCGCCCAGTTGATGCCGCCTTTGGCTCGCAATCGCTGCCCCAGCAACGTGCGTACGGCTGGAAGCACCCCCGGCAGGTTCGCCATGACCTGGTCCAGCACTTCGGTCACGCCGGCCGCTGGAACCGCCCGCCAGATTCCTCCGGTCCGCAGCATCGGCGCCAGCGCCAGTCCGCTGGTGAAGGCCCCGTTCTCGGGCGCGAGGAAACCCGCTCGCGCGGTGAGCCCGTGCGCGGCGGCCCAGTGGGCCACCAGTGCGCGGTCGAACAGGAGCCGCCCGCGATCCTGCACGTGGGGGAGCCCCTCGTCGCGAATCCAGTCTTCGACGACTTTTTCCGAAACGCCGAACGACTCGGCGAGCTCAACCAGATTCAAGTACATGTTGTGTCAACAGCCCGCGCTGCGATCCGGCCTGGATGGGGATGACCTCACCGGTCCCACGCGAGGGTCAGGACCGCCACCGCGGCCAGGCCGAAAATCAAGTAGAGAATGTACGCGTGGGTTCGTCCGTGCTGCAGCCGGCGGGCTCCGCGGGACACCCACATCACCAACCGTGCACACGGCTCGATGACCCGCTCCAGTACGGTTTCCGGCGTGTGCTCTTCAAGGTCGGCCCGTCGTGGGAACGTCTCTTCAGGGCGATGCTCGTGTCGCTCGGGTCGCAGAATCCAGGCAAACCACTCCGTGATGATGCCCGCGAAGGACCCCGCCGTGTATTGCATGCGCGGGGTGGGCGCAGCATAGCCGCAGTCCCAGGTCACCGCGCGCGCCCAGCCGCCGTGGTGCGCGCGCCGCCACAGCCAGACCGCGCCGGTGACCGCCAGCAACGTCAACGCCACGTGGAACAGGCCAAGCGTGGTCAGGGATTCCGGCGCCGGGACACGAGTCCATGTACCCCGCCACGCGACCACGGCGGAATGCACCGCCGGCCAAAAGACGAACGGCGCGAGGCCGATGGCCACACAACCGGCCGCCAGGAACAGCATGGGGCCGCGCATCCAACGCCCGCATTCGTGGGCGTGTTCGGCCGCCGGCGAACGCGGCGCGCCGAGGAACACCACGCCGCACACCTTCACGAAGCAGGCCAGCGCCAGCGCGCCGGTCATGGCCAGCAGCACGATGGCCGGAATGGCCGCCGCCACCGCCGCACCCGGCTGGTTGACGGCGTCGAACATTCCCAAATACACCAGCCATTCGCTCACGAAGCCGTTCAAGGGCGGCAACCCGGAAATCGCCACTGCGCCGAGCGCGAACAGCGACGCCGTCCACGGCATCGTCCGCCACAGCCCGCCGAGCCGGCTCATCTCGCGCGTGCCGGTGGTATGCAGCACCGATCCGGCCCCAAGGAACAACAGCGATTTGAACAGGCCGTGGTTCCAGACGTGCAACAGACCGCCGGCCAATGCCAGCGCGCCCCAGGCCGCCTGGCCGTGCGCCGTGGCCACCATCGCAAATCCCACCCCCATCAGAATGATCCCGATGTTCTCTACGCTGTGATATGCGAGCAGCCGCTTCAGGTCGTGTTGTCCCAGCGCGAAAGCCACCCCGAGCACCGCGCTCACCACGCCCAGTGCCGTGACCACCCAACCGGCCGCCGGCGGTGTCGGCAGCCAGCCGCTGAACCGCACGATCCCATAGATGCCCATCTTGATCGCCACGCCGGACATGATGGCCGAGACGTGGCTGGGTGCGTTGGCGTGCGCCGACGGCAGCCAGATGTGCAGCGGAAAGACACCTGCTTTCACGCCAAATCCGAACAGCGCCAGCCAGAACAAGGGCGCCAAACTCCGCCTGTTCGCGCATCGGCCCGAGATCCCAGCTTCCGGTCCGGGACGCCAGCAACGAGAAGAACGCGAACAAAGCCAGGGTACCCGCATGGGAGGCGGCGAGGTAGAGCCAGCCGGCGGCGCGCACTTCGCGTCGTCGCCCGTCCAACGTGATCAGGAAGTAAGCGCTCACGGTGAACAGCTCCCAGGCGATGAGGAAATGCAGTCCGTTCGCGCACAGCAAGACAAGTCCCATGCACAAGAGCAGGGCGCTCCACCAGCAGCGGCCCAACTTAGCGCGAGGCGGGGTGCTCCAGGTCTCGCCCAATACTCCCGCGAATAAGCGGCCCCGGCGCCGCCGACCACGGCCAGCAGGGCCAGAAACAAGGCGCTCACGCCATCCAGCCGCAAATGCACGCCTTCGCCGCCGATGAGGAACGCGCTCCGCCATTCCCACGCGACCCCGGTCGCCAACACCCAGACCGCCGCGGCCAGGGCCGCCAGCGTGCTCACCAGCGAGGTCGCCAGCCACCAGCGCGCCGCCCGCAACGCGCCGGTTAAACTGAGAACCAGGCCACCGGCCGAAGTGGCCAGCAGCACGCCCGGAGTCACGGCCGCACCTCCCCCGGCTTGTCCGGGTCGGCGCGAAGCACAGGCAACGACAGGTTCGCGGTTCTAAACATTCGCAGGTTGAACCTCTCGAAGTCCTGGCGAGGGCAGGTTGGCACTCGTCCGCCTGATGGACTCAACTAGTTCCTCGCGACTCGACTGCTGCTGCACCAAGGCTTTGACCTCCGGGGCCCGCAGCGCGAAGGACAATCGCGAGAGCAGGTGGAGGTGTGCGCGCGCACTCGGGCTGATCACGGTGAACAAGGCTTGGACCGGCTGGCCGTCCAGCGCGCCAAATTCGATGGGACGTTCCAGAAAGCACAATGAAACCAACGGTCGGTCCACGTGCAATACGATCGGATTGCGCACGTGCGGAACCGCAATGCCTTCGCCGATGGCGGTTGAAGCCAGTTGCTCCCGAGCGAGCAGTGCCTGCAGCAGGAATTCCCGGTCCACCTCATCCGGCAGGCGCACCACTTCCACGACACTGCGCAGGACCGATTCCACGTCCGTCCCCCCGATCCGGTAAAAAATGCCGCCGGCCTGGAGGGCTTCGGTCAGCGTCGGCAGGGGTTGGTTTGGGTTTACTGCCTCCTGCAACGCCCCGACCGAGAGGTTCAACTTGTTCGCGGTGGCCCATTCCAGAATCTCCGCCCGGCTGAACCGATACTGGCCGCTCATGCGGTAGCCAGGCAGCTTCCCGTCGTTCAACCAGCGGTAAACCGTCTTTTCCGAAACATCCAGCATTTCGGACACATCTCTAACGGTCAGCTTCATTGTCTCCGCTATAGCCTATCAATCACCGTATCCAGACAAATTCGGACACAGGATGTCGGGCCAACGGTCCGAGTCAACATGAATTCTCGCCGCGGGAGGTCGAAACGGCAGGAGCGGAGTCGCCGGCCAGGGCTTCGCAAGCCAAAGGAGCCGCGGGCCGTCCGGCATTGAAAGCCAGTCCATTCATCCCCGTGCGCATCACGCCGGGGGTGGTCGGGGGTGGCGAATCGGGAGACCCGATTCAGTGCGCCGCCAGCCAATGCGGCCCACTGCCGATTTCGACGTCGATCGGGACCGGGAGCGCGAGCGCGGATTTCATTTTGTCCGCGACCAGTGTCCGCACCTCGGCTTCCTCGGACCGGGGCACGTCGAAGAGCAGCTCGTCGTGGACCTGCAACACCATCCGCGTGCGCCAGCCGCGACCTTCCAGCTCGCGCTGAATGCCGGCCATGGCGAGTTTGATCATGTCGGCGGCGGTGCCTTGAATCGGCGCGTTGATGGCATTGCGCTCGGCAGCGGCGCGCACCGTCCCGTTCGCGGAGCCGATGTCGCGCAAATACCGCCGTCGGCCCGTGAGCGTCTCGACGTAGCCGTGCTCCTTTGCGAACTGGATCGTCTGGTCGATGTACCTTCGGATGCCGGGGTAGCTGGCGAAGTAGTGCTCGATGATTTCCCCCGCCTCGCGCCGGCCGATGCCGAGCCGTTGCGCCAGACCGAACGCGGAGATTCCGTAGGCGATGCCGAAATTCACCATCTTCGCCTGCCGCCGCTGCTCGGGCGACACCAGGCCGGGCATCACGCCAAACACGCGGGCGGCCGTGGCCGTGTGAATGTCCTCGCCGCGCTGGAACGCCTCGATCATGGCCGTTTCTCCGCTCATGGCGGCGATGACGCGCAACTCGATCTGCGAATAGTCGGCCGAGAGCAGGGTCCAGTCCGCCCCCGACCGCGCGACAAAGGCCCGGCGGATTTCCTGGCCGAGTTCGGTGCGGATCGGAATGTTCTGGAGGTTGGGATCCTGCGAACTCAGACGGCCCGTCGCGGTCGCGGCCTGGTAGAACGTGGTATGCACGCGGCCGGTGCGGGGCGAAATCGCGGCGGGCAAAGCGTCCGCGTAAGTGGATTTCAACTTGGCGACGGCGCGGTAGTCGAGGATTCGCCGGACGATCTCGTGGTCGGTCGCCAGGCTCTGGAGCGTTTGTTCATCGGTTGCGTACTGGCCGGTGGCGGTCTTGCGCGGGCGCTCCACCAGCTTGAGATCGTCGAAGAGGACTTCGCCCAGTTGCTTGTTGGAATTGACGTTGAATTCGCGGCCCGCCAGGCGGCGGATGGCTCCCTCGTGTTCGGCCATCTGTTTCCCCAGTTGCGTGCTGAAGTCGGCCAGCACGGTGGCATCCACTCGCACGCCTTCGAATTCCATCGCCACGACCGCCGGCAGGACCGGCATCTCGACTTCGTAGAAGACGCGCTCCGCTCCACGTTCCTTGAGCAAGGGCACAAAGCGCTCGTGCAGTTGCCAGGTCACGTCGGCGTCTTCGGCGGAGTATTCCGCAACCTGTTCGACGGGCACGTCGGCCAGGCTGCGTTGCTCGGCGCCCTTCGGGCCGATGAGCCGCTCGATCGGGACAGGCGTGTATCCCAGGTACACTTCCGAGCAATAGTCCATGCCGTGCCGCTGCTCCGGCTCGATCAGCGCGTGCGCGATCATCGTGTCGAACAGCGGCCCGCGCACCTCGACGCCGTTCCATTTGAGGACGAGCAGGTCGAACTTCAGGTTGTGTCCCACCTTGAGCGGGCGCGTGTCAGCGAACAGCGGGCCAAGCTCCGCCAGCGCGAGGGCGGTGAAAGGCGAAGCCGGCGCTCCCCCGCCGCCGAGCGCGACATAAGCACCGGCCCCGGCCTCGAAGCTGAAGGCGATGCCGAGCAGCCTGGCGGTTTGGGGATCGAGCCCGTCGGTTTCGGTGTCGAAGCAAAACGCCGGTTGGGCTGCGAGCCGGGCTTTCAAAGCGCTGAGTTGCCCGGCGGTGTTCACCAACTCGTAGCGGTGCGGTGTGTCGGCGAGCGTGCGCTGACCGGGGCGCGGCCCGACTGGTGGCGGTGGGGTGGCAGTGGACTTGCGCGCGGAGGCGGCTTTCGGCTTGGGAACCGCCACGGGTTGCGAGCCGGCCGTTCCAAAAAGGTCGAGTTCACCGGCGGCGGATGCGGGCTGCGGAACCTGGGTTTCGGATGTCGCGGTGGCTGCGCCGCGTCCGGCCTTGAACTGATCGCCAAGGAGCCGGCGGCCGATGGCATTGAATTCGAATTCGACGCACAACGCCTGCAAGGCCGCATGATCGCGTGTGCCGAGCCGCAGCTCTTCCAGGTCCAGCGCGAGCGGCACGTCGGTGATGATCGTCGCCAGCCGGCGGCTCAACCGCGCCTGGTCGGCGTATTGGCGCAGCGCTTCGCCGAGCTTGCCTTTCACCTCGCCGGCATGGGTGAGGACGCCTTCCAGGGAACCGAATTGGGCGAGCAGTTTGGCGGCGGTCTTTTCGCCCACGCCCGGCACCCCGGGAATGTTGTCGCTGGCGTCGCCCATCAGGCCCAGCAGGTCCACCACCTGTTCGACGCGCGCGATGCCCCAGCGGGCGCAGACGTCCGCCGGTTTGAGCAGTTCGACCTCGCCGCCCTGGCGGCCCGGTTTCCACAGGAACGTGTGCGCGTCCACGAGTTGGCCGAAATCCTTGTCGGGCGTGACCATGTAAGTTTCGAAGCCCGCGGACTCGGCCTGGCGGGCCAGGGTGCCGATGACATCGTCGGCCTCGTATCCGTCCAGCGCTAGCGCGCGCATCCGGAACGCCTCGACAATGCGGCGCAGGTGCGGCAGTGCGGCGCTGAGTTCCTCGGGCATTGCTTCGCGCTGCGCCTTGTAAGCCGGGAATTCGCGGTGGCGGGCCGTCGGCGCGGCGGTGTCGAAGGCGACTGCCAGGTGCGTGGGCTGGCCGGTTTCCAGAATGTCGAGCAAGGTGTTCGTGAATCCGAAAAGCGCCGAGCTGTTGAAGCCCGCCGACGTGCGGATGGGCCGGCCGATGAAGGCGAAGTGCGCCCGGTAGGCCAGCGCCATGCCATCGAGCAGAAACAAACGGTTCGACATGGGCCGAGCTTAGCTCACGCACCGGGTCCCGTCAGCCGCGGTGCGTACGGCGAAAGCGGAATTGTGCGCCCGCCGCGGCTCGGCTAGTTTCCCCGCGTGAACGAACTTCTGTTGGGACTGCTCACGGCGATGTTGGCCACGAACCAGGTCGTTGCCGCCAGCAACGCGGTGGCCCAGACCACGGGAATCCACGTGCCGGTGGTCGATCCGAACGATCCGGTCGAGCGCGAGTACCAGCAGCTCCTCACCAAGGACGACGAAGCCCAGGCCGAGGTGGACGAATGGATCAAGCAGGCCGGCACGTCCGCCAGCCCGGGTGACCAGCCCAATCCGGTCGGCGAACTCACGCTCAATGCCCGCATCAAGCAGCGGTTCGAGCCGGTCGAGCAGGGCTACAAGGACTTTCTGTTGCGCAACCCGCGGCACGCCCGCGCCCGGCTGGCGTACGGCAGTCTTTTGAGCGATTTGGGCCGTCACGATGAAGCCGTCGAGCAGTGGGAGCAGGCGCGCGAGTTGGAACCCAACAACCCGGCGACGTGGAACAACCTGGCCGACCACTTCAGCCATTTCGGCCCGGCGCGGAAATGCATCGAGTACTTCGCGAAGGCCGTGGAGTTGAATCCGAAGGAGCCGGTCTATCGGTGGAACCTCGCGACGGCCGTGTTCGTCTTCCGGGTGGATGCCCGCGCCATCTACAAACTCGCGGACGACCAGGCCGTGCTGCGCAAGGCCCTGGAGCTGTACCGCCAGGCGCGCGCGCTGTCGCCGAACGACTTCAAACTCGCGACCGATCTGGCGCAGGTCTTTTACTACGTGACACCCGCTCCGACCGGCGACGATCCGGCCGCAAAGTGCCAAGCCGAGGCGGCGGTGCTCGCCGAAGGGCTGGCGGCGTGGAAGGACGCCGAGAAGCTCGCCAGCACCGACCTGGAGCGCCAGGGACTCGCCCTCCACATGGCCCGGCTTTGCGGGATGCACGGCGATTACGACCAGGCGCGAGGCTGCCTGGAGAAGGTGACCGAGCCGGGACTGGCGGATGTCAAGGCACGCGTGCGCCGCGGGATCGAATACAAGGAGAAAGGCTTGAGCCCGGTGCCGGTGGTGGACAAGCCCAGGGCAGCGGAAGCGCCCGTGCCAGCGAGCAAGTAAGCCCCGACAAGGAAGCGGGGCAGG
Organism: uncultured bacterium; assembly: GCA_963735925.1. GTDB lineage: Bacteria > Verrucomicrobiota > Verrucomicrobiia > Limisphaerales > J093 > DSVZ01. The sequence goes on from CAVTMT010000003.1 coordinate 678,504, forward strand.
GGGCCGCAGATTGAATTGGCATTGCGCCAAACGGGATTGCGACCGGCGCAGCAGAAGTGCGAAGGGCGGACGCCATCTCTGGTGCGGTCCGGAGTTATTCGAGCGGGAAACGGGCGTTCCCACGCGTCGTTCGGGCCGGGACACTCCCGGGTTGGTTGCGGTCTGACCGAACCGTCGATTCAGCGCCCACAGGCCCAACGGCCGGCCCCCGCGAGCAGGCTCGACGGTTCCGGTACTTCCGAAGCCGCCGTGAGCTGGAGTCCCCCGCTCGCGAGCGCGTTTCCCGGGGTGATGTCGCTGAGCGCCCGCGTGTCGATTGAGAATCGGCTTGCAGCACGGTGCCGGCATGTTTGAATCCGCGGCACGGGTGCGCTTGTGGCGGAATTGGCAGACGCGCTACTTTGAGGTGGTAGTGGGGTAACCCGTGCAGGTTCAAGTCCTGCCAAGCGCACCATTCCCCCCGTTGGCGGAGTTCCGCAGGGGACGGGCGAGGGGGTCGGCTTAAGGCGACGCTGGGGCAACGAAGAGTATTGCGACCGCCCGCCAAGCGGCGGCAGACTCCTCGCCAGCCCGAAACCCGGATGGGAACGCCTTTATGATGTCCAACCTCGAAGCCGACAGCCCAAGCGGCGTGCCGCTCTATCAGCTCAAGATCACGCTCAAGTGGTCCAAGCCGCCGATCTGGCGCCGCGTGCTGGTGCGCGCGGACACCAAACTCGACCGCCTGCACACGGTCATTCAGACCGCGATGGGCTGGACCGACAGTCATCTGCACCAGTTCATGGTTCGTTCGGGATCGGCACGCACGTATTACGGACGGCCGGATCCGGGCGGTGGCGGCTTGGGCGAGGACATGCTGGACGAGCGGCGCTTCCGCGTCGCCGACCTGGCGCCGGCGGCGAAGCGGAAGTTCGTTTACGAATACGATTTCGGCGACGGTTGGGAGCACGACGTGGTGGCGGAAAAGATGCTACCGCCGGATCCGGCGTTCAAACATCCGCTTTGCCTTGGGGGCGCTAATGCGTGCCCGCCGGAGGATTGTGGCGGCATGAGCGGTTACTACCAACTGCTCGACATCCTGGCCGATCCGAAGCACTCCGAGCACGCGGACATGAAGGAGTGGATCGGCGGCGAACTGGTGGAGGCCGAATTCAGCGTGGACGGCGTCAACCGGGCTTTGAAACGGCTCAAGGCATGAACCTGCCCGGCAACGAACGACCCCGTCATCCGCGGCCGCGGCGCGCCGGTGACCGGCCGGGGACCACCCGCGCGGGCGGCCGGTCGCGTGATGCTGCGCCAGGTCACCCCCAAGCCCGCCCGGGCCTGCCGGACCGTAACGACGTGAAGACCGGATCCTGAGCGGGAGATTGCCTTCGCATGCCCAAACCCACGGACATTCGCGTCACCGCCGCGACGCTGTATTTCCTGCCGGTCCAGACGCGCGTGCCGTTGAAGTTCGGACCGGAGACCCTCACGTCGGTTACGTGCGCGCGCGCCAAGGTCCGCGTGGAGGACCGGTTGGGTCGAAGCGCCGAAGGTTGGGGCGAGACCCCGCTCAGCGTGCAATGGGTCTGGCCCAGCCGCCTCGCTTACGAACCCCGCCACGCCGCGCTGAAATCGTTTTGCGTCGAATTGGTGCGGGCGTGGACCGGGTTCGGCCAGTTCGGACATCCGATGGAGCTGGGTTGGGATTTCCAGCAGGACCCGCTCCGAGCGAGGCTGGCCGCCGCAAACTCGGGGATTGGGGGGGCGACAGTCCGCGGAGCCCTGCCTTCCCCTCCGCTTGGCCAAAGCTCGACGGAGTCCCGCCCCGCCGAAGGCGCCGCTGTGGGCTTCTCGGCCCCTGCCTCGAACCCGGAACCCATGCCTTGGCTGGCCGCGCTGGTGTGCTGCTCCGTGTTCGACCAGGCGATCCACGACGCTTACGGCCAGTTGCTCGGGCGGCCCACTTATACGACCTACGGCGCGGAGTTTCTCAATCGCGATTTGGGCGACTTCTTGCAGCCAGCGGCCGGGACGCACCTCGCGTTTCGTGGGCTGTACCCGGCCGATTACCTTGCCAAGCAACCACCGACACGGATGCGCGCGTGGCATCTGGTCGGTGGATTGGACTTGCTGAATGCGCGCGAGTTGACCGGCGCGGAACCGGGCGACGGTTACCCGGTGCTGTTGGCGGACTGGATCCGGACCGACGGCCTGAAATGCCTGAAGGTGAAGTTGCGCGGCACCGACGCAGCGTGGGATTACGCGCGTTTGGTCGCGGTGGGGCAGATCGCGGTGGCGCACGAGGTCGAGTGGTTGAGCGCGGACTTCAATTCCACCGTCACCGATCCGGCTTACGTCAACGACATCCTGGACCGCCTCCGGGACGAGCACCCGCGCCTGTACGGCATGGTCCTTTATGTGGAACAACCGTTCCCGTACGAACTGGAGCAACACCGGATCGATGTGCGCAGCGTCACCGCGCGCAAACCGCTCTTCCTCGACGAGAGTGCGCACGACTGGCAGCACGTCCGGCTGGGCCGCGAACTGGGCTGGTCCGGCGTGGCGCTGAAGACGTGCAAGACCCAGACCGGCGCGTTGCTGAGCGCGTGCTGGGCGCGGGCGCACGGCATGACCTTGATGGTTCAGGACCTCACGAATCCGATGCTGGCGCAGGTTCCCCACGTCGAGCTCGCCGCCCACGTCGGCACGATCATGGGCGTGGAGACCAACGCAATGCAGTTCTACCCGGCGGCGTCGGCCGCCGAGGCGGCGGTGCACCCCGGGCTGTACCGGCGGCGGGACGGTTGCGTCGATTTGACCTCGATCCGCGGCCCGGGTTTCGGCTACCGCGTGGGCGAGATCCAGCGCGCATTGCCGCCGCCGGCGGCGGCCTCCGGCGGTTGACGTCCGAGTGGGCGCCGACGCTTGGGGGTCGTTCGCTCCTGGCCGGTCCCGGGCTTTCCCCGGTGGTTGCGCGCCCGCGCCGTTCTTGGCCGTTGCCGCTTTTGAGTGGCAAAGCGGGCCGATACGTCTATCTTACGGCCGCGATAACCGAATCCATGATTATGACCTCGATACTCAAAACCTTGTTGGCAGGGGCGCTCCTCAGCGGCGCCGTGGCCCTGGCGGCCGAGAAAGACAAATCGACCAAGCCACCCAAACCCTACCCGTTGGAGACCTGCATCGTCTCCGGCGAAAAGATCGGTGGCATGGGCGAAGGCTACACCTTCGTTTACGAAGGCCGGGAGATCCGGATGTGCTGCCAGGACTGCAAGAAGGACTTCGACAAAGACCCGAAGAAGTTCATCGCCAAGGTGGACGCGGCGGCCAAGAAGGTGAAGCCCTACAAGGCCACCACCTGCCCGATGTCCGGCGAGAAACTGGAAGCCGATGCGCCGGCGATCGTTTACCAGGGCCAGGAGGTGAAGTTCTGCTGCAACGACTGCAAGAAGAAGTTCGCCAAGGACCCGGCCAAGTACATGGCGAAGGTGGAGAGCGCCTTGAAGGCAAAGTAGAGCGTCCGCCGGCGGAGCATTCGAGCCGTGAACCGGAGGTCAAAGTCCGGTTTGCGGCTTTGTGTTCTCCGGCGGTCCGGGCGCGCGCGTTCAGAGCCAGCGACCGAGCCGCTGGCGAAGTTGCTGCCGGGCCCGGTAAAGGCGGGATTCGACGGCCTTGGGAGTGGTTTCCAGGGCCGAGGCGGCTTCGGCGACGCTGAGTTCCTCCCATTCGCAGAGCACGACGGCCGCGCGCAGATCCTCCGGCAGTTCCGCCACGGCCGCCCGCACGGCAGCCGAGCGTTCGTTCCCCAGCGCCGCCTCGCTGGGAGTGGGGCCCGAGGACGGAAGGGTGTCGCTCAGCGGCGGTCGGTCGGCGTCGGGCGCGGACTCGAGCGGGAGATCGGGGTGCCGCGCGCGCCAGCGGTGGTGATTGCGCGCCAGGTTGCCCGCGATCGTGTAAAGCCAGGTGCTGAAGCGGGCGCCGGCCCGGAATCGGCTGCGATGTTGGAAGACGCGGACAAAGGTCTCCTGGGCCAGGTCGTTGGCGTCCTCCTCATTGCCCAACATGCGGAACAGGAAGCGAAAAATGGCGGTCGCGTGGCGATCCATGAGGCCGTTCAGCGCGGCGTCCTCTCCGCCGGCCAGACGGGCCATGTCCGCGCGATCGAGCGCGGCCGTGTCAGTGGTGGACATGCGCAGGCGACGGCTGGCCGGACATGCGGTTCTCGACCTGCTCGTGAAAGCCGAGGGTCAGGCGCTGCATTTCCTCGAGGTAGCGCCGGCCTTGCGCGGCGGGCATGGACTGGCTGACTTCGTAGAAGTGTTGCAGCATCTGGGCCTGGCATTGGGCGCGGAGCGCGGCGACTTCATTGAGTTTCTCCTGTACGACGGGTGTGACGGCGTTGGTGCTCGCGTCGAACGCGGCCTCCAGTTCCAGCTTCTTCGCCGCAATGCGCTCACACATCGCGCGGCACTTGGGGAGGTAGCCCTCGTGCAACTGGCGGACCCGCTGCAGTTCCGCGTCGCTGAGCCGGAACTCATGCCGGAGCCATTCCAGATCATCGGTCGTGTCCATCCAATGACCCTCGCAAATCTGGCGGGCAATCAGGTAGGACGAGCCGATGGCGGCCAGGCCGGCGATCACCACCGCAACCAGGATGAGCAACGGACGACGCATGGTCACGGGCTCGTGGTCAGCGGACTGACGGCGGCGAGGTATTTCGCCTGGGCGGCTTGGCTCGAGCGGTGGATGCCGTCCCGCGCGCCGAGGCTGGCGCCGATGAGGACCAAGGCGACCGTACTGGCGAGGGCGAGGCGCGGGCGCAAGAGCCACGCGGCGACGCGGTCGAGCCAGGGCACCGGACCAACCGCTTGGCCGGCAAGTTCGGCCCGCTCGACGCGACGCCACACCGCGCTCCGGAATCCCGGCGCCGGGTCGGCGACGGGGCGCGCCTCCCGCAGCAGGTTGCGGAGTCGTTCGTCACTCGAGGGAGGGGATTGATGATTCATGTTCATGGGGGCCACAACGCGGCCGCGGGTGGGAGATTATCAGTGGGTTCGCCGATCGACAATGCGGGCGTGGCCTCCGGGCGGGGGCCGGTGGCGGACGGCGGTTGCCGCCAAGACCAGGCGTGCCCGTGGCGCGGCAACCTTCACCGCGGGCGTCGGTGTAAACCGGTTCGTATTCATCGAAGGATTCCGTTCTTTTCACGCAGCGGCTCGATCCGCCGCCGTCGCGTTCTGCTACTTATTACCCTGACAGAGATCCGAACCCTCAAGATTTCTTCACGGATTAGGGGGAACCTCCTGAAGGGCCCACCAGAACCCCCCCAAGCCGCTCCACCTTCGGCCCCTGCTCGCCGACAGGCGGATGCCACGCAGTGGAACCTCGGCAATCTGGATCTTGTGTTTCTTCCGTGCCCGTGGCTGTGCGCAGAAGGACATTCCGTGACTCCCCGTGCGCGTGGATCCCTGTTTGCGCTTCCTGGTCCGGTCCATCCATTCCCCCATCCCGTGCCATCACTCCCCGCGCACCAAAGCCTGGGTCATGACCCCGAACGCTCTCGGCCCGCCGGCGCCAGGCCGGTGCTCGCGGGGAGCGCGTGCCTCCGGCGCCCCGTTCTCAGCGTCCCGCCGAAGGGCTCCTGCACGTAAAGCCCGCGGGCGCGACGGATGAGCTTCTGGGCCAATCATATCATTCTCCTGCAACAGCCGATGTGGGTCGTCTCTGGTTCTTTGACAATGGAGCGTACTCATGTCCGTTGCTCCGAGCATTCGTGCTGGCCAGCGGCGGCAGTGGTACCTGCTGCCAGCCTTCGGTGCCCAACCGGATGTCGCGTTCGACGAATTCCCACACGACCACCTGCTTGTTCTGGAGCAGCCCGGGCCGGCGATAGAGTTCCTGGCGGACGAGCGTTGAAGCGCCGCCGTCATTCACCAGCGATGTCAGCGGCTGCCTCAGTTCCTTCGCGAGGTGGGCCATAAAGCCGGCGGAGCCGGGCTCGTCCTGCTCATAGACGCGGAGGAAGCTGTCGCCGAGGACGAGAATCTCCGACAGCGTGTCGCCACGATAGAGTTGCCCGGTGTCGCCGCGAGTCACTTGGACGCACGGAACCCGCTCGGGCACCGACGCCCCTTCAATGCGCGCCGACTGCATCATGCGCAACACGTCGCCCAACCGCTCCACCGGCGCAGCACGCTCGCGATACTCCACCGTGCCCGGCGTCGCCCAGCCGAGTTCGACCAATCGCCGCGCTACGGCCTTTGCGGCGAGCGCGACTCCCGCAGGCGACCAGTGGCTGTCCTGGGCGAGGTATAGCGGTGTAGCATCTGACGCGGAGTTGTTGCTACGTGCTTCGGCGAACAAGGCGAACAAGTCCACGCACTCGACGTTGGCCCGCGTCAGGCGCGTAAGAACGTCACACGTCGCGGGGGAGACCACGCCCTGTCCGGCGGCCATGCGGCTCGTGAGTTGGTCGGGATACACGCTCTCCTTGTTCGGCGCGGGCACGACCAGCAGGTGAATGCCCCGCATGGCCAGCGCGTCTCGCCACGCCACGATGGCAGCGACCGGGTCGTTTGTCGTCACGGACGGCCCGCGGCTGCGCGCCACCATGTCATCGCAGCCGGGTTTGTAGAACAGCCAGCCGTCGCGACCGACGAGCGCCTTCTCACCGCCATCCCGCAGCCAGGCAAATTGCGCGAACTGAAAGAGGGGCCGGAGCGCGCGGGCCACCACGCTGGCGTCTTCGAGATTGTGCTCGTAAGCGCGGAGATTCGCCGAGGTGGGTTTCTGCCGGAAGACCTCCAGCGCGCGGACGCCCTCGCCACGGCGGAGTTCGAGGGTGGTTTGAATGAGAAGCCCGCCCACCACCAGCGCCAAAAAGACGATGAACAGCACGCGTTCCGCCACCCGGTTTTCGCCCGAACGCGATGGCACAGCCACACCTTGGGGAGGCTTCGCGTCCATGCCGGTTGAAGGTTGCGGTTTCACGCGGGTTAGAACTGAAAATAGAGAAACGGGTTGAACGCCTGCGAATACATTGTCATCCACGAGAGGACGAACAGTGGCAGGGCGACCGCCACGCGCGGCCAGTTCACCGGACGCAACGCCCAGTCGTGCGCCTGCAGCGGCTGGAACACAAGCAGCGCGCAGGCGAGAAGCACGAGCACACGGTAAGGCGTGTAAAGGGTCGCCGCCAGCAACGGCGCGGTGTCCGCCACGGACATCAGCCCGAACATTGCCCCGTAGTAATGCCACGCCGCGGTAAGGTTGTCGGCACGGAACAACACCCACGAGAACAGCATCAGCACGAAGGTGAGGCCGATGCGGGCCGGGCGTGGGAACGATTCGTAAAGGCTCGTCTTGCCGCGCCATCGCTCGTAGCCCAGCAGCAGGCCATGATAGGCGCCCCAGACGATGAAGTTCCACTTGGCCCCGTGCCACAGTCCGCCGAGCAGCATCACCACGGCGAGGTTCACGTAAGTGCGCGTCGGGCCTTTGCGATTGCCGCCCAGCGGGAGATAGAGGTAATCGCGCAGCACGCTGGAAAGGGAGATATGCCAGCGCCGCCAGACATCGGTGATGCTGTCGGCGCGGTAGGGCGCGTCGAAGTTCTTCAGGAACTCGAAGCCAAGCATCCGGCCCAGCCCCACCGCCATGTCCGAGTAGCCGCAGAAGTCGAAGTAGATTTGAAATGCGTAGGCCAGCACGCCCACCCAGGCATCGAGCGGTAGCGGGTTTGCCGCGTTGAACACCGCGTCCGCCACGGTGCCGAGCGGATTCGCCAGCAGGATTTTCTTGGCGAAACCCACCATGAAGATGAGCGTTCCGGACGAAAAGCGAGACAGGGTGTGGGTGCGCGTTGCCAACTGCTCGGCGAGCGTCTTGTAGCGGATGATCGGGACCGGCGACGAGGTCGGGGAACAGCGCCACGAAGGCGGAGAAGTCCGTGAACGATTTCGCGGGCGTGGCGTCTCCGCGATAGAGGTCGATGATGTAGGTCAGTGAGTGGAAGGTGTAGAAGGAGATGCCGATGGGCAACATCACCGTCAGCACAGGGAACTGCTCGGCCCCGACCGCGGCCAGGAACTGGTTCAACGTCTCGGCGGCGAACATGTAGTACTTGAAGAAGCCGAGGAAGCTGAGGTTGGTCATGACGCAGGCGACCACGGCCAGTTTCCGCTGCCTCGCGGTGGCGCCGGGTCGCGTGATGACCCGGCCCCAGATAAAGTCCATCACCGTGGTGAACATCATCAGGCACACGAACCACGGCTCCCACCAGCCGTAAAAGACATAGCTCGCCACCGTTATCCACAAGTTTCGCCAGGCACGCGGGAGGCAGAAATAGACCGCCAGGAAAAGCGGCAGGAAGTAGAAGAGGAAGATGTGTGTGGTGAAGACCATCGACTATTCCGGATTCGTCCACACCGCCCAGTAGAGCGGGCCGGTTTCCTTGCCGAAGTATTTGTTCACGATGCCGCCCATGAAGTGGTCATCAATCGGCACTTCCAGCGCCATCCGATGAGTGTCGCCGGCGCGAAATTGTTTCAGTGCGCCACCGATCCCCTTCACGCGCTTGTCCGCCGAGTCGGCCCTGGGCTTCCAGGGATTGTAGTGTCCAACGAAGATGGTGTTGGTGGCCACCTGCCCGCGATGCACTTTGACGACCTGGTACTTCAGGATGGTCGCGTAGTCGTAGAGGTCGCGCTTGAAGATGGCGCCCTCCGGAATCTCGACCAACTTGGCGGTCACTTCGACGGTGCCGTTGGTTGACAGGTGAGGATCCTCGGCCGCTTCGTGTGGCCCGCCCGTTGGTTTCCCGCAGGAAGCCAGTGAGAGTACGAGAGCGAGGAGCGTTGAACCGGCAGGGCTGTTTCGGGGGCAGTTCTTCATGGTCGGGGCGGTTTCACTTCGATTGTGGCCGAGGCAGATGTCGTGGCGGCTGGGGTAAGGTCCAGCGAGGTCCAAAACGGTTCCCAGCCCGGCCCGAGATCGAGCCGTGGGCCCGTCCGCGCATCGGGAAGACGCTTGCGTAAGGACTCACCCTCATCGCCGCGCATGGGGGTGTCGGCCCAGCGAATGATGGCCATGGTGGTGTCCTTTAGCTCAATCGTGGTCGCATCGGCAACATGGCGGGTGAACAGCAAATACTTCATGTCCGGCGAGGCGCAGGCGCCATAAATGTGGCGTCCTTCCTCGGCGTATAACGGCTGCGGTGGTTGGCCATCGAGCGTCGCCACCCAAAGTTCCGCGCGCCCAGGTTTCTCGGGGATGATGCCCCGGGCATAGACGATCCGACGCGAGTCAGCAGCCCAGTCAGGCGTGCAATTGTAGCGATCGGTTTCGCTGACGGCATTGATGTCGCCCGTCTCGGCATTCATCCGCGCGATGTTCCAGAACGGCCCCAAATGGTCTGCGGTGCCGGTGAACCACTTGCCGTCGGGCGACCAGCCCAACTGGCTCACGATGCCTTTGCGCGGCAGTTGGCGAACGGTCTGGCGGCTCGCGATGTCCACGATCTGAATTCCCTTGGTTGCGAGGCACGCAATCTGCCGCCCATCGGAACTCCACGTAGCCCAGGGATATTCTTTGCCGAACACGACCGGCTCGCTGCCATCGGCGTTGGCGATGACCAACTCACCGCTGCCATACTCGTTGTTCTGAAGTTCGTCGGACTTGGGCAGGCGATAGAAGAGGATCCGTTTTCCATCCGGTGAGAAACGGGCGCCGCCCTCGTTGAATCCGGGCAGGTCAATGACCTTGTGTCGGTCCGTGCCGTCCGGACGCATGCGAAACAGATCCCAATCGCCGCGGTCGGTTTTGCTGCTGAAGACGAGCCAGCCGTGGTTGTGAAGTTCGGAAGCGAGTTTGGTGACATCATTCGAAAACGCTGGGAGTGCTGGCGTCTCGCCGGCAGCACGGGGAGCGGGAAAACTCGCCGGCGAGGACGCCGGCGCTCCCAGTATTTCGCTGAACGTCCAGCAAGGCTCCCAGCCGGTGGGCAACGTCAACACCGGGCCGCGTTTCGCGCCCGGATGCAGCGCACGCAGCTCAACGCCTTCACCACCGACGATCGGCGCATCGCTCAGCCGCATCAGCGCCATCGGCGCGCCGGCGTTACCGGGATCGCCGTCTTCCTGGAGATTGCCGGTGAACAGCGCATACTTGGCATCCGGCGAGACGCAGCCGCCATAGATATGCCGACTGTCTTCGCCATAAACCAAGCGGCGGGATTTTCCTTCGACATCGGCCATCCAGAGCTGGGTCCAGCCATAGCCCTTGTTTGCTTTTTGTCCCGGCGGACGCCAGGAGAAGATCACACTCCGCGAATCCGGGAACCAGTCGGGCGTGCAACAGTCCACCCGGTTCACCGCCTCCGCCGCGCCAGTCGCGACATTCATTCGGGCGATGCTCCAGCCGGTGCCGTAGGAGTTGGCCACGCCAACCAACCACTGGCCGTCTGGCGACCAGGTCACCTGCTGGAAGAATCCCTTCCGCTCCAGCTTGCGCACCACTTGCCTGGTGGCGACATCGATGAAGGCAATCGCTTTGATCGACAGGCTGGCAACTTGCTTACCGTCGGGGCTCCAACTGGCCCAGCCGAACTCGCCCTCGGCGCCCAGGACTCGCGGGTTCGTGCCGTCGCTGTTGGCCATGACCAGTTCGCCCTGCTCGCCATGCCGATTGTTATCGAACTTCTCCTCGCGTTTGACCCGGCGATACAACATCCGCCGTCCGTCACGCGAGACTTGCGGCGAGGACTCGTTGAATTCAGGCGTGCGTGTGAGCGGGCGCACCGCCGAACCATCGGGGCGACAGGCGGACAAATCCCAGTCGCCCTGTGCCGATCGCGCGCCATAGACGATCCAGCCCAGGCTCTGCACCTCCGCGGCGAGGCGCGTGACTGCGTCGTGCGGCGCAGCGGAGGCTGCGCCCCGAGCGTCCCAGGCGGCGGCAACGATCGTCACCCCCATCAGGACGGCGGCATGAAGCCAGCGCAACCGCCTGCTGCCCGTCGTCCGGCAAGCGTCGTCGATCCGCGGCCAGCCGCGGAGTTTCCGGCCTGAGCCCTGTGCTGAATTCCGTGGCACACAAGTCATATCGCTTAAGGTCTCAATGGCGTCAGTATCCAAGAAGAGCCGCCGCGGCTCTACAAGGATTCCGTCGAATCCCGAACGTATCGAGCCATCGCGAGTAGAGCGGGGAACGCTTCATTCGATTTCGATCCAACGGACATCCCACGGCTTAAACTTCAGCGGCACGTTACCCAGATCATTCGAGCGGCCGAAGTGGATGACCTTGATGTTGTTCACGGGAGCGCCGGAGTCGAGCTTCACCACGCGGCTGCTCCGCCCGTTGACGCCCGCCAGAACCAGCCGCACTTCGACCTCGTCGGGGCCACCGTCCTCGTAGCGCCAGACGATGACGTGCTTGTAGCCGTCGCCGTCGCCCGCGATAGCGCGGAGGTTGCCTTGCTCGCCTTCGACGGCGTAGCGCGGTCCATCAAGTTGGCCGAGCAGACGAAACGCATACCAGGCGGGACGCACTCGGCCGTGATGGTCGAAGAGCGCGCTGTATTGCGGCATCGTGTTCCACCAATGCGCCATGAACCGGCGTCCGCCCGGGCGACATCCAGTCGAAGTCCGCCGGGTCCACGAAGCAGTCGCGGATGTGGTAGTAGGCCGCCATGTCGAGCTTCGCCTCCCCGTAACGCCGCATGGTTTCGAGCACGAAGCACGGTTGGAATCCCGGCGCGAGGTTCGGGCGCATCAGGTCCATGTTCCACTCGGAGATGAAGAGCTTGACGCCTTCGAACTGGGGGAATTTCGCGAGCCGGGCGCGCTGCCTGGCGATGTTGCCGGCGTGGGCGCCAGGCGAGTCCGAGTAGAGATGCCACGAAAGAAAATGCAGCGGCACGTTGTTGGTGGCGCAGTGCGCAATGAGTCCCTCAACCAGGAAACTGTCCGCCGAAGCCACGGCAGGACCGCCGACTTGCGCGTCCGGGTCGCCCCGAAGCAGTCCTGCCACGGTGCGGGTGTAGAACCGGTTGTAGTCCACGGCATTCTGGAAAAACTGTGGCGTCCCGCCGGACTCGCCGATGTCGGGCTCGTTGCAGACCTCCCACGCGGCGACGTCGAACTTTTGCGTCCCGGCAATGCTTAGCCAGGGATTCGCACAGCCGTTCCCATTCGTCGAAGTTGCTCGGATGCACGATGAAGTGGTCCACCTTGGGATAGAGAACCGGCGGTTTCATCGCCAAAGCAAGCGTTGGCCGGGCGCCGGTCGCGCGCACCGCCCGCAGCTCGCGGTCGAGTTTGGTCCAGTCGTAAACGCCGTGATCGGGGTAGATACGGTAGTACTCGCTGAGGAAGAGCCGGATCGTCCGTGGCCGGAGTTGGCGCAGCTCCTTGATGTGCGGCTCGATCATCGGGTCGCTCTGCAACCCGCCTTGTCCAAGCGCGAGCGCGGGCATGGTCCACGAGCCATCGGACTTCGAGAAATCAACCCTGAGCCGGACCGGTTCCGCGGCTTTGACCGGGATCGGCACGAGCAGCGAGATGAAAAGGACGATTCCGCAAGGACTCATTTGCGAACTCTAAAACCGCTGATCGGAATCCGGAAGTAAGGAAATTCCCTACGCGAAGGAGTCGTGTGGTTGCGTCATCCTCGGGCCATGCGACCACCGAAGAAACCGCGTGCGCGAGGAAGACAGGCACAGATTGCGGCCCTGGATCACTGCCCACCGGCGCGCACTGCCCTCCTCGTGGTGGACATGCAGCACGGCTTCCTGGATGCGGGTACGTGCCTCAAGGTGCCGAAGGGCCACGCCCTCATTTGCTGGATAGGCGATACGTGACAACCCGTAGCTGCGACAACCCTTGCATCTGACTTCAGCAGCAAGGCAGATTTGCTTTCGTTCACCGCGCACCTCAAACTGTCTCCCGGATGGAAACCAGGAACCGGCACATTGTCGTTCTGGGCGCGGGTTTCGGCGGCCTGACCTTTTGCCAGACGTTCAATCACCGTGTGGCGCGCGTCACACTCTTTGACCGGCAAAATCACCACTTGTTCCAGCCGTTGCTCTATCAGGTGGCCACCGCTGGCCTCTCCGCGCCGGAAATCGCGCAGCCGATTCGCTCCATTCTTTCCAACCAGCCCAACGTTACCGTGCTGCTCGACTATGTCACGGGCTTTGATCTCGCGGCGAAAATGGTGCGGCTCGAAGGAAGCACGCTCACTTACGACTATCTCGTGCTCGCGCTCGGTGGTTGCACCAGTTATTTCGGCCACCCGGAGTGGGAGCCATTCGCGCCTGGGTTAAAATCGCTTGATGACGCGATGGGCATCCGCAGTCGCATCCTACTCGCGTTCGAAAAAGCGGAGAACGCCGGCTCCGCGGCGGAGCACCAACAGTGGATGACCATCGTCGTGGTGGGCGGCGGGCCGACCGGGGTTGAACTGGCGGGCGCGTTTGCCGAATTGACCCGGACCGTTTTGCAGAGAGACTTCAAACGGATTGACCCTTCCCAAGCGCGAGTGATGATGGTTGAAGCCGGGCCGCGCGTGTTGGCGCAATTCTCCCCGGAGCTTTCCGCCTGTGCCGAACGACAGCTCAAGGCCTTGGGCGTCGAAGTGCGGACGGACACCAAGGTGAAATCCATCAGTCAAGGCCGAGTGGATTTGGAAATCGGCGAAACGATTTTCGCCGAGAACATCATCTGGGCCGCCGGGGTCTCGGCCTCGCCGCTGACGCCAAAGCTGGGAGTTGAACTCGACCGGGCGGGTCGTGTGAAGGTGAATCCCGACCTTAGCGTGCCCGGCCACCCGGAAGTATTCGTCATCGGCGACATGGCGCTCGTGCTCGGAGAAGACGGCAAGCCGGTGCCCGGTGTTTCACCCGCCGCGATGCAAATGGCCAAACACGTCGCGCGTCTCATTGAACACGAACTCGTGCTGGGAGAAAAATACCTACGACCGCCGTTCCGGTATCGAGACAAAGGTTCAATGGCGACGATTGGCCGCTCCGCCGCGGTGGCGAAGATGGGGCGGTTCGAGTTCTCTGGCTTTCCGGCTTGGCTGGCGTGGCTGGGCGTGCATCTGATTTTCCTCATCGGTTTCCGCAACAAGCTGGTGGTGCTGTTGCAGTGGGCTTACGCCTACTGCACCTACAAACGTGGCGCTCGCATCATCACCGGTCTCGCGGACGAGCCAAAACAATGAAAGGCCGCTTCCACCTTCTCAATTTAGGACGCAACCAGCATGAACACTCGTACTGAAACCGACAGCATGGGCACCATCGAGGTGCCCGCCGATCGCTATTACGGCGCACAGACCGCCCGTTCCCTCATCCATTTCGATATTGGCCGCGACGTGATGCCGCGCGAACTCATCCGCGCGCTCGGCATCCTCAAGAAAGCTGCCGCGCTCGTGAACCGTGACCTCGGCAAGCTTTCCGAAGAGAAGTGCCGGCTCATAGCGCAGGCCAGCGATGAAGTCATTTCCGGGAAACTCGACGACCATTTCCCACTGCGCGTCTGGCAGACCGGCAGCGGCACGCAGACGAACATGAACGCGAACGAAGTCATTGCCAACCGGGCGATTGAAATAGCGGGCGGCGTGCTGGGCTCCAAAAGCCCTATTCATCCCAATGACCACGTCAACCTGTCGCAGTCGTCGAACGATGCCTTTCCGACGGCCATGCACATCGCGGCGGCGGAGCGGTTGCACCGCGATCTCATCCCCGCCGTTCAACGCGTCCACGATGCCATCAACATCAAAGCGAACGAATTCGCTGACGTGGTCAAGATTGGACGCACGCATTTGCAGGACGCCACGCCGCTCACGGTCGGACAGGAGATGTCCGGTTGGACCAGCCTGCTGACCCGCGACATAGGCCGACTCAAGCCGGCGCTCGATGGCCTTTACGACCTAGTGCAGTGTCTCAGAATTGTCTTTAGGAATCTGTGGCTGCCGTGCCAGAACCGCGCGGGCGCGGTGGATCTTCTCGAGGATCGCCTTCCCCTCGGCGCGCCACTGGTAGCGTTGCGGCCTGAGGTTGCGCTCGACCAAGTAGGCCCAGATGGCGTCAACCAACTCGCCGACGCTGGCAAAGCTCCCCGGCAGGATGACGTCCTGGCTCAAATCGCGAAAGAACCGCTCGACCAGGTTGAGCCACGAGGCACTGGTGGGGGTGAAGTGCAGGTGAAAGCGGGGACGGGCGGCCAGCCAGCGCAGGACCTTGGGGTGCTTGTGGGTGGCGTAGTTGTCCAGAATCAGGTGCACGTCAAGCTCCGCGGGCACCGCCGCCGCGATCGATCTGAGGAACTTCAGCCACTCCTGATGGCGGTGCCGGGGAGCGCGCTCGGCCAGCACCTTCCCGTTGAGATAGTTCAACGCCGCAAAGAGCGTTACTGTCCCGTGGCGGTAATAGTCGTGGGTGCGCGTGGCGATGTGCCCCTGGCCCAGCGGCAGGCCCGGTTGGGTACGTTCCAACGCCTGGCATTGGCCCTTTTCGTCGCAGCACAGGATGATCGCCCGGGTCGGCGGATCCAGATACAGACCCACGATGTCCCAAAACTTCGCCTCGAACTGGGGATCGTTGGAGCGCTTGAAGGTGCGGGTCCGGTGCGGTTTGAGGTCGTTGGCGGCCCAGAGCCGCTGGACCGCCGAGCGGGACAGCCCGCTGTGTCGGGCCATGGTCCGGCAACTCCAGCGCGCCCGTCCCTTGGGCGGGCGCACGACCTCGTTGAGCACGGTCTGTACCCGGTCCAGGGGCAGAGTCCGAGGCCTCCCCGCTCGGGGTGCCTCTTGGAGTCCGGCCAAACCCAGATCGAGCACCCGTTGACGCCACTGGCCCACGGTGACCTGGCTGGTGCCCAACTGGGCCGCAATCTCCTTGTTGTCCTTGCCCTCGGCCGCCAGCAGCGCAATGCGGGCACGGCGGACCAACTTCTGCGGAGTGCCGGGAGCCCAGACCAGACGTCGCAGCTCGGTCCGTTGCTCGGGTGAAAGCTCGAAGGGCAGTTTGGGACGCGCCATGTCCATAGGTTGGCACGGACGGTCTCATTTAGTAAAGACTATTATGGGACGATACACTAGCCATCGGCGGCACCGCCGTTGGCACCGGACTCAACGCCCACCCGGAGTTTGCATTGCGCGCTGCCGCCAAAATCGCCGAATTGACCGGACTCCCCTTCCGGTCGCATCCCAACAAGTTCGCCGCGCTGTCGGCGCACGATGAACTGGTGTTTGCTCACGGCGCCATTCATACGCTGGCTGGCTCCCTGATGAAGATTGCCAACGACATTCGCTGGCTGGCGTCCGGTCCGCGCTGTGGTCTGGGCGAACTGCAGATTCCAGAAAACGAGCCAGGTTCATCAATCATGCCGGGCAAAGTCAATCCCACCCAGTGCGAGGCGATGACCATGATCGCGGTGCAGATACACGGAAACAACGCGGCGATAGCCTTCGCCGGGTCGCAGGGTAATTTCGAGTTGAATGTTTTCAAACCGGTCATCATCCATAACTTGTTGCATTCGGTGACGCTCCTCAACGACGCGTGCCGGAGTTTTGTGGATTACCTGATCAAGGGCATAATGCTTGACCGTGCGCGGATCGCTTCCCACGTGAATAATTCCCTCATGTTAGTGACCGCGCTCAACCCCACCATCGGATACGATAGGGCCGCCCGGATTGTGCACCTGGCATTTACCGACGGCATCAACCTGCGCGAAGCGTGTTTGAAGCTGGGTTTCCTGACTGGCGAGGAGTTTGACCAGCTCGTCCGCCCGAAAGCTATGACCCATTCCTGAGCGTCCATTTGCCAGGGTTGTGGACTGGTTGCGCAGGCAACTTCCGAAAGTTGCCATGAATTGAATATGACCGAAGCACCGCCAGCCATCAGCCACTTGAGCCTCGCGTATCTGAAAGGCTTGTATGCGGACTACCTGCGCGATCCTGGGTAGGCCCCGCTGGTCTGGGAGCGCCATCTTTCAGGGTTGACGAACGGCGAGCCACTTGGAAAACCACCAGTGCCCGGCTGGGCCATTCGTCCTTACAGCGTCTTGAATCCGCCGGCAGGCCGCCGCGCGGAAGCCGAGGCGTCGCAAGAGAAACCGGAGGTTGCGGGCTTGCAGGAGCGCGTGGACTCGCTGATTCGCAGTTACCGTGCGCGTGGGAACATCATTGCAGAGATTGATCTCCTGCGGCAGCCGAAATCGCAACCGCCCGAACGCAGTCCGGCCTACCACGACCTCACCGCAGCAGACTGCGTCAAACCCCGGGCTGCTGGGCGGCACGATGGAGCGCCCGGCGAGAGTGTCGGAGGGGCAAGCCATCCCGCAGCAGGTTGTAAACGCAGATCGAAACGTGCGGCGGTGGCGGTTCAATAGCGCGATAGTCGGGCGCGAATCAACTGGGTTGCTTCTGGGGGGGGTAAGTTCAGGTCCTCCTTAGCACCGGGAAACCGCTCCACGTGCCAAACGCCCAAAGTCTTACCACCTGATACGAGTGAGACGGCGATCATTGACTTCGGTTGATTGACAACACGCTGCTCTCCATCCGCCCACGTAAGATACAGCGTTTGCTCCTTATCAAACATCTTTGCCTCGAAGGAAAATGGCATTCCCTCTAAATACCTTGTCCACACAACATCGAAATAATGCTGATAATTATGAGCATGGCAATTCAAATAGTGACCGGTGTTATACGCGGCCCATTGGCCTACAAATGCACTCCTTTTCTTCACGGCTTCATCGTGAGGAAACAGCTGCTCCGCTAAACGCCCGATTTGTGGCAGTTGACTATCAAAATATAGGGAAAGATTTCGCTTGATGAAGAACTGACGGAAAAGGTCTGCGTCATTGCTCTTGGCGGTGACTCCCCTGATAATCTCCACAAAATGATCAGGCCCTCCCTTAATAAAGTACAGTGCGTCTCTGTCGTATTGAAGCACTTTGATGAAAAGTTGCGCCGGCCTTGCTGCTACTCGCTGCACAATGTGTCGTGTGAGTGAGTTCATCTTGTCGTGGCTTCTGGTCATCAACGCTGCGTGGTCGCTGCGGCGGTAGGTCTTTAGACTGTGGGTCTCCGGAATGAATGTAGTTATGGGGACCCCTTCTTGAACAGCAGTCGCCATCGAATTGAGCTCCTTCAATCGCTCAAGCTCCGGCACAATCTCTTGAAGATATTGGTTGTCTATCGTGGATAGTAATCTTAACATAGCGTTAAACTGTTCATATCCGTTTACATATCCAAAGCGTCGAACAATGCGTTCTTCCTTGTGCGCTTTAGTATGTCGGACGATTAACGCTATGCTCGTTATGAAGACGGTGAGGACCCCCGCTAGGGTAAGCGACGAACTTGGCAGCCATCGCAAGGCCTCATTGACCATCGACGCGTCGGTCACACTCGCCGCCAAAGCTGAATTGACAAGCAAGTGCTTTGGGATGCTCTCCGCGGAGACGGAAGAAAGTCCTTCGTCGGCTTGCATTGGGCGCGAGTCTAATGCAGGCGGAAGAGGGAGGTAAAACCCATTCTGCTGGCATCTTTCCGGCGGGTGAGCAACGCGCGGAGCGTCGGGCTGGGACAGCATCAACCTCCGGCCGCGAGGGCTCAGCTCAGACGCAGGCTTTCGGATTCATTTCCTGGTTGCTTGGCTTAGCTTCCGCCGTTGGGACCGCAAGGGACAGATACCTGCTCTCGCAGTGAGTTGAGTGCCTGCGGTCTCCGGCCCCACGCGGACTGCGATACGGGCCACTGCCCGGGTATTCGTCATGCAAGGCAACGCCGCATCTCTGGCTTCTGACCACTCCAATGTAGTTGGATCGGAGTCGAGTTAGTCGAGCGTCGCCACCATCCGTCACTTCACCGGTGGTCAACACGAGGCGCGCAGCGCGCTCTTGCGGCCCCGCGGAAACCTCCGCCTTTATCTGGGGCGTTGGAAATGCGATTCAGCGAGGCCCAACCCCTCGCGCCACGTGCCCGTCGAGGAACGCTTCGGCACCGTGGATCTTGCAGCGCACGGTCACCACTGTGCTGGGGTTGCCCTCGTTGGTTCTCCGGCCGGGAGTGAGGAACTCGTAGCTGCACTTGGACTGATCGAAATCCTCCCAGGTGGTCGCGGTCAGGTCGGGTTTCTGGGGGTCCTGCGGACAGTAAAGCACCCGGGGCGTCTGGATGTACTCCTTGATGGAAACGAAATCCTTGGGCAGCACGTCCTTGTTGTCATCGGCGTACATGCGCAGTCCCAGTGCGATCTGCTTCAGGTTGTTCATGCACATGACGTCCTGCGCCTTGGATTTCGCCTTGGCCAGCGCCGGGAGGACCATCGCCGCCATGATCGCGGTGGGTGCGACCACGACCGAACTGACCAGCACGCCACTCGGCTCCTGAGTGCCTTGGCTGACCGATTGCATCCCATCGGCGTCGGACCAGCCCACCGCGAAGGCGGCCGGTTTCTGGGCCAAGCCCATGAGCCGCTGGAAGGTCTCGATCGGGAATTTTTCACCTGAGCCTTGACTGGCGGCCTGCTGGATCGCCGTCTTCTGGACTTCCATCAAGGTTTCAGTGAACCGCTGGCTGAAGAAGTTGAAACTGTTGCCCTCGGTCGGCAGCCCCTTTGCCAGGCGCAGGAATTCCGGCGTGGACTTGAGGCCCGGCGTTTCGCCAGCCTTCGTCTTGCGCATCTTCTCAAACAGCGAGTCGCTCGAAGTCAGCCAAAGATAATCGCCGGTCCGTGCAATGGTCGGGCGCACTTGGAATGGCAGGGGAGTGGGCACCGCGAGGGTCCGCCAGCGGGCCCCCGGCGCTTCGCCGTGGGTGGACTGGGGATTCTCCGCCAGCGCTTTGTCGATCCAGTCGAAAAGCTGGTCGTCCTTCACCTTGAATCCGATCGCCAGCGAGGGTTCGGGAAATTCCTGTTCGCCGCCGGGCAAGGGCAGCTTGAACTTCGTGTTCGGATCCAGCACCAACGCGACGCCAACCTCGCCGCCCATCGAACCCAGTTGGTCGGCGAGCGACCGGCCGGTGGCCTGCTCCACGCCGGCGGAGATTTGCCCCATGCCGGCCACCGCGGGATCGAGTCCGGCGGCGCGCGCCTCGGTTTCGGCCGCGGTCCAGATCGCTTTCAGGTCCAGGTCGCCGAACATCGCCCAAACCGTGTCCGCGGGCAGCCAGTCCAAGGCGCCGAGCGCGTGAGGTTTGGTGCCGAACCACTCGCCAAAATAGCCCCGCGGCGCATCCGCCTTGCGCTGGACCACAAACCGCGTTCGGTAAAGTCCCTTCTCGACCGCGATGCCACTCAGGCCGACGCCAGCGACCGATTCGAGCCCGCTGTGCGCGATCAGACTCTCGGCCAGCTTGAAGCCGTGCTCGACGTTCGCGCGCTCCTCGCCCTTCAACTCCGGCAGACCCAGCACGAACTCGCGGATCTCGCCGACTTTGGCGGACAAACCGCCCAGCCATTGGTCGGTGGAAAGGTAGCCGTACAGGCAGCCACCGACGTCGAGCTTCGCGGTGACTTCCTTGAAGGCGGTCGGCTGGGCCGCTGCGGTAGGCAGCAGGCTCCAGCCGCACAGGACTGCGCCGGCGATCGCGGCGAGATTCGGAGAAAGGCGTATGGTTTTCATTTGGTTCTGGCTTTGTTTGACAGTCTCGTACCGGAAAGCTCACGCGCGGTCACGGTGAAACGGGGAATCGACCGGCTCCGCCAAGGAGGGCCAAGGCGGGTGAAGGCGGATCGTGAGTTTGCCGGACCAGAATGACCCACTGGTAGCGCGTGACGCCGAGACGCCGTGAGGGTTTTCGCACAAGCCCGCTTGTTACTGGAGTGCGGCTACGGTGGGAAGCAGCGCTTCGGCCACAGGCTGCGTGAGTGCGTCACCCGGATGGGGCGGCGCCGCCCCGACCCGGCGGTCAACGTTGCAGGCGGAAGCGGCTTCCCGCCGACCGCCAGCCTCTCGGGCACGATGTCGAACTGTTCGCGGAACTTGTCCTTCATCTCGCGCTGCCATTGAAAGCACAAGCTGGCTGGCGTGATGATGAGGACACGCTTGATAGGGTCACGAATCTTCAACTCTTTGATGAGCAGGCCGGCCATGATGGTTTTGCCGGCGCCGGGATCATCTGCCAGCAGGAAGCGGATGCGCGGCAGGCGCAGAAAACAGTCATAGACCGCCTCAAGTTGGTGGGGCAGCGGGTCCACGCGGGCGATGGACAGGGAGAAATAGGGTTCGTACTCGAAGGCGAGTTGCAGCCGCATGGCCTCAATGCCCAGCCGGAAGCGATGGGGGTCGCCGTCGAAGGGTTCGACCTCGGGGGAGGTCTGGAGCAGGGTGAGCTTGTCCGGGGTGAGGATGATGTCCACGACCTTGTCCGGGTCTCTTGGATACCGCACCACCGAGCCGATCATGCCGTCGCCTATCGGGCTTCTTGGCGGCGAAGCCCGGCGGAAAGTTGAGGCAGAATCGCTGAACACTCCGGTTCCGTCCCCGTTGCCACCGTATTCTGAGCTGGAGACTGGATGTGGAGCACCTGAGCAACTGATCTTGAATAGTTTAGGCAAGGCGACTCGTCTGGCCAAGGCACGATATTCTTACTTTGATTCGTATTCTTGAATCATCGTGCCGTAACATTAATTCAAGCCGCTTTTCATTAAGTAGTTATGACGTTCTGTAGTGGTCAGCGTCCCGCCGGGAACTCCGCCGCGGCGGTCGCTCGTCTCAACCCTTCCCGCCAAGGCCGCTGCGGAAGTCGAAAGGGCTTGCAGTCCCTTCGCTCCGCTTGCTCCCCTTCGCGCGACCAAGACCGCCTGGACGGGCTGGCTCCGACGTCCTGCTCGATAAACACCACTGCCCTCGCAACGCCGCGGTATCGAAGTTCGTTGGGTCGTAGCTCACGACGGACGCAACAAATCAGGCAGGCCTCGAGGCGCGGTTGCGGTATTCTGTTCACGGCAGGAGCCTGGCACCTGGCTCCGTAGTGTCAGCGGTGGTGCTCATGTTGCAGATCACGGTTCACGCGTCTCGTGCAGGGTGTACTCATGGTGTTCTGGGGTTCATGATGAGCGGCTGGATTGGGTCATAACACCGACCCAAACAAGGCTCCCACCCCGGCGGTCAGGGCCATGGCGAGTGCACCCCAAAAAGCCACGCGCGCGACGGATTTCCACACCGGCGAACCTCCGGCGCGGGCTGCCGTCGCGCCCAGCAGCGCGAGGAACAACAGCGAGCCGCCGGAAACCGTCCACGCCAGGGCCCATCGCGGCACGAGGAGAACCAGCAGGAGCGGCAGGACGGCACCGACGGTAAAACTGCCCGCCGACGCGAAGGCAGCCTGAACCGGCCGCGCGCTCAACGTGTCGGAGATGCCGAGTTCATCACGGGCGTGAGCACCCAAGGCGTCCTTGGCCATCAATTGCCTGGCCACCTGGCTGGCAAGCCCGGTGTCGAGTCCGCGGGCCACATAGATGGCAGCGAGTTCGGCGTGTTCGCTTTCGCCGTCCGTGGCCAACTCGTCCCGCTCCCGCTCCAAATCCGCGCGCTCGGTGTCGGATTGGGAACTGACGGAAACATATTCACCTGCGGCCATGGACATCGCTCCGGCCACCAACCCGGCCACTCCGGCGACCAGCACGCTGCTGCGGCTGGCTTCGGCGGCGGCCACGCCGACAATCAAACTGGCGGTGGACACGATGCCGTCGTTGGCGCCGAGCACGGCGGCGCGCAGCCAGCCGACGCGATGGGTGAAGTGTACTTCAGCGGCTCTCATCATGCTTGCTTGGTGTTGGCATGGCCTTTCCTGGATCACGCAGGCTCAAACGCGGGCGGTTGGGCGGTTTTCCAGGTGCGATCCGACCCCCAAAGGCTGCGTGTGGGGAAGCCGCTGTGCAATGGGGTAAAACCCCACCCTGGAATTGTCTATCGCGGCAAAGTTGCACGGGTTGCTGCGACCACACCCGACCGTACTCCACCGGACTTCCCTAGCTCGCCCGGTACGACTTCAATAAGGATGGCAAACTCGACTTGGCAGAGCGCCGGCAGGAGCGGCTGGACGCAGTGAAGACGGCGGAAGCGAAGTTCAAGCAAGCGGACACCAACGGCGACGGCCGGTTGGACGCCAACGAACGCCGGGCCGCGTACAATCCGAAGACTGTCGCTTCGAGGCCTTGAAGCGTCAGGCGTCTTGGGCCAAGCTGCCTCCAGCCGTACGCTGGGCATGAACTTCGCCTCACAGCGCTTGATCCGTTGGCTGATCCTCTGGCTGGCGATCCTCGCCGTACCCTCGAGCCAGGCGCACTTGGGTTCTGCGAGCGTCCGTCCGAGTTGGCAAATCGACCGGCAACCGGGCGGAGCCGCCTTTGTCCTGACCACGACCCGCGTCTGGGACTATGGCAGCCGGTTGCGCAGCCTTACCTCAACCCTTGCCTCTTCGCCCTTACCCGTTGGCTCCTTCACCTACACCTACGACGCCTTTAATCGGCGTACCTGGGCGCGGCTGGCCGATCAATCCACCTGGACCTACGACTACGATGACCGGAACGAAGTGATCGCCGGGAAGCATCGCTGGGCGGACTTCCGCCCGGTCAGCGGCCAGCAATTCGGCTACGCCTACGACGCGCAGGGCAACCGCAGCAGCGCGACTTGGGGCGGGGACGGCAACGGGCTGAACCTGCGGACGACCGCCTATACGCCCAACGCTCTCAACCAGTACACCGCCATTACCACGCCCGGCTACCTGGACGTCAGCGGCCTCGTCTGGGCCACGAACTCCGTCACGCTGAACGGCCAGAACACCGACCGAAAGAGTGAGTACTGGCATGCGCAACTCGCCGTAGCCAACACCAACCAGCCCGTCTGGCAGTCGGTGTCAGCCGTGAGCGTGACGACGACCAACAGCGGGTTCGCCCTCTGTCCGTCATACAGCCGCAGTCTCACCTACGACGCCGACGGCAACCTGACCGGCGACGGCCTCTGGACCTACGCCTGGGATGGCGAGAACCGCTTGGTCAGCGTCGAGAGCGTCCCGACGCTCAGCCCCGCCACCGCGCGGCGCCGGGTAGAGTTTGGCTATGACCACCGGGGCCGGCGGGTGACGCGCAAGAGCTACACCTGGGATTCTGGCTCCTGGCTTCTAACTTCCAACTTCTGTCTCTTGTACGACGGGTGGAACCTGCTCGCCGAGCTGAACCAGACGAACAAGGCGGTGATCCGGAGCTATGCGTGGGGCCTGGATGTGGCGAACTCGTTGCCAGGCGCTGACGAAGGTGCCGGTGGTATCGGCGGGTTGGTGATGGTCAAAAGCCACGTCAGCCCCACCGGCACCCATTTCCCGGCCTATGACGGAAACGGGAACGTCGTGGCGCTGGTGGACACCGGCGGGACGGTGAGCGCCCGGTACGAGTACGGGCCGTTTGGGGAACCGCTCACGGTCTGGGGCGCGGCGGCGCGGCTCAACCCGTTCCGCTGGAGCACCAAGCAGACGGACAACGAGACGGATCTCGTGTATTACGGGTACCGGTATTACTCGCCGGGCCTGGGGAGGTGGATTTCCAGAGACCCCCTGGAGGAGCGCGGTGGCGCAAACCTCTATGGGTTCCTCCTCAATGACTCTCTATCTAACATCGATCCCGACGCCGCCGCACCTAAGCGCCCAGGGTTGATGGCCGCCATGCAGCTTCTCGGTTTTGCCGTTCAAGCCTTCAATGCCACTGTTGGCTATACTGATCCGACTGTTAAGGGCACTTTTTATGAGATTGTGAAAAATGCCGGCATGATCGGCGACACGGAAGGGCCATATTTAGGAGGTGATGTGGCACCTACGCCCAGCAAGGGGCCGGGCAAGATTTGGGATCCGTTTCGGGCGAACGCGAAGTTCACTCGGCGCGATAGAGTGCTAAAGATGTTGCGACGCGGGTCCAAAATCGCCAGCGGAGCCGCGATGGTGGCAACAGTCTTGGCTGGTCCGGGAATAGCCGAATCTTTGGCTCAGAATGCGAGGGACTACGCGAGGCACATCGAAACAGGGGACAGTGCCTGGGCCGACCTCGACGCGATAAGTGTCGCCGTAGATATTCAAAACTTAGGCCAGGACTACTTCGTTACGATGGGCGTCTTGGGATTGATTCTCAATGACTGAATCCGCTTGCGACTCCAGTATACTCCGATCTCATGGGGCGATCAAGCAATAGTACGTCCAAGACACTTCGCCATTTCTGGCGCATGTGTACCACGTTGTGGAGGAGAAACACTTACTCTGAGGCCATTGTTGGGATGCTGACGTATCTGATGTGTGCTATCGGAGATCGTCGCGAATACTCTGGAATATACATTCTCGTAGAACGATCATGTGATGACAAAGGACCGCCGCGTGGAATGACCTCAATGGATATAGTGATTCAGGCATTGACGCTGATCGAGTCCTGTGACTCAAGGCGAGCGCTTTGGGTGCGGCGCTGCTTTAGAGTATTGGCCGTCAGACCGCTGCCGGTAGTTGGGCACGCCTTGGTAGCGTGGCGAATCTGCCAGGTCGATCCCACGCACTACTATCACTCGATGAGCGCTGAGGTATCTTGTAGCCACGATGGCGGCATTGATCATCCACCAAACCACCCGTGCGCGGTTCTTGCGCGCAGTTCCTGTGGTTGGTCCAGAAGCTGAAAAGAGGATTGGAGAGGCGTGCATTCGCGAAGTGGCTCGGTTTGCCAAGGTGGTGAAGTTAGTGAAGACTGCACGAAAGGGTAAAGCATGAAGACTACGGCGATATATGCGGTGATGGTTGCACATTATGCGGGTGCCTTCGCGTCGGACGTTCAGACGTCATCTGCCCCTCCCGCTCCTCTCGTCGCTAAATATGACGCCAACGGCAACGGCAAGATCGACGTCGAAGACCGGAAAGGCTACATACGCGAGCGGGCCAAACGGTTGCGGGAAGAGGCCCAGCGCGAGGCGGCCAAACGCCCCGTTGTCCCGCTGGGCGTCCGCTTGTTTTTGGAACCGCCAAATTGGACGCCGGAGAAGGTCGCCCGGTACGACGCCAGTAAGGATGGCAGACTCGACCTGGAAGAGCGCCGCCAAGAGCGGCTGGACGCAGTGAAGACGGCGGAAGCGAAGTTCAAACAAGCCGACACCAACGGCGACGGCCGGTTGGACGCCGCGGAATGCCGGGCCGCGTTCGCGCGGAAGCCCTGATCGGGTGGCGGGTGGGCGAGGAGTTGCATGAGGTTGTCACCGGTCAGCACGTTGCGGAGCCTCCGTTCGCTGGCGGGGGCGGCGTCTCTGGTTGGCTTCGCCCTCCGCCTCCTGGCCTCGTTCACCACCCCCGGCTACCTGGACGTGAGCGGCGTGGTCTGGGCCACCAACAGCGTCACAGTGAACGGCCAGGCCACCGACCGGCAGGGGGGAGTATTGGCACGCCCAGTTGAGCGTGGCCAACACGAACCAGCCGGTCTGGCAGGACGTGACCGCGGTGAGCGGGTCCAGCACCAACCGCGGCTATGCCCTCGTGCCGCCCCACAGCCAGACCTTGAGTTACGACGCGGACGGCAACCTGCTGAGCGACGGTCCCTGGACCTACGCCTGGGATGGCGAGAACCGCTTGGTCAGCGTCGAGAGCGTCCCGACGCTCAGCCCCGCCACCGCGCGGCGCCGGGTCGAATTCGGCTACGACTACCCGGGCCGCCGGGTGACTCGCAAGGGCTGCACCTGGGATTCCGACTCCTGGTTTCTGACTTCCAACTTCTGCCTCCTGTACGACGGGTGGAATCTGCTCGCCGAGCTGAACCAGACGAACAAGGCGGTGATTCGGAGCTATGCCTGGGGCCTGGGGCTGTATTTGAACTTGCCCGAGCGCACCCGCGCGGTGGTGCTATGCGTCGATGAGAAGAGCCAGGTGCAGGCGCTGGATCGCAGCCAACCGGTGCTGCCCCTGCGGCCAGGTCAGGCCGAGCGGCGCACGCATGATTACTACTGGCACGGCACCCCCTCGCTCTTTGCCGCACTGGACTTGGCCACGGGCAAAGTCATCGGTCGCTGCCAGGCGCAACATCGGTAGCAGGAGTTCCTGCGTTTCCTCGATCAAATTGAGCGCGCCGTCCCCGCCGACAAGAACAAGGGGAAGGTCGAGCGCCTCCACCTTTGCTGGCAGAACCGGCTGCCCGCCAGCTTAGCTGCCGAAGGCATCAGCGAGATCCCCCAGGCCAATCCCTGGATCGAGCAACTCCGGCACCATCGCAACCTCCACGAACCCCACGGGGAGTGGGCATGACGGCCCAACAAGCGTGGTCCCGAGCACGCCAGCAGCAGCGCTCCGGGCTGCGTCCCCGACCCCGCTGCCCTTGGTCGTCGGATGTCTGGTGCCTGCGGACCTCGGTCAAAGTCGCCCCCGACGGGACCATCCCGCTGGGCAGCCAACGTTTCAAACTGTCCGTGCCCCAAGCCAACAAGCTGGTGAGTTGTCAGCATCCGGATGGCACCTACTCGGTCCTGGCCGACGCTCCCTGCAAGAGGCCAAACCCTGCGTGCTCCTCCGCTACGGGCCTTGTCCACGACCCGCTAAAGCCTGACCACGCCTGAGAATTGCGGTTTTGACGTTCCGCACAATTGCGGTTTTGAAAGATCCACGAATCCACGACGGGACCTAGAAAACTGCTTGTCTGCTTATTGGATGAACGCATAATCCACTGCCGGTGCTGCGTGGGGCGACGGGTTCACCCGAACCGGTGGGAGGCGTGGCGGGCCAACGAGACCTTTGATCCTGGCCCCGCACTCGAGTCGCCCGAAGTTCGGCTCCGGGAAACGCATCGGGGTTCCGGACGGGGTGGACGAGGCGCAGCAATGCAGCTTGGTGTTGGTCAGGCCAGGGTAGCTCAGCGGTAGAGCAGGGGACTCATAAGCCCTTGGTCGGGAGTTCAATCCTCCCCCCTGGCACCAACTTCCAAGGGCAGACAGATCGAGGAGTCTGCTGTGCCTGGCCGCGGCTCGCGGCAACCTTGAGTTCGTTCGTGCCATGATCCGCGGGACCAATTCGGGGCCATTTTGGGCCGATTCTGTGCGAGTTTTTGATTGATGGCAAAACCCGGTCGCAAACGAAGTGGCGAACGGCATTCGGAATCGTGAGCGAGCGAGGATTTGACTGGGCCGGAGTCCGAGGGGCTGTTAGGGTCCACGCCACTCGCAGGCCAACGGATTCGTAGTCCGGCCGCGACGACTTACTATGCGCAAATCGAGAGCCACCTTTCTTCTGATCGCAGGCACCGTCCTCATGCTCGGCCTGTCCGCACGCGCCGCCAGTCCGGCGGACGTTCCGTTCTTCCCGTTCTGCATCGACTGGCATGATGCGAAGCAGCGGAACTTCACGCAGCAGGCCCAGATGCTCAAGGAACTCGGCTACCCTGGCGTCGGTCATATCTGGCTGGACAAGGTCGAGGAACGCCTCCAGACGCTGGACGCCGCCGGTCTGAGACTTTTCCAAATCACGATGAGCATGGACGTGGCACCGGGCAAGGCGCCTTACGATACCAACCGGTTACGGGAGGTCTGCGGACTCATCCGCGGGCGCGGTGTCCAGTTCTGTCTGCTCCTGAACGGCCAACCGCCTTCGGACCCGGCCGTCGATCCGCACGCCGTGGAGATCCTGCGCTCGATGTCCGACGTGGCCCGCGACTCCGGGGCCCAGTTACTGCTCTATCCGCACCAGTCCTCGTGGGTCGAGCGCATCGAGGACGCCGTCCGCGTGGCCGATCAGGTGGACCGGCCCAATGTCGGCGTGATGTTCAACTTGTGTCACTGGCTGCGCGTGGACAAGAGCCGGGATTACAGGCCGCTGCTGAAACGGGCGATGCCGCGGCTGTGGGCGGTTTCGATCAACGGAGCGGACGCCTTCGACGATCAGCCCGGGTGGGCGCGGTATATCCAACCGTTGGGCCGCGGCACCTTCGATGTGGGCCAACTGCTGAAGACGCTCAAGGAACTGGGCTACCGTGGCCCGGTTGGCCTGCAATGCTATGGCATCGGGGGAGACGCACGCGAGCACCTGGCTGAGTCGATGACGGCGTGGCAGAAGTTGAGCGTGAACTTGCAGCCTTGAACCGCGACGGCCGCCGACTGCAAACCGGGAATCGGCGCCGCGCACCAACGCCGGACCCACCGCCGATCCACCACCATAATTCATGAGTGCCACCTTCGTTTCCTCCACGCCGCGGTTCGTTCGGTTTGCCAGCCGGGCCCTTGCCTTCGTCGGACTTGCCTCGCATCTCTCCGGCCTGGCTCAACGACCGGCTCAAGGCCCCCTGTCCCCGGTCCGCTGCACGCCCGAGGAAATGGGATATGCGCTGGTGTGGCAGGACGATTTTGATGGGACCGCGCTCGATCCTCACAAATGGGAGGTCCGCGGAGTGGGCCCGCGTGCCTTGGGGTTTGTGTCGCCCGAAGCCGTGCAAGTGCAGGATGGCGTGTTGAATCTGCGCGCCCTGAGGAAGGACGGTCGCATCCTGCTCGGTGCCGTGGGCACGCAAAACCACTTCATGACCCGGTACGGGTTCTTCGAATGCCGGGCGCAACTGCAGAAGTCCACGGGAGTCTGGGGGGCGTTCTGGATTCAATCGACCGAGATCGCCAAGGGCGAGGATCCGGCGATCTATGGGGCCGAGATCGACATCATGGAGTGCTTCAAGAAACTGGGCACCGACATCGTGTCGCACAATGTCCACTGGGCGTATGGCCCGCATCAGCAGACCACGCATGGGATGCAGAGCTACCGGCCGGGTGTCAGCGAGGGATTTCACACCTTCGCCGTGGAGTGGACGCCGGAGAAATACGTGTTCTACGTCGATGGTTACCGCTACTACGAAGTCACCACCGGCATATCCCACATCAAGGAGTACCTGATCCTCAGCATGGAGATCCCGTCGGAACCGGAGGAGATCAAGGATGTCGTATTGCCGGATGCCTTCGTTGTCGATTATGTGAAGGTGTACCAGCAGCGGCCCCGAGGTACCTCGGAGAAGGCCCCATAGTCGCCACCCGGCTCAACGTCAACCTTGGAGGACCACCGTTGCGACGCCACCCTAGTTCCCGACCCGTCGCTACGGCGAACCGAGAGCGCGGGTTTCGCCGGACCGGTTGGCACTGCTGCTGCCGGACGAACTGCGCCGCGGACGCTCAACTGGCGCTTCGGATGGCGAAGAGGCCTGGGTCGGGGTTGAGGTGAATCGAAACCGGCGAGGTCGTTCGTTACTTCGCCGCGAGGGCGCTCTCGATGGCTTTGGTTACCGGCTCGGAGTCGGGCACCTGCGGCGACTCGAAACGGGCCAGCACCTTTCCGTCCCGGCCGATGAGGAACTTGGTGAAATTCCATTTCACGTCGCCGGGGAACGGCGCACTTTTGCCGGTGAGCGCGGCGTACAGCGGGTGTTGCTCGGGGCCGGGGCGCACCTTCACCTTCTCCATCAGCGGAAACGTCACGTCGTACTTCGAGGTGCAGAAGGACTTGATTTCGTCCGGTGTGCCCGGCTCCTGTCCGCCGAAGTCGTTGCTGGGAACGCCGACAATGACAAAGCCCTGGTCCTTGTACTTGCGATAGATGCTTTCCAGCGGCTTGTATTGGGGCGTGAAACCGCATTTTGAAGCCACGTTGACGAGGAGCACCACCTTGCCCTGATACGCTTTGAGCGAGGTGGCCTTGCCATCAATGTCCTTCAGCGGGATGTCTTGCAGGGACGGTTGGGTCGCGGCGAATGCCGTCACCGTGAGCAGCGCGGTCAAGGCGAGCATGGTTTTCTTCATAGCGCCCCAACGTGTGATGCAGGCGGCCGTTGTCAAACGGAGTCATGGCCGGGCTTCCGCGTCGCCGAAGGGCCAACGCTTCCTCGCGGCGCAAAGGAAGTCGGCGTTCGGCAGGCATTTCATGCTCGATAGGGCGCACTCTGGCCCCGGCTGGGGTGCAATGCAAAGAACGGACCTTGAACAACACGACTTCCCGAAGCGGGGACGTTTCCTCCGTCGGATCGGGCGCGAGCCGACCGGACGACCGCTGCTTGACGACCGAGGCGGCTCCTACGACTTTCAGCTTCCTTGCAGACAACGCGATCGGGGGCGGCGCGGGAGTCACTTCGCGCCGTGCTGGTGGCAACTCCCGCCGTCGAAGCCTGGTTTCGGCGCGTGGAGAGCGGGGGTGTGTTGCGCCACGCGAGCCTGACTGCGTCCGCCTGGCCGCTGTTTTCAGCCCTGCTCCACACCCGGTTTCCCGGACGGCCGGTGCTGGTTGTGGTCGCCGACCTCAAGGCACAGGAAGTATTTCATCAAGACCTCCAAACCTGGCTGGGAGTGGTCGGCGCTCCGACACCGGCATGCGCCCCGCTGTTCTTTCCCGCCTGGGAGGTCCTGCCCCACGAGGCCCGTCTGCCCCACGCGGACATCATCAGCGAACGCCTTGAATGCCTCGCCGCGCTCAACGAAATGCCGCGAGCGAGCGAGCCGGTCATCGTCACGAATGCCGTCGCGCTCACCCAGCGGACTTTCGCTCCTGCGGAGTTGCGTCGCCGGCTGCGGGTCTTGCGCCGCGGGGATGCGCTCGATCCCCTGGACCTCATCGAGTGGCTGGAGGCCCAAGGCTACGAGCCGGAAGCCCAGGTGTCCCAGAAAGGCGAACTCGCCCTCCGCGGCGGAATTGTGGACGTGTTCCCGCTGAACGGACTCTGGCCGGCACGGCTCGAGTTCTTCGGCGATGAACTGGAGTCCTTGCGGCTCTTCGACCCCGCGACGCAGGTCTCGCGTGAAGCGATCGACTCGGTCACGCTGGCGCCGGCCGGCGAACTCGGCTTTCTGCAACAGCTCACCACCGCGGCCGCACCCGCCACCGCGCTCGCAGCCCAGGACCCGCCGCCGTCCGGCCCCGCGGAGAGGCTTTTCGGCACGCTGTTGGACCACCTGCCCGACCGCACGTTGGTGCTCTTGTGCGAACCGGAAACGCTGGCCGACCGGACGCGCGACTACTGCGCCCGCCTGCCGACCGACGACCGCCTCCACGCCGCCTGGCCCGACTTGTGCGCGGCGATGACGGCGCGCGGCATGTGCGTCCTGGAATTCACGGAGGCGGAAGCGGCCTCGGGTAGTGCGGAGCCGGACGCCGTCGCGCTGGAGTCGGTTGCCGTGCCGCCTCATGAATCCAGCCGCGGGGAGCTGCCGGCGATGCCACCGCGTGGCGGTTTTCCCGGGGTTTCCACCACTGCCGACGCCCCGAGCCTGCGGTTCGAAAGCCTGGACGCGTTCCGGCCACTGGGCGTGGCGGCGCCGGAGCCGGAGATCGCCGCCGCTCAACGCCGGGCGTTCTTCGGCCAACTGCATCGCTGGTTGAGGCAAGGATACGCGGTCCATGTCTTCTGCAACAACGACGGCGAGCAGCAGCGCTTTGAGGAAATCTGGACCGAATACGGCCTGCAGGAGCCATCGCCGGCGCCCGGCGGTGGCACGGTACGAGCACGGAAAGGGAGACCGCCCGCATCGCCGACCCGCCCGACCTTGCACCTCGGCGCGCTCGCGCGTGGCTTTGTTTGCGAGCCGGCAAAACTGGTGGTAGTGACCGACGCCGAGATCTTTGGGCGGTACAAAATCCAGCGTCCGCGCCGCCTGAAATCGCCCCACGCCGCCGCCACGCGCTCGTGGTTGGACATGGACTTCAGCCAGTTCGAGGAAGGCGACTACGTGGTCCATCTCCAGCACGGTATTGGCCGTTACCTTGGGCTCGGCGCGTTGCCGGCGACTTCCCCGCGTCGCGGCCAGGACGTGGCCACGCCCTCGGCGGGCCAGGAGTGCCTCCTGATCGAATACGCCCCGCGCGAGGCCGATCAACCGCCGCCCAAGCTGTATGTGCCTGTCACCGAGGCGCACCTGGTCAGCAAGTACGTCGGCGCCGGCAAGGCGCGCCCGACCTTGAACCTGCTGGGGGGCACGCGATGGGCGAAGGCAAAGGCCGAGGCGACGCAGGCGGTGCGCGATCTCGCGGCCGACTTGTTGCATCTCCAAGCCGCGCGCGCCTCCCAGCCCGGCTTCGCTTTCCCGCCGGACACGCCCTGGCAACGCGAGTTCGAAAGCGCCTTCCTTTACGAGGAAACGCCCGACCAGATGCAGGCGATTCTGGAGGCCAAACGGGACCTCGAAGCGCCGAAGCCCATGGACCGCCTGATCTGCGGGGACGTGGGCTTCGGCAAGACCGAGGTGGCCATTCGCGCGGCTTTCAAAGCCGTGCTCGCCGGCAAGCAGGTGGGTGTGCTGGTCCCGACCACGGTGCTCGCGCAACAGCATTTCAACACCCTCCGCGAACGGACTGCGGATTACCCGGTGCGGGTGGAGTTGCTGTCGCGCTTTCGCAGCCGGCGCGAGCAGGACCAGGTCCTCGCCGGCCTGGCCGCGGGGGCGGTGGACATCGTTGTCGGCACGCACCGACTGCTCCAGGCCGACGTGGTGTTCAAGGACCTCGGATTGGTGGTGGTGGACGAGGAACAGCGGTTCGGCGTCACTCACAAGGAACGGCTCAAGCAGCTTCGCCAACTGGTGGACGTGCTCACGCTCACGGCCACGCCGATCCCCCGCACGCTGTATCTGGCCCTCACGGGGGCGCGCGACATGAGCACGATCGAGACGCCGCCCCAGGACCGGCTGCCGGTGGAGACGATCATTGCCGCCTATGACGAACGGTTGATCCGCGACGCCATCCGGCGCGAACTCAACCGCGGCGGGCAGGTCTTTTACCTGCACAACCGCGTCTTCGACATCGACCTCGTGGCGGCAAAACTCCGCGCCCTGGTGCCGGAGGCGCGCCTGGTGGTGGGCCACGGCCAGATGCACGCCGATGACCTCGAGGAGGTCATGACGCGGTTCGTGAACGGCGAGGCGGACGTGCTGCTTTCGACGACGATCATCGAAAGCGGCATCGACATCCCCAACGCGAACACGATCCTGATCGACCGCGCCGACCGGTTTGGCCTGAGCGACCTGTATCAGTTGCGCGGCCGGGTGGGCCGCTACAAACACCAGGCCTACGCCTACCTGCTGATACCGCGGCACGCCGGACTGTTGGTGGACGCGCGCAAGCGCATCAACGCGATCAAGCAATTCTCCACACCGGGCAGCGGATTCAAGATCGCGATGCGCGACCTGGAGATTCGCGGTGCCGGCAATCTGCTGGGCAAGGAACAAAGCGGACACATCACCGCCGTGGGCTTTGCGTTGTACTGCCAGTTGCTCGAACACAGTGTGAAAAGCCTGAAGGGCGAACCCGCGAAAACAGCCCCGACGCTCAGCGTGCGCCTGGATTTCCTGGCGGTGGGGAGTGCCGAGGAAGAATCCGACGCGCGGCCAAAGACGGCCAAGCTGGCTCCGTCCGCCGGCCCGAACGCGGGCCGGCCGCCGCAGGCAGGCTTTCCGGCCCGGTACATCCCGGAGGCGCCACACCGCGTGGCGATGTATCGGCGATTGGCACAATGTACGTCGAAAGCGGCGTTGGAAGCCTTGCGCGGAGAATTGCGCGACCGGTTCGGTCCGCTGCCGGGCGGCGTCGAACTCCTGCTCGACGTCGCGGCGCTGAAACTCCTGGCCGCGGACCGTCAAATCGCCCGCCTCGAGACACGGGAGGATAAGCTCATTCTCGAACGGCGAGGCGATTATGTCATGGTCGGTGGAAGGTTTCCGCGCCTCTCCAAGCGCGATCCGAAGGCGCGACTCAACGAAATCCGGAAGCTGTTGCTCGCGCTCTGACACCGCGCCTCCGGAACACCGTGACCCCGCATCCGAACCCCGGTCCGACAATTGCAGTGGCCGGGAGCGGGTAGGGGAGCTTCTCCGCCAGGCTCCAATTGCCTTCCCGCAAACGCTCCAAAGCCTCGACGCGCTCCGGTTTGTGAATCGCGGCGAAAACCAGGTCGGCCTTGCGGAACTGCCAGGTCCGCATGACCAGCCGAAGCCGCCGCTGAGCCCGAGCAACCGCACGCTGGCGGGAAACCGGCGGTTCCGGGCCAAGCCGTGGACGAGCACGCCCGCGGCCAGGGCAATCGCTATGGTCAGATTGGCGCGGTTGGCGTGCTTGGCGGCGGGGCTTGTGCCCGGCGCAGATCAGGGCGCCAAGGGGCCCGCGTCCGCGGGCGTGTCCATCCCGGCAGCGTCGGCCGGGTCCCCGCTCTCTTCCGCAATGACCGGGGCGATTGCCTGGAGCCGGTCCTTGGCCTCGAGCTCGACGAGTTTCACGCCCTGCGTGTTGCGCCCCGTTTCGCGAATGCCCGCCACGCTGATGCGCACCATCTGGCCGCCCGCAGTAAGAAGCATGATTTCGTCGGTCTCGTGCACGGTCAGAGCGCCGACCACCCCGCCCGTCCGGTCGGTGGTCTTCATGGTGATGATACCTTTGCCGCCGCGGGACTGCGTGCGGTATTCGTCGAAACCGGTGCGTTTGCCGAGACCGTTTTCACCGGCGACAAGCAGGGTGGCATTGGACACCACCACGGCCAACGCCACGACCGCATCGCCCGATTCGAGGTCGATGCCGCGGACGCCGGTGGCGGGGCGTCCCATCGACCGCACGTCTTCCTCGGAGAAGCGGATGCTCATGCCGCCGCGCGTGATGAGGATGACCTCGTTGTGGCCGCTGGTGAGTTTGGCCCCGATCAGCGCGTCGGCGGCTTCGATGCCGATCGCGATGATGCCTCCGCGGCGCACGTTGGCAAAGTCCTCCAAGGCGGTCTTCTTGACCGTCCCATTCTGGGTCGCGAAGAAGACAAAGTCCGGCTGTTGCCAGGTCTGGTCCTCCTTGTTGGGGCCGGTCTTGCTGGGAATCGGGATGAGGGCGGCGATCTTCTCGCCGGCCTGGAGCTCCAGCAGATTCGCGATGCTGCGGCCTTTGGCGGCGCGACCCATGTCGGGAATCTCCAGCACACGCTCGACATACACCCGGCCGGTGTTCGTGAAGAACAGCAGGTAGTCGTGCGTGCTGGCCGTGAAGAGGTGCTCGATGAAGTCCGCCTCCTCGCCGCCGACCGTGGAGGCTTCGCGGGTGGCCATGCCGATGACGCCTTTGCCGCCGCGGCGTTGTGACCGGTAGGAGCTGATCGTCGTGCGCTTGATGAGGCCGTTATGGGTCATCGTGATGATGACCGCCTCGTTGGCGACGAGGTCCTCGATGGCAATCTCGCCGGCGTCGGGCACAATCTGCGTGAGCCGCGGCGTGGCGTGGCGTTCCTTGATGGCGAGCAGTTCGGCCTTGATGATGGCCAACACGCGCGCTTCGCGGGCGAGGATGTCAAGCAGGTCCTTGATGGTTTCGATTAACTTCTCGTACTCGCCGCGGACCTTGTCCACCTCCAGCGCGGTGAGCTGGTAGAGCCGGAGTTCGAGGATGGCGTCGGTCTGCCTTTCGGTGAGCGCGTAGCGGCCGTCCACAAGGCGGGTTTCGCTGCGAATCAGGAGGCCCCAGCGTTCCACCTGGTCCCGCGACCACTCGAACGCCAGCAACCGGACCTTGGCCTCGTCGCGCGTTTTCGAGCTGCGGATGATGCGGATGAACTCGTCGAGATTCGCGAGCGCGATGAGGAAGCCTTCGAGCACTTCCGCGCGCTCCTCGGCCTTGCGGAGCTGGTAGCGCGTGCGGCGCAACACCACCTCGCGCCGGTGCTCGATGTAGCAGGCGATGATTTCCTTGAGATTGAGCGTCTTGGGCCGGCCGCGGTCGATCGCCAACGCGTTGACGGCGAACGTGGTTTCGAGCGCGGTGTACTTGAACAGGTTGTTGATGACGACCTTGGCGATCGCGTCGCGCTTGATCTCGATGACTACGCGGGTGTTCTCGTCCGACTCGTCGCGCACCGCGGTAATGTCCTTGAATTCCTTGATCTCGCCCTCGTTGACCAGCGCGGCGATGCGCTCGACGAGTTGGGCGCGGTTGACGTTGAACGGGATCTGCGTCACCACGATTTGCTCGCGCCCCCCTTTGAGCTCCTCGACCCCGACGACGCCGCGGGTCTTGAGCGATCCGCGTCCGGTCTGGAAGTAATTGCGGATGCCCTCGAGGCCGCAGACCACGCAGCCGGTCGGAAAGTCCGGTCCTTTGACGTGCTTCATCAACTGCGGGATACCGATGTCGGGATCGTCGATTTGCGCGCAGATGGCGTCCACCACCTCACCGAGGTTGTGCGGCGCCATGTTCGTGGCCATGCCGACGGCGATGCCGGTGCCGCCGTTGGCCAGGAGATTCGGGAAGGCGGCCGGGAAGACGGTGGGTTCCGTGAGCCGCTCGTCGTAGTTGGGGACGAAATCGACCGTGTCCTTGTCCATGTCCTGCATGAGCGTTCCGCCGAGCAAGGACAACCGGGCCTCGGTGTAACGCATGGCGGCGGGGGGATCGCCTTCCACGGAGCCGAAGTTCCCCTGGGAATCGACGAGGCGTTCGCGCATGGCCCAGGGCTGGGCCATGTGGACGAGGGTCGGGTAGATCACCGCTTCGCCGTGCGGATGGTAATTGCCGGAGGTGTCGCCGCAGATCTTGGCGCACTTCATGTGCTTCCTGGGCGGGTACAGCCCCAACTCGTGCATCGCGTAGAGGATCCGGCGTTGCGATGGTTTGAGGCCGTCGCGCACGTCCGGCAGCGCGCGCGAGATGATCACGGACATCGAATAGTCGAGGAACGAGTTCTTGATCTCGTCGGCGACGTTAATCTTGTCGATCTTCTCGTTGGCCGCGAACAACGGCGTGGTCTCAGGCGGCATTTGCGGAGGTTGAGGCGGTTGATCGGCCATGGCAAAAATCAAGGAGTCGGCTTGCCGTCCGCTGGCGGAAACAGCTCAAGACGCAGCAATTGTGCGGCGGCACGCAGTCGCCTCGTGATCGTCACTTCCCGACCGGTGGCAACCAAGTCCAACAGCGCCGAGGGTTTGGCCTTGGCGGCACGAACGGATATGGACCGCCCCCAATCCGGCACCGCCACCGCTTCCTTCAATTCGCGGGTCCGCGGCATGGGGGCTGGGTGCTTGACCGGTAGCTTCTTCTTCACACAAGCAGTGTAGTTACGCGTGACCACATGCCTCAGCCCACCCCCTTCAGACGTCCAGGTTGCGCACGTTCAGGGCGTTGTCTTCGATGAACTGACGGCGCGGCTCGACCTCATCGCCCATCAACGTGGTGAACATCTGCTCCGCCTCGACCGCATCGGTGAGGTCCACCCGCAGGAGTTTGCGCTTGGCGGGGTTCATGGTGGTATCGAACAACTGGTCGGGGTTCATCTCGCCCAGGCCTTTGAAGCGCTTGATCTCCAGTCCGCGTTTGCCCACGTCCAGGACGCCGGCAAGGATTTCGGGAATGGCGAACAATGGCGTCGCCCGCTCTTCCTCGCCTTCGCCTTCCACCAAAGCGAAGAGGGGTTGGTCCTGGGCGGCGTAGTGCTCGACGTTGAGCCCCTTCAGGGCCAGCTTCTTCAGCAGATCCTCGATCGCCTTGCTCTCGTGGATCTCGGTGTGCCGGGCACGGCGCGAATGGCCGTTCCGCTTCTCGCTCGCCTTTTCCGTCGGCACCTCCACGTCCTCCTCGCCGAACAAATGCAGGTCCGGATTGGCCTCCCCGAAGGTCATCAGGTCCCCTTCGGTGTGGAAGTAATGGACCGACTCTTCATTGCCCTCGCGGACCTTCACCAAGTGGCGCGGCAGTTCGTGCGTGGCGGGGTCGCGGTGCTCGACGAAGGCGCCGAAATCGCCGCCGTGATGCTGCAGGGCGCGGGCGTAGCGGTCGAGCGCGACCAACAGGTCCAGAATCTCTGCCAATTGCTTCTGGGAGAACTCCTTGCCGTCCGCGAGATTTCGCAGCCGCACCTCCTCCGTCCCGAGCTGGATCAGAATGCGGTTGAGCGTCAGATCGTCATCGACGTATTCCACGCGTTTCTTGCGCGCAATCTGATATAGCGGCGGCTGGGCGATGTACACGAACCCACGCTTGATCAACTCCGGCATCTGGCGATAGAAGAATGTCAGCAAGAGGGTGCGGATGTGGGAGCCGTCCACGTCGGCGTCCGTCATGATGATGATCTTGTGGTACCGCAATTTCAAAAGGTTGAACGCGCCTTCCCCCTCGCCGTCGCCAATGCCCGTGCCCACGGCGGTGATCATGGTGCGGATTTCGTTATTCTGCAGCACCTTGTCGAGACGCGCCTTCTCCACGTTGATGAGCTTGCCACGGATGGGGAGGATCGCTTGGTAGCGGCGGTCGCGACCCTGCTTGGCCGAACCGCCGGCGGAGTCGCCCTCGACGATGTAGATCTCGGTGTTCACCGGATCGCGGTCCGAGCAATCGGCCAGCTTGCCCGGCAGACCGCCGCCGGTGAGCGCGCCTTTCCGGACTGTGTCGCGCGCCTTGCGGGCGGCTTCGCGGGCCCGGGCTGCGGTCAGCCCTTTGTCCACCACCTTCTTCGCCACCGCCGGATTGGCGTCGAAAAACGTCATCAGGCCGTCGTACACGATCGAAGACACGATGCCGTCGATCTCCGTGTTGACCAGCTTGACCTTGGTTTGCGATTCGAATCGCGGATTGGGTAGCTTGACGCTGAGGACACACACCAGACCTTCGCGAACGTCGTCACCGGTGATCGCGGGGTCCTTCTCCTTGAGCAGGCTGTTTTGCTTCGCGTACTGGTTGACCGCGCGCGTCAAGGCGCTGCGAAACCCGGTCAGGTGGGTGCCCCCGTCAGGGTTCGAGATGGAGTTGGCAAAGCAGAGAATCTGGTCGTTGAAACTGTCATTGTACTGCAGCACGCAGTCCACGAAGACATCCTCGTCCCGGCTTTCGACCTTGGTCTGCCGCTTGCCGGTCAGACAAATCGCCTTGGGGTGCAGTACCTGCTTTGTCTTGCCAAGCTGCTTGACGAACTCCTCGATACCGTCCCGGTACAGAAACCGCTCGTTGCGTTCGGCCCGCTCGTCCGACAGCACGATCTCGATGCCTGGATTCAGGAAGGCCAGTTCGCGCAGACGGGCGGCCAGGGTCTCGAATTTGAACTCGGTCGTGAGCGTGAAGATCTCGGGGTCGGGCTTGAAAGTGATCAGCGTCCCGGTGTGCTTGGATTTGCCGATCACGTCGAGTTTGCGCATGGTCACGCCCTTGGCGAACTCCATGAAATAGACCTTGCCGTCGCGCGACACCTCGACCTTGAACCAGTCGGAGAGCGCGTTGACGCATTTGGCGCCAACGCCGTGCAAGCCACCGGAATACTTGTAGGCCCCCTGGCCGAACTTGCCGCCAGCGTGGAGATTGGTCAGCACCAATTCGACGGCTGGGATCTTCCATTTCGGATGAACGTCAACCGGGATTCCGCGCCCGTCGTCGCGAATCGAGCACGAGCCATCCACATGCAAGGTCACCTCGATCCGCTGACAGTAGCCGGCGAGGTGTTCGTCGATCGAATTGTCCAGCACCTCGAAGACGCAGTGATGCAACCCGCGTTCGTCGGGGTCCCCAATGTACATCCCCGGACGCTTGCGCACCGCCTCCAAGCCCTCCAGCTTGTCAATTTTCGAAGCGTCGTACTTTTCCGCTGCGTTTTCGGTGTTCACCATAGGGTCAGAAACCGGATCAACAACCTTCACTGCAAATGGTTAGAGATAACCGATCGAACAGGTTTCCCCAGTGCCGCGAGCCTAGCGGGAAAGCGTCGGCAACACAATCGCAAAATTGACTGAACCACAATCAGTAGTGGAACGATATGGGCGGCAACCAAATTAGTTGTGGGTCGGGACTTGGAGATGCCGCAAGCGACACCCGACACCAAGTTGCCGGCTGAGTTCGGGATTGACGAAGCGCGCGGGGCAGCCGACAACCCGGCTTTAATGGGTACTCACTTCTTGGGAATCGAGAGCACCACGAACCACGCGTCGCCGACCCGATCCTTGGAATCGCCGGCAAGCACCGATAGTTCGCCTTGCCGCAGCGCCTGGATTGACTGCCGCACGGTTTTGGTGAGCTTGCCTTCGCCGAACAATTTGACCTCCAGCGTGAAGTCGTCCACCACGCGGAGTTCCAATTCGCAGGTTTTGCTCATCCGCACTCGCTTCGCCTCGCCGGGCTTGACACCGAAGGGTTCCTCCTTGATCTCGAAGTAATTCTTCCACTGGAAGATACGTCCGAGCTTCTCCCGCAGTGCGGCATCGACTTCTCGGCACTTGTTGTCTTTGGGTTTCGGGTCGTTGGTCGCCCAGATGAGCTGGGCGTGCAGCCTGATCTCCGCACCGTTGCCATCGGCAATGAGGCTGGCTGCCGTAACCGAACCCACGAGCAAAAAACAGCGTAGCAGGCGGGACACAGCGAGCGGTCGGTTCATGGCGTTGTCTTTGGCGACGGTTGCGGTTTGATTCTCTCAGAAGGAGCCGACCCAAACCACGTTGATTTGTTCCGCGTCGGAATGGAAGGTGAACGAACCCAAGTCGTCCAGGGGCGTGTCCACTTCCGAGGCCCGTCCATGCAGGTGTGACGGCACCCTCTGTTCGGGACTGATGAGCAGCAAAGCCAGGAGGGCCACGATGGCTGCCGGAGCCAGCCAGCGCAGCCAACCGGTCCACGGTCGAGGCAACGACCCAGCGACGGCCGCGACGGAAGATTCGTCCTGCCGGAGCCGGCGCTCGATCTGGGACCAGTAGAACTCGCGCGGTGCGGGCACGCTCCGGGCCAACTCACCGCTGGCCAGACAAGCTCGGGTGAACTTCAACTCCGCGGCCAGCCGTGCCAGCGCCGGCTCGGACTCCACTGCGCGCCGGATCTCGGCCGCCTCGGCGACCGGCAGTTCACCGTCCAGCCAGGCTTGCACCTTCAGCTCCGTTTCACCTTTCATGGCTTTCGCTCCGTTTTGAGTTCCGACAGCAGTGCCGCGAGTCGGCGCCGCGCATAGAACAGGCGCGACATGATTGTCCCGATCGAGCACCCCATCCGTTTGGCGCATTCTTTGTATTCCAGACCTTCGAACTCGTGCAAAACCAGCACCGTCCGGTGGGCATCGGAAAGCTGGCTGAGCCCGGCATCGATGCGCGCACGCAACTCCTCGCGGTCGAGCCGTTCGAGCATGTCCACATGGACCTCGGGAAGGTGCCGTTCCACGCCCCCGCTTTCCTCCCCCATCTGGTCGATGGACTCCGCCTGCAGCCGCTTCTGCTTTCGCATCGCGTCCAGGCAAAGATTGATCACGATTCGCGTAATCCAGGTTGCGAAGCTCGAGTCACCCTGGAACTGCACCAACCGCTGCCACGCCTTCACCCACGCTTCCTGTGAAAGATCCAGCGCATCGTCTTCGTTCCGCATCATGCTGTACGCCCGCGAATAAACCTTGTCACGATGCCGGGCCACCAGTTCCTCGAAAGCCAGCATGTCGCCTCGTTGCGCCTGGCGCACCAAGGTCTCGTCGGTCGCGGAGGAATAATCTTTTCTGCGCGCCATCCCTTCGACGGGTTCTCGCTTCGTACCTATTCAACCAGCGCTACAATCGGCCTTTGGTGCTCGGCACCCGGCCGGCAATCCGGGGATCGCGTTGGCACGCCACATCCACGGCCTTCGCGAAAGACTTGAACAAGGCCTCGACGACATGGTGCGGTTCGTCCCCATACAGGAGTTCCAGGTGCAGATTGCAGCGGGCCTCGTTGGCAAACCCCTGGAAGAACTCACGGGCCAATCCGAAGCGGAAGGCGGACGCGGCGTCTTGCTGGCGTTCCGCCCGCGTCACCTTGTACGCCAACGGGCCCATCCCGCGCCACACCAGGTAAGGGCGGCCACTGAAGTCCACCACGCAGCGGGCAAGGCACTCATCCATCGGCACGTATGCTTCGCCGGTGAAAGGATTTCGCGGATCGAACCCCACCCCGTAACGCCGGATGCCCTTTTTGTCACCCAGCGCCTGGAGAATCGCCTGACCCAAGGCGATGCCGCAATCTTCCACCGTATGGTGCGCGTCCACCTCCAGGTCGCCCGTGCATCGCAGCTTCAAATCCACCACCGCGTGCTTGGTGAACAGGGTCAGCATGTGGTCGAAGAAAGGAATCCCGGTGGCGATCCCCGCCTGGCCTGAACCGTCGATGGCGATCGTGACTTGGACCCGGGTTTCCTGCGTGGCGCGCAGCACCCGGGCGCGACGAAGCTTCATGTGTTGCGATTAAAGCGCACCGCACCGGAAAACAAAGCCGAAACCTCCGGCAGACTCCCGGCTTTCGTTACCCAGGCAGTGCGAATCGAGGTCGGGAGCGAACCCGCCAGCGGGAGGTTCACCATTCCCTCACCGCTTGGTACATCGCGGCCACGTTTGCCGGCGGCGCATCAGCCAGGATGTTGTGCACCTGTTGGAACACCCACCCCCCCCCGGGCCTCCAGAGTCCGGCCAAGTCCTTGACCTGTGCGTGCACCTGGTCCGGTTTACCGCGGACGAGCACGTTTTGAGTGTCGCAACCGCCGCCCCAAAACGTCAGCCGCGCGCCGAAATCCCGTTTCAGGCCCGCCGGTTCCATGCCCCGGCAGTTGATTTGCACCGGGTTGATTGCGTCCAGTCCGGCTTCGATCAGGCCGTCCAGCAACTCGCGTACGCCGCCGCAGCAATGCAACATGATCTTCACCTGCGGCGCGAGTTCCTTTGCCCGGCGCCACATCGCCTGCTCGCGCGGAAAGAAGAACTCGCGATACATTTTGGGCGAAACCTGCGGCCCGGACTGCATGCCCAGGTCGTCCCCAAACAGGATGATGTCTATGTGCGGCCCCACCGCCGCCAGGTAGCGCTCCAAGTTCTCCAAGTGCATTTCCACCACTTTGTC
The DNA here is from genome assembly GCA_963735925.1 of uncultured bacterium. Classification (GTDB taxonomy): domain Bacteria; phylum Verrucomicrobiota; class Verrucomicrobiia; order Limisphaerales; family J093; genus DSVZ01. The sequence goes on from CAVTMT010000003.1 coordinate 722,291, forward strand.
CAGAAACGCGTGGGCTCGGCGCGGATCGCCCGCGAGGAGCACGAAGAAGTTGTCATTCCGATACATGAATTGGCCCATTTCGAGCAGATTACCGCCAAAGAGGCCAATGATCGCACGCTCCGTCTGCACGCGCAGCCGGCGTGCCCCTTCCGCCAGAACCAGGGCGCCTTCCCGTCCGGCCGCCAGCGGGCCGGGCGGCGAAGCCACGGCCGTCCACATGCTTCGGCCCAGGTAGTCCGGCAGGTGGTCCAGGTCATCCGCTTCTGCAAACGGCCAGTAGGTCTGCTCGAAGTAAAGCACGCCGTCCGGCATTTGTGCCAGGACCCGTCCTTCGTCCGACAAGATCACCCAGCGACCCGACTCCCGACGCAGTTTCACCCACGCCGGCATCAAGCAGGGCGTGCCGTCGGGGAGCATCCACTCCTGCCAATCCCGGTCCTCCAGGGCAAACGCTCGGCCCAGCTCAATCGTGTCCACGCCGAAAAGTCGCAGCACGTCCTCATCGACAATGGCGAGTTGCTGCACCGGGTCATAAACCCGCAGCGGGGTCGGCGGCAGGCCCAGGTGGCGGCGCAACCGCGCGTATGCGATTGCCGCAATGCCCGAGGAACGGTGGCCTGAAAGATCCACCGGCGGGCGGTCCGGTTCCTGGTGATTCAAGGCGGCCAGGACGCGTTCGCGCGAGGTCATGGCTGCCATTCTCCAGAACTCACCGCCCTTTGCCAAGTTCCGAACGACCCCGTGAATTCTGAAAGCCGGCTTGAAAGCATCTCCCAAACCAAAGCCGTCTGTGGCCGGCTATTGACTTGAAGCACTCCTACGGTTTCTGCCTTGGGGACCGGACGGTCCACTCGAGTCTTCTTGTCAACGGTAACGCAGCAGCCAGGCCGACAGGGTCCTTTCCCGCCATACCAACATTCAAGTGGTCCACGGTCCGGCGCACTCCAGTTGGCTCAATCAGAAGGAGATCTGCGTCACGATCCTCCAGCGAACGGTGCATGCACCCGTTGTTTGACCACCGAGCGGCGTGGCCAGGGTCAGCAGGTCAGACGCTCCGAGGCTCGCCGCACGCGACGACCAGTTGCTCGCCCCGAACCGAAGACTGCCGGAATGATCGTCGGTTTAGAAGCTTCCGCAAGCAGACGACCAAGCTATGGTCACCCACAGGGGCATGAAACAACGTCCGCCGGGATGTCCAAAAGTCGTGCTTTGCCGGAAGTATTGGTAGAAGTTCACGAATGTCGGCAGATTCACAGCGTCGATTCGATGATCCGACCGCGGCGCAACAGCGGTTCCTTTCGCTCTTTCTGCGCAGTGAGCGGGAGGTCTTCCGGTACGTGGCCGCTCTGATTCCAAACGTGGCGGATGCCGAGGACATTGTGCAACAGACGGCGCTGGCGCTGTGGGAGAAATTCGACGCCTATGATCCAGCCCAACCCTTCACCCCGTGGGCGTGTCGCTTTGCGCTGAACAAAGCCCGCCAATGGATCGAGCGGCGGCAGCGGTGGGAAGCATTACTCGCCAAAGGGCTGGCGGACGAACTCGCACGTCGCCGGGAGGAACTCCGGCCCGAGATGGAACGTCGTCTGGCTCACCTGGAAAGGTGCCTGGGCAAGTTGCCAGGGGAACAACGGGCCCTGGTGGAGGGCTACTACTATCGGCGCACGGGAATCCAAGCCTTGGCGGGGGAGTCGAAGCGGACGGTCGAGGCGACCTATAAAATGCTCCAGCGGGTGCGCCGTGCCTTGCAGACTTGCGTGGAGCATACGGCGCAACAGGAGGAAGCAGCCGCATGAACGTGCGCTTTCCGTCGCTGGAGTACGACGATGCGGTCGCGGCGGTCTGTCACGGCCTCGCTGGCGATGATCAGATGCGGGCCTTGAACAGTCTGCTGCGGGACAATCCCGCCGCACGGGACGAGTACCTGTTCCGCGTGGAGTTGCATTCACGGCTCGCCTCGGAGACAGACTTGTTCGCCACGATGACCCCGGACGCGTGTGCTGTGGAGCCGAGTCCCCTCACACCGGCCCGTTCCCTCGATGGAGCCAGGGAGGAAAGCGATCCACCAGGCATCCTCAAGTTCCCGCTGGCCCGGAAACTCGTGGCGTGGGTTGCGGCGCTGGCCGCCTGCTTTGTGGTGCTGGCGGCGGCATTCGCTCTTAAGCTCTATCGTCCCGCCGCCAAGGGAACCACCAGCACCGCGGTGGCCATGCTGACCCGCGTCGTGGACGCTCGTTGGGGCCAAAGCACCGGTCCGCTGACGGTGGGCGGCGCCCTGGAGCCGGGTTGGCTTCGTTTAGAGTCCGGCTTGGCCCAGATCATCTTTTACAGCGGTGCGCGTGTGGTGATCGAGGGGCCCACAGAACTGCAGCTCGTTTCTCCCGGCGAAGCCGTTTGTCCGAGTGGACGCCTGCTCGCGGAGGTGCCGCAACCGGCGCGCGGCTTCCGCTTGAGAACCGATCAGCTCAACGTGGTGGATCTCGGGACGGCGTTCGGCATCAACTCCACCCGTGCCCGAACGGAAGTTCATGTGTTCAAGGGAAAGGTGGAGTTGTCTTCTGGTCCAGCGGCAAAACAGTCCCTGGGCGCAGGGCAGGCCGTCGTGGCGCAAGGAAACGATCCGCCGCGACGGATGGCCGCAAGCGCGGCGGCCTTCACTTCGATGTTCGAATTCCAGCAGCGCTCGCTGGCCTCCGAGGCGTTCCGCTACGAACGGTGGCAGTTCGCGAGCGCGCAACTCAACCAGGATCCGTCGCTGGTGGTCCATCTGGATTTCGAGAACCTCACCGACCTGGACTGGACGTTGCGCAATACGGCCGAAATGAATCGGTCCGTGCCGGAAGCGACGATTGTCGGCTGCCAGCGCGGGGAAGGCCGGTGGCGGGAGAAGCAGGCCCTGGAATTTCAAAGCGCCAACGACCGCGTGCGCCTGACCGTGCCGGGGGAGTTTGCGGCCTTGACCCTTTCGGCCTGGGTCTGCGTCAAGGGATTGGATCGGCAGTTCAACTCGCTTTTCATGTGCGATGGATTCGAGCCGGGCACAGTTCATTGGCTGATTCGCAACGACGGCGCTCTGGGACTGACGGTGTTCGGGGCGGGTTCGGGAAACTTCCAGATTCTGGCGAGCCCCCCCGTGCTCGCGCTCGACCAGTTCGGCATGTGGCTGCACCTGGCGGTGGTCGTCGATGGGAATACCGGGCAGGTGACCCACTACGTCAACGGATCCCCCGTTGCCCGCCTGGCGTTGAAACTGGCTCCGCCTTTCCGGCTCGGCCCGGCCGAGCTGGGCAACTGGCATTCGCAAGGCGATCCCCATGCCGCTCCCTCCCTGATTCGAAATCTCAGCGGGTCGCTGGATGAATTTGAACTGTTCAGCCGTGCTTTGAGTGACGTCGAAATCCGCGAGCTCTACCTCAAAGGCCAACCGGACGCGTAACCTGGACTCCCAACTCCGGCGTCTGCATTATGAAAAGCAATTTGATGAAATGGGCTGCCATCGCGATGACGACCCTGGGTTCGTCAAGCAAGGCCGCCGGCGCGGATCCCAACTGGCTCTGGTGTGCCCAACCAGCCGTGAAGTGGGTGGAGGCGCTGCCGCTCGGCAACCGGCGGCTGGGGGTGTAACCATGGATCTCGGCCAGAGTGACGCGTTGAAACTGCCGACGGACGTGGGCACCCAGCGTTTCGCCAGAGGCCACGACCCGCAACTGGCGGCGGGCGACGTTTTCCATTGGGACGGACAGTAGCGTTGGAACGATCAACTCGGAACATTCGGCAACGGTTTCGAAAAAGGCATCTATGACAAACACTCGGAAGCTCTTCCTCTGCGGCATGCTCGGGCTGCTGGCGTCAACCACCCATGCGGCTGACATCGCTGGTCAATGGCACGCGGAGTTCGATACTCAAATCGGCGTGCAGAAGTACGTTTTCACGTTCCAAATCGATGGCGGGAAGCTGACGGGAAAGGCGACATCGGAGATCAATGGCCAGAAACGTGAATCGGAACTTAAGGAAGGCAGTGTCCAGGGCGACACGTTGAGCTTTGTGGAGATGCTCAGCTTCCAGGGCAACGAGTTGCGTGTGGGCTACTCCGGAAAGGTCGGCACAAATGGAATCGCCTTCACGCGCAAGGTAGGCGACTTCGCCACCGAGGACTTTGTGGCCCAACGCGCGCCCGCCGCCAATGCGGCGCCATCCGCAAGTCCCGCCAATGCGCCAGGCGCGGTCGCCGGCGCAAGACCGCGTCGTGGCCCCGGTGGCTTCGGCGGCCCGATCGTGTTGGGACCGGATGACAAACGCGCCTTCGACGATCCACCTGCCGGTTTCGACGTGAAACGAGACGACATCGCTCACGGCAAGCTGGAGATGATCGAATACGAATCGAAGACGGTCGGCACCACCCGCAAGATGCAGGTCTATACGCCGCCCGGTTACTCAACCGACAAGCAGTATCCGGTGCTCTACCTCTTGCACGGCATTGGCGGGGACGAAACGGAGTGGGAGCGGTTCGCGACGCCGGACGTCCTGCTCGACAACTTGATCGCCGACGGCAAGGCCGTGCCGATGATCATCGTGATGCCCAATGGACGCGCGCAAAAAGACGATCGCGCCGGGCCCAACGCGATGGCCACCGCCCCCGCCTTCGCGAGATTCGAACGTGACCTGTTGGACGATGTGATCCCGGCCATCGAGTCGCGGTATTCGGTACAAGCCGATCGCGAGCACCGGGCCCTGGCCGGACTATCCATGGGCGGCGGCCAATCATTGAACTTCGGTCTGGCTCATCTCGACACCTTCGCGTGGGTGGGCGGCTTTTCGTCCGCACCGAACACCAAACCGCCGGAGGAACTGGTACCGGATCCGGCCGCCGCGACGCGACAACTCAAGCTGTTGTGGCTGTCCTGCGGTAACAAGGACGGCCTGATCCGGATCAGCCAGGGCGTTCACGCCTACCTCAAGGAACACAACGTACCCCATGTCTGGCACGTGGACGGCAACGGCCATGACGCGACGCACTGGAGAAACAACCTCTGGCTGTTCTCCCAACGCATCTTCAGGTAGTCCCGCCAGCATGTGAAGGTCTTCGCTCCATTAATCGAGTCCTGTCTCGCTGCGGCGTTGGGGTGCCTGCTCACCTACACACAAACGCCGCCGGGCGGGAAAGCCGCATCCCATCCGCTTTCCAGCGCATCCCGCGACCAGGATCTCCCCGGTGGTTTGATTCGCCCGGCTGACCAGCCCGCTCCCCGGAATGATAGGAATTCGCAGATCGCCCACGTCCAACTGCTCGAACAGGTCAGGCGCGGCGGCATTGACGTTTACTTCCTCGGTGACTCCATCACCCGACGGTGGGGGGCGACCGACTACCCGGAATTGCTCGCGAACTGGCGTACCAACTTCTTCGGTTGGAACGCCGCGAATTTCGGCTGGGGCGCCGACTGTATCGAAAACATGCTGTGGCGCGTGGAGCACGGTGAACTGGACGGGGTGAATCCTAGGATCATCGTCGTGCTCGCGGGCATCAACAACGTTGGTACAGTTCCCGGCGGAGATGGGAAGGTGGAGAACATAACGCGCGGCTTGAAAGCCCTCGTGAACGTCTGCCGGCAAAAGGCGCCGAACGCGGTCATCATTCTCACGGCACTCTTTCCGCGAAATGACAGCCTGGCTGTCATTCCGGAAATCAGGAAGATCAACGAAGACATCGCCAGAATGGCCGACGGAAAGCTACTTCGGTACCTCAACGTGAACGACAAGCTGGCTGACAAGGACGGAAGACTCTTCGAGGGCATGTCCAGGGACAAGTTGCATCCAACCGTGAAAGGCTACCAAGTCTGGGCGGATGGCTTGAAACCCATCTTCACCGAAATCCTCGGGCCACCTGCCCAGACGGATCACGCCCCGCTCCCGACGGGCGATCCGAGTGCCAAGCCGCGGCCAGCGGTACCCTCTCCAAATCCACCGAGACGATGATGCACAACTCCCATCCACACGCCTACACCCGCTGGCTGGTGCCGGCACTGCTTGCCCTTGGGGCAATGGTTCGTGCTGCCGACACGCCTTCCCTCAAGGACGCTTACAAGGATCATTTTCTTGTCGGCACGGCCATTAACCGCAGCTTGGCGACGGGCACCGCGTTCCGCTGGCGGACCCAGGAGCAGGTGGATCGAGACATCGCACTCGTCAAGAAACAGTTCAACCAGGTCGTCGCGGAGAACGATATGAAGTGGGCGCTCCTCCATCCCCGCGAAGGCGCGGACGGCTATGAGTTTGGCCCGGCCGATGCCTTCGTGAGTTTCGGGTTGAGCAACCACATGTATTTGGTGGGGCACACGCTCGTCTGGCATGCCCAAACTCCCAACTGGGTGTTTGCCGGCACTAATCCACCCCCGCGTGTCACCAACGCCGAGCCAAGCCCCGTCGCGGAGACGAATGCGCCCGGAATAAACAGGGTCGGGCGTGCGCGATTTAACCGGGGGTTCGGCGGCGGTTATGGCCCATACAACGGACCGCGAGCGTCCCGCGAGGAGCTGCTCCAGCGGATGCGCGACCACATTCACACCGTGGTCGGCCGCTACCAGGGCAAGATCAAGGTTTGGGATGTGGTCAACGAAACCATCGCGGACAACGGCACAAACATCCTGCGGAATTCGCTCTGGTTGGAAATCATCGGTCCCGACTTCATCGCCAAGGCTTTCGAATACGCCCACGAAGCGGATCCCAATGCGATCCTCCGTTACAACGACTATGGATTGGAGAACCCGGCCAAACGCCGCAAACTCATCGCCCTGATCAAGTCGCTCCAGGCGCAGAAGGTCCCGGTCATGGCCATCGGCTCGCAAGCCCACGTCAATGTTTCGACAAGCTTTGAGACTATGGATCAGGCGCTGACGGAAATCGCGACGCTCGGCTTGCCCATCCATATCACGGAACTCGACGTCAACAGCGCGCAGGGCGGCCAGCGCAGCTTCGGGGCGGACATCGCCAACAACGCCGCGACCACCCAGGGCAGCTTGGTGGGCGATGCCGACCGGAAACTGGCCGAGGCCTACGCGGGCCTCTTCCGGGCATTCTTGAAGCACGACCAGTCGGTGGCGGTGGTCACGTTCTGGGGTGCGAATGACGCGAACTCCTGGCGGGCCAATGGCAAGCCGCTCTTGTTCGATGGCAACAGCCAACCCAAGCCGGCCTTCGACGCCGTCATCGCAGAGGCGAAGAAGGCAGCCGCGACAAGGTAGCAATCCGTCATGAAACCAATCCTCCGACTCCTCGTTCTGGCGGGTCTGCTCTCGTTGGGCTTGAACGTGTATTCACAGGACACGAACCGCTTCGTATTCCTCTGCTTTGGCCAGTCGAATATGGAGGGGTTTCCGGGAGTTGAAGAGCAGGACAAGGGGCCCGTGGACGAACGTTTCCAAGTGCTGGCTGCGGTCGATTTCCCAAGGCAAGGCCGAACGCGGGGCAAGTGGTATCCTGCCGTCCCTCCGTTATGCCGCCCCTCCACCGGTCTGTGCCCGGCCGACTACTTTGGCCGCACGATGGTTGCCCAGCTTCCTCCCAATATCAAGGTGGGCGTCGTGAATGTGGCCGTGGCCGGCAGCAAAATCGAGCTATTCGAGAAGGACGTCCTTCGTGCCTATGCTACGACCGCGCCAGGCTGGATGACCAATATCATCAATGACTACGGCGGCAACCCCTATCGGCGGCTCGTGGACCTGGCAACACAGGCGCAGAAGGAGGGCGTAATCAAAGGCATCCTGTTGCACCAGGGAGAGTCGAATACAAACGACCAGGACTGGCCAAACAAGGTCAAGAACATCTACGATAACCTGATCAAGGACCTCAATCTCAGGGCCGCAGAAGTGCCCTTGCTCGCCGGCGAACTCGTGAATGCCGATCAGCAGGGCGCTTGTGCCAGCATGAATGCCATCATCGACGAGTTGCCCAAGACAATTCCTACCGCGCACGTCATTTCTTCGGCGGGTTGCACCAGCCGGCGAGATCATCTGCATTTCACGCCGGCCGGTTACAAGGAACTGGGAAAGCGATATGCCGAGACAATGCTTTCCTTGCTGGACCATAGGCCGACCGCTCCCGAAACACGGCCTGCAATTCAGCCGAAGCCATTCATCAGCTACTTCCTCCCTACGCCTCCGCACGGCGACTTGGTCCGTGACGTTTGGGGCGCGACCAACGTGCTCCCGCGCGACCCGCAGAATGGGCTGGAAGACACCACCATGAAGCAATACTGCTACTGGGATGGCCAGATCATCCAGGCCCAGGACGGCAAGTATCACCTGTTCGCCAGCCGTTGGGACGAATCCAGAGGCCATAACGGCTGGTTCGGCTCGGTCGCCGTCCACGCGGTTTCCGATTCGCTCTTGGGACCCTATGTGGACAAGGGCCTCTGTTGGCCGAACGACCAGGGCGGCAAGGGGCACAATGTCACCGCCCTCACACTGCCCGACGGCCGCTACGCCATTGTCGTCAGCGAAACCCGACCTTGCGAGGTCTATGTCTCCAAGTCCCTGGACGGCCCTTGGGAGCACCTCGGTACCATCACGGTCGAGGGCGAACCGAAGTGGCACGCCTCGAACGTCTCGATCATGGCCCGCCCCGATGGCCACTTCGAGTTCGTCCCACGCGATGGTAGAATCTTCTTCAGCGACCAAGGCATCCTCGGCCCTTACAGGCCGCAGGGCGGCTCGGTTTTTCCCCACGGGATTCCAAACCTCGAGGACCCCTGCATCTGGTATTCCGGCGGCCTCTACCACATCGCGGTCAACTCCTGGTCCACTCGGACGGCGTATCACCTCACCTCGCGCGATGGCCTCCAGGACTGGACCAACCGCGGCGTGGCGTATGATCCGCGCAAGGCCATTGTCCGCTACCCCGACGGCACGGTGAACCACTGGAACAAGGCCGAACGGCCTTCGGTCTATCTCGAAAACGGGCATGTCGCAGCCATGACCTTGGCGGTGATCGACGTCGAAAAGGAACAGGACAAAGGCGGCGATGGCCACGGCAGCAAAGTAATTGTGATCCCCTTCGACGGCGCCGCCCTCGATCGCGAATTGCAGTCGGCGGTCGATTCGCCCAACCCATAATCCACGATGACGGCGTCCCGCTTACTCGCTCAAACACCCGGACGAGTGCTCCGAGGTGGTTCTCGCCCGTCCGCGGGGCGGTGATTGACGTATCGGCGCGCGCGCCTTCAAACTCCCGCCTAATTCAACCATGGCCCTGAATATGAGAAGCGTGACTAGGCCGCAGCGAAGGACCGCCGACAGGTCGGCATCTACAACGGTCAAGGGTAACCCCGTGCCCGTTTTGCTCCGCCTTGGGGCTGCACTGGCCCTTTCCGTTTTGGGTTGGGCCGCGCCGCAGGCGGGATATGCCGCTGACCCGCAGAAACCGGATATCGCCCTGATCTCAGGCGACCAGACACAATCTACCGATGACTGGCCCCAATTCCGGGGACCACAGGGCAACGGGCTTTCGTTGGCCACCAATGTCCCGCTGACCTGGAGCCCGACTCAGAATGTGAAATGGAAAACGTCCGTGGCTGGCCGGGGGCGATCCTCCCCGGTGATCCTCGGCGACCGAATCTGGCTCACGACGGCTCAGGAGAGCGACGTTCGGACCTTCGCCGCTGGCCCAGACCAAATGCAGCAGGCCGAACGGGTGGTGACCGCCGCGGTATGCCTCGAACGCGCCACGGGCAAGCAGATCTATTACGTCGAGTTGTTCCCGGTGGACAATCCACCGGCGGTGAACTTGCTCAACAGCTACGCCACCCCCACTCCGGTCGTTGAATCTGGGCGAGTCTATTGCGACTTCGGCACGTTCGGCACGGCGTGCCTGGATTCAGTTTCGGGCGAAGTGCTTTGGAAACGCCAGCTTCCCTTGGATCATCATCAGGGGCCGGGTAGCTCGCCTGCTCTGTTCAGGAAGCTTCTCATCCTGGTGCGGGACGGGAGGGATCAGCAGTATGTCACCGCCTTGGACAAACTGACCGGCGAAACCGTCTGGAAGAGCGACCGTCCCCCGCTCAGTACGCCCGTCCGGGAATTTCGCAAATCCTTCTCCACCCCGTTGGTGTTCGAAGCCGCCGGCAAGATGCAGATGGTCGTGCCCGGCGCTCAGTGGTTCGTCTCGTACGAGCCAGAGACGGGCAAGGAGATTTGGCGCGTGGACAACGGGAAGGGGGAAACCGTGGCGCCTCGCCCGGTCTATGGTGAGGGTTTGGTGTACGTCAGCACGGGCGTTTTCCGTGGCAAAGCCCAGCTCTGGGCCATCCGGGTGGACGGACAAGGTGACGTCACCCAAACCCATGTCGCCTGGAAGCTGCCGAATTCCATTGGATTCATGGCATCACCCCTGTTGCTCGGTCGGGCACTTTACCTCCTGAGTGACGATGGTTTTGTAACCTGCGTCGATGCCTTGAGCGGAGAGATCATCGGCAAGGTTCGCGCCGGTAGTAACTACGCCGCCTCTCCCGTCTATGCCCAGGGGCGGATCTACTGCTTCAGTCGCGAAGGGAAGACGGTGGTGTTCCGGGCCGACAAGGAGTTGGCGCTCCTGGCCGAGAACCAACTGGATGGACCGGTCTTTGCCTCGCCTGCTTTTACGAGCTCAGCGATTTACCTTCGGACCGACAGCCATCTCTACTGCTTGGCGTCTGATGTCCAAAATCGGTGATTTGCCGGAAGTATGAGTAAACACGGCCCATTGACGAGGTCGGCAGGCTCAAAGCGTCGGTTTGGATACTCCATCCCGGACGTGAAACCGACATTGACGCGCAAACTGCAACTCGCCGTCCCAGCACTGCTCGCGGGATGGCTGACCGCCGCCGCTGCCGAGCCAGGTTTCTGGTCCTGGGCCAAAACCCCGCCGATGGGCTGGAACTCCTGGGACTGCTATGGCGCGGGCGTCTGGGAATCGAACGTGATCGCCAACGCCGATTACATGGCGCGATTCCTCAAACCGCATGGCTGGGACATCATCACGATCGACATCCAGTGGTACGAACCGCTCGCCCGCACGACCGAGTACCGGCGCGATGCCGCCTTGGAGATGGATACGAACGGGCGATTGCTCCCGGCCGCGAATCGCTTCCCAATGACGGCGGCAACGCATTCTTTCAAACCAATCGCAGACTATTTGCACGCGAGGGGGCTGAGGTTCGGTCTGCATCTGATGCGCGGCATTCCGCGTCAGGCGGCGGACCGGGACAATTCGCCAATCCTCGGCACACCGTATAAAGCCACCGACATCGTCAACAAACGTTCCACCTGCCCCTGGAACACCGACATGTACGGCGTGGACATGACCAAACCGGGCGCGCAGGCGTATTACGACTCAGTTTTCGCGCTACTGGCGTCGTGGGACCTGGATTATGTGAAGGTGGACGACCTCTCGCGGCCGTATCACAAGGACGAAATCGAAGCCATCCGCAAGGCCATTGACCGGTCGGGCCGGCCCATGGTGCTTTCGACCTCGCCGGGCGCGACGCCCGTGAGCGAAGGCGAACATATCCAGGCGCACGCGAACCTGTGGCGGATCAGCGACGATTTCTGGGACGACTGGCGCGCCCTCTACGCCCAGTTCGCACGACTGAACAACTGGACACCCTTTCGCGGGCCCGGTCATTGGCCCGATGCCGACATGTTGCCGCTGGGAAACGTCCGGGCGTGGCAGACGACTGACAACTGGACGCATTTCACGAAGGACGAACAATTCACGCTGATGACCCTGTGGTGCATCGCTCGCTCGCCGTTGATCCTCGGCGGCAACCTCCCGAAGAACGACGCCTTCACCCTCGCCCTCCTGACCAACGACGAAGTGTTGGCGGTGAACCAACGCTCTACGAACAACCGGCAACTCTTCAATGCCACTAACGCGGTCGCCTGGGTGGCGGACGTGCCGGGATCGAGAGACCAGTACCTGGCAATCTTCAACACTTCACCGGCTCCGGTTCCCCGGCGTGGGCGGGGCGGTTCGAACGCCAGCGCGGCGGTTGGGACTACGGCCGCCCCAGCCGCCGATCCGACGTCGTCGCAGCCCAGGGCCATTTCAGTTTCCTTGGCGGACTTTGGCATGAAAGGATCGGCCAAGGTTCGCGATCTCTGGAATCACAACGACCTGGGCGTCATTGTCGGCACACTGACGCAGAAGATCAACCCGCATGGGGCCGGACTCTACCGGATCCAGCCTCAGAATTGACAGACGACCATAACAACCATCAAAAGTGAACGCGCCATGAAGACAACCCTCTCACTCATCACCCTTCTTTCCGGGTTGGTGGGCCCGCTTTGCCTGGCCCAAACCAACGAGCCGGTGGCCGAGGATTTCAAGCCATCAGCGCTGAATCAGCCCGGCAAACAATATCCCCAGGTCAACTCGGAAAGGCGCGTGCGCGCCCGTGTCGTCGCGCCGCAGGCTCAGAGCGTTGTGTTCGAATTCCTGGGCGGTGCCAAGTACCCGCTGACCAAGGGTGACGACGGCGCCTGGGTCGGCGTCACGCGACCCCAGGACGAGGGATTTCACTATTACCAACTCGTCATCGATGGCGCCGGAGTCCCCGATCCCGGCACTTTGTACTTCTACGGCGGCGGCCGCTGGGGCAGCGGCGTCGAAGTCCCGGCCAAGGACCAGGCCTTCTACGTACTCAAGAACGTGCCGCATGGCCAGTTGCGGGAGGTCTTCTACTTTTCCAAAACGAGCGACGCGAACCGCCGCTGCTTCGTTTACACCCCACCCGATTACGACAAGGACCTCAGCACACGCTACCCGGTGCTTTATCTACAACACGGGATGGGAGAGGACGAAACCGGCTGGGGTAACCAGGGCCATGCAAGTGTGATCCTGGACAACCTGCTGGCCGAGGGCAAAGCCAAGCCTTTCATCATCGTGATGGAAAATGGCGGCGGCATCAGCGGACGGGGTGGGCCTGGAGGACGCGAGCGCTTCGACTTCAGCGCCTTCGAACATGTCCTCATCGACGATCTGATCCCCTTCATTGATGCCAACTACCGCACGCTCGCCGATCAGCCTCACCGCGCCATGGCCGGCCTCTCCATGGGGGGCATGCAAACCCGCATGATCACCCTGGCCCATCTCGACACCTTCTCCCATATCGGCATCTTCAGCGGCGGCAGTATTGCTCCGGCGGACATCGCCGACATGGACGCCTTCAAACAGAAGGTCAAGGTGGTGTTCGTCAGTTACGGCAGCCGCGAACTCGGCGGAAATCGAGGGGGCCGCGGGCCCTTTGGTGGCGACCCCAAGGCAAATGCGGAGGCACTCAAAGCTGCGGGCATCAACAGCTACTTCTATGTGTCTCCCGACACGGCTCACGAGTGGCAGTCCTGGCGGCGCAGCCTGTATCAATTCGCGCCGCTGCTGTTCCAAGACCGTCCCGTGCCGATGACGGCGGCAACGCAATCGACCGAGACAAGCGCGGCAACGCCCGCGTCGGCGGCAACCGCGCCCGCCGCCAAAACTCCCGCCGCCGACGTCACCGGCACTTGGAAGTCCGATTTCGACTCCCAGATCGGCCACCAGAAATACACCTTCACGCTTAAGCAGGACGGCGCGACGTTGACCGGCAAAGCCAAATCGGAGATCGGCGACCGGACGCGCGAGGCCGAACTGAAGGAAGGCAAGGTGGACGGCGGCACGATTTCGTTCGTTGAGATGCTCAGCTTCCAGGACAACGAGATACGCATCACCTACACGGGCAAGCTCTCGGCCGACGGCAACGAAATCAAGTTCACGCGCGAGGTCGGCGAATTCGCCAAGGAAGAAATCGTGGCCAAGCGCGTGCCAAGCGCGCCCGTCGCAAAGATAATCCGGATCAAGGCCGGAGCATCCGAACCCGTCAAAGACGCCGAGGGCAATGTCTGGCTGGCCGATCAGGGCTTCGAGGGAGGCCAGACCATCGCAAGGCCTGACATCCAGATTGCCAACACGAAGAGTCCCGACCTCTACCGGGCGGAGCACTACAGCATGGACTCCTTCTCCTGGCCGGTGCCGAATGGAAAGTACTTGGTGAAACTGCACTTCGCCGAAACGTACGAGGGCATCAATGGGCCGGGAGAGCGCGTGTTTTCCTTCAACGTTCAGGGGAAGGAGTTCAAGGACTTCGACGTGTGGGTCAAGGCCGGCGGCCCTTTGAAGGCCTACGTGGAGACGGTCCCCGTCGAAGTCACCGACGGCAAGATCAAGGTGACCTTCACGCCCAAGGTCGAGAACCCCCAAATTTGCGCGATTGAAATCATCCCGCAATCCGCGGGCGACCCGAGCGCGGTGACGCCAGCTCCTGCCGCAGCCGCGCCCTCCGCTCCCGCCGAGACCACGCCGGCTCCAACCGCGCCCACCGGACCGACCGTTCTGCAGATTGACGCGGGTAAAGTCACCGGCCAGGTCAGCCCCATGCTCTACGGGTTGATGACCGAGGAAATCAACTTCGCCTACGAGGGCGGCATTTATGGGGAACTGATTCGCAACCGCTCCTTCAAGGCCGACGCTGTGGTCCCGCGCGTCACGCCCGATACGTACGAGGCCGGGAAGTACCTCCCGGTCACCTTCCGACCCGACACCCAGCCCAGGTACTGGACGGTCGTCGGCGGGGCTTCGATCGTGCTCGACACGAATAGCCCTCTGAACGAATTCCTGAACGTCAGCCTCAAGCTCGACGCGTCGTCGGCCTCCGCAGCTTCCCCGGCCGGGGTTGCCAACTGTGGCTACTGGGGGATTCCCGTCAAGCCGCAGACCGCCTACAAGGTGGCCTTTTTTGCGAAAGCCGCTGCCGGCTTCAATGGCCCGGTGACCGTCAGCCTGGATAGCGCCGATGGCAAGACCACCTTCGCCAGCGCCGAAATCTCCGGTCTGAAGCCCGAATGGAGCAAATTCTCGACAGAGTTGAAGACCAAGGACGTTCCCGCTTCCAAGGAGAACGTCTTCAAGCTCACCACCAAGACACCGGGAACGCTGTGGCTGGAAAACGTCTCCCTCTTCCCGCCCACTTACCGGAATCGCGAGAATGGCAACCGCGCCGACATCATGGAACTCCTCGCTGCAATGAAGCCCCAATTCCTCCGCTTCCCCGGCGGCAATTATCTTGAGGGGAACGCCTTCAATCAGCGTTTCAACTGGAAGGAAACCATTGGCCCGATCGAACAGCGTCCCGGCCATCCCAGTCCCTGGGGTTACTGGTCCACCGACGGCTTGGGGCTGCTTGAATTCGCTGAGTGGTGCGAGGATCTGGACATGGAACCTCTGCTCGGCGTCTTTGCCGGCTACTGCCTCGGCCGCGGTGGCGTCATCGCAGCCGGTCCCCAACTCGAGCCCTACGTCCAAGAGGCCCTCGAGGAAATCGAGTATCTCATCGGCGACGCCACCACCACCAAGTGGGGTGCGCAGCGCGCGAAGGACGGGCACCCCAAGCCGTTCAAGATGCAATACGTCGAGGTTGGCAATGAAGACTGGTTCGACCGCAGCGGTCCCGACCGCAATGGCACCTATGACGGACGGTTCGCGCAGTTTTACGACGCCATCAAGCAGAATTATCCGCACTTGAAGGTCATTTCCTCGACCGGTTACGAACAACCGCAAAGCCTGTGGGTCAAGAGCCGTACCCCGGATTTGGTGGACGAGCACTACTACCGCGGACTGGAAGAAATGATGGGGCAATCCCTGAAATACGATACGTATTCGCGGACGAATCAATCCAAGATCTTTTGCGGTGAATGGGCCACGCGGGTCGGTTCGCCCACCCCCAACATGGCCGGGGCGCTGGGCGACGCGGCGTGGATGGCCGGCATGGAACGTAATTCGGACGTGGTTCTTCTGTCCTGCTATGCTCCGCTGCTCGTCAACGTCAGCCAGTTGACGGGACAAGGCCGCTCGATGCAATGGAGCTCGGATCTGATTGGCTACGATGTCTTGACCAGCTACGGTTCGCCCTCTTATTACGCCCAGATGCTGTTCAGCACGATGCACGGCGATGAAATCCTCGCCACTGATTCCCAGAACATCCCCACGCGTCAATGGCAGCCGCCGGCATTTCGCGGTGGAAATCCTCCCCCGCGGCGCCCGATCCGCGAGATCTTCTTTTCTGCTACGCGCGACCGCAAGAGCGGCCTGATTTACGTGAAGGTCGTGAACGCGTCCGGCTCGGCGCGGTCGATCATGATTCAGATCCACGGCGCGACTAAGATTGAGCCCGAGGGCGAACTAGTGGCGCTGGTGGGTAAGAGTCTGGAGGATACCAACTCAATCCAAGATCCGCGAGTGGTTTTCCCGCGGACCGAGACGGTAGGCGGTTTGAGCGCGAAGTTTGAGCGCGAGTTCCCGGCCTACTCCGTCACGGTCTTGAAGTTGAAGACAGAGCAGCTATGAACCGGTCCGTTCTCTCTCAGTTCGTCTTCGCCGCGTTGCTTGCCGGCGCGACGCCATCGGGCCTCGCAGCCACGCCGGCTTCGTCCGGGCTGCCCCCCGCTGCGACCAAGCACTGGACCGCCGACAATGGCAACGGCACCTACTCGAATCCGCTGTTCTACGAGGAGTTCGAGGATCCGGACGTGATCCGAGTCGGCGACGATTATTACCTCGCCGGCACCACCATGCACATGATGCCCGCGGTGCAGATCATGCACTCGAAGGACCTGGTCAACTGGGAACTGGTTGGTTACTGCGCGGAACGGTTGGACCTCGGTCCTGCCTTCCGGCTCGAAGGAGGAAACATCTACGGCCGCGGCATCTGGGCGCCTTGCCTCCGCTATCACAAAGGCACGTTCTACATTCTTCTCCAACGTCAACGGCGTGGGCCTCCAGGTCTTCCGCTCGAAGTCAATCAACGGCCCGTGGGAACGCAACCAATTGCCCGGACGGCACGATCTGTCGGTGCTCTTCGATGACGACCTCGGAAGGGTTTTCATCATCTCCGGCGGCGGCAGTCCTTATCCGATCGAGGAACTGGCCCCGGACCTGAAGTCCTTCGTCCCCGGCGTCCGCCACCAACTCGTGGGCCGGATGGGCGAGGGCCACCACCTTTATAAAATCAACGGCAAGTATGTCGATGTCTCCGCCATTCCCGGTGGACCGGTGGATCAGATGGTGGCGATTGCGGATTCCATTGACGGCCCGTGGAAGATCGAGCGCATGGTTCAAGGGGAATCGCTTGGGGTGACGGCCGCGGCGCCCCTTCGTGCCCGGCCCAATGATCGTGGCCTCTGGCTTCATCAGGGTGGCTTTGTGGACACCCCCGCAGGCGACTGGTGGAGCATCATCATGTCGGACCATGGCAGCGCGGGCCGCATGGTCGCTCTGGTCCCGATCACCTGGGACAACGGCTTCCCGCTCATTGGCCTGCCAGGCAACTTGCGCAAAGCACCGAATACCTGGATCAAGCCGGACACGGGTTCCATGCAGGAGCCCAAGCCGGCGTTCATCCACGATGACAACTTCGACAGCGGCAAGCTGAATCCGCTCTGGCAATGGAACCATGTGCCGGATGACACTCAGTGGTCGATCACCGAGAAGCCCGGTGTGCTTCGCCTGCATTCACTGCCCGCCAGCGATCTCTATTCCGCTCGTAACAGCCTCTGTCAGCGCCCGCCCGGACCCGAGTCCACCATGACCGTCGAACTGGATACATCGGGGTTGGTCCCCGGCGATAACGCAGGTCTGGCACTGCTGAGTTCTCCGTATGCCTGGATCGGCGTGGTGCAGACTGCGGAGCGCACGACGCTGCAGATGTTCGACAACACCGGCAGCGGTGCCGGAGGACGCCGAGGGACCCAGGCGGCTCCCGCCAACCCGCCAATCGTGGGCCCCGTCAATCCCCCCAAGCATCTGTGGTTGCGCGTCGCGTGCAACTTTGACACCGACGAGGCCATCTTCAGTTGGAGCGCCGATGGCAAGGATTTCTCGCCGCTAGGCAACTCCTTCACCATGACCTTCCAGCTTCGGACCTTCCAAGGTGTTCGTCCCGCTCTATTCCACTTCAACACGTCCGGCCGACCCGGCGGCCATGCCGACTTTGACAACTACACGGTTGATGAACCTCGCGCCCGCGGCATCGAGCGCGAGATTCCCATGGGCAGAACCATCACATTGACCAGTGGCGCTGATGGCAGCTTCCTGGCCGCCGATACGCAGCACAACGCCCTGGTGAATGTAGCGGCCGACGCGGCGGGCGACGTCCCCCCGAATGCGAAGTTCCAGGTAGTTGACCTAGGCAAAGGCCGTGTGGCGTTGAAGACTGCCAAGGGCCGGTTCGTTTCCGTCGCTGAGAACGGCGTTTCGCTGAAGGACCTTGCTGGAACGACCTGGAGCGATGCCGAGTCCTTCCAATGGGTCAACCTGATGCGCGGCGACACGATGCTCATGTCCCTGACGAATCACCGTTACCTGACCACCAAGCCGGATGTACCCGGGCCGGTGACGGTAGGGGCGACCGGTCCGACTGCAGCCCGCAAGGGCGGAGAATGCTTCAAATGGAAGACGGTCGAATGAGACTTGATGGATCGGGCTCTTGACCGCCCCAAGACTCCAGCTTGAGCGGTTGGAATCCGCACTCCCGCGCGGGCATCAGCAGGGCAAACCACGCCTTCAGATTCCAGGCCAGCGCCGCCATCCCCAGGTAGGCCCAGTTGCTGGTGCGGTCGTTGGCCGGCATCCGCACGGCCTGTAGGGTGAACCGGCAATCCCCGGGCCTGGCTGTCCGCCGGGAGGCCACTGGCGTCGCCCTCTCGTGGCCGTCTGCCCACACGGGTTACCAACTGGAAAGGACCGACCGTCTCGATCGGTCACCAGCCTGGGCGCCGGTAACCAATGCCGTGGCACTTCAACAGGCACGAATTGTCGTGTCCAACGCCCTGAGCCGTAGCCGCCGCTTCTATCGGCTCGATGAATGAGCCGCGACCGGCGCCCAGACCTGCGCCGATCCTGGCACTGCGCTTTTCCGGCACTCGAGTTGGCAAACGGCTGCTCGCGTGGCCTTGGACAGGGCCGGAGAACGAAGAACAGGGCCGGACAGCCTGTCCGGAAGGCGCTGTAGATTAGCGAGTTCGTCCGCAGCCGAAGTTGTCGCCACCCACAAACCCCGCAAACCATCACCACCCTGCCTCAATTGCCCGAATTGCAGCCCGGGGAGAAAACAGCTTTACAGACGATGCAAGCGCAGGCACTATGCATTAGTTCGTAAAAGCAGACTTCCCAAACAAACAACCTCGACGGACGCCTATGAAAAGAAGAGTCATCCCGCTCTTGCTGGCGGCAGGCGCATGCCTGTTGGCGGTTTCCAGCCGTGCCAACGACATCGAACCTGGCAAAGAATACTACAGCGCCATCCACGTCCCGCGCCCCATCGTCTTGGATGGCGACCTCTCGGAATGGAGCGGGGTTCCGGTGCTCGCGGACCCGAAGTTCTACGTCAAAACAGGAGCCGAAGGCACCCCCGCCGGCAAAGGTACCGGCGGCGTTGGCGCCGACTTGGTGTTGTTCGAACAGTATAGCGGCGGCACCTGGACGGGCCCCGACGACCAAACCTCGGCGGTGCAAATCGCCTATGATGCCGACAACGTGTACTTCGGTTTCGTGGTGACCGACGATTACCACGAGAACGCGGCCCGGAGCGCGTGGAACGGCGACTCCGTCCAGTTGATGATCGCCAACGCGGACCGCTCGCAGGAGGTGGCGCGATATAACTACGCGCTCGGCGGTGTGGAAGAGGATGAGAACCTCAATGATCCCTCGAATCTCGTCGTGGCTGACCGCCACGAACTTGGCCCGCCTTGTATCGCGGACCAAACGTGTTTGACCGACGTCGCCATCAAGCGGAACACCACCACGCACAAGACCACTTACGAAATCCGGCTGCCCAAGGAAGCGCTGGGGCTGACCGCACTTAACGGGGGGACGAAGTTCGGCCTGGGCATGGCGATCAACGACGGCGACAAGGATACGCCGGGTCAAAGGGGCTGGGGCGGATTGGGCGCGCACGCGATTGTCTTTGGAAAGACCCCGTCCGAAACGGCCCTGATTACGCTGGCGAGAAAGAATGATATTGAACCCGGGAAGGAGATCTACACGGCCAACCCCACCCCGAAACCCGTGGTTCTCGACGGCAACCTCTCGGAGTGGTCTGGAGTTCCCGTGCTCGCCGACCCGAAATTCTACGTCAAAATAGGAGCCGAAGGCACGCCAGCCGGAAAAGGTACCGCCGGCGTCGGCGCCGAGTTGGTGTTGTTCGAAGAGTATGCCGGCGGGACTTGGACGGGCCCCGACGACCAGACCTCGGCCGTCCAGATCACTTATGATGCTGACAACGTCTATTTCGGGTTTGTCGTCACGGACGATTACCACGAAAACGCCGCCCGGAGTGCGTGGAACGGCGATTCCGTTCAACTGATGATTGCCAACGCGGCTCAGGACCGGGAGGTGGCGCGGTACAACTACGCCCTCGGCGGTGTGGAAGAGGATCCCGACCTCAATGATCCCTCGAATCTCGTCGTGGCTGATCGCCACGAACTTGGCCCGCCTTGCATCGCGGACCAGACGTGTCTGACGGATGTCGCCATTAACCGCAACACGACGACCAAGAAGACCACCTACGAAATCAAGCTGCCCAAGGCCGCCTTGGGTCTGACCAATCTGGCATACGGAACGCAGTTTGGGCTCGGCATGGCTATTAATGACGGCGACCAAGACACCCCGGGCCAGAAAGGCTGGGGTGGGTTGGGCGCGCACTCGATCGTCTTCGGAAAGACGCCCGGTGAAACTGCGCTCGTAACCCTCGGCATTGGCGGAACCGCGGCGGACCTCATCTACCTGTCGGCCGTCAATCCCAAGCCCGAGGGCTTCTCCTTCCGGGTGAACAATCTGGGGGGCTCGATCTGTGATGCGTCCAGCGCGAAGCTGTACATTGATGGCACGTCGGTCCCGCTGACGACCACACCGAAGACGGACGCCACCGATTTCACGTACACCCGTCCTACACCCTTCCCGCCGGGTTCAGAACACACTTACATCGTCGAGGTGAAGGATACGCGGGGAAACACCGTGACGGACTCAGCCAGCTTCAAGACGACCACGTATGCTCTGCTGACCGCCGATCTCAAGGTGACCCCCGATACCTCCAAGCGGGGTTTCATCTGGCGGGTCCACCAGAACAGCGCCTTCCAGGCCAATAACAGCACCCGGCCACTTGAGCAACTCGCCGGCTTGCTCGGTCAGAACCTGGCCGATCCGAGCGCTCAAGGCGTCGCGCTCGCGCCGGGCACCGCCGGCGCCAACAATCGGCTTGCGATCCAGTTTGAAATCGGCACCACCATCAACATGAGCCCGAACGGCGGCACTTTCGGGGACTTCACGATCGACGACGTGATGCCCGGGATTCCCGGCAGCGACCCCAACAGCGACGGAACCGATGGCATCGCGGGGGAGGTCGTTACGTACATCGACCTGCCGGTTGGCAAACATACCCTGGCCGTGCGCAGCGATGATGGCTTCCGCACGACCGCGGGCAATATTGCCGACGTCTTCCTGGCCCAGACGGCGGCTGATTCCGCCGGCGCGGTGGCCAGTACTACCTTCTCCGTCTATGTCCAGGATGCGGGCGTGTACCCCTTCCGCACCGTCTGGGAAGAGGGCGGTGGCGATGCGTACCTCGAATGGTCGAGCGTGCTGGCGGACGGCACCACGAAGGTCTTGCTCAACGATACGGACAATGGCGGCTGGAGAACGTATCGGGCCGTGACCAGCAAGGGACCCACCGCCATCACCTTTGTGTCGCCCAGTCCGGGCGCGACCGGCGTCGCGTTCGATGCGCCGGTGGTGGCCATGATTCAGGACGGTCAGAGCGCCGTCGATACCGGTTCGGTGAAACTGACCCTCGATGGCGCCGAACTGAGCGTGCAACCCACGAAGGTGGGCGACGTGACCACAATCAACTACCAACCCGCGGCGTTCTTCGCCTCGGGTTCGCAACACACCGTTGGCATTGCCTACACCTCGGGAGGCGTCCCCCGGAGCCAGAGCTGGCAATTCACGGTGATCACTTATCCGACCCTGACCAAGGCCCTTCAAGCGGTGTCGGTGGATAAGTCCAAGCCCGGCTTCCTCTGGGACGTGTTCCAGAACGAAGCCGTCACGCCCAACAGCCTCGCTTCGTGCGAGCAGGCTCTGGCGGGTCAACTGAGGGACACCGGCGGCACGATCTTGGTGAACCTGGCCGATCCCAACAGCGTTGGCTCCGCTCTGAACACCGGGGTCAAAGTGGGCCCCTTGTACCGGTTCGAAATCCCCACCGTTCTTAACGTGAGCCAGAATGGAATCGATAATGCCGGGTACTTCGTCCCCGATGACGTGATGCCGGGCATCCCGGGCACCAACTATTCTGACGACGGCATCGACGCGCAAGTCATCACCTACGTCGAGCTGCCGGCGGGAGTGATCACCCTGGGGGTAGTCAGCGACGACAGCTTCCGCGCCCAGGCCGGCTACATCAACCAGCCGGACGAGGCGTTGATTCTGAGCCAGGTTGACGGGGCCACGGCCAATCTCACCTACCGATGCGTGGTCCAGGATGCCGGCATCTACCCCATGCGGGTCATCTGGCAGGAAGGTGGCGGGGGAGCGAACCTTGAGCTCTACTCCGTCAAGGCCGACGGCACGCGAGTGCTCCTGAATGACAGCGCCAACGGCGGTTACCGGTGCTACCGGTCGGGAGTCGCTCCCGATATGCCAACCGAGTTCAGCCTCGCGGTGAGCGGGACCGGCGGCATTGTGCAGATCATGTGGACTCAGTCCGGGGTTGTCCTGCAGGAATCTGTGGATCTGGAGACCTGGACTGACCTTCCGAACGCGGCGTCCCCCTACGCCCCCCAAACCACGGGGACATCGGCCAAGTTCTATCGGTTGAAGCAGTAGGCCATTGCCACGTGGTTGAGTCGCAGGGGACCGGGCGGACGTCCGGTCCCCTTGTCAATAGAAGGCTGCCCCCGCAACCGCCGCGGTACCGGGAAGGATTCGAGGACGACGCAGGCAGCGGGCTGGTCGGTCGGATTTCAACGGCCCGGACCGGGAGCGGCCTGGCAGAGGGCGACGCGGAACCCCACGAAGTAGATGCCATTGGATGGCGACATCATGAAGCGGTTGGCCGAGCGCGCGAACTGAACCTCCTGATTCCAGCCGCCACCACGAAAGACCTTGAACTTGCCACTCGGGGCCCCCCCTGGATCCACCGCCGGACTCGCCGGATACGGGGCAAACCAATCGCGGCACCATTCCCAGACGTTGCCGTGCATGTCGTACAATCCCCAAGGGTTGGGGTGTTTCAGGCCTATGGAGTGGGTGGCGGACGAGCAGTTTTCCGAGGTCCAGGCGAAGGCATCGGCGGCCTGGGCATCGTCGCCGAAACTGAACAGATTGGTCGTTCCCGCCCGGCAGGCGTACTCCCATTCGGCCTCGGAGGGCAACCGGTATTCATAACCGGTCGGCAAGTGCCCGGCTTGGCGCTCACGGGCGCTCACCGCGGCGCAATACGCCTCGGCGTCGAACCAACTCAGTCGTTCGACCGGTCGGTTGGAGTCGTTCTGAAAGTGGCTGGGATTTGTGCCCATGAGGGCGGCGTATTCGGCCTGCGTTACCTCGTACTTCCCGAGCCAGAATTCGCGTGTGATGGTGACGGGTTGGCGGATGCGGACAAACGTGCCGGCTCTGATGAGCACCATGTTGGTCAACGGCACCAGTTCCACTCTTGGCGGGGACGGAGCCGCGGTGGACGTCTCGGGGGGCGAAGCCGAATTTCGTTGGTTGCAGCCCGGCAGGCCTATCAATACTGTCGCCAGGACGACGGCGGCAGCCGGAGGCAAGTCGAGACGCGGAGGTCTGGTGGCGCACTTCATAGGGCGAAATTCACTTGCAGCATCCATTCGGAAGGCTTCAGCCGCACCGTCTGTTCTTTGCCTCCGGGCCAGCGGATCCACACGGCCTGCGGGTTGTCCTGGAGACCGAGAATCTGCGTCGGGGCGTCCTGCGACGAATAACCCGAGCCCGCCTGGACCAGGCGGCACGGTCCGCGCCGGTCGCCGGCGTAAACCACCCGCATCTGGGCGCCGATGCCGTCGGGATTGGCCGGCGGTCCGTGCAGGGAAACGCGCAGGCCGCGCCTGCCGCCGCGATTCAAGTACAACCGCGTCGGTCCGCCGTTCTGCGAAACGGCCAGATCGACGCGGCCATCGTGGTTGAAGTCAGCCACGGCGGCGCCGCGCTGTTCCCCGAGGATCGCGATTCCGCTGGCGGATGAATTCATGGCTTCGAACCGTCCATTTTCCCTGCCCCGCAACCAAAGCCCGCGCCCGCCGTCATCCCGCGAGAGATCGGAAGCGGAGCCGAAGGAATTCTGCCCCAGGAAGAGATCCTCGATACCGTCGCCGTCGAAATCAGCCACATTGACGGCAAACACCGGCGCGAGTTGGGCTTCGCGTGGAAGCGGGACCGGTTCAAACCGCGCGCCGCGGTTCAGGAAGACCATCGAGGCGAGATCAGCAGCCTCCAGGTGTGGGGCGTCTGCCTGGCCAGGAGGGAGAATCTCACGCAACGTGGCTTCGGCGAAGGCCTGATGCGTGGGGAAACGGCTGGCTAACTCAGGCAGGCCCCGCTCCAGCCAGGTTCGGTCGCGCGTCGGAAGCCACTGCCCGCGGTCTTGCCAGGCTTCGATCATCTCAACCACGTTGTCGCCGTTCCAGTCGCCGTAGTACAGTCGTAGCGTCGTCGGCTGGTACAGCTCGTAAACCGAGTTCCGGCCCCGGTTGCCACAGGCCAGATCCACCCGACCGTCGCCGTCGAAATCGCCCGCCGCAACGCTGGTCCACCATCCGGTCACGTTGACGAGGCCGCAGGACTCCGTCGCCTCCTGATAGCGACCTGCTTGATTGAGAAACAGGCGAACCGGTCCCCACTCCGTGGCCAGCGCCAGGTCGGGGTCCCCGTCGCCGTCTAAATCGGCGAAAGTCGCTCCGCTCGCCAAACCAACCGTTCGGAAGGGCTCGTTGATCAGGCCGCCGGGCACCAGCGTGCCGCGGTCATTCAACCAAATGGAGGAAGCGACTGGCTCCGGATACCGGCCTGGCGCGCAGCGGCCCCCCACGAACACATCCAGATCCCCATCGCCATCGACATCGGCCATGGCCATGGGCCCCACACTGGCCCGCCCGGCGGGCAAGTGCTGCCAGGTTACGGGATTCGTGACCGGCGCGGCGAGGATCACGCTCTCCGTCGGACCGTCCGCCTCGTAGTTCGAGGTCGCGACCAGCAGGCGGCGATGGCCGCCGCCATCCGGCCAGGCCAGAATCGCGCCCTGGTCCCCGGATGCCTCTGGCCCGCTGTCGAGTGGGCGGAAGGCGCGTCCCTCCTCGTTCAAATACACCCCCAGCTTCCCGCCCCGGCCCGCCGCAACCATCAAATCCTCCCAGCCATCGCCGTCCACGTCGCTCCAACACACGCCCGGCCCCAAGCGGCTCAGGCGATGAGGCAACAGCGGTTGACGTGCCCAATCGTCGAACGGCGCCTCGGAGTGCACGTGGGCGATGAACGACGTTACCTCCGCGAGCAGGGGAGCAACGGAGGGGGCGGGGGCGGAGGGAAGCGGACCCGACTCCGCCGGTTGCGGGATCTCGTATATACGGTTTGCCTGCACTTCGGTTACGACGCTCCGAGCCCCGTTGCGCCATCGCACTTCGATGTTGAGCGTTCCCCCAACGTCCGGTGGGGCCGCAAACACTCGCAGGGCCTGGTCGCCCGACAAGTAGCGCCCGCCGCAGATCATCTCCTGCGATTGTGTCAGCGAGGCGCCCACCAAGGAGATGCGGGCGCCGATCCCCTGCGTGTTCGGCGGCAATCCCTTCAAGCGCACGCCAATCCTGGGTGCGGAGGACTCATTGCGGTAGAGACCGGCGGCCGCGTTCAGATTATTGACGACGACATCGAGATCACCATCGTTGTCCAGATCGCCCAAAGCCGCGCCGTTGGAGATCCCTTCGCGGTCGAAGCCCCATGTGCGGGACGGCTCGAAGGTGCCATCGCCGCGGTTGCGGAAGACGAGGCTCCTGGTGGGCCAGGCCGGGTGCATCTGGCGGACCCGCCGCCGCTGCTCGGGAGTCATCCGGCGCAGTTCCTGACGCATCCGGTCGTGGCTGTCCTGATCCATCACATCCATCCCGAAGCCGGTCGTGACGAGCAGGTCTTCGTACCCGTCCAGGTCCACATCCAGGAACATCGGGCACCAGGACCAACCCGTGGCGGCAACCCCGGCCATCAAGGCGGCTTCCGCATAAGCGCCGTCCGCCCGCGCCAGGAACAGCATGTTGCGGTTGAAACGTGGCTGGGCGTCAACCCGTTCGATGTCTTCCCTTTTCGGCCGGTCTCGCACGAGTTGAGTCATGCGTTTCCGATGCTCGGGGGCGAGCATGTCGAGCACGAAGAGGTCGTCCCGGCCGTCGCGGTTGACGTCCGCAAAATCGAGCCCCATCGAGGAACGGCTGGTATGGCGCATCTTGTCGAGCGGGAGGGCCGTGAACGTTCCTCGACCAGTATTCAGCCACAGGCGGTCGGGCGACGCGTTGTCGTTGCACACGTAGAAATCGGGCGCTCCGTCTTGGTTGAGGTCTCGAAACATCACGGAGAGTCCCCAATCGCGGGAAGGCGGGATGGGCTGGCCAGTCTCGTCCGCAAACCGCCCCGGCTCGAACAGGATCGGCACGAACCGCCCTTGCCCCTCGTTCCGGTAGAAGCCGTCGAATTCGGGCAATTCACGCACGCTGCCGTCCGGCAACACCTCGAAACGCCCTTTCCATTGCGGCAAAAGGGTCGATTCGCCATTGACCTTCGTCACTTCCCACTTGCTTCCTCGTTTCGCGAGGGCGAAGCGGGTCGTGGGATCGGCAAGGTGCATGACGTCGATGTAGTGCGTGCAATACAGATCCAGATCCCCGTCGCCATCAATGTCCGCCAGCGCGAGCGACGTGGCCGATGCCGTACGTGAAAGGCCGGAATCGGTACGCTCGGTGAACCGGCCCTTCCCATCGTTGAGAAACAACCGGGTGCCGGTCCCGATCCCGTTCACCAGCAGGTCCAGACTGCCGTCGCCGTCAACATCGGCGATGACGGCGCCGGTGGACAACCGCCCGGCACAGGCGGCCGGGCCAAGCTCCGCCTCCACGAAACGCCAGTTCCCGAGATTCCGGTAGAGTCGATTGGCGCCCTGCAGACAGCAGAAGTAGAGGTCCTGCCAGCCATCCCCATCGACGTCGCCGACTGCCACACCCGCCCCGTTGTGGGCCACGGCGTTCGTCAGATAAGCATCGCCTTCCAGAACGTTCGTGAAGGTAATGCCCGTCCTTCGTGGATCCATGCCGGTGAACCCCGGCTTCCCGTCCGGGAGCGGACCCGCCTCCGCACTTGTCGCTTCCTCCCCGGAGGCCCCGGCCGGAGCTGCTGCGATGCAGTGGCCGGACACCAGGCAAACCCAAAATGTGACGCACAGCAGGAACGCCCGCGGCATGGCGTCAGCAGAACAGGCGTCCGACGCGTGTCAATCTCTGATCGTAATCGCCCCGCCTCCGCTCCGGAAACCGCCACCTACCGCTCAACCCTTCCCAATCCCTCACGCGGTGAATCCACACTCGCCACGAAATCCGCAATGGCGCTGCGTCCGCTACTGTCAGAAAAGGTGTCGGTACCGAATGGCGCTCAGTGAAGGCCCCGATGATTGTGATGGCGGCCTTTCCAATAACCGTGGCGGTGGGCGGTTTCCTTGAACTGGCGTCGCGGCTGGTTGAGCAAGGGGTAGGGTTTGGGGCGCGTGTCGGGCAACTGGACGGTGGCGCCATCCACCACCTTGACCGGCCGGCCGGCCAGGTGGCGGCGGTCGCAAGCGCGTTGATCGGCGGCCGCCGCCGTGGCGTCCAGCACCCGTGCCAAGCGCTCCTGCGGCAGACGGTGGCGGGCTCGGGCCGCGACTCGTGCCCCTTGCAGTCGCCCCGTGGAAGCCGGGGCAGTCCTCGCGACCTGGATTCAGCGCCATCGCCTGGCGGACCGACGCAGGAACCAAGCCGCTCAAGCCCGTCGCGGCGTCGCCTTGCGCGACCGATCGGCAACCTGGTCGAAGCGGAGGCCGCCGGGTTGACCACCGTGACCACCGCAGCCCAGGACTACAGTTGGGGCGTGCCAAACGCGAATGCGGTCATCATCGCGACAGTGGCGGATAACCCGGCCCGGGCGGTGATCTATGGCTATGACAAGGGCGCCTTGCTGGTTGACGGAACGACACCCGCTCCGGCTCGAAGAGTCATGTTCTTCTCGGGCAACGATGGCTTTGCCGCCTTCACCGATGACGCCGTAAAGCTGTTCGATGCGGCCGTCGAGTGGGCCTCCGGAATCAAAGCCAAGAAGAGAACGAGCGCCAAAATTGCCTGGGTGAGTTTCCATTCGGCCGACGACGCGCCGTCCAGCGCGGCCGCCGCTGCGGGGTTTACCCAAGCCCCGGATGTCGCTTACACCGACCTGCTCACAGCCAACGGGCATCAAGTGACCCGCATCGTCACCTCCGGCACTCCTGACGCGGCGCTCCTCAACGCCTTCGACCTGGTCATCATCAGCCGCTCGGCGCCCAGCGGCGATTACCAGGATCCTCCCGAAACGGCCGCGTGGAACGGCATCACAGCGCCGACCATGATCCTGGGTGGCTACGTGCTGCGGGCCAACCGACTCGGGTTCACCACCGGCAACACGATCCCGGACACGGCGGGTCCCGCGCGGCTGACCGTGAACGATCCGAATCATCCTATCTTCGCCGGAATCGGACTGGATGCCGCCAAGACGATGGTTAATCCATACGCGGACATCGTCACTTTCAATGGCACCGCCCAGCGAGGCATTTCGGTGAACACCGATCCGGTCGCGGGCAACGGAACCGTGCTGGCGACCATCGGCACCGCCGACGATCCCGCCGTTGGGGGCATGGTGATCGGTGAATGGCAGGCGGGCGCCACGATGGGGAATGCCTCCGCCGACACCCTCGCCGGCCATCGGCTGGTCTTCCTCACCGGCAGCCGCGAGCAGGGGATCACCTCGGAAGGCGCGGGCATTTTCGACCTCAACCCGGATGGCGCCAAGCTGTTCTTGAATGCGGTCAACTACATGGCCGGCACCGTCCCGGGCCCGGCGGCACCAGTCTTGTCGCTGACCCGTACCGCGACTGGCCTCTCGATTACGTTCACCGGCATCCTGCAGTCAGCCGATTCGGTCGTCGGACCGTGGACCGATGTCACCAATGCAACCAGCCCGCTGGCAGTCACGCCCACGGGCGCTCTACGATTCTATCGCGCCACACAATAAGACCGACGCCCTCAACGACGCGCGGGGACCGGAGGCAACTCCGGTCTCCGCTTGCCAGCCTCCCTGAAGATCGCACCAAGGCCAGCGCGCAAGCCGGGGTCATTTTCGGCGCGGATTTCGCCAAACAACGATCTGTTCAGCGGCGCCCGCAACCACTACCCTGACGCCCGCAGTACACTGCCGGTCCGCGAGGTGTGGCCGGCTTGCGCATTCCATGAAAGGCCATCCCAAGGTCGGCGTGGTGGGTGAACAGAGATTCGTCGTCGAGGCGAAACACGGCATCGACTTCGCCGGAGACGGCATGCCGCCGGTGTTATGCACGCCCTGGCTGATCTGGTTCCTCGAACACGCTGCCCGGGAGGCGGTGTTGCCCTGGCTGGAGCCGGGCGAGAGCACCGTCGGCCTGGAGATCGAAGTGCGGCACATAGCGCCCACGCCCTTGGGTCACACTGTGACCTGTATCGCGCGGGTCATCCACGTGGAAGGCGCACGGATGACCTTCCAGGTCGAAGCCCGCGACGAGACCGAGTTGATCGCCCGGGGCGTGCACCGACTGCAGGTCATCCGGGTGGCGGGCTTTGCGAAGCGCGTGCAGCAAAAGACCATTTCCCGCGGAGGGTGACACCACCGGGCCCGCGGCAGGATGGCGCGCGGTCTTCGCGTGTCAACCGTTCCTCCCCGGCAGTACGGAAGTCTCCCGCGTCGAGTTCCACACGTGGCGGCCATAGAAGGTGGCGGTGGGAAGGTACAGCACGTGGACCGCGGCACGGCATTGCAATCCTCATCAAGGACAACATCGACACGCACGGCCGCAAACTGCCGCGTTTCCTGCCGGCCCTCGAATCGGCCTGACCTTCAGGAAAGCAGAATCGGCCTTGAAAAGTGCTGCGGCAGGAACGCGTCGCGGTTTCCTGAAACAGATCGTGCTCACCACCACCGCCTTGGCTGCGGCCGATCCGGCCCGGCTGGCAGCAGCCGCCGAGCCTGCGCCGGCTTCAGCGAAAGTGCCGTGGTATCGGCACACGCTGCGCTGGGACCAGACCAACATCACGGAGATCGATTTGGCCCATTATGACGTTGCCTGGTGGCGCCAGCATTGGCAGCGCACGCAGACCCAAGGCGTCATCATCAATGCCGGCACAGGGCACTCGCCTGTTCCACCCTTGCTTCGCCAGTTGCTCACAGCGCGATAGAAACGCGTTCCCTGGTACGGAGACGGGTCAGTCCACATAGGAGCCCGCCTCGGAGGCATCCCGGCGAAACTGGGTCAACTGTTCGTAGAGTCCGGCCTTGTCCGCGGCCAGGTACTCGTCTCGCAGGCGGCCGGCGGCTCGTTCGAGCGTCACAGCGATCCAGTTGCGCTCGTAAAGCCGTTCCGGCGTCATCGAGTCCACCGGCTCGATCCGGTAGCGGTCTTCCGCAGCCTGGGCGTCGAATGAGATCGGCTGGCGCCCGCCACCGCGCTTGAGGCAGTTGGCCCGGTCCCGTTCATCGGACAGGAGATGCTGCAGCCCGCCGAGCAGGAAAGAGCGGAACCTGCCTTTGTGCGGATCAGCCAAGGCCAGGTAATCTTTGGCCAGCAGGCGGGCGAAGAATTCTTGCGTCAGGTCCTGCGCGTCTGCGGGGCTATAGCCGCGCCTCCGCACGTAGGCGTAGAGCGGATACCAATAGGTGTGACACAACCGTTCGAGCGCCTCGGCGGCCTGCGGCGAGTCGCATCGCCCCGCCGCCATCACCACGCTCCAATGCGTCGTGGCGAAGGCGACCCCGTGTGCCTGGGATCCGGAATTTGAATCTTCCGTCCGCACGGGCGGATTCTAGCAGATCCGAAGGTGATTCCAACGTCAGATTCTCGGGATCGAGCCGGGGAACCCGCGCGGGACAGAGAACGCATCCCACCGGCGAGGATCGCGTCTCGATCTACGCGGGCGCCCCCATCATGGGCGCGATACCGCGGTGGGCGCGGGCGGCGCGGTCGGGGCCAACGTGTTCATCACCCACGGCGTGCCGGCGAACTCGCTGGTGTTGGTCGAAGAGGTGAAGGCGAGGCGGGGATGAAACGCCGCCGACACGCGCTCAGTCCGGCCGCAACATCCGCTCCGCCACCAGATCGGCGAAGCGCAAGCCGCGCGGCGTGAGTTGCAGCCGCTCGGCGGTCGCCTGCCCGAAATCCTGCGCTTCGAGCCACGCAATGTCCTCCGCCCATTCGCGGCGCAGATCGAGTCCGGTGAGAGCGGCAAAATCCGCGCAGGGCCAACCAGCGTTCATCCGCAGTCCAAACGCGAGCAGCTCGCCGGCCCGGGCCTTCGGCGAAAGCTCCTCGCGCGACTCAAACGCGCGCCGGCCGCGCTCGATTTGCTCGCAGTACAGTTGCGTGTTCGCCCAGTTGCGGGTGCGCACGCCGCGGACATAGCCGGTGGCGCTCGGCCCCAGGCCGTGAAACGACCCTCCGCGCCAGTAATTCACGTTGTGCTGGCAGGCGTGGTCGGGTAACTCGGGCGGGGCCGCCCGACCCGGTCGGGCAAAGTTGGCGACTTCGTACTGGCGATGACCGGCCGCCACCGCAGCCGCCACCAATTCCTCGAACATTCCGCAAGCGAGGTCCTCGTCCACGTCGAACTCGCCGGCCTGAAGTTGCGCGAACAGGGCCGTGTCTTCCTCGTAGATCACCTCGTAACTGGAAACATGTTCACTGCCGAGCGCCAGCGCCTCCCGCAACGTCGCGCGCCAGATCGCCAGCGTCTGACCTGGAATGGCAAACATCAGATCGAGGTTCACGTTGTCGAAGCCGGCCGCCCGCAGCGTTGCGAACGACTGAAATACTTGCGCCCGACTGTGGATGCGACCCAGTCGATCCAGCAAGGCCTCGTCCAGCGACTGCACGCCCATGGAAATGCGGTTCACGCCGGAGTCACGCAGCAGCCGCGCCTTGTCCGACGACACCGTGGCGGGGTTGCACTCGACTGTGAACTCGTCGGCGCCGAGCAGATTCAGCCGCCCCATCTGGCGCAGCAGAGACTCCCATTGCCGGAGCGTGAGCAGCGACGGGGTGCCGCCCCCGAAGTAGATCGTGCGCGGCTGCAGATCCCCGGCGACCAGTTCCAGCTCGCGGTTCAGCGCCGCGACATAGCGGTCGATCAAGTCGCCCCGCGGCACTTCGGAGAAGAACGCACAGTACTCACACTTGTGCGCGCAGAACGGAACGTGGACGTACAGGTGGCGGACGCGCGTGTCCCAGACGACGTGTCCGCGGGCATTCGTCCCCGGAGCGGGTCCGGCGGTTTCCCGACCGACGGCCGCCTCGTCGCGAGGCTCGTCAAGGCTGGGCAAACCGGTTGGAAGCGGGGCGGCTGGCATTTCAATGCGGGCGAACCTGGCCGCAACCACCGGCTCACACAAGGGCGAACCGCGCCAGCACCGTATAAACCGCGCCCGCCGGCCGGAGTTCGCTGCGGATCAGCCGGACCTCGCCCACCCGCCACGCAGCGGGCGGCGGGTTCGCCTGGGCACCGATGGTGGTGGTCAGCGCGTGCATCGCGCGCGAATGGATCCGGTTGACGCGGCCGAGGGTCAGGTGCGGATGGAATTCCCGCGCCTCGTCGTGATCTCCAAAGGCCCGGCTTGCATCGGCCACCCGGCTCTGCAAGGCCAGCAGCGCCGGCAGGTCGCCCCCCAACCCAACCCAGATCACGCGCGGCGTCCCGGACGACGGGAACACGCCGATCCGATCCAGTCGCAGCGTGAAGGCCGGGCTCCCCGCCAACGCCGGCACAAGCTTGCCTTGGAGGTCTTCGATCCGGTCGGCCGCCACGTTACCCAGGAACTGCAACGTGAGGTGGATCTGCTCCGGCCGGGTCCAACGGACGGAACCGCGCGGGACGGCGCGGGTCATCGCGGCTTGGACGGCCTCGACGGCGGCGGCCGCCTCGACGCCGAGTTCAACGGCGATGAAAGCGCGGATGGCTGCGGACATGCGCGAGGGCGGAATCGGCGTCTTCAAGCCAAGCGCTGGCCGCTCGCGGCTTCCATCAGGCGGTACCATTCCTCGCGGGTCAGCTCCAACTCGGCGCCCTGGGCGGCTTCGCGAATGCGATCCGGATTGGTCGAACCGACCACCGGCAACACGCCGCTGGGATGCCGTCGCAACCAGGCCAATGCAATGGCCGACCGGCTCACGCTGCGCTCGCGCGAGAGGATTCCCAGCACGTCGTCCAGTTTTGCCTTTTGTGCGTGCTTCGGATCGCTCATCGACGTGCCGATCCGACCCGCGAGCACGCCGGCCGCCAACGGGCTCCAGGCCATGGGCGTGATCGTTTCGGTCAGGCACTGATCCAGCGTGCCGTCGTGGAACGGCTCGGCGTGGAGCAGATTCAACTCGATCTGGTTTGCGACCAGTGGCATCGGGCAGGCCTTCATCAGCATCGCCACCTGCGACGGCCGGAAATTGCTCACGCCGAAGGCGCGGACCTTGCCCGCCTCCTGGAGTTGACCGAAAGCCCGGGCCACTTCCGCGGGTTCGCACAGGAAATCCGGGCGGTGGAGCAGGTACAGGTCGATCGTTTCCACCCCCAGCCGTTGAAGCGAGGCTTCGCACGAGGCCACGATATGCGCGGCCGAAAAGTCGTAGCGATATGGTGCGGCCGTATCCGGGTCGCCGGCCCGGCGGATGCCGCATTTGCTGGCGATGAGAATCCTCTCGCGCATGCCGGCGACGTCGCGCAGCACGCCGCCGAAGATGCTTTCGGCCTCGCCCGCGCAATAAATGTCCGCGTGATCGAACAACGTGTAGCCGGCTTCGTAAGCGGCGATGACCGCGGCGTGGCCGGCCGTGCGGCGGTCCGCGGTGACCTGGTCCGGATCCCAGGTGCCGGCAATGCGCCAGCAGCCGTACGCCAAAACACTGGATTCGAGCGAGCTCTTACCGATTTTGATCGTCTTCATGGCCATGTTTGCGCGCCAACCTAACCCGGCGAGCCGCTGTGGCAAAAGCGATTTCGGGCGGTCGCCGACAAGCGGCATACTCGTTGCCCCAATCTCGGAACGACCCGCCAAACGCCTCGCGGTAGAACTTCTCGCTCGCTGGTCGCGCCGCCCTGCGCCGACGCAGCGGCGCAACCACCCACTTGAGCAACTGCGTGTCACGCGACTACGAACCGCAAGCATTCGGCGCCGGTGTAGCGGCGCAGCCACCCGCTTGAGCCCACCTCGCCGGAAGGGGAATCCCAGTTTCTGGAAGTTCCACCAAATCAAGGGCCCAACTGAGATACTCTCTCCTTGGCCCTGATCGAACGTCATTTTCCTGTAAAAAATCCTTGCGACCACAATGGGTTGTACTAGCTTGCTCTCCCTCACCCAACTAAATGGGGTTCGGGGCGGCTGGAAGTGGGCTGCCCGGGATAGCCCCGGAGTGAGTGAGGCGGTTCTTTTAGCGGTGCCCAGAAGATTCTGAGGCAAGATTGCGAACTTTTTGACCTGCAGCCATCCGATTACCAGTCACTGCCATGATCGATGCCCGTGATTCCGCCATTCCCCAGCCTGTCGCTGCCGCGCCGCGCCGCCTTGGCCGCGGTTCCCGGCCAGTCGTCCCCAAAAAGCGCGCGCGCACCCGGTCGTTGCGAATGAACCGCGTCTTCAGCGATCCGAAGGTCAGCCCTTTCGACCAGGTCAAGTGGGAACGGCGGACCGCGGAAATCACCGACGATGCGGGGAAGGTGATCTTCAAGCAGGACAACGTCGAGGTGCCGGCGACCTGGTCACAACTCGCTGCCAAGGTCGTCTGCTCCAAATACTTTTATGGAGACCCAAGCAAATCGGAACGCGAGGTCTCGGTGCGGCAGCTCATCCATCGGGTCACGCGCACCATCGCCGATTGGGGCGTGAAAGATGGGTACTTCAGTCCGGAAGATGGCGAGCTGTATTACCAGGAACTGACCTGGCTTTGCCTCAACCAGTACGGGGCCTTCAACTCGCCGGTGTGGTTCAACGTGGGCTTATTCCACCAATACGGAATCGGTCAGCAGTCGGATCGCGGCAACTGGCATTTCGATCCGGCGTCCGGCGAAGCCCGGCGCGCCGGCACCCAGTACGAATACCCGCAGTGCAGCGCCTGCTTCATTCAGGCGGTTCAGGACAACATGGAGAGCATCATGGAACTGGCCTATGCGGAGGCGATGTTGTTCAAGTTCGGTTCCGGGACCGGCACGGACCTCTCACCCATCCGGTCCAGCAAGGAAAAGCTCAGCGGCGGCGGCCGGCCCAGCGGCCCGATGAGTTTCCTCAAGGTCTATGACCAGGTCGCGAACGTGGTGAAATCGGGCGGCAAGACCCGCCGGGCCGCGAAGATGAACACGCTCCGCGACTGGCACGGCGACATCGAGGAGTTCATCACCGCCAAAATGCGGGAGGAACGAAAGGCGTGGGCGTTGATCGAACAAGGCTACAACGGCTCCTTCAACGGCGAGGCGTACGGTTCGGTGATGTACCAGAACGAGAACCTGTCGGTCCGCGTGTCCGACGAGTTCATGCAAACGGCGCTGGACGGCGGGGAATGGTTCACTCGCGCGATCACCACCGGCCAGACCCTGGAGCGCAAAGACGCCGGCAAACTGCTGGATCTGATCGCCGAAGGCACGTGGGTCTGCGGCGACCCGGGGCTGCAATACGACGGCTCCATCCAGAAGTGGCATACCTGCAAGGGAACCCAGCCGATTCACTCGACCAATCCGTGTTCCGAGTACGTGTTCTTGAACGACACGGCCTGCAACCTGGCTTCGTTGAACTTGATGAGGTTCAAACGCGAGGATGGCCGGTTCGACGTCGAGCGGTTCAAGGCGGCGGTGCGGATCTTCATCACCGCCCAGGAAATCGTGGTGGACAACGCCAGTTACCCCACCAAGCGGATCGCGGAGAACTCGCACGTTTTCCGCACCCTGGGCCTGGGCTACGCGAATCTCGGTTCGCTCATCATGAGCTACGGCCTCGCGTACGATTCGGACGAAGGCCGTGCGCTGGCCGGAGCCCTGACCGCCATCATGACCGGTCACGCCTACGAACAAAGCGCGGAAATGGCCGGTTTGCTGGGGCCTTTTCCGGGCTACCGCGACGCCCGGTGTTCCGGCGTCGAAAAGCCGCTGAGTCCGGACAATGTCGAAGCGATGCTCGGCGTGATTCAATTGCATCGCGACGCCGTGGAGCAAATCCAGCCGAGCGAGGAATTCGGCTACCTCAAGCTCGAGGCGCGCCAGTGTTGGGACCAGGCCCTGGCCGCCGGGCGGAGGCAGGGATTCCGGAACGCGCAGGTGACCGTGCTGGCTCCGACCGGCACGATTGCCTTTCTCATGGACTGCGACACGACGGGGGTTGAACCCGACATTGCGCTGGTGAAGTACAAGCACCTGGCCGGGGGCGGCACCCTCAAAATCCTGAACCGCACGGTTCCGGAGGCGTTGCGACGACTCGGTTACAGCGAGGCGGAGAGCGACGCCATCCGGCAGCACATCGAGGACTTCGACACCATCGAGGACGTGATGTTAGCCGCCGAAGACCCGCGGGTAAAAGCAGGCCTGGCCAAGGCGGGAGCGACCGCCGCGTCCGGTTTGAAGCCGGCCCATCTGGCGGTGTTCGACTGCGCGTTCAAACCGCATCGCGGGGAACGGAGCATCCACTACCTGGCCCACCTCAAGATGATGGCGGCGGTGCAGCCGTTTATCAGCGGCGCCATTTCCAAGACGGTCAACATGCCGCACAGCGCGACGCCGGCCGAGATTCGGGACACGTACGTGCAGGCGTGGAAAATGGGCCTCAAATGCGTGGCGATTTACCGGGATGGCTCGAAGCGCTCGCAGCCGCTGAACACCAGGAAAGGTTCGGCGGAAACCAAGAGCGAGACGGAGGGCCCTGGTCAGCGCTTGAAAGTCGCGGAGTCGGAGCCCGGATCCGTACCGGCTCAGTCCGTTCGTCCGCTGCGCCGGCGTCTGCCCGAAACCCGCATGGCCGTGAACCACAAGTTCAATATTGCGGGC
Organism: uncultured bacterium; assembly: GCA_963735925.1. Classification (GTDB taxonomy): domain Bacteria; phylum Verrucomicrobiota; class Verrucomicrobiia; order Limisphaerales; family J093; genus DSVZ01. The sequence goes on from CAVTMT010000003.1 coordinate 759,718, forward strand.
CATGAGGGCTATCTGAACGTGGGGCTGTTCGAGGATGGCCAACCCGGCGAACTGTTCATCACCATGGCCAAGGAAGGTTCCACCATCGGCGGATTGATGGACACCATCGCCACGTTGACGAGTCTGGCGCTCCAGTACGGTGTGCCGCTCGAGGCCTTGGTGCGGAAGTTCTCCCACCAGCGTTTCGAGCCGAGCGGGTTCACCAAGAATCGCGACCTGCCGAGCGCTTCGTCGCTCATCGACTACATCTTCCGCTGGATGGCGTTTCAGTTCATTGCGGGCTACCGCGAGAAGCATCGTCCCGACCGCGGCCAGCAGGATTTGCCCATGCCTGGGCTGCACGAGGAAATCGCCAAGCGCGTCAACAAGCCCGTCCCGGAGCTCCCGGTGGATGAGGAGGAGGAAGTGCTCGAAGCGAAATCCGGCGGGAGCGATGGCGCGGCGACGAGCGCCACGGCTGGAATGGGGACGCCCGCACTCACCGCCTCGTTCGTGAACATGTTGGACGCGCCTACGTGTCCCAATTGCGGCCAGGTCACGGTCCGCAACGGCGCCTGTTTCAAATGCCTTAACTGCGGCGAAAGCCTCGGTTGTTCGTAGAACGCTGCCCCTCGGGGAGCGTCACCCGTGCAATGGCTGGCGGCGCAAGCCGCCAGCCATTTTGTTCAGCGGCGACTACGCCGGTCGCGGCCGGTCCTTTGGGCCGAGGTCCTGGGGCACCAGCAATTCACCCCAACGCAGGCGCTCTTCCAGAATCCTCCGCTGGATCAGCCAGTCGGCGAGGTCGATGAGTTCCCGTCCGACACGGTTCAAATCCTCGCCGGCCTGGACCGCCAGGACCATCTCGGCGTCGTTGAACGGCGGCGTCCGCAGGAACGCCTCGGACAGCAGGAGCCCCTGGTCGTAGAAGCGGGCGAGCACATGGGTGGCGACCAGGCGGAGTCTCGGCGTGAAGATCAACGGCAGCCAGCGCTGAATCTCCGGTTGCGACGCTTCCTCGTGCGTCAGGTGGCCGAAGAAGAAACAGAACTCCCGCACCTCATCCTGCATGGGCGGGAAATCGTCCAGCGCCTCCGGCGGCAGCGCGTTGAACTCGAGGACGAACTCGCGCAACCGGCGGACGAAAGCGCGGAAGAGGGGACCGCCCAGGTTGGCCAGCGCCAGGATGGCCACGAACCGCTGGGTGAAGGCCGCTCTCTCGCGCTGGACCGCCTCGAACAGCGACTGGCCCTCGTCGCGCACCGCCACCGCGACCCGCTCGAACACCGCCGCCATGGGATCGCCGCGTTGGCGGCGCTGCAACGCGACCGCGGTCAGCGCCTGTGGGAGCAGCGTGCCGGCGCGGAGCAATTCCGCCAGGCTCAACGACAGGGCCGCCGAGGCGATGGCGCGTTCCCGCGCCCGCCGTCGCCGGTCCTCGTCGCCGGGCTTGGTTTCGTGAGCTCCCTCAGGCATGAATGATTCGCTGCCCCGCCGGACTGCGGCAGTCCCTTACCGCGACTCGCCCGAGCCGGCAAGCGAGCAATTGGCCAGACCCCGGCGTGCGCGGCTGACCACGCCGGCCGCGACCGGCGATTTCGTCACGCCACGATAGCGCCTCGTCCCCGTCCCGAGCGGGTCGTCACTTTCCCGTGGGCCGCGACCGGTTCTGCGCGTACCGGTGGGGCGTGATGAAGACGAACCCACTTTCAAACCCGACGACGACCTCACGGCTGCCGCAAGCCCCGCGAGAGCGGTTGGATGCGCTCGTGCATTTGACCCTGGGACTGGCCGCGGTGGCCGCGTGCTGGCAGTTCCAGACCGCCATCGTCCGTTTCATTCCGAATGCGGGCACATTCGCAGTCCGACTGGAGCGGACGCCCGAAATGCTGGCGGACCCCGGTTACGCGCTACGCGCCGTGGACACGAATCTCGCAGGGCGGGCGGCCGCGACCGCCAGACCCGCCGGCAATTCGACCGCCGGCCAAATCCTGCCCGGCAGCGCGACGGGTCGTTCCAGCAGTTAGGACGGATGCGCCTCGAGCGCTTGAACGGTCCGGGAGAAGATCTCTTCGGGCGTGCCCTCGGCGGAAATGGAAACCAGCAGGCCTTTCCGGCGGTAGAAATCCGCCAGGGGCGCGGTGCTCTGTTCGTAGGCGGCCATGCGGACGCGGATGGATTCCGGCCGGTCGTCTTCGCGCTGAAGCAACTTCCCGCCGCAGGCGTCGCAGACCCCGGCCACCTTCGGCGGTCGGGCCTCGACGTGATACACGGCTTTGCAGCCCCCGCAGGTGCGGCGACCGCTGAGTCGCGACACGATCCGTTCGATCGGGAGATCGTAGCTGAGCACGGCGTCGAGCCGGAGCTGTTCCTGGGCCAGGATCTGCTCCAGGGCCTCGGCCTGTCCCACCGTGCGCGGAAAGCCGTCGAGCAGAAACCCGCCGCGGCAGCGCAGGCAGCCGACGCGTTCGCGCACCATTTCCAGGACGGTGGTGTCCGGGACCAGGGCGCCGCGACGCATCAGGTCCAAAGCTTCGTTCAACGCCGGCGTGCGCTCGCAGGCGTCGAGCGATTTGGCGGCGCGGAAGACATCGCCGGTGGAGAGTTGGCAGGCCCCGAGCCGGTCCTGCAACATTTCGGCCTGGGTGCCCTTGCCGACGCCGGGGGCGCCGAGCAGGACCAAGCGGAACGGCCGCGCGGGCGCAGGGGCTTCAACGGAGCAACGGGCATCGCCGGCTTTCAGCCAGGCGGCGCGGTCGGTTTTGGCATTCATATTCGGTCATCCATCGGCGCCATCCCGCAGCCCGCGGCCCGGGTGCGCCATCGCTTTACGTTCGCAGGCCATGAGTACGTATTAGGAATGCTGCGGCGACTACACGGCGGTTGGCTGAACTTGCCCGTTTTTTGGCCAGACGGCCGCGCCTTGGCCCGACAGCGTGTTCAAGCTTGACGGGTCCGGCGGGTGTGGTTGCATCGGCGCCATGAATATGAAGTTGTCCGCGCTGTTCGCCGGCCTGTGCCTGGTGGTGCTTTCCGCCGGGTGCTACACCACCCAGGAAGGCACCAAGAAGATGGGCGTTCCGTTCAGCCCGGACAAGATTGAAGGGCGATATGAGCGCAAGCCGGCCGAAGTGTTTGCCGCGGCGAAGAAGGTCCTGGCTTACATGGGCACGCTCACCGGCGAGAACACCATCAACAGCACGCTCGAAGCGAAAGTGGACAACAACACCGTGTGGGTGAAGGTGGACGAAGTCGAGCCGGGCATTTCGCGGGTGATCACCCAGTCGCGCGGCAAGGGCGGCTCCGGCAAGGTGGGCTTGGCCAGCGAGGTGGACAAACAGATCGCCTTGCAGCTTCAAGCGCAGTGACGCGGCGGTCCGCCCTTCAGCCCCAATCTCTGGTCGTAAGAGCCAAGTTTCACCACTTGGCTCTGTTTTTTCGCCTGCACCTCGCGGTTGAGCAACGCCAACCGCCGTCGCGCGGCGGCCGCGGCCGGGGCCTCGGGATCGCGCTCGATGATCCGCTGAATCGTGGCCTGGGCCGCGGCGAAATCGCCCGCGCCGTTGAGCTGCACGTCCGCGAGCTGGTTCAGCCACTTGACGATCTCGCCGGCCGGCGCGTTGGGCTGGGCGATCAACTGCTCGAATTGCTCCGCCGCCAGGTCCGGCCGCTGGAAGCCCTCCAGGTATAGCCAGGCCAGTTCCTCGCGCGTGCGGTTGTCCTCCGGAAACGCGTCGAGCTGCGCCACCAACTCCGCCGCCACGACCAGGGGCTCGCGTTCGGGCGTCTTGAGGCGCGGCGTTTCGCCCAGCAGTCCGAGCCGCGCGATGGGCTGCGGCATCTCCAGTTTGGGGCGCGCCCTGGCCTGAGCCAACATTTCCGAAGGCGTGAGGTGGGCCAGTCGCTGCTTGGCGATGTGCGACTCCGGCGTGTCCGGCAGCAACTGCACGATCCGTTCGAGAGTCGCGCGGGCGGCCTCGCGGTCGTTGGCGAACTTGAGGTGCCAGTCCGCGAGCCGGAGCAGCGCGAACGCGAGGTTCTTCGGCGCGTGATCCGGCTGACCGACAAAGCGGTCGATCGTGGCCGCGGCGGCCTCGAGGTCGTGAAGGTCGTTGGCCTGGATCTCGGCCAGCAACATCTGGCCGCGGAAGTTGGTGGGGAACAGCTCCAGTTGCTTGCGCACCTCGGCCTCCGCTTCGGCGTACTTGCCCTGCTTGCGACGGGCCTCGGCGATCGAGAAGAACGGTTCCGGATCGGGGGGCGCGTTGCCGCCGTCGTACAACTGGCTCAGTTTGCGGGCACAACTGTCGGCAATTTCCGGCACCCAGATCATCGCCATCACGAGCCCGGCGAACGCCGCCAGCGGCACGCCGCCGAACGCCGCCGCATAGCTGAATTCGTGAAACATCGGCCCCACGATGAACACGACGAACGCCAGATCGGCGAGCGTGATCAGCCACCGGATGACCAATTGGGGCCGGTCTTCACTGCGTCGCCAGAGGCGGTAAAAAACCCACCCGGCCACGGCCGCAAAGGCCACCCAGACCAGCACCCCGAAGACCGCTTGGAAGAAGGCAAATATCGGCATGAATACATTCCTCGGGGCGAGGCGCTCAGACGGAGTTCCCGCCCTTCGCAATACGTTCCGGGTGCCGCGCGCGGCTCAACGCCACGTCGTAGCTGACCAGGCAGCGGCAATAGAGGTCGTGCAGACAGGTGTCGAGCAACACCATCCCGTCCCGGCCGCCGGTCTGGATGATCGTTTCGAGCATGTGGAGCTGGTTCTCGCGAATGACATTGCGAACGGCGCTGTTGGCCACCAGCAGTTCGTAGGCGAGCGTGCGCCGGGCCCGGTCCACGCTGGGCAGCAGCTCCTGGCAGATGATGCCCTGAAGACAGCTCGCCAGTTGCAGGATGATCTGCCGTTGCGCGCCGCCTTCGAACACGCCGATGATTCGCTCGAGCGCGTGGACCACGCTCGGTGAGTGCAGGGTCGCAATGACGAAGTGGCCCGTCTCGGCCGCGGTCAACGCGGTCGCGATGGCGTCCCGGTCGCGGATTTCGCCGATCACGATCACGTCCGGGTCCTGCCGCAGGACGTGGATCAGCGCGCGCTGGAAGGAATGCGTGTCCGTGAGCACTTCCTGCTGGACCACGATGGCGCGCTTGTTGCGATGTACGAATTCGATCGGGTCCTCGATCGTCGCGATCTTGCAGCGGCGCTCGCTGTTGATCAGGTCCACGAGGTAATTGAGCGTCGTGGTCTTGCCGGACCCGGTCGGCCCGGTGATCAACAACAGGCCGATGGGCCGGCGCGCGAGTTCATCCATTTTTGCCGGCAGACCCAGCTCGTCCCGCGATTGGATTTCGTCCCCGCCAAACCGGAAGCAGAACTCCGGATGGCCGGCGCGGCGGTAAACCGTCACGCGCACCCGTCCCACCTGCGGGCAGGGCAGGGAGGCACAGAGTTCCCAGTCCCGGTCGAACGCCTCCCGCTGTTCCGGGGTCAACAGGCCGGCGGCCAGCGCGTCCAGTTCCGCGGTGCGCAACGGCGCGCTCTCCGCCACGAAGATGGCTCCGTTGATGCGGAAGGCCGGCGGGGCATCCGCCAGCAGATGGAGATCCGACGCGCCGCGTTCGAGCGCATCCGTGAGCAGTTGATCCAGACGTTCCATGCTTCGCGCTCAAGCCTGCCACCACCGCCGCCAGCGGCCGCGCAGCCGTTGGAGCAGACCGGCGTCGCGGAACTCCGCGCGCGCCGACATCGCGTCGGGACAGGCGGGATCGAGCTGTCTCGCCTGGGCCAGCGCCTGGTGGGCGTCTTCGGCCAGACCCAATGCGAACTGGCAGCGGCCGAGTTGCAGCCAGATCACCGCCGCGGAAACCTCGAGGCTGAGGGCCTGCCGGGCGAGTTTCAGCGCCAGCACGAACTGCCGATAGAAGAGTTGAACCCGCGAGGCCAGCCACGGCCACAACCAATCGGCGGGGGCGGCGGCCAGCGCCTTGGCGAAGCAGTAATCCGCGCGCTTCTCGGACCGCGCGAGCAGCACGTCGCCGCGCGCGAGCCAGACGTACGGCGTGTCGCCTTGTGCGCCGATCGCCGCATCGGAGAAGGCCAGGGCGGCGTCGGTGTCGCCCGACCGCGCCAGGGCCACGCCTTTGGCGGCGAGCAATTCGGGCTCGGTCGGGAGCTGTTCCAGCGCCTTGTCCGCCCAGACCTTCGCCTCGGCGAATTCGCCCAACTCGATGAGCATCCGCACCTGTCCGATCCAGGCGATCGCGCTCTGGGGATTGGATTCGAGCACGCGTCCGTACAGGCGCAGCGCCAGCTCGAAATAGCCGCCGCGAAAGGCCACCTCGGCTTCGCCCAAATGGCGCGCCTCGTCGGTGACGACGGTCGCGGGCTCAAGCTCGCGCTCGCGGTGACGGCCAAATTCGAGATTGGCAAAGCGGCTCATACTCGGAAACGGGGCTTCGCGGCCTGACCCTGACGACTATCTGCTGCCGGCGGCCCGAAACCAATTCAATTCTGGTTCCTGCCTAGGGCCGGAGGCGACCGGCTTCAAGCTGCAAACCCGCGACGATTAGACCGGTTGACCGGCGGAACCTCACGCGGCGCCACTGCGCCCGTAACCGGTAGGGCGGCGCTGCTGCGCCGCCGAACGGTCCGGGCCGGGCAGCAACCCGGCCCTACCAAACTCACGGTAGGGCAGGGCAGGGCAGGGGGGGGACGCCAGCTTCGGCCTGTTCGCCACCCACTTCGTGTCCCGGCGGTGCGCGCCCGCCCGATCACTGATTATTGCTCTCTCAGAGTCTCCGCACGTCGAAGCAGAACAGGTCTTCGTGATACCGGAGGTAGAGTCGCCGATCACAAATGACCGGGTGGGTCCAAGCGTCGCTCGTCCGGTCGGGCACCAGCCGAAACCGCCCCTTGAACTCGAAGCTGCCTGCGCCGGGCTGGATCAAGGCCATCTCGCCCTCCTGGCTGAGGCAGTACAGCCGGCCGTCGGCATACAGCACCGAACCCATTGCCAGGTCCGAAGTCTGGTAACGAATCTGCCCGGTACCCGCATCCAGGCACGCCCAGCCCTTGTCGCGCCGGTACCAGGACCCGTAAAGCGCGCCGTCCACGAAAACCACTCCGCCGTGGCAGGTGTCCAGCTTGGTGGTCCAGAGTTGCTCCGGTTCCACGCGGCCGGCGGCAACGCGCAGACGATACAGCCCGCCGTCCTCGGTGTCCGGCGCGGTGACGAACACCGCGTCGCCGACCAGCACCGGCGTGGCGGCAATCACGCCGTATTTCGTCCGGATCGGGCGCGACCAGAGGAGCCGGCCGGTGTCTGCGTCCACGCCGAATACGTGTCGCAGCGAACAGCCCACGAGCTGCCGCCGGCCGCCGATTTCGCATAGGATGGGCGAGGCGTAGCTCGCGCTGTCGGCCTCGCCCGGTGGCTCGGCCACCCGGACGTGCGCCGGCGGGTCTGACTGACCGAGCCGCAGCGGTTCCGTTGTCCAGAGGGTGGCGCCGGTCTGCTTGTCCAACGCGGCCATGAGCGCCTGGGTGCCGCCCGGGGTAACGATCACCCTCGGCCCGTCCACGACCAGACACTCGCTCATCGCCCAGGTGAGATTCTTGCCGCCGAAGCGATCGAACAGATCGACCGCCCATCGCTCGGCGCCGGTGGTTGCGTCGAAGCAGGCCACCCGTCCATGCGCGTTTTCGTGGTAGAGCCGGCCTTCGTCGTAGGTGCAAATCGCGCGCGCGCCAGGGTAGGGCGTGCGCCAGGCCGCGCCGTTCTTCGCCCGCCAGACGACGCGTCCTTCCAGGTCCAACGCGAACAGGTGTAACTCGTCCCCAACGTCGCCGGCCAGGTAGATTCGGCCGTGCGTAACAATCGGCGCCGAGTAACCGCGCCCGAGTTCGCCGGTCCGCCACAACCGCTTCGGACCGTCGGCCGGCCATTCGGGCAGCAATCCCGTTTCGTCGCAGAGGCCGTCCCGGCGCGGCCCACGCCATTGCGGCCAGCCAGATTCGGGGGAGGGAATCAACCGCGCCGAACGACTCGCGCTGGCCGCCTCGAGTTCGGGTCCACGTTCGGCCGTGCGGACGGCGGCGGCGCTTGCTTCCGAACCCGCCTCGGTCGGGATAAAAAGCGCGATCCCCAACGCCAGAGCATTTCGACAAACCGCAGCGTGCATGTCGTCTATCTCGCCTGACACCGTCGGGCTTGTCCATGAGGAATCGGTCACCGTCCCCGGTGCCGGCAGTCCCGAGGCGGCGCCCCGGTCGCAGGTCCTCCAACCATTGACCCGTTCCCGGATTGACGGTCGCGGGGGCGTCAGTGGACACTACGCGCCATGAAGCTCGTCGTTTGCCTCAATCGGCTCGTTTCGTCTGTGCTCGCGTGCATCGCCGCCGGTTTCGTAGCCTCCAACTTGTCCGCCCGTGCCGCGGAGTCGTGGCGTCCCGCCAAAGGTCCGCTCGCGACGCGTTGGGCCAAGGAGGTGTCGCCGCAAAACGCGCTTCCGGAATACCCGCGCCCCCAGATGCTCCGCGACACCTGGCAGAACCTGAATGGGCTTTGGGATTATGCCATCGTGGACAAGGACGCCCCGCAGCCGGCGAGTTGGGACGGCGAAATCCTCGTGCCTTTCCCGGTCGAATCCGCGCTGTCGGGCGTGATGAAGCCTGTCACCGAGAAACAACGGCTTTGGTACCACCGCACGTTCACGGTGCCCGGCCAATGGAAGGACCAGCGCGTCCTGCTCCATTTCGGCGCGGTGGATTGGGAGGCGACGGTCACCGTCAACGGCAAGGAACTCGGTACGCACCGCGGCGGCTATGACGGTTTCAGTTTCGACATCACCGACGCACTCAAGCCCGAAGGCGAGCAGGAGATCCTCGTGGCCGTCTGGGACCCGACCGATCGCGGCCCGCAAGCCAGGGGCAAGCAGGTGCTCAAGCCCGGCGGTATCATGTACACCGCCACCAGCGGCATCTGGCAGACCGCGTGGCTGGAGCCGGTGGCGCCGTCCTACATCGAGTCGTTGAAGATCACGCCGGACTTCGACGCCTCCGCCGTCACGGTGACCACACATGCCCGCACCGCGGCTGCGTCCGTGTCCGTGCAGGTCGCGGTTCTCGACGGAACGAAGGAATTGCAGAAAGCGACCATTACCGACTCAGTGGGAACCTCGGGCGCCCGGGAAGTCGCGCCCCGCCTCTCGCTCGCGGTGCCCGACCCGAAACCCTGGTCGCCCGACTCGCCGTTCTTGTACGGCCTGCGCGTCACCTTGCTCGAAGACGGCAAGCCGGTGGATGCGGTCGAGTCCTACTTCGGCCTGAGGAAGGTCGCCCTCGGCAAGGACGCCGACGGCATCACCCGCCTGATGCTGAACAATAAACCGCTCTTCGAGTTCGGCCCGCTCGACCAGGGCTTCTGGCCGGACGGCATTTACACCGCGCCCACCGACGAGGCGCTGCGGTATGACATCGAGATGACCAAGGCGCTGGGGATGAACCTGGCCCGCAAGCACGTCAAGGTGGAGCCGGACCGCTGGTATTATTGGTGCGACAAACTCGGCCTGCTCGTCTGGCAGGACATGCCCGGCAGCGGCGTGGGCGATGACCGGACCGACAAAGTCCGCCCCGGTCGCGAGGAAGCGGCCAGACAGTTCGAAACGGAAATGAAGGCCATGGTTGAGCAGCATTGGAACCATCCAGCATCGTCATGTGGGTGCCGTTCAACGAAGGCTGGGGCCAGTATGACACCCCGCGCATCGCCGCGATGGTCAAGCAGCTTGACCCCACCCGCCTCGTTGATAACGCCTCCGGCTGGACCGACCGCAAGGCCGGCGACGTGATCGACATGCACAATTATCCCGGCCCCGGCGTGCCGAGGCTGGAGGAAAAACGCGCTGCCGTGCTCGGCGAGTTCGGCGGCCTCGGGATGCCGGTGAAAGGGCATTCCTGGCAGGACGAGAAGAACTGGGGTTACGTCAGCTACAAGACCTCGGCTGAACTTACCGACGCCTATCTCGACCTGCTGCGAAAGCTGCACGCGCTGACGGGCAACCAAGGCCTCTGCGCGGCGGTTTATACGCAAACGACCGATTGTGAGGTCGAGGTCAACGGCCTGCTCACCTACGACCGCGCGTTGGTGAAGATGGACCAGACCGCCATCGCCAGCGCCGCCAAGCAGCTCTACACGCCGCCGGCCAAGCGCGTCTCGCAGGGCACCAAACTCGTGCCGCCCGCCACGCCGCTCGTCGCGTGCGACCCATATTTCAGCATTTGGTCGCAAGGCGACAACCTGACCGACGTGGACACGACGCACTGGACCGGCAAGCCGCATCGGCTGACGAGCTTGGTGCGGATTGACGGCAAGGCCTATCGCGTCATGGGCGCGAGTCCGGCGAGCGTGCCCGCGCTGGAACAGAAGAGTCTGGCGGTGCTGCCGACGCGGACGATCTATACGTTTGAAGGCGCGGGCGTGGCGCTGACGCTGACGTTCATGACCGCAGCCTTGCCGGAAGATATCGACGTGTTGTCGCGGCCGGTGACTTACTTGACCTATGATTTCAAGGCCACGGACGGAAAGACGCACGAGGTATCGGTGTACGTTTGAAGCGACCGGAGAACCGGCCGTCAACGTGCCCAGCCAGGAAGTTGTCTCGATGACGGAAGAATGGGGCGACTTGGTGGCTGCCATCGTGGGTTCAAACGAGCAACCTGTACTGGCAAAGAAGGGAGACGACCTTCGTATCGACTGGGGGTATCTGTATGCCGCCTTCCAGAAGCCTGAATTCACCGGATTGAAACTGAGCGGAGTCAGTGGAGGCCAGCGCGAAGTCTTCCAAAACGACTTCAAGTCACGAATTGAACTCATGAATCCTGTTCCTGCAGGCAGTTTTCTCATCACGCTTGAGTCCAACATTGGTCGGGTTGGTACAACGCCCGTCTCCCGCTGGCTCATGCTCGCCTACGACGACCTCTATTCGATCCAGTACATGAAGAAGAATCTGCGGCCTTACTGGCGTCGCAACGGCTGGGAAGCCGCCGATTTGCTCAAGGCCGCCGCGAAGGATTACGAGTCGCTCAAGCAGCGTTGCGCCGCCTTCGACGAGGAACTCATGGCCGACCTTACCCGCGCCGGCGGCGAGAAGTACGCCAAGCTCTGCGCGCTCGCCTATCGCCAGTGCTTCGCCGCGGGCAAGTTCGTCGCCGACGCCAACGGCCAACCGCTCCAGTTCTGCAAGGAGAACCACTCGAACGGCTGCATCGGCACCTCGGACGTGTTTTATCCGATGGCGCCGCAGTTCCTGCTTTTCGGGCCGTCGGTGGCCAAGTCGTTTCTGGTGCCGTTCATGAACTATGCCGCGAGCGAGCGCTGGAAGTTCCCGTTCGCACCGCACGACCTCGGCACCTACCCGCAAGCCAATGGCCAGGTCTATGGTGACGGCGAGCGCGGCGTGAACAACCAGATGCCCGTCGAGGAAAGCGGCAATCTGCTCTGTCTCTTCGGCGCCATCGCGCAGATGGAGGGCAACGCGGATTTCGCCGGCTTGTACTGGAAACAACTCGAACAGTGGGCCGAGTATCTAAAGGAGAAAGGGTTCGATCCGGAGAACCAGCTCTGCACGGACGATTTTGCCGGCCACCTCGCGCACAACGTGAACCTGAGCGCCAAGGCCATCTGCGGCCTCGGTTCGTTCGCCAAGCTCTGCGAGCTGCGCGGCGACAAAGCCAAGTCCGAGGAGTATTTCAAGCTCGCGCGCGAATTCGCCCAGCGCTGGGTGAAGGAAGCAGATGACGGCGATCATTTCCGCCTCGCGTTCGACAAGCCCGGCACCTGGAGCCAGAAGTACAACCTGATCTGGGACCGCATCCTCGGCTTGAATCTCTTCCCGGCCGAAGTCACGCGGAAGGAGATGGATTACTACAGGAAGCTGCAGAACAAGTACGGCCTTCCGCTCGACAATCGCCAGACCTACACCAAGCTCGACTGGATCACCTGGACCGCGACGCTCACGCAAAACCGCGCCGACTTCGAGGCGTTGATCGACCCGATCTTCACTTTCATGAACGAAACGCCCGACCGCTCGCCGCTCACGGATTGGTATCAGACCAAGACCGCCAGGAAAGTCGGTTTCACGGCGCGGCCGGTGATCGGCGGGGTCTTCGCGCAGATGCTTTACGACAAAGCCACCTGGGCCAAGTACGCCAGCCGCGATCAGACCAAGGCCGCCAACTGGGCGCCCATGCCCAAGCCGCCGGTGTTGATGAACGTACTGCCCACCGCCGAAGACGCGCGGGCCAAGTGGCGCTACACTTCGAAAAAGCCGGCGGAAGGCTGGTTCAAAGCCGACTTCGACGCCAGCGAGTGGAAGGAAGGCACCGCCGGGTTTGGCACGCGCGGCACACCGGGCGCGATCGTACGCACTGAATGGAACACGGATGACCTCTGGCTGCGCCGCGAGTTCACCATGCCGGCCGGCAAGTGGACGGATCTGCAACTGCGCGTCCATCACGACGAGGACGCGGAGGTCTTCATCAACGGAGTGCGGGCGGCCTCGCTTTCGGGCTATACGACCGGCTATGAGGCGGTGCCGATCGCCGCGGAGGCGCTGGCCGCGTTGAGGCCGGGCGCAAACCTCATAGCCATTCACTGCCACCAGACCGGTGGCGGACAATATATTGATGCCGGGTTTGTGGACGTGGTGCCGGCGAAATAGGCGCGCGGCGACTTGCGCCGTCCGGCGCTGGCGGAACTCTGACCGAATCGGGAACACAGTAGAGAATGAATATGAGTACAACGATCAAGGCTTACGCGGCACTCGCCAAAGGGGAGGCCCTCCAACCGTTCGAATTCGACCCCGGTACACTGCGGGACGAGCAGGTGGAGATACAGGTCAGCCATTGCGGCATCTGTCACTCGGATCTGTCGATGCTCGACAACGAATGGGGCCAAACCACCTACCCGTTGGTGGCCGGTCACGAAATCGTCGGTACGGTGGTGGCGGTGGGAGCGCGCGCCAAGCGGGTCCGGGTGGGGGACCGGGTGGGTTTGGGTTGGTTCTCCGAGAGTTGTATGGCCTGTCCACAGTGCCTCGCCGGCGACCACAACCTCTGCGCCGGTTACGAGCAGACCATCGTGGGCCGCCACGGCGGATTCGCCAGCCGCGTGCGCTGCCACTGGGCCTGGGCCACGCCCATCCCGGCCACCTTGGATGCGACGAAGGTGGGACCGCTGTTCTGCGGTGGCATCACGGTCTTCAACCCGATTCTCCAATGCGGCGTGAAACCGACCGACCGGGTCGGCGTGGTGGGCATCGGCGGACTCGGCCACCTGGCCCTGCAGTTTCTGAACAAATGGGGATGCGAGGTCTCTGCGTTCACGTCCAGCGATTCCAAGCGCGAGGAGGCGCTGAAGCTCGGAGCGCATCACACCGTGAACTCCCGGGACGCAGCCCAGTTGCGTCAGATCGCGGGCACGCTGGACTTCATCCTCTCCACGGTGAACGTCCCCCTGCATTGGGCGGCGCTGATCAATGCCTTGTCGCCGCGCGGCCGCCTGCACTTCGTCGGTGCCGTGCTGGAACCCCTCGCGATCGGCGCCTTCCCGCTGATCGTCGGTCAGAAATCCATTTCGGGTTCGCCGCTGGGCAGCCCGGCGACGGTCGCGAAAATGCTGGAATTCTGCGCGCGCCACCGCATCGCGCCCGTCACGGAGACCTTCCCGCTTTCGCGCGTGAACGACGCCTTGGACCGTCTTCGCTCGGGCAGGGCGCGTTATCGCATCGTGCTGGAAAACGACCTTCGCTGAAGCGCCATCGCGGAGCGGGGCGGGACAGGCACGCGGCTCCCGGGCTCAATTCACGGGGAGTATTGGGAGGACTCAGCCTGATGCGGCACCGAAGCCGGCGAGCTCAGGCCACGCGCGTTGCCGGCGGACGGAACGCGAGCGGGGCGGCAAACTCGTTCAGGCTCCCGCGGCGGTAGCCTTGCAGATCGAGGGTCACGTGGCCGTAGCCGAGGCGTTTGAGCGAATCGGCGACTCGTTGGGCCACGCCGTCGGTGAGAAACTTCCCGAGTTCGCCCGGTCCGACCTCGATGCGTGCCAGGCTGGCCTGCGGCAACTCGTGGTGGCGCACGCGGACATCGTGAAAGCCCAGGTCGCGCAGGGCGTACTCCGCCTCCTCGATCATGCGCAGCTTCGCCGGTGTGACGGCTTCGCCATAGGGAATGCGCGAGCTGAGACAGGCCATCTGCGGTTTGTCGGCGGTGGGCAGACCCAGGTGGGCCGAGAGCTCGCGGATGTCGGTCTTGGTCAGTCCCGCCTCCTTGAGCGGGGCGCGGACCTCGAAATCCGCGGCGGCTTGTGCGCCGGGCCGGTGGTCGCCGAGGTCGCTGGCGTTTTCGCCGTAAGCGATCACGGCGAAACCCTCGGTGGCGGCGAGCGGCGCGAGCTCCGTGAAGAGCTCGTGTTTGCAGAAATAACAGCGGTTCTGGGGGTTGGCCAGGTAGTCCGGGTTCTCGAATTCGCGGGTGCGGATCACCCGGACGGGAAAACCGTGGCGTTTCCCGAGCTCCAAAGCCTCTGACAATTCCCGGCGGGGCAGGCTCGGCGAATCGGCAATGGCCGCGAGGGCGCGCGGCCCGAGGGTCTGGTGCGCCACGAACGCCAGAAACACCGAATCCACACCGCCTGAATAGGCCACCAGGCAGGAGCCGTATTCCCGCAAACGCGCCCGCAGCGCCTCAAGTTTTACCAGGTCCACAGCGCCACAGTGCCATTGGCCGCGGAGGTTGTCGAGCCGGTCACGCTTCAACGACCGCAGCACTGCTTGTATTTCTTGCCGCTGCCGCAAGGGCAGGGGTCGTTGCGCCCCACCTTCGGACCGGCGCGCACCGGCTTGGCCTTTGCCACCGCTTCCGTGGCTTCGGTAACCATTTCGCTCGCCCGTTTGCCATCGGGGCCGGGCGCGGCCGGGCCGCCGCCGGGCTGGCCGAACGCCGTCGCTTCCTGATGGACGGTGCGCTGCGGGATGTTGCGGAGGAAATTCTCAAACGCCATCAGGCTCGAGGCGCTGCGGAAGATGTTGTGGCAGATCTCGGTCTTGATGTTGACCATCAACTCGTCAAACATCTTGTAGGCTTCCATCTTGTACTCGATCAGCGGATCGCGCTGGCCGTAGGCGCGCAGACCGATCGAGTTGCGGAGGCTGTCCATGTGGTACAGGTGCTCCTGCCAGAGCCGGTCGATGGCGTTGAGGATGGTGTAGCGTTCGACCGCCTTGAGCGCCTCCGCGTCCTCGAAGCTGATCTTCAATTCGTAGGAATCGCGAACGCTCTTGGCGATGAACTGGATCACGCCGAACTGGGCCGCGCTCAGGCCGTCGAACAGCGACCCGACCACGGGCTCCTCGTGCGAGGACTCGGCCACCTTGGCGATCTCGTCCTCCGGGATGCCGAGCGGAAAAGTCAGGTTCACCCAGTCGGCGATGCCGCGCTTGTTCCACTCGTGCGGCTCCTGGGTCGGCGAGCTGAACTGCCGGACCTTCTCCACGGTGACCTCCTCCATGATGTCCATGAGACGGTCGCGCACGTCGTCGGTGTTGATGATGTCGTTGCGGAAGCCGTACACGATCTCCCGCTGCTTGTTCATCACGTCGTCGTACTCGAGCGTGCGCTTGCGGATCTGGTAATTGTGCTGCTCGACGCGCTTCTGCGCCTGCTCGATCGAACGGTTCAGGAACGGGTGCTCAAGCTCCTGGCCTTCCTCCAGACCGACCCGCTCCATGACCTTCACGATCTTGTCCGAGCCGAACAAGCGCATGAGGTCGTCTTCGAGCGAGATGAAGAAATGGGAGGAACCCGGATCGCCCTGGCGGGCGCACCGGCCGCGGAGCTGGCGGTCGATCCGGCGCGCCTCGTGGCGCTCCGTGGCGAGCACGTGCAGGCCGCCCGCCTCCGCCACCCCGGGACCGAGTTTGATGTCGGTCCCACGGCCGGCCATGTTCGTGGCAATCGTCACGCCGCCCCGCTGGCCGGCGCGGGCGACGATCTCGGCCTCCTGCTGGTGGTACTTGGCGTTCAACACCGCATGAACGATCCCCGCCTTCTTCAGCAACCGCGACAGGTGTTCGCTGACTTCGACCGAAATCGTGCCGACCAGGATCGGGCGGCCAAGGGCGTGGATGGTCTGGATCTCCCGCACCACCGCGTCGAATTTCTCCCGCTTGGTCTTATAGACCGTGTCGTGGGCGTCCTTGCGCACGCACGGCTTGTTGGTGGGAATGACCAACACCCCCAGCTTGTAGATGTCCAGAAACTCCGAGGCCTCGGTCTCCGCCGTGCCGGTCATGCCCGCCAGTTTCAGATACATGCGGAAGTAGTTCTGGATCGTGATCGTCGCCAGCGTCTGGGTTTCGCGTTCGATGTCCACGCCTTCCTTGGCCTCGACCGCCTGGTGCAATCCGTCGCTCCACCGCCGGCCGGTCATGAGCCGGCCGGTGTTCTCGTCCACGATGATGACCTTGCCTTCCTGGACGACGTATTGCACGTCGCGCAGGTAGATGCAGTACGCCTTGAGCAGTTGGGAGATGACGTGGATGCGGCGGGCCTTGGCCTCGAAATCCGCCTGGAACTTCGTCTTCATCTCCATCCGCTTCCGCGGATCGGGCTCCGGTCCGGTGTCGATCTCGTGAAACGTGGTGATCAGGTCTGGCAGCATGAAGGCGTCCGGGTCCTCGGGACTCAGGTAAGCCCGGCCCTTCTCCGTCAGGTCGGACTCGTGGCCCTTCTCGTCGATGGCGAAGAACAACTCCTCTTTTTGCGCGTAAAGCGTCTTCTTGGATTGGTCGCCGTGCAGTTCCAACTCCGCGGCGTTCATGAGCTGGGCGTTCTCCGGGTTCTCGAGCAACGTCATCAGGCCCGCCGATCGCGGGTCGCCCATCTTGACGCGGTACAGCAGCAGGCCGATCTCGCGCTGCAGGTTCCCCGGATCGACCGGGTTCGAACCGTCCTCCGGATGCAGTTTTTTGATCAACCCCTCGGCTTCGCGCAGGAAGCGGTCGCAGAGCTGTTCCTGGGCGTGAACGATGCGCTGCACCGGCGTCTTGAAGTCGGTGTACAAGGCGTTGTCCTGGTTGACCACCGCCGGGCCGCTGATGATCAGCGGCGTGCGGGCCTCGTCGATCAGGATCGAGTCCACCTCGTCCACGATGGCGAAGTAATGCCCGCGCTGGACCTGGTCCTCCTTGCGGACGGCCATGCCGTTGTCGCGCAGGTAATCGAACCCGTACTCGGCGTTTGTGCCGTAGGTGATGTCGCAGTAGTACTGCTGCCGGCGCACCGCCGGGCTTTGGTCGTGGAGGATGCAACCCACCGTCAATCCCAGGAACCGGTACACGGCGCCCATCCACTCCGAGTCACGTGCGGCCAGGTAATCGTTGACGGTGACGAGATGCACGCCCCGGCCGGTCAACGCGTTCAGATACACCGGCATGGTGGCCACCAGCGTCTTGCCTTCGCCGGTCGCCATTTCGGTGATCCGGCCCTTGTGAAGCGCCCAGCCGCCGATCAACTGCACGTCGAAGGGGATCATGTCCCAGACGATCTCGTGGCCGCGCACGTTGATCTTGTCTTTGCGGTCGAACATGCGCCGGCAGGCGTGCTTCACCATCGCGAAGGCCTCGGGCAGCAGTTCGTCCAACCGGCGGGCCAGTTCCGCGTTGTCGGTGATCGACGAAAGCTCGGCTTTCCAGGCCGCGGTTTTCTCGCGCAACGCGTCGTCGCTCAGCGACGAGAGCGACTGTTCGAACTCGTTGATGTGGGCAACCAACGGCCGCAGACGCCGCACTTCACGGTCGTTCTTGGTGCCAAAGACCTTTTTGATGATCCAGAGAGCCATGCGAAAAAATCAGACATTGCAGGCTACGGGAAGCGGTCGGGGGCGTCAAAGCAATTGGATGGCCAACGCGGACGGGCGGACGGCGAGCGGACGAGCGGGCGGCGGCCCAGTCCGCCGGACCAGGACTCTGGGCAATCCGCGCCCCTGCGATCACCGGGCCACATAGGTCGCATTTCCATGGACCAACCGGCTGGAGCCGGTTTGATCCAACCGGATTCCGCGGCACGAACGGCGAGGCAGGCGATTGGTTAGGTCGAGATACTAAATATAACAAACATTGTGCGCAAACACTTAGTTTACACTGAAGCCGAACCGTGGACTCAGTGGCCAATAGACGGCCAGCAGCCGCCCAAGAATCGCGTTCTCGGGAAGTTCGCCAAAGGAACGGCTGTCGTAGCTGCTCACGGTGTTGTCGCCCATCACCATGATCTGCCGTGCCCCCACATGGCGCACGGTGTTCCCGTTGGGAAACAGCGGCGCCAGAAAGCCGCGCTTCATCCGGAGCCGCTGGGCGGTGCGGTCGTTGATGTGGCCGGAATACTCGCCGTCCACGGGTGGCCCGCGGAAGCTGTACACCTCATCGAAATGCGGTGTCGTCGAGTCGAGCCGCACGCCGTTGATCCGCAAGTGGCGGTCATCCCCGATCTGAACCGTGTCGCCGCCCAAGGCCACCAGGCGTTTCAGGTAATACTCGTTGTCGTGGAGCTTGGGGATGTCCTGGCCGCGGAACACCACGATCTCGCCGAGCTGAGGCCGCCGGAAATTGATGCTGAACCGGTCGATGAGGACATGGTCGCCGGAGGTGATCGCCAGTTTCACCAGGTCGTCGCCCGGTTGGTACACGCGCTCCGGATTCAAACCGGCAAGAAACAGAAAGACGTACTCCGGCGACAACCCGAACGGATTGGGCAACTCCAGGCGAGGCAACCGGACGGAATACCATTCCGGACCCATCTGGAACCGTTGCTCCCGCAGCCCCGGCACCCAGCTCAACCAGCGCCGGACCGGGTGCGGGGGCTCGACCTTGACGAACCTGCCCGTCGCCCGGGCGACCAGGTGGTAATAGGACCGGCCGTAAAGCGCCCGTTCCCAGACCTGTCGCCACCACGGTGGAATTGTTCCCCCGCGCCGGGCCAGCAGATTCTGGATCGTGACACCATACAGCGTGGGCTGCATCGAACCGGTGGGCACCTGCATCGGCTGCGCGAAGAAGGTCCGCACCACCATCACCACGAGGACGGCGGTGAGCGCCATTTCCGTGTAATCTTTGCGCCGGTTGTGCCGGGATCTTCCAGCCAGGCATAGGCATGGGCCCGCAATTCCTCCCGCATGGACCCGACGACGGCGGGCGCTTCGCCGCTCGCGATGGTCAGGCGCAATCGCGTCAGATCCGCCAGGATCGCGGCGGCCCGCTCGTCTGCGATCAGGTCCCGCTGTCGTCGCAGTTGCGTGCGCGTACGCCGATATTCATCCAGCGCACCGCGGTAAGTCCGCGAGCTCAGCCAGCGCCAGATGAGGGTGGCCCCTTTCACCGAAAGACCGGCCCAAAGCGACTCGTGAAAGGCCAGAATACGAACAGGGCCCGGCCGACCACATGGTCCCGGGGGAAGTCGCCCCAGCCGCGACCGTCCCAACTGTTCATGGTGTTGTCTCCGAAGGCGAGGTAGTAATTGTGCCGCACCACAAACTCGCTGTCGCCATCTGGGAACAATGGCGCGAAACCGCGGCCGGCATATTCGATCGCGGTCTTATTATTGATATGGCCCGAATAGACGCTGTCCCGCGGCGGGCCGGTGAAGCTATAGACCTTCTCGAAGCCCAGGTCGTTCGTGTCCAGCCGCCGACCGTTGATGAACACATGGCGGTCGTCCGCGATGCGCACGGTTTCGTCGCTCAGGCCCACCAACCGTTTGATGTAATGGGTGTCCGGCACCACGTTCGGATGCGCGACCCGCAGGTGCCGGTCGATGTCCACGGTGTGGAAGACGATGATGTCGCCGCGCCGCGGCCGCATGAAATTGTAGCTCAACCGGTCCACGAAGAGGCGGTCGCCGCTGGAAATCTTGAGCCGCAGCACCGTGTCGCCTTTGCGGAACGACTGGCCGGGACGGACGCTGAGATAGTTCGGCAGGTTGTCGGGCGGCCAGAAGAAGGTGTAGCTGTCCGTGCCCACCGAGAGCCGCTGAGTCTTGACGAAGCCGAAGGTCGTCGCCACCGGCTCAATCATCAGCACCCCGTCGTCGCCCGCGATCCACTGGTGGTAATCGATGCCGCGAAACCAGTCCACCATCCGCTGCAGCCGCCCCGGAATGGCCGTGTCCAGATTCGTGATCACGTTGCCGTACAGCGTCGGCTGGGCGGAGCCGGACGGGATCTTCATCGGCTGGATGAAGAAGCTGAAGATGCTCAGGATCAGCACGCCGCTGACCATGAACTCCTTGATGTTCTCGCGGGTGCCGGCGTTGGGGTAGGGCTGGAGCCATTGCGTCGCGGCCTTCTCCAACGCGGTCATGACCGTTTTCAGGCCGGCCGCGCTGGCGTCCTTCTTCACGCCGACATCGAAGTCACGCAAGGCGCTGGCCACCTCCGTGCGCGCCTTCTCGGCGAGGAGATCGCGCTGCGAATTCAGAATAAACCAGACCTGTTTGCGCAGCTCGGCGGCGTGCCGGTAGCGGCGGAATACGAACCATCTCCAGTTCATGTGATGCGACACTATTGATTCCCCTGCCCGGCGATGCGCTACGCCTTCAACACCTCGATGAACGCCTCCTGTGGGATGTCCACCGAACCGATCGACTTCATGCGCTTCTTCCCTTCCTTCTGCTTCTCGAGCAACTTGCGTTTGCGCGAAATGTCACCGCCGTAACACTTGGCGGTCACGTCCTTGCGGAACGCGCTGACGGTCTCGCGCGCGACGATCTTCCCGCCGATGGCGCCCTGGATGGCCACGGCGAACTGTTGCCGCGGGATGACTTCCTTGAGCTTCGCGGCCAGCGCGCGTCCCCGGCCCTCCGCCTTGTCGCGGTGGACGATGCAGGAGAAGGCATCCACGGCTTCCCCATTGACCAGCAGCTCCAGCTTGACCATGTCGGAGACTTGGTAGCCGGCGTGCGTATAGTCCATCGACCCGTAACCCCGGGTAAGGCTCTTGATACGGTCATGGAAGTCGATGAGGATTTCGCTCAGCGGGGTCATCGCCGTGAGCATCACGCGCCGCGGATCCAACGTCTCGGTGTGCTCCAAAAGGCCCCGCTTCTCGGAGATCAACGCCATCAGGTCACCGATGTACTCGTTCGGACAAATGATGAAGGCTTTGACCATCGGCTCCTCGATCCGTTCGATGAAGGCGACTTCGGGAAGGAACGTGGGGTTGTCCACCTCCTTCACCGTGCCGTCGCGCAAGGTCACCCGGTACACCACGCTCGGATAGGTGGCGATGATGTCCATGCCGTAGTGTCGCCGCAGCCGCTCCTGCACGATCTCGAGGTGCAGCAGGCCCAGGAAACCGCAGCGGAAACCGAAACCCAGCGCCACCGAGCTTTCCGCCTGATAGACAAAGGCCGAGTCGTTCAACTGGAGCTTCGACAGGTTCACCTTCAGGTGCTCGTAGTCGGCGGTATTGATCGGGTACAGGCCGCTGAACACCATCGGATGCACTTCCTGGAACCCCGGCAGCGGCGGCGACGGACTCTTGGCGTCGGTGAACGTGTCGCCCATCTTGACCTCCTTCGGGGTCTTGATGTTGGCCGTGACGTATCCGGTCTCGCCCACGCAGAGCCGTTCGCGCTCGTAAGGCTTGGGGTTGAAGCTGCCAACCTCCTTGACCTCGTAAGTGCGGCCGGTGTGGAGGAGTTTGACTTGCATGCCCCGCGCCAGCTCGCCGTTGAAGATCCGCACGTGGGTCACCACGCCCTTATACGTGTCGTAATAGGAATCGAAACACAGGGCTTGGAGCGATCCGGCCCCGGTCGCCTTCGGCGGCGGAATCCGCGCGACGATCGCCTCGAGGATTTCATCGATGCCGATGCCTTCCTTGGCGCTGGCCGGAATGGCCGTATCGGCCGGGATCGCCAGAATGTCTTCGAGTTGCGCCCGGGCCTGGGGCACGTCGGCATGCGGCAGATCGATTTTGTTGATCACCGGGATGATCGTCAGGTTCTGCTTCATCGCCAGGTGGACGTTGGCGACCGTCTGGGCCTCGACGCCTTGCGCCGCGTCCACGATCAGCAGGGCGCCTTCGCACGCGCTCAGGCTGCGCGAAACCTCGTACGAGAAATCCACGTGGCCCGGGGTGTCGATCAGGTTCAACTCGTACGTTTCGCCGTTCTTCGCCTGGTAACGCATGGTCACGGGATGCGCCTTGATGGTGATCCCGCGCTCGCGTTCCAGATCCATCGAATCGAGCAACTGGGCCGTCATGTCCCGATCCAGGATCGTGCCCGTGCGATTCAAGAGCCGGTCGCTCAACGTCGTCTTGCCGTGGTCGATGTGGGCAATGATGCTGAAATTGCGTATGTGTGCTAAGTCCATCGGTCGCGGGTCGCAGTTTTGACAGCCGTTCGCCGCTTCGGTCAAAATAGCCGTCGCGGGCGCCGTGGAAAGGCGAAAGTGTGTTCGGTTACTCGGGGCTCCCGTGCGACTCCGGTGCTCCCGGTGGCGGGGCCCATTTCAAACCCACTCCCCTGCCCTGCTCCACCGCCTGCCAGTAACGAGCCTTCACGGCATCGTACACTCCTGGCAGTCCCCGCGCGTCACGCCCACGGTCCACTTCGATCCATTCGGTTGGCGCGGGGGGCTTCGGTGCGGACAGGAACTTTGGCCCCCATTCGCGAATCGCCTTCGTCACCGGCCGATCTGTGCCGTCGGGGTTGATGATCCCGAAATCGCTCCGCTCGTTCAACCGGTAGCCACCGGGGTACCACCAGAAGAAGACACCATCGCTGCCAGACTCGTTGAGCATCCGGTAAAAGTCGGCGTAGTAACGGCCGGCAAAGTCCAGTTTCTGCGGGTTGGGCGCCCCGAGTTTCGCGTCCCAGCAGGTAAAGCCCATTTCGGCCCAGACAACGGGTTTGGCCAGGTCGCACAGACGCGCGTAGGCCACCGTGAATTCGCCGGGCCGAACCTGGGACCAATCGCCGATGCGCCCGTAAGCCTCCGGCTCCCAGATGTCCACCGCGTCGCGCAGACCGTAGAAGTCGTAGGGGAGCAACCCTTCCTGGTTGAACGTGGGATCGCCTGCGAGCTGCATCCGGAAACTGACCGGGTGATGTGAATCGATCGAACGCACCAAGCGACGCGCCTCGGCGTATTTCTCCGCCAGCAACTCGTCCAGAAATCGGCGGTAGTCGGCGACTGCTTTGCGCCAAGGGCCATCGGCCGTGAGCCAGCGCGCCGGCGGCACAGACAGCGATTCGGATTTCGGATTTCGGATTTCGGATTTCACGTCCTCACCCCAAACCTGGCCGACGGCTTCCACCGAACCGTACCGCTTTGCCACCCAGGCATTCCAGGTCGGCGTGTAATGCTTCACTTGGTAGGCGTGATCGTAATGGCTCGGCTCCCAGGCGAGGTCGTACGCCAACACGGTGTCGTTTTCGGCGAGCCGGTAGTGTTCGATGAGTGCTTTCATCTCCGACCAGCGAAACTCCATCGGAGTGCCCGGCCGCAGCGACAAGTTGACCTTCAAGCCGAGCCGCTCGCAGCGGAACAGAAAGTCGAGCAAGTGCTGGGCGTCGAGATCGCGATGGTAAACGAACACGCTGACCGCGTTCAGCCCCATCGCCTGCACCCGGCGCAGGTCTCGTTCGATAACCTCCGGATCGTAGGCCCCGCGCCCCAGCCAGAACTCGAAGTACTCGCTGGCCACGCCGATGCCCGAGGACGGCATGTAATTCACGCCATGCGCCCGCCACGGTTTGCCGCCGAGCTGGAATCCACCGTTTGTCGCGGTAATAAATTGCGGCGCGACCTTCGGCTCCCAGCGGTTTAGTTCGTGGTAGAACTCGTCCACGACGCGACCGTCCTGCAATAGCTGGCAGGCCACGACACAACCGCCGGCAGGCCAGTTGGTGGGATTCCAGTTCGTCGCCACACTCCCGCCGGCACCCGCGTCGAGCGTCAAGGGTTCGCGATGCCGATAGCGCACTGTGTCGCCCCGCTGATCGATCACAGAGAGGCTCACCTCCAGATTTGTCGCCGCCTGCTGGCTCAAGTTCACCACCTGTGCGCCGAGCGGCACGGTCTGACCCGTAAACAAGGTGAAGTACTCCGCGCCGCCTTCGACGAGAAACACGCCGCGGCGCAGGCGGCGAAGGATCTGGTGCAACCAGCGCTGCGCATCCGGCCCCTCGTAGAATGCCGGGTCCGCGGGCGTGAACAAGGCCCAGGCGCCGCCCTGGAACGGCGGCTCGCGATGGACCACGAGGACGCCGACCGTGCCGCGGTAATCCCCGGTGGCGGCGTCCCGGGCCGCGAGCAAGGGTTGCCAACGCCACGGGCGGTCTTGTTTCCAGCCGACGCCGCGCGGACGCGGGTGCAAGGCCAGCAGGCCCGCCGCTTGGTTGAGCGGCGGCGCGTTGGTTGCTCCCGACCGCGATCGAGGTTCGCGGATCAATGCCTGCCATTCGCGTGGCTGGACAACCGTATCCGTCTGGATGGAATAGCACTGGTAGCCGGGCGAAAGCGATTCGAGCCGCGGAACGCGCGGCTCCACCGGCGGCGCTTCGTCCCCAAACGGATTCGGGGCCGCGCCAAGGTCAGCAAACCAGTACTCATGCGGCCCGAGTTCGAGCGAGTTGTGTGAGAGCGCGAGGCCCACGGTGAAGCGTACGACCCGGCCGACCTGCAACCGGTCCCCTGCCCCGCCCCGGCCGTGTGTCGGCTCCCAGGCTTTGAACGCCGCCGGCGTCAGCGCGTAGTTTTGCCAGTTGGTGCTGAGGTCCACGGACGCAATCCAGCGCGAGCCGTCGGTTTCCACCCACTCGAGGGCGAGTTGCGTCGTACGTGGCCCGCCCTTGGCGCGGAAGCAGGTCAAAGTCTCGCCCGGTGCGAACTTCGCCGGCAACCTCGGTGGCTCGACGTTGTCCCAGCTCGTCAGGTTCCCGATCGTCACGTGCAGGACGCTTGTGCCCGCGTCGGAAACGAGCTCGCGCGTTGCCGGCGATTGCGGGTCGTTCGTGTGGCGTTTCCATTGCGAGAGATCCGCGTGCGCCAGATCCAGCAGGGGCGTGTGCGGCCGGGTGTCATTGAGCGCGCGTTCGTAATCCGCCCGCGACACCCAGCGTCCGGCGAGGCGGAACCGCGGTTCCTCCCAGCCTGGCAATCCCAGCGCCAGCAGATCGCCGCCCTGCCTGAGAAACGCTTCGATGGCGGGCACGGATTCGATCGGCAGAATGCGCGCGTTCGCCACGGCCAGCAGATCGAAGTGGTTGGTCTGAAGCGTGGCGGTGTTGGTGAGCGCAAGGCTGTCGAGCGACTCGACCTCGTACCCCGCCGCCTTGACCTGCGCAGCGAGGCGGGCGGCGAAGGCCGGATCGCCGCCCGGCACATCGGCCGTCCACACTGCGGCCCGCGGAAGGCTGGCGGCGGTCAGGTTGAAGAGCGCCAATCCGCAAAGCAGTCCGAGCCCGATGCGCGCAGCCCGGCAAGGTGTCGTTGACATGCGCCGAGACTACGGGGTGGGCGTCCGCGAGGAAAGTCGTCTTGCGCAAGCGTCGCGAACCGCCGAGGCACGCAACCTCGCCCCACCGAGGACTCAATTCCCGAGCCTCAGCCGCCGGCAAAGACCGGCCGAAAGCCGGCTTCGGTGAGGATCGCGGCGACCTCGGCGCGTTGGTCACCCTGGATTTCGATGCGGCCTTCCTTCACCGTGCCCCCCGTGCCGCAGGTCCGCTGCATCGCCTTCGCCAGTGCCTCCTTTTCTGGCAGACCGATGCCCACGAATCCACTCACAACGGTCACGGTCTTCCCGCCGCGGCCTTTGGTCTGGCGTACGATATCCACCCGGCCGCGGTTCCTCCGCGGTTTCGCCGTCCCGGGAGGCGACCCGCCGGGGGCCTGGATTGGGGGCTGCGACGGACCTGCCGGCAGGTGGTCCGCGGTCAAGGCCGCGAACGGGTTGTGCCCGAAGGTGCTCGCTCCACCATCCGTGGGAATGCGTTCTTTGCCGCTCATAAACCAACCGGATCGAAGGTTGAGGCGTCCCGCCGCGGTGCGGATTCGACTTTCAGCACGCCGACGGGGACGGATTCACCTCGTCAGATTCACGCCCCCGATAATCTCCCGCACATCTTGGAGTCCCTTTCGTTTCATGAATTCACGAATGCCGTCGCTCACTTGCAGCGCTGTCTGTGGCTCGTAGAAGTTCGCCGTGCCCACCGCCACCGCTGACGCGCCAGCCAGCATGAACTCGATGGCATCCGCCGCGGTCTGGATGCCGCCCATGCCGATGATGGGGATCTTCACGGCTTTCGCCGCCTCCCAGACCAGCTTGAGGGCGATGGGTTTGATGCACGGTCCCGTCAGGCCGCCGGTGACATTCGCCAGTTTGGGCCGGCGCGTCTCGATGTCGATGGCCATCGCGGGATAGCTGTTCATGATCGAAAGCGCGTCGCTGCCGGCGTCTTCCGCGGCCTTGGCGTACGGCGCGATGCTTACCACGTTCGGGCTCAATTTGGTGATGAGCGGCAAGGTGGTGGTTTGACGGCAGGCAGCCACGACCTGACTGAGCAGCTTCACGTCCGTTCCAAACTGCGCGCCGCCTTCCTTGATGTTCGGACAGGAGACATTGAGCTCCAGCGCGCCGACGCCACCCAGCGCCTCGAAACGGCGCGCCACCTCGGCGTATTCCTCGACGGTGGTGCCCCAGATGTTGATAATGATGGGCACCTTCAGGGAACTCAGAAACGGCCAGTATTTCAGGATGAAACCATCCACGCCGGGTCCTTGGAGACCGATGGCGTTCAACAGGCCGCTGGTGACCTCGGCCGTGCGCGGCGTCGGGTTGCCCCGGACCGGCTGGAGCCGGATGCCTTTCACCGTGACCGCGCCAAGCTGATTCAGGTCGAGGAGCTGAGCATATTCGACGCCGTACCCGAACGTGCCCGAGGCGACCGTGACCGGGTTTTGCAGCGTCAGCCTCCCGATTTGGACGGACAAGTTCATGGTAGCGTCTCCTTGGGGACACCCAGCTCAGTCGCCTCTGGCTGCTGCCTGCTGGCTGCTGGCTTCACTTCGGCCCCTCCCAGGCAATGCGTCGCGAGTCGAACACCGGACCTTCTGTGCAGGTGCGCTGGAACTCCCAACCGCCGTCGGTCTTGATCGGGATCACGCACGTCAGGCAGACACCGACACCGCAGCACATGTGCTCGTCCATCGAGAGTTCGGCCGGAACCTGAAACTCCTCCGCGATCCGGCCGACCGCCTTCAACATCGGCGTGGGGCCGCAGGCAAAGAGCCTCCGGCCCGTCCCATTCCGGCGCAACTCCGCCAACAGCGGTTGCGTCACCAAACCCTGCTCGCCGCGGCTGCCGTCCTCGGTGGTGACGCGCACGTTCCAGCCCAGTGCGCGGAACTCGGCTTCACAAAGGATGTCCACGTCTCGCCGGCCCCCGACGAACACGATGCCGCGTTGCGGGGAGCGTTGCGCCAGCAGGTACATCGCGGCCATGCCATAGCCGCCCGCTACGAGCAACGGTGTTTCTGCCCCCGGCCGCGGGACCGTGAAGCCATGGCCGAGCGGCCCGATGACGCTGAGTTCCTCGTCGGGACGCATCCGCGACAGAGCTTCGGTCCCTTGGCCAACCGCCTTGTACAGGATGGAGCAAGTATCGCCTTCGACCCGGTAAATGCTGAACGGGCGCCGCAACACGGCCGCCCTGAGCGGCAGGATGCGGATATGCGCGAACTGCCCCGGCTGCACCAAGGGCGCAATCTCCGGCGCGCGCACGGTCAAGCGGAAGTACAAGTCGGTGTCGCGCTCGTTGGCGACAATCTGGACGGTTCGCTCAAGCATCGGCGGCCAGGAAAATGCGCGACCGTTGCGCGGCCGTCAACGCAGGCGCAAGAAGGCTTGAATCGGGGCGTTCTCGGCAGGGGCCGCGTCGCTCAGTACAACACCGGCTTGGGCGCGGACGTGCTCCTGCCACCAAATGGAACCTGGGCCGCTGAACGGACGCCCGGGGCCCAGGCCCGACGTTTGCCTTGGCCACCATGGAACACCCGAGAGCCGGACCGCCCCCGCCGGTGAAACGGCCCGGCGAGATTGAAGGACGGGGGTGCATCGGAATCGCCGCGAACGGACGTCTGTCCGTACGAAAAGCCCGGCCAAACAGCGCTTCCCCTCACCGCCCGCGTTTGGATCGCAATTAATACACCTTGTATCTTGCGCAAAGCCGCTTAGTGAGCTAAGCGTACCCCCGTGCGGGCGGAAGTGGCAAAATTGGCGGCAACCATCGGTGTGCCAGGGAAATCGGGCCAGACCTGTTTGCAGGGGGTTCTGACAACTGAAGCGGCACTCCAGGAGGTTGGAGCCCCATGCGGAGCGGCTGCGATCCCGTTCGCCACACTGTCGCTCACACATCAAGAGGGAGGATCTTCAAATGACACATGTTCTAGGTAAGGCATTCGTGGCGGTATGGCTGGGGGTTTCCACGCAGCTCTGCGCTGCAACCCTGTGGAGCGGACTTCAAGACCCGCCGCCGGACCAGACATCGGGAGTTCTGGTCGGAACCGGCACGGTCCTGGGCTTCCATTTCCAGCCCCAGACCGATCTCAAGTTGGCAGGTTTCGCCGGGTACATCGGGTATCCGGCAGCTTTGACCTTGGTTTTTCCCCCCGCGCCTGGCCCGAACTTCGAATTCAGTTTGTGGGAAGAACACACCATGCAGGGACCTGAACTCCCCGCCCTCACCGGCCTCTCCCTGAAGAGTGCGCTGGGCAGAACCGAATCTGGCCTCCCATATTGGTACGTGGCCTGCGACCTCAGCAACCTTCCGTGGACCCTCCAGAAGGACCACACGTACACGCTGACGGTCAGCCCGACGGCGCGCTGCGAGTGGCTCGTAAACGGCACCGTGGAGGATCCTTTTGTTACCAGTCTGGTTGGCCCCGGCGCGAATCTCAACGCTCTCGGCCCATCCCAAAGCTGGAACGCGCGGTTGCAGTTCGAGCCCGTGCCGGAGGTCAATATGGGGATTGCCGCGGGATTCGCGCTGGTCGGATTCGCGGCCTGGCGGAAGTTGCGGACGAGGACTGCTCGTTCCTGATCCTTTCAAGGGAAAGCGCGCAGCCTGCGTTGGTTCATGGGCACCGGAGGGGTCGGTGACCACGGCCCCCGTTGGAAGAGGCGTCAAACGCTCCCAGCCTGTCGGAACAGTCCCCGCCATGGGCCTTTCCCGGGCCTACACGACCGCCCAGGCCGGCGGGTTTTTGAGCCGGTAAAGCGTCTCTCCGGCCTTGGGCACCAACAGCACACCGTCCGGTTCGCGATTGGCAAAGTCTTCGACACAGATCGTGGCCGGGTTTCGGTAGCTCAGATTGACGGCCCGACAGCGCGCTTCCGGAATCTGCGTTGCCAAAGTCACCCGGGCCCGCGGCGTTTCAACGCCCTCTTCGAACCCGCCCAGCCCGTGGACATGCGTCGAATGCGCCAGAACGCCCCAGGGCTTCGCAGAAAAGCGGGCCCATTGCTTCAAGAAATAGTCCCGACAGTGGTAACCCACCTCTTCAATCAAGCGGCCGTGGGTGACGCTGAACTCCTGGATGTGCGGTGCGAAGATGATCAATTCGCCGCCATCGGCCAGCACGGGTTCGAGTTTGTACATGCATTTGCCGGCCGTCCAAATCTCGTCGTACATCGGCGGGGCGCAGGCCAGAATTGTGCGATACGGCCGGTCTTTGAACACGATGTGGTGTTGCTGCGAAAGTTCGCTGGCGGCGTCCCAGGCCAACTCCGGTGTGCCGGCGAACAACCCGACCAAGCCGCCTTTCGGCTCCACGACCAGGGCAAAACACAGCTTCGGCACCGTTACCAGCGCCCCGGCACGGTCCACCACCTTGCGGACCGGCGTCCATTTGTTGCCCATGATTCGGGGCGTGGTGATCACGGCGCCGAGCCAGTGGAAAAAGTTGAGAATCTTCGGCCCGCCGACGCCGGGAAACAGATACTTGTTCCCACCCGAGAAGCCGACGACCTCGTGCGGGAACACCGGACCGACAATGATGACCTGGTCGTAGTCGAACAACAACTTGTTGACCTCGACCGGCACGTCCATCGCGAACAAGCCGCCGGTCAGCTCGCGGATTTCGTCGGCGGTCAGCGTGCCCACCTGACGCAACGCCGCGGGGTCGTCCCAGGCGTGATTGAAAAACCGCACGCGACCGTAAAGCTCGCGCCGTTCGGCCTCGCTGATCTCCAGCCGCTGGCAAATCGCCGCCTCGCTCATCGGCTGGTGCGTGCCGAGCGCCACCAGGAGGTCGAATGCCTTGGCCACACCACCGAGTTGGCCGAAAAGCGCTCTGAACATCAGCCCAACCGGCGCCGTCCGCGTGCCGTCGGGGATGATCAAGAGAACGCGCTGATTGCGGTAAACCTCGGCCGGACACGCGCGGGCGACCAGTCCTCTGACCTGTTCGCCGGTGAGTTTCAGGCCGGACGGCGCGGTAAGGTGGAGCGCGGACATAGGCCAATTTAGATCGTTTGCGCCAGAAATCCGCCATCCACGCGAATATCCGCGCCGGTCACGAATCCGCTCGCCCGGTCGCTCGCGAGGAAGATTGCCGCCCCGACCAATTCCTGCGCTTCGCCGAAGCGCCGCATCGGCGTGTGGTTCCAGATCTGTTGGGTGCGGTCGGTCGGCGAACCGTCGGCGTTGAACAGCAGCGCACGATTCTGGTCGGCCGGGAAGAAGCCGGGCGTGAGCGTGTTCACACGCACGCCTTGCGTCGCCCACTCGCGGGCCAGGAACCGCGTCAGGCTCAGCACACCGGCCTTCGCCGCCGAGTACGACACCACCCGCGACAGCGGAATGTGCGCCGACACGCTGGCGATGTTGATGATGCTGCCTTTGCGGCGCGCCACCATGCCCGGCCCGAACACCTGGCAGGGCAAAAACACGCCCGCCACGAGGTTCAGGTCGAAGTTGCGCTTCCAATTCTCCAGCGGGATCGCCTCGAACGGGTTTTCCGGCGTGACGGTGGTCTTGGGATCGTTGCCGCCGGCGGCGTTGAACAGGATGGTTGGCGCACCCAGCGAGGCGACGATGGCGTCGTGCGCGCGTTGAAGACTCTCGCGCTCCATCGCGTTCGCCTGGAAAAACTGCGCCGTGCCGCCGTGGTCACGGATATGCTTTGCCCGCGCCTCGCCGGCTTCGGGTCGCAAGTCCACCACCGCAACCTTGGCTCCCGTTTCGGCGAAGCCTTCGGCGACCGCTCCGGCGAGCACGCCGCCCGCGCCGATGACTACCGCGACTTCGTTGGTGAGACCGAAAAGATTCGTTGCCATGCGCGGTCGATTGTGCACGCCGCCCGCCGAGTGACAAGGACCGGCCGCGCAACCGGCGTTGAAGGGGAGCTCGACCGTCTCGGTCGCTCCCGTCGGCGTCTCGCCGGCGGGCCAACGCGGCTACTGCGGTTCGACGGCACTGCTTGCCGTTTGAGGTGGTTGGCCCGACTACTCGTTTTTGCCCGGCACGAAGGGGAAGACCAGCCGGTGGTCGTTTGTGGAGGCGAGGATTTGGTCGCGGACTCGCGCGCCGGTCATCGGTTGAACGCTGCCGTCGGCGAGGAGAAAATAGCCCACCCGGACGCCGGTCTTTTTATCAACGTGCATCGCCAGGCCAACCTGTTTGAGCTGGCTGGCGCAGGGCCAGCGATTCCTCTCCGCGTGTAGCCGCGCAGAATGCGACAACACCAGCATGGCCAGCAAAGCCAGCAGTCCTTCCGCGCTCACACGAGCGCGGCCCCGTTGAAGCAAACTGTCCCGAAGCTGGATCGTGCGGCAGTACTGCCCTTCTGCGCGCAAACGAACACGGCCCAGTCGAAGCGCTGGAATAGGTTTCGCTCGTGGCGCTGTCGCGAAGTGGATGTCGAGGCTTGAAGTGTTGGCTGTCCGACCAGGATTTGAACCTGGACTAAGGGCTCCAAAGACCCCTGTGCTGCCATTACACCATCGGACAGTCCCGCCCCGCCCGCACCCTAGCCGCCCCACCGCCCGCCGCAAAGGCCAAAACCGGACCGCCGCCGAACCCTCCCGTCCTCAGCCCCAGCCCCGGCCGGTATCCGGTATCCGGTATCCGGCGTCCGAACTCCCAGACCCCAAGTCCATCGCCCCCGGCGGAGTGCCAGGCCCTCCCGGAGCTCGGTTCGCGAGGTTTGCGGCCGCTCGCCCGGCTCAACCCCGCCCTCGCGCCACAAAGCGCGCCATCCGCGCCATCGCCTCCTCGATCCGGTCCAGCGCCGTCGCAAAGCAACACCGCACGTAGCCCTCGCCCCCCGGCCCGAACGCGTCCCCCGGCACGCACGCCACCCGCTCCTCCCGCAAGAGTCGCCCCGCGAATTCCTGCGCGCTCAGACCCGTCGCCGCCACGCTCGGAAACGCGTAGAACGAACCCCGCGGCCGGTGGCAGCTCAAGCCCATCGCGTTGAGCGCCCCCACGATCACGTTGCGCCGCGCCCGGTACGCCTCCCGCATCTCCACCATGTCCCCGTCCCCGTGCACGAGCGCCTCCACCGCCGCCTCCTGGCTCACGATGCTCGCGCACAACATCGAGTACTGGTGAATCTTCATCATCGCCTCCACCAGCGCCGCCGGCCCGCAGGCGTAGCCGATCCGAAAGCCCGTCATCGCATACGCCTTCGAGAAGCCATGCAGGAAGATCGTCCGCGCCCGCATCCCGGGCAGCGAGGCCACACTCACGTGCTCGCCCTCGAAGGTGAGCTCGGCGTAAATCTCGTCGGTGATCACCAGCAGATCGTGCCGCACCGCCAGCTCGGCGATGCGCAGCAGCTCCGCCCGCTCCATCGTGCCCCCGGTCGGGTTGGTCGGGAAATTGAGCAAGAGCACCTTGCTGCGCGGGGTCAGCCGCGCGGCGATCGCCTCGGCCCGCACTGCAAAGCCGTCCGCCGCGCGACAGGGCACGGCCACCGGCACCCCGTGGGCCAGCGTCACGCTGGGCGAGTAACTCACGTAACAAGGCTCGTGATAGAGCACCTCGTCGCCCGGGTTCAACACCGCCCGCAAGGCCAGGTCCAGCGCCTCGCTCACCCCCACCGTCACCAACACCTCGCACGCCGGTTCGTAGCGCACGCCGAAACGGCGGCCCACCCACGCGCTGATGGCCTCGCGCAGCCGCAGCAAACCCAGGTTCGAGGTGTAACTGGTCTTGCCCCGTTCCAGGGCATAGATGGCCGCCTCGCGAATGTGCCAGGGAGTGACGAAATCCGGTTCGCCCACCCCCAGCGAGATCACGTCGGGCAGGCCTTGGACCAGGTCGAAAAACGCGCGGATGCCCGAACGCGGCAGCTCGCGCACGTGCCGGGCAACGAAGTCGGGGGACGGTTCCGGACCGTTCATGGGCCGGCTAGCCAACGGGAACCCCGCCCCGCCGGAAAGCAAAAAATAGGCGGCCCTGCGGCCGTGCGGCCGTTTCACC
This sequence comes from uncultured bacterium, assembly GCA_963735925.1. Taxonomy (GTDB): domain Bacteria; phylum Verrucomicrobiota; class Verrucomicrobiia; order Limisphaerales; family J093; genus DSVZ01. The sequence goes on from CAVTMT010000003.1 coordinate 793,262, forward strand.
CCGCCCGAGTTACCCCAGGTCGGGTTCTTCGAAATGCGCCGGCGCCTTGAAAAGCGGCTGGCCGTCCGTCGTTTCCGGGTATTCGAAGATTTTGCCCTCGTAATTGCGGATGACCACGCGGTCGTTGTTCCGGCTCAATACGTACTCTGGGTTGACCGGCACCTTGCCACCGCCGCCCGGCGCGTCGATCACGTAGGTCGGCACGGCATAACCGGTCGTGTGGCCGCGTAAGCCATCCATGATCTCCAGCCCTTTGCGGACGCTGGCCCGCAGGTGGGACGAGCCGGCGATCAGGTCGCACTGGTAGATGTAGTACGGCCGCACGCGACACATCAGCAGCTTTTGAACGTGCGCCTTCATCACTTCCACATCGTCATTCACGTGCCGCAACAGCACGGATTGGTTCCCGAGCGGAATGCCGACGTCGGCCAGGCGTCCCAGCGCGTCGCGGACTTCGGTCGTGAGTTCGCGCGGGTGATTGGAGTGGATGCTGATGAAGAGCGGATGAAACTCCCGCAGCATCGCGCACAGTTCGGGGGTGATCCGCTGCGGCAGAAAGATGGGAATACGAGTGCCGATGCGCACGAATTCAACGTGCGGGATCGCCCGCAACCGGCTTAGCAGGTACTCGAGCTTTTCGTCGTTGAACAGCAGCGGGTCGCCGCCGCTGAGCAACACGTCGCGAACGGTCTTGGTCCGCGCGATGTAGTCGATCTGGCGGTCGAATTCCGGGTGAAAATCGTATCCGCTGGCGTTGCTGACCAGGCGCGAACGCGTGCAATAGCGGCAATACGCGGCGCAACGGTCGGTGACCAGGAAGAGCACGCGATCCGGATAGCGATGCACCAAGCCCGGCACCGGCGAGTGGCTGTCTTCGCCGCACGGATCGCTCATCTCCCAAGGTGCGGTGTCGGTTTCCTCCAGGCGCGGAATGACCTGCCGGCGGATCGGGCACTGCTCGTCCGCGGGGTCGATCAGGTTGAAGAAGTACGGGGTGATGGCCATCGCCAGCTTGTGGTCGGCGAGGACGGCGCCGGCGCGCTCCTCCGGAGTCAGGGTGGGCATCAGGCGCTCGAGCTGTTCGAGCTTGGTGATCCGATGTTTGAGCTGCCAGCGCCAGTCATTCCAATCGGTGTCCGGAATGTGAGCCCAGAACCCACGGCCAGCCGGGTGGAAAGACTTCAGCAAGTCAAGCCGGTCGGACGATGGCGGCTCTTCGCTATCAGCAGGAAGCGCAGAATTCGACATTGCGCGAACTATAGGAGGGGTCGGGGGGGTGTCAAGGCGACCCCCGCCCCGCGACCAGCCGCCCATCCGTGATCCGTCGGGACCCGCAAGTCCTGAGCCGTGAACTCCCTGCCTCGCCGCCGCCGGTTGTTGCACAGCATCTGTCGCAATTGAGACAACTGGTCTGCAAGAGTCGATTTTGTTCGGTTCGAGGCGGAGCCATCGCCCTGCGGAATCCCCCAATGCGTTTCGGAATGAACGAATCAAACGTGATAAACCACCACCCTCTTGACAGACAACTACCATGGTAGTACTAACACGGTCGTCGAACACATTATTTCATGAGCCAAACCCAAGTCCATCGCCTCGGCGATTTGCAGCTCGAGATTCTGAAGGTCCTCTGGCAGCGCGACGAGGCGAGCGTTGCCCAAGTCCATGAGCAACTCCCGAACGGCGCCGACCTTGCCCACACCACCGTCGCCACGATGCTCCGCAAAATGGAGGCGCGCGGCCTGGCGTCCCACCGTACGGACGGCCGCACTTTTGTCTATCGGGCCGCCGTGGCCGAGGACCAAGTCAGCCAGGGCATGGCCGAGCACGTGTTCGACCGGATTTTCGAGGGCCGCCTCGCCGACTTGGTCAGTCACTTGCTCACCGCCCGGGAAGTCAGCCCGGACGAACTCGCCCGCCTCGAACACATCATCGCCCAAAGGAAGCGCCAGCCATGAACCCACCACCCGATTTCACTTTCTGGCTTCGCACACTTGGGGTGGCCGCGCTCCAAATCACCGCCCTGCTGGCGCTGGTTGGATTGATCGCGACGAAGTTCCGCTCCGGCCGCGACCAGCGCGCGGTCTGGCTCGCTGCCTTCGTCGCCACCGGCCTTTTGCTGACGGGAACGTTTTTCGGCGCGGATCGCGAACTCGCCGTCTGGCTCAAGCCGAAGCCCGCGGCCGAGCGCGTGATTCGCGTTCGGACAAATCTGCCCGTGGACATAACGAGCGGAGCGCCTCGGCCGGCGAGTTCGGGCGGGTTCACGCTCGGCAGCGCGGTTTCCGAACTGAGCGCCACCGAAGCAGCGGCAGGCCTACCAGCGGTTTGGTGGCCGGCGTGGTTGTGGCTGGCTGGGCTCGGGGTCCTCGGCGGGCGCAAGCTGATCTGGCGTACTGTGTTCGCCTGGTGGTGGCAAAGCCGGCAAGCACCTGCTGGCCCGGAATTGGGCGCGCACGTCGCTGAAGTCGCCCGCCGACTGGGCGTCAACGGACGCGTGCGCGTGATCGCGTCGCCGGCACTGGTCTGCCCGATCGCGTTCGGCGTGCTCCGACCAACGGTGGGATTGCCCACGGATTTTGCCTCCGCCAACGGCACGCGGGAACGCGAAGCGATGCTCGCCCACGAACTGGCGCACCTTTCCGCGCGTGACCCGCTGTGGCTGGGCCTGGCGGACCTCGTGGCGGTCGTGCTTTGGTGGCACCCGCTGATTTGGTGGGCGCGCAGGCAGCTCCGAGCCGCGTGCGAAACCGCCGCCGACGAAGCCAGCGTGCTGGTCGAAGATGGCCCGGCGGTGCTGGCGAACTGCCTGGTGGCGCTCGCCGCCCAATTGCCGCGCCGCCGCGCCTTCGGCTTGCTCGGCATGGCGGGTTTCCGCTCCGACCTGGGCCGACGCGTGGAACGGTTGCTTGAATTGCGCAGCCAAGGACTTCGGCCAACCGCTCGTGGCCGGCTCCTGCTGGCGGCAATTGGCGGCACGGCGGTTGCCGTGGCCTTGACGCTGGCCTCGACGGCCTGGGCATTGCCGCGCGGCGCCGGCGAGCAACCCACGCTGCTTGCTTTGGCGGAACGTGCCATCGCCGCCCAAACCGCGCCGTCCAGCTTCGACCCGGCGGGCGGTGCAGCACCGGCACCGGTGTTGAAACCGGCCGAAGTGGCTCCTGGCAATTCCGCTGAGGACGCTGATCAACCGTGGCAGGCGAGTCTGTTGGTCCAGCTTCCGGACACGAGCGAGGCGGGTCAGAAAGTGCCGGCGGCCGCGTGCATGGATGCGCTGGTGCGCCGGCTGTATGCCACGCGTAACTTCAGTTCAGTAATGTGCGAACCCGCCGGGCCGGACCGTATCCGCGTTTCCTTGAGCATGAAGGACACCAACAGCCTCGACTCGGTGAAGGCGCTGATCGAGCAGCGCGGAGAACTCGAGTTTCGTCCGGTGCATCCGGAAAGCGACAGTCTCCTCGCCCGCAACGAGTGCCCGGACGGCTACGAGGCGCTGTCGGAATCGGCCCCACCCGGTCTCTCACCGCGGCGCCTCGTGTTGGCACGCGTAGCATTCGCCGGCCTGGGCAGCAGCAACATCATTGAGGCGGTCGTGAAACGTGATTCGTCGCCTGACCAACCGCGGGTCAGCATCACGTTCGACGAAACCGGCCGCAGCCGCTTCGCTGAATTGACCCGGACGAATATTGACCGGCGAATCGCCCTCGTCCTCGACGGCAAATTGCTGATGGCGCCCGTCGTGAGACAGGCCATCACGGGCGGGAAATGTGAGGTGTCCGGTTCCGACTTCGGGAAAAGCGCCGACTTGTTCGCGGCGGCGCTCCAGGCGCCCTTGCCGGCACCACTCAAGTTGCTGGGTGTGTCGGTCACCGGACCGACCGCAGCCAGCGCTTCGGCTGGCGCCCAAACGTCATCCGGCCCAGCGGAACCCACCAACGTGATCACGATTCAGGTGAACGCCGATGGCCAGATCCTGTTCGCTGGCCGGATCGTCCCGATCGGGACTGTCGCGAGCGAACTGGAGAAGGCCAAGGCGGGATCGCCGGAGCTGGTCGTAAAGCTGTCGGCGGAATTCGATGCGCCCATGAAGCGGCTGGTCGAAGTGCTCGACCAGTGCCGCGAAGCTGGCATCACGCGGATCTTCCTCAAAACCATTGGCAGCCCCCGACCGGCGACGAATGCACCGCCTGCTTCCAGCGCCAGCCAGCCAGCCAAGAGCGCCGAGGTCGAGCAATCCGCACATGTGGCCACGCTCGTTCAGGACGCCAAGTTGCTTTACGAAATGGGCAAGCGGGACGAGGCGAAGGCGAAGCTGGAGGAAGCGTTGAAGCTGGCACCGGACAACCAGGCGGCACGGCACTATCTCGACCTGGTGGGCGAATCGGAAGCGGCAAAGGCCAAGCGTGACGCAGCCAAGCCAGACACCGCGCAACTCTTGAACCCGACAAATCCACCCAAGCCTGCGGATAATTCCGCGAATACAATCGGCTTCGACGCATCGCTGGAAGCCATGCTGCGCGCCAAGGGCAAATCGGACGCTGAGATCGCGACGTTGCGCCAGTCGGTCCAACTCCTGCAGGCTTCGGGCCAAGCAGAAGAGGCGAAGCGTGTGATCGCTGTTGCGCTTAACGGCGAGTCCGCGTACGAAGGTGTCAGTTACGGCGGCGCTGGTGGTACGACTAGTCGGGCAGGTGGGAGCACTGGCTTCGGCGGGAGCGTCTTCCCTGGCCAGACCGGTGGTTTCGCGATCCCGGTCGAGAATCCGTTCACCTCGAATCCTTCCGGCCTTTCCCCCAGAGGTGGCGGAACCAGTACCGACCAACTCCTCACCCGCGTTTTCAAAGTGAATTCGGGGACGCTCCGGCAGAGCCTTGAAGCCGTGGCCGGAAACGTGCCGACGAACCACCCGCCGGTCCAACTGCTCCGGTCCTTTCTCGCGGCGGCGGGTCTGGACTTCGGCGGGACGAATGCCTTCGTCGCCGGCGCGGATGCCAACGGTTTTCAGAGCCAGGCGGGCAAGGCCGTGTTTTACAACGACCGCAACGGGATGTTGCTCGTTCGGGCTACAGCGCGCGATTTGCAGACGGTCGAGACGGCGCTGCAAATGCTCAACACCTCGCCGCCGCAGGTGGTGATCGAGGCCAAGTTCGTCGAGGTCACCATGGACGACAACAAGGCGCTCGGCTTCGACTGGTATCTGGGCAACACCTTGATGACCACGAACGCGTCGGGCAATCAACCGGGCGGGACGGCTTCTTCTTCCGCAGGCGCGCCCTCTGTGGGGATTCGGACGGGTGTTTTCCCCGGCAGCGCCAGCACCTCGCCAGCCACGACGAATGGCGTGGGCACGATCACCGGCATCATGACCGACCCGCAGTTCCGGTCCGTGGTTGAGGCCCTCCAGCGGGGCGGCACCAACGGCGTTCGCGAGTTGCGTGGCGACGAGTTGGTCTGGCCGGGACGTCCGGAAACGAACGCCCACAATGTGCGCGTCACGGCCGCCCTCGGTGCCTCGCTGACGGGCGTGCTGACCGATCCGCAGTACCGCGTGGCGCTCCACGCGTTGGAGCAACGCAGCGGTGCGGACGTTCTCTCCGCGCCGAGAGTCACCACGCTGAGCGGCCGGCAGGCGCAGATTCAGGTGTCCGATTTGCGAACGGTCGTGAACGGCATCGACCCCGCCGCCTTGGTCCAAACCAGTGCCCAATCGAAGACGAACGTCGTGCCGTTCCTGACTTCCACCATCCCCATCGGTCCCACGCTCGACATTATCCCCACCGTGGCGACGGACGGTTACACGATCGAGCTCAACGTCGTCGCGAGCATCACCGAATTCCTCGGTTACGACCAGGCGCCGGCGGACGCCAAGGTCACGGTCTGGCAGGCGGGCAAAGCCAGTGAAGTAGCCGTGCCGTTGCCGCGCTTCCGGGTTCGTCAGATGACCACCAAGGCGCTCCTCTGGGATGGTCAGACGCTGGTCCTGGCCGGGATGCCGGTGGAGGATTCGGTGACGATGAAGGACAAGGTGCCGGTGTTGGGCGACCTGCCGGCGGTGGGCAATCTGTTCCGCAGTGAGTCGAAGGGCACGGTGAAGAAGAACCTGATCGTTTTCATCACGGCCACGATCATCGATCCCGCCGGCAACCGGGTACACACCGCGGACAGCCAACCGTACGATCCCGCGCGCGTTCCACCGCAAGCAACCCGTTGACGCGCGAATCGCGCGCCCGACGCGACGAAGAATCGGGGACGCCACAATTTACGGCGCGGGGACATTTCCATCGAGCGCGACAATTTACGGCGCGGGCGTTGCTTTCGGCGGCCGGATCGCGGATGCTGGCCGCCATGAAACGCCGCACTTTCCTTGCCTCTTCGCTCGCGGCCACGGGCCTGGCGGGCTTCCGCCTCCGCGCCGCGGAAGAGGTCGCCCCGCCCGCACGCGAGTTTTACGAACTCCGCCTTTACCACCTACGCCGCGGACCGAAACAGAAGCTGTTCGACGATTACGCCCGCGAGGCCGCCATCCCCGCCTTGAACCGGATCGGGATCGGGCCGGTGGGCGTGTTCCAGGTCGCGACCGGACCGGACAGTCCGACGGCGTACGTTCTGATCCCTTACAAATCCGCCGAAGATTTCGTGACCGCGACCGATCGCATGCGTGCCGATGGCGGATACCAGAAGGCAGGTGCCGATTTCATCAACGTGCCCGCAGGCGATCCGGCGTATGTCCGCGTCGAGAGCTCGTTCATGGTTGCCTTCGCCGGCATGCCGAAACTGGAAGTGCCCGCCGGCGCGAAAACGAATCAGCCGCGCCTTTTCGAGTTGCGCACCTACGAGAGCCACTCGAAAAAGGCGAACCAGACCAAAATCAAGATGTTCAACGAAGGTGAGATCGCCATCTTCCGCCGGAGCGGTCTGCAGCCGGTGTTCTTCGGCGAAACGCTCATCGGCAACAAACTGCCGAACCTGACCTACATGCTCGTGTACGACAACATGGCGGCGCACGACAAGAACTGGGGTACTTTCGTGAGCGACCCGGATTGGAAGAAGCTCAGCACCACGCCCGGCTACACCGACCCCGAGATCGTCTCGAACATCACCAACCTGTTTCTCCGCCCGACGTCGTACTCGCAAATCTGAGTCCGTTCCGCTTTCGTTGTGGCGCCACCGCGCTTCCGATTATGAACCTGATCTTCGACCTCTACCAACAGTCCTGCATCACCCGGGTGAGCAACAAGGCCGCGGAGGCCAAGGACGAAGTGTCGCGCCTCCGGTCGCAGGTGGACGATCTCCAGCGGCGGATCGACACGCTCATCCTCGCCTCCCAGGCCATGTGGGAAGTGCTTCGCCAGCGGTGCCAGCTTGGCGATGCGGACTTGATGGAGAAAATGCAGGAAGTCGATCTCCGCGATGGCGAGGCGGACGGCCGGATCACCGCCGCGGCCGTGAGCTGCCCGGAGTGTGGTCGCCGGAGCCGGTCCACGCGCCGCCTGTGCGTCTATTGCGGCGCGACGCTGCCAACGCATCACCTGTTCACGAAGGAATGAGGGGCTGGGGTTGGCGGATGACGCCCAGCGGAGGCGGGCGCGGCTTCAGCGCACGACGTCGAGTTCGCTGACGGGATACCAGCCCGTTGGATCGCGGCCAGTGATTGCGAGCGCGACCGCCGGTTCTCGCGTTTCCGGATCCACCACGCCCACCGCCAATCCGTAACGGCCAACACCGAGTGAAGCGGGCACTTTGAACGTCAGGTCGGTGGTTTGTTTCCCCGGCAGCCAGCCGCGGATCGACGCGTCGGTCAGCGCGACGAGAGGTCTGGTGGAAGCCGGGTCGCCGCCCTGCAGGCGCAGGGCAACGCGGTAATCGCGGTACGGCGGTGCCACGCCCAGGTTCTCCCAGGCAATCTTGACTTCCGTCTCCGCGCCGGCGCGTGCCTTGGCCGCGTGGTCCACACTACGGATGACCAACCGATAGCCGAGCCGGCGGAGGAATCGCTCCACCTCTCCCCGCGTGCCGGCCGGGAGGGGCGCGGATTTGTTGTTGAGGTAGCTCCCGTGGCAGCGCAGCGCGTAGTCGAAGATGGCGTGGATGTCCCAGCCGGCTTCGTGCCACTTGCGCATGTCCCAGCAACTCTCCCAGGCCACGGGCGCGCACTTCCAGGCATCGCCGGCCCCGGTCCGGGCCAGTTGCTGGAGATAGAAATTGTCCATGTGATTCCAGGTCTTGGAGAACCCGCCCAGGTCGCCCAGGCAATCGGCGCGCCAGCCATAGCCCGCCTTCACGGCGCGGGCCATGCCCTCCTCACTGCCAATCAGCATCACCTTGCTGGTCTTGGGAAAAGCCCGGCACCAGGCATCGATGAGCGCGAGCCGGATTTCCGGGGACGGCAACGCCACCGGTTGGCCGGAGTCCAAAGCCTCGGTGCCGCTCATGTGCCATTCGCCCCACAGGCCCACCGAACCGATATCGACCAAGTCGAGGTCCGGGTGGCCGTCGTAGCGTTGGCCGAGCTCGCGGATCAGCCGGAGGTGCGTCCGTTGGAAGATCGGATCGGCAAAGTCCGGCACCCAATGCTTGCCTCCGCCGTAATTGAACTCGATCCCGTGGCAACCTTCCTCTTTCAGCCACGCCGGCACGTCCAGGTACGCGCCGGAGCCGGTGCACATGATGCGGAAAGCGAGTTTCTGACCCGCGCGCCGGGCATGGGCGAGTAATGCGTCGAATTGGGCGAAGTCGATCTCGCCGTCGTGCGGCTCGATTTCCCGCCAGTAGAAGCGGAAGTAAGCACTCGTGCTGGGCAGGCCCTCCAGCGCGGGGTCCTCGTCGGCAAAGCGATGGAAGGTCTGCCAGCCCATGCCGGGGTTCGCCAGGAGCGCATCGGTTTCCTGCGGCTCGACGCGCACGGCGGATACCACGGGTTCGGCGGCAACGAGCGACTGGACCAGCAGGCAACTGGCGCCAACGGCGGCGGCGACGCAGGCAAGGAAAACGGAGCGTTTCATGCCGGCGGTTTTGAGTCGGACCCGCCGCGAATGCAAGACCACTTGCGACGGAGGCGGCAGGGTGCGGTCCGCTGCGAGGTGCGGGCTTTGACGGTTTTGATCGGCGTCCGGCGAAGCGAGAACCGCGAAGCGCGTGGATTGTCCGAATCGTTTCCCAATTGCGACAGTTTGTGCGCAATCAACGCGCGGTTGCAGCCCGGAGCCCAGGCAAGTATCAATGGCCGGTCATGCAACGCCTTGCCATCGCTCTCGGCGCCTTCGCCCTGATGTGTTCCGGGCTCCCAGCCGCCGAGGGCTGGCCGCAGTTTCGCGGCCCACGCGGCGATGGAACTTCGACCGCGACGAACGTCCCGCTGACCTGGAGCGAAACCAACAACCTCGCCTGGAAAGCTAGCCTCCCCGGTCGCGGCCGGTCCTCGCCCGTCGTCCTGGAGGATCGGATCTGGCTGACCACCGCGATCGAACAGGGCGTGCAGCGAACGCGGATTGGTCCGGACGACATGCAGACCGCCGAGCATGTCAGCCTGCACGCCTTGTGCCTGGACCGCGGGGATGGCCATATTCTCTGGCAAACCATGCTCTTCGACGTGGACAAGCCGGATCCGGTGCACTGGCTGAACAGTTGGGCCACACCCACACCGGTGATCGAGCCGGGCCGACTTTACTGCGATTTCGGAACGTTCGGCACCGCCTGCCTGGACAGCGAAACGGGCCAGGTCATCTGGCAGACCCGCCTGCCGTTGGATCATCAGGTCGGTCCCGGGAGTTCGCCGGTCCTTTATCGGAGCCGGTTGATCCTCGTCCGCGACGGCCGGGATGCCCAGTACGTCACGGCGTTGGACAAAACGACGGGAAAGGCGGTTTGGAAGACTGACCGGCCACCGCTGCAAGCCTCCAGCCCAAACCTCAAGAAATCGTTTTCCACGCCGCTGCTCATCGAAGCCGCGGGACGCACCCAACTCGTCTCGACCGGTCCGCAGTGGGTGGTGGCCTACGATCCGGCGACCGGCAGCGAAATCTGGCGCGTGCGGCACGGCCAGGGCTTCTCGATCGGCACCTGTCCCGCGTTCGCTGACGGCCTGGTCTTCATTGGCACCGGCTGCATGAAGGCGCAATTGCTGGCCATCAGTGTCGATGGACAGGACGACGTTACCGACAAAGCCGTCCGCTGGAAATCGCTGCGCCAAATCCCGGTCATGTCTTCGCCGGTTCTGGCCGGAGGCGATCTCTACTGGGTTTCGGACGAAGGCATGGCGACCTGCGCCGACCCGCAGACCGGCGACATCCATTGGCAGGAGCGCTTGGGCGAACCGCACCTGGCCTCGCCACTCGCCGTCGAGGGGCGGGTGTATTTCTTCGGCCAGGCGGGTAGGACCACGGTGATCCAGGCCGGCCGGCAATTCGCGAGGCTGGCGGAAAACCGGCTCGACGGCACGGTCATCGCGACGCCGGCGGTCGCGGATAACGCGCTCTTCCTCCGCACCGACACGCACCTTTACCGGATCGGAAAGGAATGACATGACGACCACCCCTGACCGAGGCCGCCTTCTCACCGGTCCACAAACACCACAAGGCAACCACGTCTCGATTGGACGGGTGTCTCCGTCGTCAACTCGTCACGTATCCACCGGTTTGAATTCCCTGCCATGAACACACTGCGTTTTTTGTGGATAGGACTGCTCGCGTTCGCCAGCGTGACCCGGGCTGCCGAGGTGGACCAACTCCGGCTCGTCCCATTCCCAAAAGCGGTTCGGCTGGAAACCGGTGGCTTCGCGCTGGACGGGCCGCTCATCCTGGAAGCGCCGCCGGCCCAGGCCGCAGTCTTTGGACGCCTGCTCAACGAGGAATTGAAACGCGCGGGCCTGACCGAGGCACGGGTCGCAACCCTCGCTTCCGGAATGCCTGCGTTTCGCCTGGCGGCGGGTGCAGGCGCGCCCGCCTTGCCACCCCTGCCGGCCACGAACGCCGTGGAGAGTTACAGCCTGAGCGTGCGGACCAACGAGATCGTGGCCGCCGCCAGGGAAACCGCCGGTACTTTTTATGCGCTGCAAACGCTCTGCCAGTTGATCCGCGCCAACCGCCAGGGCGGCACGCTGCCGTGCCTGACCATCCAGGACTGGCCGTCGCTGCGCTGGCGGGGTTTCCAGGACGACCTGACGCGCGGCCCGAGTTCGACGCTGGACACGTTGAAGTTCGAGGCGGCAATGGGTTCGTATCTGAAACTCAATGTGCTCACCTACTACATGGAATACCAGTTCGCGTTTCAGAAGCATCCGGACATCGGCCCGCCGGACGGATCGTTGACACCGGAGGACCTGTCCGTGCTGGTGGCGTTCGCCAAGCCGCTGCAGCTTGACATCCTCGGCAACCAGCAATCCTTCGGTCACTTCGGCCGCATCCTCGCGCATCCGGAGTTCGCCGCCTTGCGGGAAACCGCGGACGTGCTCACGCCGGTGCGCGAGGAGACCTACCGGTTGCTCGACGACCTTTACTCCGAGGAGTGTCCACGCCTGCCGTTTCCCTGGTTCAACGTCTGTTGCGACGAAACCTACGGACTGGGCAATGGACCGGCGCGCGACCTGGTGGCGAAGATCGGCCTGGGCGGCGTCTATGTCGGCCACATCCGCCGCATCCACGACCTGCTCCGCGACAAGTATGGGAAGCGGATGATGATGTGGGGCGACATCATCCTCCAACACCCCACCAACCTGACCGCGGTCCCCAAGGACACGATCATGCTCACCTGGGGCTACGACGCGCGGCCCAGTTTCGAGGACCAGATCGTGCCGTTCGCGAAGTCGGGCTATGAGTTCTTCGTCTGCCCCGGCGTGAATAACTGGAGCCGCATCCTGCCCGACTTCGGCGTGGCGGTGACCAACATCCAGCACTTCGTTCGTGATGGCGTCCAGCACGGCGCACTGGGCATGATCAACACGGACTGGGAGGACGACGGCGAAGCCATCAACGCCGTCAAATGGCACGCCGACGCCTGGGCCGCCGAGTGCGCCTGGAATGCCTCGACCACGCCCTTGGATTCCTTCAATCGGCGCGTGGGCGCGGTGCTGTTTGGCGAGTCCAACGACCATTTCGGTCAGGCGATCGCGCTGTTGACTCAGACCCATCGGCTGCCGGGGATGGACGGCATGTTCAACGCGCGTTTCTGGAAAGATGACTTTGCACCCAAAGCCAGCCCCGACACGATCGGCGCGACCGCCACCAACCTGCTGGCCGTGGTGCGCCCGGCCATCGAGCAGATCGAGGCGTGCCGCCGCGAGGCGCGCTGCAACCAACACGTGCTCGACGCCTACCTGTTCGGCGCGCGCCGGATGGAACTGATTGCCCAGCGAATGCTCGAGGGCGTCGAAGCCACGGGACTCTATGCACGGGCCCAGTCTGGCGCCGACGCCGGGAAGTTGGCGGAAGTCGAAGCGCTGGTTCGGAAGAACCGCGATGCCCACCAGGCCTTGGGCAGGCAGTTCGCTTCGCTTTGGCTCGCCGAAAACAAACCGTACGCGCTCGACTGGACGCTGACGCGCTACACCAACGTGGTCAGCGGGTACGACGGTCTGCTGCAGAAGTTGGCCACCGCCCGCGCCGCCGTCGCGGAAGGACGTCCCCTGCCCTCGCCGGCCGAAGTCGGTTTGGCGCTGCCGTAAGCCCGAGCATTCAGCCGGTCAGCCGCTCAGGGCGTCTCCGAGCGCGGGGGATTGTTCGCGGGCGGCTTGGTGGCTGCCGGCGTTACGATGTCTTTGAGCGTGCCGATCGGGTTCAAGAACGGCAGCAGAAACGGCGGCACGTACACCGGCTTGAGCACCGGCTTGTCCAACGTGCCGCTCACCTTGAACTCGAGCGCCTTCGCCGCCGGCGACAACGCCAGGCTGATGAGCGGCCCGATGATCGGCGTGCTGTGCAAGACCTCCGCCACCACTCGCGCCGCCACGTTGCCGTCGAAGTCCACCGTGCCGCGGTAAAGCAACCGCGCGGGTCCGGCTTCGATGGCGAGGTCGTCGGTGCGGATCACGCTGCGGGTGATCGTGTACGTGGCCGTGGCGGCCCGCGCCCGGCTGTTGCCGATGCCGGGCACGAACACGTTCACGAAGTGCGACAGCGTGCCGAAGATCGGCAAGTCCCAGAGCAGGCCGTTGTGCATCTCCGCCCGGCCATGCCCGAACCAGCTCTTCCAGTCGCCGGTGAAGGCATTGGTGACGATCAACGACGCCGTCACGGTGCCTTCGATGCGGTTGGTGCTGCCGGCGACGTCGGCCAGCAAGTGCTGCAGGTCCGCATCCGTGGCCTGGGCCTGAAGCGCAAACCGCGCGTCGCCGCCCGCGAGCAGTTCAAGGTCGATGCCACCAACCAACCGGCCGGCGTAAAAGGCGCAGGTGAGGTTCGTGACCGAGACCCGGTCGCCGGTCCACCGCACGCGCGTGGTGACCTGCGGCGTGTTGAAGCGCCAGAATCGGAAGGGTCCACCCGCCACGTCCAAAGTCAGGTTCGCCGCGGCCAGATTGCTGCCCGCCGGCACCCGGCCCTGCACGAGCACATCCGGTGGGGCCGCGAACTGGTACGGCGCCAGCAGTCGCTCGACGTTGGTGCCGATGCAGCGCGCGATCCGCTGGGGGTCCATGTGAGCGCGGGCGTTGGTCAGGGTGATCAGGCGATCGTCCGGATCGTAGGTGACCCAAGGCGCGTGGACTTCCTCACCGCCGGTGCGGACTTCGACCTCCGTCGCCGACAGGACGTGATTGGTCATCTGGAGCCCGGCCGTGAGCGTGTCGAAATGCTCGCTCCGAAAGGTGAAATTCGTGGCCGCCAGTTGCAGGGCGAATTCGACTTTCTTGGGCGGAACCCAGTTGCCCCACACTTCACCCGACACCACCGGTGGCGCGGTGAAGGCGAACAGGCGGATGATGTCCGGTAGGGCGGGATCAATCACGGGCGCGGCTGCCTGGGGGTCCACCTGGCAGGCAAAGCTCCAGCGAAAGTCGCGCGAATTCAGATCCAGATCGTAGCGCAAATCCGCCCGACCTTCGGGCCGCACCAGCGCAAGATCGCGGAGCCGCAGGACCTGGTTGGAAATGGTGAGCGTGACTCCCGCCTGGTCCGCCGGCAGAACGTGGTATGCCGCGTCCTGGCCGTCGATGCGTGCGCGCAAATCGAGCGATTCAAGGAGATGGCGGCCGGCGTCCGCGTCCGTCCCCAGCCACGGGGGCAGGCGCACGCTCGCGGTGGCCTGGACGTGCGGGGGCTGCCGGTAGCTGAAATGGGAAAGCCAGGCCAAGGCCGATGGCGGCAGCGCATGGTCGAGGCGCTGAATGTCGAAATCCACGGTCAGCGCCACCGCAGCCTCGCGCGTGGCGATGTCCAACGCCAACCGGTCGGCGTCCAGCGTGCCGCCGCAGAGCGCGGCGTGCAGGTTCGTCACGGTCAGGTCCGGGAAGCGCCAGCGCCCGCCGAACCGCGCCGTATCCAACGTCCCCTGCGGCGCCTGCACGTTCGTGGCGCCGACGGAAAACGCCGCGGCCACCGGTGCCAGCCGCGCCCAGAATCCGAGTCCGGGGTCCCGGGCCTGCGGGAGCGGACCGATCGAAGTCAGGTGCACGTCCGCCGTGGCGCTGGCTGCTCGCACGTCCCGAACCGACAGACCTGTCACCGCAATCCGGCCTTCCAATTCGCGCGGGACCCAATTGGTCAGACTGTGGACCGCCTGGCCGTCGAGGCTCGTGACGGCGCAGGTCCCGCAAGGGGTGTCCAGGCGATCGGCCGAGACGTGGAAGGTGGTGAGACAGGTGCCGGGCCGGTCGTCGCGGCGAAGACTTTGTCCTTTGGCCTGGGTTTGACGCAGGCTCACCGCCGGGGAGAGGAACTCCGCCGCCTGCAGATCCCAATCCACGCCCACCGGGAGGGTGTTGGTGAACGGCTGGTGGATCACGGCGTGGAACTTACCGCTGCGGAGCTGCCCCCAAGGCGAATGGGCGGCGGCCAGACGAATCTCCAAATCCGCCCGTTCGAGCGCCTGCCCGGACTCGTCGGGGCTGACCTTGACCCGGAGCTGCAATCCGCCGAGCCGGCCCCAGGGCGTGACCACTCCCGCCATTTTGCCCTGGAGCTCGAGGCGGAACGAGGTCGGATCGCGGGCATCGCCACTGAAGAAGAGCGCGAGTTCCGGCGGACTGACGAAGCGCAGCGACTGGACCCGGCGCTGCAGGCGGCGCAAATGTTGCTTCCACAGTTGCTCGACACCCGCCGCTGCGGCGCGATCCGCGGTGGAAGTCGGGCGCCAGCGCGCCCAGGTCGCGGCGTTGCTGATCACGCCGTAACCGGAAACCGTGGTGCCGAACGCCTGCAGACTCAAGCCTTCGAGATTCCACGCGCCGCCCGGGTCGAAACGGAGTCGCGCGCCGATTCCCTGCAGGTCCAGGTTCTCGGGCGGTTCGTTCGTGGCGGCCAGCGGCAGTTGGAGGCGTCCCGCCCGCAAATCCACGGTTTGGACCTGAAGTTCCTGCCGCCAGAGCGCGCGCCACTGCAGATTCACGACCACTTCGCCGAACTCGATCTCGGGCGCCCCAAGTGGCCGGCCCAGCCTGATCCGGACGTCATCGGCCACCAGTCCGTGATACCAATGCAATCGCAAACGCCGGCACTGCACGTCGAGGCCGTGGTCCCGCAACGCCGACAGGACCATCGCCCGGAGGGCGTCGGGCAGTCCAACCTGATGCAGGTAGAACACGCCGAGCAGAAGCAGGAGCAGGAGTGTCCAGCCACAGAAGCGGCACCAGCGAAAGGCCACCCGCAGGCGCCTCCAGAACCGGCGTGCGCGGGCGGGCGGCATGTCAACGACCGGCTTCGCCGGCGGGCCCGCCGAGGCTCAGATCGCTGAGCACGAACTCATAGATCGAGACGGGGCATTCGAAGATGACCGCCCCCGGCTGGCCGGCCAACTCGACCGCCGCGTACGCGCCCCCGCTGGCGCTGCGGCGGCCAAAGCGCACGCTAAGCTGGGCCGCTTGCAGGCCGGGCCGCAGTTCGAGCGTGACCTGACGGGCGGCGTCGCCCAGACCGAAGCGTGGCAGCGCGGCCTCTCCCCGCGCCACCCAACGATCGACCTGGAGATGGCCGAGACGGTAGGCCGCCTCTTCAAGGGAAACCGGGTTGGGCGGCCCGCCCACGCCTTCCGCGAGCGCCCACTGCATCGGGCCGGTGCGAACGACCTTACGCGTCTGGCCGCGCTCCTGGATCGTGATGGCGACCACGTCGTTGGTCGAGACGTTCCAGATGCGCCGGTCGCGGAGCTGGAAGGCGGCCTTCGGCAGCCGGACGGGGTCGAGCGCCAGCACCACCGAGTCTTCCAGCGAGCGTCGGGCATAGTAGAAATTGTCGGCCGGATTGCCGAAATCCACCTGGGCGATCACCAGGTTGGTGACCCCGGTTTCGTTCGTCACGCTGTGTTCGAGGCAATACTGGCGGCGGGGCGGCGCCAGCCCGTAAACCGCGAAATCGGTGGCCACTTCACGCTCGTACCGCGCAAACTCCATCCCCGCCATTTCGGTGAGCGCATCCAGGACGAACGACGTGTCGGCCGGCGCGGTGAACGGCTTGACGATCTGCCAGGTGCCGTTCTTGAGCTTGTCCACGGCAAACGTCTCGTCGGCCTGCACCTCGATCCGGTCCACGTTGGTCGGATCGAAGATCAGCAACCGGCGGTCGCAGAAGAAATCGCGGAAGGCGTCCAGCCACGGCGCCAACGGCGCCCGGCTGACGAGGACGACGTTCGAGAACGTGGTGAGCCGCGCATAAACCAGATTCGTGTCGCCCGCGGGCGATTGGCCGATCTGCAGGCCCAGGAGGGTGTTGGTGCCGCGCGAGAAGACCAGCTCCCGCTGGGGGGGCAGGAGGCCGTAACTTTCGAGTTCGGCACCCGGGTTGTCGGAAACGAAGCGCTCGACGCGCAGCAGGTCCAGCTCGCTCATGAGGTGTTCGAGCAAGGCGCTGTTGGCGCGCGTGGCCAGCGGCTTGGTCATCTGCCAGGTGCGATTCGCCGGGTTGCGCACCACCTCGAATCCGTTGGTTTGCGGTCGGACCTGCAGCCGGTCGAAAGCCAGCCGCGTCGCGGTGAGCAGGGTGGTGTCGCGCCAGGCGTCGAAGCCGGCCGGGAACGCCTTCAGCAAATCGGCATCGAGCGTGTAGAGTCCTTCCCGGCCCAACACCTGGGCGTAGATTTGACTGCCGATGGCCGTGCGACTGCCGAGATGAAGCGTCGTGCGCTCGCCGTCCTGAACCAGGGCGACGGTCCGGGCCGGCGTCGCCAGGCCGAAGGCGGCGAGGCCGTTGGTTTGACGCTGGACTTCGGCGGCGGCGATCTGCGCCCGCCGCGGCGTTTGCGCGAGCCGGTTCAGGAACGCCTCCACGCTGTCGGACCGCGCGGGGTACCGCACCGGGGCACGGAAGAACCAGGCGTTGGTGCCGCGCTCCAGATTGAGGAGTTGGTTGGTTCCCTGTCGGATTTCCAGATTGGTCACCCGGCGCGGTTCCAGACGCGGCAGCAACAGGGCCTCCTCGACCCGGCGTTCGTCGGTCGGCAAGGTCCCGCGCTCGAAGAACAGGATGAACGCGAAGAGGCCCAGCGCCAGGCCGACGAGCCAACGTGTAGATGAACCTTTCATTCCGTTCCGTGGAACCGCCGCTTCACCGGCGGCGTCGCCAGCCGACCAAACCGCCCAGCGCCAGGACGCCTCCGGGCAGCACCACGAGGAGAATCCACCGGAGTTGCAGCACCTGGGAATGGGTCAGACTGAGACGGTATTCCTGGATGGGTTTGGCCGCCAGGCCGGTCATGTCCTGCGGGCGGTCCAGCAGCCAGTTGATGGCCAGGCTGGCAAACTCGAGGTTCGCTCCGCTGATGATCAGCTCGTTTCCGAGGAAGAGCGATTCGCCCACCACGACCACGCGGGCGGCGGCGAAATCGGTTCCCAGCCCCTGGATGTTCCCCCGTTCGGCCACCGCGGCCAGCGGGATCGCCCCGCGAACGTCCCGTTGGGGATCGAAACGGGGCACCCCGCCTTCGCTCAAGGCGCTGGCCGTGTAGCCGTCCACGCTGGAGAAGAACAGCGGCTGCGCCTTGCCATCGCCGCCGGCCGCCCCCGGCGCCGAGCGCGGCGTGACCGAGCGCGGGAGGAGAATCTGGAGTCGCCGGCCGAGGAGCGGAATCATGATGGGATGCGTCGCCATGTTGCTGACCACCAGATCGTTGCCGCGGATGGACTTAGTCGGGTCGAGGACGTAGTTGTCGCCCACCGCGATGCCCCAACCGGCGAGCAGGTCTTCGAGGCCGGTGCGCGCCTGCTGCGCCTGGTAGAAGCTCAAAAGCGCCAGCACGCGTCCGCCGCGCTGCCAGTAACGATTGATCTTCTCGAGTTCCGACGGATCCAGTCGCGACCGCGGCCCGGCAATCACCAGCAGTTTGCAGTCCTCGGGAATGTCGCTGTTGCCCACCAACTCGAGCGGCCGGGCCTGGATGCCCTTTTGTTTGAGGAGGCCGGCGAAGCGCGAGTAACCCAGCAACTTGTCGTCGCTGGTGAGGTCATGCTCGCCGTGACCCCGGAGGTAACAGGCCAGCGGTTGGCGCGCATCCAGCAGACTGGCAATCGCGGTGGTGAACAGCGGTTCACCCTTGAACCCGATCCGCTTCACCTCCTTCTGCCCGGCCAACAACGCCGAGATGTCGTACTCGGAGAGCTCCGCCGCACGCACGATCTTGAACCGGCTGCCGGCGTCGAAAATGATCACGTCGGGTTCGCTCGAGGCGAGCTGGTACTTGGCTGCGAGCAACTCCGCCCGGCTGGGATCGCGTCGGTAGTTCACCAGCTCGACCTTGAGCTTCGGACAGACGTAGGCGTACTCGGTGAGCAGGCCCTCGACGGAGGGAAACAACGGATTGTCGCGGTCGAACAGGACGAACACGCTGACTTCATTCGTCACCGCCTCGAGGACCCGCCGGGTCTGGGCCGAGAGCTCGAAGCGCGCGTCGCCGGTCCATTGGAGGCGCCGGTAGTGCCGGGCGGCGAGATAATTCACCATCAAGGTGATGGCCACCACCGCCAGCGTCGCCAGTCCCACGCGGGCACCCACGCGCAAACGGCGCGCGGCGGAAAAGCTGGGCATCGGGTCCGGATCGGCGTTCATGTCATTTCCAGCGCCGACTTTCGACCACCTTCAAGGTGAGGTACAGAAACAACCCCGTCAGGCTGAGATGAAAGACCAGGTGGCGCGTGTCCACCACACCGCGAACGAAGTCCTCCATGTGCGTGAGCAGCGAGACGTAGTTGGCCGTGCCCGTGAGCCAGCCGGCGCCTGCCCCGGCACTGTTGCGCAGAAAACTGAGCAGGAACAGCGTGATCCCCAGCGCCAGCGCGACCATGGCCGCCAGAATCTGACTGCGCGACATGGCCGACGCGAAACACCCCATCGCCACGTAAAGTCCGCCCATGAGCGTGATCCCCAGAAAGGTGCTGCAGACCGGCCGCCAGTCCAGCGGACTGCCCTCCGGCGTGTAGTGCGCCACGATCAGCAGGCAGGCCAGCAGGGGCAACCAGGTCACGACGTAAAACACCAGCCCCGCCGTGAACTTGGCCAGCACCACCGCCCGGTCGCTGATCGGGGCGGTCATCAAGGTCTCGAACGTCCCCGAGGCCCGTTCCTGGGCGAACAGCCGCATGGTGATCACCGGCGTGCCCAGCAGGAGGATCAGCCAAAAGAACATGGTGCTGTAAAACACCTCGGTCAGCGGCGCATCCAGCGACTCGCCGTTGAACGCCTCGATGACCTCCACGAAACTCAGGCCCAACAGAAATACCACCACCGCGATGACGACGTACCCGCTCAGCGAGAGAAAGTAGGCGCCCAGATCGCGGCGCACCAGGGTCAGATAGGAACGCATCAGGACTCCTCCGCCTCGTGGGTTTGACGCGTCAATTGCAGATAGATGTCCTCCAGGGTGAGCTGCCGGTGGGTCAACTCGCGCAGCTTCCACCCGTTCGCGACGGCGGTATCAAAGACGTGTTGCCGCAGGTCCGAGCCGTTCTGCGGGGTGAGGGCGCAGCGCACATAGCCATCGTCGAGGGGGGTCAACTCGGCCCGCTCCACGGCCGGCGCGTCCCCCCAGAAGGCGCGCAACGCCTCGATGGGCGCGGCGATCTCCGCCATCACCAGACCACCGGCGCTCACCCGACGCCGCAGGTTCGCCGCCGTGTCCGCCGCCACGATGCGGCCCTCGTAAAGGATCAGAACGCGGCTGCAGGTCATCTCGATTTCCGGGAGGATGTGGGAGGAAAGCAGTATGGTCCGTTCCCGCCCCAGATCCTTGATCGTCTCGCGCACCGCGCGAATCTGCCGCGGGTCCAGGCCGATGGTGGGCTCGTCCAGTATGATGAGGTCGGGTTCATGCACCAGGGCATCCGCCAGCCCGACGCGCTGGCGATAGCCTTTGGACAGTGTCCCGATCATCTTCGGTGCCACCTCCGTGAGGGCGCACTGTTCGAGCACGTGATCGACCCGTTGACGGCTCCGCGCCCAACCCAGGCCCTTGAGCCGGGCACGGAACTTCAGGTACTCCCGCACCCGCATGTCGTGATACAAGGGATTGTTTTCCGGCATGTACCCGATCCGGCGGCGGATGGCGTCGGCCTCATGAAAGACGTCGCGGCCGGCCACGCGCACACTGCCGGAAGTCGCCGGCATATAACACGAGAGGACGCGCATGATGGTGCTCTTGCCGGCCCCGTTCGGCCCCAACAGACCCACCACCTCTCCCGCGGCCACCTGAAATGACACGTTGTGGACGGCGATCTGCCGGCCGTACTCCTTGGTCAGCGACTCGACTTCAATCATCGGTTGGGCGCTCATGCGGTCAGCCGTTCACCGCACGGTCAGGCTCACGCTCCCGCGTTCGGGGATGATCATGCGCCCGGTCCGACGCAACAAGAGCACCTCGATGTCCGCCTTGTCGCCGGCCTTCTTGGCGTACAGCAATCGCGCCGCGGCGATCACGCTGTCCGGTGTCGTGCCGTTCAAACCCAACAGAATCTGGCCGCGTTCGATCCCCGCCGACTCCGCCTCCGAGCCGTGATCGACCCCGGCGATCAGCAGCCCGTCCGTGGTGATCAGCCCCATCCGCTCGGCCAGCTCGCGGGTGATTTCCTGGACGCTGATGCCGAGCTTTTGACGGATCAGCGCCGCGTTGAATACCGTGGCCTCGGGGACCAACCGCACGCTCAGGTGCGCGGTTTCGCCCCCCCGGAGCACATCGATCGGCACCTCCCGCTTGTCGCCGGCCGCCAGCAATTGCTGATTGAACTCGATGAGTCCGCGCGGCTTCTTTCCGGCCACGGCAGCAATCTGGTCGCCGGCCCGCAGGCCCCCGCTCTCGGCGGGACTTCCCGGCTCGACCGACCCCACGGTCAATTCCGCGCCGGCCGGCCGCACCAAGGCGCCGAACCACAGCCGCTGCCGCTCGGGCGAGAAGATGGTGCCCAGTGCCTCCGACACCCGCTTGACCGGAATGGCGAAGCCAATCCCCTGCCCTTCCCGATACACGGCCACGTTGATGCCGATCAAATTGCCGTTCAGGTTGATCAGCGGTCCGCCGCTGCTGCCCGGATTGATGGGCGCATCGGTCTGGAGCCAGTCCTCGATCCCCAGGGGACCGTCATCGCTCGCCGGGCGGCGGCTCTTAGAACTCAGGATGCCGCGGCTCACCGAGCCCCCCAACCCGAAGGGATTGCCCAACGCGATGACGGTTTCGCCCAGGATCAAATCGTCGTCCGCGGCAAACGTGACGGCATGGAACTTCTCGCCGGGTTTCGCCTTGATCTTGAGGAGCGCCACGTCGGTGTTGGTCGCGCTTCCCACCTTTTCCGCCTCGTACTCGCCGCCGCCCACTTCGTCCGCGAACTTCACCCAAATGCGGCTGGCCCGCCGGACCACGTGATTGTTCGTGAGCACATAGCCGGCTTCGTCGATGATGACGCCGGAGCCCAGGCTGTACTGCGTCTGCGCCGGGCGCCGCCGGTAGTAAGGGCCCCAGAACTCGCGCAGCATCTGCTCATACGGGTCGCTGACCTCCACGACCGTTTCGGTGCCGATGTTCACGACCGCCGGCAGCACGCGGGCGATCGCTTCCACGGTGGCGTCGCGCCGCAGTTCCACCCCGGAAGGAACTGGGTCTGCGGCCCACACCCGCGGTGCCAGCGCCGCGAGACATCCCGCCAGAACCAGCGCGCCGCACCCGCCGTTTCGGCCATTCCGACCGTTTGTGCTCATGGTTTCGCAACTGCCCAAAACAATCCGTTTCGCCGACCTCACGCCGGTCTCCGGCAGGGAACCGCGACCGGCTGCATCCGGCGCTTGACTTAGCCGACGAACGCGCCGAAAAGCAACGCCCAAGGTGCACTCGTTCGCCCCCGATAGCTACTCGCGTTGGCGCGCCGAAGGTCTCACGCGCCCGGCCCTGCAAGACGCCGATTCGGCCACGACGCCGCGCGAAAATGTGTTGCAGCAAGTCTGGCGATACCAACGCCTCCGCCGGGCGGACTTGAGAACCTTGGACGGGCACCCCGTAACCGTTCTTCACCCCGGCTTCTGGAATCGTGAAGCCGGACCTGACTTCCGCGCTGCGGTGCTCCAGATCGGCGGGCAACCCGCATCGTCCGGCGACGTGGAGATCGACCTCCGCCCGGCCGCCTGGCACCAGCATGGCCACGACCGCGATCCCGCCTATCGCAATGTGCGCCTGCACGTGGTCTGGCGGGGAAGCAGCACCCCGACGTCAGCATTACCCACGCTGCCCCTCGAATCCGTCCTCGACGCGCCGATCGACGAACTTCGCGAATGGCTGGGTGGCGACGCCTGCACGGTTGCTCCGCTCTCCCAGCGCGGGACTTGCGCCACGCCGCTCCGGGATTGCGGTCGGGACGCCCTGGACGATGTGCTCGGCCAGGCGGCGCGGGTCCGGCTCCGACTCAAGGCCGATCAATTTGCCGCCCGTGCCCGCGACGCCGGCTGGGAACAGTCGCTGTGGGAAGGCCTGTTTGCGGCACTGGGTTACAAGCATAACTCCTGGCCAATGCGCCGGTTGGCGGAACTACGGTCCCCTCTGCTGGCCGAGCTCGAAACCCGCCCGGTCAGTGCGTTCGAATTGCAGGTGCGCCTGTTGGGACTGGCGGGATTGATCCCCGACCAACTCACCGGATGTCGGCCGGCGGGTGATCACTGGCTGCGGGAAGCCTGGGATCTCTGGTGGCGCTGGCGGGAAACGGCCACCGGATCAATGCTGCCGCGCGCGGCCTGGCGCTTTCACGGCCTGCGCCCCGCCAATCACCCGCAGCGGCGGCTCGCCCTCGCCGCCCACTGGCTGGCCACGCCCGGATGGATCGAGCGTTGGGAGTCCTGGCTCGCCCGTGACGTGCCGGATGCCGCACTGGTCGCTTCGGTGGCCGAGGTTTTGCAGCCCGGACCGGATGCCTTCTGGTCCCGCCACTACACCTTGACGAGCGAGCCCGCGCCGCACCCGCAGCCGTTGCTGGGGCCGCCGCGGATGACCGACCTCGCCGTCAACGTGCTCCTGCCCTGGCTCTGGAGCCGCGCTCGAGCGGGCGCGAACGCGGGCCTGCAGCAACGCGTGGAGCATCGCTACCTGGCCTGGCCGGCCGCCGAGGACAACGCCGTGCTCCGCCTGGCCCGCCAGCGGATCCTGCCCGGACGCGACCTGCCGCGGCCCATCCGGGCTGCCCACCAACAGGGGTTGCTCCAAATTGTGCGGGACTTCTGCGAACATTCGAACTCTCTCTGTTCGGAATGCCGTTTCCCGGACCTGCTCTGCGCCGCCGGCTACTGACGGTGCGCGAGGTGGCATCGCGTGCGCCAGGCGACGAGGCCTACCGCCTACGCCCCTTTGAGCAGTTCGCTCAGCGTGACCATCGCGAGGCCCCTGGCCTGAGCCTCCTTGATCACCGCCTCGGCGATGGTGAGCGTCTTCGCCCGGTTGCGGCCCCCGTCGTGCATGAGCAGGATGGCGCCGGGGCGGAGCGCGCCCAGATAGCCTGGCAGGAGCGCGCTGGCCGACCCCGCGTTCCAGTCGGCGCCGTACGTCCAATTCACCAGCGTGTGGCCCACTTCCTTCGCCGCCGCCCGCACCCAGGGCCGATCGATTCCGTTGGGCATGCGGCAAAAGGTCACCTTCGTGCCGGACGCCTTCTCGATCACCGCCTGCGTCTTGCGCATGTCCGCGATCAGGTCCTGCCTGGCCTTCGCTTCAGCTTCCGGCTCCTTGCCGCCGGTGAGTGCCAGCTTGGCGAGGATCTCCTTGCAGTGCGCCTTGTAGTTGATGTGGCTGTACGTGTGCGAGGCGATTTCGTGCCCGGCGCGCACCGTCTGCTGCACCGTCGCGCCGCGCAACACCACCAACTCGCCGAGCAGAAAGAACGTCGCATGCACGCGGTACTTCTCGAGCAGGGCGAGAAACTTGGGAGTTTCCGGACCGGGACCGTCATCGAACGTCAGGGCAATTCGTTTCTGCGATGTCGGCCCATGCGTGATCAACTGGCCCGGCACGGCAGCCAAGGCGGACAAGGGACCATCGACGGCAACCCCGAGGAGCGAGAGCGCGCACAGCCGCAACCAGCGGCGGCGGGGCCAATGAAGCTCGGATTTCTGCGGCAGCACGCGCGGGTTGTGCGCCTTCCCGGTCCGCAGATCAAGCTCAACCTGTTGGCCCCGCTGCGCGAAGTATCGCCGCTCCCGGTTTTGTGCTTTCCCCGAGCCGCTCCGACTGGCACGGTGTTGATGACAACTTGAACCCATTGCGGAAAGGTCCCCTATGCCGGAGAAAACTGTGCCCGCCAAAAAGCTGAGCGACAAAAACACGAAGCTGGAGATGCTGGAAGCTTACCAGACGCTGGTGAAACAGTTGGAAGAGAAACGCCAGGCCGAGTTGAACCCGGAACGCCGTCTGGAGGACAAGAAGACCGAAGCCGCCGTCAAGGTGGCCGCCACCGTCGCCGCCGAGGGGATCGATCGCGAGATCGGCGGCCTAAAGTCCGAGATTGGGAAGATGCTGGCGGAGGTTTCCGAGAAACTCGCCGCCGAGGCCAGCCGGTTCCGGAGTCTCCAGAAGGCGGCGGAAGCCAAGGAGACCGAGCTGCGCGAGCTGTATGGCATCGAGAAGTCCGCGTCCAGCCTCGCGGCCTTGATCGAGGCCCAGAACCAAAAACGGCAGGAATTCGAAGCCGAGAGCGCGCAGGAGCGCGAGCAACTCCGGTCCGAAATGGACGAGAGCCGCCTGGCCTGGCAGAAGGAGCGTCAGGCCCACGAGACCGAGTTGCGCGAGCGCGACGCGGCCGAGAAGAAGGCGCGCGACCGGGAGAAGGAACAGTTCGACTACGCGTTCAAGCGGGACCAGCAGACCTTGCGCGACAAGTTGAACGACGAGAAAGCCACTCTGGAGAAGGAACTCCGTCTGAAACGGGAAGCCGCCGAACTGGAGTTCGCGGAGCGCGAACGGGTGCTGGTCGCCAAGGAGACCGAGCTCAACACGCTCCGCGCCCAGGCCGCCGCCTTCCCCAAGGAACTTGAAACCGCCGTCGAGAAGGCGGTCAAGGAGGCCACGGACCGACTGAAGCTGGAGGCGAAGAACCGCGAGGATCTGCTGAAAAAGGAGTCCGAGGGCGAGCGCAACGTGTTGACCACGCGGATCGAATCCCTGGAGAAACTGGCCAAGGATCTCGCGGAGCAGAACGGGCGCCTGAACAAACAACTCGAAGCGGCCTACCAGAAGGTGCAGGAAATCGCCGAGAAGACCGTCGAGAGCGCAGGCCAGTCCAAGTCCCTGGCGGACCTGCAGAAGCTGCTGGTGGAACAGGGGCGCGAATCCACCCGGGATCGGAACCGGGCCGGATAAGGGATGAGAGGACCGTCGTCCCCAGGGACCGACCGCCCCCGCGGTTTCTGCTTTTGCCCGGCCGGTGCGCCGGATAAAAGTTCCGGCATGGCGCAGCGATGCTGGTTGGTGAAACAGGAACCGGAGACGTACGCCTGGTCGCAGTTCGTGGCGGACGGCCGCACGGCGTGGACCGGGGTGCGGAGCTTCCCCGCGCGGATTCATTTGCGCGCCATGCAACCGGGCGACCCAGTGCTCTATTACCATAGCGGCGAGAGCAAGGAGATCGTCGGTCTCGCCCGCGTCGTCCGGTCGGCGTACCCCGATCCAACCGCCACGGAAGGGGACTGGTCCGCGGTCGATCTGGAACCGGTCGCGGTCCTGCCCCAGCCGGTGACGCTGGCGGCCATCAAGGGCGATCCGGCCTTCGCCAACTTCGCGCTCATGCGTCAGTCGCGGCTGTCGGTGATGCCGGTCAGCGAACTTGAATTCGCCCGGTTGCGGGAATGGGGCGGCCTGAAGGCGAAGCCACCGGCCCGCCGCGCCCGTGCAAGCTGACCTGGTCATGAACTTGCGCGTGGAACATCTCGGTCTGCCGGCCCGCGACCCGGCCGCATTGAAGGACTGGTATTGCCGGGCGCTGGGTGCCCGCGTCGTGTTCGACAACGGCGAAACCCCGCCGGCCTTCCTGCTCGAACTGCCGGGCGGCGGCGCGCTGATCGAAATTTACGCGGCGGAGTACGCGTTGCCGGCGACGGGCAACAACCGTCTGGCCGGGTGGCGGCACGTGGCCTTGCGCGTGGACTCGATCGAGACCGCGCAGGAGGAACTCGCCGAGCGGGGCGTGGCGTTCTCCGAGCCGGCCAAGCCCGCCGGGGGCGGCGGCCGCGTGCGGTTCTTCGTGGACCCGGAAGGCAACCTCCTGCATTTGGTCCAACGCCCCGCGGGGCCATTTGCGTAACCCGGCGCGTTGCGATGCCAGCCGTTCCCAACCCACTTTTCCGGCCGACCAGCCAGCCCTTTGCCGCGGTCATCTTCGACATGGACGGCGTGATCGTGGACAGCGAACCGTGGCATGAGCGGGCGTTCCTGGACGTTTTCGATGAACTGGGATACGGCGAGCGGCACGGCATCGATTTTCCGTCCTACATCGGGCGCTCGGACCGCGTGCTGTGGCAGGATTTCGTGGCGCGTCACCGGCCGCCGCAGCCGCTGGAGCAGTTGCTCGCGGCGAAACAGAAGCGGCTCATCGAAATCCTCCGGCGCGAGCAACCGATCTTTGAAGGACTGCCGGACCTGCTCGCGCGGCTGGCGTTGCGTTACTCCCTCGCGGTGGCGTCGGGCTCGAACCACCCGGTGATCGACGAGGTGCTCGCAATGAAGCAACTCCGGCGGTTCTTCTCGGTGGTCGTGAGCACGCAGGACGTGGGTCGGACCAAGCCCGAGCCCGACGTCTTTCTGCACGCGGCGAAACTGCTCCGCCTGGAGCCGGCACAGTGCTGCGTGATCGAAGACTCGGCCGCCGGCGTGACCGCCGCCCGGGCCGCGGGCATGGACGTGATCGCCATCACCAACTCGTTGCCGCGGGAGCAACTTTCCCAGGCGACGCGGGTTGTGGACACGTACACGGAGATCGAGCAACTGCTGCTGCCCGCACCGCCCGCCGCGGTGCCGTCCGCGCTCGTCGCGCCGAAGCATTCCGAGCCGTTGCTGTGACAGACTCCGGCATTGCCCTCGCGCCAGCGACTTCGTCAAATCAATGCCATGAACGACACCGCCACGGCGCACCACGAATCCAATCGTGCGTTCTACGACCGCATCAGCGGTGCGTACGATCTCCTGGCCGATGCCAGCGAACGATCCGCCCGGCTGACGGGTCTGGCGGCGCTTGCGCTCCAGCCGGGGGAGCGGGTCTTGGAACTGGGTTTCGGCACCGGCAATGAAATCCTCGACCTCGCGTCCAAAGTGGGCGCGAGCGGCCAGGTCTGCGGGGTGGATCTCTCGCCCGGCATGCTCGCCGTGGCCCGCGAGAAACTGGCCGGCGCGTCCCTGGCGGCACCGGTGGACCTGCGTGAGGGAGACGCGCGACAACTGCCGTTCGGCGAGGCGACGTTCGACGCGGTGTACAGCAGTTTCACCCTCGAACTGTTCCCCGAGGCCGACGTGCCGCGGGTGCTGGCCGAAGTTCGCCGCGTGCTGCGCCCCGGCGGACGCCTGGGCGTGGTATCGATGACGTTGGTGCCGCCCGGCGCCCAACCGAGCGCGCTGGAGCGGGCCTACGTGTGGATGCACCGCCACTTTCCGCACCTCGTGGACTGCCGCCCCATCGACCTGGCGGGAACGTTGAAAACCGCCGGTTTTCGGGTGACTCAGACCATTCCCCTGGAGATTTGGAGAATGCCCGTGACGGCGGTCGTGGCCCTGTCCGCGACTGCGCCGTAGCCGCCATCGTCGGACGGCGCCGACCTCCCGTTCCCGCACCATGACCCATCGCCTCGCCGCCAAAGCGGTCCGCGCGGACCGGTGTCCAAGACCGCCGGCGGTCCGAGATTCGCGGAGTCTGGGCTTGCCGCCGGCGAGCCGGCGAGGGTAGTTTTGCCGCCAGATCACTGGTTTGAAGCCGTAAACAAGAACTCATCTCAGCACAGCAAACCTCATTCAAAAGCTATGCCACAACCCGCTTATCATCCCTCCATCGAAGGCGCCCAGCACGGTGCCAAGTCCCTGGCCGACTTCCTGGCCTATGCCAAGCGCTCCGGTGCCGCGGGTGCCCAGCCGTCGAACTACATGCTCCAGGGTGGAACCCTCTTCAAATCCGCGGCGGAGATCAAGGACACCTTCGGGAAGGCGGGCCTGACGTTGGACGGCATCTCCTGCCATTGCCCGACCTGGGTCCACACCACCGCGTGGACGGGCAGCCCGAGCATCCGGCCGTTCATCCCGGCGGACGTGGCCAAGCAGTCGCCCGACAAGATCGAGGCGTGGGCGGAGGATTACCTGATCCAGTTGTTCGATCTGGCGGTCGAACTCGGTGTGAAGATCCTGCCCACCTTCTGGGGCGTCGCCTTCGGCTGGGAGGTCGCCAGCGGCTATCCGTGGGGCTTCTGGGCCGGCGGCGACTTCGATCTGATCAAGGAAGGCCAGGAGCGGTTCGTCAAGAAGACGGCGAAGATCCGGAAGGCGGCCAACGACCGCGGCATCTACCTGTGCCACGAAATCCACCCCGGCACCGGCGCCATGTGCGCCGATGACTTCAACCTGCTCGTCAGCATCTGCGACGGCGACAAATGCCTGGGCGTGAATGCCGACCCGAGCCACTGCTGGGAAGGCGAAAGCTGGGAGACGCGCTTCCTCAAGGTCGGCTCGCGGGTGCACGCGGCGCACATCAAGAACTTCGTCATCCGCCCGGGCATGCCCTTGCGCATGATGAACGGCAACTGGTCGCAGCGCGCAATGCAGTTCGTGGACCTGCCCAGCGGCGACATCAACATGCAGCGCTACGCCGAATTGCTCGTCCAGATCGGTTACCCCAGCCGGTATTGCCAGATCATGGGCACCCAGACCGCCCCGCTCGTCGTGGAGGCTGAAAGCGCCCACAAGGATCTGGACTATACCAGCGCCAATGGCATCGGGTATGTCCGGGACAATCTCTGCTGGCCGGTGGCCGCCGGCTCGTTCGAGGACGGCATGGGCGCGTAGGGACCCGGACGGTCCGGCGAAAGCCGTCGTCTCTTTTTCACCGAGCCGGGGCGCCTGCGGGTGCTCCGGTTTTTTTTGCCCGAACGGCGGCGCCGCGGACCGCACCATTCCAGTGCCGGATCTTTACGGACCTGGGTGGCGGGAGTAAGATGCGGCCGTTCCAACCGAAACCGCCATGCTGAGCCAAGAGCAACTCAACGAACTGCATCGCGAAACCGAGGAGGCGCATCGCGCGGTCGGAGTTGCGGGCGGGTTTCTGTTGGGCGTGCTGGCCGGCCTCGCCCTCGCCGCGCTTGTGTTCATCTGGACCTTTGGACTGTGGTAGCCGTCCCCTGCCCCGCCGACGGCGATCCGCCGGCTCCCGCCCTGCCTACGCGCCATTCTCGACCTTGACGGGTCGCACCTTCCAGATCCGTTCGCAGTACTCCCGAATCGAACGGTCAGAAGAGAACTTGCCCATGCGCGCGGTGTTGTGAATCGACCGGCGACTCCACGCCTCCGGATCCTTCCAAAGGGCACTGACCTGCGCCTGGCAATCGACGTAAGCCTGATAGTCGGCCAGGACCAGGAACGGGTCGTCCCACAGCAGGTTGTCCACCAAGGGCCGGAACTGGCCCGCGTCCCCGCCGGCCAGCGCGCCCGAGCCGATGAAATCCAGCACCTCGCGCAGGGCCGGGCTCTGTTCGTAGTACTCCCGCGGGGAATAGCCGCCGGACTTGCGGGCCTGCACTTCGTCCGCGGTCAGCCCGAACAGGAAGAAATTCTCAGGGCCGACTTCCTCGCGGATCTCCACGTTCGCTCCATCGAGCGTGCCGATGGTGAGCGCGCCGTTCAGGGAAAACTTCATATTGCCGGTGCCGGAGGCTTCCTTGCCGGCGGTGGAGATCTGCTCCGACAGATCGGCCGCCGGATAGACGTGCTGGGCGTTCTTGACGTTGAAGTCGGGAAAGAACACCACCCGGAGCCGGTCGCGCACGGCCGGGTCCTGGTTCACCACCCCGGCCACGGCGTTGATCAGTTTGATGATGAGCTTGGCCAGATAGTAACCGGGCGCCGCCTTGCCACCGAAGATGAAGGTGCGCCCCGGCACGTCGGCCTGCGGCTCCCGCCGCAACCGCAGGTAAAGCGTGAGGATGTGGAGCACGTTCAGGTGCTGGCGCTTGTACTCGTGCAGGCGCTTGGCCTGGATATCGAACAGCGATGCCGGGTCCACCCGCACGCCGGTGCGCGTCTCGATCAAGGCCGCGAGCGCCCGCTTGGCCGTCAGTTTGACTTCGCGCCATTCGCGCCGGAACCCGGCGTCGTCCGCCAGCGGTTCCAGCCGGCGCAGTTGGTCCAGGTCGCGCAGCCAGCCGTCGCCGATGCGGCGGCTGATGAGCCGGGCCAGCGGCGGATTGCTCACGGCGACGAAACGCCGCGGGGTCACGCCGTTGGTGACGTTGCAGAATTTGTCCGGCCACAGCTCGGCGAAGTCGTGCATGACCAGCTTTTTCAAGAGCTCGGAGTGCAACCGGGCCACGCCGTTGACCCGGTGACTGCCCACGGTGGCGAGGTGGGCCATGCGCACGTAGCGCTCGCCCGATTCGTCGATCAACGAAAGCCGCGCGACGCGGGCGTCATCGCCCGGATACCGGGCGCGGACCGCCTCCAGAAACCGGTGGTTGATCTCGTAAATGATCTCCAGGTGCCGGGGCAGCAAGGCGCCGAACAGCGCGACCGGCCATTTCTCGAGCGCCTCGGGCAGGAGGGTGTGGTTGGTGTAGGCGAACGTGTTCGTGGTGACGTGCCAGGCGGTGTCCCAATCCAGGTCGTGTTCGTCCACGAGCAGGCGCATGAGTTCCGCCACCGCGATGGCCGGATGGGTGTCGTTGAGCTGGATGGCGAACTTCTCGTGGAAGCGCTCCAGGGGCCGCCTGAGCAACAAGTGCACGCGGATCATGTCCTGCAGCGAGCAGGTGACGAACAGGAATTGTTGTTCCAGCCGCAGGGTCTTGCCCGCGAGCGCCTCGTCATTGGGATACAGGACCTTGGTGATGTTCTCGGAAACCATCTTGTCCTGCACGGCGCGGTAGTAATCGCCGTGATTGAAGGCCGCGAAGTCGAACGACTCGACCGCCTCGGCCTTCCACAACCGCATGTGGCCGCATGTGCCCACGCGATAGCCGAGGATGGGCGTGTCGTAAGCGACGCCCTTCACCACGCGCTCCGGCACCCAGCGCACGCGATAGCGGCCATGCTCGTCGGTGCCTGCCTCGGTGTGGCCGCCGAACGGAACGTCGTACGCCAGTTCGGGCCGGGCGATCTCCCAGGGGTTGCCGAACCGCAACCACTTGTCTGTGATTTCGTTTTGCCAGCCATCGCGAATCGTCTGATCGAAGATGCCGAATTCGTACCGGATGCCGTAGCCGACGGCCGGGACCTCCAGCGAGGCCAGCGAATCCAGATAACAGGACGCGAGCCGGCCGAGGCCGCCGTTGCCCAAACCCGGTTCTTCCTCCTGTTCGAGCAAGGCGTCGAGATCGCAACCCAGCTCGGTCAACGCCTGTCGCATCGGTTCGGCGATGCCGAGGCTGAGCAGATTGTTCGCGAGGTGCGGGCCGGGCAGGAATTCCGCGGACAGATACGCGACTACGCGCGCGTCCTGTTCACAATAAGTCTCCATCGTGCGCACGCCCTGTTTGAGCACGCGGTCACGGACGCTCAGGGCCAACGCCATGTAAAGGTCGTTGCGCGTCGCGGCCATCGGCACGCGGCCCAGCCCGCAGAAGAGGCTGTCCACAAACGATTGTTTGAGCTTGGCCACGGTCAGACCGGTGCGAGCGCCGGCGGCGGGGATCAGGTTGCAGGACCGGGCGGGTGAATGCTGCTTCGGAGCCATAGCGGATCTTCCGTTTGCAATGACCGGCTAAGAATTGCCGCTGACGGGGCGCCTCGCAAGGACATTGCCGCAATTTGCGCGGAGGTCCCGCCAGCCCGACGGGCTCAATGGCTGAGCCAGCCACGAATACGGCGCAGCACCCGTTCCGTCCGGGGAAGCTGCTCGTAGGCGCGGATGAGCTCGAGGGCCTGGCCGGCCTGGTTCGTGATCAGGTTGTCCACCCCCAGGTCGATCATCCGCTCGATGTCCGCCGGGGCATCGACCGTCCAGACGTGGACCTCCTGGCCGCGACGATGCGCCGCGGCCACGAAGGCACCGGTTATGCGGCCGAGTCCCGCGCTCAGGAAACTCACCTTGAGTTGCTTCGGTTGTCGCGCATTGACCGAAAACAGGTAGCCGACCGGCACCTCCGGCGCCAAACCGCGGACCTCCTGGAGCGGTCCGTATTCGAGGCACTGCACAATCACCTCACGCAACATGTCGTGGGCGCGGACTTCCTCGACCACCCGACGAGCCAGGCCAGGCTGGTGATCGCCATAGTACTTCAACTCGAGGTTGAGCCGGATCGCCCCCTTGGCCACGGCCAGCACTTCCGCCAGGGTCGGCACCGTTTCGTTCCGAAACTCGGGCGCGGCGTGCAAGCCAACCGGGACCTTCCGGATTTCATCGTAAGTCAGGTCCCAGACCTTCATCGCCACCCCGCCGACGCGGGCAAAATCGCTGTCGTGAATCACCACCAACACGCCGTCCCGGGCCATCTGCACATCGATCTCGGCGAAGTGCGCCCCGTCCGCGATGGCCTCGCGAATGGCGGCCACGGTGTTCTCGGGCGCCTTCCGGGTGCCGCCCCGGTGCGCCGTCACGAGCACGGGCCGCTCCTGCCCGAGGGCGTTGACCGCGAGCACGGCGCTGGACCCGCCCAACACGCACAGACCGCACGCAATCCCGTAGGCCAGCGGCCGCGCCAACCCCGGGATGGGTGCGAGCTGGCGCGTTTCCGCTTCGAGTTGCCGCCAGGAAACCTCACCTCGCAACCGCCGTCGGTGCTGCCAGTGGAGCCACGTGAAGACCACCGCCTCCAAGCAACTGCCAAGGCAGGTCACCAGGGCGCCGGTCACCGTTCGCAACGCCATCAGCACGCTGAAGGACACGACCAGCGAGGTCATGGTCCGGCCGCCCAATCCCAATACGAGCGCCACGGTGCGCTGACTCAGCCAGGTCGCGGCCAGCGCCAGCGCGATTTGGCCGAGCAGCACCCCGGCGCCCGCGCCCGCCAGGCGCCACCACTTCCCGGCCACCAGCGCGGCGCTCTCGCGGAATGCCGCGGCACCCTCGCGCCGGTCGAAAAGACAGGTCTGAACCACCAGCCGCCAACGGACGAACAGCCACGCGCCCACGGCCAAAGTCGCGAGCGCAACGCCGCCGATGATTGCGCCGGCAGTGACGAATTCCGGCGGACGCTCGGCGAGGTAGTAGTTGATGTCGTGCCGAGTCAACAGCCGGGCGACGCCGAGCCCGGTCACTGCAACCAGGGGGGCGACGACTGCCAGAATCCAACCGACCACACGGACGCCCAAACGGACGAGCCGCGGCAGCTCCCGAAAAACAAACCGCATCGCCTCCAGCGCGCCGATCGGTCTGCCCTCCAGCGCGCCCAAGGCAATGAGCGAGAGGCCGGCTTGTCCCAGCAGCCGAATCGTCAGCACGGCCGACGCGCCCAGCAGAATCGACAGCATCCCGCGCGGCGACAGCGCAAAGGCGACCAAACCCGTACTGTCCACCACCGGGAGACCGACCAGCGCGTGCCCGGCCACTCCCAGCACCGGCGCGAGGAGGAGACTTTCCAGGGCCTGAAAGACCAGCGCAAAGCCGATCAATGCCCGCCACCGCACTCGCAGGCGTTCCCAGAGACTCCCGGTGATCATGCATTCGCCGGAGGACGCACGCCGTCGCCAATCCGGAGGAACTCAATCCGGTGGTTGGCCTCCGGATGCCGGGAGGAAGGCCCGGCCACGAGCATCGCGATGCCGCCAGCAATCCCCTGCCCTCGCATCCAGTCGCCCGCGAATCCACGCCAGTCATCCGGCTCCTCCGGCAACGGCTCCGCATGCACGCCGTAGGAAAACGCCAGCGCCTGGCACACCGCGGGATCGTGGCTCAAGGCGGCGATCCAGACCGACGGCTTGAACCGCGAGATCATCCGCGCCGTCGTACCGGTCTTCGTCGGCACCAGGAGCACGGTGCACGGCACGGTCTCCAGGGCGTTCTCCACCACCGACGCGATCGCCTCGGCGGCGGTGCCGGGCTTTTGTTCCCGACACAGCATCCGCAAATCGTTCAACCGCGCCGGCGGCCGGGCGGCCTCCGTGGCCGCCGCAATCCGTGCCAGCATCGCCACGGCTTCCTCCGGGTACCGCCCCATCGCCGACTCGCCCGAAAGCATGATGCAATCGGTGCCGTCGAGGATGGCGTTGGCGACGTCCGTGGCTTCGGCGCGGGTGGGCAGGCGGTTGGTGACCATCGATTCCAGCATCTGCGTGGCGGTGATGACCGGTTTGCCGGCCAGGTTGGCCTTGGCGATCAGTTGCTTCTGCGTGATCGCCATCTGTTCAAGCGGCACTTCCACCCCCAGGTCGCCCCGCGCCACCATGATGCCATCCGCCGCTTTCAGGATTTCCTCGAAATGCTGCAGCGCCCCGGCGCGCTCGATCTTGGCGATGATGCAGGGCACCCGACCGATGGCCTTCGCCGCCGCGCGTACGGTCTCGATGTCCTTCGCCGTCTCGACGAACGACTGGCTCACGGCGTCCACGCCCGCCTGCAACGCGAATTCGAGACAGGCGCGGTCGTGCCCGGTAAACGCGCTGATCCCAAGGTCGATGCCGGGCAGGTTCAATCCCTTGCGGGAACGGAGTTCGCCGCCCACGGTCACCCGGCAAAGCACATCGTTGCCGGCCACGCGCACCACCTGGAGCTCCACCAATCCGTCATTGAGGAACAGGCGGTCGCCCGCCTTCACCACCCGCGGCAAGGGTTCGAAGCTCATCGACACGCGCCGCCCGTCTCCGACGATATCCTCGGTCGTGAGCGTGAAGGGCTCGTCCGCGCGGAGCTGGATGGGTTCGGGATCGATCTGGCCGACCCGCATCTTCGGTCCCGGCAGATCGGCCATGATCGTCACCCGCCGGCCAACGGCCCGCTCGGCGGCGCGGATGCGCGCAATGCGGTCCGCATGGCCCGCGAAATCGCCGTGCGAAAAGTTGAGGCGCGCCACGTTCAGGCCGGCGCGGATAAGCCGTTCCAGCATGGCCGGCGATTCCGAGGCCGGACCGATGGTGGCGACAATCTTGGTTTTGTGATCAGGGAGCATCAGGAGGAAAGGCCGAATTCCGAAGCGCGAAACCCGACGGCAGGGCGGTTGGGCCGGCGCGTGGTTCGGAGCTCGTCCTTCAGGCTGCGTTCGGTTATCGGCACGGGAATTCGTTCGCGGATTTCGGCTCTGGGCGCGGGGCTCTCGGCCCGGGATTATCGACTTTCAGTCTTCGGCCGTTCAAGCCAGCACGGAACCTTCGACGAACGGCCGGCCGCCGGCAAGCGCTTGCAGATTCGCCACCGTGGTGCGCGCGATGTCCGCCAACGCCTCGCGCGTAAGAAATGCCTGGTGCGCCGTGATCAGCACGTTCGGGAAGGTCAGCAGCCGCGCCAGTTCGTCGTCCTGCAATACCTGGCCCGAAAGGTCCTCGAAGAAAATGCCCTCCTCCTCTTCATAGACATCCAGGCCCACGCCGCCGAGCCGGCCCGACTTCAGGGCCGCAATCAAAGCCTTCGTGTCGATCAACGCCCCGCGGCTCACGTTGATGAGGAGCGCGCCCGGTTTCATCAGGTCGAGTGTCTCCTCGCGGATGATGTGGTGGGTTTCCGGCGTCAGCGGGACGTGCAACAGGAGCACGTCGCTCAGCCCCGCCACCGAACACGCGTCCACGTACTCGACCCCGCACTGCTCCGCCCAGTCGCGGCTCGGAAAGGGGTCGAACGCCAGCAGCTTCATGCCGAAGCCATGGAGGATCTGCGCCACGATCCGCCCGATCTTCCCGGTGCCAATGACGCCGGCGGTCTTGCCGTGCAGGTCGAAGCCGACCAAACCGGCGAGGGAGAAGTTCTGTTCGCGGACGCGGTTGAAGGCCCGGTGAATCCTGCGGTTCAGCGTGAGCAACAGGGCCACGGCGTGCTCCGCCACCGCGTAAGGCGAATAGACCGGGACGCGGGTGACGGCCAGACCCAGTTCCTTGGCCGCCGCGAGATCGACGTTATTGAAGCCCGTACAGCGCAGGGCGACGAGCTTGACCCCCGCGCCCGCCAGCTTCGCCAGACAGGCGCGATCGACCGCGTCGTTCACAAACACGCAGACGGCTTGCGCGCCGTCGGCCGAGACCGCGGTCTCGGACGTGAGGCGAAAATCCCAAAAACGCCACTCGACGTCCGTCCCAACGGCGGCGGCTTCCAGGGCCGCACGATCGTACGGCCGCGTGTCATAAACAGCGATAAGCGACATAATCCGGAGCGAATTCCAGGCCCGCCGGCCAGAGTGCCAGGTGCGGCCTGAAGGGCAATGTTGCTTTCGACTCGGCAGCGGTGCCCACCCACGGCCTCCGGAACCTTGGCCGCCGCGTGCCGCCGTCAACCTCAGGTCTTGGTCCCCAGCCCGATCTCATGCTTGCAGTAAGCGAGGCTGCGCTCCAGTTCGGCCTTCTGGTACGCCTGCTCCGATCGCTGACGGTCCTGGCCACTGGCGGGAGTGAAGCGCGGCACTTCCCTGCCCTTGCGCGCCAGCGCGAGGAACTTCGCGAAATCGGCTCCCCGCGCGTTCGGCCACACGTCCCAGAAATCTGGTTTGAAATAGGGGAAGTCGAGGTTGAAGCCGGAGATGATCTCGGCGTGCACGCCAATGCCGGGGCAGAGCTCGGCGAGCTTGGCGAAGAGCGCCTTGGAATCGGTGCAGCCTTCGCCGATGGCGGTCCAGGCCACCTTGGCGCCTTCCTCGGTCTCCCAGACCATCGAATCGCGGATGTGGGTGCAGGTGACGTACGGCGCCAGTTTGGTGAGGCTGTCGATCGGATCTTCGAGCGTCCAGGTCACGTTGCCGGAATCGTAGGTCACGCCCACGTAATCCTTGCCCGCCGCCTCGATCAAGGTGATCAACTCGCGCGCCTGCATGTCGCCGGCGTGGTTTTCGATGGCGATCTTGACCCCGGCGTCCAGCGCCCGCGAGCGCACGGCCTGGCAGACCTTGACGGTGTCGGCGGTGCGCGCCTCGATCCCGCCTGGCGTCCGGCGATCGTCGCGCGTGCCCAGCACGCAACGAAAGACCGGCGAGCCCAGCGCCTTCGCCAGGCGGATGCCCAGCGCAAGGTGTTCCTCGGCCGTGCCCCACTTGGGGTTGAACGCCTTCGACGTCGGGCAGACGCTCCAGGAGCCAAGGATCAGGTCGATGCCTTGGTCCTGAGCGCGTGTCCTTACTTCACGCAGGTACGCGTCCTCGAAGCTCTCCAGCGCGTCGAGGGTGGTGATGAAGAGCGAGTCGAGCTTGAGTTCGGCGGCGTAATCGATCATGGCCGCAGCCTTCCAGCCGAAGGCGCGGATCGAGAAGCAGTCGTAACCGAGTTTGAGCTTGCGCGGGGTGACCTGGGCGAGCCCGGGCAGGCCGGCCGCGAGGCCGGCGCCGGCGACCGCGAGCGATTGGGCGAACCGGCGGCGGTTCATCGAAGCAGTTTTCATGGCGATGTCGGATCGGGTGATAATCGTTTCCAGCGGCCGACGCAAGCGGACGGCGGTGTTCCCAGCGGGCTCAGTCCAGGCGCAGAGCCTGATCGAGCAGTTGCGCCAGGTGCGGCAGGACGAGCGCTTCGCCGACGACGAGATTGGCGCCGGCAGTCTGGGCGAGTTCGGTCAGTTTGGCGTCCTCTTTCCGCCCCTTGGGCTGCACGTAGGCGATGATCGGGATGTGCTCGGTGGCGGGGGCGGCGCGCAGGCTGCGGATGACGCCACAAACACGCTCGGCCAGTGCCCCCAGTTCCACCAGCAAGACGATGGGCGTTTCCGCGGCCGCCTGCTCCGGCAGCTTGCCCAGGTCGCTCACCGCCAGCGTCCGATAATCCAGGTCGCTCAACCGGTTGAGCAACTGATTGCCGGTAAGCAGGTTTTCATAGAAGATGAGCGCCAGCGGCTTCGTCATGGCTCGGACGGTGAAATACCGGCGCGGCAAAAGCAAAGTCTTTTGGCCCCCCGCGGCCCTGCCGGTTGGGGGCGGACGAGGCGCAAACGACGGATTGAAATGGACTCCCCCGAGGCCGGGTTGATCGCTCGTTGCCGCGCTGGTGATCCCGGCGCTTGGGACGAACTGTTCGATCGGGAATACGACCCGGTCGGCCGGTTCGTCTTCCAGTTCAGCCCCGAACTGACACCCGAGGACGTCGAGGACATTTGCCAGGAGGTGTTTCTCTCGGCGGTGCGCAACCTCGCTTCGTTCCAGGGCAAGAGCGCAATCCAGACCTGGCTCTTCCGCATCGCCGTGAACCGGACGCGGGATTTCCTGGAGAAGCGTGCGGCGGCCAAGCGCGGCGGCCGGCGGGCCCCGCTCTCGTTGAATGAGCCTGACCCCCGGACCGGCCTCACGCTCGACCTGCCCAGCGGCGCGCGCGGACCCGACCAGGAGTTGGTGGCCAGCGAGCAAGGCGCCTGGCTGCGGGCCGCCTTGGATCGGCTCGGCGATCCCTGTCGGGAGGTGATCGAACTGCGCTTCTTCGCCGAATTGAGCTACGAGGAGATTGCCCGGGCCTTCGGCATCACGGTCAAGGCTGCCGGTTCGCGTCTCCACAAATGCCTGGGCCGGCTGGGCGATTTGGTGAAGGCCGCGCGGCGCGAAGAGGCCCCGCCGCCGAAACCCGTCTAACCCCTGTCTGCGATGAACGACGAACACCGCCAATCGATCGAAGCCGCGCTGCAAAGCTACGCTGAGCAGCGGCGCCGCGCTTGGGGCGGGCCGCTGGCAATGCCCGCGCACGTCCGGTCGCAGTTGCAGCGCGAGCTCGAGCGCCAATCGGCGGCCGGGTCAACGGGAGTCCGCCGCGGAGGCATTTTCCGGTGGCGCTGGCTGGTGCGGCCTTGGTTGTGGGCTGGCGCCGCTGCTTTGGTCGTGGGGGGATGGCTCGCCTGGCAACAGTACGCTCCGGCGAACGTGAAGTACGCCGTGGCGGCTCGAGCGCCGGCCGAAAAGCCCACCGTGGAACACACCAATCCACCGGCCACTGCGGTCCCGCTCAACGCCACGCCGACACTCGCCCCAGCCGCCGCTGAGGAGTCTGGAACCCGGACCTTGGTGACCCCCCGCCGGCCGGCCGGCGGCTCCGAGTTGACGCCGGAACCGATGGCGGCCGGCCGCCGCGTTTCGGAACGCGACCTGTCGGACCAGGCGGTGCCGGCCAAACCGCCGCCGGCAAACTCCCTTGCGTCGGCGCCGGCGGCTGGGTCAACCGGTCCCGCGCGTGTCCCCGAAACGGATTCATACGCGACCCGCTACAGCCCGGCGGCGACGCCTCCCGCCCCAACCGAACATCAGGCGCTGCTTGCCGGCGACGCCACGAGCGGTGCGCCCACCCCCGTTTCGCTGGGGGTGCCTCTGGCTCAGGGTGGGCGGGGGGTGGTACCGGTCCAACCGCGCGTTGCCACCGCCTTCCGCCAAGCGATCACGGTCCCGGCGCTCCAGCAACGCTATGTCCAGGCCGTGGCCGCCCCGACGATCCCGGTATTGAACTCCTTTCGCATCGAACAAACCGGTCAGCAGATCCGGTTGGTGGACGAGGACGGTTCGGTTTACGCGGCGACCTTGGCGGAGCCGCCGGCGCAAGCAGCGTCCGCCGCTCGGGCAAAGGGGCCGGCGGCGGCACCCGCACGCGCCGCGGCGCCCGGCCCGGCGGTGGACCGAGCACAGTCACGGGCGGAACCGGTTTCGCAGCCTGCCGGCGCGAAGAACCAGCACGTGCAAACGCTCCTCCTCAACGCCACCGGCACGAACCTCCGCCTCCAACAGCAAGTCGTGTTCAACGGGAACCTCCTGGTCACCAACGTGACCGGCGCGCCACCGTTCGCGAATGAGCAGGCCCTGATGACCAACGAGGCGGCGCTCCAGTTCCTGCTGAGCAATTCAAGGCTCGAAGGCCAGGTGCTCCTCGGCGGCACCAACCAGTTCCCCGTCCTCGCCGTACCCACGCCACGCTAAAAGCACACCGGGACGATACGGGGGGAGTAGTTCGATCTACGATTCA
Source organism: uncultured bacterium (assembly GCA_963735925.1). Taxonomy (GTDB): domain Bacteria; phylum Verrucomicrobiota; class Verrucomicrobiia; order Limisphaerales; family J093; genus DSVZ01. The sequence goes on from CAVTMT010000003.1 coordinate 834,089, forward strand.
CGCTCTCGCGAGATTCCATATCGAATCCTGTGGCTGGAGATAGGAGCACCTATCAGATGCAAGCCGCGGCGCTCTTCGGCCAGCGAGTCTCTGCGCCGACGAAATCCGCGAGCCGGCAAACCCGTTCGTAGAATTCGTCGATCGGCAAACCCAGGAGCGCCGCGCCATAGAGCAGACAGTGTTCGTCGGTGACGACGTCGCCGTAGTTGATGCCGGGGATCATGTAGGCAACCGCCGGCACGATGAGGTCGGGCCGCTCACGCAGCGCCGGGCGCAGATAAAGCACCCGGCCGTCCGCTTCGCGATGGCGCCAATCAATGTCGGGCTGGGCAAACTGGTGCAGCGCCATCGCGCCCAACTCGAACACCAGCCGGGTCGGATGCCGGAGGCAATCCGGGTCACGCAGCAGTGCGTCGAGTTTGTCGAAGGTCAGCGGCGCGTACTTTTGATGGGCCACGAGCGCCTGGGCCACAAGGTGGTCGCGGAGGCTCTGCTGGCCGAGGTGCTCCAGTTCGGCCAGGGAGAGTTGGCGGAGTTCGGCGGCGGACGCGTTTGCCGTCATGGTCGGGCTCGATGGCTGCTTGCTTTCGGAGGTTCCGTCGGGCCCGGCGTCTATTTCGAGTAACGCTTCTGGAACTCCTCGCGTTCCTGGTCGCGGGCAGCCTTTTCCTCCGGGCTCATCTTGTTCAGATACCATTGGTGGTTGGTGCCGTTGAGGGTTTCATCCAGGAGCTTCGCCAGATTCTCGGCGGCAGTCTGCTTCGCCGGATCGCCGGAGCCCCGGTGCTTTTCCACGAGTTCCTGCAACTGGGGGATGTATTCGGAGTAGAAGTGTTTCGCGACCTCGTAAGTGCCGTGCCAGTGCGTATAGTCGGGTCCCATCATGGAAACACCGTGACGCGCCCGGCGGCCCTCGTGATGCCAGATTTCAAACCACGTGAAGTCGATCGGGTTGCTGAACTGCGCCGGGTTGAGCAACGGCTTGGCGGCCTGGTAGAGGGCGAGCCCCGGCTTGGCGAACTTGTCGTGGTAGAGCTCGATCAAGGAGTCGTATTGGACATAGAACGAGTCCACAAAATGTTGGTTGTGGCAGTCCAGACAGACGTCCACCATGTTGGTGCGGCGGGTCTGCCAAGGCACGTCCTTCGAGGCCAGACCCAGCTTGGCATCCGAAACCTCCGGACGAACGGAGATTTCAGGCCGGTTGTTCCAGGAGATGCGCAGGCCGACGTCGTGCGTGACGCGTTGATTCTTCGTGGCGCTCATGTGGCAGGTGGCGCAGGTCGGCGCCGCGGAGTAATCCTCGCCCACGATCCACTTCTCGTTGTTGAGCGCCATCTTGTCCACGTTGGCGTGATAGGCGATGCCGTGCTTCGACTCGTTGTAGATCTCGATCTGCGGGTGATCCGGTCCCATGTGGCACTTGCCGCAGGTGTCGGGCGTGCGCGCCTGGGCGGCGGAGAACTCATGCCGCGCGTGGCACGCCGAGCACGAACCTTCGCTACCGTCGGGATTGATCCGGCCGATGCCGGTGTTGGGCCAGATGGCGGGGTCGGGCTTGCCACCGGGCAGCAGCCGCACCTCGGCCCCATGACACTGCCAGCAGCCATTCACCGCGGCCGCCGAGACCCCGTTGGGGAACATCGTCGTTTTGAAGCCGTGATTCCCCTCGACGACCTCGGCCAGGACGTTGTCGAGGGAACCGAGGATGCGACCGGCCTTGGCGTGATGCGAGGAGTTGAATTCCGTCACCTCCTGTTCGTGGCAGCGGCCGCAGTCCTTCGGCGTGACGATCGTGGAAATCGTCTCGCCATAGTGTTCGTAGGCGTCGGATTCGCCCGGGAGCGCCATGTGACACTCGTAGCAGCCCACGTTGCCACGATAATGCTTGCTGGAGCCCCATTGGGAGTAAAGGGCGGCGCTCTCCTTCTTGTGGCACTCCGCGCAGGCCTTGCTCTGCGGAGACATTTCTTTGAGGGTGAAGCCGGCGTGAGCCAGCCCGGGAGCCAGCAGCACGGCGACGGCGGCGGACCGGATCTTCGATGGGTTCCAGGTTTTCATGGCGGTAGGAGACATTGGATTCAGAATCGGGCGGGTACGCTCCCGGGATCGGAAGGCGAAAGTTGAGGACGGGCGCGGAGGCTGCCGTTCATGATGGGAATGGCGACGTGCAACATCCACGAATAGAGCAGTGCGCCGAAGGCCCAGATGCCCAGGCAGACCAGGGTCTCGTTCAGCGTGGGGAGGTACTCGACCACTTGGCCGAGCGGGGAAGGCACGAAACCGGGGATGATCAGGCCCATGCCCTTCTCGGTCCAGATCCCGATGAAGCAAGCTCCGCAAGCCAGGTTCAGCCACACGATCTTTCGGCTCAGCGGCGTGATCAGGAGCGCCAGACCAAGGAAATCGAGCGCGATGGCGGTCCAGATCCACGGCACCAATCCCCGGTGCCCGTGCAAACCGAAGTAGAGGTAATGCGCGGCGGCGGCGTGTTCCGTGGGGGAGTAGAACTCGGTGAACAGTTCGCAGCCCAGCAGGAACATGTTGATGATCATCGCGACGGTCATGATCATGCGCAGCGTGAAAATGGGCTGGTCCCCGATGTAGTAGCGGGTCACGCGCCGGATGATCTGGAAGGTGAGAATCATCAGGGCCGGCCCGGCGACGAACGCCGAGGCCAGGAAGCGCGACGGGACCAGCGGGTGATGCCAATAGCTGCGCCCCGCCAACCCCACGTACAGAAACGCGGTCACCGTGTGGATGCTCACCGCCCAGGCGATCGAGAGAAATACGAACGGGATGTAAAAGGTCCGGGTGGGCTGGCGCTGATGATAGCGCGAGTAGAGGAGGTAACCGGCGATGTGCAGGTTCAGCAGCAGGTAACCATTGAGCACAATCACATCCCACGAGAGAATCGAGCCGGGGAAGTTGAAAATCCCAAAGGGCGGAATCATGTGGTGGAAGCGGTCGGGATGGCCCAGGTCCACGGTCACGAACAGCAGGCACATGACGATGACGGCGATGGCCATCAACTCGCCGAAGAGCACCACCTCGTGCATGTACTCCTTTTTGTAAATGTAGGCCGGAATGACGAGCATGACGGCCGCGGCGGCCACTCCGACGAGGAAGGTGAAGTTTGCAATGTAGGCGCCCCAGCTTACCTGGTTGGTCATGCCCGTGGTCTGCAGCCCCTCGACGTACTGGCGCGCCCACGCGTTCAGCCCGATCAGGGACAGCACGCTCAGCCCCGTCATCCAGACGTAGAATCTCCAGCTTCCCTGAAACGAGACGCGCCAGGCCCGCAGCAGAAAGGTCAGATAGTCCCTCATTTGTCGAAGAAATAGTAGAACCGCGGGAGCGTGCCGACCTCCTCTTTGAGGATGTACACCCGTTTGTTCTTGAGGATATAGCTGATCTCGCTGTTCGGATCGAGGAGGTTGCCGAACACGCGGGCGCCGGTGGGACAGACCTCCAGACACGCCGGGTACTTGCCGGCGCGCGTGCGCTGCAGGCAAAACGTGCACTTTTCCACGACCCCTTTTGGACGGAGGCGGTTGCTGAGGTACGCCTGGTTCGGATTGATGGCGTCCTTCCCGACCGTCGGCTGCTTGTAGTTGAAGCGGCGGGCCTCGTAGGGACAAGCCGCCATGCAGTAACGGCAACCGATGCACCAGTTGTAATCCACCACCACCAACCCATCGGGTTCCTGCCAGGTCGCCTGCACCGGGCAGACCTGGGTGCACGGCGACTGGCGGCATTGGTGGCACTGTACGGGCAGGTAATACTTGTCCCTTTGCGGAACCTGCTCCGGGTCGTAGTAAACGTTCGACGTCTCAAGATTGATGGCCCCCTTGTTCATCTCCAGCACGCGGATGTAGGACATCTCGATGTCCGTGGCGTCCTCCCGCGACTGGTTGTTCTCCTGGAGGCAGGCGTGGGCGCAACGCCGGCAGCCGATGCAGCGGGTGAGGTTCAGTGCGTAGGCGAATTCCACCCCCTCCAGCGGCCTCACGTCACGAATGGTCGGGCGCACGCCGTGGGCCTGCTGGCACTCGTCCTCCAGGCGACGGAGGATGCGCTGCAGCTCGGGCGGCGTCAGTTCCCGGTAGTGTTTCTGCAGCAGTTCGTCGAGGGTAACCCCGCCCCGATCGAGCGCGAGCAGAGGTTTCAATGCCGCCATCAGTCCGGCAACGCCCACCATCGAGGCGGCGGCGCCTTTCAGAAACGTCCGGCGCGTGACCGGCTGATAGACCTGCTCGATGGTCCTCGGACTCACTTCGTTTGTCGGTTCGTGACTCATCGCGATTCAGTGGTGCCCGAGGGCGGCGCCTTCGCCAGCCACGGGCGCATTGGCCGCGCGTGGTGGATAACGGAGGGGCGCCAGGGGCGCCAGGGGCCGGAATTGGGGGCTGTGCGGGTCGTGGCACTGAATGCACCGGAGTTTCGTCTTGGGACCTTCGCCGGCCTTCCAGAATCCGTTGCTGCGGCCATGCACGCCCGCCTGCCAGTCGCGGTAGATCGGCCCGTGGCACTTGGCGCACAGGAGCACGACCTCCGCCTGTGCGATTTCCGACCCGTCGTAATCGACAAAGGCGTTGCGGTTGGTGGGATGATGGCAGTTCAGGCAGAACCGGTTGTTGCCGTGCTCGAGCTGGATGTCCTGATGCTCGGCCATGGGCCGGTCGTAATGCCACCTTGCGGGAAAGAGCTTGTGGCACTCCATGCAATTGTAGGTCCAGCCCGACCGCACCAGGTCGAGGCCCTTGGTTTGCCGGGGCGGAGTGCGGTCCAGATAAGCGTCGCTCGGAAGCCCCACCGTGGGTCGAACCGTCGCGGGGCGCGGCACCACGGGCCATTCAACGTCCGGCCGCGACCCCGCGGAAGCCTCGCGCGTCCCCTGCGACTGCAGCCCCCTCCCGGCGGCCGCCACCAAGGCCAGCGCAACTCCGATGGTCAGCCAGGGCCCGGACCGCCCGCGAGCGACAGCGGTTCGCCCGGCACGGGACTCGTTCGCGGTTGGTTCGATTGGCAGCATGTTCGACTCACTTGACCGGCTTCATGCGACGAGGGGAGTTAAAAGGTGACGGGACATGCATGGAAAGCTCTACTTTGGATTCCCTTGATTCAACTCAAATCTGGCGTGGTCCGGAAGCGAGGAGGCGCGCAACCCGGCAAGCCCGGACCATCCAGGTCGGCACCGGCGCGACGCCCGCACCGCCCCGGGCAGGCCGGCGTTCAACTCGCTCCGCCGCCAGCAAACCGGCCGGCGGATCGGAGTCGTGGACGCCGCTGGTTCGGGCTGCGGGGCGAGTTTCGCGGAACCGAAACCTGCCCTGTCCACCCCGTCTGCCGCGCCCGCAAACATCCGGCGCCCGGACAGCGCCGCAGCTTGCATCCCGTCGCCTTTGCCGGCCGCGCCATTCCGACAGTCCTCGGCCGGGCGGGTTGCTCCGCCACCCATTCCAACGCGATTCCTACTCTATCCCTAAATCCGTTTGATTTGAGTTTGGATGGTTTGAATGGGATCGCCGCGAGACGTGCCGGGGCCACTTGGGCAAGGGCGGTTATAAACTGGTGCCGGACCGAACGCTCGGACATGCGAGGCTCGCACCGACGCCCGAATTCGAAATGCGCAAGACACTGCCCTGAATCAAAACGCCTTCGCGATGTGGAGATTGCCCGTCGGGTCGTGGACCGCGCGTCCCGCTCCCGTACTCAGCCCCTCGCGGCGCGGCATGTTCGCGAACACCGCAGAGACCCTGTCCGGAGCACGCGGCGACACATTTGGCACTTCCTCTGCATTGAGATGGCTGGAGAAGCCAAAGGCTTCGCAAGCGTGCTCCCGTGTGGGAGGACGGCGGGTGCCGGCGGGAGTTGAATCACGACCCGTGCGCGAACCGCTCCGGTCGGCCCGTGTGGGCGCCGGCACCCGCTCCAGAAACCACGGATGCGCCGTCAGGGTCAGGAACTGCATCCGGGGCAGGATGGACAACCACACGAGCAGTGATAAAGGCAGTCTATGCAATTGAAAGCGATCAACCACGGCCGCCCATCGCAAGACCGGCATCAAGGTGCGGTGACGGCCATCGCCCTGGGGCTTCTTGGGGCGGTCTGGACCCACGCAGATCCACCTCAGGACTGTACAATCAGAACCGTCCCCACGATGACCGACAACTCTGTAAGCCTGGGCGTGGACTTGATGCTGCGAGCGTACCTGCATGGCGGGAGCAGCCCCTTCACCTATCAATGGCAGTTCGCGGGCAAGGACATTGCCGGCGCCACAAACGGGCTGCTGCGACTACAGCAGATCCAACTCCGCGACGCCGGCGAATACACGGTGCTGGTGAAGAATGACGAAGGCGAGGCGGCCAGCGCGCCGTTGACGATCGAGGTGGATCCCACGTTCATTAATGTCGTTGAGTCGCCGCCAAGAAAAAGCCGGATCGTGGGTGAGTGGAGCGACGTGAATGGCGACGGATGGCTCGATCTGCTGGGACTTGAAAGCCCCGCTGGCAGCGACTCTCCCGTCACCTTTGCCGTTCTGCTCAATTCGCGAGATGGCGCATTCGTGAAAACGTGGGAGAGCGCCGCCGCGGATTGGACCTGGGCCCCGTACTTCCGCGGGTATGGCGACTACGACAACGACGGCCAAACGGATCTCTTGATGAGCGACTGGGTGAATGGCAGTCCGTTTCGCCTCTATCGCAACCTGGGCACCGGGCGCTTCGAGCGGCTCTGGGCGGTTCCGGCCATCCAATTCTCCCGACCCATCTGGACCGACCTCAACAACGACGGTCATTTGGACTTTCTGGCTCTTAATCCGTCGGGCTTGACCAGCGTTTTTCTCAACGACCGGGATGGGCCACCCTTCCCGCGGGTCACGCAGGAAGGCGAGCCGGGTTGGGAACTGACGCAGGTCAGGTGCGGTCTCTTCAGCGCCTGGGGCGACTTTGACGGTGATGGCCTGCTGGATGTGTACCTGACCTGTGAAAATGTCGCCGGTCGGTTGTTCCGGAATCTGGGCAGGGGTGAGTTCAAACTGATACCGGGGTTTGTCGCCCCCTCGTTCGCATCCCGGAATGCGGAATGGGTGGACTATGACAATGATGGCGACCTGGATCTCGTGATCAATCCCTATAATGCGGGTCCGCTTGCTGTATTTCGCAATGACGGCAGCGGGGCCCTGGCCCCAATGACGGCTGCCGAAGTCGGCGATCTGGCGACGGACGCCACGCACCGTTCGCTCGCGATCGCCTGGGGCGACTATGATAACGACGGAGATCTCGATCTTTACCGCACGGAAATGGAGGGAGCAGACACCAGTTTCGCCGCCGCACCGGGCCGGCTATACGTAAATCTGGGAAACGGCAAGTTCGAGCGAGCCTGGGTGGGGACGCCGACGACAGGCGACTATGGAACTTTCTACGCGGCGTCTTGGGGGGACTATGACAATGACGGCTTCCTGGATCTGTTTGGCGCCAAGGTGGACATGTCCGGCTCCAGCGTCTATCGGAACAACCTCCCCCACACCGGCAATGCGAATCACTGGCTGAAGATTCGGTGTGAAGGGCGGGTCTCCAATCGCGACGCGATTGGTGCCAAGGTGCGGGTGAAGGCCGTGATCGGCGGACAGGAACGCTGGCAGTTGCGGCAGATCCTCTTCCCCGGATGCGGCGGACCGTTGCTGGCGCATTTCGGTCTGGGCGATGCCCCTCAGGTGGATCTGCTGCGGGTCGAATGGCCGTCGGGGATCGTCCAGGAGTTCCGCGACCTGGCGGTGGACCAGTTCAAGACGGTCAAGGAACCGCCGCGCCTCAAACCGTCGGGGCCGTGCGCCTTTGAGGTTCAGTGCTGGAAGGGGATGCAGTTCACGGTCGAAGCCTCGCTCGATCTCGAACACTGGTACCCGGTGGGCACGGTCCTGAACGTGGACGGCACCGCGACGTTCAAGGACGCAGTGGGCGCCTCGGGTCGGTGCCGCTTCTACCGGGTGGTGGAACCGTGACGGCCCGACCGCTCAGGCGGCAGCGGGGCTAGGCCCCCACCCCGGCAATGGATATGCACGCGTTGACACTACCTCCCCAAGCAGTGGCATTCATCAAATAGGAGAGCGCTGCCCCAAGCCGCGCCCCAACCCCAACCATTCAACCCATGAACACGCCCAACCCTTGCCGCCCCTTGGTGTCTTCCCGTCCTGGCGATGGACGCACCGGTCGCTCGACCAGCTCAAACCTGCTCCATTGTCTCCGCAGATTCCTGTTCGACGAGGTGCGTTCGCCGACCCGGACCGCTCCGCTCAGCCTCCTCGTCCTGGCCGCCATTGGGTTCGGTGTACTGCCGGGTTTGGGGCCGCCGGGCGCCCAGGCTCAGGAAGCGCCCACTTACTACGTCAACCTCGCCAACGCCACGCCGGTCTTCCCCTACACCAGTTGGGCAACGGCGGCCACGAACCTCCAGGACGCCGTGAACGCCGGCACCGCGGCCGGCCGTCTGGTGTTGGTAACCAACGGGGTCTATCGGACGGGCGCCGCGGAGGTGAACGGCACCAACCGCGTGGCGCTGACCGACGTCGTGCTGCGGAGCGTCAACGGACCGGAAGTGACCGTCATTGACGGGGCAGCGGCGGTACGGTGCGTCTATCTCGGAGCCAACTCGATCCTGAGCGGTTTCACGTTGCGGAACGGATCAGGAGGCGGTGTCGCTGCCGTGACCTCCGGCGTGGTCACGAATTGTGTGTTGACTGGTAATTGGGCGGATTGCGGCGGCGGGGCTTATGGTGGCACGCTCTACAACTGCACGCTGACTGACAACTCGGCGGATGTCGGCGGCGGGACTTACGAGAGCACACTCTACAACTGCACGCTGACCGGCAATTCGGCTGGCCACGGCGGCGGGGCTTATGGCGCCGTGCTCTACAACTGCACGCTGACCGGCAATTCGGCGCAGAAAGGTGGCGGCGTTGTCTCTGGCGTTCTATACAACTGCTTGGTGTACTTCAACCGGGCCAACGAGGGGGCCAATTGGTGCTCCTTTTGGGACTCCGTTTTCGGGCCGGTCTGGGTCGCCCCCCATTTTGAATACTCATGCACCACGCCGATGCCTTTGGGGCCCGGCAACATTTCGGCTGATCCGCAACTCGTCTCCGCCACGCACCTGGCTTCCACTTCACCCTGTCTGGGCGCCGGCAATCCCGCTTGGGTCGCCGGCATGGACATCGACGGCGAGCCCTGGGCGGCTCCCCCGGCGATGGGGGCCGATCAAGTCTGGCCAGGGCAGTGTCTTGGTCCAGTGGCACTGGATCTTCACGCCTCATTCACCGAAACGGCGGCGGTTTTCCCTGTCTCGTTCACGGCGCACATCACGGGTCGCATCTGCAAAAGCGTTTGGGATTTCGGCGACGGCACGGTAATAACCAATCAGCCTTCGATCAGTCACGCCTGGACGGCCCCGGGGAGGTACACGGTTCAACTGACGGGCTATAACGACACTCACCCGGACGGGGTCACCACCAGCGTCCAGGTCGAAGTCATTGAGGCGGTCCACTACGTCAACGTGGCCAATACCACGCCGGTCTTTCCCTACACTAGTTGGGCGACGGCGGCCACGAACCTCCAGGACGCCGTGAACGCCGGCACCGTCACCGGCCGTCTGGTGCTCGTGACCAACGGCGTCTATCGGACCGGCACCGTGGAGGCGGAGGGTAGCAACCGCGTGGCACTGACCAACGTTGTGCTGCGGAGCGTCAACGGACCGGAGGTGACCATCATCGAGGGTTCCCAGCGGGATCCTGAAACGGGGGCTGGATCTGATGTCCGGTGCGCCTACATGGACAACGGTGCTGTCTTGACTGGTTTCACGTTGCAGAACGGGGGGGCGGGCGACTGGCCCACGGATAATGGCGGCGGGGTTTTTAGCGAGTCTTCCGGCGTGGTCACGAACTGCGTGTTGACCGGCAATTCGGCTGGCTACGGCGGCGGGGCTTATGGCGCCACGCTCTACAACTGCAATCTGATCGGCAATGCGGCCAGAGGCCCGGCCGGCGGGTCCTTTTGCGGCGGCGGGGCTTATGGTGGCACGCTCTACAACTGCACGCTGACTGACAACTCGGCGGGAGCCGGCGGTGGGGCTTACGAGAGCACACTCAGTAACTGCACGCTGACCGGCAATGTGGCTGATCACGGCGGCGGGGCTCACGAGAGCATACTCAGTAACTGCACGCTGACCGGCAACTCCGCCGGAATGGGCGGCGGTGCGAGGGACTGTACGCTTTACAACTGCAGGCTGACCGGTAATGCGGCCATAGGGGAGATCGGGTGGGGCGGCGGGGCCTATGGTGGCATGTTCTACAACTGCACGTTGACGGGCAATACGGCGCGGAGGGGGGGCGGCGCAGTATGTGGCTTTCTATACAACTGCTTGGTGTACTTCAACCAAGCTGAGGTTGGGGCCAACTGGGGTTACGGATGCTGCGGGTTCTGCCAGGGGCCTCACTTCGAGTACTCCTGCACGACCCCGTTACCTCCAGGTGTGGGAAACACGGATGCGGATCCCCGCTTGGGGTCAGTCGCTCATCTGTCGGCCAATTCCTCGTGTCTTGGCGCCGGCAATCCCGCCTGGGCCACCGGTGTGGACATTGACGGCGAGCCTTGGGCGACCCCCCCAGCGATGGGGGCCGATCAACTCTGGCCAGGGCAGAGCCTTGGCCCGTTGACCCTCGAAATTCACGCGCCGTTCACTGAAGCGGCGGTGGGCTTCCCTGTCTCCTTCACGGCGGACGGCACAGGCCCCATCACGGGGAGCGTCTGGGACTTTGGCGACGGGACGGTCGTGACCAACCAACCCTTCACCAGCCACGCCTGGACGGTGCCGGGGGCCTACACCGTCCGCTTGACCGGGTATAACGACACTCACCCGGACGGGATCATCACGAGCGTCCAGGTCGAGGTCATTGAGGCGGTCCACTACGTCAACGTGGCCAATACCACGCCGGGCTTTCCCTACACCAGTTGGGCGACGGCGGCCACGAACCTCCAGGACGCCGTGAACGCGGGCACCGTGACCGGCCGTCTGGTGCTGGTGACCAACGGCGTCTATCGGACCGGCACCGTGGAGGCGGAGGGTGCCAACCGCGTGGCGCTGACCGACGTCGTGCTGCGGAGCGTCAACGGACCGGAAGTGACCGTCATTGACGGGGCAGCGGCGGTACGGTGCGTCTATCTCGGAGCCAACTCGATCCTGAGCGGTTTCACGTTGCGGAACGGATCAGGAGGCGGTGTCGCTGCCGTGACCTCCGGCGTGGTCACGAACTGCGTGTTGGCCTACAATTCAGGCCGCGGGGCGTCTGGCGGCATACTGTACAGTTGCACGTTGACCGGCAATTCGGGTGGCGGGGCTTCCGAGAGCACGCTCTATAACTGTACCCTAACCAACAACTATTCGGCCGCGCACGGCGGCGGGGCTTATGGTGGCACGCTCTACAATTGCACGCTGACCGACAATTCAGGCGTCGGGGCTTACGAGAGCACGCTCTACAATTGCACCCTCACTGGGAATTCAGGCGGCGGGGTAAGCGGCGGCACGCTCTTTAACTGCATCGTGTGTTTCAACCCGGGGGGCAACTGGAGCAACGCCACTTTCGAACATTCCTGCACGACGCCGTTGCCGCCGGGACCCGGAAATACCGACGCCAATCCCGGTTTCATGAACCGGGAAGCGGGCGATTTCCGGCTCTGTTACGGTTCACCCTGCATTGATGCGGGTGCAGCCCTCGAATCATTGCGCACCGCCGATCTCGACGGCCTGCCGCGCTCACTGGACGGCAACGGCGATGGCGTGCCGATTCTTGACATGGGCGCCTACGAGTTCGACCTGCGCACCGTCGTGCCTACGGACTGGTTCGCGCAACACGGCCTGGACGCCTCCGATCCCTACGTCCTGTCCGGCAATCCGGATGCGGACGGACAAACGTCGTTCCAGGAGTGGCTGGCCGGGACCGATCCCCGCGATGCGCGGTCCTTCTTCCGCATTGAGGCGGTGGACGTGGGGCCGCCGGTCAAGCTGTCCTATCAGAGCCTGACGGGCCGCGGATACACGCTCTATGCGGCACCGGCTCTCGGCGGTGACGCCACCCTCTGGACGCCGGTGCCCGGCCAAGTGGCGGTGCCCGGCTCCGGCGGACTGGATTCGTTGAGCGACACGAACGCCGCGCCGCCGAGTTTCTATCGGTTGGGCGTCGATCTGCGATGAGCCAAAGCCGGGGTTCGCTTCAGAGCACCCAGGCCCACGAAAACCAACGAAGACCGGCCATGAAGGCCAATCCAAAGCTCCGAAGTCGGTGCTCGCGGGACCCGATCCATGAGTCTGGCGGGTGGCCGGGCTTCGGGTCGCACGCGCCGCGCCCTTGAACCGCCCCCCACCGTGCTATAAGAGCGGACACCCGCGGCGAAGACGAACGAGCGGTTACCACAACACAGAACACTCAGCGAAAGGACAGATATATGAATACAGCATTCCTCTCATCGGCTTGCGCCCGGCCGCGTCCGGCCGGGACCAAAATCAAGCTCCTCGCCGCCTCGGCACTCCTGGTGTGGGCACTGGCACCGCTCGACGCCGCGATCATTGACGACTTCAACGGAGCGAAGAAGTACACCGTGTTCACAGAAGGTGGCCGGCCCGAGATCGAGGTCATTGACGGCCAATTGAAGAGCAGCCGGCCGAGCGATGGCGCGGCCACCGGTTTCTACTACCGGCGGAATTATGCCATACCCGAAGGCCGGCCGGTTGCGTTCCAGGTTGACGTAGTCAGTCTAAACCCCGACAGCGCCTTCGCGTTCATTGCTGTCGAGTTTCCGCCACACCACCTCATCGACAACGCAGGGGCGTCGCGCTATTATGGACTCTTTTGGTCACATACACGCGTTGCCGTGGTAAGGCAGATGAGCGGTACGAGCGACTGGTTGATCGACAGTTCCTTACCCAGGGTCACGGTACCGGTGACTTTGACGCTCTCGTTGAACCGGAAAGGGAATGCGATGGAATTGGGCGCCAAGGTGGTCCAACGGGACAACCCGTCAAAGGTGGTTTATGACGGGCAGGTTACCGCCCAGACCGCCTTTCCAGATCCCACTGACATTGTGACCATCGGGTATGAAGAACCGGCGGTTTCCGGCGGACGCGTCGAATGCGTCTTGGACAACTTCCTGTGCTCCAGCGACGAGGTGCCGCTGCCGCTGGGGATCCAGAGACCGGCCACGGGCGAAGTGATCCTGGATTGGCAGGGATTGAGCATTCCACTGGAATCGAATTCGATCCAGGGACCCTGGACTCCCCTCCTGGATCCGATCACCACAGGCACATCCGCGCACAGCGTAAACCTCGCGTCGAGCAAGCAGCACCGGTTCTTCCGGCTCGCCCCCGGCTGGCACGGGATGGAACTTTTCGACAATGCCAGCGGTGGGTGGGAGACCGGATCGCCCGTACCGGGTCGGGTGTGGAAGCCGTCCTTCAGTCTGTACCAACGTCGGGGCCATATCCACGGTGAGGGGGTGCGCAACGAAGACTTCCTGCTCCGGTTCGCCGGTGACGCCGGCAACTGCTATCGGGATTGCGTGGCCTCGGTGGACGTCGTCGATTGGGACGAGACGATGGAAGACGCCGGGTTCGGGATCCTGCTGCGGGTGAAGCCGGAGGGGGATCTGTGGTTTTGCGGCACCGAGGGCCTCCCCACCCAGCACTACGGCGGGCTGTTGACGTTCAAGACGGCGGATAATCCGGCGGAATCGGCCCTGACCATCACCGGGCCTGGGGACGTCTCGCTGGCGGTCCAGCGCTTTCCCGCCTTGAACCCGGAGAAGCAATACCGGCTGCGGTTCTGGGCGGTGGGCCGGCAACTGACGCTCGAAGTGTTCGACCTGGACGACCTCGAGACGCCGATCGCAACGTGCGCGAGGGTGGACGGGCGGATCGCTGAAGGGATGTCGGCGCTGTACGGCACACGCTCGCGCTCCGCCGTCGGGAAGTACGACGTCACGATTGACCGGTTCATGCTGAGCGGGGCGACACCGTGGTAAATGCAAGGCCACTAATGAGGTAGCCGCCGACGTCAGTCGGCGCTGGCTATCGACGCAGACGCTACAAGCTTCATGAAAGAGAAATGATCCTGAAACCCGGCAAGTTCAAAGCAAGGACAGCCCCATGAAACTCTCCAACGCACACATTCATCTCCGGACCCAGCGTGCCGAAGGTTACGCCACGCTCCTCGCCCTCCCGGCGCTGCTGCTATGGCTGGTCATGCCGCTCGGTGCCGATGTCATCGATGACTTCAGCGAGGGGAGGAAGTTCTCGCTCTACGCTCGCGACCGGGCTCCCGAGTGGGAGATTGTCGATGGCCAGTTGCATTTCGGTTTGCCGGCATCCACGACCTACGGATCGTTCTGGTATCTGCAAACCCACGAACTGCCTGAAGGCCAACCTGTCGAGTTCCGGCTCGACGTGGTCTCGCTGAACGACCCCAACGTGGCCGCCGGGTTGGCGGTGATTTTCTGCAGCCCACCGGATGCACCCAGGGGCGCCGGCCGCGCGTACGACCTGTTCTACCTGAGAGGTCGGGTAGCCCTCGTGAAGGGCTCGGAGGCAGCCACCTACCATGTCTTCGACAGCTCTTGTCGCGGTACGTCTGACCCAGTAACCCTGCTGCTGACTCTGACCCGCCAGGGGGACAACCTGAAGGTGGGGACGAAAGTGGTTCGGAGGGACGATCCTTTGGATGTGTTATTTCAGAATGGTGACTTTACCGACACCCCCTCCGTTCAGGGAACCGGAGACAACGGAGCGCCGCCGGCGGGTCCGGTGACGGGGGTCGGAGTCATGTGCGAAACGGTGAATGGCGCCCAAGTCAGTCTCCAGGCCGTGTTCGACAACCTGGAGTGCTCCGCCGCGCCCACGCCCCGGTTCTTGGAAATCCAGCGACCCGCGGGCCTGGCCTCGCGCCTCGAGTGGCGAAGTTGGAGCATCCTCTTGGAGGCGTCCGGTTTGGGAGGTCCCTGGAGGCCGTGGCCGGAAGTTGCCTGCGAGGATGGCGGTGCCTACGGTGTCTCGATTCCGCTGAGTGAGTCGGCCCGGTTCTTCCGGGTCGCGCGCGGTTCCCAACGCTTGGACAACTTCGGCACGTTCTGGGACTTCACGTCCTGGAAGACTGCCCCGATGGGCGGGGGACAGGGCAGAAGGCCAGGTTTCGTCATGGTCAACGGTCACGGCCGGTTGCGAGGGCTTGGGAACGGTAACCAGGACTTTTTCATGTATTGGGGGTTCAGCGATGTGCCTGCCGGTGAATCTGTAGCCTCCGTGGACATCCTGGACTGGGACGAGACCATGGAAGACGCCGCGTTTGGCCTGCTGCTGCGCGTAAAGTCGGAAAAGGACGTATGGCTGCCCGGGATCGAAGGTCTCCCCCACGACCGGTATGCCGGGCTGTTGACCTTCAAGAAGGCGGGCAGTCCCTCGGAATCGGTGTTGTCGCTAACGGGACCGGGCGGCGAACCGCTGGAGATCAAACGTTTCCCCGCCGTTGATCCCGCCAAGCAATACCGGCTGAGGTTCTGGGCCGTGGGCGACCGTTTGACGCTTGAGTTGTTCAGCTTGGACGATCTCTCGAGACCGATCGAGACCTGCGAGGCCATTGACGGGCGCGTTCCCGAAGGAGTGGGAGAAGCCCTGTATGGGACGAAATCGGCGAGCGGAACGTACGACGTGACCATTGACCGTTTCTTCTCGAGCTGCGCGATGTGGTAGTTCCGAGGCTCGCCCCCAGGTAGCCGCCGACGCCCGTCGGCGCCTACGGCCGGAAGGGTCTGGTGCGTCGCCGTGATAAACGCGATGAGTTCGATCGAGACCAAGTAATCTGTGAGGTCACTTATGCACTCCTTGAAATCAACTCGAACTGCGACCCGAGAAATCCTCGATTCCGCGCATGAATCCTGTCCGTTCAGGGCCTTCACCTTGCTCGAACTGTTGGTGGTGATCGCCATCATCGCAATCCTGGCCGGACTGCTCCTGCCCGTCTTCGCCAGCGCCAGGAACACGGCCCGACGGATTGTGTGCATGAGCAATCTGCGGCAGATTACGATTCCCTTCGAGTTGGCGGTGGACGACGACAACGGTCGGCTGGGCCCCCCGGCTCTCTGCTCGAATCCGGCCGCCGACTCCGCGGACTGCCAAAACTCGGCGATTGGGGATTGGGGCCTGAGGCGTTGGGGCAGAACCAACGAGGGCTGGATCTGTCCGGCGGCTCCCGAGGTGATTCGGCACCGGGGGGATCCGCCGCCGCTGCTCGGCCCAGGGCCCGTGTACGCCGGCACGGTTCATTCGGCCTGGCAGTCCAATGCTCCGGGCGGGTGCTGGTGGTGGTGGCGGCTAAACCCTTCGTCGGCGGTGTCCGAACATCGGGCGGGGAGCTATGCCCTGAACAACTGGCTCGGCGGGTGGTGGTGGGCGGATATCTGGCCTTACGGACCCGAGAGCGCCAATTACGTATTCGGCCACGAAGGAGAGATCGAATCCCCAGCACAAACACCTGTCTTCGCCGATGGCGTAACATTCTGGTGGGTCTGGCCGCTCGCCACCGACCTGCCGGCGGTAAATCTCCAAACCGGTATGATGAAACCATCGGCCGGGTTCAATCCAGGCCTGAATCTCCTGAACCTTCCCCGTCACGGTACGGTTTCCGGAAGGGCTTCGACAAATCAACCTCCGGGAGTTACGTTGCCGGGAGCGATCAATGTCGCGTTCTATGACGGCCATGTGGAACTGGTCCGGTTGGAGCGGCTCTGGTCCCTCTCCTGGCACAAGTACTACGTTCCTCCGGCCAGGCGGCCGGGATTGAGGTAAACGGCCATGAAGTTGGCAGCGCTCCATTCGTACGGTCTGCCCTCGGTTCGATCGGGATACTGGATTTACGCTGATCGAACTGTTGGTGGTAATTGCGATCATCGCCATCCTGGCCAGTGTGCTCCTGCCAACCCTGTCGAAGGCAAAAGCCACGGCCCAAGGCATCGCCTGCGTGAACAACCTGAGGCAGCTCCAGTTGAGCTACAAAATGTACACCGATGACCACGGCCTCATGCCATTGAACCTCATCACGTGGAATCCGGGAAATGCCCAGTCGCTGCCGGGATCCTGGGTCTTGGGCAACGCCCGAACCGACACCTCCACCACCAACATCCGCCGCGGTTCCTTGTACCCGTACGTGAACGCGGACGACGTGTACCGCTGTCCGGCGGACAAGGCGCGCGTGCGGGCCAGCGTCTCCCAGCCGTGGAAACCGCGATCCCGCAGTTATGCGATCGAACTTACTCTCAACGGGGGGTTCGAAAAACTGGGTCCACCGACCCGCGGCACGCACGGCATCAATCTGCTCGGACGCGAGGAGACGGTCCTCAAGCCCAGCCAGAGCTTCGTATTCGTGGACCTGACAAGCGAAAGCATCGACGGGGGGGCTTATGGCCTGTACGACTTCACGGGCAACCCAGCCAGTCCCAGCACCGCGTTCGGGTGGGCGCCTTGGGGCAACTTGCCGGCGGATCGGCACGGCGGTGTGGGGACGCTCAGTTATGTGGATGGCCGTGTCGTTGGTCATCGGTGGCGGTACGTGCCCAAGAGCGGTCGCCCATTCCGGTCGCCTTTCAACAACGCCAAAGAGATCGAAGATGCGCGGTGGTTGGTGCGCCAAACGGTCTGGTATCACCAGTGGCTGGTGCCCAATTATCCGGGCTGTCAGTGAGCCGGGGGCTTCGCCACTCCGCAGCAGTCGGCGCAGTGTGTTGGCGGCAGTTGAAGCGGCGCTGGAGCGGGCGGGAAGAAGTGGCGTTCGTTCGGGGCACGTTGGATTAGCGTAGCGGTGAAATCAGCGCCAGGAATCCCGGGCCAAATCGGAAGATCAAACGATGAAGGTCTCAGAGCCAGTGGATTCGAGGGGCGGGCGAACGGAGGTATGGCCGCCGCGTGTGCGTGGCGCGGAGGGGTGGTTCTCCGCGTCGCGGGCGGGCGAGGGCACCGTTCCTGACCGGGCGACTGGACGCGGCCCGCGTAGCCGCCGACATCAGTCGGCGCCGACTTGCCGCGCCAAAGACGGAATGCAGCGCCGACTCACGTCGGCGGCTACGAGGAGCTGGCGCAATCGATTGGCTGTTTTCTGGCTGGTCGCGGCGCTGGGTGTCGGGGTGGGCGCAGCGGATCACGGGATTGCGCTGGCGTATCCGGTGGACGGCAGCCGGATACAGATTGACGGCGATCTGTCCGACTGGCCGGCGGGTCTGCCCCGGTACCGCTTGGGCACACAGGTCATTGGCTCGCGACCGACCGATGCGACGGATTGTTCGGCGTGGTTTCGGTTGGCTTACGGCGAAACCAACCAGACTCTGTTTGTCGCCTTGGAGGTGCAGGACGCGGATCGCGCGGAACCGCCGGAGAATCCCATTTCCTTGTTTGGGTCGGAATTGGCGATCGTTCTGGCCCGCTTTCCGGCCGGTGAAGCGGAATTGGCTCCCCTGGGATTCATGCAGGGGGAGCAAGGCTCGAGCCTGGTGACTGCGTGCGCAAACGGGGACTGGATCTACACGGCCCCCGGGCACTTCAAAGCGGTCCTGGAACGCCAGGGGAGCCGGTGGCGAGTCGAGTACGCCATTGACTTTCAGGACTTGGCGCAAGGAAAGCAGCGTGCCGGTCCGAATCGAATTGCGGAGTTCAATGTCTGGCTTTGTGACGAGGACCGCCTCGAAACCTCCACGACGAATCGCCAGACCACGGTGCTCGGCTGGGTGAATGGGAACGCGTTGCATCGCCGTGACGGTCGTGGCGACGTGTGGTTGCTCCCCGCGAAGGCCACGCTCGGCCGGTTGGCAGGTCGGGTGGTGTTCGGAGACGGGCAGGCCCCAGGGACTGAACACCGGGTGCGCATTCAAGCCGAGACTGCGCCGGAGTGCGTCGTCCACGCGCTGACGGATCGGGCGGGGTACTTTGCCGCGGACCTGCCGGTCGGGCGGTACCGGATCAGCCTGGACCAGCGGAGCGTCGAGCCGGGAACGAACGTAACGATCACGGTTCGGGAGGGCACAACTGCCACCGTGAAGCTGACGGCGCCGCCGCTGGCTGGACGGGTGGTTGCGGTTGGTCCGGGGCGGGTCCGGGTGGCCGGCCGGCCTTCAAGGCGCGGCCCGTGGCTGAACTACGGCGCGGCCCAAGGGTTGCCCAACCCGGCCGTGTTGGCAATCCTGCAGGACCGTCATGGGGAATTGTGGCTGGCAACCCGAGGGGGAGGCCTGGTGCGATTCGATGGGGCGCGCTTCATCAGCTACTCGAAGGCGGACGGTCTGGCCT
The DNA here is from genome assembly GCA_963735925.1 of uncultured bacterium. Lineage (GTDB taxonomy): Bacteria > Verrucomicrobiota > Verrucomicrobiia > Limisphaerales > J093 > DSVZ01. Next base: position 853,460 of record CAVTMT010000003.1, read on the forward strand.
CCGACAGCGTCGCGCACCTGGCCGAGGATGGGCAGGGCAATCTCTGGCTTGGCTACAGCGGGGATTCCGGCGCGGGCCTGACCTGTCTGGAGCGTCGAGCAAACCAGTTCATCACTTACGACTCCGCCGACACTCCAGGGATGGACTACCTGGGTCAGATCACCGTGGACCAGCGCGGGAGTCTCTGGGTCGCGGGCGACGGGAGGGTAAGTCGGTGGGACGCCGTCCGCCACCAGTTCACCCAGTACACCAGCGAGGACGGACTGTGTGGTGCCATCATCGGTGCCATTCATACGGGCCGGAGCGGACGCCTTTGGGTGGGCTCGTTGTTCAGCAACCGACTCAGCGAGTGGACCGGCGATCGTTTTGTGACGCACACAACTCCCTTGCCCATGCTCATCTGCCGCGCACTGCTGGAAGATTGCGGCGGCGGCGTCTGGCTCTCGGGCGCGTCTCCGCGGGGGACTCCCCCATCGCACCCACTCTTCTGGCGTTATGACCCCGCCGGGCCACGCTGGGACCGGTTCACGGAGGCCGAAGGGTGCGACGGAGGCGGCGTGCAATGCCTTTACGAAGACCGCCAGCGCCAGTTTTGGCTCGGCACGACACGGGGGTTGCTACGCTATCGGGAGGGACGGTTCGAGAACTTCAGCACGGCCACGGGCTTCGGGGAGGAAAGCGTTCTTGCAGTGCTCGAAGACCGGGAAGGACGCCTGTGGATTGGCGTGGAGGGGGCCGGCCTGCGCTACTTCGACCCGTCGTGGACGACTTATACCACCGCCGACGGCCTGGCGAGCGATTCGATCCAGGCGCTCGCGGAATGGCGGGGACAACTGATGGTGGCCACCCAGCGGGGGCTGAGCCAGAAGCTTCCGGCCGGCGTGCCGCCGTTCGCACTTCTGGACGCCGGCAACGTCGAAGCCTTGCGGGTCGATTGCAGCGGGGTGCTTTGGCTTTGCCGGGGCGGCAAGCTCGCACGGCTCGGGGCGGAGGGAACCTGCGCCTTTACCAATCTGACTTACCATACCGAAACGCAGTTCTTCGAGAATAAATCGGACGTGCTGGAGGACTGGGAGGGTAACCTGTGGATTGCCTCCCTTGGCGGCGGCGTGGTCCGGTGTCGGGGAGAAGGGATCGAGCGGTGGACGACCGCAAATGGGCTCCCGGATGACCGCGTGACCTGCCTCGGTCTTGGGCCGGATGGGGCCGTGTGGATGGGCACTTTGAATAAAGGACTCATCTGCTATGACGGTCAGTTCCGCAATGTCCGGACGACAGACGGTGTTGCCGGCGACCAGGTCGCTGCCATCGCGTGCCATCCGTTGCGAGGCGAATTGTGGGTGGGGACCACGGAGGGCCTGTCCTGCTACAACGGCCGGCAGTGGCGCTCCTTCCACCAGGCCGAGGGACTGCCCGCGGACGAGATCCGCGCCCTGATGGTGGACCGCAAGGGCCGCATCTGGATCGGGACGGCCGGAGGTGGCGTGGCGATCTACGATCCCGCTCTGAGAGTCTTTCAGACGCTCGCCTGGAGGGATGGGCTGAGTCACGACACCGTGAACGCCTTGCACGAGGATGCGCAGGGCGACGTCTGGATCGGCACGGAAGGCGGACTGACCCGTTACCGGCCGCGCACCAACGCGCCGGCCATCCGGATCACCGGATTGACGGCGGACGGTCAGCCTTGCGCCGGCAGCCGGGTGGAGTTGGCCGGCCGGCCGCGGCGTCTGACGGTCGAGTTCGAGGGCGTGAGTCTGGGTACCCACCCGGAGGATATGGCCTATCTCTGCCAGTTAATGGGATACGACACCGCCGAGCAGCCGGTCTATCCGCGGCGATTGGAATACACGAACCTGCCTTACGGGACCTACGAATTCCGCGTGCGGGCGCTGGATCACGATTTGAATCCGTCCCCGTACGGGACGTTGCAATTCGTCGTCCGGCGCGACTACGCCCAGATGGGACTGGTCGGCGCTTTGGGTTCAGCCGTGTGCGTGGGCCTGGTCGCCTCGGCCCTGGCGATCAAGCACCGGCGCGAGCGCAATCGGGCATTGGTCGAACGCAACCGCTCGCTCGAACAAGCGAAAGAAGCGGCGGAGTCGGCCAACCGGGCGAAGAGCCTCTTTCTCGCCAACATGAGTCACGAGATTCGCACGCCGATGAACGCCATTCTGGGTTACGCCCAAATCCTCGAGCGCGACTCGGACCTGACACCGGATCGCCGCGTCGCCGTGGAAACGATCGCCCGGAGCGGGAACCATCTCCTGGCGATGATCAACGACGTGCTGGACCTCTCGAAGATCGAGGCGGGGCGGCTGGAGTTGCATGTCGAGGATTTCGATCTGAACGCGTTGGTGGCCGACCTGGCGGCGATGTTCAAGTTCCGATGCGAGCAGAAGGGCCTGACCTGGCAGGTGCAAACTCCCGGTGAGGGATGCCGGTGGGTGCGCGGCGACCAAGGCAAGCTCCGTCAGATTCTCATCAACCTGCTCAGCAATGCCGTCAAGTTCACCGAGCGCGGCGAGGTGGTGTTGCGGGTGTCGGAGGCGTCCAGCCGGAGGGATGCCGGATTCCAGATAGCGGATGCCGGATGCCAGATGCCAGATACCGGATACTGGATGCCGGATGTCGGATGCCCCTCGGCCGAGATCCGGGATCCGGGATCCGGAATCGGAGTTCCTCCCTTCGCCTTTCGGTTCGAAGTCCGGGACAGCGGCCCCGGTATTGCCCCCGAGACGCTCGGCCGGCTGTTCGAGCCCTTCCAGCAGGCGCAAGCCGGACAGCGCACGGAGGGCACGGGCCTGGGCCTCGCGCTCGCGAAACGTTACGCCGGGTTGATGGGAGGGCGCCTGAATGTCGAGTCCCGGGTCGGTGAAGGGTCGCGGTTTTGTTGTTTTGTACCGCTTCCGCCAGCGCCTCCGGATGTACCGCTGGCGGCCTCGCCGACCGGGACTCCTATTCGCCGACTTGCCCCCGGTGTGCGCGTCAGGGCGCTGGTGGTGGATGACATTCGCGAGAACCGGGACGTCCTCCGGCGCATGCTGGCGGAGTTGGGTTGCGAAGTCCGCGAAGCGGGGAATGGGCGCGAGGCCGTGGAAGCCGCCTGTGCCGACCGTCCGGACATCGTGTTCCTGGACATCCGAATGCCGGTCATGGACGGGTTGGCGGCCGCCCGCGAGATTCGGAGACGGCTGCGGACGGCGGGACCGGAAGCGCGCGGAGCGACGCCGCGTCTGGTGGCGCTTTCGGCCTCGGCCCTGGCGCACGAGCAAAAGCACTATCTCGAGGCCGGCTTTGACGATTTTGTGGCGAAGCCGCTTTCCTTCGAACGGCTGTGTGAGAGCCTGGCCGGAGTGCCCGCGACACGCTTCGAGGAACTCCCGCGGACGAGTCCCACTCCGGAAGCACCCGCGAATCTCCTCCCGGCCGAGGTCCGCCTGCCGAGGGCGCTCTGGCTCCGAATGCAGGCGGCCGCGAAGCTGTATCGCACCACCGAACTGAGGCGATGCATCGGGGAATTCGCCGCCTTGAGCGCAGCGGGTGCCGCGCTGGGCAGCCGGCTCGAACGGCTGAACGATGCCGGCGACATGAAAGCCATTCGGGAAATTCTCGACGGCCTCCAGGCCTCCGTCGAGCCGGAGGAGACATCGCGATGAGCCCCGGACCGCACCTCAATCTCAAAGGCGCCAGAATTCTGGTGGTGGACGATGTCGCGGCGAATCGCAATCTGCTCTGCCGGACGCTCGAATCGGTTGGCTACACCGTGTCGGCAGCTCCAACCGGCGAGATCGCGCTGGCGGTGGCGCAGGTGGATGTGCCCGATCTGGTGCTGCTCGACATCCTGCTGCCGGGCGTGGACGGCTTTGAAGTCTGCCGCCGGCTGAAGGCGGATGAACGGACCTGCACCGTGCCCGTGATCTTCATCACCGCCAAGGACGAACCGCAGAGCCTGATCCAGGGCTTTCAAGCGGGTGGCGTGGACTACATCACGAAGCCGTTTCAGACGGAGGAAGTGCTGGCCCGCGTGCAAACGCATGTGGGCATCCGGTTGCTGACGCGGGCGCTGGCCGAGAAGAACCAGGCGTTGACCGCGGCCAACGAGCGGCTCCAGGCCGAGATCAACCGCCGCCGGGAAGCCGAGGCCGCCCGTGAGACCGCGGACGAGCACCTGTCCGTTATCTCGAGTCGCGACGCCGAGCGATGGGACATTGGCCGTTTCATTGGCAGAAGCCCCACGCTCAAGCGCATCCTGGACGATGTGCAACGCCTGCGTTCACACGGTGCCACCAGTGTCCTGATCACCGGCGAGAGCGGCACTGGCAAGGAACTGATCGCCCGGGCGATCCACTTTGGCGGCGTAAAGGCGGGCGGACCCTTCCTCCCGGTGAATTGCTCGACCATTCCGGCCGAACTGGCGGAGGCCACGCTATTCGGGCATGTGCGCGGGGCGTTCACCGGGGCGCACGGAGATCGCAAAGGCTGCTTCGAGCTGGCGGACGGCGGGACGCTCTTCCTCGATGAAATCAGCGAGCTGCCGCCGGCGCTCCAGCCCAAGCTGCTGCGCGTGCTGGAGGATGGGTTGGTCACGCCCGTGGGGGCCATGGAGGGCCGACGCGTAGAAGTGCGGGTGCTCGCGGCGTCGAATGCCGATTTCCAGGTCCTCATTGCGGCGGGCCGCTTCCGTGAGGATCTATACTATCGACTCGCCCGCTTCACGGTCGAAGTGCCTCCGTTGCGCGACCGTCGCGAGGACATCGCGCTGCTGGTGGACCATTTCCTCCAGATGTTCGCGGCGGAAATGGGCCTGCCGCACCCCGCGATCAGCCCGGCGGCTTCGGAGTCGCTGCGGGCCTACGACTTCCCCGGCAATGTGCGGGAGCTGAAGAACATCATCGAACGCGCGCTCATCGAGAGCGGCGGCGAGACCATCGGCGAGGAACATCTGCACTTGGTGCGTCGGGCGCCAAGCCTGGCGGCCACGGCCGACCCACCGGACGCTGCTCCTGGCGCCAAGGAACAAGTGCCGGGCGACGGCGACCGACTAACGAGCGAGGAAGGGACGATCCTGGACCATGTCCGCCGGGCCGGCAGCATCAACAACACGGAGTGCCGGCAGTTGTTGGGCGTGGAGATGCACCATGCGTGGTATCTGCTCCACAAGCTGCACCGAGCCGGCCACCTCCGTCAGGAGCACGGCCGCCGCTGGGCGCGCTATCGCCTGCCTTAATCCTGCCTGGAGAACACGACGGGCAGACCTTTCTTTCGGGACTTCGCGATCGCAGGCCCGTTGAGCCGGGAGCACACTGCCACTCAGCGTGCCTGGTCCAAGAGACGGAAATACTCGTCCCGCGTGAGCCCGGCGGTTTTGAGATTGTTGCGGATGACAAACACGGGCACCTCGGGGTAGGTCGGGATCACCACCGGACGCGCCACCCCCGCGCGGACGTAGCACCGATGGCTGCCCTCCTGTCGCGCGAATCGGAAACCGGCGGCCAGGAAAACGCGTTCGAGGGTCCGCCAATCGACAGGCGTGAAGCGCGGCATCGGACAGAATCAGGCCCCGACGGTCGCTGAGGCGTGCTCGACGCCGACCCAGGTGGGGCGGTGCCACCCTGCACCATCCGGGACATAGCCCGCTTCTTCGAGGACCTCAGCAAGGGTTCCTTGATCGGCGGCGGTCAGCAAGAACACGCGCACCGCCTCATCCAGCGCCGCGCGGGCCGCCGCGGGTGTCGGCCCCGCGCTGGCCACGTCGAGGGGCATTGCGTGGGCAATGAACTGGCCACCCTCCTGCCAAGTCTGAATCGTGAACTCGATCTGCACGACTTCACGCTACTCGTCAGGCGCGGTGGCAGCAATGCCCAGTTGTCGCCGGACTCGCTGGCCGCCGGGCCACAGATCCTGAGAACCTGATCCAAGACTCTTCCGTCAGGCTCCGACGTTGGATCGCGAGGGGAAGTTCCGTCCCCGACAGCCCTATTTGGCGGTTTCGTCGTTCGCCAACCGGGCGACCACGACTTCGATCCCGCGTCCGCGCAGGAGTTGCACGAGTTCATCCGGAGCTCCTTCGTCGGTGACGATGGCGTGGACGCCTACCAGACCGCCCAGCACGGAGATCGATTTGCGGCCAAACTTCGTATGGTCGAGGCAGAAGATCACCCGCCGCGCGGCCCGCATCATCGCTTGCTGGATTTCGATCAGCAGGCCGTGGGAGTTGGTCAAGCCGTCCGCCGTGATGCCGCCGGCGCTCATGATGGCCACGTCCGCGTGCATGCTGGAGAAGGCCTCGACCGCCAGCGGGCCGACCAGGACACCCAAGCGCGGGTAAATGACGCCGCCGGACATCACGACCTCCACCAGGCTTGATGCGGCATAGAGGTTCGCGACCGGCAGCGAGTTGGTGATGAGCTGCGGCTTCTTCGGTTCGAGGTAACGCGCGACGTGATAGCAGGTGGTGCCGGCGTCGATGATGATGCTCTGTTGGGGCGGAATCAGCTCGGCGCAGACCCGGCCGATCGCCTCCTTCTCGGCCAACTGATGCGTATCGCGGGCGTTGAAGACATATTCGTCGCTCCGCGGGGTCACGATCCGCGCACCGCCGTGCGTGCGCCGGACGTTCCCGTTGGCCTCGAGCGAAGTGACGTCGCGCCGCACCGTCGAAACCGAGGCCTCCACTTCCCTGGCCAACTCTTCCAGCGAAGCGAACTCGACCTTCTGCAAATAGGTTTCGATCCGCTGCTGGCGTTCTTCGGGCGTCATGTTGGTCGATTGGTGGAAGATTTTGGGAGATTTTGCAAGAAGTTTGTTGACAATGCGCCGGGTTGAGACACGCTGGGGCCGTAATCATGGCTACGGCCCAGCAATCTTTACCGCGAGCGGTTGTCGAGCACCTTGTCCGGCAAGTGGTGTATGAGCGTTTGGGCAAGCCGCTGCCCCGCGTGGCCACCGCCCCCAACCCGCTGGTGGTGAACATCAGCGCGCGGCATTGCCACCTGACGCCGGAGGCGGTCGAGGCCTTGTTCGGCCCGGGCCACCAACTCCAGGTTCACAAGTGGCTTTACCAGGAAGGCCAGTTCGCTGCGAAGGAGACGCTCACGTTGATCGGTCCGCGCAGTCGCGTCATCTCGAACCTCCGCATTCTTGGCCCCTGCCGGACCTTGAACCAGGTGGAACTCGCCTATACCGACGCCATCGCGCTCGGCTTCGAAATCCCGCTGCGGATTTCGGGCAATATCAAAGGCACGCCGGGCTGCATGTTGATGGGGCCGGCGGGCTTTTTCGAGATGAAGGAAGGCGTGATCCGCGCGCTGCGGCACGTCCACATGCACCCGAACGACGCCGAGTTCTACGGCGTGAAGGCAGGCGACGCGATGCGACTCAAGATCGGCGGACCCTGCGGCATCACGCTGGACCAGATGCTCTGCCGCGTGGACCCGAGCTTCAAGCTGGAGGTGCACATTGACACGGACGAAGGCAATGCCTGCAACCTCCAGCCCAACACCCCGTGCGAATTGGTGAAGTGAACCACGAATCGACACCAATGGACACGAAGGCTCACTCTCGGATTTGTGGAAAACGGGTCGGCGTGCTGTTGAATTTCAAGCACGCGAAACTGGAGTCGGAGCGATGGGTACTCTGATTCGTGTCCCCTGGCGTTTATTCGTGGTTGAATCTTTGAACATTAACCCTGCAAAGCAATGAGCGAAGCACTCGGAATGATCGAAACCAAAGGCTACGTCGGCTCCGTTGAAGCGAGCGACGCGATGGTCAAGGCGGCCAACGTCAGCCTCGTCAAAACCATCCCCATCGGCGGGGGCATGATCACCGTCCTCTGCCGGGGCGACGTCGGCAGCGTGAAAGCCGCGGTCGATGCCGGCAGCAAGGCCGCGGGCAAGGTCGGGGAACTCATCAGTTCGCACATCATCGCCCGGCCGCACGAAGATCTGCTCAAGTCATTCCTTGGCGAGGCGGCGCCGGCGAAGGCGTCGAAGTGATCGCCGCCGACCGGCTACCCACCACTCAAAGCGAACCCATTTTTATGGCTACTCAAGCACTCGGCATGATCGAAACCAAGGGCCTGTGCGCGCTGCTCGAAGCGAGCGACGCCGCGCTCAAGGCCGCCAACGTGACCCTGGTCGGTTGGGAGAAGGTCGGCAGCGGCTATGTCACGTCGTTCTTTCGCGGCGATGTCGCCGCCGTGAAAGCCGCGACGGATGCGGGCGCCGCGGCGGCCTCCCAGGTGGGCCAGGTCATCAGCGTCCAGGTGATTCCCCGCCCCCACGACGGCTTGGCCGGACTCGGCAAGTGGCTGCAATGAATCAAGGCAGAAGTGAGAAGGCAGAAGGCGGAACCGGACAAGCTGCCGCGCATGGGCCCATTCCGGCTCCTGACTTCTGAATTCTGACTCCTACGGTGAAGATCCTCGTCGCCAACCTCGGGAGCACGTCGCTCAAGTGGCGGCTGTTCGACTTTGCGAACGGCGCCGAGCGCATGCTCCACAAAGGCGGCATCGAGCGGGTGAGCGACCACTCGCAGGCGATCGAAAACTGCCTGACTCAGCTCAAGGCATCGAAGGCGATCGACACCGAGAGCGATCTGGCCGCCGTCGGTTTCAAAGCGGTCCTGGCCAAGGGAGTCAACGGGTGCGTGCGGCTGGACGAGGCGGCGGTGCAGGCGATGGAGGACTTCAACGCCATCGCCCCCGCGCACAACCCATCCTACATCGCCGGTATCCGGCTGTTCGCGCAGCGCGTTCCGAGCGTGCCGCTGGTCGCTCTGTTCGAGACGGCGTTTTACCAGTGGATTCCGGATGCGGCGACGCGCTACGGCGTGCCGGCGGCCTGGCACGAAGCGGGCGTGCGACGTTGGGGCTTCCACGGCGCCAGTCACAAATTCATCGCCGAGCGCTCGGCTGAGCTGTTGGGCCGCGAAGATGTCGCCGCGCGGGCCCGCAACCTTTACGTGGACGGCGGGACGACGCCTGTTCGCGAGCCGGCGCTGCGGGTGATTTCGTGCCACTTGGGCGGCAGTTCCAGCATTGCTGGCATCCGCAACGGCGTGGCGATCGGGAACAGCCTGGGCATGAGCCCGCAGTCCGGCCTGCCGCACAACAACCGCGTGGGCGATCTCGATGCCATGGCGGTGCCGTTCATGATGCGCACGCACGGCCTCAGCCTCGATGAAGTCGAGCGCCAACTCTGCAAGGAAGGCGGCCTCAAGGGCGTGAGCGGTGTCTCCAACGACATGCGCGACATCCAGACGGCGGCCGATCAAGGCAACGCCTCGGCCCGGCAGGCCGTCGAATTCTATATTCACGAGATTCGGCGCTGGATCGGCGCTTACCTGGCGGAACTGAACGGCGCGGACGCACTCGTGTTCACCGCCGGCATCGGCGAAAACCGCGCCGAACTCCGCGCCGCCGTGTGCGCGCGGTTGGACCAGCTCGGTATCACGCTTGACTCGGCCAGGAACTCGGCCACCCGCGCCCAGGAAACCCTCCTCGATGCGCCCGGCTCGCGCGTGAAGGTCATGGTGATTCCGACCAACGAGGAACTGGTCGTGGCGCGCGAAGTGAAGCGGTTTCTGGAACATCCCCGGACTTAACCCAGCACGACTCTCTCATAGCACAACGAACCAAGATTATGCCTCAAGCCATTGGACTCCTTGAAACCCGCGGCCTGGTCGCCCTCGTCGAGGGCACCGACGCCATGCTCAAAGCCGCGAACGTTGAACTCGCCGGCCCGATGACGCAGGTCGGCAACGCCCTGGTCACCGCCGTCGTGGTGGGTGACGTCGCGGCGGTCAAAGCGGCCGTCGATGCCGGCGCCCAGGCGGTGAAATCGATCCAGGGCGAAGTCGTCAGCGTCCATGTCATCGCCCGCCCGCACCCGGATGTGGAAGCGGTGTTGCCGAAGAAGAAATGAGCACCTGATGCCGGATACCCGATGCCGGAGGGAGCCCCCGCTCTCGGACATCCGGTATCGACGATCCGGCCTCTGCCATCCTTGCTGCCATGTTCCTCGCCAAGGTTGAAGGCTCGGTGGTGGCCACCAAGAAGGACGCGGGTATGAGCGGCCGCACGCTGCTTCTGCTCCGGCCCATGTTGGTGGACGACAAGGACCCGACGAAGTTCCGCCCCGGCACGAACACGATCGTGGCCGTGGACACGGTCGGCGCCGGCCTGGGCGAGATGGTGCTGTTCTGTCAGGGCAGCAGCGCCCGGCTCGCCCCCGGCCTCAGAGAAGCGCCTGTCGATGCCGTGATCATCGGCATTGTGGACACCGTGGACGTGCTGGGAAAAATGATCTACAGCGGCAAAGCGCAGCCCTGACCGGCCGCGGGTTGATGCGAACACCCGGGGCTCGCCCCGTGGGCCATCCGATCTGACTTGAACTCTTCTGCCATGAGCATAGTGAACGAAACTCTGATCCGTGACATCGTCAGCGAAGTGCTGGGCCGACTCGGCGGCGGGCCCGCCAAGCCTGCGCCGGCCCCGGTCTCCGTGCCGGCAGTGAACCCGGCCTGCGGCTGCCCGGTGGGCGCCAGGACCGTCTCCCCGGCCCGGCGCGGCACCTTCGGGGTGTTCCAGGATGCCCCGGAAGCGTGCGCCGCGGCGCATGAGGCCTACCTCCAGTTGTCCCAAAAAGGCGTGGCGGGTCGCAACCAGGTGGTCGAGATCGTCAAGCGACTCTGCGATTTCAACGCCGTGCCTTGGGCCCGGCTCGAACTCGAGGAAACCAAGATCGGCCGGCTGGATCACAAGATCGAGAAGCTCAAAGGCCAGCGCGCGATTCCGGGAGTCGAGTTTCTGCGACCTTACGGGCTGAGCGGCGATCACGGCATCACGCTCGAAGAGTACGCGCCGGTGGGCGTCATCGGTGCGGTCACGCCCAGCACGCACTCGATTCCCACCGCGGCGTGCAACATCATCAGCATGGCGGCGGCGGGAAATGCGGTGGTCTTCAACGCGCACCCGGGCGCGGCGAAGTGCGCGGTCACGGCGATTCGCATCCTGAACGAAGCGATCCAGGCCGAAGTCGGGATCGAGAACCTCGCTTGCATCATCGAACAGCCGACGCTGGAATCGTTCAGCGCCATCGCCCAGAGCGAGTTCGTGCGCCTGCTTTGCGTCACAGGCGGACCGGGCGTGGTGAAGGCGGCGATGCAGACCGGCAAGCGCGCCATTTGCGCCGGTCCCGGCAACCCGCCCGTGCTCGTGGACGATACCGCGGACCTCGAGCGCGCGGCGCAGAACGTGATTTTTGGCGCCGCCTACGACAACAACCTGCTCTGCATCGGCGAGAAGGAAGTGTTCGTACTCGATGGCGTGTTCCACCAATTCATGGCGGCGCTGGAGAAACACGGCGCCTTCCGTCTGAACGAGGCGCAGGTCGAGCAGTTGGCGAAGGCCGCCTTCGTGTTCCCCGCCGGCCAGGGCGCCGGCTGCCCGCACCCGGTCGTGAGCCGCGATTTGATCGGTCGCGACCCGGCCGTGCTGGCGCGGGCGGCGGGGGTCAACATCCCGCAGGGCACGCAATTGCTCTTTGCGGAGAGCTCGGCCGACCACCTCTTCGTCGAGGAGGAGCAGATGATGCCGTTCCTCCCTATCGTCCGCGTCAAGACGGTCGAGGAAGGCATCGCCCGGTCGAAGCAGGCCGAGCACGGTTACCGGCACTCGGCCATGATCCACTCCCACGACGTTTCCCACATGACGGCGATGGCGAAGGCGCTGGAGACCACGCTCTTCATCAAGAACGGCTCCTGCGTGGCCGGCCTCGGCAACGGCGGCGAAGGCTACTCGAACTTCTCGATCGCGACGACCACCGGCGAAGGCATCTGCAACCCGCGCACCTTCACTCGCGTCCGGCGCTGCGTGATGGTGGATAATTTGAGAATCTTTTGACCGGCTATGTTACTAGCCCGCGTCGAAGGCAATGTCACCGCCACCCGGAAGCATCCGAGCTTCGCGAGTTGGCGGCTGATCATCTGCCAGCCAATCGGGCGCGAAGGCCAGCCTGAAGGCGCCCCCTGCGTGGCGCTCGATTCCCTCGGGGCAGGCCTGCACGAGCGCGTCCTCCTCTCCAGCGACGGCTTGGCCGCGCGCAAGGCGGTGGGCGACGACAAGAGTCCCGCGCGCTGGATGATCGTCGGGATCGTGGACGAAGTGACTCCCGGCACGACCGCGCAGGAAGATGCCTTGGACACGCCGGCCCGCCCCTCGCCATGAAGCTCGGCACCGTCATTGGTCGCGTGACTTTGAGCCAGACGATCCCGGCCTACGAGGGCGGTCGCTGGCTGGTGGTCAGTCCGTTCACGCGCGAGCATTTTCCGCAGGCCGGCGAGGTGCCGATCACGCTCAGTAAAGACCCCAGCCTGGTGGTCTATGACAACCTCGGCGGCGGCGTGGGGGACGTGATCGGTTACGTGGAAGGCCGCGAGGCCGCGCAACCGTTCGCGCAACCGACGCCGGTGGATGCCATCAACGCCGCTCTCATCGACGAAGTCTTTTACTCACCCTTCCGACCATGAAGAAAGTCATCAGCGCTCGCGACATCGAGGACATGCTCCGTCGGGGCGTGGACCTGAACTCCGTCCCGGCCGACGCCCTGCTCACCCCCTCCGCACGGGATCTTATCCGCGACACGCAGGACAACGGCAGCGGCCGGACCACAGGCATGGCTCCGTCCGCCGCGGCGGCGCGTTCCACCGCGCCGGCCGCGGGTGAGAAGCCGCAGCCACCGGCCAGGCCGCTGAATTCGAAATCACCCAAGGCCGAGCTGGAGGCCTTTTTCAACTCCGCCTACGCCCTCGAGCTGAAGCAGCAGATTTGCGAGATGGGCCGCCGCCTTTGGGCCCGCGCCTACGTGGACGGCAACGGCGGCAACATGGCGATCCGGGTCGGCGACGACATCGCGATATGTACACCGACGCTGGTCAGCAAAGGTTCGCTCAAACCGGAGGACATGTGCCTGGTGGACTTCGAGGGCAACCAACTGCTCGGCCTCAAGAAGCGCACCAGCGAGATCCTGATGCACTTGCAGATGATGAAGCGCCAGCCCAAGGCGATCGCCACCTGCCATTGCCATCCGCCGTATGCGACGGGCTTCGCGGTTGCGGGCATCGCGCCGCCGACATGCATGTTGCCCGAGTACGAGGTCTTCTGCGCCGTGGCGGTGGCGCCGTATCGCACGCCGGGCTCGCCGGAGATGGGCAAGCTGGTCGCCGACCTGGTGGACACGCACAACACGATTCTCATGGCCAACCACGGCGTCGTGACCTGGAGCCACAACGGCATCGAGGAGGCGTATTGGCGGATGGAAATCATCGAGGCCTACTGCCGGACGTTGCTGGTCACCGCGCAACTCGGCGTGAAGCCCAACACCTTCTCGGCCGAGCAGCTCCAGGATTTGCTCAAGATCAAGCAGAGCCTCGGGTACGTGGACCCGCGCTACGGGCTCAAGGAATGCGAGTTGTGCGACAACGACGAGTGGCGGCCCGGCGTCACGTGCCAGGTGCCGGCCAGGGCCGAGACGGTCGCCGGTTTCGACCAGGAGGCGGAGGCGGTCGTTCAGGCGGTCACCGACCAGATCCTGGCGCAGTTGAAGTGAACCACGAATGAACACGAATGGACACCAATGAGAAGAGCCGACTCCTGCTCCGGGACGAGGTTTATCAAATCGTGGGTGCCGCGATTGAGGTCTTGAACGGTATCGGGCACGGGCTGACGGAAAAGCCCTACGAACATGCGCTCGTAGTCGAGTTCAAACTTCGGAACATCCCGTTCCATCAACAGCCGCGGTTCGAAGTCACCTACAAGAGCGTAACGGTCGGCCAGTTCATCCCCGACCTTGTCGCTTTTGCCCAGGTTGTGGTGGACGCAAAAGTGATTGAACGGATCACTGACGTGGAGCGTGGCCAGATGCTGAATTACCTGAAGATTACCCGACTCAGAGTCGGAGTGATCCTGAACTTCATGCACGCCAAGCTGGAGTGGGAGCGACTGGTTCTGTAATTCGTGGTTCTTCGTGTTGATTCGTGGTTCTCCCATGAAATCCCTCGATACCAAACTCGCCGAGATCAAAGCGGACCCGCGGTCGCGCGCGTTCATCATCGCGGACGCCAAGGACGCCGACATGGCCTTTGGGGTGCGGGCGCCGGGGCCCCGGTCCTACCTGGCGCAGCGCGGCGCCCGGCCCGCGCAGTTTTCGCCGGAAGTCTGGACCCGCGAGGAGTTCGGCTACCGCAACCTCCCCGAGTTCCTTGACATCATCCGCGAAGTGACCCACCAGGGTCTGGTCGATATCATGCTGATGTCGGCCTATGTGAACGAGCTGCTCACCATCCGGGAAGGGCTCTTCAAGGACTCGCCCGTGACGCCGGCCGCGCGCGCCAACGACACCACCGATGTCTGGGCCGCCCGCCACGGCAGCTACACGAAGGCACCGGCGCAACCCTTCCGGAGCGCGAGCATCGACCAGATCCAGTGCGGCGAGATCGCGTGCGATCGCAGCGCCGACGATTTTCCGGGCGCGAATCTCGGACTGTACAGCGTCACGTGGGTCAACGATCTCGATCAAGACCGCCAGACGCTGCTCGAGTACAAGGCCTTCCGCGAAGAGGCGGAGCAAAAGCGATTCCGGCATTTCCTCGAAGTGTTCGATCCGAACGTCGAGAGCGGCATCCCCCCGGAGAAGCTCGGCGAGTTCATCAATGACAATATCCTTCGCACTCTGGCGGGCGTGCCGGCGGCCGGGCGGCCGATCTTCCTCAAGATCGTCTATCATGGACCGCGCGCGATGGAGGAGCTATGCCAGTACGATCCGAACATGGTCGTCGGCGTGCTGGGCGGCAGCGCGGGCACAACTTACGACGCCTTCAAACTCATCCACGACGCACAGAAGCACGGCGCCCATGTGGCCTTGTTTGGACGCAAGATCAACAATGCCGAGCACCAGCTTGCCTTCGTCGAAATGTTGCGGCTGATCACCGACGGCAAGGTGTCGCCGGAGGAAGCCGTGCGCGCCTACCACGGAGTTCTGCAGGGCAAGGGCATCAAGCCGCACCGCGAGCTGGCGAAGGATTTGGAGCTGACCGACCAGGCCATGAGCTACGGCGGGAGTGGCTCGCCGACGAGAGTTGAAATGCGGGGCAATCCCCTGGCCAAACCGGCCGCCGCACCCGCCTCGAAGTCCGAAATCCAAATCCCGAACTCCGGGGCTTCGGACCCGAAGCGCATTGCCACCCCAACCGCCTGGCCGACCTTGGCCGATGGCGCGCCCGATTTCGCGAAGATGAATTCCGTCCAGCGCACCGCCTACGATGCTTGGCGCCTTCACCGCCAGTTTGGTTGAGCCGGAGAGATTCAGTCCGCGGCGGGGCGAGACTCCGTCGAGCCCTGACCAACCTCCGCGTCAGTCCAGGAACTTGCCGGGATTGAGAATGCCCTGCGGGTCGAGGGTTTGCTTGATCTTCGCGTGGAGGCTGCGCACCGCTTCATCGGCTGCCAGTGGCCACCAGCGCTTCTTGGCCAGCCCGACGCCGTGCTCGCCGGTCATCACGCCGCCCCAAGCCAGCACTTGCTGGAACAAGTCGTCCAGCGCCGCTTCGCTGCGCGCCTTCGCGCCGGGTTGCGTCTCGTCCACCATGACGTTCACGTGGATGTTGCCGTCGCCGGCGTGGCCAAAACACGCCAGCGGCAGACCGTGCTTGCGCTGAAGATGCTCGGCGAAGCGGAACAGGTCCTCCAACCGGCCGCGTGGCACGGCGATGTCTTCGTTCAGCTTGGTCAGGCCGGTATCGCGCAAGGCATAGGAAAACTCGCGCCGGATCTGCCACAGCTTCTCGCACTCGACGGCGCCGAACGCACGTTGAACGAACCGCCTTTCCGCGTCGCGCGTCACCGCTTCCACCTGCCGCAACTCCGCGCGCAGCGACCGTGCCTGGCCGTCCAGTTCGACGATGATGAGCGCTTCGCAGCCCTCGAGGCGCCGGCTGCCGGTCCGGCGCCGCGCGGCCGCCAAGGTGAACTTGTCCGCCACTTCGAGCGCGCAGGGGAGAATGCCCGCGGCGAAAATGGCGCGGATGGCGCGTGCGGCGGCGCGCATCGTGCCATAGCCCACACAGAGACAGGCGCGGTCGGGCGGCAGGGGCAGCAGCTTGAGCGTGGCTTCCGTGACGACGCCCAACATGCCTTCGGAACCGACGAACAATCGTGCCAGCTCGAACCCGGTCTTGTTCTTGTGCGTGCGGCTGCCGAGCCGCGCCACCGTGCCGTTGGCGAGCACCACTTCCAGCCCCAGCACGTAGTCGCGCGTGACGCCGTATTTGAGGCAGCGCGGGCCGCCGGCGTTGGTGGCGATGTTGCCGCCCAGCGTGCAATCGGCGCGGCTGGCCGGGTCCGGCGGGTAGAACAGGCCCCGGGCTTCGACGGCGGCCTGCAGCTTCTGCGTGATCACGCCCGGCTGCACGACCGCGACGAAATCGCCCGCATGGATTTGTTTGATGCGGTTCATCCGCGCCAGCGACAAAACCAGCCCGCCTTTCATGGGCACGCACCCGCCCACGTATCCGTGACCGGCGCCCCGCGCAGTGACCGGCAGCCGGTATTCCGCAGCGATGCGTAGAATCGTGGCCACGGACCGGGTCGAGCGCGGCAGCGCCACTGCTTCAGGAGGGTGACGGGCGAACCACTTGTCGCCGGCGTGAGCGCCGAGCGTGGCAGGATCGAGACGGAGTTCCCCGGCCGGAAGTTGGCGCTGGAGTTGCCGCAGCGGCGCGGCGAGCGATGGCTTCATGCGGCGTGCTCCGAGTCCTCGATCAATTCAAGCGCGTCGGCGGCGAAGGCGGCCCCGACTTCGACCCGGATTTCCACCGCCGACACGCCTGCCCCGGTCACGGCGAGCGCGGCATCTTCGTGCACCACGTTGGCGAGGATGCCGGCCGCCTCGAGGCGCGAGCGGACGAGTTGCGCCTCGGTCGGTTGGAAGGTGCGGAAAATGATGACGGTTTCCATGCGGCGAAGGTACGGGTGCCGGGATGGCGATTCAAGCGGTCGAAAGCTCAGTCGGTCGGAGCCGCCGCATCGGTTTCTGAAAAATGCGCGACCTGGTACACTCTGACGACCATGCCGGGCTGGCGCCAATCGCCGGCCGCCAAGCCGGCTTTGAGCGCGAGTTGGTCCAGGAATTCCGCCTTGTCCGGCAACTTCTCCCAGACCTGCGGCAGGAACGTGGCGCGCCGTGCACCCCGCTCGAGCACCACCCCGTCGCGTCCCGGCTCGAGTTTCGCGAGCAACTCCGCTGGGGAAGCGAACGCCAGGGGCTGCGGCGGGGTGAGCACGCTGATTTCGATCGTGAGGGTCTCCAACTCGTCGGCGGTGACCGGCTCGAAACGAGAATCGCGCGTGGCGGCGGCGCGGGCGTTTTCAATCACGGACCGCCACAGCGGCCAGCGCGGTTCGAGGTTCCCGATGCAACCGCGAAGGTGGCCTGCGCACGTCAGGGTCACGAAGCAACCGGCCGACTCGGCCAGTGCGGGCGGCACTTTGCAGGCGCCGACTTCCGGCGGCGAAACCCCCGTCGCGGCGCAGCGAACGCTTTCGCGAGCCAGGGCCAATAACAACCGCCGCTCATCGGCGTCGAGTCGAGGACCGCTGTTCATGGCAACAACCTTCCGCTGGCTGGGGCTGGATTCATCGCTCGCTCTTGGCGAGCGCCAAGGCCGCCGGCTCGCGGAAAGTGAAAACCAGCGCGCAGCCTAGCAGCAACAGGTTGCAGGCGCCAAGGGTGCCCAACAGGGTGCGAAACGCCGTGAAGGGAACGAGGGTGGGCAGCCAGTGGCGGCCGCCGATGAGCAGGCCCAGGTACAATGCGCTCACCGCCAAAGTCCAAGGCACGATACGGAATTTCCCCGCGGCAAGCAGATTGTTGATCAGCACGTTCGCCACGATCAGGGGCAGCAGCACCCAGGCAAACCAGGGCACCAGTGGCGCCGCCTGCCAGAAGAGCGGCTTGCCAAAGAAGATCACTCGCAGAGGCAGCTCCGGGAAAAAGGTGCACGCCAGCGCCGCCAGCGCACCGCCGCCCAGAGTCGCCCCCAAGGCCAGGGGCATGGCTTTGGAGCCGCGCGTCAAGGCTGCGCTGCGCGCCACCTTGGGGAACATCACCGCCGCGATGGGCGAGCCGAACGTCATCAGCGCCAGTCCGATCATCGCCGCCGGGACATACCGTTGAGATTGTTCGAGCGGAAACAGGCTCTGGACATACAGCACGTCTGCCGTGGACAGGAACAGGACCGTTCCCGTGCCCGCGGTGATCGGACCGACCCGTCGCAACCAGGGGCTCCAAACGAAGCCGCTGCCCGGCTGCGAAAGGTCATCCCGCAGCACCCACAGGCACAGCCCCAACGAAAGCACCTGGCCCAACAAGGCGCCGGCCATGCCCCCGGCCGCCTGACCGCCCACCAGCACAATCACGAGCACGGCGGTGAACCGCCCGACTCCGTCCAGGATCAGCGCCCAACCCAGTTCCGCGAACCGTTGGTGGCCTTGGACCAGGCCACGGAGCACCGGCGCCCAGAGCGAGACCAGGGCGATGGCGAGAGTGGCCCACAGGGCGGCTGGGTTGGCAATCTTGAGGGTGCGGAGCAGCCAGCCTTGGCCGACGAGCGCAAGCGCTACCACCACTAGCCAGAGGAAGAACGTCGCGCGCAGCACCGCGCGCACGGTGGCGTGCAGGATGTCCTTACGCGGTGCGTCCAGCGCCGCCGCCGCCTGGTGGGCAAATACGGTTTGCAGACCGATGCTCGGAATGCCGAGCAACAAGTACGCCCGGAGCAGCGCGAACCAGACCGCATACTCGCCCGGCTCCATCCACCGCGCGGCCACGACTTGCGTGGCGGTCATGAACAGCCCCATCAGCGCCGTGGCCAGCACCATCCAGCCGGTCTGCCGGAAAAAGGCCAGTTTGCTCTGTGTGCTCCCGCTCATGCGCGCCTAGTTCTGTCCCACCGCCCGCCGTTGCGTGGCCTCGATGACGTCCACCGCGTGGCGACAAATGACCGTCCAATCGAGCCCGTCGCGAACGCGCTGGGCGGCCGGTGCCGCCAGGTCCGCACGCACCCCCGGCGGCTTGTCGAGCCAACCCAGAATCGCCCCGCCGAGACTGGCGCCCTCGAACCCGGCGAACGTCGCCAGCGGTTCGTCGGCGAAATACCGGCGGACGCCTGCGAGCGGCGTGCTCGCCACCGGCAGCCCCATAGCGAGATACTCGACCAGCTTCGCGACGAAAGCACAGTGCGTTCCCGCCGATTCTTCGTACGGAACCATCCCCACCGAGGCGCTGGCCAGCCGGCCGGCGATCTCGCGGTACGGGACGAAGCCGACATGGCGCAGCGCGTCGCCCAAGCCGCGTTTTGCCGCCGCGGCCCGGAAACGTCGCCAGGCCTCCGTGTCCGCGCCAATGAACTGGAAAATCGCCTCCGGCCGCTCGGCCCGCACCCGCGCCACCGCGTCGAGCGCGATTCGACCGAGGTGGTGATGGTCGAACGAGCCATGCATAACGATCGTCGGCGGCGTGTCGCGACGGGCGGCGACCGCCCCGGCGTCGAATCGAAACAGGTCCGCGTCGTAACCATAGTAGATCGAATGCAACCGCTCGCGCGGCGTGCCCGCGGCGGCAAAGCGGTCGGCCAGGGCGTCGGAGACGGTCAGCACTGCGTCGGCATCGAAGCGCCGCGGCAACGACAGTTCGTAGCGTTCGAGCACCGCGAGCAGGGGCGATGGCATCCGCCAGGCCGGCCACGTTTCCATGAAGCCGGTCAGGAAATCGAGGAAGTTCATCACCACCGGCACGCGCAGCCGGCGTTTCAATTGACCGGCCGCGACCGCCGAGATGGCGTGCTGGGAGAGCAGCAGATCGAATCTTTCCCGCGCCGCGACCCGCCCGACCTGGCGACGCAGCGCCGCCGGGTAGAACACGTACTTCAAGTTTCGCCAGCGGGTGTAGCGGCCCATTTCCCAGCGCGTGAAGGCGTGCCATTCAACGCCAAACTCGCGCGCGACGCCGGCCGGCTCCGGGCCGGGCGGCCCAAAGACGTTGACCCGGTGACCCCGCCGGACCAGTTCGCCGGCCAGATACGGTGCCTCCGCCGACCCGCCGCCGCTGGGCGGGTAAAACGGTTCGTGGGTGAGCAAGGCAACGTGCATCGCGGCGAACCAACACTCAGCGCAGCCCTCGGAGAAAGCCAGTCAGCATCGCCGTGGCGGCTGCGAGCTGGCGCAGCGAAATCCATTCGTCGGCCGTGTGCGCCTGGGCGATGTCGCCCGGCCCGAACACCACGCTGGGAATGCCCGCCCGGCTGAGCACGGAAGCGTCGCAGAAGTAATCCACCCCCGCGGCGCCGCGCTGGCCGGCGGCCTCCATGAACTGGCGGACCATCGGGAGTCCCGGATCGGTCTCCATCGGCCAGCAGGGCGCGCCTTTGCTGTCCGCCACGTGAGCTTTCAAACCGTGCAGCCGCAACAGCGCCTGGATTTCCCGACGCACTCCGGCCTCCGTTTCTCCGGGCAACGTACGCCGGTCGGCGTGGAGCATGCACCGGTCGGGAACGATGTTCGGCTGCGTGCCGCCGGCGACCGTGCCGACGCTGATCGTGGCGTGGCCCAGCACCGGGTGCTGCCGGCAGCGCAGCGCCGAGGCGTACTCCGTTTCGAGCAACTGGATGATCCGCGCCATCTCCAACACTGCGTTGCGACCGAGTTCCGGGCGGGCGCCATGCGCCGCCTTGCCCCGCGATTCCAGCCGCAGCCAAAGATTGCCCTTGTGCGCTGTGACGACCCGCAACCCGGTCGGCTCGCCGACAATGGCCAGCTCCGCCTTGAACTTCGACGCCGCCAGGGTCCGCGAGCCCCGCTGCTCGTTTTCCTCGTCCACGAGGGCCGCCAGCACAATCTCCGTTTCGGCCGGGCGCCGGCCGCCGCGGGCCAGCGCGGCCAATGCGGTGAACATCGCCGCGACGCTGCCCTTGGTATCGCACGCGCCCCGACCGTGGAGCCGCCCGCGGCGGACCTCGGGTCTCCATTGCGCGGGCGTTGCTCCGACCGTGTCCATGTGGGGCGCCAGCAAAACGCACCGGTGCGGGCGACCGGCGGGGCGCAGGGTGATCAGCACATTCTCGCGGCCGGGGAGCACCGGCTGGCGCCGGACTTCCAGGCCCAGCCTGGCGGCCTGCGTCGCGAGATAATCCGCCACCCGTCCCTCGCCCGCGGCCGGATCGTCGGCGGGCACGAAGGCAGGATTCACGCTGGGCAGCGCGATCAATTCGCGGAGCAGTCGGACTGGTTCCATGGCGAGGGTGCGGTTCGATCCGATTACGGCGGGAGAGAGTGTGCGCGCGCCGGCGGCAGCGGGCAAGCGCGCAAGGTCGTCGCGCAAGGTCGGAGGTGAATTCTGTCGGAGGTGAATTCAATTGGGTGGCCGGTTGGCGGTAGCGCCCTGATTTCAGGCGGGTGGCGGCGGGCGGTGCGACAGCACCGCCGCCACCACATCAGGACACTGCCAGGTCGCGACCCACCCCGCCTGGCCGCCGGCTCAACCTTGCACCGGGCGCGAAAGCGTGCTTCTTCTGGTCGATCAAGAACGATGAATGCAATCCGAAGCTGGCGCGTGGCCGGCATCAACTTTGACCACTTCCACATGGGCGACTTGCTGCGGATGGTCGCCGATCATCCGCGGGCCGAGATTGCCGGGATCGCCGACGACGATCCGTCGCGCCTGGCCGCGGCGGCGCGCCGCCTTGGCCTGCCGGCCAGCCGGGTGTTCACCGACTATCGCGCGTGTCTGGAGACGGCGAAGCCCGAC
The DNA here is from genome assembly GCA_963735925.1 of uncultured bacterium. Taxonomy (GTDB): domain Bacteria; phylum Verrucomicrobiota; class Verrucomicrobiia; order Limisphaerales; family J093; genus DSVZ01. The sequence continues at coordinate 875,317 of CAVTMT010000003.1, forward strand.
CTGGTCATCCTCTGTCCCGCGACGGCCGAGCACGCCGTCTGGACCGAGCGGATCGCGGCGTATCGCCTGCCGGTCCTGATCGAAAAACCCTTCGCCGCCTCGCTGGCCGAAGCCGATCGCATGCTCGCCGCGATGCGGCAGGCCGGGCAACCACTGATGATCAACTGGCCGTTGCGCTGGGTACCGGCCCACGCCACCACCCGGCGACTGCTGGACGAAGGGCTGATCGGCGAGACGGTCGAAGTGCATTTCTATGACGGCAACCGGGGACCGCTTTACCACGGGGCCGACAAGGTGGAGCGGGAGCCCTCGGTGGCGGAGAAGGCGGCGAGCTGGTTCTATGCGAAGTCGCGCGGCGGCGGGTCGTTGCTGGACTATCTCGGCTATGGAACCACGCTGGGAACCTGGTTTCATAATGGCGCCAAACCGATCGAAGTTCTCTGCCTGGTCGATGAGACGCCGGGATTGGAAGTGGATCAACACAGTGTGACCGTGGCCCGCTATGCCTGCGGACTTTCGAAGTTCGAAACCCGCTGGGGCACTTTCACGGACCCGTGGACGCATCAACCGCAGCCGCGGTGCGGGTTCGTGATCGTGGGCCGCGAAGGCACGATCGGGAGTTGGGACTACGCCGGGGTCGTGCGGGTGCAAACGCGCCGGCAGCCGGAAGGTTTCGACGTGCCCGTGGACGCCCTCGCCGCGCCCGAGCGCAACCCGGTCGAGTACTTCATCCACGCGCTCGAAACGGGAGCGGCCGTGGCGGGGCCCTTGAGTCCGGCCCTTTCGCGGATCGGGCAGCAGATGGTGGACACGGCCGTCCGCAGCGCGCGCGAGAAACGGGTGGTTCCTCTGATCGAACAGCCGCTCTCCTCATGAGCCCACCGGCTGAACCGAATTACGAACTTGCGGCCGCGGAGGGAGTGGCCGAAATCCCCGCACCGGAGCTTCCGTACCAGCCCCCTGCGCCCAAGCAGTATCGCCCGCGAATCGGTTTGATTGGCTGCGGCGGCATTTCGGCGAGCCACCTGGACGCCTATCTGACCGCCGGCTGGGAAGTCGTCGCGCTCTGCAACCGCACGCTGGCCAAGGCGGAACAGCGAAGGCGCGAGTTCTTTCCGGCGGCGGCCGTTTGCGCCGATTACCGGGAACTGTTGGAGCGGCCGGACCTCGACGTGCTCGACATCACGTTGCACCCGGTTGAACGGGCGCCGGTGATCGCCGCTGCGCTGCGCGCACACAAGCACGTCCTCAGTCAGAAGCCCCTGGCCAATGACCTGGCCACGGCGCGCGAACTGGCCGCTTTGGCGGCAGCCCGGAAGGTGAAACTCGCCGTCAACCAGAACGGCCGGTGGGCCCCCTATCTGAGCTATGCGCGACTCGCGGTCGCCGCCGGTCTGTTGGGCGAAATCCAAACCGTCCAGCTTCGCCTCAACTGGGACCACACCTGGTGTGCGGGCACGCCCTTTGAAACGGTCCGTCACCTGGTCTTGTACGACTTTGGTCTCCACTGGTTCGACTGGGTCGCCCAGGTGTTTGCCGGGCGGAAGGCCCGACGCGTGTTCGCCAGCGCGGCTGCGGCCCGCGGGCAGACGATGCCACCGCCGCTGCTGGCGCAGGCCACGATCGAATTCGACGCGGGATTGGCGTCGCTGGTCTTCGACGGGCATTCCCGTCACGGGGCGGAGGAATCGATATTGATCACCGGCACCCACGGAACCCTCCGCACCCGCGGGAAGCTGGTGGACAATGACCAGGTGGAACTGCACACCCGGCAGGGAGTGTCTCATCCCCGGCTCGCGGGTCGGTGGTTCAATGACGGTTTTCGCGGGGCGATGGGGGAACTGCTCTGTGCGATCGAGGAAGACCGGGAGCCGGCGCATTCCGCGACGAACAACCTCCGCACCCTGTCCCTCGCCTTGGCCGCCTGCCGCTCGGCGGACACCGGTCGGTCGCAGATTCCGGAAAGGTCAGACTGACGCGAGGCACGCAGGCTCGTTGCGTGAACTTCGGCACGGTTACTCGCCGCGCAAAATCGCCCGGGCGTCGCTCCTGATCCCGCTGAGCCGCGGTTGGTGCCGGACAGGGCCGTCCCGCGCCCATCCGGGTCAACGCCCTGCCTGCGGTTTTCGCGGTGGTCGGGTCGCGTGGGGGGCGGGCGTTGCCTTGTCGCCGCGGGCGAAGGGTTGGCGCAACAGGCGCCAGCCTTCGCCCATCAGCTCTTCGCCCACCTTGGTGCTTTGCTGGACGGAGCGCAGCGAGGCGCGGGCAAAGCGGGAGAGCCCGCGCGGCGTGAACATGAATTGCGCTAGCGAGATGAACCCCAGCATCGGATTGAACTCGCGCATGTTCCGCATCACGCGCACCAGTTCGCCCACCGGCCGCTCGGCCGGCTCCGCCGTCAGGTGGACGAGGTGGAGCACGATCAGCGCCAGGATGAACGACCCGGCGAACAGCAGGTGAAACCGCAGCAACGGCTGGCCGGCGAACGTGCCCAGTTGTTGCGGCAGCCAGAGCAGAAGCCGGCCGCCGGCCAGCGGTCCGGCGGCGGTCAGGAGGCTGGTGACCGCCAGAAACACCGAGATGTAATGCGCTTTGCTCTCCGTGGGAACCATCTTCAACATCAGATTGAACTGGGCCAACTGGAAGCCGGCGGTCATGAAGCCGGCTAGAAAATACGCGACATAGATATGGTGATAGTGTTGCGGGCCCACGAAGAGCCAGGCCGGCAGGGCGGTCAGCGCCCATAACAGCGCCGCCGCGAACATCACCGGCTTGTTGCCAAACCGGTCGCTGAGCGTGCCCCAACTCCGCAACGCCACCAAGCCGCCCAGCGAGGAGAGGGTCATCAACACGGTCAAGTGCCCCATCCGCAGGGGCAGTTCGCGGAGCACAAAGACATTGTAGAAGGGCATCCCCAGGTTCAGCGCGAAACCCCAAAGCCCGACGAACAACATCAACCAGACATAGTTCCAATCGCGAAACACCCGCAGGTAATCCGCCAGCGACTCCGTCTTCGGGCGGCGTTCCATGACCGAGGGCGGAAACCGCATCCGCCGCAGAAAGAACAGGCCGATCAGCCGCGACCCCGCCGCGACGGCATAAATGACGCCGAAGACGTGGAGCGAACTGTGCCAATGCTGGGCCGCGAAACCCGCCACCAGCACTGCCAGCAGGGTCCAGAAACCGAAGATCAGATTGCGCGTCCCGAAGTACCGCCCGCGGATGCTCAGCGGGACCAATTCGGACATCGCGGCGGACCAGGCCACCGAACACACACTGTTGGCCAGCGTCGCCACCACCACCACGCCCAGGAAGGCCGCGTCGCGAAACCGACCCAGCCAGGGCAGCACCCACACGAACGCCCAGGGCAGCGCGTTCAGGAGGAAGCCCATGACCATGATCCGGTAGGTGGAATGGCGTCGTTGCAGGAAGCTGGTGAGTGGCGGCTGCGCGGCGTTGGCGAGATGGTGGACCGCGGCGAGCAGACCGATCGCCCCCGCGCGCCAACCCAGCGCCTGCACCGCGAAACCGATCACGAACGGGAACTGGCTCAGCGTCAAGTTGAGCATGGGGACGCTGAAACACGCCTCGATCGTGGCGTTCTTCAGCGATAACAACAGCTCGCGTTTGCGCAACCCGGTCATGATCTCTCGCCGATTCGCGCGCCGCTCCGACCCGGCGAGCGCCCCCGAATCTAGGCACCCGGGCCGGGGTTTGTCATGCCTGGACCCAACGCATCACCGCGCGGGTCACGCCGCTTGGAGACTCGCCCGTTCGGTGGGGCGGCGCGGCCGCGCCGCCCTGCGCCGCCGCAGCGGCGCAGCCACCTGTTCGAAACCACCGTTCGTATGCCAGGCACCATCCGCGTGGCACGCGGCTTGGCGGCTCGCCTGTTCGGTGGGAGCGGCGCGGCCGCGCCGCCCTGCGCCGCCGCAGCGGCGCAGCCACCGGTTCCGAACCACCGTTCGTATGCCGGACGCCATCTGCGCGGCACGTCGCTTGGCGACTCGCCTGTTCGGTGGGCGCGGCGCGGCCGCGCCGCCCTGCGCCGTCGCAGCGGCCCAGCCACCTGTCCGAATCCACAGTCCGTATGCCGGACGCCATCTGCGCGGCACGGCGCTTGGCGGCTCGCCCGTTCGGTGGGAGCGGCGCTGCCGCGCCGCTCTGCGCCGCCGCAGCGGCGCAGCCACCCGTTCGAAACCACCATTCGTATGGCAGGCACCATCCGCGCGGCACGCCGCTTGACGGGTTGCCGCCTTGGTCTAGCGTGCCAGCCATGATCACGCGCAAATTCGAGCCGGGACAAATCATCTTTCGCGAAGGTGAAGATTCTGCCGATGCCTTCTACATCCTGACCGGCCGCGTGCGGATCCGACTGCGGACCGCCGAAGGTCCGTGCGTGCTCGCCGAACTGGGTCCCGGCGAAATCTTCGGGGAGATGGGGATGATCGAGGACGCCCCCCGATCGGCCACCGCCGAGGCGGTCCAACTCACCGAGGTGGAGGTGATCGGGGAGGCACAATTCGCCGCCAGCATACTGCGGCGACCGGAGCGGCTGCATCGGTTCCTGGGCACGTTGTTCGAGCGTCTCCGCCACACGTCGGCGCTCGTCCGCGCCCAGCGCAGCAGCCCGCTGCCGGGCGCGCTCACCGGGGCGGACGTGGACCCTGCGCTGGCGCCCCGGTTCACGATGCACCTGCGCTCGCTTTATGACGAAACGGCTTCCCCTGCCCCGCCTATCGATTTGGAGATCGACAAGCTGCCGTTTCTGATCGGGCGCGACTGCGGCGGGGCGGAATCGCCCTTCACGTTCAATGATCTGAATCTTCCGGACAAAATGCCGTTCCAGATTTCGCGCCACCATTGCGCGATCGAGCAGCGGGGCCGGCAAATCCTGGTTCGCGATCGCGGCAGCACCGTCGGCACGTTGGTCAACGGCCAACCGGTCGGCGTGCGGTATCAGGTCGTCGAGTCTCCGCTGGTGGTGGGCAGCAACGAGTTGGTGCTGGGAGAGGCGATGAGCCCGCATCGGTTCGCGCTCACGGTGCGCGCCGCCGAACCTCCCGAGACGCCGCTTCAGTCGCGCACCGCGCGGTAGAACACCGGCCCGACCGGGGGGGCGTTGGTGTCCTTCACGGTGACGGCCCTCCCGGGCGGGGTCACCGTCGTGAACGTCGTCCAGTCGGTCAGGTTGGTGGAGCGCTGGCAGGCGAGGGAGGCGCGCGGTTCGGTGTCGAGCCTGAGTTCCACGGTGCCCAGCGCCGGCAGGTCGATTGCCTCGAAGCGAGGCGGTGCCGGCGGTGGGGCGACCTCGAGGGAAATCGACACCGTCTTCACTTCACTATAGATATGCCCGTCCCAGGCCTTGTACGTGAAGCTGTCTCCTCCCTTGCTGCCGGCGTTCGGAGTATAGACATAATTCGTACCCAGGCCGGCGATCCGCCCTTGTCGCGGACCTTTCAAGATGGCGATCCGCAGCGGGTCGCCGTCGGGATCGACCAGGTCGAACGGGATCGCCGAGGGGCGGTCCGCGGGGAGGATCAGGATTTGATCCTGGGCCACGGGCATCCGGTTCGGCGGCACCACCTGCACGGTCACCGTCGCCGGTGCGCTGTCGGACTCGCCGTCGTTCACGAGGAAGCTGAAACGGTCCGGGCCCACGTAACCGGCGAGCGGCGTGTATCGGATCGTGGGACCCGAGCCGCTGAGCTGACCCGCCACGGGGTTGGTCAGGATGGTGTAACGGAGCGGGTCGCCTTCGCCATCGGAGGCCAGCAGATAGAGGTCCGTGGGCGTGTTCATCCGGACCTCGGCTTGAGAATCGCGGGCGACGGGCGCGGTGTTTTGGTCCGTGACCGTGACGCTGACCTGCGTCGGCAGACTGAAGTCCTGGCCGTCGCTGGCCCGGAAGGTGAACGCGTCTTTCCCCAGGTAACCGGGCGCCGGCGTGTACACGAAGTTCGTGCCGGCCGGTGTCACCGTCCCGTGACGGGGCGGAGAATCGATCGCATAGGTGAGCGGATCCGCGTCGGCGTCCTCCGCCGAGGGCGCGAACGTGAGCGCCTGGTTTACCTTGGTGGTGACCGCCATCGGTTCCGTGGACGGAACGTTGTTCGTCGCGAGCACCTGAAAGGACACGGTAGCCACGACGCTCGTCAGCGCCCCATCGTCCGCAACGTAAGTGAACCGGTCCGCGCCGGCGAAGCCTTTGTGCGGGTAGTAGGTGGCGATGTCGGGGTACGTCCACAGCTCGCCGTGCGCCGGTCCTTCGAGGATCGTGTAGCTGAGCTTGGCGCCCTCCGGATCGTGGGCGTCGTAGAACACATCCCGCGCGGTGTTGCGGTTGAGAGTGAACGCCTGGTCGTGCACCTCGGGTGGGTCGTTCAGCGGTTTGACCACGATCTCCACCTGGCCCGTGGCGCGCAGGCCGCCCGGGTCGGTCACCACATAAGTCAATCCGTCCGCCCCGCTCCAGTTCGTGGCGGGGACGTACCGCAGCCCGCCGCCCGCCAGGAGCGTCAGCGTGCCATTGGTCGGTTGCGAGAACCAGGCCAGGCTCGGCAGTTCGCCATCCGGATCGTGGTCGTTGGCGAGCACCGCCAGGTCCACCGGCGTGTCCTCATCGATGCTGGCGTGATCGGGTTCGGCCACGGGCGCGTCGGGCACGGCCAGCACCGTCACGTTCACCGTGGCCATCGCCATGCCTTCGCCGCCGTCCACCACCAGGTAGGTGAAGGAGTCGGTCCCGTTGAAGTCCGTCGCCGGCGCGTAACGCAGACGCGCGTCCGCGGTGACCGTGACCCGGCCGTGCAGCGGGCGGCCGACGCTTTCGACCTGGAGCGGCAGGCCGAGGGGATGCGTGTCGTTCGCCAACACGTCCAACCCGGCCGGTTCGTCTTCGAACGTGACGAGCGTGTCATCGCGCGCCACCGGCGGATCGTAGTCGGCCCGCACCGCATAGACCGCGACCACCTCGCTCGCGGCGCCCGCCGGGTCCTGGACGTGGATGCGCAACGCCTCCGCCCCGGTCCAATCCGGTGTCGGGGGGGCGACGGTAAGGACGCGCTGGGCGTCGAGCGTCACCCGCAGTTCGGCCTGGCCATCGATCGTCCAACGCAATTGATCGGCGCTGTTGTCCGGATCGTCCACGTAGCGGTTGAGCACGATGGGGAAGAAGGCGCTGCCCGCCCGGACCGTCTGGTTGGGAATCTGGCTCAGGACGGGCGGGTGATTCGTGGCTTGCGGCGAAGCCAAGGAGCCGCTGCAACGCGGGTCGCGCTGAAAGGCCGGCCACGGCAGGCTCGCCGGCGGACACGGCACGCCGATTCGCCAGGCGTAAAGACTGTAACGCTCCTTGCGCGTGGCGACGGGCGGCGTCGGGGAATAGGCCGCGTCGTCGATGCTGGCGGCCACGAGGTCGAGTCCGCCGTCGCCGTCCAGATCGGTCAGTGCCACCTGCGCCGACTTGAAACGGCCAAGGCCGCCGGTCGTTTCCATGAACAAACCGGAGAGCGCGCTCTTGGGATGCAGATCGATCGGCGACCCGTCCGATCGCCACGCGCGCACGCCGCCTAGCGAGCTCAAGTCACCCGACGCAATGGCCGGCGAGAACAGGCTGGGCACCGGCAGCACGACATCCGGCGCCCCGTCGCCGTCGAGGTCGCCGACCACTGGGGACGTGCGCAGCGACGGCCATCCGTTCAGCACCACCGGCCAGCCCTCGGCGTCGAACCCGTCCGGACCGAGCCGGTGCACTTTCCGCTGACCGGAATCGACCGCCACGATTTCGAGACGGCCATCGCCACTGAAATCCGCGAGGGCGAGGGGCGTGGGAAACGAGCCATCAACCATGACCGGCCAACCGGGCAACGCATGACCTTCGGCGTCGAAGGCGTAAAGGCCGCCCGCCACGCCGCGCCCGTCCACCGCGTACGGATCGTTGGTCCCCACCACGATTTCGTCACGGCCGTCCCCATCCAGATCGCCCACGACGGGCGAGGCGAGGATTTCGCCGCTGACCTCATGTTGCCAGACCGGTTCCGCGGGGCGGCTGAGGGTGAAGAGCGCGATCCGGCTGCAACCGTTGGGCGCCACGATGCCCAGTTCGCCGTCCGGGCCGAAGCGGCCCACCGCCGGCAAACGTCGCGGCCACCCGCTCGTGCTCCAGCAACTCTCCAGCCGCCACGAGGCCCGGAGTTTGCCCGTGCGCGCGTCCAGGACGAACAGCAGCGACGCCCGGTCCGGGTTGCTCGTCCAGTTGTTGCCCAGACCCACCAATTCCAGATGTCCGTCGTGGTCCAGGTCGGCCAGGAGTTTGCCGGGCGCCGTCGTCGGCAGCGCCACCGGCCAGTCGCCGGCCAGGAGCGTGCCGTCGGCATGAAAGGCGTAAAGCCAGCCTTGTTCGCCGGCATCGGTGAAGATCTCGGGTTTGCCGTCGCCGTCCACATCGCCCACCACCGGGATGTCCGACGACGGTTCGCCGGGCGCCAGATCGCGGGACCAGCGCACGGACCCGTCCGCCTCGATGACCAGCAGGCGGTTGGGCGTGCCGGGCGGAGGACCCGGTTGGACCCGGATGATTTCGTGCCGACCATCGCCATCGAGGTCGGCCACAGTGAACTGCCGCCAGTCATTGGTGGAGTACAGGCCGGTGGCCGCCAGATGCACCGGCCAGCCGGGGCGCAGTTGACTGTCCAGATGCACCATCCGGGTCAGCCATTCCCTGACCACCGCCCCGTTGGCGCGCGCTGTGAGCCGGAGGGTGTGAACCTCGTCCGGCCCGGCGAGCGCCGTGTCCCAGTAGCCCAGCACTCCGCCGAAAACCTCCTGCGTACCGCCGTTCGCCAGCGTGATGCCCGCAGTGGACCAGGTGGATGGATTCAGGCCGACGCCGTGCTCGAGCGTGTAGGTGCGCCCCGCACCGAACACCGTCCCACGAATCTCGACCCGCTCATCGGCGCGGATCGAATCGTTGTTCAACGGCGCGCTCATTTCGACGTTTCGCACCGTCACCACGCCGCGGTCCTGCGCTTCCTGGCCCAACCGGTCCGTCACGACCAGCCGGATCGAGTGGGTGCCTTCGTCCAGCGCGGCGCTCGAGAGCCCCGAGTAAAGCAGGCCATCCACCACCGGCTGGGCACTTTCATAAAACGGGGTCCAATTCGTGGGGTACGTGCCCGCGCCGAACTCGAGTCGATACCGGGCAAAGTTCGTGCCTGCGGCCGTTCCCGGCAGGTCCACCACCCCGGCCAGGACGGCCGGGAGTCGCAGTTTCGCCGTCGGCAACGGACTCCGCACCGCGACGGCCTTGGCCGCGTCCAGCCGTCCCGTACCGACGTATCGGTCGGGGCCGATGTCATCGACGGCGTTGCGCAGGATCGTGGCAATCTGCTCGTTGGAGAAGTCCGGGTGCAGGGACCATACGAGGGCGGCGGTGCCGGTGACGTGGGGCGCGGCCATGGACGTGCCGCTGAGCAGGTCGTACCGCGCATTGGGCAGCGTCGAAAGGATCGCCTCGCCGGGCGCCGCCAGGTCCACGAACGCGCCGAAGTTCGAGAAGTAGGCGCGGGCGCCCTGGTTGTTCAGCGCCGCCACGGCCACCACCGGTTCGTAAGCCGCGGGAAACGGCGCAATGTCGGTCCGCTCGTTGCCCGCCGCCGCCACGATCAGCACGCCGGCCTGCCAGGCCTCGGTCAACGCGTCCTGCAGCGCCAGGCTCTTGTCGGTCTGCCCCCAGCTCGCGTTGATGAGGCGCGCGCCGTTCGCCACCGCGTATTGAATCGCCTCGACCACCCCGGCAATGGTGCCCTCGCCGTGGTCGTCGAAGGCCTTGATCGCCAGCATCGGGACGTGCCAACAGATGCCGGCGACGCCGATGCGGTTGTTGCTGACGGCGCCGATGATGCCGGCGACGTGCGTGCCGTGCGAGTGGTCGTCCATCGGATCGCTGTCGTCGCTGACGAAATCGTAGCCGTGCACGTCGTCCACAAACCCGTTGCCGTCGTCGTCGAGGCCGTTGCCGGGAATCTCGCCCGGATTGACCCACACGTTCGCCTCGAGGTCGGGATGGTAGTAGTCGATGCCGGTGTCGATCACGGCGACGAGGACGTCCGGTGATCCGGTGGTCACCGGCCAAGCGTCTGTGGCATGAATGTCGTTGCCCGGCTGGCCCTGGCCCTGGCCGGAATTGAGCAGCCCCCATTGGCTGCCGAAGTCGAAATCGTTGGGCACGACCGGCGGCGCATCCGCGAACAGTTTCAGCCGGTAATTCGGCTCGGCGTAGAGCACGTCCGGCCGCGCGGCGAGTTGGGCCCGCGCCCGAGCGGCTTCGACGGCATCGGCGGTGTCCACCACCACGAGATTCGCGAAGACCGAGTCGGCCCGGAACCGTGCCTGGAGCCGCACACCCGGTTGCCGCAGGTGGCGAAGGCGCTTCAAACCGGGAGCCGCCTGGCGCAAGGCGCTGGCCTGGGCCGCCGGCGAGATCCCATTGCGGAAGCGCACGAGAAGCTGATTCGGCACCGGCGGCGGATTCGCGGCCGCCACGACTTCCAGTGGGTCAACTGCAGTCGCGGCCGCGGCCGTAAAGTCAGGCACTGCGGCGGAAGGGTTCCCGCCGAGGTCGGCAACCAATGTCAGCGACGCGCCCGCGGAAACGAGCGCGCAGATCAACGAACGCCAACGTCGGCAACCGGACTGCACGGACGTCACTGTACGAGCCGCGACCCGGCGCGCCAAGAGCAGTCCGGTCGGGGTCGGCACGATCGCCCGCCGGCCACGTCGCCCAAGCCGATCGTTCCGCGCCCGTTCGGTGAGGCTTCCCAGCCGTTGGGTTCCGCCGCCAGCCGCCAGCCGCCGGGGCCGGTTGCGGACTTCGCCCCGGTCCTGCGCACGTATGGATGGATGCGCGGCTGGCACCACGGCGAGGCCGGGATCGGGATTGTCGTCGCCCCGGCGGATGCCGGGTTGGCACCGGCGCCGCGGCGGCATCCGATTGCCTTGCCGGCGGATTACTTTTCCGGAAGCATCCCCCTAACAGAAATCCTATGAAACAAGTTCATTCCTTCGCTTGAGCCGCGATGGGGGACACTGACGAACAAGGCAGGCGGGGCTGCGCCTCGATCCTCGCGGCGAGCCGGCCCGCCAGGCGCTGGCCAAGCTGCAAACGCGATCACGATGGAGCACTCCCCGCCCTGACGGAGCAGGCACCGGGCTCCGCGCGGACAGAGGAGCGGTCATGAAAGACGGCGGTGAAACCACGGTGGAACGACGGCAGCGCGAGGTGTTCCTGGCGGCGCTGGAAATGGCCGACGCGACGCAGCGCGCGGCCTTTCTGGAACAGGCCTGCGGAACGGACGCAGCCATGCGCCGCGGTGTGGAGGCCTTGCTCCGCGAGCAGGCCGGGCTGGGCGAATTCCTGGAAACTCCGGCGCTGGAACCTTCCCTGGTGGTCCGCTCCCCCCCGCCGGAAGGACCGGAGCCAGGATTCCTGCCCGCAACCGAAAAGGTGGGCGACCGGATTGGACGCTATCGGTTGCTCGAGAAGATCGGTGAAGGCGGCGCTGGCGTGGTGTACCTGGCGGAGCAGGAGGAACCGGTGCGGCGGCGCGTGGCGCTGAAGGTGATCAAGCTGGGCATGGACACCCGGAGCGTGGTGGCCCGCTTCGAGGCCGAACGGCAGGCGCTGGCGCTCATGGACCATCCGAACATCGCCAAGGTGCTGGACGCCGGCGCGACGGAGGCGGGACGGCCCTTCTTCGTGATGGAACTGGTCCGGGGCGTCCGGATCAACGAGTACTGCGACCGCAACCACCTGCCCACCCGGGAGCGGTTGGCGCTTTTCATCCAGGTCTGTCTGGCCATTCAGCACGCGCACCAAAAGGGGATCATCCACCGCGACATCAAACCCTCGAACATTCTGGTGACGCTCCTCGACGGCGCGCCGGTGCCCAAGGTCATCGACTTCGGCATCGCCAAGGCCACGGAGCAACGACTCACGGAAAAGACGCTCGTCACCGCCTTCACTGCGTTCGTCGGGACGCCGGCCTACATGAGCCCGGAACAGGCCGAGATGAGCGGCCTGGATATCGACACCCGCAGCGACGTGTACAGCCTCGGCATCCTGCTTTACGAACTGCTTGCCGGCCGGACACCTTTCGATCCCCAGGCGCTGCTCGGGTCGGGCCTCGACGAATGCCGCCGCACGATTCGCGAAGTGGAACCGCCCCGGCCTTCGACCCGGCTGCAGACCCTGCAGGAGTCCGAGTTGACGACTGCGGCCCGGCAACGGCGCGTCGAACCGCTCCAGCTCATCCACCAGTTGCGGGGCGATCTGGACTGGGTGGTCTTGAAGTGTCTCGAGAAGGACCGTCGGCGCCGCTACCAGACGGCCAACGGGCTGGCGATGGACATCCAGCGCTACCTCGCCAACGAACCCGTGCTGGCCCGGCCACCGAGCCGCGCTTATCGCTTCGAGAAATTCGTCCGCCGTCACCGCGGAGTCCTGGCCGCCGCGGCCGGCATCGCGATCGCCCTGCTCGGCGGCACGGGCGTCAGTGTCTGGCAGGCCGTGCGGGCCACCCGCGCCGAGCATGACGCCTTGGCCTCCAAAGCCCAGGAGGAGCGGTTGCGCCGGGAAGCCGAGCGCCAGGAAGCGGCGGCGCGATTGAACGAATACGTGGCGGACATCAACCTCGCGCAGCAAGCCCTCCTCGCCGGCAATTTCGGCCGCGCCGTCCAGTTGGTGGCCAAGCACCAACCGGCCCCGGGCGAACCCGACCTGCGCGGCTTCGAATGGCGTTACCTCTGGCGGCTCTGCCAGGGGGACGATCATGTCGCCTTCCCGCAACAGGAGGACAGCGTGCAATCCGTGGCCCTGTCGCCGGACGGACAGTTCCTCGCCGTCGGCCTCCGGCGGGGCTTGAGCGTCTGGAATGTCCGCACCAAGGCGCTCGTCCACCGCGTGGCGGTCGGCGCCGACTCGCTGGCATTTGTCCCCGACGGCAAGCACCTGATCACCGCCGATCCGGGAGCGGTCCGAATCTGGAGCGTGGCGGGCTGGACCGAGCAACGCGTGCTGCCCGGCAACGGCGCCCCCCTCGCGCTCTCCCCGGAGGGCACCCAGCTTGCCGCCACCACCCGACGCGGGGTGAAAGTGTGGAACACGGGCGACTGGACGGAACTCCGCCTGCTGCCGGACACGTACGGGCCGATGAGCTTCTCGCCGGATGGCCGGACGCTGGCCACCAACGGACGGGATGGCATCAGCCTCTGGAATCTGGAAACCGGGGCGGTGCGCACCCGGCTTTTGGACTCCGCCAACCTGTTCCGTCTGGGTGGCTGGTGGTTCGGCGGCGGCAGCCTGATGGCCTTCTCGCCCGACGGGCAGTCCTTGGTGGCACCGCGCATCGCGGACGCGAAGCACAGCGCCTTTGTCCTGAGCATCTGGGACGTGGCGTCAGGCCGGGAGGTGGCCGTCATGCCCGACGATCCCGAGCGGATCGAACATGCCGGCATCATCACCGGCGTGGCCTTCGCGCCGGGTGGGCGGACGCTCGCCACGGGGAGCATGGACCATTCGATCCGGCTGTGGGATTTCGCGACCCGTAAGCGCACGGCGACCTTGCACGGCCACCTGAACGAAGTCTGGGCCATCGCCTTCTCTGCTGACGGCGAGACGCTGGCCAGCGGCGCCAAGGACGGCGGCGTGAACTTATGGGCCACGCGGCGTCCTCCCGCCCAGGATTTCCTGCCCGGTCCCCTGCTCCCCCTGGCCTTCTCCCCGGACAGCCAGACCCTGGCGGTGCTGAGCGGCAGAGACACCGTGGCCTTCCTGGATTGGACCACCGGCGCGACGAAACGGGAATTCCCGCTCGCGCCCGAGCCGTTCCGCTTCCGTCCCGCCGTGTCGCTCAGCGCCGACCTGCACACGCTCGCGCAGGGACTGGCGGATGGGACGGTGCGGCTCTCGAATCTGGCCGACCAGACGGCCACGGTTTTGCGCGTGGGCAATGCGCCGGTCGATTGGGTGGCGCTTTCGGCGGATGCCCGCAGCCTGGTGACCGGTGGACGCAACCAACCGCTGCGCTGGTGGGATCTGCACGCCCTGACCAATTCCACCCTGGAGATCGAAGCAAGGCGCGTGCTGTTCTCCCCGGATGGAGGCACGCTCGCGCTTTTCGAAAGCAATCACGCGATCGAACTTCGCGACACCGCCACGCGTGGACGGCGCGCCCGGATCGAGAGTCGCACCGAAATCACGCCGGACGCCGCGTTTTCCAGGGATGGCACCATGCTGGCAACTTGCGGGGTCGAGGGGCCGGAGCACATGCTGCAGGTATGGGACACGGCCACCGGGCGGCTCCTGGGCGACTACCGCGGCCACAAGCAGGGCATTCGCGCGGTGGCCTTCTCGCCGGATGGCCGCACCCTCGCCTCGTCCAGCGATGACAGCACGCTCAAGCTCTGGAACGTCGCCACGCGACAGGAACTGCTTTCGTTCCAGCGACTGGGAGGGCGCCCAAGCGATCTGCTCTTCTCGCCGGATGGGCGCGTGCTGGTGGGCGTCACGGCTCCCTCGCCCGACGCCGCCGGGCTCCTGTTCTATCGGGCTCCGGCCTTCGACCAGATCGTGGCTGCGTCGCGGGAACGAACCGAGCGTAACCGGGTGCCGGCGGAGCTGTCTCCAAGCCTCGTTGAGCCCTGAGCGCGACATGCACGACGTTACGCAAATCCTCAACGCGATGCGGGCCGGCGAACCGCTGAGTACCGAGACCCTGTTGCCGCTGGTGTACGAGGAACTGCGCCGGCTGGCTGCCAGCCGGATGGCGCGGGAAGCGCCCGGCCACACCCTTCAGCCCACTGCGCTGGTCCACGAGGCGTGGCTGCGACTGGTCGGCCCCCATCAGGGAAGCTGGGGCAGTCGCGCCCATTTCTTCGGTGCCGCCGGCGAGGCGATGCGACGGATCCTGGTCGAGCACGCCCGACGGAAGAAGAGCCAGAAGCGCGGGAGCGGCGCCGAACCGGTCGAACTGCACGAATCGGCGCTGGTGCTGGCCGCCCCTCCCGATGAATTGCTGGCGGTGCACGAAGCCCTCGACAAGCTGGCCGAAGTCGATCCCGCGGCCGCCGAATTGGTCAAGCTGCGGTATTTCGTCGGCATGACGATGGAGGAGGCGGCCACGGCCATGGACCTGGCCAAGCGCACCGCGGAGGGCCTTTGGACCTATGCCCGGGTCTGGTTGCGGCGCGAAATGCGCAGCCTGACCTGATCGCCGGGGCTTCACCCGGCGATTCTCACCGATCCCTTGCGGACTTCTGCCCGCGTTTTCGCAAGTAGAGGGTGGAACGAGCCGCGCGTATTGACCCCGCGCCGAGGCTCAAACCCGCCCCGCAGTTTGGGGCACGTACTCATGAAGATTCCAATGGTACCGCGCACGCTCCTGCTCATGGCCGCAACGGGAATTGCCGCGTTCGGACTACGCGGACTGATGCCTGTCTCAGCCTGGACGCTGAGCTCTCCCATGAACGAGATTCCGCCACTCGAGTATTTCGCCTCCGCCAAGTCCTTTTCGGAAGTGGAGCAGGCCAGGGCCCAGCTCCAGGCCCTGTCGAGTCGCTACTTGTTTGCCGTGCAGGTCCGGCAGGCGGTGGCCTCACGCGGAAGCGACGCGAGTAAAGTCGGCGGCGTGTCCGCCGGAGCGGTGGGCGTCAGCCAGACGGTGCAGGAGTTGGAGGAGGCAATCCGGGAGTTTCGAGGCACCGGCGAGGAACCGGGCCTCACCGATGGTCTTTTGATCTGCTTGGCCAGCGAGCGTTCCTATGAACGTTGGATCGATGTCTATCTGGACCTGCTGTATCGACGCCCCACCGAGGAAGTCGTGGGCGTGCTGGCGAACGCCGCGGTTACGGCAGGACAGGCCACGGGACGGCTCGAAGAGGTGCTCGACGGCTTTCGCCATGTCAGCAGCATTCCGTTCGACTTCGAGGCCAAGCGCCGGGTGCAGTCCGCGCTTGCCGGAGGAGTACTGGCGCGGGCGGAGCACAACCGGGAAACGCCGGGTCTCCCAAACACTCAGGGCTGATGCGTCTGCAGCGGATTATGATCGTCGGCGCGGGCCTGATCGGCGCCGTGATGCTGTTCCACTCCCGGTTCAGTCTGATTCTGAGCGTGGGGGAGAGCATGTGTCCCACGCTGAGCAGTGGCGAACTCCTGCTCGTGGATCGGGCCGCCTACCGGCACACGGCGCCGCGTCGCGGGGAGATCGTCGTGGCGAGGTACCACGGCGGGCTGATCACCAAGCGGGTTGTCGGTTTGCCGGGAGAGACGGTGGCCGTTGGCGATGGCCGTTTGCTGGTGAACGGAGAGTCCGTCCAGGAAGGTTACCGGTTTTTGCCCGGGCCGCTGAGCATCGGCCCGGGCAAGTTGCAGCCTGATCGCTACGCCTTGCTCGGCGACAACCGGACCTTGTCCGCCGAGGAAACCATTCATGCCGTGGTGGCGCGCGACCAGTTGTTGGGCCGGGTAATGGGTTCGTGGCGCCTGAGCCGACCGCCGACCGGAGCCGACCCAACCGTCAGCGAAATGGCGGCCCTGCCACAAGGCGGCGCCCGGGCCACCCCGGGGCCGACCGGCAATTGAGGAGCGTCCGGGGAAGGCACGCTGCCGTTCGCGCCGACGGGCGTGCGGAGTCTCCCCGCTTTTTGCGCATGGTGGAATGATGCCCAACATCCAGACTCAGCCGCCGCACCCGGACTCGGAGTTGCCGGCCTTGGTTGCGCTGCTGGATTCCCGCCGTCCGACCGCCGCCGTTCCGGTCGCCGATTCACGGACCCCGGCCATCCAGAAGGTCGCGCTCAAACTCGCCATGCTCTACGAAGGCCAATGCGCCGGCCTGGGCGCCACGCAGGCCGCCGCCAAGTTTGGCTATTCGCGCCAAGCCTATCACCAGGTCTTGAAGAACTTCCACCAACTGGGTGTCGGCGCCTTCTTCCGGCGTCGAGGACCCAAGACCAACTACCGGCGGAGCCCAGAGGTCATTCGGGCCGTGGTCCACCACCGGCTGCAACACCCCCAGGCCTCCGTCGCCGAGTTGGCCCGGAGTCTTTGGAGCCGGGGCTTTCGCATCGGCACCCGGACCGTCGAGCGGATCATCACCGAACTTGGTCTCCAGCGGGGAAACCATTGGGAAACCGGAGCCCCGGTGCGCCGACAACGATCCGTCTCATCAAACCTGCCGCCGCCGCTCGCGGACAGCGCCGCGGAAGCGTCGTCGGAGTTGGGCCGGTCGGAATCGGCTTGCGCGCGAAACCGTGCCGGTTAAGAAAGTGGCGGCCGACACAAACGGCGCGGTCCGGATGCCGGCGGCCCGGAATCGAGGCGCGGTTACCGGTCCATCAGGCCACCGCGTCAATCCCACGGCGGGACGGGCGCGGGTGGGAAAGCTTCGGGGCAGCACGATTTTCGGTGAGAGCAATGAAACGGCGATTGTCCGCTCAAACCAACGAGCACCTGCTGTCGGGCGGTTGGCTGTGGAGTATCCGGGTGCCGGCCTCGGTGGCGTTGGCCATCTCGATTTACCTCGTGTGGGCTTCGTGGACCGGAGACCCGCTGCCCGGCTGCGGACCGAACTCGGGTTGTGACGCGGTCCTGCACAGCCGGTGGTCCTACTGGTTGGGGATTCCGGTCAGTCTCGGCGCGGCGGCGATGTATGTCGGGACCATCATCCTCACCGTACTCCTGGGCAGGGGTCGGCCCGTTGCTGACTACCGCCGGTACTGGGCTTGTCTGCGCGCGGTGGCGCTGACGGTGCTCGGCGCGGCGGCCTGGTTCGTCAGCCTGCAAGCGTTCGCCGTCAAGACGTTCTGCCCTTACTGCATGGCCGCCCACGCTTGCGGCTCGGTGATGGCGCTGGCGATCCTGCTGTTCCGACCGTCAGCGGAGCGGCTTCGAGAGGAACTTCCCAAGAACGCCGAACGGGCCGTGGCTCGTGGCGGTTTCGGCTGGCCTTCGGCCGCGGCGGCAACCGTGCTGGCCGGTCTGGTGACCGGACAACTCGTCCACCAACCGGCCACGTTCGCGGTCCAGCCGATGAGAGGGACGGGAATGGAGAAGGTCGCCAAGTCCGTCTCTGCCGAACGCCCGGCAATGGCTGCCCCGGAGGGCGCGACGACGACCGGCGCCGGATCGGGAGGCACAAGCAAGCCGCCGGCAGGACCGTTTCTACAGCTCCACAACGGGGCCTTCGAGTTGGACCTGAGCGCGGTGCCGCTGATCGGAAAACCGGACGCGCCGTGTGTCATGGTGAGCCTGTTCGATTACACGTGCAGCCACTGCCGCGCCGCGCATCCGGTGCTCCTCGAAACGTATCGTGCCCTCAGCAACCAGGTGGCCATTGTCAGCCTGCCGGTGCCTCTGGATTGCACCTGCAACTGGCTCCTGAAGAAGCCCATCCCTGCGCAAACCAATGCCTGTGCGTACGCCCGGATCGGACTGGCGGTCTGGCGCGCCGATCGACGGCAGATGCTTGCCTTTGATGATTGGCTGTTCTCCTTTCCCCACCCGCCCTCGACCAACGCGGCTTGGGAACACGCTGCCGGGCTGGTCGGCACCAATGCCTTGGTCGAAGCCTTGAAAGACCCGTGGATCGAGGACCAGATCCGGCAGGATATCCGCATTCACCACACCAATTACGTCCTTTACGCCAAGAGCAGTCTGCCTCAACTCATCATTGGCAAAGGGCTGCTGGCGGGTGCGGTGCAGAAACCGCAGGTGCTGATTCGCTTTGTCTGCACTCAATACGGTCTGCCCGTCCCGTGAAGCGGTAATCCGGGCGATCCGCCCCGTGGCTCCCTCCGACCACGGCCCTCAAGTCGAGATGCGAGGATTCGGGATCGGTTCGCCACCCCCACAGCCACCTGCCGCCTCGCGGGGGGCGTTTCCCGACCCGAACGGCCCTTGACGAGTCCCGCGCAGAGCGTCGCCGATGATTCGGAAATTGCCCCTTGACTCTCCCCGTCCACTCCATAGGATTCCGCTCAGACCCAAGCAGAAGCCATAATGGCCGGTCACTGAGAGATCGGAAAACCGAAACCTGTTAGAACCAACCCACTGAAGAGAGTTACCATGCAAAAACCAAACAACCACTCAAGCAGGCGGCGGCTGGCCAGTCTGGCCGCCGGTTTGCTGGTGCTGGGTTTTGCCGCTCAGGCACAAACCACACCCAATGTAACCGTCGAAAGTCTCGGTACTGGAACCGAGGCCCTACTGGGATACGGAGCGAGCGCTTCGAATCCGATCGGACCCCTGACCGATCCCGAATGGGACGGCTTGGACGCTTTAGGGGCGGCTACCGATCCGAGTTGGAACTGGGCCGGAATCACCGCCAGTGTCGAACCGGACTTCGAGGGCGGCGAGAATGCGTTCAACATCTTCGACCACAAGGCGTCCACCGCCGGTGGGAACGACAAGTGGTGTTGCGACGATCCGACCCCCGAGAACCCGGTCTGGGTGGCGGTTGAATTCGCCCAAGCGGTCAGCCTGACTCATTTCACGGTCACTTCGGGCAATGACTCGCCGGACCGGGATCCCACGGATTGGGCGATTCAGGGATCCATGGACGGAGTGACCTACACCGACATCTACCACTTCACCGACACCGTCGTGCCGTGGACGCAGCGGAACGAGGTGATCAAGTTCACGCTCCCGTCCGCCGCTCCGGCGTACAAGTTCATCCGCTACATTGCCTACGAGACGCCGGGCACCTTGCACCAGATCGACGAAATCGAGTACTACGGCAACATCGGCACCCTCACCGATACCGACAAGGACGGCATGCCGGACGACTGGGAAACCAAGTACGGCTTGAACCCGAACGATCCGAGCGATGCCGCCCTAGACTGCAACGGCAACGGGGTCACCAACCTGGATGAGTACAAGGGGAATTTTGACCCGTGCGACTCCACCCCGCCGACGCTCGTTTCCACGGCGACGACGGGCACGTTCGACACGGTGATCCTCACCTTCTCCGAGGCTCTGGATCCCACGACGGCCACGGCCACGGCGAACTACACGATCACGCCCAGCCTTGCGGTCACGGCGGCGACCTACAAGAACAAGGTGGTGACGCTTACAACCGCCAAACAAACGCCTGACGCTACGGCCTATACGGTGGCAGTGACGGGGGTCAAGGACCTCCAGAAGTTCGCGGTTCCCGCGGGCACTCAAGGGAAGTTCTTCTCCTATATCCAGACCAAGAATGGCGTACTCAAGTTCTCGTTCTATGGGAACATCACGGGAACGGCGGTGGACCTGCTCCTGGCCGCACTGGATGCCCAGGGTAATCCGGTCTTCCCGGATCATCCGGATTGGACGGGGGCGGTGTTCTCGTTCAACAGTCGCGACATCATCCCGAACGACGCGATCGACAATTACGGCGCGTCCATGGAGGGGTATCTCACCCCGACTGAATCGGGCGACTATCGGTTCTTCGTTTACAGCGACGACGCCTCGCGATTGTTCCTCAGCGCGAACGCGACGCCGACCGATCCCGCGTTCGATACGCCGATCGCCGAGGAAACTGGCTGCTGCAACGCCTTCACCGAGCCCGGCACTGCGCGGACCTCGGAGCCGATCAGCTTGGTGGCTGGCCAAAAGTACTTCATCCAAATGCTCTACAAAGAAGGCGGCGGCGGGGATTATGGCCAGGTCGCTTGGCGGAAAGAGGGCGACCCGACTCCGGCGGGCTCGTTGACGCCGATCCCGGGCAAATACCTCTCGGCGGCTGTGGACCTGCCGGCCCCGGCGGAAGGCGCCTTCACGACCATTACTCCGGCGGCCAATGCCAAGAACGTGAGCCCGGATGCCTCGGTGACCATCGTTCATCGGGACGGCAAGACGGAGTGGACGGCGGCCAATGTCACCCTGAAGTTCGACGGCGTCGCGATCACCCCCACCCCGCTCACCAAGGACGCGAACGTGGCGACGATCACCTACAAGCCGGCCGCGGTGCTGGCCAGCAAGTCCACCCACACGGTGACCCTCGGCTACCTGGATCCGGTGGGCCAGCCGGCGACGCTGGAATGGTCGTTCGAGGTCGCCCAGTACGGCGGCCCGATCGTGGACAAGGTCCATGGGTATCCGGCCCTGCTGATGGGCGCCGCGGCGCAGACTGCGGACAAGGGCGGCCACAGCGGAGCGGCGGGCGACCTTGCCCTCGACACCGGGGTTGCCGCCGGCACGGCCTACGTGTACGACGCGAGCTTCCTCAATGCCGCCACGGCGGACGACAAGCTGACCATCGCGCTCTTCGCGAAACTCCGGGCGATCGGCAATGCCTCGGGCTTCTGGGCAAACTCGGCCAGCAGCGCCAGTTCGACACGCGGCTTCCAGGCCCACCTGCCGTGGGGCGATTCGAACATCTACTTCGACACCTCGGGCTGTTGCGTCGCCGATGTGACGCGCATCAGTGCCAACATCAGTACGTTCATCGACTACTCCGGCGACGCCACGTGGTGGAATAGTTGGCACCACTTCACCTTCGTCAAGGATGGCCAGACGAAGGTGATCTACATCGACGGGAAATACTTCTTTGAAGGTCTTGGCGATCCGCTCAAGACCGACTTCACGACCCTGGTGATCGGCGGCGGTCCCGGGATCGCCGACAATCGCGAGAACGGCGTGATCGATGACTTCGTCGTGTACGACGGCGCGCTCACCGAAGCCCAGGCCCTCTCGCTGGCTGGAGGCGCGGCTCCGAGTTCCATCGCCGGCCTCGTGGCGCACTGGGACTTCAATGATGTCGTGGCCGCCTCGGTCAAGCTCATTGCGGTCCAGTCGGGCAGTAACGTCAACGTCACCTCCGAGCCTGCCGCCCTGCCGGCGGGTTGGGTGCTCCAGACCGCTCCGAGCGTCACGGGTCCCTGGACGACCCAGGCCGGCGCGACCACTCCCATCACGGTGCCCATCGGCGCCGGGAACGCGTTCCTGCGCGCAATCAAGCCCTAAGGCTGACCCCTTCGAACCTCCGGCCCGCCTGGAGGTTCGCTGATTCAGAGGGGACCGGATTCGTCCGGTCCCCTTTTTTGTCCCTTTCCCGCCGGTTCCGGGCGTCTCTTAAAGTCGGACCGGCCGCGCTGCCTGGCACCGGGGCTCGCTGGCTTCTGGTCGGTTCGCGCCGTGAACCGAGGGTGGCTGGATCTCGCGAGCCGACGCCCGGCAAGAGGCGAGACGGAGATGGTTTCGCGGCGGCTTGGTTGCTTCGGTGGACCGGCTGAGTTCACCGCTCGAGAATCGGCAAATCGCTCGGCAAATTGTTCCTTGACTCCACTCGTTCACCTGACGAAGCTACCAACACAATCAGCCAAAAGCTTAAATCACCGGCCACTTCAGTCTCCGATCAGCAGTGTACCATAACAACCAACAAAGACAGGAGAGTTACCATGATGAAACTAGACAACCCATTGGTATGGCGACGGCTCGCGAGTTTGACTGCGAGTCTGACTTTCATGACGCTGGCCGCAACGGCGGCCACACCGCTCCTCAATTTCGAGTTTAATGAGGCCAATCCGGACAGTGTTCAGGAGAGCATCAACAATCTGACGGGGGTTCCGGCCGCGGAACCGCCTACTTCGGAAGCCGAGGCGCCGTCCGGCCAGGCTGGAGATCGGGCGATTCATTTCGAGTCCGGGCAATACCTCACCGTGGACGACCCCGATACCCGGATGCAATTGGATCCGGGGAATCCTTCCTTCACCATGCAGGCATGGGTGAAGTTCTCCGGTATGCCCGCAGCCCGCATGGTATTCTTCTACAGCAATGGTCCGGGAGGGGCCGTCTCGTTCTCGGTGAACACCGACCGCACGGTTTTCGTGACCACACTGGGAATTCTGGACGCCTCGTCGGTGGCGGCCATACCGGATGACGGTGCTTGGCATCACATTGCAGTCGTGCATGAAAACGGCGTGGAGCTGCGCTATTACGTCGATGGCGTGCTGGCGGATACGCGGGCGTACACCAGTGGCGTCATCTTCACCCGGACCGAGACCTCCTTCAGCGTGGGTGCGGAGGCAACCGGTGGCCTTCAGTACGTTGGCTCGCTGGACCGTCTCAAAATCACCAGCGGGGTATTGACGGCGGAGGAATTGGACTCGAAGGCCGTTACCGGCCCAATCGTCGATACCGACAAGGACGGCATGCCGGACGACTGGGAAACCAAGTACGGCTTGAACCCGAACGACCCGAGCGATGCCGCCTTGGATTGCAACGGCAACGGGGTCACCAACCTGAATGAGTACCTTGGCGGATTCAACCCGTGCGACGCCACCCCGCCGACGCTCGTTTCCGCGACGGCGACGGGCACTTTCGACACGGCGATCCTCACCTTCTCCGAGGCCTTGGATCCCGCGACGGCCACGGACATGGCGAACTACACGATCACGCCCAGCCTTGCGGTCACGGCGGCGACCTACAAGAACAAGGTGGTGACGCTTACAACCGCCAAACAAACCCCCGGCGCCACGGCCTATACGGTGGCAGTGACGGGGGTCAAGGACCTCCAGAACTTCACGGTTCCCGCGGGCACGAAGGCGACTTTCTTCTCCTATATCCAGAGCAAGAACGGCGTACTCAAGTTCTCGTTCTACGGGAACATCACGGGAACGGCGGTGGACCTGCTCCTGGCTGATCCGCGCTACCCGGCGACACCCGACTGGACGGGGGCCGTGTTCTCGCTCAACAGTCGCGACATCCTCCCGACGGACGTGAATGAAAACTACGGGGCCATCATGGAAGGGTATCTCACGCCGACGGAATCGGGAGATTACCGGTTCTTCGTCTATAGCGATGACGCCTCGCGGTTGTACCTCAGCGCGAATGAGACCCCGACCGATCCCCTCTACGACACTCCGATCGCCGAGGAAACCGGCTGCTGCAACCCCTTCACCGAGCCTGGCACTGCACGGACCTCGGAGCCCATCTCCTTGGTGGCCGGCAACAAGTACTACATCGAGATGGTCTATAAGGAAGGCGGTGGCGGGGACTACGGCCAGGTCGCGTGGCGGAAAGAGGGCGACCCGACGCCGGCGGCTTCGCTGACCCCGATCCCGGGCAAATACCTCTCGGCGACCGTGGACCTGCCGGCTCCGGCGGAAGGTGCCTTCACGACCATGACCCCGGCAGCGAATGCCAAGAACGTGATGCCCGATGCCACGGTGAGGATCGTGCATCGTGACGGCAAGACGGAGTGGACGGCGGCCAATGTCACCCTGAAGTTCGACGGCGTCGCGGTCACCCCCACCCCGCTTACCAAGGACGCGAACGTGGCGACGATCACCTACAAGCCGGGCGCGCTGCTCGCCAGCAAGTCCACCCACACGGTGACCCTCGGCTACTTGGATCCGGCGGGCCAGCCGGCCTCAATGGAATGGTCGTTCGAGGTCGCCCAGTACGGCGGCCCGATCGTGGACAAAGTCCATCAGTATCCGGCCCTGCTGATGGGCGCCGCGGCGCAGACCGCCGACATGGGCGGCCACAGCGGAGCGGCGGGCGACCTTGCCCTTGACACCGGAGCTGCCGCCGGCACGGCCTACGTGTACGACGCGAGCTTCCTCAATGCCGCCACGGCGGACGACAAGCTGACCATCGCGCTCTTCGTCAAACTCCGGGCGATCGGCAATGCCTCGGGCTTCTGGGCAAACTCGGCCAGCAGCGCCAGTTCGACACGCGGCTTCCAGGCCCACATACCTTGGGGCGATTCCACCATCTATTACGACACTTCCGGCTGCTGTGACGCCGATGTGACGCGCATCAGCGCCAACATCAGTACATTCATCGACTACTCCGGCGATGCCACCTGGTGGAATAGCTGGCACCACTTCACCTTCGTCAAGGACGGTCAGTCGAAGGTGATCTACATCGACGGAAAGCCCTTCCTTGAAGGTCTTGGCGATCCGCTCAAGACCGACTTCACGACCCTGGTGATCGGCGGCGGCCCCGGGATCGCCGACAATCGCGAGAACGGCGTGATCGATGACTTCGTCGTGTACGACGGCGCGCTCACCGAAGCCCAGGCCCTCTCGCTGGCTGGAGGCGCGGCTCCGAGTTCCATCGCCGGCCTCGTGGCGCACTGGGACTTCAATGATGTCGTGGCCGCCTCGGTCAAGCTCATTGCGGTCCAGTCGGGCAGTAACGTCAACGTCACCTCCGAGCCTGCCGCCCTGCCGGCGGGTTGGGTGCTCCAGACCGCTCCGAGCGTCACGGGTCCCTGGACGACCCAGGCCGGCGCGACCACTCCCATCACGGTGCCCATCGGCGCCGGGAACGCGTTCCTGCGCGCAATCAAGCCCTAAGGCTGACCCCTTCGAACCTCCGGCCCGCCTGGAGGTTCGCTGATTCAGAGGGGACCGGATTCGTCCGGTCCCCTTTTGCGTTCCTTTCCCGCCGGTTGGCGGACGGGATCGTCGGCAGAAAAATGAGAACCCATGGCAAGGTGCTCACCGACACCGCTCTGCCGGAGACGCCCCGCTTGGACGCTGGATCAGGCGCTGCTCCAGCTTCGCTCCGTGGGTCGGGTTGCGATTCAGGCGGGCTTCCAACCTTCCCGGTAGGTCTTGCGGATGAGGTGATCCGCCTCGGGGCAGTTCTTCGCGGTCAACGTCTCCGGGTCCCACTCCAGTTTGCGTCCCAGGCGATAGGCGACATTGCCCAGATGATTCGCCACGGTAAGCGCAGCCGCATAATCGAAGTTTGACCCCGTCGGTTTGCCGGTCTTGCAGGCGGCGATCCATTCTTCGTGGTGACCGGGCGACGCGGGCAGGAAGGGCGCCGGGGGCTGGAAATCCTTGAACCGATCCTCGGGCAACAGGACGTGCCTCCCATAGTCGGCGAGCAACATCCCCTTGTCCCCGACGAACAGAATGCCCAGGTCCCACTTCGGGATCTTGCCCTCGGTGTAGAGCCTGGGCTTCATCGTTCCTTGGTACCAGGTCATCGTCACGGGCGGCATCCCCTCCCGCGCGCCGTACTGGTAACGGGCCAGCATGGAGGCGGGCGCGATCTCGGGGTGCGGCTTTGGTCCTTCGGCCTCGATGGTGAGCGGATGCCGGAGATTGAGCGCCCAAAACGCCAGGTCATTGATGTGGCTGCCCATGTCGGACATCGTGCCGCTGCCAAAATCCCACCAGCGATACCATTTGGGGCCGGGCCAATAGACCTCGTTGAAAGGCCGCTCGGGTGCGGGTCCCAGGAACAGGTCCCAATGCAAGCCAGGCGGGACCGGCGTCGCGCCGGTCGGCCGTTCCTGGGTGCTCACGATGTCCTGGTTCACCCGGGCCTCCTCCGGGGTTTGCCAGCCCCAGGCACGTCCGACCCAGGTGTGGGCTTCCCGGACCGGGCCAATTGCCCCGGTCTGAATCAACTCGACCACGCGACGGTAGTTGTCGCTGGCATGAATCTGAGTCCCCATCTGCGTGGCCACGCCAGCTTCCGCCGCCGCTCGGGCCACCAACCGCGCCTCTTCGATCGAATGGGAGAGCGGCTTTTCGCAATACACGTGCTTGCGCAGCTTGAGTGCCGGCAGGGTGGCCAAGGCGTGCGTGTGCTCCGCCGTGCTGACGACCACCGCGTCGAGGTCCCGCGCTTCCTCGAGCAGTTTGCGGAAATCCACGTACTTGCGCGCCTGGGGAAACCTTGTGCCCGCCTGGTCGAGCCGGTCCTGCGCCACGTCGCAGAGCGCCACGATGTTCTCGCTCCGGACCGACTGCGTATTGGCGGCGCCTCGGCCGCCGGCGCCTATGATCCCGAGGTTGAGTTTCTGGTTCAGGTTCTGGCCCCGGAGGAGGGCTGGCATCCCCAGAACGGCGCTGGTGGCCAGGCTCGTCGAGCGCAGGAACTGGCGGCGACTGAACGGCGTCCCGAGGGAAGGAAGTTGATGCGGCGTGCTCATGGGCCTTGGCTTACGCTCGCCACCGGCATTCGACAAGTGGTTTTCCTTTCCGGTCCTGGTCAGGGCACCCATCCCACACGACCGCCCTCCCGCTCCGGCACCTCGCGCGCCCGGACGGAATGCCGTCCCGCCTGGACAATCTCTTGTTGCAGATGCAACAAGAGATTGTCCAGGCGGGGAGCCGACGGTGACGCGCCGGGAGAATTCAACTCTGTTCGGGCGTCGGCCGCTGCCGGCGAATCGCCCGCAGGTGCCCAAAGCCAACCAGCTTCTGACGCTGTTCATCCCAGAGCCGGAAGGTGAGCGATTTCAGGCTCGAGAACAGCGTGACCGGTTTCACCGTCTGAAACAGCGGGACCGCCTCCTGGCACCGGGCCAGGTTGTAGTTCGGGATCCGCGGACTCAGATGATGGATGTGATGGAACCCAATGCTGCCGGTGAACCATTGCAGGACCTTGGGCAGCTTGTAGAAGGAACTGCCCTGCAGCGCCACCGCGGTGTAATCCCATTCGTCGCGGCGCGCCCAGTGTACACCTTCGAATTGGTGCTGCACGTAGAAGAGCCACACGCCAGCCGAGCCCGCCACCGCCATCACCGTCAACTGGATCAACACGTAAGCCTCGAAACCGAGAATCCAGCTCAGCGCGGCAGCCAAAGCCAGGATCCCCAGGTTCGTCGCCTGAACAGAGCGACGCTCCCGGGGTGGGGCGTGGGCCGAGGCGAAGCGCTGCTTGACCACAAACAACAGCACCGGTGCCAGCACGAAGAGCACGACGGGATTCCGGGCCAACCGATAGGCGAACCGCTTCCAGCGGGACGACTCCAGATACTCCTGCACCGTCAACGTCCACACATCTCCCAAGCCGCGCCGGTCCAGGTTGCCGGCCGTCGAATGATGCACGGCATGTTCCCAGCGCCAGTGATAGTACGGCGTGAAGGTCAGCACCCCCGTGATGACGCCCACGATGTCCGCCGCCCTTTGCGATCTGAAAAAGGCACCGTGGCCGCAATCGTGGAAAATGATGAACACCCGCACGAGGAAACCGGCCGCCAGGACCGCCAGCGGCAGCGTGAGCCAATAGGACACGGCCAGACTTCGGTACATCAGGTACCAGAGGAGCGCGTACGGAACGAGCGTGTTCACCAACTGCCAAACACTGCGCCCGACAGCAGGTGTCTGATAGGGAGCCACCAAGGCCTTCCAGTCCGACGGGTCCGCCGGACGTTCACCGGAATTCATGTCGGGATCGTGACCGCGTTGGTGGCGTCCGTCGAGATCAGTCTTCAACCCCGGGTGTCTCTTCGTTTACGCCGCCCCAACCGATAGAATCCCGTGGCATCGACCGCGGATGCGCCGGGCGATCGAGGATCAGCCCGTCAGGCGAAAAGCCAGTGGCGCCCCATTTCTCTCCCGGGTTTCGGGTCGTTCGGAGCGTCACTCACGGCGCGACGCGGGCGCGGTAGAAGCGGTGCGGAAAGTTGGTGGCGGCGGCGTCGTGGAACGCGCCCAGACCGGCCGCGTCGGTGGTGACCACACCGCCCGTCCACGCGACGAGGTCGCTGGAATCCTCCAACACATAGCTGGTGTCGGCCTCGCCCTCCAGATCGAGGCTCATCCCGGCCACCGGCGAGAAGGCGCGCGGCTCCAGGTGCGCCCGCGCGGGTTTGAGGGCCGGCAGATGAACCACGATCTCCGGCAACCCGTCACCCTTCACCAGATAGTAGTCCACCTCGAATACGCCTGGCCCGGCGACAAGTCCCGGCGGTCCGGTCAAGGCTGGACTCGCCGGATGATAATCGCGCCACAGACTCCACGAGCCCGGCTCTGGCGTTTCGCCGTCCGCGGGCCAAAGGCGCAACCAGAGATCGGGGTAGCCGGTCGTCGAGTTGGTTTCGTGTTTGGCCCGAAGCCAGTACCAGTGGTTCAAGTCCCAGGCCACGGCAGCGACCGGGGCAACGTCGTCGCCGATCCTGGGCAACCCCATTTCGCTCTGGCCGGAGGCGGGGCGGCGGAATTCCGCGGCGAAGGCGTTCCCGGACCGGAAGTCGGCCACCAAGGCCAACCCGCCCTGCCACGTCGGCCCCGAAGTCGCGGTGACGGGTCGGACACGGGCGAGGATTTCCGTGCCCGAGGGCTCAAGGCCCGGCGGGTTGGCGAGCAGGAGCGCGGGATGGTCAGGAGCGGGGCCGAACTGCAACATCCCGGAAAGCGACCGAAACACCCCGGCAGCCTCGCCCGCAAGCACCCAGTTGGTCCCTGGTGGTTCGCTGAAGTCGGGTTGCCAGCCGTGGAGCGTTTCGCCGGATTCGCCGGGCACCCCGAGGCGGGTAACCGTGACGCGCCGCACATAGAACGGGTCGGCCTGAACGGCGATGCGGAAATCGGCCCCGCCATTCTGGGAGTTGAGGAAGCGGGCTTCGAGCAAGCGGAACTTCGCGGTCCTCCAACGCCCGGAGTTGGTCAGCGTGGCCGTGGTCTTGCTGGCCGTATAGGCGCCGTTGAAGGGCGCGTTCGGGTCGGGACCGTCATACTCGAGGCGGAACGTCCCCGAGCCGGCGTCGAAGTACTCCACCGCCGCATCCACCAGCATCTGGCCCGCCCACTTGAACGAGTCGTCGATTCGGAAGTAGAGGTAGCGCCCACCGTGAAGGGTGGGCACCGCGGCCCGGCAGGCCTCGCCCCCCGCTTCGGCGGGCGTGGTTGCCCCGTCGGCGAACTCGAACTGCACCAGACCGCGCGCTTCATTCGTAGCCTGGAGCGTCACGCTCACCGACTTGAAGTCCGAGTAGGGACCGCGCGGACGAGGCGGCTTGATGCCGGCTTTGAACATATCCGCGAACTTCCGATTCAGTTCGATGTACTGGCGGCCGTATTCCCTCGACGCGGCGATGTCGGTCCCCTCGTGGAATTCGTTCCAGGTCTCGATATGGACGAGCCTCGAAGGCGCGCGCAGAAAGCGCGTCCACTGGCGCTCGAAGAACGCGCCGTTTTCCCGGGGCACGATCAGCGGGGTGCGTCCCGGCACGGCGGAGTGATCGTACCCGGGGCCGAGGGCGGCCACGCCGGGATTGCGGAGGGAGAGCGCGCCGCCCCAGGCGTAGGTATTGTCGGCGTGCACGTTCCAGGATATTTCGCGGACGATGTACGGTTGCACGCCGCCGAAGTCACGTGCGAACGCTTGCCGCACATAGTCAATGCAGGTCTGGTCGTGCGCCGCCGCGAAGCTCGCCGAGTACAGGAAGACGATCGGCCGCCCCTCGATGGTGGCCCAGTGCCGCGCCGGGATGAGCGAAAAGAAGTCGCGGATGCTCTCGTAAAACCACTCACGGCCGTAGTCCGTGGTCAGGTCAATCTGCCGGTTCGCCGCATTGAATTGCAGCGTCGAAGTGTCGTAGAAGAGGCCGATGGCCGGCGGGGTGCTGCCTTCGGCCAGCAAGGCGTCCCGGGCGGCGACCAGCGGCGGCAGGCCGGCGAAACTCCAAGGCTGTTCCACCGCGGGTTTGCCGGGAATGCGCTCCGAGGGTTCACCCCAATACACCGGCAACAGGACGTCGATTCCCGCCGCCATCATGTCTGCCATCTGCGTGCGGTGCCACGCGGTCGATTTGTACGAGAAGCCGGTCAGCGTGGCCGGATGGTCGGTGAGCGCGTCCGAGCCATCGCCGTTGACGAGGTGCGCCTGGGTATAGACGTCGTACCAGTAAAAGTACGAGGTCAACACCACGGGAGCGTTGGTGCCGAATCGCGTTGCCTTCGCCCGTTCCGCGGCGTTCGGGTTGGTGTAAGGGCCAAGGGGCGGATTGATCTGGGCGGCGCCGGCGGCCGGCAAGAGGGCAGCAGTGCCGAGCCAGAGAACGCCCGCAAACCACACCGGCCAGCCAGGCCTGCGGCGGGGAGATTTTGGACGCAAGGTCATGACGCAACCCTCTCCAGTCCGCATGCTTTCGGCAAATTCCATTTCCGTAAAATCTTTTTGACACCCCGCCGGGTCAACATGCAGAGTGTAAAAAATCCGCAACCGCTATGAAAAAGCTACTTCTCCTCAATAGCGCATTGGCGTCCCTTGGTTTGGCCGCCCTTTCGCTCGCCCAGACCGGCCCGTTCGATCCCGAACAATGGCCGACCACGATCAACGCGAACCTGCCGGTCCATTACGTGGTCACCGACGGCACCCTCGATCCGGCTGGCGCCATGTGGGACAACACCGTGATCTCGATCCTTACCGGCGGCGATCAGGTGACGGAGGATTTCACCATCGGAGGTCACACCGGGAAGAAGGTCACGGGCAATTTCCTCAACGTCGCCGACAGCCTGTACTCGGAGTGGGCAGACGACGACTTCATCGACATCCTGGTCCAGGCCTACGGCGACGCCTCGCTGCTCGACGCCCAAGGCAACCCGCGGAACTTCAACTTCCTGACCGGCACGTTGCCGGAACTTAACGCACCTGTCGGTGGACAGGTGCCGGTGGAGGCGAAGAACAAACGCTGGAACTGGATCCTATTCCGCATTCCCAATGGCATTCGCGCCTCGGACGGCACGCACTACATCGGCTCCGTGCCGGCCAACGCGCAGGGCGATACGCGGGCCGGCGGCGTCAACGGCGGCACCATCCGCTTTGAAGGCGTGCCCAGCCTGATCGTCCGCGTGGTCGCCTTCGGTGCGCAAGGCGCCTTCGGCGAACCCGAGGACATCAACAAGTTTCTGCCGGCCGAAACCTGCGATCCGGAGCCAGCAACGAACCTCGTGGGCATCGACCTGGCCGCGGGCACCACGAACCACCTGATCGTCCTCAACGGCCACGATCACACGGTGACCTTCGCCGACAACGTCGGTCCCGCGGGCGACAAGCGCCACGCGGTCATTCCCGACGGCAGCTATCTCAACTTTGGCATCACGGACAACTATCTCGGCAAGCCATGCAACGATCCCCGCACCGTCAAGGTCTGTGTGGACTTCTATGACGACCCGGCGTTTGCCGGCCTGGACGTGCATTTCGGTCCGGAGGCATACGCCACGGATGACCAGGGCGGCATCGGCTTCTATCCCGCGGACAAACGTCAACTCCTCGAAGGTACCGGCCAATGGATCCGGCGGTCGTGGACGGTACCCGCCGTGAACCTGAAAGGCGTCAACGCCGACGAATACACCGCCGGGCCGCGCTTCTACTCGCAGAACGGACAGGTTGCGGTTTCGCGCCTGGAGTTGGCCGTGCTCCGCGTCGGCGACAATCCGCTGGCCGGTCAGGATCCGCTCGCCGAATGCGTGGAGGATCCGAACATCTGCACCGACCTGTATGGCAACTTCGCGGAGCTCGACCTCGCGAAGGACATTCGCGATGGCCTCGACGTCGGCAGCAGCAGCGGCGACCAGGAAATGATCGTGGAAGAAGCAGGCCCGGCGAACGACCGGCGCATGGCGGTCCGCCCCGCCCAGAACGACGGCACGGCCGGCTTTTCTCACCAATACCTCAACTTCGCCATCACGGACCAAAAACTGGGTCCCACCACGCAACCGCCGGCGCATCTGGCGATCTGCATCACCTATTACGACGACCCGGCCCTGGCTGGCACCCGGATCAAGCCGGAGGTCTATCAGACCGAGGTCGGCGGCGTGGCGACGCTTGGTTTCACCCCCGACAGCTACTTCGTGACGCTCGCCGGCAGCAACGAATGGAAGCAGGCCTATTGGGAAATCGACGCGGTGAAGTTCAGCGGCGTCAACCAGGGCCCGCAAGCCGCCGCGCGGTTCACCACCAGCGATGCCGGCGACGTGCAGGCCAAAATCGCCGTCACTCGCGTGCGTTACGGCATCATCCGCCCGTGCGGTCCGCTGGCCGGCGTGAACCCGCTGGCCGAATGCAAGCCGGTCACGGACGTGACTCTGACCATCGAACGGTCGGGCAACAACGTGCTGGTGAGCTGGCCCGTCGAGGCCACGGACTTCGTCGTCCAAGGCACGCCCAGTCTCACGGACCCGCAGTGGGGTGCCGTCAATGCGACGGTGGAAGTCATCAACAACCGGAACGTCGTGACCTTGCCCATCGGCACCGGCACGCAGTTCTTCCGGCTGATGAAGTAACCCTGTCCGCGGGCGCGGGCGGATACGGTCCGCCCGCGCCGCCCTGCCCATGAACCGGGTAGCCGCAGACGCGAGTCCGCGCCGGCTGACTTCGAAGGGAAGGCAGCGCCGGCTGATGTCGGCGGCTACGGTTCCGGGGTTTCCAGCGCGAACTCGTTCGGGGAAATCCCCCTCCATGCGCGAGCGACACAAACCCACCCTGCGGCGGCCGGTCGCCGCGTTCACGCTCATCGAGCTGCTGGTGGTCATCGCCATCATCGCGATCCTGGCGAGCATGCTCCTGCCGTTGCTGGGCCGCGCGAAGGAAAACGCCCGGCGGATGCACTGCACCAACAACCAGCGGCAGATCGGGCTGGGGATCATGATGTATCGCGACGATCAGCGGGACCGGCCGCCGCTTTACCTCGTCAATCCGACGAACAAGACTTCGGGTTTTCCGGGCGGCAACCAGCCCTACCTGGAGAAGGGCTACGTGGAGAACACCAATTCGTTCATCTGCCTCTCGGACCGCACGCGCGGGCATATCCCCATCGATCTGGGCTGGGAGTACTTCGGTGATTTCACCACCAGCTACGCGTACCACATGGGGCCCTGGCAGCAAACCACAGCCGAAGGCAAGGCGTGGCTGGCCGAACAGATTGCGCGGTGGAACACGCGGTTCATCGTGCTGGCCTGCCCGTGGCACCGACACTTGTTCAGTGGCTGGACCGGCGCGGACGCGAACTTCTCCAAGAAGACCAACATCCGGGATCTCTGCCTCCGCTACGATGGCGCGGTGAACAGCTTCTTCTGGCCCGCCACGAATTGGGAGGAGGAGCCCTACATCCGCACGCGGTGAACGGGACGGGCAACGCCCGGGGCCGGGCTAAATCACCTCGCGGTACACATCCGGGTGCGGACGCGAAATCAACACCGCGTTCACCAGCACCCCGGCGTCGGCGATGATCCGCCGGCCCGCGGCCATGGCACTCTGCACCGAACCGACGTCGCCGGTCAGGGTGCAAAAAGCCTTCCCCCCCAGCGCCATGGCCAGGCGCACTTCGAGCAGTTGAACCGGCGCCGCCTTTGCCACGGCGTCGGCGGCTTGGATCAGCGTGGCGACGTTGAACGATTCGAGGATGCCCAGGGCGCCGTTCGGCTCCGGGGTTTGGGTGCGGCCCAAGGCGGTGAAGACGTCCGGGTGAACGTTGGCGATCACAAACGAGTCGATGAGGCAGCCGTTCGCGACTTCGATCCCGGCGGCGACGGCGCTCTGTACCGCGGCGGCGTCGCCGCCGATCAGGACCATGTACTTGCCGGAGCAAATCGAGCGCGACAGCAACAGGCGCACGTTGCCTGCCTTGAGCATCGTATCCGCCACTTCGAATCCGGCGGCGACACTCGACAGTTCGATCAAACCGATGGATTTCTCGCTCATGGAAGTCTCTCCAAAATGACGCGGTCACTCACCGACACCACCCGTCCCGCGAAGGGCGCGTGGATTGGCGCGCCCAACGCCTTCTCCGGCACCTGGCCGATCATCTGCCCGGCACGGACGCGGTCGCCGGGCTTGACGAGGGGCAGGTTCGCGACGCCGGCGTTTTGCTTCAGGGGCAGGACCACGCGGGCCGGTTGAAAGTCGATCGCCTGCCACGGCGCCGGGTGATCGTAATGTTGGACGTGCAGCTTGCGCGTGAGGGTTTTGATCGGCACGCGGCGACCGTCATGCATGGCGTGGGGCTTCACGGTCGGCGGGCCGGTCCATTTCAGGTTCGCCTTGCGCATTTCGGCCTTCGACTGGTCGCAGGCCTCCTTCGGGAAGAGCTCCTCGGGGCAGGCGTAGAGGGTGCACAGTCCGCACGAACAACACAGCGCCGCCCATTGATTCCAATGCTCCACGCCGGTCGCGGTGAAGGCCAGACTGCGCATGACCTGGTGGGGCTCGACCGCGTAGCCCAGCAGGAACCGCGGGCAGTACTCGGTGCAATAGCGGCACTGGTCGCAGGCCGACTTGCCGATGGCGTTCTGCGCGGTGGCGGGCTTGAGCTTGCGCTGGACGACGTGATGGTCGCGCGGCAGGACGACCACGCCGGTGGCGGTCTTCGTGATCGGCGCATCCAGGTTCTCGGTCGTCTCCCCCATCATCAACCCCCCCAGACACAGGACGGGTTGATCGGTGGCAAATCCGCCGGTGGCCTCGATCAACTCGCGGAAGGTCGTCCCGACCGGGACGGTGACGGTCATCGGGTTCCGCACCGCGCCGGCGAGCGTGAGGGTCTTGTGCGTGACCGGCCGGCCGGCATCCGCGGCGGCGATATTCACGTACGTTTCGACGTTGCAGACCACGACGCCCACGTTGATGGGGATGCCGGCGGGCGGGATCAACCGGCCGGTGACGTTGAAGACCAGGTCGTACTCGTCGCCGGCGGGATAATAGTCGCCGAGCAATTGCACGCGCACACGCGAGCCTTTCACCGCGGCCTGGCAGGCTTCGACCGCGTGCTTCTTCTTGGCTTTGATGGCAATCACCGCATCTTTCGCGTCCACTGCGTCCAAGGCCAGTTCCAGGCCGCGGACCAGGTCACGGGCGTGATGTTCCATGACCGCGGCGTCCTTGTGCAACAGCGGCTCGCACTCCGCGCCGTTGGCGATGATCGTGTCCGCCTTCGAGGCGAGCTTCACGTGGGTGGGAAACCCCCCGCCACCGGCGCCGACCACGCCGGCTTGTTTGACTTTCTCCGCGAGTGTCATGACCGGCGCAGGGTAACGAGGAGGGTGGGAATCACAACTCCATTTCCGCCCGGAACCTGAGGGGAGCCCGGTGACCAGGCCGGCGGCGGGGCGGGTGGTCAAGTCGGCAGCCTTGCAGGGAGTGTCCCAATGGGTGATCGCGGTGCTGCCGCTTCTCCCTGCGCCGCCGCCGCGGCGCAGCCACCGATTTAAAATCCAGGACACCACCGACATTGGGACACCACCGCCTTGCAGGCAGTGGCAACCCCGGCATAGACTCTCCGCCAACAACCCTCACTCGCACGCCGGCATGACGATGAAGGCTCAAGCTCAGACTCCCGGACTGCTGGCCCGATTGGGCGCCGCGGAACTCCTGGATGCGCTCGCTGACGGGGCGTATGTCACGGATTGCGAACGCCGCATCCTCTTCTGGAACCGCGCGGCCCAGCGCATCATGGGCTGGACCCGCGAGGAGGTGGTCGGCCGGACCTGCTTCGATGATTTGCTGGCCCACGTGGACAAGGATGGTCATCGGCTCTGCGGCCAGGAGCACTGTCCGTTGCATCGCAGCATCGTGACGGGCAACCCCAGCGGCACGCCGGTGCTGGTCTTCGCGCAGTCCAAGCGGGGTGAGCGGGTGCCGGTCGAGGTCTCGGTCGCCCCCGTGCGCAACCGTACCGGCGAGGTGGTGGGCGGCATTGAACTGTTTCGCGACCTCACCGAAGGCGTGCGCGATCTGTGGCGGGCCAAGCGCATTCAAGACCTCGCCCTGGAAGGTCCGTTACCGGAAGACCCGCGCGTCGAACTCGAACGTTGCTATCAACCGCATGAAGTGGTCGGAGGCGACTTCTGCCGGGTCGAGCGGTGCGGCCTCGATGCCTATGTTCTCCTGGTCGCAGACGTGATGGGGCATGGCGTGGCCGCAGCGCTGTACACCATGCAATTGCGCTCTCTCTGGGAAGACCACCGGGACGCCCTCTCCTCGCCGGCGCGTTTTCTGGAGGTGTTGAACGCCCGCTTGAACACCCTGGTGAGCGACGCCGGTTATTTCGCCTCGGCGGTCTGCGTCCGGTACGATGCCGCCACCGGCGATCTGCGCTGCGTGCGGGCGGGGCACCCGGCGCCGCTCATCGTCCAGGCGGGCGCGGTGGTCCCCTGCCCTGGCAAGTCCCAGCCGGCCCTGGGGATGTTCGCGGACACGGCCTATGTGGAGGCCGACGGGCATCTCGCTCCCGGCGAGGCGTTGCTGCTCTTCACCGATGGGGCGGTCGAGATTGCGAATGGCGCGGGCGAGGAACTGGGGACAGCGGGGCTGGTGCAGTTGCTGCGCGAGTTGACGGGCACCCACGCCGGCGCCGGCCTTCACCTGGTGCAACTGGAAGAGGCCCTGGTCCGACGTTGCGCTCAAGTCCACCTGGCCGACGACCTCACCTTGCTCAAGCTGCGGCGCTGCCCGGTCGCCCCGCCCGAGCGCGAGTGCATGGCTTGATCCTAGGGTCCGGCCGGGTCAGACTCCCCGCATGACCACAGATATCCGGAGCTCGAAATCCTGGTTCACCTCCACCCGGGCTGCCGTGAGCTACGGCCTGATTCTCCTGGCGCCACTGACCGTGCCGGCGGCCGAACCCGGATTGCGGCCCATCGTGGAGAGCGAGACGGAGGTCTATGCGTATCGCTCCGCGGACAACGGGGCCGGTCCGCTCTGGTGCGCGGGTTCGACCTGTCTGGTGCGGTTGGGCGATCGGGTGTTCGCCTCCGGCCTGGAGACCCTGGCCAACGTCAAGCCGCTCAACAACTGCCGCTGGCTCCTTTTCGCCCTTGCCGGCAATGCCTGGGAGCAGGTTCACGCCGATCCGGCAGGCAGGACGCGTGAACCGTCGCCGCTGGCAGGATTTCCGGACGGACGACTCTTCCTGTCCGCCAATCCCACGCTCGTCCCCGGCCAATACAACGGTCCGGCCCGGCCGGAAATCCTCGAGTTCCAGTCCTCGCAGATCCGGTCCGCGCCCATGCACATCGCTCCCGAGTGGCACGGAGGGCAGAAGTTCACCGAGCATTCCTACCGCAGCTTCGCCGCGGACGGCGCACGCCACGAGCTGATCCTCATTCAGAACATCGATTACACCCACGCGGAATGGACGTTTCGCGACCTTACCGGGGCTTGGGCGGCGAAGGGCGAACTGCCCTGGCCCTGGGGCGCTGAGTACGCCAAACCCGAGCCGATCCGCGTCTGCTATCCGAACGTCGCTTTGCAGAACCGGGCCGTCCATTTCTGCGGCGTGAGCGACATCATCGAGCCGAAACCCGAGTGGCGCGCCTTCAAGAAGGAACTGACCGGGCGCGAGTGGGACTACGACTTCCGCCGCCTCTTCTACACGTGGACGCCGGACATCGTCGGCGAGGGCTTCAAACCCTGGGTGGAAATCGCCAGCCGCGAAGCCACCTGCGGGTGGATCATGCCCGGCGACCTGTGGCTCGGACCCGACGGCCGGGTGCATCTGGTCTGGTCCGAGCGCGCGCTGGACGAGCGACTGCGGAAGCGGTTCTTCCCGGAGGCGAAACAGAGCCAGGCGGTCAATTACGCCGTCGTGCGGGACGGCGCCGTGGTTTTGCGGCGCACCCTCGCGATCGCCGAGGAAGGCGGTTCGCGGGAGATCCCGACTTCACCCCGCTTCCAACCCACGCCGGACGGTCGCCTGTTTGTGGTGTTCTACGTCTCCGGTTCGGGCGCCGACGGCCAGGCGGTGTCCGAGAATCGCGTGCTCGAGATCCACGCGAACGGCGAGGTCGGCAAGGCGGTCACGCTGCCGTTGCAACAACCTTTCAGCCAGTTCTTCACCGCCACCGTCCGGGCCGGCTCGGCGCCCTCGGAGACGCTGGACCTGCTGGGCCAACCGGCCGGTGGTGGCACCGTCATCCGCTACGCGCGGGTGCGGTTGCTGGGTCGTTGAAGCCGACCGGCCTGCCCTGCCCCGAAGCCGGCGCCTCCCCCAGCCGAAGACGCATCCCGACAACGCGTGGCCTGCCGGTCGTGCCGCAAGTTGGGCTCCTCACGTGGGCCGGTTGGCGAAGCGGGCACTTTCGCAAGCGACGACGCGCGCTTTCAGGTTGATCGCGAGCGCCGGTCCTTGATTCCATCGCGTCCATGAAACGCCCCTGGCTGTTCTTGGCGGCCCTTGCGATTGGAACCTCCGCATTCTCACGAGTGACCGCGGCCGCGGTGCCATCGCCATCGCGCCCCAACATCGTTTTCATCCTGGCGGACGATCTCGGTTATGGCGATCTGGGGTGCTACGGCCAGCAGCGCATCCGGACGCCGCGCCTCGACCGACTCGCAGCGGAGGGCACGCGCTTCACGCAATGCTATGCGGGGTCCACCGTCTGCGCGCCCTCGCGTTGCTCCCTGATGACCGGTGTGGACATCGGCCACGCGCGGGTCCGGGGCAACGCCGGCCAGCAGAACCCGCTGGCGCAGTCGCTCCGCCCCGGCGATGTCACGGTGGCCCAGGTGTTGAAGGACGCCGGCTACACCACCGCGCTGGTCGGCAAATGGGGCCTGGGCGACGTGGGCGGTGCCGAGGTCGGCCTGCCGCGCCGGCACGGCTTCGATTACTTCTTCGGCTATCTGAACCAGCGCCACGCGCACAATTACTATCCGACCTTTCTGTGGCGCAACGAGGAGAAGGTCCAACTGCGCAACACCGTCCCCAAGGAGGACGCCACGGGGGCCGGCGTTTCCGATAACCAGCTCGATTACAGCGCGGACTTGATCGCTGACGAGGCGCTGGCGTTCGTTCGGCGCGCGAAAGACCGGCCGTTCTTCCTCTATTTTGCGCCGACGCTCCCGCACGCGAACAACGAGGCCGGCAAGCTGGGCATGGAGGTGCCGGACCTGGGCCCGTACAAGGACCTCGATTGGCCGCCCGCGCAAAAGGCCCACGCGGCGATGATCACGCGCCTCGATCGCGACGTCGGCCGGTTGTTCGATCTGCTCCAGGAACTGGGCCTGGACGGGAAGACCATCGTGTTCTTCACCTCGGACAACGGCCCGCATCGTGAAGGCGGCAACGACCCGGCGTTCAACGACTCGAACGGTCCATTGCGCGGCATCAAGCGCGACCTTTACGAAGGCGGCATCCGCGTGCCGATGATCGTTCGCTGGCCCGGTCGCGTCCCGGCCGGGCGCGTGAGTGATCAGGTTTGGGCTTCCTGGGATTTTCTGCCGACGGCGGCGGCGTTGGCCGGGGCAAAACCACCGCGCGGCCTTGACGGCATCTCGATGTTGCCGGCCATCGAGGGCCGGAAGCAGAAGCGCCAGCACGAGTACCTGTACTGGGAGTTCCACGAAGGCGGCTTCAAGCAAGCCATTCGCGCGGGCGACTGGAAAGGCGTGCGCCTCGCGCCGGGCAAGCCGCTCGGACTTTACGATCTGCGCGCTGACCTGGGTGAGACCAACAACATCGCCGCGGCGAATCCCCAGGTGGTCAAACGCCTGGACGCTCTCCTTGCCAAGGCCCGGACCGACTCGCCGGATTGGCCGGTAAAGCCGCTGCCGGCCCGACGCTGAGCGGGTCCTCTCGGGCATCGGTCTGCCTTTGTGCGCGGGCCGGCTTTTCGGATTGCCCGCGATTGGGCCGGGCTGATTCCATCTCGAACATGACACGCCCATTTCGCACGCTCCTCTCGGGCCTGCTTTGGTTTGGCTGGGGAGGCGCGAGTCGTCCCGTGCATTCCGCCCCGCCGCCCAACATCGTCTTCATCCTCGCCGACGATCTGGGTTACGGAGACCCGCAGTGCTACAACCCGCAATCTCAGACCCCCACGCCGAACATCGATCGCCTCGCGACCGAGGGCCTGCGTTTCACGGATATGCACACGCCCTCCGCGGTGTGTTCGCCCACCCGGTACGGTGTCCTGACCGGTCGCTACGCCTGGCGTTCGCGGCTGAAATCCGGCGTGCTGTGGGGTTGGTCGCCGCCGCTGATCGAGCCGGGTCGATTGACCTTGCCCGCGATGCTTAAACAGCGCGGGTACGCCACCGCCGGCTTTGGCAAGTGGCATCTCGGTCTCGGCTGGGCCACGCGCGAACCAGCGGCTTTCGGCGACGACTCCAAACCGGCGGCCGACGTGGCATTGGTGGATTACGCCAAGCCACTTTCCGGCGGTCCGTTCACGGCCGGTTTCGATGACTACTTCGGCATTCCCGCCTCGCTCGACATGGAACCGTACTTGTGGATCGAGAACGACCACTGTGTTGCCGCACCCACGGCCTGGACGCCCGGCGACAAGCACCAGCGCCAGGGCGGTGGGGG
Source organism: uncultured bacterium (assembly GCA_963735925.1). Taxonomy (GTDB): domain Bacteria; phylum Verrucomicrobiota; class Verrucomicrobiia; order Limisphaerales; family J093; genus DSVZ01. The sequence continues at coordinate 916,359 of CAVTMT010000003.1, forward strand.
ATTCTACCGGGCCGGGCCGATGGCGCCGGGTTTCCGGCACGACGACGTGCTGCCGGAAATCACCCGGCGGACGGTGGGGTACCTGGAGACACACACGTGTACGGAAGCCGGTCGGCCGTTCTTCGTGTACCTGGCGTTGTCTGCGCCGCACGACCCGTGGCTGCCCACGGCGGCGTTCCAAGGCCAGAGCCACGCCGGACCGCGCGGCGACTTTGTGGTCCAAGCCGACTGGAGCGTCGGCGAAGTGCTGAAGACACTCGATCGGCTGGACCTCGCGAGTCGCACGCTGGTGGTCTTCACCAGCGACAACGGCGCGCACTGGCTGCCGACCGAGGTCGCGCGCTACCACCACGCCGCAAATGGTCCCTGGCGCGGACAGAAGGCGGACATCCACGAGGGCGGTCATCGCGTGCCGTGCATCGTGCGCTGGCCCGGCCGGACCATGCAGGGCACCGCCACCGCCCAACTTGCCTGCCTGACCGATTTCATGGCGACGTTCGCTGAAATCATCGGTGCCCATCTGCCGCACGACGCGGCCGAAGACAGCTTCAGTTTCGCCCACCTCCTCGAAGGCCGGCGGCCGAAGTCGGCCGTGCGGCAGTCGCTGGTTTCGCACGCGATGAACGGGCTGTTCGCGATCCGGCGCGGTGGTTGGAAACTGGTCGAGGGCTTGGGCACCGGCGGCTTCACGGCGCCCGCGAAGGTTCAACCCAAGCCGGGCGAACCGGCCGGCCAGCTTTACAACCTGTTCGCCGATCCAGCCGAAACCACCAACCGCTACGCCGAGCAACCGACCGAGGTCGCCGCGCTGGAAACCGAGTTGGATACGATCCGAAACCACGGGCGCAGCCGCTGAAACCGGCTACCAAAGGAAAGGGAACCCATGCTAAGCCGCCGAGGATTTTTGAGCAGAACGGGCTTCGGAGTCGCTGCTCTGGCCGGCCTGCCTTCGATCGCATTCGCGGCCGAGAGGAAACTGCCGCCCGTGGCCGCCTACTTGCAGCGGGCGGGCTACTATCCCCTTAAGCTCGACCGCGACGATAACAACAATCTCCTGGTAAAGGGCCGTTTGGGTGAGCAGCAAACCACCTTCATGGTGGATACCGGTTGGACGGTGACCAGTGCTGAACATAGACTGCTTAAAGGATGTAAAACGTTCGGCGAAATGGGTGTGAGGCTGGACGACGACGCGTGGGGTTTGCTGGACTGGAAGGAGGCTTACTTGATCGACAGCATCCGGCTGTCTGAGGCGGAGTTCTTGAACCAGCCGGTGCTGGCCGATTCGATGAAGACAGGCGATCGCAAAGCCTGGCACGCAGTACTGGGCCTGGATTTTCTGCTCCGCAATCATGCAATCATAGACTGTCTGACGGGCTGGCTCTGCCTGCGCGGGACGAAACCTGACACGGCCATCTGCCAAGCGATCAGCGAAACCATGATTCGGAGTGGCTACGCCGAGGTGCCGCTGACACCACCGGACGGCTTCAGGCTTCTCTGTCAGCCGCATTTTAACGAACAAGCTGTCAGGTTGTTGGTGGATGCCGGTGCCATCTTTAGCGTGCTCGACCCCAGCGCGGCGGACAAACTCAAACTGCCACGCCGGGAAACGGGTTGGAAGATTTCGGGCGTCGGGAAATCCAGAGAGTCCGAACTGCGAGGCGTACGAATATCGACATGGGCATTTGGCGACTCGGTCGCGAAGAACATGGGCGTTGGCGTCGCCAGTCTGGCACAATGGTTCATCTCCAGCACAGGACCCCGCAAGGGCGGTAAGACCGACAGGGAATGGTTGGTTGCAGATGGTCTGCTGGGAGCCGATCATCTGTTCGAATTCGGCGTGGTCATTGACTGTCGCCAACGCCGCATGTGGGTGAACAAGGAAAGGATGGCAAAATCCAAATATCGTCAGGAATGAGACCAGCAATCACACGGTTCAGGCTCTTTGGAGCCGTCGCGACGGCCGCCGTGCTGGCGGGATGGGTTTCCAACCGAACATCCGCCTCCCAAGCCCTCGCGCCACCCGGCGTGGTCATCGCGCATTCACCCGCCGCAAGTGGCGTCTATTTAGGTTCGCCGGGCATTGCCGTCCTGCCCGACGGCGCTTACCTGGCCAAATGCGACGAATTCGGTCCCAAATCCACCGAGAACAGCCGCGCCGTCACGCGCGTCTTTCGCTCGGAAGATCGGGGCCAGACCTGGCGACCGCTCGCCCGCGTGGAGGGCATGTATTGGGCGACGGTATTTGTCCATCGGGGCGCGGCTTATCTGCTCGGCACGGACAAGCAGAACGGCCGGCTCGTGATCATGCGCTCGACCGATGGCGGCAGCACCTGGACCCGGCCGCGCGATGCGCAGTCGGGTCTGCTCCGCGGCGACGGCACCTACCATTGTGCGCCGGTGCCGGTAGTGGCGCACAACGGCCGGTTGTGGCGGGCCATGGAAGACACGATGGCCGGCGGGGGCTGGGGCGCCCATTTTCGTGCGTTCATGATGTCAGTGCCGGACGACGCCGACCTGCTCGACGCCGCCAACTGGACCTTCAGCAATCCTTTGGCGCGCAATCCGGCCTGGCTCGATGGCAGATTCGGCGGCTGGCTGGAAGGCAACGCCGTGGTCACTCCGGAAGGCGGCATCGTGGACCTGCTCCGCGCGGACTTTCGTTCGCCGCAAGAAAAGGCCGCGCTGATCCGCATCAGTCCCGACGGGCGGGCAGCGACGTTCGATCCGGCGACGGGCTTCGTCGATTTTCCCGGCGGGTGCAAGAAGTTCACGGTGCGGTTGGATCCGCAAACGAAACATTATTGGTCATTGGCGAACTGGGTGCCGCCGCGCCACGCGAACGCCAATCCCGAGCGCGCCCGCAACACACTCGCGCTCACTACCTCGACCGATCTGCAACACTGGGAAGTGCGTACGGTGCTGCTGTACCATCCGGACCCGCTCCGCCACGGCTTCCAGTATGCGGACTGGTTGTTCGACGGCGACGACCTCATTGCGGCGGTGCGGACGGCCTTTGATGACAGTGACGGCGGCGCCCACAACTGCCACGACGCGAACTTCCTCACGTTCCACCGGTTTCGCGGTTTTCGCGGACTGACCGCGGCCGATGCGCCGGCGGACATTCGGCCCGAACTGGACCGCGGCCGGTAAGAGTCTTCGCGCCCACACCGGGCGATTGGCGGGCATGCCCCCCGCCGGGGCAAAGCGGGGAAAGCGCTCGGCGAGTTGCCTTTTGCCTCTTCCGCGTGCCGGGCTTAGGATACGGAGGTATCAGAACGGACCCAATTACAACCCCGGCTGGCGATGGCGTGGATTCAACCTCCAGAAATCGGATCCCGTGAAAGGCTGGCGGCGGCGCTGGACCGCCACACGTCCCGCGGCCGGCTCGCGCGGGCAGAAGGGGACAAGGTTCGCTGCGTGGCCTGTGGGCATCGCTGCCTGATCGCGCCGGGGCGGCGCGGCGTCTGCAAGGTGCGGTTTAATGAGGCGGGCGAGCTGCGCGTGCCCTTCGGGTACGTGGCGGGCGTGGCTTGCGATCCGGTGGAGAAGAAGCCGTTCTTCCACGTTTTGCCCGGCAGCGACGCGCTGACATTCGGCATGTTGGGATGCGACTTCCATTGTCCTTACTGCCAGAACTGGGTCACCAGCCAGGCGCTGCGGGATGAGGCGGCGGGCACGCGGTTCCAGCCGGCGACGCCCGAACAACTGGTCGGCGCCGCGCGGCGCGAGGGCGCGCGCCTGATGGTTTCGAGCTATAACGAACCGCTCATCACGGCGGAGTGGGCGGCGGCGGTGTTCGCCGCGGCAGAAACGGCCGGGCTGCTGTGCGCCTTTGTCTCCAACGGCAACGCCACCCCGGAAGCGCTCGACTTTCTCCAGCCCCGGCTGCGCGCGTACAAGGTGGATTTGAAAGGCTTCCACGACCGACGGTACCGCAGCCTGGGAGGCACGCTGGACCACGTGACCGAGACGATCCGGATGGTGCACGCGCGCGGGCTGTGGCTCGAAGTGGTGACCCTCCTCGTTCCCGGATTCAACGATGACCCGGCCGAACTGCGGGACCTGACGCGCTTCCTCGCCGCCGTCAGCCCGGACATCCCGTGGCATGTCACGGCCTTTCACCGGGACTACCATCTGACCGAGCCACGCGACACGACGACGCTGGACCTGCTGCGCGCCGCGGGAATCGGCGCCGAGGCCGGCCTGCGGTTCGTTTATGCCGGCAACCGGTCCGGCCAGGTCGGCGATTGGGAAAACACGCGTTGCCCCGGTTGCGGCGAAACGCTGATCCGGCGCTGCGGCTTTCGCATCCTGGAAAACCGCGTCCCCGCCAGCGGCGTCTGCCCGCGCTGCACGCGGCGCCTTCCCGGAATCTGGGCGGGCGACGACCGGAGCTTGACAGCGGCCGCGGCGGAACCCGAAACCGTCCGCCGGCCGAAACCGGTGAGTCTTCTCTGAATCCGCCATGCCTGCCCTAACCACGTCCCGGGTTCGCCCCGCCGCTCTGGCCGGCCGGTTTTATCCGGCCAATGCCGCGAGGTTGCAGTCGGATGTGACGGCCTATCTCGAGGCGGCCCTGCCGACCGAGGGACCGGCGCCCAAGGCGTTGATCGTCCCCCATGCCGGCTACATGTTTTCCGCGGCCGTGGCCGCCTCGGGATTTGCGTGGCTGGCGTCGGCGCACGACCGGATCCGCCGCGTGGTGCTGATCGGCCCCTCCCATTACGAGGACTTTCCCGGTCTCGCCGTCACCCGGGTCGAAGCCTTCGCCACGCCGCTGGGCATGGCGGCGGTCGATCTCGACGCGGTGACCCTCGCCCGCATGCTGCCCCAGGTCGCCTGCCTGGATCGAGTCCACGAACCCGAGCACTGCCTGGAGGTCGAGCTGCCGTTCCTGCAAACGGTGCTGGACGAGTGCAGGATCGTGCCGTTGCTCGTGGGTCGCGCCTCGGCCGAGGAGGTGGGCGAAGTCCTCGACCGGCTTTGGGGTGGGCCGGAGACGGCGGTGGTCGTCAGTTCGGATTTGAGCCATTACCTGGATTATCCAACCGCCCAACGCAAGGATCGGGCCACGGCTGACGCCATCCAGGCCCTGCGCGGGGAGGAACTGGACGGCCATTGCGCCTGCGGCCACCGGGCGATCACCGGCCTTTTGAAGTGCGCCCGGCGGCAGGGTTTGCGCTGTCAGGTGCTCGACCTCCGCAACTCCGGCGACACGGCCGGTCCGCGCGACCGCGTGGTCGGCTACGGCGCCTTCCGTTTTACGACGCCTCCATAGTCGGAGCCAGCACCCGCGGGCGTGGCGCGCACGCGAGCGGGCACATCACCCGGCTTTGTGTTGCCGGAAAGACCGTGATCGCTCATCACTAGGGCGTGCTTGCGAAACGCGTCATCCCTTGTCTGGACGTCCACGACCGCCAGGTCACGCGCGGCGTGCAATTCGGACAGGCCGAGAAAGGCGAGCTCCGGAACGTCGGTGATCCGGTGGAACTCGCCTTGCGGTACAATGCCCAGGGGGCCGACGAAATGGTCTTCTTCGACATCACCGCCAGTGCGCACGGGCGCAGCACGATGGTCGAAGTGATCGAGGCCGTTGCCCAGCAGTGCTTCATGCCCCTGACGGTCGGCGGCGGCATCCGCAGCCTGGAGGACATGGGCACGATGCTGCACGCCGGTGCGGACAAGGTGAGCATCAACTCCTCGGCCCTCGCAACGCCGGACTTGGTGCGCGCGGGAGCCGAGAAGTTCGGCAGTCAGTGCATCGTCGTTTCGATCGATGCCCGCCGGGTCGCGCCGGACCGGTGGAAGGTTTTCTCCCACGGCGGGCGACGCGAGACAACCTGGGACGCGGTGGCCTGGGCCGGGGAAGCCGTGCGGCTGGGGGCCGGCGAGATCGTCCTCAACAGCATCGACGCGGACGGAACCAAGCAGGGGTACGATCTCGCGATCACCCGCCGGGTTAGCGAGGCGGTCGGCGTACCGGTGGTGGCCAGTGGCGGGGCCGGCAAGCTTGAGCACCTCGTGGCGGTGCTTCGGGAGGGCAAAGCCGACGCCGTGTTGGCGGCGAGCATCTTCCACGAAGGCACCCACACGGTCGGGGAGGTGAAGGAGTTTCTCGAACGCCACGGCATCCCCGCCCGCAAACTGGTCCCTGCCCGGTGATGCCCGGGACGGCCCGCGGCCGGCGCGGATTCGGCGCGGATTCGGTTGGCCAACGCCGGAGGGTTGGGCCACACTCCGCCGCGAAATTGAGATTCATGAGTTTTATCGAACAATTGAAATTCACCGGCGAGGGCTTGATCCCCGCCATCGTACAGGAGCAGGGCACCGGTCGGGTGCTCATGATGGCGTGGATGAATCGCGCCTCGATCGAGAAGACCATCGAGACCGGCAAGACCTGGTTCTGGAGCCGTTCGCGGCAGAAATTCTGGATGAAGGGCGAGTCCAGCGGACAGGTCCAGGTGGTGAAGGACATCGCCTTCGACTGTGACGGCGACACCCTGCTGATCCAGGTGGAGCAGACCGGCGCCGCCTGCCATGAGGGGTACCAGTCCTGCTTCTTTCGCTCGGTCGGCCTGGGACAATCCGCGCCGCGCGTGACGGAGCCGCGGCTGGCCGATCCAGCCCAATTGTACGGCCCGAAATAATGGACTTGTTCGTGCCATGGGGCAGCCCCGCCTACTTCACGCTGTTGGGCTTGGTGCTGCTGGCGCGCGGGGCGGACTTCCTGAGCACCTGGGTGGCCACGCCCCGCCTGGTGCTGGAGGCCAATCCGCTCGCCCGGGCGTTGGGCTGGCGCTGGGGGGCGGTCGTCAACGTGGGGCTGGCGGGCTGCGTGGCCCTGTGGCCGCTGCCAGCCATCATCGTCACCACCGCCAGCGTGCTGGTGGCGGCGCGCAATTTCCAGTCCGCCTGGCTCGCCCGGAGCCTGGGTGAAAACGCCTATCGCTCCTGGCTGGGCGAGCGGCTGGCCGAAACCCGCCGTGGCCTCTTCCTGGCGTGCGTGCTCGCCCAGGCGGCGCTGGTGGGTTTCGTCGGCGCGCTGCTCGTCTTTTTCAATCCGCCCGAATCCCTGGCGTCCGCCGTGGGTCTGGGAATCCTGACTTACGCCCTGGCGACCGTGATCTTCCCGGTCCTGGGCGCCTGGAGAATGTGGCGCGACGTGCGCGAACCTTAGCGATGTACCCTTGTTTCCCCACCAAAGAGGCGTTTCTGCAACTGGCCACGCAGGGCAATCTCATCCCGGTCGCCTGCCGCCTGCTGGCTGACTTCGAGACGCCGCTCTCCGCCTATCAGAAGTTGCGGGGGCAAAGCCAGTCCTTCCTCTTGGAGTCCGTCGAAGGGGGCGAGAACGTCGGCCGCTACTCCTTTCTCGGCTGCAATCCCCGGGCGGTGATCCGCCAGCAGGGCGCCCGCGTGGAAGTGCTGAAACACAACCGCGTCACCGAGGTCTTCCTGACCGCCGGCGGCGACGAAGGCTACACCCGGCAGCGGGTCCGCGACGGCCTGGAGGTGGTGGAGAAGGAGCTCGCCCGCTTCCGGCCCGTCAATGTCCCCGGCCTGCCCCGCTTTACCGGCGGCGCGGTGGGCTACCTCGGTTACGAGTTCATCCACGACGTCGAACCCGTGGTGCCGCGGCCGGCGCATGACGAGCTGGGCACGCCCACGCTCTACTTCCTCATTGCCGACCAGTTGCTCATCTTCGACCGGGCCGCGCAGACGTTGACGGTCCTCGTCAATGCGGCGATCGACGAAAGCGGCAGTCCCGAATCCGCTTACGACGCGGCCACGGCGGAGATCGGACGGTTGATCGACCGGTTGAAACTCCCGGTGCAACATCCCCCCGTGGCCGTGCCGGACGAAGTGCCGCCGGCGCCTTTCAAATCGAATGTGCCCCGGGAACGCTTCCTGGCGAATGTGCTCAAGGCGAAGGAGTACATCACGGCCGGAGACATCATCCAGGTGGTGGGGTCGCAACGCTTCACCACCCCGGTGAGCGCCTCACCCTTGGACGTCTATCGCGCCGCCCGGACCATCAATCCGTCGCCGTATATGTTTTTGTTGGAGCTCGACGGGTTTTCGCTCGTGGGCGCCTCGCCGGAAATCCATGTTCGCTGCGAGGACCGGCAGGTGGAGATTCGGCCCATCGCCGGCACGCGCCGGCGCGGCCAGACCGAGGAGGAGGACCAGAAGCTCGAGGCCGAACTGCTGGCCGATCCCAAGGAGCGCGCCGAGCACGTCATGCTCGTCGATCTGGCCCGCAACGACCTGGGTCGCGTGTGCGATTTCGGGAGCGTGCAGGTCAAGGACCTCATGGTGATCGAGCGGTACAGTCACGTGATGCACATCGTTTCGCATGTCAACGGGCACCTGGCGGCCGGCCGTACCCCTTTCGACCTGATGCGCGCCACGTTCCCCGCGGGCACCCTCACGGGCGCGCCGAAGGTTCGGGCGATGCAGATCATCGCCGAGCTCGAAGGCACCCAACGCGGGACGTACGGCGGCTGCGTCGGCTATTTCTCGTTCAACCAGAACCTGGATTGCTGCATCACGATCCGAACCGCCGTGCTCAAGGACGGCCAGGCTTATGTCCAGGCGGGCGGGGGGTGGGTCAACGACTCCACGCCGGAAAACGAACTGCAGGAAACCGTGAACAAGTCCCAGGCGATGCTCAAGGCCGTGGCCATGGCCGAACGCTTCGCCCGGTGAACAACGCCGAACCGCCCGCCGGATTCACCGTCGTCCCGCGCCTGCCGATCTCCGAACTGAGAATTCGGTCGCCTATGCTGCCAACAGGTCGGCGACCAGGGCCTTCTCTTCCTTCAATTCGGCCTCGGTCGCGGCGATTTTGGCTTTGCTGAAATCGTTCAGCGGCACGCCCGGCACGATTTCCCACTGCCGGCCGTCGCTGCGAATCGGGAAGCTGAACATGAGGCCCGGCTCGATGCCGTAGTCGCCCGGCGCGCAGACGGCCACACTGAACCAGTCCCCGGCCGGCGTGGGCGTGGTCAGACTGCGCACGGTATCGACCACCGCGTTGGCGGCGCTGGCGGCGCTGCTTTGCCCGCGCGCCTTGATGATGGCCGCGCCGCGCTGCTGGATCGTCGCGATGAAATCCTTCTCCAGCCACTCGCGGTGGCTGATGACCTCAGGCACCGGCCGGCCATTGATCCTGGCGTTGAAAAAGTCGGGGTACATCGTCGCGCTGTGATTGCCCCAGATCGCGAGGTTGCTGACTGCGGTAACGTCCACGCTGGCCTTTTTGGCGAGTTGCGTCTTCGACCGATTCTGATCCAGCATGGTCATCGCGAAGAAGCGGTCGGCGGGCACGCCTTTCGCGTTGTTCAGGGTAATCAGGGCATTGGTATTGCACGGATTGCCCACCACCAGCACGCGGACGTCGGCGGCGGCGTGCCGCGCGATGGCCTGCCCTTGGCCGGTGAATATCTTGCCGTTGACGCCCAACAGGTCCTTCCGTTCCATGCCCTGCTTGCGCGGCACGGCACCGACGAGCAGCGCCCAATTGACGCCCTTGAATCCTGCGTTCAGATCCGCGGTCGGGACGATGCCCTTCAGCAGCGGGAAGGCGCAATCGTCCAGCTCCATGCAAACTCCTTGGAGGGCGTTCAGGGCTCGCTCGTCCGGGATTTCGATGAGGTGCAGGATGACCGGTTGACCGGGGCCGAACATGGCGCCGGAGGCGATGCGAAACAGGAGGGAATAGCCGATCTGACCGGCCGCGCCGGTGACCGCCACGCGAATAGGTTGTATGCTCATGTGTTTGTCCAAGCGAAGGCCGGACTATAAGCGGTCGGCTTGACCCGGCAAGCGGGAAGGCAGAGAAGCGCTGGTTGGGGGCGCCGCTCCCGGCTTGGACCCGGAATTCGCGGCTGGCTTCCCGCCCGCGAATGAATAACTTGGGGCTGGGCCGGGTCAATCCGGCTGAGCCGTCCAGAGCAAGCCGGCACGGACCCAAGACCGAAACTCGTAAACCGGCTGGACCATGGCTCGGTGATAACATGAAAGTAGCGGCAAATCTCAATCCAATACCGACTGCGGCGCGCTCCGCCAGCGGCGGGGTCAGCGTCCGCGGCTAGGCAATCTCCGGAGCCCGACGCGGCTCCGCCAAAGGTCACTGCCATGAAAGCAACCCGTCTCTTTTACCCGGTTCTGCTCCTGATTTCGGGTCTGGCGTTTGGTCTGCTCGGTTGTCGTAGCAATAGCGCGGAACAACCGGTGACCACGCTGGCGCCGGAGGATTCGCACTTGACTTCGATACCTCCCGCGCCACCGCCGTCGCCACCCGCGTCCGGCGCGGGCACGGCCAGCCAGGTCCAAACGCCCGTGGCGGCACCGCCGGTCCTCGCCACCGAATCGGCAAGCGCCGTCGTCGGAGCGACCAATGCGCCCACAGGCACCAACGCGCCGGCGGCGGTGACCGCCAGCGCACCCACCGCGCAAGTCCCACCGCAGTTACCCGCGTTGCCCGCGGCCGTTCGCGAAGTCGCCGAGATGGCCCGCTCCGGCGTGGGCGAATCGGTCTTGCTCGAATACGTCAAGAACTCACCGCGGTCGTTCGACATCAAACCGGAGGAGATTGTCTATCTGAAGGACATCGGCGTTCCCGAAACGGTGGTGGTCGCCATGCTCACGCGCACCGGCCAATTGGAGAGCCAAGGCGGCAGCGCGACGCCGGCAGCCGAAACGGTGGCCACTGGTGCCCAAGGGGCCGCTCCCGCCGAACCGACTCCCCCCCCGGCCGAACCATCGGCTTACGCCACGACCGTGACGCCCACCGCGGAGTCGGTGCCGGCAGCCCCCGCGGCCGCGCCGCCGACGCCGCCAACCGAGAATTATTATTACTCCTCGCTCTCGCCTTACGGGAGTTGGCTGTACATCCAACCCTACGGCTGGTGCTGGCAACCCACGGTGGCAGTCGTGGATAACGGCTGGCGGCCGTATTGCCAGGGCGGTCGCTGGGCTTATACATCGGATGGGTGGTACTGGCAATCGTCCTATTCGTGGGGCTGGGCGCCGTTCCATTACGGCAACTGGTATCAAAACCCGGCCTGCGGCTGGGTGTGGGTGCCGGGTTCCGTTTGGGCGCCCGCCTGGGTGACGTGGCGGTACAGCGACGCCTACTGTGGCTGGGCTCCCTTGCCGCCGGGTTGCGGCTGGCGCACCGGGGTCGGACTCACTTACTACGGCAGCGGCGTGTCGGTGGGTTTCAGCTTCGGACTGAGCTGGTCCTCCTACACTTTTGTAGGCTGGGATCACTGCTGGGGTCCGCATCCGTACCATTATTACGTGCCCAGGCACCACGCAGCGGTGGTGTACAACAACACGACCGTCATCAACAACTACTATGGCGGCGGCAAATCGGTGATCAACCACGGCATCCCGCCCGCCCGAATGCCGGGCATTGCCCGTCAGGAAATTCACCGGGCCGAGTTAAAGGACATCGCCCCCGGCAATCGGGCGCCCGTGCGTCCCGACCAGGCCAGTTTGGAAGGCAACAAGCTCGCGGTTTACCGCCCGCAGGTGCCCTCGGATCTCAAGGCGAATTCCGCCAAGCGCATGGACCCGCCTTACGCCCCGGTGCGAAGCCGGAGCGAGATCCCGTCGCTGACCCGCGACTTTGGCTCGCCGCGCGGGCCCCTGGCGACGCCCAACCGCGAACGCGGCACCGTTACTCCCTACCGCTCGCCCGAGCGCGGGGGAACGACGATCCGCCCGGGTGGTTCAACCTACACCGCCCCCAACCGGGGATCGCTCCAACGCTCGCCCGTGCCGACGGCACCGGGGCGCTCCGAGCCGCGCTGGACCCCGCCGTCCGCACCGGCACGCGTCGAACGCAGCGCGCCGCCGCAACCGTATTCCGCGCCCGGCCGGGCCCCGGGCTTCAGCAACCCGGGAGCGCCGCAGCGCATCGAAACCCCTTCCACCCCGCCGCGGGGCGGCCCGAGCGGTTCTCCGTCCGCACCCAGTCGCGGCGAGCGGCCGTCTTCCCCGACCTCACGCTACTACGCGCCGGGAAATGCGCCGTACGCTCCGCCGGCACGTTATGCGGAGGCCGTCCCGTCCACCGCTCCGACTCGCGGCGCGACGCGCGCTTATTCGGCAGGTCCCGTCATGCCGACGCCCCGCCCCAGCGGGCCCACGTTCACACCGGCTCAGCCGCGGATGAGCCCGGCGCCAGTTCGCAGTTTCGAAAGCACCCCTTCGTCGCGGCCAAGTTACGGCAACGCGCCCGCCTTTTCGGCACCGGTCCAGCGGTCGGCACCGTCGGGCGGCGCGCCGACACGCGCCCGACCCAACGCTTTCTAACCGCTTGAAGAAGAGTCTGAGGTGTACGCGATGAAACGCGCCGCCCCGCGTCGGGCTCCTGCCACGGTCACGTTGGGCTTGATCCAGACCGCCTGCTCTCCCGAACTGGAGGCGAACCTCGCCCGCACCCTCGCCCTCGCGACGCGCGCCGCCCGGCAGGGGGCTCAGATCATCTGCACCCAGGAACTGTTCCGCTCACAGTACTTTTGCCAGGCGGAAGACCACGCGAACTTCGCGTTCGCCGAGACCATTCCCGGCCCGAGCACCGCCGCATTTCAACGCTTCGCGCGCCAGCGCAAGGTCGTGGTCATCGCCTCGCTGTTCGAAAAGCGCGCACCCGGAATTTACCATAATACCGCCGCGATCATCGATGCGGACGGTTCCCTGCTGGGCACGTACCGGAAGATGCACATCCCCGACGACCCACTGTTTTATGAAAAGTTCTATTTTACGCCCGGCGACCTCGGCTTCCGGGCGTGGCCGACGCGCCACGGGAAGATTGGGGTGCTGATCTGTTGGGACCAGTGGTATCCCGAGGCGGCGCGGCTGACGGCCCTGGCGGGCGCGCAAATCCTCTTCTACCCGACCGCGATCGGCTGGCATCCGTCGGAGAAGGTGGAACAGGGCGCCAACCAACACGCGGCGTGGGAGACCATCCAGCGCGCCCACGCGGTCGCCAACGGCTGCTATGTGGCGGCGGTCAACCGGGTCGGACGCGAGGATCCATACGGTGGGGACGGCCTCGAGTTTTGGGGTCAGAGCTTCGTCGCCGGTACTCAGGGGCAGATCCTGGCCAGGGCCAGCGCGGATCAGGAAGAAGCCTTGCTGGTGCCCGTGGATCTCGCGGCATGCGAAACCACTCGCACGCATTGGCCGTTTTTTCGTGACCGCCGGATCGACGCCTATGGCGAATTGACCCGACGTTGGCGCGATCAGAAAATGCCTCCAGGGGAATGAACGCGGCTCCACGTCCGCTCGCTTGGGTCACCGGCGCCGCCGGGTTGATCGGCAATTACTTCGTCCAGGTCGCACCCGACTCCGCGCCAGGTTGGCGCGTGAGTGGATTGACCCGCGCGGACTTCGACCTCACCGGCAGCGACGCGGTCCGCCGGGCCTTCGCCGCCGACCGGCCCGCGTTGGTGATCCACTGCGCAGCCATCAGCAGCAACCCGGCCTGCCAGGCCGATCCTCCGTTGGCGCGCCGGGTAAACGTCGAAGTCACGCGTGTGCTCGCGGAGTTGTGCGCTGACACAGGCTTCGTGTTCTTCTCCACCGACCTGGTTTTCGACGGGCGCCAGGGCCGGTATGTCGAGGCCGACGAGCCGAATCCGCTGGGGGTTTACGCCGAGACCAAGGCCGAAGCGGAGCGCGTCGTCCTGCGCAATCCGCGCCACCTGGTGATCCGCACCTCGTTGAACGGAGGCACGTCACCCGGGGGCGCTCGCAGCTTCAACGAGCAGTTGCGCCAGGCGTGGGCGTCGGGTCGCACGCCGCGTCTGTTCACAGATGAATTCCGGTCGCCCACGCACGCGAGCGTCACGGCCCGCGCGGTTTGGGAACTGGCGCTTCAAGGGGCCGCCGGCATCTTCCACGTGGCCGGCACGGAGCGGATGTCGCGATTCGCGATCGGCGAATGCGTCGCCGCGCGATGCCCGGAACTCCACCCGCGGCTCGACCGAGGCTCGTTGCAGGATTACCAAGGCCCGCCGCGTCCGCCGGATACCTCGCTGAATTGCGACCGGGCCCAGGCACGACTGTCTTTTCGACTGCCTGGCCTGCGGGAATGGCTGGCGGCGAATCCGACGGTGCCGTTCTGATTTCAACTTACAGGGCCGGCACGCTTTCGGGCTTCACGGACTGAACAACCAGCCTCCAACACCGGGCGCCGCCATCGCACGGCACAGCGCAGGCCGGATCGCTGAAACCGTATGAGGTGGGAAAATGGTGGAGCCGAGGGGGTTCGAACCCCTGACCTCCTGAATGCCATTCAGGCGCTCTACCAACTGAGCTACGACCCCGACCACCGAGGGCGCAACTCTAGGGAACGGCCCCGACCTGTCAACCGTTTTGCCCGCGCCGCCAATACAGTTGAACTGGGATGAAGCCCCGAGCGAGCGAGCGAGCGCACTGGTCACGCAGCCGCTGCGGCCGGTGGCGCTCCCGGAGACGTGTCGTGGAGACGTTGACGGCCGGAACCGATCCGCGCTTAATCCCCGCCACGCCCGTGCCTGCCGGTCCTGAACGCCACCGGCCCAACGAATACCGACATGCAAACCGTCCTGCCTTCCGAATTCAAACGCGGCCTGGTGCTGATGCTCGACGGCCAGCCGCAGGTCCTTGAGGAATTCCATGTCACCGGCACCGCCCAGACGCGCCACAAGATCCACGGCCGGCTCCGCCATCTGCGGACCGGGCGCATTACCGACCACGTTTTCACCGAAAGCGAACGTGTGTCGGTGGCGGAACTCCATTATCGGCGCGCCCAGTTCAGTTACCAACAAGGCGAGGATTGGGTGTTCTTGGACGACGATTCGTTCGAGCAATTGGTCATGGATGCGGCCCAGGTCGGCGAGCGCAGGTGGTTCCTCAAGGAGGCCATCGAGTGCCGGGCCGTGTTCCTGGACGGCAAACTGATCGACATCGTCCTCCCGCCGTCGGTGTCCTTGAAAGTAACCAATACGGCTCCCCCCCAAAGCGGCGGTTCGGATACGACCTGGAAACCCGCCCAACTCGAAACCGGCCTGGAAATCATGGTGCCGCTGTTCATCGGCCGCGACGAGGTCGTCCGCGTGGACACCGCCGCGAAGAAGTACCTGGGGCGCGAGTCGGGGGAACGGAGATGAATGCCCGCTGCCGCACCCGCCCATTTTCCGTCCGTTCTACGCTGCCCTCCCGAGACTCGCTGTCCGCACCACAACCCGCCTATGAACTCACCCATCGTTTTCGACCCACCTTCCGGCCCATCCGCCCATCCGCGGCGGCTGACTCGCCTCGCCGCCGCCGGTCTCGCCGCCTGGGTGATCGGGTTAACTTGCGGACTCGTCCACGCAGCGGAGTTCCATGTCGCGCCCGGAGGCTCAGCGGGTGGAAGCGGATCGGCGGAGGCGCCCTTTGCGACCCTCGCCCAGGCCCGCGACGCGGCGCGCCGACTGCCAGCGAGCGAACCGCGGAAGATCATCGTCCACGGCGGCGAGTACTTCGACGTCGGGTTGCTACTGGAGCCGCCCGACTCCGGTCTGAGCATAGCGGCGGCCCCCGGTGAGAAGCCGGTGCTTTACGGCGGGCAGCGGGTCAACGGTTGGGAACGCGAAGGCGAGCACCTATGGTCTGCGCCGCTGCCTCCGCTCGGCGTGAGCGAGGCCGAGGTCAAAGCGGGTCTGGCCTTGCCGGATTGGGAGCCGCGGCTGTTGCTGGTGAACGGCGAAACCAGGCCGCGCGCGCGGTTCCCCGCCGCCGGCACACTCGAACACCTGAGCCGGTTCGATGTTCCCTGGATGAGCAGCACCGGCGGCGGCTGGCAACGTCCGCCCACGAACGAGGAACTCACGACACTCGACTACAAAGCCGGCGACCTCGCCGACTGGCCGGACCTCACCAACGCCGAGGTGACGGTCTATCACATGTGGGACGAGTCCTGCGTGGGCATCGCCAGTCGCGACGCCACCCATCACGTTCTGAAACTCGCGCCGGCCTGCGGCCATCCACCCGGCGCCTTCGGGGTAAGAAAGTACGTCTCTGGAACCTCCGCGCCGGCTTGACGAAGCCCGGTCAGTGGCTGCACGACCGCACCCGGAACCGGATTGTCTATTGGCCGATGGCGGGAGAAGACCTGGCCAAAGTCCCGGTGGTCGCGCCGTCCCGGACGACGATCATCCGGATTCAGGGCCGTCGGGAGAAACCGGTGGTGGTGTCCTTGTCGGGACTGACGCTGAGTGCCACCACGGTGCCACTGGTTGCGGGTGGGTTCGCCGCCGCCCGGTTCGACGGGGCCATTTCGCTGAACGACGCGGCCGACTGCACGCTCACCGATCTCACGGTGCGCGGCGTGGCCGGTCAGGCAGTCAAGTCCGGGCGCGGGGCGCGCAATATCCGGGTAGCGGACTGCCGGATCGCGGACTGCGGCGCGGGTGGCATCTACGTTGGCGGCGAAGGCGCGTCGATCCTCGGCAACCGCGTCCACGGCATCGGCCGCAGTTACCCCAGCGGCATCGGCATCTTCGAAGGCGGGGCGAATTGCGTGGTGGCACACAATGAGGTGCACGATTGCAGTTATTCGGCAATCAACTACGGCGGCGTCTCGAACGTGGTCTCGGACAACGTCATTTACGATTGCATGAAGACGCTCCACGACGGTGCCGCCATCTACATGTTCGCGGCCACCAATTGCGTACTGCGGGGCAACTTCGCCCATGACATTACCGACCGCGGCGGCTACGGCGCCTCCGCCTACTATCTGGATGAGCGCAGCACCGGCTGCGTGGTGGAACGGAACGTGGCCCTGCGCGTTGGCTGGCCCAGCCACAATCACATGGCGACCAACAACGTCATTCGCAACAATCTCTTCCTCGTGGACGGCGACGCCAGGGCCGATGCTTGGTCAGCGGTAACTGACTGGGTGCGGTTGAGTTGAGCGATTTGTCGGGACAACCGTCCCGCAACTTTTTACGCTCGGGGCATGCCGAAACCGACCCGCTTGCCCGACACCGCCCAACAACAACTCTTGCACGAGGCCCGCGTGCGCCTCGCGGCCCGCACCGACCTGCCCCGGATTCACCGGCTCCTCAATCGCCATCACTACCTGGGCAGTCTCAAGCCCGTGGGCGAGCGCCTGTATTACCTCGCCACCGATGCCGGCGGTCGCTGGCTCGCCGTGCTGGTCTTCAGCGCGGCGGCCAAGCATCTGCGCGCCCGCGACCAGTGGATCGGCTGGACCCACGAACAACGGCGCCGTCGCCTGAGCCTGCTCACCAATAACAGCCGTTTCCTCTTGCTGCCAGGGTGTGCGGTCCCCAACCTGGGCTCCCGCCTCCTGCGCCTGACCCTGGATCGGCTCAGCACCGACTGGCAGGCGCAGTACGGCCACCCCATCCTGGCGGTCGAAACCTTCGTCGATCCCGCCCAGTTCTGCGGCACCGTCTACACGGCCAGTGGCTGGACCGAGTTGGGTCAGACCGAGGGCTGGGGCCGCTGTCGCCGCGACTACTACGTCCAACACGACCAGCCCAAGCGGCTCTTCGTGCGCCCCCTTGAACCCCGGGCCTGCCGCAGCCTCCAGGCCGAGCACCTCAAACCCGCCCTGGCGCTCGTGGAGGCCAAGGTGCCCCCTCGCTGCACCCAGCGGGCCCCGGAGATCCGCTCCCTCGTGGAGCACTTCCAAGCCCTGCCCGAGTACCGCGACCGTTATGAATCCTACCCCCTGTTCAGTCTCAGACCTCCTGAGCCGTAAGCGGAGATCGGCAAGTAGTGAGGAAGGGGGATGGGCCGTTTTGGGCTGGCGTGCGGGCGTTTGAGGCGCTACCTCCCTGGGCCATGCCCCAAGTGCAACTGCCCCTGTTTCCGGTCGGTACGACCCCGCTCAATGACGCGCTGGCTTTCGCGTGTCGCGAGGGCCAGGTGACGTACTTCAACGGGCATCTGCCCGTCTTCACCCACGCGCAGGAGGATCTGGCCGCCTTCCGGCTCTTCACCAGTCAACTGGTGGTCAACGGCAGCGCCAGTCAGGGGGACATTCGCCGGGCCTTCGGGGTGCCCAAAATCGCCGTGCAGCGGGCGGTGGACCGGTATCGGGCGGCCGGGGCCGCCGCGTTCTTCGTGCCGCCCAAGCCGCGGGTCGGGCGCAAGCTCACCCCGGAAGTGTTGGTCCAAGTGCAAGCCGGTTTGGATCAAGGTCAGGACGTCCCGGCGATGAGCCGGGCCACCGGCGTGCTGGCCAACACGATCCACAAGGCGATCCGCGGGGGTCGGCTGCGCGCCGGCGCGAAAAAAAAGACCCGCCCGCCCGTGCGCTGAGTCGCACTCAAAGCGAACGGCGCGCGGCCGCGCAAGGCGCTCCGCTGGGCTGCGCCACCACGCGGAGCGAAGAGCGGCTCTTGGCCGCGGTGGGCGTGCTGCGGGAGGCGCCCGTGCAGTTTGCCCCGGCCGCCGACGTGCCCTTGGGCGGCGTGTTGTGGGCGTTGCCCGGCCTGCTGGCTGAGGGGTTGCTGCGCCAGAGCCGCCCTCGCTTTGAACTGCCGGCGGGGTTCTATCCGCTGGAAACGATCTTCCTGGTGCTGGCCTTCATGGCGTTGGTGCGGGTGCGTTCGCTCGAGGCGCTGCGCTATGAGCCGCCCGGCGAATGGGGCCAACTCGTCGGCCTGGACCGCATCCCCGAGGTGCGCACGTTGCGCCAGAAGCTGGCCCATCTCTGCGCGCCCTCGGGCGTGGCCGCCGCGTGGAGCAGCGAACTGGCGCGCGAGTGGCTGGTGGCGCAACTCGACCACGAGGGTGTGTACTACGCCGACGGCCACGTGCGGGTCTATCATGGCCGCCTGGCGGCGCTGCCCCGCCGCTACGTGGCCCGGCAGAAGTTGTGTCTGCGGGGCACGACCGACTACTGGGTCAACGCGCTGGATGGCCGGCCCTTCTTCCTGGTCAGCCGCCCGGTGGACCCGGGACTCATCGAAGTGCTGCGCACCGAGATCATTCCCCGCCTGCTGGCCGACGCGCCGGGCCAGCCCACCGAAGCCCAACTGGCCGCCGATCCGCTCTTGCACCGGTTCCTGATGATCTTCGACCGGGCGGCCTATTCGCCCGCGTTCTTCGCCGAGCAGAAAGCCCGACGCGTGGCGGTGCTGACCTATCACAAGTTCGCCGGCGCGGACTGGGCCACCGAGGAGTTCGCTCCGTACGCAGTGGTCCTGGCCAATGGCGAAGAGCTCACCCTGTCCCTGGCCGAACGGGGCACCTGCCTGGGCAACGGCCTCTGGGTGCGGGAAATCCGTCAACGGGAGGACACCGGCCACCAAGTCAGCATGCTCAGCACCGATTACCGTTCCGATCTGCGCCCCCTGGCGCGACGGCTCTTCGCACGGTGGACGCAGGAAAACTTCCTCAAATACATGCGCGAACACTACGCCATTGACCGCCTGGTCGAGCACGGCACCGAGCCGCTTCCTGCGTCCACCACGGTCGTCAACCCCGCCTGGCGCCTCTTGGAAAGTCAGATCCGCCGCGAACGCACCCGGCTCCAGCGCGAGCAGGCCGCCTTCGGGGCGTTGAGTCTCTCCGCCCTCCCCGAAGCGCCCGAACTGGAAACCTGGCAGCAAGCCAAAGCTCGCCGGCACGAAGCCCTCACCACGCACGCGACGCGGCTGGCCGAACTCAAGGCCAAACGTAAGGACACCCCACGCCATATCACTCTCCAAGAGCTGCCTCCGGGCGAGCAGTTCCCGCGCTTGCGCGCCGAGCGCAAACACTTTGTGGACACGCTCAAACTGATTGCCTACCGGGCCGAGACGGCGCTGGTGGGGACGGTGCGGGAGGCGTTGGCGCGCAGCGACGATGGTCGGGCGCTGGTGCGCGAGTTGATGCGCACCCCGGCCGATCTCTTACCCGATCCCCAAGCGCAGACCCTGACCGTGCGTCTGCACCCGCTGCCCAGCCGCCTGCAAGACACCGCGGTGCGCCACTTGGCCGAGGAACTGACCGCCACCGAAACCGTCTTTCCCGGGACCAACCTGCGCCTGGTCTTTACCCTAAACGGCCCATCCTGATTCCCTCGGCTCAGGAGGTCAGAGTCTGGCGACCCTCATCCTCCTGGCCGTGCTCTGCGAGGCACCCCGGGGTCAGAGCGATCTGGCCAAGTTCGCGCGGGGCTTGAGTCCGGGCCAGCGCCGCGCCCTGGGGATTCGGATCAACCCCAAGGGCCAATACCCCGCCCCCTCGCAAGCGACCTTCAGCCGGTTCCTGGCCGGCATCGACGCGGTCCAGCTCCACCAACGGTTGCTGGCCATTCAACGCCAACTGCGTGGCCCGGCCCCGGCGCAGGAGCTGGTGGTGATGGATGGCAAGGAACCCAAGCATGGCAGCGGGGCTTCGATCCTCACAGCGGTCACCGTCCCCAGCCAGTACTACCTGGGCAGTGCGGTGGTGGATCAGAAGACCAACGAGATCCCGGTGGCGCAACACAAACTCATGCCCACGCTCGACCTGACCGGCCGGTGGGTCAGCCTGGACGCCCTGCATACCCAGGACGAGACCGCGCGCGCGGTCGTGTTGGAGGGCGGGGGCGACTACCTCTTCACCGTCAAAGGCAACCAGCCCACGCTCCGGGCCCACGTCGAAAAGCAGCTCACCGCTCCCCGAGCGGATTTCCCCCCCTGAGCGTCCCACCGACACCCAAGCCTGCACCCGGGAGCGGAACAAGGGGCGGGACGAAAATCGGCTCATCCGCACCGCCCCGGTCAGTGCCGAGGACCTCGGCTTCCCCTTTGCGGCCCAAGTCGCCCGGCTGCGGCGCCAGACCCAAGGCCGCGACGACGAGGAAGTCGCGCTGATCACCAGCGCCCCGCCCGAGCGGCTCAACGCCCAGGCCTGGTTGCGGCGCAACCGCCAGGGCTGGGGGATCGAGAACGGCCTGCATCAGCGGCTGGATGTGTCCTTCAACGACGATCGCTGCCGCGTGCGCAGCGACCAGGGAATGTTCCTCCTCGGGGCCTACCGCCGCATCGCGGTCAGCCTCTTCCTGGAATGGCGTCAGCACCAGCGCCGTCCCGACCACGTGAACACCAGCGATTTCCAGTCCCTCCTGTCCGAAAATCACAAGACCCCAGCCCTCCGCCTGGTCCTCGCCAAACGTCCCTCCCTCAAAAACCTCTCATGAATCCGCGCTGCGGCGACGCCAAGCTGACCTTCCCGCGCTCGACGGGCTACAGCTTGGAGAAGAACATCCTGGTTGCCACCGGCAAGATACGGATCGAAAACGTGGATGCCGTGAGCCACTGGTCGCACAACCTGTTCTTCAGCGGTGTTGGCCGGATCGAGCAGGTCAAGCTGGAGGCGTATTCGGCCAAGGCCACCATCCTCGGTCCGCCGGGGGATACCTTCCTGGCCGATCCGATGTTGGCGGATCCGGCGAAAGGGGACTACCGGTTCCGCCGCGGCTCGCCGGCGATCGGGCTGGGCATCGAACCCGTGGACGTCAGCCAAGCCGGCCCCCCGCGCTGAACCCCCGACAGCTCTGGTGGGGGTCAGTGCCACAGATCTCACCAGTCGGGATCGCCGCCACTCCCGGCGCCGGGCCTGCCAGTGCTTCCTCCGGCCACGTGAACGGCCACTTCCGGGAGCGTTCCGCCACGCTCCCGCTGGACAATGATTTGGAGAACCTGCGGGCCCTTGACAGGCGGACGGTGCTGTACTATGCATTGCAAGGTACTTGGTCAGTTAAACAACATGCGAACTCCGGACCAGACTTTTGCGATTCAGGGGCGGCGGCGCTGGTTCGCCCGTATCGGCGTGTCTTCGATCTCACTCGCGAGGGCCCCTCACTGGTCAACGCCGGTCCGGGTCTTCCAGGCGGAGGGCGCGGCCTACAAGCCGGAACTGCCCGATCCCGGCGAGCTTCATACCACCCTTCGAGTCAAGGAGGCTTCGCTGGAATTCGAGCCGACTCCATGGTGAAACCGCCATTTCAAACGCTCTTCGCTGCCGCCACCGAAATGAACACCCAAGCCTTCACCCTCGGCGTGATAACGACGGCGGTGGTCTTTGGCCCCTTCTTCCTGGCCGCGTTCGCAGCCCAGCGCTCTCCGGCGACGTGGCGCGAGGCCTTCGCCACGCTCCAGCGTTC
Source organism: uncultured bacterium (assembly GCA_963735925.1). Classification (GTDB taxonomy): domain Bacteria; phylum Verrucomicrobiota; class Verrucomicrobiia; order Limisphaerales; family J093; genus DSVZ01. The sequence goes on from CAVTMT010000003.1 coordinate 938,512, forward strand.
GCTGAGCTGGCCAGGCCTCGCCTGGTCGGTCGCGTTGCCCACCGGGTGGATCGTGTTGTTTTACGGTTTGGTGATTCATGTCTGGCTGCGCCTGGGAAGCTGGCCGCGGTTCGGACAGCAATTCGAGCAAGGGATGCTGCGGTTCCATGAGACGGCGGTGTGGGTGGCGATGAGCGTACTGTTCGCCACGCTTTGGATCCTGCCTGTTGTGTTTGTTGGGTGCCTCGCCTTCCGCCGCTGGCGCCATGTTTCGGTCTATGCCCTCACCTACGGAGCGGCGGTGGGCGTGGCCTTCGGCGTGATCTTCCTGGCGCCGCATGAGTTCCTGAACTGGTTCTTCGATTGACGTGAAATCCCCGCCCGCCGAATCGAATCGAAGGTCCCCTGCCCGCCCCCGCCCGGCCAACGCACGCCCGGCGTTGAATTCCGCATTCGCGCCAAGTGCCGGGGCAGGACTGCACCCCGCCGCAAACGGGGCCGCCGCGGGTTACTCTGGGGCGTTGGCGCTCGCGTGGCTGCCGCTTGTCGTCGTCGTGCCCAGTTTCGGTGGCCTTGAATGGGCGCTGGGGCACGGCTGGGTTCCGACGGCCGGCCTGCCTTCGTGGCAGCCACCGGGGCTGGCCTATCTGGCCTGCCTCGGGCTGCTGAGTGGCAATGGCTTCCTCCTGGCGTTGCTCCTGACACTCGGGCGTTGGTGCCGATCCCATCCGATTGGCGGATCGTCGGCGTCCCGCGTCCTCGCCGGTCCGCTGACCACGGCCGCTGTGACTACTGTGTGGCTGTGGGGCGTAGCCGTGCGCACCGGGGCGGGGGACGTCCTCGCGCTGACCATCATGATCTATGCGCCGACGCTGCTGCTTTGTGCCTGGTTGCTGGGCCTGGCGACCGGGCGGTTGCGCCGCCTCCGGAGCACGGCCTGGTTGACCGGGGCCTGGGCGGCCTTGAATTGTGCCTGCCAGATGCTTTCGCTTCGTCGGTCGGACGACGCGCCGGGAATGGTGATGTTTTCGCTCTCCTCGATCCCGATTCTGGCGGCGGTCGCCGCGTGGCTGGTCACGCACGCTCGTCCCGCGCCGGTGTCCCCTGTCCTGCCCGCGTCATGAACGACTATCTTGACAACTGGACCGTTCAGGCCCGCAAAGGGCTGCTGGACTTGTGTGTGCTCTACGCGCTCGCGGACGAGGAACGGTACGGCTACGACCTGGTGAAGCGCCTGGTGGATCTGCCCGGGATGGGCGTGACCGAAGGTACGCTGTATCCGTTGCTCTCGCGCCTGCGGTTGCAGGGCTTGGTCCGCACCCGGCTGGAAGAGTCGTCCGAAGGCCCGGCGCGGAAGTACTACGCCCTGACTCCCGAAGGCCGGCGCATTCTCACTCTCATGGAGGATTACATGGACAAGCTCAACGAAGGCACCCGCGCGCTGCGCCAGAAGGGAGGCCGGCCATGACGACCTGGACTCCCGCCGCCCAACAGGAACTGGACCGCTACCTGAACCGCGCCCGTCGCACGCTGACGGCCTCCGGCGCCGACCCGGCCGAGGTTTCCGACGACCTGCGGCGGCACCTGGAGATGGAAGCCGCCGCCGCCGGTTTGCGCGTGATCACCGAGACGGACGTTCGCCGACTACTGGCCAAAATCGACGCACCGGGCGCCGGTGGGGAAGCCCCGTCTCTCCCCGCCCCTCCGTCGGATGCGGCCGGCGGCCACGCGCCGGTGCCGCATCGCAAGCCCAGCTACTGGCTGCTGATGGGCGGCGTGATCCTGCCGTTGATCACACTGGCGATGGAACTGGTCACCGGCATGTGCGCCGGCGCCTTTTTCGATCCGCTGCCAACCTTCTGGCATTTGCTGCTGGTGGCGCTGGTGCCGCTGGCGAATGGCATCGCCTGGGCCGCCGCCCGCCGAGGCGACGCCCGCCACCGCGCCCTGCTCGGCTGGGCCAACGGTGCGGCCTTTGTCGTGACTTGCTTCTACACCCTGCGGTTCGCGCCGCTCCTGTTGCCCGGCATCATCATGGTCTTCTTCGGCTGGGGCCTGCTGCCGTTGACGCCATTGCTGGCCATGATTGCCACGGTGTTCCTGCGCCAGCACCTCCGGCGGTTGGGCTCCCAGGAAACCGAGGCGCCATTGCCGGGATTCTGGCGCGGCATCGCGGTGGCGGGTCTGGCTCTCGCATTGATCGAATCGCCGGTCTGGATCACGCGCGTCGCCATGCACTGGGCCATATCCGATGAGACCGCCCCGCAACAGCGGGGGCTCCGTTGGCTGCGGGTGATCGGCAGCGAGGACACGATGCTTCGCGAGTGCTATGGGCGGACGCGCGGTGCCGAAGAAATGGATCTCGTGGGCTGGTTCGCCACGGGGGGAGAACCGATCTCGCCCGATCAAGCGCGCGAACTCTTCTACCGCGTCACCGGGCGGCCCTTTAACTCCCTGCCCGCGCCCAAGGTTCGGACCGGCCGCGGGGCCTTCGCGGAGTTGAACGAATGGACCTGGGACAGCGACCAGGGCGGCGAGCGCGTCGGCGGTCGCGTGCGCGGCTTGACGCTCCAGAGCTCGCGCCTGGATGCGGTCGTGGAGTCCGATGCCGCGCTCGCTTACACCGAATGGGTTCTGGAGTTCAAAAACGTCTCGCCGCGTCAACGCGAGGCGCGCGCCCAAGTCCTCCTGCCGCCCGGCGGCGTGGTCTCGCGCCTCACCCTTTGGGTGAATGGCGAAGAACGCGAGGCGGCCTTCGCGGGTCGCAGCCACGTACGCCAGGCCTACCAGCAGGTCGCCATCCGCCAGCGCCGCGATCCCGTGCTCGTCACCACCGCGGGGCCCGACCGCATTCTCCTGCAATGCTTCCCGGTCTCACCCGACGGCGGTACGATGCGCGTCCGCATCGGCATCACCGCGCCATTGACCCTGAATTCGCCCGGCGAGGGTGTCCTGCGCTGGCCGGCGTTTCTCGAACGCAACTTCACGATTCCGGAGGATTTCCGCCACTCGGTCTGGGCGGAATGCCAGGGTGCGCTCAAACCGGCAGGCGACCACCTGTACGCGGAGCAACCCAAGCCGGGCGTCTCCGCCGTCCGCGGCCAGGTCAAAGACACTGACCTCGACTCGGCCGCGACGCAGATCCGCGTGGCTCGTGACCTCTCTGTGCTCCGGGTGTGGTCGCGCGACACGCGCTCGACTTCGGGCGGTTTTGTGCAAGCCAGCTTCGCAGAAGCCACGGCAGCCGCCCCGCCACGGATCGTCTTGGTGCTCGACGGCTCCCGCGACATGGCCGGTTTGCGAAGCGGACTCGCGTCGGTGATCGACTACGTTCCGGCCGGCACCGAATTCGCCGTCCTGCTGGCGACCGACACGCCGGTCGCGCTGCTGCCGCCGACTGCTTTGGATTCAGGCAAAGTCGCGTCCCTGCGCGAGAAACTCGCCGACTGGCAACCGGCGGGTGGCCAGGACAACGTGCCGGCGCTAGTCCAGGCTTGGAACCTGGCGGCGCAGAAATCCGGCGGAGTCATCATCTGGGTGCATGGCCCGCAGCCGGTTTCGTTGTCGTCGGTGGACGCGCTGCGCCAGGCCTATGAGCGCCGTCCGGGTGGACCGGTCCTGTACGAGTTGCAGACCGCGACCGGTCCGAACCGCGTGCTCGAGAATCTGGACGGCGTGGCGGCGGTGCGATCAGTCGCGCGTTTGGGCACCGTGGCCGACGATCTCGGTCGCCTGCTCGAATCCTGGCGCGCGGATCGCCCGCAGGTCCGCATGGCACTCGAGCATACCGCCCAGGAACCGGCAGCCGAGGCCGGCACCCGCGAAACGTCCCTGCATCTTGCCCGCCTCTGGGCCGCCAGCGAAGTACGGCGTCTTCAGGCAGCGAGACAAGTCGAGCCGGCGATTCAACTGGCCGCAGCTTACCAGGTCGTCACGCCCATCAGCGGCGCGGTCGTCTTGGAGACTCAAGCCCAGTACGCGCAAAACGATCTCCAACCCGCCGATCCGACCACCGTTCCGGCCATCCCCGAACCGGGAACCTGGGCGCTGCTGCTCCTCGGTTTGGTGCTGGTGCTAAGCACACGCAACCGCGCCGGTGGCTTCGTCGCCAGGGTTGCTTCCCGGCTCAAGTCGAGCGGCTGAAAGCCCGCGCAGCGACGACTCGACACGGTTCTACTGCGGTCACACACCGATGGCGCCGGCATGTGCCCGGTCGCGGATTCGCGCTGGCAGACGGCCGGCGCCGCTGGCAACCTCCGCGCGTGCGTGCTGGCTGGCAGGTAAGATCGCAATGGACCGAGGCGCCGTTTGCGCCTCCCCGATGGGCTTCTCCGCCGGACAACGCCTCCCCGTTGGTTGAACCCGCCGCCTTTTTGAATCATGGCTGAACATCCCCCCGCCCCCACCCCGACCGCTGAGCGGACCGACAAGATGCCGCGGAGCGTGCCGTTCATCGTCGGCAACGAGGCCGCCGAGCGTTTCAATTACTACGGCATCATCGCCATCCTCACGCTGTACATCACGCGGGAACTCAAGCTGTCTGACGCGGACAGCACGGAGATCATGCACCTCTTCAAGTCCGCGGCGTACTTCATGCCGCTGCTGGGCGCGTGGATCGCCGACCGGATGTGGGGGCGTTACCACACCATCCTCTGGCTCTCGCTGCTTTACTGCGTCGGCAACATCGTGCTCGCGCTCACGGTTGGCAGCCAGGTCGGTCTTTACGTGGGTCTCGCGCTGATCGCCATTGGCACCGGCGGCATCAAACCGTGCGTGTCCGCTTTTGCCGGCGACCAATTCGGTCCGGGACGCCAGCACTTGCTGCCAAAGATCTACGGCATGTTTTACTGGTCGATCAATTTCGGCTCGTTCTTCGCCTTCGCCTTCCTCCCGTCCGCGCGGGACAACTTCGGTTATCGCTGGGCCTTCGGGATTCCGGGCGTCGCCATGCTGATCGCGACGCTGATCTTCTGGCTGGGCACGAAGCGTTACATCATCAAGCCGCCCGTGCGTGGACCGCAGAAGGGCGGCTTCCTCAAGGTACTCGCCTACGCTTGGACGCATCGCTCGGAACGCCGGCCCGGCCAAGGATTCTGGGACGTCGCGGAACGCCAGTTCACCGTCGCGGAAGTGAACGGCGCACGGGCCGTGGCCGGCATCCTCCTCATATTCGCGCCCATCCCGGTGTTCTGGTCTCTGTTCGACCAGACCAACAGCACCTGGGTCATCCAGGGCGAGAAGATGGTCACGGTCACCCTGTTCACCTTCCACATCTCGCCGGACCTCTTCCTGGTGCCGCTGCTCAAAGGGCTGTTCGTGGATCAGGGTGCCGGCAACTTCGCGTTGGTGCTCGATACCGAGAGGATGCAGGCCGTGAACCCGCTCTACGTGATGGTCTTGATCCCGCTGTTCACCGGCTGGCTCTATCCGCTTTCCGAAAAGCTTGGCTGCAAACCCACCGCGTTGCGCCGCATGGGCACCGGCATGGTGCTGGCCTCGCTCTCATTTGTGGTGGTCGCCTGGATTCAGGCGCAGATGGACGCGGGCAAGACGATGACCATTGCCTGGCAGTTGATCCCCTACGGCATCCTGACCGCCGGCGAAGTCCTGCTATCCGCGACCGGGCTCGAGTTCGCTTTCGCGCAGGCCCCGGCCTCGATGAAGAGCACGATCACCAGCTTCTGGCTGCTGACCGTGGCGGTGGGCAACATGCTCGTGGCCTTCGTCACCGACCTGAATGACAAGGTGGTCAAGGCCACCGGCGCGAAGCAGTTTCTGTTTTACGCCGGGCTCACCTTCGTGGTGGCGATGATCTTCATCTGGCTCGCGACCCGCTACCAGGAGCGCAAACTCGAAACGGCGTGAGCGCGGACTTGAAGTCGAAGCGATTTCGCGTGGCCTTCTCCTTCGCGGGCGAGAAACGCGAATTCGTGGAGCAGGTCGCCGGCATTCTCGCCCTCAGCTTCGGCGAAGCGGCCATCCTCTACGACAAGTATCACGAAGCGGAGTTTGCGCGCTACGACCTCGGCATCTATCTGCCGAAGCTTTACGGCGAACAGTCCGAGCTCCTCGTCCCGGTGCTTTGCCCCAATTACGATCAGAAGCGATGGACCGGCTGGGAGTGGCTACACATCTATGGCTTGCTCACCAAAGCCGAAGGCGGCCGCGTCATGCCCTGCCGCTTCGAGTACGCGAACGCAGATGGGCTAAGTCCCGCTGCCGGTTTCATCGAATTCGACCAAAAGACCCCCGCGGAGACCGCCACGCTGATCCTCGAACGCCTCGCGCTCAACGAAGGCAAAACCAAAGATCGCTACACGAAGGCGGCGCCAGCCGGTCAGCCGGTGTTGGAGTCTGCCATCCCGAACAACCTTCCCCGCCTCCAATCCTTCTTGGGACGCGAAGACGAACTGGCGCAAATCCACGAGGCGCTCGACCCGGAGAACCGCACTTGGGGCGCGCTCATTGACGGCCCCGGCGGCATGGGCAAGACCTCGCTCGCCGTCCGCGCGGCCTACGAGTGCCCACCCGGCCAATTCCAGCGCATCATCTTCGTCTCCGTGAAGGACCGCGAGATGGACGACGATGGCGTGCGCCGGCTCACGGGCGTTCTGATTCCGAGCTTTCTGGAGATGCTCAACGAACTGGCCCGCGAGTTGGGGCAGCCGGACATCCCGAAGGCCCCGGAGGACCAGCGCATCCGACTCCTGCTCGACGCCCTCCGCCCGGCCCAGGCGTTGCTCATCCTCGACAACCTCGAATCTCTCCCCAAGTCCGACCGCGACCAGCTCTTCACTTTCGTCAAACGCCTGCCGCAAGGCTGCAAGGCAATCCTCACCAGCCGGCGGCGCATCGGGTCGGGATCGGAGGAACTCATCCTGGAACAACTCGACCAAGTCGCCGCACTGGCGACGCTGGCGGACCTGGCCCGGCACAACAAACTCCTCGCCAAGACCAGCGAGGCCGAGCGTATCGCCCTCTACACGCAGACCGGCGGCAAGCCGCTGCTGCTGCGCTGGGTGGCGGGGCAATTGGGCCGCGGCAGTTGCCGCAGCTTCACCGACGCGCTGACGTTCCTCCGCTCCTGCCCGCCCAACAACGACCCGCTGGAGTTCACCTTTGGCGATCTGGTGGGAGAATTCACCCCGGAGGAGACGCGCGTGCTCTGCGCGCTCACGTACTTCAGCTTGCCGGCGAAGGTGGAGCCTATCGCGGCGATTGCGGGCGGGCCTCAGCCATCTCGTAGCAGCCGACGTGCGGAGGCTCATTCTATTTCGGAGGAGGAAGGTCGGAGCCTCCTCACGTCGGCTGCTACGATGGAGGTGGTCGAAACCGCCTTGCGCAGTCTGGCCAACCGTTCTCTGGTGGTGCCGGACCAGGAGGAGGAAGCGTTCGCCTTGGTGCCGATGGTGGCGGACTTTTTGCGGAAGGCACAGCCCGAAGTGGTGAAGGAAACCGGCAATCGGCTAGAGAAGCGCGCCTATGCTCTGATCGTGGAGAACGGCTGGGACAAACACGACCGCTTCCCGGTGCTGGATACCGCCTGGCCCACGGTGGCCCCGGCCTTGCCGCTCTTCCTGGCCGGCCCGAATGACCGGCTCCAGACCGTGTGCCATGCGCTCGCCGACTTCCTCAACTTCACGGGCCGCTGGGACGAATGGCTCTCGCTAAGTCAGCAGGCAGAAGCCAAGGCCCTAGCCGACAGCGATTTCTACAATGCCGGCTGGCGGGCCTTTCAGGCGGGAATTGTTCACCATCTGCGTCAGCAGGCGGACGAAGTGCTGGCTTGGGCCGCCCGCGCAGCGGATCACTGGCACGAAGCCAAGGCCGGTGCCCGCGAGCGCGCCATCGCCATCCGGTTCCGCGGCCTCGGTCACCATTTGAGAAAGGATTATCCCGCCGCCATCGCCGCCTGCCGTGAAGCGCTCGATCTGTGGCGCACCGTGTCCGCCGAGAGCGAGGACGTGGTCATCGCACTGAACTCTCTCGCCAATGCTGAGATGCAATCCCGTGATTTCACTGCGGCGGAGCGCGATTATCGCGAGGCGCTGCGGGTGGCCCGCGCGATCGGTTACGGCGAAGGCGTAGCCGCCTACGCGGGCAATCTGGCTGCACTGGCCCTGGACCGGAAAGACTGGCTGGGGGCTGAGACGTTGGCCCGCAAGGCCCTGGCCATGAGCGAAAAGGTGGGCCGTCAGGAACTGATCGCCCACGACAGTCACCGTCTCGCGATGGCCTTAGCCCGGCAGGGGAAGGAGGCGGAAGGCCTGCCCTACGCCCGGCGCGCGGTTGAAATCTACTCCAAGCTCGGCTCACCCGACCTCGAATCGGCCCGCGCGATTCTCGCGGAGTGCGAAGCCTGAACACGCCTTCCGGACGCCGCAGCAAATGGGATGAGCGGCGAAAGGCTGGAAGTTGCTGACGCCTTCAATGGGCAGCTTCGCGGCGTTGACCGACCCGCGGCTTTTCAGCGGCATCGGCAACGCCTACTCGGACGAGATCCTCCACCGGGCACGGCTCTCGCCGGTGGCGCTGACGCAAAAGCTCGCGCGGGAAGAAGTCGAACGGCTGCATCGCGCCACTCAGGAAACTCTCGGGCGCTGGATCGAGGTCTTGCGTCAGGACGCCGGCGAAGGGTTTCCAGAGAAGGTGACCGCATTCCGTCTGGACATGGCGGTGCATGGCAAGTTCGGCCAGCCCTGCCCGGTCTGCGGCGCGAAAGTGCAGCGCATCCGCCACGCGGACAACGAGACGAACTATTGTCCCGGCTGCCAGACCGGTGGCCGGTTGCTGGCCGATCGCGCGCTCTCGCTCCTGCTGAAAAAAGACTGGCCGAGGGCGGCGGAGGCGTGGGAGGAACTTCGGGCCGGACCGAGCTGTTGCGCCAATCGCGCGCGCGGCGAGGAGTGACCCGCCGGCCAGACTCGCGGCGGGAGAAGCTTGGGTCGGGTGGCGCTGGATTCTGCTTGCGCGCCTCATCCGCGGCATGGCCACCATCGGCCCATGAATTCCCGTATTGGCCGATTTTATTGCGCCGCCGCAGTCCTGATCGTGGCGACGTTCTCCTCCCTCGCTGAACCGCCGGCCGGCTCCGGCCGCATCGAACTCCTGCGCGATACCTGGGGCATTCCGCATGTGTTCTCGGCCACCGATGCCGGGGCGATGTACGGGCTGGGCTACGCCACGGCCCAGGAGCGCGGGTTTCAGATGGTTTACAGCCTGCGCGTCATCCAAGGCCGGCTGGCGGAGGTCATCGGCGAGCGGCAACGCGGCAATCGCAATGAAACCGCCTTGGACAACGACCGCAAGATGCGCACGTTCGGCTGGGCGCGCGCGGCAGAACGGACGGCGGCGAATCTTGACGCGGCGACACGGCAATTGGTTGAGGCTTATTGCGTCGGGGTCAATGACAGCTTCGCCACGCAGACTCAGGCCGGCACGCTGCATCCCCTCTTCAAGCAGCTTCAAGTCACACCGGAACCGTGGACGCCGGCGGACTGTCTTTTGAGTTGGTGGCACCTCGCGCAATTCTTCGCCACCGACGGCACGCGCGATCTCCTTGCCTGGCGGAACCGCGAACATCCGCGCCCAGATCAACCACATCCCCCGAAGCCTGGTCCGCTCTGGTTGGACGATGAGGCGGCAGTTGTCCAGCGCGGCGATGTGAGCGACGCCTGGCTGGAAAGCGTGGGGGAGTTCTGCACGGAGCACGGTCTCGGCGAGGGTTCAACGAGTGGCGAGGGGCCGAAGTTCAGCCACGCCTGGGTGGTCGGCGGCCGGAAAACCACGACCGGGTCGGCAGTCCTGGTGAGCGATCCGCAAACGCCGGTGCGCAATCCGTCGCTTTGGATGGAGTTTCACGTGTGCGGCCAGACCTTCAACGTGCGCGGCGTCGGCGTGCCGGGTAGTCCAGGGCTGCTAATCGGATTCAACCGAAACGTGGCCTGGGGGCTGACCGCGTTGGGCGCAGACCAGGCCGATTTGTTCCGGCTCGACACCGATCTCCAGCATCCGAACGAGTATCGCTGGAACGGCCAGTGGCGGAAAATGGTGGTCCGCACCGAGCGGATCAAAGTCAAGGGCGGCGCCGACGTGGACTTGGCCGTGCGCGAAACGCATCTCGGGCCCGTGACTTCGGCGTTTTGCTTCCGCCAGCCGGGCGATCCGGAGGTGGCGCTGAAGCGGGTCCCGATGTGCGAGACGAACCGCGATACCATCCAGGGCGTTTTCGCCATGATGCGGGCGAAGGACGGAGCCGAGTTCGCGAAGGCGTTCGCGGACTGGCGATTTCCCTCGGCGAACTGCGTTTTTGGCGACGCCGGCGGGCACATCGGTTTCGCCGTGCTGGGCGCGATCTCGCTGCGCGCCAAGTCCGCGCCGGAAGCTGGCGGCTATATCGCAATGCCCGGCAATGGCGATGCGGATGACTGGCGGGGCTTCGTGCCGCAGGAGTTGCTGCCGCAGGTCGTGGACCCCAAGGCGGGCCTGCTCTTCAGTGCGAATCACCGCCCGATCGGTACGTTCTACCCGATTCCGCTGGGCATCAGCACGGGTTCGATGGGCGACACGATCCGCTCGTGGCGGCTGCGCGAGTTGCTCACGGCCCGCGCGCGGTTCACGCCACAGGCGGTGCTGGACGTCCATTTCGACACCGTGAATCCGTCGCGCCGCGACCTCGTGCGGCTGGGGCTGCATTTGCGCCGCACCCAGCCCGCTGCGCTGTCCGAGGCCGCCACGAACGCACTGCGCGTTCTGGAACCGTGGCTCAACGCCGGTGCGAGCAGCGACTTAAAGGCCGAGGGCGCGGCGCTCGCCACGCAGATCAGCACTTTCTTTCGCATGATGGCCACGCCGGTCGCGCTCAAGTTTGGGGGTGGCGAGTCCGGTTTGGCGCGGTTTCTGAAAGACGCCCACCGCCGGATCCAAGCCGATCCCAAGGTCACGCTCGATGCCGAGGAAGCGGCGTTCGTGAACGACGTGCTGGCCGGTGCGTGGCAGGCGGTCGGCGGTCGCAGGGCCGATGCGCCGCGCGGTCGCGCAGCGGGTAATCCTCCGGGCCCCGCCGCGTTGGGGTGGTTCGAGAGCCTCGACGGATTCGGTTCACTCGACGCGAAGCTGGACTTGCCAGCCTCGGGAATCACCGACCTGGATGGCCAGACGATCCGCTGCCAATCCGCGCAGTCGTACACGCAGTGGGTGCCTCTCGACGACGCCGATGCTGCGCAAACGGTTTGTCCGATCGGCCACAGCGACCGCCCGGAAAGCCCGTATCGCACCAGCACGCTGGCGTTGTGGCAAGCCGGTCAATTCCACGCGGCTCCGCTCCGCCGCGCCGCCGTGGAGAAGATCACGGTGAATCGAGCATTGCTCGCACCTTGACCCGCCCGAGCGTTTCCCGGTGAGTCGATCGTGGAAGGAAAGACCAACGCCTCGGCCACGCCAGGTGGCCGCGGGTAAATGGCCGGGGAAAGGCCTGCCGGAGTTCCGGCCTTCGAGGGCGACCGACTGGATGGCCGTCCTGGCGTCATTCGGCAGGTCATTCGGCCCACTTGCCACGCGCCAGGCCGCAGAGTAGCGTCATCGCGTAGTCCATCGACAAGCTGCCATGAAAACGTACTCGCGCCGCTCCGGAGGCGGGGGATTTACCCTCATCGAATTGCTCGTGGTCATCGCCATCATTGCCATTCTCGCCGGCATGTTGTTGCCGGCGCTGAGCCGGGCCAAGGCGAAGGCCCAGGGCATCGGATGTCTCAACAATGGGCGCCAGATGCTGCTGGCCTGGCGACAGTACGTGGACGATTACCAAGACAAGGTGCCCCAAAGCTACGGACCAAACGCCTGGGTCCAGGGCGATTTGGATCTCCAGACACCAACGGCGAGCGGAAATTGGGACACGAACTACATCCGGCGAAGCCTCCTGTTCTCCTATGCGGGGAACAGCACGGCGATCTGGCGCTGCCCCGCCGACAAGAGCACGGGTAGAACTCCGCAGGGACAGGTCGTTCCGCGCGTGCGCAGCATCTCGATGAACGCCTGGTTCGACAGTACGGACGTGGCCGGTTTCGGACCGGCCGGATTCCGCATCTACAAAAAAATGAGCGACCTCAGCGATCCAGGCCCCAGCATGACCTGGCTCTTCCTGGACGAGCGGGAGGACAGCATTAACGACGGCGAGATGGTGGTGGGCATGTGGGGGTATCCGGACCAACCATCGCAGTGGAAGATCGTGGATTACCCCGCCAGTTATCACAATGGCGCCGGCGGCTTCGCCTTTGTGGACGGCCATTCCGACATCAAGAAATGGCAGGATGCACGCACCATGCCCCCGCTCTCGAAGAGCCTGTCGTTGAATGTGCCCTCGGCCAACAACCGCGATGTCTTCTGGATGATGGAGCGATCGACCCGCAAGACCTTTTGAGGGCGCCCACGTTTCGGGCGCTTTTGCTGCGAGTCAGCCGAAAGACCATCTTGGTTTCCCCGGCTTATCGCACCTCGAGGGAGAATGCGCTCTTGGTTTCGCTTCGGATACGCGGCGGGGTGTCAGGGTGAGGTGTGCGGCTCAACGCGCTTGGGGCGAGTGTTTCCTGCGAGGGGGTTGGTACGCGAGGCGGGGGTCGAACCCACAACCTTCGGCTCCGGAGGCCGACGCTCTATCCAATTGAGCTACTCGCGCAACAAACCAATTAGAAAAGACTGCAAATCGAGGGCAAGCGCCGCTTGCTGGTTTCGGTGATCTGCTGCAGGCCTCTCCGGCCGCGTGAATGCGAACCAGTCAGCCTCACCAGCCTTGCCGCTCGGCCACCCTGTCGAACCAAACGGGTGCCGACTCTCGTCACCGTGCACAGATTAGGCCCGGTTCAACCTCGCCGGCAAGCAAATCCTCCAGCAACCTCCGGTCCCCAAATGGCCGGCTTGACAGGCAAAGCGGTCGTGCGTATCCATATTTCGTTCTTTGTCTAAATAACGTTAAATAGCCATGCGCGGGTTCATGAACCTCACCAAAGCGCTGGCAGATGAGCGACGGGTTCGCACGCTGCTGGCGCTGCGGAAGGGCGAGCTGTGCGTCTGCCAGATCACGGAGTTGTTCGGGCTGGCATTCTCCACCGTGTCCAAGCACCTCTCCATTCTCCACCAGGCCGGGTTGGTGGAGTCGCGGAAGGACGGGCGCTGGATTTACTACCGGCTGCCGGGACCGGAAGCGCCCGTGGTCGTGCGCCAGGCCATTGACTGGGTAGGACAATCCCTGGCTGAGAATCCCCGCATTGCCGAGGACGCGGTGCGACTCAGGAAACTGCTCGAATTGAGCCCCACGGAATTGTGCAAACGCCAAGGCCAAAAGTGAAACCCACGGTCCTCATCCTGTGCACCGGCAACTCCTGCCGCAGTCACCTCGCCGAGGGCATCCTGCGTGCGGCGGCGGGCGCGTTGCTCGACGTTCAGAGCGCCGGATCAAACCCGGCAGGATTCGTCCATCCGCTCGCCATCCAGGTGATGAAGGAGATCGGGATCGATATTTCCGCGCATCGTTCCAAACACGTGAACGAGTTTCGGCTGCAGCCGGTGGAGACCGTAATCACGGTTTGTGGCAATGCGGATCAGGCCTGCCCGATGTTTCCCGGCCAGGTGAACCGACACCACTGGCGTTTCGATGATCCGGCCCATGCCCCGGGCACGGACGAAGAGAAGTCAACGGTGTTCCGCCGGGTGCGTGACGAAATCAAGCGGGTGTTCGAGGCCTATGCTGCAGGTCGCCGCGATCAATTCAAGGCGGTGGTGGTGTAAATCGGTCATGACGCCCCAGACTGATTCCGAGGATGCACGCGTGGAAGCAGGGGATGAACGATGTGCCGCCGGCCCGGCATCCGCAGACGGGCGAGCGAGTCCGCCGCGGGGTTCCGGGCGGGTTCGATGCGTGGTCGATCGAGCAGGCCGGCAACACTTCTTCCACCCCGGCGGTTCCGATTCCAGTTCCGATTTCGGTTACGGCTCAAGTTGCGGCTGTGATTAATCGCGGGCCCTCCCCCTCACCTATGACGTTTCACCCTTATGTCTGACCCGGCTGCGCCTCCCAAACGCCTCGCCTTTTTCGAGCGTTACCTGACCGTGTGGGTGCTTGTGTGCATGGTTGTGGGACTCGCATTCGGCAAACTGCTGCCTGACCTGACGGCAACCCTGAGCCAGTGGGAGTTCGGCAAGGGCTCCCAGGTGAACGTGCCGATCGGCGTGCTGCTCTGGCTGATGATCTACCCCATGATGCTCAAAGTGGATTTCAGTGCCATCGGCGGCGTGGCCCGCAAGCCCAAAGGCCTGGCCGTAACCCTCTTCGTCAACTGGCTGGTGAAGCCGTTCAGCATGGCCCTGCTGGCGTGGGTGTTCATGCAACACGTCTTCTCTGCCTGGATCAGCCCGGACCTGGCGAAAGAATACACCGCCGGGCTGATCATTTTGGCCGCGGCGCCCTGCACCGCGATGGTGTTTGTGTGGTCGTATCTCACCGACGGCGACCCCGCCTACACGCTGGTTCAGGTGGCAGTGAACGACCTCATCATGCTCGTGGCATTTGCCCCGATCGTCATGTTTCTGTGCGGCGTGGCCAACGTGGTGGTGCCCGCCAAAGTGCTGATCACCTCGGTGGTGGTGTTCATCGCCATCCCGCTGGCGGCCGGCTGGCTGACGCGCACCGCGCTGCTTAAATCGCGTGGCCAGGAATGGTTCGAGAAGAGCTTCCTGCCGAAGTTCCATCCGGTGATGATTTGCGCGCTGCTGTTGACGCTGGTGCTGATCTTCGCCTTCCAGGCCGAGAACCTGACCAGGCGCTGGCTGGCGGTTTTGCTGATCGCGGTGCCGATTCTCATCCAGGTCTATTTCAACTCGGGCCTGACCTACATGCTGATGCGGTGGCTGAAGGTGCCGCATAATGTCGCTTCACCGGGTGCGCTTATCGGGGCGAGCAATTTCTTTGAGTTGGCGGTAGCCGTGGCGATCACGCTGTTCGGCCCCGGTTCCGGCGCGGCGTTGGCGACGGTGGTGGGCGTGCTGGTGGAGGTGCCGGTGATGCTCTCGGTCTGCAACGTCTGCAACCGGACGCGACATTGGTTTGGAGAAACGTCGAGGGGAATCGCGTGAACGTTGGTGGCATGGCGAGGGCCGGTTTCCGGCCCCGCTCAGTCCGATCTCGACGACCGCCACCGTCTGCTGTCGCCACGATTCAGCGAAAGGCAGGTTCGAGTTGGACGAACGGGCCCTCGCGACACTGAGCAAGAAGATGCGCCTCGGTCCGGCCTGGAAGCAACGCAAGGACGGCAGCGAGTACAGCGGCGCCGTTGGCGTGCGCAAGCGGCCGGGGCGCAAGCCTGCGAACCCAGCCGACCTAGTGCCGTGACGATCCCGCTTTGGTGCCCAGCGCGTGGGGCCACAATGCCATCGCAACCCAGGCGCCCCGCCAATCCCGATGCACGTTTGCCTCAACCAGGACCAGCGCGTCGGTCGCCCGCCGCTTTCGGCGATTCTGTCGGCTCTTCGCCACGGTGCTCACACCAGGCTTCGAGTCGCGCGCCCGGGCGGGAGGGCGAAAACCGGACCCGACCCGCAACGCAACCTGACCCGGGTGGTCGGCACGCAGCGAAGTTGACGCTGAAGTTGACGCTGATTGCCTTCGGCAGTATCAGGTTGGCACCAGATGACCCGCAAGGTTCGTCAGCTCATCGCCCCTCTCGAGCGCGCCGGTTTTGTCACCCGCGGCGACGAAGGCTTTCGGCGGGACATTCGGCACCCGCAGAGGCTCAGGCTGACCGCGTGCGGCCATCCGGGCGATGACACAGAGCCGTATCAGGAATGGGGCGTTCGCCGTGCCCTGCCGGCCCTGAATGCGCGGATATGACCAGGACCGAAATCAGGAAACTGGCTGGAGCCGGCGTAGCATCGGCGCCTCGATCTGAAGGCGATGGTGGCGGGCGAAAGTCTGAATCAACGGCCGCCAAAGCGCTCGCGAAAACCTGACGCCAACGATCATGCGTGAACTGAGTCATTTGTTTGCCAAGAACCGGGCCTGGGCGGAGCGCGTGCGCATGTCCTCGCCGGACTTCTTCACCCGCCTGGCAAACCAGCAGAGCCCGCAATACCTGTGGATCGGCTGTTCGGACAGCCGTGTGCCGGCAAACGAAATCGTCGATCTCCTGCCTGGTGAATTGTTCGTGCATCGCAACATCGCCAACGTGGTCGTGCACACCGACCTCAATTGCCTGTCGGTGCTGCACTTCGCCGTGGCGGTGCTCCAGGTGCGGCATGTGATCGTCTGCGGACATTACGGTTGTTCCGGCGTCCGGGCGGCGCTCCGGCAGGACCGGGTGGGGTTGGCGGACAACTGGCTGCGCCACGTCCAGGATGTTCGCGACAAACATGCGGTGCGCCTGGCGTCGCTGCCGGGCGAGGCCGCGCGCGCCGATTGCCTCTGCGAATTGAACGTGATCGAGCAACTCGCGAACGTGTGCCAGACCAGCATCGTGCGGGACGCCTGGCAGGCCGGCCAACGGCTGAGCGTGCACGGCTGGATTTACGGGTTGCGCGACGGTCTGTTGCGCGATCTCGACGCGACCGTCACGGCCGAGCACGAAACCGCGCCAACCTGTGCCCGGGCCATCGCGAAGCTGCCTCCGCCGCCGACCTGAGCCGCTGCGATTACGCTGCTGGCATACGTCGCGTTCGACGACCTTCGATCTTGAGGCCGCCGGCCAGAATCCGACCCAGCGCGGCCGGATAGAGTTCGTGTTCGACCTGCTGGATGCGCGCGTGCAGCGACTCAGGCGTGTCTTCGTCTTCGACCAGCACGGCGGCCTGCGCGATGATCGGACCCGTATCGATGCCGTGATCCACCAGATGGACCGTGACACCCGTCACTTTCACGCCGTAGTCGAGCGCTTGCTTCCAGGATGCCAGGCCCGGAAACGCAGGCAGCAACGCGGGATGGATATTGACGATCTTCAGCGGGAAAGCCCGGAGCATCGGCGCCTTGATGATCCGCATGAAACCGGCGAGCACCACCCAGTCCACGCGCGCCGTCTGGAGCGCGGCGATGTAGTCCGCCTCGGCTTCCTCGTCCAGCTTGGAGCGATACTTCCCAGGCGGCAGGTATTCGGCACGCAGGCCGCGTTCGCGGGCCCGCTCCAGAATGCCCGCGTCCGGCACGTCGCTGATCACCAACGCGACCTCGGCCGACAACCGGCCCGCGGCACAGGCGTCCGCGATGGCGACGAAGTTCGAGCCTTTACCGGAGCCCAGGACGCCCAGGCGAAAACGGCGTTCAGCGTTCACGCGCGCCGTCGTAACAGAAGCCGGGTCGGACACAAGCGGAAAGGCCATTGCGCAGGCGAAACCGGCCCCGGACCCAGGACGGCGTTTGCCCTGTTCCGGCTTGCTTGAGTTCGAAATCCTGATTGGCGGTCGAGTCCTTTCGCGGATGGACTTCCCCGACTCGCCGGCTAAGCTGGCCTGCAACACGCCCTGCTGACCTATGAACTCGCTGATTGTCTCCCGCCGGCAGTTCTTGACCCGCCTTGGCTTGGCCGGCGGGTTTGCCGCATTGACTCCGCGGCTGTCCGCCGCCGCGGACGGAAGCCATTGGGATCCGAACCGTCCCTTCCCGCGGATGGGCAAGCCGCTGCGCGTCCAACCCGTCTTCATGTATTCACTCCCCGCCCGCCGGGAAGCCGCATCCTGGAAATCCTGGGGCGGCGTCCAGACCGAGGCCGCGGTCACCGAGGAATGCACGCGCATCGGCGGTGAGTTGGAACGGCTGGCGGCGAAAGCGGAATTCCCGATCGAGTTCCTGCCCCTCGCCCGCGTGACGTCGCCGCAAACCGCTGCGTCCTTGGCCGCCCTCGAAGCTGACGTCACCCTGCTCTATGCCTGCACCGGATCGGGCGACACCCTTCGCGCCTGCCTCGGCGTCCGGCCGGACGCGGTGATCTTCGTCCGGCAGAAGTCCGGTCCGGTCTATTACTGGTACGAGGCGCTGAGCGTTCGTCTGCTGCACTCCGGCGCCCCAGATCCCGCCCGGCCAGAGGACACGCCGGCGCCCGGGCCGCACGTGGACGACGTGGTGGTGGACGACGCCGGCGAACTCGCATGGCGGTTGCGGGGCCTCTTCGCGTTGAAGAATCTGCGGGGCAGCCGGGTGGTGGCTTTGGGCGGCGCCTGGGGCAAATACGCACCGGATGCCCCGCGCCTCGCGGAGGAGCGTTTTGGATTCAACATCATCGATGTGCCCTACGCGGACTTCGAGCCACGGCGCAAGCGCGCGCAGGCCGATCCCGACCGCATGGCCGCCGCGGAGCGCGGCGCGGACCAGTTCCTCAAGCTGCCTCGGACAGCCCTGGAAACCGACCGCCGCTTTGTCGTCAACGCCTTCCTGCTCCACCGGCTCTTCAAGGACCTCCTGGAGGAGAACGCAGCCTCGGTGTTCACCATCAAGAGCTGCATGGGCACCATCATCCCGATGGCGCAAACCACCGCCTGCCTCACGCTGGCGCTGTTGAACGACGAAGGCCCGATGGCTTTTTGCGAATCCGATTTCGTCATCATCCCGGCGGGGATCTTGTTGCGCCACGTCGCCGGCCGGCCTGTGTTTCTGCACAACTCCACGTTCCCCCACCAGGCGACGGTCACCTGTGCCCATTGCACGTGCCCGCGACGGCTCGATGGCCGGACATACGCCCCGGCCCGAATCGTGACGCATTATGAATCGGACTACGGCGCGGCCCCGAAGGTCGATATGCCGATCGGCCAGGAAGTGACCCTCATCGATCCCGAATACAGCACGCGCCGCTGGTTGGGCTTCTCAGGTGAGGTCGAAGCCAACCCGGCTTACGAAATCTGCCGGTCGCAACAGGACGTGCGCATTCGCGGGGACTGGCGGCGCCTGGTCCGCGAGGTCCGGGACTCGCATTGGGTGATGGCGTACGGCCAGCATCTCGACGCGACCGGTTACGCGCTCCGCAAACTGGGCATGCAGTGGGTGAACCTGTCGGCGACGTCGTAAGCCCTCAGCCTTCCTGACTGGCGTAATACGCGTCCACCTTGGCCGCCACGTCGCGGAAGGAAATGTCGGCTTCGTAAATGATCTTGTACTGCTCGATCGCCGCCTCCTTTTTGCCCATCGCCTCCAGCGCCCCGCCCAGCGCGTAGATCAGCTCCTTTTTTTCGTCGTCGAAGAGCTGTTTTTCCTTGATGGCATTCTCGAACGTGCGCGCCGCCAGGTCGTACATTTTGCGGCGCGCGAAGCACTGGCCGAGGTGGTAGATCGCCTGGATGCGGATGTGCGGGTTGTTCTGTGCGCGTTGAAAGGCCTGAATCGCCTCGGAGATCCGCCCGGCCGCGAAGTACACCAGGCCGAGTTCGTAGTGGAGTTGGAGGTCGTTGGGGTAGCGCTCCACGCGCTTCTTCGCTTCGGAGAGCTGG
The DNA here is from genome assembly GCA_963735925.1 of uncultured bacterium. GTDB lineage: Bacteria > Verrucomicrobiota > Verrucomicrobiia > Limisphaerales > J093 > DSVZ01. The sequence continues at coordinate 957,946 of CAVTMT010000003.1, forward strand.
AATTCCTGGTTTTCCCTTCGCAGTTGCTCCGCCTGGGCCGCCTGCTCCGGAACGGTCGGATCGAGCTGGGAGATGAGGTGGTCATTGCGGCGGACGTGCGTCTCCGCGATGGCCCGCTCGAGGGTGGGATCCGACGTCTCGTGCGCCGTGATGCGGGCGTAACAAGCCAGCGCCTGATCGTACTCGTTCCGTTGCGTGTACAGCTCGGCGAGCGCGCGGAGCAAGCGCAGGTTCTGTGGCTCGGCGACCAGCCGCTGCTCGTACTCGGCGATCAAGTTCTCCCCGGCTTCGTCGGACTTGTGGTCGCGCTTTTCCTGTTCGAGCGCCACGGATTCCTTCTCGTCCTTCAGGATGTCGCGGTACGATCCCTGGCCGCCTGCCAACGCGGCGTAGCCGCCTTCGGTCATGGTGCGGTTGGCCGAGACGTCCTTGGCCGCCTGGACAATCTCGGAGTCGTGCGGGTACGCCGCCGCCAAGGCGGTCATGATGGCCTCGGCCCGGGCGCCTTGCCCGGCGGCCGCCAGGAGCCGCGCGAGCTTGAGAGCCACGTCACGGTCGGTGGGCTCCTGCTTGTAAACGATCTCCAGCGAAAGCTGGGCGGTCTTCGGGAGATCGGCGGCCAGCGCGGCATCCGCCAGTATCTTGTGGGCGGGCAGGCTGTTCGGATTGCCGTTGAGGATTTCCTCGGCAGTGTGCAGCGCCTCGAGCGGGTTCTTGCGCAGCGCCATCTGCGCCTTCATCAAATGGCCGGAGCCGAGGACCCGCCGGAACAGGCCGCCCCCGCCGCCCGGCCCGGCCTTCTTGAACTGGGCCGCGCGCAGGGCCTCGCGACACTCATAAAATCCTGGCTCCTGCTCGAGCACCTTGCCCAGCAACTTCAGCGCGTAGTCGAGATTATTGCGCTCGAAGGCGAGCTTGCCCTTCTCGTACTGTTCCCGCCAAGCGCGGGAAACCTCGTGGAGACGCTTCTCTGGCATGGCCCCAGTCTAGTGAACTCTCGTTGACACCGCACGCCGCTCCGGGAGGCGCCCCGTGACCGGCGTGCAGCCGGTTGGACCAGACTGGCCCGAAAGGCTCACGGAATCCGCCGGGTCGCCCGCGAGCGGGGTCACGGCAGCGCTCATTGCGTGAGCCGCCCCACCAACCATCGCTCGTAGCCGGACAGGTCCTTCCAAGCGGTCGCCACACGCATTCGCTTCGCGTTCGGATCGATCACGGTGAACCCGTCGTCGGTCACCCGAATACCGAGCTCCTCGATCGTGCAGAGGCGGTCGGTGACGGCCAGATAGACGGCCACCGTGTCGAACAGCGTGCTTGAGTGCGTATCCGCCTCGCCCCGCCGCTCCCGCCCCAGCCAGTGGCGGTAGTTCTCGATGATCGCCTGGTCGATGGGGTCCCTCGACGCCAGCACCTGCGCGTACTCCGGACCGGTCAACTGCACCAGCCCGCAGGTATCCAGCGGCGTGATGGTGATGTCCCAGCCGGCGCTCAGCGCGCGTTGGCACGCCTTGACGTCTTGCTTGACGTTGTACTCCGCCGCGGGTTGGTCCGCGTTGCCGTAGCCTTTACGCACGCTGCCGTGCATGCCCACGAAACGCACCTTGGACGCAATACGCGGCTCCCGCGCCAACGCGACGGCGAGGTTGGGCACCGGCCCGAGGACGATGAGCGTGACCTTTTCGGGCGAATTCAGAATCGTGTCGATCATCGCCTGCACGCCGTCGGCGAAAACCTTGCCCGGATAGGCGTTGAGATTGCAGTCCGCCACCCACCCTGCCTGCCCGCCGTCGCCGTGCGTCGCGGTGTCGATCCCGAGGCCGACCGCCACGTCGGTGCGCTTCGCGGTTTCGAGGAACTTGGCGAGGATCTTGGCGCGGTAAAGATTCTTGCCGTTGTCGCCGACGACGAGTTTCAAATCCAGCTCCGGGCTCTTCAACAACGCCCCCAGGGCCCACGTGTCGTCAATGTCGTCGCCGATGTCGGTGTCCAGAATCACGGGGACACGCGACGCTGGCGGCGCCTCCGCGGTCAGGCCTTGCATTCCAAGGGCGAGCAACAAGGCCGAAGCGCAAACGAGGGACAACGAGGCGGCGCCGGGCCATTGAGGATGCGTAAACAAAGTTTGCATGGGCATGGATGACAACGCGGGGATGATCCCGCACTCGTCCACTCAGCGCAATACCGATTCCGGCGTCAGCCGCCGTTCGCGCCGGATGGCGCGTCGGTCGCGGCACGGTGGAGCACGGCGCACGGGATTGGTCCCCGGAACCAGCCCGTCACAACGAACCTCCTTTGACGCCCTCAAGCCTCGACGGTCCGAATTGTCGCTGCGTCAGCCGGCGCTTCGCGAACCGGGGAACACGGGGGAGAGCGCCGCCTCGGGCCCGGGGCGGCTTCGACCGGGGCGCGCCACTTTCTTGACAGAACACGCGACCGAAGGTATGTAGCCGTACTTAACGGGACTAAAAGAAGCCGGGACTCCAGCGCCATGACTGCATCCGCCGCGAATGCCCAGGACTGTGCGCGTGCGTTGACTCGCCGGTCCACCGTGCGTTTCTCGCCCGTTGGCGAGGATCCAACCTGCCACCAACCCCAACCCGACCCGCCTGTCGCTCCATGATTATGGCACCTGCCAAGACCCCCCCAAAGCCGTCTTCAAGTTCGAGTCCGCCGCCGTACCTGCTGGCGTTTTCCGTCGTGCTGCCCAACACGCTCAACGCTGCCGTGCAGGCCCTGCAAGCGGCGTGCATGGCATTGACGACTGCCATCGATCTCTTACAGGAAGTCCGGCGTGAATCGTCGCGACACTCCTTGCACCCCAGACCCGCAAGGGTCGCGAAGATCCGGCGTTGAGCCGCCGGGGATCGACCCCGGCTCTCCCGGAGAACCGCGCAGGGGGTCGCGATCGGTCGGGTCCTCCGACTGCTGGAAGCCACGACTCGATACCGGCTTTGTGTTGCCCCGGGCGCAAGGTCGGCCTCGCGCACCCAAGAACACATGACTTTTTCCCGTGAACCGATCCGATCCTTGCAGAAACCCTCCTCTGCAGTCCGTGTTGTTTAGCCGAAAGCGAAAGGAATGTCATGACTACTGCGAAACGAACTCCGTTTGCCCCCTCCTCCAGTTCCAGTCCGTATTCGAGCTCGAGCCCCCCGCCGACGCGACAGTGTCCGCCTGGCGAACTGGATCCGCTCACGGGGGCGGTTCGGGCTTTGCAGGCGGCTTGCCAGGCGTTGAACGCCGCGGTCGAACTGCTGACCGAGGCGTGCCTCCCGCCCTGCCAGGCACCGGCTCCGCCCCAAAGACGCCGACCTCGAAAGCAAAAAAGATAGCGTTCCGGGGGACACCAGCCGAGACCGGCTTGGGCCGCACCTCGATTCTCGGGCCAATCCCCCCTCGAACCGGTGTCCCGCACCAGGCGGTTCCTTCCGAAGCTGACCGGCGATTCGATCTGTGGCCTCTTTGAACCGAAGCGCGGTTGAGCTTAGCGTGCTCGCGCAAACGATCGCCCGCCGGAAGCGGCTTCCGCAAAGGAACCAGGCTCCGGCTTTCACCCTGCCCCGACAGTTGGTGCTCCGGTCGTGGCTATCACCCGGCGACATCGTCATGCTGACAGCCGCGGTGCGCGACCTGCATCGCGCTCATCCGGGGCGATTCCTGACCGATGTGCGCACGCCCTGCCCGGAGATTTGGGAGCACAACCCGTACGTCACGCCGCTCGCTGAAGCCGATCCGGGGGTGGAACTGGTGGATTGCCACTATCCGCTCATCGCGCAAAGCAACCAGAACCCGCTGCACTTTCTGCATGGCTTCATCGCCTTTCTCGGCCAACGGCTGGGCGTGCGTTTCTCGCCGACCGCCTGCCGCGGCGCGGTCTATTTGTCCGCCGCAGAACGGGTGCGGCCATCGGCGGTCGCGGCCTTGCTGGGATGCGACGCTCCCTTCTGGATCGTGGCGGCGGGCGGCAAGCACGATTACACGATCAAATGGTGGGACCCGGCCCGCTACCAAGAGGTCGTGGACGCCTTTCACAGCCGGGTGTTGTTCGTACAGGTGGGCGAACGCGGTCACCATCACCCAGCCCTGCGCGGTGTGCTCGACTGGCGTGGCCGGACCAGTTTGCGCGAGCTGATTCTGCTCGTCCACCATGCGCAAGGGGTGCTCTGCCCGGTGACGTCATTAATGCACCTGGCGGCCGCCGTGGAGACGCGGCCGGGCCGACCGGCCGCACGGGCTTGCGTGGTCGTCGCCGGGGGCCGCGAGCCGCCGCATTGGGAAGCCTACCCCGGCCACCAGTTCTTGCACACCGTCGGCACGCTGCCGTGCTGCGCCACGGGCGGATGCTGGCGCGCCCGCACGCTGCCACTGGGCGATGGCGACGAGAAGAATCAACCGCACAACCTCTGTCTGGACGTGGTGAACGAACTTCCACGGTGCATGGACCTCATCTCCGCTGCCGAGGTCATCCGGCGCATCCAACTCTACTTCGAGGGTCGTCAGATTCGTTATCTGACTTCCGGGGAAACCGCCGCCGCGGACCGGTTCCTGAAAGGACACTCAGGCAGACGACGTCCGACGGCGACCCGCGGGGTGCGGCCAGCTCCGCCGCCCGCCGTGACCATCTGCGCGCTTACCTGCGGCGACAACCGGCGCTTGATCCAGCGCTGCCTGGAAAGCGTCCGGCGGAATTGCCGGCGCGGCGCGTTTCGCCTGGTAGTCGGCGCCAACGCCCCTTCGTCGCGGGTCTTGCGCTATCTGCTCCAACTCCGGGCCGAGGGCTTCATCGACCGGTTGCACGTCAGCCCGGTGAATCTGAACAAATCCCCCATGATGCGCCGGATGTTTCAGGGCGGAATCGACACCGAGTTCGTCTGGTGGTTCGACGACGACAGCCACGTCGTGCAACGAACGGCTTTGGCGCGGCGACTGTCCGTCGCCCGGCGGTCTTCGCCGCAGATCGTGGCCTGGGGACACCGCTATTTCATGAGTCACGAAGACGAGTTCGATTGCGGCTGCGATTTGCGGTCCTGGATTCGCGCCGCGCCGTGGTATCGCGGACGCCCGTTGCCTTCCTGGGAGGCGGAGCCGATGAAAGCGGCGACGGCGCCCGGTCAGTTGAAGACGCCGGATGGGCGCTGGTTCTTTCTGACCGGCGGCAATTGGTTTGCGCGCACGCCGGCACTCCAGGCGATGGACTGGCCGGACCCCCGGCTGGTTCTGCAGGCGGAAGACATCCTCCTGGGCGAGGCAATCCGTCAACAAGGCTGGGATTTCATGGACATCGGCTCGCTTGGCATGGTCGTGGAGGCCGTGCCCAGCCGCTGCCCGGACAAGGCCGAAACGATGCGCCTCCAAATTGCACAACCGCTTGGCTGACGCTCCGGTGCCCCCTTCCCTGGCGGCGTTCTCCACAAAATCCGTCGCCATCTCGGACGCGAGTCGGTAGTCTCGTTACGTCATGGGTGACTCGTCCGAATTTTCCTGGGCGGTGCGACTCTTCCTGAAGACCTACTCCTGGCGCCGCATCGAACCGGTGCCCTGGGCGCCGCTCCGCAAGCCGCTCCGCGAGGCGAAGCTGGCTTTGATTTCCACGGCGGGATTCGTGGCGCCCGGCCAGGTCCCGTTCGATGACGCGGTAAAAGGCGGCGACTGGAGCTACCGCGAAATCCCGGCCGATACGGACGTTCGTGAGCTGACCGAGTGCCATCGCAGCGAGTCGTTCGACCATCGCGGCATCCAGGCCGATCCGAACCTGGCTTTCCCGCTCGATCGGGTGCGGGAATTGGTGGCCGTCGGCCGGTTGGGGGCCATCAACCGCCGCCATTACTCGCTCATGGGCTCGATCACCGCCCCGGGCCGGCTTATGAAGGAGACGGCCCCAGCCGTGGCGGGTGCGCTGGCCGCTGACCAGGTGGACGTGGCCCTGTTGGTGCCGGTGTGACCCATGTGCAACCAGACCGTGTGTCTGGTCGCCGCGGAACTCGAGCGCCGGGGCATCGCCACCGTCTGCGTCTTGTTGCTGCGCGAGATCGCCGAGAAAGTCCGCCCACCGCGAGCCTTGGTGGTGCCGTTCAAGCACGGCTACCCGCTGGATGCCCCAGACCAACCGGCGCGGCAGACGGCAGTCATCGAGGCGGCCTTGCGGCTATTGGAAGATTCGGCTGCGCAGCCACCGCTTCTGACTGATTTAGGCTAAACCCTTTAGCGGGGGCGGAGCGTTGAAGTGATCGACGAGGGGCGCGGCGCAATCGCGAAGGAGCTGCAGCTTGGCCGGCTTACCGGCTTTTTCGGCAGAGGCGAGTCGTCCGGTGAAGATTGAAACAGCGCTCAAGCGCGCGAAGTCCAAACGCTGTCGCGATCTCCCTGGCCGGCATTCCTTTCCATGGATCGCGACTCCCCCGAAATCCCGCGCAAAAACAACAGAAAGGCCGTCGAGCCGATCAGCCCAACGGCCGCTGTAAACCGCTTGAAGCAGGTCAAGCCTTGTTGGATTGACCGCGAGCGAAACGCCGGTAGGCGGCGAATCCCAGCAGCCCAAGCGCGCCGACGGCGGCATACTGAGAAGGCTCGGGAACAACGTTCACCGAATAGCCAATGGAACCAGGGTCGATGTCGTGCCCGACGCCTCCGGTCTCTGTCCACTCTGTCCATGAAGCGGGGAACAAGCTGCTGGGACTCAAAGTGTAAGGAGTTGAAGTAGTCAGAGGCATCGCAGCATCAGTCTGCAATGTTGCCTTGCCTATGTAAATCTGACCCGTGCGCCATCCTGGTGAATCGCTTATGGGTATCAGTGCCCCAAGATCATTTTCATTTTCCGGCGTGAGCATCAATTCCAAACCACTGCCGGGGCTGTTCGACAAGTCGGTGAAAGGACTCGTTCCACGATCAAGCATTACAACGCCGGACTCGTATGGTACGAATGTGAAGGTCTTCGGCGCAGTGGAACCGTATTGATCGAAGTGCAGCCTGAAGGAAACGCCAGCGACCTTCTCTCCTTGGGCCTGCAGCCAAATATCAAACGAGAACTTGTCTCCCGGATGTATCGTGATGCCGTTTGGGCCGTCTGGATTACCATCAGGCACGACATCCTTGAACTCAAAAGTGACCGCAGCCCTAGTCGCAAATGGCAGCACCCCAACTGCTAAGGCAGCAGCAATACGACAATCGAGTTTTCTCATACGTGATAACGCTAGCGAGTTTTGTCTCTGTGTCAAGCTTACTTTACAGCTTGAAAGGCTCACCATGCGGGCAAGTACGCACCTGTTTTGGGTCGTATCAAGTAAAGGTCTGTGGTAGCGAGTGCGCCACTTCGATCGACATCGAGGAGGAAGTTCGCCGCAGACACGAGTTCTCCAGTGCGGTAGCGGAGAATGTAGAGGTCAGTAGTGGAAACCGCGCCATTCAGGTCTATATCACCACCAAGGACACCGAGGCGGACCGAGGCAGAACTGAGGACTCCACCGTCCAAGGCAACGATGTTAGACAGTCGCACCGTAAGCCATTGACGATCAGCCACGCTGCTCAGACTCACCGTGACATCACTCCCCGAAACCGTCGGCGAACCAGCTACCGTTGCAACTCCTTCAACCAGAGCGGCATTTGCGCTCCGGATACTGCGGTCGAAGTGTATCACCAGCGTAAGCTGCGAGTCGATCCTGCATTCGATTCCTGGCTTACCACTGAGCGGAAGCACTAGATCGAAGGTTCCCCGACTGCCATGCGTCTTGCGCGACACCGCGCTTCGGAGTACCGGCGGGCTCAAGGCCTCCTTTACCGGACTGACCGTGAGACTTACGGTGGCCGGGGCCGAACTGGCGTATCCGTTCGCGACCTTGAACGTGAAGCTGTCCGTGCCACTGTAGTTCAGCGCCGGCTTGTAAACGAGGCTGGGGGCCACGCCACTCAACGTCCCATGCGCCGGGCTGCTGACGACTGTGTAGGTCAACGCGAAGCCGTTTGGATCCGTCCCGGTCAAGGTAACCGGAATCGAGAGATCTTCAGTCACCGCGCGGCTTTGGCTGGAAGCCGTCGGCGGCCGGGTGGCCTTGGCCAACGCCGCGTCGGCCTGCACGAGGCCGTAACCCGACTTGAAGTCGAAGCCGGCCGTCTCCATGTCGATGGCGGTCGTCTGAAGGAGCGAGCGCACCTGAGCCGGTGTGGCTGAAGGCTGTGCCTGCAGCATCAATGCGGCGACAGCCGCGGCGTGCGGCGCCGCCGCGGATGTGCCAGAGAAGTTCGGGTAACCATCGCCCACGCCTCCGCAAGCCCGGTCCTGGCCGAAAAAGGACGAGTTCCCGCCATCCGGTGCCGTGAAATCGGGTTTGTTGCGCATTTCATAGTGCGCCGTGCCGTCGGGCTTGAAGTAGATCGGCGTACCGCCCAGTGCCGAGTAGTATTCGCTGAGAGGCGGAGAGACGCCAAACGCTGGCGTGTCGCAGAAGAAGGCGGCGCCGACGCCCATTGCGCCGGCGGCATTCATGTGGCCATAGAGCGTGCTGCTGTCCGTCCAGTATTGCTCCTGCCCCATGGAGCCACCGACGACGAACCAAACGAGCTTGACCTGCGGCGGCGGCGTTCCGCTCTTCAGGTGGATCTTCAAACCCGCTTCCACAAAGAAACCGCTGGAGGGACTGCCCACCGCCACGCCAAAGATCTCGACGGGGTCCTGACCGATATTGTTGTCGAAGCTGCCCAACGGCAGACCATTGACGAGCCACGGGGTGCCATCCTGGTGGACGAATTCAAGGTCCAGATCGGTCGCAGCGCCAGGATTCCCTTGCCCGCAACTGGCATAGCGATCCGCCCATTGCAGGATGAAGTACACGCTCGATTTGGGCATGAAGTTGATGTTCAGAACGGTATCGGTGTTGGTCGAGCTGAAATTGTGGTAGCCCCCAGCGGCTTCCTTAAAGGCGGCCTGGTACGATTCCTTACCGTTGTTCCCCGCGGCGGAGAAATAGGGCACGCCAGCGGCGACCACTTCATCCACCGCCTGGGCTATGATCCCGTCCGCAAACATGGGTTCGTCCAGGTAGAGCACGTCGTCCACCACCACTTTGCAGCCGGCGTTCTTCAATGCCCTGATTCCGTTGGCGAAGTCGGCCTGCCCCCCCATGACGCTGTAAAAGGCGATGGTCGATGCGGGGGCAACGTCATGCACGATCTCCGCCATGGCCCGGCCTTCGTCCGTCCCAGTGGCGTCGAGCAGAATCTGGATGCCCGACGGCAGGTCGCCTGCCGTGATCCCGGACGCCATGCCCCCTAAGGCGTTGAAGCTGTCGGAGAGGATGCCCACCCGAACGCCGGTGCCGTTCAACGCGTAGGTCGAACGCGCCACCTGGGCCCGCATGGCGGCATCTCCCTGGCTGGTCACGAGGCCGGTATTGGCGAGCGCCAGGCTGGCGTGGGCGAACCGCAGACTGCCCAACCCATCCAGACTTGAAATCGCGTTCAGTGGCAGGCTCGCCGAAACGACCCGACCCGCCACGGCGCAATCGCCGGCCCCCAGGCCAATCAGGGCCGCGGCCAAGGCGTTTGGATCACCCTCCGCGATGGCGTCGATGATGACGGTGCGACCATCGTTCGGAGGCGGGACCGGCTGGATGACGAGATCCGAAGGGTTCGCCACCGCCGTCACGGGCGAGCCGGCGACCCGTGCTGCGGCCAGCGGGGCCAGTTGCCGCAACGAGCCTGCAATCTTGCCGGCGGTCGGTAACTGGGCTTGGGAATAGAAGGGGGCAGCCGCAAGCAATACGACCGCGGGCAGGAACAGTTTTTTCATGGATCGATTCACAGGCTTGACTTGGTTTTGTTTGGTTTCCCGAGACGCCGCATCGATCGCGGTGATGTTGACGGTCGGCTGCCAAGTAGGCTAACTTTTGCCGGCATCTCGAACATGGGAACAAAACTGACTAATTTTGAACAAGGCGGTCAACATTTAATCATCATAATGCTAAAAATATTAGTAAGACTAAGTAATAACGCGTAATCGCGGAAGAATCGCTGCGTACCATGCGGGCCCGGCCTCGGATGCCTCGCCCCAGCCGAACGGTGTCCGGTTGAAATCGGGATTTCGCCGCCGCGGCCGACTTCGTTGAAGTCCGCCGCGAATGGTGCTTCCGGCGCGGGAAAAACGGATTCCGACCCTGCCCCTGTCCCTGTCCCTGTCGCTGCCGCCGCCTTGGCCGACGGTTGTACGGCTTCACCAGCTTCGACCGGATCGACCGGTTCGTACCCGAAGGGCAGCGGCAGACGCACGTTCCCTCCGGATTCTCACCCGGTACGTTCAACCGGTATCGTTTGCAGATGGGAAACGCCCCCGGCCGAATGCTCCCTGGGAACCATGTCGGAATCATGGCGGCAACTGCTTGGCGGCGGGATGGGCGAGCCCCGACGCCTTTCATGACAAAGTCAGACGCATCGACAGAGGGGTTCCGACACGGACTTCCACCTCTTCGTTCAAAATCAGTAACAGGCGCCCGGTACGGCCGGTCGCTTGGGCAGGAATATTACGCGCACCCAGTGCCACCTCGGCGGTGGCGAGTTCGCGTCCCGCGGGCAGGGCCAGCGAAACCGAGCGCAGCCGCACGCGTCCCCACTGCACGGTGAGCCGGGCGCGGCGGTCGGCCCCCTCGTCCCTTTGGATAAATGTCCCCCAACCCTCGGCGGTGGTAAAAGCACATTGAAAAGCCTCCGGGGTCAGGCGAGGGGCGAATCCGATATGGCCCTTGGGCCCGTGATACTCGAAACCGCAGGCGGCCAGGTAAACGCCGTAACTCGCCATGCTGCGCGCGTAGTGGTCACCGCACTCGACTTCGTTCCAGGGGTTGCGCCGTGCCGGGTGGTAGCGGTCATGCACCGCGCGCGTCACCGCGAGGCCTTCCTGGAGCAGACCCTCCCAAATCATGTGGCCGGCAGCTTGATACTCGAACCCGTTCATGCACTCGTTGAAGTAACCTGCCGCCCAGTCCGCCCCCTTGCCCTTCGCCTGCGGGTAGTCCCAATCCGACCGCGGGAAGGTGCACATGAGCAGGCCGGCCTCCCCGGCCATCGCATACCAGCGCCCGGCTTTGTAGGCCTCGCGATACGGCCCGACATCAGGGGTGAAGTTGTACCGCCACAGCGACTTCAACGCCGAGACGGTTTCCCGCTCGGGCAGGACGCGGCCCAACCCCACCTGCCACGCCCAGCTCTGACCCATCACCTGGTCGATCTCGCAGCCGCTGCCGGAGTTGATCGCGTCGAGATGCCTCGGGTCGGGTTTGTTGATGAAGTACCCGTCCTCGTAGAGTCGTTCCACCAGGTTCCGCGAACCGGCATCGAAGATCCGACGGCATTGCGCGGCGAATTCGCGGTCGCCCAGTTCTTCGGCCATCGCTTCGCCGGCCCGCAGCGCGGCGTGATAGAGCCCGCTGAGCCAGGCCACCGGACCATACCAGTCGGTGTCCAGCGTGTTGTGCTGGTTGCCTTCGATGAGGCCGTCGCCATTCTCATCCTTGGCGACGAGCCACCCGATGGCCTTTCGGATTTGCGGCCAGTTCCGCTTCAGAAACTCCGGGTCAGACGACATTTGATGCTCGCGCAGCGCGCGCAGGATCGTCCCTGCCTGGGCGTCGATGGCCGGGATGTCATTGAACTCGCCGCGGAAGAAGATCGCCCCGTTGGGTTGTTGGGCGAAACCGAAGTCCACGTGCTCGCGCGTAATTCGCTCCAATTCGGGGAACAGCCGCGCCACCGCGTGCGCGTATTGCCAGACATGCCCGCAAGTGCCGTGGCAGCAGCCCACGCCCTCCCAACCCCAGAACCGGCCGCTGCCGAACCGGTGACACGTGGACGTGGCGAGGATCGAGGTGTTCAGAAACGTCCGGTCGAGGAACCAGTAAGGCAGAGTGGAGTCGTACCAGGTGTCGTGCCACAGCCGCGTTTGGTCGCTGAGTCGCGTGAACTCCTTCGCGATGTAAGCCGCCACTGCCGTCGCGGAGTCGAACCGCGTCGCGTAGTATCGGCCGGGCGGCAGCCGGTCCAGCTTCAAGTTCGGAAAATGCCAGGCGATGACGAACGTCACGACCTGCGATTCGCCGGGGGCCAACGTGAGTTTGCGGCTGAGCGAGCCCACCAGCTTCTCCCCGGCGGGCCGCGTGGCCGTGTTCGCGACGCCGCTCACGGGCCTCGTGAATATGTCTGCGGGAATCGAGCCTCCCGGGAGGGAGGCGCAGGCAGAGTCGGCTTCGGATTCCTCGCCCAATAACGTCAGCGCCATCGTGCCGAAGTCGGACGCCTCCGCCAGCGGACCGACCGGGCGATGCGGCGAATCGCTGAACACGAACTCGTCCACGCCGATGTTTCCCCAGCCGCCCTTTTCGTTATCCACGACTTGAAGTCGTGCCGTCTTGCCCTCCCAACGCCGCACGTCCCAGCCCTTCGCCTGGAGGCGGTTCTCGTTGGCGCCGGTCGCTGAGGCGACCACCTGATCGCCCACGACCAAGTTCAGACAAGTCCGGCCTGCGTGCGCGCCGCCGCCGATGAGGAAATTGATGTAGTTGCGTTCGATCGTAAATGGCCGGCTCGTGAGCGTGCCGGTCTGGGCGTCTCGCGTGCCCACGTCGCTTCCCGGCGCCGCGGCGTGCGAGTTGACCGCATGTTGTCCGTGCATTCCGAGGTCGCCCTGGTAATCCGGCACCTGGCTCTGCGCGGCGGGGCCCTGGCCGAAAGCGGTTCCCGTGGTGGTCCAACCGTCGTAGGTCGCGCCTTCGAAATCATCGAACACGATGTCCGGGCGTTTCGGCGCGTCGCTCGGCGGCGGCTCCTCGGCGCTGCATTCGAGGAGCAGCGTCCCCGGTTGGCGACGCGTGCGGTTCCGGCGGACAATCGCGCGGGTTTCGCCGCTGTATCGACCGACCGCGTTCTCCAGCCAGCCGGCAAGTTCCACCGTTCCGGCGCCGGCGCCGACGTTCGTGACGGTGAACTGCATCACGGTCGCGGGCAGCGAGGAGTCGTCGGCATTGAGCGGAATGAACGGCGAGAACGCCTCGAGTTTGACCTGCACCGGACAATCAGGATCGCGGTACTCGACATACCCGACCGGGTACTCGCCGGTGAACGCGAGGTCCGGCCAGCCCGAGCGATCCAACGGCTTTACCCAGTCACGGCCGGCAACGGAAACCTTCACCGCGAAGCCTTGGTCCAGCGGCGAATCGGGCGCGAGCGGCTTTGCATAATGCTCGGCGCCGGTGCCCACGTAACGGTTGAAAACGTCCCAGTGCCACAGCTTGCCGTCGCCCCCCAGATACACCTGACCGGAACAAATGCCGCCGACGGGCATGCCGATCTTTTCGAGTTCGGCTCCGCGATAAACCGTCCGCGAGCCGCGGGCAAAGAGCGACTTCACCCAGGCCTCGCCGAGCTTTTTGTCCGCCGGCACGAGCCGCTCGAAATCCGCGCGCGAAAACGGGCCGGCCATCGCCGGCAGGCGCAGGACCGCGACGCTCGCCGCGGTCAAGGCGCTGCGCCGCAGGAATTCACGACGCGACGTCGCGGTCCTGGACTCGCCGCCGCTGGCCACAGCCGGGTCTTTCTTCACACGCATTTGCGCGGCTTTGTACAGAACCACTGCCGCCGTGCCAAGCCGCAAGGCCAAGAAAATTGCGGTCAGGCCGGAGTTGGACGGGTTCGGGGCACACTGCGACGGATGGATACGGAATCGATTTGGCTTGGGAGTCAACGGTTTCTCCAGCCCACCCGGAATCCCTGGACCTGCTGACCGGTCCTGCGAGCCGGCAGGTGGCCGCTGCCGACGCGAAAGGCGGCGTTTGCTTTACCTGCGCCCGGTTTCTTCGTATCGCTTGGCCAGCGATGCACCCGACGGACACTCAAGCCCCCGCTGTGCCAGTCTATTTCAACTTCGCCCGCGACGTGTTCGATCCTTGGACGCGAACGCGAGCCGGGTCGTGTGCGCTGTGGTGCGTGGACTCGCTGGACGGGCCGGAAGAGCGGTTCTCGTTCGACCAACTCAGCGCCCTGAGCCGCCAGGCGGCGCACTTCCTCGCCGAATCCGGCGTGCGCCGCGGCGACCGCGTCTTGCTGCTGCTCCCGCGGGTCCCGCAATGGTGGATCGCCATGCTCGGGTTGATCCGCCTCGGCGCCGTGCCGGTCCCGGGCACATTGCTGCTCACGGAACGCGACATCGCCTACCGGATCGAGGCGGCGGAGATCGCGGCGGTCATCACGAACCGCGATGGCGCGGGCAGGCTGGGCGGTTTCGCCGGTCGGCGCTTCCTGGTCGGTGACCCGCCGCGCGGCGGGGCCGATTTCGATGCCGGATTGCGCGCCGCCAATCCCGCGTTCGATCCGGAAGCCACCCGCAGCGACGATCCCGGCCTGTTGTTCTTCACCAGCGCCACCACCGGTGAACCGAAGATGGTGCTGCACACGCAGACGAGTTACGGCCTGGGGCACCGGGCGACCGGTGAACTCTGGCTGGACCTCGCGCCCGGCGACGTCCACTGGAATCTGTCCGATCCGGGCTGGGCCAAGGCGGCGTGGTCCAGCTTCTTTGGGCCGTGGCATCAAGGCGCCTGCGTCTTCGTCTTCGATCCGAACGGCCGCTTCAATCCCGTCCAGACCCTGAACGCCCTCGCCCATTACCCGATCACCACCTGGTGCGCGCCGCCCACCGCCTTGCGCCTGATCGTGCGCGAAGATCTCGCGCGCTGGCGATTTCCGCATCTGCGCCATTGTGTGACCGCGGGGGAACCGTTGAACCCGGAGGTCTTTCATCGCTGGAAGGCGGCGACCGGGCTCGCGCTCCACGAGGGCTATGGTCAAACCGAGACCGTGGTGCTTATCGGCAATTACCGCCGCCTGGGCCAGCCCGTAAAGCCCGGCTCGATGGGCATCGCCACGCCGGGGTACACCGTGGCCGTGATCGACGAGGCGCTGCGCGAAGTGCCGGCCGGGGCCGAAGGCGACGTGGCGATTCGCGTAAAACCGCAACGCCCGGTGGGACTCTTCCGCGAGTACTGGCATGCGCCCGAAACGAATGCGGCGGCCTTCCACGGCGATTGGTACCTGACCGGTGACCGCGCCGTTCGCGACGCGGACGGTTATTTCTGGTTCGTGGGCCGGCGCGACGACGTGATCAAGAGCTCGGGCTACCGCATCGGCCCATTCGAGGTCGAGAGTGCGCTGCTCGAACACGCCGTCGTGCGCGACGTGGCCGTCGTGGGGCGCGCGGACCAAACCCGCGGCCAAATCGTCAAAGCGTACGTCGTGCTCCAACCGGATGTCACCCCGGACGACGGACTGAAGGCCGAACTGCAACAGCACTGCAAACGCCTCGTGGCGCCCTACAAGGCCCCGCGCGAAATCGAGTTTGTCAGCGAACTGCCCAAGACCATCAGCGGCAAGACGCGGCACGCGATCCTGCGCGAGCGCACCCAGTCACGGCCGGCAAAGTGAGGGCTGGCTTCCGTCAGCCCTCGTCCTGTGACTCAAGTGTCTGCCCCCTAGCGATCGAGCCACCAGGCGCGACGAAGCGGTCAAAGGTGAAACCTGGAACCATGAGAAAGTGCGGACCGTCATCCTCGGCCAAGAAAGCAATGCGCCCGTCTTGATGCGGTCTGTCCAAGTGCTCTATAGGTGAGCGACCGCCAGCAGCAGACGCGGTGTGGCGGGGAAGGGCAATCCTAACGGCTCCCCAGCCTCAAGCAGAACCGCGGGACGCCAGTTCGTCCCGGCCGAACGGTTCGGTGGGCTACCGGTCGGCAGCGTGAATGTCGAGGATCTTGACATGCTGGTCCGCGTCATCCACCCAGTACATCAGCGCATAGTCACCCACCACCGCGATCTGCATTCCTCGCCCGATTGCGTCGTGGTCCAGTGCATCGGACCGGCCCAAGGGATCATGCCCGATCGCGTGACTTTCTCGCCGGGGGCCTCCCGGGTCTTCCCTGGCAGGCACTCAATGAATTCGATCACCTCGATGGAAACCAGCAATCGATATTGCATGGCTCAGGAGCTCAGCCGCTGATCCATTTCCTCCAAGGTGACCCAGTTGTCGGGTGAATGGTCATCAATCCTTTGCGCCATCCGCGCGCGATAATCAGCCAAGTCCTTGTGTCTCAGGGAGACGAGAAAGGCGGCCAATCGTCTTCGCCCATCCACGGAAAGCGCCTGCACTTCGGAACGGATTTCCTGAATGCTCATGCGCCTATCCTACCGCACGGCGTGCCGCTGACAACGACCCTGTTTCACGGCCCGTACCTGAGCCACCGCCGACTCGTAACGAGAACCGCGTCCGCGGAACACCAGGCGCCAACGCCGGCTGACCACAGTCGATCCCGCCGCCAGGCGGCCGCCAGGCGCATACCGGAAGTAGCGCGGGCCGCTGCCTCGAGCAACCCAGTGCCCGGCGCCGGAGCAATCGGACTTGCGTCCGGATCGGGAGCGAGAGCGACACTTTCCGCAAGGGCTGACGTCACACGGCTCCGCCCCGGCGGCCAACCGCCGCTCCCGCTCAGCCAGTACCTGCGCGTGCCACGCGGGAACTGTGTCGTCTGCGGCCCGTTCGGACAGGTCCGCCCAAAGGGCTTCCATCACCTGCGACTTCTCCGCCACCGTCATCCGGGCCAACGGCAATTCCGGTTTCATGCTGCCGGAGTTCACCCAAACGGCCGAGCGCGTCAACGCCGCCGTCTCTGCATGGGCGTTTCGCCTTCAAGCGAACGTTACAGATGAGCCACGCCGATGCTTGGCATCAAAGGCTGCTCCGCAGCCGACATGCCAAGCATCGGCGTTGGCTCTGGCGCCTTGTTGGGCTGGTTTGGATCAAAGAAGCCCCGCATGATGGAGAAGCTCTTCCACGACTACACGGCAAGCCGGCTTGAGTGCCTCGACATCCTCCTTGCGCGCAGTGAAATACCTCCCATGGGCTGACATGTGCCCTATGTCTCGCAGACCGGGTAGAGCTTTCTTTGTATTCCGCGAAAGGGTCCACAAATTCTCGGCTAAAGTGGCTGCCACAAGATCGCTTAGCTGATGATAATTGCCTGCTGCATCTTTTATCTTTTGAGCGATCCCTTTGCCCTCGAATGCTTCGATAATCGCGATCTCGACAAGTCGTCGCATCATGACTGCAGCGGCATCGTGCCAACCCGACGTAAAGCAACCATTCATCTCTCGGCCAATCGTGATGAGATAGCCACGCTTAGCCTGTGAAAGAATGCTCAACGGGAATAAACCGTCGTCTTCGCGAACGCTCGAAGCAGATCGCCACGAAGTCCGTAGAATGTAGCAAAGCTCTTGGACCGCCTTGGCCCTGGCGATGGAGTCCGTCGTGGGCGCAAATACGGACTCCATCAGTTCGGCGGTCGCAGATGAATCACCCGCACTACAAGAACCAAGCGATCGAAACGTGTTGGTCGCATCCGCTCGCAGCGTGGCAAGTTTATTCGCGTAGAAATTGTCTCCGCCCAACCCAGCTCTATGTCGCTTTGCTTTTTTCGCTACAGCCAACGCCGCACGGCTAAGCTTTTCCAGCGTCTCTGATGGCGACTCATCCACAACTTTGCTGAGGTCAGGCATGATGTTGGACTACCACTTCGAGTATACAAACGTGCCGTCCGCCTTCTGCCTTCTTAATGCTTTCTGTTGGCAGAGCCGCTGTAGCGGGCCGCTCAGGCTGGTCACTGGTATATGGTGGCCGCGGTTCTCAAGTTCGGCTTTCACTTCCGCGATGATCCTCGGCTTCGCGAAGAAACCATCTTCAATCATCTCTTCAATGTAAGCCTTGGGGCCCGACTGGCTCGACTTCGGCAAAGTCGATTTTTTCCGCTCCGGAGTCGGCGTAGTAGCTGAGCGGGAGCTTGATGATGGCGCCGGTGAACGGGACTCGCCGCTTGCGCGCAGCAGCAAGTCATCGAGTACCTTCTCAAAAGCCACTCGCCGGAGTTCTGCGTCCTTTACGGCGGAAACGGCCTGCTCTGCTTGGGCAACTAATTCGCTGTAGGATTTCTGGGTGCTCATTTCTGTTGAATGCTGGAGGTGAAAAGTGTTTTGCCCAACATGGATTGAACCGCATGCGGCTTAACACGGGCTTTCCGGGGTTAAACTGCAAGAAGCGGGCTGCTATGCGGTTTAACGCGGGCGATCGCCGGGGACAAACCGCAAGAAGCTGCGGTTGATCCCGGACATGGCGGAAGCCCTGCGTTTGCATGACGGCGCGCAGCTTCCGCTCAACCGGCAACGTTGGCAAGCAGGGGCGAAACGCCGGGGGCGGAATACCGGCGCGGTCGTCAGTTGGCGGCGAGGCGGTGCGACCAGACCGCCCTGCGCCGACACAGCGGCGCAGCCACCCGGCTCGCCCGGCGCCGACACAGCGACACAGCGACTCGCTCACCATCAAGACACCACCGTCAAACCGGACCGCGAGCCGATTGGTTCTGGTGTCCGCTGGCGGCAAGCCAACGGGACGGTCTGCCCAGCGGCGGAATTCCGAGCGCGAACCCCGACCCCAGCCGTTACGCGGCTCCGGAGCATCGTGGTACTCGGCCGCGTGCGGGTCAGACCGGGTTCAGATCGCGCACCGTCGCCCGGAGGCGGGACAAGGCATCGGCGAGCAAGGGAGAATGACCATCCCGCAGCGCGCGGGGACGCCAAATCGAACGACGCCACCGCGCGCTTGCCATCGTTCCCCCTGCTCCGTAAGCTCACCGGACAATTTACAGCGACCATGAATAAAGCCTCCAAATCCACCGCGTTCTTCCCCGACGTTCCCGTCATCCCCTACGAAGGTCCGGATTCCAGGAATCCGCTGGCCTTCAAGTGGTACAACCCCGACGAAATCGTTGAGGGCAAGACGTTGAAGGAGCACCTGCGCTTCTCGGTGGTTTATTGGCACACCATCCGCGGCATTGGCGCCGACATGTTCAGCATGACCCGGGCCTGGCAGCGCCCGTGGGAGGACGGCACCGATTCGCTGGACATGGCGCTGAAACGCGTCGGGGTGCTGTTCGAGTTTTGCCAGAAGCTGGGCGCGCCGTTTTACGCCTTCCATGACCGGGACGTGGCGCCCGAAGGCCGGACCCTCACGGAGACGAACCGGAACCTCGACCGCGTGGTCAAGGAGCTGAAGAAGTACCAGAAGGACACCGGTGTCGGGCTGCTCTGGGGCACGGCCTGTTTGTTCGTCCATCCGCGGTACATGCACGGCGCCGCCACGAGCTGCAACGCGGACGTGTTTGCCCATGCCGCGGCGCAGGCGAAGAAAGCCATCGAGGTCACCCATGAACTGGACGGCGCGGGCTACGTTTTTTGGGGCGGCCGCGAAGGGTACTCGACCCTGCTCAACACCGACATGAAACGCGAACTCGATCACCTGGGCGCGTTCCTGCACATGGCCGTGGATTGGAAGAAGGAGCTCGGCTTCAAAGGCCAGTTTTACATCGAGCCGAAGCCGAAGGAGCCCACCAAGCACCAGTACGACTCCGACGCCGCCGCCTGCCTGAACTTCCTCCGGCAATACGATCTGCTGGACCACCTCAAGCTGAACCTCGAGACCAATCACGCCACCCTCGCGGGCCACACCATGCAGCACGACCTCGAAGTCGCCGGTGCCGCGGGCGCCTTGGGCAGCATCGACGCCAATACGGGCGACCTGCTGCTGGGTTGGGACACGGACCAGTTCCCCACGGACATCTACCTGACCACGCAGATCATGCTCACGATTCTGAAGTACGGCGGGCTGACGACCGGGGGCACGAACTTCGACGCCAAGTGCCGCCGCGAAAGCTTCGAGCCGGTGGACCTCTTCCACGCGCACATCGGCGGCATGGACGCCTTCGCCCGCGGCCTGAAGATCGCGGCCAAGATCCGCGCCGACGGTCGCCTCACCGATTTCGTGAAGAATCGCTACGCCTCGTGGGACACCGGCATCGGCAAGGATATCGAGAAGGGCAAGGTCGGGTTTGCCGAACTGGAGAAGCACGCGCTGAAACTGGGTGAAGTGAAGACCAACCAGAGCGGTCGCCAGGAGTTCCTCGAGAACCTCATCAACGAGTTCATTTAGTCGAGCAGGCGGCGCCGACGGAGACGCATTGGAATGCCGGGTGGGCGGAATGCCTTGCCCGGCATTTTGCTTCTGCAGGCGGGCGGGCCCGGTCAGCCGGCCAGCTCGACGAAATTCCGCAGGATGCGCAGGCCCACTTCCTGGCTCTTCTCCGGGTGGAACTGCGTCGCGAACACGTTGCCGCGCCAGATCGCCGAGGCGAATAGATCGCCGTAATCGGTGCGCGTGGCGACGATGGTTTCGTCAGCCGGTTGCGGGTAAAAGCTGTGGACGAAATAGACGTAACTGCCGTCCGGCACACCGCGGAAGAGCGGGCAGTCCGGGCGCACGATCTGGAGCTGGTTCCAGCCGATCTGCGGAATCTTCAGGCCGTGGCTTGCCGAGAAGCGCACCACGCGGCCGGCGAACACGCCCAGGCCGGCAGCGCGACTGTTGAACTCCTCGCTGCGCTCGAACAGCGCCTGGTAACCCACGCAAATCGCCAAGAACGGTTTCCCGGTTTGGATGAAATCCTGGCAGGCGCCGATCAGCTCCTGTCGCCGCAGCGCGTTCAGGCAGTCGTCAAAAGCGCCGACGCCGGGCAGGACCACGGCCTGCACGTCCTGCAAGCCCTCGGGCCGGCTCACCAGGCGCACCTCGGCGCCCAGGTGACGCAGGGCCTTGTGGACGCTTCGCAGGTTGCCGGCGCCGTAGTCGATTAACGCGATCACGCGGGCAGCTTAAAGATCCGTCCGGTGGATTCAACCAGCCAAAGCGGGCCGCAAGACCATCGGCCACGCACCGGCCCGGCCACGGCCCGGACCCGCCCGCGGCGACAAATCCGCGCCGCGCGCTGAATCTGCTTTGCGCGCGCCTGCGCGGTCGGCATCCTGCCGCCCAGTTTTATGAACTCGGCCCCCCTCCCGACCCCGGCCGGCACGAAGCGCCGGCCTTGTCCAGCCTTGCAGGCGAGCATCAGCGCCGCCGATTGCGGCAGCCAGCGCGGCAGCCGGCTGAACTGCCCGGCCGACTGCCCGTTCTTCCCTTTCGGCACGGCCGCGTACGAGTTGTGGCTGAAGGTCGATGCCGGCTGGTTGAAGAAGTCCCTGGACCACGTCCTCGCCTCCCGGGGTCGCCCGGCATTCGAGGGCGCCCTGAAGGCCCACCAGGTTCCGCTGGCGGATGCGAACTTCGAGCTCGAAGCCGCCATGAGTCGAGCCTTGCACCACCTGCTCTTCCGCGACCCGGGGGCCGACGGCAAGACCGTCGCCGACGTCTGGCAGGCGGCGGGTTGGACCGGCCTGAACAACGACGAGCGCGTCATGATGCAGTATCGTCGCGCGGCCCAGCCGACGGTGGTGGAGGTGACGCGCCTGCTCGATGGGCAGGCGCTGCAGTGCCTCGATTTGCTGGCGCCCGAACGACCCGCGTTTGTGGTGTTCGATCGCGCCGCGGCAGCGCAGACGGTACGGTTCAGCCGGCTCCTGACCTGGCTGACGGACTACCCGAATTTCGCCCGGCTCGGGCTGCCGGCCATCCAGATCCCGCCGCATCTTTGGTCCGCGTGGCAGGAGCGATTCCAGCGCGAGCTGGCCGAAGCCGCGGCGGCCAAACCCGGCCCGAATGCCAAGGAGTTACTCGCCGACAACTGGAGGCGTTTCGCCGAGTTGGTGGGCGAACTGGCCCGTCAGCACCGCGAGCGCCTGCTGGAAAACCTGGACCTCCACCAGTGCCTGGCGAGTTACCGATTGACGGCGCCGGTGGCGGACGTGGAGGCGGCGCTGCGTGCCCGGCCGGAATTCCGTTCGCGGGAAGCGCTCGAAGAAGGCCGTTTCGCCAAACCGCTCGCCTGTTTTGACTGGCTGCGGTTGGGCGAGTCCGCCGCGCTCGATCAAGAATTGGGCGGCAGCATCCACCTGGACGCCTCCGTGGACGGCGTGGGCGAGGTGGGCACGGTGCGGCTGTACCCGGAGTATCTGGTGGTCGAGACCTTCTCGAAGCGCAAACACGCCTTCGCCCGGCGGATGCTGGAGCAGGCATTCGCCACGCTCGTGCAGTTCCAGGAGGAATCGAGTCTCGACCTGGCGCAGGTGGTCGAACAACAGTCGCGCCAGACGCAATTGGTCGAGGCCGCGCGTTCGGCCGTCTTCGACGGCACGGTGCCGTCAGCGGAATCGCCCGCGGCATCGGCGGAGCCGGTCGGGGGCCCGGAGGACGCGCAGCAGGTTCACACGCAATACTACCGACGGTTCCTCGAGGAGACCCTCCCGGAGCTCGACGGCAAAACGCCCCGTGCCGCGTCGGCCGATCCGGCCTTGCGCCCGCGGCTGGCCGAGCTGTTGAAAACCCACGTGCACAATCTCGAGCGCCACAACCGGCGCGGGGGAACGGCGCTTTCGCTCGACAGCGTGCTTGACGAACTCGGCTTCCCTGAATTGAAGTAACCGCTGGTTCAGCCTGGAGAGACGCAACGATCGACACCATGAAAACGGATCGCAGTCTGGCCCGGATCGCCTTGGCGGCGGGTTTGCTGGTGACCGGGTGCATCTCGCACCACGAAACGGTTTATCGCGACGAGCCGCGCGTGAAGGTCGAGTTCGAGAACGACGCCGCGGGCCGGGTTTTTTACGAGGCGTTGAGCCAGTCGGCCGGGCGGTTGAAGCGCAGCGAGAGCGAGACCGAGGTGAGCCTGCCGATCATTTTCGAACACAAGCAACGCACGGTCAGCGGAGAAAATGCGGCTTTCAACGACGCCGTGCGCCGTTGCGACACGAATCAGGACGGCCGGATCACCGAGCAGGAGGCCCGTATCTTCGCCGACCAGCAATGAACCCGATGCCCGTTTTATCCGAGCGTGCCGGGCGCATCTCCCGCCCCCGCCGCGCGGCCTCGAACGTGCCGCCGGAAGCTCCGGGCGCGCGCCGGACGGGGTGACACCGCGAAACCGTTTGACTTGGAGCCCGTGCCGTCAATAATCGCTCTCAGCTTACCTTCCAAATGGCCAAGCTTGTTGTTCTGACCGAAGGGTTCGCCGGCACCGTTCACGAATTGAAAAGTGAGCGAACGACTGTCGGCCGCCTGGAAGATAACGTTTTCCAGATCGCGGAGTCCTCCGTGTCGAGCCACCACTGCGAACTGGTCCTCAAAGGCAACGAAGTCGAGGTCAAGGATCTCAATTCGACGAACGGCACCTTCATCGCCAACGAACCCATTTCGCACGGCCTCCTGAAGCCGGGGCAGATCCTGCGCCTGGGCAGCGTCGAGATGCGGCTCGAAAACGGGGCGGCGTCCGGCGCCCAGACTGCGGCCGCGGCCGCGACGGCGAAGAAGCAACAGACCATGCCCATCGGCGGCGTGAGGCTCGGCGAGTTGGAGAACGCGGGCAAAACGGTCAACGCCAGCTTCGCGAAGAAGAGCGACAAGACCAACAAAATCTTCCTCTACGGTGGGCTGGGCCTGGGCGCGGTCATCATCGCGCTGATCGTGTACGCGATCTTGCAGGTGACCAGCAATTGATCAGCCGGCTTCTTCCTTGAGCCAGCGGGCCGCGTCCGGAGCCGCGTAAGTGATCAGAATGTCCGCCCCCGCCCGGCGCATGGCCAGCAGGCTCTCCAGCGTCACGGCCCGTTCGTCCACCCAACCGTTCGCCGCCGCCGCCTTGATCATCGAGTACTCGCCACTCACGGCGTAGGCTGCGGTCGGGTAGCCGAATGCGGCCTTCACGCGAGCCAGGATGTCGAGGTAGGCCAGCGCCGGCTTGACCATCACGATGTCCGCACCCTCGCGGATGTCCAGGGCCACTTCGCGCAACGCCTCCTCCGGATTGGTGGCGGCCATCTGGTAACTGCGGCGGTCGCCGAACTTCGGCGCCGACTCCGCCGCTTCGCGGAACGGCCCGTAAAACGCCGAGGCGAACTTGGCGGCGTAAGCCATGATCGGCGTCTCCTCGAAGCCCGCCTTGTCGAGCGCGGCGCGAATCGCCGCCACGCGACCGTCCATCATATCGCTGGGCGCCACGAGATCCGCGCCGGCTTCGGCGTGGCTGACCGCCGACCGGGCCAGCAACTTGAGCGTCGGGTCGTTCAGGATGCGCGCGCCGCGCCGGTCCGTGGCCACGAGACCGCAATGGCCGTGACTCATGTACTCGCAGAGGCAGACATCGGTGATGACCAGCAGCGACGGCAGTTCTTTTTTCAACAGGCGCACCGCCCGTTGCACAATGCCGTTCGTGGCGTACGCCTCGGAGGCCCTTTCATCCTTGCGCTCCGGAATCCCGAACAGCAGCACCGCCGGCACCCCGACTTCGTGGGCCAGGCGGGCTTCTTTGAGCAATTCATCCGGCGAGAGTTGGAATACGCCCGGCATGGAACCCACGGGCTGCCGCAGCTTGCGTCCGGCGCGCACGAACAGCGGGAGGACCAGTTGTCCGGCGCTGAGCCGCGTCTCCGCCACGAGTCTTCGAAGGGCGGCCGATGCGCGCAAACGGCGCGGGCGATAAACCGGGAAAGAGCCCAAGGCACCTGCATTCATGGCGCGAGTCTAAGAGGCGCGGCGCCAGTTCAAAGCCGAAATTCGCGGATCGACGCAGGTACGCCGGGAAACCTGGAACCCGAACCGCAGGCCCGATCCCAGCGGGTTTTCCGAGTCAGCGGCTCGCGCGCAACCCGGCGCTGGCGCGGGGAGGGACCAGGTTGGGAGGCGCGGGCGCCCGCCGCGGGCGGGACCGCCACAACGGCGCAGCCACCGGATTGAAATCAGGCAGTCCCCGAAATCAGGATGCCCCCCGTGGATCAGGGACCACGTCAGGATCGCGTCACCCAGACAGGACATCCCCGACCGCGGCGACGCTTTCCCATTGGCAGCCGCCCCGGCCCCGATAGGGTTGGCGGCGTGAACAAGGCGCGCTGGGTCTTGGTCGTCCTGGTGGGCGGTCTGGTGGTCAGCCTCGGGGGCTGCACCGGCCTGCTGCTGTCGCGTTTGCTGAGTTCGCCCCCGGCCCGTTACGCCAACCTGAACACCGCGACGCTGGTCACCCAGGTGCAAGGCCTGGCCCAGTTGGTGAGCGTCAAGTACGTCATGGAGAAGGTGGTCATGCTCGAGGACGTCAATCTGTTCGGGGAAAACCGGGTCCTGCTCGTGGCTCACGGCGTCGTGAAGGCCGGCGTGGATCTCTCGAAGCTGAACGCGAGCGACGTGGAGATTCACGGCAAGAAGGTCGTCCTGCGATTGCCAATGGCCGCCATCACCGATTGTTACCTGGACGAAAACCAGACCCAGGTGGTGGAGGAAAGCACCGGCCTGTTGCGGCGCTACGACAAGGACCTACAGCAGAACGCCCGCCGCGAGGGTCTCGACGCCATCCGCCGCGCCGCCCGCTACAGCGGGATCGTGGACGACGCGAACCAGCGCGCCCGGTTGCAGGCCAGGGCATTCCTGAACACGCTGGGCTTTGACGAAGTCGAATTCCGAAACTGAACCTGCCCGGTGTCGGAGACTTCCTGCGCGCCGACCTCTTTGAATGCTGATCTCAAAACTCCCGTCTGAATCACCAACAATTATGCGCAAGCAAAACTCGATCTCCCGCCGGCAGTTTCTCAGCACCGCCGCCGTCGCCGCCAGCGCTCCGCTGCTCCTGCCTTCGCGGGTCTGGTCGGCCGAACCGGGCGCCAAGCCCAACGACCGGTTGACAATGGGTTTCATCGGCACCGGCAAACAGGGGCGATTCCTGATGGAGTGTTTCCTGCCCCACCCCACGGTCCAGGTGGTCGCGGTGGCGGACGTGGACACCACGCGGCGCGAATTTCACAGGAAGAAGGTCGAGACCTTCTACGGCACCAAACAGGACAAGGACTTCAAGGGTTGCGACGAATACAAGGATTTCCGCGAGCTCCTGGCCCGCAAAGACATCGACACCGTGGTGATCGCCACGCCGGACCACTGGCACGCGTATCCGGTGGTCATGGCCGCCAAGGCGAAGAAGGACATCTATTGCGAGAAACCGCTTTCCCTCACCATCCACGAGGCCCGCGCCATGGTGAACGCCGTCCGCGAAAACCAGCGGGTCTTCCAGACCGGTTCCATGCAACGCTCGGACAGCGCCTTCTGGAAAGGCTGCACGCTGGTGCGCAACGGCCTGATCGGCGACGTCAAGGAGGTCTATGTCAATGTCGGCGGCCCCAGCAAATGGTGCGATCTCCCCGAGGAACCGATGGAACCCGGGCTGGATTGGGACTTCTGGCTCGGCCAGGCGCCCGTGCGCCCCTACAACTCGGTCCTCAGTCCGCGCGGCGTCCATGACTTCTTCCCCAACTGGCGCAATTATCGCGAGTACTCCGGTGGCGGCATGACCGACTGGGGCGCGCATCACTTCGACATCGCCCAGTGGGGCCTGGGCATGGACGAAAGCGGTCCGGTCGAAATCACTCCGCCGGATGGCAAGGACGTGAAGCAACTCACTTACAAGTATGCCAACGGAACCGTCATGTACCGCGGCGGCTTGCAGGGCTATAACTTCGGCGTGGTCTTCGTTGGAACCAAGGGCAAGGTTTGTGTCGATCGCGGCCGTTTCCAGGCCGAACCGGAGGCGTTGATGAAGGAGAATTTCGACGCGCTGCCGGTCAAACTCTACAAGAGCAACAACCATTACAAGGACTTCCTGGATTGCGTGCGCTCCCGTCAGAAGCCGATTTGCGACGTCGAGATCGGCGCGCGCTCGGTGACGGTCTGCCACCTCGGCAACCTGGCCTACTGGAACAATCGCAAGCTCACCTGGGATCCCGCGAAGGAACAGTTCGTGGGCGATCCGGAAGCCAATACCTGGCTCGACCGCGAGAAGCGAAACGGCTGGAAAGTCTAGCCCGACCCTGCCCTGATCGATTGCCGACGCGCCGCCCGGCCAGCCACCGGGCGGCGATCGCGTTTCCGGGGCAGCTCAATCCTCGCGCACCAGGTCGCCAACCGCAGCCGCCCCGGACAACACGTCCGCGGCAATGCTCGTGCCATTGGCCGGCCCGCTGATACGCACCTCCCCGATGCGCTGGCCGTCGCGAAAAAGCCCGAGTCGCGCCTGCAACGCCGGTGGCGCGCTGAAGGCGAAATCCACGATGATGAAGCGCAGCCGCGCGTTGACCTGCGTGACCCGTCCCTGGATCGGGTTGACCGGCGTCACCACGGGGAAACGCGGCGGCGGCGGTGCCGCCGGCCGTTGGGCCTCGACGGGGGGGAGGCGGATGCCGCCCGCGGAGGGTTTGGTGGACGAAGGCGGCGCCGCGCGGCGTGTCGGTGCCGGCGTGTCCCCCGGCCGCGCCGGTTCCGGGCGACACGCGGTTCCGAGGGCAATTCCCATGACGATGCCTGCCAACACACGCACGCGCCGAGCTTCCCGCCAAGCGCCGGCAGCGTCAACGCGCCGCAGCGCGAGTGCCGACCGCTTGATCGCCCCGGCCAAGGTCCGGCCGGCGGCGCCTTGCCCGGTGCGTCACCGGTTTGTCACCCGGCCGTCACGCTCCTGTAATCCGCGGCATTCAATCTCCTTGCCGCGAAGATCGCCGCCCTCCAAGGTTTGCGCGGTTCGAACGCGAGGCGACCGCAGTGACCGGCCGGAAACACCGAAGTAATCCGCGATGACAGACCCGCACCCTGCCCCGGTAACGCCGCGCCGCGGCTACTTCCTGCTGGCCACGGTGATCCTGGCTTACATCGGCATTTACCTCTGCCGGAAAAACCTTTCGGTGGCCGTCCCCATTCTGCAGCAGCAGTGGAACCTCAGCAAGGAGGCGATCGGGATCGTCGCCAGCGCCAGCACCATCGCTTATGCGATCGGCAAGGTCGCCTTCGGCCCGGTGGTGGACCGGTTGGGCGGCCGCAACGGCATCCTGCTCGCCATGCTGCTGGTGGCCTTCTTCGGCGCGTGCGGCGCGCTGGCGCCGGGCCTGGGGGTGCTGACGGTCATGTACTGCGCCAACCGGCTGGCGGGTTCGGCCGGGTGGGGATCGCTCATCAAGCTGACGCCCGACTGGTTCCCGCCGGCCAAGCTGGCCTTCGCCATCGGGCTCTTGTCCCTGAGCTTCGTGTTTGGCGGCGCACTGGCCGTCGCCTTCGCCGGGGTGGTGGCCAGACTCACGCACGACAACTGGCGCTGGGTGATGGGCGCGCCCTCGATCGTGCTGCTCGCCATCGCGATCGTGTGTTGGTGGATCCTGCCGCGGGCGGGTGACCGATCCCGCGCCGGTGCCGCCGCGCCTGCCACCCACGTGGGTTGGGGTTGGAGCCACTACGCCGGACTCTTTGCCGAACCGAAGTTCTACATCCTCTGCGCGCTGAGCTTCACACTGACGTTCATGCGCGAAACCTTCAATTTCTGGATCGTGGACTTCTTCAAGACCGAAGGCGGGCCGACGATGTCGAACAGCATCGCCGCGTTTCTCTCGACGCCGTTCGACATCCTCGGGGGCCTGGGCATCCTGGCGTTGGGGTGGGTGTACGGCCGGCTGCGAAACGCCGCCCGGCGGCGGCTGCTCTTTGGCATCCTGGCCCTGCTCACCGTGCTGCTGGCGGGTCTGCCGGCCTTCTTCCACGGCGGTCTGTGGGTGGTGTCGGTGGCGGTGGGCCTGATCGGTTTCCTGGTCCTTGGCCCGTACAGCCTGCTGGCCGGCGTGCTGGCCGTCGAGGTGCGGGGCAAGGAATATGCCGCCACCGTCGCCGGCCTGGTCGATGCCTCGGGCTACGTGGCCGGTATCCTTTCGGGGAGCTTCTTCGGTTGGTTGCTGGGCCAGGGCGGGTACCGGCTCGGCTTCGAATTCATGGCCGTGATGACGCTCGTATCGGCGTTTTTGTGTCTGGCCCTTTATCCCAAACGGGCGGACAGCCCGGCGGGTGCGGCACCCGGGAATCAACCCGCTTCATGAACGCAAACCCCGCCCGGCCGGCCACGCCAGCCATCCCCTGCCCTTCCGCCCCGGCGCTCCGCCTTCGGTGGACGTCGAGGCGTCCGCCGCCCACTCTCCGCAAGCCGTCCTGAACGTTCCCGATCCCACCCGCTCGTTATGCACTCTCCCATTCAACTGGTCGTCTTCGACATGGCCGGAACCACCGTCCGCGACGACGACGCCGTCAACCGCTGTCTGCGCCAGGCGCTGGACGAGGCCGGCATTGCCGTTGCGCGCGACCAGGTCAACCGGGTCATGGGCATCCCGAAACCACTGGCCATCGAGACGCTCCTGCGCGAACAGTCGCCCGGCGCCACGCCCCCGCCGGGACAGATCGACGCCATCCACGACGATTTCCTGGTACGCATGATCCGGTTTTACCAGACCGATCCGGGCGTCGCGGAAATGCCCGGTGCGACGGCCACGTTCCGGGCGTTGAAACAGGCAGGCATCAAGGTCGCGCTGGATACCGGTTTCAGCCGGCCCATTGTGACCGTCATCCTCGACCGCCTGGGCTGGTCGAACTCCGAACTGCTGGATACCACCGTGACGAGCGACGAAGTCCCGCGCGGCCGCCCGCACTCGGACCTGCTGCTCGAGGCCATGCGCCGCACCGGCGTGACCGACGCACGCAGGGTGGCGAAAGTCGGCGACACGCCTTCCGATTTGCAGGAAGGCCACGCGGCCGGCTGTGCGCTGGTGATCGGCGTGACCAACGGCACTCACACCCGCGCCCAACTCGAAGCCCACCCACACACGCACCTCATTGCCGATCTCGCGGCTTTGCCGGCCTTGGTCATCCCGCCGGGAAGAGGCCGATAACCTCGACCGTTCCAAGCATTCCTCGCCATGCCACCGTTGCCCACCGCGAAGGACAAACTCCTGTTCACGCCCGGCCCGCTTACCACCAGCCTGAGCGTCAAGCAGGCCATGTTGCACGATGCCGGCTCGTGGCACTTCGAGTTCAATGAAACCGTCCGCGGCATCCGCGAGGAACTCCTCGCGGTCGCCGGCCTCTCCCGCGTCGCGGGTTGGGAGTGTGTCCTGATGCAAGGCAGCGGCACGTTCGGCGTCGAGTCCGTGATCACGTCCGCCGTGCCGCCGGACGGCAGGTTGCTGGTGGTGAGCAATGGCGCCTACGGCGAACGCATCGCTCAGATGGCCGCCGCCGCGCTCATCCCGCACCAGGTGCTGCGCTTTCCCGAGACCGAGCCCGCCACCGCTGCGGAGGTGGATCGCGCGCTGGCAGCCGACCCTGCCCTCAGCCAGGTCGCACTCGTCCATTGTGAAACCACGACCGGCATTTTGAATCCGGTGAGCGGGATCGGCCAAGTGGCGAAACGTCATCGGCGCGGGTTTATCGTCGATGCCATGAGCAGCTTCGGCGGTCTGCCGCTCGACCTGGAGGCGGCCGGCATCGACTACCTGATCTCCTCCGCGAACAAGTGCATCGAAGGCGTACCCGGTTTCAGTTTCGTGCTTGCCCGTCGCGAACCTCTGCTCGCCACCGAAGGCTGGGCGCGCAGCCTCAGCCTGGACCTGCTCGGCCAGTGGCAGGGATTCGAGAAAAACGGCCAGTTCCGGTTCACCCCACCGACCCACGCGCTGCTGGCCTTCGCGCAAGCCTTGCGCGAACTTGCCGACGAAGGCGGCATCGCCGCGCGCAACGCCCGTTACGCGGCAAATCACCGGACACTCCTCGCCGGGATGGGCGCGCTCGGTTTCCGGCCACTGTTGCAGCCGGAAGTCCAAAGTCCGATCATCACCGCCTTCTGTTTTCCGCAGGACGACGCATTCGGGTTCGACGGCTTCTATCGCCGGCTCAGCGATCGCGGGATGCTCATCTATCCCGGCAAACTCACGCAGGTGAACACGTTTCGGATCGGCACGATCGGCCGGCTGTTCCCCACCGACATCGAGCAATTGGTCCACGCCGTGGCGGGGGCGTTGCGCGACCTCGGCTGTCGCCTGCCGGTCGCCTCGTAGCCGCGACTTGGGCAAACCGACGGTGGCCCCTGCCGCCTCACGCGGGCAGTCGGTCGCTCATCAACTCGCGCACCGCCTCGGTAACCTGGGCCACCGCGATGCCGTTCATGCACCGAAAGTCGATGGGGCACTCGCGGAGGAAGCACGGTGCGCAAGCAACGTCCGCCTGCAACAGCCGGTGGCGCGGATCGCCGGGCAATCCGGGACCGGTCAGGCTTGAGGCGGTGCTGCCGAAGATCGCGACCACGGGCGTGCCCAAGGCGGCGGCGACATGCATCGGCCCGGTGTCGTTCGTCAGCAACACCTGGCACAAGCTGAGCGCCGCCATGAGTTCGCGCAGTGTCGTGCGACCGGCCAGGTTCCGGATTGGCAATTGACGGCCGGCAATTGCCGATTGGAGTTCCGCCGCCAGAACCGCATCGCCTGGCCCCCCGAAGATCACGATGCCGCAAGCCAATTCTCCCGCGATGCCTCGAGCCGTTTCGGCGAAGCGGGCGAGCGGCCAGCGCTTGGCCGGTCCGTATTCGGCACCGGCATTGATCCCGAGCCAGCGAATCCCTGCGTCGAGTCCGAACTGCGTGCGCGCCTGCGCCAACTCCTCGGGAGTCACCCTTAACTGCGGCGCGAGCGGTTCGCTTCCGGCGCCCACCGCCGCGACGAGGTGCAGGTACAGATGAAGGTGGTGCCCGGCTGGATCGGGCGCCGCGCCGCGTCTGGCGGGTGGCGCGCCGCCGGCCAGGCCGCGCACCTCGGCTACGCTGCGCTTCCGCATGCTGACTTCGCCGGGCCGGGGCGGAATCGCGTGGGTCAGCAGCCAGTTCCTCCACGGCCGTGCATGGCCGACCCGCTGCGGAACTCCCGCCAGCCAAAGTTCGAGCGCCGAGCGGGGCGAGTTCGGCAGGACGAGCCCCAACTCGAACCGGGCCGCACGGAGGCGTCGGCCGATGCGCCACACACCCTCGTCGGCGGCGAAGGAAATCACCTCGTCCAGCGCCGGATGCTGCGGCCAAAGCCCCGCCAGTTTCGCCGGCGTCAACAAGGCGACGTGGGCGTCCGGGAACCGTTCGCGCAGGCGCAGCAAGGCGGGCGTGCTCATCACCGCGTCGCCCAGCCAGTTCACACCCCGAACCAGGATTCGGCGGGGCGCGTTCAGCAGGAACATGGGCGGCGGGGGCGGCATGGCCGGCGGCTACTCGGCGTCTTCGGCGACCGGCTGCGGCCCGTTGGCTTCGGCCGGCGCCGCGGGACGCGGCCGGCGATGCACCGTCTTCCAGCGCCGGTGGACCCAGAACCAGTTGGCCGGATCGCGTCGCACGGCGACCTCGTAAGCCTGGTTCATGTCGCGGGCGATGTCCTCGATCGGTCGCGGATGACCGTCGATGACCGTCGGAATCTCGTCTCCGATTTCGATGCTCCACCGGGCCAGGCCGGTCCGGTAGCAAACGGCGACATGCAGCGGGCAATGGTAGCGCAGGGCCAGCACGGCGGGCGCGGCGGACGTCGAGCATTCGCGACCGAAAAACGGCACGGGCAGGCCGCGGTCGCCGGCGTGTTGATCGGCGAGGAGGCCCAACATGACGCGCCGGCTGTTCATGGCTTCGCGCAAGGCCGAGGCGTCGCTGCGGCGCTCGAAGTACAGACAGCCCGAGCGTTCGCGCAAATCCTGCAGCAACGCGTTCAACGCCGGCTGGCGCAGCGCGCGGTACGTGGTCGCGAATTGAAAGCCCGGCACGAACTGGTTCGCCCGCGCGTACAACTCGAAGTTCCCGAAGTGACCGATCGCCACCACCACGCCCCGGGCCCGGTCGGCCAGGGCGGCGCGCGCACGGTCGCCGCCCGAAACCGTGAGGATTTTCGGGATCTGCTCCGCCGACAGCGCCGCCGTCCGCACGGCACACGAGAAGTTTTCGCCCACCCGCCGGAAATTCTCCCGTGCCAGCCTTCGGATGGCTGGCGGCGACAGCTCCGCGCCGAAGCACTGGCGCAGGTTCTCGATGGCCACGCGGCGATGCCGCGCGTCGAGCACGTAGGCCAACCCGCCGCCCGCGCGTCCCAACCGCGCCACCCAGGTCAGCGGCAGCGCCTGGAGCAGCGCGATCAGCGCCCGGGCGATCAGAACCAGCAATCGTTCCATGAGTTTTGAGAACGGCCGCGCGCGGGGTTCAGCGGAAACAAATCTGCCGCACGCATTCGTTGAAGTTTTTCGCCCCGCGGATGATTCGGATTTCCACGCGCATGAAGTAAATCGGCAGGTCGCGCCGGTCCAGCTTCGGGAACCGCACCGCGTCCTTCTGGGTGGTGATGACCATCGTCGCCTGGCGCTTTTTACCCCGGTTGATGGCGTTGAGCACCTCTTGCTGGGTGAACCGGTGGTGGTCCGCGAAACGCTTGCTCGCCACCAGGTCGGCGCCCAGTTCCACGAGGCTTTCTTCGAAACTCTCCGGCTGGGCAATCCCGCTCAACGAGGCGACCCGCTCGCCATCGATCAAATCCAGCGGGTGCTGTTTGCCGGTGAACACATCCTGAAAGTAGAGCGGTTTGTGCACACACTCGATGATCCCGGCCTGCGGGTTGTACCTGCGGATCATCTGCCGGAGCGCGTCGGTGTCCCCGGTGCTCTTGGTGATGAAGACCGTGCTGGCGCGCGCCAGATGGCTGGGCGGCTCCCGGAGCGTGCCGCGCGGGAGCAGGTGGTTGTTGCCGAACGGTTGCTGGCAATCGACCAGCACGATGTCGCGTCGCCGACCGGCCAGTTTCCAATATTGATAGCCGTCGTCGAGCAACAGCGTGTCGCAACCGAACTTCTCGATCGCGAACAGGCCGCTCTTCACACGGTCCTTGTCCACCAGCACGACCACGTCCTTGAGGTTCGACGCGAGCATGAACGGCTCGTCGCCCGCGGTCTCGGAGTCCAGCAGCAGCGACTTGCCGTCGGACACGACCCGCGGGGGCGTCTTGTCCTTGCGGAACAGGAGCTTGTCGGCCAACCGCCGGTGAAAGGGCTCCGGCCGGGAGCGATACCCGCGGGAGAGGATCGCCACCTTGCGGCCCTGGTCCTGCAACTCGCGCGCGAACTTCTCCACCACCGGCGTCTTTCCGGTGCCGCCGACCGTGACGTTGCCAATGGCGATCACCTGCACGCCCAGCGTCGAGTCGCGCAGGATGCGGAAGTTGTACAACCCGCGGCGCAACTTCACGCCCAGCGCGAAGCCTTTCGAGAGCACGAAGAGCACGCCGCGCATCGCCGCGGCGCGTTTGCCTTTGCGCTGCCCGAAGATGACCTCGAGGACGAAGGTCTCGAGGGATTCGGTCCAGCCCCGGAAGGTTTCGCGCATCGCGCCGACTCTGCCAAGCCCCCGTCGGCGCGGCAAGCGGGCGCACGCACCGGTAGCGGCCCGGTTTGGTGGCGGCGCGGCCACCAGTTAAGTCCCGCGCCGTCGCAGCGGCGCGACTACCGGTTTCGCTCCGCGCCGTCGCAGCGGCACGGCCACCGCGATCCGTGGGGACGGTCCCCACGGATCGGAATACTGCCGCAACGCCGCATTGCCGGGGCCGCGGGTGCTCGCCTACGCTCGTCGCCGGTGACGCCCTTCGTCGAAACGCTGCGCCGCCGGCTCGATGGCATACGCGAGCAAGGCTTGTGGCGCGAGTTGCGCCGGCTCGATTCCGCCCCGGGGCGATGGATCGAGACCGGCGGGCGCCGGCTCCTGAACTTCGCCGCGAACGACTATCTGGGCCTGGCGGCGCATCCCGTCCTGCGCGCGGCTGCGGCCCAGGCGGCCCAGCAGTTCGGCGCGGGTTCGGGCGCATCGCGATTGATCAGCGGTTCGCTGACGCCCCACCACGACTTGGAAGCGGCACTGGCGGACTTCAAAGGCACCGAGGCCGCGCTGGCGTTTTCCTCCGGTTACGCTGCCGCGCTAGGCACGATTCCGGCGCTTGTAGGCCCGGGCGATGTCGTCGTTGTGGACAAGCTGGTCCATGCCTGCATCGTCGATGCGGCGCGCCTGAGCGGCGCGAAACTGCGGGTCTTTGCCCACAACAACCTGGCCGATCTGGAGAGGATTTTGCGCTGGTCGCAGACGCGGCCAGGTCCCGCCGGCGAGCCTGGCGGCAATGTGCTGGTCGTCACCGAAAGCGTGTTCTCGATGGACGGCGATCAAGCCCCGCTGGCGGAACTGGTGGAACTCAAGGATCGCTTCGGCGCGTGGCTCATGGTGGATGAAGCGCACGCAACGGGTTTATACGGCCGGCAGGGCCGTGGGCTGGCGGAAGCGTTGGGCGTGGCGGGTCGGATCGACGTACAGATGGGCACGCTCGGCAAGGCCCTGGGCGCCGCCGGCGGGTTTATCGCCGGCCCCCGCGAATTGCAGGCGCTGCTGATCAACCGCGCCCGCTCGTTTGTGTTTTCCACCGCCCCCGTGCCGGCGGCCTCGGCGGCGGCCACCGCGGGTCTGAAGTTGGTCCGCAGCCCCGCCGGCGACGAACTACGGACGCGACTCTGGTCACGGCTTCATCAATTGCGCGACGGCTTGAAGACCCTGGGCTGGCGGGTGCCGGCTGAACCGTCCGCTATCCTGCCGTTGATCGTCGGCGATGAAGCGGCGGCGGTCCAACTGACGGACCGCTTGCGCAACGCGGGCTTCTTCGTGCCTGCCATCCGCTACCCGACGGTGGCCCGCGGCGCCGCCCGGCTGCGGCTCACGGTTTCGGCGGTCCACTTGCCGGAGGATGTGGAAGCGCTGCTCCGGGCGCTGGAGACCTGTCCGGCGCCGGCATCGAACCCCGAGCCCGCAGTCCCACCCTCACCCGCTGGATAGCCGATGCATCCCCTCGCCCGCCTCGACCAGCGATTCGTCTGGCACCCCTTCACCCAGATGCGTGACTGGCTGCGGCGCGAACCGATCGTGATTGTGGCCGGCAAACGCGCCGTGCTGCGCGACGCCCGCGGCCGCGAATACCTCGACGCCAACGCCTCGATCTGGACGAACCTGCACGGCCACGGCCACCCGCGGATCAACGCCGCGATCAAGCGGCAGCTCGGCAAGATCGCGCACTCCTCCGCCCTTGGGCTGGCCAACGAACCGGCCTCCCACCTCGCGGCCCGACTGGTGGCTCTGGCCAACCCGCGGTCGCCCGGCACCCCGCGCCCCGCGCCGGCCCTTGCCAAAGTCTTCTTCTCCGATGACGGCTCCACTGCGCTCGAGGTCGCGCTCAAGTTGGCTTACGAGTTCGCCCGCCGCACCGGCCGCGGCGCGCGGCCGAGGTTCCTGTCGCTCGCCGGCGCTTACCACGGCGACACCGTAGGCGCGGTCAGCCTCGGGCATATCGACTTGTTCCATCGTGCCTACGCCGGACTCCTGTTCCGGTCCGACCAAGTCATGGCGCCTTACTGCTATCGCTGTCCGTTCAACCGGGCCCGGCCCGAGCGCGCCGACGCGCGGACTTACCGCCAGTGCCGCTGGGAATGCGTGGACAAGGTCGAGCAACGCTTCATCGCCCAACGCCGGCGCGGCCAAGCTTACACCGGCTTCGTTTTCGAACCGTTGATCCAAGGCGCCGCCGGCATGATCCCTCAACCGGACGGCTGGCTGAACCGGACCGCGGAGATCGTCCGCGGGCACGGCGCACTGCTGATCGCGGACGAGGTCATGACCGGCCTTGGTCGCACGGGCCGCTCAAGCCCCGAGCCCCGAGCCCCGGGCCCGGGAAGCCTGTTCGCCTCGCACCGGGAAGACGTTCAACCCGACTTCCTGTGTCTGGCGAAGGGCCTGACCGGCGGGTACCTGCCGATGGCCGCGACCCTCACGAGCCAGGCGGTATTCGACGCGTTTCTGGGCGGGTACGAGGAGTTCAAGACGTTCTTTCACGGCCACAGTTTCACGGCGAATCAACTCGGGGCGGCGGCCGCCTTGGCCAGCCTTGAGGTTCTTGAAAGTCCGGCTTCGCGCCGCGCCCGGCTACGCTTGGAAGACACGCTCCGCGACGAATTGAATTCGCTGTGGACGCTGCCGCCCGTGGGCGACATCCGGCAGGTGGGATTGATCGTGGGGGTGGAACTCGTGCGTGACTGGCGAACGCGCGAGCCGTTCGCCCTGGCCGAGCGGGCGGGCATTCGCGTCTGCGAAGCGATGGCACGGCGCGGCGTGCTGACACGCCCGATTGGGAATGTGGTCGTGTTGCTGCCGCCGTACTGCACCACGCCGACACAGGCGCGACGAATGGTCCGCACGCTGGGCGAGGCGGTGGCGGAGACGCTGGGGCGCTCGTAGCATCGGCACGCCGAACCCAGCCGCGGCGCTGCCGACGTGGGCCAACCGCCGGACTCGAGCCCGCCGGTGCGCCCGCCGGCGAGCGGTTCCCACTTCGCGGCCGCGATGCTACCCTCTGCGCCATGCAGTCATTATCGACGCGCTGGTTGGGGCTGGGTACCCGGCCCTGGTTGGCTCTGGGCCTCCTTCTTGCCACGTCGCCGGCGCGCGCCGCCGCGGACCGGAATTGGGCAACTTACCTGGGCGATCCGGCGGGCACGCAATTCTCCAATCTGCGCCAGATCACCACCGCCAACGTCCGCGCGTTGGAGGTTGCCTGGACGTACCACGCCGGCGACGCCCGCACGAACAACCTCTCGCAGATCCAATGCAACCCGCTGGTTGTGGACGGCGTGCTTTACGGCACCTCGCCGCAGTTGAAACTCTTCGCGCTGGACGCCGCCACCGGCCGTGAGTTGTGGCGTTTCGACCCGTTCGACTGCGCCGGCGCGGACAGTTCGCTGGGCGTGAATCGGGGCGTCGTTTTCTGGAGCGAAGGCGACGATCGGCGCGTCCTGTTCACCGCCGATCATTTCCTGTATGCCGTGGAAGCGCGGACGGGCCGGTTGATCGCGTCGTTCGGCAACGGGGGACGGGTCGATATCAAGGACGGCCTCGGCCGCGACGTGAGCAAGCTGTCGGTGCTCTCCAACACGCCCGGCGCTGTGTTCGAGAACCTGCTCTTCATGCCGCTGCGGCTGGGCGAAGGTCCGGCCCCGGCGGCGCCGGGTCATATCCGCGCCTACGACATCCGCACCGGCCGGATTGTGTGGCGCTTCAACACCATTCCACAGCCTGGCGAAGCGGGTTACGAAACCTGGCCCCCGGACGCCTGGCAGCATGTCGGGGCGGCGAACTGCTGGGCCGGCATGGCGGTGGACGTCAAGCGCGGCATCGTGTTCGTGCCCACCGGGTCCGCGGCCTTCGATTTCTGGGGCGGCAATCGGCTGGGCCAGGACCTGTTCGCCGACTGTCTGCTCGCCCTCGACGCCCGCACCGGCCGGCACCTCTGGCATTTCCAGTTCGTGCATCACGACCTGTGGGATCGCGACCTGCCCGCGCCGCCGGACCTGCTCACGATCACGCGCGACGGCAAGAAGATCGACGCGGTCGCGCAGGTGACGAAGTCCGGGTATGTCTTCGTGTTCAATCGCGAAACTGGCGAACCGCTGTTTCCCATCGAAGAACGACAGGTGCCGCCGAGTGATCTCCAAGGCGAATCGGCCTCGCCCACCCAGCCGCTGCCGGTGAAACCCGCGCCGTTCGCGCGCCAGCTTTTCACCTATAACGAGATTACGGACATCTCGCCGGAATCCCACCGTGCCGTGCTGGATCGGTTCGTGAAGCTCCGCCCGCATGTGCCGTTTCTCCCGCCCAGCCGCGAGGGCACGATCGTCTTCCCCGGCTTCGACGGTGGCGCGGAGTGGGGAGGAGCGGCGGTGGACTCGGACGGCGTGCTTTACGTCAACGCGAACGAGATGGCGTGGGTGTTGAACATGGTCGAAACGCAGTTCGAGGCCTTCGGCATGCCGGCCAGCGGGCGCGCCCTCTACACGCAAATCTGCGCCGCCTGTCACGGCTTGAACCGCGAAGGCAACGCCGCGCAGAACGTGCCCACCCTTGTCGGCATTGCCCAGAAGCTGAAGCAGAACGATATCATCACGCAGGTCACCAACGGCAAAGGCGTGATGCCGTCGTTCGCCTTCTTGTCCACCCCGCAAAAGGAGGCGCTTGCGGACTATCTTCTGGTGCCCGACGCCCCGCCCGATCCCCGGAACGAAGCCAGC
This sequence comes from uncultured bacterium, assembly GCA_963735925.1. Taxonomy (GTDB): domain Bacteria; phylum Verrucomicrobiota; class Verrucomicrobiia; order Limisphaerales; family J093; genus DSVZ01. Next base: position 996,998 of record CAVTMT010000003.1, read on the forward strand.
CGGCAGGTGGCCGACCCCGGCACCGACGCGCTCGGCGTCATTCCCTACACAATGACCGGCTATAACCGCTGGCTCGATCCGAAGGGGTACCCGGCGATCAAACCACCTTGGGGCACCTTGAACGCGATCGATCTCAACACCGGCGAATACAAGTGGCGCGTGCCGCTCGGCGAATACCCGGAGCTGACGGCGAATGGCATTCCGCCCACCGGCACGGAGAACTATGGCGGGCCGATCGTGACCACGGGCGGGCTCGTCTTCATCGCAGCCAGCAAAGACGAGCACATCCGCGCGTTCGACAAGGAAACCGGCCAGGTGCTTTGGCAGGCGAAGCTGCCGGCCGGCGGGTATGCCACGCCGGCGACGTACGAGGTGGCCGGACGGCAGTATGTGGTCATCGCGTGCGGCGGCGGGAAGATGGGGACGAAATCGGGCGACGCGTATGTGGCCTTCGCGCTGCCACCGAAATGAAGCTCACGCCTTCGGCTCCGCCGACGCCAGGTCCTTCACCGAGACAATGTGCAGCGGATCCAACGTGTCGATGAAACCATCCGCATCCGCCACCGCCACGCCTCGGCGCGTTACCAAAATGAACTCAGGGTGCGGCACGTCGTACCGGCGGCCGTCCGACAGAAAAATTGTGAACGGCTTGAATCCCCCGCTCAGCCGGCGTCGGATGACTTCCAAATTGAGCATGGCGCAATGAGACATCGCCAGTATCGCGGGTCAAGCCGTGGCTTCACCTTGATCGAATTGCTGGTGGTCATCGCGATCATCGCAGTGCTCGCCGGCCTGTTGCTGCCCGCCCTGGCCGGCGCCAAGCGCCGCGCCGGCATCGCCGCCTGCCAGTCGAACCTGCACCAGATGGCCGTCGCCTGGGAGATCTACCTCGGCGACAGCAACGACCGCTTCCCGGATCGGCGCGACCTGAAGACCCTGCTCCCCGGCGGATACAAACCCTGGACGACCTGGCCGAAATCCGATCCGCGGGCCGGTTGGGCGCCGGTGGTTCTGTCCAACGAACTCGCCACCGCCGGCGTCTGGCAGTGTCCGGCCACGCACCGGCCTGAATGGGCCACGATGGAGGCTACCCGCCAGTTTACCGGCGCCGACTCGAACGCGGTCGCAGTGAGCTATTGGATGTGGCGGTTTGACCGGCCGGACGATCCGGTGCCACTGGACGATTTCTGGGACAAGACCCGCGCCCAGGCGGTGACGGACCTGGCGCTCGCCGGCAATCCCAACGTGGGCGCAGTCAACGGTGCCGGCGACGTCGAATTCGTGACCGACGTGTACTTTCCAGCGACGGCCGCCGGCCTGGACCCAGCCTGGCAAGGCCGCACGCCCCACGCGCGGGGCCGCAACCGGCTTTACCTCGATGGCCACGCCGGCTGGTTGCGCGACGACCGGTTGCGCTGAGGCGAGCCCAGGGAGATTGGCGACTTCCCGCGCCTCGCGCTACCCTGTCGGCCATTCGCGACGGGCGAAGCCGAACCAGAGCGCGTGAACCCAGAGGCCGTCGAGCACCATCTCAAGCTGGTCCTGATCCAATGGATCGTGATCATGGCCGTGGCTTGGTGCTTCGGCCGGCTCGGCCAGCGATTCGGCCAACCGCTCGCAGTCGGCGAAATCTTCGGCGGCCTGCTGCTCGGTCCCTCGGCTCTCGGCCTCGTCTGGCCGGACGCGTTGCGCACGCTGTTCCCGCCGGAAACGAACCAATCGCTGCAACTTCTCGCCAAACTGGGCCTGATCCTGTTGATGTTCCAGGTCGGCATGGAGTTCGACTACGGCCACCTGCGAACGCGCTCGCGGACGGTGGTCGCGGTGTCGCTGGCCGGGATGCTGGCGCCCATGCTGCTCGGCCTGGCGATCGGTCCGTGGCTGCACCGCGAGTTCGCACCCGAAGCCAACCGATTCGGTTTCCAACTCTTCGTCTGCATCGCGCTGTCCATTTCCGCGCTGCCGATCATGGGGCGAATCCTCCTCGAAATGCGCCTGGAACGGACTGCGCTCGGGGCGATCGCCGTCAGCTCCGCGGCACTGGACGACGTGGCCGGGTGGATCCTGCTGGCCGGAGCCACGGCCTTGGTCACGGCGAAATTCGCCTGGGGCGCGCTGCTGTGGCAGGTGGCCGGGGTGCTGATTTTCTTCCTGATTCTGCTGTGGCTCGTCGGGCCGGCATTGCGGCGCTTCTGGCGCTGCAGTTTCTGTCTGCCACCAGAGGACCCGGGCGGCAAATCGGCGGGCCGTCTCCTCGCCTGCACGCTGGGATGGAAATCGCCGCGGCGGGCAGGGGCCGACTGCGCGGGGGGCGCGGGTTGCGGGCTGAGTCCGCAGCCACCGAGCGTCACGCACGTCCCGGCCACGTTCCTGGCCGTGGTGCTGGTGGCGTTGTTTGGATGCGCCGTCACCACCAACGCGCTGGGCATCTTCTCGATCTTCGGCGCCTTCCTGTTGGGCGTGGCGATCCACCAGGAAGTCACGCTCGTGAAGGCCTGGCGGGAACGGTTTCGCGACTTCGTGCTCGTGGCCCTGGTGCCGATCTTCTTCACGAACACCGGCCTGCGGACCGAAATCGGTTCGCTCGACGACGCCCGTGGCCTGGCTGGGCTGCGGCCTGGTGCTGGCAGCGGCAACGGCCGGCAAGCTCGGCGGGTGTTACCTGGGCGCGCGCCTGACCGGGCAACCCGCCCGCGACGCGGCGAGCGTGGCCGCACTCATGAACACGCGGGGGTTGATGGGATTGGTGGCGATCAACGTGGGCTACGATCTCGGTCTGCTGTCCCGGCCGCTGTTCACCATGTTCGTGATCATGGCGCTCCTCACCACGGTCATGACCGGGCCGCTGTTGCGCTGGTGGTTGCCCGCGGAACAGCAGGCCGGGCTGCGGCCCTGGGCAGCACCTTGAGCGGCTCCGACGGGCCCACCTCGCGCTTGTCCCGCCCGTCGCTTCGTGTATTCTGCCCGTCATGCAAAAAGCTCTCTCTTCGCTCCTCGCGATCGTCGCCTTGAGCCTGGCTGGAATGCACCTCGCCGGGTGCGCCACCGAGACGGTGACCGGCCGCAAGCAATTGATGCTGGTCAGTTCGAGCGAGGAAATGCAGCTCGGTTTGAGCGAATTCACGAAGCTCAAAGCCTCGGTGCCGGCCAGCCAGGACAAGGCGGCCCAGGCGATGGTCGAGCGGGTGGGCAAACGCATCGCCGCCGTCGCCGAGCTGCCGAACGCCCAGTGGGAATTCGTGCTCTTCGAGAACGCCGAACCCAACGCCTTCTGCCTGCCGGGCGGCAAGGTCGGCGTCTATACGGGCATTCTGCCGATCACCCGCGACGAAGCCGGCCTGGCCACGGTGATCGGCCACGAGGTGGCCCATGCCGCAGCGCATCACGGAGCCGAGCGGATGAGCGAAGCCATGGTCATGAACACCGCCGGTCAACTCGCCAGCAGCTACCTGGGCAAGGAGAAGCCGAGCACCCAGCCTTACTTCGATTCGGCGTACGGCATCGGCACGCAAGTGCTCCGCGCATTGCCGCACAGCCGCGAGCAGGAATCCCGCGCCGACCAGATCGGCCTGATCTACATGGCCCGCGCCGGCTACGACCCCGCCGCCGCGATTGGGTTCTGGCAGCGTTTCGCCGCGTACAATCAGCAGCACGGCGGCAGCGGCACGGTCTGGTTCCTCCGCACGCACCCGCTCGACCAGGATCGCATCCAGAACCTGGAGAACTACCTGCCCCAGGCGAAGCAGGAATTCCGTCCGGCGAAGTAAGCTCGCGGGAAGCCCCGCATTCCCTCCGGACCCGTTCACCTGACAGGTACCCGGCCGGGCGGCGTTCCCGCGCCGACCTGAGACTGCGCCCGGTCGGCCGCTCGTCCCCACCGGCTGCCGGCTCAAGCAGGCTGGCCCGCAGAGCGCTCGCACCGGCACCCCGGGTGGGCGCGCGGCGCCATCAGCCGGTTTCAGCCCTTGAGCAGTTCCCGCTGCCAGGGCAGGAGTTCCGCGGACGCCTTCTCCCAATCCGCCGCCAGGCGCACCAGCGTCCCCCGGCTGGCGATCAGGGTGGGGTCCATGCCCAATTGCTCGGCGGCCCGATCCCGGTGTCGGCGCAGACGATCGAGCTGGTGTTTTTGACCTGCCGACAGGCGCTGGCCCCGATGACGACGCGGATGTGGCCACTCGCTTTCCGGAACCGAGGCGGCTTCCTCGATGGCCGCCAGGAGGCTGGCCCGGCGCCGAGGCGAATAGCGCGGCGGGATTAGCGTGTCCGGGGTGCCACCGTTTACCACGGCCACCGCCAGCGAGAACAGCGTGTCGTGGCTCAGGACGAAGAACGGCGGCCGGTTTGCCCCGCGCGCTTCGCTTTCGCGCCAATGCCATAGATGGCGCAGCACGGCCATGCCCCGCCGGCTCAGCAGATCCGCGCTCTTGATCCGCCACGCGTCTCCGTTGTCGTCGGCGGGCGGACGGATCGCATCCTCAATGAGCTGCCGACACATCTGCGCGTGCCAGGCCAGCCGGTTCTTTTCGACCAATTGCGCGCGCAACACCTCCGTCAACGGTCGCAGGTAGCGCGCGTCGTTGCGCGCGTAGGCCATCATGCGTTCCGTGAGCGGCCGGCGGGACCAGTCGGCCCGTTGCGGGCCTTTCTCGAGTTCGACGTTCAAGAACCGGCGCACGAGGTGGGTAAGGCCGAATTCCGTGTAGCCCAGCAGCCGGGAGGCGAGCATGGTGTCGAATACCGACGTCGGCACAAATCCCGGCCCGCGATGCAGCAGTCGCAGATCGTAATCGCCGCCGTGCAGGATGAGCTCCCGCCCGCCCAACGCCGCCCAGAACGGGCCCAAATCCAACGCCGCCAGCGGATCCACGAGGACATCCGCGCCCGGCAGACCGATCTGCACCAGGCATAGCTTCTCCGGGTAGGAATGCAGGCTGTCTGCTTCCGTGTCCATCGCCACCCATGGGGCGGCGCGCAGGTGGGGCAGGAACTCGGCCAACGCAGTGTCCGTCGCAATCACGCCCAAGACGGTAATGAACGAAGCGCGCGGCGAAAAGGCTGGAATTCCACCGCCGGGCGGTTGGCAGACACCGATCGCGGCCGGTCCATGCCGCCGCTCGGCCTGCATTTCAAACCCGCCAGCCTTTGGCACCGGAGGGGAGTCACGAGGCGAATGTTGACCTTCCGTCCCCCCCCGGCCGGCGTGCCTGCCCACACTCAGTCGCCGGGTTCGGCCAGCAAGTCGGCCGCGGACGCGTGATTCGGATCGCGCTGCAAAACGCGCCGCAGCAGCGTGCGGGCTCTGCCTTTTCGGCCCAAGCCGAGTTGCGCCTGGGCTTGCAGGAACAGGGCCGTCGTTGCCTCGCGGAATTGGAGGTCGTCATCGAACAAGAGCATCGCGGGCAGCGAGGTGGCGAAGTAATCGACCTTCGCGTCCGCCGGCCGAACCTGCCGCGCATAGGCGAGGAGGGCGTTCGACAGTTGCGCGGCCTTCGCGTGTTGGCCGAGCCGTGCCCAGGACCGCGCGCTGAAGTAGGTCATCTCGCTGAAGGCGCGGACCCGCATTTCCTGAAAATCGCCCTGGAAGGTGGCCGCGACCAGCCAGTGCTGTCGCGCGGATGCCTTGTCCCCGAGGCTTTCGCAAGCACGGCCGAGCCAGTAATGAATGTCGCTCTGATTCGCCAGCAAATGCTTCGCCTCGCCGAGATTGCGCGGCGCGGTCAACGCCGCCTCGAAATGCTCGCGGGCCCGGGCGGACTGGCCCGCCGCCAGCGCCGCGCGGCCCAGTGCCAGATGGGAGCGAACCCACTGCCCCAGCGGTCCGCCTTCGCCGCCTTCCCAAGGCTGGAAATGACGGCTGCCCACCAGTTCGAGTGCCTTGGCGTGCTGGCTGGTCTGGTTGTAAAGCGAGCACAACTCGACGCTCAGATCGTCGCGGCGGCGGACGAGATCCAGCCGCTTCTCCAGTTCGCGCAAGCGCCGGGCCGGCGCCTCGCCCAGGCGCTTCCAGAGCTGGTCGCGCTCGTAGAGCAACCGCGCGTCGGCGGGGTTGGCTTGGAAGGCGCGGTCGTAGGCGAGGCGGGCCCGGGCGGGTTGGCGAAGGATGTTGAAGTAGCCGATGCCGAGGTTGCGCCAGACGATCGAGAACGCCGGATCGAGCTCCGCGCTGCGCTCCCAGAGCCGGATCGCGTCTTCGTGGCGGCGGCGGTCGTAGAGGAGGTTGCCGAGATAGTACGGCGCCCGGGCGTCGCGCGGGTTTGCGGCCATCGCGGCTTCGAGGATGGCAATCTCCTCCAGGCGCGAAGGGAAACAGTAATCCGGCGGCGCAGCGGCGGCCCGGCGGTAATGGTCCCCAGCGAGCCGCGCGTGGCGAGCCGCCCGCCGGCCCCGGACACCTTTATGTTGCATATGCAACATAAAGGTGTCCTGAGGTTCGTGGACGGTGGGGCGGGCGAGCCGTTCATGCAGCCAGCCCAAGTAATAGTGGACCAGCGGCGCGGTGCCGAGTGGGCGCTGATCGGCGGGCAGTTGGGCGCGGCGCGCAGCCGGACGCGGCACGGAACGTCGGCGACGCGCGCGTTCCCCCTGTTCAATCAGCCCGATCGCCTCGGACCAGAAACCGGCGCGGGCGTAGTCCAGCGCGATGTCGAGGAGCGTCTGCGTGTCGCAGGCAGGCTCGTCCTCGCGGAGATGCCGCGCCCACCAGTCGAGCGGGTCCAAGGCGAGGGTCCGCCGGACCAAGACCCGGCTTTCCTCCGGTCGTTGGAGCCGGGAGAGGACGACGGCCTTCAGGTTGCGTGCCCGGAGGTTTTCGCCATTCAAGCGAAGGGACTGCTGGAGATGATCCAAAGCTCGGTCCCAGTTGCCCCGGCAGCAGTCGATCTCCGCGAGTGCGTGGCGGCTCGCGGCCGCCCAAGCCTGGTTCCAGGTGGCCTTGTAGAGCGCGTCGTAGGCTTCAGCGTCGCGATCTTGGAACCTTAGGCAGAGGCCCAGGTGATAGTACGGTTCGCCGTCGTACGGATTCGCGTTGCGGCGGGTGAGACGCTGGATGGCTTGGCGGAAATGGGCTTCCGCCGCCTTGAACTCTCCGCGTTTGAGATGCCACCGCCCCATCGCGTTGTTACAGCGGGAGTCGAGCGGATCGCGGCGCAGGGCTTCGCGCCAGTAAAGCGTCGGGCATCGAGTGGCGTGACGGTACTGGTCCAGGTGCAGGCCGGTGACGAAGAGTTCGTCGGCGCTGGTGATGTCCAGCGGCGCGGGCGGTTCGGTGGCCGACGGCGGAACCTTGCTTGTGGCGCGGGGTTTGGGCCGATAGGCAATGATCTCCTGCCCGTGGCGATCCAGGACACGCACCACAGTCTCGCCGGTCGTCCACGGTTTGCGTGCTTGGGGACTTTGGAGGACGAACGGCTTCCCCGGCGCCAGGTCGGCATCCCATTCGGCTCCCGCCGAACCGTCGGCGCGTTCCAGCCGGACCACGGCTTTGGACAGGATTCGCGTGACGACAACGCCAAGGGAAAAGTTACCCGGACGCAGGGCCAGACTCACTGCGGCGTCGAGGTTCGCGTGCTGTGCCGGCCCAATCTTCTGGATCGGATACCAGTATTGACTCCAGGACTTGGTCTCGCCGGGCTGGAGGAAGCTGAAGTCCGGTTGGTTGTCGGTATAGACGCCGGCCATGATTTCGATGTACGGCGGAAATTCTCCGTCTGGTGTGGCCTCGGTCAGATTACGGTCCCAGGCGTAACCGAACTCGTGGTTGCCCCAGGTCCATTGCTTCTTGCCGGGGGCGATGTGGTGGTCTGCGAAGTGGACGATACCCGCCTCTGCCTGGTGATCGTAGCCACCGAAGAAGTCCTCCCGGCTGCCCATGCACATATAGGAGGTCGGCACGGGGATGTTGGCATAGAAGGAAAGGTCGTTGGGAGCGTAACCGGGCACTCCCGAAGCCACCGTCCGAAGGTCGCCGTTCTGCCGGCAATGCGGCGGCACGTATTGGGCGGGGACTTCGTCCGGCGGAATTCCTTTCCGCCCGCGTTGGCCATAATTCACTCCGTAATAGAATCCTTCCGCCCGCGGATAGGTGCTCATCGAGCGGCGTGCGTGATCGGCCACATGGTCCACGTCCGGCGGGAAGAAGCTCTGGTACGCCTCGTGAACGCGGGTGGCGACGTTCGCCCACCACAGAAACGTCTGGACGAACGGCGTGCGGTTGTAGGCGCGCGCCTTGACTTCCAGATAGGCCCGTTCCGGATGCAGGCAAACGCCATGCATGCCCTTCATGCGGCAGAGTGGATCGAGATCGCTACACCACACCGTGATCGAGCCGTCCGGGTGCCGCTCAGTCCAGGTGTCCACCGGCAGAAACGTCGCGGGCCGGTGATGCTGGGGCCAGTTGAACTCGATGCCGCCGCTGATCCACGGCCCGGCCAGGCCGACGAGAGCGGGCTTGATGACCGGTTGGTTGTAGATCAAGTCGTAGCCGTTCGTCTTGTCCAGGAGGGCGTGGATGCGACCGCCGATTTCCGGCAGGATCAACACTCGCAGGAATTCGTTTTCGATCCAGATCGCCTTCCATTTGTGCGCCGACGGCTTCTCGGCGATCCGGTCGGTGAACGGCAGTGGATACACCTTGCCGCTGCTGCCTTGGTAAACGCGCTTTTCGAGAAACATCGGGTTCCGGTCCGGCGGGGCCGGCAGGTACGTCGGAAGACTCAGGTCCTCCGTCCAGGTGCGAACTGCAGCTCGGGAGCTCATTGTGTGGGCGGGACTCTAGTTCAGGCCCGGCAACGGCGGCAACGGCAGGGGCAAAGCTGCCAGGGCCAATCAACGTTGCCTTGGTGAACGGCCACGTCCCGGTGACATCGCAGGCGAAACGCCGGAGCCAGATCAGGCACCTTCACTACAGGGAGCCAGCCACCCGGCCGAAGTAGCGGGCTCTGCCCGGCGCGTGCGCGGCTCACCGGTCGTCGGCGGGAATCACATCCAGTTCCGCAATGGCCGCCCACGGATGCCCCTGCACGCCGTCCTTCGCGACGAACCGGACGAAACGGGCCGACGTGAGCGTGGCGAAGCGGACCGTCTTCTCGGCCGCATCGGCCGCCCAAGTGCCGCTGGCGGCCGGCTGACCCCAGGCCTGTCCATCCCGGCTGGTGTAAAGGTCATAGCCAGTGAACCAGCCGTTGGCCTGTTCCTGGCGCGGCAGCAACCGGAAGCCGCGCAACCTCACCTCGCGCGTCAAATCCACCACCAACTCATGCGGGAACGGCGGTTCCTCGGCACCCCACGCGGTGTGCCAGATGGTGTCCGGATCGCCGTCGATCGCCTTCGCCGCGAGGTTGCCATGGGGAGCATCTTCACTGTCCGCGCGAACGATTTTCGCGCCCAGATTCACCAGCGTGGACGCGCTCGATCGCCAGAGCACGCGCGTCAACTGTTCCGGCGCAACCGCCACTTTTGGCCTGAAGGCAGTGCTGGCCGCGTAGGCGAGCAGACTGGCCCGCAACTGACACGCCGCCGGGCGTTGGCCGAGGTCGCTGCTCAAGTCGGCCGCGCAAACGAGCAACCGGCCTTCGGCGACGCGGCATTCGAAGAGGAGGCCCAGCCGGCGGTTGGTGTTCCAATCGTCGATTGGCTGCACGATCGGGCGCAGCCCGCGCGGCAGGTCGTCCAACACCACCGCCCGTGCGTGGCTGACGATGTCGCTCCACTGCCAGTCCTGGTGGTCGCTGGTCGGGAACTGCGCGAGCGCTGGGTGCTTTGCGTCGATCAGCAGGCCGAGGGTCTGGCGCTCCTGCGTGTTGAACATGTAACGATTCCAGAAGATCGGCTCGACGCCGAGCTTCGGATTGCCGGGCGAAACCTTGTCCGTGACCAGGAGCACGCGACCACCAGCCGCCAGGCGGGCGAGCGCGGGTGCATCGAGCTTGTCCGTAAACAGGACGTCCGCCGGCTCCGCGACGTGCGCCGCCGGATAAACCCAGACCCCCCAATCGTTCTCGAATCCTGGCTCGGCCTTCGTGCTGCCTTGGTCCAAACCACTCTTCGTATGACTCACCAGACCTACGACCAGGCGATAGGCCGCCGGCGCCGCCAGCTTCGCGAGACTGACATTCACCTGCCCCACCGGCGCGCGTTCGCCAACCTCGATCGTGCGTCGGGCAAATTCGCCGCCCGCCACGGCGCGGCCTTTGGCGTCCACCAACTTCCAGATGACGCGCGCGTCCGGTAAAGCCGAAGGGCCGAAGTGCGCGATCTCGACGTCGGCGGTCAGCGTTTCGGCGGTGGTCCAGGCGTTCTTGCGCAAGCGCGCCAGCGGCACCGTGGAGTTGTAGAAGCGGCGATATTCGGCGGCGGTGACGTAGCCCTTGGAATCCCAGAACGGATCCAGCACCCCCACCAGCGCGGTGCCCTGGCCGGGAAAGTCATGCAGGTCGAGCAACTGCACCCCGCCGATGCCCGGCGTGCGCAGCGCCGCCTCGATCTCCTCCTTGTAGCAAAGCACCTGCAGCTTGCCGGAAGCGCGGAGGAAATCGCGCCACTGCCCGAACTGACCATGCGCCTTCAGCGAGTCGCGGAAGATCTCGAAGTTCCTCGGCCGGAGCGGACCGGTGTATTTTTTCACCTCCTCGAAGTTCGGAAAGACGCACCACTGGCCCATCTCGTGGACGATGATCGGCACGTCGTACTGCGCGACGTCCTGCCGATAGTCCTTGCCGAACCAGCCGTGCGGCCCGCGGCATGGGTAGGCGACGTGGTATTGGTTCTCCGGCAATTGCGGGTAGGCCGAGCCGCTGGTGACCAGCCGCCGCGGGTCCTTCGCTTTCCAGTAATCCACCCATCTGGCGAGGTAGGCCTCGTGGTTTGGCCCGTGCGGCTCATTGCCGTGGGTGAACAGCACGAACGAAGGATGGTTGCCGTAAGCGCGCACGATGCGGTCGCTCTCGTCGTAGATCCATTGGTCGATCGGCTTGCCGTCGCCGGGATTGGTCCAGACGCCGCACTCGACCTGGTAATAGAAACCCAGTTCGTCCGCCGCCGCGAACGCCGCCTCCGGCGGGCACCAGGAATGGAACCGAATGTGGTTCAAACCATGGTCCTTGCAGATGCGAATGATTCGCCGCCACGAAGCGACATCCGTCGGCGGGTAGCCGGTCTTCGGGAAAATGCAGCACTCCAGCGTGCCCCGGAAGAACGTCGGCCGGCCGTTGATCACGAACTGCCGGCCTTGCGTGGTGATTTCGCGCAGACCGAAGGTGGTGCTCACGCCCGCCTTGCCGGCGAACTGCTCGAGCCCCGCCGGCCCCCCGCCGGCAGACAGCGCGAGGAACGCATCCAGCTTGTACGTCACCGGGTGGAACTCATCCCAGAGCTGGACCGGCTGCCGCAGCGGCACGTCGGCTTCGAAGCGACCGCCCGACGCTTCCCAAGCGACATCGATTTGCCGCTCGCTGGCAGCACCGGACATCGGCGCAGTGCGATCCGCCTGCAGCAAAATCCGGCCCCGGCCCGCTTTGCCGGTCGCGTTCCCGATTGTTCCTTTAACCGTCACGGACTTGGTCGCCACATGCGGATAGACCTGGAGATCGTCGATCCAGACGGGCGGTGTGGCGCGCAACTCGATGCGTCCGACGATGCCGTTCCAGTTCCCTTGCGTGTGATCGGATACGCTGTGCGACCAGTCGCCGACCTCAACCAACACGCGGTTGTCCACGCGCACGGTGAGCCGGTGCCGGCCGGCGGAGAGCGATGTGCCGAGGTCATAAACATGCGGCGTCGCCAGGCTGAGCTTCGTGCCGACCAACCGGTCGTCCACCCAGACGTGCGTCCCCCAATGCGGCCGCTCCAGCGTGAGCACCACCCGCTGGCCGGCCCAAGCCTGGGGAATCTCGAGTTCGCGTTGGTACCACGCCGCGCCGACGTAGTGCTTTTCAGGCTGAAGGAAGAACGGGAGCTTGATGTGGCCCGGTTGTCGGTAAGGCGCGTACTCGGGCCGTTGCCTCCAGCGGTCGCTGCCCACGTCGCCGGTCCATTTCGTGTCCACCGTGATGTCGTCGCCGAAACCCTGATTCTGCAGCGCGCCCGGCAGTTGGATGCGGTCCGGCAGCGCGCGGCCAAACCAGCTTTCGGCGATGCCGACATCGCCGCGATCCAACGCGAAGCGCCAGGTGCCGGCGAGCGAAACGGGTTCAGTTCCGGCCACCGCGACTTGCAGGGCCAGACAACCGGCGGCCACCAGCGCCCAAGGGAGATGGGTGGAAGTCTTCATTGAATGCCTTTTGCTCGGGTTGTCAGCCCACCAGTTCCCGCTCGATTTGCTCCAACGACTTGCCCTTGGTTTCGGGAACGAACACCCGAATGAACACGAAGCCGGCGAAGCAAATGGCGGCGTAAATCCCGAACGTGTTTCCGGTGCCGATGCCGCGTTCCAGGATCGGGAACGTGTAGGTGAGGATGAAACACGCGATCCAGAGGGCCGAGACGGCCACCGAAATGGCCGTGCCGCGGATGCGGTTGGGGAAGATTTCGGAGATCAGCACCCAGGTCACCGGGGCGAGCGACATGCCGTAGCAGCCGATCGCCGCCAGCGCAAAGATCAGCACCGCAATGCCCTTCAGCTTCATCGCGTACGCCACCCCGATCAGCACGTGTGAAATCGCGATGCCCGCGCAGCCGAACAGCATCAGGCTGCGCCGTCCCCAATGATCCACCGTGCCCAGCGCGACAAAGGTGAACGCCATGTTCACCACGCCGGTGATCACGATGAACATCAGGATCGTGTTCACGCCGAAGCCGGCCTGCTTGAAGATGTTCTCGGCGTAATTGAACAGGACGTTGATGCCGCTCCATTGCTGGAGCACCGCCAGCGCGCAACCGATCAGCAGGATGCGACGCATCCGCGGCTCGAGCAAGTCGCGCAGCCGCACGCGGGCAACCTCCTCCGAGGCGATGGTCTGTTTGATGTTGCCGACCTCCCCGCCGGCGTAGGCGTCGCCACCGATCCGCGCGAGCACGCGCCGGGCGAGGTTGTCCTGGCCGCTCTTGACCAGCCAGCGCGGGCTCTCGGGCACGAACAGCGCGCAGACGAAAAACAGCAGCGACGGAGCGGCGACCAGCGTGAACATCCAACGCCAACCGTACTGGCCGTTCCACGACTGCGCGATCATCGCCGCCGTGGCGCCTTCCTCGACCTTCCGGGCGATCAGCAGGTTCAACAACTGCGCCGCCAGAATGCCGAAGACGATGGTCAACTGGTTCAAGGTTACCAACCGGCCGCGCAGGTGTGCGGGCGCCACTTCCGCGATGTAAAGCGGCGACAGGTTCGACGCCATGCCGATGGCCACCCCGCCCAACATGCGCCACGCGATGAACTGGTTGAAGCTCCCCGCCCAACCGGTCAGCACGGAAGAGACCGCGAACAGGAACGCCGCAAAAATGAGCAGCTTCTTGCGCCCGAACTTGTCGCTCAAGCCGCCCGCCAGCAGTGAGCCGACCAGGCAGCCGAGCAGCGCGCAACTGTTCGCCCACCCGCTCAGCGTCGCTTCCGTCGTGAGGCCCAGTGCGCGGGCGAGGCCGTTTTGCGACCATTGCCGGGCGATTTCGGCGAGGTTGAAAAACGGTTCGAAGAACGGCTTGGCGCCACCGATGACGACCCAATCCCAGCCAAACAGAAGTCCGCCCAGCGCGGCCACGACTGAGATGAGCCAGATGTAGCCCAGGTTGAAGCGAGCCTGCGGGCCGGCCGTGGACCCAGGTTCAGCGGCGGAAATCATGGCGGCAGGATGCGGCAAGCCGTGTGCCGACTCAACAACGGTTTGGCAACGGCTTGGCAGCCCTCGCGACTCGGGGAGAATGTCCTCCCGTTGACTCGTAAATCGGCGCTGCAAATCGGTGTTCAATCCCGAAGGGGTTGCGTCCATCGGTCCAAGGTTGACGCGCCCGCGCCCACCTTGGGTCATCGTGAAACAAATCACCAATCGCAACGCGGTGGCGGCGAAGGTCGCGCGCGCTGGACGGACGGGAATGGCCGCAACCGCGTTGCGGTTGGAGATCATTTACGGACGGTGACCGCGCGTGCCACAGGACATGTTTATGTTGCATATGCAACACCAAGTTGGTCGTGGCAACCGTGCTGCGATTGGCTGGCTGGAAAGGGCTGAAGGCCCGGAAGAAAGCAGCCCAGGGCAAAGCGAGGCTGCGGGCCACGCCCTGGGTCAACCGTCCACAAGATTTCCAAGCCCGGAAAGGGCGGCAGAGTCTTCAGCGAGAATTGGATTCCTGACCATCAATGCATTTGCCGTTCTCGAAGCAAACAAACTCATCGCCGTAAATCCGTTGTTCGAGCCATCCATTGTTCGAGCCGAACGCCGTGACTTGAGACGGCGTTCGCACTTTTCTGGCTCCGCCCAAGCGGCGATGACCTGCGTCTGAGTCATCCCTTCCAGTTTGAGCCTCCTCACGTCGGCTGCTACGGGTTGAAAAGTATTTCCAGCTTCGCCCGCACCGTCGTATCCATCTTCATGAGCGGGGGCCAGGGGGCGTTTGAAGCCTTCGCCCGGCAATTCCTTCGCCGCGTTAAAGCCCAGGTTGCTGCCGCTGGCGATTTCGCTCGTCGCGTGGTCGAGCACGCCGGCCGGGCCTTTGGTGAGGAAACCCATCCTGAAGCTGGGCAAGACGGGCATCACTTCGCCGCGGCGATGAGGCTCCCGATCTGGCCGGCGGTGAGGTCGATTTTGGGCATGAAATTCTGCGAGGCCATGTAGTCCAGCAGACTCGTGCGCATCTGGCGCGAGACCGGATCGTCGGCGTCGCGCGTGAGGTCGAAGCCGCAGATGACAACTTTCCCCGAGCCAACCTTCCCCTCGATCACCAAGCCCAACGGCCGCGCGGTCACCCAGTCGTCGATGACGCGCACGATCGGCTTCAGCTCCTGCGGCAAGAGGTCGAGCCGCAACGCCCCGGCGCGGTGGATGAGGTACCACCATTGCCAGTTGCTGTGAAAGTCGGTCGGGAACTCCGCGAGCGCCGGATGCTTCGGGTCGCAGAGGATGCCCAGCGTGGTGGGCGCCTGGCGGCCGGTCCAGGCGGTGTTCCAGAAGATGCTGGAGAAACCGAGTTTCTCGGGCGCAGCGTCGAAGTTGCGAACGCGCGGACCGGGTATCGTGAGGAGCAGCTTGCCGCCGGCGCGAAGGTGGGCTTGGGCCACATCGTCGAACTCCGCCGTAACGCGCACATCGCTCAGACTCCGCGTGGGCGCTTCGGCGGGATAAACCCAGATGTCCCAGTCGTTGGCATACGGTGTGCCGGATAGGCCGACGACCAGTTTGTACCGAGACGGCGCCGGCAGGCCACGCAGGTCAAGGTTCAGCGGGCTGAGCCGAACGCCGTTGCCCACCGGCACGTCCTGCGCAGTGAGTTGGCCGCGGAATCGAACCTTGCCGTCGTCGCCGACCAACTGGTAGGTGGGGGCCACGTTCGCAAGCGGCGCCGGCCCAAAGTGAGCGACCTCCAGTTCGGCGGTCAAGAGTTCGTCCGTCGTGAACACCCGCTTCTTCAGCCGCGCCAGCGGCACGGTCGAGTTACAGAAGCGGCTGAATTCCGCCGCCGTCACGTAGCCCTTCTCCTCCCAAAACGGATCGAGCACGCCGACGAGCGCGGTGCCCTGGCCGGGGAAATCGTGGAGGTCCAGCAACTCGAAGCCGCCCATGCCGGGCGTGCGCAGCGCGGATTCAATATCCTCCTTATAACACAACGCCTGGAGCTTGCCCGACGCGAGGAGGAAGTCGCGCGCCAAGTCGAGCATCCCCTGCGCCTTCAGCGTGTCGCGGAAGATCTCGAAGTTACGCGGCTTGAGGTAGCCCGTGTACTTCTTCATCTCGTCGAAGTTCGGATAGACGCACCACTGACCTATCTCGTGGCTGATCACCGGCACCTTGCGGGCAGCGATGTAATCCCGGTAGTCGGTTGCGGTCTCCGGCGGCCGGGCGTTGATGCGCGACCCGAGTCCCTGGCCCCAGCCTTGGATGCGCGGGTCGGGCGTGACCTGGAACTGGTTCTCCGAAAGCTGCGGCCAACCGGAGCCGCTGGTCCACAGCCGACGCGGGTCGAGCGCCTTGTAGTGAGCTACCCACTTTGCGAGATAAGCGTCGGCGTTCTTGCCGCCCGGTTCGTTGCCGTGCGGCATCAGGATGAACGACGGGTGATTGCCGTAATACTTCAGAATGCGGTCGGTCTCGTCATAAACCCACTGGTCCACCGGTTTGCCGTCGCCGATCGTCGTGGACTGGTTGGCCCAACAAGTCTCGACCTGGAAATAGAATCCAAGTTCGTCCGCCGCGACGAACGCCGCTTCCGGGGGGCAATAAGAGTGAAAGCGCACGAGGTTCAGTCCGCAGGATTGGGCGACGCCGATGATCCGCTTCCACTCGCCCACGTCCGTTGGCGGATGGCCGGTCTTGGGAAAGATGGCGCATTCGAGCGTGCCGCGGAGGAAAGTCCGGTGGCCGTTGAGGGTTATCTGGGTGCCGTCAGTGGAGATATCGCGAAGACCGAAGGATATGGATTTGGAAGCTCCGTTCGGCAACGTGGCCGTAAGCTGGTAGCGGCGGGGATTGAATTCATCCCAGAGTTCCAATCCGGGGACGTCCTCGGCCGGAGCTTCCCAACCTAAATCGGTCACGGGCGCGGACCACGAGCAGGGAATACGGAGGCGAAGCGGACGAAAACGCCCCGGGTTGCCCTGCTCCGGACCGCCAAGCGCCGTCAGGTCGAGAGCCAGCATCCCTTGCCCCGGCTGGCCGGAGGAATTGCGGATGTGCGCCTGGACCCGGAACGTCCGCCTCTCCGCCAATGGATAAACCTGCAGATCCTCAATCCATACCAGCGGCGTCGTGCGCAGCTCGATCCGGCCGACGATGCCGTTCCAGTTCCCCTGCGTGTGATCGGTGATCCCATGGGAGTTCTCGCCGATATCGACGATGCGGCGGTTGTCCACGCGGAGGCTGACGGTGTGCTTGCCGGGTGGGAGTTGGCCCAGGTCGTATTCGTGCGGCGTGGAGAGCGAATTGTTCGCGCCGACCAGCCGGGCGTCCACCCAGACCCGGCTCTCCCAATGAACCCGCTCCAGGAACAGCACGATGCGCCTGCCCTGCCAGTCCGCGGGCACCTCGATGTCGCGCTGAAACCAGGCAACGCCTGCGTAGTAGTGCTCCGGCTGGAGCCAGAAGGGCACCTTCACGTTGCCTGGCTGGCGATACGGGGCATACTCCGGAGCGGTGAACCACGACTGGTCCACGATCCCACCCGTCCAAGCCGTGTTGGTCGAAACCGGATCGCCGACGCCTCGCTCCGGCAGCGAGCCGGGCAGCTCGATCTGGTCCGGGAGGGCGCGCTCGAACCAGCGTTCGGCCATGCCGGCATCCAAGCGGTCGAGTCGGAAACGCCACGAACCGGCGAGCGAGCGGTCTTCGCTCGCCGCGCTTGCGGTGGAGGTGGAGACGGCGCCGGAATCGGGACGGGCCTGCCTGCCTGCGAGTTCTCCGGCCACCAGGCAATACGTAAAGCCTAAACACGAAACCAGGAGGGCCAAGCCAGGATGCATGGCGGCATCCTAGCCGACTCGCCGGCAGAGGGGAATGAATTTGCAGCCTCGTCGCCGAGCTCGTCCGGGAGATTTACGCCCCGATGATCTTGACCAGCACCCGTTTCTTGCGCCGCCCGTCGAATTCGCCGTAGAAGATCTGTTCCCAGGGACCGAAGTCGAGTTTGCCGTTGGTGATTGCCACCACCACTTCGCGTCCCATCACCTGCCGCTTGAGGTGCGCATCCGCGTTGTCCTCCCCGGTGCGGTTGTGGCGGTACTGCGACGTGGGGGCGTGCGGCGCCAGCTTTTCGAGCCAGACATCGAAGTCATGCAGGAGCCCGTCCTCCGCGTCGTTGATGAACACGGCGGCGCTGATGTGCATGGCGTTCACCAAGCACAATCCGTCCTGCACCCCGCTGCGACAGACCAGTTCCTCCACGGTCGCCGTGATGTTCTCGAAGCCCCGGCGTTCCGGCAGGTTAAACTCCAGATATTCGGTGAGCGATTTCATGGGGCCGGACGTACGTCAAATTCGCCGGCGGCGGCAAGTCTTCTTTGGCGGTCCGCCCGCCGGCGGCGCAGGATTCGGGTTTGTCCTGGTTTGGGAGAAGGCGGGGTTGCCGCACCGACCGGCGCCGACTCAGCGGCGCCGCCACCAATTATTGGAGCGTCGCGACGCAGCCACCTGCTTGCACGCCACGGCAGCGCCATCAGGTTGCTGCACGCCGCGACAGCGTCACCTGCTTGGGCGCGCCGCCGCCACCACCTGCCTGAGTCCAGCGGCGCAGCCACCCATCGGAGATCGGGACACGACCCCGGCTTCAAGCCGCTGGTGTGTCGGCAGAACCGTGCTATCCTTGGCGGCTGGTTGTGCGAAACCGACCGTTACGACAGGACATGCTTGCCACCCCGGACCTGATTCACGAGGCCGTTCAGCCCCACCGCCTGAGCGCGTTGCTCCCGCGTTGGCTGGACGAGGTGCCGCTTTATCGCCATTACCCGGTCGCGGCGGCCGACGCCACGGTGAACCTGCCGCTGTTGCACGAATTTCACCGCCTGCCGCTCATCGACAAGTCCGACATCCGTCGGGGCTTTCCGCAGAACTTCCTCCGCGAGGGCGTGGAGCTGGAGGAACTCCTCGACCGCGAACTCGTCGAACTCGAACACACCTCCGGCACGTCCGAGGTCCGGACGCCCCTGTTGCTGGGCTCGGGCTGGTGGGCCGAACAGGAGGTGCGCGCCCTGCGCTTGAACCGGTTCGTGGCTGGGGTTCTCGATGCCTTTCCCGAAGCCCGTCGGGTCACGATCAACTCCCCCATCTGCAGCGGCGACATCTGTTATTCCGGCACGCCCGCCCTCGCGGATCGGATCGTCGGCCAGGCACTCTTCACGAGCCTGTCCCGCCATCCATTCCTGTGGAGCGAAGGCGATCTGGCGCGCATGGCCGACGAAACCGCGGCGTGGCAACCCCAGTTCCTGGATGTGGACCCGGTGTATGGAGCGCTGTTCGCGCGGTATTGCGAACGCCGAGGGATCCGGCTGCCGTCCCTGCGCTTCATCCTGGCCAGCTACGAATTCGTGAGCGTCACGCACCGGCGGATCCTGGAGCGAGTATTTGGCGTGCCGGTGTTCAATCTCTACGGCTCGACCGAAACCGGCCACCTGTTGATGGAAGGCGAGGGCGGCGACATGGTGCCCAGCCTCGACACCGCCTTTCTCGAAGTCGTGGCCACGGACCACCAGGGCGTGGGTGACTTGGTGGTCACCACCCTCACGAACGATTACATGCCGTTGATCCGGTATCGCATCGGCGATCTGGTCGAGCGCCGCGAGACGCCGTATCGCACGACCTACCGCGTGCAGGGCCGCACGGCGGACGCCTTCAAGACCTCCGCGGGCACACGCCGTACCACGCTGGAAATCGATCGTTGCTTGGCCGACGTGCCCGGCGTTCTGCATTACCAACTGCGTCAGGAAAGCGAGTCGGAATGGCGGCTGCGGTACGTCCCGGACGATGTCCCGCCCGAACCAGCCGGGCTGAACCGCTTGCGCGAGCGCCTCACGCAGCTTCTGGAAATCGACGGTGGCCTGGATGTGCAGCCAACCGACGCTTTGCTCGCCGAAAACTCGGGCAAATTCCGGTTGGGCTATCCCCTGGCGAAACCGGACGAACCGGCGGACTCCTGGTCTTCATGAACCCACGCGCAAATGAAGTCTCCGCCCCAAGGCGGAGCGTCGGCAACGGAGTACCACCCACGCCGGGTGTGAACCGGAATCGCCGTGAATTCACAAAAGCGACACCTGGTCCAGTGGCGCAAGTCCGTCTCGATGGCGCGGGTGAGGGAGTTCCGGCAAGTTTATGAGGCAGCCGGCGTGCTCATCGAGATCGTCAAGGTGGATGGGATATTCAAGATGACCGACGACGAACTGGACTATGTCTTCGCCCTGGCCACGACGCTGGGCGGTCGAGCCATCTCCGCCGAGATCTCGAACCAGGAGGCCGACCTCAAACGCCTGGGGCGGTTTGCCGACAAACACCAGTTCATGGTGGGGTACCACGGCCACGCCGGCACGAAACCCGAGGACTGGGAGCGGGCCTTTTCCTTCGCGAAACACAATGGGGCCAACGTGGATCTCGGGCATTTCGTCGCCGGCAACAATGTCTCCCCCGTCCCGTTCATCCAGCGGCATCACGAGCGAATCACGCACGTGCATCTGAAGGATCGCAAGCTGCACAACGGACCCAATATGCCGTTTGGCGAGGGCGACACGCCCATTGCGGAAGTGCTGCGCCTGATCCGCGACAACCGGTGGAACATCCAAGGCACGATCGAGTTCGAGTACAAAATTCCCGCCGGGTCCGATCGCTTGACCGAGATTGCCCGGGCGATCAAGTACTGCCGCGACGCGCTGGCTTAGCCCGCCGGGCGCGGTCAACCCGTCCTGGCCTCTCATTCTTTGCGGACTGACGGGGCGGTGTCAGCGCCCGAACGGTAGTCGGGCTGCAACTCCTCCACCATGGCCTGGAACACCGCCGCGCTCCGACCGCCAATGAAGCGCCGTCGCAGCCGACCTTCGCCGTCCAGCAGGACATTCGTCGGCAGTTCGCCGCCATGGAACCGGGAGCCGATGGCGTTGTGGGGATCGAGCAGGACGGGATACGTGATGCCGCGGGCCTGCGCGAATCGCTTCACCCGCTCGCGCAGCGTCACCACTGTCGTCGAGCCGGCGCCGGAGCCCGCCTCGCCGGCGTGATCGCCGGCCTCGGCCACATGCCCATGCTCGTCGGGCACACCATCCAGCGAGATCCCCAGGATGACCAAGCCGTTCGGTGGGTTGTGGGCGAGCTGGAGCAGGTCCGGCAATTCGGCGGCACAGGCGGTGCACCACGTCGCCCAGAAGTTCAACAATACCGGATGCCCGCGGTACTGGGAGAGCCACACGCTTTGCCCGCTCAAGTCTGGCAGCGCAAAATCGGAAACGGGCGGTGCCACCGGCGTCGGAGCCTTGCCAAGCCACGTCGCGGCGTTGGTGGGCATGAATTCCGCCTGATGCTCGCGCCACCAGGTCTGGCGTTGCGCCACGGCGTGGCGGATGGTCGCGAGGCGGGCGGGATCGGCGGCGCTTCGGCCCCCGTCGGCCGCCAGCACGTGGAACATGCGCACGCCATAGTCGATGCCGGTCCAGCCGCGCAAGGCGGTTTCGGCGCTCGCGACCACCCGCAGGTCCTTGTCTTCCAGGAGCGGGACGACCAGAGGCAGCGCCTGCCGCGCGTCGCACTGCCGAATCAACCGCAACCCCAGGAGACGAATCTCAGGGTCCACATCGACGAGTTGCACCGCCGCCAGTGGCAACAGCGCGGAGCTGTGTTCCGCGGCCAGCAGACTCAGCGCCTGCTCCCGGACGTTGAGATCCGCATCGCGAGCGCCGGCCCGCAGGATCGCCTCCTGGCGCGGTTTCAAACCGGTCCCGGTCGCGACCGCCTGGCCGAGGCGGCTCATCACCCAGGCGCGCTGCGGCACCCTGCCGGTCTGCCAGACGCGTTCGAGGAAATCGTCGGGGTCGCTTGCGCCGTCGAAAGCCGTCTGCAAAGCATCCACCGAGGGAACCTCCGCCCGCACCACGAACCGCGCGGCGAGGGCCTGCCGGACCTTCGGCCAGCCCACCAGGCTGAACCAACCCACGGCGCCCAGCAGTACGAGCAAAACCCGCAGGCGGATCGAGGTTCGCTTAGCCTTCATGGTCGTGGTGGGTGGCGACGCCACCGGGTTCGGCGCCCGATGCCGGATGCCCGTCGAGCGCGCCGTCGAATCCGCCGGGCCGGAGCCTTGCTGTGGTCCGAATCACGGCCCGAATTGTCCCACCGCGGTGTGGGAACGACAGCCTAATTCGTTCGCCGGCGAAGGGCCGTATCCGGTCAAACCCACCCGTCCGCCTGCCCAACCGGGCGGGAAACCAATAACGAAGCTTGCGTCGGCGCGGCGTTCGCGGTTCAACCTTCGCCGCTCGATGTTTGCTGTGCTCAAGAAGTGGGCGGAATTCGTGAAGATTCAACACACGGTGTTCGCCCTGCCGTTTGCCCTGGCGTCGATGGCGGTCGCCGCGCGCGACCACCACGGCTGGCCGGGACTGCGCGTGTTTCTGCTCATCCTGGCGGCGATGGTCTGCGCGCGGACCTGCGCGATGGCCTTCAATCGCATCGTGGACCGTCGCTTCGACGCGGCGAATCCGCGCACCGCCAACCGTCATCTGCCCGCCGGCCAGATCTCGCTCGCGAGCGCCCTGACGCTCTGGCTGTTGAGCGCGGCGGGCCTGGTCCTGGCAAGCTGGCTGATCAACCGCGCCTGTTTCTACCTCTCGCCGGTCGCCTTGTTCGTGGTCTGCTTCTACTCGCTGACCAAGCGCTTCACCGACTTCACGCACATCTACCTGGGGGTGGCGCTGGCCCTGGCCCCCATCGGCGCCTGGATCGCCGTGACGGGCGGCTTCGATTTCTTTCCCCAATCCGACGGCGGGTTCTCGATCAAGCACAGCGCGGTGCTGGCCGTGTTGATGGCCGTGGCGGTGGTCTTCTGGCTGGTCGGTTTCGACATCATCTATGCGTTGCAGGACTACGAGTTCGACCGGCGGACCGGCCTGCATTCGCTGGCGGTCCGCTGGGGCGTGAAGAACGCGCTCCGCGCCGCGTTCCTGGCGCACCTGATCATGTGGCTGCTGCTGGCGGTGTTCGGGTTGCTGGCGCGCTTCCGCGTGGCATACTTGGTCGGCTTGGTGATCATCCTGGCCTGTCTGGTCATCGAGCACTGGCTGGCCCGGAAGCGAAGCCTGAAATGGATCAACGTCGCCTTCTTCCGCCTCAACGCCGTGATCAGCATCGTGTTTCTGGTGGTGACCGTGGCCGAAGTCGCGTTCCCGTGGTTCCAATTGCAGCTCAAATGAACTTCTTTCTCCAACGCAGCGGACTGGGCGATCTCCACGCCAAGGTGGCCGCCGGCGAACGGCTGTCCGAAGCCGATGCCCTGCGGCTGTTCGAAACCAAGGAACTCAACGCGCTGGGCGCACTGGCCGACCTGGCCAACCAGCGGCGCAACGGCAACCGGGCCACCTACATTCTGAACCGCTATCTCAACTACTCGAATTACTGCATCCTGAGCTGCCAGTTCTGTGCCTTCGCACGCAAGAAGCGCGACGCCGACGGGTTCGAGTTGACGGTCGAGCAGATGGTCCAGAAGGCGCGGGAAGCGCTGGCCCTGGGCATCACCGAACTGCACATCGTCGGCGGCCTGCACCCGTCGCTGCCGTTCCGCTACTACCTCGACCTGCTGCGCGCGCTGCGCGAAGCCGGCCCGCACCTGCAATTGAAGTGCTTCACCGCCATCGAAATCCTCCACCTCGCCTGGCTGGCGAAGCTCTCGGTGCGGGACACGTTGATAGCCCTGCGCGACGCGGGACTGGATTCGCTCACCGGCGGCGGCGCCGAGATATTTGCGCCCGAAGTCCGCACGCAGATTGCCCGCGGCAAAGAAACCGCGGAGGAATGGGCCGACGTTCACCGCACCTGGCACAAGCTGGGCGGGCGCAGCACCTGCACCATGTTGTACGGCCACGTCGAGTCGCTGGCCGACCGCGTGGATCACCTGCGGCGACTGCGTGCATTACAGGACGAAACGCGCGGCTTCGTCGGCTTCGTTCCCCTGCCCTACCAACCCGAGCATAACGGCATCCCGGTGGAGCAACCCCCGACCGGCTTCGACGGCCTGCGCACGCTCGCGGTGAGCCGGCTCTACCTCGACAATTTCGACCACCTCACCGCGTACTGGATCGGCCTGGGCATGAAACTCGCCCAGGTCGCGCTCAGTTACGGCGCGGACGACCTGCACGGCACCATCGTGGAGGAACACATCTTCCGCATGGCGGGCGGGCAATCGGGCCAGCTTCAGACCGAGGCGGCCATGATCAAGGCCATCCGCGAGGCCGGCCGCGTCCCCACCCAGCGGAACACGTTCTACGAACCGGTGCGCATCTGGGAAGGCGACGTACCGGCGGGGCCGCCCGGATTGTCCACCCGCTCGGCGATGCTCGAAGGCAACTTGGCAACGGCGTGAAAGGAGGATAGCGTTCGGCAATGCGTTACGGTGTCGTTTCTGAGCCGGCACAAGATCCTGAATTCCCGGGCGGTTATTGCTTCGCGCATGTCCCCAGCCTCGGCCTCACGACTCGCGGGCTTGGGGTCGAGGGTGCCCGAGCGGCCGCATCGGGCTGGGTGCGACTCTGGTTGGCGGCAGAGCAGGCCGGCGGAGAAATCTGGCGCAAGTGACTCCCCGCATCGGTTCCGTCTCCTACCTGAACGCCTTGCCGCTGACCTGCGGGATCGAGGACCAGGTCGTCTTTACCACCCCCGCCCGGCTGGCGCAGATGCTCCGCGGCGGCGAACTCGACGCCGCCTTGGTCAGCAGCACCGAGGCGCTGTTCAACGCGGATTATGACGTGCTCGACGGCATCGCCATCGCCTCGCGCGGCCCGGTGAAGAGCGTGTTTCTCGCCCACCGCGCGCCGCTGTCCGAGGTGCGCGAGGTGTTTCTCGATCCCGCGTCGCTCAGCAGCGTGGGCCTCCTGCGCGTGCTGCTGGCCGAGCACGGTGTGCGCGCCTCGTTCCAGCCGCTCTCCGATTACGAGCGCGCCTCGGAATGCGATTCTGTCCTGCTCATTGGCGACCGCGCACTCGACTTCTGCCTCGCGCCGCACGCGCACCGCATTTGGGACCTGGGGGAGGCGTGGTACTCCCTTACCGGGCGGCCGTTTGTTCATGCCGCCTGGATCCTGCCCCGCGGCCTGGACACCTCCCGGCTCGGTGCCTTGCTGCGGACGGCGCGCGATCAGGGTCTGGCTCGGCTCGAGGAAATGATCCGTGCGCGCAGCGACTACACGCTCGAGTTTCGCCGCCACTACCTCACCGAAAACGTCCGGTTCGATCTGGGCGCGGCGGAGAAGGAAGGGCTTCGCCGATTTGCCGGACTCCTGCGCCAACATCAGAGCCAGCCGGTGTTCGACCCGCGGTTCGTGTGAGCGGTCAGGGATTGGGTCCGGCCGAGGTGCGAGATCGGCGCGACCGGGCGTTACGGCTGCTCTCCGCCACCTTCCGCCATTCGCTGGCGACGCTGACGTTTGTCGATCACGGCCCCGTCCGGTGCGGCGCCGGACGCGCTCCCGGGGCCGAGGCCTCGATCCAGATCCTGCTGCATGCTCCGTTTGACCTGGCCGACGTCAACGCCCCGCTCGCCGCTGAGGTATTCCGCGATGAAACCGGCCAGGCGTGGCAAGGCGATGGCGTGCTGGCGGCCCGCCCTGGCATACAACCAGTCGCTGAACCGCAGGAAGGCGTTGAACGCCGAGCTCGCGCCTGCCCAAAGCCACGGCGCCGTGGTCGGAAACCGTCCGCTGTTCGCCACCAGATCCCAGAATCGCGCCAACCGGCGGACGCGCTGGACCGTGGAGAAATCGAGCTGGCGGTTCCGGAGCAATTCGTACGGCGGCAGAGGCGAATAGACCATCCCCCACTCCTCGTCATGCCGGATGATCGGCGTCCCGCGGAGACGTTTCAGGAGCCCGACCTGAATCTCGTGCGGCCGCAGCGCCAACAACCGGTCGAAGCCCGCCGCGAAGCTCTCGAGCGTCTCGCCCGGAAGACCGAAGATCAGATCCGCGTGAACGTGAACCCCGGTTTGCTCACGCAGGAAGCGCAGGTTCTCCGCGAGCCGCGCGTAGTCCTGTCGCCGGCTGATCCGCGCGGCAACGTCGGGGTTAAAGGTCTGAATGCCGACTTCGAACTGCAGCGCTCCCGCGGGAAAGGCCGCGATCGTCGTCCGCAAATCGGCCGGCAGCCGGTCCGGCACCAGCTCGAAATGCAGGAAGAGTCCCGGGGTGTGGTGGGCGCGGAAGAAGTCGAGGATCGCCGTGCTGGTCCGCAGGTTCAGATTGAACGTGCGATCCACGAACTTGAAGTGGCGCACGCCGCGCGCCAGCAACCGCTCCAACGCCGCCAGGAGCGGCTCGAGCGGAAACGCCCGCACGGGGATGTCCAGCGAGGACAGGCAGAATTCGCACTCGAACGGACACCCGCGCGACGCCTCCACGTAAACGATGCGGTGCGCGATGTCGGTCTCGGTGTATTCCTCGTAAGGCAGCGTCAGCCCGACCAGGTCGGGCAGTTCGGCGGCGAGAAACTTGGCCGCGATCGGCCGGCCGGCGAGCAGGGTCCGGCATACCTCGGCGAACTTCAGGTCCGCCTCGCCCGTAATGACCGCGTCGGCGAGGTGCGAAATCTCCTGTTGCCCGGTTTCATAACTGACCTCCGGGCCCCCCAGAATCACGACCAGTTCCGGCTGCAGGCGCTTGAGTATCGCCACCACCGCGGTGGTTTCGCGCACGTTCCAGATGTACACCCCCAGGCCTACGATGCGCGGGCGATGCGCCAGGATCCGCTCGACGATTTCCAGCGGGCGTTGGTTGATATCGAACTCGGCGATCACCGCGCGCGGACGCAACTCGCCCAGGTTCGCCAGCAAATACCGCAAACCAAAGGCGGCGTGGATGAACTTCGCGTTGAGGGTCGCCAGAACGATGTCAGCCATTCACGGGCGCGACTATCCGCCCGCGGTCCCGAATCGTAAAGCGCCCGCCCACCGCCGACAGGCGGCCGGCGAGGCCGATTCCAGACTTTCCGCGTCGCCCGCTTCCACCCATCATCCACCGGTGATTCTGGTCGAGCACCTGAGCTTCGCCTACCCGGACGGCCGCAGCGCCCTGAACGACATTTCGTTTCGTGTCGCGAAAGAGGAAACCGTCGGCCTGATCGGGCCGAACGGCGCGGGCAAGTCCACCCTGCTCCTGCACTTGAACGGACTGCTGGGAGTGCCGCGCCAGACCGGCACGGTCCACGTGGCCGGGCTGGCCGTGGAAACCGCGAACCTGCCCGAAATCCGTCGGCGGGTCGGCCTGTTGTTTCAAGATCCCGACGACCAGCTTTTTTCCGCCACCGTGGGCGAGGACGTCGCCTTTGGGCCGCTCCAATTCGGCTTCGCCGCCGAAGCCATCGCCGAACGCGTCGCGACCGCCTTGCGCCAGGTCGAAATGCCGGGCTTCGAGTCCCGCCTCCCGCATCATCTGAGTCTGGGGGAGAAGAAGCGCGTGTGCCTGGCCGGAGTCCTGGCGTGCGCGCCGGAAGTGCTGGTGTTCGACGAGCCCACGGCCAACTTCGACCCGCGCGGCCGGCGGGAATTCATCACGCTCTGCCGTCGCTTGAAGGCGACCAAACTCATCGCCAGCCATGACCTCGAAATGATCGTCGCCCTGTGCGACCGGGTGCTGGTGCTCGACCGCGGGCGGTTGGTGGCGGAGGGCCGGACCCGCGAAATCCTGGGGGACGAACTCCTGATGCTCGAACACGGCCTGGAGAAACCGCACAGTCTTCTCCACGCTCATCCGCACGGCGCCCAACGGAACGGGCGATAAGCGGCGCAATCCACCAGAGCCGGCTCAGGCCCTTCCCGCCCAAGCTCACCAAATCGCCCGCCGCGAGCAAGGCGGGCATCCTCCCCGCAAGTGCCTCGCGCTTCAACCCGGCCCCGGCGATGCGCCGAAGCCGGGTTGGGCGAAAGCAACTAACTCTCCGGTTTGATCTCCGGCGCGGACACGGCCTCTGCCGGAGCCGGCGTTTGGACGGCTGGCGCCGTCGTCGGTTCGGGCGTCGCGACCGACGGTGGAGGCTCAGTGGGTGCGGCAGCCTCCGCGACCGGCGCGGCCTCGACCGGCGCGGTCTCCGGTGGTGCGACTGCAGGGGCGGCGGCGGCGGGTTCGGCGGGCGCGCCGGCCGAATCGCTCGCAGGTTTGCCCGCCAGCGGCTTGTTGACTTCCGGGCGGGGAGCCCTGGGCGGCGGAGGCGGGGTGGGCTTGGGTTGCTTCGCCGTTTCCATCCGACCGTCCGTAAACTCGATTACGTGGCCCTGGTGAATCAACCAGTGCAGGTCGGTAATGACCGCCGTCTGGGCGGGAGTCGGCATCGGGCCCGAGGCAACCGCGGGTTGGTCAGCCGCACCTTCCGGCGCGGGGGCCGCTTCGGGTTGAGCTGGCGCCGGGCCGCTGGCCGCCGGCGGCGTCGGGGCCAACGCATCCAGCAGGTCGCGCCGGCTGCAGCCGGTGTGGCTGTCGATGAACTCCACGATCCGTCGCACCCCGTCGGACACGGACGAATGCGCGATGTCGAGGAAATGCGGGCGCGCGACACACACATGCGTGACCGTCTTGTTCACCTTAAAGAACTGGAGACCCTGTCCGGCGAGTTGCTGGCTGAGCACCGTCGCCACCTTGAGCGGGAATCGCCGCTGTTCCTCCAGCGTTTCGCGCAGCGCCGACCGCAATCCCCGGGACAGGAAACGCTGGTTCTCCAGGCCGAGCAACACGAAGCTATCGACGGACTTGACCAGGTTCGGCAGGTGCGTTTCCCGGAAGTGCTTCTCCGCTTCTTCGCGCGTCGCGAAGCGGACGGCCTCCGGCAGGTTCAGCCCGATGTACTCGCATTTCCAGCTCTGTTCCTCGAGCCATTGCTTCACGACCGCCTCGTCCCGGACGATCTTGACCCGCGCCTTGTAGGCTTCGAAGGGCAGGTTCGAAAAGCGTTCGGCGTGGAGCTTGTGCAGTTTGACCTGGTAATCGTGATAGTTCGGCGGCCCCAGAATGACCCCGCTCATGCCGCACTGCGCCACCAGGGTATAGGTGCCTTTGGGCGGCTCGGTCGCCACCTTTTCGGTCTGGTAAAACGCGTCGAAGTGATGCCGCAGGACGTGCTGCGCCACCTCCTCCTCGCTGAGCCAGAGCGTCTCGTCCAACGAACAAACGAACAACGGCTGGAGAATCTTCCCGTCCGGCCCCTTCTTGGTCGCGAAGTGGACCTCGAACCGCTCCGGCCTTTTCAAGATGAGCGCCGCGACCTGGAACAGCGGGTAGGCGCGGCCGGTCAGCTTGATCTGGCGCGCGAGCGACTCGATGCCTTTACGCTCCGGCACCAGTTGCACCATCACTTCCGGCAACGGGGCCTCGGGCTCGCGGGGCGGTGCCGGACGGGCATCGCCGCGGTCGCGATTGAATCCCGGCCGCCCGCCGGGCCGCCCTTCGCGCCGACCGCCAAAGCCGGCTCCGCCCGGCCCCCCGCCGGGGCCGCGCCGCGGTTCTTCCCGCGGACGGTCCCGTCGAAACGGCCGGTCGCCGCGGCGCCGGTCGCGCGGGTCTTCACCCCCGCCGCCTTCGAAGTTGGCATAGCGGTTGGAAGCCGAAGGTTGCCGCGCCCAGGCCGGCAACATTTGCAGGTCAAGATCCAGTTCGAACTCGGACGGATTGTTCATTCGTTCTAAAGGCCGCCGGAAGAACCACGCCAGCCGGCAGTTTGTAATTTCGAGTCAGAATGGAGACGGTCAACGGGGAAAGCAAGCACCGGCTGTCAGACGTTGAGGCCGGAAGTTGGCCATTGACACACCCCTGCAGCGCACCAAGATGATCCTTTACCAATCACCCATAAAACCACCTATGAAGAATAGAAGCCTTACCCTTCCCTGGCAAAGTCCTCCAAAAATCGCCCGGCTGGCGGTCGCCTGCGGATTGCTGTTCGCCCCTGCCATCTTCGGGCAGAGCATTCCCAACCCCAGTTTTGAAGCGGACACCTTTGCCACCGCGCCCGGTTACGTCAGCGACAACGGGCCCATCACCGGCTGGACCACAGCCACCGACTACAGCGTCGGCCTGAATCCGGCCGGCGGTACCAGCCAATATGCCAACAACGGCGCCGTTCCGGACGGTACGAAAGTAGCCTTCCTCTGGGGCGGGGGATCGAGCCTCAGCACGACCATTTCGGGTCTGACGGCGGGTCAGACCTACAAACTCGAGTTCCGGGCCAACGCCAGCACGAACGAGACCGGCGTGCTCTCGCCCATCCTGAGGGTCACCCTCGACACCCAGGACATCGCGAGCGTGAACATTTACCCGGTCGGCGGAACCAGTCCGTACATCCCCCTGGCGTTCGAGTTCACCGCCACGGCCGCCACCGAGAACCTGACCCTGACAAACGATGCCTTTGACGACAGCACCCTGCTGCTCGACATGTTCACCATCGCCCCGACCAGCGGGAAGTGGTCGGTGGCCGCGTGGACGGGCGACGCCGACTCCGGTCTGGACGGCCAGTTTGTTTACACGCACGCCTACAACTTCGGGAGCGGGGACGGCGTGGTCATCAACGGCATCCCGTTCACGGGGGTGGCGGGGGCGAACCCGACCGTACCCGACCAATTCACCACGACTTACCTCGGCAATGCTTTTGCCGCCGATGCCAACAACGTCACCGGCAGCAGCAGCACGCTGGCCAGGGATTTCGTCTATGGCGGCACCGTTCCGGCCGGGAATTATCAGAGCATCAGCTTGACGAATCTGACGCCCGGATTGGACTATGTCATCACCGTTTACTCGGTTGGCTTTGATGCGCCCACCCCCGCCATCCGGTGGGCCACGGCCAGTGTCGGGGAGGACCGCCTGACCATCAACCAGGACCAGTTCGACAACAACAACGGCATCCGCTTCTCCTGCCGCTACACGGCCGACGCGAACGGCACCGCGACCCTCCGGATCGCGCCCGTGAATCCTGCCAACGTCAGCGTGCATATCTACGGGTTCAGCAACCGGGAAGCCGTCAGTCGCAACGTCGCCCCGGCTATCACCCGGCAACCCGCCAGCACGACGGTGTCGCAGGGCCTGCCCGTGCTGTTCAGCGTCGCGGCGAGCGGTTTTCCTGCCCCGATGTATCGCTGGCGGTTCAATGGTACGGACATTCCGAGCGCCACCACCGCGACGTACACCGTCGCGCAGGCGTCCTCCCAGACCGCCGGCAGTTACGACGTGATCGTGACCAACTCCTTGGGTTCAGCAACCAGTGTCGTGGCCCGGCTCACCGTCGGCATCGCCATGGAGAACCCCAGTTTCGAGACGGATTCGTTTCTCTATTGGCCCGGCTACAGCGGTGACAACCCGGGCGGCGCCGGCACGGACCCCGGCCCGAACTGGGCCATTACCGGCTGGACCCAGAGCGACTTGGCGGGTACCGGAATCAATCCGATCGCCAACGGCGCCTCTCCCTTTGCCGACAACGGCGTGATTCCGCACGGCACCAATGTGGTGTTCCTCCAGGCCAACAGCACGCTCACCCAGACGATCACGGGTTTGACGGCCGGTTCGCAGTACTACCTCCACTACTATGAGAATGCGCGATCCGGCGGGTTCCCGTCCCTTGAAGCCCGAATCGACAACGACATCATGGTGCCGGCGCATACGCTCTCGCCCGGTGGATACCGGGAAGCCTACAGCGATGTGTTTGCCGCGACCGCAACCCAGGCCGACCTGGTCTTTGAGAAGAGCAATCCCCTGGGAGGCGACACCACTGCCTTGATCGACAACGTCGCGATCGTCCCGGTCCCGGCCGATACCGCCCCGTTCCTCACGAAGAATCCGCAATCGGCGTTGGCGAATGCGGGTGAGACGGTCACGTTCGTAGCGCAGGCCATTGGCAGTCTGCCGCTGAGTTATCAATGGACGAAGAATGGCAGTGCGATTACGGGCGCCAACACCTCCTCGCTGACCCTGGCCAACATCCAGCAGTCGGACGAAGGGGAGTACGCCATGACGGTGACCAACACCGCCGGAACGGCCACCACGTCCACCGCCCGGTTGACGGTGGGTCTGCCGGGTATTTTCGGAACCGGCGTGGCTGCGGACGGGACTTTGCTCGCCGCCGGAGAAGTCGATCCGCACTACAAGCTGACGGCCAGCGCCGACGAGGGTTACCCGGGTCCGGACGCGATTGTGCTGAATGAGGGCTGGCCCATCCAGGCGGGAGTCTGGCTGCTCAACGGTCCGTCGTCCAAGTGGATCGGCCCGCAGGCAGATCAAGGCTCCACCGGAGCAGGCAATGCCGAAGGCGATTACACCTACGAAACCACCTTCGACCTGACCGGCTACGATGTTTCGAAAGTCCAATTGGTCGGCGGTTGGGCGTGCGATAACAGCGGCCTCGACATCCTGGTGAACGGAGTGAGCACCGGTTTGTCCAACGGCGGGTTTGGAAGTCTGACCCCCTTCACCATCAAGACCGGACTGGTTGCCGGCAAGAACACCCTGGCGTTCAAGATGAACAACCTGCCCTTGACGCCCAATCCGACCGGACTGCGCGTGGATCTGAAAGGCATACTGGCGGCCGTCACCACGCAGCCGAAGCTTGCGATCACGACCGGTGCCAATGGCGTGACCATCTCCTGGACTCCTGCCGCCGCCGGCCAGAAACTCCAGTCCGCTCCTGCCGTGACCGGTCCGTGGACCGAAGTCACCGGGGCCACGAACCCCTACACGACGCCGGCTACGGCGGCACAGGTGTTCTACCGCACCGTGCAATAGCCGTTGCGGTTTGAATTCGCCAGGCCGGGAACGCGAGGGCGTTTCCGGCCTTTTTCTTCCAAGGAGGTCCCGCGAGCGGTTGCCGCTGGGAAAGCCGTGAAATCCCAACCGCCATTTCCCTCTGTCCGAGGGCTCCGTCGCTCTCATGCATACGTCAGCGCGGCGAGCCCGCCTCCGGCAGGTCCGGCCGGTTGAGCCAGGGTGGCGAAGGACGCGAAGCAAATGTGATCGCGGCGAAATTCGGGTTGGGCTTCATGAAAGGCAAACGAAGTTGGATGGCTTGAAAACCGCGCGTGATCTGCCGCCCCGGCCCAAATTGCGGCCCGCGGAGTAGGGCCGTTCGGTTCCCCTTCCCTGCCCGGTGGCCCCTCACCGCGGCTGTCGGGAAGGTCGGGTTGCCGGCGACCAAGCAGGTTAGACTTCCCGTGCGCGGGGAGTCCCGGCAGAATGGATTTACCGGAGCGGCGCAACTTTCCGGCAGATCGGTTGTATAAACCTTTGTCCGCGAGCTTCGAACATGGCAGTCGTGTCCATAAAGAACGTGTTGAGCCAGGCCCAACTGGCGACGCCGGATCAATTCGATCTCTGGCGGCGCGAGTGGCTGGCCGAGCCGGAATCCGAGGCCAAGGCAAAGACGCTCATCGCGCACCTCCAACGGCGCGTGGACCTTCCGGAGGAAATCTTCCTCCAGAAACTGGCCGCGGAACTGGGCTGGCCGTACCTCGAACGCGTCAGCCTGCCGCAGGATGAGGAGGCGAAACGGGAGTTGCGGCGCCGGCTCTCGGCGAAGGTGGCTTTCCAACACCAGGTCAGCCCGGTGAAGATCGAGGACGAGCGAGTCCTGCTGGCGGCGGCCAATCCGTTCGACTCCACAATGGTCAGCACGGTGCTCTTCGACGCCGGCGAGCGGGTGCAGTTCGCGCTGGCGCCACGCGAGGAAATCGACAAGGGCCTCAAGGGCATCTACGGCGTGGGCGCCGAAACGCTCGACGGCATGGCCAAGGACGACGCCGGGGACGAGGAGTTGGCCGTCAGCAAGGACATCACCCAGGAGGATCAGGAGGCGAGTGTTATCAAGTTCGTCAACCAGATCATCTGGGAAGCTTACAACAGCCGCGCCACGGACATCCATTTCGAGCCGATGGAGACCGATTTGCGCATCCGCTACCGCATCGACGGCATGTTGTATCGGGCGCCGGTCCCCAACGAGCTCAAGAAGTACCAGTCCGCCATCCTGTCGCGCATCAAGGTGATGGCCGGCATGAACATCGCGGAGAAGCGCCTGCCGCAGGACGGCCGCATCAACGTCCGCATCAAGGGCCAGGAGATCGACATCCGCGTTTCGACCGTCCCAACCGTCTATGGCGAGAGCACGTCGCTGCGCTTGCTGCGCCGCGGCGGCCAAATCTGGACCATGCCCAGCCTCGGCCTGCCCCCGCGCGAAGAGGAGGCGATCAAGCAGTTGATCCGCAAACCGCACGGCATCTTCCTGGTCACCGGTCCGACCGGTTCGGGCAAATCCACCTCGCTCTACACGTTCCTTACCGAGATCAACCTCCCGACCAAACGCATCATCACGGTCGAGGAACCGGTCGAATACGAGATCGCCGGCATCAACCAGATTGCCGTCCGGCCCGACATCGGCCTCACCTTCGCCATGGGGCTGCGCCACATCTTGCGTCAGGACCCGAACGTGGTGATGGTCGGCGAAATCCGCGACCTCGAGACGGCGGAGATCGCCATCCGCGCTGCGCTCACCGGCCACCTGGTGTTCAGCACGCTCCACACCAACGACGCCCCGAGCGCGTTCACGCGGTTGATCGACATGGGCATCGAGCCGTTCCTGGTGGCCTCCTCGGTCGAGGCGGTCATGGCGCAACGCCTCGTGCGGTTGATCTGTCCCAAATGCAAAGCCGCACAGACGGTCGAGACCGAGTATCTGGCCAAGATCGGGTTTCCCGCCGACCAGGTTCCCGGCACGACCTTCTACAAAGGCGCGGGCTGTGACGAATGCCGGTTCCTCGGCTACCAGGGACGCACCGGGATTTATGAACTGCTGGTGGTGAACGAAGGCCTGCGGCCGCTGATCATGACCCGCGCGCCGGCCACCACCGTTGCCCAACACTCGATGGCGGAAGGCATGAAGACCCTCCGCACCGCCGGGTGGGAACGCGTCTGTCACCCGACCCAACCGACGACGATCGAGGAGGTGCTGCGCGTGACCCAGATCGAGCAACATCTCAACGCGCTGCTGGGCGACGAGAAGAACTGATTTCATGGCCGCGAAAATCCAACGCTGGACTTCGTGCAACGTGCTGGCACCCACGGCCGACGGCCGGGCGCTCTGGTCCTTCTCGCGGAAGGGCGACCAGGCCGCCCTGGAAGCGGAAAGGCGGTTCGGCGCCGACGAACGATTGCCCGCCGACCAGGTGGCCAAGACCTTGCGGCAGACCTGGCAGCCGCGGTTGAACATCGCCTGGCTCCCGGCCGACAAGGTCTTCCTGCGCATCGTCGAGTTGCCGCCCGCCGAGCCGGCGGAAGTGCCGGCATTGATCGAGTTCCAGCTCGAGAAACTCTCCCCCTTGCCCGCCGCCCAGTCGGTCTGGACGTTCGAACTGCTGGCGGGCGGTCCCACGGAACCCATTTCGGCCATCGTGGCGATTGCGGATCGGGAGGCCGTGGAGGCGCAACTCAAGGACCTGGAAGCCGTGGGCTACCGGCCCGACCGGCTCGAGCTCCCGGCCTTGCGCGAGTTGCTGGCCGTGATGAAGCCCGGAGATGGGCTCTACATTCTGGCCGACCTCGAACCGGCCAAGATCGACTGTCTGGTCGGATGGTGGAGCGAAGGCCGCTTGCGCCACCTCAGCCTGGGCCGCTTCGCCAACGACTCCGGGGCCGGCGACGGATTGGTGGACGCGCTGCGCCGCACGGCCTGGGCGGCCGAGCTCGAAGGGTGGTTGCCTGGAACCCTGAGTGTCACCCTGATCGCCGAAGCGTCGCTGGCCGCACGGCTCGAACTCGCCCTGAAGGATTTCACCGGCGCCCACGTGACGCTGCGCGACCGGCTCACGCAGCCGGAGCTCGCGTCCGTGACGGCCACCGCCCGCGCCCAGGCGAACCTCGTTCCGCCCGAAGTGCTCGCGCGGTACCGGCAGGAATTCGTGGATCGCCTGTGGATGCGGGCCTTGG
The DNA here is from genome assembly GCA_963735925.1 of uncultured bacterium. Taxonomy (GTDB): domain Bacteria; phylum Verrucomicrobiota; class Verrucomicrobiia; order Limisphaerales; family J093; genus DSVZ01. Next base: position 1,032,750 of record CAVTMT010000003.1, read on the forward strand.
GCGCCGTCGCCCTCGCGTATGTGCTGGTCGTCCTCGGCTACCTCGCCTACCTGAACGTGCTCGATTACCAGAAGGGTCGCGTGGACCACGAGATTGCGCTCAACCTGGCGAACTACACCAAGGCGCAACAGCTCAAGGCGCGTTTGGATATCCTCCAGGAACAGGTCAACCTCAAGTTCGCCGCGCTCGATTGCTGGAAGGCGGCCGCCGAAGCGCTGCCCGAGTCCATGACGCTGAACGCGATTACGTTTCAGCGCGGCAAGAAACTCGGATTGATGGGTTCCGTGCCGAACGACCAGCAGGAGAAGGTCACGACCTACAACGCCGCCCTGGCCAAGGCCGAAGTCAATGGCCGGCTCCTGTTCACCAAAGTCTCCACCAAATCCATCCAGGGCCCGCTCAGCAGCCGGCCGGACCTGCCGGCGAGCTGGAGCTTGGAGTGCGAAATCAACCGACGCGACTTCGAATGAGCAGCTTTCTGGACAACCTGAATCTGCGCCCGCAGGAAAAGCGCATCGCCATGGCGGTGACGGTCGGCGTGGTCTTGCTGCTGAGCGCGCTGTTCGTCTGGCCCAAGCTCGGCGACGGGCAGAAGGCGCGGGACGCACTGGCCAAATCGCACAAGACCCTCGCGGCCTACCAGGCGGAGATTGCCCGCATCCCGTCGTACGAGAACCGGCTGCGCGACCTCGAAGGCCAGGGTTCGGCCGTCCTGCCCGAGGAACAGGCGCTGCAGCTCTTCAGCACCGTCCAACGCCAGGCGCAGAAGGCGCATGTCCCCATCACCAGCACCCGGGCCGGGTCGCCCTCACCGTCCAGCGGCTCGAACACCAACTCCTTCTTCGACGAGCAGACCGTGCTCATCGGCGTCAACACCGGCGAGTCCGATCTCGTCGATTTCCTGTATTCGCTCGGCAGCGGCAGCTCGATGATTCGCGTGCGCGACATGGATCTGCGGCCCGACCCGCCGCGCTACCGGCTCAACGGCAGCGTCACCCTGGTGGCCAGTTACCAGAAGAAACCCAAAGTCCTCCCGAGGCCCCCCGCCGCCCCCAAACCGGCGATCGTCCGCACCAACCCACCCGCCGCGAACGGCAGCACCCCAAGCAAGCAGTGAAAACGCCTTCCATCATCTTGACCGCTCTCGGGGTTGTCGCCCTGAGCGGTGGCCTCCTCCTCGCTTTGCAGGAGTCGCAGGATCAGGACACCGCGCCGCCCCCGGCGGAAGAACCGGCCGCCGCCGAGGAACCGCCGGCTGAAGCCGCACCGCCCGTGCCGGAGGTCCAACCCGCCCCCCTCCCGGCGCCGACGCAACTCCCCCTGACCAACGTGACGCTGCCCCCCGTGGTCACGACTCCGCCCGTCGTTCCGAACGCCGTCCCGCGCCGGCAGCTCCCGGCCCGGGTTGGCGCTGCGGCTCCGCCACTCCCGGCGTTCCCGCCGCGAGCCGGCGCCGCCGTCAACGCGGGCGTTCCGCAACCCGTGCCTGGCGTTCCGATTGCGCCCGGAAACCCGGCGGTCCCGGCGCCTGGCGGCACCGTGCCGGCCTTGAGCAACGCCCCAACCGCGGCGCCCGCCGGGACGACCCCGGAAACGGGGGTCGGTACCGACGGCAAGTACGCGCCCGGCATGATCACCCTGCAGATGGCCGACATCGAACAGGTGCTGGCCCTGTATGCCAGCATCACCAAACGCACGGTGCTGCGCCCGACGCAAACGCTCCCCAAAGTCCAGATCATGCTCAATAACGAGACGCCCTGGACGCCCACCGAAGCCATCCAGGCGCTCGACACGGTGCTCGCAATGAACGGCATCAGCATGATCAACGTCGCCGACAAATTCGTCAGCGCCGTGCCGAACACGACGGTGCTCGCGGCGGGCGCCGCCTTCACCAAGGGCGACCCAAAAGACCTCCCGGAAACGGGCCAGTTCGTGACCAAGGTCGTCAAGTTGAAGCACGCCCTGCCCTCCGAAGTGCAGCAATTGCTGGCCGGCTTCGCCCAGATCCCGAACGGCCTGCTGGCGATCGACTCCACCCAAACGCTGGTCCTGCGCGACTACCCGGCCAACGTCAAGCGCATGAGCGAGATCATCGAGCAAGTGGACGTGGAAGTGGAAAACGACTACAAGCTCGAGGTCATCCCCATCCGGTTCGGCAAGGTGGACGACATCTACGACACGATGAGTTCCCTGATCGGCGGCGGCGGGGCCACCGGCGCGGCGGGCGGTGCCGCAGTTGCCCGGACCACCGGGAGTTCGCGCAGCACCCGCGGCTCGTCCCGCTTCGGGGGCTTTGGCGGCAGCTCGGGCATGGGGGGGTATGGCGGCTATGGCGGTTCGGGCTACGGCGGCGGCGGCTATCGCTCGGGCGGCTATTATCCGCAACAGGTGGCCGCCACGCCGGTCACGGCGGCCCGTCCGGTGACGCCCGGCAGCACTTTCAACCAGCGCTTCGCGCAAATCCTCAATCGCGCCGGCCAGCAAGGGCAGCCCGTCCAGTTGCTGCAGGACGCGAAGATCGTTCCCGACGAACGCGCGAACTCGCTCATCGTGTTTGCCAGCAAGGCCGACATGAAGATGATCACCAACGTGGTCGCCAAGGTGGATACGCTCCAGGCCCAGGTCCTCATCGAGGCGATCATCATGGACGTCCAACTGTCGGACGATTATTCGCTGGGGGTCTCCATGCTGATGCACCCCCAACAAACCGGCGACCTCACGTCGGTGGGGGCCAGCCAGAACGGCCAGTCCTTCATCTCGAGCCTCACCAACTTCACCTCCGGCTCGGGCGGCCTCACCTACCTGGCCCGGTACAACAACGACCTGGATGTCGCCGTGCAAGCCCTCGCCGCGAACAACCGCGGTCAGGTCTTGGCGCGCCCGCGCATTCAGACGACCCACGCCACCCCCGCCTACTTTTCGGTGGGCAATAGCGTACCTTTCGTTTCGAGCACCTACAACTATGGCGGCGCCGCCTACGGGGGGCCCAGTTCCTCGTTTCAACAGCTCGATGTTTCCACCACGCTGGACGTAACCCCGTTCATCACGCCCGATGGCTTGGTCGTCATGGATATCGACCAGAATATCGAGGATATCTCCGGCTACCAGGAATTCGCCGGCGTCGGCAAGCAGCCGCTCACGACTCACCGCAGCGCCTCCGCCACCATCGCTGTCCGCGACCGGGAGACGATCATTCTCGGCGGCTACATCCGCACCAGCAAAACCAAGAACAGTTCGGGGATTCCTTTCTTGAAGGACATCCCCGGACTCGGCGTCCTCTTCCGCAACAAGAGCAGCAGCCAAGCCCGCAGCGAAATGATGGTCCTCATCCGCCCCACGATCCTGCCCACGCCCACCGCGGCCAGCACGGAAGCCGAACGCCAGCGGCAACGCATCCCGGGCATCCGGGACCTGGAACGCGATTTCGAACAGGGGGACGAGAAGCTCAACGAGAAGCTCAACACCCTGTTCGGCAAGTGATCCGGCTCCGGCACGGTAGTTCTCGACACCGCATGAACGGGCTTCGATCCCCATCCGCGAACGGCACGCAGCGCGCACCGGCCGCCGGGAACCTCGCCGGCCAACGGGCCGAGGCACGGAACGCGGGCGGCCACCCGGGGCCGGGCCTTCGCGTCGTCCGACGTTGGCTGGTGCTGGCGTTCGCCTTCACCTTGCCGACGTGGGGTCCGCTCCACGCCGCCGGCACCGTCACCGGCGGCACGCTGGCCAACCTCTATGCCGCGCTCCTGGGCGGCGGTCATGTCACCTTCAGCCTCAGCAGCGCAACCAACTTCAATCTCGTGGCGCCGCTCGAAATCCAGAGCGACACGTTCCTGGATGCCGGCACTTCGGCTTACGCGGTGACCTTCAGCGGCACCAACGGCGTACGCCTGTTCAACATCCATCCGGGTGTCCGCCTCCAACTCGCGAAGGTGTCGTTGAGCAACGGCACGAGCACCAATGGCGGGGCCGTGTACAACGACGGCGGAACGTTGATCGCCACCAACTGCACGTTCAGCAACAACGCCGCCGTTGGCGGTGCCGGTGCGGCCGGTACTGCGGGCCAGAACGATATCAACGCCGGGCGCACCGGCGGAACCGGCGGCGCCGGCGGACCGGCCCTGGGCGGCGCCATCTGGAGTTCCGGCGAAGTCCAACTGAGCGCCTGCACGCTGAATTCGAACCTGGCCTATGGCGGTGATGGCGGAGACGGCGGCGCCGGCGGTCAGGGTGCGATCCTGGGCGGCAACGGCGGCGACGCGGGATCCGCCGGCCCCGGCTTGGGCGGCGCGATTTACTGCACGGGCCGGTTGGTTCTGGACCGCTGCACCCTGCAAGGCAACGCCACCACCGGCGGCAATGGCGGCACCGGCGGGGGCGGCGGCGCAGGTTCGAGCCTGTACACCCCCGCCAGTGGCCGGAGCGCGGCGGGGGCGGATTCGGCCGGCGGCGCCGTTTATAACCTGGGGGACGCCATCGTCACGGGCTGCAGCTTCGTCACCAATACCGTTACCGGCGGCAAGGCGGCGGGCGAATTCGCCAATGCGGTGGGCATGGGCCGGGACGGCCACGCCGGAGGCGCGGCGCAGGGCGGCGCGTTGTTCAACGGCGGCACGCTGCAGTGCGTCAACTCCACCTTCTCGGTCAATGCCGTGACGGGCGGCGCCGGCGGGGCCGGTGGCAACAGCCCAAGTTATTTCGGGGGGCGTGGCGGCGACGGGGGCGCGGCGCTCGGCGGCGGCCTCTGGAGCCAAAACCAGGCCGCCGTTACCAACTGCACTTTCGCCGCGGGCTATGCCACCGGCGGTCAGGGCGGCGCGGCCGGCACCAGCGGCGACGCCATCGAACCGGGTTCGCCCCGACCGGGCAGCACCGGCCGGTCCGGCGGCGGAAACCTCGCCAGTGGCGGCGGTTCGTTCGTGCTCCTGAATTGCATCGTTGCCTACGCCGGCGCCGGCGGCAATGGAGTCGGCACGTTCACCGATGCGGGCCATAATCTCAGCTCCGATGCCACCTGCGGATTCGGCGCCCCCGGCAGCTTGAATCAAACCGACCCCTTGCTGGGGCCGCTCGGCGCCTACGGTGGCAGCACGCAGACGATTCCGCTGCTGGCCGGCAGCCCCGCCATCGACGCGGGCGCGCCGGTGGCGGGCCTCACGCAAGACCAGCGCGGGTACGCGCGGCCCCTGGGAACCGCTTACGACCTCGGCGCGTTTGAACGGGTCTTCGCCGGGCTGTCCGGTCACGTGACCCGGGCCGACGGCAGCGGCTTTCCCGGCGTCACCGTCTCGCTCCTTTCCGTCACGTCCCTGCCCCTCACCACGACGACGGACGCGAACGGTCGGTTCGAATTCGTGTTGCTGCCAGATGTCGATCTGGGGGTTTACCGGATCGCGCCACCGACGGCCGGCCCCGGCTTCAGCCCGGCCTTCCGCGACGTCCAACTCACGACCGCGTCACCGGCGGTCACGAATCTCGACTTTGTGGCCCTCGGCGATCGGCTCGTCGGCCTTGGCTTCACCACCGGAGGCGCCTTTCAACTCCGCTACCTGGGCTTGCCGGGCCAGGCGTGCCGCTGCCAGAGCACGGACGCGTTCGCACGATGGCAGGACATCGCTGGCGGCACGACTGACACGAACGGCATGCTCGATTTCCTAGATGCCGGCGCCGCGGCATCTCGCTTCCGTTTCTATCGGGTGGTCACGCCGTGATGCAAGTGGCGGGGAACGTTCGGCATTGACGCCCGCCCCGGCTGACCGGCTTGATTCGCGAACGATGAAAGCCGCCGTTCTGCATGGTAAGGAGGATGTCCGCATCCAGGACGTGCCCGTCCCGTCCCTTCAGCCTGGCGAGGTGCGCATCCGCATCGAAGCCGCGCTGACCTGCGGCACCGACCTGAAGGTTTTCCGGCGCGGCTACCACGCGAAGATGATCGTGCCCCCGGCGGTGTTCGGACACGAACTCGCCGGCACCATCGATGCCGTGGGCAAAGACGTGTGCGACTGGACCGTGGGCGATCGCGTGGTGGTGGCGAACTCCGCGCCGTGCGGCGTATGCCGGTTCTGCGCGGGCGGTCAGGAGCAACTCTGCGACGAACTGCTCTTCCTGAACGGCGCCTATGCCGAGTTCATCAACGTGCCCCCGCGGCTGGTCCAAAAGAACCTGCTTCGCCTGCGACCCGAAACCGCCTTCCGCGACGCGGCTTTAACCGAACCTCTGGCCTGCGTTGTTCTCGGCGTGGAGGAACTCCGCCTTGCCCCCGGCGAACGCGTGCTGGTGCTGGGCGCGGGACCGATCGGGCTGATGTTCGTGGCGCTGGCCCGCGCGTTGGGCTGCGAGGTCGCCGTGGCCGGCCGGCGGGCGGCGCGCTTGCAGGCGGCGCAACGCCTCGGCGCAACCTCGGTGGTCGATGTCGGCACCGGCACGGCCCTCACGCACCAGGTGAAGGAGTTGACCGGCGGCGGCTTCGACGCCGTCGTCGAAGCGGTGGGCCGGCCGGAGGTCTGGGAAGCGGCCGTGGAGCTGGTTCGCAAAGGGGGCCGCGTGAACTTCTTCGGCGGCTGTCCGGCCGGGACGCGAGTTTCGCTCGACACCGCCCTCCTGCACTATTCGAGCCTCACGCTCCTCGCCAGCTTCCATCACACCCCGCGCACAATCCGCCGGGCGCTGGAACTCATCGAAGCGGGCGTGGTCCGGGCGGCGGAGTTCGTCGATGGCGAATGCGCCCTCGCCGAACTGCCCGAGCGCTTCCGCAGCATGGCCGCGGGCAACCAGGCGATCAAGACGCTGGTGCGGGTGCGCGCGTAGGCGTGCGCCGCAGCCCGTTTTGGAACCACAACCGCCAGACCATCCCGAGCGCTTCGTACACGATCTTGCGCGACATCTTGGAAGTGCCCTGGAAGCGATCGGTGAACGTGATGGGCACTTCCGCGACGCGCAGCCCCTGGCGCCACAGCTTGTGTGTCATCTCGATCTGGAAGCTGTAGCCGTTCGAGTGGACCTGCTCCAGATCCACCGATTGCAGGGCGCGCCGGCGAAAGCACTTGAAGCCGCCGGTCGGGTCGCTGAACGGCATGCCGGTGACAATCCGGACGTATTTGGCCGCGCCCAGGCTGAGGAGGAGCCGCCGCAGCGGCCAGTTGATGACGCGAATCCCGTTGGCATAGCGTGAGCCAAGGACGAGGTCCGCGTCGGCGGCCGCCTCCAGGAACCGCGGGATGTCCTCCGGGTTGTGCGAAAAATCGCCGTCCATTTCGAAGACGAACTCGTACCCGCGCGCCAGCGCCCAGACGAAACCCGCGCAGTAAGCCCGGCCGAGTCCCTCTTTGCCCGCTCGGTGCAGCACCTGCACGGCGTCGTGAGCGGCGGCCAGTTCATCCGCCAGCTTGCCCGTGCCGTCGGGTGAATTGTCGTCCACCACCAGCAAGTCCACCGGCACCGGCAATCCCAACACCTTGCCCACGAGCGGACGCAAGTTCTCCCGCTCGTTGTAGGTCGGCACGATGATCAAGGTGTCCCGAGGCATGGCGACTTCGCGCGGTTAGTAGCAGACTCCGGGCCGGACGGGAAGCTCTGTTTACGGCCTTCGTGGACAACGACGACGATGAGCGTCCGGCTGGTCGAGGCGCGGCGGCTGGACAGCCTCGTAGTCCGGGAGGTAGGCGCGGAGGAGGGCTTTGAAAAGCTTGCCGTGGTTCGGGATTTTCAGGTGAAGCAACTCGTGGACGATGACGTATTCGCGGAAATCGGCGGGCTGGGTGAGGACCTCGGTGCTGAAGGACACCGTGCCGCGCGCCGAGCAGGAAGCCCACTTGCGGCGCATCCGCTGCACGCGGACCTGGCGCGGCTGGACACGGATGCGGTCGGCCCAGCGGGCGACTTGGGCGCGGAAAGCGGCGAGGGCGGCGGATGCCTTCACCGCTGGCTCTTCTCCCAATCGGATTGAGCGAGAGGGACCAGCGAAATGGGGAGGATGAGAGTTCGACACCTCACCCCGGCCCTCTCCCCGATCGAGGCGGAGAGGGCGGCGGGAAGATGGAGCCTCCTCACGTCGGCTGCTACCGGGCTTTCGCGGCGGCGGTTTCATCGGCTGCGGACTTTGATGAGGCGGTCGGAAACCTCCACCATGGTTTTCCCCTGAACCACGGGCAGGAGAATTTTGTAGAGCTCGGCCTTGAGCTGGCGCATCTCCTCGGGGTTGGAATTGAAGTTCGGGAATCGACGGAACGGGTCCACCAGGGCAGTGGCGAGCTTCTTGGGGTCTTTGTAGAGGTGCCGCTTGAGTTCCCAGTAGATCGTGAAGGTGTCATCCGGGAGACCGCTCTCCTTCCTTGCCTTCTCGGCTTCGAGGGCCTCGTTGGCGAGCAGTTCCAACTGCTGGCGGGCTTGCTCCGTGGAAACCTGGCGCTCGTCGTATTGTTCCCGGATGACCTCGGCGCGCTCGCCGATGGGGATGAGGTAGGGCGCCACGGTGCCTTTTTCGGCGACGGTGGCGCGGATGCTTTTCACGAGGTTGATCACCTTGCTGGTGTCGGACGAATCGCTGTCGCGGAGTTTCGCGAGCATCCTGGCGTCAATCACCACCGGCTTGCTGAGTTTGGTCAGGCCGGCATATCCGGAATCTTTACGAATGAGATCTTCGGTCTTCTTTGCTACGTCGCCCAGGAAGCTGGTCTTCGCGCCGTAGGCGTTGCGGACAACCTCGTAGAGGGTGGCCAGTCTGCCGTAATCCGCCACGGAATCCCGCAAGGCGGCGTCCGGTGAGAGGATTTCATAAAGCTGCTCCAGTTCCTTGAAGAACTTGTAGAACGCCTCGCGCTTGGGCTTGTCCTCGAAGGCGTCAATGGCCTTTTCCACAGCCTTGTCATCCATTTTCCCAGTCGCGAACGCGAGGTATTCTTTGGCCGGGCCATTCATGCGGCGGACGAAATCGGCGAGGAGGACATCGAGGTTCTCGACCACGCCGGACACGTCCTTGGAATCGAACTTGAGCGCTTTCTTGAGTTTGCTGAGGACCCCGACGAAATCCACCACGAGGCCGCACGGCTTGCGGCGCTCGCCGCCGTCGGCGTTCAGTTCCTCGAACGGGCGGTTCACGCGGGCGATGGCCTGCAAAAGGACATGGTCGCGCATCGGTTTGTCCAGATACATGCAGTAGAGGACCGGCGCGTCGTAGCCCGTGAGGAGCTTGTCGGTGACGATGAGGATTTGCGGATTTTGGCCGGGCTTGGGGAAATTCTGGCGGGCGGTTTTCTCGTCCCGCTCGCTCAATTGGTGTTTGGCCACCACAGGCAGCTTCTCCGCGTCGTTGTGGACTGAGATATAGACGGGCGCGGACCATTCCGGCGGAAGGTGCTTGTCGAGTTCCTGCTTGTAGAGCGCGCACGCCTCGCGGTCCACGCCGACGAGGAACGCCTTGTAACCGAGCGGTTGCACAAATCGCTTGAAGTGGTCGGCGACGAACCTGGCCACCGCGGGAAGGCGGTCGTCCGACTTCAGGAAGGCCTTGAGTTTGACTGCGCGGTCGAGCACGCGGTTCAAGTCCTCAATGTCCGAAACCCCCTCGGCCTCGGCGATCTTGAGAAATTCCTCTTCCAGGAGTGCATCGGGCAGGCAGATTTTGTTCGGGGCGTGGGTGTAACGGAGTTTGAGCGTCGTGCCGTCCTCGATGGACTCGGCGATGGAGTACTTGTCGAGGTAGCCCTGGTCGTCTTCCTTGCCGAAAATCTTGAACGTGCCTTTGCCGTAGGCGGTGAGGTCAATGGGAGTGCCGGTGAAGCCGATCAGGGTGGCGTTGGGCAGGGCGGCCATGAGGTAGTTGCCGAGATCGCCGCCGGTGGAGCGGTGCGCCTCATCAATCAGGAGGAAGACGCCTTTCCGGATGCACAGATTCTTGTCCGCGCTCTCGAACTTGTGGATCATGGTGACGATGAGGCCGCGGAAGTCGGCCTGCAGCAGCTCCGCGAGGCGGGCTTTGCTGGTGGCGCGCTCGATCTGGATGTCCTTGCTCTGAAGCTCGCCGAGCAAGCGTTCGACCCAGCCCATGAGCTGGCCCTCCAGTTCGTTACGGTCAATCACCATGATGACGGTGGCCTTGCCGAAGAGGTCCTGGCGTTCAAGGATGAGGCGGGCGGCCGTGATCATGGTGAACGTCTTGCCCGACCCCTGGGTGTGCCAGACCAACCCGGTTTTCTTGGTGTCGTCGGCACAGCGCCCGACGACTTTGACGGCCGTGCGCGTCTGGTGCTGCATGAGGACGGTTTTCTGCAACTCGTCATCCTTCACGTAGAAGAGAATCCAGTCCTTGAGCATCTCCAGGATGCGGTGGGGCTCGAAGAAGGCTTTGACCTTGGCTTCGTAATTGGACTTGGCGAGGTGTTTCCAAAGGAAGATGTTCTTCCGGTCCAGATTCCAGGTGACGCCGTAGAAGAACTCGATGAGATGGCTGAAATCGAAGACCTGGGGTGTGGTGACCATTTCCGGCGTCTCCTTGTGGTAACGCCGAATCTGGATCAACGCTTCTTCCATCGCATTGTGGTGCTTGGCGCTCTTGCACTCGACGAGCGCGACGGGCAGGCCGTTGATGAGAAACACGTCGTCCGCCCGGTTGGTGTTGCTGCCATTGGTGTACTGCCATTCCTCGGTGACGTGGAAGGCGTTCCGAGCCGCGTCCTTGAAGTCAACGAGCGTGACGTTGCGGTGGCGCTTCTCGGCCTCGACATAGACGGAGCGCTCGCCGCGCAGCCAAGCGAGGATTTCTGAGTTGCCTTCGATGTTGTTCCGCACAGATTCGAGCCGGTGAATGATGTCGGCGGCCAATTCGGGCGTGACGAGGCCGGGGTTCAATTCCTGGAGCTTGGCCTTGAGGAGGTCGTAAAAGAACAGACCCGACTCTCCGCGTCGGAACGTGGTGGCGTCATCTTTGAGCACGATGGTCCAACCGGCTTGGCTGGCGTAGCGCGTCAGCGGGCGCTGGACGGTGACGGATTCAGTTCCGAGGTTGGGGGGCATAAGTCAAAGGTAGAAGTCAGAAGTCAAAAGACGGAATGGGGAAGTGAACCACGAAACACGCGAAACGGCGGACAGTGGCTCGCGGGGACGCTGGCCCCACCCCACGAAGCAAGTTGCGCGAGGGCAGCAAAATCCTTGTTGCACTTGTAAGACAGATTGCCAATATTGCCCCTGGCTCTGCTTCAACCGAAGCCTGACGTTTTGCGTCAGAGATTCATGTAGGTTGGGTGGGGCCATTTTGGTTTCCACGTTTGGTTAATTCCTCCCGGTATTCCGCATCCGCCGACACGAAACACCAGTGCCGGTAAGGTGCCGACCAACGCTCGGCCGGCGACATGCCGGTCGAGATCCCGATGTTGAATCCTGGCTTGAGGCGGCGAATCTCCGCCAGGATGGTTTTGTAGAGCTGCTCCTTGGCAACGGTGCGCCGGCCGCGGCGCTTTTCCCCCGGCGGGATTTCCTTGTGTTTGTCGTTCAGGCGAAACGCCATCGCCCCCAACACGACGTCGAGGCATTGAGCCAGGACATGATCGTGCGAGCGAATTTCGGCGATGTCCTCGGGGGTGATGGTCAAGCCGGCGTGACGAATTTTGGGGTTGTCCTTCAGGCCGAGGAGGAAACCCTTGAACTGGGTGACGGCTTCCTTCGTTTCGGGAAACTCGTCGAAGAAGAGCTTTAACCTGGCCGGATGGCGGGGGTTGGGGCGGTAGGCCAGACCGAAGGCGTGTTTAATGAACTGGTAATAGAGGCGGAAGTAGGTGCCCTCGATCTGGTCCTGCGTGAGGCGCACCGGCACCTGAGCGTTTTGGCGGAACATGATGCGCACCCGGGCGTGGCCGGCGAGGACTTCCCGAAAAAACGCGCGCATCAGCTCCTGGTATTTGTCGAGATACTGGGCGGAAGCCTTGGACCACTTCACCTCTCCGTACAGGTTGAGGCGTTGCTTCTCCTCGTTCAACCGGGCGGTGATGCGGTCATAGTGCGAGGCCCCCACCAATACGCCGCCGTAGAAATTGGAGTAGAACCTCCCGGAGGCATCGGACTCATCGCAGAAGATGAGGTATTCCTTCTCCGCGACCGACTGGGCGGCTGCGATTGGCGCAGGATTAGTTTTCTGCGGCTCTGCCATCAGACGTTAAGTGGCTGAAACCTCGTTTGCGTCAATGTCGAGGTGGTGGACGCGGATTTGGGCGGTCATCAACAGGTGAAGCATGGTTTGGAACAAACCCGACAGCGCGGCGCGCTTGCGGTCGTGGAGGCAGACTTTGCGGTCAATCGTTTGCAGTACGGCAGCGATTTCACGCTGTTCCTGCGAGTCCTTCGGCATTGGAAGGCGCAGCGGAGTGAGGTTCTTCTTGTTTAGCTGCGGGGTCGGCCCCGCCTCAGTGATGGTCCGGAGATCAAACTGCTGGAACCATTGAAAGAGGAAGCCGGAATCCACAGCGCTGCCAGCACGAACGCCAATGATGTTTGGATCAAGAACCGTCCAAGCCGTGGTCAAACGCTTCTTGTTCGTTGCGATGGCTGCCCCCCTTTTGGGGAAGACAACAGTGTCCGGCGGAACAAACTTACTTTCGGCAAGCGAACGGGCGACTCGTTTTTCGAGGTTTGCCTTGGTCATCCGAAGTTCATTCCCCTGAAGGTTCATGTCGGAGACCTTGATTCCCATCGCCATGACGGAATCGGGCTCATCGGCCTCCGGCATCGCTAGAAAATCGGTATAGGAGAGTGAAGAATTTAAGACGTCACAACGCTCTTCGAGGGAGCAAACGCTCCAGCTCTTAGGCAGTGGGCCGATCTCCGTTTCCTTCTGGTGTTCCCCGCGCAGTCCGTGCGTGAAGAGGTGGCGCATGGCGGACTGCTTCAACTCGCGGGCAGTGGCCACGAGCTTTTCCTCCACTTCGATGGCACGCTGAATTCTGCAAAGCACCGCCGCAATTCTTTCCTGCTCGGGTTTTGGTGGAGCGGGAACCTCCAAGTCTGCAAGGCGGTTGCGGGACAAGTTCGGTATGGTCGTCTTGTTTCCAGCGCCCTCGTAAATTCCGAGCTGGGTAAATCCCGCTTGCAAGTAGTACATGACAAATGCCGGGACGATGTCGTCTGATTTGCGCCGCAGGCGATGGATGTGGTTTTGAAAACCGCACCTTTCTACCTCGCCTTGCCAAATCGCCGACCGCCCGATGTCACCGCCTTCGCAAACCAAAAGGTCGCCCTTCCGCAGTGACTTCGTCTCGATTTCGTCCTGGGAAAAGTTCATGGTGTCCACGGTCGTCAAATCCACCCGCCCCCAAAACACATTCGCCGTTCGTAGAAAAGGGTATTGCTTTGCCCCCAGCCGAGCGGACGGCGACATAGTCTTTCCGGCGGCGAGATCGAACAGATCGCCAATTCTCTTCGTTGGCCAAATTGGACTGCTCATAATTGGGCGAGAACCTTTTTCAAATCCGTGTTGACTGCTGCTGCTTCCGCTTCCAGCGCCGACAACTCTTTGACGATGTCGGGCAACTTTCGGATTGTACCGACGGTGGCCGAAGCCAAGTACCGCGATGGCGAAAGGTTGAAATCGTTCTTGGCCGCATCGGCAGTGGTGATGACCTTGACGAAGCCATCTGCGTCCAGGCCGGCGTTGTAGGCGTCGGCGATTTTGCGGATGCCCTCGGGCGGGATGAAGTTCTTGGGCTGGCCTTTCTTGAACTCCGCGCTGGCGTTGACCAGCGTAATCTTTCCCCGCCGATCCTTAGGCTTTTGCTTCCGGAGCACGATGATGATGCCGGCGGCGGTGGTGTTGTAGAACAGGTTGTCGGGCAGCAGAACCACGCCGTCAACCAGGTCGTGTTCCACGAACCACTTACGGATGTTGCGCTCCTTGTCCTCGTTCTTGCTGCCGCTGCCGCGGGTGACGGCGCCGGTGTCAAGAACCACGGCGGCCCGGCCGTTGTCCTTGAGGATGGCGAGGGTGTGCTGGAGCCAGGCCCAATCGCCCTTGCCGCTGGTGGTGCCGCCTTGGGACTCGAACCGGTCAAAAGGATCCGTCTCGAAGCTCTTCTCGTCGAAGGGCTGGTTCCACATGGGGTTGGCAATGACGAGGTCGAACTTCTTGAGGCTGGTGTCGCTGTCGCGGAATTTCGGGTTCGTCATGGAGTTGCCGCGCACGATCTCGCCTTCCATGTCATGGATGACCATATTCATGCGGGCGATGGCGTAGCTGGAGCCGGTGAGTTCCTGGCCGTAGAGGCGGAGCGGGCGGGAGACTTTGCGTTCGCTCTGGAGGAGGGCCAACTCGCACTTGATGAGGAGGCCGGCGGAACCGCAGGCGAAATCGCAGACTTCTTCGCCCTGGCGGGGGCGCAGGATGAAGGCCATGAGCCAGCCGACCTCCTGCGGGGTGAAGAACTCGCCCGCGCTCTGGCCCTGGCTCTCCGCGAACTTGCGCAGGAGGTATTCATAGGCGCGGCCCAGAAAGTCCGGCTCCACGTCGCGTAGGCCCAGCCGGTAGCGGGGATCGGAAAGGGTTTCGATGACGCCGGAAAGGGCCTGGTCGCTGATCTCGCGCTCGCCGTGCGGGGCGGCGTTGTAATCCACGGTGTCAATGACGCCGGCGAGTTTGTCCGCGTTGGCCCTGGCAATGGCACGGACAGTCATGGTGAGCTGCTCGCCGAGGGTTTTGGGGTCTTTGTCCTTAGGCCACTTGAATGCCTCGCGACGGCTTACGACCGGCCAGCGGCATTCCGGCGGCAGGTAGAAGCGGACGAGGGAATGGTCGGCCTCCAAGACGGCGTTCGTGACTTCGATGTCGCCGTACGTTTCAGTGAGGCGCTTTACTTCGTCGTCGAAGACGTCCGAGAGGCGCTTGATGAAGATGAGCGGGAGGATGTAGTCCTTGAACTTGGGAGCGTCCTTCTCGCCGCGGATGGAGCAGGCAGCGTCCCAGAGCATCTGCTCCATGGATTTGTGACTGAGGACGGCGCTGCGGGCCGTACCGCGCTTGCGGCGGCGGGGTTGCTCGGTCGCCACAGGAGTGTCAGCCAGGCCGCGGAGACCGAGCTGATCTTCGCCGCCGGTTTCCTCGATGAGCTCGGCGATGGCATCCCGAGCGGCGGCCTGCGGCCGGGATTTGCCGTTTTCCCAGCGGTTGACCGTGGCGAAGGAAACGTTGAGGCGGTTGGCGAGTTCTTCCTGGCTGAGTTGGAGCTTGGCGCGAAGGTCGCGGATTGTGGCGGCGAGGTCGTAAGACGCGTGCATCAACGCTATGTATGTTATGACAAACTTGCTGTCAACACATGAATTGAATCAAGTCTTTCGAACTTCAACCGTGAGCGGGTGCCATGACCCACCGCCCGTTCGCCGGCAAGAGCGGGCGCAGGGGACAGGCCTCGCACCGCGGCTGACGCGGCCGGCAGAAATCCTTCCCCACTCGCACGAGCTGGGCATGGTAGTCCTGCCAGTAATCGAGACGCCCGGCGACCGGACGATGGTCGAGCGAGGCGCTGCAAAGCCGCTGCACCACCTCGTAAGCCGCCTCGGGAGCGCACCAGTCGTGGCGCGCAAAGATGCGCTTCGTGTAGGCGTCCACGACGAAGGTCGGTTGGCCGCCGGCGTACAACAACATGCTGTCGGCGGTCTCGGGTCCGATGCCCTTGATCGCCAGCAGCCGCGCCCGCGCCGCCGCAAGCGGCCCGCCGAGCAACCGCTCCAAATCCCCGTCGAAGTCCTCGACCAGCGCGGCCAGAAACGCCCGCAAGCGGCGCGCCTTGACGTTGAAGTAGCCCGCCGGGCGGAGCAGTTCCGCGAGCCGCGTCGGCGGCAGGTCGTACAAGGCGCGGGGCGCCAGCACCCCGGCGGTTCTCAAGTTCGCGATGGCGCGCTCGACGTTCATCCAGCTCGTGTTCTGCGTGAGGATGGCGCCGACGCAGACTTCGAACGGCGTTTCGCCGGGCCACCAATGCTGGTGGCCAAACCGGCGGCGCATCCGCGTGTAGGCCGTGCGCAGCGACGGGGCGATCGGCGGCTTCATCGCCGGGCACTCCCTCAAGCCGCGGGCGGCGGGCCGAAATGCGCCGCCCACGAGGCGTAAGCCGCCGCGTCGGCCAGCATGGCGTCGATTGCGGCGACCACGGGTGCCGACTGGATCAAGCCGGAAAAAACCGCCCGGTCGCCGATGGCGTCCTCGACCACGAAGGTCGGCCGCTGGGTCACCTGCAGCGCGTGAAACGCGGCCGTGCTCGCGCGGACGCGGGCTTCGATTTCCGGGGCGTTGGCGCGCGCCTGCAAGGCCGCCTCGTCCACCCCGGCCGCGCGGGCCGCGATGCTCGTGGCCACCTCCCACGACCCGACGCGTCGTCCTTCGCGCAGCGCGGCGTGGGTCAGCGCCAGCCGTGCGCGGTCGTCGGCGACGCCGAAGTCCTTGGCCGCGTCGGCCAGCAAGTTGGGGGCGAGGTACTCCGGGAGCGCGGGATCGAACCACCCCGAGTCGAGCATGAACGGCGAGCCCGCGATGGTGCCGCTGCGCCGGTAGAACCAGTCGCATTGCGCGCGCGAGGCCGGCAGGGCCGAGGCGTCGAGCAAGGCGATGCGCCAGTCGAACTCCACCGGCTGATCGGCAAAGCGTCGCTTCAGCTCGGCCCAGGCCGGCTCGGCCCAGTAGCACCAGGACGAAATGACTTCCAGGTAGTAGGTGACTTTGACGGTCATGGCAGGCGGAAACTAGCGATCCGGGAACCGGGCGCAAGCGCCTCACCGTTCCGCATCCCGGGTCCGGCCGGCATCCGAACCACGCCCGCTGCGGAGCCAGAGATCGCTGTGGAGGAGGCCCCAATCGCTCACGGCTCGCCGACGAAGTTGAAAACCCTCCGCTTCGAGAAACGGTTCGGGCGCGGCGAGCTGGCGGGCCGGCAGGCGGGTGACCGCCCGGAAGAACACGTACGCCGACCACAGCACCAACCGCGCCCGCAACCGCGCTGCGCCACCCGCCGGCACGCAAAAGTCAGCCAGGAGCCAGCGGGCGTCGGCACATGCCCCGGCGGCCAGTTGTTTCACGACGTCGGCCAGGAGGTGGGCGGAAAAGCAATCGAGAAAGAAATGCGTAACCACCAGATCGAAGTCGGCCGGGTCGGGCCGCCAGACCGGCAGTTCGGCGTGAACGAACCGCACCCGCCCGATCTCGCCGCCGGCGTTCGTCCAAGCCGCCCGGGCCTGTTCCAGCATGGCCGCACTCGCGTCCACACAACAGAACCGCGCCGCCGGCAACGCCCGCGCCGCCGCCGCCAGGAATCGCCCGGGACCTTCGCCCGCCACGAGCACGTTCCGGCAGTCCCGCACCTCTCCCAACCAGGCGAGCCGGCAACGCTGGAGTTTTCCGCCGGCGAGCACCCGCTCCAGCCAACGGTAATGTGGCGCCAGGCGGTCGAAGCTCACGACGCGGACATGCGCCGCAGCCAGTCGCGCTGCCACCACGCCAACGCCAGAATGGCTCCGACTGCGTAGGCCAGCACGTCGAGAGGGTCACCGGTCACCCGCATCAAGTGAGGGCCGATGAGCTCGAACAACAGGCTCCACACCACGAGGTGAAAGGCAACCTCGCCAAACCCGGGCGGCGCATCCTGGGCGCGCAAGCCCAGGTGCCGCTGCAGCCAGAGCACCCACGGCAGGGCGCAGGGAATCAACAGGAGATCATCGAATTGACCCCGGAGAAAGCGCGAGGCGGTATGGGGTTGGAGCCCCCAGCGATTCAAGGCGTACAGCGCACAGGCCGTCAGGCAAAGCGGGTCGCGTCCGTAGCCGAACGGTTTCACAGCAACGCCAGGATGAGCACGCCCACCCCGACCGCGAGCACCAGCTTGGTCAGAAACATCATGGCCGGAAGGGTAGCGCGGCTTAGGGGGTTTGAAAAGTCCGCCGGCGGTCTAACCGGCGTCGTCGCCCGCCCGCTCCGCGGCCGCCATCTCGGCGCGCAGGAGATCGTGCAAGGTGAGCAGGCCTGCCACCGGTCCGCCGGGCGCGTTCTGAAGCAGGACCATGCCGGTGGGCGACTCCATCAGGTGTTCCTGGACTTGGCGCAGACTGGCGGACGAGGCGCAGAGCGCGGCTTGCGCGAGGCGCGGTGCCCGCTTTTCCTTGAGCGCGGCGCGGACTTCCCCCCGCTCCACGATCCCGAGCAACGTCCCCTTCTCGACGACCGGGAACCGTTCGTAGGGATGCGCCTCGACCAACCGCTCCAAGGCCTCGGGTTGGAGGGAGTCGGCGATCACCGGATTGGGATTGGCCAGCGCCGAGGCGGGCTGCTCCTGCCAGGCGCGCAAATCGCGAGGGGGCACGAAACGCTCCAGGTCGTGGCCATCCTGTTCGAGCAAGGCGTCGTAGAAATTGTGCCGAAGCAGCCGCCGGCTCAACGCCTGGCTGACCAGGGCCCCGAGCATCAACGGCGGCACCAGGGCGAATTCGTGGGTCATCTCGAACACGATGAGCACGCTCGTGACCGGCGCCCGCACCACGGCACCCAGCGTGGCGCTCATGCCGACCACCGCCAGCACGGCTTTGTCGCCCGCGTCGAGCGGCAAGACACAGTTCACCAGCCCGGATAACGCCACGCCCACCATCGCGCCGAAAAACAGGTTCGGCGAGAAGATGCCTCCGCAGCCTCCGGTACCGTAACAACTGACGGTGGCGATGAATTTGGTCAGCAGCAGGATGGCGGCGATGTCCCAGGCCAGTTTTCCAGCCAGGGCATCGGTCAGATCGCCGTACCCGAGTCCGAACACGCCGAGGTGACCATGGGTATGGCTGTTGAAGAAAACGCTCACCCCCAAAACCCAGCACACGAACGCCCCGATGGCCGGCCGCGCCCAGGGCGGAATCGCCTTCCAGCGCTGACTCAATGTGCGCAGACCAAGCGAGGCCTGCTGAAACGCCACTCCCACCAATCCCGCAATGGCCGCCACCAACGGCACGATGAGATACGAACGCCATTGGGGTTCGCCCAGCGGCTCCAGTTGAAACGCCGGCTGCGATCCCAGCAGACCATGAGTCACCAGCGCCCCCAACATGCCCGCGAGCAGAATGCTGCCCAGCAACCGGCTGTTCAGGTCGCCGATGATTTCCTCGAGCACGAAAGTCACCGCGGCCAGCGGGGTATTGAACGCCGCCGCCAATCCGGCCGCCGCGCCGGCCGCCGTACCCTGGCGTCGCTTCTGCTTGGGTTCGCCCGCCAATCCGGCCAAGTTCGAGGCCACCGTGCCCGCGAGTTGGACGCTGGGACCTTCCCGTCCGAGACTGCTGCCGGTCCCGATCTGGATTGCGCCCGCGATGAACTTCACCCATGCCACGCGGATCGGGACATGGCCGAAGTCCTTCCAAAACGCCGCCTTCAATTGCGGGATGCCGCTGCCCGCCGCCTGTCGGCAGAACGAATTCAGCAACCAGCCGGCCACCAGTCCCCCGGTCAGCATTAACGCCAGGCTACCGAAGAAAAACACGGTCCCCGGCTGTTGGGCGAGTTTCAGCAGCCCCGTCTGATACAGCCAGGTCATCGAGAATTGAAACGCGACCGTGGCGAGTCCGGCGCCCAGGCCGTAGATGACGGTCAGCAGGATGGTGCGCGTCTGCTTCGGCAGACGGCGCAGCCAGGACCGCAGGGCGGAAGTAACCGAGAACATCTCTACGGGCCTCAGTGTGGGGCAGAATCCGGCCGGAGGCCAGTGGCAACCCCCCAGGCGCGTGAAACCGGAGGCGGTCACGACCCGGCTGGGTCGGCGGACGGCCTGCAATGCCGGCGTCCAATCCGGAGTTGCCTAACCGGGATCTGCCTTGAATATTCCCAGCGTGAATTCAATTCCCGGCAACCACCCCCAGGTACGGTTCGACCGGCCGGTGTCCGGCTTCACGCTGATCGAGCTGTTGGTGGTCATCGCGATCATTGCCATCCTGGCCAGCCTCCTGTTGCCCGCCCTGGCCGGGGCCAAGGAAAAGGCCCAGCGCACCGCCTGCGTGGGTAACAACAAGCAGTTCGCGCTCGCGATGCACATGTACGCGAACGACAACGCCGATTGGATGCCCTGGCCCAATTGGGGCAACGATTACGGCCCCGGATGGCTCTACCGACCGGTCGGCGGCCGGGCGCCCGACCCGCTGAAGACCAACGAGTGGGCCGCCATCGCCGCGGGCCTGTACTGGCCGTTTGTGAGCGAGCGCAAGATTTACAACTGTCCGCTCGATCGGACCAACGACGTCTCGTGGCTCAAACGCCAGCAGCGGCTCTCCAGTTACATCATGAACGGTGCCGTGTGCGCCTATGGCCGTCAGGAGGGTGGTCGAACCTACAAGCTCAGCGCCTTCAATCCGGCCGCCTACGCCATGTGGGAACCCGAGATCAAAAATTACGGCGGCGTCTATGGTCCCAACCCGGGTCACGACGCCAGCCAGTATCCGAATCTGGACGAGGGCGTGGGGCGGCGGCACAAGAAGGGCGCCGTGATCATGGGCTTCAGTGGCCAGGTCCACTTCATCACCTTCGAGAAGTTCCAGCAGGAACAGCGCCTCAACAAGCCGGGCCTTCTCTGGTGCGTGCCCGACAGTCGGACGGGTGAGTGACCACCGGCTGCCGTCGCGCCCGCCCCCCCGGCGTCCCGACTCCCCTGCCCCAACTGCCGCTTCGAGCGGTAGCGGTCGGGGGTGGCGTTTTGTCGTTCCGTGCGTGCGCGGCCGCGTCAGTTCTTTCCGTCGTCGGTGCGCTCCGCCGGGTAAGGTTCGTACGAGAATTTCTGGCCGCCGATGCTCGCTTCGTACATGAGGCCGCCGCGAGCTATCGTGAACACTGCCACGCCCAGCTTGTACTTCGCGTTCTTGGACGCCCCCTCGGCGGCGGCGACTGCGCTCACCTGGGCGCTGAACTCCACGTTGCCTTCCTTGAAGTCCTTCAGCGTCTTTTCGTCCTCGAAGAAGATAACCTCGGAATAGACCTGGCCGCCGAGCTGAAAACCGATCGTGACCTGGCTCAATTCGGTACGGCCCGCGAGTTTCCCTCGCTCGAACAACTGCCCTTCGCCATGCGCGGCGCCGACGCCGATCGCCCCTTTGGCCACCCTGGGAAAGACGGCATAACCGGCCGACTTCTCGAAGAATGCCTGGAGTGACGAATCGGTCTTCTTGAACACCGCGACCGTGTCCGCAACGTCTTCGGTGAGTTTCTCCCGTTTCTTGTCGGCGGCCATCGCCGTCGTGGCGAGGCACAGCAGAACCAGCCAAACCAAATGCGGTATTCGCTTCATAGCCCGACTATCGCATCGCGCCCACGACTGTCAAAGGCCGCCCCCGGGGTCGCCCCCGCCGGCGGCTCCCGAATCCGCCCGGAGCCGCAACGCCCCAACCGCTTCAAGGAAAGAGCCCGCGGATTCGCTTGGCTTCGTGCAGGCGCCGCACGCCGAGGCTCAGCGCAGCCAGCCGCATCGAGAGCCGGCGCGTCCGGCTGAGCTTCAAGATCTCGACGAAGGCGCGTTCCAGGATCCGGAAGAGCTTCTCCGCCACCTCGGTCTCGGTCCAAAAGAAACTCTGCAGGTCCTGCACCCACTCGAAATACGACACGATCACGCCCCCCGCGTTGCAGAGGACGTCCGGCAGCACGAAGACCTCGGGGCGTTCGGCGATGATGAGGTCGGCCGCGGGCGTGGTGGGGCCGTTGGCGGCTTCGGCGAGAATGCGGCACCGGAGCTGGCCGGCGTTGGCCTCGGTGATCTGGCGTTCCAGGGCGGCCGGCACCAGGATGTCGCACGGCAGCAGCAGAAGCTGCTCGTTGCTGACGGGTTCGGCTTCCGCGAAGCCAGCCATGGTTTTGTGCCGGGAAAGGTGGGCCGAGACGCGATCAAGATCCAGCCCGCCCGGGTGGTGGAGGCCGCCGGTCACGTCGCTCACCCCGACGATTTTCACACCGTACCGGGCCAGCGAATACGCCGTGACCGAGCCGACATTGCCGAAACCCTGCACTACCGCCGTCGTCTTGGCGGCGTCGAGATGCAGGGTGTCCATCGCGCGATTGATCAGGTACGCCACCCCCCGGCCGGTGGCTTCCCGTCGCCCCACGCTACCACCCAGGCTTACTGGTTTGCCGGTCACGATGCCGGGCACGGTATGGCCCACATGCATCGAATACGTGTCCATCATCCACGCCATGACCTGCTCGTTCGTGCCGAGGTCCGGGGCCATCACATCGACCTGCGGGCCGATGAACGGGATCATCTCCTGCGTGAACCGCCGGGTCAGCCGCTCGAGTTCGGCGGCGGACAGCCTGCGCGGGTCGCAGGCAATGCCGCCTTTGGCACCTCCGTAAGGCAGCCCGGCGAGGGCGCATTTCCAGCTCATCCACATCGCCAACGCCGCGACTTCGCCGAGCGTGACATCCGGGTGGTAACGCAGGCCGCCTTTGGTCGGGCCCAGGGTGAGGTGGTGCTGCACGCGGTAGCCCGCGAAGACTTCGGTGCAGCCGTCGTCCCGCTCGATCGGGAGGGCGACGACCAGCGAGCGCTTGGGATACTTCAACCGGTCGCGGTCACACTCGGGGATCTCCAGCAATTCGGCCACCGAGTCGAACTGCTGGCAGGCCATCTGAAACGTCGGATGGTCGTAGATTTGCACGTGCGGGGCGCGGCGGGTGCTTCCGCTGCGAAAACGCGGCTGCCCGCGGGTTACTTCGCCTTCACGTCGTAGCAAAGCAGCACGTCCTGATCGCGCACGTACAGCCGGCCGTTGGCGATGACCGGGTGCGTCCAGGCTTGCTTGCCGCTCTGGTCGGGCTGCTCGAAGCGCCCGTGTTCCTGGTAGCCCGCGGGCGTCGCCTCGATCAGTGCGAGACGGCTGCCCTTTTCCTTTTCTTCGCGCAACACGAGGCGGCCGTCGGCATAGACGCAACTGCCTTTGCCCATCTGCTCCTCGTTCTGCCAGACCGCCTCGCCGGTCTTCAGGTTCTGACAAGTCCACCCGCGCCGGTCGTCGTGGCCATAAATATGATCGCCCACCAAAATGACGCCGCCGTGGTGATTGGCCACCACCCGGTTTTTGTAAACCTGCGCCGCGCTGAAGCTGTCCCCGCTCCGAGTCACCTGGAAGAGGTTGCAGCCTGCGTTGTAACCGGAGGTGACATAGACCAGGTCGCCTTGCACGACCGGCGTGGGAATGACGGCGGTCGCCCCTTTGCGCGCCGTCTTCCAAAGCACCGCCCCGCGCGGCGAAACGCCCACGACGCTTTCCATCGTGAGCTGAACGTACTGCGGCGCGCCGGCGATGGTCGCCGGCACCAGCGAAGAGTACTGGGCTTCGTCGGTGAAGTCCTTGGTCTGCCACAGCACTGCGCCGGTCTGCTTGTTCAAGGCCACGATGGCGCCTTTCGGCCCGCCGGGCGTGCAGAGCACCTGGTCGCCATCCACGAGCGCCGACTCGCTGAAACCCCATTCCGGTCGCTTGCCGCCGAAATCGGCGGTGAAGTCTTTGCGCCATACTTCCTTGCCCGTGGCCGACTCGAACGCCGCGATCTCGCCAAACTGGCCGATCGCGAACAACCGCTCGCCGTCCACGGTGGGCGTGCCGCGAACCCCGGCGAAACCGCCCCAGCCGGGCGCGCCGGCCCGGCCCAGCTTCGCCGACCACAACGGCGCGCCGTCCTTTTCACTGAAGGCCAGGACGAAGCTGTCGTCCCCTTTATCGCCCGCGGTGTAGAGGACGCCTTTCACCACCGACACGGTGGTGAAACCGGCGCCCAGGCCGGCCGTTTTCCAGGCCAGCGGCGGTCCGCCCGCGGGCCATTCCTGAAGCAAACCAGTCTCGGCGGACTTGCCGTCGCGCTGCGGGCCGCGCCACTGCGGCCAGTCGTCGGCGAGCGCCGTGCCGGCTGCCAGGCAAAGGGCGGTGGTCCAGAGCAGGGGTTGGAGAGAGGGCTTGGGTGACAGGTGCATAGTCAAGAGGGTGGACTGGAACGTATCAATGAGTCTCGGGTCATATCGGCCGGCAAACCCAGGTCAGCTTAACGCCGCCAGTTCCGGCCACAGGGCGGCGCCCAGGCGTTGGCCGGCTGCATAGTTGTCGAGGTCGAACTTCTCGTTGGGCGAGTGCGCGTTGTCGTCCGGTAGCGCCAGGCCCAGCAGGAGCGTGTCCGCGCCCAGGATCTTCTTGAATTCGGTAACGATGGGGATGGAGCCGCCTTCGCGGAGGAGCACCGGCTCGCGACCGAACGCCGTCTTGAGCGCCCGCAGGCCGGCCGCCGCCTGCGGACTCCGCGGATCGAGCAGGTAGGCTTCACCGCCGTGGCCGGCGGTCAATTCGGCGCGGACAGTCGGCGGCACCAGGCTTTGGAGGTGGCGTTTTACGAGCCGCGCGATCTTCGCCGGGCTCTGGTTCGGGACCAGCCGAAACGTGAGTTTGGCACTCGCCCAGGACGGGATGATGGTCTTGCTGCCTTCCCCCTGATAACCGCTGGTGAGGCCGTTGATCTCGACCGTCGGGCGCGCGCTGCGCTGTTCCCACGCGGTGTAACCGGCTTCACCCAGCAGCTTGGGCACGCCGAGGAACTTGACATAGTCGCGTTCACGGTACGGCAGCCGGGCAAGCTGTTTGCGTTCGTAAGCGGAAAGGGGCACCACGTCGTCGTAGAATCCCGGAATGTGCACCCGCCCCTTGCGGTCCCGAAGTTGGGCCAGCAACTGGCTCAGCGCCATGGCGGGGTTGTCCACCGTGCCGCCGAAAATGCCGGAGTGCAGGTCGCGGTTGGGGCCGATGAGCTTGATCTCGACCGCGGTGATACCCCGCAGGGCGTAGGTGAGGGCCGGCAATCCCGGCGCCGGCATGCCGGTGTCCGACACGACCACGCCGTCGCAGCGCAGCTCCGCCTGTCGGGCCTTCAGGAACCCGGCCAGGTTCCCGCTGCCGACCTCCTCCTCGCCTTCGACCACGAAAGTCAGGTCGCACGGCAGTTCGGTGCCGGTGGCGAGATAGGCTTCCACCGCGTTCAGGTGGGCGAGGTGCTGGCCCTTGTTGTCGCTCGCCCCGCGGGCGAAGAGCGAGGTGCCCTCGACCCGCGGCTCGAAAGGCGGGGTCTTCCACAACTCGAACGGCTCGGCGGGCTGCACGTCATAGTGGCCATACACGACGAAGTGCGGTCGGCGCGCGCCGCGGCGGTGCGGCGTCCTGGCCAGCACGATGGGGTGACCGGCGGTGGGGCACAACTCCGCCTCGAGGCCGATCGCCTGGCAATGGGCGACCAGCCACTCGGCGCACGCCTGCATGTCCGGCCGGTGGGCCGGTTGCGCCGAGACACTGGGAAATCGGACGTAATCGCAGAGCTCGCGGACGAAGCGTTCACGCTGGGTTTGCAGGTAATCAAGGACGACCTTCATGGCGGCTGGGGGTGGCTTTGGGTTGAGGCGGCGGCGGCCGGGTTAGTTCTTCTTTTTCTCCAGTGACTTGAGAATGCCCAGCACGTCCTGGACGGGAGAGGCATTGGTCTTGGGCTGAACCGGGGCATTCGTGGCCGGCGCATTCGTGGATCCCGGCGTCTTCTGCAGAAAATCGTTCAACGCGCCCAAGGCGCTCTTCGTGTCGCCCTGGAGCAGGCTGCCGACGCCCTGCGCCGCCGCCCCGGCGTCGCCACCCAACGCCGTGCCAACTCCGCCGGCCAGCAGGGCGGCCAGCCGAAGTTTGTCGATCTGGGTCTCGGGCGCGCCAACCGTGCCTGCGAGCTTCACGAACGGGGGCAGCGTGAGGAAATTCGTCCGGGCCGACGGTTTGAGGTTGGCGACCTGGATTTGACGGGCAAGGTCCTCGCGCAAGGCGAAGTTGACCGGCAGGTCCACCGTGGAATTGGTGAGGACCGGCGCGAGGCGAATGTTGCCTTCAGCCGTGGCGAAGAAGGCGGCGCTGGCAGCCTGGAACGGCCGGACGGCCACGGTGCCGTCGGCAATGTCCAGATTCGCGGCGATCAAGGTCAAGGGCGAGGTGGCCAGATCCTGCAGCCGCAGGGCGGTCGCCAGGGTGGTCAGAAGCTTTTTGGTACGCGGGCCCACGACCTGGAGGGTCAGGTTGGTCAGGTTGATCAGGGCCTGGCCGTGGAGATTCTTCTGCAGGCTCGGACCGGTAATCCCCGCGCCGGCGAGGTTCAGTTTGGCGTACATGTCGCCCTTGATCTGGCCCGTGTAGTTGGTCGCCATGGAGTTGACGAGCGGTTCCAAGAGGATCTTGTCGGCGTTGAGCCCAAGCTCATAAGCATAACCCGGTCGCGTGAGATCGAGCTTGGCCGTGCCGGAAACCGCGGCGTTGTTCACGGTGAGCGCAAAGGGATCGACGGTGATCTGGTCATGGTCGAGCACGGCCTTGGTGGTCCAGTTCTGCACCGCGATGTCGCGCAGATACAGGCTGCCCACCTTCAATTCGGCGGTGAGTTGTTTCAGCGGAATGCTGACGGGCGGCGGCTCGCTGTCTGGGCCCGCGAGAGCCGCGGCCGGCTGGGCGGGCGGCGCCGCGGCAGCGTTGGTGGCCGCTGTGACCGCCATGAAGGCATCGAACATGGGCGTGAGGTC
The DNA here is from genome assembly GCA_963735925.1 of uncultured bacterium. GTDB lineage: Bacteria > Verrucomicrobiota > Verrucomicrobiia > Limisphaerales > J093 > DSVZ01. Next base: position 1,059,311 of record CAVTMT010000003.1, read on the forward strand.
CAGCGAATCGGCGCGCGCCAACAGTGTGCTCGGCGCGGCATTGGTGGGCGAAAGGTCCACCTTGCCGGTGAGCGTCAGGACGTTCTGTCCACGTTGGGTCGGCGGGATGCGAACCTGGTTGGTCCCCAATTCATAAACGTCGCCGCGCCGCCGGGCGTCCAGCACGACATTGAATCCGACGGGCGGGGTCGTTTGCGCCGTGGCCCGATCGCGAACCACCAGGTTGGTGACGCCGGCGCTGAGCTGGAGGGCGGTTTCGCCGACTCCGTTCGCCAGCAGCGTGAGCGTTTGTTGCAGCGGGGGTGTTGGGGACGCGGTGTCCACCGCCGACTTGGAGTCATAGCGCAACTGGCCTTCGGCCCCAATGGCGACGGAGGCGAGGTCCTTGCCCGCTAGGAACGCGGTGAGAAACGGCCGGAGGGCGGTCTCGTTCAAATTGACGACGTGCAGCGTTAAATCGGCCGTCCCGGTGCCGCCGTCCACCTGGCCTCCGATATCCGCGGAACCCCCGTTGCGGATCCCTTCGCGGGCGCTCAATCCCACCCGGCGCAAGGTGAGCTTGTTGCGCGCGAGTTCCGCGTCGGCGTCGAACTGCGCGCTGTAGCCGTTGAGCTTGTAGCCGCCGACCGTGCCGGCGGCATCGCCGACCAGGAACGAAACGCCGCCGGAGTACTGGTCGTTGTTCCAGTTCAGGAGCATGTTCGCCCGCAAACTGCCGCGTTGAAACGCGAGGTCCTTCACCGGATGCCGGGCGAGCAAGGCCGGGAGCTCTCCATTCGCCGTGAACTGCAGGTTGCCGCCGTTGACCTTGGCATCGTAGCTGGCGGAAACCGTGGCGCTGAGCAGGTTGGTGCCGCCTTCGCCGTAATCCAACCGGCCGCGTTCGAAGCCGAAAGTTTGAAAGTCTCCCAACGTGAACGTCCCGGAGAACAGGGTCTGCAGGCCGCGGAGGGTCGTTTCACCCACGGCGAGGTCGAGTCCGCTCACCGAATTGGTGAAATCCATGCTGAGGCGACGCGCGTCCTCTTCGCTTCCGATCCGGGCCGCCAGATTGACCGTCCCGGCGAGGACGTTCGTGCCCAGAAGCGAACGCCACTGGGCCAGTTGCAGATCCGTAACGGAGAGCGTCATGCTCGCCGGCGCGGTGGCGCGCGGTTTCTCGCGGCCCCACGCCACGTTCACCGCGCGTTCGGTCGCAAAGGAGATCAAGTCCTGGCCGCCAATTTTCCCCGTCAGTGACAGTTTCTCGAGGTAGGCGGTCTTGTCGGAAAGATCGGCGCTGCCACGCAGTTCCATCTGCAAATCGAGCGTGGGCGTGGCCAGGGCGCCGCGCTGGACGGAAAACTTGTCCGCCGTGAGCGTGAGGTTCGCCGTGTAACGCGTGGCCTTGGCCGCGACGTCACAAAAACCGGAGGCGCTGAGCCCCGTGTCGCCAAAATCCAGCCCGAGTGGCGCGCCCACCAGTTTCAAGGCGGCCGGACCGATCGAGGTGACCTGGAAATTGATCCGCCCTTCCTGGCGTACCGGCGAGAGGGGGCCGTAAAGCCGGACCTCCCCGAGGGACTGATCCTGCCGTTGCAGACGCAGGCGCAGTTGCTGCAACTGCTCCCCCGCGTACTGGAGGTCGAGCGTGGCCACGCCCCCTTTCAGGTCACTCAGGCCGCCGCTCGCTTCGGCGACGGCGACCCGCGCATTGCCTTGCAGGCTCTCCGGCACCAGTTCGCTGCTCAGAGCGAACTGAAACTCGCCGGTCATCTGGCCGCTCACCTGATCCAGGCGGTTGCTCGGGCCGGTGTTCACCTGGGTGACGATGGCGCTGACGGCCACCTTGCCGGTGGCGCCGTTCTGGAGATTCGAGAGTGTGAAGTCCAGATTCGTCAGCGTGGAACATTGGGAGATTCCGCCCGCCCCGCGTTGGCAATAGGTCACCGCCCCCCCCTGCACCGTGATCGACCCCAGATTGACCTGGGGCGCGCCGGTCTTGCGCGGCGCCGGCGGAGCCGCGGTGCCGCCGCCCAGGAGGGGATCGAGGTTGCTCCGGCCGTCCGCGCCCACCTGCAGATTGACTTCGGGCCGCTTCAAGATGATTTCCGGCACGTCCAGTTTGCCGCCGACGAGGCTGAAGAGCCGGTACCGCACGGTGACTTCATCGGCGCGCAGCAGCGGTAGCTCGCCGATCGTGTCCACCCGCACCTTCCTCAGTTCGAGCCGCGAAAACGGGCTGAGCGAAACCTCGTCCACCGCGAGCTTGGCGTTCATGGCCGACGCCACGCGCGGCAGCACCACCGCCTTGAGGAAGGCGCTGCTGGTAACGACGAAGTAGAGCACCGCGATCAGGACCACGAGCCCGATCAGGATGAACAGGATCCGGGTGGCACGCCGGGAACGACGCGACGGCCGCCGGGCTGATTTGGTTTCTGATGAATCGGACATAAAGTGCCTTTACCTTGGGCGCCAGATCGCATTTCTCAGGGCGACTCGCTGAGCAAACACTCCGCAACGGGATCACCGGACCGGCCCGGTTGGCGCGCGTCCAGACGGTACCCCACCCCTCCACGGCGTCAATATTCCCTCTTGGAGCCGGGGCGCCGTGAGCCCGGAGCGGCCCCTTGACAAGCCGGAAGGCCCGGAGCGTCAACGGGGAGGGCCGCGCTTGCGTGCGAATGTTTGACGGGGCAGACTCGCCCCGGCTGTGGCGGCGAACCAGCCCGCGTCGGCGACGACGCCAGACGAAAACCGCATGTCCAGCGATTGCCTTTCCAACCTGATCGGCCGCGTGCGCGCCTTCCTCGACGGGCACGCGGTCGCCCCGTGCGAAACCGCCGGCCTGACGGCCGAAGCGGCATTCACGTCGCTCGCGCTCGACCTGTTTGCCGCCCAGTTCGCCGCGGTCACTCCGTACCGCGAACTGTGCGAAGCGCGCCGGGCCGCGCCCGGTCGGGTGGACGACTGGCGCGCCATCCCCGCCGTGCCGACCACCGCCTGCAAGGAGCTTGATTTCACCAGTCTGCCGCCGTCGGAACACACGACGGTTTTCCATTCCAGCGGCACCACGCAGCAGGCGCCCAGCCGGCACTTCCATAATGCCGAATCGCTGGCCCTTTATGAAGCCTCCCTGCGGCCCTGGTTTGAACGACACCTGCTGCCGGACCGCGCCCGTTTGACCGCCGGCCGGCTGCGCTTTCTCGTGTTGACACCGCCCGCCCACGCCACCCCGCATTCTTCGCTGGCGCACATGTTCCAGTGCGTCGTGGCCGCGTTCGGGTCCGCCGACTCCGTGTTCGCCGGCGCCGTGGCAGGCGATGGAGGCTGGACCTTGAACGGCGACACGGCGGTGTCGGCGCTCGATGCGGCGGGGCGGGCGGGCGAGCCGCTGGGCCTGCTGGGGACCGCCTTTTCGATCGTTCACCTGCTGGATCATCTGGATCATACCGGGCGCCGGTTCGGGTTGCCGGCCGGCTCGCGGGTGCTCGAAACCGGAGGCTACAAAGGCCGTTCACGCAGCCTGCCTCGGGCAGAGTTGCACGCGCTTGTTTCCCGCCGCCTCGGGGTGCCGGCTGAATGGATTGTCTGCGAATACGGCATGAGCGAACTGAGCTCGCAGGCTTATGACGGTGTGGCCGGCAGCTCCGCGCCGCGCATCTTTCGGTTCCCGGCCTGGGCGCGGGCCATCGTGATTTCGCCGGAAACCGGCCGCGAGGTCGCGGAAGGGGAACCCGGATTGCTGCGCGTGTTCGACCTGGCGAACGTGCGGTCCGTGCTCGCGATCCAGACCGAAGATCTGGCGGTGCGCCGCGACGAAGGCTTCGAACTGCTGGGCCGCGCCGAGCGGGCCGAATCCCGGGGATGTTCGCTCCGGTCGGAGCCACGGAGCGTTTTGCCATGAGGGCCGCGGCTGCCGCGCATCGGATCAAGGGACACGGCCGCACGCTCTGGCTCGTCGGGCTGTTGCATGGCTTCAACCACCTGTACAACGTCGCGTTGTTGCCGGTTTACCTGCCGATCCAGCGCGATCTGCACCTGCCCAGCGTGGCGGCGGCAACGTCCCTCACCACGGTCATGATGGTGGCCTACTTCCTGCCGAGCTACCCGCTGGGGATCCTGGCGGATCGTTTCAGCCGCAAACGCCTGCTGGCGGCCGGCCTCACGTTGAACGCGCTGGGTTTCATCGGTCTGGCCGCCGCGCCCAACCAGGCCGTGGCGCTGCTCAGCGTCGTCGTGGCGGGCGTGGGCGGTTCGTTCTATCACCCCGCGGCGACGGCGCTCGTGGTAGGCTTGTACCCCCGGCGGACGGGACGCGCGCTGGGTCTAATCGGCATCGGCGCCAGCGCGGGTTTCTTCCTCGGGCCGCTCTACGTGGGGTGGCGTGCGGAAGCCGTGGGCTGGCAGGCGCCCATGCTGGAGATCGGACTGGCGGGGCTGGTGTCGGCGGCCGCGTTCGCCTGGCTCGCCGAAGAGACTCCGACGGCGGAAGCGCACGAATGCGCGACCGTTACCAGGTTGTTTCCGACGCCGGCGCTCTGGGCGCTGTTCCTGGCCGCGGCGGTGTTTTTCAGCCTGCGCGACTTCGCTGCGTGCGGCATGGCGAGTCTCGGGTCGCTCTTCCTGCAAGCGGCGCACGGCTTCAGCGTGCAGGCCACCGGCGTCGCCCTGAGCGCCATCTTCCTCGTCGGCGTGGTGAGCAATCCGGTGTTCGGCCACCTGAGCGACCGTGGCCGGTTGCGGTGGATCGCGTTCGTGCTGTCGCTGTCGGCGCTGCTGATCGCGGTGTTTCCGCACGTGCCGACCGGGTGGGTCATCCCGGTGCTGTTGGCGTACGGATTCTTCATCCTGGCGAATTACCCGATGGTCGAGGCCGCGCTGTTGACCGCGGTGCCGGCCGGGATCCGGGGTCGCGTGTTCGGCGTGTTTCTCACGATCGTGGGCCTGATCGGGAACCTCGGTCACTGGTGGGCCGGCGCCCGGGTCAGGTCGCTGGGCGACGCGGCGGGCCAGCCGGCCGGTTACTACCCCCTGTACGCCGGACTCGCGGTTCTGATGCTGGCTTCGCTGGGCGCATTGCCCTGTCTGCGGGCGCTGGGTCGCCAGGAACCGCGGGCAGCGCGCGGGGGCGCCGACCGGCTGGTGCCCTCGGAATTGCCGGCCCTGCCCACCCTCCCCGAAGCGCCATGAACCTCCCGCACTACTTCCTGGCCGACCTGCCGGATCGCGGTCTGTTGACGCCGACGATGATCACCGACGCCTGCCTCGCGGTGAAGAGCAACCGGCGCCGCTACCTCGCGGAGCGCACGACGCCCGACCTGATCGAGGCGGTCGCCGCGCTGGCGGAGGACTGGTTGGATCCGGCCAATCCGTACCGGCTCCTGGCTTTGACGCACGGCCCGGCCGAACTGGGCTTCTCGCAGGCAACCCTCGCCGCCGGTCTCGACGCCTTTTTCGCCACTCTCACGCGCGAGCAGCTCCGCGCGCTGGTGGCGCAGGACCTCGGCCATCCCCAGCGGCTCGACCAACTGGCGGCCAACGAAGACGGCACCGGCGCCGATCGCATGTCGCTCGCGCAGGGACCGGAAATGCTGGTCCACATCACCGCGGGACGGCTGCCGAACCCGCCGTTGCTGAGTCTGGTGCTGGGTCTGCTGGCGCGCTCGGCCCAGTTCATGAAATGCGCGTCCGGCACGTCGCTGCTGCCGCGGCTCTTCGCGCACTCGCTGCGGGAGGTCGAGTCCAAGCTCGCCGCGTGCATCGAAATCGTCGAATGGCCCGGCGGCACGCGCGCGCTCGAGACGCCGCTCTTCGCGCAGGCCGATTGCGTGAGTGCGATGGGCAGTGACGAAACGCTGGCCCACCTGCGGGCAGCGGTGCCGTCGTCCGTGCGGTTCCTGGGCTACGGACACCGGCTCAGTTTCGGCTACGTGGCGCACGAACAGTTGTCGAACCACGCCCTGCCGAAGGTGGTGGCGGCGGCGGCGCGCGATGTCGTGGCGTGGAACCAGCTCGGGTGCCTCTCGCCGCACGCGTTTTTCGTCGAGACCGGCGGTCGCAATCCGCCCGAGCGCTTCGCGGAGGTTCTGGCGGAGGAACTCGCACGGTGCGAGCAAGTCGAACCGCGCGGCGCCCTGCCCGTGGCCGAGGCGGCCGCGATCGCTGCCCGTCGCGCGTTTTACGAAGTGCGCGCGGCGCATTCGCCCGAGACCCGGCTCTGGGCCAGCCCCGGCTCGACCGCGTGGACGGTGGTCTTCGAGAACGGCCCGCCGCTGTCGCCGTCGTGCTTGAACCGCTTCGTGTATGTGAAGGCGGTCGCCGGAATCGACGAGGCGTTGGCGGGCGCCGACCCGTTCCGCGGCCGGATTGCCACCGTCGGTCTGGCGGCGTCGGGCACGCGCGAGCAAGCGCTGGTGCTGCGTTTCGCGCGCTGGGGCGTTCCGCGCGTCTGTCCGTTGGGGCGGATGCAACAACCGCCCCCGACCTGGCGCCACGACGGCCGCCCGGCCTTGGGCGACCTGGTCCGCTGGACCGATTGGGAACTGCCGGCCAGATGGTAGCGAGCCTCTATCCCCACGCCCCGCGCCCCGCACCTGCCCATGAACATCGAGCTACGAAAAACGTTTCAGTTTGAGGCGGCGCACTTGTTGCCGCGTTTGCCCGAGACGCACAAATGTCGCCGCCTCCACGGTCACAGTTTCCAGGCGGAGATCGTCGTGGCCGGCGAATGCGACGACCGGCTCGGCTGGCTGATCGATTACGCGGACATCACCCAGGCGTTCAAGCCGCTCTGGGAGCAGCTCGATCACCGCTACCTGAACGAGGTGCCCGGCTTGGAAAATCCGACCAGTGAGAACATCGCCCGCTGGATCTGGGACCGGCTTAAACCTGGCCTGCCGGGGTTGACCGAAGTGCAGGTCGCCGAAACCTGCACCGCGCGGTGCGTGTACCGGGGCTGAGCCGGCCTCAAGGACCGCTGCGCCGCAGCACGGTGTCGCGCTGCGCCCAGGCCGGGTCCGGCTGGGGGTAATCGAGATTGTAATGCAATCCGCGGCTTTCGGGCCGCTGCATGGCGCAACGGACGATCAGTTCGGAAACGGTGGCGATGTTGCGCAATTCCAGCAGGTCGGCGGTGACGACAAAATCCCAATAGAACTCCCGGATTTCGGCCTGCAGATTGTCGATGCGGTTCAAGGCGCGTTGCAGTCGCTTGTTGGTGCGCACGATGGCCACGTAATCCCACATCAGGCGCCGGATTTCGTCCCAGAGGTGCGACACCACGACCATCTCGTCCGGATTCTGCGCGCGGCCGGATTGCCAGGGCGGAATGGCAACCGACAGCCGCTGCGTCGGCGTCTGGGCCGCGTGCTCCGACGCGCGATGGGCCGTGACCAGCGCTTCGAGGAGCGAATTGCTGGCCAGGCGGTTCGCCCCATGCAGACCGGTGCACGCCACCTCGCCGATGGCGTAAAGGCCGGCGAGTTCGGTCGCGCCGTTGACGTCGGTGACCACCCCGCCGCACTGGTAATGCGCCGCCGGAACCACCGGGATGGGTTCCTTGGTAATGTCGATGCCGTTCTCGAGGCAGGTGCCGTAGATGTTCGGAAAGCGGCGGATGATGAACGGCGCCGGCTTGTGGGTAATGTCCAGATAAACGTGGTCCGCGCCGGTGCGTTTCATCTCGCTGTCGATGGCGCGGGCCACGATGTCGCGCGGGGCAAGTTCCTTGCGGGCATCGTAGCGGGCCATGAATTCCTGGCCGTCGATGCGCCGCAACACCGCCCCTTCGCCGCGCACCGCCTCGCTGATGAGAAACGACTTGATCTTCGGATGGTACAGACAGGTCGGATGGAACTGGATGAACTCCATGTTGGCTACGCCCGCCCCGGCGCGATAGGCCATCGCCACGCCGTCGCCGGTCGCGATGTCGGGGTTGGTCGTGTACAGATAGACCTTGCCGCAGCCGCCGGTGGCCAGCGCGATCGTCGGCGCCGAGAAGGCGCGCACCGTCCCGTTCGCCTTGTCCAGCACGTAAGCCCCCAGGCAGCGATTCGGTCCGGCCAGGCCCAGCTTCTGGGTCGTGATCAGGTCCACTGCCAGGTGGTTCTGAAACACCTGGATGCGCGGCTCGTGCTCGACGGCGTCCACCAGGGCGCGCTCGATCTCGCGCCCGGTCATGTCCTGGGCGTGAACGATGCGCCGTTTCGAATGCCCACCCTCCCGGCCCAGATCGAACTCGCGCCGTCCCGGTTCCCCCGGCACCTCGCGCTCGGTGAAGCGGATGCCGTATTCGATCAACTCCCGGATGCGCGCCGGACCTTCCCGCACCACCGTGCGCACCACGTCTTCGCGACACAGCCCCGCGCCGGCGGTGAGCGTGTCCTGCACATGCAGATCGAACGAGTCCTCGGGGCTCATCACCGAGGCGATGCCGCCTTGCGCGTAATTGGTGTTGGATTCCGCGCTTCCCTTCTTGGTGACCAGCGCAACCGTGCCGCGGGCGGCTGCCTTCAAGGCGTAAAACAGCCCGGCGATGCCACTGCCAATGACGAGATGGTCGGATTCGAACGGCATATTCATAGGGAGGTTTTCAATCGAGCAGCGCGTTGTCGATCAAACGGGTCGCCCCCACGTAAACGGCCAGCGCCAGGTGAACGCCCCGTTTGACCACCGTCACCGGCTCGAAGGTGGCGGGATCGAAGAATTCCAGATAATCCAGCCGCGCGGCCGGCTGGGTCGCGATCAGGCGGGCCAGCGCGGGTTTGAGCTTCGCCGCGGGAATGCCTCGCCGCATGGCGCGGACCCGCGCGTGCGCCTCCTCGATCGCGCGCCAAAGAATCGCCGCCTGCGGACGCTCCTCCGTCGAGAGGTACCGGTTGCGGGAACTCAGCGCCAGCCCATCGGGCTCGCGGACCGTCGGCGCCACGACGATTTCGACCGGAAAATGGAGGTCCCGCACCATGCGCTGGATCACCGCCGCCTGCTGGTAGTCCTTGGCGCCAAATACCGCGACGTCCGGCAGGACCAGGTGGAACAGCTTGGCGACCACCGTCGTCACCCCGCGAAAATGGGTGGGGCGGGCCGCGCCTTCCAAACCGCGCGAGACGGCTTCCTCCACCACGCAGGTGCTCGCTTCGGCGCCCCCCGTCCGCGGGTACATGTCCTCGTCGGCGGGAGCGAACAACACGTTCACGCCGGCGGCGCGGCAAAGCTGGGTGTCGCGCGCCGGATCGCGCGGGTATTCTGCCAGATCTTCGTTCGGTGCGAACTGGGTCGGGTTCACGTACAGGCTCACCACCACCTGGCCTTTCGGGCTCACCCGCCGGCGCGCGGCGCGTACCAGACTCAGGTGGCCGTCGTGCAGGCAGCCCATCGTAGGCACGAAACCCACGCGCGTGCCGGTCAGCCGCCAGCCTTTCGCCAAACGCTGCATTTCAGCCGCGCTATTCACCACTCGCATGGCCCTAAACTGAGGTCCGGAGAAGGGCGGATCAATCGCAAACACACGGCGCGGCCGCGTGTTGCCGGGCGGCGAACACCGGATCGTGGCGGCCGGGCCGGGGTGGACCGGGGGTGGGAAGAACCGCCGCCGACCGCCGCTCCCCGCGGCGTTCACGCAGGTCGCGCCGGCCTGCCGCTCAACCGAATTCCACGTCCGGCACGTCGGCCACGGACGGCGGGACGCTGAAGAACTCGGCAGGCGGGAAGTGAAACAGCCCGGCGACCAGGCTGCTCGGAAACGTTTCGCGGCGGTTCCGGTAATCGCGCACGTTGCCGTTGTAAAATCGTCGGGCGGCCTGGATGCGGTCCTCGGTGTTGACCAACTCGCGCTGGAGTTGCAGGAAGTGCTGGTCGGCCTTGAGCTGCGGGTAATTCTCCACCACCGCATACAACTGCTTGAGCGCGCCCACCAGTTCGATCTCATCCCGCGCCTGCTCGCCCACCGGTCCCCGGTTGGCGAAACAGCGGTTGCGCAACTCGGTCACGCGCTCCAGCACCTCGCGCTCGTGCGCGGCGTAGCCTTTGACGGTGGCGACCAGATTGGGGATGAGGTCGTACCGGCGCTTCAACTCCGTGTCCACATTGCTCCACGACTCGGCGATGTAATTGCGCAGGCTGATCAGCCCGTTGTACTGGACGACCACGTAAATCAGCGGCACCAGCACGACGGCGGCGATGACGATCAGGATGGGAGTCATGACGGGGCGGGGTTGAACAGGTACTCCGGCAGCAGGGCGCGAACTTCCAGCAAGCGACGGAGGTTGCGTTCGATCTCGGACGATGCGAGCCGCTGGTCGAATCCCAACGCCACCACGTTGGACTCGAATTCCAGGCTCAGGTCGTCGTTCGCCAGCAGGTATTCCATGAAGCGCGGGTGGCAGATGTCGTAAGCGAAACGTCGGTCGCGGGAGCGCACGCAAAACTTGCGGGAGAACTCGGCCGACTCGAAGTCGATGTCGTCGTACCCGAACGCCTGGGCCAGCTTGGACAAGATCCCTTCGCGGCTGATGATCAACTCCGGGCCTGGCCGCGGCAGGAAGAGGATGAAGAACGAGAAATGGTGGTGTTGCGTGTGCCGGTTACCTTTCGAATCGGTGGAGTGCGTCTCGTAATGGTAGTCAAATACCAGCACTTCGTGGCCTTGGTAGGTGCCGCTGAGAACGTTCAACGCATAGCGGTTGTCGCCTTGCCGGAGTTTGTTCAGAAACGAGAAGCGGTTTGCGAGGCCGTAGTCCTTGTCCGGGTTGAACGCCAATCCCAGCCGTTCTGCGAGCAGTCGCATCGCCTCGCGGCGCTTCCGCGCGGCGATGATGGAGCCAATTACGGCGGCGACCATCAGCAAGGCAACGAGAACGAAGACGATCAGACCCGGTTCCATGACAGCGCCAGTGGCTTACCCGCCGGGCGCTGGCTTGGCCAGAAAAATGCGCCGCGTCGGCTACCGCGCCGTTTCCACGCGGCGATCGTCGTGCGCCTCGTCGTGGCCGTCCGCAGGCTCCAGGTGCGTGGTGACGTGCGCGCCGGGTTCGACGCCGCGCCCGACCACCTCCTCGATTTCGGTCGCGATCGCGTGCGCCTCGCTCAAGGAGCAGGCTTCCGGGAACAGCAGATGCACCTCCACCCAGTACCGGTCGCCGGTGTTGCGGTGGCGCAGGCCGTGGAACTCGATGCCGTGTTTCGCCGTCTGCTCGCGGAGCAAGGCCGTCAATCGTTTATTGACCGCCGGGTCGGCCGTGTCCATCAAACCGCCCAGACTCTGCCGCATCAACCCGTAGCCCGACCACAGGATGTTCAGGGCGAGCAGAATCGCGCAGATCGGATCCCAGGGCAGCCAGCCGGTGAAATAGGTCAGGACCAGAGCCAGCACCACGCCGAGGCTGGTCCAAACGTCCGTGAGGACGTGCTTGCCGTTGGCTTCGAGGATCAGCGACCGGCGCTTCCGGCCCAACCACAACAGATAGCCTCCCAGCGCGCCGTTGATCGCCGAAGCCAGCGCGGTGAGCCCCGTGCCCCACCCGAGATTCTCGAGGGTCAGCCCGCCCAACCACCGCGCCACCGCGGTGTAAATGATGTAGAGCGCGGCGACGACGATCATCGCGCCCTCGAAGCCCGCCGAGAAGAAGCTGATCTTGGCGTGGCCGTACGGGTGATCCTCGTCGGCCGGCTTGTCCGTCAACCGCAGACTGTAGGCCGCGAAGCAGACCGCGATGATGTGGACCACCGACTCGGCGGCATCGCTCAAGATCGCGGACGAGCCGGTCACGGCGAACGCGCCCCACTTCAGCACCAGCATCACCACGCCGGTCCCGAGCGAGAGGTTCATGGCGAACCGCAGTTCCTTCCGACTTTGCGCTGGTTGCTTCGGCTGCAGCATCGGCGGCGAGTCTGGCAGATCATGGCCGGGCCGTCGAACACAACCCGACGCTGGCCACGCACAGATGCGCTGCGGAGGTGAGGAGGCTCACCGCGAACGACGCCGAACACGCGAACGGGGATGCAAATCCAAGGCTTTCGCGCCTTCCGCATGTTCCGCGGTTCCTTCGCCTTTGCCGGAAACCACGAACGCATCGAAATCCCGCTGCCGGTCGCCGGATTGGTCCATCGCCTCGACCTTCGGCCGGAAGTGAATCCGCTCCTTCGGCCCGGGACACCGTCCCACCGCCGGGACCGTTGAACTCCATCTTCCAATCCGGCCCGAGCCGGCCTGAAAGGCCGAGCGTGCATCAGCCCAGGGCAAGCGAAGTGACACGAGCGCCGCCCTGGGTTCCAATGGCCAAATCACCCACCGCTCTGAAGGAGCGGAAGGAATCACCCGCGCTCCATCAGCGCGCACTCGCATCATGCCGACAAACCCAGGGCGGCGCTCGATCTCTTAAAACTGCCACACCGTTGCGGCCCAACCCGCCATCTCACGCTGTCTGGCCTCAATCGAGCCGGGTGTCCATTCGGGAAACGCAATCCGCCGCGTGATTTGGTATCCGGAGGCTGCGAAGACAGGCTGTTTCTGGGAATATGATTGGGTTCCCACATCGTTGTTACGCGACACGTCGAGCAAGGTGTAATTCCCGAGGCGGGAGACGGATCGCGCATGCTGTTCATCGTCAAACTCGCTACGCCATTCCGAAGTCAAGTTCTCCGGCAGAACGTGTTCAATCGTTGCAGGTGTTGTTTCGTCTCGTACGTCCTGATTTCCCAGTTGTCGTTCCAGCGCACAGAGGATGAATCGAACGACTCTTTTGTTGCGTCCGCCCACTGGAATTGAGCGACGGCTAAACGCATCCCGGAAATCGTCATCTGGCACGGCGACGACGCGGAGCGCTTCACGAATCTGGCCAACAGTCTGAAGCCGACGTTGCTCAATTCCCACGGCGACATCGTTGTAGGCCCGCTCCAACTCGCTCGGGTTACGGTCTGCGATAATGGTGTAGCGGAAAGATACGATCGCGCAGAAACGCAGGACATCACTCAGTGCCTCTTGCGGCAACCTCCTGGCGGCTGCCAATACCAGTGACTTGAACTGCTTCACGCCGAGCAGATTCAACACCCGCACCTGTTCTCGTGCGCCGGGGATCGCATGCCACTGCGGGTCATCAGGATCGAGCATGGCCTGATACCAAACCGCCGCCGACTCCAACTCGCGCAACAAATCGAAGACCTGCTCCGCTGTGTTGACTTGCGCCTTCAGACTCTTGAACAAACGTTCTTGCCGGATGAACGGCTGTCTGGAGTTGAGGTAGTGTCGGAGGAACTCGGGCAGGATGCGGATGCCGACGGCGTGAGTGATACGCGTCCATTGGTCCAGAACGTGCCGCAAATCTCCCTCGCTACGTCGGGCGACCAGCGCCATCAGGTAGTTCTTCAACAGGTCACTGGCTGTCAAATCAAGGCCACGAGCGTTGAGCGTTTCAAAGACGGTGTATGCGCTCAAGTCATCATCGACCAAGACGCGGATGAACAAAAGCCGGAGCGCCACCACTTCGTTGACAAACCGTGCCAGTTCCGCGCCAGCCTTCGGCGCGGAAAACCGAGCGGCAAGGTGCGTCCTGAAGTAACGCAATGCTTCCCAAAGCAAACGGTTTGAATCGCCAAGTCTTGCCGGCGCAAGGGGTGCGTGCAATTGGAGCAACGTTCCTTGATAGAACGTGTCGTCGTTGCGGTTCAGGCTCAGCTTGCTGCGGTAACGCAACGACCCGGGGTCTTTGTTCCCGAGAAATGCATCACGGAGGAGCCGGGCACGTTCGAGGTTGTCCTGCTTCTCAATGTCCGCCGCCGCCCGCTCTTCCAACAAGCCAACCGCCGCCAGCGCGATCAAGCTAAGCGTGCAGAGGCGTTGCTGACCATCAATCACGACGAACTCTTCTCGATCGCGCTGTTGCAGCACAATCGCCCCCATGTAGTGCTGGGAATCTTCGCGTCGGGATACTTCCTCGAGGTCCAGCCAGAGGTCTTCCCAGTGCTCCTCGCGCCAGGAATAGTCCCGCTGATAAGGGGGCACGGCGTACCGTAGTCCGTTGGCCAAGAGTCCCTTCAGCGTCACATCGGCGGTGTTGAGCAGATTTGCACGTGGCATAACGAGGTTCGGATTTTACGACATCAAGCGCCTTTAGGCGATCTCAGAAAGGCTTACGGCAACCCCCATCTTCCACCGCGTGGCAAGTCGTTTTCCCTTGCAGGCACCGGGGGTTCGCAGTCGGCCACAGAGCGGGATGAAGTGGCGACCGGCGTTGGCCGGATCGCGAAAAAGCAGGTTGCCCCGCCCACCAGAGTTGCGCTCCAACCTCACAGACGGGGAAGGAAGAAGGATGAAGGCAGAAGGAGGAATGAAGACTTTCTGCCTTCTGCCTTTTGCCTTTGACTTTCGCCACACCCGCGGCTTGCCCGCCTGGTGGCGGCTCAGGAAGACGTCGTATTGGAATTCCGCGCTCATGCCTTGTCTCGTGCTCCAAGCGATTCAACCCGAACGAGTCCCGGCCGTAAAGCCCAGGGTTCTCCTGCCTGAGAAACCGTCCTGGCACGATGTCAGACGATTCCCCCACGACCTTGGACGGGGCTCCAGTTACCCGGCTCGGGCAGCAAGAAGGCCAGCATAGTGACAGCGGCTCCCAGCCGACGCCCCGCCCTTCGCAGCGCCAGTGTGCCGGCTTGTGGATCACACGCCGAGTTCGCGCTTCACCTCGCCAAAGGCCGCGAGGGCGAACGCGAGTTCTTCCTGCGTATGCGCGGCGGAGATTTGCGTGCGGATACGGGCCTTGCCTTGCGGCACCACCGGGTAACTGAAGCCGATGACATAGACGCCTTTGGCCAGCATCGCGTCCGCGAATCGCGTGGCCAACGCGGCGTCCCCCAGCATGACCGGGCAGATCGGATGCGTACCGGGCAGAATGGTGAAGCCGAACTTCGCCAGGCCCTCACGGAAGAACCGCGTGTTGGCCTCCAGCTTGTCGCGCAAGGCGGTGGATTCGGTCAGCAGTTCCAGCACCTTCAACGAGGCGCCAGCGATGCTGGGGCACAGCGTGTTCGAGAACAGGTAGGGTCGCGAACGTTGGCGCAGCAGCTCGATGATCTCGCGCCGACCGCTCGTGTAACCTCCGCTGGCGCCGCCCAGCGCCTTGCCGAGCGTGCCGGTGAGGATGTCCACGCGGCCCATCACGCCGCAATGCTCCGGCGTGCCGCGCCCGGTTCGCCCCATGAAACCCACGGCGTGCGAGTCGTCCACCATCACCAGGGCGCCGTGTCTTTCCGCGAGATCACAGATGGTCGCCAGGTTCGCGATGTAGCCGTCCATCGAGAACACGCCATCGGTGGCGATCAGCTTGAAACGCGCCGAGGCCGCCCCCTGCAGTCTGGCCTCGAGGTCGGCCATGTCGTTGTTGCGGTAACGGAGACGCTGCGCCTTGCAGAGGCGGATGCCGTCGATGATCGAGGCGTGGTTCAATTCGTCGCTGATGATCGCGTCCTCCGGTCCGAGCAACGTCTCGAACAGGCCGCCGTTGGCGTCGAAGCAGGAAGAGTAAAGGATCGTGTCCTCGGTGCCGAGGAACGCGCTGAGCTGGCTTTCGAGTTGTTTGTGGACGCCTTGCGTGCCGCAGATGAACCGCACGCTGGCCAGGCCGTAGCCCCATTGATCTATCGCCGCCTTCGCGGCGGCGGCGACGACCGGATGCTGGGCCAGGCCGAGGTAGTTGTTCGCGCAGAAGTTCAACACCGGCTGACCGTCCGCGACACGGATGGTCGTGCCTTGCGGCGTCATGATCACGCGCTCGTGCTTGTACGTACCGCTCGAGCGGATGCCCTCGAGTTGCGTGGCGAGATGGGATTGGAAAGTCGAGGTCATAGGCGAAAGCATATCCAACTGGCCGAACGGGAGCCCGTCCCGGCCCGATCCGCATTCATTGGCGTCCCGCTGCGGTTTCCAGCTTCGGAGTGCTGGCTCGAAATACGACGCGGTAGCGCCGGTTCGGATCGCAGGTCCGCGGATTCGGAACCAACAGGAAGTCGTCGGCCACGACGGGGTGAAGGTCGGCCCCTTCTAGGATCTGCACCGCTTTCACGCGGTGCGGCAAGAACGCGATGATCGGCCGGCCTCCGCGTTGCACGCCGTTCTTGTTGATCGGTTCGAATGTGCGTTCGCCGCGACCGGGTTTGATCTCGAAGGTATAGGTATTCCCCCGGACCTCGAGCGTCTGGTCCCACGCTTTGGGCCGGTCAGCCATGCGGGCCTCCCACGCCGGGTCGCCATAGAAGGCCACCACGTCGCGATCGAACAACAGGCCCGGTCCGTCGTTGGCGGTGAGGCCGGCCTGACGGGCGGCGTCCGAAAGTCGGATGGGGGCGGACGTCCGGCCGGCGGCGTCGATCGAGGCGTCGGGCAAATCGGGGAAGTAACGCTGCAGGCGGTCGATGAGCGCGGTTGCGTTGGCGCGGAACGCTTCGGTCAGCGTGTAGCGGCCGGGTTGTTCGACAAAGTAATCGAGCAGGCCCCAGCCCATGTAGCCGTACCAGGTCGGGACGGTATAACCGATCATCTGGCAGACGCCGGCGCTGTTCATGAACGCGAGCACCAGCGAGTCGCGGCCGTCGATGTGGCCCATCAGACAATTGCCGATAGGCAGGTACACTTTGGGATTGGGCGAGTGGATCGGGTATTTCCGCCCTTGGGTGTCCAGGCCGAAGAGCACGCCCTCCGTGCACCGGAACTGGCCGTTGCGATAGGCGTAACCGATCTGCCAGTCGTGCTCCGTGGCGTGGCCCGAGGTGGCAAACAGATCGGGAGCGTACTCATTGAGCGTCTGCACCAACGCCCCAGTGCTGTCGGCCGGACCGGTGGATTCCGTCGGCTGGCCCTCCTTCGCCTTGCGCAGAATCCGCCCGGACTTCAATTCGTCATAGCAGACGCCCTCCTCACATCGATCGAGAGCGAGCTCGGTCCCGGCCGCGACTTTGCGGATGCGCAACGGGGCGTTGACCTGCGCGATCGCCAACGCGTTGCGCGCGTTGTAACCGGTCAAAATGCCCCAGTAACAATCCGGATAGGGATCGTCGTCGAGTTGCCGGGTGAGCCGGTGGAGCTCCGCGACAAACTCGCGCGTGGCTTCCTCGGGTCGGGCCACGAAACAGACGTACTCCGGCGCCAGCGCCCGCAAGGCCGGCTGGAGGGTCGAAACCGGCGAATGATATTCCATCAATCGGCCGGCGTGTTTGGCGACGAGGACCTCTGCCACCTGGCGCCATTCGGCGTCCTGACGCGTGGCCGCCGAGATGGCCACCACATACACCGGTCGTTCCGGAGCTTCGCCCGCCGTGAGCATTCCGGCCATCGCACTCCCGAGCAACCCCACAACCACCGCGCAGATCGAGACACGCTTCATGCCGCCAACGTGCGCCGCCTAATTCCGCCAGTCGAGAATGACTTTGCCGGACTGGCCGGACAGCATGGCGGCGAACCCTTGCTCAAACTCGGTGTAATGGAAGCGGTGGGTGATCACCGGCTTGATGTCCAGGCCGCTCTCCAGCATCACGGTCATCTTGTACCAGGTCTCGTACATCTCCCGGCCGTAAATGCCTTTGATTGTAAGCATGTTGAAAACCACCTTGTTCCAGTCGATCGCCATCTCCGAGGGCGGAATGCCAAGCATGGCGATCTTGGCGCCGTGCGCCATGTTGTCGATCAGATCCCGGAACCCGGCCGGGTTGCCGGACATCTCCAGGCCCACATCGAACCCTTCCCTCATGCCCAGTTGCTTCTGGACTTCGGCGAGCGATCCACGGCGCACGTCGAGCGCGACCGTGGCCCCCATGCGCTTGGCCAGGTCCAACCGGTATTCGTTGAGGTCGGTCACCACGACGAAACGCGCCCCGGCGTGTTTCGCCACCGCCGCCGCCATGATCCCGATCGGCCCGGCGCCGGTGACCAACACATCCTCGCCCAGGGTCGGGAAGGAGAGCGCGGTATGCACCGCGTTGCCGAACGGGTCGAAGATGGCCGCCACGTCGAGGTCGATCCCCGGCTGGTGATGCCACACGTTGGTCATCGGCACGGCGATGAACTCCGCGAAGGCGCCGGGCCGGTTCACGCCGATGCCTTGCGTGTCTTTGCACAGATGCCGGCGGCCGGCGAGACAGTTCCGGCAACGCCCGCACACGACGTGGCCTTCGGCGCTGACGATGTCGCCGGGGAAAAAGTCCTTCACGTTCGAGCCCACCTGCACCACTTCGCCGACGAACTCGTGCCCCACCACCATGGGCACGGGAATGGTCTTCTGCGCCCAGGCGTCCCACTTGTAGATGTGGACGTCGGTTCCGCAGATGCCGGTGCGGTTCACGCGGATGAGAACGTCGTTGATACCGGTCGGCGGTTCGGGCACGTCTTCGAGCCAGAGCCCCCGGGCGGATTCACGTTTGACCAGAGCTTTCATCGATTCGAGCGGTTGACGACCTGTGTTGGCTACCTTCGCCATCGCGCTTGCCAAAGACCAGCGGCCGGTCCAGCCTCCGGCATACCGGACAGCGATGGGCTGTATAGTGGACAACCATTTCCGGTATGCAAGAACTTTTTCCGGTAAATCAAACAATGCGTACAAGCCCCCGCAAAGCGCCTTCCCCGCCGGGCGCGCCGCCCGCGGCCGAGGTCACGGCGAGCCTGAACCGGCACCTGGGCACCCGGGTGAAGGCGCTGCGCGCGGAGCGGAACTGGTCGCTGGAGGCCCTGGCCCGGGCCAGCGGCGTGAGCCGGTCCATGCTGAGCGAAATCGAGCGCGAACAGGCCAACCCCACCCTCGCGGTCACCCTGCGCATTGCCCGCGCCTTCGGCCTGTCGCTGGGCGATCTCCTGGAAGCGCCCGGGGCCACGCCGGCGGTCACGGTGATCCGCGCCGGCGATCGGGCGTACCTGTACCGGTCCGACCAGGACGTGGAAATCCGCACGCTCTCGCCGCTCAACCTCGAAAAGGACGTCGAACTGTATCAGGTCGAACTCCGTCCGGGCGGCGCGCTGCGCAGCGCGGCCCACTTCGCCGGCACCCGCGAGTTCCTCAGCGTGGAGAAGGGGCAGGTGCGCGTGGAGTCCGCGGGTGACGTCGAGTCGCTGGGCGCGGGCGATTCCGCGACTTACCGCGCCGATGTGCCGCACGCCATCGTGAATGCCGGCAAGACGCAGGCGGTGGTGTTCCTGGTGGTGATTTATCGGTGAGCCGCGCACGGCGCGGCAGCCCGGTTCCCGCTCGAAACCCTCCCGACGCACTCGATCCGAAGGAGAGGGACGGAATGCGGATCAATTTGGAACTCAGGAATCCAGGAATTCCAGGACCAGAGTCCGGTTTTCCTCCCTTCCTGGCTTCCGAATTCAACCTTCGTGTCTCCGTGCCTCTGTGGCCAATACCACAGGCGCGACGGAGTCTCGCCCCACCAGGGGGGCTGAATTCAGCCGGTGCTCTTCATGCCGAAGGCGATGCCGTTCACCGTCAAGGCCAGGAGCCGACGGAGGGTTTCGGTGCGCTGTTTAGCGCCCGCCTTGCGCCAGCGCGCGAGGAAGCGGATTTGCAGATAGTTGAGGGGGTCCACGGAAGGGTTCCGGCGGCGGATGGACTGCGCCAGCACCGGCTGATTCTCGAGCAACGTCGAGCGCCCCGTCACCGCCAGAACCCCTTGCACGGAGCGCGCGTATTCCTGCTCGATCAAGCGGAAGATTTTCTGGCGCACCGGCCGGGAGCGCACCTGCGCGGCGTATTCCGCGGCGATCCGGAGGTCGGTCTTGGCGAGCGAAACCTCGGCGTTGTCGAGCAGGGCGCGGAAGAAGGGCCAGAGACGATACATGTCGCGGAGTTTGGCCAGACCGTCCGGCTCCTGACGCGCAAACTCATGCAGCGCGTGGCCCACGCCATACCAGGCGGAGAGCAGGTGGCGGGACTGGGTCCACGCGAACACCCACGGGATCGCGCGGAGCTGGCGGAGGTCGGACGTGGCGTGGCGGCGGGAGGGACGCGAGCCCAGCCGCAGGTGCTCGATCAAATCGATGGGCGTGGCCTGCCAGAAATACTCGACGAACTCCGGGGTGCGATAGACCAGGTCCTGGTAGCACTCGAAGGAGAGCCGCGCCAGCCGGTCCATGTGGGCCTCCCACGGGGCCAGTTGCGCCGGGGCCGGCATGGGCAGGCATTGGGTGGCGATGACGGCGGAAGTGAGTTGTTCGAGATTCCGCTGGGCGATCGCGGGATTGGAGTACTTGAGCGAGATGACCTCTCCCTGCTCGGTGATGCGAATGCGGCCGTCGTGCGCGGCATGGGGTTGCGCGCGCAGGCTGTGATAGCTGGCGCCGCCGCCCCGGTCGATGGTCCCGCCCTTGCCGTGGAAGAACCGGAGCTTCACGCCGCATTCGTCCGCGAGGCGGGACATCTCCTTTTGCGCCCGGTACAGGAACCAGTTGGCCGCGAGGTAGCCGCCGTCCTTGTTCGAGTCCGAGTAACCCACCATGATTTCCTGGACCCGGCCCCGGCGCTGGAGATGGGCATGATACTGCGGGTCGCTCCATAGCTTGGCCAGGATTTGCGAGGCGTGCTCCAGGTCGTGGATCGTTTCGAAGAGCGGCACCAGATCCAGGTCCCGCGCGCCGGCCTGGTCCATCAGCTTCAGCAGCCGCAGGAGATCGTCCGCGCTGCGCGTCATGCTCAGGACGAAGCGGTTGGCGGCCAGCCGGCCGTGCGCCTTCTGGATGTCCCGGAGGGCGCGCAGTTCTTCCAGGAGCTCCGGCACGGCGGAATCGAGCTTGCCGCTGTGGTCGCGAAAATCGAGTTCCGCCAGGTGCAGCCCGAAGGTGCGGACCTGGGTCAGCAGGCGTTGGATGCGGCCTTGCGCGGCGCGGCGCGCCTTGCGTTGGAGCAGACCCGCCTGCACCTCCTCGAGCGTCCGCACGATCTCCGGGAGCTCGGCCTTGCCCGCGCGCAGCTTGCTCCGGAGCCGGGCCAGCCTGGCCCGAAACGCCTCGTAGGGCTGAAACGGTATGATCGGCTCGCCCGGCGCCACGCCGGCCGGGAGCCGGGCGGGCGGACTGGCGTGGGTGATCTCCTGCAGGAGCAGCGCGCACTGCCGCTCGTAGTAGTCCATCGCCGTGCAGGTGTGCCATTGCGCGGTCGTGCGGCTGATCTCCGGTGTGACGAAGGGATTCCCATCGCGGTCGCCGCCGACCCAGCTCGCGAAGGTGAGGAAGTGACGCCGCCGTTTGACGGTCGGATAGTGTCGCGCCAGTTCGGTGTCGAACGTGTCGTAGAAGTTCGCCGCGGTTTCGAAGATGGTCCGGTCGAAATAGAAGACGGCGTTCTCCACCTCCTGGAGCGGCCCCACGCGATGTTCGCGGACCTCCTCGGTGTGCCAGAGCGCTTCGAGCGCTTCGTCCGGCTCGTCAAAACGCTCGGCCACGCGCCAGATCTGGTTCAGGACCGCGCGGCGTTTGGCCTCCGTCGGATGCGCGGTGAGCACCGGTTGGATTTCCAATTCGTCGAGGCAGCGCTGCAGCTTCTCGGCGGGCACGCCGACTTCCTTCAGTTCCTCGAAGAGGCGCCGCAGCGACATGGCCGGCGACGGTTCCTGCTGCAGGTGCCGGACGCGCGCGCGTTCCTCGCACAGATTGGTGAGCTGGAAGAACAGGCTGAAGGCATGGGCGATCTGGTACGCCTCCGCCACGCTGAGTTGGTTCAGGAGCGCGCGCTTCGCCCGCAGGCTGACCCGATCGTCGTGCCGGCGGGTCGTCGCCGCGAGCCGACGAATCTCGTCGAGGTGATGAAACACCAACTCCCCCGCCTGCTCCCGGATGATCGCATCCAGGCGCCCGGTCAGGTGGCCAATCTCTTGAGTTATGGAATCGTTCAACCCGGTCGCATTATACGGGCGCGCGTCCCCGACGCAATCCGCGCCCGCCGGATCGTCCGGAGCCCGGAGCCCGGTCGAGCCCGACGGCGGAAGTCCTGAACTCGCGTGACGAGCCGCAACGCGTCCGCGTGTTCAGCCGCCCGGCCGACGTGACCGGCAACGACGCGGTGCTGCGCTTCGCCCCCTTCAGCGTGACCTCGTATGAACTGCAGCTCGGCGAAGGTGCCGGTTCATAGCGGACCGCGGGTGACCTGATTCCGCCGCCGCGTGGCGGTGCATCGCCGTCGGCCGTTTTGGGGCTGCACAAAGTCTCGCCGCGCGGCCAATCGGCATTAACCTCCGGCGCCATGTTGTGCGTCCACACCGATGAGTAACCCCGCGCCACCGCCGGCTCCGGCCGGGTCGCGTCCGCCTGTCAGCCCGTACGAGGTGCTGCGGAATCGCAACGTGGTGCTCTACCTGACGGGGCGCTTCATCGCGTCGCTGGGCCAGCAGATGCTGACGGTGGCGGTCGGGTGGGAACTTTACGAGCGCACGCACTCGGCGCTGGCCCTCGGGTTGGTGGGGTTGAGCAACATGGTGCCGATGTTCCTGTTCACCCTGCCGGCGGGCCACCTGGCGGACAATCGGAACCGCAAGCACATCATGCTCTGGACGACCGGCCTGCTGGGCCTGGCCAGCGCCGGGCTGGCGCTGGTGTCCGCTTTGCAGGCGCCGACCTTTTGGATTTACGTCTGCCTGATCCTGGCGGGAACGGCGCGCACCTTCCTGTGGCCCTCGAGTTCGGCTTTCCTGCCGCAGCTCGTGCCGCGCGAATTGTTCCCGCGCGCCGTGGCGTGGAGCAGCGGCAGCTTCCAACTCTCTTCCGTGGCGGGGCCGGCCGCCGGCGGGGCGCTCATCGCGCTGACGCACCACGCGGCGTCGGTGTATCTGGTCAACACGCTGGCTTCGGCCATCTGCCTGACGATGTTCGGCTTCGTGCAGTACCGCCGCATCCAGACGACGCGCGAGCCGATGTCGCTGACCAGCCTCGTCGTGGGGTTCAAGTTCGTGTTCGCGCAACGGGTCATCCTTGGCACGATCACGCTCGATCTCTTCGCCGTGTTGCTCGGCGGCGCCACGGCCCTGCTGCCGGTCTATGCCAAGGACATCTTCCACGTCGGCCCCAGCGGGCTGGGCTTCCTCGAGGCGGCGTTGCCGTTGGGTTCGCTGCTGTCGGCGATGATCGTGGCCCACCGGCCGCCGCTGCAAAAGGCCGGTCGCGCCATGTTGTTGGCCGTGGCGGTGTTTGGATTGGCGACCGTCGGCTTTGGTTTCGCGAGTTGGTACGGGTTCGGTTGGGCAATGCTGTTCGTCTGCGGCATGGCCGACAACGTCAGCGTGGTGGTGCGGCACACGTTGGTTCAACTGCTCACGCCGGACGAAAAACGCGGACGCGTTTCGGCCGTTAACAGCCTCTTCATCGGCACCTCGAACGAGCTCGGCGGCTTCGAGTCCGGCATTGTGGCACACTGGTTCGGCCCGGTGTTCTCGGTCGTGTCCGGTGGCGTGGGCACGATCCTCGTCGTGCTCGCGGTCGCGTGGATCTGGCCGGAAATCCGCCGCTACGGGCGCCTGGATGCGGGTTGAACCTGCGGAAAGAAGGCGCCGGGCCTCGGTCAGAGTGGCGGGCGTGAACCACCGCCGAAGCGGACGTAACGAAGCTCGCTTTCCGCGGTCCAAAGCGGTAGTCGGGTACAAGTTGTTCGAAAGCTGGACGGTGGGGCGAGTTAACGCTCTCGAACCCATGCCAGGCGCAATCACAAGATCCGTCGGCAGCACCCGACTCGGGGCGCGCGGGATGGATTCGCGCGCTCCGACGGCCCGGGCCGGGCGACCCGCCTGGCGGGGCTCGCGCGTCTGGCGCTGGGCGAAGCGCATCTTCCTGGGCGGCGCTCTCCTATGCCTCCTCGCGGCGCTCGTGCTGTGCTTCGGCTGGCGTTACGGCTTCACCCGCTTACCGGCCCCGGTGCCGGGCTGGCAGTTCAAGCCGGTGACCTTGCTGTCCTGGTCGGAGATTGGGCCGGACAACTTCTGGTACTGGCCGTATCAACTCGGCCAAACGCCGCTGGCCAAATCCGCCGGCCTGGCGCGACTGAGCGCAGCGAACGAAATCTGGTGCTTGCTCGGCCCGGACGCCGTGACGAACCGGGACGCCATCGCCACCTGGATGAACGAACACCAGCTCATTGACGGCATGGGCGCGATGGCACTGAGCCGGTCGAACCGAGCTACGCCGATGCCTTCGGCCCTGCTGGCCGATGGTTGCCGGCTGATCATCAACGGGAGCCTCTGGCGGGCGGCCGAGGCGGAGCGAGCCGGGCGGTCGGCCGAGGCGTTTGCCGAGTTGCTCCGCGCGTCGCGGTTCGAGCGTTACGGGAATTGGAGTCTGCAACAATGGCAGATCGCGACGGCTTGGCGCCGACTCGCATTGACCGGTCCGGCCATTGAGCACGCCGCGGCGCGGCGTTTGATGGCCGGACTGACCGACATCGCGGACTCGTTGCCCCGCCCGGAATGGGCGGTGCGCTTCCGGATCGAATCACGCTTCGATCCAAACTGGCTCGATGATGAAATCCTAGCTTCGCCCGGGTGGGACGGCGTCCGCGTCGAATTCGAGGATGAGTTCGAATCGGTTTGGCAGGAACTGCGCTCCCTGCCCGAAGCGATCCTCAAGCTGGTTACGGATGGCTCGTCGCCAGAACTCTTCGAGTTTCACGGCTTGGTTGGCCTGCTGCGACCGTTTGAGAGAGTCTTGGTGTCCGCGATCAAACACACCACCCGCCGAGAGGACTTGGTGCGGATGCGGGACGCCGGCTTCGGCCAGGCGCTCTCGCGGCTCGAACGCGGCGACACCGAAGCGGCACTGGCTTGGGTGCGCGAGTTGGACGCGGCGGTCGAAGGAAAGCCGGTCATCCTGCGGTTCCTCGACCGACCGGTCGTGTGGGTAGAAGGCCGGTCCGTCATTGAAGTGGAAATCGCGATCCGCCGGTTGCGAACCATTCAGGCGAATCTCGAGGTTTGCCGCCTGACGCTGGCGCTGCGTCTGTACCTGGACGAGCACGGCGTCTGGCCAGCCCAACTCGCCGACCTGGTTCCGGACTATCTGCCGGCGCTGCCCGCAGATCCGTTCGGAGCGCCGTCGTTTGCGTACGAATGCACGACCAACCGTTGGGGCCTGTGGGCAGACGGTTTGGACCGGGCCACGGACAAATGGGCCGCCGCGGAACGATCGGCCGCCGCTTCCTCGCGCGCTGCGCTGGGCTTTGTCTCCGACGAATTCGCGATCCGTCGGCGCCAGTACGAACGTGAGCAGGCGAACCCGTCCGCCTCCCGTCCGATGATGTGAACCTCCAGATGATGGTGCGCTACGGCCTCATCCCGCCGGGTTGGTCCATCGTTCCCACAACCACAAACGCCGGTTCGGTGCCCTCGCCTGGCTCCCCGGCCAACGCAGGACCAGCGCCAAAGTAAACCGCGCCGATGGGCGCAGGGCAGATTCAAGATCGCATGACGGCGGATCGCCGGCACTGGGAACAGGCAGACAACGGCTCATGGAAATGCGACCCGCCGTCGGGCGCGACTGAAGACTGGGTGTTGGTACTTCAAGCGAACCAGTAGAAGTTGCGGCGACTCTGTCGCCGCGACCGTTGCCCCTGTGGTACCCCATCGGGCTCGAAACCGTCGGCTGCGCCGCTACGCCGGCGCCGGGCGGTGCCGCAGCACCGCCCCCACCTCGATCCAGACGGTTCCCTATGCGAGCGCCGACTCACCTCGGCGGCGGCGACCGCCGTGGATTGGCAGCGTCCTGCCTGCAACCCAGTAGCTGCGCCGCTGTGCCGGCGCAGGGCGGTGCCGCAGCACCGCCTCCACCCCGATCGAGACAGTTCCTGATGCCAGCGCCGACTCACGTGGGTGGCGACCGCCGTGGATTGGCAGCGTCCTGCCTGCAACCCAGTAGCTGCGCCGCTGTGCCGGCGCAAGGCGGTGCGGCAGCACCGCCTCCACCCCAACCAAGACAGCTCCCCATGCCAGCGCCGACTCTCGTCGGCGGTGACCGCCGTGGATTGGCAGCGTCCTGCCTGCAACCCGGTAGCTGCGCCGCTGTGCCGGCGCAGGGCGGTGCCGCAGCACCGCCACCACCCGATCAAGACAGTTCCCCAGGCCAGCACCGCCACCACCGCACCGCCGGCAATGCGCTCCCGGCAGCGGTCAGAAGCGGTCGATCACCGTCACGCCCACGCCCTCGAACCGGCCCATTCCCATCAACTCGGCGATCGAATCTTCGAGGCGGACCGTCTTCCGCACCAGCTTGCGCGGGCCGAGTTTCCCGGTGCGGATCAGGTCGAGCAGTGCCGGGTAATCGTGGGCCGGCATCCCGTGGCTGCCGCGGAGGTCGAGTTCCCGGGCGATGACCAGGTGCATCGGCAGCGGCGGGTCGCGATCCTCGGCCAACAGCAGCCCGACCTGCACGTGCCGACCGCGCTTGCGCAGGCAGGCGATCGAGTTGGCGCACGTGGCGTGGCTGCCCAGCGCATCGAGCGAGAGGTGCGCGCCGCCGCCGGTCAGTTGGCGGATCGCGGCAGGAATGTCGTCCCCAGACCGCGCGTTCAACGTGTGGGTCGCACCCAAGGTCTGGGCGAACGCCAGGGCTTCGTCCTTTACGTCCACGGCCACGACTTGCGCGCCCGCGGCCGACGCGATCATCACCGCCGCCAGGCCCACGCCGCCGCAGCCGTGCACCGCCACCCATTCCCCGGCGACCACACGGCCCTGATGCACCACCGCCCGGAAGGAAGTGGTGAAGCGGCACCCCAGGCTCGCCGCGGTGACGAAATCGAGCTCCTCGGGCAGGCGAACCAGGTTCGCGTCCGCGTAGCGGAGCGCGACGAATTCGGCGAACGACCCCCACGCGGTGAAGCCGGGCTGGAAGTAATCGTCGCAAATGTGCGGGCGGCCCGCGAGGCATTGCGCGCAGCGTCCGCAACCCGCCGCAAAGGGGATGGTCACCCGATCGCCCGGCCGCCAGCGACGGACATCGGCACCGACCGCCTCGATCACGCCCGCCAGTTCGTGCCCGGGTACGTGCGGCAGGCGAATGTCCGGATCGTGCCCCATCCAGCCGTGCCAGTCGCTGCGGCAAATGCCGTTCGCCGCCACGCGAACCACCACGCCGTCGGCCGGCGGCGCGGGGTCGGGCACCTGGACGACGCGGAGGGGACCGGAGAACTGTTCGTAAAGGACGGCTTTCATCGGCCACGGCAGGCTACAAGACCGCCTCGATCGGCTCAATCTCCAGCGTCGTCTCCCGCGCCGCGACCGCGGATCACATCGTGATCTTGGTCATGCCGGCGTGGCCGCACCGTCCGTCCCCGCCGCCGCACAGCCACCGGCCGGAGATTTGAAGGCAATCCCGCGGCCTCGGTATGCTCCGCGAATCCGGACACCGGCAGCCGCTGCCGACGGCCTCCGCTTTTGACAGCTCCGACCCTGACCTCTAGCCTTGGTCCCGATGCCCCGCCGCCTCCATCTGGTGATGTTCGCGCTCTGCGTCGGCCTGGCGGCCCAAGACCTGGGGCTGGTGCGCGTGGCCGATGTCTGGCGCTGGCAACCGGCGCTGCAAGACTCCGTGCCGATCGCGGACGACTGGCGGGAGGCGGGGTTCGCGGACGCCCACTGGCCGGCCGGCCCGGCGGGCTTCACGGCGCTCGCGTACGGACGCGAGGCCACGGTCGTGAGCGCGGGTCCGGTCTGTCTGCGGCGAACGTTCCACGTGGACGATCCCGCGAGCGTCGTCTGGCTGGTGCTGCGGGCGGATTGGAGCGGTGGTTTCGTGGCCTTCCTGAACGGAGCAGAAATCGTCCGGCGCAACTTGGACGGCACCCCGGGACAACCGGTGTCGTTCGACGCCGTGCCTTCGAACCACGCGTCCGGCGCAGCGCAGGAATTGGATTGCTCGGGCGGCATCGCCCTCCTGCGGCCAGGCGAGAACGTGCTGGCCATCCAGTGGCATCCGCCGCCCGGACTGGCCGGCGCCTCGCTGGTTCCCGAGTTGCTCGCGAACTTCACCCGCGGACCGTTCATGCAAAGCACCACCCCAACCTCCCAGGTTGTGGTGTGGCGGACGCCGGTGCCGGCCAGCACGGAGGTCGAGTTTGGCGAAACCGAGGCGCTCGGCAAGCGGTTCGCGAATCCGACCGCCGTGACGAATCACGCCGCGACGTTGACCGGCCTGAAACCGGACCAGGTCTATTTCTATCGCCTGCTCAGTCGCGATGGCACCCGCGCAGCCGTGTCCCCCCGGCTCCAGTTCCACACGCTCAAGACCGCGGGCCCGCTCCGGTTCGTCGTAACCGCCGACACCGGCGGCGGCGCGCGGGCGCAATTCGGCGTGGCGGAAGTGATGCGGTCGGCGGTCCCGGACCTGGTGCTGGTCGCCGGCGACACGGTTTATCCCCGCTTCTTCGATACGCTCGCGGACCAGCGGTTCTTCAGCGTGTACCGGCAGCAGATGACCGGGACGCCATTCTTCGTCATCGCCGGCAATCATGACACGGTTTACACCCCGCCGGGTCCCTTCTTCGACGCCTTCAACTCCCCCACGAATTCCGTGCCGCCCGCGGAGCACGCCCTCGCCGGCACCGGGCCGGAGTACTACTACTCGTTCGACCACGGCGATGCGCACTTCGCGGGCCTGTACGTGCCGCTGTACTACGCGTGGCTGGAGTTGCGCGAAGGTTCGCCGCAATGGCGCTGGCTGGATGCCGACCTCGACGCGTCTGCCAAGCCCTGGAAGTTCCTGTTTCTGCACCTGCCGCTGATGAGCTCGGGCCCGCACGCGAACGACGACTACAACTTCAACGGCCTCCGCGATTCGGATGAGCTCGCCGCCGTGCTGCTGCCGCTGGCCCGCCGCCACGGCGTGCAGATGATCTTCTCGGGTCACGATCACGGGTATGAGCGGTTCCATCCGGTGGAGGGCGTGCAGTGCGTGGTGAGCGGCGGCGGCGGCGGACCGCTTTACCCGGCGGCCATCCCGGCGCCGGCGAGCGCGCAATTCCAGTTGCGCTGGCATTGTCTCCAGGTGGACGTGGACGGCGACGCCTTGCACCTGCAGGCGCTCGACTGGACCGGGCTGCGCTTCGACGAGCTGTTTCTGCGGCGCGTCCCCCCAGCCCCGCGGGTGTATCCTGCGGCCTGGCACACGCCGCTGCTGGAGCCGGACGCAGCCCCGGATGGCGACGGCAACCTGGCCGGTCAACGCCTGGACTTCGTCGGCGAACCGATTCCCACGGCCACCGGCGCGTTCTCGAACCTCGGCCGGGTCTGGGTGAACCAAGATCACGACCACCTCTACGTGGGTTTCGAACAAGTGGAGATCCCCGGCGACGGCAATGTCTTTTTGTTCGTTGAAAGCCCGGGGCTCGCCGGCGTGACCAGCCTGGCCGGCCTGGGCAATGGCGTTGTGGACCCCGGCGGCGAGGGCGTCGATGGCCTCGACTTTCTGGAGAACCTCGCGTTCCAAAACTTCGAACCGGGCATCGCCTGCGTGCTGGGTGACGAATACGCGGACGGACAGTTCCGCAGTTTTCTCCGAACAAATATCGTCGCCCATCCGCTCGGGCCGCCGACGGTCCGCACCAACTTCGCGCTGGACATAGGTCAGGGAGTGTTCCGGCTCGACCCCACCTTCAGCGACGTGCCCGGCGCACGGGTGCAACAGTTCAATCGCTCGCCCCAATCCGGAACCGCATCGAACGAACAGAACGCCGATCTCATCAGCGTCGCCATTCCGCTGTCGGCGCTCGGGCTGCACGCGGGCGAGACCGTCAAGCTGGGCGCGGTGGTGGGCGGCGCCGAGGTTTCCACCGACCTTCTGGCGCAGACGCGCGGACTCGACCGCAGCTTCCTCGGGGCCCACCTTGACGGTTCGGGAATGGGCCCGGTGGCCCTGGAGGGCGTGTCCGTGCAACTCGGCCCCGACCTCGATCCCGACGGCGACGGTCTGACGACCTCGGACGAGCTCGCTGCCGGCACCAACCCGAGCCGGGCCGACACCGACGGCGACGGCCTGCCCGACGGCTGGGAGCTGGCGCACGGTTTGAACCCGCTCGATGCCGCCGGTCGCGAGGGTGCGCCCGGCGACCCGGACGCGGACGGTATGGACAATGCGGCCGAGTTCGCCACGGGCACCGATCCGCAGAGCGCGGCCTCGGTGTTTCGCCTCACCGCCCGGCTTTCGGCGACCGGGGACACGGAGTTCCAATGGCCGGCGGTGCCCGGCCGGCTCTACGAGCTCGAGTGGACGGCCCAGGCGGAAGGCGCCTTCCAAGTCCTGCAAGAGCCGGGCTGGCCACGAGTGGCGACGCACCGCCTCGAAGTGTTCGTGTTGCGCGCGGACGTCTCCGCCAGCCGCGCCCGGTTCTATCGACTCCGGGAGTTGCCGTAGTCGGCGACCTTCCCAAACACCCGCCGGCAGGTTAATAACCTCGGGCCATGCCCGAAAGGCTGCCCATTTACGAAATCGAAGACGCGCTCGTCAACCGCCTGCAGGCTGAACGCCGGGTGATCGTTTCCGCGCCCACCGGCTCCGGCAAATCCACCCAGGTCCCGCAAATGCTGTTGCGGCACGGGCTGCTGGGAGAGGGTCAGGTAGTGATTCTGCAGCCGCGGCGGCTGGCGGCCCGTCTGCTCGCCGCGCGGGTGGCGTTTGAGCTGGGCGTGTCGCCGGGCCGGGAAGTGGGTTACCAAATCCGGTTCGAGAACGTCACCAGCGAGGCCACGCGCATCCGCTTCGTGACCGAGGGCGTGCTCCTGCGGCAGATGCTCGAGGACCCGCAACTTCGCGGGGTTTCGGCGCTGATCTTCGACGAATTTCACGAGCGCCACCTGTACGGCGACATCACCCTCGCCCGGGCGCTCGACCTGCAGGAGTCCAGCCGACCCGAACTGCGCCTCCTGGTGATGTCCGCCACACTCGACGCGCGGTTGGTGACGGATTACCTCAAACCCTGCGCCACCCTTCACGCCGAAGGCCGCGTCTTCCCGGTTGAAGTCCAGTATGCGCGAACGCCCAGTCACCTCGATCACCGCCCGGTTTGGGAGCAGGCGGCCAACGCCTTCGACGAATACGTGCGGGCCGGCGGCGAAGGCGACGTGCTGGTGTTCATGCCCGGCGGTTACGAAATCAACCAGACCCTCGAGGCCATCCGCCACACCGACGGCGCGAAGGGTTTCATCCTGCTGCCGCTCCACGGCGAATTGCCGCCGCGCGACCAGGACGCCGCGGTAGCCCGCTACGATCGCCGCAAAGTGGTCGTCGCCACCAACGTCGCGGAAACCTCGCTCACCATCGACGGCGTGCGGTTGGTGATCGACAGCGGCCTGGCACGGATTCCGCGTTACGATCCTTACCGCGGCATCAACACGCTGCTGATCGAGAAGATCAGCCAGGCCTCGGCCGAGCAACGTGCGGGTCGGGCTGGCCGCACCGCGCCGGGCGTCTGCGCGCGGCTGTGGACCGAGCGCGAACATGGCGATCGACCGGTCCAGGAACTGCCCGAGGTCAAACGCCTTGACCTGTCCGAGGTGGTGCTCACGTTGAAGGCGGCAGGCGTAACCGACCTGCGCAAGTTCCGTTGGCTGGAGTCGCCGTCCGAAACCGCGCTCGCTCACGCCGAGGAAGTCCTGCTGGATTTGGGCGCGTTGAGACCAGGCGCGGAGCCTCAACCTCCAGCGCAAGCCGCGGCCGAGGACTTGGGTACGGATGCCACCGCCGTTCCCGCCGCCGACTCCCCTCCCCTGCCGACTGAAATCACGCCGCTCGGCCGGCGCATGCTGGCCTTTCCGCTGCACCCGCGTTACGCCCGGATGCTGCTGGCCGCCCAGGATTACGGTTGCGTCTATCAGGCCTGCCTCGTCGCCGCGCTCACTCAGGGCCGCGATCTGCTGCTGCGCAAGGTGGACAAACACGTTCGCGATTTCCGCGAGGATATGCTGGGGGAAAAGGCGCCATCGGACCTCTTCATTCTCATGCGGGCCTGGAATTACGCGGCAAAGAACGATTACCGCGTCGATGCCTGCCGCAAGCTCGGCGTCCACGCCGTCACCGCCCGCCAGGTCGCGCCCTTGCTCGACCAGTTCCGGCGCATCGCCCGGGACGAGGGCTTGAACTCGGAGCCGGGCCGGTTCAACGACGAGGCGTTGCAGAAGTGCCTGCTCATCGGCTTCAGCGACCGCGTGGCGCGCCGGCTCGATTCCGGGACATTGCGCTGCGAACTGGTTCACGGCCGGCGCGGCGTGCTGGCGCGCGAAAGCGTGGTGCAACACAGCCCGCTCCTGGTGGCGACGGAGGTGCGCGAAGTCGGCCAGACCGGCGGCGACACCAGCACGATCCTCAGCCTGGCCACGGCCATCGATCCGGCCTGGCTCACGGAGTTGTTCCCGGACGATCTCCGCCGCGACACGCAGGTATTCTACGATTCGACGGCGCGGCGCATCTATGCCGAAGAGCAACTGCTGTTTCGTGGCCTGACGTTGGACAAACGCGCGATCGAGCCGCCGCCGCCCGAGGCCGCCGCCCGACTGCTGGCGGAAGAAGTCCTGGCTGGCCGGTTGGCACTCACCGAATGGGGCCACGCCATCGAGCAATGGATTCTGCGTTTGAACCTCCTGAGCGAATGGTGTCCTGACCTCGAACTGCCGCCCATCCGCGACGCCGACCGCCGGCATCTGGTGGAACAACTCTGCCACGGCGCCCTCAGCTACAAGGAGATCAAGGACAAGCCGGTGCGAGCCCTCGTCCAGAGCTGGCTCAGCGCCGGCCAGCGCGACTTGGTGGAGAAGCACGCGCCGGAGCGGCTTGAACTCGCGAACGGGCGCAAACCCAAGGTGACTTACGAAGCCGCGAATCCGCCGCACATCGCCCTGCGCATTCAGGAGCTTTTCGGCATTACGCAGACGCCCAAGATCGCGCGCGGTCGGGTGCCGGTGGTGGTTCACATCCTGGCGCCCAGCATGAGGCCCGTGCAGGTGACGCAGGATCTGGCGAATTTCTGGAAGGAACACTATCCGCGGCTCAAATCCGAGCTGCAGCGCAAGTACCCCAAGCACGAGTGGCGGTGAGCGAGGGTTTCGAACATGTTCCGGACGTGTTCCGGGTTGCCGGCGGCCCGCCAACCGTGGAACCTCTCAACCCATCATGAATCCTCCCTCTCGCCGCCCTGCCCTTCCAAGCGGCCGGACTCGACCCGGCGTCGCCGTGTTGGTCGTCTGGCTGTCGGCAATGCTCGTCAGCGCTGGTCTCCAGGCTCGCGCGTCCGCAGCGGATGGCGTTCGCGTCCGGTTTCGCGAGACGGACACGCTTCTCGCCAATCCCGGCCAGGGCTGGATGAGCCAGCCGCGGAGCCCGCGCGGCGAACCGCGGTTTCGCTGCTCGGTCGTCTATGTCCGGTTCAACTGGGCCGACGCCGAACCCGAGGAAGGCCGGTACGACTGGCGCCTCATCGACGACGTGCTCGCCGCCTGGAAGACCAGAGGCGCCGCCGTGGCCCTGCGCGTCATGACCTGTAATGCCCACAGCGCCGGCTATTACACCTCGCCCAAATGGCTCTTCGACGCCGGGTGCAAAGGTTTCGAGTACGAAGTCGGGGGCGACGATCCGACCAGCGGCGGCAAGCGCATCCCGCGCCTCGAACCCGACTACGCCGATCCCATCTACCTCGCCAAGCACGGCGCGTTCCTCAAAGCGCTGGGCCAGCGCTACGACGGCAGACCGGATGTCGAGTTCCTCGACATTGGTTCGTACGGCATCTGGGGCGAATGGCACACGCCGCACCCCGCGCCGGTCGAAGTTCGTCGCCAGATCGTGGACCTGTATCTCCAGGCCTTCCGCAAGACGCCGCTGGTGTTCATGTCCGACGATGCCGAGGTGCTCGCTTACGCGCTGGCGCACGGAACCGGCTTCCGGCGCGACGGCGTCGGCTCGCCCTGGCACGAACAGAACTGGATCGGCTCGAAGAAATACGCCGGCATTCCCGACATGGGTGAAGTATGGAAACGCGCCCCCATCGTCTTCGAGTGGTTTGGCGATTACGACTACCTCAAATCGAAGAACTGGTCGTTTGACGCGGCCGTGGAGTTCATGCTCCGCAACCACGTCACGCTCATCAACGACAACATCGGTCGCGTGCCGCCGGAGGCGATGACCCAACTGAACAAGCTCGCCCGTCTGGCCGGAGCCCGGTTCGTCTTGCACGAACTGGCACATGCCCCGTCGGTCAAAGCCGGTGCTGCGCTCGGCTTGGACATGAAGTGGGCCAACGTCGGCGTCGGCAAGCTCTACCGGCCCTGTGTGCTGCGTCTGTCGCTGCTGGATGCCGCGGGCCAACCCGCCTGCACTGCGGACGGGCAGGCCGATCCGCGCGACTGGCTGCCGGGCGAGTTTGAGTTGAAGGAAGGTCTGGCCGTGCCGAACGCTCTGAAGCCCGGCGAGTACAAGCTGGCCATCGCCATCGTCGATCCCGCCGGCCAGCGGCCGCCGTTCCGGCTCGCGATCGAGGCGCCCGAGAGCGACGGCCGCTACGTGGTCAGTCGCGTGAAGGTGGAGTAAGCGCTGCGCGTTCGGGGCCGACCTCGCCACTCCCGACGCCGCTACCGCGCCTCACGCCGGTACATCGCGAGGATGTTCGCCGGCGGCACGTCCGGCTGAAAGAGATGGGCGGGCCCCAGGATGTAGCCGCCGTCTTGGCCCAGGGTTTCGCAGTAGCGCCGCGCCTCGGCCGTGACGGCTTCGGCCGCGCCTTGCGGCAACAGGCGCTGCATATCCAGCCCGCCGTGAAAACTGATCCGGTCACCGAACGCGGCCTTCAAACTCGCCGGCGCCATTTCCGGGCCGGCCGGCTGAATCGGGTCCAGCACGTCCACACCCAGCGCGATCAGGTCGGGAATAAATGGCCGGATCAGGCCGCAACTGTGAAACAGCACCCGGCCGCCCAGTCCATGGATGCAGTCGATCATCCGCCCCAGATACGGTGCGACGAATCTGTGGAACATCGGCAACGAGATCAGCGGGCCGCGTTGGCCGCCGAGGTCGCTGATGAGCAGATACAGGTCGATGCGGCCAGCAGTGATTTCCGCCGCACGCGTGTAATCCTCGACGTAGAAATCGGTGAACCGGCGGCACAGGTAATGAACCCAGTCCGGTCGCTCCACGAGATCGACGAAGAACTGCTCCCAGCCCCGCACCAACGCCGGCCGCTGCCACACATCGGCAAAACCATAGACCAACGCGCGCTCCTCATGGCGCCGGCATTGCGCCACCAGTCGCGAACGGTCGATGGCGTCCGGGGTTGGCCAGGGGAAAGCCTCGACTCCAGCGAGGGTCTGCGCGCCGGCGAGCGCGCCTTTCACGTCTTCGCGCATTGGGCCCCACGGGGTCGGCTGATACACGTATCGCTCGCCCCAGAGATTCTGAAACACGCCGGCGCCCACCTCGTTCTCGGGCGGTGCCGGCGCCTCCAGGTGGCGCACGTCCACCTCCAGCTCATCGAGGAGCCGGTCCTTGTCGGCGTGACCGAGGTGTGCGAACAACCGGTTCCAGGTCGCTGGCTCGGCCCAGAAGTCGCAGGGCGTGCGGTCTGGCTGCCGATGGCTCAGGGCCGTGAGCACACGCTCGCGCGAAGTCAGGGTCGAATCCATCGGCGGCAAAGCATCGCGTTGGTTTCCGCGAACACGTGGCGCCTCAATACCCCAGCCGCCGGGCCGCGGCGAGCGGGTTGGCCGCGCTGACCACGTAGCTGTCGAGCTGGCGATACCCTTCGTTCACGCACTCGAACACGCCATGCCCGCGGAAGTCGGCGATCAAATCCCGCCAGACCGCGCGGCCCAGCGCAGGGTCCTTTTGCGCGAGCGCCCACATCATCCAACCCGACGCCGTCGCCCAGTAGGCGCCGTTTTGGTAGCGCTCCGGTGCGACGGGCGTGAGGAGCCGCTGCCAATGCTCGCCCTTCAACAAGTGCCGCACCTGGCCCAGCCAGAGGAACCGCTCGCGGTTCGCGGTCAAAAAGTCCAGCACGCGCTCGCGATTCGGTCCGAGCGGAAAATCCAGCCAGATCGTGTAGGCATTGCCCCAAATGTCGATTTGCCGGCAATCGACGGTTGCGGCCAGTAACGCACCCGCCGGTTCGTCCCAGAGCCGGACGAGATTCGTCTCGATGAGCTTCGCCCGCTTTTGGAATTCCTCGGCGGCGGCGCTGTCACCGTACCGTTCGTGCCAGTCCGCCAAGCGCCGGCTCGCCGTCCAGTAGAGCAACGATTCGAACAGCAATTCGCCGGTCTTGCCCACCGTATCGGTGAAGCCGTAGGGCGAATGCGGTTTCTGCGGGTCGTTGAAGACCAGGCCGGCGGGACTGCGCGGGAGGTAGTCCATCGCGCGGTCCAGCGGCCCCGACCATTCGCGGAACAGCCGGATCCGGGCGGCGGGTGCGAGCCGTTGCAGGTGCGCGTCCACCGCGATCGCCAGGAATTGGGCGTTGTCGATGTTCGGTTCGCCCAGCGGACTGTTTTCGCCACCGGCCACATAGACCGCCACGCCGTCGGGCCGCACCCGATCCGGCGCCGCGCCGTCCGCGCGGATGCCTTTGATCAGGTACCGCAACGCCGCCTCGACCTGCTCGGGCGGCAGCAGGTCGCCGGCGTTCTCGACCATGTACGCGAAGTCGCGGGTCCACAGCGCGCGATAGTTCCCTTTGCCGTCCGGGGTGAACAGCGCGGTGCCGTCGTCCGCCGGCACACGACAGCCGGCCAGCAACTTTCGGGTGGTCTCGATCAGGTAGTTCCGCTCGGCGCCGGGTGGATTCGATTCCGCTAGGGCCTTGGCGCTGGCTTCGGCTGCGGCCACCGGAGTGCCAAGCGTTTCGGCCAGCCGATCCCAGAAACGCACGCCTTGGAATACGTGCCCACCGGGGTGAACCACCAGTTCCACGTTCGTCTCGGCGTTGAAGACGCGGTAGGCCGATTGGATTTCGGCGAAGGCGGGCCGCGCGATGGCCACGGGAAAACCGCCGGGGGCGCGTTCCAGTTCGCCGATTTCCATAACCAATGGGCGCGGCGCCACGCAGGCGAAGATATCCGCGAAGTCGAAGCGCTCCTCCAGTCCGGGGGAGTTCCAACACGGGCAATGGCCCTGCTTCATGTTTTCGACCGTGGTCAGCCAGCCGCTGCTGCACGCCAGTTTGATCCGCTCGTCGAGCGCCGCCACGTACATCGTGGTTTCCCCGCCGAGGGACAGGCCGGCGACGGCGAGCCGGTTCGCGTCCACCTCGGGGCGCGTGGCGAGATAGTCCAGGCAACGCAGCGCGTCCCAAGTGCGCTCGCCCATGAGCGACCAGTTGGTGTGCTGAAGCGTGTGCTGGCCGATGTCGGGCGCGATCACCACATAGCCCAGCTCGGCGAGCGCCCGACCGTACCAGTAAAGGCTCTGGCCGCGCACGACCTGTTCGCCGGTGCCGCCGTGGCCGTGCAGCGCCAGCACCGCGCCGATCCGGCCTGCCCGCCTCTGCGGCAATGCCAGCCAGGCGTGCACCCGCCGGTCCGGCAGCGTGCGCAGGGACAGTTCTTCCAGGACCACGCCCGCGGCGGCGTTCGTTTCGCGAGACACGATGTGCGGATCCAGCGGGACCCGCGCGGGCTCACCGCCGTTCATCATCCGGGCGAACAACTCCCGACGGGCCGCCTGTTGCCAGACCACCGCTGCCTCGCGGGTCGGCGCCAGGAAGCGTCGCGAGCGGACCGGCTCGGCCGCCGCCGCCGACTGCGGCCAGAGGCTCAGCAACAGCACAGAAGTCAGGAGCTTGGTTGTCATGCGGAGATATTCGTAAAGTCGCAGCCGTCATCGCGCAACGATTTGCGCCAATCCCCAGCCGGACGGCGCGCGGCGGA
Source organism: uncultured bacterium (assembly GCA_963735925.1). Taxonomy (GTDB): domain Bacteria; phylum Verrucomicrobiota; class Verrucomicrobiia; order Limisphaerales; family J093; genus DSVZ01. The sequence continues at coordinate 1,097,132 of CAVTMT010000003.1, forward strand.
ACGGCGCGGCGGCGAAGACCCTGGCGGGCGGTTCCGGGGCCCGGTTGGCCAGGGTTCGCCGCCAGGCCCGGCCAACGGGAAACGCTGCCGGCTCGACACGACCGGCGGGCTTCTGCCAGTGTCGCGGCATGGGCGTCACGCCCCGCCAATTCGAGCAACTTCAGGAACGAGTCCGGGCGCCCAAGCGGGCGACCACGCCGGTTCCCGATGCGCCCGCCGCCGGTTTGCTGGCGCCGGCCCGCATCATCATTGGCATCGATCCTTCGCTGCGCGGCACCGGCTACGGCGTGATTCGCGGCGGTCGGGCGGCGGTCGCCGAATCGGCGGCCTTTGGCGTGGTCAACTGCCCCGCCGGTTGGGATCGCTCGCGTTGCCTGCTCCAGATCGCGGAGGCGCTGGGCGACATCATGCGCGAGCACCGCCCGGTCGTCTGCGTCATCGAAAGCCTGTTTTACGCGCAAAACTACCAGACCGCCCTCATCATGGGCGAGGCGCGCGGCGCCTGCCTCGTCGCCGCGGCGCAAGCGGGACTCGCCATTTACGAAATGGCCCCCCGTCGGGTGAAGCAGGCAATCGTCGGCTACGGGGCCGCCCAGAAGGTCGCCGTCGCCAAGATGGTCCAGCGCATCCTGAACCTTGCGGAACCCCCGCCGGCCGACGCGGCGGACGCCCTCGCCCTCGCCCTTGCCTACGCGCAGGAGCAAGGCCGCTACTCGCTTTCCCCCCTCAAGCGCATCTGACCATGATTGCCTTTCTCGCCGGCCAACTGGTCGAGGCCCTGCCCACCCATGTGGTCGTGGACGTGCAGGGTGTCGGCTACGAAGTGTTCATTCCGCTGTCGTCCTTCGACAAGCTGCCGGCGCCGGGGCACCCGGTCCGGCTGCTGACCCACCTGGCCATCCGCGAGGACGCGCACGTGCTTTACGGTTTCGCGACCGTCGCCGAGCGCGATCTCTTTCGCCTGCTCATCAACACCGTCAGCGGCGTCGGCCCGAAGCTGGCGCTCAGCATCCTCAGCGGCATGACGCCGGTGGTGTTCCGCGGGGCGATTGCCAGCGGCGACGTGAAGGCGCTTTCGCGCATTTCCGGGGTGGGCAAAAAGACCGCCGAACGGTTGGTGGTTGAACTCAAGGACAAGGTCGGGGCGGCGAGCGCCTGGGAAGCCGCCAGTGCCCAGCATGGCCTCACGGTGGCGGATCAGAAGGTCAGCGACGCCGTGCTCGCTTTGATCGCCCTCGACTTCAAACAACCCGAGGCGCACGAAGCCGTGCGCGCCGCCCAGGCGGTGTTGGGGGAGCAAGCCACGGTCGAGGAACTCGTCCGCGCCGCGCTCAAGCGTTAAGGCCATGAACGAACTGCAGCCCAGGCCCACGCCCACCGTCTCCCGCCCTTACGCGCGCCGTTCCGGAGTCGTGAGGCCCGCGCGGGCCACGCTCGGCGGGCGGTTCGTGGCGCGCCTGCTCTGGACTTTCGTGCGCGGCGTGGACCTCACCCTGCGCTACCATCTCAATGACCCGTCGAACGGGCTGGAGGTGGTGCGGACCGGCCCGGCCATTTTCGCCATCTGGCATAACCGGCTCGCGCTATCCCTGATGTTGTACCGGCGTTACGTGCAACGGCCGCAGCCGCAACGGCGGATGGCGGCGATCGTGAGTGCCAGCCGCGACGGCGGCATGTTGGCGCGGGCGCTGGAATTGTTCCGCGTGCAGCCGGTGCGGGGCTCGAGCAGCCGGCGCGGCGCCCAGGCCTTGCTCGAGATGACTTCCTGGGCCGAACGCGGCTATGATCTGGCGGTCACTCCGGACGGCCCCCGCGGCCCGCGTTACGTCGTGCAGGAGGGTGTTGTGGACGCCGCTTCGCTGAGCGGGCTGCCGATCGTTCCCGCCTGCTTCGACCTCTCGCGGCGCTGGGAACTGAAAAGCTGGGATCGCTTCCAGGTACCCGTTCCATTCGCACGGGTCAGGGCCTGTTTCGGCGAACCGCTGCGCGTCCCGAAGAACGTCACCGACGCCGAGCGCCAGGCATTCCGCGAGGAACTCCAGCGCCGTTTGCTCGCGATCACGGATCGATGGCCACGCCCGGCGTCGCCGGCGTGAGGCCTCGTGTCCGGCCACCGCGCGGAGCGAGTTCCGGGAAACTCGCGAGGTCGAGGTCGAACCTGGCCGACCGGTTCAATTCCCTTCCCCACTTCACCCGGCGTTCAGTACCGGGACCAATCCCTGATCGGACTTGAGCTTCCGCGAGCGCCACACGTAGAAGATCGCCGGATAGACCATCAGTTCCATGAGGGTGGAGGTCACCACGCCGCCGATCATCGGGGTGGCGATGCGCTTCATGACATCGGCGCCGGCGCCGTGGCTCCAGAGGATCGGCATCAGGCCGGCGATGATCACCGCGGCCGTCATGGCTTTAGGGCGGACGCGCTTGACCGCGCCGTGGTAGATGGCGTCACGCAGGCCGGCGAGGTTGGTGAGCAGACCCTTCTGCTGCCACTCGTCATAGGCGAGATCCAAATAGAGGAGCATGACCACGCCGGTTTCCGCATCCAGACCCGCAAGCGCGATAATGCCGACCCAGACCGCCACGCTGAGGTTGTAGCCGCTGAGATACAGCATCCAGATCGCACCTACCAAGGAGAAGGGTACGGCCAGCAGAACAATGGCGGTCTTGATCGCTGAGCGGGTGTTGAGAAAGAGGATGAGCGTGATGATGAGCAATGTGAGCGGCACGACAATCAACAAGCGCTGTTTGGCGCGCTGCATGTATTCATATTCACCGCTCCAGAAGAGGTTGTAGCCTGGCGGCAGCTTGACGGTGCCGTTGGCAATGGCTTCGTTCACGGCCCGCTGCGCCATCTGAACGTAGGTGCCCACGTCCACGCCTTTCACGTCCACGTAAATCCAGGCGTTGGGCACGGCGCCTTCGCTCTTGATGCCCATCGGCGCCCGCACGATGCGGAGCGAGGCGAGCTGGCCCAACGGGACCTGCGCGCCCATCATCGTGGGGATGCTGATGTTGCGCAGGGCCTCCAGATTCTCCCGGAAATCGCGGTCGTAGCGGAGGTTGATGGAATAGCGCTCCAGGCCTTCCACGGTGGTGGTGATCGGCATGCCCCCGAGGGCGATTTCCAACACGTCCTGCACGTCGCCGACGGTCAGACCAAAGCGCGCGATGGCGTCACGGTCGATCTCGAATTCGATGTAATTGCCACCCATCACGCGCTCAGCGTAGGCGCTCGCGGTGCCGGGAACGCGCTTGATCACCGGCTCGATCTCCTCTCCGATGCGCTCGAGTTCGGCGAGGTCCGGACCGGCAACCTTGATACCGACGGGTGTCTTGATGCCCGTGGAGAGCATGTCGATGCGCGTCTTGATGGGCATGGTCCAGGCATTGTTCAGGCCGGGGAACTGGATGGCGCGATTCATGGCGTCGGCGAGTTCGTCGGGCGTGCGGCGACGATGCGCGATCACTTTGCCGGCGTCGTCCCGGATGTCCACGCGGGGCCAATCCCGCTCCTCTTTCAGCCGAATGGTGGTTTCAATCATGTCCATCGGCGCCGGGTCGGTGGCAGTTTCGGCGCGACCGACCTTGCCAAAGACGCTGAGGACTTCGGGAAAGGTCTTGATGATCTTGTCGGTCTGTTGGAGCAACTCGCGGGACTTGGTGACGGAGATGCCGGGGAAGGTCGTCGGCATGTATAGCAAATCGCCTTCGTAGAGCGGCGGCATAAACTCCGAGCCGAGGTTCTGATAGGGGAACAGCAGGCCGGCCTTCTGCGCCCATTGCCTCACCTGACCCTCGGGAAGCAGGTTCACGACCAGGCGATTCCAGGGGAAGAACACCCAGGCCACGATGGCACCGGCGCATAAGATAACCGGCCAGCGCCAGCGGATGATCCAGTCCAACAGCGGATGGTAGAGCCAGATGAGGAGCCGGTTGATCGGATTCCTCTCTTCAGGAAGGATCCGGCCGCGGATGAAGTAACCCATGAGGATCGGTGCCAGCGTGATGGAAAGCAGCGCCGCCGCCGCCATCGAATAGGTCTTGGTGAAGGCCAGCGGCTTGAACATCCGGCCCTCCTGCGCCTGCAAGGTGAACACCGGGATGAACGAGACCGTGATGACCAGCAGCGAGTAGAAGAGCGTGGGGCCGACCTCGACGGAGGCGTCGCGGATGATCTGCCAATGCGGTTTCCGGCCCCGGTCGTGTTCGAGGTGCTTGTGGGCATTCTCGATCATGATGATGACGGCATCGACCATCGCCCCGATGGCAATCGCGATGCCGCCCAGCGACATGATGTTCGAGCTGATGCCCTGCGTGTACATGACCAGGAAGGACATCAGCACCGCGATGGGCAGAATCAGTATGGCGACCAGCGCACTGCGAAAGTGGAGCAGGAACAGGATGCACACGAGCGCCACCACGATGCTCTCCTCAATCAGCTTTCCCTCCAGCGTCTTGACGGCGCGGTCGATGAGCGTGCTGCGGTCGTAGGCGATGGCGCAGGTCACGTCCGGCGGCAGCGCCTTCATGGCCTGGTCGAGCCGGGCCTTCACGTCCAGGATCACCTGGCGCGCGTTGGCGCCGTAGCGGACGACCACGATGCCGCCGACCGTTTCGCCCTCCCCATTCCATTCGGCGATGCCGCGACGCATGTCGGGACCCAGTTGCACGTTGGCCACGTCGCGAAGCAGGATCGGCACGCCATTCGGTCCGACGTCCACGGCGATCTGGCGGATTTGCTCGACGCTGTTGATATAGCCTTTCACCCGCAGGATGAATTCCTTCTCCGCCATCTCAATGGAGCGGCCACCGACCTCGCCATTGCTCATCCGGATGGCCTCGCGGACCTTTGCGATCGGCAGGTTGTAGGCCCGGAGCTTCACCGGGTCCACCGTGACCTGGTATTGCTTCACGAAACCGCCGACCGACGCGACCTCGGAAACGCCCTCGACGGCCGTGAGTTGGTATTTCAGGTACCAGTCCTGCAGCGAGCGGAGCTCGGCGAGGCTGCGGTTGGTGGAGTTGAGGGAATACATGAACGCCCAGCCCACGCCGGTGGCGTCCGGTCCGAGCGTGGGCGTGACGCCTTTGGGCAACTGGGCACTCAGTCCGCTCAGATATTCCAGCACGCGGCTCCGCGCCCAGTACGGGTCCGTGCCGTCCTCGAAGATCACATAGACGAACGAGAACCCATAGAACGAGTAGCCTCGGACCACCTTTGAGTACGGCACCGAAAGCATCTTCGTGGTGATGGGATAGGTGACCTGGTCCTGAACGATGTTCGGAGCCTGGCCGGGGTACTCCGTATAGATGATGACCTGGACATCGGAAAGGTCCGGGATGGCGTCGAGCGGAATGTTCTTCACGGCATAGCCGCCGCCCAACACCAGGGCCAGGGTACCTATCAGCACGATGAACTTGTTCCGCAGGGAGAAATCAATGATGCGTTGAAGCATGGGATGAGTTCAGTGGCGGGGAGCCCACGCCGCCGGCGTGTAACCTCGGGCGGGCCGCCCGAGGTGCCCATACCAGTAACCTGCTTCCAACCGACGCACGGAGAACCGGGGGTCCGCGGGTTGTGAGGCGGTTGGAGAATCCGGCGCGCCGCCGGATACGGCACGCGAGCCGCGTGCGCTCCCCTTGCTGAGGTGGCCTTGGACCGGGCCGCTATTCATGGGAGTGCGCCTTCCGCCAGTTCTCCTCTGCGATCTTGCCGTGCGCCACGCTGCCGGTCGGCACCAGGTCCATGCCGCACTTGGGGCATTTGCCGGGTCGGTCGGAGACGACGTCCGCGTGCATCGCCATCGGGCAGGTGTAAAGTGTCACCGGCGATGCGACCGCCGCCTGGGGCGCCTCGGGCGTTAGCGCAGGCGTCGGTGCCGGCGTATCCTCCATCACCGGAATGAGCGTCATGCCGCATTTGGGACATTTGCCGGGCTTGTCGGAATGCACGTCGGCGTGCTCGGGCATCGGGCAGGTGTAATAGAGCACCCGGCCGCCGGGTTTGAGATGCTGCAGTTCCCCGGGCGTGACGGGCACCAGCGTCATGCCACAGATCGGACATTTGCCCGGATGATCGTACTGGATGGAGACGTGCTCGGGCATCGGGCAGATATAAACAATGTTCTCCTCCGCGCCCGGTTTCGGCGCCGATTTCAGCGGGTGCTCCGACGGAGGATTGGTGGTGGCCATCGGCACGGTGGCCCGCACTTCCATCATCTTCTGGATGGCCTCGCGAAGCTGGCTTTCGGAATCGAGCATGAACTGGCCGGAAGTCACTACGCGTTCGCCTGCCTCCAACCCGCTGAGCACTTGATAAAAGTTGCCCTCCGCCCGCGGTCCCAGCGTGACCGTGCGCGGCTCGAACTTCCCGCCGTCCAGTGCCACAAAGACGGTATTTCGCTCGCCGCTGCGCAACACCGCCATGTCCGGCACCAGCAGCGTGGAAGGGGACAATTCCGCCACCACCTCCACCGAGGCAAACATTCCGGGCTTGAGGAAATAGCCGGGGTTGTGGAATTCCATCCGTACTTTGACCGTGCGCGTCTTCTCGTCCACGGTCGGGTAGATGTAGGTGACCCGTCCGCGGAATTTGCGGTCGGACAGGTAACTGAGGCTGACCGTCGCCTCCTGGCCCAGTTTGATGAATGGCAGGTCCTGCTCGTAGATCTGCGACTGGACCCAAACCAGTCCGAGGTCGGCGATCTGATAGAGCTTCATGCCGGAATCCACCATCTGGCCTTCCACGATCATTTTCTCCAGGACGAAGCCGTCGATGGGCGCGGTCACGCGCAGCGTCTTTTTCGGGGTGCGGGTCTTCTCCAGTTCGGCGATCTGCTCGTCCGAAATGTCCCAGAATTTCAGCTTGAGCCGGGCGCTGGTTTTGAGGGCGTCAAGACCGGCGTCGGGCTGGGAGGTCGAGGCCAGCGCCAGCAGGTATTCGGTCTGCGCGCTGTACAGCTCGGGCGAATAAATCTCGAACAACGGGTCGCCACGCATGACCAACTGGCCGGTGGCATTGACATAGAGCTTCTCCGCCCAGCCCTTGAATTTGGTCGTCACGTCGGCCACGGCGGATTCGTCCAGGTCCACGACGCCGACCGTGCGGATCGTGCGGCGCAAGGGGCCTTGGGTGACGCTGCCGGTGCGGATGCCCATGTCCTGCATGGTGACCGGATCGATGGCGATGGTTCCCAGGTCCGCCGCCGCGGCGTCGTCCTCATAGACCGGCACCATCGCCATGCCCATGCTGTCTTTGCCCGGCTGCGGGCTGGTCTCGCCGGGATTCATGGTGGACTGGTAGAACTTGATCTTGCGCTCGCCGGCGGCGACGCCCGCTCCGCCCTGCTTGCGGATCGGCGTGAGTTTCATGCCGCAGATCGGGCAGTTGCCGGGATGATCCTGGATCACCTGCGGGTGCATGCCACAGGTGTATAGCGTTTTCTCCTGCGCCACCGCCGCACCACCATGGTTGTGCGCGGTCTCCTGGCCGAGGAAAAAGGCTCCGGTCCCGACCGCGGCGAGGAGTAAAACCAGGCCAATGATTTTGAGTGGTCTCATGTTCGTGAGCCGTTAGCGGCTGGGTAGCGAGGCTTTCGCCGGCATGCTGGAAGCCGTCGGCAGAATCGGCGCGTGGTCCGGTGCCTGACCCACGATGAGCAGCGAGAGGTCGGCGAGGACGAGTTCGCGTTGCGTGCGGGCTTCGACTTCGGCGAGTTGGAAGTTCAGCAGGGTGCGCTCGGCATCGATGAGGTTGAAGAAATCGATCTGGCCCGAGAGGTAGCCGGCCCGCGCCACGGCGAGCGACTGACGGGCCTTGGGAACCAGTTTGCCGCGCAGCAACTCGAGGTTCCGGCCGGTTTCCCGGTAGGTGAAAAGCTTGTCCGCGAAATCCACGGCCAGCGCGATTTGGCCGGCCGAAAGCCTGGCCTCGGCCGAGCGCTTGCGGGCCTGCGCGGCGGCGATTCCCGCCGCGATCTTGTCGCGCCAGATCGGGAGCGTCATGCCGGCTTGCGGCCGAAACATGACCGGCGACGACTTCACGTCCGCCTCCAGGCCGACCGTGAAATCGGGCACGCGCTCCTTGTAGGCCAGTCGGATGCCGGCCTCTGCCGCCCGCACGTCGGCTTCCATTTCGCGGAGTCCCGGATTGCGGGCGAGGGCGGTGGCGAAGAGGGCGTCGGGCGTCACGTCGAGGGGCGTGCTCTCGAAGCGGGCGGGCACGGGGGGATCCAGCTCGGGCGGTTGAAGTCCGAGGGCGGCTTTCAATTCGGCCCGCAGCGGGTTGCGCGAATCTTCCAGACTCGCCACTTCGGTCGTGGTTCGATCCTGCTCGATTTGCGCGCGCAGCACGTCCTGGAGGGTTCCCCTGCCCGCTTCGTTCTGGGCGCGGGCGAGGGTTTCCAAATCCGCCAGCAACCGCAGCGTTTCCCGGCTGATCGCGAGCTTGTCGTCGAGGAAATGGAGCTGGTAATACGCGCGCTTCACGTCGAAGGCCGACCGTAGCACCGCGGCCTCGAACTTGAAGTAAAGGGCCGCGCTTTCCGCGGAAGCGACGTCGGCGCGGACGCCCAGTTTGCCCGGCCCGGGAATGTCGGTCATCAGCCCCGGCATCACCGCCATGACCACATCTTTGATGTCGGTCGAGAACGTCAATTGTGGATCGGGCCGTGACCGCTCCACGGTGATCCGCTCGACCGCGCCCACCCAATCGAAGTACGCCGCCTCGACCTGGGGTTGGTTGAGCATGGCGTAGGTCAGAAGATCGTCCAGGCCGGATTCGCGGGTGAGCTCGGGCAAGGCGTTGGTGCCGGTCGCCGGCCGGTAAAGCCGCGCCACCGTCCCGAGGTCCGCGCGCGCCACGCGCTCGCCGGGCTTGACGGTCCCGGTGCAGCCGGCCAGCCCAACCACCAGGCCGATCAGGCCGGCGATGGCAACGCTTTGCCGAACACTCACGTTCAATCGCTTCATGCAGCAATTCCGGTCGATCGGGCAGGAGGTTGGTCCTCATCGCCGCTTTACGAACCGTGCCGGACTTTCGTCCGGCACGGTTCCGCGTCGCCTGCTCGACCGAGGGAGGCTACTTCATCGGGCACATCCCGGACATCGGAAGGTCTCCTTTTTTCATGACGCAGCAAGCGACATCCTGGCTGCCACACGGCTTGCAGGTGTGGACCAGTTGGTCGGTCCTGGCCTTGCCGTGGCCGACCGCAATGAGCCGGCTGTTGCACGCCGGGCACAGGTGCGTCGTCAGGATTCTGACTTCCTCCGGATGAGCGGCCTTGAAAGTCGCCTCCGCAACCGTCGCCGTCAGGTCCTTGCATTTCGGACACGACATCGCCAGCGGGTCCCCGGGCTGGACGGCCGCCATGTCGTCCAGAGTTCTGGCGACGTTCAAATGGACGAGTTGTTCGGCGCCCTTTCGCTGGCTCTGCTCCCCGGCATTCGCCCTGCGAGCGTCGGGCTTCGGCGTTGCGCCCATCGCTTGTTCCGCTTCGGCGAGTTTCTTCGTGTACCGGGCGGGATCCTTGTCGAAATCCTTTTGGCAGGCGGGGCAGCAGAGTTTGAATTCCTGCCCTTGGTAGGTGAATGCGTAGGGCCGGCCCATGTCGCCGCCAAGTTGCTCGCCGGAGACCAGACAGGTCTTCAGCGGGTAAGGCCGGACCTTCGCGGCCTTGGTTTCAGCCAGGCCACGCGGGGCCAGGGCGATGACCGCCGACAGGGCGACGGCACCGATTGTGAGCTTCCAGCACCGATTGAGATTCTTCATAGCGTTTCTTCGTTGAATCAGTAGTTGCTTCGGGGGTCGTCGTGACCGCCGTCCATCGGTTCTTACCCCGGAGGTTCGGAAATCCCGCAAACAATCCGGCCAGTGAGCCTGGTTTCGCCGATCGGAACCTGATAACGGCGCCGCGGGAAAGAAACGGTTCTTCACCGAATAGAGGAGGGCGCAGCAGGTCTGGCCGAGGCTGACGGTCGTCGGGCGGCATGGCAACCGCGGGATCGAGATCTTCCGGCCCCGGGGGACTTGGCCGTGTCGCGGAAGTACGGTGCCAGACCAGTGACCGCTGTGCGGTGGCGCGCAAGATTGCGCGGTTTGAGTTCCCTGGCGGTGAGATCCACCCAATGGCCGGCCACCTGCTCGAAGGTGCGGTTGATGCCATCCGAGCGGGTCAGGCGATCCACCTTCTGCCGGACCTAAACCAATCGTCTTTCAGCGAGCTTGAGCTTGCGGTCAGCGGTCTTGAGGGAACGACGAAACTGCTTGCCGCCACGTTTGACCCACGCATAGTAACCGCCTGTCGATTCGAGGCGATACAGACACTCGCCGACCTTAGGGAACACTGCCTGATATCTGTCAGCCGAACCCTGTTCGGAATGATCGGAAGTCGTGACGAACAGTCTAGAGTGACGGAATCAGGTTACAAGCTGGGGTTTTGCGAGGCTTCTTCAGAGCTGTAACTATTTGTAGTCCAGGAAATTGATGGGTTGGTAGCTCAGTGGTAGAGCAGCGGCCTTTTAAGCCGTTGGTCGTGGGTTCGAGTCCCACCCGACCCACCATTCCACCGGTTGGGTCGGATTCGAGGAGGCACGACCACGGTTTGAGGCAGTAACCACGGGCTTTTTTGCCGTCGAGGACCAGGTTCGAGCCGAACACTTGCTCAGCGAGAAGCATCTGCTCGGGAAGCGAACCGGAATCAGCGATTTTCCCCATATTCTTCGCGGTGAGAATCCAATTTGGGAACGGTTCGAGCCAATGGGCGCGCCCGGCGGAAAGCTGGCTGGATGGTTCCTCCAAAGTCTTCTTGCGGCTCATGAGCTCAGCCCGCTTGGCGGTGTACACCTCGCGATCGACGATGCTGTCGAGGAACGAGTCCAGGAGCGTCTTCATGCGACCAGTGATGGCCTGAATCTCCGCACGTTTGGCGCCGATCAGTGCGGCGCTGGATTGGGCGGACTTCGTGTGGTTCAGGCTTTCGTAGTCGTTCAAGATTTGAGCTTCCTGTGGTTGGCCTTGAGCGGATCACAACACGGAGGCTCAATGGACTCCCGGAGCTGTCGAACTCTGGGAGTCTCCCCGGCAAAGCCGGGGGGTTCCCGTTCATCTAAAGGCATTTCACAATTGCCCCTCAAACACCAAAGGCAGACTCTGCAAACGTTGGTTCGGAACCGGCGTCTCCATTGTTGGTCTGACCCCAGTGCAGGGTGCGCCGATACCACGGCTGTTCTGCTGCGGCGGGCGTGAGCCCGGCGCTAAGCCAGCAACTCCGTGATCGGTTTGCCCAAGCCGTCGCGGGTGACGTAGAAGGGCCGGCGCTCGATCTCGTAAGCGAGCTTCGGCGAAATGCCCATCGCCGTGTAAAGGGTCGCGTGCAGATCCTCGATGTGAACGGGATGCTCGACGCTCTTCACCGGGCGCTCGTCCGCGGTGCGTCCGTAGAGGAAACCCTTCTTCACGCCCCCGCCGAAGAGCAACACCGAGCCGGCGTCCGTGAAATGCCGGTGCATGCCGTAATTTCTGGGGTCCTCAATCCGGTCCGGCACGTCCACCTGATTCTTCACCGTCTTGTCCGGCTTGCCCTCCGTGATCATGTCGCGGCTGAACTCGCTGGCCAGGACCACCAGGGTTCGATCCAGCAGGCCCCGCTCCTCCAGATCGAGGATGAGCCGTGAGACCGGCGCATCGATCTGTCGCTTCATGTTCACTGCCCGGGTATGGCCATTTTCGTGCGTGTCCCAGTTCAGGAAGGGGATGTACTCGGTGGTGACTTCGATGTACCGCGCGCCGACCTCGCACAATCGCCGCGCCAGCAGGCAGCCCAGGCCGAAACGGCCGAGGTTCTCCCGTTCATAGGAGCCATCCCGCGATTGGGTTGCGTCGAAAGTCTTGGCCGGGTCCACGCCTTCGGGAAGGTACTGGCGCACGTTTTCCATTGGTTCGCGCGCCAGGTCGAAGGCCTGCGCCGCCGGCGAACTCAGGAGGCGGTGCGCGTTGTCGAGGGATCGCAGCAAGGACTCCCGCTGGTATTCGCTGCCCTGCCGGCCAATGGGGCTGGCATCCGCCAGGCGTTTGAAGAGCCGGTTGCGATCCTGAAAACGGCCGGGGCTCATCCCGGCCGGCGGGCGGACGGTCCCGGCCGCCTGCTCGGGAAACGGAATGTTGAACGGTCCGTACTCGCTGCCGAGGAATCCGGCGGTGGTAAAGGCCTTGAGCTCCTCGCCTTCCCCCAGATCGAACCGCTGGCCGATGTTGATGAAGGCCGGAACCACCGGGTTGTGCGGACCGCGCGTGCGCGCGATCACCGCCCCGAGATGCGGGCAGGCCACCGTCTGGGGCGGCGGGTAACCGGTGTGCCATTGGAACTGGTGGCGCGAGTGCAGAATGAAACCCAGGTCACCGGCCGTGTAAGTTCGAATCAAGGTCCCGCGATCCATGATGCGCGCCATCCGCTCGAGCCCTTGCGAGAACCGGATCGAGTCCACGGCGGTGTCGATCGCGGGGAAGGTGCTGAGCACGGATTTGGCCTCGAGTCCCTTCTCGTAGGGCGTGTAGCGCTTGGGATCGAACGTCTCCGTGTGCGCCATGCCGCCCGCCATCCACAGCACGATCAGGGTGTCGGCCGTGGCCTTCGGCGCGTCCCCGGCGCCGGCGCCGAGCGCGCGGGGCGCACCGGCAGCCAGGGCGCCCAGCGTGGCGGCGGAGGCGGTTTTCAGAAAATCCCGACGATTCAAGGTGCCGGCGTGCATGGGTCCGACATTAGCATGGCTTCGACCGTTGAAAAGGCGGAAAGACGGGCGGCGTGGAAAACTGCGAAACGCGATTGAACCGGTCCCGCAATGCCGTACGCTGGGGCGGCGTCGGTTGAACGGCGTCTCATGGAAGTACTGGCCACCTATCTGGCGCAGGACCGCTGCCGGGCCCTGGCGCGGAACGCCGCGCTGCCGGACCGGGCCGAGGGCGCCGTCCTGTTCGCCGACATCTCCGGCTTCACGCCGCTGGCCGAAACGCTCGCCCAGACGCTGGGGCCGCGCCGCGGTTCGGAGGAGTTGACCGTCCACCTCAACGCGGTTTACGAGGCGCTGATCCACGAGGTGGAAGTCTGGGGCGGGAGTGTCATCGCCTTCGCCGGTGACGCCATCACCTGCTGGTTCGATGCCGACACCGGCCTGCGCGCCACCGCAGCCGCGCTGGCCATGCAGGACGCGATGTCCCGGCTCGCCACCATCCGCGTGACGGACCAGCACGAGCTTCGGCTGGCGGTGAAGACCTCAGTGGTTTCCGGACCCGCCCGGCGCTTCGTCGCCGGCGATCCGGCGATCCGCCTGTTGGACGTCCTGGCCGGCCACACCCTGGCTCGGGTGGCGACGGCGGCGGCGGCCACCCGGCGCGGCGAAGTCGTGCTGGACGAACCGACGGCGGCGGTGCTCGCGGATCAATTGGTGGCCCGTGAGTGGCGCCGCGAACCGGGGCCAGGCGTGCGGTACGTGTCGATCGAGCGACTCGCAGCCAGGGTCGAGGCCCGGACGCAACCGCCTGCCGAACCGCCGGCGGAGGCCGGGAATCGAGCCTGGTTGATCCCGGAGGTGTATGCGCGCTTACGGGCCGGTCTGGGCGAGTTCTTGACCGAGTTGCGCCCGGCGGTGGCGCTTTTTCTCAAGTTCGAAGGCATTGAATACGACGCCGACGAAGCCGCCGGCGACAAGCTGAATGCGTTCGTTTGTTGGATCCAGCGTTTGCTCCAGCGGTTCGAGGGTTTTCTGCTCGACATCAATGTCGGCGACAAAGGCAGCTACCTCTACTGCGCGTTCGGGGCCCCCATCGCCCACGAGGACGACACCCGGCGGGCGCTGAACGTGGCCGTCAGACTTCGTCGCGCACCGGCGGAATTCCCGTTTCTGCGCACCGTCCAGATCGGCATCAGCCGCGGCACCATGCGCACCGGCGCCTACGGCGGAACCACCCGCCGCACCTACGGCGTTCTGGGGGACGACGTGAACCTGGCCGCGCGGCTCATGGAGCAGGCCTCCCCGGGCGAGATTCTGGTCTCCGGCCGGATTCATGCGGATTGCGAAGCCGATTTCGACTGGGACCCGCTGCCGGCCCTGAAGGCCAAAGGCAAGTCGGTTTCCGTCCCCGTGTTCGCGCTGCGGGAAACAGCGCCCCGCCGGTCCGCGCCGGCCGCCGCTGCGGGCCGAGTCTCGGCGATGGTGGGACGCAACGCCGAGCGCCAGGTGTGCGAGGCGAAGCTTGCGCTGGCACGCGCCGGTCACGGTCAGATCGTGGGCTTCACCGGCGAGGCGGGCATGGGCAAGTCCCGTCTGCTGGCGGAAGCCGTGGTTCAGGCCCAAGCGCAGGGCATGACCGTGTTCTCCGGGCAGTGCCAGTCGTTTGGCACCCACACGAGCTATCTGGTCTGGTGGGACATCTGGCAGAAGTTCTTCCAAATCGACGCCCACGAAGCCGTTCCCCGGCAACTTGCCAGACTGGAATCCGAACTGGCGGGCTACGGAGCCGATCTGTTGCCCCGCCTGCCCTTGCTGGGGGCCGTGCTGAATCTGGCCGTCCCGGATAACGACCTGACGCGGCATTTCGACGGCAAGCTCCGCAAGGCCTCGCTCGAAGCGCTGTTGGTCGAATGTGTCCAACGCCGGGCGGGCAAGCCGCCCCTGGTCTTCGTGCTCGAGGACGCGCACTGGCTGGATCCGCTGTCGTTGGATTTGCTCGAGACATTGGCCCGGACGGTGGCGGCGCTGCCGGTGCTGATCCTGGTGGCGTATCGGCCGCCGGAATCCACGCCGGCGAAGGCACCGCGATTTCCCGGCTGGCCGAACTTCACCGAGATTGCGCTCGCCGAGTTGCCCCGCGCCGAGGCGGAACAGCTCTTCCGCCTGCGCCTGGCCGAACGTTTCGGGCCGGCAGTCCGGCCGTCCCCGGCGCTGGTGGACCGGCTGGTGACGCGTTCGGACGGCAATCCGTTCTATTTGGAGGAACTGCTGCACTACCTCCAGGATCGCGGGCTCGATCCCAGCCGCGAAGAAGACCTCCCGGAATCGGATCTGCCCACCAGCCTGCACAGCCTCATTTTGAGCCGGATCGATCGCCTGCTGGAAAGCGAGCGCGTGACGCTGAAGGTCGCCAGCGTCCTCGGTCGGCTCTTCCCGGCCGCCGCCCTGTGGAGCGTCCACGCCAACCTCAGCGAGGCCCAGGTGCGGGCGGACCTGGCGGCGTTGTCCCGCCTCGAACTGACGGTCGAGGACCAACCCGAGCCGGCGCTGGTGTATCTGTTCAAGCACGTCGTGACGCAGGAAGTGGCCTACGAAAGCCTGGCCTACGGCACGCGGGCCGCCTTGCACGAGGCGATCGGTTTGCACCTCGAAAGCCAGGGACCCGAGGCGGTGGAGCGCAACCTCGATCTGCTCGCCCATCATTTTGATCGCGCCGGGAATGCCCCCAAGCGCCGGCACTATCTGTTGTGCGCCGGCGAGGCGGCCCAGGCGCGCTACGCCAATGCCGCGGCGATCAACTACTTTCAGCGCTGTCTGCCGCTGCTCGGCCCGGCCGAACAGATACCCGTGCGACTCAAGCTCGGGCGCGTGCTCGAACTGGTCGGCAAGTGGAATGAGGCGGCGCTGCAATACCGCGAGACGCAGGCGTTGGCGGCGGAACTCGGCGATGTCGGCGGCCAGGCCGCCGCACAGGCCACGATGGGCGAACTGCATCGGAAGCGCGGCGAGTACGCCGAGGCGCTCGATTGTCTGGCGGCGGCGCGCACCCGCTACGCGCAGATCAGCGACGAAGTGGGCATTGCCGAGACGCTCCATTACGCGGGCTCCGTAACCGCCCAGAAAGGCGATTACGCGCAAGCCTCCGAGCTTTATCGGCAGAGCCTGGACATCCGCCGCCGACTGGGCGACAAGCCACGGATCGCCAGCCTGTTCAGCAATCTGGGCATTATCGCCTTGTACGGCGGGGAGTGCGACGACGCACGCGCCTATCATGAAGCCGCGCTGTCGATCCGCCGGGAGCTGGGGGACCGCTGGGCCATCGCGAATTCCTTGAACAACCTGGCGCTGGTGGTGCACGAATTGGGCGACGCGGCTCAAGCCCGCGTCCTGCTCGAACAAGCGCTGGCGATCAGCCGCGAAATCGGTGACCGGTGGTCGGTTGCCAATACCCTCAGCAGCCTGGGTGACGTCGCGTTGACGCAAGGCGACCTGGCCGCCGCCCGGGCTTTCCTGGTCGAAAGCCTGGCGATCAGCCGCGAACTCAATGACCGGACGGGCCTGGCGTTCCTGCTCGAATACTTCGGGGTGCTCGCGGCCAAGCACGCCCGACCGGAACGGGCGTTGCGACTCGCCGGAGCCGCCGCGGCGCTGCGCGAAAACATCGGCGCACCGCTCTCCCCCAGCGAGCAATCGCGACTCGATCACCACCTCGAGGTCGCCTGCCCGGAGTGGCCGGCGGCCAAACGACAGCATTTCCTCGACGAAGGCCGTCGCCTCCCGCCAGAGGAGGCGATGGCCCTCGCCGAAGGCGACTAAGCCGGATCGGCTGGCACCCCAGCCTCGCCGGTCCGAACCGACGCGAGCAGCGCGATTTTGTTGCCGAATTTGGTGGCGGGCTGTGCGGAGCGCGGGTTGAATCCGGTCCGGAAACCATGACAATCCCGGGCTGTTCCGGGACCGTACGCATCCAGTTACCGTTATGAAACGACGCGCATTCCTCACCACTTCGCTGTCCGCCACCGCAGCCGCCGGCCTCGGCACGCTGGCCCGCCCCGCCGCCGCCGCCGAACCCGCGACCATGGACCGCGAGTATTACGAACTCCGCGCTTACCGGCTCAAAGACGGCGCCGACCACTCGCTGCTCGACACGTATTTGGAAAAGGCGCTGATCCCGGCATTGAACCGGCAGGGCAGCCGGCCGGTGGGCGCCTTTACGGAAATCGAACCGAAGGACGGCCAGGCGGTTTACGTCTTGATTCCTTACGCCTCCCTCGATGCGTTCGGCGCCACCCCGCTCCGACTGAGCCGCGACGCCGCATACCTCGAGTCCGGCGCCGATTATCTCCAAACGCCGAAGGAGAAACCGGGCTTCGATCGCATCGATAGTTGGATGATGCTCGCCTTCGCGGGTCTGCCGAAGATCGAATTGCCGCCGTATTGCCGGGAGCGGAAACCGCGCATCTTCGAGTTTCGCACTTACGAGAGCTACAGCGAGACGAAGGCGCAGAAGAAGGTCGATATGTTCAATGCCGGCGAAATCGAGACGATGCGGGAGGTGGGGTTGGGGCCGATCTTCTATGGGCAAACCCTGCTCGGCCGCGACTTGCCGCACCTGATGTATATGACGTCCGGCGAGAACCTGGAAGTCCACGCCCAGCATTGGAAGGCTTTCGGCGACCACCCGGTCTGGAAAAAGTTGCTCGCCGACCCGCAGTACGCGGACACGGTTTCCAAGGCCGTGAAGCGGATGCTCCAGCCGACGGCATTCTCGCAAATCTGAGTCCGCCCGCCGGCGGCTTCGTTTCGCGGCTCAACGTGCCGGCTGGGGCGATGTCCACCGACGCCACAGGCAGAAGAAAAACGCCGCCAGGCCCATGGCCAACCCGGTGACGGCGGGTTCCGGAACCACGCCCGCCACGTTGAGCGTCCAGCTATCGAGCTTGGCGGTCCCGACGGCCGAGGCATCCGCCAGGAAGAGGGTCCAGGCGCCGTTCGCATCGTGCGTGTTGAAATCGCTTAGCGTCGCGTTGCGCAGGGAGGTATCCAAGGATCCTGCGGGAGGCACATCCCGGCCGTCCGGTTGCCAGGTGCCGCTCAGAACCCCGCCGGCGGGGTTGAAGGTCAACTGGTAGTTGTGGATGTCGCCGTTGGCGGCGGCATCGTCGAGCGTGATCTGGAAGCCGGAATCCGCATAGCCGAACCCGTTGCCGGCCGTCCGGCCCGGGCGGTTGAGCAGGACAGCGAAATCCGTGCCGTGGCGCAGGTAGGCGTACAGGTCGCCATTGTAGCCGCCCGACAGGTTGAGGCTCACGGTCACCGAATTGATGGATTGAATGGGCGTCGCCAAGGTCAGTGTGTCAGCGATGCCGACCGCGCTGTTGTCCGGGATAACCAGCGCGGGGCTTGAACTGGCGGTCTCCGTCAGGACACCGGCCCGAAGCGGCCCGCCTGTCCCCGCCAAACCGAGGAGCCCGGCGCACACTGCTGATCCAAAGGAGAGGGTTTTCATGATTCGCTCTTGAGTTTAGGGCACCAGCAAGGTCCGGTAGAATCCTTGCGCACCGGTATGACTCGTGTCTTCCAACTCGACCAGGCCCGTGCCGTCCGCCACGATTCCCGTGGGGGGTTGGCCCGGCACGTCCGTCCAACCGGCAGCAGGCAGCACCGGCGAGTACTGGAACAGGTAATGGCTGCCCGGAATGCCGGCGAACTGGAGCCGGAAACCCTGGGCCGTGGCGGAAACGGAAATCATGTTGAATGAAGGCGCGTTCGCATCCGCCACGGTCACGACCACGGTGCCCTGACTTGTGCAACCCGAGCCGTCGCTCAGCGTGTAGGTGAACGCGTCGGGGCCCGAATAGCCCGCCGCCGGGGCGTAGTGGATCACGGCGCCGCTCAAGCTGACGCTCCCGCCGTGGGCGCTCGGATTCGAGACACCGGTGATGCTCAGCGGGCCGTTCACCGGACTGCTGTCGTTGGCCAGCAGCTTGACCACCGGCGCATCGACCGGCACTTCCTGGACCGTGCCCAGGGTGTCGTCCCCCGCACTGGGAGCGGGGTTCAACGACAGCCCGGCGGCCTCCGTAACCATGCCGCACGCGCCGGTCACTTCGACCGAGTACGTGTCGGCGTCGCCGGGTTGGACGTCGGCCACAACGAGGCTGCTCGTGGTGGAGCCGGTCGTGATCGTGTACTTGCCGCCGCTCGCGAGCACGGTCGTACCCCGCTTCCAGACGAACGCAAACGGTCCGGTGCCGGAGGCGGTGGTGTCGAACGTCGCGGGGTCTCCCGGGCAAACCGCCTGCGGCGAAAGCGCGGTCGCGGCAGCCGGTTCGTCCACCGTTACCAGGACGTCCGCGTGCGTCGGACAGGCGCCGGTGAGCGTCCAGCGCAGGACGATCGGACCGCTGCCGCCGGTGTGCGTGAAGGTCGCGTCCGGCGTGCTCGCATTCGGATTGAAGGTGCCGGTGCCGCCGCCCTCGACCGTCCACGTGCCGACACCCACGCCGCCCAGACCGGCGGTGGTGCCGCCTGGACAGACTGCCTGCGGTCCACCCACAGTCGGCGGCACATTGAGCGTGAAGTTCAAACACCACCCGTCGGCAATACTCCCGACCTGCCCCAGCTTGTCATCCACCACGTACAGGCTCCAGGTCCCGTTCGGGTCGGCGCAGCCGAACGTCGAAGTCAGCGTCGCGGCTCCAAATGGGGCCGCGAAGGCATACGGGCCGGCCGGGGCCGGAGCGGGGAAGTTGGCTGGCGTACCCGTGTTGTAAGCCGTCGGGCGATAAGTTCCGCTGGCGATGGTCGTGGCATCCGGCAGCAGGGAAGCCGCGCTGTCGGCCAGGGTCAAAGTCACATCCGCAATCGCGTGCGAACCGTCGCCACCGGCGTCGGACATGAGCACCAATGTCTGGCCTTGCGGGCCGACCAGCAGCAGGTCGAGGTCGTCGGGGAACGCATGCGACAAGTTGTTCAGCGTCACTGACACGTTGGCGACCGTGCCCACCAGCCCGGCAACGAAGACTCGCGACGGGTAAGGCGCCGAGGGCGCGGCCGGGTTGTCATTGCCCGTACCGGCTCCGGGAATCGCAATGTTCCCGGGATTGCAGAACGTGTTCCCGGTAACGACGGTGTGGTTGTCCACGGTCTGCGTGATCGAGCCGTTGCTGAGGTTGAAGGCTCCGGGGCTGCCGCTGTACGCGGCCGTGATGGTGTGAACCCCTTCGGTGAGCGCCACAGTCGAGAAGCTCGCCTTTCCGCTGCCATTCAGCGCCGTCGGCCCGGCCAGCACCGTCGCGCCCTCCAGGAAGGTCACGCTCCCGGCCGTGACTGCCGAACTGTCGCTGGATTTCAGCACCGTGGCCGTGAAAGTGACCCCGTCCCCGCTGAAGGAAGCGTTGCCAGGGGAACTGGAGGAAACCGTCGTCGTGGTCGCCGCGTCTCCGGTGGTCGTGAACGTCAGACACCAACCGTTGGCGAGAGTGCCCGTATCGCCCCCCTTGTCATCGGCCACATACAGATTCCAGGTGCCGTTGGGGTCCGCGCCGCCGAAGACGGAAGCGAGGGTCGCCGACCCGAAGGGGCCGGCGAAATTGTAGGGGCCGGCGGGAGCCGGGCTGGGGAAACTGTCCGAGGTGGCGCCCGAGTTGACTGAAGTCGGTCGGTACGTTCCCGACACGATCGTTCCGCCGTCCGGCAGCAGACTCGCGGCGGCGTCGTCGAGCGTCAGGTTTACGCCACTGATGGCGTGCGTGGAGTCTCCGCCGACATCGGACCAGATGACCAGTTTCTCCCCGTGGGGCCCCACCAGGAGCATGTCAATGTCATCCGGCGCGGCGTGCGCGAGACCGTTCAGTTGCACCGTGACTTTCGAAATCGTGCCGCTCAGGCCGGCAACGAAGATCTTGGAGGGCCAAGGGCGGCCGGGAGAACCAGTCGTCGAGCCACCCAGTCCATCCGCCGGGTTCGGAATCGCGATGCCGCCCTGGTTGCAGAAGGTATTCCCGGTCTGGACGGTGTGGTTGTTGACCTCTTGCGTGAAGCTACCATTGCTGGTGGCGAAGGACGCCGTCCCGTTGTACACCGCCGTCAGGTTGTGGGTGCCTTCAGTCAGGGCCGTGGTGGCAAACGCAGCGTGCCCCGCGCCGTCCACGGCCACGTTCGCGACCAGCGTGGTGCCGCCTTCCTTGAACGTCACGGTGCCGGCGGTGACTGCCCCGGCTCCGCTCATAACCGTCGCCGTGAACGTCACTGAATCGCCCGTGAAGGACGGACTGCCGGACGACGCCAGGGTCGTGGTCGTGGACGCGATGGCGGACGCGGTCGTGATCGTGAGGCTCCAGCCTCCGCCGATGCTCCCGACCTGACCCAATTTGTCGTCCGTTACATACAGACTCCAGGTGCCGTTTGGATTCGCGCCGTTGAAGACGCCGGCCAGGGTCGCGGTGCCCCACGGGGCCGCAAAATCGTTTGGCGACGTGGTCGCAGGTGCCGGCGCGGGGAAATTGTCCTTGGTAAAACCGGAGTTGTACGCGGTGGGTTTGTACGTACCCGTGGCAATGGTCGTGCTGTCCGGCAGCGCGGAGGCGGCGGCGTCATCGAACGTCACGTTGACGCCACTCAGGGCGTGGGAGGTGTCCCCGCCCGCGTCGGACCAGAGGACCAGCTTTTGCCCGCCCGGTCCCACGAGCAAGATGTCGAAGTCGTCGGGTTGCTCGTGCGTCACGCCGCTCAGTTGCACCGTGACCTTCGTAATCGTCCCCGATATGCCCGAGACGGCAATCGACGAGGGGTAAGGATTGGCCACGGCTGAGGGGCTCTCGCTGCCCGTTCCGGTGCCCGGCACGGCGATCGAGGCGGAATTGCTGAATGTGGCCACGTCCGCCCGGCCACTTCCGGCCAGCAGGGCGGCCGCACAGCCGGCCAGTGCATAGACAAGTCGCTTCATAGATTCTCGCATCCCTTTCATCGCCGTTGCGTCCGTACCCTGCCGGCTGGGCGCTGCGGTTCCCCGCCGCAGCGCCACCCGCCAAGCTTCTCCAATCGGGAAACCGCGCTAATTTCGTGACGGGAAGATCCCTTCCAACGCGATGCAGTAATTCAGCACCAGATAGGGAGGGCGGTTTTCATGCGGCTGATTGCCCCCGGCGGCGGCGATCATGGCCGGATTCAGCGTCTGGCCCGGTGTGGCGGAGGCGGCATATACCGAACCGCTGGCGAGGAAGTTGTTCCCCGGCCCTCCCTGATCCGCATCGCCGGTGTTGCAGTTGGCGCCGTGGTTGTGCAGCGGCATCTGCCCCTGCGTGAGCGTGACGGATTCCACGCCCGACTGTTCGCCCAAGGTGTAGTCCTGCAAACCGGGGCCCTGTCCGGAACTGACCGGAACCCGCCCGCGCAAGTCGGGCAACGCGAAGGTGGTTTGCCCGTTACCGCCGTAGGTGGTCCCAAGCAGCGAGAACAACGCCGTATTCTGGCTGATGGGCAGGAGTTGACCGTTGCAGAAGGCCCAGCCTCGCGGCGGGAAGTTGTACGGGAGCAGGGCAATTTGTCCGATGAATGGTTCAGCCATGGGTTTCTAGGGTTTGAGGGTTAGGTATTTGTTGATCAGTCGCGAAAATCAGGATTGGCCCCGGGTCCGCTCGGCGATGGAGATCGCGGGGCGCCAGTCGCCGAGGCCGACCGGTTAAAGACCGCCTCGTAGCGTTGGTACCGCCGGTCGCGCGAAAGCACCGGTACCAGGAATACGGAGAACCTCCCCAGACGGGGATGCCCGAGCCAATGAATCCTTTGGTCCAGCGGTCTTTCCCCGGAACCGCGGAACAGGAGCGAGAACCGCTCGTGGCTTGGGCCGGCATCGTTGGACGCCGTTCGACCCGACCTCGAAGCTTCAACCAACTCCAGCTCGAACCCCGGCGCGACCTCCGCCCGCACGTCAAAACGAGTTCCCACCGCCGCTTGAAATCGATCAAAAGCGATGGCCGCGACGGAATCATCCGCCGTCGTCGCCGATGCCACCATGCCGACGGCGGGACCGAGCAACACCGCCGCACCCGCCAGCCATGAATTCCGCAGAAAGCCGCGGCGCGAAAGCCGCGAAGAGCATGCCGGCGATGCCGGCTCCCCCTCCGCCCGCGCCTCCCGAACGGCAGCCTCACCGACCGGCTGCGCGGACCTCCACGCGGCAGGACATGGTGTGGGGCTTTCAACCCGCATGGTACATCCTGAGACTCTCATCCGGGGCACCGAGGATGACGTGATCATTTACCATCTGTGATGCGAAGTATTTGTCACGCTTTCGATCTTGTCAAGGGCGCCGCGGGACGAGGTCGGTCGCGAATGGCATTGCCGCGGCGGCGGATACGGCTCCCGTCGATTTGCGCCGGCGCCCCGGCCGCGCCAGAGTGCGCGGGACGGACTCCAGGCATGAATGTTCCTGAGCAAGTGGTCTTGGACGGCGCGGCGGGCAGCGTCACGCTGCGTCCAGAGACGCCCGCCGACGAAGCCTTCCTCTTCGAGGTGTACGCGAGCACGCGCCGCGAGGAACTCGACGCGTTGGGTTGGGGGCACGCCAGCCGTCAGGCCTTTCTCACGCAGCAGTTTCGCGCCATGCAGCAGGGCTACCGCCAAGGCTTCCCGGCAGCCGCTTTCGCGGTGGTTCTGGCCGAGGGCCGGCCGGTGGGGCGTCTGGTGGTCGATCGCAGCGACGAGGAAATCCGGATCGTGGACGCCGCTTTGTTGCCGGAACAGCGCAACCGCGGTTTGGGCACCGCCCTGGTGAAGGCGGTGCTGGAGGAGGCTGCGCGCGCTCACAAACCGGTGCGACTCCGCGTGCTTCAAGGCGGACGGTCCGCGCACCTCTGCGAGCGACTAGGCTTTCGGAAGATCGACACCGGCGGGGGCCACGATCACTGGGAATGGCGCCCGGCCGGCAGCGGGGAACCGACGCCCCATGGGCGTGCCTAGCCGCACACGAAGCGGTTGAAAACGGCCTCGTAACGAACGATTCCCGCCTCCCGACCAATCGGCACCAGGAACAGCTCGAAGGTCCCCAGGCTCGCATGTTCCAGGCGGTATATGCCTTGTGGCAACAATCGATGTTCCGGTCCGTCGAAGTGGAGATGGAAACGGTCCTGTCGGGCTCGCGCCCCGACCGCACCCACCGGGGCGATCGGAGGAATCGTCGCCGCCTCCACCAGGACGAGGTCGATCTGCCCGGCGGTGTTCGACCGAAGTCGGAAACGTGTCGTCACCAGCACTGCGAACCGATCCAAGGTCAGTTGCTCGAGCGGTGTGTCGTTCATGGCGGACAGGATGCTCCGGCGCGTGCCGACCCTCAACTCCCCTTTGATGCACTCCCCTTTGATGCGCCTGTCCGAAGCGCGCCCGAGGCGGGGCGATTCGCGGCCCCTGCGCCGGCGCGCGCAGCCGGTAGTGCTGAATCCGGCGGCCGCGTGCCTCAGGGAAGGAGCCGCTTCAAATTCTCGGCCACCGCCAGAAACGCCTGGGCCGGCTTCGAGTCGGGAGCACCAACCACCACGGGTTCCCCCTTGTCGCCGCCCTCGCGGATTTCGGTGAAGATCGGCACCTCGCCCAGGAAGGCCACGCGTTTGCGCTCGGCCTCGCTGCGGCCACCGCCGTGGCCGAAAATCTCGACGCGCGTGCCGTCCGGCGCGGTGAAGTAACTCATGTTCTCCACGATGCCGAGGATGGGCACATTGACCTTCTCGAACATGGCCATGCCTTTCCGGACCACGCCCACCGACGCCTCTTGGGGGGTGGTCACCACCACGCCGCCATCCAGCGGCACCGTTTGGCAAAGCGAAAGCTGCGCGTCCCCGGTGCCGGGCGGCAGGTCCACAAGCAGGTAATCGAGTTCGGCCCACTCGACCGCGAACAGGAACTGCTGGATCGTCTTGGTGATCATCGGTCCGCGCCAGATGACCGGTTGGTCACCCTCGACGAGGAAGCCGATGCTCATGAGCTTTACGCCGTGACTGACGGGCGGGACGAGCTTCTCCTGTTCGCTCACCGTCGGCCGCTGGTGGAGGCCCATCATGAGCGGGATGCTGGGACCGTAAATGTCGCAGTCCAGCAGGCCCACGCGCGAACCGAGGCGCGTCAGTGCGCAGGCGAGATTGACCGACACGGTGGATTTGCCGACGCCCCCCTTGCCGCTGGCGACCGCGACGACACGTTTCACGCCGGGCACGCGATTCTGGTTTGCCCACGGATTCTGGGCGGCGGCCGGACCGGGTGCACCGGCGGGTTGGTGGACCTCCACGTTGACACGCTGCACGCCAGGGAGGGCTAGAAGTACGTGCTCGCTGGCGACCTTGATTTCAGCGGCGGCCTGGGCGTTGGCGCTGGTCAATTGCATCGACACGGACACGGCACCCGCATCGAGGGTGATTTGCTTGACCAACCCGAACGAGACGATGTCTCGCGAGAACCCGGGATATTTGACCGCTTTCAGGGCGGCGAGAATGGCTTCCTGCGTCAGCATGGCGGGCAGTCTAGCGGGACGACCCGGTTTGGCCAGCCCCAGCCGCGGAGCCGCACGCGGGGCACTCCCAACCGGGAAGGCTGGGATGCGCGTGCAGAACGCCACGCGCGTCAGGCGTTGAGCTTGGCGGTGCTGAGGATTGCCTGCAACTGATCGCTGATGTCCTGGAGCCTCTGGGCCACACTCTCGGCAGAAGCCGGGTTATCCTGCAAGCCCTTGACATCCGTGACAATGGCGGCAAGTGAATTGGCGATGTCGGTCACCGGCTGCAGGCTGAGCAGCGTGGCGGCCTTTTTGGCGCCGGCCGCCAATCCACCCAGAGCGGTGGCACTGGCTTCCAACTCGCTCCGGAGCGATTCCCAGTCGCTCACGGTAATGCCCACCACGGCATCGTTGAGGGCCAGCATGGCATTGCGGAAGGCCGTGTCCACGGCTCCCGGCACGCCCGGCACCTGTTGTTTCTTGTGCTGCAGAAAGGCGTCTTCGAGCGTCAGGATGGCGGCGCTATTCCTGCCTTGTGCTGCCGCCAGCGCCTGCTGGACGAGGTTTCTGGCTTGGTCGGACCATTCGTTCGCCGTCATGGGGTGAGGTTCCTTCTGGTTCTAGGGGTTTGGGATTTGATCTGTTCCACACGGCTTCTGGTTTGCTCGTACGTGGCCAACAAATCCTGCGAAAGCGCGGTGAGGACGGCGAAGTTCGGTGAGCGGTTCTGCTCAACGGCGCGGGCGAGGTCCTTGTGGCTGGCGGCCCAGGCGGTGATGACACTGGGAGCCCTTTCAGCCACGGCTATCTCCGGGTCGAGACGGGCCGCTACCGCCGCTTGTTCGGCCAGGTAACCCTGGTACCAGGGTTGTTGCCGCTCGGCCTGGACCATTTTCTCGGCCCATTGCCAGCGGTCGAGAATGTTGGAAGTGATGGTGAGCTGGGAGCTGTTCAAGGCCTGGACCTGGAGATTGGTGGTCAGCAGGGTGTTGGTTACGGCCAGGTTGAGCACGGTCCTGGCCTGGTCCATCAAGGCCGTCCGCAGCCCCTCGTACTGATTCAGGTTCTGGACCTGGACGCTGTACTTGTCTTCCACCTGAAACAGCAGGGTATTCTTCGCGCTCCGCAAGATCAGCGCCAACCCGTTGAACTGCTGCGCGAGACTTTCGGCGATTTTCTGAATGAAGGGGTCGGCCTCGTGGATTTCCCGGGCGAGTTTGCGGGCGGCCAATTCCCGGGCCGCGGCCCCATATAATGACGCCAGTCCGTCGAAGACGCCCTTGGCGATGACGGCGCCCTCCTCACCCCCGGGGTAGGCACCGGCGACGGACTTGACTAAGGTGTCCACCGCCCCCACCGCTTTCGCGGCGTTCGCCTTTCCCTGATCCCCGGACTCGACCAGGGCTTGCAGCGAGTCCGAGTAATCGGCAATGGCTTTTGCTGCCACGGTCGCGGATTCCCAGCCTTTGGCGACCTTGGCTGCGTTGTTGCTCTGCCGGCCATCCAGGCGGGCTTTCTCCACGGTGGCGAGCTCGGACACCGCGGAGTCACCGGCGGTCTGCACCGTCACGTACAACTGGGTCGTGGCATCGGAAAACCGGCTGACATCGGGCAGGGACCGGCAGCCGACCGCCGTCAGGAGAACGAGCGCGCCGGCGGGCGCGATGCGGAAAATGCGCTGGATCAGGGAGGGTTTCATCGTGCCGACAGGTTGGGCGTACCACGGTTTGGAGTTTGGGTCTTCATCATAGGAACTAAATGAGAGTATGCGCTTCCGCCACAGTCCGTCAAGCCTTTGGTCTGACTTTGGTCCAACTGTCAGGCTGACAGCGGCGCGGGACTCCTGTAGGCGAAAGCCATGCGCTGCTTTCGCTGGTTGCTCGCCCGGCTCTGCCTGCTCGCCTCGCTGACGCCCGTGCTCACCACCGCCGGCCTGGCGGCGGAAGCAGGGCGCGTTCTCGTGCAAATGCCGGGCACGGCCTTCCAAGGCGGGGCCAACCGGCACTTCGGCCGGCGCTTTCACGATCGCGACACGGTGAACTACGTCTATGCCGCGGCCACCGGCGAGCCGTCGCGGATGCGCGCCCGCTTCGAACTCACCGCGGCGCCCTCGCAGCCGCAGTCCCTGTTTCTTGAAGCGATGGATGACGACGCGGCCGCCGCCTGCCGCGTGCGGGTCTCGCTGAACGGAGTCGTCGTGTTCGAGGGCGCGAGCGGTTTTCCGAACGCCGCGTGGCGGGTGCGGCGCTTCGCCCTGCCGGGGGGCGGGTTGAAAGCGGGGACCAACGACCTGACGATCGAGAACCTCGAGCCACTCGGTGCGCTGGGGCAACCGCCGTGGTTCATGGTCGCGTCAGCCACCGTCGCCGGCGAAGGCTACCGTCCCCCAGTCCACGCGCTGCCCGAATTCACGGTCACCTTGCCACGTGCTGAGCGGCCCCTGCCCGAGCCGCTGCCGGCGGGCGCGCCGCCCGGCTTCCGCTGGCGCGGCACGAAGGGCTGGATGTGGCGACCTGAACAGTACCTCGCCGAAATCCCCATTTTGGCGCAGTACCGGATGAACTTCCTGATGAACTGCTACACCTCGATGTGCGACATCGAGCACCGGCGTTGGGGCGAGCCGGACTGCAACCGCTGGTGGGAGCCGCTTCCCGAAGCCAAGAAGCGCGCTTACGAAGCCGTCGTGCGCGCCTGTCAGGCCCAAGGCATCGAGTTTTGCTTCAGCATGAACCCGAACCTCAGCTCCCGGCGCTTTGCCGACCCGGACCGGCCGGAAGACGTCGAGAGCCTCTGGCAACATTATCATTGGATGCAACGTCTCGGGGTGCGGTGGTTCAATGTGAGCCTCGACGACATCAGCCAGGGCATCGACGCGGCCCGGCAGGCGCGCTTGGTCAACGCGCTGTTCCGGCGGTTGCGCAACGCCGACCCGCAGGCGCAGATGATCTTCTGTCCGACGTTCTACTGGGGCGACGGCCGTGACCACGCTGCGGAACCTTACCTGCGCGCGCTCGCTGCTGAACTCGACCGCGACGTTTACGTGTTTTGGACCGGCGATCAGGTAGTCACCCCCCGCATCACGCGGCGGGCCGCAGCGTCGTATCGCGAAGCGGTCGGACACCGGCTCTTTCTCTGGGACAACTACCCCGTCAACGACAACCAACCGACGCTCAACCTGGGTCCGGTCAGCGGTCGTGACGCCGACCTGGGCGAAGTGATTGAAGGCTACATGAGCAACCCGCTGTGTCCGCAGAATGAAATCAACCGCCTCCCGCTGCTGACCTGCGCCGACTACGCCTGGAATCCACGCGGCTACGACCCCGCCCGCTCGATCGGCCAGGCGATCTGGCACTTGACCGCTGATGGCGCCCAGCGCGAGGCGCTGCGGGGTCTCGTCGAGGCGTACCCCGGCATGTTGTTCTTCGGCCAAGGCACCGGCTTCAACCCGGCGCGAGAGTCGTTTCAACGCGCTGCCGGGGACACTCCCAACCGACAGGAACAATGCCTGCGCCGGCAGGAGCAATTGCGGCACGCCCTGAAATCGGCCTTCGGCGATCGTTTACGCGACGCGCAGGAGACGGTCACCGCAGATGCGGAGTGGATGAAGACAAATCCGCCGGAAACACGGTAGATCCTGCCGCCTCGCCGGTCATCCTGTTCAATCGCTGAGCAAACGCGGCCGGGGCACCGTACCGCGCGATTGGCGATCACGACTCCGCCATCGGTGGCGCGGCGGGCCGGTGACCCAGCCGACTCGTCAGGGCGCCGAGTCAACCTTCAGCGGAAACAGACCGTAGTCGCCCA
The DNA here is from genome assembly GCA_963735925.1 of uncultured bacterium. Classification (GTDB taxonomy): domain Bacteria; phylum Verrucomicrobiota; class Verrucomicrobiia; order Limisphaerales; family J093; genus DSVZ01. Next base: position 1,126,152 of record CAVTMT010000003.1, read on the forward strand.
GCGGAATCCAGATGCCGCCCTCGGTCGATCCGGCGGCGGAACCCAGGTCCGCCCACACGCAACCGCTTGGGGTCCCACCACCCACCACTTTGAGCGCCGTGGGATCGGACGCGTCCACCACTTGAATGCTCGTGCTCGCCTGCGCCAGCAAGGCGGGGCCAATGTTTGCCAGTTGGCTGGCCGGAGCGGTCAAGGCGACCTGGCCAATCTGCTCGAAGGCACCCGCTGGCTTCAGGACCCAGGATTCCACCGTACCGGTTGTCGCGGGCGGATCGTCCGGCCGCGCGAGGAAGACGATGCCATCGTGAACGGTGACGGCATGGGGCCACGTGGTCGGTTGTTTGAGCGAGGCCACGAGCGTCACTTCCACGTTGTCGTAAGCGCAGGCGTCGAGGTACTCCGTCCAATCGGTCTGCCATTGGTCGTCCCAGTGCGGGCCGGAAGTGAACAGCAGCGCGCCGCCGACGTCGAGGCCTTGCAGCGTGCCGGGCAGATTCACGGGCGGTCGCACCGTCGGGGTGGTTGGATCCGCATAATCCACCGCATCCAGATAGTACTTGGTCACCCAGATGCCAATCGGCGGGGTGATGGTCGCCTTGGTGCCATCGGGGTTGACGACTTCATAAGGCTCTGGCGGCGGCTGTCCCGGCAGGGTCACGCCCTCGACGAATTCGGAGGCCTGGTGGCTCAGCAGCACCAATCCATTGGCGGTGAACGCCCGACTGAAGCTCCACCAGTTCCCGTCGCCGCCCAGGCTCAAATCCGACGCCAGCCTCGGCGCGGCGGGGTCGTTGACGTCGAGCGCGATCAGGCGTCCGCTGCCCCCGCCCCACCAGGGCCACCAGATGCCGGGACGGCCGCCCACGATCCCCCCATCCACCGGCATGCCCCAGCCCCACCCATACGACCCGCCCTGGCTGGCCAGCACCAGGAAACCAGGCTTGGGCCAGAGCATTTGGAATTCACCGGAGCCGTTGAGCGGATCGACTTGGGTTACGTAGGAAGCCAGCGGCGTCAGTTCCGGCAAGTTTCCGAGGCCAAACGTCGAAACCACCAGCTCCGCTTTGGGATCGGGGGTCGGTTCGCCGGGTGTGGCTTCAGGCACCGGGAGCCAGCTCGTGTCGCCTTGCGCCACGTACAACACGCCGTCCCTGACCGTCGCGCCCAGGAGCGGGAGCTTTTCCGTCAAGGCGACGCGGCCCAGGGCCGTGTCGGGCTCACCGGCGCGGGCCACGCGGATCACGGGCGTCGGGGTGCTGTACCAGTTCTGGCCGCCGGCCAGTTCGAGGAGGAAATCCCCGACGGGCAGGACGCGGTTCACCGGCCAGGACAACTCGAGATCCGCCGCCACCACCGGATGATCGCGGTCCGCCGCGTTCACACTCAACAATTCGCGCCCGGACACGGACAGAATGCGGTCGCCTTTGACGGTCGCCCGCCGGGGTTGAAGCGCATGATCGATGACGCCCCGCGCCTTCAAAGTGTCGGCGCCCAGGTCGATGATCTGCACGCGCGAAACGTAGCCGTCCTGTCCCCAGCCTTGGTACGGAACCAGGATCAGCCCCGCGTCCGGCAACACGGTGAAGGCTTTCTCGTCGTAGTTGGCCTCGCTCCAGGAATTACCTTCGCCGAGCGGAACCTTGGCCAGCAAGGCGGGCCGGGCCGGGTCGCGCACATCGAACAACGACACGGCCACGCGCCAATTGCTGGTGTCCTGAATGCCGATGGTGACGAGGCGGTCACCGAGGGGTTGGATGTAGTTCGACCAGCCGGGCACCTGCAGCTCACCCGCCACGCGCGGGTTGGCCGGGTCTTTGAGATCGATGATCCACAGCGGGTCGATGCGGAGAAAAGTGACGATGTATGCCCGGTCGCCATCGAATCGCGTGGCATAGAGCCCTTCGCCGTGACCCACTTCCAGTCTGCCCAGTCGTTCCGGGTTCAGGGCGTCCGCGAGCGAGAACGTCTCGAGCACGCTGGCCTGAAGCGCGGCGTCGGCCCAGCGCGGGACCTCCGAGACCACGGTAAACACGTCGCCGGACAGGTTGAGCTTGAACTTGTCTGCGACCCGGCCCGCGGGCTGAATCGTCCCGGCAGTCTTCATCGTCCCGTCGGGAGCGGCGATGTCCACCAACCGCACGGTCGAGCGCCACCATTGGTTGCTGTCATACAAAACCACGAACAGGAACCGATCCGTGGCCTGGATTGTGTTGCCGTAGCCGTCGAACCAAAGCGAGTCGCGCACCTGCGGCGCATCCGGATCCGCCAGGTCGAACGACGAGATCACCAGGCCGTATTCCCACTGCTCGATCGGCTCACCGCCAGCGGGCTTGGGAGGCAGCGTCATGTGGCGATAACTCTGCGTGGCCACGTACAACGCGGTGCCCACCAACCGGCTTTCCACGATGTAGCCGGGGAGACGGAGGGACGCGACGACGCGCGACTCGGAAGCAAGTCCGGGCATCGGGGCAGGCGCGGGATCGATGACTAGCACCTGGCTGTCATCGCTGTTGCCCCAGCCGCACCCATTGCGCGCGAGCAGCAACACGCGATCGGCACCGGTGAGATTCGGCACCACGTACATCTGCTCGCCGGAGGCGGGGAGTGGGAGCGTGCCCTTTACCGCCGGCGCGTCCGCTTGGCTCAGGTCGATGACCTGGAGTCCCCGATATTGGTTGAAGAAGTAAAGGGTGTCGCCCGCGAGCCGCCAGATGTCAGACTCCACCACGGTTCGCGTCGTGTCCTGGCCGGCACCGCCAATCGCGGTGTCGTTGGCTCCGGGCGCGCCCTCCGCAACCCCGTAACCGGGTGCGACCATGGATTTCGTCGCCCCAGCGGGGCCGGCAAACTCCTTTTCGCCCGTGTAAAAAGTGGCGGGCAAAGGTTCGTCGGCGTCGCCGCGAACGCGCAGCACCTCCAGTTCGCCCGACTTCTCCAACCGGAACGTCGCCACCCCGCCCTGACCGTCAAAGCGCTGCACCGCCCGGGGTACCCAGGCGCCCCGACCAAGCCGGGTGCGGGATTCCAGGGTAACCTTCCTCACCCCCGGCGGAACCTCGACGGTCACCACCACGTTCGCGCCGTCCAACTCGATCTTCTGGATACGCGGCCGTTCGGTCGTTGCGTCGGCGGCCAGCGCGGGCCCAACGCCGGTCGCGCTCGCGACCAGCAAAGCCAGCGAGAGGAGAATAGTATTTGCTTTCATGAACTGTGATTGACCTGGCCCAGCCCGGCCAAGTGGCAGACCCGACTTCGCGACCGGGTTCGCGACACTCCCTCTCAACCCGGTCCCCATTGAACAAGCGTCCCCGCGCGACCAAGCTCCATCGCGAACTGACGAACCATACGCCTACATTCATCCCAGTTTCAACCTCGGATCGCGCCTCGGATCGCGCCACGGATCACCCCCCCAGCCCGGAGGCGTGGTGCAGGATGGCACTTCGCAGCGACGGCCATTCAAGGCGCGACCGCGACTTCCTCGTGCTCCGCGCTGACGACCAAATCGCGCTCGTCGATCAGGTTCAGGTAATACGCCCTCGTGCCGGCAGGTAGTACCGCGCTGGCCCGGTCCGCAGCGGGATCGAAGTGCGCGGGCACGGTTTCCCAGTTCCGCTGCTGCCAGGGCCCGGTATCGCGCGTGAACTCGAGCTCGCCCCGTTTCACGGCCACGGTTCCCCGGTACGTCGCCCAAACGACCATGCCTTCGCGTCCCTGACCTGTGATGCGCAGAAGTGGTGGCCCGTCGTTCAACCAGGCATCCATGAAGGCGTGGATCTCCGGCGGCTTCTCGCCGGGACCGTTGTGGCCGTGCGGCATGCGCAACTTCAGGCAGAGCGCTCGCGGGCCTTTGGCCCGGCGATAGGACTTCTGCCACGAATCCATCGGGTACGCGAAGTCGTTGGAGCCGGTGATCCACAACATGGGCAACTCCGCCTCCCCCAGGTACGAGGCGGGATCCCACCAACCCAGCCAGCGGGCCGCCTTCTCAGGCCCCAACCCCTTAAAATCCGGCAGCCAGACCGAGTCTTCGCCGAGGAATCCGCACCCATAGACCGGCACGGCGCAGCGGAAGCGATGGTCCACGCCGGCTACGATGCAAGTGAGATAGCCACCCCACGAGATGCCGGTGAGGCCGACTCGTTGGGGGTCCACTTCGGGAAAGGAGCGTAACAGCGAGTGGGCCAGCACCACGTCGGCCACCGCGTGCGCCGTCCATTGGTCGGCGGGAGATTCGTCAATTTGGTCGAAACCGCCCCAGCCGGGCGGACCGCCGTCGGCGTGGCGCTGCCAGTGGCCATAAGTCCCCGCGGGCACGCAACCGCAGACGTCCATCGCGATGGCCGCGTATCCGCGTCCAGTCCACAACCGCACCCAGTCGGCGAACGCCGTTCCGCCGCCGCCATGAACCAACACCACCGCCGGCACCGGCTTCGCGGGTGCGGCATTGGTTGGCAGTCCGTAAAAGGCAAACACGCGCGTCGGTCGGCCGTGGTACGGCAATCCGGCGAAAAACACCGCCCGAACGCCTTCGGCCTGGAAATCCGACGCGGGGAACGTCGCCGGCGGCTGGGACAACGCCGCGAAGTCCCAACGGTACCTGGCTGGCGGCTCCACCGCGCCACGCGAGGCGGCCAGAGCGAACGCGAGCAGCAGAAAGCCGAGCCCGATCCGCACCGGCCCCATCGCCCGGCGCGAGATCGAAACCCGCAGCCGGTTTGCGGAATGCGCCCGGGCCCGCCAGTCAGGCTTCATCGCGGACCCTGCCTTCGAATCGCGGAGCGCCCGGGGTCAACCCCGGTGGCCGAGGGCTCACCGCTCGCGACACATGTTCCCTGCGGGGCGCCCCGGCTCCCGCCTCCCGGCTGCCGCGTCTTCTCTGTCCAATCCCCGTTCATCGGCGTCCATCGGTGGTCACAGGGTTCATAGCGGTGGCGGCGCGGCGCTCACCTTCTCGTCCAGCACCAGCACGCCGTGGGGGGGTAGGTCGTAGTTCCCGCTGAAGGCATTCCCCGTGAGATAATCGTGCATCGGCTTGAAGAAATTGATCCGGACGGGTGTGCTCTGGTGGTTGAGCAGGAAGTAAATCCGCGTGTCGTCCTTCTCGCGCATGCTGACCTCCACCGTGTCCGGCACTTTCAGCAGCGGGAACAGGTTGCAGGTCTGGCGCAACCAGCCGATGAGATCGTAGTAGAACGGCTGCGCGAACAAGGTGCCGATGTAAATCGCCCGCCCCAGCCCGTACTGGTTCACCGTCATGGCCGGCCGGCCGGCGTAGAAATCTTGCGAGAAGGTGGCGATCACTTCGCACTCCTTCGGTTCGATGATGTCGCACCAGAGCCGCGCACTGTACAGGTGGCTGGCCGGGAACGTCCCCTTGAAAGTCACGTGGTTCTCGGCGTCCAGGGGGATGGGATCGAACTCCTGCACCTCCAGGCCGAACAAGTCCGCCAGGTCGTGCGGGTAGCCCGTGTCCGGGGCGATGTCGTGCTCGTCCACCAATCCGGTGTTGCAGGTAGCCACCAGGGTGCCGCCGTTCTGGACGTACAGTTTCAGCCGGTCTGCCTCCCCCCCTTGGAGGAGGTGGAGCGAGGGCGCGAACACTATCTTGTACTTGGCCAGAGCCTGCGATTCTTCATCGGTGCTGGGCGGACGCACGAAATCGACCGGCACGTTGCGATCGTGGAGCGCGTTGTAATAAAGCATGACGTGCTCGCGCTGTTTGAAATGGCGGTTGGGCTGCATCGGGAACTGGAGGGCCCAGGAGTTCGCGTGACTGTACAGAATCGCCGTCTCCGCCACCACGGACGTGCCTTTGAGGATTGGGGCGAGCAGCTTCATCTCGTCCCCGATCTGGCTGATCTCGCGATAGACGCGGTTGTCGCCGCGGCCGTCGTGCGTGAGCACGCCGCCGTAAAATTTCTCGGAGCCGATGCGCGGCGAGCGCCAGAAGAAGTAGAGAACGCCGGAGGCCCCGCGGGAAATCAGTTGATACGTGAACAGCCGCACCACGCCCGGCCGCAGCAGCGAATTCACATCCTGCCAGTTCACGTTGCCCGCCTTTTGCTCGATGACCCAGAAACCCGACTCGCCATCGGGCATGTGCACGCCCGTCCGCTTCAGCGAGCGCATGACGTCGAACTCGACGGCGTTTTCCGACGGCCTGCCTTTGAGCGTCGCGTACGTGTCCAGCGACACGAAGTCCAGCACGTCGGCCATGTCGAAATGGTCGTAATGGCGCGTCAACGCCCGCAGATTCGTGGTGACCGGGATGCCCGGCGTCAGGCTGCGCAGGAGTTCGGCCTGCATGTTCACGAAGGCGATGCAGGTATCGCTGGCGAAACGCATCCAGTCGAGCACCAGCGCGGGGTTGTGCACGGTGGGCGCGCGCATGGGCATGGGCACCTCGCACCAGTCGTTGACCAACTGGCTCCAGAACCGGTTGCCCAGACAGTCGTTGAGATTCTCGATCGTCTCGTACTTGGCCTTCAACCAGGCGTGCCAGTCATGGCGGGTCTCCTCGTTGAATGAAAACTCGGTCCCGTGCCCGCCGATGCCGTTGTCGATCTGCCAGGCGATCACCTGCGGGTGGGTGCCCAGCGCCCGCGCCAGTTCGGTGACGATCTTGCGGGCGTACTCCCAATACACGTCGCTGTTCATGCTGTACGCGTGCCGCGTGCCTTCGCGCAGGGGCAGGCCGTGATCGTCCAACGGCAGGATTTCCGGGTGCTTGGTGGCCAGCCAGAGCGGGGGTGCGGCGGTGGGCGTGCCGAGCACCACCTTGATGCCGTGCCGCTTCATGGTGTCCAGCACGCGGCGCATCCATTCGAAGTCGTACCGGCCCTCCTCGCGCTCGTACAGGCCCCAGCAAAATTCGCCCACACGGACGACATTCACACCGGCGGCCACCATGAGCTGGGCATCGATTTCCCAGCGTGCTTCGGGGTTTTCGGGGGTGCCACCGTAGGGCCAGACCCAGTGTTCGGGATGATAATCGACGCCGAAATACATAGGCAGATTAGGTTGGTATCTGGCAGGAGCTTAGGCCCCTACTGCCGCGGCGCAACTCCAAAGTCGGCGGCGCGCCGCCTCGGTTCCCCCCGCAAATTCGGACCCAAGTCGAGACCGACCTCAGGTCTTTATCATGCTGAACCCGCGAAGTTACTCACAGGCTGTTGATAACTCGCGGTTGCATGCTTTGGGGCTTGGAAGTAGATGATTGGGGTCATTTCGGGTTGATTGGGGATAATGAGGGTTTTACCGGGTGACGGCAACTCATGACCACCATGGCGACACCGGAAGGGTTGGCTCCCTACACAGGGCGCTACCGGTTCGGTGTGGACCGCAGTCACCGACTGAGCCTGCCGGCCCGCTGGAGGCAGGAAGGCATGACTTCGGAATTTGTGGTGATGCTCTGGCCGGTCGGGCTTGACCGCCACCTCCTGGCCTTGCCCATGTCGCGTTGGCAGGAGGTGCTCCAGACGGTCGGACAACGCTCGCTCTTCGACGAGAAGGTCTCCGCCGGCCTGCGGGCACTTGGCGCGAGCGTGGGTTACCTGACGGTGGACAAGGTCGGGCGCGTGGCCCTGCCAGAGCAGTTGGCCAGGACCGCGGGCATCACCGCCGAGGCGGAAATCTTCGGGTTGATCGACCGTTTCGAGATCTGGAATCCCGACCGTTATGCCGGGATGGAAAACGAGTACAAACTGCAAGCCGCGGAATTCTTCAAGGAGATCGGGCATGAAACCTGGAACGCTTTTCGCCCTCAACCGACAATTGTGCGCCCGCCAAACGCGTGAGCCCGGCTATCGATTCGTGCCGCTCCTCACCGCGCTGAAACCGGACGCGGATTCGTGGCTGAACCACGACTCCGGTTTGCCCTCCATCCGGCCCCATCAGCCGCCCGATCCAGCCGCCAAGCGAAGCCGGGCCGGGCGCGTGCAACGGGTGCTGATCGGGGCGGGTTTGTTGATGGCCTTGATCGCGGCCAACGCCTGTCTGTTCGGATTCGAGCAGGTCAGCCGGGCCCGCGAGCGCCGGCAACTCGGACGGGCCCTTGCCGCCCGCGAATTCGCCACGCAACAACTGTTGCTCGCGAACCGCCAGCTTGTCAGCGCGCTGGCCATGCAGGCGGCCGCGCTCCAAACGCCAGCCTCGCCCGAAGCGACCTTCGTCAGCGCGCGCTTGCCCGCGGCGCCGGCCGCCGCAAGCCACTCAAAGCTGGCCGCACACGCGATGCAGGGCGCGCCAGCCACGGCGATGCGCGTGGCCGGACAGACCGAACCCGGTTTGCGATTGGTGACGACGCCACTGCCAGCCACGCGCCTCACGAGTGCGACCCATTCGGGGCGGGCAGGCGACCCGCAGACTTGAGTTCGCGCTGCCGCGGTCCGCAGGGAATTGATCATGTGGCGGTCATCTCAATACCGACGACTGTGGGCCCTTGGCATTCTGCTGGCCCTCGGCTTTGGCGCGGTTGATTTCCGACTTTACCGGCTGCAGGTCGCCCGGCACGCCGCGCTCGCCCGGAAGGCCCGCGGTTTAACCGAACTCCGGGAAACGCTCGTCCCCTGGCGCGGGGACATCGTGGCCCGGGATGGCGCCGTGCTCGTCACCACCGCACCGGTAAAAGCCGTGTACCTCGATCTCGCGCTCTGCGAGGACCGGGTGGATCTGGCCTGCCAGGCCGCCGCCAGCATACTGGGAATGGAGCCGAGGGAGGTGCGGGGCCGCGTCGTGCGCGGACTCCTCGCGGCGATGCGAAAAGCGCACGCCGCACCCGCCGGCGCCGTGCGGTTGCGGCGCGATGTCCAACCCGGGGAATGGGTGGGCATCACGAATGCACTCGCGCGGGCATCCTTCGGCTTCAACCTGGCAAAGCTGTCCCGGACCGACGCCGACCGGCTGACGCGGCTGCAGGGTGGGTTGCTGTTCGCGCGCGATGATCAGGAGCGATGTTACCCGTTCGTGGCGCTCGCCTGCCACGCGCTGGGTTCGGTCATTCCGGACGAAGGCGGGTTCCAGCTTCGCGGGGCCAGCGGGGTCGAACTCGGCCTCGATTCCGTGCTGGCGGGACAGCCCGGCAGGCGGATCTCGGAACGCGACGTGGCGGGTCGTGAATTGCCCTCCCGCCGAATTCTGATGCAGCCCGCCCTCGACGGACGACGCGTCATGCTTGCCCTGGACCCGCCGTTGCAGCGCATTGCCGAGGCCGAACTCGCCGAGGTGGTCCGCAACACTCTGCCGGCGAATGCCAGCGTGCTCATCGTCTGCCCGCAAACCGGTGAGATTCTCGCTTGGGCCTGCTGGCCCGGATTCGAATGCGCGGCCCCCGCCCGGTCCTCACCCGAAACCTGGCTGAACCGCCCGCTTTGGGCGGTGGTCGAACCGGGCTCCACTTTCAAGGCTTTCACCCTCGCCATCGCGCTGGAGGAGGGCTTGGTCACCCTGGACCAGTTGATGGACGGCGGACACGGCCACCTCCAGATCGGTCGGGAGGGCGTGAGCGACCACGGCCAGGCTTACGCTTGGGTTCCGATGCGGACCGCCTTCGCCAAATCGCTCAATACGGTGCATGCGCGGCTCGCCCTGGCGATCGGGCGCGAGCGGTTCTGCCGGTACCTCACGAACTTCGGGTTTGGCCAGGTCACGGGCATTCCCCTGCCGGGCGAACGGCCGGGCAACCTCGGCGCGCTCACGAATCGCGCCAACGCGGCCGTGGCCTACGCCGGTTTCGGCCAGGGAATTGCCGTCACCCAGCTTCAAATGACGATGGCGTTCTGCGCCCTGGTAAATGGCGGCTGGCTCCTGCACCCGCAGTTGGTGGAGCGGATTGAAGAGACGGACGGTCGCACCGTGTGGCAGGCACGCCCGACGGCGGTGCGCCGGGTCATCGGCGCCGCCACCTCGCAAGCGATGCGCGAGGCCTTGCGGGGTGTGGTGGCGCCCGGCGGCACCGGCACCGCCGCCGCTGTGCCGGACGGCGATGTCGGCGGCAAAACGGGCACGGCGCAGAAAGCCAGGCGCGACGAACGCGGTTACTCGGCGGACCGATTCTATGCGTCGTTCATCGGCTGCATTCCGGTCGAGCAACCGGCGCTCGTCATCGCCGTGGCAGTGGATGAACCACAGGGCGCCCACACCGGCGGAGCGGTCGCGGCCCCGGTCTTTCGGCGAGTGGCCGAACAAGCCATGCGCTGTCTCGGTTGGCCGGCCGCAGCGCCCCCGCTGCTCTCCTCGTCCACCCGGCCGGGCCGCGCGATGGCCGGAGGTTCGCGATGAACAAGACCTGGATCACGCTCGCGGTGGCCGTCGGCCTGCTGACGCTGCTGGGAATCCTGATTCTGGACAGCGCCGCGGTGGCGAAGTCCGTCCCGCACCGACTGAACGCCCACCTCGGCTGGCTGGGCATCAGCCTCGCGGCCGGGGTGGCGTTGGCATCGACGCCCTACCGCGCGCTGTCCCGATTGCGGCTGCCGGCGCGACTTCGCCGGGGCGCCCTGGGTCGCCTGCGCCTGCCACCGATGCTGCTGGGCCTCGCGGTGGTTCAACTCGTGCTCGTGCTCGTGCCGGGGCTGAGCGAGGTGCGCAACGGCGCCCGCCGCTGGCCCATCTGGGGCGGGCAACCGTCCGAATTCGCGAAGCTCGCCCTGATCTTCGCGCTGGCGGATTACCTGGCGCGGAACCGCGAGCGGCTCGCGGACCGGCATTACGGTTTCGTGCGGCCGGCCGCGATGGTGGGGGTGGTCGCCGGTCTGATTTTCCGGGAACCGGATTGGGGCGGCGCCACGGTGATCGCGGCCGTGGGACTCGGGATGATGAGCCTGGCCGGGACGCGGAGTTTCTACCTGGTTTCCGCGGCGCTCATTGGCGGCCTGCTGGGGGTTCACCTGCTGCTCGCGAACCCCCACCGTCTCGGGCGCGTGCTGTCGTTCACCGATCTGGAGGCGCACCAATACGGCGCCGGCCTCCAGCAATGGCGTTCCATCCTGGCGGTGGCCAGCGGCGGACCGTGGGGACGCCTCATCGGCCAGGGCCGGTTCAAAGCGGGCTATGTGCCCGAGCAGGAAACCGACTTTGTCTTCTCGGTGCTGGGCGAGGAACTGGGGTTCGCGGGCTGCACGCTCGCCCTCGCGCTCTACGCCGCGATTGCCCTTTGCGGCCTGCGCATCGCGGCGCGGGTGGCGGACCCCTTCGGCCGTCTGCTGGCCGCCGGCGTAACCACATTGATCGGCTTGCAGGCGCTCATCAACGTCGCGGTCGCCACCGGCTGTCTGCCCAACAAGGGACTGCCGCTGCCTTTTGTCAGCTACGGTGGATCCAACTTGTTGGTGTTGTTCGCCGGTGTCGGACTCCTGATCAGCATCGCCCGCCACGGTCCCCTCGAACCGCAGCCGGATCGGAATCGTCGAAAGGGCACCGCCGGCTGGCGTGGCTGGCTGCGCAGCGGTGCGCCGGTCGCCGTCATCCGGCACGCCTACCAACTCCCGCCCCAGCCCGCTCGCCGGATGACGGTCCCTCACTGGGCCCGGGTCGGCACCCGGGCGCCCGGGTATTCGGAGGCTGGTGTTCTGCCACGAACCGCCGCCGCTTAAGAAGTTGGCTGCCGGCGAGGGATTCGGGACCGGTTACGCCGGCGGCACCGGCGGTAGAGGATTCGTGCCTCCGGGATGCGAGGCCGCCGAGACGGGGGCCGGCGCGGTGGGAGGACTATTGATGATCGACATCGCCTGCTTGACGATCAGCTTCCCCATTTCGCCGCCCGCGTGGTTGAACGAGGAAAGGAGGTGCAGCGTCGCGGCGGCCGGCCCCGAGAATTCCCAGCGACAATCTTCGAACCGGCAGCCGTCGAGTTGAACCGGCGAGTATCCGCAATAGACCAGGCGGCACTTCTTGAACGTGCACCCGTGGAACAAATGAAAATCCATCAGCACCGGCTCGGACTCGAAGGTGTAATTCTTGATCTGCATAGCGCGCGGGGAAGCTACGCGCCAGGCCGCGCCCGGCGCAAGCAACGAAGACCGGCAACGAAGACCGGCTGCGGGCCCGGGGACGGTCGCGCGCTACCCGCGAAGCGGCAGCGGTGAAGGCGCTTCCCGCGTCCACCTAGGCCCCGGCCTGAACCTCGGGCCTGGCGCAGGCTACGCCCTTGACCAGTTGAAACGGAATCAGCGCCTGCCGTTCGGCGCTGCACGGCGCGTCGTTCACGATCAACCTAGAAAAACGGGTTGTGCTCCCGCTCCTCGGCGACGGTCGTCAACGGGCCGTGTCCCGGACAAATCAGCGTGGACGGAGGCAGTGACAGGATCTGCGTACGAATCACCTCACGCGCCGCCGCTGCATCGCCCGGCACCCGGCCCATGGAGCCGGCAAAGATGGCGTCGCCCACCACGGCCACATGCGGCGCGTCGTCCGGAAAATTCCCGATCAGGTAAGTCACGCCGTCCTCCGCATGGCCCGGCGTCGGGCGATGGCTGATGCGCAGGCTGCCGAGCTGGACGCATTCCTGGTCGCGATTCCGTTGGTCCACCGGGGCATCTTTGGCGCTGAAATGCACCTTCACTTTGGGGAATTGCGCGCGAATGGCGCCGAGCGCAGCAACGTGATCGGCGTGCGAATGCGTGATGAACAGATGCCGCAACTGGAGCCGGTTCTCCGCGATCGCGGCGAAAACCGGCGCGGCTTCGAAGCCGGTGTCGAACAGCGCGGCCTCCAGAGTGACTTCGTCCCAGACCAGGTAGGCATTCACGCTCATGCCCTCGCTCCGGGTCACCTGCTGCCGCAACTCGCGCCACCGGGTGGTATCCACGGCGGCCGGCCGCCAACCGCGGGCGAGGGCCTCGAGTTTCGCGGACGCCAGATGCAGCCGCGCCCCGACGGTGGCGAAGTCGATTCTCCGGACGGACTCGCCGGTTTGTTCGAGCGCGGCCAGTTCCGCTTCGCTCACGCCCGCGGCCTGTGCGGCGGCGGACGACGAAACGCCGGCGTGACGACGCGCCTTGCCCAGGATGTCGCCGAGATGGTCTTCCAGATTCACGGGCGAGAGGTTAGCGGTCCGCTGCGCCCGTGCAAGCGACGCCGCCCGGCGATCGGCGGCCGCCATGCAGGCGTCGGAGTTGAATCTTCAGCGCCACCTGCTACCCTCCGCCCCCATGAGCAACGCCAACGCACCGCTCGTCGCCGTGATGATGGGCAGCAAATCCGACTGGGACGTCATGCGCGCCGCGCACGAGATGCTGGACCAGTTCGGCATTGCCCACGAATGCCGCGTGCTTTCCGCCCACCGTACGCCGCAGGAAACCGCGGAATTCGTGGCCGGCGCCGAGGCCCGCGGCGTGGCAGTCATCATCGCCGCCGCGGGCGGGGCCGCGCATCTGGCCGGCGTGGCCGCGGCGCACACCGTCTTGCCGGTGCTGGGCGTCCCAATGGAGAGTGCTTCACTCAAGGGGCTGGACTCACTGCTCTCGACGGTCCAGATGCCGGGAGGCATTCCGGTGGGCACGCTCGCGATCGGCAAACCAGGCGCCGTGAACGCCGCCCTGCTCGCGGTGGCCATACTGGGCACCCGGCAGCCTGAACTGCGCGACCGCCTCCGCGCCCACCGTGCCCAGCAAGCCGCCAAGATTCTGGCCGAACGGCTCGTTTGAGCTGGGCCCGCAGTCCGCCGCCCTTGGCCCACAGTTCTCCCGGCCTTGGCGTGGGTTCGCGACTCATGTATCCTGACCGGCATGATGCGCACCAGGCATCTCGGCATAAATCCAGCGTGGCCGATTGCAGCGCTGGCCCTCGCCGGCGCCTTGCTGGCGGCCTGGGCCGCCGTGCCCACCAGCGGCCGCGAACGACTCCAGCAGTTGACCCGGCTCCCGAAATTGAGCTTCAGCACCGGGATGATTTTCGAGCCTGCGCGCGGATTTCAAATCCTGCCGGCGCCGGGCATTGCGCTCCGGGATTTCGAGGAAATCCAGAAGACCCTGACGGGCAATGCAGGCGATGCGCCCCGCTACGCGCGGCTGGCGCGACTGCTGTCGCAAGCGGGCGAGGACACCATGGCCGAGCGCGTTTGGGCGCGAGCGGCCGATCTCTACCGGCAACAAGGCGCCGAAGACACAGAGAACCTGGATCTGCTCCTCGGCTACGCAGAAGCGCTCCAGGCCCAAGCGAAGGCCGAGGAAGCCGAACGATGGTGGCGGCGGGCCGTCGAACTCAGCCCCCAGCAAGGGCGCGTTCACGCCGGGTTGGGGCGATTCCTCGCGACGCAATCGCTGCGCGCGATCGTCCCCGCCGGCTGGCAGGGCAAGGATGTGTCCCCCCAACAATCGCTGGCGGTGACGGGAGGGAATTCGCGCGCGACGCCGGAGCAAGTCGAGAAGGCCCGCCGGTTGATGGCGGAAGCGGTTCGGGAAGCCGACCGGGCCGTGGATCTGGACGCCACGCAAGCGCAGAGCTTCGCGGTCCGAGCCACCGTTCGAACCGCACAACGGCTCGAGGAGGCCATCCTGGCCGCGCCGACCGAGGCCACGGAAGAATCGCGCCGGTTGAACCAGGCTTTGTTCAACGCCGACGCCGTCGCGGACCTCACCCAGGCCGCCCGACTCGCCGGGAGCGATCCGCAAGCCTGGGCCCAGGTCGCATTCTTCGAAGTGCTCGCGGAGGGCTTTCAGCGCGGGCTGAATCAAGCGGATGACCTGCTCACCCGGGAAATCTGGCCTTCCCTGTCCGAGAAGACGCGGATCGACGTACGCGAGGCCCTGCGCCAGCTCGAAGCGATCAGCCAGGACCACGAGCCGCGCGTGGCGGCGACGGCATTGGGTTTCCTCGGCCACTTGCAGTTCTTCGTGCTCCGGGATGCCGCGGGCGGCGAAGCCAGTCTGCGCCGCGCCGCCCGGTTGGACCCGGCCAACGACCGCGTTTGGGAAACCCTCATCTTCGCGCTCGCCTACACCCACCGGTACGCGCCCATGCGGGAGGCTTGCGAGGAACGTCTGCAGCAGAACGACACGGTGCGAAACCGCGTCCTGCTCGCGAAGTCCTTCGAGAAGAACGACCAACTGGAACCCATGTTGCGCGAGGCCGAGCGCGTCCAACGACGCTATCCCGAGAATGTGCTGGCGAATCTCACCCTGGGCGCCGCGTTGCTCAAAGCCGGCGAGGACGAACTGGCGCGGGCGCGCGCCCTGCAATTCCTCGCCAAGGCCACCCAACTCGCCGGAGATCACGCCCCGCCCGACCTCGCGTTGGAAGTGCTCTACCAGCGGGGTCTGTACTTCGCCCTCAGCGGCCAGAACGCGACGGCGCGAACCCATTTTCACGCCGCGCTCCGGCTCGATCCGGCCAACGCCGAAGCCACCGAGGCCCTCCAGGCGCTCGAACAAATCGGCGACTAAGCCACCGTCCGCAGGCGCCGGGCGCCGCCCGGGCCACCGGGACGACGCCCGTTCGGCGCCGGGCGTTCCGCCGCCTGCCGGCAGGCCTCCGCCACATTCTCCAACCGTTCCAGAAAGCGCTCGCGTTCGCCCGCCGACAGGTCGGCGAGGACGTCCGCCTGGAGTTCGAGAGCAACCTTTTGAGCCTGAGCAAATCGACGGCGTCCCGCCGGCGTCAATTGCACCCGCCGCACCCGCCGGTCGGCCGCGTCGGCCACCCGACGGACCCACCCCGCCGCCGCCATCCGTTCGAGCAACGAGGTGATGGTGTTGGGATCGCTGGACATCAGCCGCGTGAGCGCCTGCTGATTCGGGTCGCCGCAACCGGCTTCGGCCAGCGTGCGCAAGGCGGTGAACTGGTCGGGCGTCAGCCCCAGGTGCGCAATGCGGCGGCGGAACGCCTGGTTCAAGCTGAACCACGCCCGGCGCAGCAAGGGCGGCAGCCGGCGGCCGGGGTCGCGCGCCCGCCCCGGCGCCGGCGCGGAACGTCGGCGCCGACGGCCGGTGGCGTTCTGGTTTGGGTTCAGCACGAGGCGCACGGTAGGCTGCGGCCCGCGCCCGCGCAAAGAAGATTTCTTACGTACAGGTATTATCCGGTTTGCAATGCCGAAATCCTGCGCAATAATCTCCCCCCATAGTGATGAACACACAGTTGGATCGACAAATTACGGCCCCCGGCCGTGCCGGGTCGGATGCAGGTTTGCACCGGTGGCGCGGGCGGCGGCTGCGATCAACCCTGGCCCTCGCGGGCCTGCTGGCCGGTCTGGCGCCGGGGCGGGCGGCCGTGACCGGCTGGCTGGACTGGCGCGGTCCCGAGCAGTCCGGGGTTTCGCGCGAAACCGGGCTGCCCGACAAGCTCGCGTCGGCGGCGGATGCGCTGTGGACCGCGGATCTCGCCGGCAAGTCCACGCCGGTCATCGCCAATGGCCGGCTGTTCGTGCTGG
This sequence comes from uncultured bacterium, assembly GCA_963735925.1. Classification (GTDB taxonomy): domain Bacteria; phylum Verrucomicrobiota; class Verrucomicrobiia; order Limisphaerales; family J093; genus DSVZ01. The sequence continues at coordinate 1,142,515 of CAVTMT010000003.1, forward strand.
GCTACGAGGGCGAGGGCGCGGACTTGCAGGAGGTCCTGGCCTGCTTCGACGCCGAGACGGGCCGACCGATCTGGCGACACGGCTTCACCGACTTCATCAGCGACACGATCTACCTGCGCTACGCGACCTCCGCGCCGGTGGTCGATCCGGAAACCGGCAACGTCTATATGCAAGGCACGCAGGGCATCCTGGCGGCCTTCAGCGCGGACGGCACGCCGCTGTGGACGCACTCGCTCATGGAAGAGCTCGGGCGCCTGACCTTTCCGAACGGCCGGACCGCCACGCCTTCGGTCGATGGCGACCTGGTGATCACGCGCGGCATCATGAGCAACTGGGGTGCACAGGGCCCGGCGTCCGACCGGTTTTACGCCTTCGACAAACGCACCGGCGAACCGGTGTGGGCCTCCACACCCGGCGGGCGGCCCATGGACAATTCATTCTCCTCGCCGTACTTCACCTGGCTGGGCGGGAAGCGGGTCTTCATCGCTTCGCTGGGGGACGGCTCGATCGCGTGCGCCAATGCGCGGACGGGAGATCCGATTTGGAATGTGCCCCTGGCCAAGGCCGGCATCAACGCCACCGCAGTCGTGTACCACAATGACACGGTCATTGCCTTGTATGGCACGCCCTACGAGCCGGGCCAGATGGTCGCGATGCGCATCCCCAACGTCGCCCCCAAACCCGGCGACAAACAGGCCGTCAGCGTGGAGCGGGCCGCGGTGGAACTGTGGTCCAATCCGGAAATCTCCAGCTCGGCCAGTTCGCCGATCCTGGTCGGCGACCGCATCTACACGGTCAAGGAAAAGGGCGACCTGGTCGCGGTGGATGTCAAGACGGGGAAGATTGCCTGGCACGTCACGCTCGGGATCGAGCAGCGCAACTCGTGCCCGCTTTATGCGGACGGCAAGATTTACGTGCCGATTCTCGACGATCCGCAAGGCCCGGCCAGCACCAGCGAAAGCGATGCCGCGACCCAGGGCGGTTTTTACATCATTCGCGACACCGGCAACGCCGGCGAAATCCTGACCCACATTGCGCTCGACGGGCGCTGCTTCGGCACGCCCACCGCCTACAACGGCAAGGTGTATGTCCAGACCGTCAAGAAACTCTATTGCTTCGGCAAGGCGGGCAACAACCCGGGCCTGCCCGCACCGACGGTGGAACCGCCGGGGCCCAAAGCCGGGCCGGCGGCCGAACTGCAGATCATCCCGGACGAGGTGGTCTTGCATCCCGGCGAAAAGGCCGCCTTCCGCGTGCGGAAGCTCGACGCCAACGGCCTGCCCACCGGGGAGGACGCAGACGTGAAGCGTGTCCGCTGGTCCGCCTTCGTGCCCCCCACGGCGCTGGTCAAGGCCCGGATGGATGCCGCCTTCAACGCCGCGGGTGAGCTGGTGGCCTCGCCCGAGGCGAAGGTCTCGGCCGGCGCGTACGAGGCGGAGATCGACGGTCTGCGCGGTTTCATTCGTGGGCGCGTGCTGCCCAAGCCGCCGTTCGCGGAGGACTTCGAGAGCTTCCCGCTGAGCAATGTCACGACGAACTCCATCGAGCCTCCGACGAAGTTCGATTACCCGCCGCTACCTTGGATGGGTGCGCGGTTCAAGTTCGACGTGCGCGAACTGGACGGTAGCAAGGTATTGGCGAAGACCCTGGACAACCGGTTCTTCCAACGCGCCATGTCCTTCATTGGCGACCCCTCGCTGAGCAACTACACCGTGCAGGCCGACGTGCGCAGCGAAGGGAACCGGCGCAAGATGTCGGAAGTGGGTTTGGTGAACCAGCGTTACCTGGTTGTGCTCAAAGGCAACTCCCAGCAACTCGAGGTCAGTTCCAACCAGGAGCGGCTGCGGGCCAACGTCCCTTGCCGCTGGCTGCCCAACGTCTGGTACACCCTGAAGACGCGGGTGGATGTCGCGCCCGACGGTACCGGAATGGTGCGTGCCAAAGTCTGGCGGCGCGGCGAACCGGAACCGCCGGCCTGGACGATCGAGGTGCCCCACAAGACCGCGCACCGACAAGGGGCGCCGGGACTTTACGGATTCTCGCCGCAAGACATGCGAGTCTTCATCGACAACATCCGCGTGACGCCGAATTCCTAACCTGCCTAACTTGCTGCCGATGACATTTGCGATGAAACTTCTACCTTTCCTGTCCGCCGCGTTTCTTGCTGGTACCGCGGTGACCGTTGCCGACGACTGGCCGATGTGGGGCCGGACGGTGAACCGGAACATGTACGCGCCGGCGAAAGATCTGCCTGATCGTTTCGAGCCCGGAAAACTCAAGCCCGGCACCGAGGACGTGGACCTGGCCAGCACCAAGAACGTGAAGTGGGTGGCCAAGCTGGGCACGCAAAGCTACGGCAATACCACCGTGGCCCACGGCCGTGTCCTGGTCGGCACGAACAACGACAACCCGCGCGAGGCGGCTCACGAAGGCGACCGCAGCATCCTCATGTGCTTTGACGAGAAGACCGGGGAATTGCTCTGGCAACTGGTCGTGCCCAAACTCAAGTCGGGCAAGGTCAACGACTGGGAGAATCTCGGATTGCTCTCGTCGCCGATCGTCGAGGGCAACCGCGTTTACCTCGTGACCAGCCGCTGCGAGGTGATGTGCCTGGATCTCGACGGTTTTGCGAACGGCAATGACGGCCCGTTCAAGGACGAGGCCAATTATTATGTCAAAGACACTGGCCGGCCACCGGTCCAGCCCAGCCCGCAGGACGCCGACATCATCTGGGTTTACAGCATGATGGACGAACTGGGGGTGTTCCCGCACAACGCCTCCAACAGCTCCCCGCTGATCCTGGGCGACCTGGTATATGTCTGCACCTCCAACGGTCAGGATTGGACGCACGTCAATATCCCCTCCCCGCTCTCGCCCAGTTACATCGCCCTGAACAAGCAGACCGGCGAACTCGCGGGCGAAGACAATGCCGGCATCGGGCCACGCATCTTCCACGGCCAGTGGACCTCGGGTTCGGCCGGGGAGGTGAACGGCCGCTGGGAAGTCTTCTTCGGCGGCGGCGACGGTGTGCTTTACGCCTTCAACTCAGAACCTGCCAAAGGCAGCGGCACCGAGATCGTACCCGTTCTGCCGGGTCCCCCCATGAGCCACGAAGAGGATCCGGAACTGAACTACCTCAAGAAACTGTGGTGGTTCGACTGCAACCCGCCCGAGTACAAGTTCAAGAACGGGAAGCCGATCAAGTATCCCGACGCGGAAGGCCCGAGTGAAATCAACGCCACGCCGGTCTTCTACAAGAACCGCGTTTATGTCGCGATCGGCCAGGATCCCGAGCACGGCGAAGGCATCGGCCGGCTGGTGTGCGTCGATGCCACGAAGTCCGGCGACATCACGAAGACGGGTCTGATCTGGGACTACCGGGGCATTCACCGCAGCATGTCCACCGTGTCGATCGATCCCGGCAGCGGCTTGCTGTTCGTCGGGGACTTCTCCGGCTTCCTGCACTGCCTCGATGCCGAAACGGGGAAAGTCTATTGGACGCACGACATGAAGGCGCACATGTGGGGGAGCACGCTGGTCGCCGACGGCAAGGTGTACCTCGGCGACGAAGACGGCGACTTCACGGTCATGGCCGCAGCGAAGGAGAAGAAGGTGCTGAGCGAGTGCAACCTGGGGGCCCCGATCTACTCCACCCCGGTGCTGGCCAACGGCATCATCTTCGTCGGCTGTAGCACGCACCTCTACGCATTCTATGACTCGGCCCGCGCCGCGGCTCTGCCGGATCAGCCGCCCACGGTGCAGGTCAAATAACGGCCGGCGCCAACGCTCGCCCACCCCCACCGACGCCCCCCACTCATGAGTGTCGCCCCGGAAGCCATCGCGGCCGCCCAGGCCCAACTGGACGCCCACGTGCGCGCAATCATCGCCTGGCATTTCTCGCCCGAAACCGGCTGCCCGTTCTGGTTGAACTGGGCGAAGCAGGCCGGGCGCGACCCGCGCCAGGAAGTGCGGTCGTTCGCGGATCTCCTCGCGCAGTTTCCGCACTTCAAGGACGAATCGCTTCGCGACGAACAGCCCGAGGTCTGGGTGCCGGCGGCCTTCAAGGGCAAACCGTACAACATCTTCGAGACTGGCGGCACCACCGGCATGCCCAAGCAGCGGATCGGGTGGAACGACTACAAGGTCGATTACGAGGAGTTCAGCGGCAAAGTCAGCGACGAGCATTTCCCGCCCGGGGGCGCCTGGCTCATGGTGGGACCCACCGGCCCCCGCCGCCTGCGCCTGGCCATCGAGCACCTCGCCAACTTCCGCGGCAGCTCCTGCTATTTCGTCGATCTCGACCCGCGCTGGGTAAAGAAAGTCATCGCCAGCGGGCAGGCCGGGCAAGCGCGGGCCTATATGGACCACGTGGTCGAGCAGGCCGTCATCCTGCTCGAACACCGCCAGATCAGCGCGCTGTTCACGACGCCCAAACTGTTGGAGGCGCTGGCAGAGAAGGTCAACCTCTACGAGGCCGGGATTCGCGGCGTCTTCTGTGGCGGCACGACCATGGCACCCCAGTACGTCCGGTTCATCGTCGAAGAAGTGCTCGAAGGCCGGATCGGTTTCTACCCGACTTACGGCAACACGCTCATGGGCCTGGCCGCCAGCGTGCCGCTGCGGCCGGAGGATGGTTTCTCGATCACCTACTATGCGCCGCAGCCGCGCGCGGTGTTGCGCGTCGTGGACCCGCAAGACACGGCGCGGCTCAAAGGCTACGGCGAATGGGGACGCGTGGAATTGACCACGCTCACCAAGGAGTTCTTCATGCCGCGCTTCCTCGAGCGCGACGAAGCGATCCGCCGCGAACCGCGGGCGCCGTATGCGTGGGATGGCGTGGCGGAAGTCCGGCCGTTCGGCGCGATGGAAAAGCAGATCGTCGAAGGCGTCTATTGAGTGCCGTGAATCGGAGCCGGCGCGGTTTCCCGCGCCGGTTTCGCTTTCGCGTCACTCCGAGCCCGCCTCAAGCCCGGCGAAACCTGCGGTAGATTCGCAGACCGACGTAGCCGAGCAGCAGCATGGCCCCGGCGAGGGCCGGCGGTTCCGGCACGACGAATCCGGTCGCTGGTATTCGCCTTGTCTCGGCCGGCTGGCTTGCGCAATCTGCGTCGATGATGACCGCTTTCCGTCGCTCCCTTCGCCGCCTGGCACCGCAGCTTCTGACGGCGCTGGGCGCGATTTCCTTCCTGGCGGGTCCCGGCGCCGCCGTCAACGCGGCTCAGCCCGCGGACATCCCCCTGCCCGAACACCCGCGGCCCGATTTTCAACGCGCCGACTGGATGAACCTCAACGGCCCGTGGGAATTCCGCTTCGACGCAGAGAACGCCGGGGAGAAGGAATCCTGGGCGGCCGGCAAAGTGGATTTCCCCGAGCGGATCACCGTGCCGTTTCCCTGGGGCTCGAAGTTGTCGGGAGTGGAAAGCCGCGCCGACCTCGCGTGGTATCGTCGCCGCGTACAAATCCCCTCGGCATGGCGCGGCCAGCGCGTCTTCCTGGTCGTCGGCGCGTGCGATTGGACGACCACCGGCTGGCTGGATGGCCACCAGCTCGGCAGCCATCGCGGCGGCTACACGCCCTTCGAGTTCGAGCTGACCGGGCAGGCCAAATGGGGGGAGGAACAAACCCTCACGTTGCGCGTGGATGACACGCCGCACCCGTTCAAGTTGGAAGGCAAGCAAGGCTACGGCCCGGCCAAAGGCATCTGGCAGACCGTGTACCTCGAGGCCCGCGCGCCGGTGCATCTCCAGTCGGTCCACTTCACGCCCGACATCGACGCGGCGAAGGTCCGCCTGCAGGCCACGCTGTCCGAGGCGGCTCCGGCGAATTCACGGCTGGAAATCGAGTTCAAGACCGGCGGCGGCGCGGCGGCGACCCTGCCCGTGGCGGAGGGAGCCCGCGAGGTGACCGGCGAGATCGCGATCCCCAATCCGCACCTCTGGTCGCTGGACGACCCGTTCCTGTACGAAGTCGAGGCCACGTTGCGCGCGGGCACCGGTGCGGATCGCGTCGGGAGTTACTTTGGGATGCGGCAGATCAGCGTCGTCGATCTCCCCGGCACGAAGTTCCCGTACATCGCACTGAACCACCGGCCGGTGTATCTCAAAATGACGCTCGACCAATCGTACCACCCCGAGGGTTTTTACACGTACCCGAGCGACGCCTTCATGCGCGACGAAATCCTGCGTTCGCGCCGGCTCGGCCTGAATGCCAACCGTCTGCACGTGAAGATCGACGTGCCGCGGAAACTCTATTGGGCCGATCGTCTGGGCTTGTTGCTCATGTGCGATGTGCCGAACAGTTGGGGCGAACCGGACACGGAGATGCGGTCGGAAATCGAATTCGCTTTGCGCGGCATGATCGCGCGCGATTTCAACCACCCGGCGATCTTTGCCTGGGTGCCGTTCAACGAGACCTGGGGGCTGTTCACCAAACAGGGTGACAAACGCCTTTACCTGCCGGAGACCCAGGACTGGGTCGCGTCCGTCTATCGCCTGGCCAAGCAACTCGATCCCACGCGGCTCGTTGAAGACAACTCGGCGTGCAATTACGACCACGTCGAAACGGACATCAACTCCTGGCACGACTACCTGCCCGGTTACCAGTGGCAGAAGCGGCTGGACCAGATCGTCAAGGACACCTTCCCCGGTTCGACCTGGAACTTCATCGGCGGCCGCAAGCAGGCGGACCAGCCGTTGCTCAATTCCGAATGCGGCAATGTGTGGGGTTATGAGGGCAGCACCGGCGACGTGGACTGGAGCTGGGACTACCACATCATGATGAACGCATTTCGCAGTCATCCGAAGGTCTGTGGCTGGCTTTACACCGAACACCACGACGTCATCAATGAATGGAACGGCTACTACCGCTATGACCGTTCGGAAAAGTTCACCGGTCTGGAGGAAGTGGTTCCCGGCATGTCGCTGCGCGATCTGCACGCCCCCTTTTACATTGCCATGGGCAGCGAGCTCTGCCGCGACGTGAAACCCGGCGCCAGTGTCGAAGTCCCGTTGTGGGCCTCGTTCCTGACCGATCGTGCGCCCGGCCAGAAGCTGGTGCTGCGCATTCAGAAGTACGGTTGGGACACGCTGGGCCGCGCCTGGGCGCTCGGCCAGGAAACCCGTTCCGTCCCCTTTCAGCCTTGGTTGTCGCAGGCGCTTGACCCGCTCAAGGTCAAAGCGCCGGACGGGCGCGGTTTGATGGTGGTGGCGCTCACGCTCGAAACGGAAGCGGGCCTGGCCTTGCACCGCAATTTCACCACCCTGCTCCTCACCGATGGCCCCGCGCCGCGCGATGAAACCAAGCGCTTCGGCAAGTCGAACCTGCGTCTGCTGCGCTTCGCGCCCGCCACGTTCGCGTCTTCTCGCTGGTCCCAGAAACAGTGGAACGTCCTCGACGGCCTCAAGGTCGATGGCGCCGGGCACGGTTACTTCGAGTACCGGGTCGCCTGGCCGAAAGACCTGGCGGGGGGAAAAGTCGATGGCGCCAGCCTGGTCTTCGAGGCCTCGGCGAAGCAGCTCTTTGGCAAGGATCGCGCCGGCGCCGGCCAGCAGGAAGGCGATTACATGCGCGGCCAAGGCACCGCCGATCCCAGCCTGAACCCCAATTCATACCCGATGACCGACACCGTGCGGTTTCCGAGCGCGGTCCGCGTCCGCGTGAACGGCGAGCCGTGCGGCGAGTTTGATCTGCCGGACGATCCGGCCGATCACCGCGGGATCCTTTCCTGGCACGCCCAACTCCGCGACAAGAAGCTCCGGGAGGCCGGCTCCTACGGTTACCTGGTGACCGCCACCCTGCCCCGTTCCACGCTCGAAACCGCCGCCGCGACCGGCGAGTTGGTCATCCGCTTTGAAGTCGATCCCGACCTGCCCGGCGGCCTGGCCATTTACGGCGAGCGTTTCGGGCGCTATCCGTTGGACCCAACCGTGGTGCTGACACTGAAGTAGCCTTTGGCCGGTAGCCCACCGACCCAGGTCCGCGAACCGACCGAGCCCGCCGGCCACCTTTCGCCCGTGGGAAGTTGGTAGCCTCCACGGCCGCAAAACCGCGCATTGGAACCATGAACCCGGTAGGGACGCGCCGCCGTGCGTCCGGGCCGACGTGTCCGTCGGCCTTACCCGGTTCATGGAAAGGCGAAACCGCACCTGGTCCGCTCGTCGGCCTGGCGCCGGTGCCAGGAAAGGGCGGGTGTACGGCGGCTGCTTGGCAGTTGCACTGGGCGGCGGGGTCGTTAGTTTCCGGCCCAGCGGGTCAGGCAATCCAATCGGACCGACCACTATGCCAGCGAAACCAAATCGTAATGTCCATCCGTGGCGTTTCTTCCGCGCGGGTGGATTCGACCAAGTCAAGCTCAACACCGGCGCCGATTTGTTGGCGCTGGAGCAGCTCGACCAGAAACTCTGGGTCGCCCTCGCCTGCCCGGCCAGCGGCCTCGAGTTCGACCCCCGAACCCTCGCGTTCATCGACACCGACCAGGACGGTCGCGTGCGCGCCCCTGAACTGATCGCCGCCGTCAAGTGGGCGGGGAAGTTGTTGAAGAACCCGGATGATCTGCTCAAGGGGGCGGAGTCTCTGCCGCTCGGCGCCATCAACGACACCTCGGAGGAGGGCCAAACGCTGCTCGCGTCCGCGCGGCAGATTCTCGCCAACTTGGGCAAGGAGAGCGCCGCCGAAATCGGTATCGGTGACACCGCGGATACCGCGAAGATCTTCGCGCAAACCGCTTTCAACGGGGACGGCGTGATCGTGGCCGAGTCGGCGGCGGAGGACGCCTCCCAGGCGCTGGTCACCGAGATCATCGCGTGCCTGGGATCGGAGCCGGACCGTTCGGGCAGGCCGGGCATCACCGAAGCGAAGTTGGAGCAGTTCTTTGCCGAGTGCGCGGCCTTTGACGAATGGCTCAAGCAGGCGGAAACCGACGCCGCCAACGTATTGCCGCTGGGCGACGCCACGGCCGCTGCGGTCACCGCCGTGAGGGCCGTGAAGGCGAAGGTGGACGACTATTTCGGACGTTGCCGGCTGGCGGCATTCGACTCGCGTGCGCTGGCAGCCCTGAACCGCGAGGAAAAGGAGTATCTGGCGCTGGTGGCCAAAGACCTCTCGATCAACGCGGGCGAAATCGCCGGCTTCCCGCTGGCGCAGATCGCCGCCGGCAAACCGCTGCCCCTCACCTTGGGGGTCAATCCGGCTTGGGCCGAGGCCATCGCGGCCTTCCAGACCACCGCCGTGAAGCCGCTGCTGGGGGAGCGGACCGCCTTGACGGAGGCGGACTGGGCGTCCGTGTGCCGCCGCCTCGCCGCCTACGAAGGGTGGATCGCCGCCAAGCCGGCCGTCACGGTCGAGAAACTTGGCGGACCGCGCGTTCGCGAGATTCTGGCGGGACCGGGAAAGGAGACCCTCGCCGCCTTGATTGCCCGGGACAAAGCCGAGGAAGGCAAGGTCAACGCCATCGCCACGGTCGAGAAGTTGGTGCGCTTCCACCGCGATCTGCACCTGCTGTGCAGCAATTTCGTCAATTTTCAGGATTTCTACGATCGCGGCGACCCGGCCATCTTCCAGGTGGGCACGCTTTATCTCGACCAGCGGAGTTGCGAGTTGTGCCTGAAGGTCGAGGACGCGGCCAAGCACGCCGCCATGGCGGGTATGGCCGGCACGTACCTGGCCTATTGCGAGTGCACCCGCAAAGGCAGCGGGGAGAAAATGCAGATTGTCGCCGCGTTCACCAACGGCGATTCGGACAACCTCATGGTCGGCCGCAACGGCGTTTTTTACGACCGCAAGGGACGCGACTGGGACGCCACCATCACCAAGATCATCGACAATCCGATCAGCGTGCGCCAGGCATTCTGGTCGCCGTATAAGAAGCTTGTCCGAATGATCGAAGAGCAGGTCGCGAAGCGCGCCGCCGCCGCGGAAGCGGCCGCGACGGACAAGGTCAGTGCGACCGCCACCGCTGCGGCCAACGTGGACAAGACGGCCAAGGACGCAAAGGCGGGACCGAAGAAAGTGGACGTTGGCACCGTGGCAGCCTTGGGCGTGGCGTTCGGCGCCTTGGGCACCGCTTTCGCCACCATCGCCGGTTACTTCAGCGGTTTGCTCAAACTGCCGTTCTGGCAGGTCTGCCTCGCAGTGGCTGGACTCTTGCTGCTCGTTTCCGGCCCCTCGATGCTCATCGCCTACCTCAAGCTGCGCAAGCGCAACCTGGGGCCCATCCTCGACGCGAATGGCTGGGCCGTAAACGCTCGGGCGAAGATCAACGTACCCTTCGGCGCGTCGCTCACCAAGGTGGCGAAATTGCCTCCCGGTACGGTGGCCGCCACCGGCGATCCTTTCGCCGAGCGGCCCGCCTTGTGGCCCAAACTGCTCGGCGTGATCGTCGTGGTAAGCTTCATCTACAGCCTTCTCAACAGCCAGGGACTGGTCTATCGACTGACCGAGGGCAGACTGGGCAAGTCCACCGAAGAGATCCAAAGGGAGGCGGCCGCGAAGGCCGAAGCTGCCAAGAAGAAGGCCACCGAGCCGACCGCGGCGGTCGCCGCTCCCGCGACCAACACGCCGCCGGCCAAGTAACCGTCACCCCGTCATGCCAAGAGGCCCGGGCCAATCGCTCGGGCCTCTAGCCTGCGCCAGGGTGGGCCGACCTGGCCGGCCACCACCTGGGGTCCACTCACGGTTTCGCCCGGAAGGACCAGGCGCAGACCGCGCGCAGCCCTTCCTGCTCGAACTGCATGCTCAAGTCCAACGCATTCACCCGACGCAGTACACCGAAGTCCTTGTCGCCGGGCACGAACGCCGATTGTCGTTCCACACCTGGCCGGCCGAACGCGCTGCTCGCCACGTCGTCGTCCGACCACTCGAACCGGCCACCCGGCGGGTGCGCCGGTGCGAAGCCGAACAGCATCTGGTGCAACGCCTCGGCTGCCGAAGGCGTGCCCACCCCGCTCTCCGCCAGCGGTATGAGCATGCCGACGCCTTCCATGGCCGCCCGCCGCTCCTGCTCCATCGCCGCCGTGTACAGCGACGGCGCAAGCTGCACCGCCGCGTCGGGATTCAGCGCGAGGCGCATGCCATTGGATGCCGCGTTTGCCACGCCTTTGACCCGCGGCCGGTGCGACAAGGGCAGGTTCGAGATCACGAGGAAACGGTCCTGAACGTTCAAGCTGAACCGCAGCTTCACCAACCCTTCCACCGAGAGGGTGTACAGCCATTCGGGTTCGCCGGCGACGCGATACAGCGTGTTCTCCAGCCCGAGAAAGCCGGAGTCGCGTCGGAGCAAACCGGTCGGCAAGGACTCCAGTTCGCGCAGCACCGCCGCCGGATCCTTGAGTTCGACGATCAGACTCGCAGGACGGGTCAGGAACGAAACGACCAGCGGAAGCATGAACATCTCATTGCCGGGCCGGGCGCCACCGCTCCCGAAGGAGCCGAGCAGATCGCCGCTGCCGGTGCCAATGATCGGGTCGCTGTCCGCCAGCGCGAGGTGGAGGCCCGGGCCAAGCTGGTCGAGCAGCGACGACCGCTTGCCAATCGTCTCCATCACCATGCGATCCACCCCGTCGAGCCACTCCACCCAGGTTTGGTCCCGGAGATTGGCGGAGAACATCGCCACCGGTACGGGCTCCAACACCGGCACCGGCAACGCTCCGCCCGCCTCGGCACTGGCCACGCCTTCACGGATCGAGGCGTACAGCGAACTGTCGATGAGCGGCAGGATGAAGGTCTCCATTTCCATGCGGTCGGCCGCGGTCTGGTCCAACCGGATCGCGATGGGATCGAAAAACTGCCGCCAAAAGCGCGCGTAGTTGTCCCGGTAGGTCGCGTAAGCCCGGGCCTCCTGATCGGTCACCGACTCGAACGGCAGGTCCAGCAACGTCTTCATTTGGGCGGGAGTCCCCCACTCGTCGGCGCGGGCAACCAGGTTGCTGTCGAGCCGGATTTGATCCGGTTGGGGTCCGCCCAGGTGCGGGGCGTAGCCGCTCGTGAAGAGGACCGCCGCCGAGGCCGGGTTCGTGCCGTGGTCGGCCCGGTACAACAAGGCGCCGGCGCTGACGGTTTCGAGTTGGGTCCGCGCCACCACGCGCCGAAGCTGACCGATCTTGCCGGCAGGCCCGGTGAGGCGGCGCAGGAAAGGATCGGAGAAATACAGATAGGCGCGCGTGGTGTCGCGCAGCGGCAACTGCGTGAGCAGGTAGCGAAACTCGGCGCTGCGACCCAGGCTGCCGACGCCGTTCTGCGCCTGCAACTCCAGCGCCCGCTCGACTTCGGCGCGCTGGGAGCCGATCAGCAAGATGTCGCCGCGCCGGGCCCAAAAGACCCCCTGCCCGCTGGGAAGCCGGCGCGCCGCGATCTGATCCAGGTCGCCCATCCCCATCAGTTTGAGCATTCCGCCCAGCAGGGCCGGATTCCGCACCCGGGCGACCACGGTGGGGTCCGTGCCGTCGATGAAATGCAGGTCCGGCAGGAACAACGCGACTTCCGCCAACGCCTGGGAGTTCAGCATGGAGCGCATGAAATCTTCGGTCATGCCCAACCGGGCCAGGTACCGGTCGAGCAGATGGTAGTCGATGCTGCGTCCCGTGATGCCGGTCGAGAGGTGGAACAAGACGTCGGAACCGGAGTCCAGGAACTGCACCAGCGCTTCCGGCTTGGGGAAACAGGCGAAGAAGCGATCCGGTGGCACGAAGTCGGCCAAAGCCAACTGACCGCCCTCGGTCCCTTTGAGCATCTCCTCGTACGGGTGAGCCTTGACCTCCACTCCCTTGATCCCCGTCAAGCGCACCGGACGGTTGGTGCTGGCCGTGACCGTATCGGCCCCACCGATGACTTGCATTTGGAGCGTCTCGCGGATGGCCGCCCGCCCGCCCAGGATGCCGAACACCGAGGCCTCGTTCCCGCGAGCGGATGACCGGCCGGGTCCAGCCGCCGGCAGCGTCAGACCGTACAGTTCACCCGCTTGGCGCAGCCACAGCGAGAGGGTCAGGGACGGGTAAAGTGCGTCGATCTGCTGCCAGCGCGCGCTGCGCCCGACCGCCCAATCGCGCAGCAACGACCGGTCGCCGGGGGCGGCCGAGGCGAGCTCCCACGTGGCCTCGATTTCCTGGCCGGTGAGCGCGTTGCGCAACTGGAGGGTGACCGGGCGGTCGGGAGCATTGGCGCGTCGCGCCAGCAAGCGATAACTCGCGAGATCACCGGGGGCGACGACCGGGCGTTCGCGCGGCGGATTCCTGGGGATGAACTTGAGGTTGTACCGGGCGACGTGCTCGGCGGTGTTCGCTTCGCGAGCGACCTGGCCGTCGTTCCACAGTACGTAGTGCTTGCCATCGTCGAGCAGCGGTCGCACCTCGAGGACCAGCGGCTGGCGCTCGGGCATCTCGGTTCCGGGTGCAACCGGTTGCATCCGGAGGCGCACCGCGGGCAGGAGCAGGTAGTTGGTCAGGTCGTTCACCGACGCCACGAAGCGCAACTGTTCCTGGGAGAGCTCCTCGAAACGATCCGGCGCCTTCCCGCCATTCGTCTCCGCGTATTGCCGGCACGCCCAGAAGATCATGTGGAGCTGCCCTTGATCGGCCTGCAGCGCCCGGCGCTCGCGCAACCGGGCCATGCGCTCGCCCTCGCGTGCAGCCAGCACGGTATCCGGCGGCAGGAGGAATACGTCCTTCAGGGGCGTGCCCGGACCGGGCGATCTCAGTTCAAACACTCCCGGCGCGGGCAAATCAAGATTCCCGCCGATTGCAGTAATGCCGGTCCGGTCGTCGGTAAAGCTGCGGGTGGACTGGACCGGGACCACTTCCGCGGCCAAAGATTGGATCGCCAACAGGACCAGGACGGTGAAGCCGGGTGTTTTCATGGCGCGCATCCTATTCACGTCGGGCAGGCGCCGTTAATCGAAAATGGACGCCCGGCTGTCCCGCTCCGTCGATGCGGGCCGGCCCGCATCCGATCCTGAACTCACCCCGGCGGGAGCGGTCGGACAAAAGGCGCGAGCGTCGCGAGAAACCCGGGTGGCAGCCGGCGGGGCTTGCCTTCGAGCGACGCGCAGACATGGCGCGTTTCGCCATCGAGGACGAGCTCGGAGCTCGCGGTGCGAACGGCGCAGCCGAAGTGCAGCCGCAGTCGGTCGAGCCGGTTGAGCCAGACCTCGACGCTGAGGTCGTCGTCATACCGTGCCGGGCGATGGTAGCGGAGATTCAACTCCACCACCGGGAACGTGAAGCCGCGGGCCTGCCAATCGTGGAAGGCCTGACCCACGCTGCGGAACATCTCCCCGCGCGCGACTTCCAGCAGGTCGAGGTAGCGGCTGTAATAGACGTGGTCGCCGAGGGTGCACTCCGAGTACGTCACCCGGTGCCGATGAACGAAGGTTTGCGGTTCCATGCGAAAGCGACTCGCCCCCCCTCCGGACGGCGCTCGGCGATAGGCGCGAAGTCCGCCGGGTCGATCGGTGCGCCTCCACGCCGCAATCCTACCAGGATCGCACGCGGAAGTAACGCTCGGTCTGGCCCGTGATCGGATCCGGGGCGGTCCATTGCCGATCCGTGATCACCGGGCTGGCCGGCCCAAAAGGATCGCCCAACCTCCCGGTCGTCTCGACTTGAAAAACACGCCCCAGGCTCGTCCAGGAAAGCGCCGGTGCGACGCCGGGTTCCCAGAGGATCGCAACTTTCGGCCCAACCTCGTTTGCCGGCAAAACTGCGTCCGACACGATGAAGAGCCCTTCCAGGCCAAAGTTCGCCAGGTCTTCCAGGGGTTGAAAATCACGTACCAAGTCCAGGTTCCTTCCCACCACATACCCGGCGTCGCTGAGGATGTCCCCATCGGTGATCGGACCGAGCGTGGCGTCCTGGAAACCTTCCTCGGTGGAGAACCAGATTTCACCCGACGGCCAGAGGAAGAAGGCGTCCAGGCCATAGTCATGATCGGGCTGCTCCGGCTTGAAACGCGCGAGCAGCTCGGCATGCGAGCGGACCACCCGCCCGCTGCTCCCGAGAATATCGCCACGGCCGAGCATGATTCCGAACTTCTCGGAGAACGCCGGCGTGCGGATCGAAAACAGCCACTCCCCCGTGTCGAGGGCGCGGACGGCATCGAGGCCGAGATCGGGAACGATGGGCATGATGCCGAAGGCGGCCGTCAGCGCTTGATTGGTCTTCAGGAGTTTTCCGCGTTCCGACAGCAAATCGCCTTCCTGCAGCGCGCCGAGCGTGTCGCTCTTGGCCGGCGCGGTGAGCGAAAAAACGATTTCCCCGCCCGGCAGGACATCGAACGCATCCACGCTCGCGTCGGTCGTGTCCGGCAACCCGACGGCGGCAAGCAGATCCCGATCGCGGTGCACCAAGCGCCCGGTGTCGCTCAGGATGTCGGCGGCGCTGATGCGATTGGTGGGCGGATCGGTCACGCCGCTGGTCAGGCCGTGGACGGTATTGAACCAGAGCTCGCGCACCGGTGCGGCGGGCAGATTCAGGAAATACTGCGAGAGGAGCGTGCCTCCTTCTTCGGCGAGGCTCGTGTTGAGCATCGGCCAGCGCCGCTCCACGACGGTGGTTTCATTGGTCAGGGTCACCCGCCGCCCGCCGGCGGGCGTCCTTACGTTTACGTCCAGTCGCCACTGCTGCTGGATGGCCACCTCGCCGCCGATCTGGAGCGTGCCTTCTCCGGCGATCTCGTAATCCGGCTTCGCCGCGCCGTCGGTCAAGTGGAGGTCGAAGAGACGATAGCGGTCGTAAAGCGGATTCGAATCGACGAGGACAAGGTCGAAGCCGCCCCGCAGCGGAACCTGGATGGCCGGCCGGTCGCAGACCGCGCAGTTGTCCAGGAACCAGTTGCCCGCGAGCAGTCGATAACGCCATTGCTGCGTGACGGGCACGGCGGCGACACGCAATTTGAGCGGCGTGGGGGCATTGGCCGCTGCGAGCTCGAGGTCCAACTCCGGCCAATCCGCAGTGACCGGCACCGCGCCACTGTCGAATCGCCACTCGTCCGCATCTTCAAGCAAGTCGAGGGTGAGCCGTTGAGTAATCGGCCCTCGTCCGCCCACCGAGTAATGGCCGCTGCCGCGCAGCACCCGCGGCGGGCCATCCGGCGTCGCGATCTCGAGGTACACCCCCGCGAGCGTTGAGACCTTCCAATCCAGCGGGCCCACTTGGGGCACGAGCGTGAATCGGCCCTGCAGGGCGGAGACAGCGCCCGGACCATCGGTGGCCGTGCTGTCCTGAGTAAGCCGATAGGGAGTGCCCTGGCCTGGCGAAAGCTGGCCGAGGAGTGTGAAACCAGCGCTCAGCGCACTGGCGAGCCCTAGCCACCGCACCCGTCGCCGATTGGTCTTCATGGCGGGACTATACGCTCCCGCCGGGGCGCGGCAACGGATCCCGGAATCCTCCCGATGCACGGTGTCCGAGCCGCGACCGCCGCGCCGGGAACCGGACGGTTCCTCAGCGAGCCGGGGTCCGGCGCGGCCGGGGTTGGCCGATGATTTGCAGCAACGCCTGCTGCAGCACCAGGTCCTCGTCGAGCGAACTGGACACCAACCGCTGGTTGCCCGCCAGCAGCGTGTTCATGGCCTCGACCAACTCGGTGGCGGAATAGCGGTCGGTTTGCACGAGCGCCTTGGAAACCACGAACGGGTGCATCGCCGCCGGGTTGTAGCGCTTGTCGGCGGGCAACACGCCGGCAGGCACGCTTTCGAGCGCGCTCTTGATGCGGCCGTACGGAGTGCTGGATTTGAGGTGACCCAGCCGGATCAGCTCTTTGAGCAGGATGAGGGTGCGCACTTTCGAGATCAGCCCATAGAGGAGGCCAATGTGGCTCTTGTTCTTGTCCACCTTCAGCCTGATCTCCCAGAGGTCCTCGTCGAGCGCCCGCAAGGCGCGGGGCAGGTCGCGGTCGCCCAGGGCCTCTCCCAAGGCGAAGGCGCGGGCGTGCTTGCTGCGCGAAACCAGCGCAGCCACATCGGCCGCGACGATGGTCTGCCGGTCGCCGGCATAGAGGGCCAACTTCTCCGCCTCGGCGCTCAATTGACGGAGGTTCGGACCAACCGCAGCGACGATCTGGCCAAGCGCCTCTTCCTCGATCCGCTTTTCCCTGGCGACCAGTTCGCGACGCACGTAGGCCTCCGCCTGCTCGGCCCAATCCTTGTCGTCCAGCGAGAGGCCGCGGTGCTCCTCGGTTTCGCCCACGCTCTCGATGGTTTTGAAAAGCAGCCGCCGCTTGTCCACCTTGCCGGCGCTCAGGAGCAGGCGAACCCCGTTCCAGCGAAAGCTCTTCAGCGTCTGGGCGAGCCGGCCCAATGCGTCGGTGACGGCCGCCGCGCTGGCCGTTCGCTCGTCGCCGAGGAAGTTGCAGTTCCGAAACCAGATCACCTTCTGGCTCCCGAAAAACGGCAGGGTCTGGAGGGCCTCGTTCAACCTGGCCAGCGCGCGCAACGCCTCGCCGCTGTTGGCCGCGCCGGCGTCGATCGTCTCGTGGTCCAGGCCACCCGCCTGTTCGCACCAGGCCGTATAAAGTTCACGCGCGACCTGCTTGACGGTGAAGTCGTCCTCGCCCCATACAAGTTTCAGGGGGGGGACCTTCTGGGTGGCGGCGGCGGGCACGTTCGGCAAACAACGAAGGCGACAGCACCAACGACTTCGGCGGCGTCAGGTGGACTCGGTGTCGTCGCTGTTCTCGTTGATTTTGGCGAGCATCTCCGACATGTCTTCGACCTGCTCGAACAGGCGGCGGGCGACGAAAATCGGGCGTTTTCGGGCGGTGGCGAGCGCGAGACAATCGCTGGGCCGCGCATCCACTTCCACGATCTTCTTCCCGAGTTCGTTTTCCTGTTTGAGGATCAGCCGGGCGAAATAGGTCGAGTTGCGGAGTTCCGTGATCACCACCCGCTCGACCGAGATCCCGAACCCGTCGAAGACCTGCGTCATGAGATCGTGCGTGAGCGGACGCTCCTTCGGGGCCTCGCGCATGAACATGCTGATCACCATGCCCATATTGTTCTCGACCTGGATGACGAACACCTTCGCGTCGTTGCCAATGAAGATCGCGCAACCGGTGGGAGCCGGCAGGATTCCGCGGATATCCACGGGGACGACGTCGTTCTTCATGGCGGCAATCTAAGAGCCGGGGCGGCCGTTGACAAGTTGCCAGCGCCGGAGCGTTCAGTGCACCGGCTGGAACAGCGTGAACGGGATGTTCACATAGCCGCCGAACCAGAATTTGCCGTCGCTGTTGCCCCCGTCCACGACCGTCCGCGAGTAGAATCCATACTGCCAGTGACGCTTGGAAGTGGTGTAGTTGAAGCCGGCCTCGACCGAATCGCTGTTCTCGCGGACCGCCACCGGGTAGTCGATCGTCCAGGGCGTGGCCGGATCGTAGGCGATGTCCTCGCCGGAGGTCGTGCCCAGGCGGCGGTAACCGACCTGCAGTTCCCAGCCTTTGATCTTTTGGAACAGACCGACGGCGGCGATGTACTGATCGTTCGAGGTGGTGCGATTCCAGCGGAACAACGCGTCGCCGTAAGCCCCCAGCCCGGTCCAACCGAAATGTTTTCGCACGAGCACTTCCGGCTCCACGGCCGCCGAGCGCACGCCCGGCGCAAACGGGAAGCCCTGGTCGTACGTGCCCGGCAGCACGGCCCCGGCACGCACCGTCAATGTGGGCAGCCATTGGGAGTCGGCCTGCGCCTCGTCGAAAATCTGGTAGCGCACCCCGAACGACGTATCCATCAAACCGCTGGTGGACTGGGCCTGCTGATCCGCGCTGAACTTGCGCCAGCCCAGGGTCGTGTAGCCCACGGCCAGGTCCGCGGCCCAACGCGGGGTGATGCCGTATTGCAGGGTGATGTAGCCCTGGTTGATGTCGATGCCGTAACGCTCGCCGTTCGCGTGGACGGTGACGTCCTGGTAATCGTTGTGGGCCCAGATGTGATAGGCCTCGGATTCGTCGTAAAACACGCCGGCGACCAACTGACCGTGCGCGGGGACGTTGGCCCACTGCGCGAACGGCGCGTGCGGCACGTTTTCGGAAGCCTGCGCCACCCCGGTCACCCCCAGCATTGCAATAAAAGTTCTTTTCATTGTTTCCCAACCATTTCGGCGGGGATGCTTCACAGTGCCTCCCCGCTTGCCAAGCGGAAAACGAGAGCCGTTCCGCCGGGCATGAGCAACGGAGCCGGTGTCCCCGGCCGGGTTGCCCCGGCTGCGATGGTGCCCCCGTTCGGTGGCGGCGGCGCGGTGGGATCGCCTTGCGCCGCCGCCGCGGCGCCCCCGCCCATTTGAATTCGGGACGCCGCCCGGGTTGCCCCGGCTTGACCGGCACGCCGGGGCTTCCCATGCTGCGCGGCAGCTATGCCGTTGGCCGACACCATCCTCACCAGGCTCAGGGAATCGCTCGGGCCGGAACACGTCCTCACGGCGCGGGAAGACCTGATCCCCTACTCGTTCGACGGCACCGCCGCGCTGCAGCAGATGCCGGGCTGCGTCGTCCTTCGCGCACGACCACGAGCAGGTGGTGCAGCGTGCTCAAGCTGGCCAACCAGACGCAGCACGCCCGTCGTCACGCGCGGCTCGGGCACCGGCCTGAGCGGCGGCAGCCTGCCCGTGCCGGACTGCATCGTCCTTTGCCTGGTCAAGATGGACAGCATCCTCGAGCTGGACCGCGCCAACCTCACCCTGCTCGTCGAGGCGGGCGCGACCACGCAGGCGATCTCCGACGCCGCCGACGCGGCCGGTCTGTTCTACCCGCCCGACCCGGGCTCGATGAAGATCTCCACCATCGGCGGCAACGTGGCCGAAAACTCCGGCGGCCTGCGCGGCCTCAAGTACGGCGTCACCCGCAATTACGTCATGGGCCTGGAAGTCGTCCTGCCCGACGGCGAGGTGCTCTGGACCGGCAACAAGTGCGTCAAGGACGTGGCCGGCTATTCGCTGCGCGACCTGTTCATCGGCTCGGAAGGCACGCTGGGCGTCATCACCAAGGTTCTGCTCAAGCTCATTCCCAAACCCGCCGCCAAGAAGACGCTGGTCGCCACCTTCGCGCAAATGGACCAGGCGGCGCAGACCGTGTCCGACATCATCGCCGCCCAGATCATCCCCTGCACGCTGGAGTTCCTCGACCGCACCACGATCTCATTGCGTGGAGGACTTCGCGAAGATCGGCCTGCCGCTGCGATTGCGAAGCGCTGCTGCTCATGGAAACCGACGGCCATCCCGTCAGTCGTCGAGGAAGAGGCCGCGCAGATGGTAGCGCTCGCGCGGAAGAACGGTGCAGCGAAGTGCGCGTGGCCAAAGACGACGCCGAGGCGACCAAGCTGGCCACCGCCCGGCGCAGCGCCTTCTCCGCGCTGGCCCGCGTCGCCCCCACCACGATTCTCGAAGACGCCACCGTGCCGCGCAGCGAACTGGCCAAGATGATTCGCTTCGTCGAACGTCGTGGCCGAAAGTACAAGCTGCGCATCGGCACGTTCGGCCACATGGGCGACGGCAACCTGCATCCCGACGTTCCTCACCGACGAGCGCAACAAGGACGAAATGCACCGCGTCGAGGAAGCGTTCAAGGAGATCTTCGACGAAGCCATCCGGCTCGGCGGCACCATCACCGGCGAACACGGCATCGGCGTGGCCAAGAAGTCCTTCCTGCCGCAAGTTCGCCGGCGACGCCCAGATGCGCGTGATGCGCGAATTGCGCCAGGCGCTCGACCCGAACGGCATCCTGAATCCGGGGAAGATGTTCGACTGAGGTTTGCGGCGATGAATCCCTTTTCCTATCTCCGCAACCTCGACTACTCGGTGGTGCAGCAATGCATGCACTGCGGGCTGTGCCTGCCCACCTGCCCGACTTACGACGCCACCAAGCTCGAACGCCACAGCCCGCGCGGCCGCATCTCCCTCATGCGCGCCATCGCCGACGACCGGCTCGAAGCCGACCCGGACGTTCGGCGAGGAAATGTACTTCTGCCTCGGTTGCCTCGCGTGCATGACCGCCTGCCCGGCGGGCGTGAATTACGCCGAACTGTTCGAGCACGCCCGCGCCGAGGTCGAGCGCGTCGGCGTGCTCGGCCGCCCAAGCGCAATCTGATCCGCGGCTTCGCCGTCCAGTGGCTGTTCATGGACCTGCGCCGGCTGCGGCTGCTCGGCCGCGCTGATGCGGCGTCTACCAAGGCGCTGGCTGGGCGTGCAGGCGTTCGTCCGCAGGTGCGGCGTGCTGAGGCTCCTGCCCAAACGCCTCCGCGAACTGGAAGCCATGACGCCGGACATCCAACGCCAGGTTCTCCGCCGAACTGATCGCCGACGTCACCCCCGCCGTCGGCCCCCGCCGGTATCGCGTCGCCATGCTCACCGGCTGCGCGCAGGACTTGATTTTCAGCGACATCAACCGCGACACCGTCGAGGTGCTGGCGCACAACGGCTGCGAAGTCTTCACGCCGCGCCAGCAGCAATGCTGCGGTTCGCTCCACGCCCACAACGGCGAGTTCGAACTGGCCCGCCAGCTCGCGCGGACGAACATCGACCAGTTCCCGCCCGACCAGTTCGACGCCATCATCACCAACGCCGGCGGCTGCGGTTCGCACCTCAAGCATTACGGTCAATCTGCTCGCCGATGATCCGGCCTATCGCCCGCGGGCCGAACTGTGGGACCGCAAGGTGCAAGGACATCCACGAGTGGCTCGCTCGAGATCGGGCTCGAACGGCCGCCGACCAGCGGCGCCCCGGCATTCGTGGCGACCTATCACGAGTCCTGCCACCTCAGCCACGGCCAGAAGATCGTCCAGGAACCGCGCCAACTCCTGCGCGCCATCCCGAACCTGAGGCTGGTCGAATTGCCGGAAAGCAACTGGTGCTGCGGCAGCGCCGGCATTTACAACCTCATCCAGCCGGACATGGCGAACCAACTGCTTGACCGCAAGATTCGCCATCTCAAAGCCACCGGCGCCACCGTGGTCGCAACGGCGAATCCGGGCTGCCTGCTCCAGCTCATCAACGGCGCGAAGGCGCATGGCCTCCAGGTCCGCGTGGCGCACCCGATGACGTTGCTGGCCGAGGCGTATCGCTTTGCCGGGGCTTGGGCACGGCTGCGCGGGGCGACCCGCCCCGCGCCGGAACGCGCACCAAAATGAATTGCGCCGCGGTGCCCGGCCGGCTATCTGAGCCGCGATGAAAACCCATTCCGACCGCGCAGGTCGCCACGGTTTGGCCTTCACCTCGACCACCGTGTTGGCGGGACTCCTATTGACCGGCTGTTCGAGCTGGCAGCCGCAGTTCGACCCCAACGGGATTCCCGCCGCGCGCTATCGCGTCGGCGGTGGTTTCGAGATCGATTACCGGGCGCCTGCGACGGGCACGGCGATGGTCGTGGAAGAGACTTCCCGCCGCGTGTGGGTGACGCAGTCGTTGGACGAATTGGAAACCTTCTCGTTCCGGATGGAAGCCGGCGACCCCGCCCTGCATGAGCGCCTGGGCCCAAACGCCGGCCAGGCGAGCTTTTCGCTCTATTTCGTGCCGGCGAAAGAGCAGCCGGAAGCGAAGCCGTGACGCCCCGTACTGCCGGGCCGATTCACTTCCATCCGCGTCGATCCGCGTGCCTCTGCGGTTCGACTGCGGGAGTCAGGTTCCTCCCCTCCCGCCGCGCCGAGCGCGCAGTCTCCCCGGTGTCCCCGCCGCGCCCGCAACCAGGGCCGGTCGAGCCGGGGGCCGGTCGCACCGACCGTTGACGGCCGGCCGGCGGCTGCCCAGTCTCGGGAGCGCTGGCCGGCCGGTTTGATTTGTGGCCGGCGGGTGCGAACAAATGATAACTATGAGCAAATCCCCAATCCCTGCCAACGTCCTGACGGAACTCAACCGCCAGCTCAACCAGGAACTCGAAGCCGCCCACGCCTACCTCGCCCTGTCGCTTTGGTGCGCGGGACAGAACCTGAAGGGCTTTGCCGGCTGGTTCGCGAAACAGGCGGGCGAGGAACGCGATCACGCGGCGAAGCTGTGGCGCCACGTCCTGGACCGCGGCGCCACCCCGGAACTCACCGCGCTGGCCGCTCCCCGGCAGGGTTTCGATTCTCTGCTGGCCGTGGTCGAGCAGGCGCGGGCGATGGAGCAGGCGAACACGCAAGGCATCCACGCCGCCTACGAGGCCGCGGTCGCCGCCAAGGATTACGCCGCGCAGGTCCTCCTGCACTGGTTCATCACCGAACAGGTGGAAGAGGAGGCCTGGGCCACCGAAGCGGTGGACCGCGTCGAGAGCGCCACGTGCGCCGGCAGCTTCCTGGACCTGGACCGCCACATCGAGAAGATCCTTGGCACCGACAAGACGGGTTAGCGGCGCCGGATTGCACGCGGCCACCACGCCGCTCATTCGCCGCCCACAAACCGGTAGCCGACGCCGGGTTCGGTGCGGATCCACTCCGGCGCCCCGTCGTCGTCGCCCAGCTTCCGGCGCAGGTGCGCCAGGTGGACGCGCAGATAATGGGTTTGTTCCACCGCCTGGGGTCCCCAGACCGCGGTCAGGAGCTGGCGGTGCGTAAGCACCTTGCCGGCGTGCGTGACCAGCAGCCGGAGCAAGGCATACTCGATCGGCGTCAAGCTGATGGCCGCGCCCTTCCGCTTCACGGTGCGAGCCGCCAGGTCCACTTCCAGGTCGCCGGCCCGAAACACCGCGTCCGGGCCTTCCGGCTGGGCGTGACGCAAAGCCGCGCGCAACCGGGCGAGCAGTTCGGCCGTGCTGAACGGTTTGGTCAGGTAATCGTCCGCCCCGGCGTCCAGCGCGGTCACCTTGTCATCCTCGCGGTCGAGCACGCTGAGGACGAGCACCGGCACCCGGCTCCATTCGCGCACCCGCCGGAGGACTTCGACGCCACTGAGATCCGGCAGGCCCAGGTCAAGGATCACCACCTCGGGCCGGCGTTGCGCTGCCTGGACAATGCCCTCCTGCCCCGTCGCCGCGTCCAGCACGCGATAGCCGTTCGCTTCCAGTGTAACCCGCAGGAGCCGGCGAATCTGCGGCTCGTCGTCAATCACCAACACGGTCCGTTCGCTCATGGGAGAGGCTGCGGTCATGGATTGGATTCGACCGCCGGCGGGGATTCGGATTGCGGCAATTGGATCGTGAACACCGCCCCGCCGCTCGCGCGATTGGCCGCCGCCAGGGTGCCGCCGTGCGCTTCGACGAACCCTCGGGCGATGGCCAACCCCAGGCCGCTGCCGCCGGCCGGAGCATTCGCGCCGCGGAAGAATTTCTCGAAGACGCGCGGCAAGACGTCGGCGGCGATGCCCGGTCCGCCATCCGCGACGCTCAAGGTCAATCGGCCGGCGTCGCGTTCCGCCCGGACGGTGATCGGCGTGCCGGGCGGCGTGTGCGCGGCCGCGTTGAGGAGGAGATTGGCCAGCGCGTGTTGCAGGAGCGAGAAGTCCAGCCGCGCCAGCAAGGGGGTGTCCGGCGTTTCCACCTGCACCGGCCGGCCGGCGAGTTCGCGGTGAAGTTCGCGGAGCGTCGTCACGATCAGGTCGCGCACATCGTGCCAGTCCGGGTGCGGGCGGACCGTGCCGGCTTCCAGCCGTGCCACGCCCAGCAAGTTGCCCACGACGCGGTCGAGCCGCGCATTCGCGGTCTGGATTTCGCCCAGCAACGCCCGGCGCAGCTCCGGCGAGTCGGCTTCCGCCAAGGCGGCCGCCGCGCTGGTGCTCGCGGCCAACGGTGTGCGCAGTTCGTGCGAGATCGAATTCAGCAGCGCCCGCCCCAACCGCTCCGATTCGGCCAGCAGTTGAGCTTGAGCGGCGGCGGCGCGGAGTTCCGCGCGATCCAGCACCAGGGCGGCCTGCCGCGCGAACGTATCCAGCAGGTCCCGTTGCGCGAGCGGCAACGGCTTCGCCGGCAGGCCGACCACCAGGACGCCGAGCGGTTTGCGCTCCGTCGCGAGCGGCAGATGCAGCGCCGTGGCCCCCGGCAGATTGTCGGTGAACCGCCCCGCCGCTTTGCGCTGGTGAAAGGCCCACTCCGCGACGCCGAGTTCCGCATCCGAAAGCGCCAGGGTGCTGTCGGGATGGGCGGCCAACCGGCCGCCCGTGGCGAGGCAGACGGCGGCCGGGGCGTGGAAGACGCGGATGACTTGAGCGATCAAATGCCAGACCACTTCGTCCCGGGTGGTCGCTTCGGCCAGGTCCCGCGTCAATTCGTACAACGCGGTGGCGCGCGCCTCCCGACGCCGCTCGGCCTCGCTCTGGGCCCGGATGCGGGCGACCAGTTGGCCGAGCACCAGGGCCACGACGAAATACGCCCCGAAGAGGGTGGCGTCCTCCGCGCCGGCGATCACGAAGGTCAAGCGCGGCGGCAGGAAGAAAAAATTCCACACCAGTGCACTGACGGCCCCCGCCACCAATACCGGACCGCGTCCAACGACCAGCGCGAGCAGCACCACCACCAGCAGGAACACGAGCCCCGGCACGCGCGGACCGGCCGGCTTTTCAAGGAGCAGGTTGAGCAGCGCGGTCCCCGCCACGACACCCAGCGCGAGCGCGTACTGGCTGAGGTTGGATTGCAGGGCGGGACGCCAGGACCTGCGCCGTGCCGTGGTCCCGGTTTTCCGGGCGCGCACCACGTGCAGGTCGATGTCGCCGCTCTCCCGGGTGAGCCGGCGCAGGAGCCGCCCCGCCCGGAGCGCGGCCCGCCAGCCTTCGCCGCCCGGTTTCCCCACGATGATCTGCGTGACGTTCTGCTCGCGCGCCACCCGCAGCAATCCGCCGACGAGATCCTCGTCGGTCGTGGTGATGACCTCGGCGCCCAGTTCCCGGGCGGTGATCACGTTCCGGCTGAGCTGGGCCAGGGCGGATTCCTGGAGTGCGCGCAGGCCCTGCACGTGCACCGCCAGCCAGCGACATTGCAGGCCATCGGCCATGTGCCGGGCCCATCGGAGCAGCGAGGCAGAGGCCGGGCTGGGCCCCACCGCCACCAGCAGGCAATGCCCGGTTTTCCACGGTCCGGCGCCGGTCTGCGTGCCCTGCCACTCCCGGGTGGCTTCCCCGACGTGATCCGCCACCAGGCGCAGCGCCAGTTCCCGCAACGCCGTAAGATTGCTTTCGCGAAAGAAGTGCCGCACCGCGGCCGCCGCCCGGTCGGGGACATACACCTTGCCTTCCTGCAAGCGCTGGAGGAGTTCGGCGGGGGGCAGGTCCACCAATTCCAGCACGGCGGCATCGAGCACGCTGTCCGGCACGGTCTCGCGGACGGACGAGCCGGTGATCTGTCGCACCCGCTCGGAGCGGCTTTCCACGTGCTGGACGTTGAGCGTCGTGAACACGTCGATCCCGGCGTCGAGCAACTCCTCCACGTCCTGCCACCGCTTGGGGTGGCGCGAGTCCGGCGCGTTGGTGTGGGCGAGTTCATCCACCAGCGCGAGCTGCGGTCGCCGCGCGAGCACCGCGTCCAGGTCCATCTCGCTCAGCACCACCCCGCGGTACTCCGCACGGCTGCGGGGGATGCGCGGCAAGGACGCGGCCAGTGCGTCGGTCTCCGCGCGACCGTGGGATTCGACGTAGCCGATGACCACCTGGCGGCCGGCTCGGGACTCCCGCTGCGCCGCTTCGAGCATCGCGTAGGTCTTGCCCACGCCGGGGCACATGCCCAGGAAAACCTTGAGCCGACCGCGTCGCCGCGCGGCCTCCTCGCGCTGAATCGAACTCAGCAGCGCATCCGGATTGGGGCGTTGGCCGTCGCTCACCGCATCACCTTAACCGGTCCACCGCCAGGTTCAGCTTCAAAACATTCACCCGCGGCTCGCCCAGCAGGCCGAACTGCGGCGGTTCGATGCTCCGCTCCACCAGCCCGCGCAAGGCCTGGACCTGCGGCCCGGCGAAGCGCCGGGCCGCCGCGACCCGGGCCACCTGCAGACGCGCGGCCTCCGGACTGATGTGCGGGTCAAGGCCGCTGCCGCTGGCGCAGACCATCTCCGGCGGGACCGGCGACTCCCCTGCCAGGCCGTTGGCGGCACGGAAGCGTGCCGCGCGCGCCCGCACCACGGCCACCCAATTGGAGCTGGTGGGACCGAGGTTGCTGGCGCTCGACGGCACGGTCGCGTAGCGGGTGCCATCGTCGCCGGCCGAGGGTCGCGGCCAGAAGTAGCGGTCGCGAGCAAAGCGCTGGGCGAGCAGTTCCGATCCGACGATCTTCCCGTTCACCGTGACGAGACTGCCGCCAGCCCGACCCGGGAACACGGTTCGCGCGAAGAGCGTGACCAGGAGCGGATAGGCCACGCCGGTCAGGAGCGTGAGCACAACGAGCATCCGCAAGCCAGCGAAGGACGAGGTTTTCATGGCGTCATTGGGTGACCGCGCTTACCGCCAGTGCAAGGCGGCCAAGGCAAGGTCGAGCAGCTTGATCCCGAGGAACGGGGCGAGGATCCCGCCCCCGCCGAACAGCAGCAGGTTGCGCCGCAGAATCGCGGCGGCCCCCACCGGTCGATAGGCCACCCCGCGCAAGGCCAGCGGAATCAGCGCCACGATAATGAGGGCATTGAACATCACCGCGCTGAGGATGGCGCTTTGCGGTGAGCCCAAGTGCATGAGGTTCAGGCTGGCGAGCGGACCGGGCCGCCCGGCCGGGGCGTACAGGCCCGCGAACATCGCCGGCAGGATGGCGAAATACTTGGCCACGTCATTGGCGATGCTGAACGTCGTGAGCGCGCCGCGGGTCATGAGGAGCTGTTTCCCGATTTCGACGATCTCGATGAGTTTCGTCGGGTTCGAGTCGAGGTCCACCATGTTGCCGGCCTCCCGGGCCGCCTGCGTGCCGGTGTTCATGGCCACGCCGACGTCGGCCTGGGCCAGCGCGGGCGCGTCGTTCGTGCCGTCGCCGGTCATGGCGACGAGGTGACCGCGGCCTTGTTCCTCACGGATGCGGCGCAGTTTGTCCTCAGGTTTGGCCTGCGCCATGAAATCGTCCACGCCCGCCTCGGCAGCAATGGCGGCGGCGGTGAACGGATTATCGCCGGTGACCATCACCGTGCGGATGCCCATCTGGCGAAGCTGGGTGAAGCGCTCCCGGATACCCCCTTTAACGACGTCCTTCAGCTCAATGACGCCCAGCACCTCGCGGCCATCGGACACCACCAACGGCGTGCCGCCGGCCCGGGCCACGGTCTCCGTGATCCGTTCGACCGCCGGCGGGTACCGACCACCAAGACGATCGACATGGCGCTGGATGGAGTCCGCGGCGCCTTTGCGGATCACCCGGGCCGGCCGGCCGTCGAGGTTGGGAAAATCCACGCCGCTCATGCGGGTCTGCGCCGTGAAGGGGACGAACCGTGCCGGCGGTTGCGCGACGGCGCGGGCCCGCAGCCCGAACCGCTGCTTCGCGAGCACGACGATGCTGCGGCCTTCGGGCGTCTCGTCCGCGAGCGAGGCAAGCTGCGCCGCATCGGCGAGCCGTTCCACCGGGCAGCCGGGCGCGGGCAGGAAATCGCTGGCCCGGCGGTTGCCGAGCGTGATCGTGCCGGTCTTGTCGAGCAGGAGCACGTCGAGGTCGCCCGCGGCTTCGACCGCGCGGCCCGAGGTGGCCAGCACATTGCGCCGGATCAGCCGGTCGATGCCGCTGATGCCGATGGCGCCGAGCAGGCCGCCGATCGTCGTCGGGATCAGGCACACCAGCAGCGCCACCAGCACCGGCAGGCGGAGATCCGCCGCCCCCCGCTGGCCGGCGGCGTGTTCGCTGTAACGCGCGAATGCCGGCAGCGTGAACACGGCGAGGACGAACACGGCGGTCATGCCCAGGAGCAGAATGGTCAACGCAATCTCGTTGGGCGTGCGCTGGCGTTTCGCGCCTTCGACCATCGCGATCATCCGGTCCAGGAAGGTGCGGCCGGCTTCGCTGGTGACCCGGAGGACGATGCGATCGCTGAGGACACGCGTGCCGCCGGTCACCGCACTGCGATCGCCGCCACTTTCGCGGATGACCGGCGCGGATTCGCCGGTGATCGCCGCTTCGTCCACGCTGGCGATGCCCTCGATGACTTCGCCGTCGGCCGGGATCGTGTCGCCGGCCTCGCACACGACCACGTCGCCGGGGCGCAAGGCCGCCGCGGGGACGTATTCCTCGCGACCGTCCTGCAACCGGCGGGCCTGCGTCTGCGTGCGGGCGCGCCGGAGACTCTCGGCCTGGGCCTGGCCGCGGCCCTCGGCGAGCGCTTCGGCGAAGTTGGCGAACAGGACCGTGAACCACAGCCAGAGCGTGATCTGCAGGTTGAAACTGGAGAACCGGCCCTCCCACCCGTCACGGATGACCCCCACCGTGCACAGCGCCGCGCCGATTTCCGTGACCAGCATCACGGGGTTCTGCCAGAGCGCGCGCGGATCGAGCTTCGCCAACGCGGCCCTTAAAGCCCGCCGGAGGAGCCGGCCTTCGAGAAGGGAGGAAGCAGATTTCATCGTGGAGTTCAAAAGACGCGGCCCTGGAGCCTCAGCAACTGCTCCATGATCGGGCCCAGGCTGAGCGCCGGGAAATGGGTCAGGCCGCTGACGATCACCACCACCCCGAGGAGCAGGCCGACGAACAGCGCCCCATCGGTCGGGAACGTCCCCGGGGAGGGCGGGGCAATCCGCTTGGGTGCCATGCTGCCGGCGATGGCCAGCGCCGGGAGGATGACGCCGAACCGGCCGACGAGCATCGCGACGACGCCCGCCAGGTTGTAGAACATCGTGTTCCCGTTGAGTCCGGCGAACGCGCTGCCGTTGTTGCCGGCCATGGAGGCGAAGGCATAGAGGATTTCGCTCAGACCGTGCGGGCCCCGGTTGGCGAGGCTCGCGAGTCCCGCCTTGGTCCCCGCGGCGAGGGCGGAAAACGAGAGCAGACAGACGAATGGCAAGAGCGTCGCCACCATCGCCCAGATCACTTCCGTCTGCTCGACCCGCTTGCCCAGATACTCGGGCGAGCGGCCGACCATGAGACCGGCCAGGAACACGGTCAGCAGCACGTACATCAACATGCCGGCCAGGCCCACACCGACACCGCCAAACACCACCTCGCCGAGCATGAGGTTCGCCATGGCGACGCCGCCGGCGACCGGCGACAGGCTGTCGTGCATGCAGTTCACCGACCCGTTGGAGGCGGCGCTGGTGGCGGTGGCCCAGATTACCGAGTTGGCGACGCCGAAGCGCGTTTCCTTCCCCTCCAGGTTGGCCAGGACGGGCCCGCGCGAAACGGGTTGGGACTCGGCCCACTCGGCGGCGCCCAGGCCGGCCAGAAACAAAATCCCCATCGCCGCGAGGATCGCCCAGCCTTGACGTCGCGACCCGACCAGCCGGCCGTAGGTGTCCACCAGCGCGGACGGCAACGCCAGGATGGCGAGCATTTCGAGGAAGTTCGTGAGCGGTGTGGGATTCTCGAACGGATGAGCCGAGTTCACGCCGAAGAAACCGCCGCCGTTCGTACCGAGTTGCTTGATGGCGATCTGCGATGCGGCCGGTCCGAGCGGGATCAGGGTGTCACCGCCTTCCAGCGAAATCGCCGGCGCGGAGGCTGCGAAGGTCTGCACCACGCCTTGGGCGACGAGGACGAGCGCGAGAACCACCGAGAGCGGGAGCAGGATGTACAGGGTCGAGCGCACGAGATCGACCCAGAAGTTCCCGAGCGTCCGGCCGGACCGGCACCCGAGTCCGCGGGCCAGCGCCACCAACACGGCCATGCCGGTGGCGGCGCTGACGAAATTCTGCACGGTGAGGCCCAACATCTGGGTGAGGTCGCTCAGCGCCGCTTCGCCGGCGTAGTTCTGCCAGTCCGTGTTCGTCATGAAGCTGACGGCGGTGTTCAGCGCGAGGGGCCACGAGACGCCGTTCAGCTTGCCTGGGTTGCCGGGCAGATGGCCCTGCCCCAATTGCAGCGCGAGGAGGATTCCCAAGCCGAGCGCGTTGAAGCCCAACAACGCCCGGGCGTACTGCCGCCAGTCCATTTCCGCCGTGGCATCCACGCCGGCCAGGCGATACACCAGCCGTTCCGCCGGTCCGAGCATTCGCTGGAGGCCGTGCCGTTTGCCGGTGTAGATGCGCGCCATCCAGCCCCCGAGCAGGGGCGTGAGCGCCAGCAAGGCGGCCAGGTAAAGCGCCAACTGCAACCCATCGCGTTCGTTCACGGCGCGAAGGTGCGCCGCACCGGTTCGAGGGGGTAATCAAGACTCGCCGCACCGGCGTTAAGTTTTCGTAGAGCCGGACGTCGTGGCCGGAGGGGGATTCGACGGCGCCGAAAGGCGCCACTCCCCAGACCCGCCGCCGCCTTCGCGCCCCGCCGCCCGCGGCCGGAATCAGGGAGCACGGGCAAAACGCCGGCTTGACCTCCGCTGGCGTCCCGCGCTAGAGAGTCCCAACAACCCATCCCATGAAAACGCAACCGAGAACCCTCTGTCTCGCCGTCGCGGCGAGCTTCGCCTTGTCCGCCGCCGCAAGTCTGCGCGCCGGCACATTCAACGCCAACTTCAACGACGGCCTGGCCCCGGCCGGAACGGGCGTTTCCGGCAATGCCGTGGTCGAATCCACCGGCGGGGTGAACGATTCGGGCACGCTGAAGATCACCAAGAACGCCAATTCCCAACAGGGCGGTTTCACCATCGAAGACCTGGACGGCGGCGCGTTCGTGTACGGGTTCAAAGCGACGTTCATGGCCCTGGTCGGCGGAGGCACGACCCCGCCGGCTGACGGATGGAGCTTCAACGCCGCGCCGGACCTGCCCGATGGCGGCTATGGCGAACTGGGCGCCGGGACGGGCATCACGGTTGGCTTCGACACCTACGACAACGTGGACGGCAACCCGGACAACGAAGCGGGCGAAGCCCCGGCGCTCAACCTCAAGGTTGGCGGGCAGGTGGTGCTGAGCCAACGGGTGCCGTTAAGCCAGCTCGTGAACAGCGCCTTCGTCCCGGTCATCATCGCCGTCAACGCGGACGGGAGCCTGGACGTCACCGTCAACGGCCAGGCGTTGATCTCCCGGTATTACTTTGCCAATTACCAGCCGCTGGCGTCGCCGCGCTACGGGTTCGGGGCCCGCACCGGCGGGCTGAACGAGAAGTGCTTCATCGATGATCTCACCCTCGAGACTTACCTGGAGCCGCTGCCGGGCATTGTCCAGCATCCGCAGGACCGAACGGTGCTCGTGGGCAGCCCGGCCGTGTTTCAGATCCAAGTGAACAACGGCGACACGGCGTCGATCCAGTGGCTGCGGGACGGCGCGGTGATCCCGGGCGCGACCACGGACACCTACACGCTCACCCCGGCGAACCTCGCGGACGATGGCGCCCGGTTCTCCGCGCGGGTCACGCTGGGCGCGACCACGGTTACCAGCACCGAGGCGACGCTGAAGGTGGTGACGCTCGACTTGCCGCCGGCGCCCACGCTCTCGTACGATTTCAACGACGGTTCCACGCCGTCGGGCACAACGACGTTCGGTACCGCCTACGTGAACTCATTCGGCGGCGTGAACGACTCCGGCATGCTCGTGCTGACGGATGCCTTAAATGACCAAAACGGCTCGTTCCTCGTGGAAGATCCGGTCGCCGGCGCACCGGTTTATGGCGTGGCGGCGCACTTCCGGATGCATGCCGGGGGCGGCACGGAACCGCCGGCGGATGGCTTCAGTTTCAACTACGCAACCGATGTGCCGGACGGTGTGGGCGAGGCGGAAAACGGCGGGGGTACCGGTCTGAGCGTGTGCTTCGACACCTACGACAACGGAGGGGGGGAAGCCCCGGCCGTGGCGGTCAAATACGCCGGAACCGTGATCGCCGAGACGAAAGTGGGCCCAGCCTTGCTCCGGACGGGCAGCACGTTCGCCGACGTCATCATCCGGCTCACGCCCGATGGGCTGATCGACGTGGTGTGGAACGGCACGGTGTTGTTCAGCCGCCTGCCGGTGCCGGGATTCAGTTCGATCACCGGCGGCCGATTTGCCCTCTACGCCCGGACCGGCGGATTGAACGACGCCTATTGGGCGGACGACCTCGACCTGTACGCCTACCTCACGGCGGACGTGATCCGCGTGACGACGCAACCGAAGCCGGTGACGGTTCTTCTGGGCAAACCGGCCAGCTTCAACGTCGAAGTCAACCTGCCCGCGCAGGCGACCTATCAATGGTATCGCGGGGGCGCACCGCTGACCGGTGAAACGCAAGCCGTCTTGACCCTGGCCACCACTGCGCTGGCCGACAACGGCGCGAAATTCAAGGTCGAGGTCAAGGCCGGCGGCACCGCGGTCACCAGCGACGAGGTGGTCCTGACGGTCGTCGATCTGGAGGTCCCCGCGAACCCGGTGCTGAGTTACAGCTTCGACGACGGCCAGGTGCCGGCCGGCGCGGAGATCAGCGGCAACGCCTTCGTGGATTCGACGGGCGGCGTCAACGGTTCCGGCGTTCTGAAACTCACCCTCAACGAGAACAGCCAGGCCGGCGCGATCCGGTCGCCGCTCGTGGAGAACGGCGCGCAGGTGCTGGGCTTCACGCTGGCGGTCGATGTGCTCTCGGGCGGCGGCACCCAGCCACCCGCCGACGGTTTCAGCCTCAATGTGGGCAGCGACCTGCCGGCGGCGGCGCCCGGCGAGGCCGAGAACGGCGCCGGCACCGGCGTGACGGCTGCGTTCGACACTTACGACAACGGCGGCGGCGAAGCCCCGTCCATCGACATCCGTTACCGCGGACAACTGGTCGCCACGACGCTCGTGCCGCTGAGCCTGCTCGACAACGCGGATACGTTCTTCACGGTGCTCCTGCGCGTCAGCACCGATGGCAAACTGGATCTGGCTTACGGCGATACCGTCATCTACGCCGGCCTGCCCTTGCCGGACTACACCCCGCTCGACGGCGCGCGCGTGGCGGCTTACTCCCGCACCGGCGGCGCGAATGCGAACCACTTCATGGACAACCTCCGTCTGGGCGTGACCATCCCGGCCACCGTCGCCATCATCGTGGAACCGGCCGACGCCCTCGTCCTGGCGGGGCAACCGGCCACCTTCGCGGTGCAGGTCAGCAACCCCACCGGCGTGACCTATCGATGGTTCAAGAACGGCGGCGCGATCGCCGGGGCCACGCAGCCATCGTACACGACTCCGGCGCTCGCCGTGAGCGACGATGGCACGGGTTACTCGGTCGAAGTCAAGGGACCCGGCAACACCGTCATGAGCCGGACGGCCCTCGCCCTGGTGATGGCCACCTTCGATGCGGGAGCGAATCCGGTGTTCAACTTCACCTTTGACGATGCGGCGCCGCCGGCCGGGAGCGTGTTGTTCGGCAGTGCCTACCTCGACTTCACCGGGGGAGTGAACGGCTCCGGCGCCCTGAAGTTGACCGAAGCCGTGAACGACCAGAACGGTTCCTGGCTGCTCGACACGCCGGCGGGCGTCACCCCCATCAACGACTTCACCGCCACGTGGAAGATGCGCGTCGGCGGCGGCACGGCAACGCCGGCGGACGGATTCGCCTTCGTGCTGGGGGACGACGTGGCGGACGGCGCCTTCGGTGAAAACGGCGCGGGCTCGGGCCTGGTGGTCAGCTTCGACACTTACGACAACGGCGGCGGCGAAGCCCCGGCCATCGATGTCAGCTACAAAGGCGACGTGGTGGGCACGCGCAAGCTCGACATCAGCGTGCTCCGGACCGGTGACGGGTTCGCGGACCTCGGTGTCCGCGTGAACCGCAGCGGCACGCTGGATTTGTACTACGGCAACACGGCGGTGTTCCGCGGTCTGGCATTGCCAGGCTACCAACCGTTTGCCGCGGGCCGGTTTGGCTGGGGCGCGCGCACCGGTGGGTTGAACGACAACCACTGGGTGGACAACGTCCGCGTCGCGCTGAACCTGCAACCGAACGTGGCCCGCATTGGGACCATCAAGAAGAACGCGAACGGCACGATCACAATCGAGTGGACGGGGGGCGGTGTGCTGCAAACCGCACCGTCGGTTACCGGCCCGTGGTCGGACATTCCGGGATCGAGTTCGCCGTACACCCTCACGCCGTCCGCGGCGATGGGCTTCCACCGGGTAAGGCAGTAACCATCGACCCCGACGAGATTCGGGCGCGCCGCGCGTTTCGACGTGCGGTGCGCCTTTCGTACCATCCGACCTTGGGTCGCTCCGGTAGGGGCGAACACTGTGGACGGCCGCTTGAGTCACCTCGTTCGGCTCCACGTTGTCGGCTGTGAGCGGCCGGTCCTTCCCCGAATCGGTAGGGACAAACGGCTGTCCCCCCATGTCTCCGGGCAGGACGGCCCTGGCACCCCGCAGGCTTCATCGGCAGTGAACGGTTCCCTGGGGAATCAGCGGCTTCCGCCGTGTGGCCCACGGCGGAGGTTCGCGGCCGGAGAACCGCGGTTAAAACCGTTTGCCGCGTCGCCCGGCGGACGGCACTCTTCGGCGCATGGTTGAGCATGCTTCTTCGAACCCGGCGCGGTCACAACGACCGCCGATGCGTTACCGCCGCTTCGGCAAGACCGGACTCCAACTGCCCGTCGTTTCGTGCGGCGGCATGCGGTATCAGCACAAGTGGCAGGACGTGGAGCCCCAGGAGATTCCGGCCGACAACCAGGCCAACCTCGAGGCCTGCATCCATCGCGCGGTCGAACTGGGCATCCACCACATTGAAACCGCGCGCGGTTACGGGACCAGCGAAATGCAGCTTGGCCCGGTGCTCGCCCAGTTCCCGCGCGAGCGGTTGATCGTCCAGACCAAGGTCGCGCCCTTCGCGGATCCGGCGGAGTTCCGGCGCACGTTCGACAAGTCGATGGCGTACCTGAAGCTCGATTACGTCGATCTGCTCGCGCTGCACGGGGTCAACAACGCGGAGTTGCTGGACTGGTCACTGCGGCCGGGCGGTTGCCTTGACGAAGCCCGCCAACTCCAGCGCGAAGGGCGGTGCCGCTTCGTCGGTTTCTCCACGCACGCCACCACGGACCTGATTCTGCAGGCCATCGAGAGCGACCGGTTCGACTACGTGAACCTGCACTGGTACTTCGTGAACGACCTGAACTGGCCGGCCGTGGAGGCGGCCACGGCGCGCGACCTGGGCGTGTTCATCATCAGCCCGAACGACAAGGGCGGGAAACTCTACACGCCCCCGTCGAAGCTGGTGGACTTGTGCGCGCCGCTTTCCCCGATGCAGTTCAACGACCTGTACTGCCTCGCGCGACCGCAGGTCCACACCTTGAGTTGCGGCGTGGCGAAGCCGTCGGACTTCGACGAACATGTCGCGGCGCTGGAGTTCTACGATCGGGCGGCCGAGGTGGTGGCGCCGATCGAACGCCGGTTGCGCACCGAACTGGATCGCACCCTCGGGGCCGACTGGTGTGCGCGGTGGTTCGAAGGCGTGCCGGAATACGTCGCCCTGCCGGGCGAGGTCAATGTCCGGGAGATCCTCCGCCTCTGGACCTTTGCCAAGGCGCTCGACCTCGTGGATTGGGGCAAGATGCGCTACAACCTGCTCGGCCAGGCGGAGCACTGGTTCCCTGGCACCAACGCCGCGGCCTTCGACGAAGCGGCGCTGCGGACCGCGGTCAACGCCAGCCCGTTCGCGGATCGGATCGTAGGCATCCTGCGCGAGGCGCACGCCTTGTTGTTCGAGGCGCCCAAGAAGCGGTTGAGCCAGGGCTGAGCGCCTCGACCGGCAACCCGGCCACCAAGAAACGGATCGACCACCACCGCGTTCTGCCGTCCCAGGAGGCGGTATCCTGACTCCAAAAGCGTGGCCGCGCCATGGTCAAAAGGTGGCCGCACCTTGCCAAGTCGGTGGCTGCACCTTGCCAAGTCGGTGGCTGCACCTTGCCAAGTCGGTGGCTGCGCCATGTTCAAAAGGTGGCTGCGCCGCTGCGTCGGCGCAGGGCGGTGCGGCCGCACCGCCGCCACCAAATCAGGACACCCCCAGGGGACGATCGCTTGCAACGTGTGCCAAGCGCTGCTAACGATTCGCGCGCTCGACGCCGCATTCTCGCGGCGCGGACGGTTCCGGGATCTCCAAGCGAGGGGTGATGCAACCCCTGTGTAGTAGTGGCGTATGAGTGTCTCTATCCTGTCGAGGCGGTTGCGTCTGGTGCTGGCCATGGCCGCGCACCGTCTTGTTGGCCGGGAAGGTGGCCGGTGGGCGGTGGGCGGTGCCGTTGTGCGTCGGTTCGCCCTCGCGAGCCTCTGCCTGACCTTCTGCGCGTCGGCGTTGGCCGCGGAGACTGCCAATCCCGAAATCACGCCGCACACGGACACTTCGAAGCCAGCCGAGGCGTTCAAACTGGAGGCCACGGCCAAACCGCCGAAGGCGACCGACTTCCGCGTGGGCTTGCGCGGCGGGTTCTCCTCGACGGACTTCGGGCACAAGTTCGTGCTCGGCGAGGCATTTGCGTATCGCGACCTGCCGTGGGGTTGGGATTTGGGCAGGAAGTGGCACATCCAACTGCGAATGCAACTCACCGCCGGCATCCTGGAAGGTTACGACGACGTCGCCTTCGATACGACCTTCGGCCCGGAAGTCGTGCTGAGTCGCGGCACGTTTCCCATTACGCTGGATGCGGGGACCAGTCCCACTCTCCTGAGCCGCCATACCTTTGGCGAACGCGATTTGGGGACGGCGGTTCAATTCACGACCCACTTCGGCCTGGAATGGCATGTCTGCCCGCACTGGGGCATCAACTACCGTTTCCAGCACATGTCCAACGCCGGCCTCAGCAAAGACAATCCCGGTCTGAACAGCCACCTCTTCGGCGTGGTGTACCACTTCTGAGGGTCCGGTGTTTCGCCAGGCAATCTCCAAGGTTGCCGAAATCCGCGGGCGAGGCTAACACCACGGCGAATCCTTGACGCCGCGCCGGCCCCAAATGGTGCCGGTCGCGCGCAGATACTATCGCCATGAAAACCATGACTCGTCGCGCATTCGTCGGTCACTCCGCCAAAGGCGCTGCCACGTTGGCGGCCGGCGCCGGTTTCCTCACCGCCACCACCCGCACGCGTGCCCAAGGCGCCAACGACAAGGTCGTCCTGGCACTGATCGGCGCGGGCGGGCGCGGCTCGCAGCTCGCCGGCAATCTCGCCCAGGTGCCGGGAGTCGAGTTCAAGTACCTCTGCGATGCCGACGCCAACCGCGGCGCGGGCCTGTTTGCCTCGCTGGAGAAGGCGCAGGGTCGCGCCCCGCAACGCCTCAAGGATCTGCGCCAGGCATTCGACGACAAGGACGTGAACGCGGTCGTCGTGGCCACGCCCGAGCACTGGCACGCCCTGGCCACGGTCTGGGCCTGTCAGGCGGGAAAGGACGTTTACGTGGAGAAGAACCCGTCGCTGGCGGCCTGGGAGGGCCGCAAGATGGTCGAGGCGGCGCAGAAGTACCGGCGCGTCGTCCAGGTCGGATTCCAGAACCGCAGCGCGCCTTACGCCGTCTCGGCGCGCGAGTATCTCCGCAGCGGCAAGCTCGGAAAGATCGTCCTCGTCAAGGTCTTCAACCTCCTCGATGGCGGCGGCTGGAGGCCGCAACCCGACAGCCCACCGCCCGCCGGTCTCGATTGGGATCTGTGGCTCGGTCCCGCGCCGGAGGTGCCCTACAACCGCGGTCGCCACCTGGGTTGGAACGATTGGTGGGCGTATTGCGGCGGGCCGTTTTCGGGCGATGCCAGCCACCAACTCGACCTCACGCGCCTGGCCCTCGGCGATCCGCCGCACCCGAAGTCGGTTTATTGCGCCGGCGGCCGGCTGGGCTTTGCCGACGCGCGCGAAATGCCGGACACGCTCGCCATCACGTACGATTACGGCGATTTCGTGATGACCTGCGAAAGCGGCAACGCCACGCCGTATATGCGCAAGTTCGGCCAGGAGGTCCGTTACGGCGAACAATGGCCGTACTGGCCACAGAGTTCGTGCCGGGTCGAAATCTACGGCACCAAGCAACTCATGTACTTGGGTCGCCACGGCTGCGGCTGGCAGGTGGTCGAGGCAGATGGCAAGGTGGTGGCGCAAGATAAGGGCAAGTTCCCGGACCAGTGGCACCAGCCGAATTTCATCGACTGCGTGCGCTCGCGGAAACAGCCCAATGCCGACATCGCCGTCTGCCACGCCAGCGCGTGTCTGATCCACCTGGGCGTCGCTGCGTACCGCGTGGGCAGGAAGCAACTGCTCTTCGACGGCGAGGGCGAGCGATTCACAAACAGCGACGAGGCGAACGCGCTGCTCAAGCCGGCTTACCGCGGCCGGTACCGCATGCCGGACACGGTGTAGCCGGCGCCAGCCAGCGTGCACGCCGTGACGGACGCGCGAAGGTCCGTGACTACTTCCCCCCCGGCAGCGGTGTGACCGGGCAGCGCTCATGCCGGACCTGATTCGCCCACGCCGGATCGCCGTACAGACCTGCCTGATGGCAGTTCCACGGCTGGAAGCCCAGCTTCAACGCCGGCGAGGCCGGGTTGAGCTGAAAGTCATGCGCGGCGGCGTTGGCGAATTGCGGGTCGGCAATCAGCGAGTGGCGGTCCAGCCCGAGCGCCTGCCAGTCCGCGAAGTTTCGTTGGTAGAACTTGAGCTTGTCCGCGCCTTCAGTGTCCCAATAGACGTTGTCGTCCCAGTCGCCGGACGATTCGTGCGCGGCGACGCGCTCATTGAGCGAGCGTTCGCCGTACGGCACGAGCAGCCGGCCTTGGGTCAGGAAGACGATGTTCCGGCGAAACGTGTTCGGGCGCTTCTCGTGAAAAGGCCACAGCGCATAGTCGGCGGACAAGGCGAAGACGTTGTTCTGGATCATGTGCTCGTGGCCGCCGTTGTTGTACATCAACCCACCGCTGCGCGTGTTATAGACGAGGTTGTTCTCCACACGGTACCCGCCGCAGGTGGCGTCGAGGTAAATGCCCCAGCCGAACGGCGGGTTCGTGTAGGGCCAGATGTCGTGGAAGACGTTGTTGCGAATCACGCTGCCCGGCGACACGCCCAGGCAGTAGATCAGGCCCGCATCGCTGAGCACGCCATGCACGAGGTCGTGGACGTGATTGAACTCGATGACGTTGTCGTGCGTGCGATTGGTGGCGTCGTCCCAGTTCCAGCCGATGCTCAGGCCGGAGTAAAGGAGGTCGTGAATGTCGTTGTGCGAAATCCGGTTGTGGCTGCTCTGCGCGACCCAGATGCCGACGCCCGCCGCAAAGACGTGCCCGCCATCGGAGATCAAGTTGTTGTCCACCCAGATCCGGCTCGATTCGGCGACGTCGCTCGCCGCCATGTTCGCTTCGCCGACGCGGATGCCGCCGGCGCCAAGGTCGAACAGCCGATTGCGCTGAAGCCGGCAGTCCTTGCACCCGCGCCGGAACCAGATGCCGTAAGTGCCGACGTGTGCGACTTCGCAGTCTTCGATTGCACAGTTCAGCGCGCCATCGGCCATGATCGCCGCCGGCACTTCGACGGCTGCCTGCGTGCTGCTGTTTCCACGCGGGTCGAGCACCCAGTCGGCGTGTTGGAACCAAAGACCCTTTAATGTGACGTGCTGGACGAAGCGACCGTTGTCCGGATCGCCCTCAAACCGGACCAACTCCGTCAACCGCGGTGCCACCACCTCCGTTTCGCCAATGCGCTCGCCGGGCAGCGGCCAGTAGCTCAGCACGCCGGTCTGTCGATCGAGGTACCACTCGCCGGGTTGGTCCAGCAGTTCGCGGGCGTTCTCGACGTAATACCGTTGCGCGGCCTCCCAGTAACCGATGCTCCACCATTCCTTCAACGGCGCCGCGAAGCGGACGATGTTCGATACCGTGTCCACGCTCTTCAACGGGTGAATCGAGGTTTCCCACGAGTGCATCAACACCAGGTTCACATCGCTCAACTGCGCCCAGGGGCGGAGATCGCCCGGCTTGAATCCGAAGCCGTCACGGGCCACGGCTTTGTCTTGGGCGTCCGACGGTCCGGGGAGCAGAGCGGCAATGCGGTAGTAGCCTTTGTTCGGGCTGCGCGCCCTTTGGCGGCGTTGGCCGTTGACGAACAATTGTCGGAAATACCAGCGCCCGGCTTTCACCTCGGGAATGGTCGTCTCCCACAAATCGCCGTTCTGCCGAAAGCCGGTGAGCACGTGGCCGCCGCTGATGATGGGTCGCTCGCCCGGTTCGGCCTCGAACACCACCGGTGCGTCCGCCGTGCCTGAGTCCTCGGCCGTGAGCGTGAACGGCGCTTCCATCCGGTACACACCGCCGCGAATATGCACTGT
Source organism: uncultured bacterium (assembly GCA_963735925.1). Classification (GTDB taxonomy): domain Bacteria; phylum Verrucomicrobiota; class Verrucomicrobiia; order Limisphaerales; family J093; genus DSVZ01. Next base: position 1,183,649 of record CAVTMT010000003.1, read on the forward strand.
CACCGGTCCCAGCGCGCCCAGCGCGCCGCCCGCCTCGGCCCGCAGCTTGCGCAGCCGGTTTCGCGCGCCGGTGAGTGACGCCAGCGGGCCGTCGGTGCGGTCAGCGGCGGGCTCGGCGGACCGGCCGGACCACTCGTCGTTGCCGCCGGGCGCGACGTACAAATCGACCGGCTTCGGGGAATCCGCAGCGAAGGCTGAGACCAAGGCGAGAACCAGTCCGGCGAAGGCGCGGGTGACCGCGGTGTTCGGGGAGCGCATATGGCATTCAGACGCTGGCCCGCGCCGCCGGCTTCACCCAGGCAGAGGCCGTCGGCCGGTTGGAGTGCGACACTGGAGTTGCGCGGGTGGCTTCGCCGCCGGGCAGTGGCCTGATTTCGGTGGTCGCGGTGCTGCCGCGCGCCGCCTGGCACCGTTGCCGCGGCGCAGTCGCCTGTTTGAAACCACGAAACCGCTGACTTTTACCTTCCCTTTACAAATCTCCGGCCGGCCGCTCACACGCGCTTAACATGGCGGGGGTCTGTTAGTGTGTAATGAAAAACGGATTCGCCGTGAACTTGCAGTGCGTCGCCGGGCTGGCGTTGGTCGCCAACGAAGCCGGCACCTCGGCAGCGGCGAGCCACCGGCCTTCCTTCGCGCCCACCGTTTTGAACCACGCATCGCGACCGATGCGGGCGGCAGGGGCGAAGGCGGGCCCAACAGCGAAAGGACGGAACCGTATGAAAAACGCAACATTGACACTGACGCTCGCGCTGGGATTGACCGCGCTGAGCGCAATCGCCCAGGAAACCAACGAAGCGCCGCCGCGCGCGGATGCACCGCCACCCGATCAAGCCCCGCGGTACCAACGCGAGGCCACGCGACGGAGACCCGCCCAAGCCGAGGAAGTGGGTCGCGATGCCCGACCGGAGAGCGTTCGCCGACCGGCCGCCGCGCAGAGCGAAACAGAGAATGCCTGGGCACCACCGGGTGCGCGGCGGGGCCCGACCGGCTTTGGCCCGCAGGGCCGGGGGCCGGGGTTTGGACCGCGCAGCCTTGCCCGGCAAAGGAGCACGGCAACCGAAGATCTCCCGCCGTTTCCGCCCCGCTGCGGCTGGTTCGCCGGCGCGCAATGCCGCTTGGGTGCTGGCGCTTCCGACTTCGGTCCGGAAGCGCGGCCGGCCGGACCCGGTCCGCGAGCCCTGGCACGTCGCGGCGCGGAGCCTCTGCCTGAAATCTGCCCGTGCTGCGGATGCCCCTTGGGGCCGATCGGAATGGCCGGGCGGCCTGGCTTCGGGCGCCGCGCGTTTGGCGGCAATGAGTCTGGTCCTGGCTTCGGTCGGGAAGCGCAGGCCGGTCGCGGATTCGGTCGCGACGGCGCACGTCCGATGCGCCGAGGGCCGGGCTTTGGACGTGGTCAAGGAGCCTGGCTCGGACAAGATGGACAGCCGGCTGCGCCGCAAGGGCGCGGACCGCGTTGGGCGACGCGGCCCCAGGCGGGTGATCGCGAACCGATGAATTCCCCGCGAGACGATGTCCGGCCCGGACGACGCGGCCCGGCAGGTCCGCAAGATCGCCTGGAAGACGAAGGTGGGAATTCCCGTGACGGAGACCGCGCCCCGATGCACCTCCCAGCGCCGGATGACAACGAGCCGGGCGAACAACCTGCGCCGCAGCACTCGGCCGCCGAGTGAAGCCCCGGTCGCTGGCTCGACCTGGGTTCGCCCCGCGCCACGATCGCACTTTGCACCGGCCCGCGCCGGTGCAACGGCGCTCGTGGCCGCGGTGCCTTTGTCTGGGGACCAATAGGTCCTCGATTGCGGGCGATCCGCCGGTGAGCAGAAGGCGGGCAAAAGGTGTTGAAATCCCAAACTGAAGGGCTAGCATGGCCGGCGAGCGAGATCGGGACGTAGCGTAGCTTGGTAGCGCGTCTGAATGGGGTTCAGAAGGTCGTGAGTTCGAATCTCACCGTCCCGACCACTTTCCATCGTCGCCGGTTGCTCTCTACTCCGATTCAGTCTGCCAGCGGGGCATGAGTTGGTGGGGCACCGCCAGGTGATCGAGCACGCGGGCGACCACGGTGTCCACGACTTCGACGACGCTCTGCGGATGGCTGTAAAAAGCGGGGTTTGCCGGCAGAATCGTGGCGCCGGCAAGCAGCAACAACTCCATGTTCTTGACCTGCACGAGACTGAGCGGGGTTTCGCGCGGCACGAGGATGATCTGCCGCCGTTCCTTAAGCATCACGTCGGCGGCACGCAGCAGCAGGTCTTCGCTGAGTCCGTGCGCGATCCGGCCCATCGTGCCCATCGTGCAGGGAATGATCACCATGGCGTCGAAGGCATTCGAGCCGCTCGCGAACGGCGCGTTCATGCTGGCGACGTTGTGGGTCACCACGCCGTCGGCGACACGCAGACCCTCGGGCAGTTCCTCGGCAATCACCTGCCGCGCGTAACGGCTCACCACCAGGTGAATCTCGTGTTGACGCGGGTCGAGGTTGTCCAGCAAACGCTGGGCGTACAGGATGCCGGTGGCCCCGGTGATCGCGACGACGATGCGCATGCGCACCTAGTAGGTGCCGGCCGGAGCCTTGGCAAGCGCAAGCGTGGAACGAAAGCGAATCCGTCGGCGCTTCGGCCGGGGCTCGCTTCGGCGGCAGCCGCGGTTCACTCGACCGTGACGAACGCGGCCTGACTCAAGTTCGTGAACGACCCCGAACCGGTGACGACCCGTTGCGCAGCCCGAATCTGGTAGAACTTCCTGCCGGCCGGCGCCTCCGAGTCGAGGAACTCCGCGCCGGTCACCGGTGAAACCGAGATCGGCTCGAACGGGCCGTCGGCGCCTGTGACCGCACGATAGACGAAATAACCCACGGTGCCTTCCGGCGAGGCTTCCCAGCGCAGTTCGACCGCGCCGGTCGAGCCTTTCCGGGCGGTCACGCGCGTCGGCGGCGCGGTCACCTGAGCCCGCAACGTGGGATCGCCGAGCAAGAAGGTGGTGCGCGTGCTGGCGACCCCGTGCGCGGTGCGTACGAGCCCGTCGCCGAGCGGTTCGCCGATACCCAGCGTTTCGAAGCGCCAGAGGGTGTTCATCGTCCAGCACGCCGCCAGGCTGTAGTTGGGCGTGGCCAGCAGGCTGCGGAGCAGGCCATTGCCCGCCAGGTTCCAATCGCCGAAGTAAGATCCCTTCATCAGGTAAAAGGCGACGTGCGGTTCGCGCAAGGTCGTGGCCAGCAGGGCCGTGGTGACCGGCGCAATGCCCTGGGCCGCGGCGTCCGGCCGGTTGTTGTGCAGCGTGTCGTTGGCCCCGTATCCTCCCTGAAAAGCCCAGAGCGCCGAGGTCGATTCCTGAAAGGCGTCGCCCTCCAGGACCTGGCCAAGGCCGCCCAGCCGGGTGCCGGTCCAAAGCGCGTTGAGGTACACCGCCCGGCCCACGCCGTTGAAGGTGCTGGAAAAGAACGCGCCCCCGATCACCGTGTTGTTGAAACGGATTTCCTTCATGCGATAGCGATGGTCCTTGTCCAGATACTGACGCAGCAAATCCAACTCCGAAGCCGACTTGAACGCGGGCAGGCGCGCGAAATCGATCCGCCCGACTCCCAGCTCCAAGCCGTTCTCTCCGGAAGGTGTGCTGATGTGCTCCTTGAACGTGTACGCGTCCAGTTTGCCGTCGCCGGGCACGTTCCGACGCACCGGGTCCCGTAGGTTGGCGCCGGTGTTCATCACCGAATCGGACCAGCGACCGTCCATGTCGCCATAATAACTGTCGGCGGGCCAGGCGCCGTTCATGTCCCAATGCCCATCCTCGTAAAACACACCCGAATAGGGGATCACGACGTGGCCGATGATGAACACCGCCTTGGTGTCGGCCGGCGCCGCGGCGTAATCGGCCTGGATCAGCGATTTCGTGCGGGCCAGGTCCGCGACGTATTGGGGGTTGACCGCCTGCACCCTCCAGGCGTCGTCCCGGTGGCGCGGAGCCTCGTGCATCAAGACGGTCCAGCCATCGCCAACGAGATCAGACCGGAGTCGTTCGAGCTGCGCAGCCAGGCCGCCGGCCAAGCCCTGTTCGACGAGCACAATCACCCGTCCCCGGCGACTCTTCGGGCGTCCCTCCAAGCTGACCGTGGCGTACCGGGGTCCAACCTCGTACTCGTAGCTTTCCCCCAAACGAAGTCCGGCAGTCGCATCCTCGAACGAGAAACCCACGAGGCGATTCGTCAGCGGGATCCAGTCCGGACTGCCCAGCAGGCGCCGGCGGACGGAAACCGGCTCCTGCGAGAGGCTGAACCAGCGCAGACGCACGCTCGGCGTCGCCGCGAGCACCTCCGCCGTCAAGGCGACGGGCTCGCGATACTGGTAGTTGTCCAGTGGGCTGAGCGGGCGCCCGTACGTCTCCAGTTCATCGATCAAGCCTTGGGCGGGCCACTCGCCGGAGCGGGACGAGCCGACACAGAAGGTAAGATCCTTCGGCGCTGCCGACACGCGGACGCCGGGTCCGAGCCACTGCTTGCTTTGCCAGTCCTGCATCTGATTGCCGTCCACCACCAAGAGGGTGTTGGTTGGCGAGTAGCTCAGCGCCACTTCATGCCAGGGCAGCGGACCGGGCCGGCGGAGCGCGGACTGCATGCGGGTCCAGACAATGCGCGTCTGGAAATTGGTACGCAGCCCGCCGTCGGTCCCCCGCGCCTGCAATACCAGGTTGCTGCCCGCCGGATCGATCGAGAGGGCGAGCCACGGCGTACCGCTGGCGTCGGCGACTTCAAACAAGCGGCTCCACCGGGTGGGACCGCGCCCCCAGCCGTAGCCGGGCATGGCCGTGGGGTCGGTACCCGACCAGTTCGGCTGGAACAAAAACCGCACGCCACCGGTCGGCAGACCGAAGTTCAATCGTCCGTCGGCTTCGGCCACCGGGTACTGCAGCGCCGTCGGTCCGTTCGTCCGTGTGAACGACGCGGCCTCGCCGTCCAAACTGGGCACGTTCGTCACTCCCTGGGCCAGAATGGGAACGCGACCGGCACTGCTGACGAAGCCCGGCTGGTTGAAATTCCAGTAGGCCAGTCGGCCCGGCGCCGGCGCGAAGACATCCGGTTGTTGGGCGGCCAAGGCGCCCTCCATCGCGAGGAGCGCCAGGTTGAACACCAGCAGGGCCCGGGTCCGCTTGCGGCGGAGGACATCCATCAACTCAGTCATAGGCTGATTCCATACCCGCAGGGTCGGCGACCGCAAGCACAGTCTGGGGGAGGTTGCTTGGGCGAAGCTTCGCCGAAGGCGACGGTTTGGCCGAACAGGGAGGCCACTCCGAAAGGAGCGGCGTGATCGACGGCCAGCCGTTGTTGTTTCCGATTGCGACCTGGCCATTGATCCCGGCACCCGGCGCGAGTCTGGCCCAGCTCTGACTCAAAGTACTCTGCCGCGCAACGATTTGCCCTTGGTGGTTCCAGTGACAGAACCTAAGCGCCTGGTCACTTTGCCGTGTCGGCAAACATCGGACTGACTGTCGGCAAGGCACTCACTCAGGTTCTCAAGCGGGCCGCTGCGAACCGATGGGGCTGCGACGTGGCGGAAGCTGCCTTGGCATGGAATATGCCACTACCGTCGTGTCTATTCTGGAACGCGACACCGATGACTGGCATGGATCAAGTCTTGCTTCTTCGCTGGCGTCTCCGTGACAGGGGGGTACCTTCATTGGCGCTCCTCCCTGCGGCTCGAAGCACCAAGCGTCCTGGAGCTCGTGGTGTGAGGAGCAGGCAGTGAAGACTGTTTCGCGCAGGCGCTCGATCCGGCCTTCGCCGCCGATCCGTGCGTGCGACCAGGCCCAGGCCAGAGCGCGCTGAACCGATCATGATCAAACATCACCAGGCACCGAACCTTCCCTGTCGGTTCCACCGGGCGCAGCAAGTGGACCGATTGTCGCTTTGTTTGTGAAGGCTCCTACCAAGCGTCTTGGCGTCAGGGTGCTATGGCTTGCATTGCCAACGTGGACTCTCCTGGCTGGGAAGTTGACCGAGCCAGGCCAGATCGATCCCGCGTTCAGCGCGCGTCTCTCGCATCGAGGCGATGTGCAGGCCCTGGCGCAACAGCCCGATGGCCGGATCTACGTGGCCGGTTTTTTCGATCTGATCAACGGCGTGCCTTGCGGCGGCCTGGCCCGGTTGGGCCCCCACGGCGACTTGGATGCCAGCTTCGTCCCGCCGCCCTCACTGAACGTCAACACGGTGGCACTGCAAGCCGACGGCAAGGTCCTCGCCAACCTCGGCTTCAGCGGCGTCCCCAGCCGCGTCGTGCGCCTCCATGCCGATGGCAGCGTGGATTCGAGTTTCAGACCCTACACGAACCACGCAACGAGTCTGATCGTGGCCCAACCCGACGGCGGAGTGCTGGTCGCGACGTGGCAACCCGGGCAGCACCTCATCCGGCTCGGCCCGGACGGCAACGTCGATAGCTCCTTCTCTGCTGCGGTCGATAATGTGGTGAACGCGGTGGTGGCGCTCCCGAGCGGCCAACTCCTGATCGGAGGCGGCTTCACCACGGTCGATGGCGTAGCTCGGGGTGGTCTCGCGCGGCTCAACGGCGATGGAAGTCTGGACACCACCTTCGCTCCGGTTGCCAACCCGGATGCGTGGGTCAACTGCATCGCTCTTGCGCCCGATGACCGGATTGTCATGGCCGGAGGCTTCGGCCGGCGGGACGGTTCACCGCGACGTGCCATCGCCCGCTTGCAGCCGGATGGCCGCCTGGACCCTACCTTCGACCCGGGCGATGGCATTGGTCCCGGTGATGTGGAGATCAAGGCTCTGGCGGTGCAGGCCGATGGCCGGGTGTTGATCGGCGGCAATTTCGGGCAGGTCAAAGGTGTCCCGCGCGGCGGATTCGCCCGGTTGAATGCGGACGGGAGTCTCGACACCGGGTTCATCGACACCCACCTGAGCAGTGATGACGATATCGAAGTCCGCGCGATCATGATTCATAGCACCAACGGGGCGCTTGTGGGTGGCGATGATCCCATTGGCTTGGTGCGTGTCGAACTCGGCGCGACCGGGACAGCGCCAACGATCCAAGGCCCGCCGCTAAGCCAGACCCGATTCGTGGGCCAAAGCGTTACCTTCGAAATCGGGGCGGATGGCACTCCGCCCCTCCATCACCAATGGCGGATCGACGGGGTCCCATTGGGTGCTGCGACCAACATGACTCTGGCCATTGCCGACTTAACACCAGCGGACGCCGGCCGATATTCGGTCCTGGTCTCCAACGCAGTTGGCACAGCGACCAGTACGGAGGCGATCTTGACGGTCCTGCCGCGCCGCCCCGGCGCGGATCTGGTGGACCCGAGTTTCGATCCGACTTGGGGCGGTGCGTTGGTGGGAGCAGCCGATGGCCGGGCGAGTGTCGAAGCCTTCGCCCTGCTGCCCGACGGCAAGACCATCATCGCCGGCAACTTCAGTGCCTTCAACGGCACGCCGCGGAACCGCATCGCCCGGCTGAACTCAAATTACACGCTCGACGACACATTCAGTCCAAGGGGGATCGACGGCATGATGCAGGCCGTGGCGCTCCAGACGGACGGGCGGCTTCTCATTGGCGGCACCTTCACGACCGTGGATGGCCGATCGCGCAGCGGACTGGCGCGCCTGAACCCGGACGGGACGCTGGATGTGGACTTCCGGGCCGAGGTGCTGGGCCCGAACGTCGGCCTGTTGGGGGTCGAAGCCAGCGGCAAAATCTGGGTCGGTGGCAATTTCTCGACCATTGCCGGAGTGGCCTGCCGCAATCTGGCCCGGCTCAAGCCGGACGGCACGGTGGATACCGCCTTCGCGCCGCCCGGGATCGTTTCCGGGCCTTATGACTATGTCCGCTGGGTCCAGAGCCTCCCGGACGGCCGAGTGCTGGTAGGCGGCCACTTCGAGAACCGACGCGCGCAAGGTCTGCCGGATCAGAACCTCGTACGCCTCTACCCGGACGGCGGCCTCGATACGACGTTTGACTCTGATCTGAGCGGCCTGTACCTCGCGACGGCGGTTGTGCGCCCCGATACCACGATGGTGGTCGGTGGCATGTTGCATTCCTGGACTGGCGGTTCGCACTACTTCGCACTGGCCGAACTCGAACCGTCCGGTCGGGTGGTGCACGAGTTCTCCACCCGGGATCTTCCCGCGATGGTCACGTCGATTCTGCTTCAACCAGACGCCAGGCTGATCATCGGCGGGATGTTCGAGACCCTATTCGGGGTGCCTCGCAACGGAGTGGGGCGACTCAACGCCGACGCCACGCTGGATTCCACTTTCGATCCCGGCGAGGTTTTCGCGCCGCCGCTCGAACCGTCGATCCTCGCGCTGGCTCTGCAACGCGATGGCCGACTCTGGGTCGGTGCAGAACATGCCGGTCAGTCCGAGGCCACGCACGCCTTGGCCTTGCTCCAACCGGACGGGCAGCCCGTGCGCGGCTTCCAGCCCAGGTTGCTCGGCACCGGGGGTGTGGTTACAGCGCTGGCGCAGGAACCGGCCGGGGGTTTACTGGTCGGCGGCAGTTTCACCAGCTTCAACAACCAACCCCGAACCCATCTTGCCCGACTCAAACCGGACGGTAGCCTGGACCCGGACTTTCTGCCCACGATCAACGCGAACCTGGCCGTGCGGATCCTCCTGCGCCAACCGGACGGCCGGCTATTGGTGGCCGGCCGGGTTGATCCCAGTGCGGCTGGGCCGCCCGCCAGCGGCGTTGTGCGCCTCAACCCCAACGGCTCAACGGATGCCACCTTCGGCGTGTCTCCGAACGGCGACGGCGAGTGTGGTTACGTGCGGTGCGCGGCGCTCCAGTCCGACGGTCGGATCGTCATCGGCGGCGAGTTCAATCTCCCGCCGCGTGGCTTGGCGCGGTTGAACACCGACGGTAGCGTCGATCCCAGCTTCGTTCCGCCCAACCTCCCGGCTTGGGACGAGGAAGGCGTTCACGCGGTCGCAGTCTTGGCCAATGGACGCATCCTGATCGGCGGCGAGCTCGCGGGCGTCCCGAACGGACTCGATCCGCTGCTCGCGCGATTGCATCCCGACGGCAGTGTGGATCGATCCTACACGCTGGGCGTGGTTCTGCACGGCAGCGTGAAGGCCATCGTCGCCGCACCCGATGGCAAGTGGCTGGTCGGGGGAGTATGGGCGGATGCTGGCGGCACCTATGATGCGGGTTTGCTCCGGCTGAATGCCCGAGGCGAGCTCGATGCCGTGATTGAAGTTGGGCAAGCGATCAACCCCTGGCCGCTGGCGGCCCAGACCGACGGAGACATCCTGACGGGTGGCTCGGGCATCGTCCGCTTCACCTCCGAAGGGTTCATAGACAGGACCTTCGCCGTGCGGCTGGCCAGGGGTGGGGTCATCAATGCACTTTTGATACAGCCCGACGGCCGCATCCTGATCGGCGGTGATTTCAGCAGCATCAATGGCCTCCCTGCAAACAACCTCGTGCGCCTGTACCCGGATCCTCCGCCCCGCGCCCCGTTCGTTGAGCGCCATGTCGGACCCCAAACCCAGGTGAGACTGGTCGTGCAACCGCCGGCCGGCACACGACGGTACTCGGTTGAAGACCAGCCGTCCGGACAACCGGTCGCCGCGGTGAGCAGCGGAGGGCGATATGACCCTACCACTGGCAAAGTGACCTTTGGACCGTTTGGCGACGAACAACCGCGCGAATTGACCTATCAAGTCGTCAGCGCGCCAGGCGCGGCTGGCCAGATCCGATTCCAGGGGTCCGCCACGGCGAACGGCCTCACGACCTCCATAGTGGGTGACGACTGGTTGCGGATCTGGCCCTTCCCGCCCCCGCCGCTCTGGCTTGAAATGCGGAGGCGACCGTTGAGTCAGCGCCTCGTGCTCCAGGTTTGGAGCCCGCGCGACGGCAGCTTGGAAATCGAGGCCAGTGCCGATTTGCGTGGGTGGGACACGTTGGCCACGCTGACCAGCTTGACCGGATTCATGGAGTTCGTAGATCCGTCACCGGCAAGCGCGTCTCGCTTCTACCGGGTGCGCCACAAGTGATCGGCGGTTGGGAGCACGTGAGGCCCCCCCTTCGCCGACGTCCCGTGCCACCACAACGCGACCCGCGCCGCCCTCCAAACCGGCGCGGAAAGGGCGGGAACCTCGCCTCGCCACGCCGATGCCGGCAACGGAATAGGCATCCTCGCATAAGCAGGCTCCTGACCGTCCTAAGCGATGCCCCCAATATCCTCCAAGTCCTGTTGGTGCTAATGACGTCGTTCGAGCAGCGTCCCGGGTCGTCAATCGGGCGTTGATGTTTGCACACCTCGCCCCGATTTGGCAGCCCGCCGAACCAGCGCGGTATGGTAGCGGCGCAGCAATGGCGAGGTTCAAGGAAAGAAAGCGCTATATGGACGGCCAATCGTTCTGGTCTAACAGAGTCGCGAGTCTTAAACGGATCCTGCGTCTGGGGGCTCTCTGCTGGGGGATTCCGCTCCACGCTGCGCAAGTCACTCTGGCCTGAGATCCAAGTCCCGACGGCGATGTAACCGGATACAAACTCTACTACGGGCTGACTTCCGGCCAATATGATCAGGCCGTTGACACCGGAAATGTCATGACAAACACCGTCTCGGGGCTGCAAGCGGGCTCCACCTACTTCTTCGCGGCCACTGCCTACAACGCCGGCGGCCTTGAGAGCGACTATTCCAACGAAGTCGCCTACACCGTGCCGGTCGTGAACGATCCGCCTACCATCAGCCCACTGGCGGATCAAGTTGTGCCTGAGGACACCTCCACCGCCCCCCTGCCCTTCACGGTCGGCGACGTGGATAACGACCCCGCCACGCTCACGCTCAGCGCCACGTCGAGCAATCCGGCTCTCTTGACGGCCGCCAATGTCGTGTTCGCCGGCAGCGGCGCCAATCGCACCGTGCGGCTTACGCCCGCGGCCAACGCCAACGGCAGCACGCTCGTTACCCTGACCGTCTCCGATGGCGCGGCCACCGCCACCACGAGCTTCACCCTGACCGTCACGCCTGTGAACGATCCGCCTACCCTCAGCCCACTGGCGGATCAAGTTGTGCCTGAGGACACGCCGACTGCTCCCCTGCCCTTCACGATCGGCGACGCGGACAACGACCCTGCCACGCTCACGCTCAGCGCCACTTCGAGCAATCCGGCTCTCTTGCCGGCCGCCAATGTCGTGTTCGCCGGCAGCGGCGCCAATCGCACCGTGCGGCTTACGCCCACGGCCAACGCCAACGGCAACACGCTCGTCACCCTGACCGTCTCCGATGGTACGGTCACCGCCACCACGAGCTTCCCTCTGATAGTGACGCCCGTGAACGATCCGCCTACCATCGGCTCACTGGCGGATCAAGTTGTGTCTGAGGACACGTCCACCGCCCCCCTGCCCTTCACGGTCGGCGACGCGGACAACGACCCCGCCACGCTCACGCTCAGCGCCACTTCCAGTAATGCCGCCTTGGTACCCGCGAAGCAGATCGTAGTGGGCGGGACTGGGGCGAACCGTACCGTCACCGTCACACCCACTACCGGCCAAACCGGTACGACGATCATTACTCTGACAATCTCGGACGGCCCGGCCACGGCAAGCAGCAGCTTCGTGCTATCGGTCGCGCCGGACCTGCCAGCGCCTTGGACCGCCCAAGACATCGGCACGCCGAACCTGCCGGGCCATTCGAGCTTTGCCGGCACCACTTACCTCGTCAGCGGCAGTGGCACGGACATCGGTGGCACGGCAGATCAGTTTCAGTTTGCGTGGCAACCTCTCAGTGACGACGGCGAAATCGTCGCGCGAGTCACGGCGTTATCGGCCACGGATCCTTGGGCCAAAGCGGGGGTCATGATCCGGGAGACGCTCAACGTCAATAGCGAGTATGTGTTCATGGGCGTGACGTCCGGTAGCGGGTTTGCCTGCCTGCGGCGAACAGCCACGGGCGGCAGCAGCACTCTGGTCGCGGGTGGAAACCTCAACCCGGCCCCGGACAACTGGGTGCGTCTCGTCCAGAAGAAAGGCACGCTCAAGGCCTACCTGTCCGCCAACGGCAAAGCGTGGACGCAGGTGGGTCCGGCGCTGAATCTCAACCTGGCCAGCCAGATCTACGTCGGGCTCGCCGTCACGTCGCGCAACTATACGACGTTCTGCACCGCCACGTTCGACCAGGTGAACGTCGTGCCGTGACCTCGTGCCAGACTGACGTCCCAGCGCCGTCAAACCGCGTCTCCCGGTCGCCAGTGGAGGCGACGCGACCCAGACCGTCGTTCTGGAAGGCGATCGGCGCCATCGTGACGCTGAGTGCGCTGGCAGCATGGTGGCGCCCGACAACCGGCATAACCGATTCCGGCATCGCCAATCTCAAACCCCTCGCTGCCGCCAACGCCACAGCCCCGCCCAGCGGCTTCCCGCAGCCAAGTCTCGCCCGGCGGCACGCGGCGCGAATTGTGCCCGCTGCGGAAGCCACAGAGTCTCTGCAGGCCAGGCTGGCCGCCATTGAAGTCCAGGACGATCCCGAAGCACAGACCTTTGCTCTAACACACCTGGCGGAGAGCCTCATGCCCGGAGAGGGTTACCGGTTGCTTGACTGGCTGGCGGTCGAGTCCTCGTCACCGGCGGCTGATGAACTATCCCGACTGGTACTCCAACACCTGGCCAACACGAATTTGAACAGTCTGGAGCGATGGGCCGGCAACCAACCGGAAGAGCCGCTCCGAATCTGGGCCTTCGAGACAGTGGCCCTGCAACGCTGCCAGGAAAACACCACCGACGCACTAACCTGGGCACAGGGATTGGGCTCCTCGTCAGCCGAGGTCGCGGCGGCAATCCAGGTCGCCACCGGGGCCGCGCGTGACGAACCCATCGCCGCGCTCGGCCTTGCGGCGCGATTGCCGGTGTCGCCAGCGCGCGACGATTGCCTGGCGTATGGGGTGGCCCAATGGGCGGCGCGCGACCCTGAACGGGCCGCCGAGTGGGCGAATGCCGTGCCGGAGGAGGCCGTGCGCGCCCGACTCCTGGCGCGGGTGGCCATTGCCATGGCGGATGCGGATCCGGTCGCAGCCGCCCGGTGGGTGGCCACCGGTGTCTCCCCCGGACCCCACCAAGCCAACGCGGCCGCTGCGGTGGCTCAGAGGTGGGCGCAGCAGGATCGGTCGGCAGCCCAACTGTGGGTGGATGCCTTTTCGGACCTGCCGCTACGCGCCACCGCCTCGGAGGCCATCCGGCAGGCCGTGCCCTGAGTCGTGGCGGCAGATCGTGTTGGCAGCAGCTTCCCCCCAGCCCAAATGCGGCCATCTGCCCGGAAGCATCACCCGAATGAACGAACAGTACCGACCCTCGCGGCGCCCGGCTTCGCTTGCCCTTCATCAGCGCCAGGGACATTCCGTGTGGGCCAGGCGTCTGTCGGATCTATCCCCAACCTGTGCGGAGCGGCTTTGAACACCGAAGCGTGCTCCCGCGTTCAGAAGATCGACCATGGGCCCGCGCTTGGTAATCCTCGACCGTGACAACCCGCTCTTACTGCCCCAGGACCTGCGGTCCTGAGCGCCGCGGGCTCCTCTGGTGCATTTCGTTCTGGATTCCGTCGAAACGCTGGATCTGCGGCAAAGGAAGGTGAACCCGGGCGGAACCGGGGATGCGGAGTATCCGCCGGCGATGATGCTGGCGCTGATGAGCGTCTCAACCGCCCCAATGCCGCCAGTGGTTGGAGTCCGGATCAAGAGGGCCGAAATCCTGCGGGAAGTGATGGTCGAAGCCGGCGCCCGCCTGGCGGTAGTTTTCACCTCCCCACACGAACAGCGCGTTCCCGGTCCAGACGGCGCTGTGAGTCCCTCGCCGGGGCGGGAGGCCACATTCGAAATCGTCTGCCAGGAGTCACCCAAAGGATCATTAAGGTGGCCGCTTCAGTTTCGTTGACTTCTTCGGGCGCCGAATCACAGTGCGGTTGCGTGGAAACGCTCTGCCCCGGGGGGCACGCCGGGACGAGTGGGAGCTGGAGCTGATCCGGTCCACGACCGACGTCCCGGCGCGGCGTCGGAGTCGCGAAGAGCGTACGTTAGTTCCATGCCGGAGTTGCTATGCCTGAGTTGCGCAAAGATCTCGTCACGGAGGGCTGGGTGATCATCGCCCCCGAGCGCGCGAAGCGGCCCCAAGACTTCATCCAGCCGCCCAGCGAACCGGAGTCCGGAGTGTGCCCGTTCTGCCCGGGAAAGGAGGGTCTGACCCCGCCGGAGGTTTGGGCCGCGCGCGAGTCGGGGGGGCCGAACCAGCCGGGCTGGAAGGTGCGGGTGATCCCCAACCGGTTTCCGGCATTGCGCATCGAGGGCGAACTGAACCGTGAGGCCGATGGCATTTACGATCGGATGAATGGGATCGGGGCGCACGAAGTCATCATCGATACCCCGGACCATGATCGGACGTTGGAGGAGCAACCGGTTCCCGACATCGCCCTTGCCTTGACCGCGTGCAAAGAACGAATGCTGGATTTACAGCGGGACGAGCGATTCCGTTACTTGCTGGTTTTCAAGAACGTGGGGCGCGAGGCAGGGGCCTCCTTACGCCACTCGCATTACCAGTTGATGGCCATGCCGGTCACCCCCTACCGCGTGAAGGGCAAACTGGCGGGCGCCCGGGACTACTATCAGCGCAAGGAGCGTTCGGTATTCCACGACCTCGTGCGACAGGAACAACGCGACGCGAGCCGGGTGGTCTTCGAGAACGCCCGGTTCCTGGTTTTCTGCCCCTATGCGTCGCGGTTTCCGTTTGAGCTGTGCATCCTGCCGAAGGGGCAGGCTGCCGATTATCCTGCCATCGAAGCAGAGCAGATCGTGCAGCTCGCTGAAGCGCTTAAGGTTACACTGTCGAAACTCAGCGTGGGCCTAAACAAGCCGCAATACAACCTCGTCTGGCAGACGGCGCCCTCGCGGGCGGGTCATCGGCGGAGCGGCTACTGGGATACGATCGACCAGGATTTCCGGTGGCACATCGAAATCCTGCCTCGGCTGACCTACACGGCTGGATTCGAATGGGGCACGGGCTTCTACATCAATCCCATGCCGCCGGAGGATGCGGCGGCCTTTCTGCGCGACATCGCAACCTGAAGATGAGTCCGCACTTGTCGCCCCGTCGGTGAAATCGGGATCGAGGATCCGGTCACGATCCTGCCGTCGCATGCACCCACGATCTCACTGGTCTGGCATGGGGTGCATCGCCGCCTCGCCGGTGGGAAGCGCCCCCGGCTCCGGCGCGGGCAACGTCACCCTGCCGGTCGCCGCCCATTCCGTTCCGCGCTGGAGCGTGACTTGGAACCCTCGGCCGGCCAGCGAACGAGCATCGTGCCCCAGGACGGTGTGGAACACGCGGCCCTTGCCGTAGCGGATGACCATGAGGATCGGCTCGTTTTCCGCTGTTCCACCTTGACCCGGCTCGGCTTTGGCCGTGGCCAGTACGGTGAGGTTCCTCGCCGGACCGCGCAGCGTGGAATAGAGTTCGTCAACCGCGTGCCTCCACGCGGCGGGTAGGCCCTTCATGATCGGGTGCTCCGGCGCCCGGGTCTCCACCAGGAACTCGTGCGCGGCGCCGTGCGTACCCCCTGCGCCAGGCGACGTGTCGTACACCGCCTTGCCGTCGCGCCAGCGTACCATCGGACCGGACTTCTCATCACGCCCGCCCCAGCCGCCGATCGCAATCATCTCGTTGTATTCCGGCCAGCCGGGAAAGGCGTTGTCCGCGGCGTGGATGACGACCAGGCCACCGCCGTTGCGGACGTAGTGGACAAAGTCCTTTTGCACCTCTTCCGGCCAATCCTCACCGTTGTAATTGGAGACGAGCACGGCGTAGTCACGGAACTTGGGCCGCCATGATTGCCAGGCCGCGGCCCCGGACGCGCCGGACGCTGGCGTGGCGGTCACATCCACCGTATACCGCCCACACTCCTCCAGCGTCCACTTCAGGACGGGTCGGCAGGACTTCCAATCGTGGTTGTTCTGGCCGTCAATGAGGAGCACTTTCAGTGTCTCCGCAGCCGGAAGAGTCGTGGCCGCGAGCAGGCCAAGGAGCGGTAACATTCGGCGGATTCTCATAGTGTCAGGCGCGTGTCCTGGGTGCGAGCTTCACCATCAGGATGCGCTCGGCAAGTCAATTCCCGGAGGTTGCGCGAGTTGAAGTCCGGTGCGGCACGCGCCGTGCCGGATGCCCGACCTCCGCCGTCGCGGTGAAGCGCTCCCACGGATACTACAAATCGGCCATCTTCGTGGTGACGCCGGTCGTTGTTCGTGTGGCTCTGCTGCGTGTGCGGCCTCCCCGCGTGACAGGTGCTTGACGCACGCTTGGCGCGTTCGTGGGGCGGCGGTGCGTGGCCGGTCGTCGGGGAAGTTGACACCCGATCCAGTAGTCGGTGACGGCTATCACTCCACCGAGCGCCAGCAAGAACAGCAACGGCCCCGCCAGGCGATAACCCCAGGGTAGCAACGGCATCATGCGCGCACCCTACCTCAGATCGGACTGTGTCACCAGCAGGAATCACCCGCCCCTTTGTGTTGCCTGTTTCACGCGTCCGTGTTTGGACTTGGCGCAGCCCCTGGGCGTGCTAGCGTTGCGGGTGACAACCACGACGAACTTATGAAACTGTCTCCTCCTTCTGTCATCACGCTGACGCTCGGGGTGCTTCTTTCGGCAACCGCCACGCAGGCCCAGCAGCGAAGCTTCATCACTGAGGACGCGGGCTTCTATTGGTGGATCGACATGGAAGCCACGATCCCTGAGGACGGCCACATCACGGAGTTCGGCGGCTGGAGTTCCGGGCAAACCGTGACGTACGACGTGGGGGGCGGCCTGGACTTGGCCGCCGGCTACGCCTTCAACAAGTACGTCGCCACCGAACTGCAGGTGGGCGGGACCTGGAATTCGATCAGCTCGATCGAGGGCGATTCGGTCAACGACACGTCTTTCGCAACGGCGCCGATCCTGGCCAACGTCCTCCTGCAATGCCCGATCCCGCGGACGCGCCTTGTGCCCTACCTTGGCGCCGGAGTGGGCGGCGCGGCCACGGTGTTCGATACCGCGGGGTTCTCCCGGCCGGTGCCCGGTGGATCGGTGACGCTTTACGGTTCAGACGAGGATTTCGTCTTCGCCTGGCAGGGGTTTGTCGGCGTACGGGTCGAACTGAACGACCGCATGTCCATCGGCCTTGGCTACCGGTACCTCCATGCTGATGCCTCGAGCTACAGCTTCGAATCGTGTTACGCTGGCCAACCCGACTTCGCTCTGGGACTTTCCAGCTACGAATCGCACATAGCGGCAATCACCTTCTGGATGAGATTCTAACCTGGACTCGCCGAACCCGGCCGGCAAAAGCTGCCAGTGTCTGCTTCGTCGGGATGGCAACGCATGTGGGGACCATGAGACGAAGTGGGTCAGGCTGGCGAAGGGAGTGCCCGGCTCCCGCGACGGAAGACCGGCTTGCGCCCGGTGGCGTTGGCCGTGGGAGTCGTCGAAGCAGGCCACGCGCCGCTGAGGGGTCAGGTCCGGCCTACAACAAACAGGCCCCGGCGTTTGGCCGGGGCCTGGTGGATTCATTACGCGTCCGGCGCGCGACGCCTAAGGTCAGGGCTTCGCCAGTTCGGTGAGCACATTCGTCTTGGCGACGCTGATGAGCCACTTGGCGTAATCGCCGTTGTGCACGCCAAAGCTGCCGTCGTGCTCGACCAGGTAGAGGTTCATGCGTGCCTGCTTGATCGCGTCCGGCACGTTGGCTTGCTCGGCCGAGGTCGGGCCCTTGATGGCGGAATCGCCCGTCGGATTGCCGAGAACGCCCGCGACGTTGTACTCCCAACTCAACACGCCGTACTTGTCTTTCAGCGCCGCCGGCGCCTTGTTCGTGGCCCAGGAGTTGAGCAGGCCAACCACATCGTTGATCCGGTTCACAATGTTGGTCTTGGTGGCTTCAGCGAATGCCTGCGCGCCTTCGGCCGACCCGTGGCAATCCACACAAGCTTCGTACGCGGGCAGGAAGGTGTGGCCCTTGTAGTTCGGGTCTTCGTCGGTGGGATTGGCCACCTCGTAGGCGTACACATGACAGCTCGCGCACTGGTCTTCGGTTTCGAGGCCGTGGGTCGTGATCTTGGAAACGCCCAGGTCATATCCGCCCTGTCCGATGAGCATGTTGTACTGCGGCGAATGGTGCGGCGGGCGGCTGGTGTCGGTCCACTTGGCGCCGCGCATGTTATGGCATTGGGCGCAGACCTGGATGTTCGGGTTGTACTGCGGGACGAAGGACCCGAGGTCCGAGGAGGACGCATACGAGTAGTTGTCCAAGGAGTACGTTGGATAGCGCGTCTGCTCAACTTCACCGCCCGGACCCTGACCCTGGCTGTGAGCATCGTGACACACCGCACAGGTGATGCCGAACTTGGCGGCGTCCGCGGCGGTCGGCAACGTGGGCTGCGGGCTGCCGGATTCAGCCTGGTTGATCAAGGCGACCCGCACCGCCCCGGAGTGGCATACACCGCATTGCATCATGCGACCGTTGTTCGGGGTGCCGTCCGCGTTGGTGAAGCCGCCGGCGACGTCCTCCGTAACCTCCGCATGCTTGGAGTCCTTCCACTCATCGTAAGTGGGGTGGTGCGAGTCGGTGTGGCAGCCGCCGCAGATTGCCGCCGAGATGCTCACGATGGGACGCAGTGAAGGATCTTCAAAATCCGAAATGTGCCGGCCGCCGGGGCCATGGCAATTCTCGCACTGCACGTTGGCCAGGAAGGCCGTGCTGGTCTGATCCTTGTAGCCACCGTCGAAGCCATAGCCCACGGTGTGACACCCGATGCACGCGGGGTTCGTGTCTTGGTGGATGTCCTTCAGCGCCTGGAGCGCGGTGGCGTGGATGGTGTTGGTCCAATGCGCCGCGGTGGTTTTGTGGCAAACCCGACAGAACTGGACCCCCACGTAGTTGTCGTCGCCGCCGGTGACCGCCAGGAACGCGTTGCCGTCCTGGAGCGCAACCTGGGCGCTGGTGTTGGTGGTGGGACCCCCGACGGCCTGCCAGGCGGTGTCGGAAAGATTGGTCTTCTGCAACAGTTGGTACGGGCCGTGAATGCCCGCCCAGGTGACGTTGGCCACCCCTTGCGTCCGGATGATCGACATCAGGTAGGGGCGCGGATTCAGGCCGCCCGGCAGAGCCACCGGCGGATCGTACATGGATTTCTGAGCCAGCAGGCCCGGAAGCAGGGCCAGGCCGAGCGCGGCGGCCATGGCCGGGCCGGCCTTGCGGAAACGGGGGACGGACTGCAACACGGTCATAGTTGCTCCTTTCGTGAGCGGATTGTTGGGTAGGGAGACTCCACGGGGACAACTGGGACCCGGGGCGGCAATTTCGCTGCCCATGCTCGCTGGCCAAGTCCACAGTTTCATGGCGGCAAGGCTAATCCAACGCAGAAGCGCAACCACACCGATCTTGCTCACTGTTCAACCTTTCTTGTTTTCACGTAAGACAATCAGCACAGGATCGACGATGCACGCGGCTTGCTAATGGGGCGAATGCCGGGTTTGCGACGGCCGGGCGCCGGCCACCGGCGGATCGGCCGGAGCCGGTTTCGGTGCGGGCTTCGGCCGCCGGCCGGTCCAGAAGGCCCAGTTCAGCGGATAAACGTCCGGGTCGAACATGACATGATAGAAGTGCCAGACGACGATGGCCAGACAGGCCAGGATCGCTTCGTAGTAATGAATGGTGGTCGCGACATCGATCGCCCAACGTGGCAGGAGACGGCTGACTTCCACCGGGAACCAGATCATGAAACCCGTCACACCCATGAGCATCGTCCCCCAGACGACGGACCAATACTCCATCTTCTCGGCATACCCGAAGCGTGCCGTGTGGTCGCGCACCGGCCCGCGTCCGGCCATGTAGCGCGCGTTGGTCGCCAGCTCCTGCAAATCCTGGCGCACCGGCAGGAAGTCGCGGACCAGTTGCCGGCCGGGGCGGGTGAACAGCGCGTAGAAGACGTGGTAGAATCCGAGGGTGATAAGGACGAGTGCCGCTCCGCGATGGCTCCACCGGCGGATGCTTTCGTCCGCACCCAACAACCAAGCCACCCAGGAATCCGGGTACTTGAGGGCGAAGCCGGAAAGCGCCAGCACGATGAAACTCACGGCCAGGAGCAGATGTTGCCGGCGCTGACTCCGATCCATCCGTTCCTCACCGGCCAGGGAGGCCAGCCGGGTGACCGCCGCCTTGCGCCACCAGATGAGCGCATTGTGCAGCAGCAGGCCCCCCACCACCACGAAGATCAGAGCCAGATAGACGCGACGCACCCAGCGGTTCACCACACTCCCCACGTCCGCCCCGTGCTCGAGGTCCGTATGGACCTTGCTGGTGGCGAAATTCGCCGTCGCGCCGGGGTGGCACTTGCCGCAGGTTTCGACCAGGTGATTCGGGTGAATGCTGGATCGTGGATCCTTGGAGGGCAGGATCAGATGGACGCCATGGCAACTGGCGCAGTTGGCCGCGCGCGTGGAGCCGAGCTGGGCCGCCAGGCCATGATAGCTGCCCAGGAACGTCTTCACCCGGTCCGCCGGCATGCGATACCTGGCGTTGATCCGCTCGGAGGCATGGCATTGGCTGCAGATCTGTTCCGAGATCTTGATGGGAGACGCCCCCCGCAGCCGTTCGATTTTGTGTTCGGAATGACAGTCGGTGCACGTCGGGGCATCGCGCACGCCCCGGGCCAGGGCGGCTCCATGAACGCTTTCGCGCACGTCTTGGGCCTCTTGCGCGTGACAACCGCCACAGGTTTTGCCCAGGTTCAGCGGATTCAGCGGGGATTCCGGCGCGGTACGCGGCCGGACGTCGTGGTGCCGATGGCAATCCTGGCAGGTGGGCGCTCCGGGTTCTCCCTGGGCGAGCGCAATGCCATGCACGCTGGCGCCATAGCTGTGCGATTGATCCTGATGACAGGTGGCGCAGACCACCGGCTTGACCGCAATGCCGTCATCCGGGTGTCCGTTTCCTATGTCACTGTGGCAGCTCCAGCATGTGTTGGTGGCGTGCAGCGACCGGGCGAGGACCGCCGCATCGACGTACAGGGAGATGGTTTCTCCGGCGGCGTTCGTGCGGGTGAGGTCCTTGTCCCCGTGGCAGACCAGGCAGTCGTCGTTGGGAATCGGATCGGCGGCGTGAAGTCGGAGGATCAGCGCCAGCAGCCCGGTCAGCCCCCCGGCGCGCACGAATCGGCGCATCGCGTTCATAGCATTTGTCGGTTCCCCCGACCCGACGTTTCCCGCCGACACTCTATTCACATCATCCTAATGAAACAGCCGGCTTGCCATCGCATAGATGATAAGTACCAACAGGACGAGTCCGGTGCCGAAAAACAGGTAACCGAGCGTGCGGGCGATGCCCTTGCTGCGCTCCCATTCGTCGCGGATGCGGTGGTCGTCCAGTTTGCCCTCCGCCACCAACCGGTCATACCAGCGGCGGCGTTCGTGCAGCATCTCGGTCTTGGAGATGCGGCCGGAGAAGATCACTGTGTCCATGGGGAACTTCTCGAGCCGGAAGTGGGTGTTGAAGAAGTGGATGGTGAAAATGAAGCCCGCCGCCAGTAAGGC
Source organism: uncultured bacterium (assembly GCA_963735925.1). Classification (GTDB taxonomy): domain Bacteria; phylum Verrucomicrobiota; class Verrucomicrobiia; order Limisphaerales; family J093; genus DSVZ01. The sequence continues at coordinate 1,205,206 of CAVTMT010000003.1, forward strand.
TTCGTCCGAGTGAACAATCAGCGCGATGTTGATGATCCAACCCGGCAAGACCCGCGTGAAGACTTCCGGAAACCACATGACCAACCCGGAGAGGCCGATGGCGAACACGCCCCAGAACACGGCGAAATAGTCGAACTTCTCCCAATACGTCCAGCGGTCGAACTGGGGCTTCTGACCCTGCCCGAAGAACCATTTCTGGTGCGCCACGAAATCGCGCCAGTCCTGGAGCGTCGGGATCATCGAATCGGGACCGAACAGGACCTGGAGCAGCCGCTTCAACTGGAATCTGCCGCTCTGCGGATCGCGCAGGAGGTTCCGCCGGGTCCACGCCAGGCGGATGAGCTGCATGGCGTGCAAGCCAAAGTACAAGAAGGTGATCATCGCCCCGAAGCGATGCAACCAGCGGGCCGTCTGGGCGCCACCGATGAAGTGAAAGATCATCTTGGCCCAGTCGGTGTAATAAAACTTCAAGGGCATGCCGGTGATCACCAGCAGGAGGAAGCTCGTCACGACGAGCAGATGCAGGAACCGCTCGAAGGGCGCGAAGCGCGTGAACCACTCGTCGCCCTGCTGGGTTTCGATCTTGGCTTCACGAAACTTCTTCGAGTCATGCCAATAGAGGTAAACCGAGCGGAACAACCAGAGCGCCGTGTGCCCGCCGAAGAAGGCAAACACGCCAATCAGCAGCGCGGTCATGAACAGGAACACGGCGTGGAGTTGCGGATAGTGCTGGCCGTCCAGCGGGTCGGCGTGCGGCTGGTACTCGGTGAAGCCGACGTTGGCGTCGGGGTGGCACTGCTTGCAGGTCTGTACGATGTTCTGCTTTGAAAGGCGCGAAGCGGGATTGTTTGCCGGCAACACGTCATGGTGGCCATGGCAATCGTAGCAGGCCGCGACCTGGGGTGCCGAACTGGTCCGTCCGAGCTCCATGGCCTTGCCATGATACGTCTCCTCGTACCGCTTCAGCCGGTCCTCATGGCATCTCCCGCAACGCCGGTCGCTCACCTGTTTGAAGTGGTCGTTGACGGGGGGTTCGATTTCGTGAGCCGTATGACAATCCGTGCAGACCGGTCCCCGCTTTTCGCCCTTCTCCAGCAATTGGCCGTGGACGCTTTTCAGGTAAGTCTCCTCCACGGTGACGTGGCACTTTCCGCAGGTCTTGCTGATCAGCGCGTGACTGATGGGCGACCCCTCGTCCTGGCTGCGTTTGATGTTGTGCACCCCATGGCAATCATTGCACGACGGCGCCACGATCAACCCCATCTTCAACAGGGCGCGCCCATGAATGCTGTCCAGATATTGGGCGGCGGCCTTGGGCGATCGGAGATGGTACTGCTCGGAAAGGCCGGCGTTGCTATGGCACTTGGCACACGTCGCCGGAAGGTTGAGTTTGAACACGGGCGAGGTCGGGTCCTTCACCGGTGCGATCTCGTGGGAGCCGTGGCAATCGCTGCAACCGGCCGCACCCGAGGTGCCGAGCTGATGACTCACCCCATGAATGCTGGAGGGGTATTCCTTGGCCGGCCCCTCATGGCAGTCCCCGCATTGCGCGCGCGGTAGTCCCGCGTCGTGCTCCGGCTTGACGCCCACGTGGCAGTCCGTGCAGCTCAGCGCACCGTGGACGGATTTGTCGAACCGGTTGGTGTCCACCACCGCCAGGGGAACCTCCTTGCCGTTCAAAGTCCGCGTCAGGGTCGGGTCGGTGTGACAATCGAGGCAGTCCGCATTCGTATAGACCGGCGCCTCCTGCTTGGCTTCGGTGGGCGTATCACCATCCGCCGCCCAACCCGCCAGCCGCGCCAGCACCAACAAACCCAGTAAAACCGGGATCCTGCTGACCGCGAGGAGCATTCCGCGGTGGGTCGAGGCAGCCGAAGCCGCGTTAGAGATCTCCCGTGTGGCAATCATTACAGGTTGGGTTTTCGTCGAGCGGATCGCCCGGGTGCGCAAACTTCAAGCCATTCACGCTGAGGGTCTGGAGATCGTCGCCCTTGCCCTGCGCCACGATGGTGTGGCACGTATTGCAGTCGCTGGCTTTGATGGAACGGGTGCCGTCTGCGGTCACGTGCTGACCGTCATGACAACGGAAACAGCCCGGCCAGTCCTTGTGCCCGATGTTGTCCGGGTAAGCCTTCCAGGAGGCCTTCATCTCGGGGAAGAAATTGTCCTGGTATATCTTCTGCACGGCTTCGATGACCGGCTTTACGCGAGCCGCATCGTTCGTCGCGTAAGCTGCCGCCAAATGAGTGGCGATCCCCGCCATCGCTTCCGTGTCGCTGCCGTAATCCCGCGTCAACGCATACACGGCGTTCGTGCGCACCCAGGGAAGACCGCGATCGATGCGCTTGAGACTGATGGCCAGATCCACGGCGTCATCGGGCGATTGATAGCGATGAGCAGGGCGGTTGTGGCAATCCATACAGTCCATCGAGCGAATGCTATAGTTGGCGATGTCGTTCGTGAAATTCTTGGTCCGGAACTCGGTCACGACGTGCGTCTGGTCGTCGGTGATGCGAACCCAGGGAATGGTCTGCCGCGCCTCGTCGGTGGCGATGTACTCGACCTTGTTGCCGACGTTCATGTGCCAATGGATGCCGGCGAGCGGTCCGTGGGTAGGGTCACCGCCGCCCACCTTGATGAGCAAGCGCACGGTGAACGGGGTGTTGGTCTCGTCGCTCAGGTAATAGTTGTATGTTCGGTCGAGGTTCCCGACGAACTTCTGGGGCCAATGGCATTGCTCGCAGGTTTCCTGGGCGGGACGGAGGTTCTTGACCGGGGTCGGCACGGGACGCGGATACTTCTTGAACAGTGTCGCATATACTTGGTACGTGCCGGACAGTTTGGATTTGACGAACCAGGTCGCGCCCGGCCCGATGTGGCACTCCGTACAGGAAACCCGGGCGTGCGGCCCGTGTTCGTAGGTGACCAACTCCGGCTGCATCACCGTGTGGCAGGTCTGCCCGCAGAACACAGTGGATTCCGTGAAATGGTAGGTCTGGTAACTGCCCATCGCCGTGAGCAAAAGGAACAGGGTGCTCGCCCCCACAAAGATTGCGAGCATCCGACGATCCCGGGGACGCGTCAGGTTGATGACCATCGCCGGCACTCCCCCGTGGGCGCTGGCCAGTTGCCGGCGCTCGCGAATCATGCCCACGATCGTCAAAAGCAGGCCGAGCACGAGGAAGGCGGGAGCCACCAGGTACGTCAGAATGCCGATGTAAGGGTTGGCCGCCTTGGCGAATACGTCGATTGCGAACAGCAGGAAAAACGCGAACAGGCTGCCGGCCACGATCGCCAGTCCTGCCATGCTTGTCCAATTGCGCACCAGGCTGAATCGCTGGCGCTGCGATGGCGAATGATCTTCGTTCATAAATACTGGGCCCCGGTTGTCTGGCACATTCCGCCCAGCTCGGATGTCCCCGGGGCGAGTGACTCGCGGTCGCCCGTGCCCGCCCGCTTCGCGCCCACCAAGGGCAACTTTCAAAAACGCACCGTCTTGCGGCGCGGCCGGGAGAACCGAGTTCCGGATCGTTCAACCGACCGGGCAACGGCCCGGATAACGTGGCATAGATTTGTCACGCGCCGCCAGCGCCGACTACTCACGGATTGCCCAACTCGTAACCTTTCTTGGCCTGCCGCGGAAACGTCGCTGCAAGCAAGAGCGCCCGCTCGGTCACTCCGGCTGCCGTTGCTTCTCACGCCGCAGATTCGGGGGACCCAACGCACAGTTGATTCCGGGCATCTTGGACGCAGGCAGCGACACCGCCACCGAGGCCGTCACGTCGTGGCCCCTCGGCGACTTCGCCAGTTAACCGGAAGGGTGTTCAGCGACACCGTCAGGCGTGGAAACGACCCGCGTCCGCAAGCTCGTCGGCGAGGCGGCACATGGCCTGGTAATACGCCTCCCGCGTCTGACCGCAGGCGCTGGCACCGAAAACCTCGGCATCTTCACTCGAGGCGAACGCGCCGTAATTCACAACCACGAGTTGGTACAGCACCAGCCGGGCTACGGCGTCCCACCGGTGCTCGAACACGGGATGAATGTACAGCGTAAAGCCCGCCTCCGGCCGATCTCCGCGGGGCGCCGCATGGGCGCACTCTCCCGGCAACAACCGCTCCGAATCAAATGCCAGAGTGCATGGATACCGGACGCAAGCCCGGTCGCCCAAAATCCGCCGCAGGGCCTCACCACCGAGCTCCGGACCGTACCTGGCCCTGATCTGAAGCCCCTTCTCCGCCGCGTGCGCGGTGAGGGACTCCCGAGCGCAGGCCCATGAGCCGACGCGAGGCATCGAAGGAACCGTTGACATGCGTCCTTCTCCGATGAGTTCCGCCATCACACGCTCTCTGGGCAAGGTCGAAGGGACGGCGACTCGTTGGCCTTCGAAAGCGTTCCCTGTAGGATTGGCACGGACATGCGGAGAAACAGGGTGTAACTCAGCAGGCCGAATGCCCAGATTCCGAAACAAATCAATGTTTCATTTAGCGAGGGCGAGTATTCCATCATTTCTCCCAGCGGTGTGGGGATGAAACCCGGGATCACCAGGCCCATGCCCTTCTCGATCCAGATACCCACAATGCACATCGCACAGGTCAGGTTCAGCCAGCGCAGACTCCGACTCACGGGCAGCACCAGCAGCACCATTGCACCCAGATTGAGTGCGATGGCCGTCCAGATCCAAGGCACGAGCGCATGATAACCGTGCAGCCCGAGATACAGATACTTGGAGGATGCCACGTGCAGATTCCCGGAATAGAACTCCTTGAAGACTTCGTTCGCGAGCAGAAAGACATTGATGAGCATGGAGACCTGTACAATGCTCCGAAGGGTCAGCAAGGCTTTGTCGGTAATCCGGTAGTGGGTCACCCGGCGGATGATCTGGAGCGCCAGGATGATCAGGGCGGGACCGGCCGCGAATGCCGACGCGAGGAAGCGCGGGCCCACGATGGCGGAGTTCCAAAACGGCCGCCCGCCCAAACCCACATAAAGGAACGCGGTCACGGTATGAATGGATACCGCCCACACGATCGCAATGAAGACGAATGGAATATAGAACCACTTTGCCGGCTTGCGCCCTGAATAACGGCAGTACAGCAAGTAGCCGCAGATGTGGACATTTAACAACAGGTAACCATTCAGCACCAGCACGTCCCAGCTCAGCATCGAGGCCGGAAAGTTGAACTGCCCGATGCCCGGGATCAGATGCCAGAACCGGTCGGGCCGGCCGAGGTCCACGGTCACGAACGCCAGGCACATGAGAATCGCCGCCACGGCCAGCAGTTCGCCGAAGATGACCAGGTCATGCAGTTCCTCGTTGTCATAGATATACACGGGGATGACCATCATCACCGCCGCGGCCGCCACCCCGACGAGAAAGGTGAAGTTGGCGATATACACGCCCCAGGACACCTCGTCGCTCATGCCGGTGGTGATCAGGCCGTGCACGAACTGCTTTGCGTAAGCGTTGAGACCCAGGAGGCAGATCACCGTCAGCAGTCCCATCCACGAGTAATACCGCCAGTCGCCAACGAACGCGATGCGGGCGCAGCGGCTCAAAAACACCAGATAATTCCTCGTGGCACGGATCATACGTCGAAGTAGTAGAAGAACCGTGGCGCCGTACCCAGCTCCTCTTTGAGCTGGATGAAGACGCGCTTGTTCTTGAGGATATAGGCGACCTCGCTGTTGGGATCGAGGACGTTTCCAAACTTACGCGCGCCGGCGGGGCAGACCTCGAGGCAGGCCGGGTAACGGCCGACCCGCGTGCGCTGGATGCAGAAATGACATTTCTCCATCACGCCTTGATGACGCGGACGGTTGCCCAAGTACGCCATGTCGAGGTTCAGGCGCTCGGCGGGGACGGAGGGCCGGGTAAAATTGAAGCGCCGGGCCCAGTACGGGCAGGCCGCTTCGCAGTATCGACACCCGATGCACCAGTCATAGTCAATGACGGTGATACCGTCTTTTTCCTGCCAGGTGGCGTGGACGGGGCATACCTTGACGCAAGGTGGATTCTTGCATTGCTGGCACTGCACCGGCATGTAGAAGTAACCTTTCTCCGGCACGGAGTCCGGTGAGTAGAAATGCTCGGCCTTTTCGATGTCCAGTGAGCCGTGCGGCAGACGCAGCACTCGAATGTATTGAATTTCCGGCGTGCGCGATTGGTTGTTCTCCGCCACGCAGGCGTGGACGCATTTCCGACACCCAATGCACCGTGTGAGGTTGAGGCAATAAACAAATTCCACACCGTCCATCGGCTTGAGGTCGCGCACCTGCGGCCGCAAGCCGTATTCGCGCTCGGCTTCGTCTGCAATGCGCTTCAGCACCGCCGCCATTTCGTCCGGCGTGAGCTCCTTGTAGTACTTTTGCGTCCACTGCTCCATGGACGTGTAGTTCTTCAGTTCCCGGAGGGGTGCCAGGCTGGCCGCCAACGCCGCCACGCCGGAGGCCAGCACGGCGCCGGTCCGGAGGAAGCTGCGCCGGTTCATCGCGTCCGGCAAGTCGCCGGCCGGCGCGGGCTCGGAACGTGGATCGGACATACTAGGGGTCCTTCTCGGCTATCGCCCTCGGTGCCAGCACCGCCCGCAACGGATGCGGCCCCGGCGCGGGCGCCCGGGGCGGGAAAGGCGGCTTGTGCGGATCGTGGCACGAGACGCACTGCTTGCGGTCGATCGGGCCGAGTTGCCGGTCCCAATACCCGCTGGTCCGGCCGTGCGCGCCGGCATCCCAATCGCGATACGTTGGGCCGTGGCAACTCCCGCACAGTGGCGGACTGAAATCGAATGTGACCTCTCGTCCGTCACGTGTTTGCAGCAACACCAGATTCGTCTCGTTGTGGCAGTTGAAACAGTTGTTGTTCCGGTTGTGAGTGCCGTGGCCCATGACGATGTCGCTGTGCTCCTCCGGAATGATCAGATTCTGGTTGGTGTCGAACCGCAACGGCGGCGGCTGTTTCTCATCGTGGCAGGCGTAACAATCAAAGTTCGACAAATCGGCCTTGAGCTGCACCAGGTCGGCGTAATTGGTTCGCACCGTATTCGTGCTCAGAAAGGATAGGCTCACCAAAGGGATGGGTACCAAAGCCGCCGGCCGACCCCATAAATCCAAGCGGAAAGCCGCGGCCAGCCCCAAAAACGTCACGACCAGTGCGGTCAGCACTGCGGTGGTCTTCAATTGGCCGTTCATAGCGACGACTGCGCCGGCAACCGTCCAATAGGCGTTTTCAGAGCAACCGACGGACCGCCGATCCCCGCCCGATGCCGCGGAAGGTTGTCCGCGGGCCAGCCCGTTGTGGTCTTGGTTTCACGATACAAGTCCGGCGGCGAAGATTTCACCTCGCCTGTACTGCCGACAGTTGGCCCCGCCCCTCATGGCCACTGCTGGGGAGTCGCTCCGACAGGAACAGCTTCACCAGCACAGTCAGGATGACGAAGGGTAACGCGAGGAGGATGGAGCCCATCAACCACCCTTCGACCCCGGCAAACTCCAATTTATAACCCATCACACCCCGCAGGCTCTTCGAAAACAACTGGCCGCCAATGACGACGTTCCACCGCATCGCCAACACGCCGATCAGGATCATCGCGGCGCCGGCGAAGTACATTCGCCGACGGATCAGGTCGGGCACCTGTTTCCGGAAGAGTTGCAGCGACCCCAACAACAGAAGCGGCAGCAGAGTCCCGACGACCGCCTGCCCGATGCTGAGCGTGTAAAACAGCTTCTCTCGCGCCATGTAGGAAATGACGTTGAATCCCTCCTCGGCGGAGTAGATGCGGTGAACCCAATCCAGCGTCTCCACCGCCGCATCGACAACCAGCGCGTAGAACAGGAACATGCCCATGACGTCCAGACAGCGCATATCCACGGTGTGTCGCCGGATCCAGGTCAAGACCATGTAATTGAACACGCAAAGCGCGATGCCCGAGACGATGGCCGACAAGATGAAGATGATCGGCGTCAGCGAATCGCCCCACCAGGGGTTGGCCTTGATGGATCCGAAAATGAATCCAACATACCCATGCAACAGAAATGCCGAAGGAATGCCGACGATGGAGAGTATCCGGCCCATCTTCATGTCCAGGCGCACCGCGGCGTCCGATACGTCCGTCACGCCGAGGGTAAAGGCGCGGTAAATGATGCCCCGGAAGCCGGCGGTGGTTTGCGACCATTCCACGAAATCCTGCCGGTAATCGAACCAGAGTTCCAAGAGCAGCACGGCCATCAGATACCACGCGTATATGAAGCCAAACATCGCCATGGGCGAGGTGAAGTGCGGCGTGATCATGATTTCGAAGCACCGTTCCGGGTGTCCCAGGTGGAACAGCAAGGGCAACGTGGCGCATAGCAGGAAGGCAAGCGCGGTCAACAGAGACAGGCGGTAAACCGGCTCCAAGGCCTTGACCTTGAATACACGCACCAGCGACGCCATGATGAAGGCACCCGCCACCAGACCGGTAATGTACGGGTACAGGACGATCAGAAAGCCCCACAGCGGATGCGCGCCTGCCTCGTTGGGGTAAACGTAGCCCTCGAAGCGCGGCAAGACTTCGACGACAATATTGGTGAGCTCGTTAGTCATGTCATCTTACCTCTTTGTCGATGCCCGCATAGAATACACGCGGTCCCGTGCCGAGATGGGGCTTCAGCGTCTGGACCCGGTTGTCCCGATAGAAACTCTGAATCGGGTCGTCGGGCCGTGGGTTCATCAAATCACCGAAGATGCGTGCCTGCGTGGGGCACACCTCAACGCAGGCCGGCCGCAGGCCGCGGGTGATGCGATGGTAGCACAAGGTGCACTTTTCCGCAGTCTTCGTGACCGGACTCAAGAACCGGCACCCGTAAGGACACGCCTGAATGCAAAATCCGCAACCAATGCAATAGGTCGGATCGATCAACACGGCTCCGTCCGGAGCATCGAACGTCGCCCCGACCGGACACACCTGAGTACAAGGCGAGCGCTCGCAGAGATTGCACAACTTCGGCACGAAGAAGGAATGCTGGATGTCCGACGGGGGGACGGACGGTTCCGGGAAGCCTTGCATGCCGCCGTTGGGGCTGTCAACAATCGTCTCGCCCCGTGCTTCACCACTCCCCGGCTTCGGTTTGGTGATGATATAGCGCTCGATCCAGGTCCTGAAGAACGGGCCTTCGGGCACGTGGTTCTCCCGTTTGCAGGCCTCGGCGCAGAGCCCGCAACCAATGCACTTGTTGGCATCGATGGCCATGACCCACTTGTGCTGTTTTGGATCATAGCCCGGCGGAAGGCCGGCGGACACCAGCAGTTTCTGCACGGCGGCCTTGGCCGTCTTGGCGAGCGGCAACGTGGCCAGTCCGGCCAGGGTCGCGCCCAGCCTGCCCAACAGACCGCGGCGGGAAAGGGTTTCTCTCATGGGGCTTCCGAAGGTTGGTGGGGGAGGTGGCATTCCGTGCATTTGCTGCCCGGATAGTGGTCCTTCGCGACGACTTGCTTGTGCCACTTCGGCCGGGAAGGATTGGCTTCATGGCAGCGGACACAGTGACTGTAATTCAGAATTTCGGGCTTCACGTCGGGATTGTCCGCGTGGGCCTGGGACGGGCCGTGGCAGCCCTCGCAGGAGAGCGTCCGGTGCGAGTTGCCCAGCAGCTTCTGGTGCTCTTCCGAATGACATTCGTCGCACGCCTTGGTGCCCGCATAGACCGGGTCGCGGCTCGCCAACTCGGCCAGCGCCGCATTGCGATACCAGCCGGTTTCTCCGAAGGTCGGAGGGGTCAAGAAGTACCGCGCCACCAGGTAACTGCCGACAATTCCGATCGTCAGCAGCACCAGTCGGACAATCTGCGGCGGTAGGTGTAATCGCTTCATCGTCGTTCGCCGCACGGGAAATTATCCAGGCCGCCTGCCGCCCGAGTTCCCGTGAAGACGCTGGCAGGTTAGGTCCCCGGCCTGGACGTAGCTTCCCATCCTTTGCGGAAGACTTCGCGTTTCTTGGCAGGGCGTGAACAACAAACACATGGTTACCTCTTATGAGATGGTATGTAACCGTAAGCGTTGGTTGTTCCCATCGGCTGGTGTACCCCGAGTTGTCCAAGGATTCCCTCCGCGCACACGGGCGCGCCTTGCGATCCCGGGCATCCTCCTCAATGCCGGAATCCCGGTTGCGGAGGCGGCGCGGCCCGGGAAAACACGCGCCGACGGAGTCGAACGAACAGTCGGTGTCGGACACCCGGGCGGCGAGTCGGCTCGAGTCGCATTGAATCCATCCTGGATTGAGCCGGGCGCCCGCCAAGTGCAAGGTGCACGCGCTGTCTGGGAAAGCGATGCCTCGCAGCCCGCCAGGAGACGGCACCCGTCAGGCGCTCCCCCTCCCTCGACCGTCCCAACGGTGTTGCCTGGCGCGGGCGAACCGAGGCGGACACGACCCGAGGTAAAAAAAGGGCCGCCACGAATGCATCGGGCGACCGTCGCGAGAAAGCGTGCCCTTCGCCCGTGCCAACGCGCGGGCGAAGGAAACCGGGTCACTTCTTGGCGAACTTCCGGATGTACGCCACCAAATCCTTGGTCTCCTGGTCCGAACACTGTTCTTTGTAGGCTTTCATGACCGTCTTATCCCCTTCCTTCTTCCCCTCCTTGATGATCTTGACGGCTTCCTCGTCGGTGAACTTGGCCTGGACCTCGGCATTCGTCCAGTCCTTGATCTTGAGTTTCTTGCCCATGGTGGTCTGGCCCTTGCCATCCGGGCCGTGACACTTCTGGCAGTCCTTTTCGTAAATGGCCTTGGCTTCGGCGGCGGATAGGCTCCCGGCAGCCAGAAATGCGGTAGCTAGGATCGCAATAAGTTGTGTCTTCATATTTATCAGTTCTTCAAACAGTCGGGGATAATGGACGATCCCTGTCAACCGCGAATTCAACAGGCCGTCCGCCGCCGCTCACGTTTTCTTTTAGGATTACTCACGTGGATTCCACTGAACCGGGATAACCAAGCAGGACGAGCACGTGGGATCCGGGCGGCGTTTTCAGCGATTCCGGTCGGTTCGAGCGGTCGCGATGCCGGCTGTCAGAAGGCGATTTGCACCGTGCCGAACCGCAAGCCGATCGGGCGAATTCCCAAACAAGAAAACAGCACCGGCCGCCGAATGCACTTCGGACGGCCGGTTGTGAACTGGGCGGCTGCGGGGGGCGGACGGACGGCGCGCCCGCCAGCGCTATTTCTTCGCGAACTTGCGGATGTAAGCCACGAGATCCTTGACCTCCTGGTCGGAGTACTGGTCTTTGTAGGGTTTCATGATGGGCTTGTCGCCCTCTTTCTTGCCTTCCTTGATGATCTTGATGGCTTCCTCGTCGGTGAACTTCTTCTGCACCGCGGCGTCGGTGTAGTCCTTGGCCTTGAGTTTCTTGCCCATCGTGGTCAGCCCCTTGCCATCGGCGCCGTGGCATTTCTGGCAGTCTTTCTCGTACAGGGCCTTGGCGTCCGCCGCCACCAAAGTGCCGGCGGCCAGGACTGCCCCCGTGAGGATCGCTGTGAGTTGTCGCTTCATGTTTGTGTTTCGTTCGTCGTTCCGTGGTTTAGACTGGCGCTGCGCGCGCCAAATTCAGGAATGTCCGGCCCCTCAAAAACGGTACTGCAAGGTCCCGTACACGAGGTGGGAATTGAAGTCGCGGTTGCCCCCGGAAAGCTGGTCGTGGCTGGTAAAGAAACCGTACTTCAGCGACGCGCGGATTCGCTTGCTCATCTGCCGAACCAAGCCGGCGGTCACACCTTGTTCCTCGGCCCCCGCCCCGTAGGGCTGGCTGTAGGCTGCGTTGTCCTCGTAGTTGTCCGCCCGGTAGTACAGGTACTGGAGCTCCGCGTCCGTCCGGTCGTCGAGCGCGTAGCCCAGGGTGGCGTTCGCGGTCCAGTAGTTGTTTTTCGAGTCGAGCACCGCCGACGTGACGTCGCTGGCCGGCGTTTCCGTGCGGTCCCAGACATAGCTCAAACTGCCTTGCAGATACATCCGGGCAAAGGGGACCCAACTCACGCTGCCGCTGCCGATGTGGCTGGTCATGTCCGCGGACTGGACCTTGGACAACGCGTCCGCCTGCGTGTCGATGGTGGAAAGTTGGAGGTCGTAACGCCCCACCAGGGTGACGTTCATACGCGGGCGCCAAGTCACGCGGAAATTGACATCGTCGGTGGTGAAGTTCTGCGCCGTGAGAAAGGCCGGGTACACGTCCGGGCTCCCCGCCACGTTCGGCGTGGAGTCCAGCGTGTGGCTGTAATCGTTGTCGCGGATCTTGTGATAATACTCGCCGCCCAGACTCAGTTTGCGCAGGGGGTACCAGTTGGCACCTGCGGAGTATTTCTGGGCATACCGCTTGTCGTCGGTGGCTCGGGCCATCACGTCCGTGCTGGTGCTGACGTTCTTGCGGGTTTCGGACAGATCGCCGCTACCCTGCAACCAATAGCCGCGGGCATAGAATACCCAGTTCGTGACCCCGGTGTAGCGGACATCCAGTCCTTCGGAAACATCCAGCAGGCCGCGTTCGTCGTGGGCGCTGTAAACGCTCGAAGTGAACGGGGCCGCGGGCGCGTCGAACACGGAATCGCCGTTCATGTCGCTGCCCTCCACCCGCAGCGATGGCACGATGACCAGTTTGTCCGACAGTGTGGTCATCAGGTTGAGATTCCCCACGTTCTGACGCATCAAGGCCCCGCCGACCAGATTCTCGTAAGTATAGGGGGACCCGAGCCGCTGCGCGAAATCCGGATCGAAGCCCGTCCCGTACAGCCGGTAACCGGACGTGTCGGTGTTGAGGTCCGTAAATGCGTATCCCGCCGTCAAGGTCATCTTCCCATTCAGCTTCGAGGCCGTACTGGCATGTATATTGAGCAGGTCCGACTCCAGCCGATCACGCTCGGTGGTGTAAGCCTGCGCCCCCGGGCCTTCGCCCGGATAGCGGAGCATGTAGCGCCCGTTGTCGTTATTCTGCCGCTCGTAGCGGACGCCGAGGTTCACCTTCGTTTCCCCAAAGGTATGGGCCAGATCCGCCATCACGAGATCCCGGACGCGGTCCAGGTCAAGCACCGTCGGCGCGATGCTCCGGGTCCCAGCGCCGCCGGTCTGGTTGGTTTCGCCCCAGATGGTCGAATCCTTCTGTCCCTCCTGCTCGCTGTGCTCGTACCGCAGCGTGAACTTCGGCAGATTCGGGAGGCGAAGGCCCGCCTCGACATAGAACGCGCGGTTATCCAGAACCAGCGGGTCCGAATATGGTGAAACCCACGTTTGCGACGGTGGAAAATAGCCGCCACTGGCATCGGAGTATGTGCGGAACTCGCGGAACCCGCCGCGCAGATACCCTTTGTCCGGCAGGGTCAGATCGAGATCGACCTGGTAATCGTGGTTGTCGAAAATGCCCCGACCGTCGGCCTTGAAAGTTGCGTCCTTGAACAGCCCCTTTGTGCCCACCCCCTGCTCGTAGTGAAACCCCTGGATCCCGCCAAACGCGCCGTCGGGCAATCCCGAGCGCCGCTGGGCCGCCGCCTGGTTGCCTTCCAGCAACGTGCCCCCCACGCCAAACTCAACCCAGTTTTTCAAGTCTGACGGCGTTTCGCTCGCGGCCGCGTCCTCCGTCGGCTTCGCTTCCGCCTTCTCCTCGGGTTTGGCTTCGGGTTTGGCCGCGTCGTCGTCCGCGGCCAGCGCCCCCATCGCCAGCGGCAGGGCCAGCAAAGCCCGGGCGACCCGCGCGGTCGATGACGTCGTGAATTGAGTCTTCTTCATCTCAGCCTCCAATGGGGGGTTAGTACCGCAATGACGAATTCACCTGGGAACCGTGCACGGCCTCGTGGCAACCCGCACTCCAGCAGGTGCCTTGCGCGAGCAACAGGCTGTGATCCATGCCGCCGATCAGCACCTGCCCGGCCGCCCGCTGTTCCTGGAAGTGGCATTTCAGACAGAGCGTGGCGTTCCGCTGGCTCAGCAACTTGGCATTCACCGAACCGTGCGGTTGGTGGCAGGCGGTGCACCCCTCGCGCATGGCCTCGTGCTCGAACACGTGCGGGCCGCGTTGCGTGTTGTGGCAATCGAAACACATCTCACTCGACGAGAGCATCGCCGTGCCCCCCGCCTTCACCGCCGGACCTTCGTGCGGGTTGTGGCATTGGACGCACGTGAGGCGTTGCTCCGGGACCGGGTGGTGGTACGGAAGATTGAAGGAAGCCCGGACGTCCAGATGACATTGGTAACAGGTCGTCGGATCCTGCTTCGGGTTGATGATCGTCCCCTTCTCCCCCCCCGCCTCGTTATGTTTGCTGCCCGGCCCGTGGCACGACTCGCACCCGACCTCGGTGGCATTGACCCCCTTCGCGATCAGACCCGCATGGGTTGCGGTCTGGAATTTTTTGACCAGATCGTCGTGGCAGTCGGCGCAGGCGGCCGAGCCGATGAAAGTCGCCCCGGGAATGGATGGCGGCGCCACCACCGTCCGGGTCAACGTGCCGCAGGAGATCGCCAATCCGGCCACCGCGGCCAGCACCAGCGCCAGGCGGAGCGGGCGGCGGGCCCGAGAGGCGAACCGTTTCCCGAGCGCCGCGCGCGCGTTTTGAAAATTCAGGTTCATTCGATAAGTTTTATTTGCCGCCAGAAACCATGCCCGCGCCCGAGACACAAGCGAAAACTGAAGCGGTTGATCGCCGCCCGGGCGGCCGGTCTTATGGATTATCGGGCGGATAAGCGATCCATACCCGGGGGCGGCGACACCTTCAAAAAGCTGACTTCACGCAGGTATATCGGCGCCAGCCGCTCCCCGGGTGCGACAGCGTCACTTTTGCAGTGCATTCGAGCTGCCGTTATCGCCTCCGGCCAGGCCTCGCGCGCGCCCCGCAGGGCCGCCGCCACGTCCGGCCCCACGACGGTCTCGCCCTGGTCCAGCAACGCCGCCACTTCCGCGGCCGACACCAGGCGCAGCGGTTCCTGCTCGCGCGGTCCGTCCGCCAGCAACTCATAGGTCGCACAGTAAAACTCCCGACGCTGTGCATCCACGACTAGGTGGCAGCGGCCGCGGTCACCGGCGGCGTGGAGCTGCACCGCCAGGCAGCGGACACTCTCATAACCCACCAACGACACGCCGCGCGCCAGTTGCCAGCCTTGCGCGATCGCGATGGCGGTGCGAATGCCCGTGTAGCTTCCCGGCCCCAACCCGACCGCAATGCGCCCGACCGCCTCGCGCGCCACGGCGGCCTCAGCCAACGCGCGTTCGATCAAACTGAACGCCGGGGTCGTCCGGCTGATGTCTTCGCTGGCCCGTCCGATCCGTTCCTGACCGCCCGCGTCCCGGGCCAGGACCGCCACACTTCGTCGCTGCGTAGAAAACTCAAGTGCCAGTATTGCCATAGCAAATCCGTCTTTCGTTAGCGTTAATGGTCTCGATTTGTACCCTTCGCACGCGGGCCGCTTCAACCCATAATCCCAGGTCCAGCCACCGCTCGAACCATTCCACGACCACCACCCCGCGGGGCGCGATCAAGTAGTCCTCCAGGCCAGCCTCGCGCAGCGCTGCGCGGGTCTCCAGCCGGTAGAGATCCAGATGGGCCAGCGGCATTCGGCCATCCGTGTATTCGCAGACGATCGCGAACGTCGGCGAATGCACCCGCGCGGTCACGCCCAAACCCAGGGCGATTCCCTTGACGAGCTGGGTCTTGCCCGCGCCCAGGTCGCCGCTTAAGCCCACCACCCAGCCCGGCACCGCGCTTTCGCCCCACGCCCTCCCCAATGCCAGGGTTTCTTCAGGACTGCGCGAAATGAACGTAGCCATGCGCCTCCAGTAAGCGGGTGCGTCCGCGATCGCGCAAGCGCAAGCCGGTTTCCGCCGTGATCTTGCCGATGCAACTCAACCGCAGACCCGGAAAGCGCGCCTTCCACGCATCGAGGAGCGGCACGGCGTCGCGGCTCGCCAGGGTGAAGAGCAGCTCAAAATCCTCCCCGTCCGTGAGGGCCGCCAGCAACGGCGGCTTCGCCCCTCCGGAGTTTTGGGCCCGCTGCTTCGCCGTCCGGCTCACCGGGAAGGCGGCGGCTGAGACCTCTGCCCCCACCCCGCCGGCGGCAAGCAGATGGCGCAAGTCGCCGGCGAGCCCGTCGCTCAAGTCAATCATGGCGTGCAGACCAAAATGCTCCGCCAACCAGCGCGCTTCGGCCAGGCGCGGTTCGAATTCCAGATGCCGCCCCGCGAGCGAGCCGCCCAGTTCGCCGGTCACAAAAATCGCGTCCCCCGGCTGCGCGCCGCGCCGCAACACCACCCGGTTCTTTTCCACGCTGCCCAGCACGGCGATGGACACCAGCAATCGCTCCGGATTCGTGGTGGTTTCGCCGCCCACGATGGCCACGCCATGTCGCCGCGCGAGCGCGTCGAGGCCCGCATATAAGCGCTCGACCAACGACGCATCGAACCTTGTGGGCAAGGCCAGCGTGACGAGCGCACTCGACGGTTGTCCCGCCATCGCCGCGATGTCGCTCAAACACCGCGCCAGCGCCTTGTGGCCGATCTGTTCCGGCCGCGCAGCCGCATCGAAGTGGATGCCTTCCACGACGGCGTCGGTCTTGAACAACAGCCATCGGTCCGGCACGCCCAGATCGAGCACGGCACAGTCGTCGCCCGCGCCGACGACCACCTGCGGGTTGCCGGGCAGGCCGGGAGTCAAACGGGCGATGAGTTCAAATTCGTTCACGTCCGGCCTAATTGTTCGCCCCTCCGCACACGACCCAAAGAAAATTCGTGAGGTTGAAGGCGGCATGGGCGACGATGGGCGCGAGCAAATTGTCGGTGCGCTCGTACAGCATCGTGAGCACCACGGCAAAAAAGACGAGCGGGAGAAACGTGAGCAGATTCAAATGACTGGCCGCGAACAGCAACGCCGTCCCCCAGAATGCCGTGCGCGGCAGTCCGGTCTGCTTCACCGCGGGGTACAGGAGACCGCGGAAGAGCACCTCCTCGAAGACGGGTGCCAGCAAGACCGTGGTCACCCCGATGGCGACCTGCCGCGTCCAATCGCTCGTATCGCGCAAGGCCTCGACCGTGGTTTGCGTCTGGGGAGTCAGGTGAACCAGTTCCATCAACCACCGGCTGCCGCTGATCAGCACCAAGGCTGCCCCGAACACCACCGCGGCCGCGGCCACGCCCAGGCCCACCATCCACCCGGCGCGCTGGGTAGAAAGGCCAAACGCCTCACGCCAGCCGAGGGCATTTTCGCGCAGAAAGAAAGCCACGAGCACGAGCGAGGTCACCTGCATCGCCATCCCGGCCGCCAGCGACAGCCAGAACTGGCGCGTCTCCTCGGGCACGGCGGACCAGTACTGCTCGCCGACCGCCGCCGCCACGCCGAGCAGCACGAGCGTGAGGAACAGCTCCAGCAGCAGGCGCAGCAGCGAGTCCACCGACCATCGCTTGTACGAAAGCATCGGCCGCAGCTTACGGAGAGCCCGGCGTCCGGACGATCCAAAAACACGCCTGACCGAACGATGACTCGTGTTAACGGACTCCTGGGGGCAAACCAATACCTGCAAAACACACAGAGGGGGCTCTCGCCGGGCGCGCCTGACGATGAGGCTGGGTCGGAACGACCAGCGCGGGGCGGCAAAGAAACGGTTTGGGGATCAATCCCTGTACCTACTTCCCGCATCGTGCTGTTTTGCCTGGTTCTCCTGGCAGCATGAGCTGGACGCCTGTGGTGAGCGGGCTGGTGCCTGGCAGGACCAACCTGTGGTCGATGCCGCTACCCGCGGCGCTAACGCCATTTTATCGGCTGCGGGTTGGTTCTACTCTTTTGACAGCGCCCTGGCCGCCAGCACGCGGCGGGTCGGAACGTAGCTGGCGGCAAACTCACGTCGATACTCGGCAAAAGTGCCCGCGGCCAGGTGGGCGCGGATTTCGCGCATGACCTGCAGGTAGAAATAGGTGTTGTGCACGCTCACCAGCCGCAGGCCGAGGATTTCGTTCACGTTCAGCAAATGCCGGATGTAGGCGCGCGTAAAATGCCGGCAGGCGAAGCAGCCGCAGCCGTCTTCAATGGGCCGGTACTCCGCCTTCACCGCGCCGCCTTTGACCGCGAAGGTGCCGCGACGCGTGAAGGCCGTGCCATTGCGGGCCACGCGCGTCGGCAACACGCAGTCGAACATGTCCACGCCCCGCGCGACCAACTCCACCATCTGGGCGGGCGTGCCCAAGCCCATGGCGTACCGCGCCTTGTCGGCCGGCAGGTGCGGCTCGGTGATTTCGACCGCCTTCATCATCTCCGGCTCCGGTTCACCCACGCTGACGCCGCCGATCGCGTAACCGTCGAAATCCAATTCCACGATCGCGCGGGCGCACTTTTCGCGGAGGTGCGGATCGCTCCCGCCCTGGACGATTCCAAAGACGCGCTGGTCGGCGGCACGCGGTTGCTCGCGACACTCGCGCGCCCAGCGAATCGTGCGGTCCACGGCGAGGTGGCGTTCGTGGGCGTCGCAGTCGTGCGGCGGACATTCGTCGAACGTCATCGCGATGTCCGAACCAAGCACGCGCTGAATCTCCATCGCCTCCTTCGGACCCAGAAACAACGTCGAGCCGTCCAAATGCGATTTGAACTCCACGCCGTGGGCATGAACCTTCCGAATCTTGGCCAGGCTGAAGACCTGGAAGCCGCCGCTGTCGGTCAGGATCGGGTGCGGCCAAGCCATGAAGGCGTGCAGATCGCCGGCGCCGCGGATGATGTCGAGCCCGGGGCGGATGTTCAGATGGTAGGTGTTTCCGAGGATGATCTGCGTGCCCATCTCGACGAGTTCGCGCGAATCCAGCGCCTTCACCGTGGCCTGCGTGCCCACCGGCATGTACACCGGCGTGTCGATGACGCCACGGGCGGTGGTCAGCCGGCCCACGCGGGCTTTCGACATCGGGTCCGTCTTGAGCAATTCGAACATCGCGCCCGGTTAAAGCAGGAATCCCGCATCGGCGCAGCACAGAACTGCGGCGGGAAAGCGGTCGCGAGGACGGAACCTGCGCTCGCCGACCGGGGCCGGGTCCGCACGCACCTCGCCGCGGTATTCAGTCCAGCGGGGTGACGCCACCGGTCTCGTCCATCGCAAAGGCCCCGCCGCTCAGCGGGTAAGGTTGGCGCTGGAAATCCTCTGCGAGTTTGGCGCGGAACGCGGCCTGGGTCCCCGCGCGGGTGTCGGCCGACCAACAGATCAGGAAGTCGCGATTCGGGACGCCAAAGCGAAACGGGAAGCCCAGATGCTCGCCGGCCAATGCCTGCCAGCGTGGCAGCAGGATGCGCGCGGCGTCGTAGCCGTCGCTGGATTGCAGCGCGAGGAATCGGTCGCGCTCCAGCACGGCGTGGACCTTGAGCTCGAGGGACTTGGTGGCGAGATTCGCGAGCGCGCAGGTCAGCGCCTGGTCGATGGTGATCCCCCACGCGTCCAGTTCGTCATCGCGGGCGTACCGATAGCCGCGCTCGGCGTCGATGACAAATCCGATGAGCACGCCGGGCACAAAGGGCCGGTGGATCAGCGGCCCCTGCTGTCGAAACGCAGCGGGCATGAGTTGCGGAAGCAGGATCGGTTTCGCCTCGCCCCAGGAGAGCCGGCCGGTGAGCTCGCCGGTCTGGTCGGCGAAGAGGACCGCGAAGTGTTCCCGCACGAGTTCGCGCAGCCGGGCTTCCGAGCCGTCGCCCAGCCGGAATTTGGCCGCCAGATTCGCGAGGCCGAATTGCGCCTCGCCCACGCGGATATGGTCGCCGCCCGCGGCCAGCCTCGCGTTCCGGTCGGGGTAAAGCTCGCGGACCAACGCCAGCACGCGGTCGGCGAAGCCGGGAAGCGATTCGGACGGGTCGGGCGGTTTCATCGGGGCACGGCGGACAATCTGGGCGGCTTGCGACGCGCTGTCCAACCGGTTTTCCAGTCCACGCTTCGCCCTGCCGGCGATGACTGGCGGACCGCGTGCCGCCAGGTCCTGGCGATGCATTTCCGGCTTCACGGCGCGCGGCGCGCCGCCATCATCGGGCGCATGGTTTCCGACATCCGGTCCGTTTACTTCGTGGGCATTGGTGGGATCGCCATGGCCTCGGCCGCCGCGGCGCTCAAGGCCCGTGGGTTCGCGGTGGCCGGCTCGGACCAGGCCATCTACGAACCGGCGGCGGGGATTCTGCGCGCCGCCGGCATCGCGCCCCAAGCGGCTTACCGCGCCGAAAACCTGGAGCCGCCCCCCGACCTGATCGTCATCGGCAACGCCATTTCCCGAGGCAATCCCGAGGCCGAGGCCGTGCTCGAGCGTCGCCTGCGCTACTGTTCGTTGCCCGAACTGTTGCGCGAGTTTTTCCTGCGCGGCCGGCGTTCGTTGGTGGTGGCCGGCACCCATGGCAAGACCACCACCGCCTCGTTGCTGGCCTGGGTGTTCGAATGCGCGGGGCGCCACCCGGGCTTCCTGATCGGCGGGGTGCCGAACGATTTCGGCCTGGGCGCGCGGTTCACCGACAGCGAATGGTTCGTCATCGAGGGCGACGAGTACGACACCGCATTCTTCGACAAACGCAGCAAGTTCGTGCATTACCAACCGGAGGTTGCCCTGCTCAACAACCTCGAGTTCGACCATGCCGACATCTTCGACAACCTCGCTGCCGTCCAGAAGGCGTTTTCGCATTTCATTCGGCTGGTGCCGCGCAACGGGCTCGTGCTGGCCAACGGCGACGATCCCAATCTCGCACCGCTCTTGAACGTGGATTTTTGCCCCGTCACGCGCTTCGGCCTGGGTGAAGCGAACGACGTGCGTGCCCGCCTCCTCGAATTCGCTTCGGACCACACCGGCTTCGTCGTCGGCGAGCAAGGGTTCCGCCTGGAACTGGCGGGCGAATTCAACGTGCGCAATGCCCTCGGCGTGCTGGCGTGCGCGCGTCATTGCGGGATCCCGGATGCGATCACGCGCGCGGCCTTCGCCAGCTTTCGGGGCGTGCGCCGCCGCATGGAGATCAAAGGCACCGCCGGCGGCGTAACGGTGGTGGATGATTTCGGCCATCACCCGACGGCGATCGCGGCCACGCTGCGCGCATTGCGGCTGCGTTTTCCGCAGCGGACCTTGTGGGCGGTCTTCGAGCCGCGCTCAAACACCACCCGGCGCAAGGTATTTCAAAGCGAGCTGCCGGCGGCGCTGGCGGCGGCGGATCGCGTGGTGGTGGCGCAGGTCGCCCGGCTGGAACAACTGCCGCCCGACAATCGCCTCGATCCGGAGCAATTGATGCGGGACCTCCGCACCGCGGGCCGCGCGTCCGCCTACTTGCCTGACGTGGCCGCCATCGTTGAACACGTCGCGGCCGAGGCGAAACCGGGCGACGTGGTGACCGTCTTGAGCAACGGCGGGTTTGGCGAAATCCACAGCAAACTGCTTGCGGCCCTGGCTCGGATGCGTCAGCGGTTGCCTTGACCCAGCCTCCAACACTGCCGGCTTCCGCCACCCATGATCTGGATCGCCCCCTCCGCCAAGCACACTGACTCTGCCGCGCTGGAAGAGCGCCTCTGGGCCGCCGCCGACACCGCTGGGCGCGTGAGCGCGAATCCAGCCCGCGCAAGCACCTGGCGGGACTCTCGCGGAGCGAAGGACCACTGGAGCGCCAACTCCGGCCTCAAGTCCCAGGAGTACTCCGCCCCCGTCCTCGGCCTCATCTTCCTGCGCTGCGCCGAAGTCCGCTTCGCCGCGCAGCGCGCCAGGCTGAAGAAAGCCAGCCCCTCCGCCCGCCGCGGTAGCCGCGTGGATCAACCCGCTGCCTGCCACGCCGAACGAATCCTCCACCTGTGGTCGGCGGCACGCACCCGCCTTCGCCAAATCCAAAACTGCCGCCGGACGCGCGACCTGCTGCTGCCGCGTCCGCGGTCGGCGCAGGCGAAACTGAAAAGCAACTGACGCAATGAATGTCAACCGAAGCACCCGGGCCTGAAATGGACGAGGCGGGCCCCATCTTGCTGACGGGCGCGACTGGCTACGTCGGCGGGAGACTGCTGCCGTTGCTGGTGGCGGATGGCTGGCGCGTGCGGTGCCTGGCGCGGCAGCCGGCACATTTGACGCCCCGGGTGCCGGCCGGCGTCGAAGTGGTGCCAGGCGACTTGCTCGACGCAGGCTCGCTGTCGGCGGCCATGCAGGGTGTGGCAGCCGCGTTTTATCTGGTTCATTCGATGGGCGCGACGGGCGATTTTGAAACGCAGGACCGTCTGGCCGCGGAGAATTTCGCCGCCGCCGCGCGCGCCGCGGGCGTGCAGCGCATCGTCTATCTCGGAGGCTTGGGCGAGGATGAACCGGATTTGTCGGCGCACCTGCGCAGCCGGCACGAGGTGGGAGAACGGTTGCGGGCGCACGAGGTGCCGGTGATCGAGTTCCGGGCGTCCATCATCATCGGCTCGGGCAGCTTGTCCTTCGAAATGATCCGGGCGTTGGTGGAGCGGTTGCCGGTGATGGTGACGCCGCGCTGGGTGCGGGTGACGGCGCAACCCATCGCCATCGGGGACGTGCTGGCTTATCTCCGGGCGGCGCTGTCCCTCAAGCTGGATGGCAGCGTCATGGTCGAGGTGGGCGGGCCGGACCAGGTTTCCTATGGCGAACTGATGCGGGAATATGCGCGACAGCGCGGACTGCGGCGGTGGATGATTCCCGTGCCTCTGTTGACCCCGCGCCTGTCGAGTTTGTGGCTGGGTTTGGTGACGCCGCTGTATGCCCGCGTCGGTCGCAAGTTGGTGGACAGCCTCCGTCATCCAACCGTCGTGCGCGACGATTCCGCCCAACGCCTGTTCCTCATCCGGCCGGTCGGCGTTCGCGAGGCGATTGCGTGCGCGTTGCGCAACGAAGACTCCAGCTTCGCGCAAACGCGGTGGTCGGACGCCTTGTCCGCCGCCATGAACGCACCCCGGCACTGGGGCGGCACACGGTTGGGCAACCGGCTGGTGGACTCGCGGTCAGCGCATGTCGCGGCGTCGCCGGCCAGAGTGTTTGCCGCCGTCGAACGGATCGGCGGCGCGGCGGGCTGGCATTATGCGAACTGGCTTTGGACATTGCGCGGCTGGCTGGACCTGCTCCTGGGCGGGGTGGGAATGCGCCGTGGCCGCCGTGATCCGGAGCGGTTGCGAGTGGGCGACACGTTGGATTGCTGGCGCGTCGAATCCATCCAACCGGACCAGCGGCTGCGGCTGGCCGCGGAGATGAAACTGCCGGGCCGGGCGTGGCTGGAATTCGAGGTGCAACCGGATGGAAACGGGGCACGGCTGCGCCAGACAGCGACGTTCGATCCGCTCGGACTGTGGGGGCTGGCGTATTGGTATGGCGTCTGGCCGTTGCACCAACTCGTGTTCGCCGGGATGCTGCGCGGCCTGGCGCAGGCCGCCGAGAAGAATGGTTGAATATCCATCATGACGATCAACAACACGCCGAGTCGCCGACTGCTGGCGCTGGCTGGATGGTTATTGCTGTGCTTCGCGGCTGCGTCGCTGGGTGCGTTCTTCGGACCGGGCGAATGGTATGCCTCATTGAAGAAGCCCTCGTGGAATCCACCGGGCTGGATTTTCGGTCCAGTCTGGACGGCGCTCTACACGATGATGGCGGCCGCCGCCTGGCTGGTGTGGCGGCAGGGTGGCTGGAGAAAACAGCGCAAGCCGCTGCTCCTCTTCCTCGTGCAACTGGCGCTCAACGCCCTTTGGACGCCGCTGTTCTTTGGCTTGCACCGGCCCGGGGTGGCGTTTGCCGAGATCGTGCTGCTCTGGCTGGCAATCGCCACGACGCTGACGGCCTTTCGGCCCGTGAGCCGCGTCGCTGCCTGGCTGCTTGCACCTTACCTTGCGTGGGTGGGTTTCGCCGCGGCGTTGAGCTTCACTCTGTGGCGACTGAACCCTTGAACTTCTGAAACGTAAGTTGGATTTCTCATCTCGGACAAACAGGCCAGGCCGTTTCGGTTGGAGATCGGTTGGATCAAAGCTTCGCGTTAAAGACTCCTGCTCCAAGCCTACACCGAAGCCCAACAACGCTGCCGCCCGAGGCCATCACCGCCACCGTGGATGAACCGACCCGCGACCGTTCGGCTATGAGCCTGGAAGCGGTGAATCGCAAGGTGTGTCTGCTGCTCAAGGAAGGCATTCGTGTCAGCGGGGCAGAGGGGGATTCGATCTCCGGTAGGGCGGAGCTGCCGCTCCGCTCCAATACCCAAGGCGGCGCAGCAACGCCGCCCCACCAACATCAGGGAGTCAGGGATAGACAAGAGACGCGGCGCGTCCGGGCGATCGATTGGGAGCAGCCGGCGAACAATGATTTCCTGCTGGTCGGCCAGTTCGGCGTCACCGGTGCGCTCTATCCTTGCCGGCGGGATTTGGTAGGCATCGTCAACGACCTGGCGCTGGTGGTCATCGAGTTAAAGAAGCCCGGCAAGCCCGCGCGTGCGGCGTTCGACGAGAACCTGACGCACTACCAGCAGCAAATCCCGGCGTTGTTCTGGTTCAACGCGCGGCTCATCGCGTCGAACGGCACGGACAGCCGCGTCGGCCCGCTCACTTCGCCTTCAGGTTTCTGCCATACCAATCGCGTAGCAGCTTTTCACGTCGGGTCTGGGTCTTGCTGGGTGCAGTGTCGGCCTTGTCCGGGCCATGTTCCACACTCCAGCCGTTCCATTCGCGGAAGGCGTGATAGCTCCAGTCCCAGCCGAATTCCTCGAAGAGTTCGATACAGTCCCGCAGATAGCGATAAGCGCTGTCGTCGGGCGCCCAACGAATGGCGCTGAATTCGCCGAGGTAGATCTGGACACCGTAATCGCGCTGCCAGTCGCGCACCGGCTGCAACACGCGGCGCAGCGCGTCCTTGTCCCACGCCTTTCCGTCAATCGTGCCGGGATAGGCGACCACGGTGGCGGTGCTGTTAAACACACCTTGGTGCGTGAACTGGTGTGGCACATACATGTGAACGCTATAGACCACGCCCGGCACCGGGATCGGCTCCAGGTTTTCCAGCGCTTCCGGCCCGCCCCACGGTGTCGGTTCGACGATGATGGCGTGCCGAGCGTCGCTGGCGCGGACGGCCCGGGCCGCGCGCGTGGCCAGGAGTTGCCAGTTGTCGCAGCCTTCCGCGACTTCCTCCTCCACCGGTTCATTGGCAAGGTCGTATCCCCAGATCGCGCGGCTGTCGCGATAGCGGCGGGCCATGCGCCCCCAGTCGGCGACGAATTTGTCCTGCGCGACCTTGGTTCGTGAACAGGCCGGTGTCCGTGCCCACATAGCCGCTGACGGTGGGCGTGCCGCCGAAAGGCGAATGCAAATCCAGCACCACGCGCACGCCGTATTGCTCACACAGCGGCAGGGCGGCATCGAGTTTGCGCAGCGCGCCCTCCAGCCACGCGTCGTATTCGGCCACCGTGGTAAGCTTCGCCGCCGGCCCGTAGCGGATGAGTTGCCAGCGAATCAAGTTCGCGTTCCAGTCCTGGCCCAGCACGCGAAGGCTTTCCGGCGTGATGTCGGGAGAAATCATGGCCCCGCGCAGTCGTGGCTCCTCATGACCGGTGAACATCGGCGTCGAGGCCGGAGCCGCCGGCCGCACACGCGGGCCGCGCGCCACGGTGATTTTGAGGTCGTCGAACTGGGCGCGACCGGTGACCGCTTCGAGACCGAGGATCAATTCCGCCGCCGTCGCGTCCGCCGGGATGGCCGCCTTGAATTCGACACGCTTCCAATCAAACGTGCCAAAGACATGGTTCTGCTGCGGCCAGGTCGCACCGCCCGGTGCGGTCACGTGCAGCATGAACTTGATGCCATTCCACGGCTGCGGCGGCTGGCTTACGCCGTCGGCTTTGACCATCGCGCGGCAGTTCAGGCGGGCGCCGCGCATTCTATCGATGGGCAGAGGCATTCGCACGCTGCTGGACGCGGACGCGCCCGCCGGTATTTCCACCCGGAGCGCCTGCGCGCTGTGAAAACCGGGAACCAGGCGCACGCCTGGATTCTGCTCCGCGCCCCAGGCACGCAATGTGCCCGCACCCTCGAAGTCAGTTTGGAAAACGAGGTCGCCGGTCTTCGGCTGTGCAAGACACGACCAAGCCATCAGAATGAAGCCGCAGGCGAGACCGATGGCGGACTTGCGTCGGCCGAGAGAATGATGAGAACACGTCATGCTGACGGAGCAGCCTAATCCCCGCGGCGCGGCCAGCCAATGGCATTTCGGGCAGGATTCCAACCCCGGACTTGCCGCAAAGCCGATGCTCGCGGACGATGTCGCCACTGCCATGAAGACCGCCATCCTCGCCCTGGACCAAGGTACGACCAGCTCTCGCGCCATCGTCTTCGATCACGCCGGCGCCATTCGGGCGGTCGTGCAGCAGGAGTTCCGGCAGATTTTTCCGCAGGCCGGCTGGGTGGAGCATGACCCACAGGAGATCTGGCAAACCCAACTGGCCACGGCCCGGGATGCGCTGGCGAAGAGCGGGTTGAGGGCCGGGGACCTGGCGGCCATCGGCATCACCAATCAGCGCGAGACCACGGTGGTCTGGGACCGAAAAACCGGGGCGCCCATCCACAACGCCATCGTCTGGCAGGACCGGCGCACGGCCCGCTTCTGCGATGAACTCCGGCGTGCCGGCCACGCCGACATGGTTCAGCAGAAGGCCGGCCTGGTCATCGATGCCTACTTCTCCGGCAGCAAACTGCGGTGGATTCTCGATCACGTCCCGGGCGCGCGCGACCGCGCCCGATGCGGCGAACTGGCCTTCGGCACCGTGGACACCTGGCTGCTCTGGAATCTCACCGGCGGCACGCTGCACGTCACCGACCCCAGCAACGCCTCGCGCACCATGCTCTACAATCTCCACACCGGAGCGTGGGATGACGATTTGCTCCGGCTTTTCGACGTGCCGCGCGAAATCCTGCCCGAGATCCGTTCGTCGAGCGAAGTGTACGGTTCGACCGCGGCTGGAGTGTTCGAGGCGCCGGTGGAGGTCGCAGGGATTGCGGGGGATCAGCAGGCGGCATTGTTCGGGCAGAACTGCTTCACGCGCGGCCTCGCCAAGAACACGTACGGCACCGGCTGCTTCCTGCTCATGAACATTGGGTCGAAACCCGCGCCGTCCCGACATCAGTTGATCACGACCGTGGCGTGGCAGGCGGCGGGACAGACGGCTTTCGCGCTCGAAGGCAGCGTGTTCATCGGCGGCGCCGTGGTCCAGTGGCTGCGCGACGGGCTCGGCCTGGTCAAGTCGTCCACCGAGATCGAGGCCCTGGCGGCGACGGTACCCGATTGCGGCGGGGTGTATCTGGTTCCGGCGTTCGCGGGGCTGGGGGCGCCGCATTGGGACCAGTACGCGCGCGGCACGATGACCGGGCTCACCCGCGGCACGACCGCCGGCCACGTGGCGCGGGCGGCGCTGGAGGGCATCGCGTTTCAGGTTGCCGACGTGCTCGCCGTGATGCGCGAGGACTCCGGCATCGCCATGAACGAACTGCGGGTGGATGGCGGGGCGTGCGTCAACAACCTCCTCATGCAATTCCAGGCCGACATCCTGCAAGTCCCGGTCGTCCGGCCCTCGGTCATCGAAACCACCGCGCTGGGCGCGGCGTATCTGGCCGGCCTGGCGATCGGCTTCTGGAAGAACCGCGACGAAGTGCAGCGGGCCTGGCAGGTGGATCGGACGTTCGAGCCACGGCTGGGCGCGGACGAGGCGGCCCACCGCCGGAGCCGCTGGGCCGAGGCGCTCGAGCGCGCGCGCGATTGGGAGGAGCATTCGAGTGTCAAGCCCGCGGCGACGCGCTGAGCCCCATGAATCGCGACGCGCTTCTCCGGCGTTTGCGGGGCCGCCGTGAGCCTTGGGACATTGCCGTGGTGGGGGGAGGCGAGACCGGCATTGGCCTCAAAGTCTATGACCTCCTGGCTGGCCAATGCGGGTTCGGACGCTCGCAGTGGCTGTCGCCCAACGAAGTCCTGGAGCGCATACCGACCCTGGAACGCGCGGGCTTGCGTGGGGGCGCGCTCTACCGTGATGCCCAGTTCGACGATAGTCGCCGGCTCGCGAACCTCGCGCGGATCGCCGCCGAGTTGCACCGCGACGAAGCCTGCGAACAAAACCAACCGGCACAATTCAAGGAAATCGCCGCGGCGTACGTGGCGAACCCTGACGGCGATGCGTTCATCCCTCCTCCGCCGAGGACTCTCCTGCGGTTGCCGCGCAGTTCGGAGCGGTTGAGAGACGAAGCCAAAAGAACCGAACACAATCCTCCCCCCAACCCATGAGTCCCTACCTCGCTGAGTTCATCGGCACCGCCATCCTGGTCATCTTCGGCAATGGCGTCGTGGCCAACGTCGTTCTTGCCCGCACGAAAGGGCACAGTGGCGGCTGGATCGTCATCACGACCGGTTGGGCCCTCGGCGTCTTCGTCGGCGCCTTCTGCGCCGCCCCCTTCAGTGGCGCGCACTTGAATCCTGCCGTGACCGTGGCGATGGCCGCGGCTGGAAAGCTGGCGGCGGACCGGGTGCCGGGATACCTCCTCGCCCAGGTCCTGGGCGGCATTGTGGGCGGGGCGCTCGTGTTCTTCTTCTATCGGGAGCATTTCCGCGTCTCGGAGGACGCCGACGGCAAACTGGCGTGTTTCTGTACCGCACCGAACATCCGCCATCTGCCGCAAGCGTTCTTCTGCGAAGCGATGGGCACGTTTCTCCTGATCCTCCCCATCTTTCTCATGACCGACCCGGTCGTGAAGCTCCCTGCCGCCGCCGGTGGGGCCGAGGTGCCGGTGGGCTTGGGCACGCTGGGCCTGATCCCCGTGGCGCTGCTTGTCTTCGGCATCGGCCTGTCGTTGGGGGGCACCACCGGCTACGCCATCAATCCCGCGCGCGATTTCGGGCCACGTCTCGCCCACGCCCTGTTGCCAATCCCCGGCAAACGCGACAGCGACTGGAGCTACGCCTGGGTACCGGTGGCCGGCCCGATCGTGGGCGCCCTGCTCGCCGCCGTCCTGAACTGGCTGCTCCGCTGAACCATCCTGACCCGACTCCGAATCGCAACGGACGCGGCTTTTGTCCGTTGAAGTGCAACTCGTGGAACCCGGGGGCCCATCATCGCAAGCTGCAGCCCGAGTTCATTGATCGCGCAGCCGACGATGGCAGTCCGAGGCAGGGCCCCCCTGCCCTCGTCGATGCTGGTCGGCGCCACCCGATGACGATGACTTCCTGGTCCAGGAGCGATTCGTAGCAACGGCGCGCCTGGCCGTCTTTGCCCCGCGCGTAGCACTTCAGAGACAGAGCGTCGGTCAGACTCTATCCCTGCCGCCCATGCGGAGATGATCGTAGGCCTGTAGCCCACGCGATTCGTGCGACGCTTTCCTGAAACCCGCAACCACGCTCCACGAAATGGAACGTTGACATCTTTAGCGAGTTGGCTAATTTCCTTCTCGTCATGGCGATCAAACCATCAATCGCACAGTTCAAAGCCCAGGCGCAGGTGTTCAAGGCGCTGGCCCACCCGGGCCGCTTGCTCATGGTGGACGAACTGTCCCGCGGCGAACGTTGCGTGTGCGAACTGGCGGCCCTGGTCGGTTCCGAGATGCCGACGGTGTCCCGGCACCTCTCCCAGCTCAAGCATGCGGGGATCGTGGACGACGAGAAGCGGGGGGCGCAGGTCTTTTACCGTCTGGTCACTCCGTGCGTGATGAACTTTTTCCAGTGCGTCGCCTCGGTTCGCGAGAAGTCACGGCAGTATTGAGGTCCAGTTGAATGGCTTTTTCCGCCTGTGTAGTTGTCCTATTGGCTAAATGTCGAATACGCGTAGAACCTTCGAAGCATGATTGCCGCGTGCGCGGTGAAGGCCCTACAAGCAACAGAACTATGAATATCCTCGTTATTGGCCCCGGCTGCACGAAGTGCCAGACGCTGGCGCAATTCACGGAACAGGCCGTCAGAGAACTTGGTGTGACGGCGGAAATTAACAAGGTCACCGACCTGAAACAAATCATGGCGCTGGGTGTGATGATGACGCCGGCGCTGGCGGTGAATGGCACCATCAAGGTCGCCGGCCGCGTGCCGTCGGTGGACGACATCAAAAAACTGCTCGTTTGACGGTTGGCACCCGGAAGACCTTGGAAGCTGCTCAATAACGAAACCAGACGTCATGCCAGCATTTCTTGAAACCACGGTGGACAAATTCACCTTCCGGGTCGCCACGGACCGGCTCTACACGCCGCAGGGCGCCTGGGCTTTGTGGATGAAACCGGAGCGCCGGGCCGCGTCCGCATCGGGCTCGCCGACTATCTCCAACAGCGCAGCGGCGATGTCGCCTTCGCCACGGTTCAGCCGGTGGGGACCAGGTTGGCGGCGGGCGAACAGGCTGGCGGAGATTGAGACCATCAAGGCGATGGTGGAGTTGCCGTCGCCCGTGAGCGGGACGATTGTCGAGGTGAATGCGGCCTGGATACGACCCCGGAAGTCATCAACCAGGCACCCTATGACAAGGGGTGGCTGGCGGTGATCGAAACGGACGCCTGGGAAGCAGATCGCGCGAAGCTGCTCGAGCCGGCGGCCTATTTCTCGGCCATGCAAGCCGAGGTGCAGGAGGAGTTGAAGAAGCTATGAATACCGACACAACGCGCGTGGTGGTGGTGCCGTGCAGCGGTATCGGCAAGCCGTTTGGCACGGTGAGCCGCGAGGCGGCCTACGACTTGTGCGAAGAGCTGCGGCCCGAGAGCACCCGGCTGGTGGCGCTGGCCAAGCTGGTGTTGGGTGATGCCAGCCGCTCGCGAACTGGTGGCCAGGCATCCGGCAGTGACCATTGATGGGTGCAAACAAATGTGCGCCTCCAAGATGGTCAAACAAAGCGGCGGCACGGTGGCCCGCGAAGTGGCCGTGCTGGACGTCTTTCGCCGGCACAAGGATCTCAAGCCCGAAGGCATCGCCGAGTTGAACGAGGCTGGCCGGAAACTGGCCCGCGTGCTGGCCGAGGAAGTCGCGGCGAGTCTCGAACGGCGCGGGCCAGCCCGTGAAAGGAGCAAGCCATGTCTGAGTTGCTTGAACGCAAAGGTCGGCATCGTCGCGTGCAGCGGCGAGGAACTGGCGGAGGGCACCGTGGCACGGCTGGCCGCGCTGAAGGTGCTCAACGAGCTGCGCCCACGCGATACGGTCACCATCTGCCTGCCGCTGTTCCTGGCCGGCGGCGCCGGGGATCGCGCCTTCGCCCGGCTGCACCCAACGATTACGGTGGACGGCTGCGACCTGCGCTGCGCGGCGCGCGGCACCGAGAAGTATTCGAGCAAGCCGGCCGCCAGCCTGGTGGTCAACGAGCTGGTGGCCGAATGCGGCTTGGAGCGGCCCGAAGGCCGCCGGCGATTGAATGCCGCCGGGCAAAAGGCGGTCGAGGTCACCGCCGAACGCCTGGCGGCGTTGGTGGACCAGGCGCTGGGCAAGGAAGCCGGGACAGCGCCAGCCGCCGAGAAGCTGCGAGCGCATGCGCCCGACGGGGAAGCAACGCGAAGTCGACCTGCTCGTGCGGATCGGGCGTGGCGGTAACGAAGCTCTCGATCGACGGCCAGACGGTGGAGTTGGTGGCGCTGCCGCTCATCTTCCGGCAGTTCCGCGAGGCAGGGACGCGGGCAGGACGAGGCAGCGGCGCGCGAATTGTTCGAGACGGTGAAGATTTACAATGCTGTGCCGCCGGAGGCCGAGGCGAGCTACCGCGAAGCGGTGCTGCGGGAGTATGCCGCCTTTTGCCAAAAGGAGAAGCAAGCCATGAGCCGCACGGCGACCTACCACACGACGGTCCGTTGGACCGGCGAACACTGGGGTCATCTGGTCATGGGCAACGGCCCGGAGATGAAGTTCTCGGCCCCGCCGGATGCGCACGGACACGCCGGCGTGTTCACGCCCGGAAGACGCCTTTGTGGCGGCCGCGAACACCTGCGTGATGATGATGTTCATCTGGGCGGCGGAGCGCTTCAAACTGAAGCTGCTCTCCTATGAGTGCCGCACCGAGGGCACCAAACTCATTGAACTGGACCGCACGGAGATTTTCACCCGGCTGCATTTCCGGCCCGTGATCCGCATCGCGGCCGCGGGCGAACCGCGGGCGGCCGTTGAAGCCCGGACCCGTCGGGCGCTCCAGGCCGCGCAGAAATACAGTCTGGTCGCCAATTCGGTGAAGTCGGAAATCGTGGTGGAGCCGGAACTCCAGATTGAGGAATAGGACCATCGGAGAACGTGCAGCATGAAAGAGCCCTCTATGAGCAACAAGACGCTTGGCTTCATCGGCGGCGGGCGGATCACCCGCATCTTCCTTGAAGGCTGGATACGGGCAAAGACCCTGCCGGCCAGCATAGTGGTGAGCGACTGCAACGGAGAATCGCTCGCCAAACTCAAGACCCGATTTCCCAGCATCAAGACGACCGCCGATAGCCGGGTGGCAGCCGCGCAGGACATCGTGTTCCTGGCCGTGCATCCGCCGGTGATGGTTGAAGTCGTCGCGGGCATCAAAGCCAGCCTCAACCCCGGCACCTTGGTAGTGTCGCTCGCCCCCAAGTTCACCGTGGCGAGACTCAGCGAACTGCTGGGCGGCTTTGCCCGCCTGGCGCGCGTGATACCCAACGCACCGTCCGTGGTGAACTTTGGATTCAACCCCGTCGCGTTTGCACCCGCGCTCACGCCGACGGACAAGCAGGACGTCAACCTGTTGCTTTCACCCTTGGGCGAGTGCCCGGAAGTGCCGGAAGAGAAACTGGAAGCCTACGCGGTCCTCACGGCGATGGGGCCGACTTACCTGTGGTTCCAAATGCAGGCCCTACGCGAAGTCGCGGCGGGCTTTGGTCTAAGCAACGCGGAGATCGCGCCCGCCCTGAAGCGCATGGTCTGTGGCGGAGCGCGCACGCTGCTCGAATCCGGCCTCAGCCCCGCCGAAGTGATGGACCTGATTCCCGTGAAACCCCTCGCGGACATGGAGCCCCAGGTCGCCGAGATGTATCGCACGCGGCTGCCCGGCGTTTACCAGAAGATCAAACCGTGAGCCGTGAAACCTGAGACAAATCCGAAACCATGAAGACTCCTATGAAGATCCTGATCGTGGCGGCGCTCGCCGTGGTCGTCGTCGGGGCTGTGGCCCTCAAGAAGGGGAAGCCCCTGACAGAATCCGAGGCCGGTGGGGCGGCAGCATCTGCCACTGAGCCGGGTGGAGCCGCCGCTGCCAAGGCTGCGCCGGGCAACCCCGCGAAGCTGCCCAAGCTCATCGACCTGGGCGCGGACAAATGCATCCCCTGCAAAATGATGGCACCGATCCTGGAGGGATTGAAGAAGGAACTCGTGGGGAAGATAGAGGTGGAGTTCGTTGACGTATGGAAGAACCCTGACGCCGGCAAGCAATATGGCATCGAGATGATCCCCACCCAGATCTTCTATGACGCCGCCGGCCAGGAACGCTTCCGCCACGTCGGCTTCCTCGGCAAGGAGGACATCCTGGCCAAATGGAAGGAACTGGGCGTGGACCTCAGCGGCGCAAAGACGTCGGCGAGCATAGTGCGCGAGACGCCGGTAGCGGCGGACACGCGCCCGCGCGACGCGGTGTGCTTCATGTGCGATGGCGATGTGAACGCCAGGACCAAGACGCTGGTGAAGGGGCAGAGCGAACAGCGCGTCCTCTGTGATCCCCACTGCTACTTCATCTATTTCTCCAGCATCGTGGGCACGGACCCGAAGGCGGAAGAGGTCAAGGTGAGCGTGACGGATCGGGCCAGCGGTAAGCTCGTGGCGGCGACCACGGCGACCTATCTCTACGGCATGGACGCGAAGGGCCGGCCCACCATCAAGGCGTTTGCTGACAAGGAAGCCGCAGCGAAGGAGCAGCAGACCCACGGCGGCAACGTCGTGTCCTGGGAGGTGCTGCGCTCCAAGGAACTGGCTACGCGCTGCGCTTTCTGTGACCGGGCGGTTTATCCAGAGGACGCCTGCAGCGTGAAATTCGGCACCACGCACGGTTACGGCTGCTGCACGCATTGCTCGATGGGCGTGGCCGCGCGACTGAAGCAGGACATCGAGGTCGAGGCGAAGGATGGGTTGACCGGCGAACTCATTCGCGTGAAGACGCTCGCTGGACAGATTGCGTCGCTGGAACCGGCGACGGCCATAGCGTGGTTCGGGCAGAAGAAGGGACCGGATGGCCAGTGGGCCTCCGCGGGCTGCTTCAAGCAGGGATTCTTCGTGAATGAAGCCAACCTGGAAGAGTGGCTGGAATCGCGTCCGGCGATGACGGGCCGGCAGATCACCATCGCCCAAGCACTCGCCGACAAGATGAAGCTTTCACCGGAGCAGATCGCGAAGGCGTGCAAGCTCGGCACATGCAATTAGCCCGGCCACCGGCGCGGACGCCCCACTTTCGCATCGATCACCATAACGAGAACGAGTAATGAAGGAGAGCCCCCATGAACCCTGAAATCACCCGCAGAGGATTCGTCGGTGTGGCGACCACGGCTGCGCTCGCATCTTCTTCGACGGAGACGAACTCGGCGTTGGCACGGCGCGCGCGACCGGTCTGCGCGTGGCAAACCTCGCCTTGACGCCGGCGGGATTGAAACGCGATGACTGATTCTGCCGTGCCGCCCTGCGCACAGATCATCCGGCTCCTGCAGCCATGTTGAAACCGAAGGGAGGAACTGCTCGAGCGGACAGGAGGAACCGACCGGTGCCAACCAGAACGGAGCGCCGTCCGCGCCAAACCTTCCCTGACCATGGAACAACTGTTCACCAACCTTAGCCACGCCGTCGAAGGCGCGCCACTCGTGGCCTTGGGCGCGTCGGTAGTCTGGGGCGTCCTGAGCATCATCCTGAGCCCCTGCCATCTGGCCAGCATCCCGCTGATCGTCGGTTTCGTCAGCGAACAAGGGCCGGTGACGACGCGGCGCGCGTTCTGGACATCGACGCTTTTTGCGGTGGGCATTCTCATCACCATCGCGGCCATCGGTGCGATCACCGCCGCCGCCGGCCGCATGCTGGGCGACCTGGGGCGCTACGGGAACTATTTCGTCGCCCTCATCTTCTTCGGCGTGGGATTGCATCTGCTGGGCGTGATGCCCCTGCCGATCTCCGGGCCAGGCCAGGTCGGCATGCAGCGCAAGGGGTTTCTGGCCGCGTTCATTCTCGGCCTGGTCTTTGGCATCGCGCTGGGTCCCTGCACGTTTGCGTACATGGCGCCGATGTTGGGAGTGACCTTCAAACTGGCCGCCACCAATTTCCTCTACGGCGCGCTCCTGCTGCTGGCTTATGGCCTGGGCCATTGCGCGGTGATTGTCGCGGCGGGCACCTCCACTGAATTGGTGCAGCGTTTCCTGAACTGGAACGGGCAATCCAGAGGCTTGATGGTGGTGAAATACGTCTGCGGCGGGCTGGTGATCCTGGGCGGCGTCTGGCTGATTTACACCGCGCCTTGAACCATCGCACCAATCACCAAAGCCATGAAGGTCAGCCAGCCAACCCGCGCCCGACCGTGGGAGAGCGCCGCACAACAGTAACCCGCGGCCGAAAATGAAAAAGCAAGCGTGTAACTTCGGCGGGGGTACCCGGCTCGATCTTGTATGCTATTTCGCCCTTTGGCTAAATAGAAAGGCGCGGGCAACTTTAGGTTGGTGGTATTGAACCATAGGCGAAGGCCCGGCTGAGTGACCCTGCGTGGTATGAAAGTGAATACAAGTCTTTCCAGATTGGCGATGCTGCTGCTGGCCGGTCGAGTGCTCCCGCTTGCGGCCCAAGACGTCGCCGAGTCCCGAAGTGCCGTTCAAGTAACGACACCGCCCGCCGCCGTCCGCGTCGGAGCCGAACCGCACCCGTGGTCGGTGTCACTTCGTTGGGAAAATGACACCTTCAGCGGATCGGATCGGTTCTACACCGACGGCGCGTCGCTTTCGCTGGCGCATAGCGGCCCCAGTTGGCTTGATCCGGTGGCGAACTGGTTGCCCTGGGGCGAGGGCCGGCGCACCGTCGGCTACGACTTTGGCCAGATCATGGTCACGCCTTCGGACACAACCTTGCCCGTGCCCGACCCAAACGACCGTCCCTATGCCGGGATTCTCTACGCGGGCCTGTCGCTTCACGTCGAACGACGCAACCAGTATAACGGACTCAAGTTTATCACGGGCGTGGTCGGGCCGTGGTCGCTGGCGGAGGAAACGCAGAAACAGGTGCATCGCTGGGTGGGCGCGGGTCTGCCGCAAGGCTGGGATTACCAACTCCACAACGAGCCGGTCCTGAACCTGGTTTATGAGCACCGCCGCAAATACCGGCTGTTGGGCACGCCGCACGGATTGGCCGTCGAGGCGTTGCCGGCCGGCAACGTCATGCTTGGCAACGTGCTCACGCAAGGCCAGCTTGGCGGCCAGTTCCGATTCGGTTACAACCTCCCGGACGACTTCGGCACGACCCTGATGCGCGGCATGGTTCACCTGCCGCCGCCCCGTCCCCCGACCGATGCCACCGCTCCGAAGTGGGGCGTTTACTTCTTCGGCGGCGGCAGCGCCAACCTCGTGCTCCGCAACATCACTTTGGACGGCAACACCTGGCAGGACAGCCCCAACGTGGACAAGGAATGGTTCGTGCCGGCGGCGGAAGTCGGCATGGCGGTGTCCGTCCAGCGGTTCACGGCAGCTTTTGCCTACGTGTTCTGGGGGCGGGAATTCGAGGGGCAGAAGGACTACTCCGAGTTTGGCGCGTTCACCGTTTCCTACAACTTCTGAACATGCAACTCCGACTTCGTCTCATGGGAGAAACCGTGAGTCGCCCGGCGATTTGCCGGCGTCTGGCGCTTGTGTCGCTCGCGCTGGCCCTGACCGTGGCGCCGCTCCGGGCACAAGAAACGGTCGCGCCCCCTCCGGCCGCGCCCGTTCATTTGACCGTGGCGCAGGCCATCGACGAGGCGCTCAAGGCGAATCCCGGCCTGAAGGCGGCGGGCCACCAAGCCAGCGCCGCCTTGCTCGACGCCAGCGCCACCGCTCGCGGCCGGTGGGGCGAGTTGAATGCCATCGGTTCCTATTCCTACCTCAACGATGACCAGCTCATCCGGCCACTTTCGAGCGCGTTGCTTGCCCAAGGCATGGCAAACCTGCCTTTCGACCGCAGCCAGGCCCAATATGGTTTCGCCTATCAATTCCCGCTCTACCTGGGCGGCAGGCTGAACCATCAAATCCGCATTGCCCGGCTGGAATCGCAAAAGTCCGAAGCGTTGCTGGAAGGCAGTCGCTGGCAGATACGGTTCAACGTCGTGTCGCTTTACTCCACTGCCCAGGCGCTCGACCTGGTGCTGGCTTCGCTCAAGGAGCAGATCGCCGCGTTGCAGCAAACCAGGACGACGCTGGACGAAATGGTCAGGCTCGGCAAACGCCCGGAAGTGGACCGGCTCAAAGTGGTGGAGGAACTCGAAGGGGTCAAAGGTCAGCGCGCCAACGTGCGGGCCGACCGGATCAAGATTGGCGCGCTGTTGCTGTCCGTGCTGGGCCGCGACCCGGCGACGGGCGTCAGCGTGGTCCCGTTGCGGGAGAACCAACCGCTGCCGACGCCCGGCGAACTGGCCGGGTTGCGCGCGCCATTGGGGAGCAACTCCGCCATTCGCCGCTCCCGGCTGGCGACCGAACAGGCCGACGGCAGCGTCAAAGTCGCGCGCAGCGAGTTTCTGCCCAAGGTCTATGCCGGGGCGAATTTCCTGGAGCACACCGGCACTGAAATTGATCGAACGCTCGATACCTGGGGCGCCTCGGTGTCCGTGATGCTTCCGCTCTTTGAAGTCAACGCCCGCTTCAAACGGATGGATGCCGCCCGGCAAAGGCAGGCAGCCGCGCGCGAATCGCTTGCCGAGGCCGAGTTCAAGGTTCGAGCAGAGTGGCAGGAAGCGCTGGCCAGATTGGATGCCGCTCACACCAATCTGGACGCCGCCCAAGCCCGTGTGGCCGCGGCCGACGAAGCGGCGCGTATCCAGCAGGTCAGTTACGACACCGGGGCTACCACCATCGAGGATTTGTTACGCGCCCGGGCGCGCGAGGAAAGCGCCAAGTCGTCGTTGGCCGGTGCCCGCGCCGACCTGGTCACCGCCGCCGAACGCATCAACACCGTCGCCGAACAGGAAATCGTTCCATGAAAAAGAACCGAATCATGGGAATCGTCGTCGCCATCGCCATCGTGGCGACGCTGGTCATCGTGCGCGCCAAACGCGTCCGGCAAAAGGAAGGCGCGCCGCTGGTCCAGGAAGTGCCGGTAGCCGTGCAAACCGCCCGTGTCAGCGAGGGGCGAGTCGTCCGCACCAGTCATGTGCTGGGCACGGTGATCGGCGCGGAGGAAACCGCCCTCGCTCCGCAAATCATGGCCCGTGTGCTGGAGGTGAAGGTGCGGGAAGGCGCGGTCGTGACGGCCGGCCAATTGCTGGCGCGGCTGGACGAACGCGAATTCCAGGACGGCGTCACGGAAGCCGAAGCGACGCTGGCGGCGGCCGAGGCCGCGTATCAAGCGCAACGCGACACGACCGCCCGCGACAAGCGGCTGTTCGAGGTCAAGGCCATCGCGCAAGAGCAATGGGATCGCTCGCAAGCCGCCGATGCCGCTGCATCCGCCCAACTGGAATCGGCCAAACAACGCCTCAATCTGGCCCGCACGCGCCTCGGCTACTGCCAGCTCATTGCGCCCGCGGATGGCGTGGTGGCACGGCGACTGGCCGATCCCGGCGATCTGGCCGTGCCCGGCAAACCGTTGCTGCAACTGGTTTCCCGGCAAAGCGTGCGTGTCCGCGCTGCGCTCCCGCCCGAAGACTTTGCCGGGTTACACTCCGGCCAGTGGGTGACCATGAAGACCGGCCGTGCTTCTCTGAATGCCACGGTGTCGCGCGTCTTCCCCGCACTGGGCGACAGTCATTTGGCCACCTTCGAGTGCGACGTGACGAATCCGCCACCCGGCTTTGTTTCCGGCGCGACGGTGGGCATGGACGTGTCATTGAGTTCCTCCGAGGGCATTGTGGTTCCAGCCGATGCACTGTTGGAAGGCGACAGCGGCGCTTGGGTCTTCGCCGTGGACCATGGCGTGGTAAAGCCAGTCAAAGTCGAAGTGCTTGACCGTTCGATGGACCAGGTCGCCATCAAAGGCGGCGTGCGGTCCGGTGAACCGGTGATTGTGGCACGACCCTCGCGGCTGATGACGCTGGCCAGTGGCACCAAGGTCTTGGAGGCGAACCAAGCCGAAGCAAGTCAGCCATGAACTTCGTCGAGCGCTATCTCAAGAAGCCGCACCTGATCACCTCGCTGGTGCTGCTGTCGGCGGTGGTAGGCTTCGTCGGCTACCGCCACATGCCGGTCAATCTCTTCCCGGATTCCGAGCGTCCGCAAATCGCCGTCGTCACGGTCTATCCAGGCGCGTCGGCGGCCGATGTCGAGTCCGAAGTCAGCCGCACGATCGAGAAGGAGTTGAACACCATCGAGCAGGTCCGCCGCGTGACTTCGGTGAGCAAGGATGCAGTGTCGTCGGTGTCGGTGGAATTTGAATACCGCAAGGGCCTGGATTCCGCGGCGACCGACGTGGCCAACGGCCTGCAAAAAATCAAGGCGCTGCTGCCCGATGGCATCCGTCCGCCCATGGTGTTCAAGGTTTCGTCGGCCACGCCCGCCGTGCTCACGCTGGCATTGCGGCCCAAAACCAATTCGCCGCTGGACCTTTCGATGGTGCGCCAGCTCGCCGACAACGAAATCAAGGAACGCCTCCTGCAACTGCCCCAGGTCGCCAACGTGGAAGTCTTCGGCGCACATCAGCCCGTCGTGCGCGTGACGCTGGACCGCGACAAACTCCAGCGCTTCGGCCTCACACCTGCCGACGTGAGCCAGCGGCTCGTGGCCTTCAACGCCAACCAGCCCATCGGCCTGCTGCTGACTTCCGAGAGCCAGTTCCTGCTCAAGCGTACCGGTGAGTTTCAAAGCCTCGCCGACGTGGGCGCGATTGTGGTGGCGCACCGACCCGACGGCGACGTGCATCTGGCCGACGTGGCGACCATCGCGCGTGGCGTGCTCGAACCCCAAAGCGCCTATCACGGATATGTCGCCCACCACGGAGAGACACGGCATGCCACCGGCGGGCCCGCCATCGCCGTGAACATCCAGCGCGGCACCACCGGCCACGCGCTGAACACCATCGCCGACCTCGCGGGCGCGTTGCCCGGACTGGAGCAGAGCTATCCGGGCATCGAGTTCAGCATTCCGGACACCCAGGGCGAACTGATCCATCTGTCCGTCGGCAACATGCTCGATGCCCTGCGCGACGCGATCATCATGACGGTGATCGTCATTTTCCTGTTTCTGGCGGACCTGCGCGGGATGGCGTTGGCGGCGATTTCCATTCCGTTCACCTACCTGCTCACCTTCTCCGTGATGTGGCTGATCGGCTACGAATTCGACATTGTCACGCTGACCGCCGTCATCATCGCCGTGGGCATGTTGCTCGACGACGCCATCGTGGTGCTGGAGAACATCGAGCGCCATTACCACGAAAACGGCGCCGACGTTCACAAGGCCGTCGTGGGCGGCACGCAGGAAGTCATGCTGGCCATCTTCTCGGGCACCTACGCCACCGTGATGGTGCTGCTGCCGATCATCTTCATCGGCGGCTATGTCCAGACGGTGCTGCGGCCGCTGTCGATGAGCCTCTGCATCGCGCTGGCGGCGTCCTACATCATTTCCGTGACGGTGATTCCGTTGCTGGCCCCGTTATTGTTGCGGCGCACGGCGGGCGCGGGGCGAAATCGCTGCGAACGACTCGTGTCCCGCTTCGACACCTGGCTGGTCGAACCGGTGCGCGATTTCTATGTGCTGCTGACGGCGTTCGCGCTCAAGCATCGGTTCTGGTTTCTCCCGCCGGCGATCATCTTGCTGGCCCTCTCCCTGCGCCAGATGCCGCTCATTGGCCGCGACCTCATGCCACCCATGGACACCGGCATCGTCAAAATCAACTTCGAGACCGATGCCAACACCTCGCTGGCGCAAACCGAGAGGACACTGACGCAAATGGAGCAACTGATTTCAAAGCGGCCTGAAGTCACCTCCGTTTCGTCGCTCATCGGCTCCGAGCCGGCGGTGATTTCGTTCGGCGCCGGCCGGTTGGCGCAGCAGGGCAATATCACCGTGCATCTCACGGACCGCTTTCATCGCCAAGCGTCCATCTGGCAGATCGAAGACGATTTGCGCAGCCAGTTCCAGAAACTGCCCGGCCTGAAAAGCGTGGACGTGTTTGACTTTGGCGCGACGCCACTCTCGACCATCCGCTCGTCGGTGGACGTGATGCTGTCCGGCCCGGACCTGGAAGCGCTCGACCGTCTCGGGCGCGACGTGGAGCAGCGCCTGCATCAGCATTTGCGCGGGGCCACGACCATCACCCGCTCGTGGACGCTGGATTCCGTGGAGGTGCAGTTCACCGCCAACGCGGAGAAATGCGCGCTTTACCAGATTTCACCTGCCGCCGTAGCCGGGCAACTGGCGGGTGCGGTGCGCGGGATGCCCAGTTCGGTGTTTCGCGTGCCCAACCAGGACGGTCTAAGCGTGTGGATTCAATTGCCGCCAGCGCAACGCGAGCGCGCCGAACAACTCGCGACTTATCCGATTCAAACCCCGGTGGGCGCGGTGCCGCTGGCGCAACTGGGAACGATTGGCGCGCCAGCCCGTCGCCTCCGTCATCACCCGCCAGGGACTCGAACGCACGCTCGACATCCAGGCCTACCGCGCCCGCCAGCCCATCTCGCACCTGCAGGAGGACGTCGAGAAGGCGCTCACGGGTCTGGTTCTCCCGCCCGGCTACACGTTGAGCCACGAAGGCGAGATCAAGCAGATGAACGAGTCGTTCAGCCTGCTAGGCAAGGCGCTCCTGCTCGGCCTGGTCCTGCTCTACTTCTCGCTCGTGCCGGCGTTCAAATCGTGGATCCATCCGCTGACCATCATGGTGGCCATTCCGCTGGCGCTCATCGGCGCGGCGTGGGGCATGTTGCTGGCGGACAAACATAGCTGCATGCCCTCGTTCATGGGCATGATTCTCCTGGCCGGCATCGTGGTGAAGAACTCGATTCTGCTGATTGACTTCATCCTCGCCGCCAAGGAACGCGGGGCGACCACCTACGACGCGCTCATCGGCTCGGTGCGCATCCGCACCCGGCCGATCTTGATGACGGCGGTCGGCACGGCCGTGGGCATGGTCCCGATCGCCATGCAATGGGCGATCGGTCTGGAACGGCTCTCACCGCTGGCCGTCGTGGCCATCGGCGGTCTGCTCGTCTCGACGTTCCTCACGATGGTCTATGTGCCGGTGCTCTACTCGTTGTTTGAAGATGCGGAGAATGCATTGCGGCACCGTCTGACGGACTTCAAGCCCCCCATCGGGGGTGCCGACCAAGACCATTTGCCGCCGCGCTTGGCGTCGATCATACTCTGACCGCAACGGATCACCCTCAACCTAGGAATCATGAATCAGGAACCCGCAGTCACCTCACCGGAAACCGTTCGCGACACGGTGCGCGAAGGGTACGCGAAAATCGCCACCGAAACCTCCGCCGGTTGCTGCGGACCGGGCGTCTCGTGCTGCGGATCGGCTCCCGAAGACGCAGCGAAGCTCGCCCGCGAACTGGGCTACACCGTGGAGGAACTCCGGGCCCTGCCCGAAGGCGCCAACATGGGTCTGTCCTGCGGCAACCCGGCCGCGCTTGCCGCCCTCAAGCCGGGCGAAGTGGTTCTGGACCTTGGCAGCGGCGGCGGCTTCGACGTCTTCATCGCGGCCCGCAAAGTCGGTCCGACCGGCCGGGCGATCGGCGTGGACATGACCCCCGAGATGCTCGGCAAGGCCCGTCGCAACGTGGCGGCGTACCGCCAGCAGACCGGGCTCAACAACGTGGAATTCCGCCTCGGCGAAATCGAGCATCTCCCCGTGGCCGACGATTCGGTGGACGCGATCATCTCCAACTGCGTTCTGAATCTCTCGCCGGACAAGCCGCAGGTCTGGCGGGAGATCGCCCGCGTATTGAAGCCGGGCGGACGGGTGGCGGTCTCAGACATCGCCTTGCTGAATCCTCTGCCGCCCGCGGTCCTGAAGCTGGTGGAAGCGCTCGTGGGTTGCGTGGCCGGGGCCGTGCTGGTGCGGGATACGGAGAGCTACGCGCGCGCCGCCGGTCTGGCGAACGTCGCGGTGAAGGTCAAACCGGAGTACGTCGCTGCGATGGAAAACTTCGAGGATCCGCTCTACCGCAAGATCGTGGAGCAGCTCCCGCCCGGCACCAAGGCCTCTGACTTCATCGCCAGCGCCGAAGTCACCGCTCGCAAGCCCGGCCGGGCCTGCGCCTGCGGGGGATGTTGACCGCGGCCCGACTTTGGTCGATGCCGCGACGGAGGAGCGGGTTGGGCAATACCCATCACCATCTCTTGTCGTGGGTGTTTCAGGCGCAACGACGCTACTTTGCTCCTGAGACACTTTGCTCCTGAGACCATTGACAACGTCCCGCACTCGGTTTACACAAAACTTCGGCTGCCGCTCCGGACGCGCCCAACATTTCCGCCAAATGAAAGCTCTGGATCTCGCCCGTCTCGTCACGTTCGCTGGTCTGCTGTCAATGCCGGCGATTCTAGGCTCAAGCCCCAGTCTCGCAGGCGGCGATTTGCTGGCGCACTGGAGGTTCGACGAACCGATCGGAAGTGTGGCGCACGACGAAACCGGTGCGCATGACGGCCTCGTCTCGGCCACGGGCGTGACGCTGGGGGAAACCGGCATCGCCGGCAGCGCGGTGCGCTTCGAGCGAGCAAAGAACGGCTTCGTCGAGGTTGCTCACCTGCCCGAGCTGGAGACCAACGATTTCACGGCGGTGGTGTGGATGAAAACTCCGCCGGGCGACGTCACCCCGACCAGTATTGTACTGAGCCAGCACGAAGCGTGGTATGAAGCGGGTTGGCTCCTCTCGGTCAACGACGTGACCATGCCGGTAACCTCGAAAGCGACGTTTACCGTCAACACCGGCTTCCAAACGGTCAGTTCGGCGACCTCCGTGACCGACGGCCAGTGGCACCAAATTGCCGTGACCTGGGGGTTGGACAACCAGCTCTCGATCTTTGTCGATGGCGCACCCGCAGAAGCTTCCCGGGTCAGCGCACCGATCGTTCATCGCGACGCTCCTATGGTCATCGGCGGCGTGCTCGGCGTGGACGTGGCCGGTGTGGTTCAAGGTTACTACAACGGTTGGATCGATGACCTTCAGTTGTACCGTCGCAGGCTGAGCGACAGCGAGCTGGATTGGTTGTATCGAAACCCCGGGCAGGAACTCGCCGTTTTGTCCCAACCGATTCTCTTCACCCCCCAGGGCGGCGACTTCGTCGGTTCCCTGGACGTGCGTCTGACCTCCACGGTGGCCGGCACGGTCATCCGCTTCACGCTCGACGGCACCGAACCCGTGACGACCTCACCCGCTTACCTCGCATCAATTTCCCTCCATGACACCACCACCATTACCGCGCGTCTGTTCGTGAATGAGTTTCCCGCCTCCGAGATTGTCAGCGCCCGGTTTACGAAACTGCCGCCGATCGCCTTCACCCCGAACGGCGGGCTCTTCACGAACTCGGTTCAAGTGACCCTCCGCAATAACCTCGGCCTGGGAACCATTCGCTACACTATGGACGGAACCGACCCGGCCGCTGCCTCCGCGCCT
Organism: uncultured bacterium; assembly: GCA_963735925.1. Classification (GTDB taxonomy): domain Bacteria; phylum Verrucomicrobiota; class Verrucomicrobiia; order Limisphaerales; family J093; genus DSVZ01. Next base: position 1,249,843 of record CAVTMT010000003.1, read on the forward strand.
TACACCACGCCCGTGACGTTGACGGCGCAGGCCACACTCAAAGCGTGCGTTTTTCTAAATGGCTTCGCCGTTTCTGAAATCCGATCGGCCAACTTCTCTCGTGTCTATGCTCTGGACGACGGCATCCCCGCCGAATGGAGGCAGGAGTACTTCGGCGACGGCTACCTGACCGACCCAAGCGTGGCGGCTGACGCGGACCCGGACAAGGACGGCTGGAACAATCTTTTGGAATACCGGAACAACACCAATCCCACGGACAACCAGTCGCACCCCGTCATCACGGCGGCCATCCGTGCGATTCCGCTTGTGTCCTGGAACAGCGTGCCCGGCCTGACCTATCGCCTGCTTCGGAAATCAAGTGTGAACGCGCCCAACTGGGAGATAGTACTGTCCGCATTCAGTGCCACCAACACTCAAGCGAGCTACGTGGACAGCCTGGCTCCCACGACGGCGGTCTATCAAGTCGAACTGGTTCCCTGACCAACACCGCCCTTCGATGGGGCGGGGCGGCGGGCCTTTGAATCCTCAATGATCCGGAAGGACTCACAGGGAGTCGGATCATGCCCCTTTCCATGGTTCCGCGGCGTTGATCATAAAGTGAACGAGTTCCGGTGTGCCGGGCGCCGCTGCCACTGCCGCGCTGCTCGGCGGCGCGGGTGTGGACAACCACCCCGTTCACGACCGACCGTTCCCTCGACATCCTCCTCCATGCTCGCTGCTCTGTTGAACCCGACAAGCACGGTAGCGGGTGACAGGGCCGACTCCGACACGGCGCTTCACCGCGGGCCCACCCCCGTCTCCGGCTTTCTTCTCCAAGCCCTGACCTTGCCACCGGGACCCCTTCTCGTTGCTCTCATACTGTTACGTGTTGCGTCGGCGAGCGCGCGTGAAGGAGCGCGCGTGAGGGAGGAGGCGGCGGCGCATTTTCACGCATAGCGATCAACCGTGGAACCTCGCATGAGAGCCGGCCTCCTTGCGACGGCCGACCGGAAACAAGTCCACGGTCAAGGCTTCGCCGGGCCCTCGTCCGAGTGGCCGACCCTTGCATCTGAAAGTGCGCCAACCACTGCTACGCGAGGATGCGTACCTTCATCAATGCACTGGCTGCACCAGAGTTCCGACGCGCTCTCCCCTCCCGACCCCTTCTTTTCCAGCGTGGTTGGCCGCTCGGGGAATCGGCAATGTTTCGATCACCTTTTTTCGACAAAGTCGTTGACAGACCCTGCCCCGCTATGCTATTCGCTTCTTCGTCTTAACCAAGGTGACTGTAGCCATGAAAACAACTCTCTCGCTCCAGCATTCTGCCCTTGTCCCTTCAGTGCCCACCCGTCCGAACCGCTTGCGCGTTCGTCGAAGTCTCTGCCTGGCCGGCCTGGTCACCACTCTGGTCCTCAGCGCCAACTGGCACGTTCAGGCGGTCGCGGTGTCCACGCTCAACGCTTATCTCGGAATCGCCAAGACGTTCTACGGCCTCGGCATGGGCCTTCGGGGCCGCACGACCGTTCAGCCGGCGCATGCCCTCCATCTCTGGCAGCGGGAAGAGTCTGGCACCTATGGCAGGCACGCCGATGACGGATCGCCCTGTTACTTCGGCACCCGAATGGTATTCAGAAGAAACCCTGCCAATGGACAACTGTTCTATTGGACCTGGCAACGCGACGATCGCACCGGCGGTTGGATTTGCGTCAGTCATGAGCCGATCTGGGTCGGCAACGAGATGGGCCGACTCAGCGAGCTGCATTACGACTGCAGCCCGTCACCCGGATACTATCACACCACCGAGACTTACGTCCTCGCTGCCTGGGCAGCGTCGATCGTGAAGACAGGATGGTACCCGCCGGGTCCGCCATACAAGTGCTTCTTTAGGACGGACACGGAGACGCTTCCCGAAGAGTGCGACGCCGACTTTCAACCCGTTTTCGAGACCAAGCAGAGCTGGCGCTTCGACCTTCCCGAGTCCGGAGGCGTTGTTCTCGTCGAGCCCTTTGCCATCCAACGCATAGCGGCTTTTCCCATGCTTCAATGGGTTGGCCAGGTTCACGATTATCGTAGCTCCGCAACTGAATAGGCGGGTTCACTTCACATTCACAAGAGCCTTCTGACGCCATGGACAACAAGAGAGCGCAGCATTTCTGGCTCAGCTTGACCGCAATCATGCTGCTGGTCCTGCTCCTCAGTCTCCTGCGGACCGGCGTGGCCCTCAATCCGCGGTTGGAGACGGCGGCACCGTCGCCGCCGCCCTCTCTGAACCCGGTGCGCAGCGGAAGGCAGTCCAGACCGGTCAGGCAACGAGTCACCGGCCTACCAACAGAAGACCGGCTGGCGGCCGCGCTACTGGGCGAAGGGCATGCCCCCTTGAGCCCGGGGGCGCGAAGATTGCTGGCCCGCGCCGTTCTGTGTTTGGATCACCTCCACGATACCGTCGGTCGCCTGTACGCGGGGGCTTCGCCTGCTGACAGCCAGGTAACGGTGCTGACGTCGTATGGACAGGTGCTCTTTGTCAACGACTACAACTATGCCTCCAGAGCCCATCCCGAACTCGACGCGGGAGCGGCCGATTGGGTTTATACCAACGCACTTCACGCGCTTGAGAATCCTGACTTGCTGGTATTGGCACGGGAAGCCGGCGACGCGTCGGCCGGGTCGGATACAGCCCGACGCCCGTCCGTCCGGATGGATGAGCATTATCGGGCGGGCTTCGAGGCCGGCTTTCCGAGCGAGACGCTACAGGCCTATTCCAATCTGCTCGCGACGGTGCAGGGCTTTGTGAACTACGATCCGCTTTCGACCGATCTGTTCAACGAAGCCGTGCTCTATGTCATGTCCAAAACCGAAATGGAGCAGATGAACTGCTTGATCCTGCGGGGCTTTTCGGACTCAGCCCGCTGGGAGGCGACCGGAGTACGGCCGCCGCGGCGCGGTGTGTTGGCCGCCATGGAACTCCCCGACCCGAACGTCCCGGACCCGGACCTGAATCCCCCAAACATCGACGCCAGCGTCCGCGAAGATCTGTTGCGGCCTTTGGTGGCTTATCGGGACATCTTTGGGTATCGTTTTGCCGAAAATCACGGCCTGACAGACGAGCGGTTCATGGAGGCGCTTGCGGCGACGTCGGTCCCGCCCACTGCGTTGTGGATTCATATTTCACCGCCGTGACGAGTTAACCGCGCCGCCGCTGGCATCCGTTGACCCTCTGCCGCGGCCAAGTCAGGGCGCCTTGCAGGCCGAGTTGACCACTTGCCCCGCAGTAAGTACGTGGAGGGGCCGATTCGCCCCGAAAACGCGCCGCCCGGAAGGTCCAGAACCATCCTGGACCAACCGGGCGGATTCGCGTTGGCGCCGGCTCGCGGGGAGTCCGGCGCGCGGTATCAACGGATCAAGGCTCCCGCAACGCCCGTGGATACGGCGGCACGTACGGGTTGGAGATGCTGTGGACCTTGGCCGGACTGAAGTCGGCATCGCTGCCGTGGCAAACCTCGCAGGTTTCCATTTCGTCCCCACTCCACGGATCGGCGGGCGTGGGATCGTAGGTCATGAGGGTTCCGTGGGCCTGGGCGGCATCCTCGTCGTGGCAGGCCAGACAGGCCAGGCGCGACGGCTTCTCCGTCCAGGTGATGCTGTTCGCGTCACCGTGGCACTTGGTGCAGTTGCGCACGTCCTGCGGGAAGATGATTTCCGCAATGCCGCTGGTGTTCTGGGTGGGCTTGTCGAGGTAGTTCCCGTAATGAATCCCGTGGACTCTCCGGGAAATCGGTGAGACCCCAAACCCGTATTGTGAGGTGCTCCAACTCGTCTTGCCCGTCATCTGATGGGCGTAGTCATGGCAGCTCTTGCAGGCGTCCGGTTGCATGGTCAATGCGCGCGAGGTCGCGTGGATCCGGGTGTCGCCGTGGCAGGAGATGCAACTCGCCGCGATCGAGGGTTCGACGTTCGTCGTGCCCACTTGGAAGTGAATCATACCGCTGGGATTGGGCGCCGTTGCCGGACCGAACTCCGCGTACACCGTGTAGGTGCCCGCGGTCAGGTTGCTGATCGTGCCCAGTTGATAGGTGATGGTGTCAACCGAGCGCGTGACGCTGGGGTTATCCTTGGCCGGATCCAGGCGGTAACGGAGTTCGTTGCCCGCGGTGCTGACGGTCGTGTTCGTGGCCGCCGCGGTCAGGACCGGCACCGTGAGTGCGCGCGGGCCGGACACGTACAGGTTGGCGCGCTTCCATTCGTTGGGCTGCACGTTCGTCGATATCAACGGCTCGACGATGTTGGTGGGATTGATCGCCAGGCCCGTGGCGAGGTCGATGACCTTAATCATCACTTGGGGCGCTTCGCCCGCCACGAAGTACTGGCCGTTCGCCGGAGCCGACATCGACACGTTCACCGACTGCTTGAAGGCTGGCGGCGCCACCAGGTGAGCGGCCGAGATCGAGATGAAGGATTCGTCCGGCGACGGATCGGCGCCGTGGCACAGTGAGCACGTATTGTCATTGGCCTGCTTCCCGCCTACGTGGGCCACCATGTCCGCAGGTTTGTCCGCCGGCGCCCCGAACCAGACCGTGTCGTGGCAGGAACCGCAGGCGGCGCGGGTCGGCGTGGTCTTCCAGCGGTCGTCCGCGTGGCAGGCGGTGCAGTTCCGGACATCCGCCGGAAACACGACCGGCACGTAGTCCCGGAAGTTGCCCGTCACCGAATTGGTGTTGAAATCCCGTTGCAGGCCTTCGCCCATGTGGACGCCGTGGGCGCGCAGGACGATGGCATCCGGCACCTTGCCGCCGGGCACGGAGGCGTCGTTGTACGCCGCGTAACCGTCGTTGTTGTGGCACAGGATGCAGGACGTCACCGGCTCGTAATCCAAATCCCAACTCCCCGTCGGCGAGCGCCCCACATCGATGTGATGCATGTACATCTTGCCGCTGATGGTCCCCTCGTGGCAACTGGCGCACTTGTCGCGGGTCACCACCGGTTGCTCGGGCGTGGCGGTCCCGATCTGGATGTCGGCGTACTTGATGACGGTCTGGATGCCGTCCGAAGCCAGCGTGGCGCGGACGCCGATGGTGTAGGTGCCGGGCGCTTCGTCAGTGATCGGCTTCAAGTTGTACGTCAGCGTGTTGCCATTCACGACCACGTCGGTGGAAGCCTTCAGGCTGATGTAATGATGGACGCTCTTGGTGCGGTCCGTCGTGGCGTTCAGCAGCTTCACCGCAGAAACGGTCTTCTGCGGATCCATCGGTCCGGCCATGTACAGGTTCAGTCCGGAGAAGCTGTCCCGGGTGATGCCTTGTGACATCGTGTCGAGAATCTTGACCGTGATGACCGGCGCCTCCCCGGCGCGGAAGTAGGTGCCATTGGCCGGGGCGGAAACCGCGGTCTCGAGGGTCCACCCTTTAAGCTCAACGATGGTTTCCCCTGCGCTCATGACGCGATAGAAAGCAACGTCGGCCAGCACTTCAGGGATCATGCCCAGATAAACTCCGGGCTGCAGCTCGGTCACGGTCGCGCCGGGCACGTCGGACCAGGGCGCGTTGGCGTCCAGCGTTTGCCGCATCTGGATCTGAAACGGCCCCCCCGAGCCGTGAAAGATGATCTGGGAAGAGCCGGCCAGCGGCTTGCTGAAGCTCGAGATGGTGGGCGCGGCGGCCGCCCGCGAACCCGCCTGGCCCAGGCAGCCCAGCGTGGCCAGCAAGGCCAGCGCGCGCGCGACCCTCCGCGGGAACCGAGTTGGATCCGGTTGGTTCCGGACTTTCAGATTATTATGTTCGTTTTTCATGCGGTGTTGCAGTGGCCTAATTCGCGCCTAGCGGGCTCGCAGAAGCCACACCGATTTTGGCAGAAGCTGACCTTTTGTTGATGCCGCCGCCGGCCGGGCCGGCTCACCACCTCCAGAAGGACGCACGTCGCTCCGCGGCCCCTTGCTCCAACCCAGCTAATCCCGATTTGAGCTGCCGCCCCGCCGACGAATCAGGTCCTCGCGGGGAGATTCCCATCAGCGGGGCAGCGCGAACGCCACGTAGGCGTCACCGTACGGCGTGCCCAGTTTGTTGCCGCCGGTCGCGGCGATCACGATGAACTGCCGGCCGTCGGCCTCGTAACTCGCCGGCGGCGCCGATCCGGTCCACGGGAGTTTTGCCGACCACAGTTCCGCACCGGTTTCCTTGTCGAAGGCGCGGAGCTTGTCGTCGCGCGTGCCGGCGCAGAACACGAGCCCGCCCGCAGTGACGATCGCCCCGCCGTAGTTTTCCGTGCCGGTCTTGGGCACGCCTTCCGCGGTCAGTTCGGGATACTCCCCCAGCGGCACTTTCCAAAGCAGTCGGCCGGTGTTGAGGTCCAGGCAGTTCAACGTGCCCCACGGCGGCTGGTTCGCGGGATAACCTTCGTAGTCGTAAAACTTGGGATAGCCGTTCGAGTTGTAGGCCGGTCGTTCCGGCCGTGGCCCCGGAGGCGGCAAGGGCCGGTCGCGGAGCAGGAGAAAATCCACGAGGGCCTTCAGGTCCGCCTCGGTCATGTCCGGGTGGGACGGCATGGCGTTTTTGCCTTCGCGGATTTGTTTGACGATGTCGGCGTCCTGGAGTCGGTGCCGCAGGCCGCGCAACGGCGGGTACATCCCCATGCCCAGGCGGTTGCTCATGTGGCATTGGGCGCAGGTTTGCTCGAAGACAAGCTGGCCGCGGGTCTTGGGCGCCTGCGGATCGTACGGCGGATCGTCATCGCGGAACAAAGCGATGGTCCAGCCGATGTGGCTCGCCGTGACGTAGAGCCGGCCGGTCTCGGCGTCCACGCACGCGCCCGTCCACTCGGCGCCGCCGTCGATGCCGAAATAGATCGTGGGCTTGCCCTGCCGGATGGGCTGGAAGAAGCCGTGGTACATGCTCTTGAACCGGGTCAGGGAGTAATCGTTCGCTTCGTCGGTGCGCCCGGTGAGGTCGTCCTCGGTGTAAGTCATTTTCGCAAACGGCTCGGGCAATTCGGGATCGGGCTGGTACGGCCACGTGACCTCGCCCGGCACTTCGCTGGTGGGCGCGCGGCGAAGCCGGAACGGAAAGACGGGCTTGCCCGTCACGCGGTCGAGCAGGAGCGTGTTGCCGATCTTGGTCACGGCCGCCACGACATCCACCTGCCGACCGTCACGGGTGATGGTGGCCAGGTTCGGCGGCGCGGGGATGTCGAGGTCCCAGATGTCGTGCCGGATTTCCTGGAAGTGCCACAGCCGCCGGCCGGTCCGGGCATCCAGCGCCACGAGGCAATTCGCGAACAGGTTGCGTCCGAGATGATACATCCCGGTGAAATTGGGTTTGGGCGAACCCGTGGTGAAGTAGGCGATGCCGCGAACCTCGTCCAGCGCCATGCCGCCCCAACAGTTGGCGCCGTAGCTCTCCGGTCGATCCCAAGTGTCGTATCCGAACTCGCCGGGATGCGGAACGGTATGGAAAGTCCACAAGTGCCGGCCGGTCTCCACGTCGAAGCCCCACACGTCCTTCTCGAACCCTGGCACGACGACGATGCGCTCGAAAATGGCCGGCGCAGCGGTGGCGGCACCAAAATCACCCTGGGCGACGCCCGGCAAAACCGTCTTGCCGCCCACGCCAAAACCAGCGACCGGCCGGCCATTCTCCGGGTTCAGCGCATACAGGAATTGCCCGGCGCAAAACAGGACCCTTTCGGCCGCCGCCTGGTCGCCCGGCCAGTAGATCAAACCGCGGAACGCCGGTCGTCCTTCGGGCCGGAACCGCCAGCGCTCGGCGCCGGTCGCCGCGTCGAGCGCGACGACGTGTTTGCCCGGCGTGGGGGCGAACAACACGCCGTTCGCGACGATGGGATTGCACTGGATGTTGTTGCTCGCGTCGCGCGAATGGTAGGTCCAGGCGATCTGGAGATTCGTCACGTTTTGGCGGTTGATCTGGTCCAGCGCGGAATAGCGCGTGCCGCCGTTGTCGCCGTGCGAGCGCTCCCAGGTAAGGTATGTCGCCCGTTTGGGAAAACCGTTCGCCGGCGTGAGTTCCTCGGGCTTCGCTGCCGGGATGATTTCGAACTCCGGCAAAGCCGCCCGCGCAGCGGCGTCTTCCACCGCCCAGTAATCGTGCGCCGCCGCCGCAGCGGATTGGGCCGCCGTGAGTTCGTCGAAATGCCAGAGCCCGATCCCGTCGGCCTCCTCCCGGAAGGGCGCCGCCGGCATTGCGGTGACCGGGTGCACACCGCGGCGAATCCGGACTTCGTCCACCAACCCGTCGCAACCGAGGCCGCCCTCCACCAACCGGCCAAAGGCGAGGTCGCCCGGAATGGCCGTCCCACTCAGCGGCCGCGCCGGCGCATCGAGTGCGGACTCGCCGTCCACGAACAAGCGAACCCGGTCGGCCTCCAGGATCGCCGCGACGTGATGCCAGCGATCGTCACAAATGTTCACCGTCGATTTGAACTCGCCGCCACGCCCCGGCAGGTACGCACTGAACCCGCCGCTGCCCGCGTAGGAGTAAAGCTCCCAGTGCTCCGCCGAGGCCTTCGGATCGTTCGCGACGAGGATGTTGAAGCCCTGCCGGCTGCGCAGCCGGGTGAAGCACTCGACCGTGATCGGCAAGGCGCGGTACTCCGCCCTGCCGGGGACAACCATGCCACCCGCCAACGCGCGGCCGAACGCGGTTGAAAGCGACGGCTGGCCGGCCGCGGCGGAAGTCGCCACGACTCCACTCGACATCAATGGAAACGGCCGCGGACCGCCCGCGCCCGGTTGCGCGAGTTCCCGTCGCAGCCAATCCAGACCGCGCAGATTGTCGCGGAGCGTTTCCTCGGAATCGGTTTCCGGGCGGTGATCGAGAATCCCGACCGGCCCCCGCCAACCGCTGTCGCGGATCACCCGCAGCATTCCCAGTTCGCGATCGCCGGCGCCGAGGTTCAAGATCATCAGCCCGCGCTGGTCGCCGTTTTCCACCATGCCGTTGAGATTCACGGCCAGCAGATGCGGCTGCATCCGACGCCAGAGCCCCGGGAAGCGAGGCAGGTCCGCGTGGCCGTGGTGGAAGTTATAGACCAGGCCGATGTTGGTGATGCCTTCGCCCTGCAGGCGGTCGAGGATGGCAAGCTGGTTGTCCGGATCACCAAACCAGCCGCCGTGGTTGTATAACGCCACCCGACATCCCAGCCGCGCCGCCGCCTCGGCGATGGGCTTGACGCGCGCCGCCTCGGCCCCGACCCGCGCCTGCTGTTCCGCGTCGTTCCGGGTCGGTTCACCGCCTCCCGTAACCCAGAGCTGCGGATGAATGCCGTGTCGCTCGATCACTGCCAGAATCGCCTTCGCGTCCCCGTCGAGCGTGGTCGGAAACCACCACGCCAGGAGTTCGATCCCATGACGGCGCATGGCCTGGACTTCGGCATCGAAGGTCGGCACCTGCTCGGCCCGCCAGTCGTAAGCCAGCCGCCGCAGACCCAACCGGTCGAGCATTTGCGCGCGCGCCTCCGGTCCGCGATGGCTCGCATCGAAGGGCACGATGCACCAGGCCACCAGGTTCGATCGGGCGAACAGCGGCGAATCCGTTTGGGCGCGGGCAGGCGCGTTGAACACCCCGCTCAGGCACAGCCAGGCGGTCAGACGGGCGAACGAACGAAGGAGCGTTGGCACGGTCGAGTTTAGCCGCAGCCCGTGGGCGGCGTAAACGGCAGACCCACCCCGCGGGAAACCGAGCGCGCGCGAACGCGCCCGGGACCCTCCGCGAGCGACCGACCGGAATGCCGCAAGCTCACCGACGAAATAAGCATTGCAACTCGCCGGCGGTTGCGGAACGCTGCGCCCCACTCCCGTCCGCGCCGTCCGGGAACCGCCGATGTCGGTGCCGGCCCGCGGGCCTGGGGGAACGATGAGACGACCAAGCACCATGATGACCCTGCGAAACACTTTCTGGCTCGGCCTCGCCACCACCTTGGCGGCCGGTTCCGCGGCGCTGCTCGCCCACGAAGTCGGCGCCGAACACGAACACCCGGCCGCCGATCCCGGCCCCCCCGCGGTGCCGCTCCCCCAAATCGTCGAGTTCAAAGGCCCGCTCAAGGTGCCCCGGCTCAAGCGTGACGCCGCGCTCCCCGTCAGCGGTCAGGGCTATTGGAAATTCGTCGCCATGCCGGCGCTGGTTCCCGTGCCCGCGGAAGCCAGGCCCTTTCTCAAAGGCGCCCACGGCACGCTCATCGTGGATACGGATCGCGACATCGTGTATTGGGGGCTCGAGAAGGTGGGCTGGATCGCCTTCAGCGAGAAGCTCACCCGGTCGCGCGTCGTCCAGGGCGATCCCGAACTGGCCAAGGGGAACCTGCACGGCGCCGACCTGCTGCGCCGGCCGGGCCAGCTCCCGCTCGTGGTGGCCGCCGACAATGTGAACGGCCGCGTGTTCCTGTCGGACACGACGTTCCAACACGTCACCACGCTGGGCATGCCGGACGGCGAACCGTACGCGGACAAGAAGGGCTTCGCGCCCACCGACGCGGCTTTCGTCAACCCGGGCGAGGTGTACGTGACCGACGGTTACGGCAAGGCTTACTTCATGCCCGCCGGGACGGCACCGTTCAAATACGAGGGCCCGATCTACGGCGGCAAGGCCATTTCCCAGACTCCTCACGGCATCACTTACGACGCGCCGGACCAATCGTTGCTGGTTTCGGCGCGGCCGGAGGCCGAGATCAAACGCTGGTCGCTTGCCCGCCATGAATGGAAGGAAGTCGAGGGCTTGCCGCCCGGCAGCACGGTTTGCGACGTGGACCTGTGGGGCGATTATGCGCTGGCCCCCTGCCTCGACGGCCCGAACCAGTCGCCCGGCCCCATTTACATCATCAACCTCAAGAAGAAGGCGATCGTGAGCACGCTGCGGGCGAAGCAGGATCTGGGCTTCAGCGAAGCCCAACACATCCACGATGCCTGCTGGTACCTCACCGGCAAAGGCCGCAAGCGCGAGCTGTACGTGATCTTCACCAACTGGAACCCGGGCGGCATCGGCGCGATGAAGCTCGTGAACGTGCCCGACTGACCGACAACGGTCGGGCTCGCCGACGGGACCGCTTGACGGAGGAGACCAGGCAGACGGGCAAGGCTCACGGGCGCCTGATCCTTCGACCTTTCCTGCCTGCCTGATCGATTGCCAAGACCGACCGGCTGGAAGCGGCCGGTTCATTCCGGCTTCAGGATTCATCCCCGACCGGGCGAGATTCATCCCGGCGAATTCCGCCTTCATCCCATCGCGGTGGCACGGGGCGGTGACTTGCGCCATGAATGATCCCCGGAGCACCGGCGCGGAGGCCGCGAGCCGGCGAGCGCGGCGGTTCCGCTCCCAACCGTTACCTGAACATGGCACAGGCAAAATCGAATCGTTGGTGGATCTGGGTGCTGCTGCTGGTCGTGGCGAGCGCGGCGGGCTACGCGGCGTACTTCGCCCAGCAAGGCTCCAAGACGCCCAAGTACGAATTCCGCACCGCGGTGGTGTCCCGCGGCGACCTGATCCAGTCGGTCACCGCCAACGGCCAGATCCTGCCGCTCACCAACGTCACGGTCGGCAGCCAGATTTCCGGCCAGATCAAGGAGGTAGCGGTGGACTTCAACATGCGGGTCACCAACGGGCAGTTGCTGGCGAAGATCGACCCGTCCACCTACGAACGCGACCTCCAGCAAAGCCAGGCCGATCTGAGCAACGCCCAGGCGGCCTTGCGCCTCGCCCAGGTCAACGACCAGCGCGCGCAAGCCCTGCTGGCGAAGAAACTCATCGCCCCTTCCGACGCCGACCAGACCGCGGCGGCCCTGGAGCAGGCCCGGGCGATGGTCACGATGCGCCAGGCCGCGGTGGAGCGGTCGCGCGTGGACCTGGATCGGACGACGATTTACTCCCCCGTGGATGGGCTCGTCATTTCGCGCAATGTCGATGTCGGCCAGACGGTCGCCGCCAGTTTCAACACGCCGACGCTGTTCCAGATCGTCACCGACCTGTCGCGGATGCAGATCGAGGCGGCGGTTTCAGAGGCGGACGTGGGCGGGGTCGAGGAAGGCCAGCGGGTCACATTCCTGGTGGACGCGTTTCAGGGCCGGACGTTCGAGGGCAAGGTGCGGCAGGTGCGTTACGCGCCCACCACCAACCAGAACGTGGTGACCTACACGACGGTCATCGACGTGCGCAACGACGACCTCAAGCTGCGCCCCGGCATGACGGCGAATGTCTCGATCATCACCGCCGAGAAGGATGGTGTGCTGCGTGTGCCCAACGCCGCACTGCGTTTTCGGCCGCCGGAAGGCACGGTCGCCGTGCCGGTGACCAATGCGCCGCTCGCCGGAACCGGCACCAACGGTCCCACCGGCAACGCGGCGGGCGCGAAGGCGGCCCCAACCGGCGAGGCGCCGACGCCGCCGTGGGTCGCCGAGGGCCGTACTCCCTCGCGCGAAGAGCGCCAGAAGTTCTTCGAAGGGCTCACGCCGGAACAGCGCGAACAGATGCGGGCGCGGATGCAGGCGCGCGGGGGCGGCGGCGGATTCGGCGGGGGAGGTGGCGGCGGATTCGGGGGAGCGGCTGCCGGCAACGCCGGCCGATCGCAGAACGAGGGGCCGGGCACCCACACGGTTTACATCCTGTCGGCTGCGTCCGATCCGTCCGGCGGGGCGGCGGCGCCACTCAAAGCCGTAACCGTCAAGACCGGCATCTCTGACGGCGTCAACACGGAGATCCTTGAAGGCCTCAAGGAAGGCGAGGCCATCGTCGCCGGATTGAAGACCGCGGGCACGACGCTCGCCGCGCGTCCGAACACCCCGTTTGGCGGGCCGATGGGCGGCATGCGGCCGCCGCGGTGAACGGGCCGGAAGGGGAATCGCGCCATGGCACCGGTCGTTCAACTCGAGGACTTCTCGAAGACCTATCGCACGGGCGAGGTCGAGGTGATGGCCGTTCGCAGTGTGTCCCTCTGCATCGAGCCGGGGGAATTTGTCGCCATCATGGGCGCGAGCGGTTCCGGCAAGAGCACGATGATGAACACGATCGGGTGCCTGGACCGGCCGAGCGGCGGCAAGTACTGGCTGGACGGCGTGGACGTGGGCGAATTGAACCGGAACGAGCTCGCCGACCTGCGCAACCAGAAGCTCGGTTTCGTCTTCCAAGGGTTCAACCTCCTGTCGCGCACCTCGGCGTTGGAGAATGTCGAGCTGCCGATGCTCTACGCCCGACCGCCGCGCCCCGGCCGGGACCAACGCGAACGGGCCGTGCGCGCCCTCGAACTGGTGGGCTTGTCCGACCGCACGGACCACCACCCCAGCCAGCTTTCCGGCGGTCAGCAGCAACGCGTGGCCATCGCCCGCGCCTTGGTCAACGAACCCAAGCTGCTCCTCGCCGACGAACCGACAGGCAATCTCGACACCCACACCAGCATCGAGATCATGGGCATCTTCCAGGGGCTCAACCGGCAGGGCATGACCATCGTCATGGTGACCCACGAACTGGACATCGCCCACTTCGCGAAGCGGACGGTCGTGATGCGGGACGGCCGGATCGTCAACGACGAACCGGTCACCCGCCGGCTGGATTCGGTCGATGAACTGCGGAAGCTGCAGCTCGAACAGCAGGCCGTCCAACTCGCGCCCTGAACCGCCATGTTCCTCTTCGCCGCCCTCCGAATCGCCACCCGCGCCCTGCGCCGAAACCCGCTGCGCACCTTGCTCACGATGCTGGGCATCATCATCGGGGTCGGCGCGGTGATCGCAATGGTCAGCATCGGCAACGGCGCCAAGGCCCAGGTGGAAGCCCAAATCGCCAACCTCGGTCAGAACGTCATCATTGTGCTGGCCGGCAACGTCACGCGCGGCGGCTTCAGCATGGGGTTCGGCAGCGCGCCGTCGCTGACCCATGAAGACCTGCTCGCCATGCAACGGGAGCTGACCGGGATCAACGCCGTCAGTCCCGAGCTGCGTTCCTTCGCCCAGCTCGCCGCCGGCAACCAGAACGAAAACGCCCAGGTCATGGGCGTCGGCGCGGGCTACATCGACATCCGGTCCTGGCCGACGGCCAGCGGCAACGACTTCACCGAGGCCGATGTCCGCGGCGCCAACAAGGTCGCGCTGATCGGTCAGACCACGGCGACCACGCTCTTCGCCGACGAGGATCCGGTCGGCCAGACCATCCGCATCAAGAACGTCCCGTTCACGATCGTGGGCCTGCTCTCCCGCAAGGGCATGAACATGATGGGCAGCGACCAGGACGACATCGTGCTGGTGCCGTACACCAGCGCCCAGAAGCGGTTGATGGGGTCGTCCACCGCCTACCGTTCGTTGCTGGTCCAGGCCGCCGCGCCGAACCTGCTCGAGGACGTGCAGGGCCAGATCACCGACCTGCTGCGCCAGCGGCACAAGATCGGGCCGGGCCGCGACGATGACTTCATCGTGCGGACGCAGCAGGAGATCACCGAGATGGCCACCTCGACTTCGCGGGTGATGACGGTCCTGCTCGGCTCGATCGCCGGCGTCTCCCTCCTCGTGGGCGGCATCGGCATCATGAACATCATGCTGGTCAGCGTCACCGAGCGGACCCGCGAGATCGGGGTGCGTCTCGCCGTGGGCGCCCACGGCAATGACATCCTGCTCCAGTTCCTGATCGAAGCGGTGACCTTGAGCATTGTGGGCGGCGTGATCGGGATTCTGCTGGGCGTGGGCAGTTCGCGGCTGCTTTCCGCGAAGATGGGCTGGGCGACGCTCATCGCCCCGGCCTCGGTGTTCCTGGCGTTTGGTTTCAGCGCCTTCATCGGCATCTTCTTCGGCTTCTATCCCGCGCGGAAGGCCGCTCAACTCGATCCCATTGAAGCGCTGCGCTACGAATGATGAACTCGCCTCTCTTTCCCGGCCGGCTCCTCCCCGGCGCCCTGCTCGTGGCCCTGGGCACCTTGACGCTCCCGACCCACACCCGGGCTGAAACCAGGCGTGCCCTGCCCTTGGAGGAGTGCATCCGGATTGCCCTGGAACACAACCTGGACATCCAGATCCAGCGCGTGAATCCGCGCATCGCCCGGCTCACGTTGAGCGGCAGTTACGGCGCCTACGATCCGACGTTGAACGTGGCCGCCTCGTACGGTTCGACCACGACCCCGGGCGGCGTGGACCAGCAAAACCGGCCCTACCCGAACAGCGTTTCGGACAACAAGTCGTTCAGCGCGGGGCTCAACGGCGCCCTGCCCACCGGCCTGAATTATCAACTCAGCACCAGCAGCTCGGAAAAGCAGGGCACGAGCTACGGCTCGCCGTTCTTGAACGACTACGGCTTTGCCGGCATCACCCTGGCGCAACCGTTGCTCAAGAACCTCTGGATCGACAGCGCCCGGCTGAACATTTCCCTCAACCGCCACAATCTGCGGCAGTCCGAATCCGCACTGCGGTACCAGATCATGAACACCGTCACGGAGGTGGCGCGGGCCTATTACGAGCTGATCGCGGCCGCCGAAACCGTCGAGGTGCAACGCGCCGCCGTGGACCTGGCCGAGCAGCTCTGGCAGGAAAACCAGCGCCGCGTCGAAATCGGCGTGCTGGCACCGCTCGACGAAAAACAGGCCCAATCCCAGGCGGAGGCCAGCCGGGCGGACCTGCTGACCGCGGAAAGCACCTTGAAAACACAGCAGAACACCGTCAAGGGGCTGCTCAGCGACCGGTTCATGGAATGGCAGGACGTGACGGTGGAACCCACCGACAAGCTGGGAAACGTGCCCGAGGTGTTCAACCGCCAGGACAGTTGGTCCAAGGGCATGACGGAGCGGCCCGACCTGGAGCAGGCGAAGCTGGACCTGGAAAAGCAGCACATCACCCTCACCTACGATCAGAATCAGCTTTACCCGCAGTTGGACTTGCAGGGCAGCTACGGGCGCACCGGCAACCAGGCCGGCTTCGGCGGCGCCTGGAACGCGATCGCCGACGGCAGTGGCCCGTCCTACTCGGTGGGCCTGGTTTTCAGCATGCCGCTCAGCCGGCGCCAGGCCCGCATGAACTACCGCGTGGCGAAGGAAGGCGTCGAGCAGGCGCTGCTGCAGTTGAAGAAGCTGGAGCAGAACATCCTCATCGACATCGACAACGCGATCACCCAGGCCCAGACGGCTTTTGAACAGATCGCAGCGACCAAGGCCGCCCGGGAATACGCCGAACAGGCCCTGGCGGCGGAACAGGACAAACTCGCCGCCGGTAAGAGCACCAGCTTCCAGGTCCTGCAACTCCAGCGCGATCTCACCCAACGCCGCGCCAACTACATTCGTGCCCTGGCGGATTACAACTCCGCCCTGGCCGGCCTGGCCCTGAGCGAAGGCAGCACCCTCGAACACTACGGCATTCGCCTGGACGTGCATTGAGGCGCGGCCCTCGCGCCGTATCGCCCGGCTGGATTTCCAGGTTGAAGCGGCGTTGAAGCCCCGCCCTGAAAACGGACAACTCCGGTGATGCGCTATACCGCACCACCGGAGTTGATCGAAACCGCTGGGCAGGCAGGCTGCCGGCGGGTCGCTTACGGCAGCACCTTGATCCGCATGTTGCGGAAGCCCACGGCGCCGTGGTCGCCCTGAACAAAGATCGGACCGGGGTCCTTGACATTGTTGTCCAACTGGCCGCCGGTGCCTTTGTCGCAGGTCACGTTGTCGATGATCTTTTTGCCGTTGAGAATCACCGTGACCTTGTCGCCGATGATCGTCGCTTCGACGGTCTGCCACTCGCCCGCCTTCTTGGACGCCATCACGCTGGGCGCGGTGTGGTTGTAGAGCGAGCCATTGCTGCTGATGGAGGGCTGGGTCGCATCGCCGTCGTCGAGAATCTGGATCTCATGCCGGCCGCGCAGGTAGAACCCGCTGTTTGCGCCTTTGGGCACCATGTACTCGTAACGCGCGGTGAAGTTCATGAACTTCGCGTCGGTGACGAGGTCGGTGCCGTGTTCGTCCTTGCCCAGGGTGTTCACGAGCATGCCGTCCTGGGCGCTCCAACTCTTGCGACCGTCGGGATTGCGATAGTGCCAGCCGGCGAGGTCGGTGCCGTTGAACAACGGCTTGAAACCCGCCGCCGCCTCTTCCGCGCTGACATGATACGCGGTGCTTTGGGGTGTGCCGTCACCGGGCTTGAGGCCCAGCGCCCATTGGATGCCGCCGAGGATGTGCTGCTGGTAGGCCTTGCTGACTTCCGGCGAATTCATGCGCTTGCCGTCCTTCCAGTCGGCATCCCACACGTCTTCGCGGTGACCGAGCGACGTGTAGAACACGCGGCCTTTGCCGTATTCCTTGCACCAGGCGATCGGGAAATCGCCGGGGTACCCGTCGTTCGGATGCTTGTCGAGGGTGAGGAGACCATGCACTTGGCTGCGGTCGAAGTTCTTCATCAAGTAAATCTCGTCGAAGACTTTGAAGTCGGGGCCAAGCTGGGCGGTCGCGGGGTGGTGCGGATCCTGGTTGATCGCATCCACGGCTACCTGGGCATGGTGCGTCAGGAACTCGGCCCCCAGCATCTTCATGTACGGCGGGTAGCCGTGATACGTGTCGCTGCACGAATGCATGCCGACGAAGGCCTTGCCGGACTTGATCCAGTTCAGGAAGAACTCCTTGTCCGGGATGGCCAGGTCGCCGGTCGTGTTCGCGAAGACCACGCCATCGTATTTGGCCAGGCTGTCGGGCGACATTTTCTCACGCACCTCGGCGTCGTCTTTGCCGTCGGAACCGCCGCGGCAGTAATCCACGGTGTAGCTGCCGGATTGTTCGCCGAGCAGGGCGATGATCTTCTCCGCGGTGGGGATGGAACTGTGTCGGAATCCCTTGGTGGCCGTAACCACCAACAGGCGTTTGGGCGCCGCGTTGGCAGTGGCCAGGAGGGCCCCCGCCGCCACGGCAGGCAGAAGGATTCGGGTGAGTCTTCGAAGGGTCGATACGTTCATAGCTTCATTGCGTTTTCACGGGCCGATTATCCACTCAACGACGTTGCCGCGTGAGACGCCATTCATTTAGCCCGCGGCTCCGGAACTTGGCAAGGCGGGCGAAGGCGTGGCGAGGTCACGATTTTGATCGGGTGACTCGGCGGTACGGCTCACTCGAACGACCAGTAATGGACCGCATAGGGTTCGAGTGTCACGCGGAGGGGCGGGTCCTGCGGTTTGAGTGACGCGAAAGGTTCCGGGCGCAAACGGGCGTTCTCGTCGGTGCTGGGGCTGGCGGCATCCAGAACCAGGTGCCGGGAACGCACCGCGCGCGGCAGGTTCTGGAGCGTGATCGTCGCCGCCACCGAGTCCGGGGAGAAGTTCCAGAGCAGGAAGGTCTCCATCCGCATCTGATCGTCTCGCGCCGCCAGGCCGTGGACCGCCGCATGGTTTGATACGACTTCCAGTCGCTCGCCGCGCAGTCGGGAGAGGAATTTGAACGTGAAGTACGCGGGGCGAACGGTGTTCTGATAGTCGAACAACCCGTCGAATTGCGGCATCCGGTTCCACCAGCGGGCCATGAACGCCGTGCCTTGGGGCGACATGAACCCCGCGAAGCTGTCGAAGTCCACATACCAGTCTCGAATGTGGTAGTAACAGGAGTAGTCCAGCCCGGCGTCTTTCATCTGCCAGATGACCTCGGCCACGTAACACGGCTGGAACCGCGGGTCCAGCGGCGGATTCATCAGGTCCATGTTCCACTCGTCGAGGAACGTCTCCGGCTTCAGCGTCGGGTAACGCTTCAGCAGCGTGTTGACGTAATCCACCGTGCCGCGCACCGCCTGGGGATCGCTGCTGTAGATGTGCCAGGACACGAAATGCAGCGGTGTCCGTGTGCCATCGGCCCGCGCTGCGTCCAGGAGTGCCGGCAGGATCGGCGAGTGCGGATTCGCCAGGGCCGGCCCGCCAACGTGGGCGTCAGGGTCGGCACGCAAAATGGCGGCCGCCGTGTGTTGGTAATAACGCACGTAGCTGTCCGGTTTGAATCGGTAAGGACAACCGCCGTCCTCGCCGATGTCCGGTTCGTTGGCCACTTCCCAATAGCGGATGCCGTCGCCGCGCTCGCGAAAGTGGCGCACGAGGTTGAAAATGAGTTCCTCCCATACCGGGTAATCGTTCGGCTCGACAACGTCCTGGTTGACTTCTGGAAACAGCACGCGCGGCTTGAAGCAAAGGCACATCAGCGGCTTGGCGCCGGTGGCCAGAATCGTGTCCACCGAGCGGTCCAGCGTGTCGAAGTGATAACGCCCGCGTTCCGGCAGGAGGTCAAAGTACTCCTGGACGAACAGCCGGATGACGCGCGGCCGCAAGGCCCGGATTTCGGTCACGCGGTCGTCCCACATCGGTTCGGCGGCGAGACCGCCCTGGCCAAGGGCCATCTGGTCGATGTTCAGCGGCCCGAGGCGTTGGGCGAAGTCGAGCGTTATCTTCGCGGTCTGGGCCTGCGTAAGGGCGCCGGCGGTCAACCACAGAACGACGACGGCAGACCGGAATGAGAGTTGCCTGGCCTTCATGTTTCAATACTCCGCGGTGACAAGGTAACCGGCTTCGGTCGGATTCGGGATGCGGACCCATTCTTTCCGGGCGTCAAAATCGCTCCACGGCTGGCCGTTCACCCTGACGGATCGGAGCGGCTTCTGCGCCGGATGCCGGAGCCGCAGCAGCAAGGCGGCGGGGCGCTTCCGCCAATCGGCCGAGAAGCGGGCGATGATAGTTCCGCTCGCCGCGTGGCTCTCAACCGTCAGCGAAACCGGGCCGTAACAGGTCGGCGCGCGCTCGACGCGGATGCGCTTTCCGTCCTCGAGCCAGCGGCGGGGCGTCGCCGCGCAAAGCCAAAGCGAATCGTCGTCCCGTTCCTGGACCAGCATGTTCCGATACAGCTCGAACCACGCGCCGTCCGTGCTTGGCGGGCCAAAGTATTGTCCCCAACCCCAGCGGTGCTCGACCGGTTCGAAGACGGTGTGACTGAACGCGCAGGCGAGCATGCTGTAGAACGCGCGGATGGCGGGCTGGGGTTCGTCGCGCCAAAGATAGGCCAGCGCTTGCTGATTATAGACCGGCTCGTTGGCCATGCCCCGCTGCTTGTAGAACAGGTTGTCCTCGTGGTCGAGCAGCAGGCAGGTCGTCAGAGGCCCCGTCGGATCCAGCGCTTTGAGTCGCGACAGGTGGAGCGGGCCGGTATCCACATCGGTGGGATACCAGAGGTCGAAGCAGCGATGCGGCGTAAGCGCGTCGCCGGGCACGAACGGAATCCAAGTGTGGTCCCGCAGTTGAACCAGCGGGGAGAGCATGGACGCGTGCGCGAAGCCGCGCTGGACCGCGGCGAAAAGCGCCTGGGCGGTGGCCCGCACCTCGGCCGCGCGAGGATGGCCGATCTCCGCCAACGCGCGGGCCAGCAGGTCCGGCCCGGCGAAGAGGTATGCCTGATTGAAGGCCCAGGCTTGGGGAGCGTGCGAAAGATCGTTCAGCGGCGCGAGCACGAGGCCGGCGGTTGGCCCCTCGCGTTCGGCGGCGGTGCGCAGCTCATCCTGGCACCAATCGAACGCCTTCAACGTCTGGGGCAACAGCCTCGCGAACGCCGCGCGATCGCCGGAGAGCAGGTAGTTGTGCGCGACCGCGTAGATCATGCTCGGCGTGTAAACGCCCCAGTTCGCAAAGCCACCGACGTGGCCGCCGGGCTCTTGATTGTTGCGGAACATGACGGCCAACTCCTCCGCGGCGACGTCGTGATAGCCGCGCAAATCGTACAGCATCGAATCGACATAGACCGCCTGGTTCACCGGCCACGGGGTGCCGTGCTGGTCATAGGCGAAGTTCGAGTAGGGCAGATCGATCTTGACCTCCAGTCCCGCGCCTCCGGGCCGCCGCGGCAGGCGTCGCGCGTGCCAGAGGCTGGCCCGGAACAGCGTGTTCACGGCTTCGTCGGGCACGTCGAACTGCGCCCCACGCGCAATCCAGTTGGACCAGAAAGCAAGCGTTTCCGTGCGGGCCGCCTCAAGGTCGATGCCCAGCAGCGTCGCCAACTCCGCCGGCGGCACCGGCGCGGACGGCAGTCTCAGGATGAGTCCGCGCGCCCCGTCGGCGGGCAAGGCGATCCCGAGTTCGCTGCGATTGGTTTGACCGCGGTCGCCTTCGGTTGCGCTCTGGCGCAAGGCAAAGTCGCCGCCTTGGACCGTCAACAGCACGCTGCCGTTGGCGGTGTTTTCCCAAAGCAACTCGCGTTCGCCTTGGCGCACCGACAGCCTTCCGGACCCGGCCAGCTCACGCCGGTGAGTCAGATGCAAAGCGACCGTATGTGCCTTGCCCGTCAACTCGCGGAGCGTGAGACGCTGGAGCAACACCATCGGGAGGTCGCCGCGGCGTTCGGGCGGTGGGCCCTTCAGCGGATAGGCGAACTGCTCAAGCTCATAGCGGACACCGTTCTTCTCGACCGTTGTCGTGACCACCGGCAGGCCGTCCGTGAGACGCTGGCCGCGCCAGGTTTTCACCAGGTCCGGCGTCAGTGCGCCGAAGTCGAACTCAAGCCCAAAATGGTCGGGATTTCCGTAGTCGTTCCCGACGTTTCCGCCGCGGTCGATGCCGAACTTCGCGAGCGTGCTGTCCCACGCGAGGCAGACGATGTGGCCCGGACCGACCGAATGCGGATTGGCGTACGCCGGACTGCCCATGTCTTCCCAGCGCGACGTGAAATCGGCGTAGCTGGGTTCGGGCTCGCGCGCGACTTCGTCCAGCACCCGGTATCCCCGCCAGGGCTTTAACGCGGCGAGGTGCTCGCTGAAGGAAACGGGCGGCTCGCCGGCGCTCACGAACACGTCCAGTTCCGGCACCCAGAACGTGTGTTGGCGGAGCAGTTGATCCACGGTCAGGCTGAAGCCTTGCGTGCCCGCAGCGTCCATTTGGAGGGTGAGCTTGCGCGGGTCGGGACGGTAACCGGGATCCTGCCGGAGACGCTGGGCGGTGTCCGCGTCCGAGTGCTCCAGCAGATAACGCCAGATTTGCTGGACGCTCTGGATTTCGCCGATCTCGCGCGCGGTGAAGTCGAGCTCGAATTCGAGACCATCGACGTCGCCGTCTCCCGCGCGCGTCAGGCAAACGCCATCTTCCAGTCGATCGGTCGTCTCGAAGCCGACGGGGTGGGCGCCGGTGGCGCGCGCGTTTTGGGCCAGCAGCTCGATCCGAAACGGCTGCGTCCCCGCCGTCCGGTGGCCCCACGAAATGCGGATCGGGAGCCGCGTGGATGCGGTCGGATGGTCGGTGGGTGTTTCGGGAGCGCGCTCCGCGGCGATGGCGGCAAAGCCTGAACAGTTCAGTGCCAGGACCAGCGCCAGGCCAGTTGCCGGGAGACGAGCGGAGTGCAGGTTCATCGCAGCCGTGCCACCAGTTCAGCGGCGGCGCGAGGTTTCGTCAATGCGTTCGCGCACCCCAGCCCGACGCGGACAACCCCGCCACCGAACCTCGGGGACCGCGCCTAATCCCAAGCCGCTGGAACCTCCGCATAAGCGGCTCGCGTGCCGGGGCGAGTACCTTCATTCCCCCGCTCATGGCACACGCCGGAGCGCCGGCTGAGTAGAATCGGGAAATTGCCATCGAGCGCGGGCTCGAGGCGTCGCGGACACCGGTGCCCTGCCTGTCGTCGGCTGCGCTGAGATCGGACTGGCTGGGGCTGGAGCGCGGCAATGTTCGGAGGGGCAACTGCAGGAGCCGCAACTTGCGGTTTCGCGATCCGGCCAACGCCGGACGCCGCTTCTCCGCCGGCTCACATGGATTTACGCGGGGGTCCAAGACCCTCATTGCCCGGCAATCGGCAGCGCGGTAGGCTGCTTCTGATTTATGAACTGGCGAGACACAATCCAAAGCGATCCGCAGGTTCTGCGGGGCAAACCGTGCATCAAGGGCACTCGCATCCCGGCGGCCCTGGAGCTGGGCTACCTGGCAGCAGGACGTGAAACCAATGCCATCCTGAAGGAGTTTCCTGACCTTACCGCAGCGGATGTGTTGGCCTGTCTGGACCAAAGCAACCGGGCACTCGCCAAGCTCCCGTCCGTTGTGCTATCCCAAAGTCATGAATGCGCTTGAACGAATCACGGTGAATCCAATGGTCATGTCCGGCAAGCCTTGCATCCGTGGCCTGCGGGTCACGGTGGCCAATGTCCTGCGCCTCCTGGCCGCCGGCCACACGCCCCAGCGCATCCTCGCGGCCTAT
Source organism: uncultured bacterium (assembly GCA_963735925.1). Taxonomy (GTDB): domain Bacteria; phylum Verrucomicrobiota; class Verrucomicrobiia; order Limisphaerales; family J093; genus DSVZ01. The sequence goes on from CAVTMT010000003.1 coordinate 1,272,958, forward strand.
CCCTATCTGGAGCCCGCCGACATCGAGGCCTGCCTGTTCTACGCTTCCGTGCGCGTGGAAGACGAGGAACTCGCTCCTGTTCCGGCGTGAAGATTCCCGTGGACATGAACCTCAGCCCGGAATTCGGACAGGATGAACAAGATTTGCAGGAGGCCAAGACGAACAGACCAGCGGCCTCTTCCATCCTGTCCATCCTCTGAATCCTGTCTGAAGAACAAGCCACGAGCGCGGAATTCCAATACGACGTCTTCCTGAGCCACAGCCAGGCGGACAAGCCGCGGGTGCGGCGGTTGGCGGAGCGGTTGCGGGCGGCGGGGCTGAAGCCAAAGGCAGAAGGTGAAAGGCAGAATGCAGAACTTCTTCCTTCTGCCTTCTTCATTCTTCCTTCCCCGTTGGTGGGGCTGAAGCGCAGCACCGTTGGGAGGGGCCACTTGCCCTTTCGCCATCTGGCCAACGCCGGCTGCCGGTTCATCCCGGTCCTGCTGGCCGACTGCAAACTGCAAGGGCTGAAAGCCCGAAAGAGAATAGCCCAGGGCAAGCGGGGTGAAACAAGCGCCGCCCTGGGTCACCTGCCCGCAAGATTCTCAAGCCCTGAAAGGGCGAAACAAGTCCCTGCGCTTTGTCGGCGAGGGCCGTTCCAAATAGCTTCGTTCGGATTCTTATGAGCCGGAACATTGCACTCAGATCGATTCAGGCCGCGGAGCGACGGCAACAGCGCGACGCGCAGAAGCGCCTGCGCGAATTGAAACGGCAATCCAAAGAGCAAGCGAAGCTCTCGGCAATAGAACAGGCACGATTGGAAGTCGAAACCTATGAGAGCGGTTTGGAAGTTCTTTTGTCGGTTCACAAGGAACAGGGTGAGGTTTGGGATTGGCTTGAACTCGCGACAGCGTTGCCGCCGCACAGTCCACGCAAATTCTCTCGCCACGAGTTGAAAGTCAGACAGCGCGCGGCCAATCAGACGCTCGACGAAGCACGCGCCCAGGATGAACGCGAGTTCCAGGAAGCGCTGCAAGCTCACCGGCAGGAAATGGCCGAATGGGAAAGGATGAAGACAATTGCACGACGGATTCTCGCCGGAGAGCACAGGGCTTACACGGAAGCTTTGATCGAGTTCAGTGCGTTGGCAGAGATTTCGGATCTAGGCTCCGCTCTCCACTTCACAGTTCACAGCGCGACATTGGTTGAGTGTGGACTCAAGGTAAATGGACGCCAGGCGATTCCAATTGAACTCAAAGCTCTGACCTCCACCGGAAACGTCTCGGTCAAACCGATGCCGAAGGCTCGCTTCCACGAAATCTACCAGGACTACGTTTGCGGTTGTGTGCTCCGCGTGGCCCGTGAGGTGTTTGCACTCCTGCCAATTGAAACCGTGTTGGTCACAGCATCCGTGAATGCCCTCGACCGAAGCACCGGTCAAACCGTTGAACAGCGGGTGCTGTCGGCGGCGATTTCCCGCGCCGCTCTTGGGCGGTTGGACTTTGAGCACCTTGACCCGTCTGATGCGATTGAGAATCTCCCCCACCGCGGCGATGCTAAAGCATCACGCAAATCAGGTGAGTTCGACCGCATCACACCGCTGACTCCAGCCGATTTGCCCCACACCTCACCTGAAAACGTGGATTTTCGCGACCACCTCGCCACAGCGCGACGACTGCGAGATGAACTGAGGGTGGAAATTGAAAAGCTGCATCCGCAGCCAGCAGCCACCATCACACCAACTACGCAACCGTTATGACAATCGCTCTCGCCATTATCGCCGCGGTCTTGCTCGGTCTGTTCATCGCGATGCTCCTCAAGAGCCAGCGATTGCAGAAGATGCTCGCGGATCGTGACACAGAGATTGCAGCGGTGAAGCAAGAGTCTGGGATCACGCGCCAGCACTACGAATCTGAGGCGCTTCGCGTTCACAACGAGGCACAGGCGGCAATATCAAACGCACAACAACTCGTTGACCAACATCTCGCTGATTTGAAACAGGAATCCGAGCGGATTCGTCAGCATTACGACCACGAAGCTCGGAAGTCGCAACAAGCTGCCGAAGCCTTGCTTGCGAAAACACTCCACGAAATAGGGCCGCTTCGGAAATACGAATCGCTGCGGGACGCAGAGGCGGAAATCAAGCGGGTCCTCGGTGACGCGATGGCGGAGGCCATAGCATTGCGCAAAGACGCGCAGACTCTACTGCAACAATCGCGCACGGCCGCTGTCGAAGAACGCTCCAAAGCAACTCAAAGAGCAAAGGAGATTCGAGACCGAGCCGATGCGCTCTTGGATCAAGCGACAACCGATGCTGGGCGGATCGTGGAAGATGCCCACAAACGCGCCGAGCAAATCGGCGGCGATGCCTACGCAGCGTTACGGGACAAACACACATTGGAGCAAGCTGTGCAAGCGCTGTGGAATGTCACCGAAGGATACGGAGACAGATACGTTATCCCAAGCCACATTATCTTGGACGACTTGGCCGCCGATTTCGGACATACCGAGGCCGGTGAAGCTCTGAGAGCTGCACGCGAGCAGTCCCGACGGATGGTTGAGCAAAAACAAGCGGCGGCGTGCAACTATGTGGAAGACGACCGACGCGAAAGAGCCAACCGATTCGTTGTTGATGCCTTCAATGGCCGCGTGCACGCGATTCTCTCACGCACCAAGCACGACAACCATGGAACTCTCGAACAAGAAATCCGGGACGCGTTCAGTTTAGTCAATCTAAACGGCATAGCGTTCCGGGATGCGCGCATTCTCCCGACGTATCTCGACGCCCGGTTGGCAGAATTGAAGTGGGCGGTGGTCGTGCAGGAAATGAGATTGAAAGAACGCGAGGAACAGCGGCGGCTCAAGGAGCAGATGCGCGAAGAAGAGAAAGCACGCCGCGAGTACGAGCGAGCAATGCAGGAAGCGCAGCGAGAAGAGGAAGTCATCAAAACGGCTTTGGAAAAAGCTCGTCTCGAAGCGGAACAAGCCAACGCCGAACAAAGAGTGGAATTCGCGGAGCAAATCGCGACGCTAAATCAACGACTAGCCGAGGCGGAAGCCAAGAACCAACGGGCGCTGTCGATGGCACAGCAAACCCGGAAGGGCAACATTTACATCATCTCGAATGTCGGCTCCTTCGGTGAGGAAGTATTCAAGGTAGGGATGACCCGGCGCCTTGAGCCGATTGATCGCGTCTGGGAGCTTAGCGACGCGTCCGTTCCGTTCGATTTCGATGTCCAGGCAATGATCCCCTGCGAAGACGCGCCTGCACTCGAAAACCTGCTCCACACTGAGTTCGACGATCTGCGCATCAACAAGATCAATTCTCGGAAGGAGTTTTTCCGTGTGCCTTTGGAACGGATCAGAAGCCTCGTCACTGCGAAAGGTATCCAAGCGTCTTTCACAATGGTAGCCGAAGCGCACGAATATCGGGAAACGCAGGTGCTAAACAAGATGACCCCTGAGGAACGTGAGAAATATCACCTTCGCCGCCAGGAGGGCTGAGGTTCTGCGGTGGAGTGACTACTTCTTTCGCCCTTTCAGGGCTTGAAGATTTCGTGGGCGGTTGACCCAGGGCGTCGCTCGCAGACTCGCTTTGCCCCGGGCTATTTTCTTTCGGGCTTTCAGCCCTTCACAGTCGGCCTCGGCTCGTTAGCGGAAGAAATCGCCCTGGCCGGCAAGTTCTTCGTGCCGAAGGAGCAGAAGGTCACCACCCCCGGCCAGGAGTAGTTGCTGTTAAACGCGACGGTGGAGGAATTGGTTCGGCACGACCTGGCGCTGCGGCAGAACGTGGATGACGGGCGGTACCTGGTCTTTCCGTCGCAGTTCAACCGCGATTACGAGGACGTGCCCGAACCGAAAGGCAAAGCGGTGACGATCACCTTCGATGGGTCGGTACAAAGCCTCTGGACGTAGCAGCCGAGGTAACGAGGCTCAAACTTCACGGAGAACCAAACGATTTCAGAGCCTTCTCACGTCGGCTGCTACGCTCTTTTGGAGCGATTGCCAGCGGCGCAGCTTTGGCCAAAGCGCATTGTTCACCGCCGGCCGGCTGGAGATGTGGCGCAACGCGGCGGTGTTCACCGCCAAGGCGGGCGGCAAGTGCGGGCTGCTCCTGCACGAATTCGCCGAGGGGCGGGGCCAGCTATTGCCAGTCTGACAGGATGAACAAGATTTGCAGGATTACCAAAGACCATCACTGCTTGTCTGGTATTTCATCCTGTCCATCCTGGTAATCCTGTCTCGAACCTCGGGCCAAGGCTCCTCCCGCTCCTTCAGAGCGGTTGGCATTTTGTCACTGGAATCCAGGGCGGCGCTGCGCTTGCCCTGGCCTGGCACACCCTTGGCCTTTCAGGCCGGATTGGAAGATGGATTTCGACTGTCCCTGCGGCGGGACGGTATCGCTCGCCGGGCCGAAGGGACGGATTCACTTCCGGTCGAAGGTCGAGGCATTGGGCCAAGCCGCCGGCCGGCAGCGGGATTTCGATCCGTTTGTCCTGTCGGCCGGCCGGCACGTTCCATCAAGAAGCTGGTCAAGCCCGGCGGTTCGCCTACAATCCACCGCGTACCCGCTGCCGCCGATACCGACGAAAGCTGAATTATGGATCGCATGAATACGCTCCCCGTTCTAGGCGCCTTGCTTCTGAGCCCGTGGTTTCTGGGTGCCGCCGAACCGCCGCCCGCATCGCCCGCACCCGCCGCGGCGCCAGCGAAGACTCCGGAGCGCCTGCAATGGTGGCGCGAGGCCCGCTTCGGCTTGTTCATCCACTGGGGGCCCGTCAGCCTCAAGGGCACCGAGATCAGTTGGTCGCGCGCCAACTCGAATCCGCTTTGCCCGAACAAGGGCCCGATCCCGGTCGAGGTTTACGACAACCTCTACAAGGAATTTAACCCCACGAACTTCGACGCCGCCCAGTGGGTGCGCCTCGCCCAGGCGGCCGGCACGCGGTACATGGTCCTGACCGCCAAGCACTGCGACGGCTTCTGCCTGTGGCCGACCAGGACCATCGACCATCACATCGGCAACTCGCCGTTCCGGCGCGACGTCTGCGGCGAACTGGCCGCGGCCGCCCACGCCGCGGGTGTGCCAATCGGTTGGTATTACTCGCCGATGGACTGGTACGACCCGGATTGTCGCACCGCGCGCAACGCCGCGTACCTGCAGCGGATGCAAGGGCAACTCCGGGAGCTCCTGGAAAACTACGGCCGCATCGACGTGCTTTGGTTCGACTGGGACGGCGGCACGATTCCCTGGGACCAGGCGGATACCTACCGCCTCGTCCGGACCGCCCAACCCCGGATGATCATCAACAACCGGCTCGACTGCAGCTTCGGCGGTCATTCGGCCGACCAGTACATCGGCCCGGAAGCAGATTACTACACTCCGGAACAGGTGATCGGCACGTACGACGACCAGCGGCCGTGGGAGACTTGCATGACCCTGGGCACGCAGTGGTCCTGGAAACCGGACGACACCATCAAATCGGTCGCGGACACGGTGCGCATTCTCGCCCGGTGCGCCGGCGGCGACGGCAACCTGCTGCTGAACGTCGGCCCTATGCCGGACGGCCGGATCGAGCCGCGGCAGGTCGATGTCTTGGAAGGCGTCGGGGCGTGGTTGGCGCAGTGCGGCGAGAGCATCTACGGCACGCGCGGCGGGCCTTTCAAACCAGGCCGGTACGGCGCTTCGACGCGCAAAGGGAACACGATTTATCTCCACGTTTTCAACTGGCTGGACGATCCGCTGCGCCTGCCCGCGATTTCAGAAAAGGTGCGGCGCGCCCGCGTCCTCACCGGCGGCGAGGCGAAGGTCCGCCAGAGCGCGGATCGACTGGAAATCGCCGTTCCCGAAGACGCGCGGCAACCGTTCGACACCGTTGTGGCCCTGGAACTCGAAGGCGACGCCGGCCGCCTCCCGGCGGTGGACGTGCCGGCGAAGGTGTCGTTGACGAGAGGTGCGAAGGCCCGCGCCTCGAATGTCTATCAACGGCAGGGGCAGTTCGGCGCCGACCTGGCGGTGGATGGCAACGACGACACGCGTTGGGCCACCGACGCCGGCACGCGCCAGGCGTGGCTGGAGGTGGACCTGGGGCGGCCGGTGCGGTTCGACCAGGCCGTCATCGCCGAGGCTTACCCGGAGCGGGTGCAGCGCTTTGAGTTGCAGCGGCTCGACGGCTCCGACTGGAAGACTTTCTGCACCGGCACGACGCTGGGCGAACTCTGGAGCCGGCGCTTCGCGCCGGTAACGGCCCAGCGGGTGCGCTTGAACATTCTCGACGCCACCGATGGCCCGACGCTTTCGGAATTCAGCCTGTTCGACACCGCCAACTAAACGAATCGATATGAACACACCGCGAATCAGAAATTGGTTTTTGGCCGGCGCCCTCTCATGCCTGGTCGCGAACGCCGCCGACACCCCGTCGCCCAGCGCAGCGAGTCGGATGGAGTGGTGGCGCGACGCGCGCTTTGGCCTCTTCATTCATTGGGGGCCGGTCAGTCTCAAAGGCACCGAGATCGGGTGGTCGCGCGCGGGCGAGCGCCGCGGCTATGGCTTCGGCCGCGGGACAGAGGTGCCGGTCGAGGTCTATGACAACCTGTACAAGGAATTCAATCCCACCAATTTCAACGCCGACGCCTGGGTGGCCACGGCGAAAGCGGCGGGGATGAAATATCTCGTGTTCACCAGCCGCCACCACGACGGCTTCAGCATGTTCGACACGCAGGTCAGCGACTACAAGATCACGTCGCCCGACAGCCCGTTTCACCGCGATGTCGTGAAGGAGTTGGCGGACGCATGTCACCGGGCCGGCCTCCGCTTCGGCCTCTATTATTCGCCGCCGGACTGGCATCATCCCGACGCTTTCACGGAGCGCCACACGAACTATGTGGCCTACCTGAAGGCGCAGGTGCGCGAACTGCTCACCGGCTATGGCCGGGTGGACGTCCTCTGGTACGACGGCCTTGGCAAGAGCGCCGCGGACTACGGTTCGGTGGCGATGAACCGCATGGCGCGGGAGCTCCAGCCGGATTTGATTATTAACAACCGCAGCGGCCTGCCGGAGGACTTCGACACGCCGGAACAAGTCATCGGCAAATTCCAGTACGACCGGCCGTGGGAGAGCTGCATCACCATCTGCAACCAATGGGCGTGGAAGCCGGGCGACCAGATGAAGTCGCTCAAGCAATGTCTCGACACCTTGATCCGCTGCGCCGGCGGCGACGGCAACCTGCTCTTCAACGTCGGCCCGATGCCCGATGGCCGGATCGAACCGCGCCAGGTCGAGCGCTTGAAAGAGATGGGCACCTGGCTCGCGAAATATGGCGACACGATTTACGCCACGCGGGGTGGGCCTTGGAAACCGACCGCGGAATTCGCCAGCACCCGCACCGGCAACACCATCTTCGCTCACGTCCTGCGCTGGAAGGGCGATTCCGTCACGCTGCCCAACCTCCCCCGCAAGATCGTGAACCACACCGTCCTCACGGGCGGCCAGGCGCAAGTGCAGCAGAACGATCAAGGCGTGGTCATCTCGGTACCCGCGGCTGACCGCCAGGACATCGACACCGTCATCCGGCTCGACCTGGAAGGCTCGGCGCTGGACATCCCGGCCATCGATTGGCCGTCGTCCAACCGCGCCACCGCCTCGAACGTCTATCAGAACTCGGAGGAGCACGGCGCCGACAAGGCGTTTGACGACGATCCGGGCACGCGCTGGGCCACCGACGGCGGGACACGTCAGGCGTGGGTCGCCCTCGACCTGGGCAAGCCAACCCGCTTCACCGGCGTTGCCATCCACGAAGCCTACGCCGGTCGCGTGCAGGGGTTCGAGTTCCAGTGCCAAGACGGCGCGGATTGGAAGACTCTCTTTGCCGGAACCAAGCTGGGCGGGGATTTCCAGCGCAGCTTCCCCGCGGTCACCGCGCGCGGAGTGCGGTTGAACATTCTCGAAGCGAGTGATGGCCCGACGATTGCCGAGATTCAATTGACCGGAACGGAATGAACGCCGGCGGCGCACGACGCCTGGTGGCGCAGGGGTGAATGTATGAGTATGTTCGACACCGTGGGCAAGGTGGCGGGCGCGGCGGAGCGCAAGCCGAACACGCTCCGCAAACTCGAGCGCATGAACCAGGCCCTGCGGCACGAGGAACCGGACCGCGTGCCGATCAGCGACTTCTTCTGGGGCAGTTTCATCGAGCGCTGGCGACACGAACTGGGCCTGCCGGCCGACGCCAATCCGTACTATCACTACGACCTCGACTGGATCGTCACGGTACCGAACATGGACCCGTGGATCCGCCCGTTCGAGACGTTGCAAGAAACGACCGAGGAAGTGGTGGTGCGGACCGGCTTCGGCGCGGTCATGCACAAACACTTTCAACATCCCATGCCGGAGATGCGGGCCTGGGAGACTGACACGTTCGAAAAGCTGGAACGCGCGGCGTTCGACGACCCGCGCGACCCGCGGCGCTTCTTCGCCGCCGGCGACAACCAGATCGCCGGCGTGGGCGACGGCTTCCAGCGCAACTCGCCACCGTGGTTGGACACGGTGAAGTCGCTGCGGCCGGACTTTCCCCGTGTATGGGAGCATGATCGAGGTTAGCGAGTGTCTCACCCGCCTGATTGGCCAGGAGAACGCCCTGCTTTGGATGGGCGAGTACCCGGAACGCCTGGGCGCGGTGATCGACCGCATCGGCGCATTCTACCTGGAGATGGCCAGGGCGGAGATCGAGGCGGGCGCGGGCTTGCTCGACGGCTTCGTGATCTGGGGCGACGTAGCTTACAAGAAATGCACGTTCATGTCGCCGGCTTACTGGCGCGAACACTTCAAGCCCTGGGTGGCGCAGATGACCGAAGCCGCGCACTCCGCCGGGCTGCCGGTGATCTACCACGGCTGCGGCAATGTGAAGGCCATCTTCCAAGACTATATCGATATGAAGATCGACGCGTACAATCCGCTCGAAGCCAAGGCGGGCATGGACGTCGTCGCGCTGCGTCGGCAATATGGACAAGGCATCGGCTTCTGCGGCAACAGCAACGTCCAGGTTTGGGAGACCGGCGACCGCGAAGCCATCCGCGACGAAGTGCTGCGCAAGCTGAATGCAGCCAAAGGCGGCGGCTACATCTTCCAGTCGGACCATTCGGTCAGCAGCAGCGTGTCCGGGCCAACCTACGACTACATCGTGAAGTTGGTGCGCGAGTACGGGCAGTATCCGATCCGGCTTGGCGAGTTTGAAGACCCTACCATTCTTAACGGGCCGCGTCAGCCGCGGTAACGATCACAAAATCCTGGTCGAAACGTTCGCGCACGGTGCGCGGCGGCTGGGCGTCAGACGCCGGCTCCTCCGGGCGAGGCATGATCGCCAGATGGATCACGTCCTCCTTCAAGAGCTGTGCATAGTCTGGGCGAAACGAGGACACCACGACGGTTTTGACGCCGCGCTTCCGCAGCGTTTTCAGCTCGGAATCGGCCAACGGAGGAAATGCGCAGAAGAGCACCAAGGCGCCAACGTTCGGATGCGTTTCCAGCGCCTTGGAGAGTTGTTCCGGCGGAACGCTGCCGCCGGTGGCCATCATCAGCATGGGCGTCGCCAGGAACCGCTCCGTGACCTGGCTTAGTCCCTTGTACCTTTTCAGGCTTTGCTGGAACGCTGCCAGTTCTGCCTCCACGGACGGGTTCCTATCCGCGCCGGTGTCGCGGGCGATGACCAGCACCCGCCCCTGGTTCCCTAATAGCTTCGCCGTTTCTTCGGCCGTCACTGCGCCCAGGGCCGCGTACGTGCCGAGGTCGATCCGGGGGGAATGCCCGAAAAATGCGAAGTAGAGCGAGAACGCTGAGGCGCAGGCGGCCAGGCTCAGGACTATGCTGTCTCTCGTTCGCTTGCTCATGTCAGGCTGGGTCATCCGTGACCCGGGAATGCCCGCGGTGGATCCGCTCACAAACGCTGTCGTGGGCTCGGACGACGGGGTGGAGTTCCCCTTGCCCTGGCGCTCCTGCGGGCTGCCGGGCGATGCAGCCTAATCCCCAGCAAAGGACCACTTCCAGCGGTCATCATACAGGCCGTTGCCGCCGAGCGATTGCAGGCCTGTGGCCGACCTGCCGTCCAAGGTTTTGCCGGGATAGTATTGGAGGCCCAGCGTGCTGACCCGGAGCGACTCCCCATGCCCGTCCGCGAATCCAGAAATGCAGCGTCGGAGGTGGCGGCCGACCGGACGCTGGGGGTCGTCATTGTAGTAACCCTGGTTGGTGGGCACGCGCCAATAGAGCGACTGCTGCTTCGGCACCTCGACCCAGTTGTCGGGATTGCGGTCGAGCGGATTGCCGATCAGGCCCGAGTCGGCAAACGGCACCTTCTTGGACGGACTCTTCATCGAGGTCAGCTTCGGGCGCCAGTCCGTTGACCAGGCTGAGAGTTCGGGATGACTCAACGCGACGCCGAGCCCGCCCGGACCGCCGGCGGTGCCCGCCACACCGCCCTTGATGCTCGGGCACACGGTGACGTTGGTCCCATACAGGTAAGGCCGGAAAAGGTCCACCCACCACGTCACCCCGCCAGGGTATAGCGCGCCCGGCGGCGCCGTCTGGAACAGGTAGAGCGTCACCACCTCGTCGTTATTGTCATCCGCGTAAAGGTGGTAGCTCAGGGACATCTGGCGGACGTTGCTCAGGCACTTGATGGACCGGCCCCTCTCCTTGGCCTGCGACAGCGCCGGCAACAACATGCCCGCCAGGATGGCAATGATGGCGATGACCACGAGAAGCTCGATCAACGTGAAGCCACACGGCCGACCACCCCAGGCGCCCGGACGAACTTCGCCGTCGGTCGTGGGAAGTACAGGCTGGGGTTTCATCTGGACGCCAAGCTAATCACAGCCATCGCGGCGTCAAGCCGCACTTCCGGCCGCACCAGAGAGCGGCAGCGTGATGGCGCCCAGGACGGGGCAGTCGCGGACGTGCAGTCCGCGCTGTCTGCTCTGCCAGCAGGGCGATGGGTGCTCACCGGGCGCGGGACTGAAGCCCAATCCATATCCGAACCGGAGCCAGACTCTGATGGCGACGGGCTTGCCACCGCTGGTGGGCTGCAAATGGGTGGTGGCACCGGGGCGGCATTGCAGGGCGCGGCGGCAGCACCGCCACCACCAAACCAGGACCCGACTTCCGCGACCGTTTCGGTCCCTGGATCGGCGCGTGGATTGGAACCCGAACTCCGGCCGCGTTCTGGTGGTGGGCACGGAGGCCGAAACCCCGAGCTGTGACGACCCGCGCGGCGGGCGCGGGGCCTTGGTCACCGCCCGCTTTTGCAACCGCCCGCTTTTGCATTGCTCCAAGCGACTGGCCGGCAATACGCTGCCGCACCGCTCATGAACTGGGGAACGCTCAGGGAACACATCGCCAGGCAATCCGGCTGGGTTTGCCCGGCTGCCCAGCTCTAAACGCATGATTTCCGCCATTGAAACGACCTCTGGGAAAGCCAACGCCCCCAGCTACCAGTTGAAGGTCGTCCTGCTCGGCACCGAGCCGCCCGTCTGGCGGCGGTTGCAGGTGCCCGGCGACGCCCGCCTCGACTGGCTGCACGCCGTCCTGCAGGTCGCGATCGGCTGGACCAACAGCCATCTGCACCAGTTCCGGGTGGGCGAGGCCTGCTACTCCGACACGCGCCATAACTACGCCGAGTATGAGGGCGACCCGGAAATCCTCGAAGCGCGCAAGTTCACGCTCCGGCAAATCGCTCCGCGCGCGCAGGACGCCTTCGGCTACGAATACGACTTCGGCGATTCCTGGGAGCACGCGATCACGGTGGACAAGATCCTGCCGCCCGACGCGGTTGCCGCCGCGACCGCAGTCTGCCTCGACGGCGCGCGCGCCTGTCCGCCGGAGGATTGCGGCGGCGCTGGGGGCTACGCCAACCTGCTCCAGATCCTCAAGAACCGGAAACACCCGGAGCACAAGACCATGAAGCAATGGCTGGGCCGGGCGTTCGACGCCGCAGCCTTCGACGTGGGGAAAACCAACCTCTGGCTGCGCAAACTCAAATGGCCCCACGTAACCGAGGCTCAACTTCGCAAAGTGCTCATGGGCCGCGACGCCTACCACGAATGAGCCGGCACCCGACACCCGGAAAACGACGCCGAAGATCACCGAGACTCTGGAAACATGAATGCCCCCGAGCAACCCGATCTGCCTGCGCAGGGCCAATTCCTCGTCTATCCCACCGAAGACGGGCGAACGAAGATTGAAGTGCGGTTGGAGGGGGAAACGGTCTGGCTGACGCAGCAGCACATGGCGGACCTCTTCCAGACCACCCAGCAGAACATCAGTCTGCACCTGCAGAACATCTACGCCGAGGGCGAGTTGCAGCGCGCGGCAACTCACAAGGAATACTTGTCAGTTCGCCAGGAGGGAAACCGCCCGGTCAAACGACCGCTCGAATTCTACAACCTCGACGCCATCATCTCCGTCGGCTACCGCGTCAAAAGCGCCGTGGCCACCCGCTTCCGCATCTGGGCCACCCAGCAACTCCGCGAGTTCATCGTCAAAGGCTTCGTCCTCGACGACGAACGCCTGAAGAATCCCGACCGCCCGTTCGATTACTTCGACGAACTGCTCCGCCGCATTCAGGACATCCGCACCTCCGAGCGGCGCTTCTACCAGAAGATCACCGACATCTACGCCACCAGCATTGATTACGACCCTACCCAGCCGGAGAGCATCGAGTTCTTCCAGACCGTGCAGAACAAGATGCACTGGGCCATCACCGGCCAGACGGCGGCGGAGATCATCCACGCCCGCGCCGACAGCGCCAAACCCCACATGGGCCTGACCAATTGGCGCGGCGCGAAGGTGCGCAAGGAAGACGTCACCATCGCCAAGAACTACCTCAACGAACCGGAACTCGCCGCCCTGAACAACCTGGTCGAGCAATACCTCGTCTTTGCCGAAGGCCAGGCCATGCGCCGCGTGCCCATGCACATGAAGGACTGGATCGCCAAGCTCCACGCCTTCCTCACCATCAACGACCGCCACATCCTCACCCACGCCGGCAAGATCTCGCACGAGATGGCAAAGGAACTAGTGCAGTGTCTCAGAATTGTCTTTAGGAATCTGTGGCTGCCGTGCCAGAACCGCGCGGGCGCGGTGGATCTTCTCGAGGATCGCCTTCCCCTCGGCGCGCCACTGGTAGCGTTGCGGCCTGAGGTTGCGCTCGACCAAGTAGGCCCAGATGGCGTTGACCAACTCGCCGACGCTGGCAAAGCTCCCCGGCAGGATGACGTCCTGGCTCAAATCGCGAAAGAACCGCTCGACCAGGTTGAGCCACGAGGCACTGGTGGGGGTGAAGTGCAGGTGAAAGCGGGGACGGGCGGCCAGCCAGCGCAGGACCTTGGGGTGCTTGTGGGTGGCGTAGTTGTCCAGAATCAGGTGCACGTCAAGCTCCGCGGGCACCGCCGCCGCGATCGATCTGAGGAACTTCAGCCACTCCTGATGGCGGTGCCGGGGAGCGCGCTCGGCCAGCACCTTCCCGTTGAGATAGTTCAACGCCGCAAAGAGCGTTACTGTCCCGTGGCGGTAATAGTCGTGGGTGCGCGTGGCGATGTGCCCCTGGCCCAGCGGCAGGCCCGGTTGGGTACGTTCCAACGCCTGGCATTGGCCCTTTTCGTCGCAGCACAGGATGATCGCCCGGGTCGGCGGATCCAGATACAGACCCACGATGTCCCAAAACTTCGCCTCGAACTGGGGATCGTTGGAGCGCTTGAAGGTGCGGGTCCGGTGCGGTTTGAGGTCGTTGGCGGCCCAGAGCCGCTGGACCGCCGAGCGGGACAGCCCGCTGTGTCGGGCCATGGTCCGGCAACTCCAGCGCGCCCGTCCCTTGGGCGGGCGCACGACCTCGTTGAGCACGGTCTGTACCCGGTCCAGGGGCAGAGTCCGAGGCCTCCCCGCTCGGGGGGCCTCTTGGAGTCCGGCCAGACCCAGATCGAGCACCCGTTGACGCCACTGGCCCACGGTGACCTGGCTGGTGCCCAACTGGGCCGCGATTTCCTTGTTGTCCAGGCCCTCGGCCGCCAGCAGGGTAATGCGGGCACGGCGGACCAACTTCTGCGGAGTGCCGGGAGCCCAGACCAGACGTCGCAGCTCGGTCCGTTGCTCGGGTGAAAGCTCGAAGGGCAGTTTGGGACGCGCCATGTCCATAGGTTGGCACGGACGGTCTCATTTAGTAAAGACTATTATGGGACGATACACTAGCCGAGGCGGAATACGACAAGTTCAATCGCCAGCGCATCCAGCAATCCGACGCGGCCGGTGGCGAATTCGAGAAAGCCATCCAACAACTGCCCCCGCCGCCCAAGCGGCAGAAAACGGGAAGGAAGAAATGAATTCCCAGCCGTTCAATCCAGCCGATGGCGGGGCCGTGGACACCGCTATGCGCGCGAGCGCGAGAACCTCGCTGGCGAAGCTTGACCGCAGGACTGCCGGTGAAACCGAACTCCATCCGCCGTTCAACGTCAACGCCGTGGACGCGGCCAATTGCGAAGTGCGAAGTCCGTATTGCGAACGCCGGCCAGTTCGGCAGTCGAAATTCGACCTTCGTTCTTCCCCCCGCCTCTGGATTCAACTCTTCCACTCCGCGCTCAACCCCAAAGGCCGTGCCGGATTCCCTCTGGCCAAGGGCACAAGGAACGCCCACACTTGCGCGATGACAATCATCGAAGACGGCCGGAAATGCGCCGCCGAACAAGGCATCGCCGAGGAAGAGGCCTCGCAGCAAGGCATGGAAGCCGAGTCGAAGGAGTTCGCGGAAAGAGGCGCGGAGGTTTACGCGAAGGCGTGACCGCAAAGCTCATGAGACTCGCAGAACTTAACCTTAATTTGGGGAAGGTCGATCTGGGTTCGGTAGATGCCGAATCCGACAGGCGGCTTGCCGAATACTTCGTCAAAACGCCTCAGGCAACTGCGGCGACCCTACTTCGCAAGACCCAGTTTCTCGGACGAAAGGGTGCGGGAAAGTCAGCTTTGTTCTCACAGTTGCAACCATTATTCCACGATGTGGGGCATCTTCGAACACGAGTCGTTTTGCTCACACCAGACCAGTATGCCTGGGGCGCTCTTCGGCAATACAAAGAAGCGGGTTTGCTCTCGGAGCAAGCTCATGCAAATGCGTGGCAGTTCACAATCGCCGTGGAGGCGGCAGCGGTTTTGAGCAACGAACTCGACACGCTATTTCACGAAAGCTCGCAACAAAGCTTGCGTCGCCTAAAGAAGTTCATCTCCCAGAATTACGGTGGCAAGATGCCGGATGCGCGCACGACAGCGACAAGACTCGTTAGGGGGCTCGAAAGCTTTAATCTTGAGGCCTTTGGACTTAGATTCGGGTTCACTCGCCGGTCACATGAGCAACCGCTTACTCCGCAAGTTGAGGTTTGCTTTTCGAGGACTTGAAGAAGTTAAGCCAAGACATAGGTGTCGTCGTTGCGCTCGACCGCCTCGATGACTCGTGGGACGGGTCGGCCGAAGCGAAAAGCCTTCTGGTGGGGCTATTAAAGGCGGCGAAGGAAATAAACGACCGCTTTTCCTCCCAAGTCAATGCCAGAGGTATTTCCTGCCTCGTGTTTCTTCGTGCCGATATTTACGACGGTCTTCAGTTCGACGACAAGGACAAGCATCGCCCATTGGAGGAGACAATCACTTGGACGCCCGACTTACTAAAGAGGATGGTTGATGAGCGGCTCCCAGATGGTGTTACCACTGACGAAATCTTTGAACCCGGCGATATGCGCGGATCGATCGCTCCTTTCAACTATATCGTGAAGCGCACGTTTCTCCGCCCTCGCGAAGTCATTCAGTTTCTACAGGAGTGTATTCGCCGTGCCGGTGACGAGGCTTTGGAAATCTCCAAAGACGTCATCCGCGAAGCTGAGGAAAAGTACAGTGGATGGAAGGTTGAAGACGTGAAACAAGAATATCGGCGGCTTCACCCCAAGTTCGAAGCGCTAGTCGAGGCATTGCGGCAGGGCTTTCACCGCTACGATTCGCTGCAAGAATTTGAAGCCCATTTGCGCCAACGCGCGTCAGACGTGATCAACACGTTGGGCGCACGATCGTCGATTGAGCTTCTTTTTGACGCTTCGCTGATTGGCGTGAGACTCGGCAAACGCTGGCACTGCGCGCTTCAAATGTGAGGACAGTGACCTCGCGCTTCCCTCAAGCGCCGGAGTTTATGTTCATCAAAGTCTCTACAAAGGCTTGAGCTTGCGAGAAAAGCGAGCGGCAGAATCGGAATCCGAATAGAACGCACTAAAGAACCACGACCACCAAAGGCTGAATGTCGTCAACAAGACGCGGAGTAATCCCGCCTCGCGGGACTGGCGCGGGCCGCGCCCGCCGGAGTTGACCCGTAGTTAAACTGCTGGCAGACTTTTGGCGGTGAAGCTGCGCGACAAGCAAACGTTTCTCTCGCTCTACTACGAGCCGAACGCCGTGGAGGTTGCCACGGGCGAAGGGGACTCCTTTGCCTCAGCCGAGTCGTGGCAGCGAGAGACAAAGCAGCTTGGGCAGGTCGCCACGCCTGAGCCGGTGGCCGGATTGATGGCGAAATGGGTGATGTCGGCGAAGCCGACCACCGTGCTTGATCCGGCGGCAGGCTTGGGCGGGTTGCTGGCAGCGTGCCGGCAAGTTGACGGGCACGTGCAGTTGGTGGGGGTGGAGCGTGACGTGCAGACACTGCAACGGGCGAAAGTCACAGCACCGCACGGCGCGAAGCTAATTCTGGCGGATTATCTCAAGTCCGACGCCGGTCTGTTCGACGGCATCGTTGCCAACCCGCCTTATGTGAAGGCGCATCGGCTCGATTACTCGGAGAGGGATTGGCGCTATTTCGAGGAGCGACTCGGCACGCCGTTGGACCGGCTCACGAATCTTTACGCGCTGTTCTTGCTCAAGATTTGGGAGGATCTTGCGCCACGCGGACGTGCCGCCGTCATCCTGCCGGCGGAATTCCTGAACGCGAACTTTGGCCATGAAATCAAGGATCGTCTGGCGCGGGCCCTGCGACCGGCGGCGCTCGTGGTCTTCGCGCCCTCCGTGAACCTCTTCCCGAACGCGCTCACGACGAGCGCAATCGTCTTTCTGGACAAAGACCGGCCAGCGGAAGCCCCATCGTGGGCGAAGCGCGTGGATTCCATCGAGGAAGCGGCGAGACTAGTCTCCAAGCTCCTCGCCGGGACAATCGGCCGCGCCACCAACGGCTGCCTGGACCTGATGAAGCTCAACCCCCGCGACAAATGGCTCAACGTTTTGCTCAACGAGAAGGCGCAGACGGATGAAACATCGTTCCCCAACCGGGTTGGCGATTATTTTGGTTGCAGTCGAGGGATCGCGACGGGAGCAAACGATTTCTTTTGTCTGAGCCGCGCTGAACTTCACAAGCAGCATTTGACGGAAGCGCAGGTTGAGCCTTGCGTCACGAAAGCCGTGGATGCGGACGGATTGGTGTTCACACGGGAGGAGTTTGATGCGCTGGCCGCCAGTGACCGCCGCTGTTTCCTGTTGAACCCCTCGCGCAACGACCAAGACCTCAGGCGCTATTTGAAGCTCGGCGAGGAGAGGGGCATTCCTCAGCGCCATCTGCCAAGTCATCGTCCGGTTTGGTATATGCCGGAGAACCGAGCTGTGGCGGACATCTGGGCAGCCGTCTTTTCACGCGAGTCGGTGAAGTTCATTCTCAACACCTCCGGTGCAAAAAACCTCACTTGCTTCCACGGGCTCTATGCCAAACCGGGCTGCGAAAACCTGCCGCCACTGATGACGTTGTTTCTGAACAGTTCCGACGGACGACGGGCATTCTCCCAAGTGAACCGGTTTTATGGCGACGGGCTGAACAAGCTCGAGCCAAGAGACGTGGAAGACATGCCTTGTCCCGTGATGCCGAAGCTGAGCCGAGCCGAGGCGGATGAATTGACGCGCAAGCTGGCTGAACTGGAAAAGCTGCCGTTGGCCGAGCGAATAGCGAGCATCGACGAACTGGCAGCCCGTTACTTCGCTACTAACTCTCGACCAAAAGAACCTTCTTCGCTGCCGCAGCGTCGAGTTTGAAGCCGCCACCTTGCGGGACGACATACGCATCGTGCCGTCCCAGTTCCGTGACTCGGTGTTCCGCAGCAAACGTCGGGATAGCGGTGGCGCGACCGATCTGCGCGCCGCTCGTGATGGGGATCATGATGGTCGCCTTCTCCTGACTCTTCTCCGGGGTCTCAATGGTAAAGCCGCTGCCGCTCCCGATGGTGGCGAAGATGTCGAGGAAGTTGATCGCAAACACCGAGTCAAAAAACACCTGGCAGTAGCTCTGCGGCACGCGATGCCGCTCCAACCAGCGATAGACAATCACGAGGTCTTCGACTTTTACCGTGAAGCTTGGAGTTTCTCTGCCGGTCTTCTTGCCAGAATCGCGCTGATTCTTGCGAACGGCGATGTATGTCAACGCTTCGAACTTGCTGGAGCGAACCTCCACGGCGGCGACGGCACTTTTCACGAGCGCCTCGGTTTCCGAGTGGCAGCGCTCGGAGACGTCGGCCTCAACGACCGTGCCGGTGGGGAAAAGGAGCAGGTCAGGACGCTTTCCGAAGCGGCGCGTTTCTTCAAGTCCGGCGAGGTAGCGTGTCTTGAATTCGGGATGTCCCGCCGCAATGCGGTCAGTGCTGCCATATTGCACGACTTTACAGCCGGGCAGCGCATGGACGAGAGCTGCTGACAACTTCCGTTCGGCCCAATCGCCCATCGCTCGATTGGCGAGGAATTCAGAGCGGGCGTCCGTCGGCACAGTCGGCTTCCGAGCAGGCGGCTGGCCTTCCCCGCCGAAGGCCAAATGCCGCTCATCGATGCCCTTCTCGCGAAGGTATTCAACCACACCCTCAAGCGTAGTCTTGAGGCGCGAGAAGTATGCGTTTCCCCGGCTCATCGCCTCTTCTCCTCGAAGGTGAACAGTTCCTTGACCTCAACTTTGAGCACTTTCGAAAACGTCTCCAACCCGGCGACGGATGGCGCGTTAACGCCGCGTTCCACGAGGCTGATGAACTCAACCGAACAACCGACAGCTTCGGCGAGTTGCTCTTGTGTGAGCTTCTTTGCCCGGCGCAGGTCGGCTATTCGTTTGCCAAGTTTCCGTTGAAGCACGGAGTTTAACTACCACTTCGGGAGGCCGTTCACCACGCAGCTAAACTACGGGGTGGCGTTCTCCGTCGTGAGCAAGTTGCGGCGCGAGACGAAGGGCGAGGTCGTGTTGGTGTCCCGGTTGCGCGCGACGTTGGAGCGATTGAATCCCGCGCTGCCGCCCGAGGCCATCACCGCCGCCCGTGGATGGAACTATTTGAACCGCGATCGTGCATGACTTGCCTTGTGCGGCGTGATTCACTTCTCCGCGCATGAAAGCCCTGACGCCGCCCATGGACCCGAGCCGGCTCTCCCGCACGCGGCATTACCGGAACTGCCGCCAGTCCGGGAGCAACGATTCGCCCCGCATGAAGCTCACGTTCTGCATTCTCGCCACCCTGCTGCTGACTCCGCTCACCGCGCCGGCCGCACCCGTGGACGGCTTCGACGTGGTCTGGGATTCACCCAGCCAGAACCACCACGGTTCCATGCCGCTGGGCAATGGCGACATCGCGCTGAATGCGTGGGCCAACCCCGACGGCGACCTGCAATTCTACATGAGCAAGACTGACGCGTGGGACGATAACGCGCGCCTGGTCAAGGTCGGCAAGGTGCGGGTGCACTTCGATCCCAACCCGTTCGCGGAAGGCCGATCCTTCCGCCAGGAACTCAAGCTGGGCGAGGGCAGCATCGAGATCAAGACCGGTGCGGATCCCTCCACACTCAACTCTCAACCCTCAACCACCATTCGATTGTGGGTGGACGCGAATCATCCGGTCATCCACGTCACCGCCGAGAGCGCCTCGCCGCTCGAAGCCACGGCGATTGTCGAACGGTGGCGCACGAACCGGCAGGAGATCACGGACCTCCAGGTCAGCGACGTGATGACGAACCGCAAGCTGCCCGATGGCCGCAAGCCGTCGATCCTCACCGAGCCGGACACGGTACTTGCGGACCAGCGCGACCGCGTCGGTTGGTTCCACCGCAACCTCAAGTCCGTGGGGCCGCAGATGCTGGCTGAAGTCCAGGGTCTCACCGGTTTCCAGCAACCCGACCCGTTGTTACATCGCACGTTTGGGGCGGTCATCAAAGCCGAACGCGGCGAACGGTTGGACGATCTGCGCCTGCGCTCGCCGCGCGGCACTTCGCATCGGTTCAGCATCTTCGTGCTCACGCGGCAACCCGCCACCGCCGCGGAATGGCTGGCGACGATGGACCAAACGATTCGCGCGGTGGAAACGGAGGATTTCGCCACCCGCCACGCCGCTCACGAGCAATGGTGGCGCGGATTCTGGAATCGGAGCTGGATTCGGGCGTCGGCCGGCACGAATACGACGCCCCAGACGGCTGCCATCGTCCCGACGAACGCGCACCCGGTCCGCATCGGCATGGACCAGGAGGGCGGGAACAAGTTCGCCGGCGAGCTGGGCCGTGTGAGCGTGCTCGCGAGGCCGCTCTCGGAAGCCGAGATCGCCGTGGCCGCGGACGTGAGTCGGCGCACTTCTCCTTTGGCAACGGCTTTAAAGTCAGCGCCGATTTTCGCCGGTGGCCAGGACGCGGTTCTCTTTGCCGGCACGAAGCTACCGCCGCAAACCCTCACCAACTCCACCGCGTGGGACTTCACCGCCGGCTTCACGATTGAAGCCTGGGTGAAGCCGCCCAAGCTCGGCGGCGGCGGGGCACGGCTTGTGGACAAGATCACGCCCGGCGGTAGTGACGGCTTCCTCTTCGACACCTTCCCCGGCAACAGTCTGCGGCTGATCTGTGGCCAGCGGATCCTCCAGCAGCACGACGCCTTGCCCGCCGACCAGTGGACGCACGTCGCTGCCGTCGCCAATCCGGCCGCGGGCGGATGCCGTCTCTATGTGAACGGCAAGCTCGCCGCCACCGACGCGGGCGCAACGGTCCGTGACGAAGCCGCCTACGTCAGCCAGATGTACCAACTCCAGCGCTTCATCACGGCGTGCGCGGGCCGGGGAGCGTATCCCATCAAGTTCAATGGGACTCTGTTCACCGTCCCGCCCGGCCCGACCGAGGCCGACCCGGATTTTCGTCGCTGGGGCCCCGGCTATTGGTGGCAAAACACGCGCCTGCCTTACATCAGCCTCTGCACCTCCGGCGACTTCGACCTTCAGCGCCCCCTGTTTCACATGTATGCCGATGAGTTGCTGCCGCTCTGCAAATACCGCACCAAACTTTATCTCGGCCACGACGGTGCGTACTATCCGGAGTGCATCATGTTTTGGGGGGCGGTCTTCAGCGAGACCTACGGCTGGACGCCCTTTGCGCAGCGCCCGGACAAGCTCCAGGAAAGCGGCTGGCACAAGTGGGAATGGGTCGGCGGCCTCGAACTCTGCTGGATGATGCTCGACTACTACGACCACACCCTGGACCGCGAGTTCCTCCGCCAGACGGCGCTGCCGTTCTCGCGCGAGATTCTGACCTTCTTCGAGCAACAGTATCCCACCAACGCACAGGGGAAGCTCGTCATGCACCCGTCGCAGGCGCTGGAAACCTGGTGGCATTGCACGAACGCCATGCCCGAACTCGCCGGCTGCCTCGCGGTCACGGAACGCCTCCTCGCCCTGCCTCCAGAATTTGCGCCCGCGCCGGATCGCGAGTTCTGGCACCGGCTCCACGCCAAACTCCCGCCGATCCCGCTGCGCGAGGTCGAGGGGAAGCAGGCGCTGGCGCCCGCCGCGTTCTTTGCCCAGAAAAGCAACATCGAGAACCCGGAGCTTTACCCGGTGTTTCCGTTCCGGCTCTTCGCCTTCAACCGGCCCAACGCCGATTGGGCCCGTACCGCGCTGGAGCATCGCTGGGATCGCGGCGACTCCGGGTGGCGCCAGGACAGTATCTTCATGGCCTACCTTGGGCTGGCCGACGACGCGCGCAAGTCGCTCGTCGCGCGGGCCCGCAGCCACGACCCCGGCGAGCGCTTCCCCGCCTTCTGGGGGCCGAACTTCGACTGGACGCCCGATCAGGACCACGGCGGCGTGCTGATGAAGACCCTGCAATCGATGCTGCTCCAAACCGACGGCCAGCGCATCTTCCTCCTGCCTGCGTGGCCGAAGGAGTGGAACGTCGAATTCAAGCTCCACGCGCCGCAGCAAACGGTCATCGAAGGCGTCTATCGCGACGGCAGGATGCAGTCTCTGAACGTTACGCCGGGGTCGCGGCGGGCAGATGTCGTGATCCCGGATCACGCTCAGAGACCGTGAGGTTCACACGCCGAATTGGTGGCCCTATCGCCCCGCAGTTGTGAAGATCCAGTCGAAAACAGGACGCTCCGCATCGAAGATGGGGTTGTGCCTTGCTGACATCAAAGTGATCGCGCAGCGTATTCCCTGTTATGAAGAAGCTGGAAATCCAAGTCCCTGAGGAATTATTTACTGAGATCAGTGGCTTCGCCCAGCGCCGCGAATGGTCCCTGGCGAAGACTTTCCGGCGGGGCGCCGAATTGCTGCTCGAAACCTACGCCGAGGATTCCGTGCCTGCCTCCCAACCTTGGCAACCGCCCACCTCTCGCCGCGTCGGCTGGAAGGGCCTCACGGCCGGGCAACTGCGCGACCTCGCTTTCGAGGATCAAACCCGCGATCCGTTTGCGTTATGACGCCGCAAAAAGCTTGATACTGCTCTTTTGTACACTATCCTTTGCTCGTGCCATCGCCGCCAACACAACGTCAGCAAGAGATTGCCGCGTTTCTCGAATCCGAGTCTCGCAGGTGCGGCCTGATGCCGACGCAGCGGGAAATCGCGGCGCGCTTTGGATTTGCCAGCCCCAATGCTGTGCGTTCGCACCTACGGTTGATGGAAAACAAAGGAATGCTCTCGCGTCTGCCCGGCAAGGCACGCGGATTGAAGCTCAGGTGCATCACTCCAGCGGGCATTCCTGTGCTGGGGAGCATCGCGGCGGGCAGCCCACGGGCGGCGCTGCAGGATGCCGATGACATCGTGCCCGTGTCGCCTCAGTTCTTCCACGGCACGGACTTGTTCGCGCTCCGCGTAAAAGGTGACAGCATGAAGAACGCAGGAATCCTCCCAGGAGACATCGCCGTTTTGAACCGCCAGCAGGATGTCGCCGATGGCGAGATCGCTGCCGTGCTGCTGGAGGACGACGCCACGCTGAAGTTCCTATATCGCCGAGGTGGAGCCGTCGTGCTGCGCGGAGCGAACCCCGCGTTCCCAGACATCGTCATTCGGAGCAGCGACTCGTGCTCGCTGCAAGTTCTTGGCAAGTACGTTGGCCTAATTCGCCTCCAAGGAGGTGTTGTCTGATGCCGGCCAGAACCTCCAATTCAGACCCACGATCGCTGGCACAGCGTCTTGCCTCCTACGGCTGCACGAGTCTCATTCGGCTCGACGAAAAGCTCTCCAAACCAGAGCAGCTTGATTACCTCGACCTGCTACCTAAGCAGAGCAACCACACTCCTGCCCTCACCGCCGTCGCCGAGCATCAAGGTGCCGCGTTGCTTTACCTCGTCGATGCCAGCAGCGATGCCAGAAGCGACGCCGCTTCATTGGCCGCCGTGCGTCGTCAACTTGCCAACCGCAGCGACCCCGCATGGTTTGGCGTCGTGCGGCCTGGCTCGCTGGAGATCTTCCCCATCGGTTTTCATGAGTCTGCCAACACGTGTCCCGTGACCGTCGTAGAAGAGCACAGCAGCACCGCGCCCTTGTTCTACCAAGGCCTCGTCCACGGGACCTTCGAGAAGAACGACCGGCTGCGCGGGACGGACTACGTCTTCCACAAGATATTTGACTTGCTGACACGCACGACGAACGAGTTTGTGCCGGAAGACGGCAAAGGCGGACTTGACGCATTGGAAGTCCTATCAATAGCAGGGCGCGCGCTGTTCTTCCGATTTCTCATAGACCGCCGCATCGTGGTCGAAAGCGAACGACCCGGACGCGACGGCATCTGCCCGGCGGCGACGGAACTCAAGGACACCTTCTCCACGGCGGAGAAAGCTGCGCAGACCTCTGCTTGGCTCGACCAGACCTTCAACGGCGATTTTCTCCCGCTCATTAGCGATGCGATTCCCAACGACGACCGCCCGACTCGCGAGGCGGAGTATCTGCGGTTCTACAAACGCACCGAGCAATTGGTGGGGAGAAGGATTTTCACCCATCTCGAAGCCATCTTACGCGGGTGGCAGGCAATGGGTGATGAGGTGCAGCCTGAACTCGACTGGGGTGACCTCGACTTCGCACACATCCCCGTCGGCGTGCTGAGTCAGGTGTATGAGAGCTTTAGCCACCGGGCTGACCCGCGCACCGCGCGCGATACGAGCGTCCACTACACGCCACGCACCATTGCCGGCTTGATGGTTGAGGAAGCGTTCGCCGCCGTGAAGGACAAAGCGGGCGCCAAGGTGCTGGATAGTTCGTGCGGGGCGGGGATTTTCCTCGTCCTTGCTTTCCGCCGCCTGGTGCGGGACCGCTGGCTTCGTGACGAGGAACGGCCCAAGACCGCCGTCATCCAGGACATCCTCTATAACCAGGTTCGCGGGTTCGACATCAGCGAATCCGCGCTGCGCCTCGCCGCCCTGGCGCTCTACATCACCGCCATCGAACTCAATGCCAGTCCGCGACCGCCACAGGTGCTCAAGTTCCCGCGGAACCTTCGCGGCGAGGTGTTGTATCGGTTCGGCGGCAACGAGAATGCTCAGACGGAGTCTGGCTCCTTCCCGCTAGGCAGTCTCGGTCCGGAAGTCTCGCGGGATTTCGACGGGACTTTCGACATCGTCATCGGCAATCCACCTTGGAAGCGACTGCGCGATGACAAGGACGAAGACGCGACGAACAAGAAGGTATCCAAGTCCGCAACTGATGCGCTCAACGACGAGTTCACCGCCATTGGCGAACGAGTGCTTGCCGCGCGTGGCTTCCCCGACTTGGCCAAGCGCTACGAAAACCCGGACAAGAACCCCGACCTACCTTTCCTCTGGCGCGCGATGGAGTGGGCAAAGCCCGGGGGCGTCATCGCTCTCGCTATGCCAGCCCGGCTGTTTGGGTATGGCACGGGTATCAAAGCGTGGCGGACCGTGCTTCGCAGTGTCGAAGTCACCGGTCTTGTCAACGGCGCAGACTTGCGAAAGACCCCTGTTTGGGACGGCATCGACATGCCTTTCTGTATATTCTTCGCCCGCAACGCGAAACCCGGCCCCGACCACCGTTTCCTCTATGCCGCGCCGAGCTACGAACGTGGTCTCAATGACCGCGGACGCTTCCGCATCGACTACGAAGCCTCCCAGCCCATCAGCTCCACGCGTGTGGAGAGACAACCGTGGCTGCTCAAAACGCTGTCGCTCGGAACGTGGCTCGACGTGGAGGTGATGGAAGCGTTGATGGACGCTGGAAGATCGACGCTGAAAGCACAGTGGAGAGTCTGGAATAAAAGCCGTAGCAAGACGGGGCAGGGTTACAACTTGTCCGATGATCTTGAGCAGATGGCGGCTCCATTTTTGGCGAAGCTCAAGGACTTTGTTCGCCCTGATGACGGATTCACCATCAACTATGACAAACTCGTAACGTTCAAGTCGAGGCACGGAAAGAGCACAGTCTATTGGACCAAAGGCGAGGAGCTTTACCAACCGCCTCTCGTCATCATTCCGAAGGCTCCCGGTGACGACGATGAAGCACCCCGCGCCTATCTCTCAGACCAGCCGCTCGCCTTCTCGCAGAGCTACTACGGGTACTCTTGCAGGGGGTACGATGACGAGCAGACCGTGGCTTCGCTCATCTATCTGCTGGCTCACAGCACACTGTTCCGCTACTTCGCGCTGATGGTCAGTGTCTCGCAGGGAGCCGACCACATGATTTTTACCAAGCAGGATTTCGACGCCCTGCCATTCCCCGACCTCAAGGCGCTCTCCACCGAGAGCAAGGCCACCATTCGCAGCCTCGCGCACTGCCTCCAACACGACGCTCAGAAGCCGTGGCAGGAAATCAACGAGTTCATTTTCAGGCTCTACGGGTTGAACGCCGATGCCGTGCAGGTGGCCACGGATACGCTGTTCGCCGCCGCGTCGTATCGGAAAGCTGGCCGGGCCGCTCTCGACCGCACGACTCGTGACACGCGCGCAGGTTTTGTGATCGCTCTTCGCGACGCGCTGGAGCCTTACTTTGATGTCTGCGGCGAACACGCGGCGGTGCGCGAGCCAGTATTCCGGCCTGACACTTGGCGGGAACCGTGGTTCTTCCTCGCCGTCTCGCGTGAGGCGGATACGGTGCCAGTCAATGCCAGCCTCGTGCGGAAGGCCATGGAGGCGGCCAACCAGCGCGGGTCCAGCCGCATCATGGTCCAAGCTCCCGGCAAATGCGGTCTCCTGCTCGGACTGCTCAACCAACGCCGCTGGTGGACGGTGACGCGCGCCCGTCTTTGCGCCCAGCACATCATCCGGCAGCACCTCGGCGCGTTCGGCCTTCCAGAGCACGCATGAGCACAGGGCGGACAGCGGGCTTCTTCACGCTTGGCGTCTCGCCGGATCGCTATCAACTTCCTCACCCGCGCCTTGGCCTGCCCGTGATTCTGCTCATCCGCCGCGTGCTCTTCCGTGCGTTCGAGGTACTGCACGAGGAAGGTTTCAACCTTGCCACGGCCAGCGAAGACGAAATCACCGCAGCGCTTCGCGGTGTCATCCAAAACAACTTGCGGGAGAGCGGCAGCGTGCCGGGCTTCAGCAAGCGCACCTACGAACCCGTCGTGCGGCAGGGGCAATGGGCCAACTACAACTTCGAGGTGCTGACCAAGACACCGGACCTCTGCTTCTGTCTCCGTGATGATGAAGGCCCGCCCCGTCCAGTCATTCCCGAATTCGACGCCCTTTTCGTCGAGTGCAAGCCCGTGGATGCCCGTCATCCCGTCGGAAGCAGGTATTGCGATGACGGCCTGATCCGATTCGTGCGCGGCGATTACGCCTGGGCGATGCAGGAGGGCATGATGCTCGCCTACGCCCGCAGCGGCAGAACCGTCGCCAAGCACCTCATTCCCTCTATGTCTGAGCCACCGTGCATGGCCAGCCTCAAGACCGTCTCGTTGCCTTCTCCGTTACGATGTTCCGGTGCCGCAGCCTGTTCTGCTGCGGGAGCCGTACACGTAAGCCAACACCGCCGTGGATTTCCGTGGCCACACGGCAAAGGCCCTGCGACAGACATCACGGTTTATCACCTTTGGCACGATTGCGGCGTTCGGTGAAGTGCCAGCCAAACCAAAACAAAGACTGAACCCGATCGCTTCCAATCCCCTGCTCGGCGTGCTCTTGCACGGCATCGGCGCGTTCTTCGCGGCGACCTGCTACACGCCGCAGAAGCGGGTCAAACGCTGGTCGTGGCAGACCTACTGGCTGACGCAGGCGGCGTTCTGCTGGTTCCTGCTGCCCCTCCTCGGCGCGCTGCTGACCATCCCCGATCTCCTGGCCGTGCTCCGCGAGGCGCCCCGCAGTGCCATGCGCGATTCGTTCCTGCTCGGCGCGGCCTACGGCATCGGCGGAACGGCGTTCGGCATCTCGATTCGCTACATCGGATTCTCGCTCACCTATGCCATTGCCGTCGGGCTTTCGAGTGTGCTGGGCACGCTCATCCCACCGCTGGTGAAGGGCACGCTCGGCGCCACGCTGCACAAGACCGGCGCGGATTGGATCGTGGCCGGCATCGTCGTCGGCACAGTAGGTATCGCGCTGGCCGGGACGGCGGGGCGAATGAAGGAGCGGGACCTGAGCGATCAGTCGGCGGCAGGCGAGTTTTCGCTGCCCAAGGGCCTGCTGCTGTCGTTGCTCGCCGGCGTGCTCTCGGCGGTCTATGGCTTCGCGCTCGAAGCCGGCGAACCGATCGCCGACGTGGCGACCGCCCACGGCGCCGGCATGTGGCGCGGGAATGTCGTCTATATCTTCTCGAACACCGGCGCCTTTCTGACCACGGCGGCGTATTGCCTGTGGCTGCATGCGCGGCACAAAACGCTGGGCGAACTCGTCGAGCTGCCGGCCGGACCGGAGCAGGCCAGCCTGCCTTTGAACTGGGCGATGGCCGTCGTCACCGGGCTGTTCTGGTACGGCCAGTTCTTCTTCTACAACCTCGGCCACGTGCGGATGGGCGACTACAAGTTCACGAGTTGGGCGATTCACATGATCATGCTGGTGCTGTTCAGCAACGTCGTCGGCGTGATCCTGCGCGAGTGGCGCGCCTGCCGGCGGGCGACGCACCGAACGATCGCCCTGGCCCTGCTGGTGCTGGTGAGCGCGGTGCTGCTGTTGACTTACGGGAATTATCTCGGCGATCTCGCCGCCAAATGAAAGGCAACGCGTGAAACGTTACGGAATGGTCATCGGCCTCAACGCCGAAAAACTCGACGAATACAAGCGGCTCCACGCCGCCGTCTGGCCGGATGTGTTGAAGATGATCAAGCAGTGTCAGATCCGGAACTACTCGATCTACCTGCGCCAACTCGACGACGGCCGGCACTACCTCTTCAGCTACTTCGAATATACCGGCAGCGACTTCGCCGCCGACATGGCGAAGATGGCCGCCGATCCGACCACGCAACGGTGGTGGTCGTGCTGCATCCCTTGCCAGAAGCCGCTGGCCGACCGTGCGGCCGGCGAGTGGTGGGCGAACATGGAAGAGGTCTTTCACTGCGATTGAACCGGCGGGCGTTCTTCATACGCCAATCAACTTTCGCACGAATTCGATATCCTGGTCGGCAGAAATGGCGAGCCGTTTTACTGGAAGGCTGCGGCTACCCGATGATTAACTGAATAGGGTGTCGCACACACGTTCAAGCTGGTGGTTTCAGCTCCTGGGCGGCAGCGAGGCGCCTCGCCAGCGGCGCCAACGCATCCGGCACGCGACACATCAGGTCGAGCAGCGCGTTCATGGACGCGCAATCCGCGCGGTGCTGCTCGCACCGGCCCTGAAACGTGCGGCGGGTCTTGGTGCAGACCAGCGTTCGCGGTGAGCCCTTGCGCTCGGTCAGGCAATTCATGTCGAGGCCGTGCTGCCGAATCTGCCCCTCCAGATGCAATCGGCGATGTTCGGCCGCCTTGAAACGGGCCACCTGCGCCTGCGCGTCCAGCGCGAAGGCTTGCAGTCCGCGGCAATCCTCGCACTTGCACGAAAGCGTCACCGCCTGCCGCCAGTCGGTCGGCGAGGCGGGTGGTCGCTCGCTGCGAGCCAGCAGGAATTCCGCGGCGTGAACCCACAGGCGGCCAGCGGCGGCATCCGAGGCAAAGCCTTTCCGCTCGCGCTCGTGGAGCAATGCCAGCGCGGGCACGATCACCATGCCGGGATCGAACACCGCCACTCCGGCCACAAGATTCTTGGCGGCGTGCATGCGTAACGCATCCGCGCCGATCGAGCGGAGGAATTCCAGCAAGCCCGCCACCATGCCAGCATCCACGGACTTGGCCTTCTGCAGGCGTTGCCAGTTCGCGGCGGCGTAAGGATCGGTGGTTGGTTGGATTGACGGCAGGGCCTGGACCATGTAGGCCGCGGCCCCGTGCAGGGCCGTGCCCCATTCGGCGTTCAACTGCTCGCCCAACTCGCGGAGGAGGCGGCCCGCCAGATTGACGCAGGCACGGTGGAACAGGCCGAAGTTCTCCTGGACCATGGCCGCCAGGAGTCTCTCGGTGTCCTTTGGACCAGCGGGCAATCCATCCTCGCCGCGCCGATGCCGCGCCGATGTCGCTGGTGATGTGGTCGCGGTTGCGACTCCGTACGCTCCGCCGCAACGACCCCGAGCGTACAATTTCCGTGAACTCCTTTAAGGCTCAACGCCAATTCGTTGCACCACGCTTTGGGCTTGAGGTTTGGAAAGGCCAAACGTGCAGATGAAATCAACAACCTCCGTCTGCAACGCCCGGAAAACTTTCCCGCTTTGCACAGCTCCGAATGGGGCGGAATAACCGCCGATGCTGTTTGAAGCTTTCGTGTCTCCTTAACCAAAAGTCCCGTCGAGTTTTGGCGTAATCCAAACCGGTGGCGGATTCTTCCCGCTGTTCGTCCGCAGCATGTTGATTAAAGCGCCGTCTGCGAGGTAATCGGTGAGTTCCATATCAAAAAGTTCAGTTTTGGCTGACGCCGTAGTGTTCGTAAATGAAAGCGCGAACTTGACTTTTCTGTGCTTCATCAAGTCGGTTGTAAGAGTCCTCAACCATTCCGGTCACCACCTTTGATGCTGCATAGCTTGCGCCAGCAGCGGCGATTCCAAATGCAAGTGCGCCAGGCCCGGTTTCTATTCCAATGAGGCAGCCCGCTCCAAAGGCTACCGCCATCGACCCGATGCTAACACTGTGCTGTGCCACAGACACAGACCGCTGACGAGCAGTCATCTCGTCCCAATTGTAATAGTCGATGCCTATGCCGAGGCCCTCGCCAAGAATCACACCAGCGATTCCAGCGCGCCCGCCCCACTTCGCAACGCTGCCAAGTTTCGCCAACGCGTTTTCCGTAGTCGCAAATCGTGAACCAATTTGCGCGATGCCTGACGCGGTGAAGCCCCCACCAGCGACAAGCAGCGAGCTTTGCTCGCCGATCCGGAGATTCGTCGTGAGGTCGTTTGCATCCGAACGAGCGGCGTCCAAGAGTCCATGTGTTGAGGTGTAGAGCAATAGGACGCCCGCTCCCGTGCTGAGTGCGCCACCCGCAAGTTTCACGCGCGTTTCGACAACGCTTCGGCGGTCGAGGTCATCCAATACCTTTGAAAACTCCGTCTGCTTGGTGTTTTCGTAAACCGGAACACCGTGCTGCTTGGCGTATTCCTTGATGGCGGGAATCGCTTCCTGTCGGTTCGCCCACGCCTGCAACTCGCCAGTTCGCCGATATTCCGCAGCCATTTTGTCAATCTGCCCCTTGATGCGTTCCAAATCTGCCCGCTGCGCCTCGGGCTTTACGTCTTTGACTTCGACGCGCACGCGCTGGCCGGTTTGGCGGTGACGCAATACCAAATCTTTATCCGTGCGCCCGTAGGGGGCATTCACAGGCTGGTCTACACCGACGAGTTGGAAACGCGGGTCTTGATAAGCTTTTGTGGCGTAGAGTAGTGTTCGCACCGCGCCTTTTGCCTGCTGCTGGGACAGCGAACTTAGCGCGTTGAGATTCTTTGTGACTCCGGGAATTTCGGGTTCGAGATAGTTCTTCTCTTCAAATCCTTTGAACAGGTTATTCAAACCACGCTGCCCATAGCGGCTTTCCAAAACTTTTGAGCGCATCCAATCGGCCTTTTCAGTTTTGGTGACTCCATTCAAAGCCGCCGCTTGCTCGCGATGCGTCAATGTGGGCGCAAGCGTCAGCGATGACTGTGCATCAGCTTGGGCTGCGGAGAAAGACAACGCGCAAGCTACGAGAACATTCAAAGAAACAGACTTCATGGCTACTCCGGATAATCTTGAGGTGTCTTCTTCGCGGTGACAGCGTCTTTTTCAGCGACTCGCGTCTGGAGATACTTCACGTCTGGCGCGCCAAGCTTATTCCATCCGTCTTCAAACGCTAGGCTGTAAATCTTGGCGACTGCAGAATCCAAGTGCGCCGGAGAAATCGGAACAAGATACCTGACCATCGCATCGGCAGCACCGCTGTAGTCGGGATCTGGGTTTCTGCCGTACATTGCCCCCGGCTTGGTTCGTCCCAAGGCCGTATCAAACGCCGTCCGGTAACTTGAAATAGATTTCAGCGCCCACTGCTGATAACCAAGGACACGTTTAACATCATCCTGCCTCTGCTTTTCTGTCTCGGTTTTAATGCGTGCCTCAACCGAACCGGACAGGTCCGCCAAGACATTGAGCGCGCTGGCGGGGACATCTGGCTCTTCCAACAGTTTTAATCGTTGAACCGTGACGTTCTCCATCGCTCGGAAATATCCCGCTTGGCGAAGGCCTAGATTCGTCAGTGCGCTAAATTTTTGCAGGCTCGCTTTTGTGGCGTCAGCAAACTTGGCCACTTCTTCTTCTAGCAACCTTGAACGGAGTTGTTGCCGCAGTTCGAGAACTTGTTGTGCGTGTGTCGGGCTGTTTGTCCATTCGCTCAATCGCTGCCAGACCGCCAGTGCGTCGGTCGTTACTGCCAAATGAAGCTGCTCTTTACCATCCTTGATGGCGGCCTCACGACGATACGTCGCGAACCGTTGCGTTGCGTCGGTTTGTCGGCTCGTCAGCAGGGACGCGATGTTAGTCGAGCCGGCTTCGGGCTGAGTCGAAAGTTGACTGGCGAAAGTTTCGGCGGCGGTTGCCAATGCCTCGCCATCTGCGTTCGCGTTCGCTTGGAGCACCTGAAGCGATTGGGCATCCCAACGCAGAGCATTTAAGCGTGGCAGCAAATCTTCCTCTGCCCACGGCGGAATGTGGCGCCCCAAGTCACGCAACTCGGCAAGCACCGCATCGGCCTCGGCTGCATCCTTCGGCCAAGATTTCTCATCGGTGATGCGCGCTTCCAAAGCACCGAGTTTCCTCGTCAGGGAATCAGGCAACTCAACAGGAATCACTTTGCCAAGCGCACGGTGAACCACCGCCGTTTGTTGACTCACGGCGGACGACAGGGATTCTTGCTGACGTTGCAAGGCGTCAAGTCGGCCTTGCTGTTTGAATTGAAACACCAGAACAGCAATCAGAAGAATCGCGCAGAGTCCGCACAGCCAGTTGGTCAGGTTTGTTTTCATGGCGTCAGCTTGGATGATGATAGTGGGATTGGTTTCACCGAGCGAGGTTGATTTGGAGCACACGGTCTTTCCGGTCGTAGGCCATCCATCCTCCGCCCGTCCCGCCAGAAACGGTGAACCAGCCGGTGTCTTTGCCGACAAAAACCGAATTGCCAACTGTGGCGGTTTCGTGATAGACGTAGGGATTCTGCCCCGAAATGTTCCGAACAAGCGCGTTGCCATAATATCGGTTGCTGTCCTGCGATTCCAAGACGTTGATGGCGACAACCTGATCTTCGTGGTCGCTTATCCAAGAGGAGAAGTCTTGGATGATTCGTGGGCTGATGAATGGCGCTTTGTCGAACGAACACGGGACATCTTTGCTTGGCACGGTGGCGTGGTTTCGCGGCGGAACGTGGCAGCATCCCTCAGAAACCAGCACACACAAGGCGACCGACAGGCATGAGAACGAAATCAGAGTTCTCATACTTTTCGTCCCGATTCTGCCAGACTGGTAGGACATTTACGGGGTAACCCCAACAATTGTCTGCTTGCGGGCATGTGCGCTGGCGAGCGTCACGAGGGCGGCACACGCCACGATCTTGGGCAGCATTGTCTTCATGTTTCTCGTTGTCCGCTTCACCACTTGACACCGCGGTTTTGCTGATTCCTATGTGACCCATTCACGTCCGAACCACATCGGACGTCTGAGTTGTTCACGAAGGTGATCAAAAGCCAAGCGATCGTCAAACTGTCAACTCTTTAGGGGCGAGTGCGTAGGTCCTATTGAGCATGTGCATAATCATATAACGACATCCGATCGCAATCTCACCGGCCTGAACCAAGGTGGTGAGCCAGAGACATTCCAACAGAAATTGACAGCGAGCAGTCGGTGGCCTCGTACGCGACAACGGGGCGCAGCGATGCTTCGAAGCGATTCACCTCCAGCAACCGGTCACGCCTTGCTTCCACTGCCCTCATCACACTCAGCGATCCCTGCCCAACCGCTTTCCAGGGAGAGAAGGACAGGGGGCTGCTGCCCTGGTCATCGAATAGCTAAACTATCTTGGTGCGTCCGGTGTTCACGGCCCGCTGTGTTCGCCTTGGCCTCGCAGGGGGGGCGGGAGAGCGCGGGTCCAATTCGGAAGGCGAGGACAGGTGGAGAAGACCGCCGGCCTTCAGCAGGATAGGACCTGACCACCAGCGCATGCTTTGGCCGGAGGCGCGCGTTCGACAACATTGTCGAGGAGAGCTTGTGGCGCAGCGTCAACTACGAGGAGGTCTATCTCAAGGACTACCGCAATGTGGCCGAGGCCCGCACGGGCCTGGGGCAGTACTTTCCCTTCTACAACGAGCAGCGCATCCACCAAGCGCTTGGTTATCGCACGCCGCGCACCGTGCATTTCGCCTCCCCCCCCCATAAACGCGGACGCGCTACGAACCTTTGACCGCAGGGGGGCGCGAGCCAAGGCTGGGGGCTCGCCCCCCCTGCTCATTTACTTCGCTTATCCCCCCCCAGGCGTATCCCAATTTTCACCATCTTAAATCAACCTCATCTTTGTCTGGACAATGGGGAGCACCTCAGGCTGCGCCAGGCTGGCAGTGCGCTGGCACGGTCTCCCGCGCCCGGCCGAGCGCACCGCGGAGTCCCACGCGGATCTCGCACGGTGCGGAGGGACGGTGTAGCTTCGCCGCCATGCATACCCCCGTTCGCTCCCCGTCCCGGGCGCTGGTGGGACCGCGACGCGGCCCAGCCCGCGGCCGGCTCCTCGCGGTGATCGCCGGCGCCGCCCTTACCTGCCTGAGCGGCCGAACCGCTGCCACCGAAAGCGCCGCTCCCACCCCTTTGAGCGGCACCCAACTCCTGACCGCGGCTGGCGACCTCGCGGCCGGGATGGTCGGCGGCATCGACCGCTATCTCGACCGCGAACTGGCGGCGTTGCCCGGCAAACGCGCCGCGGCGTGGCAGCGCACGGTTGAAGTGTTGAAGTCCCGTTTCGAAGCCAAGGCCGGCAACTCAGGGGACGCGCTCATGGATTGGCTGCTGGACTCGGCCGAAACGAACCGTGCGCGGCTGCGCGAAATCCTCGGCGTCGTGGACGCGCGCCCGCCAGTGCAGATGCGCTTCGTGGCCAGCGTCACGTCGCTCACGAATCTCTCCGTGAACCCCGCTGAGGTCGGCCGCGGTCCCGGCTACCACCTCTACGCCGTTGCCTGGAACGTATTTCGCGGCGTGGAGGGCGAGGGGCTTCTGCTCGTGCCGGAGGGCCAGCCGAAAGCGGATGTTATTGCCCTCCCGGATTGCGACTGGACGCCGGAGCAACTGGTCGGCCTTCAGCCCGGCGTTCCCGACGGGTGGCAATTCGCGCGGCGCCTGGCCGAGTACGGCTGTCGCGTGATCGTGCCGGCGTTGGTCGGTCGGGCCGGGGGCAGCGCGGGAAGTCCCGGCGGACCGACGGTTCAGCATAGTCCGCGCGAGACGCTCTGGCGGGCGGGCTATGAAATGGGGCGAACGCCGGCCGGTTACGAAATCCAGAAGGTGCTCGCCGCCGCCGATTGGCTGACCGCGACGCGCCAGGGTCTCCAGGAACCGGAGGATCTCAAAGCGTGGTTGAAGCTGCGTTCGACGGCTCCCAAAGCACTGCAGAGCCTTGGCGTCGTCGGTTACGGCGAAGGCGGGATGATCGCTTTCTATGCGGCCGCGCTCGACGAACGATTCCGCTCGAGTGCGGTGTCCGGCTATTTCGGGCCCCGGGAGCGGCTTTGGGAGGAACCGATCTATCGCAACGTCTGGTCGCTCGTACGGGACTTCGGCGACGCCGAGATCGCGCGCCTGGTGGTGCCGCGCGGGCTGTGGGTGGAGTTCGGGAAGTACCCGGAAGTCGTGCACACGGACGCGAACGGTGGGGCGCCGGGGCGGCTTTGGCAGCCGGCGTTCGACGATGTCTATCATGAGACCGAGCGTGGGCGCCTGGGCGACACGCCGCCGAGCTTCCTCAACGCGGGACCTGACGCCATCGGGGAATGGGCCACGCTGGTTCGTTTCTGCCGCGATCTGCAGCCCCAGGGCGAAGGGCTTGCCCAGCGGCTGGGGGAAGCGCCGCACGCGACCGGGGCACTCCCGGACCCGGCCGCCCGCGAGCGGCGCCAGTACGCGCAAATTCTCGAAGACACCCAGCACCTGATGCGCGAGTCCGAGTACACGCGCCGCGCGTTTTGGAAGCCAGCCGACCTCGGCAACGCCGCGGCGTTCACCAACAGTGTGGCGCGGTATCGCGACTACTTCCGACGCGAGGTCGTCGGTGAAATTCCGCGTGCGTCGCTCCCGCCCAATCCGCGCAGCCGCCTGCTTTACGAAACCAACGGCATTCGCGGCTACGAAGTGATGCTGGACGTACACCCGGATGTGTTCGCCTACGGCATCCTGGTGCTGCCGGCCGGCGTCCAGGCTGGAGAGCGGCGGCCGGTCGTCGTCTGCCAGCATGGCTTGGAGGGGCGGCCGACAGACGTGGCCGATCCGCGGATTCAAAACGCCGCGTACAACCAGTTCGCCTTTCGGCTGGCGGAGCGGGGGTTCGTCACGTTTGCGCCGCAGAATCCGTACCTTGGCGGCACACGGTTCCGGCAGGGGCTGCGGAAGGCCCAGCCGTTGGGGCTGACGCTATGGTCGTTCATCGTCCGCCAACACGAGGTCATCACCGACTGGCTGGCGGCCCAGGATTTTGTCGATCCGCAGCGGATCGCGCTTTACGGTTTGAGTTATGGCGGCAAGACGGCGATGCGAGTGCCGGTCCTTGTCGATCGCTATTGCCTGAGCATCTGCTCCGCGGACTACAACGAGTGGATCTGGAAAAACGTTTCCGCACGCTCGCCGTATTCCTATCTGTGGACCATGGAGTACGACATGCCGGAATGGAATCTGGGCAACACCTTCAACTACGCCGAGCTAAGCTGGCTGATCTGTCCGCGGCCGTTCATGGTCGAGCGCGGTCATGACGACGGCGTGGCGCCGGACGAATGGGTGGCGTACGAATTCGCGAAGACGCGCCGGCTCTATGACAAGCTCGGCCTGGGCGACCGGACGGAGATCGAGTTCTTCAACGGCCCGCACTCGATTCATGGCGTGGGCACCTTCGACTTCCTGCACCGGCACCTGAACTGGCCGCAATCCGAGCCGACAAGCAAGTAGGTGTGCCATGGCAGCGACCGGCCTGGAAAGCGCCAAAGCGAGGCGGGCAAAGGCACCGAGCCGCGGAGGACAAGCGGCCGAGGCGAATGGGGGGCTCGGGTTTCTGAAGACGACCTGGGCAAGAGAGTCGAGGTGGGTGCTGGCCATGACTTTTGGCACATGCGTTTCGGCATGAACCCGATAGCCTGCAGACGTGTCTGAGTCCCTGACACTGGCAGAATCGCCCGCCTTGAACCGGGGCGTTTTCGCAACGGCATGGCCGGCGACCAGCCCGCAGGATTCCGATTCCTTGCGCCGTCGCAAAGTGGCCGTGCGCGCCGGTCATCTCGCGATGACGCTGATGATCGTGGTCGCGGTCGGCAGCGCGGTTGCCGCCGAGCCGGCCAAGTTTGGCGCCGGCACCATCGCTCTGCTCGCGGTGGCCAGTGTCGCGTACGTGGTCTGGAATCTGGTTGGGACCCAGGGCCTCGTCGCCTTGGTGCTGTGGGAACAGAATGCCCCGCCGCCGGTTGAGAATCGCGTGCCGCGTCGCGGCGCTTTGACCTACTTCAGTGTGCAGATCGGTCTGGCGGGTCTGGTGTATTCGACCTCGGATTACGGCCACATTCCCAACCTCGTCTGGCTGGTGTTGCTTCCCCCCGTGGCCTATGCCGTCTTCCTGCTGGAATGGCGTGGCGTGACCTTCATCTCCCTCCTGATGATCGGCTTTGTGGCCGCGAATGCGTATCGCTGGCAGGGCTTGACCTACGCCACCTTTGCCGCCGTGGCCTTTTCGTTCGCGGTCCTGTTCACGCTCGTCTTCAGTCTCCTGGCCGTGCATTCCGAACGGGCGCGCAATGAAGTCCAACGTCTCGCCAGCGAACTGGAAACCGCCAACCACCGGCTGCGGGAATATGCGGTGGCGGCGGAGGAACTGGCGGTGACCCGCGAACGCAACCGCATCGCGCGCGAAATCCACGACAGCCTCGGCCATTATCTGACCGTCGTGAACATGCAGCTCGAAGCCGCCCGCGCCCTGGAAAGCAGCGATCCGGTCCGGGCACGAGACGCCATCGGCAAAGCCCAGGCATTCACGCAGGAAGGCTTGCAGGATATTCGGCGCTCGCTGGCGGCGTTGCGCGCGTCCCCGCTCGAGAACCGGCCGCTGGCGGACGCTCTGCGGGATCTGGTTTCGGCCAGCCAGGCAGCCGGACTCCCCACCGCCTTTGCGTTGCAGGGCCCGCCGCGCCGACTGGGGCCCTCGGCGGAGCTTTCCCTGTTTCGGGCCGTCCAGGAGGGCTTGACCAACGCCCGGAAGCACGCGCAGGCAAAGCACGTACAGGTGACTCTCGATTATCGTGCCATTGGAAGAACCGCCGTCACGATCCAGGACGACGGAATTGGAGTGGCCCGCGACCGGGCGACGGGTGGCTTTGGCCTGCTGGGTCTGCGCGAGCGGGCGCAATTGCTGGGCGGCAAGGTCGAGGTGGAAACCCGGCCCAATGCCGGCTACGCCCTGAAGCTGGAGGTGCCCGGATGAACCCCATCCGTGTCCTGCTCGTGGACGATCAATTGTTGTTCCGCGAAGGCCTGCGCTCCGTGCTGTCCCTGCAGCCGGATTTGGAAATTGTCGGCGAGGCGGCGGACGGCCTCGAGGCCGTGGCGCGGGCCGGGGATCTGAAACCCCACGTCATTCTGATGGACCTGCGCATGCCCCGGTTGGGCGGTGTCGAGGCCACCCGCCGCATTCGCGCCGCGCTGCCCGCACCGCAGGTGATCGTGCTGACGACGTTCGACGACGATGAAGACGTGTTCGACGCCTTGCGCGCGGGGGCCGTCGGGTATCTGCTGAAAGACGTATCGCCGGAAAGGCTCACGGACGCCATCCGGGCCGCCGCGCGGGGTGAGTCCTTTTTGCAGCCGTCCATCGCCGCCAAAGTCCTCGCGGAATTCAACCGGCTGTCGCCTCCGCGCCCATCCCCGGCCCGGCCGACGCTGCGCGAACCGCTCACGGACCGTGAATGTCAGGTGCTGCGTCAACTCGCCGAAGGCAGGAGTAACAAGGAAATCGCCGGCGTCCTGCAGCTTGCCGAGGGCACGGTGAAGAACCATCTCAGCCACATCTTTGGCAAACTCGGCGTGCTGGACCGCACGCAGGCCGCGCTGCTGGCCCGCGAATTGGGATTGCTCTGACTTCCGGCCCGCGCGAGGCATGACTTCCGGCACATTCCACCGCCGTCGCCGTCGGTTACAGTCGTCCCAATGACGTCGGTGTCAGGCTTTCATGAAGACAGAAACAAAGCGTCTCTGGGGACGGATCCTTGGCCTTGCCCTGCTGGCTTTGGTCCTCCTGGTGGTTGTCAGCGGGTGGCTGTTGCGTCGAAGCATGCCGCGGGAATTGATGCGGGACCTCCGTGCCGGAATGGCCGCCCGGACGATTGCGAATCCGGATGCCCGGCTCGACAAGTACCTTGAGGTGCGCTACGGCCCGCAGAGCGACCCCGCCAACCGGCGGAAGGTGTTCCTGGATTTCTTCAATTTGGACCATATCAAAGCCCTGCAAATGATGGTGCGACACTCGCCGTCGGATCAGAAGCGGGCGAATGTGCTGGCCATGTCCCGGTGGGTGGAAGGGTTCCGCAATTCGCTCCGACCGGAGGATCGCACTGCCTTGAGCGCCGAACTGCAAACCGAAGCGGGTCGGGCCATGCTGGGCCAAGCCACGGCCCAATACAACGCCCAGGACGTGCACTATCGCGGCCTGACCGCCCCGGTCATCTCGCAACTGCTCACCACCATCGCTGAACTCCAACAACCTTGATCGGGAATGGCCATGCCCCTTGCTATCTCACCTGCCCGCCCGGCGGATCACCCGGCCGGATTCACCTTGATCGAGTTGCTCGTTGTCATTGCCATTATTGGGATCCTCTCGGCGTTGCTGCTGCCCGGTCTGACCCGGGGCAAGGCGGCCGCCCAATCCGTGGCGTGCCTCAGCAACCTGCACCAGATTGGCCTTGCCCTCACCGTGTATGTCCAAGACAACAACGACCGGTTGCCGGTGTGCGCGGGCTACCTGCCCAGCCACATGCCCAACCTGGCGCCCATCACGACCACGCTGTTTCCGGCCGCGAAGACCAACCAGGTGTTCCGGTGCCCGGCGGACCATAAGATCTTCGCGGAGGAGCAGACCAGTTACGAATGGAACTTCTGGTTGAACGGCGCGCCTTACTCCGCCCCGCAATGGGCCACCATTTTCACCAACGAGGCCCGGGTCATTGTGGACACGTTGTTCGGCGGGCGCGATGAGACTCCGATCCTGGGCGACGCGGATCCCTACCACGGAGCCCAGGGCAAACGGATGGGGAAGAATGCGCTCTATTTCGACGGTCGGGCGAAGTCAGCCCGCATCCCGTAGTGCAGTCCATCAAGGCCGGCCGCACCGCAGGTTCATTGATTCGCCAAGCCGGTCGTTGCACGGCAATGACCGGCGCACCGGTTGGCGGAGAAACTCCGGACATATCGGGTGGCCCGCGCTGACAAATCCGCTGGCCATATCGCTTTGCCGTCAGCCAAGATCGCAGCGTGTGGTTGGATCGAATTCTTCGGGAGTCACTGGGACCAGTCGCCTCGTTGGGATTGGTGATCGGGTGCCCGCTTGCCGTGAAGGCGCAGACACCACATTGGACGTTCGACGACGCGGCGTTGGTGGGCGATGAGGCCTATCGCGTCGGCAGCCTGGCCGACGAGGCGGGGCCGGAGACTTCCGGGATGGTCATGAGCCGCTCGCGGGTGAACTGGTTCTGGATTCACAGCGACGGCGATCGGAACAAGGTCTATGGCGTGGACGCCGGCGGGACCGTGCTCGCCACGGTGAGAGTCTCCGGCTTCACGCCGGTCGATGTCGAGGACATCGCCGCCGATGCTGACGGCAATCTTTACCTGGCCAACACCGGCGACAACTCCGAGGTCCGGGACGAGGTGGAAGTCGTCCGGTTGCCCGAACCGGCACCCGGCGCGACGAAGGCCACGGTCACCGCGAGTTGGCGTTTGCGCTGGCCGGACACGCCGCGCGATGCGGAATCGCTGGTCATCTGCGGGGGCTACGGGTGGCTGGTCGCGCGGATCCGCAACGGCGGCGAAGCCAGCACTCTCGTCCGGTTCCGGCTGGACGCGCCCGGCGCGGTGCAGACGCTCGAACCCCTGGGCGACCTGCCGGTGTTCGATCCGGTGGCGGGCGCGGACCTGACGCCGGACGGCGCGCAGTTGGCGGTCACAACCAAGAAGGGCGCCTACGTCTGGCGGGTGGACGGCGACCTGACCCGGACGCTGACCGAGGAGCCGGCCTTCAGTTGGAACTTCACCGAGACGCAGAAGGAGGGCGCATGCTTCGTGCCGCAAGGCTTGCTCGTCGTTGCCGAGACGCACGAAATGTATTTGTACAGCGGCGCAGCCTTTCGGCCTGATGCCTGGCCGCTGCGCCTCACACAACTGGCTCCCGGGTCAGGCGCGTTGGAACTCACGTGGCAGGCGACCGTGGGCGTCGCCTGCATCGTCGAGACCCGCGCCGCCCTCGGGGCCGGCGCCTGGCA
The DNA here is from genome assembly GCA_963735925.1 of uncultured bacterium. GTDB lineage: Bacteria > Verrucomicrobiota > Verrucomicrobiia > Limisphaerales > J093 > DSVZ01. Next base: position 1,314,457 of record CAVTMT010000003.1, read on the forward strand.
GGCGGTGGGCGGAGCTATTCCAGGGCAGGGTCGGCAAACGGCATTGCGCCTGCCGGCGCCAACGGCCCCGGCGTTCTTCCGACTTCGCAGCGACTGGTGACGCGGGAATTGCGGATCGGCGCCACCGGGCGCGGACCATCCGTCGGCACTTGCGGATCGACGACCCGGCCGGTCGGGCGGCGATCAACGCGGGCGACGAATTGCCGCGCTCCCGCCACTCACGGCAAAAGGTGAACGCGATAGAACCGCCGGGCCGAGCCCCGGGGAGCATCCGACACTTGCGCCGAGCCGCCGCCGGCCAGAATCGGCGATCCCACCGACTGCCATTCGGGGCTTTCGAGCGTGTCGGTCGCTTCAAGCTGATAGCTCCTTCCCGGTACGGAACGGAAAGTCACGCTGACGCCGCCGGGAGGCTGCCATGCAATGGACTGGATCTGCAGGGAGTCGATTGCATTCGCCACTCCCGGCGTCGGGCGGGGCAGGACTTCCATGGTGGCGCTGCCATCCGGAAGACGGCCGGCCGACTCGTCCGCTGCCTGGGGGCCGAAGGTGACGAAGTCCAGCACCCGCCCGCTGGGATCGAACAGGCCGATGGATTCGCCGGCCCGGGCGAGTTTGAAATTCGTGTGAATCGCCGGCGGCTGAAGTGAGTTCTGTCCGGTGTCGCCATCGGCCCAAACCAGCAGGAAGCCGTGCGCCGAAATCGACATGCCGTCGGGAATCCGGAACTGCGCGGCGTTGTTGGTGGCATTGCCGAGATAACAGCCGCTGAGGTTCGCGGCCGCATCGCCCGCATTGTAGAGTTCGAACCAGTCGTCGAACCGGCCGTCGGCAGGGTCGGCCAGCGTCCTCTCGTTGTCCGCCATCCACTCGTTGATGAACACCTGGATGGGCGCCGGCGCGGGATCATTCGCGGCGCTCGGCGTGGCCAAGTCGAAGACACGTCGTCCGCCGACGCGCCCATCGGGATAGGAGCCGAAGGAGCGATCCGGGAGCAATGGCGGCAGGCGAAGATAGTCCAACACCTCCGCCCGCTCCGGTGCCTGCCGGGAGAGGGCTATAAAAGCGGCGTCCGCGGCGAGGCTGAACCCCGCGTGGACTTCGTCCGGCGTGGACTCGCCGGGTTGGCCATCCAACCAGACCACGCGGAAACCGCGCGCGGGCACGGTCGTGCCGGCGGGAAGGCTCCAGCGCGCGAGGTTGGTCAGGTCGTCCGAAAGCGACAGGCCGTCCAGGACGAGATTGGTCGGGCCGGCATTGTACAGTTCCACCCACGGTGGATGGTGGCCGAAGCGATCGACGGGGCCCGACTGATTCGCCGTTTGAACTTCGTTGAGCCAGAGCGCGGGGAAAGGCTCGAGGGACTCCGCGATCGAACTCAGGTAACCCGGTGAAGCCGGCACCCCGTCCGGTGGCGCCATGGCCCAGTTGGCCACGCGGTTGTCCTCCTGCTCCGGGTCGCGAATCTGCAACGACGCCCCCGGATGCTCCGCCGCCACGGGCCACGGCTCGCCGGCGCCATAGGTCAACTCGTGGATCACCACCTCATCCGTACCTTCCAAGCCGGCGCGAATGAGTCGGAGCGTTTCGCCGCTTGCGTCCAGATGGCCCGCGTACTGTCCGAGAATGGGCCGATTCGAGCCGTAAATCGCCTGGAAAACCGCCTGGTCCTCCACGATCAATCCGTAACCGCGGGGTCGCAGCAGGGTGCCCGCAGGAAAGGTGAAGTCGAGCCCGCCGATCCGCCAACCGGAAAGGTCGAACCACGTCGTGACGGAGCGGTTGAACACTTCGACGAAGCCGCCGCCAGCCCCGGCCGGTTCCACCATGATTTCCGTGAAGCACAGGGACGCCGCGGGCGAATCCGTCGCCAGCGTGTCCCGCACGACCACCCGCTTGAGGGCGCCGGGCACGGCCACGCCCGCTTGATCCAGGCCACGGATCACGAAGACGTTGTCGCCCGCCGCCAGCGCCACGGTGGCCGACCAGTTGGTGACCGTCGTCCAGTGGACCGGCCAGGCCAGACCATTCACGAGCAGCATGCGCACGCCGATCGGCGCGGTGCCGGTCAGCGTGATCGACGATTTGTTGGTGGCAAAGTCCCTGCCGCCGCCCGACGTGATCGCGAAGGGCGCGGTCAGGTTCGGGGCGAGCAAGCCGAGGATGTAAGTCCGGCGCTGGCTGATGAAGCTCTCGATGCTGGCCGGGCTGTCAATGGCCAGCCCGGCCTTCGCCAGAGCGGCGTACTTGGCGTCCAGCACGGGATTCGCATTCGCGGCCAAGAGCGGGCCGTTGGCGGCCTCCTGCAGGATCTGCCAGTAGCGTCGTCGGTAACCCGGGTAAGTGAGGTCGGGCCCGATGTTGCGGCCGCCGACGTTGAAGAGGTCGCTGTCCGGGGCCAGGGAGGCGAAGGCGAAGTCGATGTCCCAGATCAACAGCTTCCACGTGTCGCCGGCCGGCCGGTAGGCGAACATGTTCTGGCCGCCGCCGTAGGCATAGCTGTCGTTGTTGCCGACGATATGCTCGACGGCGTAGGTGCGCAGCCAGTTGTCCACGTCCACGACCGGTTCGAGGCGTTGCGCGTAGGCCGGACCGGACAAGGTGGTGTTCACGGTGTCCACCAGCGCAAACAGGTTCGTGTAGTCGCTGGCCGACCCGGTGAGGGCGCGCTTGGCCCAGGTCCACCGGTAATGCGCGAGCTTCTTGACTCCGCCGGTGGTCGTCACGCGATCGAGCGACGCGCCGTTGGCGGTGAAGGCCGAGGCCGCATCGTCGAACTCGAACCAGAGTTGCACCTTGTGCAGGTCGCCGTTTTGTCCCGCGGAGAAATAGGAATCCATCATGTCCCGGTTGGGCTGCTGCACGTCCTCGAAGTAGGCCGCGCGGCGGATGCCCCCCACGAAGAGCACGACGTGCCGCCGGTGGCAGTACGGCAGCCCGAGTTGATTCGCGATCCAATACGCGGTCTGCTCGCGCTGATACGAATTGTCGCCGCCGCCGTTGCCGGGCCATTGCAGCGTGCCTTCCTCCTCCCCCATCAGGACGTCGTCCGCCGGCCAATAGATCGCATAGTCGCAGACGTTGCCGGTGGGCGAATCGAATCCGGGCGCGTGCCAGGGGCTGCCGGAGTACATCGCCCCGGCGTTGTAGATCACCCGTGTGCCGTCCACGAAGGTCACGTCCAGGGGCCGGTTGCTGAGCTTCTCGCGTTGCGACCAACGGTTGAAGGTCGCCCGCGTCATCCAAATCCGGTAGGTGCCGAAGCTGGTGGCGGGGACCGGATCGCCCCACCGCACGAGGCACTCCCGGAGCGGCGCATCGCTCGGAAACCAGGCCAGGCGCGACGGGGCCACGCGGTCGGCCGCCGCCACGTGAAAGGCCGCCAGCCGACCCGCGGGCTGCGCCGGCAGGATCGCCCCGAACAGGCCGGCCCCTTGCGGCACCATGGGAACGGAGATGAAATTCGTGTCCGGATCGAGGCGGTACCGCAACAGCAACACGCTCAATCCATCGGGGTCCTCCACGCGGGCCGTCACCCGTACCGGTTGGTTGGCCAGCGGAACCGGCGGAAAATGGCGTACCTCGGTGATCGCCGGCGGCGCGTTGTCGAGCGCCCGGCTGTTTCGGGCCCCGGGCGTGCCGAAATCCCGGGTCGTCAGCACATGGCCGGTTGCCTCGAGCCAGTTGCCATGCAGGCGGAACAGGATTTCGGGGAAACCGGCCAGCCAGCGCACCCGCGCCCGGATCGTGGCCGTTCGCCCGGCTGCAATCGGCGCAGTCAAATGCACGCGGATGCGGTTCGCGCCGGTGTCGCCGCGACCGGTGGCGCGAACGTGGAGGCATTGGCGACTGGCGTCCCCCTCGCCGATTTCGAGGCCGGAGTCTTCGTGGTTGCCTTGGGCCACCCAGCCGTCCAGGCCGGATTCGAAGTCCGGGTTCGCAATCAGGTTGGTGCCGCCGGCGGGGATCACCTCCACATTATCCAGCAGGTACTCCCCCGGTCCGAGCGCGAGGACTTGCAGGGAGTCCGCGGGGCCGTTGCCGTTGTCGAGGAGGCCGCGCGCTTCGATCGTCGTCCACCCGCTGCTGGCCGTCTCGTCGCTGTCCGCCCAGTTCGGCGCCAACCGGTGGTCCGCGCGCGCGTCCACCAGTTCCAGGCTGCTGCCACCCGAGTGGGCCCAACGCCCCCAACGCCCGCCCGCCCGGTAAGTCACCTCGTCCACCACGATCTGCACCCGGTTTGTCGTCGGCCCGGCGCTGGGTTTGGCCTGCACGATGTCATCGGGCACGGACAGCGCGACCCGTTCCCCGCGGTGCGCCAGACTGCCGCTGAACGGGCCTTGAACCTGTTCCGCCAGCAAATCCGGATGGTTGGTCAGGAGCCGATCAGGATTGTGCGCCACGACGAGGTAGGCGCCCGGCGCGATCACCGTCCCGGCCGCCAGCGTGAACCGGACGCCATCTTCGAGCTGCCATCCGCTGACGTCCACCGGCGCCGCGGTTCGGTTGTACAACTCCACGTACTGATCGTCCGCGTCACCGCTGACCGAATCGTACATCAACTCGTTGAGCACGACCGGCGACACGCGGAGGGGGGCATTCGCCGAACCGGGCGTCGGCTGCCGCAAACGCGAGAACTGCGGCGCCCCGTCCGGGTAACGGCCGGTGGTCACGCCGTTCTCCTGCGCCCCGAACCGCACGGCCTCGAGCACGCGGGCGCCGTCCGGCGAAATCAGGCAGATCGTTTCGCCAGCGGCGTTCAAGGCGAAACCAAGCTGCGTTTCTTCCAGCGCCAGGAAGCCCAAAGCCGGGATCGAAGTCCCCGGCGGAAACACGTAGCGGTTCGTGGCCGGATCGTCCGTGAGCCCGCAGCCGGACAGATCGACCGGGGCCGCGCTGTAATTGTAGAGCTCGACGAAATCGACTTGCGGCGGATCGGTGTGGGCCAGGAATTCATTGATCACCACGGACTGCCACGGCGTCGCGGTGACGGTGTCCGCCCGTCCCGGCGAGCCGCCGCGGACATCGCTCGCGGCCCAGGCGGCCGGATCGCGTTCGCCCAGCGTCGGTCGTGCAAGCACCAGCGAATGCCCGGCACCGTCGGCTGCCGCCGGCCAGGGCGGAGCGCCGGAATACGAAACCTCGAACAGGATCGCCCCCTGCCGGTTCAACAAACGGAGGGTGCCCGTGCCGTTGGACAGTCGTCCCGTGTACGGGCCCATCACCCCGCCGAGACCGGACACGGCACTGAGGTCGGCCGGCGCCGCGGCCACGACCAGGTAGCCTTGCGCGGGCAGGACCGAGCCGGACGGAAAAGTGAACTCTACCTGGCCGGAGAGCTGCCAGCCGCTGAGGTCCTCGAAATACGGATTGGCGTTGTAGAGTTCGATGAATTCCACTTCGCGTCCGTCGGTGCGCGGCGCCGGATGATACATGATTTCCGACAGCACCACCGGCCCGTGACGCGTCGAAGGACCGGGCGGCTCGGGCTGCGGCCGGAGGTACTCTGCGCCGAGCGGCACCAGGCTGAAGTTGAAGGTCGCCTGCGAACCGGGGGGAATCCCATTCGGCAGGTCCGCCCGGTCGCGCACGCCGCCCACTCTCAACGTGTACTCGGTGCCGGCGACCATCGGGGTGGTCGTGAGGAGGATCGTCCGGTCGTCCGGACCGAACATCGCGCCCAGCACCGTGGCCCCCGGGGTCAGGAGGTAGTTGCCCGCCGTCGTGGCGCTCGCCGGCTCCACCGGCTCCGTGAAGACCACCGTCACCAGCGTCGCCTCGCCCGGCGTGCCGACACTCGCCAGCATCGGCGGCACCACGTCGCGCGCCACCGTGAGGACCGCTGCCCGGGTCGTGACCGCGCCCCACGCGTTGCTGATTTGGCAAACGAATTGTGTACCGTCATCCGTCAACCGGGCCGGACCAAATACGCACGTCGCGGCGGTGGCGCCCGGCACATTCGTCCCCGCATGTTGCCACTGGAAGGTGGCGCCCAGCATCCGGCTCAGACCGACGCTGAACAGCGCCGTCGCCCCCTCGACCGCCGTTGTGTTGGCGGGCTCGGTTTTGATCTGAGGCGGCCCCACGCCGACGGGCACCATCCGCTTCGCGGGGATGGGTTCCTCGATGGCCCCGGTGGGCAACTGCCAGCGGACCGCCAGACTGTCGCCGCCCCCACCCTCCTTTTGGATGGCCTCGACGTAATACCGGAAGCCGTTGGTGAGGCGGATGGCGGCCGACTTCTGTCCCGCCTCCTTGCTCCATTCCCGCGACGCCGTCCAGCCCGACACGGCGGCGATCGGTTTCTTGGCCGCCGGATCCTCACTCGTGCTGAGGTAGAGCACGGACTGGTCATCGCTGGAGATCCAGAACGTGTAACTGCCGGTCTGCGGCGGCAGCAGCAGCGCGCGCATTCGCTGGCCGTAATTGTCCGCGAAGTTGACCGGGGCTTCGAATGTGGGGTCGATCGAGTCGCTGTCCGGCGACGCGGGGTATTTGGCCGCGCCGGTCAGGTTGACGACGGCCGAACCGGGCAGATTCGCATAGACCTCGCGCAAGATGCCGTTCGTCCCGGCGTGCAGCCACCCCGACGCAGCCACCGCCCAGAGCACCCCACCGCCCAGGGCTCGCCCGGCCAGCCTTGCGAGGCGGCGCGGCGAGGAAAGCGTGCTAGGGCAGGAACAGAGCATCGATGGCGCGCATGTTGGGGCGCCAACTTGCCCGCCAGCAAGCGGGAAGTGGAACCGCTGAATGGCCGGAAGCCTCCGCAGGGGCGGGCTTATCGCGCTTCCGCTTCACGGCCGATCTCAGACGGTGACCGCGCCTTCCATGAAGGCATAACAGAGCATGTGGCAGATGCCCATGTGGCAATCCTCGACGCGACCGTAGTGACCGGAGTCGATGGCGATGACTTCGTCGGCGAGTTCGGCCAGCGGACCGCGTTTGGCCCCGACGAGCGCCACCGTCTCGAGGCCGTTCTTCTTCGCCCACTCGACGGCCTTGACCAGGTTGGGCGAACGGCCGCTGACGCTCATGGTCAGGACGAGGTCGCCTTTCCGACCGTAGTTCTCGAGCTGGCGCACGAACACGTCCTCGTAGGCATAGTCATTGCCCAGCGCGGTGAGCCAACTGACGTTGTCGTTCAAGGACAGGACGCGGAACCGTTTCTCGAGTTTGTCCGAGGCGCCCTTGCCCAGATCGGTCGCAAAGTGCGAGGCATTGGCCGCACTGCCGCCATTGCCGAAGACGAATACCTGCCGATCCTCGACCAGCGCGCGTTTGAGCCGGTCCGCGATCCGCGCGACGGCGACGGTCGAGATGGAATCCAGCGCGGCTTTCTGGGCCCGGACGTAGTTGGTGATCCAGTCGTTCATGCGGGAAATATGGCAAAGCGGCGGGCTGGCCGATAGCTTTTTACGGAGCCTCCAGGAGCCTGAAAAGACTGGCGTTGCCCCTCCCCGGCTACCAGACTCCGGCCATGTCGTCGCCTGTTGCTTCACACCCGCGGCGGAGTCCGGACCGGTCGTGGTGGGCGCCCTGTGCACGGCTGTTCGTTTTGGCTTGCGGGATCGTCGGACCAATGGCGGCCGGGGTTGTCCGGGCCGATCTGGCCCCTCCGGTGATCACGTCCGCCGGGCAGCGGGACCTGGGTGCCCGCATTGCCGGCACCGTCACCGCGGATCCGAACACGAAGTACGCCGTGCTGTTCTACGCCACGCCGCAGTGCCCCGACGGAACCGCCGGCGCCGACCTCAGTGTGCTCGGCCTGCAGGAGGTCACGACGGATGGCGGCGGGGGGGCGACCTTCACGCAGGTGATCGCCAGCCCGCTGAACGACACGCAGTTCGTGGTCGCCCGGCTGCTCGATACGGACGGCACGACGTCGGCCTTGTCCGCGTGCGCGCCGGTGACGATCGAAATGACTTACTGGCCGGATGTGGCGGTGGCGCTCGAAACCGTGTCGGCCCAAGCGGTGTTGGGCCACGAGTTCACCTACACGATCCTCCTGGTCAACGCGGGCCAGGGCCCCACGGGACCTCCCGCCGTCGGAAACCTCGAAGTCGATTTCACCGTGCCGGCCGCGGCCCAGTTCATTTCCGCCAGCGAAGGGGGCGTGCTGGACAACGGCGTGGTGCGGTTCAGCGGTTTGAACGTATCCGCCGCGGGCGGACCCGCGCTCAGTGTCACGGTGCTCCCGGAAGTGTTGGGAAACCTCGTCGCCTCCGTCCACGTGAACGACACCGGCCCGTACCAGGCCAACAACTCCGCGACGCTCACCACCACGGTGTTCGGCACGGGCTCCGATCTCGCGGACCTGGCCCTGACATTGACCGCGGAACCCGAGCCCGTTCACCAAGGGGGCGCGCTCACCTATACGATCGCGATCACCAACGCCGGCCCGGCGGTCGCGCCGGCGTGCCTGCTCACGGACGCGCTGCCGGCCTCGGTCACGTTCCTGGGCACGACGGCTTCGCAGGGCACCGCCACCTTCGCCGATGGCAGCGTCACTTGTGACCTGGGAGCCATCACCAACGGGGCCACGGCCACCGTGACGATCCGGGTCCAACCCGCACTCGAAGGCTCGCTCACGAATACCGCCGCGGTCACCGTGAATGCCGGCGGCGCCGTGGTGGATCCCAACTACGGCAACGACCGCGCCTCGGCGGTTTCCACCGTCCTCTCACCGCGGCGGCTCGAAATAATCACCGCCCCGACACCCAGTCCGCAGACCGGGCTTTTCGACCAGGTCGTCCGGTTCACGAACGTCGGCACCAACCCGCTGCCGGCCGTCGCCCTGCTGTTGGGCGAAGTGCCCACCAATGTGGTGGTGCTCAACGCGTCGGGGGCGACGACCGGCCGGCCTTACCTGCAACTGCGTCGCCCGATCGCCGCGGGGGAAGCCGTCGAAATCACGGTCGAATTCTACCAGCCTGACGGGAGCAGCTTCTCCTCGCCGGTTTACGCCGCCATCGAAGACACCGACTTTCCGCCCCCGCCCACTGGGGAAAACGTCGCGACGATTCCCGGCCCCGGGTCGGTGGTCCTCACCGGCCGGCTCGACCAGGGCCGCTTGGTCCTGGAATTCCCAACCGAGCCGGGCAGCCAGTACTTGGTTCAATACCGCGATTCGCTGGGCGATGTCTGGCACACGGCCTCGACGGTCTTCTCCGCGGCGACGGACATCGTTCAATGGGCCGACGACGGGCCACCCCAGACCGCCGCGCCGTCCGGCGCGAGCCGCTTTTACCGAGTCATCCAGTTCATCCAACCCTGAAACCGCCCTCTGTTCATGCCATGAAAAACCGTGTCTCCACCCCTGTGTGCCTGCTCGCCGTCGCCGCCGCGCTCCCGCTGGCCAACGCGGGCGAACCGATCGAACAACCCAACCGCATCACCTTCGCGCCGCGTCTGGGCTTCAACGTCAAGGCCAGCTTCAGCAGCTCGCTCGCGGGCACCGGGGCCAATCCCGGCCCGGCCACCGGCGGGGGCTTCGATCGCATCTATGACGACGGGTACAACAAAGTGGACAGCCGCGGCAATGCCGGCGGCCAGACCTGGAACTGGGGTTACCAGAACAACAGCCAGGTGGACCCCGTCGCCAGCACCCTCGCCCTGCATGCACTCGCTGCCAGCGACGCGGCAACGGTCAACGACGCCGAGGACGACCCGATGGTCGGCGGCGAGTTGACGTACACGCGGTACCTCTTCGAGTTTGGCCACGCGAACTGGGGCTTCGAAATCGGCGGTACCTACACCCCGATGTCGATCAGCGACGGTTCCCCCCTCAGCGCGAACGCCAGTGTGTTGAGCGACCTTTATAGTCTGGGGGGCATCACTCCCCCCGGCGCACCCTACCAAGGCACCTACACCGGTCCCGGCGCCTTCATCAGCGATTCCCCAACGCGCACGTCCGTCACCCAGCCGGTCACTTTCACCGGCAATCGCAAGCTCGAGTCCACCGTTTATGGGATTCGCCTGGGCCCGAACCTGGACATTCCCATGGGCAACCCGCTGTCGCTCCAGCTCAGCGGCGGCCTCTATATGCAGTACGTGGACTCGGACTTCACCTATGCCGAAACGGCCACCCTGGCCGGAGGCATCTCCCAGACGCAGTCCGGTTCGGTGTCTCAGCAGGATTGGGTAGTGGGCGGCTACGTCCGCGGCCAATTGACCGTCTTCGTGACGCGCACAATCGGCATCTTCGCGGGCGCGGAATATGTCTTCGCCGACAGCGTCACAATCGGCACGCCAACCCACCAGGCGACGCTCCAACTGGATGGCACCGCCTACGGCATGGCCGGTGTGGCTTTCAAGTTTTAACGCCCCGGCCGCTGGCCGCGAGCAGCAGCGAGCCGACCGGGACGGCGTCTTCCGCCAGCGTCGCGAGGGCGAGGCGCGGTCCCGGCCGAAACGCCTCCATCAGGAATGCCGGCAGCGCCGCCTCCACGGCACGGCGCAGCGGCTCGCCCAGCAGGGACAGGCCGCCGCCCAGGATGATGATTTCGGGGTGCAGCAGGTGCACGGCATGGGACAGGCCAAAGGCCAGGTCGTCGGCGGTCGCCCGGAGAATCCGTTCCGCCGTGCCGTCCTGGCGATCCAGCGCGCCGCGCAGGTGGCGCGCCTCGCCGCCGACGCGCCCGGCAGCCAGCACTCCCAGTACCCCGGCCGGTTCGGCCGCGATCGCCGCCCGGATCTGGCGATCCACCGCCCAGCCCGCGCACCGCGATTCGACGGTGGCCCCACTGCGGTCCAACCGCACGTGGCCGATCTCGACCTCGCCCGGCGTGGCGCCGTGGTAGATGCGCCCGTCCACGACCAACCCGCCGCCCACGCCGCTGCCCAGGGTGACGTACATCGCCGGATTGTGCCCCTGCCCTGCGCCCCGCAGCGCTTCGCCGAGGGCCGCGACGTTGGCATCGTTATCGACGGCGACCGGCACCGCACCAAGTTCGCGCAACCAGTCGCCCAGCGGGAACTCCGACCAACCGGCGACGTGATGCGAGCAACAAATCCGGCCGGTCCGCCAATCCACCGGGCCGCCGTAGCCGACGCCGATGGCCGCCAGTGGTCTCCGCGCCAATTCCTGCCGGAGCGTCGCTTCGATGGTTCGTTGAATCCCGGCGGCACCCGCGTCCGGATCGACGGCGAAGCGGAAGCGTTCCTGGATCGCGCCGCTTTCATCGCCACGCACCAGTTGGAGCTTCGTGCCGCCGATTTCGATGCCGAGCAAAGTCGCTTGCATGGAGGCTTTCTAGCGCCTTGCCGTCGGGGCGTCACGCGCGCCCGCGCCATCCGATCGCCGCGGATGGGCCGGAGCGGGTGCGAGGTTCCCCACCCTCGCATCCCGTAACTGTCACTGTCGCGCCGGCTTCAATCTGGAAACCGCCGATGAACGCGGATAAGACAGAGATAGCAACCGGAAGGTGTTCGCCTCCGAGAGTCCTTGGAAATCAAACTGGGCATCGCAGACGTCTGGCGCCATTCCCCAACGCTCCTCGGGCCGCGATAAATGGCCGCCACAGCGGTATCTCGTGCCAGACAAGCAAGGCGCTGGCCGCGCCAGCACCCGCGAGCATGAATGACTCCGCATCAGCGCTGCATGCGCCGGTAAGCCGCAAAGGCCACCAAGCCGAGTCCGCCCACCAAGCCGTAGGTGCCCGGTTCGGGAACGTTGTAATGCCAGGCCCGCACTGTGCCAGACGCGGTGGTGCCCCCTGGATCAACGGTGATGCTCAGCAGCCAGTGGTCTCCATGGACTCCGTGCGGGGCAATCACGAAGGCCTGCCCGCCAGCACCGGCCACCCCGGGAAACAGGACCCCGCCCAAGATAACGGGGCCGGGCGCGATTTCGCCAGGGTGCGGAGCCACGGCGTGATAGCCATCGACGTACACGGCGTAGAAGGGCCCCAGCGTGCCATCGGTGACGACCGCGCTCCAGTTGCCCGAGTAGCCCCCGGAGGTACCAGGCGAGGTCTGTTAGCCTATCCGACATCCGATTGACACTCTGCACGAGGCAAAACTGAAAACGTGGAAGTCCAGCCTCTGTGCGAGTTCTCCATGACGGCAACTCTGTGAGTTCGGCGCCGGGGTTACGCAAAAACGGACTGGCCCCCCGAATCGAGAACCCATACCGTAGTCTGCAAAGAACGGCCCATGAACCAGCGGATAGACCATTTCTTCCTAATGCTCCATAGCGGGGTCGCGCTTTCCACTTTCGCTGCACCCGCCGGGTTGATGCAGGGAGCGCCCGAACACCCAATACCGAAAAGCCACGCCCATGAGACTTGAATCTGAGACACCAGCAACACCCCCCTCCCCCGAGCCGGTATCCCCGATTACGCGACGCGAGTTCGTGTCGCGCAGCGGCAGGCTGGCCACGGCCTCCGCACTGGCAGGCGCAGCCCTCCCGTTGGTCCATACGGCGGAGAACAACACCATCCGCCTGGCGCTGATCGGCTGCGGTGGGCGCGGGAGCGGGGCGGCGGCCAACGCCTTCGATTCGCCCAACGGCCCGGTCAAGATGATCGCGATGGCCGACCTCTTCGAGAATCGGCTGGCCGACGCCCACAAGGTTCTCAGCGAGAAATACGCCGGCCAGATGGACGTACCGCCCGACCGGCAGTTCAGCGGCTTCGACGCCTGGCGCCAGGCCATTGATTGTCTGCGCCCCGGCGACGTGGCCATGCTGTGCGGCTACGCGGGGTTTCGTCCGGCACAACTGGAATACGCGGTCGAGAAAGGCGTGAATGTCTTCATGGAAAAGTCGTTCGCGACCGATCCTCCCGGAGTGCGGCGCGTGATCAAGGCCGGCGAAACTGCGGAGAAAAAGAACCTCAAGATCGCCGCCGGCCTCCAGTGCCGCCATTCGCGCAACCGGCAGGAACTCATCCGGCGCATCCGCGACGGCGAACTGGGCGACCTCCAGCTCATCCGGGCCTACCGGATGCAGGCGTGTGGCTGGCTGCCGCCACGTCCGCCGGCCGAAAAGGATTTGCACTGGCAAATCCGGCACTTCACGGATTTCTTCTGGGTAAGCGGCGGACTGTTCGCGGAGATGAACATCCACCAGATCGACGAGATTTGCTGGCTCAAGGGCACCTATCCGGTTTCCGCGCACGGCATCGGCGGGCGCGCGGCGAACAACACGGACTGCGGCCAGGGCCTCGATTCGTTCAGCATCGAATGGACATTCCCTGATGGCACGAAGGCATACGACGTGGTGCGCTGGCTGCCGAACTGCCACACCGATTTCGCCACTTATCTGCACGGCACGAAATGCGCCGCGCAGTTTTCCGGCAACGTTCACGAGGGCGTGGTGCAGATTTTCAAGGACCAGCGATGCGAGCGCGACCACATCGCCTGGCGCGCGCCGAAGGAGCCGATCACTCCCTGGCAGGCCGAGTGGGACAACCTGCTGGACGCGATCCGCCAGGACACGCCGCACAACGAAGCCAAGCGCGCCGCGCTCTCGAACCTGGCCGACATCATGGGCCGGGCGGCAGTGCATTCGGGCCAGGTCATCACCTGGGACGAGGCGATGGCGTCGAACTTCCAGTTCTGCCCGAACATCGACCAGTTGACCGACGACAGCCCGCCGCCGGTCCAGGCCGATGCGCAGGGACGCTATCCCGTGCCGGTGCCGGGCCAGTGGACGGAGATTTGAGATTTCGGATGCGGTCGCCGTGTCTGCAAACGGACCCACTCAACCCGAGCTTGCTGATGTCTATCGCTTTGAAACCGTGCTGGAACGCCGGTGAGTCTGGCCGCAGGGCCCGGTCGCCGCGCGTCGGATTCACCGAACACCGGTCCGTGTGTTGGCCATGGCCCCGGCGCGTCCGCCAGTGGTCTCGCCGCGGCGGCGGCCGACGAACACCGCACTCTGACCGCAAGGTAATCCGCGCCATTTGCGGGCTGATCTCGATTGGCGCGGCCATCGCCTTCCGTCTGTCCGCGCTCCCGGCGACGGCGGCTGATCCAACCGGGCCGGGCGTGTTCAACGTTCGCGACTCGGGCGCGAAAGGTGACGGCGACTCGCTGGATACCCAGGCCATCAATCGAGCCATCGCCGCTTGCGCCGATGCGGGCGGAGGCGAGGTGTGGTTCCCGCCCGGCAGATACGCTTCCGGCACGGTGCAACTTCGGAGTCACGTCACCTTGGTGCTCAGCGCCGGCGCGACGCTGGTGGGCACCACGAACCTCGCCGAGTATCGTCGGCCGACGCCGCCGGATTACATGCCCGAAGCGCGCTGGGGCAATTGGCACCGCGGCTTGATCATCGGCGAGAACCTCGAAGACGTCGCCATCACCGGCCAGGGCGTGATCGATGGCAACAAGGTCTTCGACCCCTCCGGCGAGGAAAGAATGCGCGGCCCGCACGCGATCGTTTTCGTCAACTGCCGGCGATTTTCGATCCGTGACGTATCGATCGTCGATGCGGCGAACTACGCCGTGTTTTTCCAGGTGAGCGACCAGGTCGAGGTGCGGAACGTCAAGTTCACCGGCGGCTGGGACGGCGTCCACTTTCGCGGCGCACCGGGGCACGATTGCCATGATGTCCGCATCGTGGGCTGCCAGTTCTACACGGGTGACGACTCGATCGCCGGCCGTTACTGGGACAACACCGTCATCTCCGACTGCATCATCAACTCCTCCTGCAACGGCATTCGCCTGATCGGTCCGGCCCGGCGGTTGATCGTCCACGACTGCCTTTTCTACGGGCCGGGCGAGCAACCGCATCGCACCTCGGGCGCGGCGCGACGGACGAACATGCTCAGCGGCATCATCCTCCAACCCGGCGCGTGGGACGCCACGCGCGGTCTGCTCGACGAGGTGCTGATCGCGAACAATACGATGCGCGAGGTTGCGTCCCCGGTCACGTTGTGGACCAAGCCCGGCAATCCCGTCGGACGGGTGACCGTCAGCGGCCTGAACGCCACCGGTGTGTATCGCTCGGCACTGTCCGTCGAGAACTGGGGCGACGCGCCGATCACCAACGTCGTGTTCCGGAACGTGAGCGTGGAGTTCGCCGGCGGCGGCACCACCGAGCAGGCTCACCGCGCCGTCAAAGGACCGGGGGTCGATGCGCGGCCTCTGCCGGCTTGGGGTTTCTACGCGCGGAACGTCGAGCAGGTGACGCTGGAGGACGTGCGATTCACTTGCTCCCAGGATGACCGGCGGCCCGTCCTGCACGCCGACGGTCTGAAGCGACTCACGTTGGACAACTTCCGGTTCACCCACGTCGCGGGGGTCGCCGAACCGGTGGTGCTCACCAACGTGACGAAGGTCGATGTGCCCAATCGGGCGTGGTCGGGACAAGGCGCACCTTGAACTCGCGAAGCGGAGCCGGCGCGCCGCCGCGCGTCCAGGCCGACGGACACACCGGCCCTACCTGATTCACGGCGAGGAGGCCAACGGCGGAAGCTACTCCAGCGACACGGGGCGGCGGGTGGACTTCTTGGCGGCGTGGTACGACTTGTCCGCCAGGATGCGCTCCTTGGCGCGGCGGCTGCGCGGGCGTTTCTGGCGGCGGACCTTCTCGCGTTGCGCCCGTTCGGCCGCGACCCGCGCCTGGCGGCGTTCCTCCAGTTTGTCCAACAGGAGCTGGCGGGCGAGAAAACGATTCAGACCTTGCTGGCGCGTGGTCTGACACTTGACCTGCAGACCGGTCGGGAGGTGCAGCAACATCACGCAGGTGCTGGTCTTGTTGACATTTTGGCCACCGTGGCCACCCGAGCGCACAAACGTTTCCAGCAGGTCGGCCTCGCGCACACCCAGGGCGGCCATGCGCCCGGCCAACTGCGCTTCCTTCTCGGTCGTGACGGCGGGTGCGGTCATGGCGAGAACCTACCGAACTTCGCGACCCGCGCGCAACCCCGGCGCGACCGGCAACGACGGGCGGCGGGAAATGCTTTCGGCTTTTCTCGGCGCGACGTCTCCCTAAGCTCGCCGCGTGAATCCCGTGGCTTTGATCACCGGCGCGTCGCGCGGCATCGGACGCGGCATCGCGTTGGAGCTGGCGAAGCTCGGCCACGATTTGGTGATCAATTACGTTGGAAACGCCGCCGCCGCTCAACAAACGGCCGGTGATTGCCTCGTCGCCGCGCAAGCGGGCGGGCACGGCATTCGCGCCGAGGAGTGCCAGGCCGATGTTTCACAGGCGGCTGACCGGGAGAGACTCGTCGCGTTCACCCGCGAGCGGTTCGACCGGATCGACCTGCTGGTCAACAACGCCGGGGTCGCGCCGGCCGTCCGGGCCGACCTGCTGGAAGCCGGCGAAGAGAGCTTCGACCGCCTGATAGCCGTCAACGTCAAGGGCCCGTACTTCCTCACCCAGGCCATCGCGCGGTGGATGATCGAACAAGTCCGGGCCGCCGCGCCGGCCGCCGGCCGCCGGCCGCCGAAGATCGTCACCATTTCCAGCATTTCCGCCTACACCGCCTCGACGAATCGCGGCGACTACTGCGTGTCCAAGGCGGCCTTGTCCATGTTGACGCCACTCTTCGCGGCGCGCCTGGCTGAACACGGCATCAACGTCTATGAAATCCGGCCCGGAGTGATCGCCACCGACATGACCGGTCCGGTGCAGGCCCAATACGACCCACTCATCGCCGCGGGCCTGACGCCGATCCGGCGTTGGGGCACGCCCGGCGACATCGGCAAGGCGGTGGCGGCGATCGCGCAGGATTTGTTGCCCTTCAGCACGGGCGAGGTGATCAACGTGGACGGCGGATTTCACCTGCGGCGGCTCTGACCGAGACGGGTTGGGTTCCCGCGGGCAACGCGTCGGCAAGCGGGCGGGCGGCGCTACCGGAGGCGGAAGGCAAGGCGAGCGGCCCAACGGGCTGCCGGCGGAGATTTCGCAATGCAAGGTTGGCGTGCGGCGGAGGCTTTGTGTATTGTCCCCCGCATAGCCAGCCTTGCTCGACCCGCAAGCTGGGCGGTTTGGTCAGGTCCGCGGAATCGACGAGCCAGCAAACGATTCGAAATCCGAGTGTGAACGACACGGCTGCCAGCCCAGAAAACCGATCCGGAAAGCTGTCCCCGGCTCCCCGATCGCATCCGAACCACGCTCCCGACCCCTCCCTCGAAGTATGAACACCCACCTCCTGCCACCCACCTTGTTCGCGCCCCGGCCCCGCCGCCGGACGCCGGGCTTCACCTTGATCGAACTGCTGGTGGTCATCGCCATCATCGCGATCCTCGCCGGGCTGCTGCTGCCGGCGCTGGCGCAGGCCAAGGCCAAGGCGAAGCGAACGCTCTGCGCGAGCAACTGCAAACAGTGGGGCATCGCCATCGCCATGTACGGCGGGGACTACCAGGAGAGTTTCCCGGACAACACCGGCGGTTACCACCTGAGCTGGATGATGCCCAGCATGAGCAATTTCTGGAAAAACTACCTCATCCCGAACCAGCGGAGCACCACCAAGAGCCGCCGCGCCGCCAATGACGTGCTGTTCTGTCCCACGGACGAATGGCATCGCACCTTCGAAGCGGACAACATCAACTCGGACGCCGTCCCGCAGTTGCTCGGATACTTCTACCTGCCCGGCCGGCAGCGGGACAAGTCGCAGTCCGACGTCGCCACCTTCGCGCGCGGCACCGCCGAGTGGTTTTACCGCACCAAGCTGGGCGGCGCGTACAGCCAGATGCCGATCCTGATGGACAAGTTGCAGGGCCAGGGCCCGATGACCACGAACATGCTCGATTCGCGCCTCGTGTGGACGACCGATTACAACGGCCGCCAAGTCCGTACCGCGGCGCATTTCCTGGAGCGCGGTCTGCCGGCGGGCGGGAACTTCCTTTTCGAGGACGGGCACGTCCAGTGGCAGAACAACAAGACGATCACGTTGGGCGCCGGCGGCGGGAACATCGGCACGTGGATGTGCTACTTCGTCCCGCGCGGCCTCCCCACGCCTTGACGACGCCCATGGTGAATTCCTGGGAAACGCCGCCGGCGGGCGATCGAGTACGCACGGGCGCCGGCGCCCCGAAGTGGCTCCGCCGGTTCGTCGGGTTCGTTTCGCTCGTCCTGCTTCACGCCGGTGGCGTCGCGCTGCGCGCCGACGATCCCTTGGCGAACGCGTTCCGCCAGCCGCCGCCGGAAGCCCGGCCGTGGGTCTATTGGTTTGTCATGGACGGCAATCTGACGCGGGAAGGCATCACGGCCGACCTCGAGGCCATGCAGCGCGCCGGTCTGGGCGGCGCGATCATGATGGAGGTCGATGCGGGCATCCCGCGCGGACCGGTTGAGTTCATGAGCGACCCGTGGCGCGCGCTCTTCAAGCACGCCGTAAACGAGGCGGAGCGCCTGGATCTGCAGATCGCCCTCAATGTCGGCCCCGGCTGGACCGGCAGCGGCGGCCCCTGGATCCCGCCCGGACAATCAATGCAACACCTCGTCGCGGCGGCGACGAACGTCGTCGGCCCGGCGCACTTCGACGCCGTCCTGCCGCGGGCGCAACCGCGGAAGCCGTTCTTTGGCGAAGGCGCCCTGCCGCCCGCATTGGAAAAAGCGCGCAAGGAATTCTACCGCGACGTCGCCGTGCTCGCCTTTCCGACGCCGCCGGAGCCCGCGCGCATTCCGGATATCGACGAGAAGGCATTCTACGTCCGGGCGCCCTATTCGTCGCAGCCGGGCGTCAAGCCGTTTCTGCCGGCGCCGGCGGAGTTTCCGAAACTCCCGGCCGACGCGTGCGTCGCGGCCAAAGACATCACGGACCTCTCTGCACGGCTCGCGGCCGACGGCCGTCTCGACTGGGACGTGCCGGCGGGGAACTGGACCATTCTGCGCTTCGGTCGAACCAGCACGGGCCAGAACACCCGCCCAGCGCCGCTGCCCGGCCTCGGCCTCGAGAGCGACAAGTTCGATCCCGCGGCCCTGGATGCCCACTTCGAGGCGTTCGTCGGTTCGCTGCTGAAAACGGTCGGCCCGCACCAGAAGGCCGGCGCAGGGTGGACGATGCTGCACCTGGATAGCTGGGAGATGAGTTCGCAGAACTGGACGGCGGACTTCCGCGCCGCGTTCCAACGGCGGCGCGGCTACGATCCGCTGCCTTACCTGCCGACGATGACCGGCCGCGTCGTGGGCAGCCGCGAACCCTCGGAGCGCTTCCTTTGGGACCTCCGCCAGACCGCGCAGGAGTTGATCGTGGAGAACCACGCGCGCCACCTGAAAGCGCTTGGCCGCCGTCACGGTTTCGGGTTGTCCATCGAGCCGTACGACATGAACCCGTGCGCGGATCTGACTTTGGGCGGCGTGGCGGACGTGCCGATGTGCGAGTTCTGGGCGAAGGGCTACGGCTTCGACACCGAATACAGTTGCTTCGAGGCGGTCTCGATCGCCCACACGCTGGGCCGGCCCGTGGTGGCGGCGGAGTCCTTCACCTCTGGCGACAGCGAGCGCTGGCAACTCTATCCGGGCGCGCTGAAGGCGCAGGGCGACTGGGCGTTTTGCACCGGCATCAACCGGATCGTGTTCCACCGCTATCAGCACCAGCCCTGGCTGAATCGCTGGCCGGGCATGACAATGGGGCCCTATGGCGTTCACTGGGAGCGGACACAAACCTGGTGGGACCTGGTGCCGGCCTATCACGAGTACCTGACGCGTTGCCAGTACCTGCTCCGGCGCGGCCTGCCGGTGGCGGACATCTGCTATCTCCTCCCCGAAGGCGCGCCGCAGGTGTTTCGTCCGCCGGCCTCCGCCACAACCGGCAATCCGCCCGACCATCGGGGATACAACTTCGACGGCTGCGCGCCGGAGGTTTTGCGCGGGCAGGTCAGCGTTCAGGACGGCCAGCTCCGTTTCGCCGATGGCATGACCTACCGCCTGTTGGTACTGCCGAGCTTCGACACCATGACGCCGCCGCTCCTCAAGGCGATTTCCGATCTGGTCCACGCCGGCGCCACGGTTGTCGGCCCGCCGCCGCGCCGCTCGCCCAGTCTGGCGGATTATCCTCGAGGCGACGCCGAAGTGCAGCGCCTGGCTCGAGGGTTGTGGGGTGACGGCGAACCGCCGGGCGTCCTCACCGAACGACGCGTCGGCCAGGGCCGGGTCGTCTGGGGCGGCGATGTCGTGGCGGGCGCCGACACCCAGACAGCGGCGCCCAGCCCGTTGGCCGATGCGAAGTGGATCTGGTATTCGGAGGGCCAACCGGCCGCGTCGGCGCCGGTCGGCGCCCGTTCGTTCCGACGCGGCTTCACGCTGGCAACGAATCGCGTCGTCGCCTCCGCCCGCTTTGCAGCCACCGCGGACAACGCCTTCACGCTGTGGGTCAACGGCCATCAGGCGGGCGGCGGCGACAACTTTCACCAAACCTACGGGCTGGACGTCACCCAATGGCTCGCGCCGGGAACGAACCGTCTGGTCATCGTGGCCGAGAACGGAGGCGAACAGCCGAACCCGGCGGGCCTGATCGGTTCGCTGAAGGTCGAGTTCCGCGACGGCGGCACCCTGGTCTTGCCGACCGACCGCGAATGGCAGGGTGCGAAAGCTTCGGCCCGCCCTGATCCCACCGACAACCTTGCTCGGGCAGACTGGAGTCCCGCGCAGGAACTGGGGCCGTTCGAGATGCCGCCCTGGAACCCAGGCAGCGAAGCTGCGCCTCCGCCGGAGGTCTATCCGCCGTATGACGTGGTGAAGGAGTTGCTGGCGAAGATGAACGTGGTGCCGGACTTCGAGTCCGACATCCCCCTCCGCTACCTCCACCGCCGCGACGGCGACGCCGACCTCTACTTCGTCGCGAATCCGGCTGCGGCCCCGGTCCGGGCGCGCGCCGTCTTCCGGGTCACCGGCAGGCAGCCCGAGTTGTGGGACGCCGTGACCGGTGAAACGCGGGCATTGCCGGACTTCACACCGGAAGCAAGCCGGACGGCGGTGCCGCTCGACTTCGCCCCCCAACAATCGTTCTTCATCCTCTTTCGCCAGAGTGGAGCGCCGTCAAGACCCGCTCACCACAACTTTCCAGACTCCGCGATGCTCGCGGAGGTCGGCGGTCCCTGGCGGGTCCAGTTCCAGAAAGACCGGGGCGCTCCCGACGAGCTCGTGTTCGGGCAGTTGCTCGACTGGTCCAAACACCCGGACGCAGGCGTTCGCCATTTCGCCGGCCTCGCGACTTACCGCACCACGTTCGAAGTGGCGGCGGAGTCGAAAGCCCGGCCTCCCGGCTCGCGCGTGTTCCTCGACCTCGGCGTGGTGAAGGTGATGGCCGGAGTGCGGCTCAACGGCCGCGACCTGGGAACTGCGTGGACGGCGCCGTTCCGCGTGGACGCGACCGCGGCGCTCCAATCCGGCACCAACACGCTGGAAATCCGCGTGGCGAATCTCTGGCCCAACCGGTTGATCGGCGATGCGGCCTTGCCACCGGATCAGCGCGTGGCTTGGACAACGTGGAATCCATTCGCGCCGGACACACCGCTGTTTGCCTCCGGCCTGCTCGGCCCGGTGCGGCTGCTCACTCAGGAATGACTGGATTCCGGTGGCGCTCGGTGGAAAGCTGGCCGCCATGAAACCCACCGCGCGTTTGCTGCTCCGCGCCACCGTTGGCGCCCTCGCCCTCGCCCAAACGGCCGCCCGCCTTCTCGCCGGCGATCTGGAGGCCGGCTTTCTCAAGCCGCCGCCCGACGCCCGCCCCTGGGTCTATTGGTTCTGGCTCAACGGCAACATCACCAGCAACGGCATCACCGCCGATCTCGAAGCCATGAAGCGCGTCGGCATCGGCGGCGTGCTGATCATGGAGGTGGATCAGGGCGCGCCGGTCGGGCCGGCGGACTTCATGAGCGCACGCTGGCGCGAGCTTGTTCCAGCACGTCCACGCGGAGGCGCAGCCGGCTCGGGCTGGAAGTGAACATGAACAACGACGCCGGCTGGAACGGCAGCGGCGGCCCGTGGATCAAGCCCGAGCAATCCATGCAGGAAGTGGTCTGGACGGAAACCAACGTCGCCGGCCCGCAGCACTTCGACGGCACGCTTGGCCCCAGCCGCAAACCGTGGCCGGCTTCTATCGCGACATCGCGGTGCAGGCTTTCCCCACGGTGGGCGACTATCGCATCCCGGACATCGCGTCGAAGGCCGCCTTCCAGCGGCGCGTGACCAGTGCCGACGCCGGCGTGACCAATGCCGCGCTGACGATGGTGATCGAGCCGCGCGGACATCGTCAACCTGACCGCGCACATGGACGCCGACCGGCCGGCTGCACGTGGGACGTGCCGCCGGGGGAATGGACGATCCTCCGCCTCGGCCACACCAGCACGGGCGCGGAAAACGCCCCGGCCCCGGCCACCGGCCGCGGACTCGAATGCGACAAACTCAGCAAGGAAGGCATCGAGGCGAACTTCGCCGGCATGATGGCGAAGCTTGCGGCGGACACCGGCCTCAAGACCGGAGGTCGGCGAACGCCGGCCTGGTGGCCACCCACATCGACAGTTGGGAGAACGGTTCGCAGAACTGGACGGCGCGAGATGCGCGAGGAATTCCAGCAGCGGCGCGGCTACGATCTGCTGCCGTTCCTGCCGGTGATGACGGGCCGCGTCGTGGGCAGCCTGGAAATCTCGGAACGCTTCCTGTGGGACTTGCGGCAGACCGTCTCGGAACTGGTGATCGAGAATTACGCCGGCCGGATGCGCGAACTGGCCCACGCGCACGGGATGCGGTTCACCGTCGAGGCCTACGGCGGTCCGTGCGACTCGATCCCCTACGCCGGCGAGTCCGACGAGCCGATGGGCGAGTTCTGGACGCCGAGCGGCGCCATCGAAACCTGCCGCGGCATGGCTTCGGCGGGCCATGTCTATGGCAAACGCATCATCGGCGCCGAGGCCTTCACCTCCGGCGACCAGGAACGGTGGCTCGAGCACCCGGCCCTGCTGAAGGCGCACGGGGACCGGCGTTCTGCGAGGGCATCAACCGCTTCGTGTTTCACCGCTACGCGCTGCAGCCCTGGCCGCAGGAACGCGTCCCCGGCATGACGATGGGGCCGTGGGGCCAGCACTACGAGCGCACGCAAACCTGGTGGGAATGGACCCCCGCCTGGCACACGTACCTCGCCCGCTGCCAGTTCCTGCTGCGGCAGGGACTGTTCGTCGCGGACATCTGCTACGTGCAGCCCGAAGCGCCGCCGCAAGGCCCGGGCGACCACCGACGCGCCGGCTACGACTGGGACGAATGCACCGCCGACGCGGTGCTCACCCGCATGTCCGTGAAGAACGGCCGCATCGTGCTTGCCCGACGGCATGAGCTATCGCGTGCTGGTGTTGCCGTGGTCGCAAACGATGACCCCGCGGTTGCTGCAGCAAGGTCACGCGAACTGGTGTCCGCCGGCGCCACCGTGCTCGGACCGCGACCCTCGGCCTCGCCCAGTCTGAGCGGCTTCCCGCAATGCGATGACGAGGTGAAACAACTGGCCGCGGAACTCTGGGGCGACACCGACGGCCAGCGCTCGACGGAACATCGCGTCGGCAAAGGCCGGATCGTGTGGAGCGATGCGCCCGAGAAAGTGCTGCGAAGCCGCGGGGGTCCCGGCCGATTTCGAGAGCGGCCAACCGCTCCGCTTGATCCACCGCCGCCTGTCGGACACCGACCTCTACTTCGTTGCGAATCCGCAACCGGCCGCATTCGACACGACTTGCGCCTTCCGCGTCACCGGCAAAATGCCGGAGTTCTGGTGGCCCGAAACCGGCCGCATCGAACCCGCCGCCGTTTGGGAATCTCGCGACGGCGTGACGCGCGTCTCGGTGCCGTTCGGTCCGAGCGGTTCGGTGTTCGTAGTCTTTCGCCAGCCGGCCGCAGGCGCCGATCCGGTGTTGGTCTTGAAGCGTGACGGCAAACCCGTCCTTTCGGCCGCCCCGGAACCGCGGGTGAAGACCGTGATCACCCGGGCCCGCTACGGTGTCCTGGACGACCCGCAACGCACACGGGACGTGACGGCCAAGGTGCAGGACCGCGTGGACAGTGGCGAATCCAGTTTTCCGGTGTCGATGCTGGCCGCCAGCGGCGACCCGGCGCCGGACGTCGTGAAGACGCTGATCGTGGATTACACCATCGACGGCCGGGCTTTCACGGTCAGCGCGCGCGATCCGGAGACAATCCATGTCAGCCGGGAGCCCGTGAAGGTGACGGTCGAGAAGGCGCGTTACGGCGTGCTCGACGATCCCAAGCGAACCCGCGACCTGCGCGAGAAACTCCAGCGCTGGTTCGACGCCGGCGTGACCCGCTTCAAGGTGGCCGATCTCGCCCAGGGCGATGATCCCGCCTTTCTGGTCGTGAAGACGCTGGACCTGGAAATCACGCGTGACGGCCGGCGCGAAACCCTCACCGGCCAGGATCCCGACACGATCGACCTGGTGTCCGCGGTCGTGCCGCCCCAACCGCTGGCCAGACTCCGCACTGAGCCGGGCGGCCAGGTCGTGCTCGAGGCGAGCACCTCGGGCGATTACGAGTGGGTGACGGCCGCGGGCAAAGCCGGTCGTGCGACCGTTGCCGGAACGGCTCCCGCCATCCAGATCGCCGGCCCGTGGGAGGTGAAGTTCCAGACGCATCGCGGCGCACCGCCGGCCGTGACACTGGACGAACTGATTTCCTGGAGTGCCCACACGAATGCCGGCGTGAAGTACTTCTCCGGCGAAGCCAGCTACCAATCGTCGTTCGCCATGAACGCCCAGCCCGCAGGCGCGAATCCGAAATGGTACCTGGACCTGGGGCGTGTGGCCGTGATGGCCCGGGTCAGCCTGAATGGAAAGGATCTCGGCACCCTCTGGAAGCCGCCTTATCGCGTGGATGTCTCCAGTGCAATCAGGCCCGGCGAGAACCGGCTGGAAATTCAGGTCGTGAACCTGTGGCCGAACCGGTTGATCGGCGACGAGCAATTGCCTGAGGACAGCGACCGCAACCCCAACGGCACGCTCAAGGCCTGGCCGCAATGGTTGCTCGACGGCCAGCCCAGCCCGACCGGACGCATTACCTTCACCAGTTGGCGGCTCTGGAAGAAGGCCGAACCGCTGCGCGAATCCGGCCTGCTCGGCCCCGTCCAGATCGTGCCGGTACCGGTGGTCGCGGTGAAATGAGCGCCCCCACCCGCCGCGACGACGCCAACCTCAAGAGAGCTGCGACCGACCGGCGCCCCGCGCCTATGTTGGGTTCCTGAATCATTTTCGGCACAACCCGAACGGGGTTGCGGCGAACCCAACGCTTCAATGGCTACAACCCGGTCGGGGTTGTGGCTTTCTTGCACGCGGATTTCCCAGCGGAGCTCGCACTTCGCAACCCTGGGCGTTATGACACAACCCCGTTGGGGCTGAATCTCGGGCCAGGCCAAACGCGACATGGACGGAGGATTCCGGAGGGGCAACTCGCCCTTTCGCGCCCCGCTGAACCAGGCGCGCCGCTTCATTCCCCTGCGGCTCGACGACGCCCACAACCACCGGCAGGCACCTGTCGAAAACGTGCATTGCAACCCCGTTGAACTTGCGCCATAGAACCTCCATGCAATATCGGATTCTCCTGATTCAATCGGAAGAAGGATGGGCGGCGAGTTGCCCTTCGCTGCCCGGCTCCCATTCCCAAGGGGACACGCGCGAAGAAGCCGTGGAGAACATCAAGGCCGCCATCCAGGAGTGGTTGCAAGTGGAAGCGGAGGAATCCCGAGTGTCGAAAGTGGAGGAGGATTGGGTCGTCGTCTGAGCCATGCCCAAGCTCCCAGGCATCAGCCGCGCCACGGCGGTGCGGGTGTTCACCAAGCTGGGGTTTCGCATTGCCCACGAAGGCAAGCACACGGTCATGTCCAACGGCCGCGGCGCCTGACCATCCCGCGCCACAACTCCATCAACCCCTTCACGATGGCTGGCATCGCCAAAGATGCCGGCCTGACGCCGGAGCAATTCCGCGAGTTGATGTGAGCCGCCACGCGCACCGAATTCCCCCACAACGTCTTCCTCAGCCACGGCGCGAAGGACAAGGCGACGGTGCGGCGGCGGGCAGAGCGGTTGCGAAATGACGGGTTGACGCTGCGGTTCGACGACGCCCATCAAAGGCTCCTTCGCGCAACTCTCTCCTTCGCATACCTTGACCGCCGCGGTAAGCCGGGTAAGAATTCGACGATGAACAGCGCGACCATCTCAACGAAAGGCCAGTTGGTCATCCCCCAGCGTTTCCGCAAGGCACTGCATCTCGAGGCGGGTGAGAAAGTCACGTTCTCGCTGGAGGGAGAGAAACTGGTCCTGCAACGTGAGGAAACGAAGCGCGCCCGGCTCGTTCGCGGCAAATTCGGCCGACCGGTGCTCGTCGCCCCACCCGGGGCGCCGGCCATGACGCCGGAGCGGGTCAAGACCATCCTCAACGAATTCCCGTGAGCCACCTGCTGGACGTCAACCTCCTGCTGGCTTGTGCGTGGTCCGGCCACGCCGATCACGTCCGCGCCAATCGGTGGTTGAATTCGGTGGCAGAGTTCTCCACGGCTCCGGTCACGCAAATGGGCTTCCTGCGGGTCAGCCTGAGCGCGGCCTACGGCGCCTCCTTTGGCGACGCCCAAACCGCACTCCAGGCCATCCTCCATCTCAAGTCGCACCGCTTCCTGACCGACGCCGTGCCGGCGGATTCGCTCCCCACGCTCGCCAGCGCCAACGAGGTGACGGATGCTCACCTGGTGCGATTGGCGGAGAGCCAGGCCCTCAAGCTCGCGACCTTGGACGGAGGTCTTTGCAGGAAAGCGTGGGCCGCCGGCATTGCCGAAAACCCGCTGTGACCCACCACCATGTCCGCCGAGTTCGCCTACGACGTTTTCCTCAGCCACGGCGCGAAGGACAAGGCGGCGGTGCGCCCGCTGGCGGAGCGGTTGCATGCCAGAGCAGAAGTCAGAAGGAAGAAATGGAACCTCGGCCTCCGGCATTCATCCTTCAGCCTTTGCTACGTGCGTCCGGGTCGGACTGGGCGCAATTGGAAGCGGACACGTGTGGGAGGGGCGACTGCTGGGAGCGGCGACTCGCCGTTCGCGACCAGCTGAACCAGGAGCGCCGCTTCATTCCCCTGCGGTTCGACGACGCGGGCACCGGAGAACGAGGCAAACCAAACTTCCATTTCCGCTCCAGCCCGTGATACCTTCCAGCCATGAACGGGATCATCTTTGCAATCCGTGAGGACGAAACTGAGGGCGGTTTTGTGGCCCGTGCCCTCGGGCATTCCATCGTCACTCAAGCGGACACCTGGGAAGATCTGCGGACCAACGTCCGCGATGCCGTCCGTTGCCACTTCGAAGAAGGTCAAGCGCCGCGCGTCATCCGGCTTCATCGTGTGTTCGACGAAGTGCTGGCCCTGGCATGAAGCACATCTTGTGAATCCTGTTCATCCTGTCACCGCATGGAACACCAACAACTGACTGAGACCATCATCGGGTGCGCGATGAAAGTCCACTCGGCCCTCGGCCCCGGCTTCTTGGAATCCGTCTATCAAAACGCGCTGGCGCACGAATTGCGCAAAGCCGGCCTGCGCGTCGAATGCGAAAGTCCCATTGCAGTGCGGTACGACGGGATTGTCGTGGGAGATTTCTCGGCGGACATGCTGGTGGAGGGCTGGATCATGGTCGAGAACAAGGCGGTGCAAGCGCTGGCGTCCGCGCATGAGGTGCAACTGGTCAACTACCTGACCGCGACAGGCATCGACATCGGGCTGCTACTTAATTTCGGTGCGGACAAGCTGCAATTCAAACGCAAGTACCGCACCTACAGGCCAAAACAGGAAACGGAAGACTGACAGGATGAACCGGATTCACAGGATTCTTCGGGAATACCATCAAGCCAAGATGAACGCATGTTTCATCCTGTCCATCCTGTTAATCCTGTCCTGGAAACACGCCGTGAACGTGACCGCGAAAGGCATCGACATCGGGCTGCTGCTGAATTTCGGTGCGGACAAGCTGCAATTCAAACGCAAGTACCGCACCTACAGGCCAAAACAGGAAACGGAAGACTGACAGGATGAACCGGATTCACAGGATTCTTCGGGAATACCACCAAGCCAAGTTGAACGCATGTTTCATCCTGTCCATCCTGTTAATCCTGTCCTGGAAACACGCCGTGAACGTGACCGCGACAGGCATCGACATCGGGCTGCTGCTGAATTTCGGTGCGGACAAGCTGCAATTCAAACGCAAGTACCGCACCTACAGGCCAAAACAGGAAACGGAAGACTGACAGGATGAACCGGATTCACAGGATTCTTCGGGAATACCATCAAGCCAAGATGAACGCATGTTTCATCCTGTCCATCCTGTTAATCCTGTCCTAGAAAAACGCCGTGAACGACCCGGTCTTCGAATACGACGTTTTCCTGAGCCACAACGCCAAGGACAAGGCGGTGGTGCGACCGCTGGCGGAGCGGTTGCATGCCAGGGCAGAAGTCAAAAGGAAGAAGGAAGGAATGGAACTTCGGCCTTCAGCATTCGTCCTCCAGCCTTTGCTACGTGCGCTCGGCTCCGACTGGGCGCAGGTAGAGGCCGGCACGTGTGGGAGGGGCAACTTGCCCTCTCGTGACCCGCTGAACCAGGAGCGCCGCTTCATTCCCCTGCCGCTCGGGGACGCTTGCCTCGGTGGAGTTGCGCGGCTATTAGCCCAACCGCAGGCAAACCACGACAATTAGAGACTGGAGTCGCCGTTTAGCACGAAACCACCGACTGAAGTAAAGGGAATCTAAGGGTCTCGGAGATACACTTGCTAAACTCTTCACATTGAAGTTCAATCCATTCCGTCCCAACGGCATCGTTCCAACGGGGGCGTTCGCAGGCCGCTATGACGAACTTAAATGCTTGGAAAGAGTCTTGCACCAGACAAAGCACGGAAATCCCGAGCATTTTCTGATTACCGGCGAACGCGGAATTGGAAAATCCTCACTGCTATTCTATGTGCAGTGTATCGCTGACGGGTCAGTCCTCACCTTGGAAGATCAGCGGTTCCATTTCCTCGTCTTGAGTGTCTATCTAGATGACGATGCAACATATGGAGGGATCGTCACCAAAGTGGGTGCTGAACTACGGCGCGAGGTTGCAAAACAGGAGAAACTGAAACAAGCCGCCAAAGCAGTTTGGGACTTTCTCTCACGGTGGGAGATTCTTGGTGTCAAATATGAGTCGGACGCGGGTAAAGCGGCAGGCCCTGAGCAACTCCTTGAGGAACTGTGTTTCGCGATCGAAAGGACACTCGACAACCTCAGGAACGAGAAGGATGGCATTCTCATTTTGATTGATGAAGCTGACAAGCCGACCGCCAAAGCCAATCTTGGTGCGTTCTGCAAATTGTTGACAGAGAGGTTGGCCAAGCACCGGTGCTCTAACGTTGCGTTGGGCCTTGCTGGTCTACCGCGCATATTTGACAGGCTGAAGGCCAGCCATGAGTCTTCGGTTCGCATATTCAGACCACTACCGTTGGAAGTCTTATGGATGGAAGATCGGAGAAATGTAGTTATGCGTGGCTTGACGGAGGGTAAGGAGAAGAATGGCTATGAGACACTGATCACTTCCGAAGCCTTGGACTTAATCAGCAATCTTTCCGAGGGTTATCCGCATTTTATACAGCAATTCTCGTATTCAGCGTTCGACCAAGACACGGACAACAGCATTGACGCGGACGATGTGAAGGAAGGAGCGTTCGGTAAACACGGCGCGCTCGAGGCACTGGCCCTGCGCTACTTCAACGAATGGTATTTTGACCAGATCGGATCAGACGAATATCGGGAAGTGCTCCGAGCCATGGCTGCGCATTCAGACGGTTGGGTGACAAAGGCCCAGTTGCGGACCGCTGTGAGAATAAAGGATACAACCTTGAACAATGCGCTGACTGCGTTAAAAGCCCGCAACATCATTCAGACACCGAAAGGGCGGCAAGGCGTCTACAAGTTGCCCAACCGTTCCTTTGCAGTCTGGATTCGATCCCTGACCACAATCAAGCCGACTTGAACGGCGTTCTCGGGCCGCTGCATGTGACGAGCGGCAAGCCGCGAGTCGAAGTCGAGCGGGAACTGAAGTTTCAACTGGCCGTCCGGCTCTTCGAGGTCGGACAGCTTTCGCTCGGCAAAGCCGCCGAACTGGCCGGGTGGAACCGGATTCGGTTTGCGGACGAGTTGGGCCGGATGAAAATGCCCGTCGTGAATCTGGACGAGGAGGAAATCCAAGCCGAACTGCGTGCCTTCCGAGGAACTCATCATCGCGGATAGCAGTCCGCTGATCGGGCTGGCGCGCATCGGCCAGCTTGGGTTGCTGCCCAAACTGGGCAAACGAATCCTGGTCCCAGCGGCGGTTCATGCGGAAAAGTGACGGGCGCGCAAGCAGATGCGCCGGGGGCCGCAGAAGTGGCCGAGCAACGATGAACACCCGGGCCGGAATCCGCCAGGCGGCGCCCAACACCGAGCCGGCCTGCCTCGCCGGGGATTTTCACCGACCGGGAGGACTAATCCCTTGGACGCATCGCCGCGGGAGCCTAAGCTGGAGAATGGAACGGTCATGGAAGGCCCAGTCACATCCTTGACAACGCCGGCCGTGGCCGACACCGACGGTCGCCAGCGCTATACCGGCGAAGTCGTTTACATCTACGCCTGCGACCTGGGCTATGAAATGCGTCAACCGCCCCCGGATTGCCTGCTCGGGCAGACGCTGGCCGAGTTCTGGGTGGACGGCAGCAAACGCAGCCCCCGTCAACTGCTCTTCTACAAACCGCGCATGGTGCGCCTGCCGCCCGCCGAGCGCCGCGGGCCGCACGGGCCGGTGCGGGTTGAGTGCGCGGTGAAAATCCTCCCGATTGGCGCGATCAGCGTCACCGGGCGCGTCCCGTTTGCCGTGGACGCCGTGGATGACCTGGTGAACTACCATGACCTGCGGTTCCAGGATGGCGGGTTACACGAGGAAGTCCGCGGGTTCGCCGAGCAGGTGCTGGCCCAGCTCCGGTCCTGGCTCAAAAACGTCACGCTGAGGCATCCACTGTCGCCCTGCGCCGCCCCGTTGGAATTGAGCCCCCCGGTCCTGCATCGCCTTCGCAGGCGCCGATCAAGGTCCGGCGCAGCGCGCGAACTCCGCGTAAACCGCCGGATCGTCCGCGGCCCCGCCGAACCGGAACGGGAACGCCTGGTTGACCTTCTCGGCCATGAATCCCCAAGACGCGCCGCTGGCGACGCAGGCTTCCAATGCCGCGACGCCGGCCGCACCCACCTTGTCGTCTTCGTTGCAGACGATCGGCTTGCCGAACCGACGCAGCGCCGCGATGCGCGCCGGGATGTCGGCGACTTTCGTTCCGTTGAAGTGGACCAAAATGAAGTCGGCCGCCTCGGCCACCGGATCGTCCATGCGACCGTGGCCGAGCCCGCTGGTGGAAACGAGCAGCTCCGGCGCGGTCCGTTTCGCCAGCCGGATCAACTCCACCTGCCCGGCCGCCGTTTTGAGGATCGCGCGGTCGAAACCGTCGTGCTGGAATTCGTTGGCAATTTCCAGGATCACGTTGTGGTAACCCGCTTCGCGAAGCCACCGCGCGACGTTCACCACGCCGGCCCGCACGGCAGAGTCGTCCGTCAGCACCTGATCCTGGCGTTGGTAGAAGCAGCCGAGGATCACCGCCGCGCCCTGCCGGTCGCAGGGCTCGATCACCCGCTGGACGCGACGGAGATAGCTCTCGCGCAGCGAGCCATCTGGGGCGAAGGCCGAATTCACGGCGCCCTCGTAGCCCGGCGTGCCGCCCTGCAAATTCAAGGTGAACGCCCGGACGCCGTGCGCGACGTACTCGGGGAGGCGTTCGATGAAGGCCGTGGTGTTCGTGTCCGGGTCGAAATCGGCGCGCCGTCGATCCTCGAACACCGCGTTCACCATGCGCACGTTGAGCAACAGCCCTTCAGCCAGCGCGCCACGGTACGTGACTTCGCCGTTCAGTTGCCAGCGACCCCCAACGATGGCGATGCGGGTGTGCGAACCGCCCAGGAAATGGGTCAGAAAGGCATCGACCTGCGCGCTCGATTCGGCGGTGGGATCGTGGCTGGCGCGGCTGGTCAGGGCCACCCGGTTCGTCCGGCCCAGCAGCGTGTTGACCGCGACGACGGCGTTCAGCGCGCGCCAACGCTCCGGTGGATCCTCCGAACCGCCCGAGACGAGCAACGGCCGCGGCGCGATCAAAGCGATGAGTTCGGGCAGATCGTGGCCTGACTCGAAGAGCTGTCGATACGCGCCGGTGCGCGGATTGTCCGCAGTCGGGATGCCGGGCTTGCGCTGCGCGGCAGCGTCGCGCCCAAGATACCACGGCTCCCAATAGTTTACGTTGGGCCGGGTCTCGTCCCAGACGATGCCTGGATCACTGACGACCACCGCCGCGAACCGGTCGCACAGCGCGCCGGCGAACAACGCCCATTTGCCGCCGTAACTGTGGCCCACGATGCCGAGCCGCGCGGGATCGACGGACGGCAGGTTCGCCAGCGCGTTGGCACAGTTGGCCGCCACGTAGGCGAGAAAGGAGAGCGGTTGGCACGCGGCCTCGCCGGTCGCCGGTTTCCACGCGTCGCCGCCCGGCGAACCGATGGCGAGGCTCACAAAGCCATGCTTGGTGAACCGATAGGCGAAGTCCCGGCCCGGCTTGCCTCCGAGACCGATGCTGGTTTCCGGCTCGTAAAAGGGCACGAGCACCGCCGGGAACGGCCCCGGCCCGTCCGGCGTGAGCAGCCAGCCTTCCGCGGTTTGGCCTGGCGCGATCTCGACCCGGACACGTTGCTGGGTGAAATCCTCGCGGCGTTCGCCGCGAAGGAGCTCCAGGCGTGGCCGCGCGATCAGCGGCGGCCAAGGCCCCATGACTTGCTGCCAATACTGGCGAATCTCGGCGCGGCGCTCGGTCCAGTCCGCCGGCGTCTTCACGGGTCGGCCGTCAGCAAATCGCAGCACCGAGGCGAAATTGCCGAGGTCGCCGGCGAACTCGTGCGGCGGCGCGAAGGCGGCCTTGAGGTTCGCGGGGAGCGCGGGGCTGGCGGTTGCGGATTCGCGCGGCAGCACCGTGACCACGACGCGCGTGTAGCGAGCGAGCGGGGGTTGCCCCGCATCGCTCACGCGCAACACCAGGTGGAGGCTCTCCGGCGCGGTGACCGCCGGCACCACGAGACGGGCGACTGCCGAGGCGGAATCCCGCACCTGGACCGCGCCGCGATACGTGCCCGCTTCGGGATAGACAAACCAGGCAAACGAAAGCCGGTCGCCGTCCAGGTCGTGGCTTTGGCCGGCGTCGCAGCGAAGCGTCGAACCCGCCGGCACCGTTACGGCCAGGACCCCCTGCCCTGCGGCCAGCGACGGAAGATCGCCCGCTGGATTCCCGTCCTGCCCAGCCTTGTCGGCGGCGGATTCGATGGCCACACAGACTTGCGGGACCGGGGGATGGTTCGCCTGGCTGGGCGGTTTGACGCACCAGTCGAGGCGGGCGCGGAAGTCGTTTTGGAGATCCGCCGCCCAACGCCGGAGCGCGTTGTCGCGGTTCGTCGAGCCTTCCCAGAAATCGGTTTGATTCGCCCAGAAATAGGGTTTGCCCGGTTGGTTCTCGTTGTGGCCGTAACGCCCGGCCCAGCTTCCCCATTGCGGGTGCTCCGGATCGTTCATGCCGGTCGGGATGAGGTACAGGAATGACATCGAGTCTCCCTCCTTCTGCCGAGGGTTCGTGTTGGTCGGGTACAGCGGGCCGAGCTGGCCGTGGCCGGTGAGACAATCGCGCACGAGGTCGAAGCCCCCGGCCTTCGCGGTCAGCGCCGAAAAGCGATGATACCAGCGCCGGCCGTCGAGCTCGGGCTGAAACGTGTTCACCCAAAGCGGAAACGGCGGTTCGCGCGCCGCCGTGTGATCGCCAAAGTTGTCGTACGACGACAACCGCAGTCGCGATTTGAACTGTGCATAGCCCGCGGGGCCGCGGTCGCGCAGCACGCGGTCGAGCGCGCGGCGGAGATTGTTCGTGGCGGCGCCGTTATCACTGCCCCAGTCCGCGTACCAGAGCGGGCGCGGGTCGGGCCGGTCCACGGCGGCGATCAGGAGGTTCACCGCGGCCTCGGTGTCGTTGTAGCCGGCGACCGTCCGCGACCAAAGCTGATCCCGAGTCGGGTAGCGCGGGTCGTTTTGAACCAGGTTCGTCCAGCATTCGCCGTAGGCGGTGAGCTGGCGTCGCACGACTCCCAGGCCGGTGCGTTCGGGGTTCCGGTTCTCGCCGGCGCGGGCCTGCGGTCGATTGGCGATGATGCCTTCGACGTCCCATTCATTCGCGTACAGGAGGAAGCGAACCAGCGATTGCTCGTCGTCCGGGTCGCCGCCGGCGTCCGTTTCGATGATCAGGCGAAGGCGGTCGGCCGCGGCGGAAGGCGCTTGGACCTCGCCGGCTTTGGTGGAAGCGTTCTCAACGGGCGTGGGGGTTGCGCTCGACTTCGGCTCGGGCTGGACCGCGCGCATCAATCGCCGGTAAGCCTCGTTTTCCTTCGCCGGGTTGTCTGTCCGTCCGTCGTTCCACGACACGATCAGGTCGAGGCCGGGCATCACCGCCACGCCGCGGATGCCGCCGTGGCCGAGCGCGGCGAAAAGGTCCGCGGGCGCGTCCGGCCAATGGCGCTTACCGCTAACCTCGACGCCGTTCACCCACCAGAGCCAGGAGTAGCTGCCGAAGTGCTCGGTCTGGTTGTCCGGGATCTCGCGCGAGCCAAGGGTGCGTTGACCGGGCACCATTTCGGCGGCGACTTTCCCGGCGCGCGGCAACGAGGCCGGCAACGGCGAGGTGACCGCCATGACCGTGAGGTCTTCGCGGAGCACCTGCCGTCCGCCCCAGCGGCCACGCTGCAAAAAGAGCTGACCGAAGCGGGCAAAGTCGCGCGGCGAAATGGCCAGCCGACCCGCGCGATCCCCCGTGCCGAACGCGATCAGGCTCGGGTGATCCTGGCATCCCAGCAGGTCGGTGAGCATAGGGTGCAGCACCTGGCTATCGACCTCCGCCCAATTCACGCCGTACACGCGTTTGAAGAGAAGGTCCGCGAAGAGCGCCATCTGCCAGTCGTTGTAGCAAAAGGCCGTTCCCGGCCGCTCCGCCAAGCCGTAGCACGAAATCTGGTTGGCCAGGTGCCGCCAGGCGATCTCCCGGTCCTTGTAGCCAAGCGCGGCGTTCAAGTCCGCCAGCCGCGGCTCGTAGCGAACCACTTTCTCATCCAGCGACGGAATCCGCCCGTTTTCGAGCGCCTTGAACAGGAAGAAGCTGAAGAACGGTTTCACCGCCGACGCCACATCCTCGGCCCGCGTGATGTCGCCCCACGAATAAACCAACCTGCCGTGCCGCACCACACAACCGCGACCACCCATGTAATCGCTGTAATCGCGCAGCGCCGCGGCATCGAGACCCTCGTCCGCCGGCGTCGCTGTGGGCCACGGTCCCTGACCGGGATCGCGGACGGTTGCGGGTGCCGGCTTGGGCAGTGAAGCGAGGAAGCGGCGCTCCTGGTCGTCGAGTTGATCGAAAAGCCTTCGCTGGCGGAGGTCGAACGAACGGCGCGGCTCGCCGTCGGAGGAGCCCCGCGTGTCGCCGTTATGCCAGCACCAACCCGCGGCCCCGCCTTGCCGCGCCCCGGCCAGATCGGCGGCGAAGTCGCCGGCGCCGGGCTGCCAGCCGCCGTAGCCGCGCCGGAACGGTTCCTGATAAAGAATGGGCACGATCCGCCCCAAGGCCTGCATCCACGCCAGCGCCTCCTTCGTCTTCGCCTCGGTCTCCGCCGCCGAGCCGCGTTCGCGCGGTCGGTGCGGCGCCAAAAAATCCAGTTGCGCGTCGAGCAGGTACTTGCGCACATCGCTTTCGGCGAGGTCGCCGCCGGCGTGCGACGCGGTCACCAGCCGCGCGGGATCGAGGCGCTTCACCGCCTCACGGAGCCGGCGCAGTTCGTCCACGCTGACGAAACGCGCGTCACGGATGTTGCGTTCGTTCGCGAGATCGAGATACCAGTTGCGGTGCGGCTTGAGCGCGCCAACCAGCGTTTCCACCGCCCGCTGGTGAGCTGGGAACGTGGCGAGATGCGTCTGTCCGGCCGGGCCGTCGCCGCGCGTAAGCGTGATGTCCACGACCATGCCTCGGCGATCGCACTCGCCGACCAGCCAGGCAAGTTTGCCCAGGAATGGCTCCCGCGCCTTGCCGTCGCTGTCCACGGCGGAGACATCGTTCGTGAACGCAGTCCAGGTCGCCCAAACCCGGATCCAGTTGAAACCGTGGCGTTCCAGGTCATCGAGGTCCCGACGGATGAAATCCTCCGAGGCTCCCAGCGCGCCGTAATAGCTCGCCCCCAGCAGAAAGGTCGGTCGGGCATCGAGCGTGAACGCTGATTTGTCGATGCCCAGTTCGGTGGCGCGCGCATTGCCAGCGATGACCAGTGTGGCGATCAACCACGCCATCGCCATCAGCCGACCAAACCTGGTAGGGCCGGGCTGCTGCCCGGCCAGGCGGCGCCACAGCGCCGCCCTACCGGTGGACTCTTCATCTCGCTCAATCCTGGTAGGGCCGGGCTGCCGCCCGGCCAAGCGGCGCCACAGCGCCGCCCCACCGGTGAACTTTTCATCTCTCTCAATCCCGGTAGGGCCGGGCTGCTGCCCGGCCAGGCGGCGCCGCAGCGCCGCCCTACCGGTGAACTCTTCATCTCGCTCAATCCCGGTAGGGCCGGGCTGCCGTCCGGCCGGGCGGCGCCGCAGCGCCGCCCTACCGGGCTTCAGCGAGCGAATCGCGATTGAGAAGCTTTGGATCCATTCCGCAAGTGGGCGCAGTGATAAAGGCAAGGCTGGTGAAGGGGACAGGCGTGAATACATATTTCTCAGTCAGGTTGCCAGGAGGAGAGTTCCTTGCCGCGACTCAGCCGGCCGGGTTCGCCGAGGCGGGCGTAAAGCTGCTCCGCCCAATCGTAACTGGCGGGCACTTCTCCCGCGAGGACCAGCCCCGTCGGCCAAAGCAGCCCGGCAACCTGCGCCACGTCGGTGACCCGCAGGCAGCTCAACATCTCGATGGCCGCTCCTTTGCCGTCCGGCTGGCTGGGCGCGTTCTGCGTCGCCGGCGGCGATTCCAGCAGCAGACGCTCGACGCGCCCGTCGAGCAATGCCGCGTAGAGGGCCACCGCCGCCATCTCGCCGCGGGCAGCCAGACTCACGGAGGCCGGCGCCATATCGGGCAATTGCCGCACCGCTTCGAGCGCGCGCAAGGTGTCCCAGACTCGCAGCGAGGCAAGAGTGCGGCCGGTCCACGCCGTGGCGCGACGCAGGTGCCACAGCAATTCCTCGCCCCACGCGGTGTCGCCCGTGCCGCGCGTCGCGATCTCGATCTTTACCCACGGCACGCGGATGCGGCCGAGAAAGCTCCGCGTGGCGTAGCGATCCTCCCCTGGAACACACAACCCCAGCACGGCGGGCGCGGTGGGCGAAACGGATTGAGCGCGCGTGGCCCTGCCATGCAAACGCCAGCCGGCTTCCGAGGTGAACGAAAAGACGAAACCCCGCGTCGCGCCGTCCTCGAATTCGTACTCGATTCGCGGGGCCAGCGGCGGCGGGTCTTGCGGGAAGGCGGCGAAACTCGTTCGCCGCAGCGCCGCCACGATCCGTTCGCGCTCGCGTTGGAGCGCTGCGGCGTCGAGCACCGACGGCGGTTCCGCCACTGCTGGCCAGGAGTCGGGGATTTGCGCGCAACGGTTCCCGGTCGGCGGGCCGTTGACATAGACCCGCAGTGTGTCCGCGGATTCCTGTTTCGCCGGAGAATCGTCGATGTCGCCCACCTGTTCAGGCGGCACGTCGCGGCCTTGGAGGTGTTTGCTGAACCACGAGAAGATGCCCGTCCGCGACCACTCGTGGTAGGAATGCCCGCCGGGCGTTTCGATCAAGCGCAAGTTCTGCGCCGCGCCCAGTCGCTCGTACAGGCCCGCGAGCTGGCGGTGGACTTCGCGGATGGACGCGATGGTGAACAGCGCATCGCGGTTGGCCGAGCCGATCAGGAGCGGTCGCGGCGCGATCAAGGCACCGACATCCGCCAGGTCCCAACGCTCGGTGTTGATCCACCACATGCAATCGCAGTGATCGTCGATCGTGCGATCGGCGATATGCGAGGCCAGCGTGGCCGTGCCGCAAACCGGCGCCGCGGCACCGATGCGCTCGTCGGCCGCCGCCAGCCACCAGCTCGTGGCGCCGCCGCCGGAGATGCCCGTCACGCCCAGATGGCGCGGGTCCACCTCGGCGCGCGCCTGGAGCAGGTCGAGCGCGCGGATGCCGTTGAGCGTCTCGACCGCCGCGGGCGAATAGCCGCGGCTGTACCACTGAAACCAGCCTTCACGGTAACAGCCATGATGATGGCCGGTGACCTCGCCCAACTGCACCGTTTCCACGATCAGGCATACGAAACCCAGCTCGGCGAACCGCCGGGGATGCGCCTGGTAATGGACCTTTTGGTCTTGGGCGTGGCCGCAGACATACACCACGCCCGGCGCGGGCGCGCTCAGGTTCTTGGGCAAGTAAAGGTTTGCGGTCACGTACAGTCCCGGCAGGCTCTCATAGGAAAGCTTCTCGATGCGGTACGCCGGCCGCTCGACTGTGCCCGTGACGTGAACCGGCGGCGGTTCGCGTCGGTCGCGGGGCGGCAGATCGTCCAAGCCCAGCATGGCGAGGTACTGCTGGCGCTTACGCGGGATCGCCTGCTCCCATGCGCGCCGGTCCGGGAAGTCCTGTAACGCCCGCTCAGTGATCGTCTCGGCCTCGCGGCACAAGTAATCGCGGATGGTGAGGCTCAGCCGCGCGGCAACCGGACCGCGCGGGAGAGCGATGGATTCGGAGGCGACTGGCGTACTGGCCGGAGCGGTAAGCGCAAAACCGGCACCGAGCAAGGCGGGCGAGGATTGGAGAAAGCGTCTTCGGTTCATGACTGTGAAGCAGGCTGTGAGACGAGCGGGTGCGTCGGCAAGGCACGGCAACACCCCAGGTCGGCAATCGGCGTGGGTGCGAGCATGGACCGATGCTACCGCCACCACCGCGACGTGTCATGCGGAGACTTGACCGAAGCGACGGTTTTCAGGAGCGCCGGCGTCCAACCGTCATTCAGTAAGCCCTGCGCCGCAGCTCGCGCTGCCGACAGTGCGATCGGCTCCGGGCAAAGAACCGGCGTCGGCGTCCCCGAACCGCATGATCGAACCTGGGATTTCCCGGCCGCTGGCTGCTTTGCGGGTGATTGGCGTGACCTGCCGGCCGGCTTGCGGAATCGCAAATCACGACCCGGTCACAAGGTCGGAGCGGTCCCCAGCAAATCCGGCAGAGTGATGTCGCCGATGCGGGCATGAACGCAGTCGGCTTGAGCCAGTTGGTCCGCCGGGAAACTGTGGGCCACCGCCACGCACCGCATTTCCGCCGCCTTCGCGGCCTGGATGCCGTTGATCGCGTCCTCCACCACCACGCAACCGCTCGGAGCAAGACCGAGTTTACGCGCGGCCGCCAGAAAGATGTCCGGTGCGGGCTTCTTGTGGACCACATCGTCGGCGCTCACCACCGCGTCCCACTCCGAAGGCGGCAGTCCGATCTTGTGCAAATTGGCCTCGATCTTGATCCGGTCGGCGCTGGAGGCGACCGCGATCTTCAGATCCGCCCCCTGGCAGGACCGCACCAGTTCGACCGCGCCGGGAAAGGCGTGGAGTTGCTCGGGCACCAGGGCGAGGTAGATCTCGTACGTGCGTTGCTTCGCCGCGGCGATATCCAACGGCACGCCGTACTTCTCCGCGACCCCGCCAATGTAGCGGTTTTCGCCCGTGCCAATGAAGGGGTGAAAGTCCTCGGGCTTCACCCGAATCCCGCGTTCGAGAAACATGGCGATCGCGGCGGCATTGATCAGCGGCTCGGAGTCGGTGAGCACGCCGTCCATGTCGAAAACGACGGCGCGAATGGCGGTTTGCATGGCCGGAGCGTGGTGCCTGCGGCCATCAAGTCAAGCGGTCGTGGCCGCGGTCCGGCAGCCGCGCGCGGGGTGAAACCGGGACCCGTCCGCGAGCCGGGGAGATCGTCAGTCGTCCAGCAGGGATCATTCGCGCAGCCGGTTCTGGAATTGTCCCGGATCCTCAACGGCTGGTTGCAAACGCTGCATGGATTGTTCCAGCGCCTGGCCGGCCACGTCGTGCGCCAGCAAGGGCAGGTCTTCGCGCAGCACGTCAAAAAACCGGGCGGTTGACAAGTCCGGACGGACATACTAGCCATCTGGCTAGATATGGATGAATTGACCGACCTGCAGCGCCGCGTGTTCGACTTCATCCGTGACCGGCGGGTCGCGGGGCACCCGGCGCCGACGCCGCGCGAAATCGCCGCCGCCTTCGGCTGGCGCAGCAAACGCGCCGCGGAATGCCATATCGAGGCGCTCATTCGCAAAGGGTGGCTGACCGCCGAGCCCGGCAAGGCCCGGTCCCTGCGGCTCGTGGATCCCACCCCCCTGGCGCGCCGTACGGTGGTGGAGATTCCACTCTATGGTTCCATCCCGGCCGGCCCGGGCGCCGACCGTGAACAAGCGGCCGAAGGATGTCTCCCGGTGGGGATCGAGGCCCTCGGCTTTCAACCCACGCGGAATACGTTCGCGTTGCGCGTGGCCGGCGATTCGATGCTCGGCCGGCACATTTGCGACGGCGACATCGTGGTGCTGGAACACGGGCCGGACCCGCGGCCGGGGCAGATCGTGGCGGCGCTCATCGACCGCAAGAGCACGCTGAAGACGTTCGTCGTGAGAAACGGCAGGCCGTTCCTCAAGGCGGAGAACCCGAAGTACCCCGACCTGATCCCGGCCGAGGAACTGATGATCCAAGGCGTGTTCAAGGCGCTGATCCGCCGGGCAACTGATAGTGGCTCGCACGCAGCGTTGCAATCGGCCACGAAAGCAACATACTGAACGCATGTGAACGCACGGTAACGTGAGATTATGCCCGCAACTGACGAAAAACTGGTCGTTGAGTTCGGCAAGCACGTTTCACACGGCTCGCTGTTCATTTCGTCGGCTGATCAGATTGACCGGTATGACGTTCTTCTTCCGTATGCACACTACCTTCAGCAGGCTTGGGACAGGCTGAACCTTGACGGGGTGCTCTGTGTGGACGGACGTCCGACGGTTTACCTCTGCGAAGCGAGGCGATTCACCACGGAACAAAAACGCAAGCTTCAACGATTCGTGTGGAATCAGGGGCTCGTGCCGCTGCTTGTGTTGCTGACGCCGGGACAAGTGGAGGTCCACAGCGGTGTGCGCAAGCCACTGAAACCGGATGCGCCGGATGACACCCCGGAACACACGTTGATTCAGAGCCTCGGCGACATCGCCAAGACTTTGGAATGTGCGAAATTCATTCGTTCCATCGAAACGGGCCAGTTTTTCCATGACCAGCGTGACTTCTTCCCTGCAAACCAGGCGGTTGACCGGTGTCTGGTTGAAAACCTGGTCGAGGCGGCGCGTCAGTTAACAGCGGCAGGATGGAAACTCGAACGCGCCCACGCCCTGCTTGGCCGGGTGTTGTTTGTATCTTTCCTTCAGCAGCGTGAATTCATCAAACCAGGCCACTTCCCTTCCGGCACAAAATCACTCCTCGACATCGTGAAGGGCCGGCACGTCGAAGAAGCGAAAAGCCTGCTCTACGGCGAAGGCGGCCTCTTCCCGGTTTTGAAGCGCGAATTCAACGGCACGATGTTTGACGACGCGCTCAACCAGGAAGCACGCGAAATCCGCAAGCCGCACCTCGATATTCTCGCCGATTTCCTGGGCGGCGCGGAAATGCGGTCGCGTCAGTTAGCACTCTTTTCCGAATACGATTTCCGCGTCATCCCCGTGGAAACGATCAGTGCCATCTACGAGGAGTTCATGAAGAAGGAGGACCTGACGCGGAAGCGCGATGAAGGCGCCTTTTATACGCCGCGCCACCTTGCTGAAACGACGCTGCATCTTGCGGTCGAAGACCGCTACAAAGAGGCTGCGACCTGGCGGGTGCTCGACCCGGCGTGCGGCTCGGGAATTTTTCTCGTGGCGATGTTCAATCTGCTGGCCGCGCAGTGGCTTCGGGATCGGGATAACACGAACAAAACCAAAAAGGCCAAGGCGCAGGCGCTTCTCGATATCCTCCAACAAAACATTCGCGGCGTTGACCTGAATCTTGATGCCTGTCGCATCGCCGCGTTCAGCCTCTACCTCGCGCTGTTCGAGAA
This sequence comes from uncultured bacterium, assembly GCA_963735925.1. Classification (GTDB taxonomy): domain Bacteria; phylum Verrucomicrobiota; class Verrucomicrobiia; order Limisphaerales; family J093; genus DSVZ01. The sequence continues at coordinate 1,356,636 of CAVTMT010000003.1, forward strand.
ACTCCAACCGATCGACCTCGACGAGTTCAAAAAGAAAGTTCGTGCCGATCGCTTTCTTCCACCCCTGGTGTGGAGCGACAAAGAAGGGCTGAATGCTGAGCCGGCGGTCATCGTTCACGATGATTTTCTTCATGACGAGTTACCACTCGATAAAGATTTCGACCTCGTCATTGGAAATCCACCTTGGGGCGAAAGGGCAAAGGACCAAATTGCCCTCCACTTTGCGAAGCACACCCCTCAGTTTCTGCGGGAAGGCGGTGTCGGCTGCTTGATTCTGCCAGCGACGATACTCGTCAATCTCCACGGCACGCTCGACGGCGATTGGTTCCGCGCCGTTACCGTCGAAAAAATGGTCCAGCTTGCCGATTACCGGAAGCTGATGTTTGCCAGCGCCAATCACGCCGGTTTTGTTCTCCGTTACCAGAAGGCAAAACCGACGCTGGAACACACGATCATTTACGAAACGCCGAAAGTAAGCCGCTTTGACCGCCGGCGCGGCGTCATTGTTGTCGAACCGGATGACCAAAAACCCGTCCTTCAACGCGAGGTGCTGGAGGCGGGCCTGCGGGACGGGAAAGAAGGGCCGGGGCATTTGCAGGCGATTTGGAGCCGGAAGTTCTGGGGTTCGCCGCGGGATGAGGCGTTTCTGAGGCGGCTAGATTTCTTCCCGCGCCTTTCAGAATCCATTCGAACCAAGAAATGGAATCAAGGAGTTGGATTCCAGCCTTACTATCCAGGAATTTCACCGGGTGACCTGAAACCGCTGTGCCCATGGACACTATCTGATAATTACCTTCCAAACTCCGACGATTTTCCCCAACTCGTTTTACAACCCCAGGACTTCACCAGCTTACGCGAAGGGTTGGAAGCCTCGGTACATCCAAGGAAAAAGATTCCAGCCTCAAAGGAGGGACTTCGGCGCAAACCGGAAGAAAGTGTTTTTACACCGCCAATGGTTGTATTCAGCAACGGCTTTACAAAGTTCGCATTCTCTCGCCATCGTGTTCTATTCCAAGATTCGCTTCGTTCCATTGGTGGTAGGAATGGTGATTCTGAGTTGCTTCAATTTCTCACAGGTGTGCTCAGTTCACACGTAGTGCAATTCCATGCCTTCCACTCCGGTTCCAGCAACGGCATCGGACGCGACAAGCTCCACCTTTACGAGAGCCTGAACCTTCCGTTCCCGCTTCCAGACGACGAACTTGCCACAGACAACGCCGTTGAGATTGTGCGCGAAGCGGCGGCGATCATCAAAGGTGTCGAACGAGACGGCGCGCGCGCTGTGCCAGCCAAACGAACGAAACTGGTTGAGGACGCGAAAAAGCATCTCGAACCGCTGGTGGAGGCTTACTTCTCCGTCAGTGACACCGAGCGGATGCTTATCGCTGACACGCTGGAACTCTGGCAGCCAAGCATTCATAAGCAAAACCTCGATCTCGACATCCCGGCGCTGCGGTTCCCAAACGAGAAAGACCGCAAACGCTACGCCGATACTCTCGCGGATGAGTTGAACCGCTTTTCCCGCAAGCACCACATTCGCATCAGTGTTGAGGGGATGGCCTCGGAAGAACTCAACCTCGTCTTTGTCACCATCATCTTCGGCAGCGAGAAGCGTCCTTACCATGACGCTGGCGGCGACGCGGAATTGTGGAAGGCTCTCGCACGCGTGAACAAGGCGGCACAGAAGGAAAACGGCCCCATTTCCTATCTGCGCGGTTTCACCTATTGCGACCGCGACCGCATCCATATCCTCAAGCCCGGCACGTTGCGGAACTGGTGCAATACCGCCGCGCTGAACGACGCGGATGCCATCTTTGAACACCTGCAAAGAAAGTCCGCATGAGACTTGGCGAAACCAGTGGACAACTCGATGCCCCATTCAATCCGTTCGCCGATGAATATCTCGGCGAGATTTTCCAAGCGGTGGTGATGGCGTGGGCGCGTATGAAGCAGCCAACGTCGGGCGAGATAGAGGACCGCATCACCTTTCGGCTTGCCGGGCGGTTGAGCAACGACGCTCATTTCCGGGACTTGCCTTACCACATCACTCCGCAACACTGGCTGCCTGGGATGGATGGCGAAAGGCTTGGACGGCTTGATCTGCACTTCATACACCGTCATTCACAGCGCGACTACTTTGCGTTCGAAGCGAAGCGTCTGCATGTCACATATCCTGGTGGCACTCCTTCCACGGAATATCGGACTTACACCAGCGACGAAGGCATGGGGGCTTTCATCGTAGGCCAATATTCCCAAAGACTCCCTGCCGCCGGCATGCTTGGCTACGTCATGGACGGCAACACCGGGAAAGCTTGGACGGGTCTAGCTGGTCGCATCCAAGCGAAGCGAAATGATCTTTGCTTGCGCGCTGCCGCTCAATTGGTCGAGTCATCGCTCAAACGCCATACTGAGTTCGGCTTGCCTGGCACTCGCCTCGGCGAGACACAACATGACCTTTCATCTCGCGCATTGCGTTTGTTTCACCTCTTGTTGCCTGTTAAAGGGCAGTCTTCGTAGTCAAGAACCTTGCGCACCATCGTTCATCTGGACGCGGATGCCTTCTTCGCCGCCGTCGAACAGGCGGCGGATCCGAAGCTGCGCGGGCAGCCTATCGCCGTGGGGGGCGAGCGGCGCGGGATCATCGCGTCCGCGTCGTACGAGGCGCGGAAGTTCGGGATTTATACCCCGATGCCGACGGTGCGGGCGCGCAAGCTCTGCCCGAAGTTGATTGTCCTGCCCGGTGACTTCGAGCGCTACGAACAGTTCTCGCACTGGATGTTCGGGTATTGCTACGACTTCACGCCGGACGTGGAGCAGACCTCGATCGACGAAGGCTATTTCGACCTCACGGCCAACCGCCAGCAGCCCGCCAGCGAAATCGCGCTGCGGATTCGCCAGGCCATCGGGCAACGGCTCAAAATCACCGTCAGCGAAGGCATCGGCTCGAACAAACTCGTCAGTGCGGTCGCGTCCAAGCTGCACAAGCCCGCTGCGTTCGAGGAGGTGCCGCCCGGCGGCGAGGCCGCGTTCCTGCATCGCCTGCCGAACCAGTGGCTGCCGGGCATCGGCCCGAAGACGAGCGTGCGGCTCAACGCCGCGGGCCTCGCGCAGATCCGGCACGTGGCCGCCACCCCGCTGGAACTGCTGGAACTGCTCCTGGGCAGCCAGGCCGCGCGCATCCGGCAATTCGCGCACGGCATTGACGAGCGCCCGCTCATTCCGGCCCGCGAACCGCAGCAGTCCTTCAGCCGACAGGAGACCTTCGCCGGGGACCTGACCGACGAGGAATACGTCGAGGCCACCCTGCGCCACATGGCGGACACCCTGTTCGCCCAGGTCCGCGCCGAACACCGCAGCGTCCGCACCCTCACGGTCAGGGTCCGTTACAACGACATGGCCGAGGACCAGGCGAGCGAAAGTCTGGCCGAACCGACCGACCTGGAGACGGAGGTGTATGGCCGGCTGCGCGTGCTGTTGCCGAAGGCATGGAAGCGCCGCGTGAGCCTCCGGCTCGTCTCGCTCAAACTGTCGAATGTCTATGACGGCCGGTTCCGCAGCGAACTCCCGTTGGAAGCCGGCGCGCAACGACAGGACGCCCAGGCCCGGCTGGCCGCAGTGATCGATGCCCTCCGCCAATCGCGGGGGCCGGCGGTGATCCTCCGGGGCCACGACCTCCGTTTGCGCGCGGCGCCGCGCGAGCCGCTGGCCGACCCGGGCGGCCGACCCGCGCCCGCCCTCCCGCGGCCGCCGATCATCGTCCGGCCGCGACGGGCGAGCTACGTCCCGCTGCGCTGTCACAGCCATTACTCGTTTCTGGATTCGACGCTTTCACCGACGGCGATCGTGGAACTGGCGAAACAGCACGACCTGCCCGCCGTCGCGTTGACGGACAGGGGCAACCTGCACGGCGTCGTGGAATTCGTGCAGGCGGCCCAGGCGGCGGGCATCCAGCCCCTCCTCGGCGTGGAATGGCGGGTGGGCGACCATCCGTTGCTGCTGTATGCGACGGACGCGACCGGCTACGCCAATCTTTGCCGCCTGCTGTCGCGGAAGGCGGAAAGCGACAGGCCGAACGAAGCCGCCAGCGTGGCGGCCGGCCAGCGGGCGCCGGTCACCGCCGCCTTCTTCCTGCGGCATCCGGCCTGGCTGGACGGGCTCCTGGCCGTGAGTTCCGAGGTCGCTCTGGCCGAGCTTTTTCCCGGCCGTTTTTATCCCGCCGTGACGCCGCATGCCGGCGCGGTGGCCTGCCCGGCGGTCCACTACGCCACGCCCGCCGACCGGCGCCGCTACGACATCCTCCAGAGCATCCGCACCCTCACCTTGCTGGAGCACCCGCATCCCGAGAAGCGACGCGCCGGGCGGTACCATTTCCGCACCCCGGCCGAAATGGCGGCGGGGTGCGCGTCGCATCCGGAATGGCTGCGGGCCACGCACGAGATTGCCGAGCGCTGCCGCTTCGCGTTCCCGTTCGGCAAACCCCAGTTTCCCGCATTCAAAACCCCGGACGGTTCCCCGGCCAAAGCGTTCCTCCGGCAGCTTGTGTTCGACGGCCTGCGCCGGCGTTACGCCGGGCGGCGAATCCTCTCCGACACCGGCGCGGAGGTGCCGGTGGCCCGGGTGCGGGCGCAGGTCGAGGACGAGCTCGGGATCATCGCCGACGTGGGGTACGAGGAGTATTTCCTCCTGACCTGGGATTTTCTCCAGGACTGCCGCCGTCGCGGCCTCGAGTGGATCACCCGGGGCAGCGCGGCGGACAGCCTGGTCTGCTATTGCCTGGGCATCAGCGGGGTTTGTCCGGTTCGCTTCGGCCTTTATTTCCGGCGCTTTTTGAACCGCGAGCGCATGGCGCTGCACAAGCTGCCGGACATCGACATTGATTTCGCCCACGACCGCAAGGACGACGTGGTGCAGCTCCTCTTCGAGAAATACGGCCGGGAACATTGCGCCGTGGTGGGCGGGTTTTCGACCTTTCAAGCGCGCAGCGCCTTTGCGGAGGTGGCCAAGGTGCTCGGCGTGGGCGAACGCGAGGTGCGGAAATTCACCGAGCATTTTCCGTGGGGCTTCGGCGGCGGCTGGGTGCCCGACGCGCCGGCCCCGAAGGGCGGCGAGGGCTTGATCGAACTGCTCCGCGCCCGTCCGGAGACGCGCGACCTGCCGCTCGCGGAGGAACCTTACCGGACGGCGCTGGAGATGGCGGAGTTCCTCGACGGGATGCCGCGTTATCCGAAGATGCACCCGTGCGGCCTGGTGCTTTCACGGCAGCCGATGCACGAGCTGACGCCCACCTTTATCGCCCACAAGGGCTATGCGACGACGCATCTGGACATGGACGCCGTGGAAGCGATCGGCCTGGTGAAGATGGATCTGCTTGCCCAGGGCGGTCTGGCCGCGATGCGCGACGCGAAGGCATGGCTCGCCGGCCGGGGGATCGCCGTGGACCTGGAGCGTTGCCTCGCCCGGGACCAGGCCACGGGACACGTGCTCCTGGGCGATCCGCAGGCGGCCGAACCGTGGCAGGATCCGAACGTCTGGGAGATGATCGCCGGCGGGGGCGCCCGGGCGGTGCATCACATCGAGTCGCCCGCCATGACGAGCCTCTGCCGCATGTGCAACGTGCGCGAGATCGACGGCCTCATCGCCATCGTGAGTGTCATTCGTCCGGGCGCGGCCAACGAGGGCAAGAAGCTGGCGTTCACGCGCCGGTATCAGGGCCTGGAGCCGGTGGTCTTTCCGCATCCGTCGCTGGCGGACTGCTTGCGGAGCACCTTCGGCCTGGTGGTGTACGAGGAGCACATCCTGCAACTCTGCGAGGCCTTTGCCGGCCTGCCGCCCGGTCGCGCCGACGTGCTGCGCCGCGCGTTGAACAAGCAGCAGCGCGCGGTGATCGAGGAAATCCACGGCGAGTTTGTCGCGTGCGCGCGGGCGCGCGGCCAGGCGCCGGCGTCAATCGAGGAAGTGTGGGGGCTGGCCACCGGTTTCGCCGGTTATGCCTTCTGCAAGGCGCATTCCACCGCTTACGGCGTCGAGGCCTATCAGGCCGCGTGGCTCAAACGTTACTTTCCGGCCGAGTTCATGGCGGCGGTCCTGACCAACGGCAAAGGCTTTTACCACCCCCTCGTGTATGTCCTCGAATGTCATCGGCTCGGCTTGCAGTTCCTCCCGCCGTCGGTGAACGAGCCGGGACCGGAATTCAAGGTGGAAGGAAGAAGTCAGAAGGCAGAAACCCCTTTCGGCGAAGCCGCCGCATCCATTTCTACCTTCAGCCTTCTGCCTTCTGCCTTTCCTCCAATTCGTGTTCCGGCGATGCGGATCAAAGGGCTGACGCAGCGTACCTGCGACGCCTGGCTCGCGGCCCGGGCGCGGGCGCCGTTCGCTTCGCTGGGTGACTTCCACCGGCGCGTGACGCCGACCGGCGAAGAACTGGAAGCCTTGATCCGTGTGGGCGCGTTCGATGAATTCGGCGAGACGCGCACGCGCCAGTTCTGGCAGGCCCAGCAGGTTCGCAAGGCCGACAGCGCCGGGCCGGACCAGGGCTGGCTCCTCCCGCCGCCCGGCCTGGAACGACTGCCTGAAATCCCGCTGGCGGAACCGACGCGACGCGAGCGCCTGGAAGCGGAAACCGACCTGTTCGGGTTCGCCGTGAGCGGTCATCCGCTCGAACTCTTTCCCGACGTGGCGTGGGACACCTACTGTCCGGTCGCGCGGTTGGGCGAGCACGTCGGGGAGACGGTGGTGACCTGCGGGTTGGTGGTGGAGCAGCGCACCCACCACCAGATCACCGGCGAGCCGATGAAGTTTCTCTCCCTGGCCGACCGCACCGGCATCGTGGAGACCGAGTTGTTCGCGCAGACCTACAGGAGCTACGGTCTGGCCACGATTCGTTATCCCGTTCTCGAAATCGAAGCGCGGGTCGAGCCCTTTGACAATGGGCACGGCTTCTCCCTGCGGGTCCTCCGCGCCGGTCCCCCGCGCCAGCGGCCCGGTCCGCCCGCACCCCGAAACCACCCCGGGGCGGACCCGGGCGCCGCTGCCGCTCGTGAAGGCGAGCCATCCCGCCTTGCCCCCGCCTGAGCGGCGAGGCCGGGGAACGCAGCGCGAAGGCCAAAACCCGACAGCCCAATCTCCAAGGCAAAGGGCTTCGCCGGACGGCCTGGCTTCGGCTTTCATCGCGGCGCGTCCGACGCTCCCGGCGCCCGGTTCAAGGGCTCCGCTCCAATCGAAAGGTGAGATCCACCTTGCCCAGCAGGGCTTGGACCCGTTCGAAGGTCTCCCATTTCAGCAGATCCTCCGCAGAGAGTCCGGTGATGCAGCCCACCAGTTCCGGGTTGTCCAGGAACGGGCTCAAGGTCTGGGGACGATAACCCGCCGCTTCGACTCTCAACCGCGTCCAGCCAGGCACCCTGAGCGTCTGCTCACCTTGGGAGAGGCGATGCGTCGAGCCATCGACCGGGCGCGGCCCCTGGAAATCCACTTCCGTCACGGAGGCGGAGAGGCGTTGGCCGGTGGCTCGATCGAGCACCGTGACATGGACCTGCGCCGGAACCGGGGCCGGGCGTTGATAGGTCGTTGCGTCAAGGAAGAACGCGCCACTGATCGCCCGCTGCCGTTGGGCGTCGCCACCAAACACCCGGACGCAATACCAGCCTGGCTCCCGGTCGGACACGACGAAGTCGGTGGCAAAGGAAGGAACCGCCGGCGAGAACCGGTTGGTCCGCACCGGCGCGCCATTCCGGAGCACTTCCAAGCGCGTCAAGCCTTTGCCGTCCGCCCCCGAGGCCCAAGCCTCGATCCGCATTTCCCGCGCGGTCCCGTCGGCGGGAAAGGCCGTGCCCGGCGGTTGGCCGGCGAGGGAGACGAGCAACAGCGGACCGCTGGTCGCAAAGGTGCGTCCCGCAGCGGTGGCCCGCGCCACGGCCGGGAGGGAGAATCCACCATCGACATAGGTGTAGGTGCGCACGACGCCGGGAGTGGCCCCGCCCGGCCGGTCGAAGCAGGAATCGGAGGACGCCGTCGCCGCCACCCGATAGCCATGGTTGAGCAGGAGACACCACAAGTCGAAAGCCATCGCATTGGCCGCAAATTCACCCGCGCCGGTCATCACATCCAGACCGTCATAGGTCGGCCCGAGGAGGGTGTCCAAAGGGAGTTCAACGGCCAGATTCGATATGCGCATGCGCTCCCTTCGCGGGTACCCTCCCTGGCCGCCCCACGCCCCGGCCCACCAACGCGCCGGATGACTGTAGAACACGGCGCCGCCTTGTGAATGAATGAAACGGTGCGACTCGAAATTGGCAAAGCTCGGTTTGTCGGATTCGTAGTCGTGGGCGCTGGCCCGTTGCAGCCATTGGATTGCGTCGTCTCCGGACGGCGTTCGCCCGCTCAGGCCGAGTATCCAGCAATGCCCCAGGCACCGGCCTGCGTCGCCGCGAAAGTAGTTTTTGGGCGCCTCCAGGTTCCAGGTCAGCACACAATCGGGCACCGACCGAGAGGCCAGTTCGGCCTGCAGATTCTCGGGCGTGGGTTGAGCCAACGTCCACGCCTGCGCCAAAGACATATACTGAAGGTCCTCCGCCTGGGCGGACCGCGCCACCAGGTCAAAGGTCACGGGCACCGTCTTCTCCCCATGCAGCATGTGAATGTGGCTGTCGCCCGCATACCAACCACGCTTCCGCATATCCACGACGCGCTCCAGACGGATGCGCACCTCTTGAGCGCCGTCGGCGGGGACCTCGACGCTGCGCTCCTCCGCCTTGAATTCGAATCCGCGCCACACCCGCACCCGGACCGGTCCCGCGGGGACACGCTCGGCGAACTCGCCAGGGCAACGAAATCCCTCTGCGAACGACTCCGACTCCGTCACGATCCGCCCTTCCGCATCGACGATCCGCACGGTACAGGCGAGGGGCAGCCCCGTCTGCGCGTCCAGAATCGTGCCCCGCAGCGTGCCGGATCTCCCTTGCGCGAAAGCAGCGGCCGACGGAGACGCGAATATGCCGAAGCCGAGCCCACCGGCCAGCAGGACGTCTATGATGAATCGCGCGCTATGCATAATGGACGATGGTCCCGGGATGCCCCGGCCTGTTCTTGGCGGCGGGCAAGAGCAACCGGTCCCGGTTTTGGGGAGGGAATGGGTTCGGCCTTTCGCCAGCGATTGCTTTGTCATGGTCGCCTGCGCTCAAGTTCTCTCTGTAGTTCGCGGACGTCATCGATACCCAAATTGTCCAAGCCGGGCGTCGAAGTCGGCAGGAAGATCGGCCAGCGGCCGGTTCACATCCTGCGCGGCATAGTTGACGAGGTTGCGCAACAAGCGCTCGGCGACCGGCGTCCCGCCCAGGTGATTGCGAATGCCGAGCACGTTTACTATGAATCGTCCGGCGCCGAGCCGGTAAACGCCGAGGAAGACGCCGGACGAATAAGGCAACGCGGTGTTGAGGCCCGCGGCCACGGTCTCGTCCGGCGGGTCCTGACCGCTGAACGCGCCGTCGGGGAGGATTTCGCGATAGACCGTGTAATCCATCAGCCCGCCCGACGGCAGACCGTCGAAGATGGGGTGGTGCTTGCACCACTCGTCCTTGTGGTAAAGCCACGAAGGCAGGTTGGCGATGGTGCCTTTGCGGATCAGCGGCAGATAGCCGGTCGCCTGGTCGTTGCGGCGCAGCATCTCGTGCGTGAGGAAGATGGCAGTGGAACCGCGCGCAATCCGGGCCGCAAGTCCGGCAAAGGCGGCCGCCCCTTCCGCCGGGGCCTTGCCCGAGGCGAGAATGACCTCGCGCTGAGTCGGCGGATCCTCCGTCGCGGGGCGGACGCGGATGTCATGCTGCGTGAGCCATTGGTTCAACTCCGGGTCTTCGCCCCAGAGGGTCACCTCGGCGTTCACGCGGGGCATGTCGGCAGGGTCATACAGCCGGAACTCGGCTTGGCCACCGGCGGCGGCGGCGCCGGCCTCGAAGTCAGCGAGGAAGCGGTAGGGGCCGGACGGCCCGTCGATGGGTACTTCCTCCGAGAACACCGGTAGCACCATTGGCGGCTCCGGCTTGGTGTGCGGATCGGGGATGGTGACGGTGAACTTCCGCTCCCAGACGCGCGCGGCGTCGGGGCCGACAACCATGAGCCGCACCGGATAGGTACCGGCCGGCAGCGCGTCTTCGTTCGCGAGCACCGCGTCCAGACGCACCCGGCCGCCGCGGGTGACGTTCACCGGTTCGGCGAAGAGACACCACCGCAACGGTGCCCAGCCATCGAACACCGCGTCGGTGGTGCCGGGCTTGAGTTCGCGGAACGTCGTCCACAGCCCCTCGCCGGTCATGCCTTGATCCACCGTGCCGGTCAGGCTGTAGCCGATGACATTGGTGTTCGCGCGGATGGCATTCAGGCCCAGCAACCGTTGCGCCGCCATCCGCTGGATGCTCGCGGCGAGAAAGTCCTCCGGACGCGGGAACGTGTCCTCCATGCGGTAGCGCGCGAAGTCGGCGAGGAACTGGTCGCGCCAACCGCGATACACCTGGGCGTCTTCGACGTTCGTCTTCCCGAGTTGCTCGTACTGGCGGACGAGGCGCACGAGGTCCATCCCACTGCCGATGCCGTACTCGGACAGGAACACCGGCAGGCCGCCGCCATCCAGCGTGCGCAGTTTGTGGATGATCTCGGCGGTATGCGGCACGCGTTGATAGGGGTGCAGGTCACTGAGCACATCCTCCCAAACGAGCGAACCGGGGTTGCTCAGGCTGCCGATATTCTGCTCCACCATGCCCAGTGGAAAATCCACGAACGTGGCGGCGTCCGGCATGGCCCCCGGCGCCAACTGGCCATAGCTCCAAGGGCCGTTCGGGTTCCGCGCCGAATCAAATTCCGCGGCCGCATCGTACGTCCGGCCGTCGCCGGTCTTGAGCGTCCACGCCAGCGCCGTGCTGTCCGCGCCGTAGTTGCCGTTGCCGAATCCGAGGACGCAGTCGAGCGTGTCGCCGGCCTTCACCTCGACGGGCTTCTGGAACCGGGTTTGCGGGCCGGCGTTGCCGACATTGATCAAGCCATCGAAGAGCGGGTGCCCGTTGTGGAGCACGTGCACGTCCGTGGTGGCGCGCTCGGCAATGCTCTGGAAACTCGCGTTCAAGTCCACGGTGCCGGCGGCGGGCGCGGTCCAGCGTACCGCCGCGTACTCGCCGTTGCGCCCCGGATGGAACGCCAGTTGGCCGGGCGCCCAACCGACCCCGAACGCGCGAATGACGTGGTTCGTTCCGTTGCGGGTCACGCAAGGATCGCTGCGTTCGGGATTGCGCCAGACCTCCAGGCCGGCGGTGCCCGTGCCCCGATTGTCCCACCGCCCGCTGTTGAGCAGCACCAACCGCCCGTCGTCGAATTCGCGCAGTCGTGGCAGGATGCCGACCGCGTGCCGGAAGACCGGCCCGTCGGGCGTTTCGTTGAGCAGCCCCCAGATGGCGACGCTCGGGTGGTTCCGGTCGCGGCGGATCATGCCTAGAATCGACTCGTCGTAGCGCTCCGCGAACTTCGGCGAATTCGCCATACCCCAGCTCGCGTAGGATTCTTCATATACCAACAAACCGATTTCATCGCACAGATCGAGCTGATAGCGCTTCGGGATGCCGGCAATGAACCGGATGGCATTGAAGCGCATCATCTTCGCGTTGATCAGGTCCCGCCGCAGCCAGTCCGGATCGTACGCCAGCTCCAGGCCGACCGGGGTGCAGTTGCCGGTGTGCGAGCAACGCAGGTAAAGCCGGCGGCCGTTCAGGCGGAACGCGCCGTCGGCGAAGCGGAAGTCGCGAAAGCCGCAGCGAACGGAGTGCTCGTCCCACACCGCGGGATCGTCGGCGGAGAGGCGCACCGTCACGCGGTAGAGAAACGGATCGCTCAGCTCCCAGAGGTGCGGACCCGGCACGGTGAGTTCGGCGGACACAAGCGTGTCGCCCGAAGGGAGGTCGCAGTCCTGGCGAAGAATGCCGAGCGTTTCGCCGCTCGCCGTCGGGGCAATCGACCATTCGAGGCGGCCGTGGATCGTGGGCGAGGTGGCGTTGCGGAGATTGGCCTGAAGTTGGACGCGGCCGGTGAGCCAGTCGGGCCGGACGAAGACATCTTCCACGCGCACAGCCGGCGCCAGCAGCAGTTCGACCGAGTCGATGATGCCGCCCTGGTCCCACGCACTGCCGGGGGTATAGGGCAGGGCCTTGTTGCGATGCGCCGTTTCGTTCAACTCGATGCCGTCGATGCGTTCGTGCGTGGGATTCAGCACGCGAACGGCGAGCAAGTTGGTGACTCCAGGTTGGATGGCGTCGGTGACATCCAGAACGAACGGCGTTTCTCCGCCTTCGTGCCCACCGACTGGCACGCCGTTGAGCCACACTTCGGCCTGGTAATCCACCGCCCAGAAGCGGAGCAGGCTGCGGCCGGCGGGGGCGGGATTCGTGGGGGCGAGGAACGTCCGCCAATACCAGGCCACCCCGTGATAACCGGGAAATGCGTCCTGAATGATCCAGGGAACTTTCGTGGCCCGGGCTCCGGTGCGCGGGGCGTGGAACCAACCTTGGTCGCGGCCTTGGTTCTGCGGGTCCGTGGCCAGCAGCCACTCGCCGTCCAGACGGTGAACGCGGGGCGGAACCGCCGTTTCCGCAGCGGTCACACAGGCGGTGGCGACCATCGTCCAAGCGATCACCATGCCGAGCCAGGCGACCAGTCCGCCATGTGGCGGTCGGTGGCGCCTCGCGACCAGGGTCGGGAGCGCGGACGCGCGGCGGGCCGTTCGGAGTGCAGGGGGACGGGTTGGCGTGCACATAGGCTCGCGGAGCCTAAGCCGTCGGGCGGCAGGGCGGAAGCCTGCATGTCTGGCCCGGAACGGGTGGCAGCTCCCTGCCCGTCTCCTGGTGGGGCGACACTCTGTCCGGCCCAGCCATTCGCCCCCCGGAGACACAAGGTCTCAGGGTTTGAACCCGGAAGGCAGCGACGGTGCGGCCGCACCGCCCGGCGCGGCCGCAGCGGCGCCGCCACCGATTTGGAATCAGGAAGCCACGCTGCGCGCGAATGGCTGTCGCGCGAATGGCTTGCCAGCTTTCCCCCGGTCGAACAATGCTCGGCCCATGAAAACTCTCGCCCGCGCGTGGTTTCGCTTCTCCGCCTACACCCTGTTCGGCTGCGGCCTCGCCGTCGCCAGCGAAACGGTCTGGCTCTCCGATCTGGACCTTTCGGCCGTCGAGCAGGACTGGGGCACCGCCCATGCCAACCAATCCGTGGACGGCCATGCGCTGGCCATCGGCGGGCGGCGCTTCGAGAAAGGCGTCGGCACCCACGCTTCGAGTTCGTATCGCCTGAACTTGGACGACCAAGGCGAGCAATTCACGGCCTGGGTCGGCGTGGACGACGAGGTGGGTGACCGCGCGGGCAGCGTGGAGTTCCGTCTGGTGGGCGACGGGAAGACGCTCTGGCAAAGTGGCGTGCTGTTTGGCCGCGATGCGGCCAAGGAAACGGCGGTGAATTTGCAGGGCGTCAGGACGCTGGTGTTGAGCGTGGACGACGGCGGCGACGGGATCAACTTCGACCACGCCGATTGGGCCGACGCGCGCTTTGTGATGGCCGCCGGCAAGCCCACGCCGGTCGCCGCGCCGCCCGAAATCGCCGTCGCGCTCACGCCCAAACCGTCGCCGCAGCCACGCATCAACGGCGCGAAAGTTTTTGGCGTACGCCCCGGCTCGCCGTTCTTGTACACCGTCGCGGCGACGGGCGACCGGCCGATGACGTTTGCCGCGCAGAACCTCCCGGCGGGGCTGCACCTCGACCCACAGTCCGGCCAGATCACCGGCGCGCTAACGGAACGGGGCACGCACGTGGTGACGCTGGAGGCGAGGAACGCGCTGGGCATGGCCACGCGTCCGCTGAAGGTGGTTTGCGGCGACACGATCGCGCTGACGCCACCAATGGGGTGGAACAGTTGGAACGGTTTCGGCTGCGACGTCACCGACGCGAAAGTGCGCGCAGCGGCCGACGCCATGGTCAGCAGCGGGTTGATCCAGCACGGTTGGAGCTACATCAACATCGACGATTGCTGGCAGGCGGGTCGCGACGCGGACGGCAACATCCGGTCGAACCAGAAGTTCCCGAACATGAAGGCGCTGGCGGCTTACGTCCATGCGAAGGGGCTTAAGATCGGCCTGTATTCCTCGCCCGGACCCAAGACCTGCGCGGGGTACACCGGCAGTTACCAGCACGAAGCGCAAGACGCCCGCCGCTACGCGGAATGGGGTTTCGACTACCTCAAGCACGACTGGTGCAGCTACGGCGACATCGCGCGCAACCCGACGTTGGCCGACATGAAAAAGCCTTACCAGGTCATGCGCGCCGCGCTGACGGCCGTGCCGCGAGACATCGTCTTCAGCCTTTGCCAGTACGGCATGGGCAACGTGTGGGAGTGGGGCGCCGAGGTCGGCGGCAATTGCTGGCGCACGACGGGCGACATCACCGACACGTGGAGCAGCATGGCAGGCATCGGCTTTGGCCAGGCCGGACACGAGAAGTTCGCCGGACCGGGACACTGGAACGACCCGGATATGCTCGTGGTCGGCTATGTGGGTTGGAGCGCCAATGTCCGCCCGACGCATCTCCGACCGAACGAGCAATACACGCATATCAGCCTCTGGTGCCTGCTGTCCTCGCCGCTGTTGATCGGCTGCGACATGACGCGGATGGACGAATTCACGCTCGGCCTGCTGACCAACGACGAGGTGCTCGACGTCAGCCAGGACCCGCTGGGTCGCCAGGCCGGTCGCGTGGCCAAGGACGGGCAACTCGAGGTTTGGGCGAAAGACCTGGAAGACGGTGGCAAGGCGGTGGGCTTGTTCAACCGCGGCGACGCCGAGACGAACGTCACGGCGAAGTGGTCGGACCTCGGCCTCGCCGGCAAACAGACGGTGCGCGACTTGTGGCGCCAAAAGGACCTCGGGACTTTCGCCGATGAATTCTCCGCCCCGGTGCCGCGGCATGGCGTGGTGTTGGTGAGGATCGGGACGCCAAAGTGAGCGAGCCCCCGACGCGACCGCCAGGTGTTGGTCAGTCCGGTGAAGGCAGGAGCTGGTTCAGCCGTGATGTGGTGGTGGTGATGCTGCCGGGCCGCCCTGCGCCGACGCAGCGGCGCAGCCACCCAGCTTAAACAAGGCATCGCTGACGCCTCGGCGGTGTGGTGGTTCGGCGGTGGCGGTGCGGTTGCATCGCCTTGCGCCGACGCAGCGGCGCAGCCACCCATTGGTCGAGCGCCCCGCCACCAGTCGGTCAAGCGCCCGGCCACCAATTGGGTGAGGGCGCAGCCACCGACTGGGCGGGGGCAGATCCGCCCGTTGGACATCAGGATTTGAGCCGGAACGCGGTTGACTTGCGTTTTCGCCGCCGGACCGTTTACCCTGCGTCCATGTTTAGCCGGAACACCAAAATCTCCTCACTCATCATGCTCTCCAAACATCGCGCTGCGATCTCGACGTTTGCGGCGGTCCTGACTGCCGTCGCGACCTCGGTCCGGTCCGCCGAAGCGGCGGACCAGAAGAGCGCACTGGAATCGGATCCCAGCGGCTGGACGGACCTCCAGCCAGCCGCCGACCTGCAGGGCTGGTATCGCGTGCCGGTGCCGCCCGGCGGCAAACTCGGCCGCGAACAATGGCACGTGGACGCGAACTCGCCCGGCGTGCTGGTATGCGACGGCGATGGCGGGCATGACATGCTGCTGACCAAGCAGGAGTATGGCGACGCCATTTTCCACTTCGAGTGCCGGTACACGAAGGTCGAAGGCAAGACCGGCTACAACAGCGGCGCCTACGTGCGCAATTCAGCCGACGGCGCGATCTGGCACCAGGCCCAGTTCGGCGACGCCAAGGACGGCTTCCTCTTCGGGGAATCGCCGACCGCGGACGGCAAGAAGAAGTTCTTCAATCTCAAGCCGCAGGTGACTGACGGCCGGGTGCGGCCCGCCGGCGAGTGGAACGTCATCGAAGTCACCGCGCGCGGGCCCAAGCTGACGCTCTGGGTGAACGGCGCGGTGACTTGCGAGTTTGACGCCTGCGGCGCGCCGAAAGGCCACGTGGGCGTGGAGGGCGAAGGTTACCGGATCGAGTTCCGCAACCTGAAGCTCAAGGAACTGCGCTGACGGCGGCAGGTTCGAGCCCGGACACGTCGTGTCGCAACATCGTTTTCCCCAACCATGAAAGCCCCCCCTCTTGCTTCGATCCTGGCCGCGGTGTTCGCGGGATTCACCGTCGTAGCCGCGCCGGCTACCCTCCATGTCTCGCCCGATGGCAACGACACCTGGAGCGGTTCGCTGGCCAAAGCCAACAGCGCCCGCTCAGACGGTCCGCTGGCGACCCTGCCCGCGGCGCTGAAAGCGGCCCGCGGGCTGCCTGCGGACCGGATCCAAGACGGCATCGTGATCTCGGTGGCGGGTGGCGTCTATGAACTGGCGGCGCCGCTCACGATCACGCCGGACGACTCCGGCGGGGCGCGTCGTTTGACGATTGCCGCCGCGCCGAACGCCACCCCGGTGCTGAGTGGCGGACGCGTGATCCACGGCTGGCGGCCGGTGCCGGGACGGCCCGAGCTGTGGCAGGCGGAGGTGCCGGCGGTGCGGGCGGGTGAGTGGTACTTCCGCCAGTTGTTCGTCAACGACGTCCGGCGTCAGCGGGCGCGGACGCCGAACACCGGCTATTACCGCATTCAGGGCGACAGCCCGCAGGACAAACCGGTGAAACTCCATTTCAAGCCGGGGGAGATCAAGCAGGCGTGGGCGGATGACGGTGACGTCGAGGTGATCGCGCTCCTGGCGTGGGCGGACATTCGCATGCAAATCCGCGCCGTGGACGAGGCCAATCAGGTGGCCACCTTGTCGGGCGAACCGCGGCCGTCGAACCGCGAGAACAACGCCCAGTACTACATCGAGAATGCCCCGGATGGCCTCGACCAACCCGGCGAGTGGTACCTAAACCGGCGGACGGGCGTGGTGACTTACTGGCCGTTGCCGGGTGAAGACATGGCCCGGGCCCGGATCGTCGCTCCGCGGCTCGAAGAAGTCGTGCGCGTCGAAGGGGACTTCGCGGCCCGGCGCGCGGTGCAGCATCTGGAGCTCCGTGGCCTGACCTTTGCCGAAACGGACTGGAGTCTCGGCCCGAACGGCTACGCAGACACGCAGGCGGCGATCGCGACGCACGGCGACGTGTTCGCGGAAGCCGCGACCGACTGCACCATTGAAGACTGCACCTTCACCCGTCTGGCCGACTACGCGCTGGAGTTGGGGCGCGGATGCCAGCGCTGGCGGGTGGTCGGCAACGAGATGTTCGACCTCGGCGCGGGCGGCGTACGGCTGGGCGTGCCGGACAAGCGCGGGGAGGCGTTTGAGCAGAACCACGGCCACGTGGTGACTGACAACCACATCCACCACGGCGGCTTGGTCTTCGCCCCGGCCGTGGGTCTGGTCATTCTCCAGAGCGGCCAGAACCGGGTGGCGCACAACCATATTCACGACCTTTACTATTCGGCCATTTCGGTGGGCTGGAATTGGGGCTACCAGGAGACCCCGTGCCGCGAAAACATCATCGAGTTCAATCACCTGCACGACCTCGGCAAGTCCCTGCTCAGCGACATGGGCGCGGTGTACACGCTCGGCATCCAGAAGGGCACGGTCATCCGCCACAATCTGATCCACGACGTCAACGCCTTCACTTACGGCGGCTGGGGTTTGTACACGGACGAAGGCAGCACCGACATCGTGCTCGAAGACAACGTCGTCTATCGCTGCAAGAGCGCCGGCTTCCACCAGCACTACGGGCGCGAGAACGTGGTCCGGAACAACATCTTTGCCTTCAACCGGGAGAACCAATTGATGCGCTCCCGCGCCGAGGAGCACATCTCGTTCAGCTTCACGAACAACATCGTCTATTACGACTCCGGCAATCTGCTCGGCAGCAACTGGTCGAACGACCACTACGTCATGGACCGGAATGACTATTACGACACCCGGTTGGGCGCGGATCCGGCGGCGATGCGGTTCGCGGGCGCCACGCTGGACGAATGGCGGAAGCGCGGGCACGACCTCAACTCGATCATTGCCGACCCGCTGTTCGTGGCCCCGGACAAGTTCGATTTCCGGCTGCGGCCCGAATCGCCGGCGCTCAAGCTGGGTTTCAAGCCGATCGACCTCGGCACCGTGGGCGTCCGCCCGCGGGGCCAGCGAGACTGAAGCGCTTCGCCCCAATCCTGCCGGTTGATCCGGGGATGGCGGGTGGCGTCAGGTCGTTGCTCTGCTATTCCGGGTCCACCTTCAATCCCAGCTCGCGGTAGCGCTGTAATTTGTAGGTCAGGGCGCGACGGCTGATCTTCAGGGCCTTGGCGGTTTCGGTGCGGTTGAAGCTGTGCGTGTGCAATGCCCGGAAGATCGCTTCGCGCTCGATGTCCTCGAGGGTGGCGTCGTTCGTGACGGGCGGCGGCGGTTGATCCAATACGGCGCGGACCCGCGTCGGCAGGTGATCGGGCAACACCAACTCGCCGCGGCACAGGAGCGCGGCGCGTTCGAGCGAATTGCGCAATTCGCGCACGTTGCCCGGCCACGAATAGCGAACCAGGCAATCGGACAGGGCGCTGGACAGCCGCGCCTTGCCGCCGGTGAATTCATCGATGAACCGCGTGGCCAGCGGCAGGATGTCCTCGGGCCGCTCGCGCAGCGCCGGCACGTTCAGTTCCACCACGTTCAACCGGTAGAAGAGGTCTTCGCGAAAACGACCGGCGGCGACTTCCTCCTCGAGGTGCTTGTTGGTGGCGGTCAACAGCCGGCACTCGCTCTGGATCTCCTTGTTGGAGCCCACGCGGTTGAACGTCCCGTCCTGCGTGACGCGGAGCAGCTTGGCCTGGAGTTGCGGCGACATCTCGCCGATCTCGTCCAGGAAGAGCGTGCCGTGGTGGGCCTGCTCGAAGCGGCCGATGCGCTGGGCGACGGCCGTCGTAAAGGAGCCCCGTTCGTGCCCGAACAGCTCGCTTTCCAGGAGGTTCTCCGGGATGGCGGCGCAATTGACCTTGATCAGCGGGCCCCCGGCGCGCGCGCTCCAGGCATGGAGCACGTCGGCCACGACCTCCTTGCCGACGCCGCTCTCGCCGGTGATGAGCACGCGACTGTCGGAGGGCGCAATGAGCGCCACGTCGCGGAAGACCGCCTGCATCAGCGCGCTGTGAGCCAGGACGTTCGGTGGTAATGGGCGATCGACCTCGAACCGGACGGGGGCGACCTTCACCAGCCCGGTGGCTTGGCGCACCGAAGCGAGCAGTTCGTCGAAGTCGATCGGTTTGCTGAGGTAGTTCACCGCCCCGTCGCGCATCGCGCCCACGGCTTCGCGCACGTCCGCGAACGCGGTCACCAGCAGCACGGGCAGGACCGCATGCTCCTGCCGGGCGCGGCGTAAGGTTTCCAAACCGGAGAGCCCGGGCATGCGCACGTCCGAGATCATCATGTCGATCGGTTGCGTGCGGAGGACTTCCAGCGCCTGCTCGCCCGAGGCGACGGCGGTCGTGGCGAAACCCTGGCTCTTGAGGAACGAATCCAGCAAGCCACGCTGGCCGGGATCGTCGTCCACAATCAGCAGGCGGGGTGCCGGGGGCGCACTCATGCGAAAGCCGGGCGGACGGAGGCCGGGCTAGCCGGCCAGCCGGATGTGCGAGATGCGGAAGATGGCGCCCCGGGGCTCGTTGGGCAGGCAGGCGATTTCCCAGCCGTGGGCCAGGACGATCTGGTGCACCACCGCGAGACCCAGACCGGTCCCTTTCTTCTGCGTGGTGAAGTACGGTTTGAAGATCTCGGTGCGGTGCTCGGGCGGGACACCGGGACCGTTGTCGCGCACCTCCAGGCAGAGCTCGGAGACGTCCTGCTTGGCGGCGGCGACGCTGATTTCGCCACCCGGCTCCACGGCCTGGATGGCGTTGAGGAGCAGGTTGAACAGGGCTTGACGGAGCAGCCGCTCATCGGCCTCGACGGTGAAGTTCTCTTCGAGCGGACGCAAAGAGATTCGCTTCTCCTCCCGATCGCAGCTCAAGGCGCGCACGACCTCGGCCACCACCGGTCCCAGGGCCAGGGCGGTGCGGCGCACTTCGCGGGGCCGCGAGTAATTGATGAACTCGCTGAGCTGGGCCGTCACGCGATCGGCTTCCTCGATGATTTGGGCGGACTGTTGCCGGATCGCGGGCGGCGCATCGTCCTGCCGGGCGATCAACTGCGCCACGCCGCGAATGATGTTCAGCGGGTTGCGGGTCTCGTGGGCGAGGCCGGCGGCGGCCAGGTTCATCTCCTTCAGGTGCGCGTTCAGCTCGCTGGTCCGGACCAGCCGGATCTGGAGTTCGGCGGACTTGCCGACGTTTCGCCAGGCCAGTCCTCCCCCGGCCACCGAAATGCTGGCCAGCAGGACAATGATGGACCGCAGCCACAGGTCCTGGCTGCAAAGGTTGAGCATGGAGTGCAGCGACATCACGAGCACGAAGCTGTGAACGCCTTGCTGCTCCATCAACGCCTTGTAATCGGCCTCGCTCATCCAGAACGGACGGCCAAACCCCGGACGGCCGTCGCGAGGTGGTCCCGGTCGGCCCCAGCGGCGGTCGCGCGGGGGACCGAGGCCTTCGCCGGCAGGCCCGTTGGTCGCATCGGCTTCCTCGCGGGGCGGCGGGGGCGGGCGGTTGGTGTCCGCCCCCTCGAAGAAACCGCGCGGCGGGGGACGATTCGTATCCGAATTGGGGAAGAACTCGGGCGGGGGACGGTTGGTCTCGCCCCCCGGGCGATCCCGGTGCGGCAGGACGATTGTAAGGTTCGTGGCGCCCGGTTCACGCGCCACGTTGGTGCCCAGATCGACGAGGTTGGCGAAGATCACCCGTTGCTCGCCCCAATGTTCTCCGGTGCGGATCAAGTCTTTCGGCTCCAGGTCGATCGCGGGTCCCGCCGACGCCACCTTGTCCCCGGCGGCGTTGAGCAGGGCGACGGCCGTCAATTCGCCCTGACCGACGAGTTCCTTGAGCGCGGATTCCAGCGGACCTTGAAAGGCGAGGCCGCCGAAGCGCCGTTGCGATTTGATCACCACGCCGAGCGTCGTGGAGATGTCCTTGGCGCGGTTTCGCAGCGCGACGCGGGCGGATTTCCGCACGCGCACGTGCTCGGCCACCTGCCAGGCGAGGACGAGGCTCCAGGCGGCGAACAACAGGCTGTACACCAGCAGACTGCGACGGGACGTGTTCAAAGGGGGCTTTGGCTTCCCGGCGGGCGGGACCGGGAGTTACTTCTTCGACTTCGGTGCTTTCTTGGACTTCGCGTCCGGGGCGGCGTCGGCATCCTTAAGGGGAACGCCCTCGAGGAACTGGTTCAACTCGTCCTCGGTGAACGCCTTGGGCGCCATTTGCGCCTGGCCGCTCTCTGCTTTGGAGAGCGCGGCGTATTGCTCGGGTGCATTCACGACGATCGGCGTCAGGAAAATGATGAGTTCGGTCTTCTGCACCGAGCTGACCTTGTGGCGGAACGCGGCGCCCAGGAAGGGGATGTCACCCAGCAGCGGGATCTTGCTGACGGACTCCGTCTTGTTGTTCGCCATCAATCCGCCGATGATCACGGTCTCGCGGTTTCCGGTCACCACCACGGTGTCCGCCGAGCGCTTGGCGATGACGGGCACGGCGGCGTCCTTCGAGATCGCGACGGTCTGGTCGGTCAGCGACGAGATTTCCGGCGAGATGATCATTTCCACCATGTTGTCCGAACTGATGAACGGCGTCACGCGCAGGATGATGCCGACGTCCGTGTACTGGATGGAATTGATGGCGTTGCCGTAGTTGTCGTAACGCACGCTGGTGATCAAGGGCACCGACTGACCGACCGTGATGGTGGCGGGCTGGTTGTTGCGCGCCATGATCGACGGTTTCGACAGCACCTCAAGCTTCCCGGCCTGGGCGATGGCGCGCAGCGTCACCTGGTAATCCTGACTGACGATCTGGTACAAGCCGGCCCCCGGCGGGGCGGGTTGGAAGCTCTGGAGCGGTTGCCCGAGCGCATTCACCGGTATGCCGTTCGAGCTGATGAGGCCGGACAGGCCAAACACGTCCGAGGCGTTGCCGACGGTTCCACTTGAACCGTCGATGTTCTTCTTCATCCCGCCTTCCACGCCGATATCGAGGCTGTTGTTGTGGGTGACTTCGAGGAACACGACCTTGATGAGCACCTGGGGCCGCGGCCGGTCCAGGTTGGTGATCACCTGGGCGACGTACTTGCTGGTTTCCTCGTCGGTGATGACGACGACCCGTTTGGTCTCCGGATCGACCGAAACCACCGCGTCGCCGACGGTGCTGTTGTTGTAGTACTCGCGGGTGGTGCCGGAGTTCGAGCGCCGCGTCGTCTGTGCCCCGCCGAACTGGGCCTGGGCGGGCAACAACACGCAGCCGCACGCCAGGAAGGCCAGGGGCCATCGCCAAAAACTTGCACGGTTGATCGTCATGTTCATGTCGTAATTCGTTGGATTGTTCCGAGGGGCGCGGCCGGCGGCCTAAAAGCCACCCTGGGTTCCCCCTGTGCCGCGATTGCCGCCCGTGGTGCCAAACCCGGTCGTGCCGCTCGTGTTCTGCTGGTTCCGGCTGCGGTTGCTCAGGGCGTTGTTTTGCGTGGTCGAACTGCGGTTGTTCCGCGTGGTGGAGTTGCGTTCAAACATGTCCTGGAGCACCTGCTGCACCTGATCGACTTCTGCGTTCTCCAGCGAATAGACATAAACGCGTTGTTTCTTGGCCGGACTCGAGTCGAGTTGGGCGATCATCGCCGCGATCTGCGGCATCATGTCGCTGGCCGCGCTCACGATGACCGACGAGGTGCGCATGTCGGCGACGGCGGTCACCTTGCCCTTCTGCTGGGCGCGGCTGCTCTCGGTGCTCTGACCGTTACCGCCGTTCATGCCGGGGAACGGGAACCCGCCACGGCCACCGAACCGGACCGAAGAGCGGGAGCTGTCCGTCTTGGTGCTGTCCGGAAACACACTGGTGAGCGTGTCGGCCATTTCCTGCGGGTCGGAATTGACCAGGTGGAACACGCGCAACTCGGTGATGTTCTCGGCGTTGGTGTCCACCTCTTTGACGAGTTGCTCGATCGTGGGGATGACTTCCTCCGGTGCGCTCACCACCAGGGAGTTGGTGCGTTCGTCGGCCACGGCCGTGACGCGCGAGGCGGCCTGGCGCGCCTCGCTCACGCCGGTGCTGCCGTCGGTGGCACCGGCAGCGCCCCCTGGGCCGCCGCGTCCCCCGAAGCGGGCCATGAACGGGTTGAAGTTGTTCCCGCCACGGCCACCGGTGCCAGTGCTCTGCGCCGGGAACAGTTCTTTCACGATGTTCGCCAAATCCTTCGCGTCCGCGTAACGGAGCGGGAAAACCCGGATCCCCGAGATGCCGGAAATCGACGTGTCCAGCGCCTGGACGATCTGCACCATCCGGCGGATGTCGGACTGCACGTCGGTCAACACGAGCGCGTTGCCGCTTTCGTTGGCGGTCAGGTTGGCAAAGGTCGGCAGCAGGGGCGTGAGGTCCTTGGTCATCTGCATGGCATTGGCGTACCGCACCGGAATGATCTGCGTCACCATCTCGTCGGTCTTGGGAATTTCGTCCGCCTTGTTCCCGATCTTGACCGGGATGTCGCGCTTCTTCGCCTCGTCGCGGTCCACGATGGTCAGCATCCGGCCGTTGCGGATGGCGGCATAGCCGTTCTTGTTGAGCACCGAATTCAGCAAATCGACCGCCTCTTCCTTGCTCAGCGTTTGGTTGCTCCAGACATCGACGTTGCCTCGAACCTTCGCTTCCATGACGATGATGAAGCCGGCGGCGTCGCTCAGGTAATTGAGCACCATGTCCAAAGGCACATTGCGGAAGTTCAAGCGCAGCCCTGCGGAGGGGTCGGCGCCCGGCTGCGCCGGGATGGGCTCCATCGGCTTGGCCAGACCGCCCTCGCCGGTCTCAGCGCTCCTCGCCGGCGGGGCTTCGCCGGGCGGGGCGGCCGCGGCTGGCGGCGATGCCGGCGTGGCGGCGTCATCAGCCGCGGAGGCAGCAGCCGGCACCGGCTCCGCCGGCGCGGCCTTTGTCGGTGCGGGTGCCGTGAGAGTCGGAGCCGCCGCCAGCGATACGGCGGGTGCCGCCACCGGGGGAGGAAGGGAGGCAGGCGGTTCGGCTGCGATCCCGGGGATCGTCGCCGAAAGACCGGCCAGGAGGAGGAAGGTGGGGATGGCTTTCATTTGTTTAGCTCCTGTTCGCGCTTTTGGAGAAGTCGTTTGAGTATCTCGCTCTCGTCGCCGCCACTGCCGCCGGCAGTCGCACTCGAAGTCGAGCCGGGGGCGGAGGCCGTGGATGCGGATGGGGGGTTCTCGGCGGACGACGCGTACGGTTGCGCCGGGCCGCCCAGCGTCCACGTACCCTCTTCTTCGCGGCGCATCTGCATGCCGACCTGAAGATCGATCGTCTTGCCGTTGGTCGCCAACTGGACTTTGTCCGGTGTGACGTTGGTGATTTCGTAACCGGCGATCGTATCGGAAGGTTTGAGCACCTTGCGGTAGCTCGGACTGCTGCCGTCGAAAAAGGCGAACGGACCTTTGGCGTAAATCATGATGCCCACGAGCGAAAACGACTCGACCGTGCGGGGACGGTTGGGCTCGCGGTTTTGCCGGCGGGTCATCTGCGGATAGCGGTTCGGGTCGAAAATGTTCCGGTCAGCGATGAGCTTGAACCGGGAGTAGTCCAGTCGGTTGGACGCATTCTCGGGCGGGGACGACTCCGGTCCGGTGTGCGGGTCTGCAGTCGCCGCGGGCGGGTTGGTTGCGGAGGCTGCTGGACCATTCGTCGGCCGCCGAGCCGGCGCGTTGCCCGGTTCCAGCGCCTCCGTCTGCCTCGTCACCGTCTCGGGCGGAGCGCCACTGACCGGGCGGCGCGTGGGTTCGCCGGACGCGGGCGCGGCAAAACCACCGGGTCGCGACGAATTCCCGCCAGCCGCAGGGAAGCGTCCATCGGCGCCAGGCGCCCCGGCGGGAGCGTTGCTCTCATTCGCGTTCGTGTCCGGCTCGGACGGTCCCAGTCCGAAATCGCCCGGCGCCGGAACGACGATGTCGAAAGCCGGGCCGTTGCCATCGCCGGGCTCCTGGCCAGGCTGAAAGGGGATTTCCACCGGCACCACGTCCGGAGGCGGCAAAGGGGCCACGGGTTCCTCGTCGGCGGCCAGCAGGCTGGCAACGGCCGCCAGCATGGCCAGCCCGGTCGTCAGCGCCAGGGTCGGGCGGCGTGCGCCGGCGTTCGGCGGTTGGCTTCGAGGCGCGCTCATTTCGTCTCCGGGGTAAGGACCAGCCCGCTGAGTTGCAGTCCGAGCCCGATTTGTTGGCCGGTGTTGTCGCGGGCGCTCAACTCGACCGATTCGAGCTTGAGCGCCAGCGGCGATTGTTCGATGTCGTAGAGAAAGCGGCTCACCGACTCGATGTTGCCGAAGGCATCCACCCGGCAGACCAGCGTCGAGTAATCCTCGGCGTCGCGCTTCCACTGCGGGGTGACGCCCGTGACCCCGAGGCGGCTTTCGCGCGACCAGGCCTCGACCGCCTTGCTCACCTGCTCCTCGGACGTGCTGGCGGGCAGGGTGTTGGTGCGCATGTCTTCCCAACGGCTGCGAATGATCGGCGCCCGCTTCACGAGTTCCTCTCCGCTTTCCACCTTCTGGCGCAACTCCTGGATGCGGGCGGATCGGTCCTTCCACCAGGTGGTGAGCGGCGTAAAAATCAGGTGGTCGCCCGCGAAGAAGGCGGCGGCCCCGATCGCGGCGAACGTGAGCAATTGTTGACGGTTGTTAGTTGGCACTGCCGCCTCCTTCCTCCCAGTGGAAGTCGAATGTGAACTGGATCGGGGAACGGCCCCGCGTCGTCGGCCCGTGCAGATCGGTGACGCCCGGCGTGATGCGGAGACGTTCCATCGTTTTGAGCAACGCCTGATTCTCCTTCGCCACCCCGGTGCAAGTGATCGCGTTGAGGTTGCGGATTTCCACCGTTTTCGCCGTCACCACGCCGTCCTCGGGGAACGATTCCGTCAGCAGGCGCAGGATGGTCAGCCCGCGGAAGGAACGGTCGAACCACGAGCGAAACTGGCGGATGCGATCCTGCGTCGCCTTGAGCTCGGTGACTTCCTGGGAAATGGCCGCCCAGCGGGAACCGAGGCGCGAGAGCTGCCACTGCTGGATCAGGAACAAGCCGCCGACGATGACGGCCAAGGCGACCGCGCCCGCTCCCACCACCGCGATCTTCCGCGACGCGTAGCGGTCGGCGAGCTGCTGCCAGGCGCTGACCTTGGGTGGCAGAAACTCGAAGGTCGGCCTTTCGCCGACCAGATGGCGTACGGCCAGGCTCACGGCCGGCGACACGGCGGTTCCGGCGGGCAGGAGGACGCCAAACTCGCCGGGTTGGTATTGCTCGACCAACTCGACCTGCAGGCCGGCGGAATCCAACCGCAGCCGAACCTCGTCCGCGAGCTGACGTGCGATTTCGCGCGGCCCGAACACGCGCATGCGCCGGACGGCGTCGCGCAAGTCGGGCGGCATCTGACCCAAGGTGATGCGCGTCTCCCGGGCGACCACGTCCGCGTAAGGCCGGTGCGTGCCGCCTTCGGATTCGAGCGCGCCTTGCAGCACGCGCAAGGCCGCGACGCCGCCGCCGCAGGTGGCCTGGAGGCCGACGTGGTTCTCGCCCACGATCAAGGCTAGGACGCCGTTGGAGGTTTCGGCGTGGGCGGGCTGGAGCGCCGCGGCATCCAAGGAAAAGCTGACGGGTGTGAGCTGCGCCGCGTGCAGCACCTGCTCGAGCCGGGTCAGGTGGCTGCGCGGGACGCCGGCGAGCGTGGCGTGTTCGGTGCCGGCGGGCGAGCGGTACCGTGACGACGCCACGAACAAGGTGTTGACGTCGCACGGGAAGCCGCGCTCCCCCTCGGTCTGAAGCAACGCCGCCACGTCGCCTTCGGGCAATTCCGGCAAGGCGGTGTGAACGGTCAGCACCCATTTCAAGGGCAGGCCGACGATGCAACGGCGCTCGCGCACGCCGGCGGCATTGAGGTGGTTGCGGATTTCGCGCCCGACCAGGAGCGGGTCGTTGGTCAGGGGATCGAGCGAGAGCTGGACCGAGAAGGCGTGGCGGATCAGCACCGAGCCGTTCTGGCGCCGTACCTCGACCCCTTCCAGCCGGCTGCCGTCCAAGCTCAGTCCCAGCAACGCCGAGAGGCGCTGGCTTTTGAAGCGACCCAATTTGAGAAGGCGGTTCATCGTATTCGATTTGCAGCCACCTGCAATTGTTCCAAGTCCTGGCGGGCCTCCGAGCCCAACGCCCACCCGAGCGAACTGATATCCTGCCGATAGACGATCCGCGGCGTGCCGTCGCTGAGATCGAAAACGAAGCGCACCCGTCGATACCCGCGGCCGTAGGGACCGACGGCGGCGATGTCGGCCGTGAATTGATAACTCTGCGTCGTGATGTAATCGCCGCCCTCCAGGGCGGTGAGCGCCTCGCTGTTGCTTTGGCCCAACGCGTCCACCACCCACGCGACCGAGGTCAGGTTGCCGGAATTGCCCTGACGATACGCCACCATCTGCTGCGCGGCCGCCGTGTCGCCACCTAGCAGGCAGGCCAGAACCGCGGCACTCGCGGTGTTCACATTCACCCGGCCTTGCACGGTCGATCCGCTGGCCACGGTGAAGGCATCGGCGACCTGGGCGAACTCGTCGCTGGTCATGCCGCTGAGGCGGTAGAACTGGAGCACGCTTTTGGGTTGAACCGGCGTCGCCCCGCCGCCGGGACCGCCGCCCGGTCCCCCGCCCCCGCCGCCGCCGCCCGCCAGACCGAGACGCGCCATGATTTCGTTGGCCCGGCCCGAGTTGAAGTTGGTTTCCAGCAGCGTGCGCAGTTGCGCGGTGGAAGCGGTCAGGTCGGCGACATTGATGCGGGCCGAGCCGTCGCTCTGGGTGTTGGGTTCGCGCGAGTAGAGCGTCAGGTACTCGAGCAAGCCGGGGTCGAGCACGCCATTCTGATCGTCGTCGATCTCGCCCGCATCGAGCGCGCCGTTGAGGTTCGAGTCATCGCCGTAAAGCATGAACATGTCCGCGCCATAGACGAGCCGGAGTTCGTCCAGCGTCTCGAACGGGGCGCACTTGCACTGGTAGGCCGGACGCTGCATGGCGTAAAAGCTTTCCGAGGAGCCGCCGTTGGTGCTGCGCCAGTCCGTCATGGACTCGAGCAGGTCGGCGGTCATGCGCGGCAACCATTGCAGGACGTTCGACGAGGCGGTGTTGAGGTTCAGCTTCGAGCCTTCGTCCACCAGGCCGAAGTAGGGCTGGAACGGGCCGCGTTGAACCAGGTTGGTGTCGCGGCCGATCAACCAGACGTAACCATCGCCGACCGGAACCTTGGCGCTGCGATACATCGTGGGGTCGGGAATGGCCCCGTTCGTGGAGAGGGTCAGCAGGACGGCACTGACGTACCGGGCGGCGCCTTCGATTTCCTCCTCGGCCGCCAGGCCGCAGACGCGGTTATCCGACGCCTTCAACTCCGAACTCATCGAGTTCGCGAAGTACAGGGTGATCGTCACCAGACCGAGGGCGATCCAGAGCACGATCACCAGCACGGAGCCGCGCTGGCGCGGGCGCCCGGCAACCGGATCGACAGCCGCTGGCAGCCGCGTGGTCATGGCTGACCTCCCGCGCTTTCCGTGTCGTTCGTCGCCGTCACCTGCATGGACAGCGGGACGAACAGCTCCAGGGTTTCCGGGTTGCGGGCCGCGGCGGCGTTCGTGGACGCCATCAGGAGGCGGACGCGGATGGCCACCGGCAGGTTGGTGTCGCCGGCCGTGGTGTCCCACGAGTCGCGCCAGTTGCTGCCGTCGAAGCAAAGGAACTCCAACCGGTCGATGCCGCCCAGCAGCCACTGCGGTTCCGGTGGTTCCTGAACCGTGGCGAGCAGGTTGCGCGACACGTAGCGGACCAGGTCCTTGCCGAAGCCGCGGTTGCGGTCCGCGGGCGGCTGGAGCACATAGGCGACTTCCTGGACGTCGCCCCACGGGTGGGCGTCGTCGAGGCGGCCGGTGGTGGTGAAGCACTGCAGGCCCTGCGCTTGCGCGGTGCCGAAGCCGATGTTGATCGCGCCCACGACGAACGAAGTGGCCAGCACGCCGCCGGGCGGCAGGATGCTGCGCAGGTCGCCGCGCATGATGGACAACGCACGGCTGCGCGGCCGCGCGTCATCCAGCACCGCGGACGTGCGCTCGCGCAACCGCAGCGCGCTGTAAAAGACCGTGTTGATCGCCACCAGCACGATCGAGAAGATCGTCACGGCTATCAGCAGCTCGAGCAGCGTAAACGCGCGGGCGGCGGACGAAGCTGGACGGGTGTCGGTCATGGCGTCGGCGTGCCGGTGGAGGTCGCGTTGGTGGCGACGATCGAACCGGCGGAGGTGTCCACGAGCGTGCTCAGGCGGACGGTGTAATCTTTGCCTTGCACCGGGTAGGTGACTTCGACCGAGAGCAGATTGATCGTGGGCTCGTTGAGGTCCTGGTTCCAGGCCTGGCTTTGCAGGGTCCAACGGTACTGACGGTCGCCTTCCACAACTGTGCCCATCTGGCTGGATTGGGTCCAGTTCGTCAGGGCGACACACTCGCTGAGCACCCGCTCGGCCACCTCCGCGGCCTCGGATTTGCGCGCAGCCACCACGCCGGCGCGGCTGGCGATGTGCAGCCCCTGCATCGCCACCGGGATGACGATGGCCATGAAGAGCAGCGCGGCGAGCACCTCGGCGAGGGTGAAACCCGCCCGGGAGCGGTCAGCGCCGGAGGCTGTTCCACTGGTTGGTCGGGTTTCCAATTTCATAATCCATGCCGTTCCAGGCGCGCTGGAGGGCGATTTCTTTGTCGTTGCGATCCCGCAACCGCACCACCGTGGGACTGGTTTCGTCGATCGTCCCGTCGGGCATAAAACGAATCTGCGACCCTTTGTGGCGATTCAGCAGGGCCGCATTGGCCGGGTTTCGCGCCGAAGCGGACGGGGTCCGGCTGCGGCTACTGCTCATGTTCGCACTACTGAGCAAGGTCTGCGGCGGCGGGGTGGCGATCTCCAGGCGGAGGTCTTTGTCGATCTTGAACTCCACCGCCTTCGGATCGAAGTCGGTGCCCCGACCCGTGTTGTAACTGGTGTTTTCCAGATTTTCGGTGGCGTAACTGGGGTCCTCTTCCAAGCCGTACTGGCGCTCGCCGGTGTCGAACCAAAGGATCATCGGCACGCCCTCGGAGACCGCGCGGCTCTGCCCCTGGCGGGTGAGCGCCAGCAGCCGTCGGGCCTCGGCGTCGAGCGTGCGCCCGCGGAAGAAGTTGCCCAGCGACGGCGCCGCCACGGAAATGACGATGGTGAGCAAGGCCATGACCAGCATCAGCTCGACGAGCGTGAACGCGTGCGCCGTCCGCGGCTCAGCGTTTGTTCTGCCAGTTCGTAATGTCATCGTCGCCTCCGACGCGCTTGTTGACTCCCATCGACATCAGGTCGTAGGAGCTGGGGTTGTTGCGGCCGGGACATTCGTAAATGTAGTCGTTGTTCCAAGGGTCCTTGGGAATGTCCTTCACGTACGGGCCGTGCCAGTTCTGGGCGTCGCGCGGCTGCTCGACCAGGTCCTGGAGTCCGCTCTTGCCCTTCGGGTAATAGCCGTTGTCCACCTCGAAGGCGTCCAACGCGGTGGCGAAGGAGTTGATCTGCGTCGTCGCCGCGGTGATGCGGGCCTGCTCGGTGCGGCCGGCGAATTTGGGAACCACGATCGCCGCCAGAATCCCCAGGATCACCAGCACCAGCAGGAGTTCGATCAATGTAAAACCGCCGGTGCCGCGCCGTCGAGGTTGGGTCTTGAGGATGGGTTTGCAGTTCATGATGGAGCCTCGTGTGTCGCTTACTTGATGTATTGTTGCAGCGTAAAAATCGGGAGGACCATGCTGATGAAGATCGTCCCGATGAAACCGGCGATGAGGAACAGCATCAGCGGTTCCGCAAAAGCCACCGCGGTCTTCAACTCGCGGTCCAGGTCGCCCTCCGTGACATTCGCCAGGCGGACGAGTTCGGAGTCGAGCTTCCCGCTTTCCTCCGCGACGGAAATCATCTCGAGGACTGACCCGTTGAACAGGCCTTTGCAGTCCGCCAGGCTCGCCCCGAGCTGGCCGCCTTCCTGAACGCGTTCGATGGATTGGGCGACCGCGTCCACCAGGATCTGGTTGCCGATGGATTTGCGCGCCACGCTCAGGCCCTGCACGAGCGGCACGCCGGCGCCCAGCAGCGTGCCCAGCATCCGGCAAAAGCGCGACATGGCGAACTGCCCGACCAGGGGTCCTACCAGCGGCGCCTTCAGGATCAGGCCTTCCCAGGTTCGCCGGCCCTTCTCGGCGGCCAGCCAGTTCCGCACCAGGAAGAGGCCGATCACGATGGCCGCGACCACGAAGAGCCCGTACTTGCGCACAATCTCGCTGGCGCCCACCACCATCTGGGTCGCCATCGGCAAAGCGGCGCCGAATCCGGAGAATACCGCTTGGAACCGCGGGATGAAGAACGTCAGCAGAAAGATCACCACGCCCAAAGCCAGCACGAGCAGGATGGCTGGGTACAGCATCGCGGTCATGACCTTCGACCGCAGTTCCTTTTCGCGCGCCTGAAAATCCGCGATCTGCGCCAGCACCAGGTCCAGGAACCCGCCGGTCTCGCCCGCCTGCACCATCGCCACATACACGCGCGGAAAGGTCTTCGGCGATTTGGCCATGGCGTCGGCCAGCGACATGCCGTCGATGACCAGGTCGTGGATTTCCTTCCACTTGGCGGCGGCGGTGGGGGTGGAGGCTTCCTTGTACAGAATCACCAAAGCGCGGCTGAGCGGCACGCCCGCGGCGAGCAGGCTGGAAAGCAGACGGGTGAAGTTCTCGAGGATGCGCGGCGAAATGCGTTCGCTGTTCCCGCCGAGCGAGAGGCCGCCGAGCAGGCTCTTCGCCTTGCCGGCTTTGTCCTTGCCGGGGCCGGCGGCGTTCGCCTTCTCGGCCAGGTTGATGGGACGCAAGCCCATCGATTCCATCTGGCGGAAGGCCTCCTGGCGGCCCGCGGCCTCGAGCTGGCCTTCGGCCACCCCGCCGTTCGCCTGGAGCGCTTTGTATTGGAAGACGGGCATGGTCGGGGCGGCGGATCAGCGGCGGGCCAGGGCCACGCTGGCCGGCGTGACTTCCTCCTCCTCGTCGGACTCGAGGGCTTTGGTGCTGAACTCGATTTCCTTCGCGGTGGTCACGCTCAAGACTTCCTCGACCGTGGTCACCCCCATCCGCACCAACCGCCAGCCGTCCTCGGCCAGCGTGCGCATGCCGCCGCGCCGGGCGGCCTCGCGAATCACGTCGCTCGAGGCGTTCTTGAGAATCAACTGCCGGATTTCGTTGTCGCTGTCCATCCACTCGAAGATCGCGTGCCGGCCGTAGAAACCGGTTTGCCGGCACTCGCGGCAGCCAACCGACCGGTAAATGGTGGCATTCGGCGGGATGCCGACCTGCATTTTGAAGGACTGGGCCGCGGGCGAATCGTCCACCTGCCGGCAATGTTTGCAGAGCACGCGGACCAGGCGTTGGGCCAGCACGGCCTCGAGCGAGGACGCCACCAGGTAAGGCTCCACGCCCATGTCCACGAGCCGGGTCAAGGCGCCCGGCGCGTCGTTCGTGTGCAGCGTCGAGAACACGAGGTGCCCGGTCAACGACGCCTGGACCGCGATCTGGGCGGTCTCCTGATCGCGAATTTCGCCGATCAGAATCACATCCGGGTCGTGGCGCAAAATGGAGCGCAGGCCGCGGGCGAAGGTGAGCCCGGCCTTTTCGGAAACCTGAATCTGGTTGACCCCCCGGAGCTGGTACTCGATCGGGTCCTCGATCGTGATGATCTTGCGGACCGCGTCGTTGATGGTGTTGAGCGCCGTGTAAAGGGTGGAGGTTTTGCCGCTGCCGGTCGGGCCGGTGACCAGGATGATGCCGTGCGGGAGCTGCAGGACCTTCTGGAAGCAATTGACCTCGCGGGTGTCCATGCCCAGCTCGCGCATGCCGCGGAGCGTCGAGTTCTGGCGCAGCAAACGCATCACCACGGCCTCGCCGTGGAGCATCGGAATGACCGAGACGCGGATGTCCACCTCGGCATCGTCGATGCGGATCTTGATGCGGCCGTCTTGCGGCAGGCGCTTCTCGGCGATGTTCAGGTGGCTCAGGATTTTGACGCGGGAAACGATGGCCGGCTGAAAGCGTTTGATCTGGGCGGGCACCGGCACCTCCTGCAACACGCCGTCGATGCGGTAGCGGATGCGGAGTTCGTCCTCGAAGGGTTCCAGGTGAATGTCCGAGGCGCGCAACTCGATCGCGTCGCGCAGCACCTGGTTCACGAACCGGATGATCGAGGCGTCCTCGGCGGCGCTGTCG
Source organism: uncultured bacterium (assembly GCA_963735925.1). Classification (GTDB taxonomy): domain Bacteria; phylum Verrucomicrobiota; class Verrucomicrobiia; order Limisphaerales; family J093; genus DSVZ01. The sequence continues at coordinate 1,390,128 of CAVTMT010000003.1, forward strand.
AGATTGGTGTCTTCCTCGGGATTCTCGTCAACGACCTGGAAGGTGGTTTCCTCGTCGAGCGTGTCGATCGTGTCCGCGCCCACGCCCAGGCGCTTCTTCATCTCGCGCTGGATCGCCTCGCTCGAGGCCAGCACGGGTTTGAGATTCAAACCGGTCAGGGTCTTGAGCGCGTCCAGACCCTGGGTGGCGAACAGGCGGCTGGTGGCCACCTCGACCGTGCCGTTCACGCGCTTGAGCGGCAGCAACTCCTCCTTGAGCAGGAGGCGCGCGGGGAACAATGAGAGAAGCTGGCGATCGGGATCGACGTCCTCCAACGTCGTGAAGGCGAGGTCGTACTCCTTGGCGAGCCAACGCAGCACGTCTTCCTGACTCAGGGTCGAACCGAAGGCTCCCGAGCCGGCCTGCCGTAACCAGGCCGCCGCGTCTTGCGGGGACAACTGCTTGTTCGCGACCATCTGGTCAAGCAAGGGCTTGACCGACGGAGCCGGAGTGGAGGTTTCGTTCATGACGCCCGTCGCCAGCTTCTCAAGGTTTTCTTTCGGGGCTGCGTTTAGAGCAGGCCGCGCGATGTCGCGATCGCTTCCTGGCGGACCGACAGCACCTTGCGGAGCTCGGCTTGGGCGGCTTCCAACTCGGCCTCCTTGGCTTTGCGGGAGGCGGTGTATTTCTCGATGGCAGCCTTCAACTCGGCGTTGGACGCCTTGCCTTCAATGGCCTTTTCCAGGGCCTCCGCCTCGGGGTTCGGTTGGCCGAACATGCCGCCGCGCGGGGGCTGCGGTCCGCCCGGAGGCTGCGCGTTATCGGCGCCCGGCGGACGACCGGCCCGGCCGAACATGCCGCGGCCCATGCCGCCCATGTTGGCCATGCGGGCTTCCATGACCTTCTGCACGCGCGGCTCGATCACCTTCCACTCCGCGTCGTCGGTGACTTCGAGTTCCTCCTTGTAACGCTCCATCATGCGTTGCTGCATCTGGGCGGGATCGAAGTTCGGGCGGTTGCCGCGGTTGCCGCGGTTTCCACCCTGTCCGCCCTGTCCGCCGCCGGGGGCCTGCGCCAGAGCGGTGCCCGCCCCGCAGCCCAAGACTGCGGTGAGCCCCGCCATCACGATCCATCGGTTGAGTTTCGTCATATCTGATTCTCCTGCTGTGCTTGTGGTTTTGTTGTGAACTATGTTGTGAACTATCGCGCCGCCCGGCTGGCCGATCGAATGCCGGCCCATTCGGCAGTGCTGCGCTCAGAAGGGGTAGCAATCGGGATGCCACCTTGGAAAACGGCGCCTTTCCGGAGGTTCCCGCCGGGAACCTTGCGCAACTTCTGCGCGTTCCGGAGGGGCGCAGGCAGTTCTTGCCCACGGGCCAAGACCCGCGTTCGGACGAGCGCGGGATGAAGGCTACGGCTCGGCCGGCACACCCGGACTGGCGGGCGGCGTGGACAGGGCCAGCGCCTGGAGGGTCATTCCACTGGCCACACTGCGTTCGGCCTCACCGATCCGTTCGAAGACGCCCAGCAGGGCCTGCCGCGTTTCGCCCGAGGTGGTGGCCACGTCGCGGCCGGCGCCGACGCGCAAGGCATGGATGGCGTCGGCCACGGTGATCTGGTCGAGCGGCCGGGCCGGAACGAAGGCGGATTCGGAACCGTTGGTCTCCGCGACCAGGCCGGCCCGGGCGAGCGCCTGGAGGATCTGGTTGACCAGGCGCGACGGGACGCCGATCTGCTCGGCCAGCCAGGCCAGGGACGGGGGCCGTTCGCCCTGCTGGAAGCGCCGGCCGATCTCGGTCAGCAGCCGCAAGGCGACGAATTCCCGGCTGCGCTGATTGATCGTCTCCACCTGGCGTTCCTGGAGGTAAGCCCGCCGGTTTTCGTATGCGTAGGCCACCTGCGCCCCAAACAGCAGGATGATCCACGAGATGTACAGGCCGATCATGAACACGGGGATGGCCCCGAGGCTCCCGTAAATGCGGCTGTTGCTGACCACCCGCGAAACATAGAAGACACTGAACTCCTGGTTGAGCTGCCAAAGACAGCCGGCCACCACGCCCCCGACCAGGGCGGCGCGCGCCTGGACCTTGGTGTTGGGCATGAGCTGGTAAAACAAACCGAAGGCCACGCTGAGGATCAGATAGGGCACCAGCGCCAGGCCGACGTTCATGCCGAACACGCCCAACGGTCCGAGGCGGGCGATGAAATCGCGCACAAATCCGAGGTAGGGTCCGCTGGTGAGCGCCGCGGTGGCGGCCCAGAGCAACGGTCCCAACGTGAGGGCTCCCCAGTACTGAACAATGCGCACGAACCAGCTCCGCCCCCGCGTGACGCCCCAGATGTCATTGAAGGTGTCCTCGATGCGGGCCAGCATGCTGATCGCCACCACCAGCAAGGCGATGACGCCCGTGACACTGAGCGCGCCGCTGCGGATGTTCCCGACGAACTCCATGATGTATTCCTTGATCCGGTCGCGCGTGTCGATCGCCAGCCGGGCCCGCGTATCCTCGCGCACGGCGGCCTCCACGCCCGCATCCGGAGCCGCCCCGGTCGCCGCGGCGTCCGTCGGTCGTTGCGGGCCCAGCAAGGGCGGGGCTTCGGCCTCGGGGGTCACGCTGGCCACGAGCTTGGTGACGAATTTCTCGATCGGCTCCTCGCCCTGGCTCTTGAGCAGGCTGCTCGAAACCCCGATGACCACCGCGAGCATGGGCACCATGGCGAGCAGGCTGGCGTAGGCGAGGGAGGAGGCGCGGATCGGGCAGCGGTTGCGGACAAAGCTGCGCGCCACCAAGGCCCAGAAATGGAGAAACCGCTGGAGCCGCGTGAGATCGTGGTCGCCGCGGTGCGCCACGAATGAGTCGTCGAAGGCCTCCTTCGCGGCGCGCGAAAAGCGTCTCAGTTTCTCGACCGTTGCATTGGCCATCGTGTGCTGGCGGGCTGACCAACCTGCCGCTAACCACCGGCCGGCCCGGACGGCGCCATCACCGTCGGGAAAACGGCCGCCCTGCCGGGTGGCGCCTCAGCGCCATTGTCCATCGGGCATGGGTCGCGGCTGGGCGGCCCGGGGATCGATCACCACGTGACGAATCCGCTGCCTCTTCCAGGTGTACGTCACGTGCACCAGCCCGTCTTGCGTCTGGATGACCGCCGGGTAGGACATTTCGCTGCCGGGCTCGTGTTCGAGCTCGCAGAGGGCCATCCATTCCTCGCTGTTGGCGGAAACCGCCACGTTGAGGATGCCGCGGTCGTCGCGCGAGTGGTTGTACACCAGCAAGGCGCGGCCGTCCTTGAGCATGATGGCGTCAATGGCGCTGTTGGGATTGGGCAGGACCGTGCGCGTCATCGGGGACCAGCGGTAGTAGCCGTTGGTGGCCCAGGACTCGTAGATGCGCCCCTGCTTGGTCCGGCAGAGGATCTGCAGGCCGTGCTCGTGTCTGAGGATCGTGGGCTGGATCGCCGCAACCGAGTAGGCCGCGTTCAACTCCGGTCCCCGGTTCCAGAGCCCGAACGGATCTTTCGTCCATTCCATGTGCACCCGCCAGCCTTTGTTCTCGGTGCTGCTGCCGCAAAGCAGGGTGCCGTCCGCCAGTTCCAAGGGCGGGTTGCGCACCGGGCCGACAAAACCGTCCGGCAGCCGGCGCACCTTGGTCCAGGTCTTGCCGTCATCCGTCGAGAGTCGAACCATGCCCCACCAGTTCTCGGGGCTGGGACCAACTTTGTAAAAGAGCAGCACGTCGCCGTTGCTCCGGCGAAACAGCACCGGATTCCAACAGGGGTACCGTTTGCCGTCGTTGTTGGCGACCACCCCGTTGGCGACCTCCTCGGGGACACTCCACGCCCCGCCGCTGTTGCGGGTGAGCCAGATACCCACGTCGGGCGCCCGCTCGGCCCGGCCACCGAACCAGGCGGCGAGCAATCCGCTGGGCGTCTCCACAATCGTGGAGGCGTGGCTGACCGGAGTCGCCGGCGGGTCGGCCAGGAATTCCGATTTCACGATGCAGGGATCGCCGGCCAGCGCGGTCAACAATCCGCCCAGGCTGACCGTCCAAGCGGCAAGGCAGCGCAAGCTGGTTCTTTTCTTCATACGCCTACTAAGTAGCACAACGTCCAAAAGCAGGGTCGTTCTAAGCCCGGAGGGCCGGAAACTCAAGCAATCCTTCTTCACCGGTTGTTCGCCGGTTGCAGCCGCCGGGGCGCGTCGCGGTGGCAGCACGGCGCGGGGTCTCAAGGCTCGTCGCCGCCCGACAGAACCAGGAAGAAATTGTGGGGTGCACCCAGCAATCCGGTCGCGTTGATGGGTGAGTCCCAGAAAGTCTGCGCCGACCAAGCGTGGAAATCCGGCCCGTAGAAGACGTGGTAGAGCGTGTTGCTTTGGGTCGGGTACTTCAACAGCAAGGTGCCTTGATCCAGGCTGACCTGCGATGTCACGGGAGCAACCGCCGGCAGGGCCGGAGTGACCTTCGCCGGATCGAAGGCCAGGGCCGCCGCGCCGATCCGCAAAATCCGGACCTGCTGCAACGTCACCGCGGTCAACGGCCGGTAGTTCATCGGGTTGGTGGGCACCTGGTTGATCTGGTTCACCACGTCCATACCCAGCACCACCTCGCCGAAGATCGTATGCTTGCCGTCCAACCACGGGGTGGCTGCCACGGTGACAAAGAACTGGCTCCCATTCGAGTTGGTACCCGAGTTGGCCATCGACAACCGGCCCGCCTGGTCGTGGCGCAACGTCGGATCGAACTCGTCCCTGAACTGGTATCCTGGACCATCGGTGCCCAGCCCGTTGCGCGAGCCGGACTGGTTCATGAAGCCTTGGATCACCCGGTGAAAGGTCACCCCGTCGTAAAACGGTCCTTGCCGGATGCGGGCCTGCGCGAAGTCCACCCACGGGCGCGAGCCTTCCGCCAGGCTGACGAAATTCGCCACGGTCCGCGGCACCTTCTGGAATTCGAGGGCGCACCAGAACTCGCCTTCCGAAGTGGTGAAGCCGGCATAAAGTCCATCGGCGGTCGGCTCCTGCGCCGCTACGGCGGCCGCCAGCAGGCTCAGGACAGCGACCGCGCGGCCGGTCCGGCGCAGACAGGTTCGGGAATCCATAACAGGCTCGTGGGTGACTGGCTGACGTTCAAGTTTTCGGCAGATGCGGACTCAACGCCCGCCGCAGCCGGCCGTTCGAAGCGATGACTTCAAAACTCCCATCCGGGTGTTCCCGCTGCCAGAACTCGCCGCCGGCGCATTCCACGATCAAGCCGCCGGCGGCAATATCCCACCAGCCCAGGCCCAGTTCGACGAAAGCGTCGAACCGCCCGCTCGCCACGTAGGTGAGCGCCAGGGCCGCCGAACCCATGATCCGGAGTTTGCGAACCCGGTCGGCCAGTTGGTTGAAGGCGGGGAGCAGGTGCCGCAGGACGGCTGTCTGCTTGCCAAATCCCAGGGAAACGACCGCCTCCGCAAGCTTCCGGCGGGGGCTGACGTGGATCGGTTCGCCATTGAGGCGGGCGGCCCCGCCGCGGATCGCCGTCCACAACTCGCGGCCAAACGGATCGAACACAACGCCCGCGATCGTCTGGTAAGCCGGCCGTTGCGTGCGCGCCGGGCGTGCGGGCTTCACCCGCTCCTGGAGGGCAATCGACACACTGGCATGGGGAATGCCATAGGCGAAGTTCACCGTCCCGTCGATGGGATCCACCACCCAACGAAGCGGGGCCTCCGCTTCGCCGAGCGAGCCTTCCTCGCCCCAAACGCTGCTCTCCGGAAAAGCCGCCCGCAGTCGTCGCTGAATCAACACCTGGCAGCGCACGTCCAGTTCCAGCTTGAGATCGTGTTGGGTGGCCACGTTCACCCGCTTGGGCGACCGCGCGTTTTGCAGCATCAGCCGCCCCGCCGCCTGCGCGGCGGCCACCGCCACGGTCAAAGCCCGTTGCCGTTCTGTTCGTTTCATCCGGTTGCTCAAACCGGCGCGAAAATGCGGTTTCGGCCGGCCGGCGTCCAGCCTTTCTCCGCTGCCTTGCTCGGCTGCCGTGGGCGCCGCCGCGCCGCCCCGCGGAATCTGCCCGCAGGCTTGCACAGTTCGTGTCCCGGCGGCTTTACTCCGCGCGTGCAGCTCCAGTTCCGGTTTGGAACCCGGCCCTCCGCGCCTCCGGCCGACGCGCTCTTCATAGCCGGGCGCCGGGTTCCGCTCGAAATCGTCCGTCACGACCGGGCGCGCCGGTACGTGTTGCGGTTGCGCCCGGATGGAACTGCGCGGGTGACGGTACCGCGCCGGGGTTCGCTGCAGGCGGCGCGCGCCTTTGCAGAAGCCCACGTGGCCTGGATCGGGCGGCAACTCGCGCGGCAGGCCGAACGCCCCGCGCCCGACCGGCGCTGGCTGGCCGGGACGTGCATTCTATTTCGGGGCGAATCCGTAGCCTTGCAGGTGACGGAAGCCTCGTCCGGGTCGGCCGTCCTTTTTGCGGATCAGGTTCTGCCCGTGGCGGCGGAGTCTTCGGACCTTCGCCCCGCGGTCGAACGCCACCTGCGACGGTTGGCCGTCCTCGAGTTGCCGCCGCGGGTTCTGGCCCTCGCCGCCCAGCAGCGCCTCACCGTCCGCCATGTGACCGTTCGCAGCCAACGCTCGCGCTGGGGCTCCTGCTCGCGGCGCGGCACGGTGTCGTTGAACTGGCGGTTGGTGCAAATGCCCGACGCGGTGCGCGATTACGTGATCTGGCACGAGCTGATGCACCTGCGTGAGATGAACCATTCGCCGCGTTTCTGGCGGGCCGTGGCGGCAGTGTGTCCCGGATTCGCCGACGCCCGCCGCTGGTTGCGCCACCACGGAGAGCGCTTGCGCTGAAATGCGTTGTCCTCGAGCGCGGCCCCAGGCAGCCGTTCGTGGCCGAAGCCGATATAGCCATGCAGACCGTCGGCTCGTTACTTCATGACGCCGGCCTCGCCCCCGCCACCGGGCTCGAGCCGTGCTTGCGGAGCGGCTCCGGTCGGTGACTCTGCGGCCGCCAACAACTTCACCATGCCCTGACCGAGCGCATCGCCAACGAGGAAATATGTCTCCGCATTCCCGAATTCGTGGTGACCGTGGCCGGGATTCGGCGAATCTTCCGGGCGGCGGACAAAATCGTGGGTCGGGACGAACAGGACGTTGCCCTTGAATTCCGGTCGCGCGGCCGCCGCCGCCTGGGCCAGCCGCAGAGCCGCCCACTCGGCGGGGGCTTCCACCCAAGGACCGGTCAACTCCCCAATGACGACCGGCAAGCCGGGCACGCCGAGTTCGCGGCGCACGTCCTTGATGAGGTTGACGAGATTCGTCTCGTATTGCGGCACGGCAGTGTTCGGCTCACAGCCATCGTTCCAACCTTGATACCAGACCAGGCCGGCGAGCTCGCAACCGCCGCCGTCGTAGGCCGGAAACTCCGTCTTGAGATGGGCGAGGGCGTCGCGCACTTCCGCGATCATCTTCGTGTAATAGGGCCCCCTCTGTCCGCCCGAACCCGGCGGGCGGAAATCCCGATAGAGACTCTTGCCACCCCACGCGGTTTTGATCAGCAGGACCTGATTGGTGAGGTAATCGCCAAGGACCCAGCCGAACTGCAGCTCAGGGCCGAAATGGTGCGCGTCGCCATAGACGGAGTAGCCCAGCGTCAACGGGCCATGAAGCAGCGGTTCCCCCTCGCGCTGGTAGCGGACCCACACGTCGTCGCGGACCGCCCAATGGCCCGAGGCATCCCGGAGATGCTGGAAGCGCGGCGCAGTCGCCGGCTCGCGCAGCAACTGCGCGAGCGTGCCTTTGCCGTGGTTGTAATCCGGGCCGTCGAGGTCGGCCACCCCCTGGCCTTCCATGTTCGACTGCCCGGCCAGAATGAAGACCTTCACCGGACTCCGGCCGCCGGGCTGGGCGCCGATGGACGGCGCCGCCGCGACCAACGCGAACGCCACCGCGAGGCTGACCCGGAACTTGTTGCTGCTCATACGTGCTGTCATCTGGCGGAGGAACATCCACCGCCATACCCGATCAAGGCGCCGACGCCGGCGGCTGCCGGCAGCGTACTCGGGACGGCCGGTGGCGGGAGGCTCCATCATGGCGCGCCCCGGATCAATCCCCGTCCACCCCGCGCCGCGAAGACCGTTCGCCGGGCGGTTTCACGCTCCCGGCCAGCGACACCTCAGAGCGTCCAACCCGGGCGATACTCGCGGCGCAGCCATTGGTTCGCCGACGAGTCGTTGCTGAACTCCATCTTCGCGCCGTCCCAGAGGAGTTTCTTGTCGGAACGGACCGCAATATTGCCCAACAAACACACCTCGGTAACCAGGCCGGCGTGATCGACGAAGTTAGCCCCCGCCGGCGGGCCGCCCCGGATCGCGGCAATCCATTCCTGCAGATGACCGGGAGAACGGGGCAGGGTCTTGGGCGGCTTCCGATACGTGTCCATCCGCGACTCGGGAATCAGCCGGTCGCCCATGAACTTCCCCTCCGTGCCGATGTAAATCACGTCGCGCATCGGTTCGTCGTCCTCGAGTTCCGGAGGGCGGGGCGGCTTGAGACCGCCGTCGTACCAACAGAGGGTCACCGGCGGCAGAGGGCCGCGGGCCGGAAACTCGAAACGGACCAGTTCACCCAGAGGATAGGTTTCCCGACTCAGTTTGGTGGCGCTGCCCTCAATGCTGAGGGGATGGCCCAGCTTCAGGGCCTTGAAGACAGTGGAGAGTTTGTGCAGGCCCAGATCGCCCAGCAGACCCGTGCCGAAGTCGCGCCAGTTGCGCCACGTCCACGGATGGTAGGCCGGGTGGTAGGGACGCTCGGGAGCGGGTCCCAGCCAGAGATCCCAATCGAGACCGTCCGGCACCGGCGGCGCGTCCGGCGGGCGCCCCTCCCACGTGGGCCAGCTCCAGAACCGGGCCCCGTACCACACCTGGACCTCGCGCACCGCGCCGATCGCGCCAGCGGCGAGCATCTCCTGAGTGACCCGCGCTTCCTCGGTGGCCTGGCCCTGGTTGCCGCATTGGGTGGCGACCCTCGCCCGCCGCGCCGCCTCCGCCACGGCACGGGCCTCGGCGACCGACCAGGTGAGGGGCTTCTCACAATACACGTGCTTGCCCCGCTTCAACGCGGCCATGACGATCGCCGCGTGCGTGTGATCGGGAGTGGCGACCACCACGCCGTCCACCGCTTCCTTCTCCAGCAATTCACGATAATCCCGGTAGGCGGCGCAACCCCGGTATTGCCCGGAGCGGTTCTGCTTCGCGTAGGCCTGATCGACCGCCCGCCGCGCCGGCTCGCGTCCGCACACCTGTCCCTCCCGCCCCTCCGACCAATTCCACGACAAGTAGCCGCCGCCTTCGCGGTTCACGTCGCAAACGGCCACGACCTGAACCTCCGGCAGCGCCTGAAAGGCTGCGATGTCCTGGGTTCCCTGACCGCCGAGGCCGATGCCGGCGAGCGTGATCTTCCCGCTGGGCGGCGTGACGCCGGCGCCACCCAGAACGTGACGCGGAACGATCGTGAAGGCGGCCGTGGCCACCGTGGCGGTGCGCAGGAATTGACGGCGTGTAGTGCTCATATCGTAGGCGGTTCCGGATTCACCTCGGGCGACGGGGCCTCCGCCCGCTTCGGTCAAGGTAACGGCCGAGGCCAGACACGGGAATCGCGCTCCGAAGACTCGCGGGCCTGAACATGTCCGGGATCATTTGCCGAACGCTACCGCCCGGGCGTCGCAAGTCATCAATAATCCGGCCCTTCCACTGAAGCCGGCATTGCCCCGGAATACCGATTCCCTCATTTTGACCGTCATGCCGATGCAATCGTGCCGAATTGAATCGCCCGCTTCTCGAGGCTGGAGCCGCCGCGCAGACTCCGGTCCGCGCCGAGGCAGCGTGCGCGGAAGCGGTGGCCTGCCCGCTCGGCTGCTGGCCCTGGCTTTGCTGGTCGGCGCGGCGCCTGCTGAGGCGGCGGATGCGCCGGCTCAAGGAACGGTCTCCGCGCCATCCATTTTTCCAGCATGCGGCGACGCCGTGGTCACTGAACTCCTCGCTCCGATCTGTCAGCGACGCGACCTGCCGGCGATGGCCGCGGCCGTTGTCACCAGCCACGGCTTGGAAGTGCTCGGCGCGGTCGGCGTCCGCAAGCGCGGCACGGATGTGGCCGTCACCACGAACGACCTCTGGCATCTGGGCTCCGACACCAAGGCTATGACGGCGACGCTCGTCGGCAAACTGGTCGAACGTGGCAAGCTCAAGTGGGACACGACGGTTGCCGAGGTTTTCCCGGACCTGGCGCCGGGTTTCGATCCCGGCTTCAAAGAGGTCACGCTGCGGCACCTGCTTTCGCACCGGGCCGGCCTGGCCGCGAATTTGAATTGGGGCCGCATCGCCCGCAAGGGAACGCTTCAGGGACAGCGCCGGGAAGCGGTTAAAGAAGGGCTGTCGGCCAAACCGCTGCACGCGCCCGGCAGCGCCTACCTGTACTCGAACCTCGGCTATGTGATCGCCGGCGCGATGATCGAGCGGGTGACCGGCCAGGCCTGGGAGGACTCGATGCGATCCGAAATCTTCGCGCCGCTCAAGATGGCCAGCGCGGGCTTCGGCGGGCTGGGCACGCCCGGACAGATCGACGAGCCGTGGGGCCACCTCAAGGGCGGGAAACCGGTCCGGGATCACGGCCCCGCGGTGGACAATTCGGCGGTGATCGGACCGGCGGGCACGGTGCATTGCACGCTTCAGGACTGGGCGAAGTTCATCGCCGACCAGTTGCGCGGACTGCGGGGCGAGCCGGGGTTGCTCCGGCCCGAAACGTATCGCGAGCTGGCCCGGCCCCCGTTCGGCGGCGATTACGCGCTGGGCTGGCTGGCGGTCGAGCGCTCGTGGGGCGGCGGCACGGTGCTGAATCACTGCGGCTGCAACACGATGTACTACGCCAATGCCTGGCTCGCGCCGGAGCGCGATTTCGCCGTGCTCGTCTGCGCGAACCAGGGCCTGGACGCGTTCGACGCGACCGACGAAGCGGTATCGGCCCTGATCGGCTGGCACAACCGGCCAACCGCCACGCCACCGGCCGAGCCGACGAAAGCCTCGCCGGCCCGCTGAGACTCACGCCGCCGGTTTCACGTCGCCGCCGCCGGTGCCAACCGCTGTCCGGCGCAGCGCACGAACGCCGCGTTAACGTCCGGTTCGTTCGCCACCCCGCCGATCCTGCAACCCTCGGGTGGTGGTTCGGCGCGCCCGCGAGTGCGCCCGCGAGTGCGCCCGCAGATTGACTTCAGACCGCGTCTCGCGCATACCGGCGGGGGATGGCGGTCTCCACTCCGAAACTGGCTGCGGAATACCTCGATCTGCTCACGCCGCTGAAGGACGTGTTCGGCTACCCGTCTTTCCGGCCGTTGCAGGAGGCGATCATCCGCGCGTCACTGGCCGGCCGCGACGTCTTTGCGCTGCTGCCGACGGGCGGCGGCAAGTCGCTGTGCTTCCAACTCCCGGCGCTCCTCCGACCGGGGTTGACGGTGGTGATCTCGCCGTTGATCGCCTTGATGAAAGACCAGGTGGACGCCCTGTGTGCCAACGGGGTCGCGGCCACGTTTCTCAATTCCTCGTTGGGCGAAGCCGAGCGCCGCGCCCGCCTGCGTCGTCTGCACGCCCGCGAAGTACGCCTGCTCTACCTCGCGCCGGAGCGGCTGATGCTCGGTTCCATGCTGGCCGATCTCGCCGGTTGGGGCGTGAGCGCTGTCGCGGTGGACGAAGCGCATTGCATCAGCGAGTGGGGCCACGATTTTCGGCCCGAGTACCGGCAGCTCGGCGAACTGCGCACGCGCCTCGACACCGTGCCGTTCATGGCGCTCACCGCCACGGCCACGGAGCGTGTGCGTGCCGACATCTTGAGCCAGCTCCGTCTGCGCGAGCCGGGCGTGTATGTGGCCAGCTTCAACCGGCCCAACCTCCTCTACCGCGTGGAGCCCCGGTCGGCCGGCTATCGCCAGGTGCTCGACTTTCTGCGCGCGCGCCCGAAGGAGAGCGGCATCGTCTATTGCGCAAGCCGCGCCGGAGCGGACGCGCTGGCGGGCAAACTGGTCGAGGACGGCGTCAAGGCCGCGCCATACCACGCCGGCCTGGACAAGTCGGCGCGCGACGCGAACCAGGATCGGTTTCTCCGCGACGAAGTCCGCGTGATTTGCGCGACCATTGCCTTCGGCATGGGCATCAACAAACCCAACGTGCGGTTTGTGCTGCACCGCGATCTGCCGAAGAACCTCGAAGGCTATTACCAGGAAACCGGCCGCGCGGGCCGCGATGGGTTGCCGGGCGAATGTCTGTTGCTGTTCAGCCCCGGCGACGTGACCAAGCAGCTTCGCTTCATCGACGAGAAGCCCGACGAGCGGGAGCGCCGGCTCGCGCGCGAGCAGTTGCAGACCATGGTCCACTACGCGGAAATCGCCGAGTGCCGGCGCGCGGCCCTGCTGGACTATTTCGGCGAGGAGTTCCCGGAGGCGAATTGTGGCGCGTGCGACAACTGCCTTTCGCCGCGGGCGACCTTCGACGGCACGGTGGCGGCGCAGAAGCTGCTGAGCTGCGTCTATCGCATCCGCCAACGCAGCGGGTTCAACGTCGGCCTGCGCCACGTCGTCGCGGTCCTGACCGGCGGCGATACGGAGAAGATCCGCGAGTGGGGTCATCGCGAGCTTTCCACCTTCGGCATCGGCCCGGAGCACACTCGCGACGAATGGGGATCGATCGCGCGCGAACTGGTCCGGCTCGGCTTCCTTGGACAGGACACGGGTCGCTTCCCCACCCTGCAGCTCACGGCCGAAGGGCTCGCCGCACTCAAGGAGCGCCGCCGCATCACGCTCACGCGGCCCCTCGCGCCGCCCGCGCCGGCTGCGCAGCGCGCGGGCGAGATCGCGTGCGACGAGCTGTTGTTCGAGAAGCTGCGCCAACTGCGCAGACAGATTGCCGACGCCCAGGGCGTCCCGGCTTACATCGTGTTCGGCGACGCCTCGCTGCGCTGGATGGCGCGCACCTACCCCGCCACACCGGGCGAGTTCGGACGGGTGTCCGGCGTGGGCGAAGCGAAATTGCGCGCTTACGGGCCGGCGTTCCTCGAGGAAATTGCCACGCATCTCCGCGGCAACCCGCGGCAGAGCTTTGCGGAGGCCGCACCGCGGCCCGCCCCGCCTGCCGCGAACGCGGCGAAGACCCGGGGCGAACTCCTGACGGCGACGGTCCGCGAAACCGTGCGGCTGTTTCGATCCGGACTCGACCCTGGCGCGATTGCCCGCACCCGCGCCATGACCGAAGGCACCGTGGCGACGCACCTCGCGAACGCCGTGGAGGCCGGCGAGCCGCTTGACCTCACGCGACTCTTCACCGCCGCTGAGGCGGGCGCAATGCAGGCCGCGTTCGATCGCGCCGGCTGGCAAACCCTCAGCGGCGCCCATGCCCTCCTGGGTGGTCATTACGATTACGCCACCCTCCGCCTGTTCCGCGCAGCACGACAATCTCAGGTGACACCCCATTCGCAATGCGAACCTCCGATCGAAGAATCGCGGCCCGTCACCGCCGCCGTCCCGGATAAAGGACCCACATAAAGCATTTGCTTAGAGCAGATGCCGAATTGACGCGGGGGACTCTTTAGGCCACTGTGCCGCCCTCTATGAATTATCGCCTAGTCTGTCGCGCGGGTAGGAGCCTTGTTTCGCTGCTCTTATTGCTCGTAGCAGAGTTGTCGCTCGCGGCGGACAGTCCGCCGGTCTGGATTTCCAAACCCGTCACCAATGCCACCGTGGGCACGGCTTACCATTACACCTTGCAGGCGCTGGATCCCGCCGGCGGTGCCGTGGCTTTTTCCCCGATCAGCGTCCCCACCTGGCTGAACCTGGCGACCGTGCCCGACGGACGCATCCAGACGATCGCCGGAACGATCGACCGCGGGAGCGGCAAGAACGGCAAGCAGGTGCAACTGTCCGCCCCGGCGGGCGGCTGCTATGACGCCGCCGGCAACCTCTACGTCGCGGATCGCCACAATCACCGGGTTTGGCGCCTCGGCACGGACGGCGTGATGACCACCATTGCCGGGACCGGCGAGCCCGGTTTCGCGGGCGACGGGGGTTCGGCCACGCGGGCGCGCCTGTTCAGTCCGACCGCCGTGGCGGTGGACGACCAGGGGGACGTTTACATCGCCGACACCGAGAACCATCGCATCCGCCGCGTGTCGAGCGTGGGGATCATCTTTACCGTGGCGGGCACCGGCGCCGCCGGCTATGGCGGCGACGGCGGTTCTGCCCTGGAGGCCAAGCTGAAGAATCCCGCCGGTGTCGCCTGGGACGTTTCGGGCAAAGTCTATTTCACGGACAGCGGCAACAACCGAATTCGCGTGATCGACCAGGCCGGGCAGATCAGCACCTTCGCCGGCACCGGCGAGGCCGGTTACAACGGAGACAACATCCCGGCAACGACCAGCCGGATTTGGGGTCCCTCGGGCATCGCGATCCAACCCAACGGCGCGGTGGTTTTTGCGGATACCTCCAATCACCGGGTGCGGCGGATCGGTCCGGATGGGGTGATCCACACCCTGGCCGGCAATGGCCGCTATGGATTCGCCGGGGAAGGAGTGCCCGGAACGCAGGCACAGCTTGCGGCGCCCGAAGGCGTCGCTGCCGACGCGGAGGGCGTGCTGATCGCCGACACCCAGGACAACCGGATCCGCCGGGTGGGGAACGATGGCATCATCCACACCGTGGCCGGCAGCGGCCATTTCGGCTTCTCCGGCGACGGTGGCCCGGCGCTGGCGGCCGACCTGCTTCGCCCGTCCGGGATTGTGAGCCGAGGAACCGCCGGATTCACCTTGTTCGACACCTTCAACGACCGTGTTCGCAGCGTCGATGCCACCGGGGCGATCGACACGGTGGCGGGCGTGGGGGTCTTTGCCTCCACGGGCGACGGGGGACCGGCCACAGCGGCAATCCTGGTCCGCCCGACCACGATCGTCTTCGGGCCCGGAGGCGTCAGCTATGTCGCCGACAGCGCGGGGCAGGTGGTGCGAAGGATCAATCCGGACAACACGATTGAGCGGGTAGCCGGAACGGGGAACTCGGGTTTCGCGGGGGACGGTGGCCCGGGCACGGAAGCGCTGCTGAGCTCGCCCGATGGCCTGGCCGTTGACGCCAACAGCAATCTGTACATCGCCGACACGGGTAATCATCGAATTCGCGTCCTCGGCGTGGACGGTGTCATCACCACCTTTGCCGGCACAGGCGACGCGGACAACACCGGCAACGGCGGCCCGGCCTTGGAAGCGCACCTGGGCTCTCCGCGCACGCTTGTCTTCGACGCGGACGGGAATCTCTGGGTGATCGCCCAGAACATGGTGCGCCGCATCGCGACGGACGGCCTCATCCATGATGTGGCGGGCACGGTGGATGCGGGCTTCAGCGGCGACGGCGGCCCAGCCAACGTCGCCCTGTTCAACAGCCCGGAAGGCCTCGCGGTGGACGGCACGGGTAATTTGTTCATCAGCGACACCGGCAACCATCGCGTGCGCAAGGTCGGAATGGACGGCGTCGTGAACACCATTGCCGGGACCGGCCAGGCAGGCTTCAGCGGCGACGGCGGACCGGCCATCAACGCTCGGTTCTACTCCCCCACCGGGCTGACGCTGGGCCCGGATGGTTCGCTCTACGTGGCGGACTACTGGAACCACCGGATCCGCCAGATCCGGACCGATGGGGTCATTCAGACCTTCGCCGGTTCAGGAGCCACCGGGTCGGGCGGCGGCGGGTACAGCGGCGACGGCGGACCCGCTCTGAAAGCGGCCATGCTCAACCCGTTCGATGTCAAGTTCGGCCCCTCCGGCGATGTATTCACAATCGAGAGCGGCCTGGGCTTCGTGCGCCGGATCTTCTCCCAATCCACGGTGCTGCAAGGCACTCCGTCCGCGGGTGCGGCCGGTGCGCGCGCCGTGTCCCTGCGCGCAGCGGCGGGGACCCTCACCTCCACCCAGAGTTTCACCATTCTGGTTGAAACCGCGCCTACGGTGACGCTCCCGCCGCGTTCCCTGGAAGTGAATCAAGGGGCGACCGCCATCTTCTTCGTGACCGCTTCCGGCACCAAGCCGCTGAGCTACCAGTGGATTCATGATGGCGCCGTGCTGTCCGACTTCGAACGCGTTTCGGGCACCTCGACGCCTCAACTGACCATTGTGGATGCCCAACCCGAAGACGCGGGCAATTACACCGTGGTCGTGCTCAACAGCACGGGTTCAACGACGAGCGATCCCGCCACGCTCGTTGTGCATCCCACCATTCCGCCGGCAATCACCGAACAACCAGCGTCCGTCGTGGTGAAAGCGGGCAGTGCGGCGCAGTTCTCGGTCACTGCCACCGGTACGGCTCCCCTCACGTACCAATGGTTGCGCGACGGCTCGCCGATAGCGGAATCGGGCCGCTTCTCCGGCACCACCACCCCGCTGCTCAACATCACCGGCGTGAGCGCCGCCGACGAGGCGACCTACACCGTCGTCGTCCAGAATACCGCCGGCTCCGCCACCAGCGACGAGGCCACGCTGAAACTCGAAGCGAAGCTCCCGCCGACCATCGATCCGCAACCGAAGTCGCTCACCGTTTTGGAGGGGGCGAGCGCTCAATTCTCCGTGGTCGCCAGCGGCACGGCTCCGCTGGGTTACCAGTGGAAACGCAACGGCACGGCCCTGGTCAATTCCGGTCGCTACTCGGGCGTCAACACCGCCCAGCTTACCATCGCCGGTGCGCGCAGCAGCGATGCCGGCGACTACACCGTCACGGTGCAAAACAGCGCGGGGTCCGCTACCAGCGATCCGGCCACCTTGAAGGTCGTCGCTCCGCCGGTCATCACCCAGCAGCCGGCTTCCGCACAAGTGGTGGCAGGCGCTGCCGCGACCTTCTCGGTCACCGCCACCGGTACCGCGCCGCTGGGGTACCAGTGGAAGCGGAATGGCACCGCGCTCGTGAACTCGGGCCGCTACTCGGGGGTCACAAGCCCCAATTTCACGATCGCCGGGGTCCGCAGCACGGACGCGGGCAGCTACACCGTCACCGTGCAGAACGGCGCCGGCTCGGTGACCAGCGAGGGCGCCACACTCAGTCTGATCACCGTGCCCGTCATCACCCAGCAACCGCAGTCGCTCGTCGCCAAGGCCGGGGACACGGTTCAGTTCGGCGTGACGGCCACCGGCACCGCCCCGCTGGATTATCAGTGGAAAAGCAATGGCGCGGCGCTCACCGAGGATGCGGGCCACTATTCCGGAACCACCACGGCGCAGCTCACGATCACCGGCGTGGCCAGCGCGGACGAAGGCGACTTCACCGTAACCGTCCAGAATGTGGCGGGCGCGACCACCAGCGACGTCGCCACGCTCAAGCTGGGGACGCCGGCGTCTCCCAGCCTCTCGCAACCAACACTCAAGACCGACGGGACCTTCCACTTCATCGTGTCCGGTGACTCCGGGCAGGAGTGCGAAGTGCAATACGCCGACAGCCCGACCGGGCCTTGGACGAAGCTCGATGACTTGACGCTGGGAACGACTCCCACCGAAGTGGTGGATTCGGACACGGCCACGCACAACGTGCGCTTCTATCGGGTGGTGATTCCATGATCCCGCCGCGGACCGCCGGGCTTGGTTGAACCAGGCCCGATCGGCCGTTTTCGCACAGCCGCCGGGCTCCGAAAGGATTCCGGCGGCTGTTTGGTTCGAGAGCCGCAGGACTGTCCGTCCAGGCTGAAAGCAGGTTTCCCTGCAACGGAGGACAGGTCACCCTTCGGCGGGGTCGCGGCTTTCCCCTTGAGCAAAGGGGCCGTCCGGACGAGCCTGCGCGGCATCGGCCGGGCGCCCAAGCGGCTCCCACCTCACGACGACGCCCGGAGCCAGAGTTCGTAATCGAAAATCGCCGCCACCACCAAGGAGTGTCGGATCGTACGATCCGCGACCAAACCGGCCGCTTGTCGGGCTGGAATCAGCCGCGTGGCCACGTCCTCGGCGTGGTCCAGTTCGACCTTGCCCTCGCAACGGCAATTCTCCACCAGCACCGTGTGGCAGGTGTTGCTCAAGATGGCCGGGTTCGGCCGCACGCTGCCGATCAGCCGCGCGGGCCCGCCCACGTAGCCGGTTTCTTCCCGGAGTTCGCGCACGGCCGCCTCGACAGGCGAGGCATCGTGCGGATCGATCACCCCCCCTGGAATCTCGAGATCCACGCTTTCGGTGCCATGCCGGAACTGTTCGACCATCACCATTTCCCCGGCGGTGGTGATGGCGATCACGTTCACCCAATCCGGCGCGTCGAGAACGAAGAAATCATGCTCCCGACCGGTGCGCGGCGAACGCCGAACCAGGCGGCGGACGGAAAAGACGCGGTAGTCTGCCAGCCGTTCGCTGGAAATCGTGGCCCAAGGTGCGATCACGGGCACAGCGTCGCCGCAGCCGGCCCGTCTGGCAATGCGCAGCTACGCACCTGACCGCACCCTCCCCTGCCCTCGCTTCCGCAACTGTCTTGCAGGCGGGGGCAGATCACCGCCGCGTGCTCGCCCGCTCGTTGATCCAGAGGGTATCGCGCGGGGCTTTACGGGCCCCATTCACGCCGGGAAGCAGCGTTCCGGGGTCCAGCCATTTCTTGATCTCGGCGTGGCCGTCGGCAAAGGACAGACCGCTCGCGCCGCCGTGGTAGATCGCGGGAAGGTTCCCCCAATCCGGTGGACCATCCACCAGGACCAGGAAATAGCCATCATCCACGCTTTCCTCCCGCTCGTCGATGAAGACAAATTGCGACGAGGGGTTCTGGATTTCGGACAGCTTCCGGTAGGTCCACCATTGTTTATTGATCAGGGCCGTGTGCCAGCTATTGCCGTTCATGCAGCCGTTCATGGAGATGCTGCGCGTGCGAGGGTGTTTCTGCCCGTTGATCGTCACCATGAACTTGTCGGCCGGACATTTGTAGATCCCGAGCGACTGGTTGTAGGGGTAAAGCTTTCCGTGCGGCGGCATCAGCAGCGTGACGTTCGTGCAGTCGCTGAGGTTCACCGGGCCGGCCGTGGTCGAAATCCAGCCTCCCACCCAGCCATCCGCCGTTCCGTCCGCATTGGGCACCAACCGGTCCTGGAAATCGTCGGCGTACATCATCCAAGCCAGCGAGAGCTGCTTGCCGTTGCTGATGCAACCGATGGCCTGGGCCTTCGTCTTGGCCCGGGCCAGCGCGGGCAACAACATGCCGGCGAGGATGGCGATGATGGCAATCACCACCAGCAGCTCGATCAGAGTGAACCCTTGCTTCCGAACGACGCTCGGTTCGGCGGGACGGCGCAGGTCAGGGGTCGCATTCATGGCGGATTCAATGCAGCCATTTACCGCCAAAGCCAGCGGTATGTCCAGCCCGGCCGACCGGGAACCTCGTCCGTCCACGACTGAGCCTCGTGCGCCTCGCGCGGGGCGTCATAAACCCGGAGAACTTGTGCGCTCTCCCGCAGGCCAGCGAGCGAATCGGCGACCGCCGCGTCTCCACCACCCGGTTATTGCAGCACTGCCCGGAAGAACCGAACTGCGGAATCGATCGCGGGCGGGACGATCACAGTCATCGCGCCATTCGTGCTGCTACTGTCCGTCAGCGCAGTCCAAGCCACCAGATTGCTCGAACCCTGCAGCGTGTAACGGGTTCCCGCGGTGCCGGTCAGGGTTAGCTGCACCGAACCGTCCGGCGAAGCCATCGGTATTCCCAGCTTGGGCGGTTCCGCTGGCCACCCTTTCCGAACCCGACACCCCCAATACTCCACGACATAGAGATTCCCAGCGCCGTCCACCGCCACGCCATACGGACCGTCGAACTTCGCAGCCGCCCCCGTTCCGTCCGCGCTGCCCGGGGATTGCGCCAATCCCGCCACCGTGGTCACCACTCCCCCTGGCGTGATCCTGCGGACGGTGTCGTTGACAAAGTCGGCGACAAAGACGTTGCCGGCGCCATCCACCGCCACCCCAGACGGACCGGCAAACCGTGCGCACTTTCCATTTGCGTCCACACTCCCCGGTTCGCCTGCCTGGCCGGCGATGGTGCTCACCACCGCTTCCGCCGTGATCTTTCGGATGGTTTGATTCGCGTAGTCCGCAACATAGACGTTTCCGGCAGCATCTACGGCCACCCCGTTCGGTTGGTGGAAGCGGGCGGCACTGCCGGTTCCGTCTTCACTTCCCGGTGCCGGGACGACACCATTTGCCAACCCGGCGAGTGTGCTCACGGCCCCGTCCGTTGTGACTTTCCGAATCGTATTGTTATTGGAGTCTGCCACATAAACGTTCTCGGCGGCGTCCACGAACAAGCCCGTCGCAAACCAGAAACGGGCCGCGCTGGCCGTGCCGTCCGCACTGCCGAACTTGCCCACCTGCCCGGCATACGTATTGACCACGCCGCCTGCCGTGACTCTCCGGATCGTTTCATTTCCGTTGTCGGTCACGTAGAGGTCGTCGGCAGTTCCCACCGCTACGGACCACGGCTGGTTGAACCGTGCCGCGGTTCCGGTCCCGTCCGCACTGCCGAGGACTCCCACCAACCCCGCCATCGTGCTCACCACTCCCTCCGGGGTGATCTTCCGCACCGTGTTGTTGGATGTGTCCGCCACATAGATCGTCCCGGCGGTGTCCACCGCGATACCGTGAGGTCGATTGAACCTGGCCTCGCGGCCTGGCCCGTCTGCGCTACCTATCTCTCTCTCCTCCCCCCCCCCCCCCCCGCGAGAGTGACAAATGTGTAAGGCGTGTAATGCGTCTGGGCCTGCGCCACCGCTGCCAGCCCCGCCGCCAAGAGGAAACAAAAGCCTGCTTTCATGTTCGCTTTCTTGAGTTTGGGTTGAAGTCGATCTGGCAAACTTGCTAAGCAGGTGAAATGCCAGACCGACGCCGCGGTGAACCTGGTGGTCCTGCCCTCATCCCGGATTGCGGACGACTTCCGCCGCTTTCGGCTGCGCCTCGCCCCAACGCCAGGAGAATGGCGCAGTCCTCGTCCTCGAGCTTCCGCGTTTCCCCCACACCATTGCTCGACCAGGCACTTCGGTCGCGAGCCAAGGCGGTGGGCTCGAGAAGGATTACCGCACGAACTCGGCCCCCTACGCGCTCAACCCATCACACGCATCCACGTCCGATGAGGCCCACCGGAGACTATGGACCGTCGCCGCGAGCCAGCCACCCTCGCGCACGCAGCACCGCGGCGCCGCCTAAAGCGTGTGCCCCGCGGCAGAACCCAGACTGCACGTCGGCGGCGTTCCCACTGTGTTATACGTGTACGTGCCTCCTCCGGGGCATTCGGGCGCCTGGCCTTGCTTGAGGTAGGAATTGACCGCGGTTTCATCCACGGCGTCCCCGTTGGCTTTCCGGTTTTCGGCGGCCCACGCCTCTTTGGCGCTGTCGATCGCCTTGAGGTTCATGATGCACGCCTGCCGTTGGGCGTTGGTGCGCATCTTGGCGAAATTCGGAATCGCGATCGCCGCGAGCAGGCCAATGATGGCCACCACGATCATGATCTCAATCAGCGTAAAGCCGAAGCGAGCACCTGCTTTCATCCGCATAATCTGCCTTTCTGCATTCATCTCTCAATTCATCCATCAGGCACCCGCACTGGGTCCCGCCATCCGGTCTGCGACGACTTAAAGGCGGCGCCCGCGCAATGTCAACGTCCCCGCCCTGCCGGTCGTCTCGTGATCTCTGAGCGGCGGCGCCGCCGCCTCGACCGCAAAGGGGGCTGCCGCCACACCGCCGCCACCAAACCAGGAAACCGCCCGCCCGGTCCGGCGGGTCTGTGGGGCAAACACCGGGGAGGGCTCCAAGTTGCGATCGAATGTTGCCACCGCCTCCGGACGCCGAGTGCCGGAACTCATTTGCCAGCCAAAATCGCTTTGGCCGCCGCGCGCACGCTGCGGACCAGCTCGTTTGGGCGGATGACTTTTGCCTTCCCCCCCCACCCCAGCACCCAGCGCTCGATCTCCACCAGGCTGGACAACTTGAGGCGCAGTTCCACGCCACCGTCGCGGCGTTCGATGATCGCTTGAGAAGGATGCCAACGCTTTTCGCGGATGTAATCCGCCACGCGCGGCGAGAAGCGGACCACCACCTCGAATCGTCCCTCGCCGGAATGGACGCCGAAGCTACCGCGCAGACGCTCGTCCATGCTGAAACCCGCCGCCCGCTGAAAGGTCTTTCCGGTCGGCCGGAGCGTCTGGATGCGCGCCGGAACAAACGTCCGCACGTCTTGCCGGAGGTGATCGAAGGCAAACAGGTACCACTCGCCATCGATGTTGGCCAGGTGGTAGGGATCCACGATGCGGGACTCCGGCGCGCCGCGCCCCGGCTTGCGGTAGGCGATCTCCAACTGCTGCCGCTTCGCGGTGGCGCGGGCCAGGCCGTCGAAGATCTCGAGATTCAGGATCATCTCGGCGCTGGTACGAAACGAGATGCTTTGATCCCAATCGGCCAGGTGCAGCGAGATCGTTTCCGGCAGCGCGGTGGCCATCTTTTTGAGCGCACTCAGCAACGGCCGCTCGAAGCTGGTGCCGCGGTACTGCTGGACCGCCTTTTCCGCGACGACCAGGGCAAACAACTCGCCTTCCGTAATCTGCAGACTCGGAAAGGCACTGACCTCCTGCGTGTAGTGGTAACCCCAACGCCGCTCATCATAGGCGATCGGCAATCCCATCCGCTCGCGCATGAAATCGATGTCGCGCTGGATGGACTTGGGGCTGACCTCCAACTCCCGCGCGAGGGCGCTGGTGTTCGGGTGCCGGCCAGAGCGGATGGCCTCGTGGATCTGCAGCATCCGCTGCAAGGGCGGCCGAACCCGGGGGAACTCCGCACGCCCGACGGATCGGCGCTGGCGGGCGGGGGCACGCATGGAGTCCACGCACCGGCCTCGGACGCCGGCTAGAGGAGCTTCATCAACAGCTCGTCGTTGGTCTTGTGCTTCTTCAGTGCCGCCTGGAGGGTTTCCATCGCCTCGATCGGATTCAGGTCCACCATCATGCGACGGAGTTTCCGCACCGCCTCGATGTTGTGCTTGGAGAAGAGTTTCTCTTCCTTGCGCGTGCCGCTCTTGGGAATGTCGATGGCCGGGAACAACCGGCGGTCGGACAGCTTGCGATCCAGGATCAACTCCATGTTGCCGGTGCCTTTGAACTCCTGGAAAATCAGTTCGTCCATGCGCGAACCGGTGTCCACCAGGGCGGTGGCCACAATCGTCAATGAACCGCCTTCCTCGATCTTACGGGCCGCGGCGAATATCTTCCGCGGAATCTCCAGCGCCCGTGCATCCACGCCGCCGGTCATGGTGCGGCCCGAACCGCCATGCACGCTGTTGTAAGCCCGCGCCACACGGGTGATCGAGTCGAGGAGCACGAAGACATCCTTCTTGGATTCCACCATGCGCCGGCAGCGCTCGATCATGAACCGCGAGAGCCGGACGTGCGTTTCCAGGTCCTGGTCGTTCGAGGAGGCCACCACCTCGGCCTTGACCGAGCGCTGGAAGTCGGTGACCTCCTCGGGCCGCTCGTCGATGAGGAGCACCATCACATGCACCTCGGGGTGGTTGGCGGTCACCGCATTGGCGATCTGCTTCAAGATGGTGGTCTTGCCAGTGCGCGGCGGGGCCACAATCAGGCCGCGAGTGCCTTTGCCGATCGGCGTGACCAGGTCGATGATGCGCGTCTCCAGCAGATCCGGCGAGGTCTCGAGGCGGAACTTCTCCAAGGGATCGATGGTCGTGAGGTTCTCGAAGCGCAGCGACTTCGTGTAGGCCTGGAAGGCCATCTCATTGACCTCAATCACCTCACGCAACTGCGGGCTGCTGCCCCGGTGGGGCGGCTGCAGACCGCCTTTGACGTGGCAGCCTTCGCGGAGGAAGTGCCGCTTGATCGTGTCCGGCGTGACGAAGACGTCCGTCGGCTTGGGATGAAAGTGGTTCTCCGGCGTCCGGAGGAACCCAAAGCCCTTCTCCGAAATCTCCAGATAGCCGGAACCCGTCTCCGGCACCGATGTGTTGTTCATAGGATGTCGTGTCTTCAAAAGAAACGTGGTCACCGCCCGGCGCGCGTCTGGCAATGCCAGATGCAAAATTGAATCCGGGAAAACTGCCGATCCGAAGAAAGCTGGAACCGTCCCGAAGGGACCGCGCAGTTAGACCTAAGACACCGCCCTTCTATGCTTGCCGCCGGCCGAACGCAACAACTATTTTTGCGCAGTTTACGCCCCTTCCCGGCCCGCCGGCGTGGAGACCGGTCGCGGTCAGGCCGGCGCCATCGGCGCAAAAACTTGGGGCACACCTTCTTCCAGAATGCGCAGGTGCGCCGTCAGGCCCGCCTTCCGCACCAGGCTCCCCAGCCGGCTCGGCGGCTCTTCCATATCTTCGAACGATAAGCGGAAGGTTCCGTAATGCATCGGCACGAGCCACTGGGCCTTGAGATCCTGAAAAACCTGAAGGGCGTCGTCCGGTCCCATGTGCACGTTGCGCAGGCCTTCGGGGTGATAGGCGCCAATGGGCAACAGGGCGATCTCGGGCGCGCAGCGCGCGCCGATCTCTTTGAAGCCCGCAAAGTAAGCACTGTCCCCGGCGTGATAGATGCGCCGTCCCTGGTACTCGAGCACGAAGCCGCCGTA
This sequence comes from uncultured bacterium, assembly GCA_963735925.1. Classification (GTDB taxonomy): domain Bacteria; phylum Verrucomicrobiota; class Verrucomicrobiia; order Limisphaerales; family J093; genus DSVZ01. Next base: position 1,414,735 of record CAVTMT010000003.1, read on the forward strand.
GCCGCGATGGTGGTCTCCCAGCGTCCGCGCCCCCCAGTGTTTGGAGGGCGTCAGGGTCACTTTCAGCCCACGCCGGGAAAAGCTCTCCCACCATTCCAATTCCAACACGCGATCAAAGCCCAGGCCTTCGGTCAAGTCGGCCACCCCCCACGGCACGACGGCCAGGCGGGGCGAAGGCAGCCGCCGCAGCGTGGGCTTGTGAAAGTGGTCAAAATGGGCGTGGGTCAACAACACCACCTCCGCGCCGGGCAAATCCTTGATTTGCAGGCCGGCCCGCCGCAACCGCTTGAGCAGGAAGAGCCAGTTCGCAAAGTTGGGATCGATGAGCACGTTCAGGTCGGTGAACTGGATCAGGAACGAGGCATGCCCGATCCAGGTGATCGCCACCTCGCCTTCCCCCAGCTTGGGCGAGCGGAAGAACCGATGCTGCCCGATCCGCCGGGTCCGGAACGGCTTCCAGACCATCTCGCGAAAGAAGGTCCGGGGATTGAAGGACCGGCTGGGCGTGAGTTCCTTGAACGAGCGCGGCAGCCGGCGCGGACTCGATGGCGGTTTGTCCGCGAATTCGGGACTGGGTTTCGGAGTCATCGGACCGGATGGTAGGTCGCTTCAGGCGGCGAACGCCGCCCGGAACATGGTTCACAGCAGCCGGGGCTGGCTGTCGATCAGCGGCTTCAGCCCCAGCTTGCGGTAACTCAACTCCGTCGCCACGCGGCCTTGCGACGTTCGCTTCAAATAGCCCTCCATGATGAGGTATGGTTCATAAACCTCTTCCAAGGTGTCGGCCTCCTCCCCCACGGCGACCGCGAGGGAATTCAAGCCGACCGGACCGCCGCCGAACTTGGCAATGATGCTTTCCAGGATCCGCTTGTCCATTTCATCCAGACCGTCCCGGTCGATTTCCAGCATGGCCAGCGCGCGGTCGGCCAGTTCGGCCTGCACCCGGCCGTCGCCTTTGACCTGGGCGTAATCCCGCACGCGGCGCAGCAGGTTGTTGGCGATCCGGGGCGTGCCCCGACTGCGCCGGGCGATTTCCATCGCGCCCGCCGGATCCACCTCGATGTTCAGCAGTCGCGCCGACCGGACCACGATATGCTGGAGCTGCTCGGCTTGATAATAGTCCAGGCGTTCGCGAATCGGAAACCGGGTGAGGAGCGGGGCCGTGAGCAATCCACTCCGCGTCGTGGCACCGATCAAGGTAAACCGGGGCAGATTGAGCCGCACGCTCCGGGCGTTGGGCCCCTGGTCGATGATGATGTCCAGCTTGAAATCCTCCATAGCCGGATAGAGGTATTCCTCGATCGTCTTTTGGAGGCGATGGATCTCGTCGATGAACAGGACGTCGCCTTCTTCGAGGTTGGTGAGGAGTCCGGCCAAGTCGCCCGCCTTTTCGATGGTCGGACCGCTCGTGCTCTTGAGGCTGCCCCCCATGGCCTTGGCCAGGATATTGGCGAGGGTCGTCTTGCCCAGGCCCGGTGGCCCGTTCAGCAGGATATGATCCAGCGGCTCATGGCGTTGCCGGGCGGCTTGGACGGCGATTTCCAGCCGCTCTTTGACCTTGGCCTGGCCCGTGAATTCGGAGAACAGCGAAGGCCGCAGCGTCACGTCCAACACCGCGTCGGGCTTGCTCAACACACTGGAAACCAGCCGCTCGGCCATAGCGCGTGAACATGGCGGAAGCCATCCGGGCGAACAAGGCAAAAGGAACCTCCGCAGTTTCCCGACCGCATCTCCGGGCGGATTGCCGCGCGCGGGGCCCAGGTGCGGCCCTTTGTGTTGACAAGCGGGGCGAGGGTGGCAAACGCTCCCCCCCCTCAACCTGCTTCGACATGGCACTGGGATTCGGCACGAGCGGCGTCCGTGGACTGGTTACGGAGTTGACGGATTGGGAGTGCGCGTTGTACGCGCGCGCGTTTGTCCGCTATGTGCGGGAACGCGGCGCGCCGGCGGTCGTTTCGGTCTCCGGTGATTATCGGAGCAGCACCCCACGGATCCTTCGCGCCGTGGCGTGGGCGATCAGGCAGGAGGGCGCCACCGTCGATTTCGTCGGTTTTGTTCCCACTCCGACGTTGGCGTGTCATGCCTTCAAGCGCCGGCAGGCCAGCGTCATGGTCACCGGCAGCCACATCCCGGACGATCGCAACGGCATCAAGTTCAACCTGCCCTGGGGCGAGGTGCTCAAGGCGGACGAGGCGGAACTGTCCCGGCGCTACCTCGCGTTGAAGGCCGGAACCGCCGCGGATGAAGGCATTGCGGGCGTGTTTGGCGCGGATGGCAGCTTCTGGCTCGAGGCCCCGCCGGAACTGCCCCCGGCCAACGGGGAAGCCGAAACCGCCTACTTGCGCCGCTTCCTGGATTTCTTCCCGTGGCACTGCCTCGCAGGCAAACGAATCGCGCTGTACGAACACTCCTCCGTGGCGCGCGATATTCTGGGCCGGCTCCTCGAAGGCCTGGGGGCCCGGGTGGTGCGGTTGGCGCGTTCGGAGAAATTCATTCCGGTCGATACGGAGGCCGTGACGAATGCGGACCAACTCGCAGAATGGGTGCGCGGTTGCCGGGCCGACGCGCTGGTGTCGGCGGACGGCGACGGTGACCGGCCCTTGTTGGTGGACGAACGGGGAGCCCTGGTGCGAGGCGATGTGCTGGGCATCCTCGTGGCGGCCTATTTGCGAGCCGATGCAGTCGCCACCCCGGTGAGCTGTAACACCGCCTTGGAGAAGTCGGGCCTGTTCCCGCGCGTCCAGCGCACGCGCATCGGCTCGCCCTACGTGGTTGAAGCGATGCAGGCGGCGGTCGCCGCCGGTTGTCGGCGGGTGGTGGGGTACGAAGCCAACGGAGGCTTCCTGCTTGCGAGCGAGGTGGTCAGTGCGTCCACCGGCGCGCGGTTGGAACCCTTGCCGACACGCGATGCGGCGTTGCCGCTGCTGGCCTGTCTGCACGCGGCGACACAGAAGTCGCTGACCCTGTCACAACTCGTGGCCACCTTGCCCCCCAGGTTCACCCACAGCGGCTTGCTCCGGCCCTTCCCCACCGAACAGGGCCGGGCCCTGGTCGCTCGATTTCAAGCCGGCGGCGCGGCGGTGGCGGAGCAAGTATTCGGTGGCGCGTTTGGCGCAGTCCAGACGCTCGATTTCACCGACGGCGCGCGGATCACCTTCGCCACCGGCGACATTGTCCACGTCCGTCCGTCCGGCAACGCGCCGGAGTTTCGGGTTTATACCGAGGCGGCCTCGCCGGCTGCAGCGCTGGCAAACAGCACCCGGGCGATCGCGGTGTTACGCGAAGTGGCGACAGAGTCTGGCACCCTGCGTATTCCGTGACCGGGCGGGCAGCGCTTCGCCACCGGCTTCAGCGCGAGGGATCAGTACTCCGCACGCTCCTCCGAACGCTCTTCGCGCGGCGGACGTTCCCCACGGGGTTCGCGCGGCGGGCGGTCCTCGCGCGGGCGGGCGATGTTCACGGTGAGTTCACGGCCTTGAAAATCCTTGCCGTGAAACATCTCGACCGCCTTCTTGGCCTCCTCGGTGGTGCCGTACTCGACGAAGGCAAAGCCGCGCGACTTGCCGGTGAATTTGTCGAGCATGAGATTGCACGAGGTCACCACGCCCGCCTGGGCGAAGTAATCCTGGAGATCCGGTTCCAACGTGCGGTACGAGATGTTGCCTACGAAGAGTCTGCAGTCGCTCATAGTGGTTGGGGGACGCTCAAAGAAACAGGGAGGGAGGACACTGCACCCGCAGCACCGTCGAAGCCGACAATTGAACGGACATCTGTCTCACCGGACACCATCTTGCTCTCTAAGCGGGGGGAATTGTAATCCGGACCAGCCTCGCGTCAAACACAGTTTTCAAGCACACAGTTTTCAAGCCTTGAGCGGCGGCGTTTTGGCTGCTGCACGCCCTGCGGGCCTCGGTGGCTGAAACGGATTCGAGACGGCGGGATTCTCGTTTCGCGCGGCGGGAGCTGTGGCCAAATCGCCTGCGGACACCCCCTCCAGACGATTTCACGGTCAACAGGTTCAAAAGGCGGATGGCACACCGCGCGGTTTTTCCGGGCTCGGCTTCTCGCAGCGTTGGCACTGGTCACGAAGTCTATGGGGGTACGCCTCGGAATCGAATTGAAGCGTTGGTAGCATCTCCGCTAAGTTGGGGCTGGCCGATGAATCCGCGAAACGTCCGGATTCGAACCAGCGACGATCAATCATTGAATCCTACAAATTCCGCTTCGATTCGGCGATCGCTCAGTCGGCTGGGGCTGTCCAGCCCACCTGGACCAGAAGCCGCCGCGAGCCAATTTGAATGCCGTTCAGGGTGGAGGGATGCGGTTGCGCCGGAGGCGTGGCATTGGAGGCCAGACCATGATTGAACGAATCGCTGTTGAGAACTTTAAGAGCCTCCGCCGGGTGGACTTGAAGCTGGGCCGGTTGAACCTGTTCATCGGCACAAACGCAAGCGGGAAGTCGAACTTCTTCGACACCCTGCGCTTGCTGCAAGGGATCGGCAACGGCTTCACCATCGGCGAAATTTTGGACGGCAAACCGAAGAGCGCCACAAGCGAAGTCTGGGAGGGCATCCGGGGTGGGAGCGCAAAGGCGTGCTTCCTCTCAGGCAGCGAGAGCGGTGAAGTGACGATCACAGCCACAGGCCGGTTTGCTAACTCACCGATGGTGGATGACATACTAGGGCTCCGATGGGAATTCCTCATCGCGTTTACGCCGGCGGACGGGAAAGTAACCCGCGAGCGGCTCAAGATGCTTGGCAGCGAAATCTACAACTCAGATGTGGTAGGCAAAAACCTGTCGACCGATCCGGTTTTGGAGGTGCGCTATTATGAGGGAAAGAAGGGCCGGCAACCTCATCTCAAGTTCGAGCGGTCGCGCCCGGTCTTGGGCCAGTTCGCCAGAGGTGACGGCCGGTGGAAGAAGGCTGACGCCGAATGGGCCCGTCGTGTAGCAACGTTGCTGGCCAACACCCAGCGCGTGGATCCCTCGCCGGCGTTGCTGCGCGGCTACTCCCAGGCGCACCAGATCCAGCGGATGGGCGAGCATGGCGAGAATTTCGCCGCTCTCGTTCGCACGCTGTGTGCCGATCCAAAGGCGAAGGACGCCTATTTGTCCTGGCTGCGACAGTTGCGCCCGGCTGAGTTGGATGACCTGGGCACGCTTAGCGGCGCAGTGGGCGAACCCCTGTTCATGCTCCGGGAAGGAGGTCAGGAGTTCCCCGCACCCGTTCTCAGTGACGGCACGCTGCGATTTGCCGCGATCACTGCGGCATTTTTCCAGCCGGACATGCCGGCGCTCATGACAATCGAGGAAATCGAGAACGGCATCCACGCCAGTCGCGTCCGCCTGCTGGTGGAGCTGCTACGGAACCAAGCCGCGGAAGGACGGACGCAAATCATGGCAACGACGCATTCGCCCATCGTGCTGGCCTGGCTACAGGAGGCCGAATATGGGACCACGTTCTACTGCAAGCGTGATGTGGCCACCGGTGAATCGAAAATCTGCGCGCTAACGGACGTACCCAATTTCAATGAAGTGGTCCAGAAGCAACCGATCTCGGACTTATTCGCCGAAGGGTGGCTGGAAACGGCGCTATGAGTTTCAGGGTGCTGGTGATTCCCGAGGATCCGACTCACAACGGCTACATTTTGAGGCCGCTGGCACGAACCATCCTCGCGGATGTGGGCCGACCGGCGGCAAAAGTGGAGATACTGACCAATCCGAAACTCCGAGGCTACGATCAGGCAGTGCGGGCGATTCGCGAAGAATTGAAGGAACGCTACCGTCACTGGAACCTGTGGCTCTTCTTTCCGGATGCGGACCGAGCCTCACCGGACGCGATGCGCGCATTGGAGAAGGAACTCACAGAATCGGGCATCGCCCTTCTTTGCTGTTCGGCCCAGCCGGAAGTGGAAGCGTACGCCTGCTGCGGCTACTCGAAGGAGATCCCGGCGGGCTGGGAGCAGGCAAGACGAAATGCCCGTTTCAAAGAGGAAGTGTTTGCGCCGTTGCTTGCCAGGCATGGAGACGCACGCCGCGCCGGTGGCGGCAGGGACTTGATGATCGACAAGTCTCTGGGAAACCTCGAGCGGCTCTACCAACATTGCCCCGAGATCAAGGACCTGCGCGACCGCATCGCGCGGATTCTGGAAGAATAGCCGGCCCCGCCATGCCCCTACCGGGTGCGGAAACAAACAAAGCCAAAAAGCCAATTGGGAACTCAGGAACCTGGATACTCGAACCGGTTTCCTGCCTTCCTGCGTTCCTGATTCAATCTCTGTGCCTCCGTGGCCGGAGGTGCGGGAAACACGACGATTTTAGTCACTTCAAGGAGAGCATCGTCGTCCGGCAGCAGGTCTTTGCTGTGGGTCTTGGCTTGCCGAGCGGGCCGCCAGGCACAAGCTTCCGGTTTGCTATGAAACACGCCATACCCGATCGCTCATTGCGCCCGCGGACTCTCCAGCCATTCCAGACGAACCGCAGTCTCCTGCTCGGTGTTCTGCTCTGCTGCGGCGCCGCCGCGACTCTTGGCCAGACCACCAATCGCCTGAGTGTCGATGAGCTCCGGCAATTGCTGCTGCCGGATGTGACGCTCGAATCGGCTGTGCCGGTGAGGCCGGACTTGCAGAAGAATCCCCGAGCGGTGGCGTACGTCACGATCAAGGGAGTGATCGGCGGCAACATTCGGTTCGAGTTGTTGTTGCCGGACGCCTGGAACGAGCGGTTCGTGATGGGCGGCGGCGGCGGTTTCGTGGGCAGCGTGCAAAACGCGGCGCGCGACTCGATCGATCGCGGGTACGCCACGGCAGGCACCGATACGGGACACGAATCGCAACCCGGCTACCTGGCCGACTGGGCGCAGGACAACCTCGAAGCCCAACTGGACTTCGGTTACCTCGCCGTGCATCGAACGGCGGAAGTGGCGAAGGCCCTGATCCGCGCTTACTACCGCACCGGTATCGCGCACTCGTATTTCGTCGGCTGTTCGCGGGGCGGCGGCCAGGCCATGATGGAGTCGCAACGGTATCCGCGGGATTTCGACGGCATCGTGGCCGGCGCGCCCGCGTTCAACTGGACTGGGTTTGCCGCGACGGCGGTCGAAATCGCCCGGGCGCTTTACCCCGATCCCCGGCACCTCGATCGCACGGTCCTAACCAAGGAGGCGCTCCAGCAATTGGCGAAAGGGATTCTCGAACAATGCGACGCCCAGGACGGCCTGAAGGACGGCATCATTGCGGACCCGGCTGCGGCGCAATTCGACCTGTCCAAGGTGCGAGGATTGACGGACGAACAACGACAGGCGATTGCCGCCATTTACCACGGCGCCCGGAACGACCAACGGGCGATCTATCCCGGCTATGCCCCGGCGGCGGAGTGCGATCCCGACCAGTGGATGGCCTGGCTCGTGGGGCCGGTGCCGCCACTCCTCACCAACGACCACGTGCCCAACCTGATGTTCGCCTTCGGCACCGAGGTCTTCAAACACTTCGTCTTCAACAATCCGGATTGGGATTATTCAACCTACGATTTCTCCCGCTTCCAGCGGGACACGCGCCTGGCGGCTTCCTTCCTCAACGCCACGAACCCCAACCTGGACGCGTTCAAAGCGCGAGGCGGCAAACTCATTCTCTGGCACGGCTGGGCCGATACGGCGCTGCCGGCCGAAGCGACCATTGAGTACTATCGCCAGGTGCTGGCCCATGACCCCCAGGCCGCCGATTATTGCCGGCTGTTCCTGGTTCCGGGTTGTCTCCATTGCGGCGGCGGCCCCGGCGCGAGCGAGGTGGATTGGCTGTCGGAGATCGTGGACTGGGTCGAACATGGACAAGCGCCGGAGCGACTCATCGCCTCCAAACACGAAGCCGGCAAGATCGCCTTCACTCGGCCGCTCTTTCCCTATCCCGAGACCGCCATCTACAACGGAAGCGGCGATCCCCACAACGCGGACAGCTTCGCGGCAAAATCTTCGGCCAAAGCCACGCGCTGAATAGAGCCCCGGTGTCATTCGGAAAACGCCTCGTCGGCCCAGCGCGGCTCGCTTACAGTCGGCACCCAACATGGCCGACCCCTTCAGCGTTTCCTTGGGACTGCTCACGCTGGCGGTCAATGTTGGCTATGGCTTCCTTGGCAACGCGACCTACGCCCGGTACCGCGAATTCCTCCAGCGCTGGCAAGCGGCCGGCACTGACCCCGGGACCGGCCTGCCTCGCAACCGCGAATTGCGCGACGCAAGTCTGAACGCCTTACGCGAAGCCGCGCAGGTCCTCGCCATGGAACTCGCGGGCCGGCTCGATCCAGCCAAGCCGTGGCTGCCGCGGATCATCGACCACGTCCGCGCCGGCAATCTCTTCAAAGTCCCTTTGTTCGAGGCCGGGCGCGATCCCCGGCGCGAATGGGTCGAGGCTTTGCGCGCCGCTATCGCCGATGAATATCTCGCGGAATTCCACGACCGCCTGTTTCTGAGCGAGGAGGACACGCAACACTGCCTGGCCGGGGGTGAATTCTGCGCCAAGCTCGGTGAAAGCCTCACCGGGCCGTTTCTCGACTGGGCGCGACGCGAGTTGCGTGTCGGCCAAGCAGACGCCGTCGGTCAGGAACCATCGGACTTCGAGCCATTGGTCCGCCAAGGCTGGCAGGCCGGTAAGGAAGGCGGCGGCGCGGTGACGCTGGGACACGCTTATTGCCTGTTCTTCCGCGAGCACCTGAGAGGCGATCCCGCCGTCTTTCGCACAGTCGTCGCCGCAACACTCGGCGAGATGCGCGGCCAACTCGACGGCTTGGGTACGAACCTCACCGGCAATCTCAAAGATCTTCGCGAACAAGTGACCAGGCTGACTGCGGCGCCGCCCGATTTCGCTGCGTTCGACCGCTGGCTCGAACCGAAACTGGGTGGCCTGCAAGAACTGCTGGCCGAGGCTAACGCCCAACTCGATGACGTGGCTCGCGGCCAGCGCGAACTCGCCGACCAGCAAGGTGAAATCCTCGTGGCCCTCACCGTCATTCGGACGGAACTCGAGCGCGGTAATCCCCACGCCGTTACCACTCAGGAGGGCATCCTTGGCCACATCCAACGCGTGACCAAGGCCTTTCAGGGCATCGAGCGGAAGCTGTTCGGCCTGCCCCTGGTCCGCCCCAGCGTTCCGCGCGAGCCTCCGGCCGGCGCCAGCGATCTCTGGATCATCGAGGCAAAGTACCGCTCGCTCGATCTGGTGGGACGAGATGCCGAGATGGCGGCGCTTTGGGATTGGCTGCAAAGCGACCCGCCGATCTCGATCCGCCTGATGACCGGCGACGCGGGTGCCGGCAAGACCCGGCTCGCCTTCGAGTTGATCTGGCGGCTGGCCATCGAGAAGGGCGACGCGTGGTGGGCCGGCCGCCTCCGCAGCGACGACTTGCGCCTGCTCACCCAGGATCATTACTCGGCCAATTGGGATTGGGATCGGCCCACGCTGGTCGTTCTGGATTACGCCCGCGCCTCGCACGATGCACTGCGCCGTCTGCTCACGGAATTGGCCCGGCGCGGACACGACGCCAATCTACCGCGTTTCCGGCTGCTGATGCTGGAGCGCACCCCGGTGGGCACCCAGCAGTGGTTGGATACGCTCTTCCCGCTCAAATCCGGCGATGGCGGGCCGCCGGTCCGCGAGCTCTTCCATCCACCACAGCCAGTGCTCTTGGCCCCACTGGCTGCCACCGAAATCCGCCGGAGCTTGTTCGCGGCCACGCTGCAACGCGTGGCGCGGTTCGACGGCCGACCACAACTTTCCGTGCCGGCGGTGGGGGAGAATCCCCAATTCGACGCCATGCTGGTCCAACCGGACTGGCGCGAACCGCTCACGTTCATGATGGCGGCGCTGGTTTCGTATCAGAAAGGAAACCTGCTGGCCGGCCAGGGGCTCAGACGCGCGGACCTCACTTTGGCGCTGGCCGATGCCGAAACCGAGCGCGTGTCGAAATTCGCCGGTCGCCGACTGCCACCAGGCGAAGAAAGCTTGCTGCGGCAGGTCGCCGCCCTCGCCACGTTGGCCGGCGGGCTGGGCCGCGATGAAGCGCAACGCCTGGCGGACGCTGAGGCCGGCTTCCTCCACGTAGCTTGGGATACGCGCCATCGCCCGCTGGCCGAAGTCCTCGCGACCGCCTGGCCCGCCGCGGATGGCACCGTGGCGGGTTTGCAGCCGGACATCGTTGCGGAAGCGTTCGTGCTGCGGAATCTGGCTCAGCGGCTCACTCCTGAGCAAGGCATCTTGGCGGTACGCCGGTTCATGAAGACCCATGAGCGGGCGTGTGCCGGACTCATCCTCCGGGCGTTTCACAACTTTCAATCGCTGCCAGCGGACGCGGAAACCCTGGCAGCCTGGGCCGAGGCAATGATCGCAGATGGCCTGGCCAGCCGGGATTATGCGCTGTTGGCAGCCCTGGACGACTCGATGCCGGTGACTACAACGGCGCTGCGATGAAGCGCGGCGAGAGTAACCGAGGCTCGCTACCAATACCTCGGGTCGAGAAGCGTACCCGAAAGCCCTCTTGAGCTTCCCGCTGAACTCGCCCGTGTGGCCAATAATTTGGGCGTGCGCCTGTCTCAGGCGGGTCGGCGGGGGGAGGCCTTGAGGCCGGCGCAGAAAGCGGTGGACCTTTATCGCGCCCTCGCCCGCCAGAATCCCGACGCGTTCAACCCGGATTTGGCGATGTCGCTGAACAACCTGGCGAACTGGTTGAGCGAGCTGGGTCGGCGGGCGGAGGCCTTGGGGCCGGCGCAGGAAGCGGTGGACCTTTATCGCGCCCTCGCCCGCCAGAATCCCGACGCGTTCAACCCGGATTTGGCGAGTTCGCTGAACAACCTGGCGAACCGGTTGAGCGAGCTGGGTCGGCGGGCGGAGGCCTTGGGGCCGGCGCAGGAAGCGGTGGACCTTTATCGCGCCCGCGCCCGCCAGAATCCCGACGCGTTCAACCCGGATTTGGCGAGTTCGCTGAACAACCTGGCGATCGGGTTGAGCGAGCTGGGTCGGCGGAAGGAGGCCTTGGGGTCGGCGCAGGAAGCGGTGGACCTTTATCGCGCCCTCGCCCGCCAGAATCCCGACGCGCTCACCCCGGATTTGGCGATGTCGCTGAACAACCTGGCGATCGGGTTGAGCGAGCTGGGTCGGCGGGCGGAGGCCTTGGGGCCGGCGCAGGAAGCGGTGGACCTTTATCGCGCCCTCGCCCGCCAGAATCCCGACGCGTTCACCCCGGATTTGGCGACGTCGCTGGGTATGCTCGCGCAGGTGATGGAAGCCACCGAGCGCCGCGAAGAAGCGTTAACGAGCTTTGCCGAGGGCGTGCGCGTTCTCACGCCTCACTTCGAGGCTCTGCCGAAGGCCCACGGACCGCTCATGGCTGCCTTGGCCCAAGGCTATCTGCGGTTGGCCGAAGCGCTGGGCCAGCCGCTGGATGGGACGCTTTTGGCGCCGGTGCTGGCAACCTTTCAGAAGCTCCAAAGCGAATCGCCGCCGGCAACTTGAAAGGGCGCTGGCCGACCAAGCGCGGTCCTTGGCTGCTGGCATTCCCGGGGTTGCCAATCGAATCCCTGCGCATCGGCGTCTCTGTGGCTGAGATTGCAGGGCTCGACGGGAGTCTCGCCCCACCGGGAAAGAAAAGGACAGGGCCACCCGATCCAATTCGGAATCCAGGAGAGAAATCGGTGGAGTCTGGGTTCCTGCTTTCCTGGCTTCCTAATTCAATCTCCGTGGCTCCGTGGCCGAAAGTCTGTTCGCCTCGACGGGATTCTCTTTTCGCGCGGAACGAGCTGTGGCCAAATCGGCGGCGAACACACGCACCAGATGATTTCACAGTCAACAGGTTCGCAAGGCCGACGGGACACCACGCGGTTTTTTCGAAAGGAATGGCTCACGTTGCTGCTGGTGATCTCGGCCGCCGTGCTCCGGACCACAGCGCAGTCCGCTCCGAGCACGCGGCCCCTCACCGGCAAGCCGTGGCTGGACATGGATTACGGGCCGTTCCTGACCGCGTCGATCGATTCCGGCCAGCCGCGGACCAACCTTGCTTACAAAGGCATCGCCATTCGCCTGGCCGAGGCCTACGGCGGACACCAGAACGAGGCGGTCGTGTTCGACACCGACCTACTCCGTTACGCCGTCGGCTGGACCGGCGGTTACGTCGCGCTCAAGGGCGTGGTGTTCGACGGCGAGCATTGGGCGTATCCGCGAATCGACGGCCGGCAGGTCTTTGGCAATCCGATGAAGCCGGGCTGGGCCAAGGCCGGCAGCTTCGCCGATCCGCGCGAGTACCCCTACGGACCGGTGCCGCACGATTGGGCGCACTGGCGCGGCTTGTACCTTCATGGCCAACAAGTGGTGCTCAGTTACACGGTGGGCGGAACGGAGGTCTTGGAAATGCCGGCGCTCGAGCATCGCGAAGGACTGACGGCCTTCGCCCGCGTTTTCAACCTCGGGCCTTCGACCCGCGAACAGGAGATTCAGCTTGCCTTCGAGGCGGGCCGGCAGGGGCAGGTGCTGTCCCCCGATACGCTGCAACCGCTGGCAGGAACCGGCTCCGCGGCCAACGGCTGGGTCGTCCTGCCGCCACCGCCGATGGCGGCCAGGCCGAACCCGGCGACCAACGCACTGGACACCGGTCTGCGGGGACGGTGGGAATTCGATCTACCCGTCGGCGACGTGGCCCCGGCCGATGTCGGCCAAGGCGCCAGGCTGCGGCTGCGCGGCGCCCGACCGGTCACCGACGGACACACCGGCGGCGCGTTGTCGTTCGCCGGCGAGGCGCGCGCGGAAATCGCATTGGGCGATACGTTCGAGTTTCTGCGCTCCGACCTGACCGTGGCGGCGTGGATTCGCACGACCCAGGACGGCACGCTCTTCTGCCAGGCGCCGCCGACCGGAGACTGGGTTGCCGACGGCAAATCGTTCTTCATCCGCGCTGGCCGGTTGACGTTCGACATCGGCTGGGTGGGCGCCGTGGCGGGCAGCCGCAACGTTGCCGACGGCCAATGGCATCACGTCGCCCTGACCTGGGCGCACCGCGATGGCCGCGTGACCTTGTTCGTGGACGGCGAGGCGGACGGCACCGGCACGTTGAGGCCGGCGAAGGCGGTCACTGGCCACACGCTGCGTCTGGGTTATACCGCACCCAACTTTCCGCAACCGAGCGCCTTCAATGGCAGCCTGGACGGACTCCGCATTTACGGTCGGGCGTTGCCAGCGGAGGAAGTGAGTGCCCTGGCGGGCGCGGACCGGCCGGAGGAAGTTCTGGCCGTGGCGGCGGTGGGCACGCCCGACGGTGCGCGTTGGGCGGCGGATAACGACGGCAACGTGCGGCTGCGCTTGCCCGCGGCGACGGGGCGGTCGCGGTTCAAAGTGCTGCTGTGGCGTGGGCCGGAGGCGTCCTTGCCCGCCTTCGCCAAACTAGTGAAAAGCGCGAGTCCGGCGGAAGACCTCGTGCCGTTGACCCGCGGGGGGCCGCCGCGATGGCCGAACAAACTGACGACCCACGGCAAGCCCGGCACAAACGATGGGCCCTACGCCATCGACACCCTGACGCCACCCGACGAGAACCCGTGGCATTCCTGGCTGCGCTTTGGCGGCGTGGATTTCTTCGCCGACGGCAAGCGCGCCGCGCTCGGGACCTGGAGCGGCGACGTGTGGGTGGTCTCCGGCGTGGACGGCAGTTTGAAGGACCTGACCTGGCAACGCATTGCCACGGGTCTGTTCCAACCGTTGGGGCTGAAGATCGTGAATGACGAGATCTATGTGCTCGGGCGCGACCAGATCACGCGTCTCCACGACCTGAACGGCGACGGCGAGGCCGACTGGTACGAGAACTTCAACAACGATTGCATGACCAGCGAGCACTTCCACGAATTCGCGCTGGACTTGAAAACCGATCGCGACGGCAACTTCTATTACATCAAGTGCGCCTGCCACGGAATACCGGCTTCGCACCCGCATCACGGGACGTTGCTCAAGTTGCCGCCGGACGGTTCGAAGCTCGAAGTGGTGGCCCGCGGTTTGCGCGCCGTGAACGGTCTCGGCATCGGGCCCAACGGCGAAATTACCTGCGTGGACAACCAGGGTTATTGGATGCCGGCCAACCGCATCAATTGGGTCAAGCCGGGCGGCTGGTACGGCAACCAGTGGGCGTGGAATCCGGAAGGCCGCACCAATTACGACGAGCCGCTGTGCTGGGTCCACAACTTCGTGGACCGCTCGGGCGGCACGCACGTCTGGGTGCCGACCGACCAATGGGGACCGCTCAAGGACCAGCTCATCACGGTCTCCTACGGCATGGGCCACATGTTTCTGGTGCTGAAGGAAGAGGTCGAGGGCGTGATGCAAGGCGGGCTGACGCGGTTCCCACTCGAGTTCGACACCGGTGTGATGCGCGGGGTGTTTCATCCGCAGAACCACCAGTTTTACGCAGCGGGCCTGTACGGCTGGGCGGGGAACAAGACCTTGCCGGGCGGATTCTACCGCGTCCGCTACACCGGGAAGCCGTTGCACCTGCCGGATGCATTGCACGTCGCCCGCGACGGCGTGGTCATCGGCTTTACCGACCCTCTCGATCCGCAAAGCGCCGTCGATCCCGGCAACTACGATGTGCAGGTCTGGAACTACATCTGGTCGGTGAACTACGGTTCGCCCGACATCAAGCCCAACGGCCAGGAAGGTCGCGAACGGCTCATCGTCGAATCCGCGACGCTCTCCGCCGACCGGCGGTCAGTATTCCTCAGGCTCCCGGCGATCCAGCGGGTGATGCAGATGCACATCGTGTTCAAGCTGCGCGCCGCGGACGGGACGGAATTCCAGAACTTCGTTCACAACACCGTCCACAAACTGGGGCCGAGGCCCGGGCTCGAATTGCTCGGAGCGAACTTCATCGCGCGACAAAAGGAGGCCGAGGCCGCGCCGACAGCGGAGGCGCCGGGATTGATCCAGACCTTTGCCGCGTTGGCGCATCCGGAAACCAAAGACACGCGACGCGCGCGGTTGGCCGCGCTGTATGTCCCGGCCGGAACGCCGCCCACTCCGTTTGTTCCCGCCGGTGATTTTCAAAGCACCTGGACGGGGTTCCTGAAACTCGACCTGAACGACACCATCACTTTCTCAGCCGAAGGCCGGGGAGCCGTGACGCTGCGGCTGAACGGCGAGACCGTTCTGGAATCCAAAGCGGACCCGCTCGCCAAAGTCGCCAGCCGGCCAGTTCAACTCCGCCGCGGCGCCAATCGGTTCGAGCTCCTTTACTCGAGTCCGCCCGGTGGCGATGCCGAACTGCGCCTGCTCTGGTCCAGCGCCCAGCGCCCTCCGGAGCCCGTGCCGGCCACCGTGTTTGGCCACGATCCGACCGACGCGGCCCTGGCCCGCGGCGAGACATTGCGCGAGGGGCGCCGCTTGCTCACCGCTTACCGCTGCGTGAAATGCCACGAATCGGACGGGCCGTTGCCGGCCGATGCCATGCCGGAGCTGACCATGGACGCGCCAGCGCTCGATGGCGCGGGCTCGCGCTTCGATGCGGCGTGGCTCGTCTCCTGGATCAAACGCCCGCGCACGATCGCTCCCGACACCACGATGCCGGCGTGCCTGAGCTTGTCCGAAAGCGACGCCGATGCGCAGGCACGCGACCTGGCGGCTTTCCTGGCGGAGCAAAGGACGGTCAACGATCCGACGGCGCGCACGGCGGCTCCGAAAGCATCGGAGGCAGGTGCCGGCAAGGCGCTCTACGAACAGCTCGGCTGCCTGGCGTGCCACCAACTGCCGGGCGATCCGAAACTCGAAGACGACACGCGCCGGCCACTGGGTCACGTGCGCGCGAAGTGGCGACCCGAGGCGCTGGTCGAGTTTTTGCAGGCGCCGGCGAAGCGCTTTGCGTGGACGCCGATGCCGGACTTCCGGCTCACGCCCGCGGAAGCCTCGTCGCTGGCCGCGTATGTCCTGTCGCGCGGTGACGCGCCTTCCGCGGCGACGGTGGGCGGTGACGCGGACCGCGGGCGCGAGCGTTTCCTGCAACTGGGCTGCGCCAACTGCCACACGATTCAGGGGCTGCCCCAACCGAGCCTGGCCGGACGGTTGGAAATGCTGGCAGGTCACGACTGGAAGACCGGCTGTCTGGCGGATGGTCCGGCGGCATTGGGGGCGGCGCCGGATTTTGGCTTCACAGGTGAACAGCGGGAGGCCCTGCGCACGTACCTTCAGCGGGGTCTGGATTCGTTGCGAAGAGACACGCCGGCGGAGTTCGCTGAACGTCAAATCCGCACGTTGCGCTGCACGGCGTGTCACGGTCGCGACTTCGAGACCGACACTTGGTCGCGTCTGCAAGCGGCCCAATCCACCGGCGCCGCGGCCAAGCCGAACTACGAAGACGAGGAAGACGGCAGCGGTTCGGCGGGCGGCAGTGTGCATCTGGGCCGGCCGGACCTGACCTACGCGGGCGAGAAACTGCGAGCGGACTGGATGGCGCGCCTGTTCGCCAACCGGTTGCCTTACAAGGCGCGGCCCGAGTCGGTGGGCCGAATGCCGGGATTCCCCGCTTACGCCGACGGTCTGGCGACCGGCATTGCGCACCAGCACGGGCTCTCTTCGGCAGCCACAATTCGCCCGGCCGCGGATCCGGCCCTGGCCGCGACGGGCCAGCGACTCACGCACATCGGCGAAGGCTTCGGCTGTGTCTCCTGCCATGACGTCGGCACGCAAAAGGCGCTGGCGGGGGCCGACACGGCCACGATCAACTTCGCCTTCGTCGCCGACCGGTTGCGCCCGGAGTATTTCTGGCGTTACATCCGCGATCCGCAACGGTTCCGGCCGGGCACAATGATGCCGACCTTCATCGGTGAAGATGGCTCGACGCCGATTAAGGGCGTGCTGGACGGCGATGCCACGCGGCAGTTCGGTGCCCTCTGGCAGTACCTGCTTTCGTTGGATCCTGCGCTGGCGAATCCACCGTCCAATCCCGACAACAACCCATGAACACGCGACTCCTTCACCGGTCCGCGGGCGTCTCGCTGCTCGCGGCGATCATTGCGTTGGCTGCCGTTGACGCCACTCCCGTCAATCCTCCCAAACCCAAGGTCGATAGCCTCGTGCCGCTCAAGGCCGAGCCGTTTCCGCTGGAGGAAGTCCGCCTTCTCGCCGGGCCGTTCCGTGACGCGATGGAGCGCAACGAGCGTTACCTGCTTAGCCTCGATCCCGACCGCTTGCTGCACACGTTCCGGCTCAACGTTGGCCTGCCCTCATCGGCCAAGCCTTACGGCGGTTGGGAAGCCCCGAATATCGAAGTGCGCGGGCACAGCCTCGGGCACTACCTGTCGGCGCTGGCGCTCACTTACGCGAGCACTGGCGACGCGCGGTTCAAGTCGCGCGCGGACGCCATCGTGACCGAATTGGCGAAATGCCAGGCGGCATCGCCCAAAGCGGGGTTCCATGCGGGTTACCTCTCGGCGTTTCCCGAGTCATTCATCGACCGCGTCGAGGCGCGCCAACCGGTCTGGGCGCCGTGGTACACGCTCCACAAGATCATGGCAGGACTGCTCCAGGTGTACGAGCACTGCGACAATGCGCAGGCGCTGGAGGTTCTGGTCAAGATGGCGGACTGGATCCAGTTCCGCGTCGATCGGCTCACGCCCGCGCAGATGCAGGCATCGCTCGAAGCTGAGTTCGGCGGCATGAACGAGGTGTTGGCGAACCTCTACGCCGTGACCGGCAACCCGGAGCATCTCCGGCTGGCGGAAGCCTTCGATCACCGGCGGATGTTCGATCCGCTCGCCGCGGGCGAAGATAGATTGAACGGCTTGCACGCCAACACCCAGATTCCGAAAATGATCGGCGCGGCGCGCGAATACGAGCTCACGGGCCAGGCGCGGTACGGCGCCATCGCCCGGTTCTTCTGGGAGCGCGTGGCGGAGCATCGCTCCTACGTCATTGGCGGGCACAGCGACGGCGAGCACTTCTTCCCACCCGAGGAATTCTCGCGGCATCTGACCACGGACACGGCCGAGACCTGCAACACGTACAACATGCTCAAGCTCACGCGGCATCTCTTCGAGTGGGAGCCGTCCGCGCGCACGATGGATTTCTACGAGCGCGCGCTCTACAACCACATCCTCGCCTCGCAAGATCCGGAGACCGGCATGTTCGTCTATCTCATGTCGCTCAAGCCTGGCCACTTCAAGACTTACTCGACGCCGGACAACTCGTTCTGGTGCTGTGTGGGCACCGGCATGGAGAACCACGCCAAGTATGCCGACACGATCTTCTTTCATGGCGCCGATTCGCTCTACCTGAACCTGTTCATCCCGGCGGAGCTGAACTGGCGGGAGCAAGGGGTGACGGTCAGGCAAGAGACCAAGTTCCCCGAGGCAGAGGTCACGCAGTTAAGTTTCCATTGTGCGAAGCCGCTCGAACTCGCGCTCCAGGTGCGGCGACCGGGCTGGGCAGGCGACGGTTTCGCCGTGCTGGTAAACGGCCAACCGCAGTCCGTGGCGGCCGCGCCCGGCTCATACGTCGAAATCCGCCGGACCTGGAAGACGGGCGACCGCGTCGAAGTGCGCCTCCCGATGAAGCTCCACACCGAGGCGATGCCGGACGATCCAAGCGTCGTGGCCGTGCTGGATGGCCCGATCGTGCTCGCCGGCGAACTGGGCAAGGCTGGCATGCCCAGTCCGTACGCGCGCGGCCAGACCGATCTGAACGGCGTGCCCTCACCGGCTGTCCCGGTCTTCGTGAGCGACGCGAAAGACTGGCTGTCAAGGGTGCATCCGATTCCTTACGAGCCGCTGAAGTTTCGCCCTGCCGGTCTGGGCAAACCGAAGGATGTGCGGCTGATTCCTTTTTTCCGGACGCACCACCAGCGTTACACCGTCTATTGGAAGTTGATGACGCCGGCGCAGTACGAGCAACGCGCGGCCGAATTGGCGGCGGCCGAGAAGCAGCGACAGGAATTGGAGCGCATCACGGTGGACGTGGTCCATCCGGGCGAGCAGCAATCCGAGACCGACCACGCGTTCGCGGGCGAGGACACGCAGACTGGCACCTACCAGGGGCGGAAGTGGCGTCATGCCGGCGGCTGGTTCGGCTACCGCCTGAAGGTGCCGCCGGACAAGCCGCTCAACCTCCTATGCACCTGGTGGGGCAGTGATGCGGGCAACCGCACCTTCGACATTCTGGTGGACGGCCGGAAGATCGTCACCGAGCGGATGGAGAACAATCACCCCGGCCAGTTCTACGACCAGGCCTATCCGCTCCCGCCGGAACTCACCGGCGGCAAGTCACGGGTCGAAGTGAAGTTCCAGGCCCACCCGGGGAACCTGGCGGGCGGCTTGTACGGTTTGCGGATTGTGGAGCGGACGGCTCAATAATCGAGTCGGGAGAACACCTGGCAGCGCAACGTTGTCTTGGCGGCTTTCATCAAGCGTCGCTGTGTCCTCCTGCGGCCGAAGTGGCTGATCTGAAATTGCTCGCGAGTACCGGCGGCCGGCGCTTCGATAACGCCATGCACACCTTTTCTCGTATCGGCGCCGCCTGCCTGGGCTGCGCGGCGGCCTTGGGCTTGGTCGCGGCCGGGCCGGAACGCATCACGGTACATCCGACGGACACCGGGGAGGCGCTGGTCAATCCCGGCATGGGCTGGACGTTGCACTTCTACTCGAACTTCATCGAGAACTACGGCTCGAAGCTGGCACCGTCGGACACGCTCGACGACTGGCCCGGCTTGTCCACGATCTACCTGCGCGTGCCTTGGTCGTACCTCGAGCCGAAGGAAGGCGAGTTTAACTGGGCGCTGTTCGACACGCCGGCGCAGCGCTGGATTGCGAAAGGCAAGAAGATCGCCATCCGCGTGAGTTGTTCCGAGAGCTGGCTGCGCTGGGCCACACCCAAGTGGGTGGCCGATGCCGGGGCCAAAGGCATCGAGTTCGAGTTCGGCAAAGGCCCCCGGCCCGGCGGCCCGCTTTGGGATCCCGACTACCGCGACCCGGTCTTTCTCGCCAAGCTCGACCAGTTTCTGGCGGCGATGGCACGCCGATACGACGGCAACCCGAACGTGGCGTTCATCGACATCGGCTCGTTCGGCATGTGGGGCGAGGGCCACACCGGGTTCAGCAGCCGGTTGAACGAGGAACAGACCCTCGCCGTGGTGAAGCAGCACATCGACCTGCACGTAAAACATTTTCCTCACACCCTGCTCTGCATCAGCGATGACGTGGCCGGGAGCAGCAAGCCCGGCCGGCATTTTCCCGAAATGGACTACGCGATCGCGAACGGCGTCACGATGCGCGACGACAGCATCCTGGTGCAGCCGCCGCCGAACTCGTGGTACCACGCCGAGATGGCGCAGGAGTTCTGGCCGCGGTGGCCGGTGATTCTCGAACACGAGCACTACGGCGCCTCGAAGCAGCGCGGCGCCTGGAGCGGCGATCTGCTCCTGAAATCGGTCGAGGATTACCACGCCAGCTTTATGAGCATTCACTGGTGGCCGCGGATCGAACTCGAGGAGAACCGCGAAACGATACGGCGCCTCAACCGCCGCCTCGGCTATCGACTCCAGCTCCGCAAGATCACCTGGCCGGCGGAGGTGCACCTGGGCGAGCCCTTCGCGGTGGATACGACCTGGGCCAACGCCGGCGTCGCGCCCTGCTACGGCGGCGGCTTTTGGGCGCTCACGCTCAAGGACGACCAAGGCGGCATCATGTCCGTGAACTCGGACGAAGCGTTCGACGTGCGCGACCTCTCGGTCGGCCCGCCCGAGCAGGCGCCGGAGCGCATGCTGGTGTCGCGGTTCACGGTCGCGCTGCGGTTCCTGGATCCGGCGGGCAACCACGCGCCGCCGACTCCGCCCGGCGAGTACGACGTATTCGTTTCGGTCGGCCAGCGCGACGGCACCCCGGTGATTGCCTTGCCTCTGGCCGGCAACGACGGCCAACGGCGGTACAAGCTGGGCCGAATCCGGCTGTTGCCCCGGCAAGCGGACTGACGCCGGAACCCGCACTTGCCTCCCAATCCCCCGGTTGAACTGCAGATGAACACCGGTCGATGCAGATAAGGCGAAGACCTTCAGATGCGGCGTGACGGGAGCAGGTTTGCCCCGCGGATGAAGCCCAGGATCGAACGGCCCCATCTGCGTTGATCCGCGTCCGTCTGCGGTTTCCAGTCTGAATGCAAAAAGGCTCCCGGCGGGTTTCGTCGGGAGCCTTGAAGTTCGCGGAGCGGCTTTCAGCGCAGGCGGTAGAACTTTTGCTGGACCTGCGAGGCCGCGGTGATGGTGTAGCTGTTGCCCGTCGGTGCCGGGGTCACATCCACCCAGGTCGTCGTGTTGCCCAAGGCATCCGCGGATTGGAGCGTGCCGCTGCCGGTCCAGGAGATGACCACATCGCCGCCGGACCGCGCCACGGACATTTGGGAGCCCGTCGCCGCGAAGCCCTTGATCACGGCGTTATCCCAGTAGCCGTGGCTGATGTTGCCGGCATCGTTCGCGTAATTCACGTAGGACCCGAAGCCAAACGTGAGCCCTTGAGAGAACGGGAACGGCACTTCCACGCCAAACACGTCGTCCAGGTAAAGTTTGACCGTGCTGCCGTTGGCCGTTGCCCGCAGTCGATGGTTCTTGTCATCCGAGTAACCGGGCGCGCTGAAGGCGGAAATGTAAGTTCCCGTCGTATCGGGGTTGGCCCCGAGCAGGACATCATTCGCCTGATCGATGAACCGGTGGTACTGCCAACCCCGGTTCACGCCATTGAAACTGCCCAAGTCGGAGAGAAACACGTAATGGCCGGCCGCGTCCTTGACCCAAATGCCGGTTCGATCCTTCGAGTCCGTGCCCCCCACGAGGACGATGTCCATCTTGGCCCGGTCAATCTCGAACTGCACGGGTGAGTCCGTGCTGACGTCGTACGACTGCTTGGTCCACACGGTGAACCCTGGCCAGTTCGTGCTCGCGGACGTGATCGCCATCGCCACCATTCCGTCGGCGACCGTGACCGCCGAATCGGCCGTCGCCGTGCCGGTGACAACCAGCGGAGCCGGGTCCACCGTCCACTTGCTGGAATCAAGACTGGCCGCGGAGAAGTCGTCGCTGACCAGCACCACGGGAGGCGGTGTCACAGTGAGATTCACCGGCCCGCCCATGCAGACGCCCTGATCGTTGCTCAGGGTGAACTGCGCCGTTCCCGTTCCGGTCGTCACCACTTTCACGCTCTTCACGTTGGTGCTGCCCGGCGGAAACACGACATCCAGTTTGCCGTTCACGGCGCCCTCCGGGATGGCCACGCCCGGCGCGCTGCTGGTGATGGTCACGGTCGTGTTGGCTGCGTTTAAGAGCTTCGGAAGAGTGAGCTTGAGCAGGTTGCTCGCGTCACCCTGAACGGTCGCGATGTCGGTCGGCGACACACCGATGCACGGCAGGACATTCTCGATCTTCACGTTGTCGAAGACGCCGCCGACGTAGTCGCTGACGTCGCGCGAGTAGGCGCCGACCTCGAAATGGATGCCGGAGGAGACGGGGAAGTCGAATTTCCCGCCGGATACGCCGTCCAGAAACACCTCCACTGTCGAGCCATCCGCGACCAGCTTGAGATGGTGGTTGCCTTGATCCGTGGCCAACGCGGAGAAGGCCGCCAAGGCGGTGCCACTCCCGGTCGGGTTGCCGGGATTGACGTTCACTTCCCAGCCGGTCTCGCCCAAATCCTGGCCGAAGAACACGAACTGGGACCGGTCCGCCGTCGTGATGAATACGCCGGTGCGCGCCCCGGTGGCGGGCGTCTCGAAATACAGGTTGTCCACGGAAACCCGGTCCATGTCGAATAGGAGCGGCAGATCGGGCGTGGCGATGTACTCGTTCACCGTCTTCAACGAAGCCCCGCCCCAGTAAGCGGCGACGTCGATGATGCCGGAGATTTGGAGCTGGCCGCCGGTTTGGGTCACGTCAAACGTGCCGCTGCCGGTCTCGAAACCGGCGTCGTTTCGCACCCATTTGGCGGCATCGATCGTGCCGCTCGTGAATTCGTCCGTGAGGCGCACGCCGGGGCCCGGCACCACGGTGACCTTGAGCGTGTTGCCGGCGCCCAGGCTGATGTCGTTGGCCAGCGTTAAGGTCGCGCCGCCCACCGCGACGCTCTGCACGTCAATGGTCTGCTCGTTCGCGCCACCGGCGGGGAAATTCAAGGTCAGTGTGTCGCCGCTGGCGCCGGCCGGGATCGCGGCCGCCGGGTTGCTGCTGACGACGCGCAGACTGATCGCCGAACTCGCATTGGCGCCCGACGGGATTCGCACTTTGATGCCCGCCGCGGTCTGGCCCGATCCGAGGGTCAGGGAGGTGGTGGAGAAGGTCGCCATCCCCACTTCCTCGACCTTCAGGTTGTCAAAGGTCGTGTCCGCGGTATCCCCGTTGGCCCGGGCGTAACTGCCGATCTGGAACAGGAGCTGGCTGACGGGGAATTTGACTTCCGTGCCAAACACGTCGTCCAAGTACAGCTTGACGGTACTCCCGTTGGCGACGGCCTTCATCGTATGCAGACCCGCGTCGATCATGTCCGGGTTATTGTTGAAGGTCGCGATGGCGGTACCGCCGCCGGTGGGTTGATCGCCGGCTTCGTTGATCTTGCGGTTGTACTGCCAGTGGTTCTCGCCACGGTTGTCGGCGAACAGGACGAACAGATTCGTGGTGATGTCTTCGATCCACAAGGCACTGCGCGAGGAACTCCCGACCCCCAACTCGGATACCCGATCCACGGAAACCACGATGTTCGTCTCTGGCGAGGCGGTGAAGGTGGGGATCACCCGCAAGGTGGCGCCGGCCCACCATTGCTGGCTGACCGTGCCGGTGAATTCGACGACGCCATCATGTTGAGTGGCGGCGATGTCGCCCAAACCGCCCTCAAAGAACGGGGCGTCGGGCGCGAACTTGCTGGTATCGATGGTATTCGCGCTGAAGTTTTCGGAGAAGACCACCTTGCTGAATTGGGCCAAGGCTCCGGGGAGGAGGGCCAGTCCCAGCACAGCAGCGGCCAAGCGCGGAATGGGAATGCGTCGTTTGGAAGGAGTCATAACAATCTTTCTTTATCGGAATTGAGCGCAGTTTCACGGCTGGCAGCCCTCAAGTCAAGTCGCCGCTCCAGCCGATTGTGTCCTGATTTCCATAGAGGTAGCCGTGTCCGGACTGCAAATGGCTGGCCGCCTCCTGTCTTCACATCGTTGGCCGCCTCCTGTTTTCATAGGGGTGGCCGCGTCCGGTTTTCAAAGGGGTGGCGCGCCGCTGCGTCGGCGCGGGGCGGTGCGGCAGCACGGCCGCCAACAAACCCGGAGCCTACCTTACCGGCGACTCCTGCGGCGCGAGCACCACCGACGTGGCATTCGGAGCCAGGGGGAAGAGCCCTTCCCCGCCCGCCGGCCAACGGACCCAGACCGCTTTAGTCTCAGCGGCCAATCCCAGCACGGCCTCAGCCGAGTCCTGCGACCAATAGCCGCTGCCGGCGTGGATTTCGCGCGCCGGACCGCGAGTGCCGTCGGCATACACGACGCGGACCCTCGCGCCCATGGCTTGCGGATTGCCCGCGGCTCCGCGCAGCCGCACGCGCAATCCCGGCTTGCCGCCGCGATTGCGGAAGAGCCGCGTGGCTTCGCCGTTCTGGCCGACGGCCAGGTCCACGCGTCCGTCGTGGTCAAAGTCGCAGACCGCGGCGCCGCGACCCTCACCATAGACATACAGCCCACTGGCCCGCGCCGGGACGGCCGTGAATTGGCCCTTGCCGTCGCCCTTGAGCCACACGCCCACGCCGCCGTCACAGCGGGAAGTCAGCGGCGCCACGGCGAAGAAGTTCTGGCTGGCAAACACGTCTTCGCGCCCGTCCCCGTCGAAATCTGCAACGGCGAGGCCGAACACCGGTGCGAACTGCGCCTCGCGCGGCAGCGGCCACACCTCGAAATGATCCGACCGGTTCAGCAGCACCACCGAATCCAGCGTAACCACCGGCAGGTCCTTCACCTGACCCATCCGATCGCCGAGGATTTCGCTGACGCCCGCCGTGCTGAACGCGGTATAGCTGTCGAACCGATCGAGGATGAACGGCATCGACTGCGACAGCGTTCCCCAGTCGCGGAACGGAACGATCTTCTTGAGGTCCGGATCGGCGTAGGCTTCCAGGATCTCGACGTAGCCATCATCGTTCAGGTCGCCGTAATAGGTGTGCAGCGGTGCGGCCAGGTAGCTTTGGTACTTGGTGTTGCACCCCCAATTGCCCGCGATCAAGTCCATGCGCCCGTCGCCGTCAAAGTCGCCGGCGACCACGCTGTTCCACCAACCGGTCATCTGGCTGAGCCTGCCAACCCGCGGGTGGCTGACATTCGCGGGCCAGGTGAGCGCAAAGTCGCGCTGCTGGAACCGCCCTTGTTCGTTCTGGAAGATGCGCACCGGCCCCCACTCACAAGCCAGGACCAGTTCGGGAAAACCCTCGCCATCCTGATCGGTGAACACCGCACCGCTCACCAGCCCCGCGTCGGCAAAGGCCCGGCTGGCGTCGTCGTCGAGCCGAAGCTGGCCGGCGTCGTTGCGAAACAGGAGCGAAGACGCGGGTTCCGGGCAGCGACCCGCAATCGCCCGGCCACCGACAAACAGGTCCAGGTCCCCGTCTCCATCGACGTCGGCCATCGCCAGCGGCCCGGTACTGCTGCGTTGACCGGGAAGGCTTTCGTCCACGGTATTGGCTCCCAAATCGTACTGCACCACCACGGGGCCGTTCGTGCGGCCGTCCTCATAGTTCGCCGAACCGGCCAGGAGCACAACCTGTCCCGGCGCGCGTTGCCAGCCCAGGATCGTCGTCTGGTCGCGGACCACCGGGGTGTCCAGCGGCGGACCGTGGAGCGGAGCGAAGCCGCCCCAGCCGTCGTTCCGCAAGACCGCAAGCCGCCCGCCGCGTCCGCTGCCGGCGATCAAGTCGTCCCACCCGTCCCCATCCACATCGTACCAACCGACACCCGGCCCGAGTTGACTGAACTTGTGCGGCAGCAGCGGCTGTTGCTGGAAGTCGTCGAACAACTCCTCGTGATGCCGGTGACCGAGCCGTTCGCTCGCGTCGCTGAAAAACGGCGGCGCTTCCGCGGGAGGCGGGGCACCGGGGGCGATGGTGGCGCCGGCTTCGTCGATTTCGTACAGGCGGTTGGCCTGCGCGTGCGCAACCCGGCTTTGCCGACCGCTGCGCCAGCGGACCTGGATGGTCAAATCGGCGTTCGCGCCGCTCGCGGCAAACACCCGCATCGGCTGGTCGCTGGAAAGGTACCGCGCGCCCGCCATGATCTCCTGGCTTTGCGGCGGCTGGCCCGGCTGCGAAAACGTGACGCGGGCGCCGATGCCCTCCGTGTTGGCCGACCGGCCTCGGAGCCGCACACCGACGCGCGGGTGGCTGGTGTCGTTGCGATACAGGAGCGGACCGTCGTTGAGGCAATTCACCGCGACGTCGAGATCGCCATCGTTGTCGAGGTCGGCCAAGGCGACCCCTTGCGAAACCTTGAGCGAATCGAACCCCCAGGCGTGGCTGACTTCCTCGAACGTCAAATCGCCACGATTGCGAAAGGCGTAGTTCGGAACCTCCAACCGCTGGAACAGTCGGCGCAGGCGCAGTTGCTCGGTCCAGGACAGCTTCCGGCTGCGCGTGAGCGCGTCGATGCGCCGGGCGATGTCGATGTTCTGGGCATCGCGCACATGGCCGGTGACGAACAACAGGTCCTCGCGGCCGTCCAGGTCCACGTCGAGAAAGACCGGGCACCACGACCAGTCGGACGCCTCCACACCCGCGTATTGCGCGATTTCGGCGAATGTCCCATCGCCGCGATTGAGGAAGAGCGTGTTTCGCGAGTACTGGGGCCGATCGTCCACCTGGCCGACCGGCAGCACCATCGGTTGGCGCTCCATCAACTGCACCTGCCGCCGCGCGTGCTGACGGCTGAACATGTCCGCGACGAGGAAGTCGTCGTGGCCATCCCGATCCACGTCCGCAATGTCGAGGCCCATCGAGAAGATGCTGGTCTGGCGGATGGCCAGGCGCGGGATCGCCCGGAAACGCCCCTGGCCGTCGTTGATCCAGAGGCGGTCCGGCGAGTGGAAATCGTTGCAGACATAAAGGTCGGGCGCGCCGTCGCCGTTCAAATCGTGGAACATCGCCGAGAGTCCCCAGTCGTACGGCACGGCCATCGGCTGGCCATCTTCGTCAAGGAACGTGCCGTCGGTCCAATCCACCGGCCTGAAGTGGCCGTGTCCGTCATTGCGATAAAGCACATCCGCCTCACCGTTTTCGAGGACGCCGGTTTCGCGGTTGACGCTGAACCGGCCTCTCAGGTCCGAGGCCGTCAGCGGGCGGCCGTCCACGGCGACCAGTTCGAACTTGCCGTTCGCGGTGGCGACGCTGTAGCGCTTCGGCGGTTCGTCGCGAAACGTCGTCGTGCGATAGTTGACCACGTAAAGATCGAGATCGCCGTCGCCGTCGAAGTCCGCCAAGGCCATCGAGGTCGCGCCGGTGCCGCCCAGCAGTCCCGCTTGGCGCGTGACTTCGGTGAAGCGGGCGTGACCGTCGTTCGCGAAAAGCCGCGTGCCGGTGCCGACCCCGTTGACCAGCAGATCGAGATCGTCATCCCCATCGACATCCGCGAGCGCCGCGCCGGACGACGGTTGGTCGGCGCACGCAACGCCAGCGGACTGCGTGATCTCCTCGAAGCGCCAGTCGCCCAGGTTCCGGTAGAGCGCGTTCGGTCCGTCCAGACCGCAGAAGTACAGGTCGCAGAGGCCGTCGCCGTCCACGTCACCCGCCGCCACACCGGAGCCGTTGAGCAGGATTTGGTTCGTGAGATAATGGTCCTCGGCGAGGGCGTTGGTGAACGAGATGCCGGTTTGTGTCGGCGGCAGGATCGTGAAGCCCGGCTTGCCGCCGGCCGGAACCGGGAGCGCCGCGGACCGGAAGCCCGAACCCGCCTGCCATTCCAGCCCGGCGCCCACGGCCCACGAATGAGCCAATGCCAACGCGAGGGCGAGGAACAGGGCAGGTCGGTTCATGTAATGGTCGCGATGCGGCTGTCTTTAGCAAAAGCACTGGCGCGGTCCAACCAAAACCCGGCCGCCGCCCGTGGCGAAGGCCGTAAAGGTCAGCCCGGAACGCCGGCTTCACCCGGCCGACGAACGGGGACCGCAGCCGAGACCTCGATTCGAGGGCGAACTGGCGGGCCGGATTTCAGCCGTCCATGGCCGGGCCGGAGTTGGGATGCAGGCCAAGTTGCTTGAGCTTCTCGCGCAGTGTCAGGCGGGACAAACCCAACCAGCGCGCGGCCTTCGCCTGATTGCCTTCCGCCAGCGTGATGGCTTGCGTCAGGATTTCGCGTTCCGCTTCGGCGAGCATGCGGGCATGAGCATCGTGCAGCTCGCCTTTCTGCGCCCGCGCCAGCAATTCCCCCGCGAAGGCCGGGAAGGAACGGCCCGTCGGGGCGGTTTCGGCCGCGCGGGCGGCGAGCGTCTGGCGCACCGCCTCGGCGTTGATGGAGAGTCCGCGCGCGGCCAGCAACAGGCGGCGGGTGACGTTCTCCAGTTCGCGCACGTTGCCCGGCCACGAGTCGCGCTTGCAGCAGCGGCCAGGGCGTCCGCCGCGATCGCCGGACTTTCAACGCCGAAGTCGCCGGCGTATTTGCGGAGAAAGTGTTGGACCAGCACCGGAATGTCCTCGCGGCGTTCGCGCAGCGGCGGGAGTTGGAGGCACACCACGTTCAGCCGATGGAACAGGTCTTCGCGGAACTTCCCCTCCGAATCATCGCTTCCAGATTGCGATGCGTGGCGGCGAGAACGCGGACATCCACGGAAATCGCCTCCGCCCCGCCGACCCGCTGAAAGGTCTGTTGCTGGAGCACGCGCAGGAGTTTCACCTGCGTGTTGGGCGGCAGATCGCCGATTTCGTCGAGGAAGAGCGTGCCCTGGTGCGCCTGCTCGAAACGGCCGATGCGCCGGTGATCCGCCCCCGTGAAGGCGCCGCGTTCGTGGCCGAACAGTTCGCTTTCCAGCAGGTTTTCCGGAATGGCGGCGCAATTGATCGCGATGAACGGGGCTTTGGCGCGCGGGCTGTGCTGATAGATGGCGCGGGCGATGAGTTCCTTGCCCGTCCCGGTTTCGCCCCGGATGAGCACGGTGACGGGTTTGGCGGCGACGCGGCCGATTTCCTTGCATACATCCTGCATCGCGCGGCTCGTGCCCACGAGGGCGGTGCCGCTCTCGACCGGGGCGTCGGGCAGGGTCACGGGCTCGCGCATGAGGCGGCCGGCTTCCACGGCGCGATGCAGCACGTCGAGCAGCCCGGGCATCTCGAACGGCTTTTGCAGGTAATCGTAGGCGCCGAGCTTGGTGGCCTCGATGGCGGTCTCGATGGTGCCGTGCGCGGTCATGAGCACGACGGGCAGGCGCGGCTGGGTGTCGTGAAGCTGGCGCACGAGTTCCAGGCCGCCGAGTCCCGGCAGACGCAGGTCGGTCAGCACCACGTCGCACTCGTCGCTGCTGGCGCGGCGCAACCCCTCGTCGCCGCGATGGCACACGGTCACCTGGAAACCGTCCTCCTGAAGCACCTCGCACAGGTTCGCCGCCAGACTCGCGTCGTCTTCGATCAGGAGAATGTGCCGGGCGGAATCCATTTCAAGCGGAGCCTAGCGCGCGAGAGATGCGCATAAAACAGGAAATGTTGCCGACGGCAGTGCGCGCGCAGTCGCAGTCCGGGCCGGAGCGCCAGGGGCCAACCGGCCGCCGGCGGCTGTCGGGAGTCGGACGGCTCCGGCGGTTGCGTGATCGCCGCGGCAACACGTCGCGAGCCCCGCCCGGTTCGCAGACGGATTCTTGCCTGACCGGTTTTTTCCTTGTTGGGCCGGGGGGTTCTCCGCATAAATCCGCGCCATGCATACGCACTTGATCCGTTCGCGCAGACTGCGCGCCTGCGTCCTCGGCTCCCTGTTGGTCGGCGGCGCTTTCACCCTCCTCGCCGACGATGCCTTCCTGGGCCGCTGGGCCCTGACCATCCCCGGCGGCGGCGGCGGCTGGCTGGAAATCAAAAAGGAAAATGGCTGGTACGACGGCTCGATCCTCTGGGGCGGCGGCAGCGTTGTCCCCGTTTCGAGCGTGTTCTTCACCGACGACACACTCAACGTCACGCGCACCCACGAGGTGGCCCGCAAGGATGCCGCCGGCAAGGTCGTGCGCCGGCAACAATTCACCGAACTCATCAGCGCCCACGTGGATGGCGACAATCTGAGTCTGATGCTCTTCAACCCGCATGAGAACGGCGAGGGCATGAGCCAGAGCGATTTCAGCGGGATGCGCATCCCGCCCGTGCCGCCGGCTCCCGATCTTGCGGAGGTCAAATTCGGCGACCCCATTCAGCTCTTCAACGGGAAGGACCTCACGGGCTGGCGGCTCGTCGAGGCCGGCGCGGCCAACGGCTGGCACGTCCAGGACGGCGAACTCCGCAACCGCCCGGTCCAGGAAGAAGGCAAGCCGCACAAGAACTACGGCAACCTCCGCACCGACCGCGAGTTCGAGGACTTCAACCTCAAGCTCGAAGTCAACGTGCCCAAGAACGGCAACAGCGGCATTTATCTGCGCGGCATTTATGAAGTCCAGGTGGCCGACTCGTATGGCCAGCCCACCGACTCCCACAACATGGGCGGCCTGTACAGCCGGATCACCCCCTCCGTGAACGTCTGCAAGCCGCCCGGCGAATGGCAGACGTTCGACATCACCCTGGTGGACCGCCACCTCACCGTGATTCTGAACGGCACCAAGATCATCGACAACCAACCGGTCCTCGGTTGCACCGGCGGCGCCCTCTGGTCGGACGAGTTCCGCCCCGGCCCGCTCTACCTCCAGGGCGATCACGCGGCGGTATCTTACCGGAACATCGTGCTCCGTCCGGTCGTGAAATAACCAGCCCCCAAAGCCCTTTCGCCGCGGCCGCCGTCTTCGGATGGCGGCCGTTTGGCTTGACGCGGAGCGAATCGACCCCGGCCGCGCCAAGACCGGGTCAGCGGGTGCTCCCGGGCGACGGCGGCCTGCCCCGGCGGTTTGGGACTTGCCTGGCACGCGACGACGCCTTTTGCTCACCGGCATGAACATGTCCGCCTCCGCCACCAGCCGCCGGCATTTCCTCCAATCCGCCAGCCTGGCCTTTGCCGCCGCCGGCCTCGCTTCGCCCGCCGCCGCTGCCGCCGAACCGGCCCCGCAACCGCCGGGCCGGATGCACGTGGGTCTGGTCACGTACAACCTCGCCAAGGACTGGGATGTGCCCACGATCATCAAGCATTGCACGGAGACGAAATTCGAAGGGGTGGAGTTGCGCACGACGCACGCGCACGGCGTCGAGGTGGGACTCGGCAGAGACCAGCGCGCCGAGGTGAAGCGTCGGTTCGCCGATTCGCCGGTGCAGCTCTTCGGCCTGGGCAGCGCCTTCGATTATCACACGCCCGACCAGGCCCGGCTGCGGCGCGATATCGAAGCCACCAAGGAGTACATCCGGCTCGCCCACGATGTGGGCGCAACCGGCGTCAAGGTCCGGCCGAACGGACTGCCGAAAGAGGTGCCGGTCCCGAAAACGCTCGAACAAATCGGCCGCTCGCTGCGCGAACTGGGCGAATTCGGCGCCGGGCTGGGACAGCAAATCCGGCTCGAAGTCCACGGCAGCGGCACGTCCCTGGTTCCGCACCTCAAGACGATTCTCGACGTCGCCAGCCACCCGAACGTCGGCGCGTGCTGGAACTCGAACCAAAGCGACCTCGAAGGCGCCGGATTCGAGGCGAACTTCGATCTGCTGAAAGACCGGATTTTCTCCGTCCACATGCGCGACCTTTACTTGGAGGAATACCCGTGGCGGCGGCTGCTGAGCCGGCTGAGCGGCAGCGGTTTCACCGGCTTCTGCCTGGCGGAGATCCCGGAAAGCGCCGACCCGGTGCGCGTGATGCGCTACTTCCGCGCGCTGTGGCTGGCTTACCAGGACCGGCTGTGACGCTTCGAGACTCCTCCCCCTTTCGGCGAGGCCGGTCGTTGGCCGCAAAGACCGCCGCGCCGGTGCCACGCAGTCGCTCTGCGCGCACGACGCTCCTCTGGCTGTTGCTGATCGTCGGCGCTGGCGGAGTGGCTGCGGCGCCGGCCGGCGAACGCACGGTCCGCGAATGGACTTTCAACCAAGCGGGCGACTTCGAGGGTTGGCGCCCGAACGCCGACCTGAAGGGCGTCGCGGTCAGCGACGGCGCACTGCGTTGCCGGGCGGCCGGCAGCGATCCGATTCTGGAACTCAGCGCCCCGCTCGATTTCCCGGCCTCTCCCTGGCAATTCCTCGAGGTGCGCCTCCGCGCGAGTGCCGATGGCACGGCCGAGTGGTTTTGGAGCAACACCTCGCAAGGCCGTTACGGCGGATTCTCGCAGGCGAAGACCACGCGCTTCCAGGTCCGCGGCGACGGCGGTTGGCACACGTGGCGGGTGTATCCGTTCTGGCACACCGAAGGCCGCATCGTGCGGCTGCGTTTCGATTTGTACGACGGCGCGGAGTTCGAAGTGGACTCGCTTCGCGTCGGCGAACGGGAGGCGCCGCCGGCAGTGTCGGCCGCGGATTTCACCTTCACCAACTCGAACCAAGGCTGGAGCGCCACCGCCGAGGCCGGGTTGGCATGCCGGCCTGACGGTCTGAACCTGAGTTTCGCGGACGGCGAGGCCTTCCTGCTGGCGCCGCCGGTGCGACTCGAAGCCGAGCAGCACGGCTTTCTGTCGCTCCAGATGGCGGTGGACCGCGGGCATTACGGCACACTGATGTTTGCCACCGAGCAGACGCCGGGCTTGCACCGCTTCGCGTTCCCGCTGGTGACGAACGGGGGAGCGTTCACCTACAACCTCGACCTGCTGGCGGCGAAGGACTGGCAGGGTCGGATCGTCGCCCTTGGCCTCCAGCCCAGCGATGCTCCGGGCGCCAACGCGCGCCTGGCGTGGCTCAAAATCGACGCCGCCCCGCACGGCCCGCCGCAACTGCAGGTGAAGTCCTTCGCGCCGGACGCGGCCCCGCTCCGCACCGGGCGTCCGGCCACGATCGCGGCCGTGATCGCCAACGTGGGCGCGACGCCGATCACGAACCTCGCCGCGTCGCTGGTCTTGCCGGCAGGGCTCAGGCTGACTGAAGGCTCAACCGCAAGCCTCCCGCCGGAGCGTTTGCCGTTCGACGAGGAAACCGTCCTGCGCTGGACACTCACGGCGGACGAGCCCGGCGAGTTCGAGCTCCGGCTCGAGCTGAAGTCGGCGAACACTCCCGACCTGCGAACCGCCCACCGACTGCGCTTCACGCCCGACCTGCATCTGGCGAAGGCCGATTACGTGCCCGAACCGAAACCGGTGCGGGGCCCGTTCGAGGTGGGCGCGTACTACTTTCCCGGCTGGCGCAGCGCCGGGCAGTGGCAACCGCTCCGCCGCTTTCCCGAGCGGCGCCCGTTGCTCGGCTGGTATCGCGAAGGCGATCCGGAGGTCGCCGACTGGCACATCAAATGGGCCGTCGAGCACGGCATCACCTTCTTCGCGTACGACTGGTACTGGTCCCAAGGCGCGCGGCAGCTCGAACACGCCTTGCACGACGGCTACTTCCACGCGCGCTACCGGCACCTCCTCAAGTTCTGTCTGCTCTGGGCCAACCACAATCCGCCCGGCACGCATTCGCCGGCGGATTGCCTGGCGGTCACGCGGTACTGGATCGAGAACTACTTCCGCCGCCCGGAACACCTCACCGTGGACGGCAAGCCGGTGCTGATTGTCTTCAGCCCGCAACGGCTCACCGAGGATCTTGGCAGCGAGGGCGTGCGGCGCGCCTTCGAGGCGATGCGCGCCGAGTGCCGGAGCGCCGGCCTGTCCGGTCTCTATTTGCTGGCCTGCGTGGGGGACGCCGGCCAGGCGCGCACGGCCGCCGCCGAGGGTTACGACGCCATCACGGCTTACAACTGGGCCGGCCTGGGCATGAGCGGCTCCGGCCTGTTCGCCCCGTTCGCCACCCTCCTCGACGGTTACCGGTGCCAATGGGAGCAACTGCGCGCGCAAAGCCCGATCCCGATGCTGCTGCCGCTCAGCGGCGGTTGGGACAGCCGCCCGTGGCACGGCGAGAACAACCTCGTCCGTTACGGCCGCACCCCCGCCCGGTTTCGCCAACATCTCGCCGACGCGAAGCAGTTTCTCAACGACCGGCAGGACGCGTCGCCGCTGCGTCGTTTCGTGCTGATCGAAGCCTGGAACGAATGGGGCGAAGGTTCCTACATTGAACCGCACCAGGAATTCGGCTTCGGCTACCTCGACGCGATTCGCGACGTGTTCACCGACGCCCCGCGCGATCATCTCGACGTCGTGCCCGCGGACGTCGGCCTTGGCCCATACGACCTTCCGCCCGAACCGCCGGGCCGGACGGCGTGGAGCTTCGAGGAAGGCGACGCCGGCTGGGGCAGCGGCATGAACCTCGCGGAAATACACGTCACGAACGGCGTGCTCAGCGCGCGTACGATTGGCAACGACCCGGCCGTGTTCGGGCCGCCGATGAAGGTCCGCGCCGACGAATTCCGCGCGGTCGAATTGCGCATGAAACTCACCCCGGCAGACGGCAGACCCTTCGCGGATGGGGCGCAACTCTTCTGGGAGACTGCCCACCTGCCGGAAAGCGAGGCCACCAGCTCCCGCTTCTCGGTTCAGGGCGACGGCGGGTGGCACGACTATCGCGTGCCCGTCGCTGACAACCTTCGCTGGCGGGGCCTGGTCACGCGTCTGCGACTCGACCCCTGTTCGCGTGCCGGTGTGAGCGTGGCCGTGGAATCCTTGCGCCTGGTGAGATAGTGAGAGAGCGCGGAGCAGCCTGAAGGCTGGAAACAAGCCGCCTCCCGCCGGCTTCCTGCCAGTCAGGCAGCATCCTGATTTCAGAAGGACGCTCCGAATTCAAAAGGCTGTTTCGATTTCAATAGGGTGGCTGCGCCGCTGCGCCGGCGCAGCAGCACCGCCGCCACCGCCGCCACCAGACCAAGGCACGGTGCCGACCACACCTCGGGCGCCGGCCGCCGCGCCGGCCGCCGCGCCTTGACAGGTGCCCGGTCCGCCATCACCGTGAGGCGGCTTCCGGCCCGGTTCGTCACACACGCGCAGGGACGGGAACTGCCTGGCCCTTCTTGGGAAGGGTCCGTGCCGGCGGGTTTTGGCGATGCAATCCGTGTGTGGTCCCAAAGCCCGCCGTTTTCTTTGGCCACGCCCGGCCGCTTCGCGAGCAAAGGCCCGCCGACAAACCGGCCCGTCACTGACGATCCAGCTTGGTGGGATTTCCCCGTTTGCCAGCGCCGGGGATTCCCCGGCTTGGGAATTCCGATGGCGCCGATCCGACGGAAAGGCTAACCTGCGGCCGCAACTTGCGAGAATTTGCACTATGAGCGTTCGCGTTCGATTTGCCCCCAGTCCCACCGGCTTTCTCCACATCGGCGGCGCCCGCACCGCGTTGTTCAACTGGCTCTACGCCCGCCACACCGGCGGCACGTTCATCCTGCGCATCGAAGACACCGACGCCGCGCGCAACACCCAGGAGGCGGTGGACGTCATCCTCAACGGCCTGCGCTGGCTGGGCTTGAACTGGGACGAAGGCCCGCTCACCAGCGATGCCACCGGGCCGGCAAAGGCGACCGCGGCCCGTACTTTCAATCGCAACGCACGCGAAAACTACCAGCGCCGCGTCGAGGCCCTGCTCTCGCACGGCCTGGCGTACGAACACGAAGGCGCGATCAAATTCAAGATGACCCGCGAGCCGATCGTCATTCGACGACCTGGTCGTCGGCGACGTGCGGCGCGAACTGACCGACCGCGAGGAGGCAGATCCGGATTTCGTGATCGTGCGCTCCGACGGCCAGCCGGTGTTTCACCTCGTCAACGTCGTGGACGATCTGGAGATGGGCATCACGCACGTCATTCGCGGCGAGGATCACCTGAGCAACACCGCCAAGCACATCGCGCTGTTCCGGGCGTTCGGCGTGCAGCCGCCGCATTACGCCCACATCCCGCTCATCCTGAACGCCGACGGCACCAAGATGAGCAAGCGCGACCAGGGCGCCTCGCTCACCACGTATCTGGACGAGGGTTACGTGCCCGAGGCCGTGGTGAATTACCTCTGCCTGCTCGGCTGGTCGCCCAAGGACAACCGCGAGAAGCTCTCGCTGGCGGACGTGATCGAGCGTTTCGACCTGCCGCAGATTCTGCGGCACAACGCCCGGTTCGACATGACGAAGCTCCTCTGGCTGCAACGGCGAGTACTGCGCGCGAACTGCCGGACGACCGCTTCTACGAACTCTGCCGTCCACGCACTTGGCCAAGGCGGGCCTGGACACGAACGGCTTTCCGCTGGCCTACGTCAAAGCCGCGCTCGACACCTGCAAGGGCAAGATCAAGACCTTCACCGAACTGCCGGCCTACGCCGGGTTCTACTTCACCGACTCGTCCGGTATCGATCCGGCCGCGGCCGCGGAGAAGCTTCACGGCGAGAGAACAAGCCGCGGTTGCAGCGCCTGCGCGACGCCTTCGCCAAGGTGGAGCCGTTCAACTACGCCTTCCTCGAAGCCTGCCTGAAGAACACGGCGGGAGAACTGGGCGTGAAGCCGGGCGTGCTCGTGCATCCCACCCGGTTGGCCTGCACCGGCAAGACAGCCGGCCCAAGCCTCTATCACCTGCTGGAAGTGCTCGGCCGCACCAAGGTGCTGGCCCGACTCGACGCGGCGTTGAAGTGAGCCCGCGCGGCACCGGGCCTGCCGGGTGCAGACGATGTGCCGCTACCGCCTGGTCGAACGCGTCCAACGCTCGGTCAAGATCGGCCACGGCCAAAGTCGAGTCCGAAACCGCCCGGTCGAAGTGGCGCCTGTTCATCGCAACCTGCCGGTGGGCTGACGTAGGAATACTTGCGCCTTCTGCTTCGAGCGGCGGGAGACGATCCGACGCAGGCGTGATTCGAGGTCGCCCGGAAGCCGTTCCTGTTCCTTCACCCCCTCCAGCCGCGCGCCCGCACTTTGCGCGAGTGTGGCTTCCGCGCCCTCGCAGAAAACCCCACGCCCAGGTTTGTTCCCTGGACGCGGCTCTCCCGGCCGGCCGCGCGTGACGAAGTGAAGTGAGTTTTTCGACTTGCTTCTGAGTGGGCATGTTCGTAGCAGTACTGCCCATGTTTAACTCTTCTGCTTTTCGTCCGGGAACCGGCGCGTTCCTGGCGGTGCTTCTCAGCGCGAGTTCGGTCAAGGCCGACCTGATCGGCGTCAATTTTGTGGGCGGCAG
Organism: uncultured bacterium; assembly: GCA_963735925.1. Taxonomy (GTDB): domain Bacteria; phylum Verrucomicrobiota; class Verrucomicrobiia; order Limisphaerales; family J093; genus DSVZ01. The sequence continues at coordinate 1,452,041 of CAVTMT010000003.1, forward strand.
CGCCCTCAACGGCGTACCCGTGGACATGGGTTCCAGCGAGACCGCCGGTTGGTTGCCGCAGCGGTTCTGGAACAATGCGGACGGCTCGGGCGGCAACATCGCGCCGGAAGGCGACGGAGGCGGAACGTTCTCGGCGTATTACAGCGGCTTTCACATGTCCTGGTCGGCGGCCAACGGCACGCTCAGCCTGCCGATCGCCGGGTCGCCGGGCGATGCCCGCCTGATGCAGGGTTTTCTGACCGCCGACGACACCGGCAGCGGCGCCATAACCGTTACCTTCACGGGGGTACCCGCCGGGCTGATGGCCTCGGGCTATGCCGTGATCGTTTACAGCGACGGTGACAATCCAGCGGCCGATCGGGTCAGTCGGTTGACGCTCAGCGCCGCGGGTTGGGGTACCACCACGGCCTATGCCCTCGACCCCGCCAATGTGGACTTTGCCGGCACCTTCAAAATCGCGCCGGGCTTCAGCAGCACGGACCTCGGCAGTGGCACCGCGGCGGGCAATGTGATCCTCTTCACCGGCCTGTCAGCCGACCGCTTCATGCTGACCGTCAACGGCGGGAGCGCCAGCGACGGGAATTCACGCGGGGCACTGAACGCGATCCAATTGGTCAACATGAGCGTCCTGCCGCCGATGCCCGCGGTGTCCATCACGAGTCCGAGCAACGGCAACAGTCTGACCGCCTGCCGGCCCGTGACGGTCACCTTCGCCACCAGCGACACCCGCGCCGCCATCTCGAAGGTCGAACTCTTCTCCGACGCCACCTTGCTGGGCGCCAGCTCCCGGTCCCCCTTCCGGATCGACTGGCGGCCCAGGGCGGTGGGAACGTTCTCCTTGACCGCGAAGGCGACGGACAGTGAGGACGTGACGGCGGTCTCCGCTCCGGTCTCCGTGACAGTGGTGGCTCCGCCGCCGAACGAGCTCGTCGCCGACGGTTTTGATGACGGCGGTGGCTTCACCCTGTGTTTTACCGGCGAGCCCGGCAAGAGCTACGTGATTCAGGCCTCGACCAATTTGTGGGGCCAAACCTGGGAAACGCTCGGCCCGCCTTTCAGCACGAACGCCATGCTGGTGTTCCGGGACACCGCGGCCACGAATTACCCGCTCCGGTTTTACCGCGCGGTTGGCGAGTAGGACAGTGCGGTAAGTCTGCCCGCCGGGAGGACCTGGTTCCCCGCCCTCACCGGGCCTACAACATCGAAGCCCCCGCCACGGCTCAGCGGGGGCTTCGATATTCGGGGGCCAACCGTGGGATCAGCCGTCGAGTGTCCAGCCGGCGCGGTACGTGCGGCGCAGCAGTTCGTTCGCGGCGTCGTTGTCCGTGACTTTGCCGGCAGTGCCGTCGTAGCTGATCTTCTTGCCCACGCGGTACGCGACCAGGCCCAGTAGCATTTGTTCGATCAGGTTGCCGCTGTACTCGAAGTCACAGGACGTCTTCAGATTGCCCTTGCAGGCGTTCAGCCATTCCTGTTGGAAGCCGGGCATCTTCGGGATCAGCTCGTCCTTGGCCCGCGGGTGGTAGTAGGTCATGTCGGCCTTGTCGCCATTAGGGACGATCAAGCGCGAAGTGAAGTCCGAGACGAGCACGCCCTTGCTGCCCTCGAACATAGCGCCGTGATCGATGCGATTCAGATCGACGGCGCGGTACGGGTTTTCCGGCATGGCGCCGCCCTGGTACCAGGCGACCTGGATGGCTTTGCGCCAGCCATTGGCGGGATGGTCAAAGTGCATTTCGAGGCGCACCGGCGTGACCTCCGGATTGAAGGGATCCCCTTTGGCCTCGGCCGTGGTGGGCAGCGTGGCGTCGATGCCATTCCACGCCAGATCCATCGTGTGGCTGCCCATGTCGCCGACCTGGCCGCTGCCGAAATCCCAATACATGTTCCAGGACAGGCAATTCATGCCGGGGCCGCCGGCGAAATAGCCGGGGTTGTAAGGATGGAACGGCGAAGGTCCGATCCACAGATCGTAGTGGAGATACTTCGGCGGCTCACCCTGCGCGGGCAGATAGCCGGGGCGGGGAATCTGGCGATTGCCCCACGCCGAGACCGCCTCCAGTTCGCCGATGGCGCCATCCCGGATGAGTTCGCGCACGCGGTTGAAGTTCTCGTACTCGTGGCGTTGGGTGCCGCACTGGGTCGCCAGCTTGCCCTTGTTTTTGAGGTAATTGGCGCGGACGACGCGCGCCTCTTCCACGCTGTTGGCCAGCGGCTTCTCGCAATAGACGTGCAGCCCGCGGTTCATTGCCCAGTTCGCGACGAAGGCGTGGGTTTGATCCGTCGTGCAGCAAACGACGGCGTCCAGTCCCTTGTGGTCGAGACACTGGCGCCAGTCCACGTATTGCCTGGCATTGGGGGCATTCAACTTCTGGGCACCGTAGGCGAGGTGTTCCTCGTTGACGTCGCACAAGGCGACCACGTTCTCGCCACGCAAGGCGCCGAAGTGCGCCTCGCCGCGACCCCAGGTGCCGATCAAGGCAACGTTGAGCTTGTTGCCGGCGGCCCCGGCGCCGAACAGTTTCGCGCGCGGCAGGATGAGGGTGCCGGCCCCGGCGAGGGCAGCCGATCGGAGGAACTGACGTCGTTTCATAAGCGTAATCTCGGTTGGTTTAGCGACAGGCGAGCAACAGGAAAGGCCGCGCCGAGGACGGCAGACGCGACGCATCGCGCGCGCTGCCAGTGTCATCGGTGGCCATGCGAGTCAACTAGACTCCGCCCCCCGCAGCGTCAAGCCCAGATTGCAGGCGGCGCGGCGCGGGTTTGCCCACCGGGGCGACGTCGAGCCCTGCTGCGGGTTACTCGCGCTCGAGTTCCTTCCTGATTTCCTGAAGCTCGCGCCGGCGCTCCTTGCTCACCTCGGGGAATTTCAGATCCAGGCTTTCGAGCACGGCGCAAATGGTGGCCGAAATGGCCAGGCGCGAGAACCACTTGTTGTCGGCCGGAACCACGAACCACGGGGCCGCGTCGGTGCTGGTGTGTCGGAGCATGTCCGCATAGGCGGCCTGGTAATCGTCCCAACACGCCCGCTCCCGATAGTCGGCGGTGGAGAATTTCCAGTTCTTTTCCGGCTCCTCGATGCGGGCGAGGAAACGTTTGCGCTGCTCTTCCTGGGAGAGGTTCAGGAAGAACTTCAACACGCGAATGCCGTTGCGGACGAGGTATTTCTCATAGTGGTTGATCTCCTTGAACCGGCGCCGCCAGAACTCCTCGTCCACCTTGCCGGGCGGCAGTTTCTGTTTGGTCAATAGATCCGGATGCACGCGCACCACCAGGGTTTCCTCGTAATACGAGCGGTTGAAAATGCCGATGGTCCCGCGGCCCGGCAGCGCCCGGTTGGCCCGCCACAGGTAGTCGTGATCGAGTTCCTCCGAGGACGGCACCTTGAAACTGGTCACCTTGCAGCCCTGCGGGTTCACCCCGGACATGACGTGCTTGATGGCGCCATCCTTGCCCGCGGCGTCCATCGCCTGGAACACGATCAGGAGCCCGTACCGGTCATCTGCGTAGAGCCGTTCCTGGAGTTCGGCCAAGCGCTCGACATTGGCGGCGAGTTGCTCGACGGCGGCGGTCTTGTCGTGGTAACCGCCGGTGAAGCCGGGGCTGTAATTGCGTTTGAGCGAGATCTTCCGCCCCGGCGGCACGATGAACTGACGCAGGCGAAATTCCACCTTGTGCCTCGGGCCGACCTGCAGACTGACCTTGCGGTCGGGATCCAGATTCAGTTTCAGTTTCATGAGCGATTCTCGAATACCTTCTCCCTCCGGCCAGGGGAACGGAGCCCAAAGCCAAGGCCCGACGCTGCTCGTCCAGGAACCGGGTGTCGGCGCCGGGTCACCCGGGCATTTGCAGGTCCATTTTCAGCGCGGCCTGCGCCACGTCCTTGTCGCCGCGACCGGACAGGTTCACGATCAGGAGCGCATCCTTGGGCAGCGTCGGCGCGCGGCGGATGCACTCGGCGATGGCGTGGGCGGATTCCAGCGCCGGGATGATGCCCTCCAGCCGGGCCAGTTTCAGGAACGCCGCGAGCGCGGCTTCATCGGTCGCGAAGCCGTACTCAACCCGGCCCTGGTCGCGCAACCAGGCGTGTTCCGGCCCCACCGCCGCGTAATCGAGCCCGGCGCTCACGCTGTGCGTGAGCTGAATCTGGCCGTTCGCATCCTGTAGAATGTACGAGCGCGTGCCTTGCAGCACGCCCAGCGAACCGCCTTGGAATCGCGCCGCGTGGCGTTCGGGGATGATGCCTTCGCCGCCCGCCTCCACCCCCACCATCTTCACGCCGGGATCACCCAGGAACGGATGGAACAAACCGATCGCGTTCGAGCCGCCACCCACACAGGCGATAAGCAGGTCCGGCAGCCGCTCTTCCTGCTCGAGAATCTGTCGCCGCGCCTCCTCGCCGATGACACGCTGGAAGTTCCGGACCATGAGCGGATAGGGGTGGGCGCCGTACGCGGTCCCGAGGATGTAATGCGTCGTACGGACGTTCGTGACCCAGTCGCGCATGGCTTCGTTCACGGCTTCCTTGAGCGTCTTTTGGCCGGCGTGCACCGGCACAACGTCGGCGCCGAGCATCTTCATGCGGACCACATTCAGCGCCTGGCGCTCGCAATCGACCGCGCCCATGTAGATGACGCACTGGAGGCCGAACATCGCCGCGACCGTCGCGGTGGCGACGCCGTGCTGGCCGGCGCCGGTTTCGGCGATTACCCGCGTCTTGCCCATTCGGCGCGCGATCAACGCCTGTCCGAGCGCGTTGTTGATCTTGTGCGCGCCGGTGTGGAGCAGGTCCTCGCGTTTGAGGTAAATCCTCGCCCCGCCCAATTCCCGCGTCAGCCGTTCGGCGAAATACAACGGTGTGGGCCGGCCGCAAAACTCGCGCAGGTAATAACTCAGCTCGCGCTGGAAATCCGCGTCCTGCTGGGAGCGGAGGTACTCCGCCTCGAGCTCGAGCAGCGGCTGCATCAGCGTCTCGGGCACGAAGCGACCGCCGTACGCGCCGAAGTAACCGCGCGCGTCGGGCAGGCCACAGGCAACCGTCGAAGTCATGGTTTCAGGGTAGAGTCGCGGGGCGGTGCCGTCCAGCGCCGGCTGGGTCACCGGTTCTGCTGGCCGCGATCCCGGCGGCGTGCTAAACGCTGGCCGCGCATCCGGTATGACGAACCGCCAACTTCAAGCTCTCGCCCGCCAGCACGGCACGCCGCTGGTGGTGATCGACCACGAAATCCTCCGCCGCAACTTCGCCGAGTTCCGGCGGCACCTGCCCAAAGTGCAGTGCTACTACGCCGTGAAGGCCAATCCCGACCCGGCGATCCTCCGCACGTTTTACGCGGCCGGCGCGAGTTTCGACGTCGCCTCGGTCGCCGAGTTCATGCTCGTGCACGACCTGATCCAGCAGCTCCCGGCCAAGGCCCAGCAGGATTTCATCTGGGACAAGATCATCTACGCCAACCCGACCAAGCCAAAGGAAACGCTCCTGGCGCTCGACCGCTACAAGCCGCTGGTGACCTTCGACAACCTGGCCGAGCTGGAGAAGATCAAGCGGTTCGCGCCGCACGCCGGTGTGGTGCTGCGGCTGCGCGTGGCGAACACCGGTTCGCAATGCGAACTGTCGTCCAAGTTCGGCTGCGATCCGGGCGAGGCGGTGGCGTTGGTCCTGGCCGCGGGCCGGCTGGGCCTGGTGGTCGAGGGCCTGAGCTTCCACGTGGGCAGCCAATGCACCAATTTCGAGAACTACGTGCAGGCCCTGAACATCGCCGCCGCCGTCATGAAGGAGTCCCGCGAGCGGGGCCATGGGATCAAGATTCTCGACATCGGCGGCGGTTTCCCCGCGCCTTACAACAAGCACGTCCGGCCGTTCCGGGAGCTCGCCCGCAAGATCAACGCCGAGCTCGACCGTCTGTTCCCGGCCGACCTCCAAATCCTGGCCGAGCCAGGACGCTTTCTGGTGGCCACCGCCGCGACCAGCATCGCCCGCATCATCGGCAAGGCCGTCCGCGACGGGAAACCGTGTTACTACATCGACGACAGCGTCTATCACACGTTCAGTGGCATCATCTTCGACCACTGCCAATACCCGCTCAAGGCGTTCCGGAAAGGCAAGACCGAGATTTGCGCCGTGTTCGGCCAGACCTGCGACGGCCTGGACGTGCTCTCACAATCCGAAGAACTGCCCGAACTGGCGATCGACGACTTGGTCTATGCGGAGAACATCGGCGCGTACAGCAACGCGTCGGCGACCTGGTTCAACGGCTTCCCGCCGGCGAAGGTCGTGCAAGTGAACCTCAACGCCTGACCTTGCCCGCGAAGCCGCCGCGCGAGGCGAGCCGCCGTAGCCGGGCCGCCCGCCGACACCAAACTCGATGAAGTGCGTCACGCCGCCGCCGATTGGCCCGGTTTTCTCCGGCCAAAAACGAAGGCGCGGGGTGACCGCGCCTTCTGGTTTGTGAGAGGTGAGCGGCTGCCCGGCCGCGGTCAGTCTGAAGTGATGTCGCGGATCGTGAACGTTTCCTCGGCTTCCTGAGCCGGAGGTGCCTCCTCGGGTCCCAGTTCGACGAGCGGTTTGATCCGGATGTTCCGATGGATGTCGAAGCCCGTGCCTGCGGGGATGATGTGCCCCATGATCACGTTCTCCTTGAAGCCCCGGAGGTAATCCACCTTGCCCATCGTGGCTGCGTCGGTGAGCACGCGGGTGGTGTCCTGGAAGGAAGCCGCGCTCAAGAAGCTCTCGGTTTCGAGCGACGCCTTGGTGATGCCCAGGAGGACGGGCTGCGCTTCGGCGGGCTTGCCGCCCATCTTCTCGACGCGCTGGTTTTCGTCCTCGAAGATGAGCTTGTCCACCTGTTCGGCCCACAGGAAGGTGGTGTCGCCGGGTTCGGTGATGCGGACCTTGCGGAGCATCTGCCGGATGATGGTCTCGATGTGCTTGTCGTTGATGGTGACACCCTGGAGGCGGTACACCTCCTGGATCTCGCTCACCAGCCGCGATTGCAGTTCCTGCGGCCCGCTGACCTCGAGGATTTCGTGCGGCACCACCGAGCCTTCGGTGAGCTGCTGCCCCTTGTCCACGCGATCGCCCTTGAAGACGATGACGTGTTTGCCGATGGGGATGAGGTGCTCCTCTTCGACACCGGTCTGCGGGTCCTTGATGAGAATGCAGCGTTTGCCGCGCACACTCGCGCCAAAGTCCACCAGGCCATTGATCTTGGAGATCTCCGCCGCGTCCTTCGGCCGCCGCGCCTCGAACAACTCCGCGACGCGCGGCAGACCGCCGGTGATGTCCTTGGTCTTCACGCTGCGGCGCGGGGTCTTGGCCAGCAAGGCGCCGGGCACAATCTTATCGCCTTCGTTGACGATGATGTGGGCGCCGGAAGGAATCGGGTAACTGGCCAGCGCTTCGCCCTTCTCGGCGTGAATGATGACCTGCGGGTGAAGATCCTCCTTGTGGTCAATGACCACCATGGACTCCTGGCCCGTGGTTTCGTCCAGTTCCTGTTTCATCGTGACGTTCTCGATGATGTCATGGAACTGCACCCGGCCGGCCTTCTCGGAGATGATCGGCACGTTGTAGGGATCCCACTGCACGAACGTCTCGCCCTTGGTGACCCGGCCCCCGTCGCGCGCGGAAACCACGGCGCCGATGACGACGATGTGGTTCTCGAGTTCGCGGCCTTCGGGATCGACGATGGAGACGGAGCCGTTCTTGTTCAGGACGATGTTGCTGCCGTCATCGAGGGCCACGGTGCGCAGTTCGTTATAGCGCAACACGCCGTCGAACTTGGCCTTGACCTGCGGTTGTTTGAACACCTGGGACGCCGTGCCGCCGATGTGGAAGGTCCGCATCGTGAGCTGGGTGCCCGGCTCACCGATGGACTGGGCCGCGACGATGCCCACGGCCTCACCCATTTTCGCCAGTCCCCCTGTGGCCAGGTTGCGTCCGTAGCAGGCGATGCAAACGCCGTGTTTCGCCTCGCAGGTCAGCACCGAGCGAATCTTCACGCGATCCACCCCCCCGCTCTCGATCTCGCGGGCCTTGGTCTCGTCGATCAGTTCGTTGGCGCGGACCAACATGCGCGAGACGTCGTGCGGATCGGGGATGTCATCGCAGGCAAACCGCCCCACGATTCGCTCGCTCAGTTTCACGATCTCGTCCTCCCCCTGCTCGATCGCCTTGACCCAAATGCCGTTGGTGGTGCCGCAGTCGTCCTGCCGGATGATGACGTCCTGCGCCACGTCCACGAGCTTGCGGGTCATGTAACCCGAATCGGCGGTCTTGAGTGCGGTGTCGGCCAACCCCTTGCGGGCGCCGTGCGTGGAGATGAAGTACTCGAGCACCGAGAGGCCCTCGCGGAAATTCGCGAGAATGGGCTTCTCGATGATGGAGCCGTCGGGCTTGGCCATCAGCCCGCGGACGCCGGCCAACTGGCGGACCTGCGCCTTGTTGCCGCGGGCGCCGGAATCCACCATGAGATAGAGCGGATTGTACTCGCGCTTGCCCATGTTGGTTTCGAGCGTGCGGATCATGACGTTGGAGATCTGGTCGGTACAGTGCGTCCAAATGTCCACGATCTTGTTATAGCGCTCGCCCGGGGTGATGATGCCCTTGCGGTATTGCTTCTCGACGTCGGCGATCTGTTTCTGGGCGACGCTGATCTCCTGGTCCTTCTCCTTCGGGATGATCATGTCCTCGATGCCGATGGAGACGCCGGCGCGGGTGGCTTCGCGGAAGCCCACCTCTTTCAACCGGTCGAGGGCCAGGATGGTCTTCTCGTGACCGCAGTGCTTGTAGCAGTTCCAGATGATGTCCCCGAGCTGGCTCTTCCCGGCGGGCTTGTTGTAGAAGCCGAGTTCGAGCGGCCAGATCTCGCTGAAGATGACCCGACCGACGGTGGTCTCGATGACCGTCCGCTTGGCATCGCCGTAAACCGTTTCCTGCCCCCGGTCCGGGTTAGCCAGCAGGATCCGATCGTGCGTCTTTAGGGCGCCGTCCGCATGGACGAACAGGATTTCGCTCTTCGAACCGAATAACATCAGGCGCTCGCCGTCCTTCTTCGCCCGGCGCGGCTCGGCCGTCAGGTAATAGCAGCCGAGCGTGATGTCCTGCGTGGGCGTCATGATCGGCTTGCCGCTCGACGGACTGAAGATGTTGAGCGGGGCCATCATGAGCAGCTTGGCCTCCAACTGTGCCTCCACCGAGAGCGGCACGTGTACGGCCATCTGATCGCCGTCGAAATCCGCGTTGTACGCGGTGCAAACCAGAGGGTGAATCCGGATGGCCTCGCCTTCGATGAGCACCGGCTCAAAGGCCTGCACGGAAAGGCGGTGCAGCGTCGGGGCGCGATTGAGCATGACCGGATGGCCCTTTGTCACTTCCTCGAGCACGTCCCAGACCTCGGGCGACTGGCGTTCGATGAGTTTCTTGGCCGAGCGGACGGTGTGGACGAAGCCCTTCTCCTTGAGCCGCCGGATGATGAACGGCTCGAAGAGCACCAGCGCCATCTTCTTGGGGAGCCCGCATTGATGGACCTTCAGCTCGGGGCCGATGACGATGACGGAGCGGCCCGAGTAATCGACGCGTTTGCCCAAGAGGTTCTGGCGGAAGCGGCCGCTCTTCCCCTTGAGCATGTCGGAAAGCGATTTCAACGAACGGTTGCCGGCGCCGGTCACCGGCCGGCCGTGGCGGCCGTTATCGAAGAGCGCGTCCACCGCCTCCTGCAACATGCGCTTTTCGTTGCGAATGATGACCTCCGGCGTCTTGAGCTGGAGGAGGTTCTTCAACCGGTTGTTCCGGTTGATCACCCGGCGATACAGATCATTCAAGTCCGACGTGGCGAAGCGGCCACCTTCCAAAGGCACGAGCGGACGCAGGTCCGGCGGGATGACGGGCAGGACGGTCAGGATCATCCATTCGGGCCGGCTGCGGGAGTGCATGAAGCCCTGAAAGAGCTTGATCCGCTTGGCGAGTTTCTTGCGGATTTGTTTGCTCTTGGTCTCGGTCATTGCCTGCTGCAACTCCTCGACGTTCTTCTGCAGGTCGAGCAGCGAGAGGCCCTCGCGCACCCCTTCGGCGCCCATCTTCGCGGTAAACGCATCCGCACCGTAGGTCTCGCGGGCTTCCCGGAACTCGCTTTCGCTGAGCAACTGGTGCTTCTGGAGCGGCGTGTTGCCGGGGTCGATCACCATGTAGTCCTCGTAGTAAATCACGCGCTCGAGGCTGCGGGCCGTCATGTCGAGCATGAGGCCGATGCGGGAGGGCATGCACTTGAAGAACCAGATGTGCGAAACCGGCACGGCGAGGTCGATGTGGCCCATGCGCTCGCGGCGCACGCGCGACAGGGTGACCTCCACGCCGCAACGGTCGCAGACCACCCCGCGGTGTTTGATCCGCTTGTACTTGCCGCAGGAGCATTCCCAGTCCTTGACGGGACCGAAAATGCGTTCGCAGAAGAGACCGCCTTTCTCCGGCTTGAAGGTCCGGTAGTTGATGGTCTCGGGATTCTTGACCTCGCCTTTCGACCAGGAACGAATGGTTTCGGGCGAGGAAATACTGATGGCCACGTGGTCCACCGCGTTGACCTTGTCGAGGCCGAGCGCCTCGCGGGTCGATTCTTTCGTGTTCATGAGCGTGTCGGGCTAAGCAGTTTCACAGCGACCAATTAACCAAGGAGGCCCAATTGCGCGGCCATCGGGGCGGCCGGCGCGGCCGGCGCGGAGGGGTCGATCGGGTTGGTGTAACCCACCTTGACGTCCAGACCGAGGGATTGCATTTCCTTGACCAGAACGTTGAAGGATTCGGGTACCCCGGCTTCGAGGGCGTTGTCGCCCTTGACGATGCTTTCGTAAATGCGGGTCCGGCCCTGCACGTCGTCGGATTTGACGGTCAACAATTCCTGCAGCGTGTAGGCGGCCCCGTAGGCTTCCATGGCCCACACTTCCATTTCACCGAAGCGCTGACCACCATACTGGGCCTTGCCGCCGAGCGGTTGCTGGGTGACCAACGAGTAAGGGCCGACGGCGCGGGCGTGAATCTTGTCCGCCACCAGGTGGCCGAGTTTCATCATGTAGATGAAGCCCACCACCACTTCCTGATCGAACGCCTCGCCGGTCCGCCCATCGTAGAGCGTGCACTTGCCGTTCTCGCCGATCAGGCCCAGTTCACCGCCCGCCTTCTGATGCTTGGCCGCCTGCACGAGGTAGTTCCGGATGTCCTTCTCCTTGATGCCGTCGAAGACGGGGGTGCAGAACCGGAGGCCCAGCAGGCGCGCCGCCCAACCGAGGTGCGTTTCGAGCACCTGGCCGACGTTCATGCGCGAAGGCACACCCAGCGGGTTGAGGACGATGTCCACCGGCGTTCCGTCTGCGAGGAACGGCATGTCTTCCTCGGGCACAATCTTCGCCACCACGCCCTTGTTGCCGTGGCGGCCGGCCATCTTGTCGCCTACGGACAGCTTGCGTTTCGAGGCGATATAGACCTTCACCGACTTGACGATGCCGGTATCGACCTCGTCGCCGCTTTCGACGCGTTCCATCTCTTCGTCGAACTGCATCTGCAGGTCGTCGAACTTTTTCCGGAACGTGCCGATGATCTCGTTGATCTTGTTGCGAATCGGGGAGGGATCGATCTCGATGCGATCATAGACCTGCGCGAGTTTGCGCAACAGCGTCTTCGTGATCTTGCGATTGGCCGGGATGATGATCTCGCCGGTTTCGCTGTTGACCACGTCCAGCGGAATCTTCTCGCCGAGCAGGATGTTGCTCAGCGCTTCCGTGAGCTGGTCGCGGAGTTCCTCGACCTTGCCCTTGTGCTCCTCCTCGACCTGCTTGGCGTGCTTCTTCGCATCGCTGGAAACGGCGGCCGGCGGCTTGTCCTTGTCAGACTCCTTCTTCGCGGAGATTTTGACATCCATCACGATGCCGTACGTGCCGGAAGGCACCTTCAGCGAGGTGTCTTTCACGTCGGCCGCCTTCTCCCCGAAGATGGCGCGCAACAATCGTTCCTCGGGCGCGAGTTCGGTTTCGCTCTTGGGAGTGATCTTGCCCACCAGGATATCGCCCGGCTTCACTTCGGCCCCCACGCGAATCACGCCATCGAGGCCGAGATTCTTGAGCGCTTCCTCACCCAGGTTGGGAATATCCCGCGTGATCTCCTCGGGGCCGAGTTTGGTGTCGCGGGCGCTGACCTCGAATTCGTCGATGTGAATGGAGGTGAAGACGTCGTCCTTCACGATCCGTTCGCTGATCATGATCGCGTCCTCGAAGTTGTAACCGTTCCAAGGCATGAAGGCGACGAGGACGTTGCGGCCGAGGGCGAGTTCTCCGCCCTTCGTGCACGGTCCGTCCGCGAGGACCTGCCCCTTCTTGATCGCGTCACCCTTTTCGACCAGCACCTTCTGATTGATGCAGGTGGCCGCGTTCGATCGCATGAACTTGCGGATCGGATAGACATACACCCCGGCCGAGGCGTCGGTCTTGATCTTCTTCTTGCTCTCCGGGAGCTTGCCGTCGTGGGTGACGATGATCTGGCTCGCCGAGACGGAGGCCACCTTGCCGGACTCCTCCGCGGCGAGAACCGCGCGGGAATCGCGCGCGACGCGGTCTTCCAGGCCCGCCGCCACCAGCGGCGACTCGGTCACCAGCAGGGGCACCGCCTGGCGTTGCATGTTCGAGCCCATGAGCGCGCGGTTGGCATCGTCGTGCTCGAGGAAGGGAATCAACCCCGCCGCGACGGAAACCAGTTGTTTCGGTGAAACATCCATGTAGTCCACCCGCGCCGGTTCCACGTCCACGAATTCCCCCTTGGACCGGCAGGTCACCCGCTCGGTCACGAAGTGGCCCTTTTCGTCGATCGGCGCGTTCGCCTGCGCGATCACGTACGCCTCCTCCCGATCCGCCGTGAGATACTCGATCTCGGCAGACACCCGGCCGGAGGCGACTTTGCGGTAGGGCGTTTCGATGAAGCCGAAGTCGTTCACCCGCGCAAAGGTGGCGAGTGAGGCGATCAAACCGATGTTCGGACCTTCGGGCGTCTCGATCGGACAAATGCGTCCGTAGTGCGAGGGATGCACGTCGCGCACCTCGAAACCGGCCCGATCCCGCGACAAGCCACCGGGTCCCAGCGCGGACAGCCGGCGCTTGTGGGTCAACTCCGCCAGCGGGTTGATCTGGTCCATGAACTGACTGAGCTGGCTGCGGCCGAAAAAGTCGCGCACGACCGCCGAAAGGGCTTTCGGATTGATGAGCTTCTGCGGCGTCATCGTGTCCACGCTCTGATCGAAGAGCGTCATGCGCTCTTTGACGAGGCGTTCGGTACGGGCCAAACCGACGCGGCATTGATTCGCCAGCAGTTCGCCCACGGTCCGGACGCGCCGGCTGCCCAGGTGATCGATGTCGTCCACCGAGCCCTCCCCGCGTTTCAATTTGAGCAGGTACTTGGTGGCAGCCACCAGATCCTGCTTGGTCAGGATGCGCGATTCGCTCGTGCCGATGCCCAGCTTCTGGTTGATCTTGTAACGTCCCACCCGGCCGAGGTCGTACCGTTTAGGGTCGAAAAACAGCCGCTTGATGAGCGCGCGGGCGTTGGCGGCGGTCGGCGGGTCGCCCGGCCGGAGCCGCCGATAAATGTCCTTCAGCGCCTCGTCCTCGTTCTTGGTCGGATCTTTCTTGAGACACTTGATGACCAAGCCGTCATCGGCCGCCGTATCCACGACGCGGATCTTGTTCACCCCCAATTCAGCGATCAGGCGGACGACCGCCTTGGAGAGCGGCTCGAAGGCCCGCGCCACCACGATGCCCTTGTCGGCATCAATGACATCCTGGATGAGCACCTTGTTCTGGATGTCCTCCAGGGCTTCGGCCTGTTTGACGGTCAGATCTTCGGTCTCGTAGAAGAGCCGGATGATGTCCTCGTCCAATCCCCGCGTCTTCTCGATGTCCTTGCCCTTGGTTTCGCCGTCCAGAAAGGCCAGGGCGCGAAAGAAGGTGGTCGTTAAGAATTTGCGACGCCGCTTCTTCCGGTCGAGGTAAACGTACAACAGATCGCTGGTGTCGAACTGGGCTTCGTACCAGGAGCCGCGATCCGGAATGATCCGGAACGAGTGGAGCATCTTGCCGTTGGCGTGCTGCGTGGCCTCGAACGCGATCCCCGGCGAGCGGTGCAACTGGCTGACGATGACCCGCTCGGCGCCGTTGATAACGAAGGTGCCCTGCGGCGTCATCAGCGGAATCTCGCCCATGAACACGTCTTCTTCCTTGGAGCCGTTTTCCTCGCGCAATCGGAACTTGACGTGCAACGGGGCCCCGTAGGTCAGGCCTTCGCGGAGACACTCCAGCCAGTCCAGCTTGGGTTCGCCGATTTCGTAGCTGGCGAATTCCAGCCGGGTCTTGCCGTCATAGCTCTCGATCGGAAAGACCTCGGTGAATACGGCCTGGAGCCCGACGTTCTTGCGCTTCGAGGGCGCCACGGCCGATTGGAGGAACTCGTTGTAGGAGTTGACCTGGATCTCGATGAGATTCGGCGGGGGAACCACTTCGCGGATCCGCCCGAAATTAATGCGTTCTGTTCCTCGTGCTGGCATAGGGTCACTTCGATCACCGCAGTTTAACTACCGGACTGGCTCGCTTCCAAACGACAAACTGCCGGTGCTCCTGTTGTCTTCAAGAGCCGACCGGCATTACTGTTGACTGCGCTACAAGCGACTGGGGCTTGATGCTGAGGGCAATTGGCTCAGGTTGCTTTCAAAGAAGTGGGCGACGGCCTGGAGCCGTCGCCCACCCGACTCAAAACGACTACTTGATTTCGGCCTTCGCGCCGGCCTCTTCCAACTTCTTCTTGGCGGCTTCGGCCTCCGCCTTGTTGGCGCCTTCCAGAACCGGCTTCGGCGCCTCTTCCACGAGCTTCTTGGCCTCGGCCAGGCCCAAGCCGGCCTTGATCTCGCGCACGGCCTTGATGACCGCGATCTTCTTGTCCGCGGGCGCGGAAGCCAGAATCACGTCAAACGCGATCTTCGCTTCCTCGGCCGGGGCGGCGGCTCCACCACCGGCGGCAGCTCCGACAGCGGCGGCGGCCACCGGTGCGGCTGCGGTCACGCCCCACGTCTCTTCCAGCTTTTTGACCAGCTCCGCAGTCTCCAAGACACTGAGCTTGCTCAATTGTTCAACCAACGATGCGATGTCAGCCATTTTTCTGCCTTTCAGTTTCGTCGTCCTTCGCGGCCACGAAGGGTTTCAGCCCACGGCCCGTGAGCCGACGATTTACTTTTTGAGTTTCGGTTAGCTTCGTCCCCGCCTCGGCCGGCGGTGGCGAAAGTGAGAATCTTACGCGCCCTTCTCGACGCGGGCCTGCAGCACCCGGGCAAGCTGCGTAGCCGGGGTGTTGAGCAGGCGTACCAACTGGGTGGCGGGCGCCTGGAAAACTCCCAGGAGCTTGCCGCGCAGAACCTCCAGGGGCGGCAGGTCCGCGAGGGCCAGCACCGCGTCCTTTTCGAGGCGTTCGTTTCCCAGATACCCGAACTGTACCTTCGGTTTGTCGAATTCGGCTTGAAAGGTCTTGAGGACTTTCGCCGTCGGGCTGATGTCGCGCCGCCCGGTGACCACCGCCAACTGGCCGCTCAGCACGCCGGTCAGTTCGCCCAAACCCGCCTCCTGAAAGGCGATGCGAAAGACACTGTTTTTGACGACGTGGGCCTCGGCCTGGGTTTTCCGCAGTCGCGAACGTAATTCCTTGAATTGGGCCACGTTGAGCCCACGGTAATCCACCACGAGCAAGAACGGCGAGGCGTTCAGCCGGGCAATGTACTCCTGCGTCAGGGACTTCTTTTCAGCGCGCATGATCGTTGAGAATGAAAATTAAGCGGCCTGTTGGAGCTCCCGCAAATCCAGCCGGATGGCCGGACTCATGGTGCACGTGAGGGTGCAATTGCGCAAATACGTGCCCCGCAAACTCTGCGGTCGGGCCCGCAAGACCGCCTCGATGACGGACCGGGCGTTTTCCACAATCTGCTCGGGGGCGAAGCTGACCTTACCCACCGGCACATGCACGTTGCCGGCCTTGTCTGTCTTGTACTCCACTCGCCCCGCCTTGACCTCCCGGACGGCCTTTGCCGTGTCGTCCGTCACGGTGCCGGTCTTCGGATTGGGCATCAGCCCGCGCGGGCCCAGTACCTTGCCGAGCTTGCGCACCTCGCCCATGGCTTCGGGCGTGGCCACGGCCACATCGAATTCGGACCACCCCTCCTGGCACTTCTTCACCAGGTCCTCGAATCCGACGTGCTCCGCGCCCGCCGCCCGGGCGGCGTCGGCCGCGGCTCCCGGCTTGGTGAAAACCAGGACGCGCACGACCTTCCCGCTCCCGTGAGGCAGCGGCACCGTGCCCCGCACCATCTGGTCGGACTGCTTGGGATCAACGCCCAGCCGGAAGGCCAGCTCGACGGTTTCGTTGAATTTGGCGCGCGGGAATTTGACCAGGAGGTCCACCGCTTGTTTGAGCGGGTAACTCTTGTTGGCTTCCAGCAGCCCGCAGGCTTTGCGGTAGCGTTTGCTTCCGATTCTTGTCATGGATTGATGCGGTGCGAACGAGCCTGTGCTCTCCCGCGGTTGGAGTTATTCCACCACGTCGATGCCCATGCTCCGCGCGGTCCCGGCAATGACGCGGGCCGCGGCCTCCTCGTCCGTTGCGTTCAGGTCGTTGAGCTTGAGTTTGACGATTTCCATCACCTGCTTGCGTGTCACCTTCCCGACCTTGTCCTTGTTCGGGACCTTGGAACCCGAGGCGATGCCGGCCGCTTTCTTGAGCAACACCGAGGCCGGCGGCGACTTGGTGATGAAAGTAAAGGACTTGTCTTGATAGACCGTGATCACGACCGGGATGATCATCCCGGTTTGGTCCTTGGTGCGCGCGTTGTACTCCTTGCAGAACGCCATGATGTTGACGCCGTGCTGGCCCAACGCAGGCCCCACCGGCGGGGCGGGATTCGCCTGGCCTGCCGGAATCTGCAATTTGATCTGACCGACTGCTTTCTTCGCCATACGTTAATCTGAAAATGCCCGGTCCAGGATCTGCGGGCTCACCGCGGCATCCCCCGGTGGGCGACTTTAGGCCTTCTCCAACTGCCAGTACTCAAGTTCCACCGGCGTGCTCCGGCCGAAAATGTTGACCGTCACCTTCAACTTGCCGCGGGTCGGATCGATCTCTTCGATCACCCCTGTAAAATTCAAAAACGGACCGTCGTTGATCTTCACCGACTCGCCGACCTCGAAACTCACCTTGGGCCGCTCGGTGTCTTCCGACTCCGAAATCTGTTCTTTGATGTGATCGATTTCTTCCTGGGAGGTCGGCGAAGGACGTTCGCCGCCGACGAAGCCGATGATGCCGGGCGTCTCCCGAATGAAGTACCAAGGCCTTTCGATCAGGCGTTCGTTTTCGTCCAGAAGAATCATGTCCACGAAGACATAGCCCGGATAGAGCTTGCGGGTGGAGACTGATTTCTTGCCGCCCCGCACCTCGGCCACCTTCTCCATGGGCACGAGCACCTCATGAATGTACTCGCCCATCTCTTCCGGCTTCAGGCGCTTTTCGATGCTCTCCTTGACCTTCATCTCCTGGCCGGCAAGCGTGTGAATGACGAACCACTGGCTACGCATGGGGAGAGTCTCCAATGTTGGCGGGGGCGATCACAGCTTGGGGAGGATTCCGCGCACGACCTTGAGAATCACAAAATCGGAGCAGATGCAGAACAATCCCATCAAGGCGATTGTGATCATAACCACGATCGTCGATCCGCGCAATTCCGCCATCGAAGGCCAGGTGCACTTGCGAAGCTCTTCCTTCGTCTCCTGCACATAGGCCGTGATGCGCAAAAGCATGCCTTTGCGCCAAAGGTAGGCGAACACGCCCCCGACGATCACGACCCAAATTGCCAGTGTAATATAGTCTCTCACGGATCTCTTTCTTGGCGGAGGGGGAGGGATTCGAACCCCCGGTGGGTGTTTGGCCCACAACGGTTTTCAAGACCGCCGCAATCGACCGCTCTGCCACCCCTCCGCTTCTCGACGAACCTGGCAGGGCGGGAGGGAATCGAACCCCCAACCAACGGTTTTGGAGACCGCTACTCTGCCAATTGAGCTACCGCCCTACTCAGTCAATGGGCACTGCACATGCTTGAACGTCCGCGAGAAGCGGAAGCCGGCCGACGACGGCCGTGCCCTCCGGTTGCGCTGTTTCGTCGCTAGGCTATCACTTCGCTGATACGGCCGGCACCAATGGTGCGACCGCCTTCGCGGATGGCGAACCGCTGGCCCTTTTCCATGGCCACAGGACAGATCACCTTGATCTCCACCGAGACGTTGTCGCCGGGCATCACCATCTCGACGCCCTGAGGCAGCGTGACCGTGCCCGTGACATCGGTGGTCCGGAAGTAAAACTGGGGACGATAGTTGGTGAAGAAGGGCGTATGCCGCCCGCCTTCGTCCTTGGACAGGACGTACACTTCCGCTTTGAAATTGGTGTGCGGTGTGATCGAGCCCGGCTTGGCCAGAACCATGCCGCGCTCGACATCCTCCTTCTTGGTGCCACGCAGGAGCACCCCCACGTTGTCACCGGCGGTCGCCTTGTCCAGAAGCTTACGGAACATCTCGATGTCCGTGGCAACGGTTTTTCGTGTGTCGCGAATCCCGACGATCTCGACTTCGGTCATGCGATCCAGCACGCCGCGCTCGACGCGTCCGGTAACGACCGTGCCGCGACCTTCGATGTTGAACACGTCCTCAATGCTCATGAGGAATGGCTTGTCCACTTCACGGGTCGGGAGCGGAATGAAATCATCCACCGCTTTGAGCAGTTCCTGAATGGAATCCTCCCCTTTTGCCTCCCCAGCCAGGGCCGCCTTGGCACTGCCGCGAATGATCGGGGTCTTGTCCCCCGGGAACTCGTACTTGCTGAGCAGGTCGCGCAATTCCATCTCCACCAGGTCCAGCAACTCGGGATCGTCCACCAAGTCCACCTTGTTCAGATAGACGAGAATCGCTGGGACACCAACCTGCCGGGCCAGCAACACGTGCTCCTTGGTCTGCGGCATCGGTCCCTCCGAAGCGTCCACCACCAGAATGGCCCCGTCCATCTGGGCGGCACCGGTGATCATGTTCTTGATGAAGTCGGCGTGGCCGGGACAATCGACGTGGGCGTAGTGCCGGTTCTCGCTCTGGTACTCAACATGCGAAATCGCGATGGTCACGGTCTTGGTTTCGTCGCGAACCGTGCCGCCCTTCGTGATGTCGGCATACGAAATCGGAGTCGCCAGACCCCGGCGGGCCTGCGTCTGGACGATCGCAGCGGTCAGCGTGGATTTGCCATGGTCGATGTGACCGATGGTTCCGATGTTGACGTGCGGCTTCGTCCGCTGGAATTGCTCTTTAGCCATTTTGCTTCCTGCTGTTAGTGTATCGCCTGTTCAATTTCTGGAGCCCATGACCAGGGTTGAACTGGTGACCTCGTCCTTACCAAGGACGCGCTCTGCCAACTGAGCTACATGGGCAAGCCCATTCGCTGTACGCTCATCTCCGGTGCCCTAAGACGACAATAGACCGTACGCCCCGCGAAGGCTACTGGGGACGCACAGTCTTGCCGGACCAGTAACGAGACGAGGAAGCTAGAAATTCACGGCCGCGCTGTCAACGCCTTTTGCCAAGAATCTTCACTCGATCAAGGAACCGGCAACCGCGCCGGGATTCTGCCCGCCACCCACCCGTGATTCCGTAGCCACCAGTCCCGGTGACCTCGCCCGGAGCCCGACAGCACCCGCCGGCGACCTACCCGGCTTCAGCGGTCGAAGTCGCCGGTCACTGGAATTCCGCCCCGCGCACGTTTCTCTCGATCTGCAATCCACTGCTTCCCTACCTATGACTTCGAGCCCACACGCCTGTGCGGCTCAAATAGCTGCTGCATCAAGCCATTGCTAACAAATAGGTTGAAAGACGACATCGCCGGAAGATCGCCGACGTTTGTTGGGCACGCAGTTGGCACTGTGCGTGCTTAGTAAATTCCGCAGCGGCCAATTCGCCGGGTCTCACCGGCCGAAGTTCTAAACGGCTGATTTGAGGTCGGTTGAAAAGGCTGTTGGTTTGGTTGTTGGTTGGTTGCAGTGGTTGGGGTCATCGAGCGGCGGGCGAGGACTTGGAAGTCAGGCCCGCCGCTCGTCTTTTTTGGCGGCTGCGGCCACGGCAGTCGATTTAGCGCGGTGACCGTGCTCAAAACCGGGCCTTGGCCGGGCGGCGTGGCACCATTACCCGGCTCGGGATTCCCCGACTCGAACCACCATCACCAGTTTCAGGCCCTGACCGCCTGATCAATGCGCTGGATGGTGTCATCGACCTGGTCCGTACTCAGCATGCCGATCGTCATGGCGTCCACCAGATTGTTACCAATCACGAATTTGAGGGACGCGCCTTTCTCCTCGGGTTGGGTCAGCTTCCCGGCACCGAATATCTTCATACCGACCACAGCCTTGCCGTTGGATCGGGCTCGGCGAAGCGTTCCCGATATTGCCTCCACGGAATCGTCGCAGGAAAAGTCCTTGCCCCCCCGGTAATTGATGCGTGCAAATATCACGTCCACCCAGGGGTCTTCGGAAGCCTGCTTGAGCGCACCGTGGTCGTGGCAGGACACGCCCAAAGCCCGCACCACTCCACGCTGCTTCAGTGCGGAAAGACCGTCGCGAATACCGGCATAGTCAGCCCTCCATTTGTCGTTCAACATGCAGTGAATCAGGCAGATATCCAGGTAATCCGTGTCCAGTTCCCGGCGAAAGCGGTCGATCTCCTCCTGGGCGTTCGCGGACGGAGTGACCCAGTCCTCCTTGCGGGGCCATATTTTCGTCAACATGACGAACCGATCCCGCGCCAGACCTTTCAGAGCGTTGCGCACGAACGGGTGCGAGCCGTACAAGTCCGCCATGTCGAGAAAGTTGATCCCCCTGTCCACGCTGTGACGCAGCAGGCGGGTAAACTGTTCCTGGCCCAACCGGGTATGGTCCGAAGAACGTCTCGAGCCATTGAATCCCGTACCCTGCGCCAGAAACGAACTCCGAATCCCGGTCTTGCCGAGCAGGACGCGATCGGAGGCACGGGGCGGCGGCGGACGCTTCACGATCTCGCCAGCAGAGGCCAATCGCGGCAGGGCGACCAGCGCCGACGCACTGGCGAACGTGGTCTTGATGAAGCTGCGACGATTCCGGGGCGGGTTTATGCTTGAGGCTTTCATCTTCGTGGAGTTTCGGCATTCACCGGGCTTTGCTAATCGGTTCGGTTATGCCCGACTTTAGTCGAATCCAACCACCCCGCCAACTCGTTTCTGCCAACACTGGTTTCTGCCGGCCCTCCGAAGGGCCGGAAGCGCGTCGGATCTGACTCCAACCTCGACTTTGCGACCGGCCGTGGACACCCTGCGCGGGTCATGCGGTTGCTCGACCGCTACTTGCTGCGCGAACTTCTGCTCCCGCTGGGCTACTGCCTCGGCGGCTTCCTCGTTTTCTGGATTTCTTTCGACCTCTTGAGCGAGCTGGAGGAGTTTCAACGTCATCGGCTGACCGGCTGGGATGTGGTTCAATACTACCTCGTCATGCTGCCCGAATTCCTCGTGACGGTGACTCCCATCGGCCTGCTCCTGGCCATGCTGTACACACTTACGAATCTCGCGCGGCACCACGAACTCACCGCCATCCGCGCGGCGGGCGTGAGCCTCTGGCGGCTCAGCCTGGCGTATTTCGGGGTCGGGACGTTGCTCAGTCTGGGCGTCTTCGCACTCAACGAATTGTGGGTTCCCCGCAGCGAAGATCTGGGGCAGCGCATCCTGGCCCGCCGCGATGGCGAAGGCACCGCGCGCGACCAGACTCGTTGGGTGCGGAATCTCACCTTCCATAACGAGCGCCAGCGCCGGCTCTGGAACATCGGTCTCTATGACCGCGAAACCGGCGCCATGTGGAACGTCAACCTGGATTGGGAACTCGAGAACGGGATGCGCCGCCGCCTGGCCGCCCGCTCCGGCGTCTTCACCAATGGAGCCTGGACCTTTTACGGCGTGCGGCAGTTGTTCTACACGCCCTTTCCGGAACCGAAGTGGGAACCCAGCGACACGAACCAGCTCGAGATGATCGAACTCAGCGAAACCCCCTCCCAGATCAACAGCGAAATCCGCTTTGCCACGCTGAGCGGAGCCCGCGCGGCCAAGCGCGCCCGACTGTCTTTGAGCGAGATCCGCGAGTACGAGGATCTGCATCCGGCCCTCCCGGCCGCCGCGCGGGCAAAGCTGCAAACCCAGTTCCATGGTCGTCTCGCCGAACCTTGGACGAACCTCGTCGTCGTGCTCATGGCCATTCCTTTCGGGGCGCCTTCCGGACGGCGGAACGTTTTCGTGGGAGTGGCGGCGAGCATCTTCATCGCGTTTGGCTTCTTCTTCGCCCGCTGGTTTGCGCTGGCGTTGGGAACGGCAGGATACCTCCCGCCCTGGGTGGCGGCCTGGCTGCCCAATGCCCTGTTCGGCGCCGGAGGTCTGTGGGCAACGATGCGCGTTCGCTGAAGCGACGGATGCGACTCCGACCGGCGGCAGGCCAGGTGGTATCTGGACGTCTTGGGCAGTGTCCCAATTGGATGGTAGCGGTGCTGCACCGCTCTGTGCCGCCGCAGCGGAGCAGCCACCCACTTGAATCCAGACCCGCCCCCGTTTTCCACTGCGCTTCCGGCGACGCATGGTAGGGTCGTGCCGTGCCGGATCTTGCCACCGAGCTTTATGAACTCCGAGCCCGCCACGAGCGGATCAACCTGCTTTACCAGGTCAGCCAGGTCATCCACTCCACGCTCGAACCCCAGGAGGCGCTGCAACTCATCGTCAGCGGGGCGGTCCGCCTGGTCGGGGCGGCCAGTGGCTCCGTGGTCCTGGTCAACCCCACCACCGGATTCCTCGAAATCCAGGCGGCGGACGGACTGCCGCCGAACGCGCTCCAACTCAAACTCAAGGTCGGCGAAGGCATCACCGGCTGGGTGGCCCGCACCGGGAAGCCGGCGCGCGTGGGCGACGCTGCCGGCGACCCGCGCTACATCATGCTCCGGCCGGACGTCCGCTCGGAACTGGCCGTGCCGATGGAGGTGCGCGGCGAAGTCCGGGGGGTGCTCAACGTGGACTCCGATCGTCTGGACGCCTTCAGCCCGGCCGACCAGGAACTGCTGGCAGAACTCGCCCTCCAGGCGGCCCGGGTGATTCACAACACGTGGCTGTACGAACAACTCCGCCTCAAAGCCCGGCTCTTCGAGGCCCTCGTCAGCGTCGGACAGACCATCAACTCGACCATTGATCTGGACGATGCGCTCCGGACCATTACCCGCGAGGCGAGCAAACTCATGGGCGCCAAGATGGGTTCGCTCCTCCTGCTCGACGACACGCGCGAATGGCTCGACTTGCGGGCCTCTTACGGCGCCGGCGAGGCTTATCTCACCAAGCCCCGGCTCAGCGTCGCGGAGAGCCTCCTGGGCAGCGTGGTGCGCCGCCGCAAGCCGCAGCAGCTCGAGAACGTCCAGGTCTCCTCGCGCTACCAGAACGTCGAGGTCGCCCGCCGTGAAGGCCTGGTGGCGTTGCTGAGCGTGCCGCTGGCCTTCGGCCGCGAAGTCATCGGCACGCTCAACGTGTACACCGATCATCCGCATAGTTTTTCGAACGAAGAAATCCGGATCCTGACCGCGCTGGCCGACTTGTCCGCCATCGCGATCGAGAAGGCGCGACTTTACGAGCGGTTGGTAAACATGGAGGAGCACCTGCGGCGACAAGAGCAGCTTTCCGCGCTGGGGCTGCTGGCGGCCGAGGTGGCCCACGAAATCCGCAACCCGCTCACGGTGATGAAGATGCTCTACCACTCCCTGGACCTGCGGTTCGCAGCCG
Organism: uncultured bacterium; assembly: GCA_963735925.1. GTDB lineage: Bacteria > Verrucomicrobiota > Verrucomicrobiia > Limisphaerales > J093 > DSVZ01. The sequence continues at coordinate 1,475,958 of CAVTMT010000003.1, forward strand.
CCGATCCACGCGCCCGCGATGCCGCGATCATGGGCGAGAAGATGGACCACCTCAACCGTATCGTGGACCAGATTCTGGACTTCGCCCGCCATAGCGAACCGCAGTGCGCCCCGGTGCAGATCAACCGCCTGGTCACCGACCTGACGCTGCTCACCCGCCTCAAGCTCCACCAGCAGAACGTTGAACTCGAACAACACCTGGATCCGGCCGTGCCTTTGATCATGGCGGACCCCACACAGCTCGAACAGGCCTTCTTAAACCTCACGCTCAATGCCGTCGAGGCGATGCCGACCGGCGGGCGCCTGCGGATCAGCACGCGTGCGATTCACCTGCCCAGACAGCGCCCGCAGCCGACTTACATCATGGTCAGTTTTCGCGACACCGGCGTGGGCATGTCACCCGAGCAGCGGCGGCGGGCGTTCAGTTCCCTGCTCAGCACCACCAAACGGCAGGGCACCGGACTGGGCCTTGCGATCGTTTCGCGAGTGGTCGAGGCCCATCGCGGCCAGATAAAAATCGCCTCCCGTCCGGGGTCGGGAACCAGGGTCACGATCCTGCTGCCGATCTGAAGCGAACCGTGCTGGTCGCCAGGCGGTCTAACTGGTCTGGGTTCCCGACTTCGCTTCTTCGGTGGCCACCCGTCGGAGCAGCACTTCCGCGACCAGTTCCGCCGCTTGTTCGCACGTGACGCGATCCGTATTGACGATCAGGTCGTAGAGCAACGGGTTGTCGATCTCGACCTTGAACTGCTCGCGCACATACCGTTGATGCCCACGGTCCGCCTTCTGGACGAACTCGACGGCCGCCTTGCGCTCCAGCTTCAGGTAATCCATCACGCGTTCGATACGCTTCTCCACAGAACCCACGAGCCGGACATGCACCATGTGCGGGAGCTTCATGGTGATCACGTTCGCGCCGCGCCCGATCAGAATCACGTTCCCCAAGGCGGCGAGCCGGAGGATCGATTCGGACGAGGCGTGGGCCAGATTCCAGGAAGGCGGATGCAGACCGAGCAGTTCCGTCACCATGTCATCCACCATCGAAACCCGATCCTCGGGCATGAACTGGGCCAGCTTCTTTGGCAGGTTGTGATCCTCGAGCACCTGCTCGACCAATTCCTTGTCGAAGACCGTCCATTTCACGTCCTCTGCCGGGGCTCGCTGGTCGAGCCGGGCCGCCAGTTCCCGGGCCACGATCCATGCCCCGGCTCCGGCCTGGCGCGAGATGGTCACCGCCATGCGCCGCCGGTGGGCCGGCCCCGAGGCGGGTCGCAAATGACAACCGATGAAAGTTTGCGCCTGCTCCAAGCCGATTCGAGGATTCATAAAAAGCCTTTCCATCGGAAACCGGACGGAGCAAGATCCGCCGCCCGGCCCCCGAGCTGCTGTGTCAGCAATGACGCACAGACGCTAACATCGCCCCCCCCGCCAAGCCAATCCGAATGTTGACATCCGAATGCTGATCCCGCCGGTTGAGCCTCTGCCGTACCCGGTCGGCCAGCACCCATCACGCCATAAAGTGCACTAACGCAGCTTGACCTCCGTTTCACGGTTGCGCTATAAGCACCCCCCAACATGCCAACGCCAAAGCGCCGATCTGCGACCCACTCCACCTCACCCCAGCCTCCCTCCATCAGCCCCACGGGAGAGGCGTTCCCGCTCCCCACCCCGGAGGACTACCGACGGGAGTTCGGGCGGCTCAGAAGACTCGCCGAGCAGAACCGCAAGGCGGGCCGCGAAATCGTCGTCGTGGTCGGCCTCGGTTTCGTCGGCGCCGTCATGGCGGCGGTCGTGGCGGATGCGACGGACAAGCAAACCGGCCGGCCCAACAAGTTCGTCATCGGCATGCAGCGGCCCAGCACGCGCAGCTACTGGAAGATCCCGCTGCTCAACCGCGGCGTATCCCCCGTCAAGGCCGAGGACCCGGAGGTGGACCTGCTCATCGGCCGGTGCGTGAAGGAGACCAAGACCCTCGTCGCCACCTACACGGAGGAGGCGCTGAAACTGGCCGACGTGGTGGTGGTGGACGTGCAGTGCGATTACCTGAAGGAATCGCTCGGCAACGTCCGCACGGGCGCCGCCGACATGGCCGCGCTCGAGGCCTCCATGGCGCACGATCGCCGAGAACATCCCCGCCGGGGCACTGGTCCTGATCGAGACCACCGTCGCGCCCGGCACGACCGAGCAGGTGGCCTATCCGATCATGAAGAAGATCTTCGAGCGAGCGCGGCATCGCCGCCGAGCCGTTGCTCGCCCACAGCTACGAACGCGTCATGCCGGGCCGCAACTACGTAGCCTCCATCCGCGATTTCTGGCGCGTGTGCAGCGGCATCAACGACGCCGCCCGCGCAAAGGTGACCAGGTTCCTGACCGAGGTCCTGAACACCGAAAGTTTCCCGCTCACGGTCCTCGACCGCCCGATCGAATCGGAGACCGCCAAGATCGTGGAGAACAGCTACCGCGCCACCATCCTGGCCTTCATGGACGAGTGGTCGCTCTTTGCCGAACGCAACGGCGTGGATCTGAAGAAGGTGATCGACGCCGATCAAGGTGCGGCCCACGCACTCGAACATCATGTTCCCCGGGCCGGGCATCGGCGGCTACTGTCTGCCCAAGGACGGCGGCCTGGGCATGTGGGCCTACAAGCACATCTTTGGCTGGGAGGATGACATCTTCAAGATCACGCCCACTGGCCATCGACATCAACGACACGCGCTCACTGCACGCGCCACAACTCGTCCGGGACGCGTTGCGCAACATGGGCAAGCCGCTGGCCGCCGCCGAGGTCCTGGTGCTGCGGCGCCTCGTATCGCGAAGACGTGGGCGACACGCGCTACAGCGGTTCGGAGGTCATGGTGCGCAAGCTCGCCGAGATGGGCGCCGACGTGAAAGTGCACGACCCGTACGTCGAACACTGGTGGGAATTCGAGGCCCAGGACACTTATCCGGCGACCGGCTACAGCCTCGCCCGGTTCTTCACCCGCCAGCAGGGATTGAAGAACCTGCGCATCGAACCGGACCTCAAGAAGGCGCTCAAAAACGTGGACGCCGTGGTCCTGGCGGTGCGCCACCAGGCGTATCTCAAGCTCCAACCCGACGAAGTCTTCGCGCGCAGTGGGCCGTCCGTTCGCTGTCGTGGACTGCTTCTGCATTCTGAACGACGACCAGATTCGCCGCTACCTCGAGCTGGGCTGCGAGGTCAAAGGCATGGGCCGGGGGCACATCCGCCGCATCAAGGAAAGCCTGGGGTGACCCGGCGCCGCGCCGCCGATGCCCGCCGGCACGAGGGTCGATGCCGGCCACCCGCAGCGGTTGGCCGCAGCGTGTGGCCGCGCGGTATGCGTGCGTTTAGTAGGTCGCCGATGCGGTCACGCCGTTGACGATGGCTACGCCTGCCGACGTGCCAATCCGGTTGGCCCCAGCCTCGATCATCGCCCGGGCGGTGGCGGCGTCACGAATGCCGCCCGCCGCCTGGACGCCGAATTGCGGCCCCACCACTTCGCGGAAAAGCCTCACATCCTCGACCGTGGCTCCGCCCGCAGCCAAGCCGGTTGAGGTCCTCACGAACCGGGCGCCAGATTCGAGGATGAGGCTGCAGGCGCGAAGTTTCTCGTCCCGGGACAGCAGGCAGGCCTCGAGGATCACCTTGACCGGCAAGCCGTCGGCGGCTTCCACCACATCCCTAAGTTCGCGCAAAACGGATCGATCATTCCCGTCCTTAAGCCGGCCGAGGTTGAGCACGACGTCGATCTCCTGCGCGCCGGCATCGATGGCCGCCTCGGCCTCGAAACGCTTGGCGTCGGCGTCCATCGCACCCAGCGGGAAACCCACGACGGAAACGACTTTCACGGGACTGGCCTCCAGGCAATGGCGCGCCAACTCGACCCGCGACCCGTTCACGCAAACCGCATGGAACAGGTGTTCGCGTGCCTCGGCGCACAGTCGCTCGATGTCCTTTGCGGTCGCCTCGGGATGCAAACCGGTGTGGTCGATGTACTCGGCCAGATTCATCGGGACACGAGCTTCGGCGCGAGCGCCCGGGAAGGCAAGACCGGTCAAACAGACGGAAGGAACGGCAGGGTGAAAGGGGGGAGCGGGAACTCGCGATTGCGAGCTGTTGTTGCCCACGCCGGGCCGGGTGGGCTAGTCTCTTCCCGCGCGACTCCGCTCCGGATTCGCTTAGGCGTGATGCAATCGTTGCTGCAATCAAATTGGCTGCGCTACGCACCGGTGGCCGTGGCGGGCGCCGGACTCGTTGCGCTCGCGGCCTGGCTCGCCCGCAACCCGGGCACTGCGCTCGGGCTCCGAATGCCCGGCGCCGACCAGCGACCCGCAGCCGCCTCGGCAGCGGGGGGCAATCCCGTGCTCGCGGGCAAACTGACGCTCGGTCCGGGCCGGCCAGCCGATCTGCCGGGAGCTTGGCCGGGCTTTCGGGGGGCGACGCGAAGCGGGGCCAGCCTCGAAACCGTGCCGCTGGCCCGCACTTGGGCAGCCGGCGGCCCGCGGGAACTCTGGGGTCTCGATCTCGGCGAAGGCTACGCCGGCCCAGCGGTGTTGAACGGACGCGTCTATCTCTTTGATTACGACCAGAAATCCAAGCTGGACACGCTCCGCTGCCTGTCGCTGGCGGACGGGCAGGAAATCTGGCGGTTCGCCTACCCGGTGTCGGTCAAACGCAACCACGGCATGTCCCGCACCACGCCGGCGGTGACGGACAAATATGTCGTCGGCCTCGGTCCGAAGTGTCATGTCGTCTGCCTCGACGCCATCACCGGCAAACTCCAATGGGGCCTCGACCTGGTCCGCGACTTCGGCGCCACCGTGCCGCCGTGGTACGCCGGACAGTGCCCCCTGATCGACGGCGACAAGGTCGTCCTCGCGCCGGGCGGGCCGGACGCGCTCTTGCTGGCCGTGGACCTTGCGACCGGCAAGCCGCTCTGGAAAACCCAGAACCCCAAAGGCTGGAAGATGACCCACGCCTCGGTTGCGATCGCGGAGTTCGCGGGCAAGCGCCAATACGTCTATCCCGCCAGTCAGGGCGTGGTGGGGGTGTCCGCCGATGACGGCTCGCTGCTTTGGGAGACACCGGATTGGAAGATCAGCATCGCCACCGTGCCGTCGCCACTCGTGCTGGAGAACGGCCGCATCTTCCTGTCGGGCGGCTACAACGCCGGGGCGCTTATGCTCCAACTCGCCGAGGAAGGCGGGAAGATCGTTCCGCGGACGGCCTTCCGCCTCGACGCCGACACCTTCGGAGCCACGCAGCAGACGCCCATTTTCCACGCCGGCCACATCTTCGGCGTGCGCCCGGACGGACGCTTCACCTGCCTCGACCTGGATGGCAAGGTGGTCTGGACGACGGAGCCAGGTACGAACTTTGGCCTCGGCTCCTTCCTCCTGGCGGGCGACCTGTTTTACGTGTTGAACGACAACGGCAAACTCACGCTGATCGAGGCCTCGCCGGATCGGTGTCAGGTCCTGGCTCAGGCACAGGTGCTCCAGGGGCATGAATCCTGGGGACCGATGGCCCTGGCCGGCGGGCGGCTGCTGGCGCGCGATCTGACGCATTTGGTGTGCCTCGACGTGGCCGCCCACTGAACGGCCACGTCCGCCGCCCGATCGGAATGGCGCATGCGGCTGGCTGAAGCTATTCTCGTTCGGCATTGAGTTGCGCCTGGCTTAGAGGCAGCGCGTCCGACCAAGGCGGCACGGAACCGGATCGGACCGCGGCCGACGGAGCTTGGGGCCGGCCCGGCGCAGCAGCAATGCGTGTTAACTCCGAAACCTTGAAATCGTTGAGCACACAACCGACGCAAAACACGGCGCCCGAAACGCCGGGATCGTCACCGGCCACGCAGTGGTTCGCCGCGTATGGCCAGCTTCTGGAACTCGCCCTCCGCGAGCACGACCCAGACCAGGGACGGCGCCTGCTGATGGAACAGCTTGCGCGCCTCCGAGCTGCCGGCCTGACGGTGCCGCAAACCACCAGCACGCCGTACGTGAACACGATTCCCGCCTCACAACAACCGGCCATGCCCGGTGATCGCGAAGTGGAGCGGCGCATCAAGAGCCTCATCCGCTGGAATGCGATGGCGATGGTCGTCCGCGCCAACTCCCGCACAAACGTGGGCGGCCACATCTCGACTTACGCCTCGAGCGCCACGCTCTACGAAGTCGGATTCAACCATTTCTTCCGCGGCGCCGGTGGCGGCCACCCGGCGGACCAGGTTTATTTCCAAGGCCACGCCTCGCCGGGCGTCTATGCCCGCGCCTTCCTCGAACGCCGCCTCGACGAGAAGCAGCTCGCGAACTTCCGCCAGGAAATGGGCGAAGGCGGCGGGCTTTCCTCCTACCCACACCCGTACTTGATGCCGGGCTTCTGGCAGTTCCCGACCGTGTCCATGGGGCTGGGCCCGATCATGTCCATCTACCAGGCGCGGTTCAACCGCTACCTGAAGGCGCGCGGTTTCATCCACGATCCGGAGCCGAAGGTCTGGTGTTTCGTGGGCGACGGCGAAAGCGACGAACCCGAAACGCTCGGTTCGCTGACCCTGGCGTCGCGCGAGCACCTCGACAACCTGGTTTGGGTCGTGAACTGCAACCTGCAGCGGCTCGACGGCCCGGTGCGCGGCAACGGCAAGATCATCCAGGAACTCGAAGCCGCCTTCCGCGGCGCGGGCTGGAACGTGATCAAGGTCATCTGGGGCAGCGAGTGGGATCCGTTGCTGGCCGCGGACCCGACGGGGCTGCTGGTCAAACGCATGGAGGAGGCGGTGGACGGCGAGTATCAAAAGTACTCGGTCGAGCCGGGCAGCTATACGCGGAAACACTTCTTCGGCAAATACCCGGAGTTGAGCGAACTGGTGAACCGCTTGACGGACGACCAGATCCACCGGCTCACGCGCGGCGGCCACGACCCGGAAAAGGTGTATGCCGCCTACCAGGCCGCCATGAACCACCAGGGCACGCCGACGGTCATCCTGGCAAAGACCGTCAAGGGCTACGGGTTGGGCGAGGCCGGGGAAGGCCGCAATATTACCCACCAGCAAAAGAAGCTGAACGAGAAAGAACTGCGCGAGTTCCGCTCGCGCTTCGGAATCGACATCAGCGACGACGAGATCGCCGAGATGCCGTTTTACCGCCCCGCCGAGGACGCCCCCGAGACCATCTACCTCCAGGAGCGGCGCCGGCAACTGGGCGGTTACATTCCAGAACGGAAGGTGACGGCGCCGCCGCTTGACGTGCCGCCGGCTGATTATCTCGTCGAGCTGCACCGCGGCTCGGGCAAGATGACGGTGTCCACCACCATGGCCTTCGTGCGCCTGCTCGGCCTGCTGCTTCGGCACAAGGGCGTGGGGCGCCACGTCGTCCCGATCATCCCGGACGAGGCCCGCACCTTTGGCATGGACGCGCTGTTCCGCGAGATCGGCATTTACGCCCACAAAGGCCAACTTTACGAGCCGGTGGACAGCAAATCGCTACTCTATTACCACGAGACCAAGGACGGCCAGATCCTCGAGGAAGGGATCACCGAAGCCGGCGGGGTGGCGAGTTTCATCGCCGCCGGAACGGCCTACGCCACGCACGGGGTCAGCATGATCCCCTTCTACACCTATTACTCGATGTTCGGCTTCCAGCGCGTCGGCGACCTGATGTGGCTGTGCGGCGACATCAAGGCGAAGGGGTTTCTCCTCGGCGCCACGTCCGGCCGCACGACGTTGAACGGCGAGGGCCTCCAGCATCAGGACGGGCACAGTCTGCTGCACGCCAGCACGATTCCAACCTTGATGGCCTACGATCCCGCCTTTGCGTACGAGATTGCCGTGATCGTCGCCGACGGCATCCAGCGCATGTACGCCAAGGGCGAGGAGCTATTCTATTACCTCACGCTCTACAACGAGAATTACGTCATGCCGCCCATGCCCGAGGGAGCGGCCGAGGGCATCCTGCAAGGCTTGTATCGGTTCCGCGCCGGGCCCGACGGCCTCGCGCTCAAGGCGCATCTGCTGGGCAGTGGCCCGCTGGTCAATGAAGCCCTGCGCGCGCAGCAAATCCTCGGGGAACGCTACGGCGTCTCCGCGGACGTCTGGAGTGCCACCAGCTACAAGCGCCTGCGGAACGAAGCACTGCAGGCGGAACGCTGGAATCTCCTTCACCCCGCCGAACCGCCGCGACAACCGCGGGTCCAGGCCCTGCTGGAAAAGGAAAAAGGCGTGTTCGTGGCCGTGTCGGACAACCTCAAGGCGGTGCCCAACATGATCGCGCCCTGGGTGCCGGGCGGCCTGACCACGCTGGGCACGGATGGCTTCGGCCGGAGCGAGACGCGCGCGAACCTGCGCCGTTTCTTCGAAGTCGATGCCGAATGCACCGTGCTCGCCACCCTCCACGCGCTGTCGCGGAAAGGGCGACTCAAGCCAGCCGTGGTCCAGAAGGCACTCAAGGAACTGGGAATCAACCCGGAAAAGGCGTTCCCGGAATGCGTCTTTTAGCCGCCGGCACCACCCGCTCCACCGGCGGCTGCGACGTTGGTCAGCGACCTCCGCCCGGTCCGGCCAAATTGGTTTGAACATGGCAGGCGGCGGGTCGGTCTGTTCACGAATGCAACCCTCGGTCGGCAACTCGCCCATCGCCAGCTTCGACCACCAACCGCGCACGCGATTGGTGTTCCGCGAACATGCCCTCGATGGGCTTGGCGAACTCGCCCGGGAGACCGGCCGTCGGCGCGCGTTGCTCGTCACGGACAAAGGCATCGTGGCAGCGGGCCACGCCGAGCGTGCGCGCGCCTCGCTCACCGCCGCCGGCCTGCGCGTGGCCGTGTTCGATCAAGTACGCGAAAACCCCACGACCTTGGACGTCGCCCATTGCGTCGCCACGGCCCGGGCGCACGGTATCGACCTGTTGGTTGGGCTGGGCGGCGGCAGTTCCATGGACACGGCCAAGGGCTGCAATTTCATCTACACGAACGGCGGCGAAATGCGCGATTACTGGGGCGTCAGCAAGGCCTCCCGGCCGATGCTGCCGCTGATTGCGATCCCCACCACGGCCGGTACCGGCAGCGAATGTCAGAGCGCAGCGCTCATCGCCGACGAGCAGACCCACCAGAAGATGGCCTGTCTCGACCCCAGGGCCGCGGCCTGCGTCGCCCTGCTCGACCCGGCGCTGACGCTGTCGCAACCCCCGCGGGTAACGGCCGGCTCGGGCTTGGACGCGATTGTCCACGCGGTCGAGGCCGCCGTGACGCGCAAACGGACTCCCGTTTCCTTGATGTATGCGCACGAGGCGTTCAAGCGTTTGGTGCCGGCGTTTCCGGAGGTGCTCGCGAACCCGCAGAGCCTGCCTGCACGGGGCGAAATGCTGCTCGGCGCGGCGCTGGCCGGCCTGGCCATCGAGAACTCCATGCTGGGCGCGGCCCACGCGTGCGCAAATCCGCTCACGGCGCACTACGGCATTGCGCACGGTGAAGCCGTAGGCTTGATGCTGCCCGCGGTGGTTCGCTTCAACGCGGCCGACGAAGCAGCCCGGCTGGCTTACGCTGAACTGGCTTCTGCGCCCGAAATCGCGTGCGTCAGCGACGGCCTTGAGCCGGCGGTCGCGGCGCTGATCGACCAACTGGACGAGTTCCTGAAACTCGCCGGCTTCCCGCGTTCCCTCGCAGAGCGGGGGCTCAAGCGGAGCGCTATTCCCCGGCTCGCCGCGGAAGCCGCGAAACAGTGGACCGCCCAGTTCAACCCGCGGGCGCTGGCCGTGGACGACTTTGCCGCCCTTTACGAGGCGGCTTTCGCGTCCTAGTCGGAGCCGGCGCACGTGCTCGGCACGTGACATCGCGGCAAACCTCGTCGGGACCTCGACGAACTCCGCGAGCGCTGTCCGGGCAAACCGGGGATTTCTCGGTCTCAGGTCAGCGTGACCGTGAGCGTTTCGCCGGCGGCAATTTTCACCAAGTCCAGGAATTTCAAAACCACGCCGCCGTCGTCGGGTCTGGCTTGCGCCGCGATCCGGCTGCCCGCCAGTTCCAAGCGCACCTCCTTGACGGGCGCGCCCCGTTCCAACGCCAATTCAGTCAGCGCGAGGGCACCGGAGACCACGACGATCTCGTTGACCTGCCGGCCGCTCTCCCGCCTTTGCGTCAGGCTTCCCCAGCCCTCGGGAGCGACGAACGCCGATTGGAAGTTCTCCGGCGTGGTGCGCGGCGCGAACCGCAACGCCCGACTCAAGGCATCGTAGTCCCAGCCGGAGAGGGCCAGCAGCAGCGACCAGCTCGACATCGCCCGCGCGTAATGGCCGCCGCACTCGATCTCGTTCCACGGGTTCCGCTGAATCGGCGCCCGCGGCCGGCCGTCGTAGCGCTCGCGCGCCCCCTTGGCGATCGCCAGGCCCTCCTCGACCATGCCTTCGTAAATCATGTGCGCCGCCACCTGATACTCGATGCCGGTCCAGACCTCATCGGAGTACAGCATCACGTGCGCAGGCCGGCCGCCTTTCGGCCAGGTGCAGATGATGAGGCCCCGGTCGCCCTCGCCGGCGAAAGCCCGCGGCGCGTGCTTCCAGCCGGTGAGGTCAGGCTTCCAATTGTATTTGAAGATCGCGCGCAAGGCGGACACCACCTGCTCCCGCGGCAGGAGGTAGCCCAGCCCAAGCTGGTGGGCCCACCACTGGCCGATGAGTTGATCGCTCATGCAGCCCGGACCGACTTCGCCGCCGCGTTGGGCGTAATCCGACAGGTTCTGCTGGAAGTACTCGCCATTCCAGCACAGCTCCACGAGCCGCTTCTGCCCCTTGGTGAAGACCGTGCGAAAGCGCTGCGCCGTCACGCTGTCGCCCAGCCGCCGCGCCCACTCCTCCCCCGCCCGCAGGGCGGCGAGGTAGTAGCCGCTGATGAACGTCGTGACGCCGTGCAGCGCCTCGTCGTAAGTGTTCCATTGGTCGTCCTCGAGGTACCCCGCGGGCTGTCCACCGTGCGATTTCGCATCGCGGGCGATGAGGTAGTCCACCGCCCGGCGGACGCGGGGCCAATACTCCTTGAAGAACCCGCTGTCGGGCGAGTTCAGCGCCTCGCGATAGGCCTTGAGCACGCAGCTCGCATGGCCATCGGCGAACGGCTGCTCGCCGGTCGGGCGGGCGGGTGAGGGCACATCGGTGCGGTTGTTCACGCCGCCGTCCTCGCGCTGCTGATGCATGAAATCGATCCGCCGCAGGTCGCGCTCGAGCGCGGGGAAGAGTCGCGCCAGGGTTTGCTCGTAACCCCAGACGTGCGTGCACGTCGGCTGGCAACAGCCGTTCGAGCCTTCCCAACCGTAGGTGTCCCCGTTGGCAATGCGGAACACGACGCCGATGTGCCGGAGGATCGCGGCGTTGGCGGTCAGGCAATCCAGCAGCCAGTAGGGCAAGGTGCTGTCATAGACGGCGCGGCGGAACTGCTCCGTCGTCGCCCGCCACCCCGGCAACTTCTCTGCGGCTTCGCGCATGACGGCGCGGGCGTCCGGCCATTGCGTCGCGTAATGACAGCCCATCCAGGTGCCGGCGGCGTTGTACTTGTTCGGATAATGCCAGGAGAGGAGGAACGGGATTTCCACGGTTTCACCGGCGGCGATTTCCACCTCGCTGCCCAACGCGCAATGGCCAGTCGTCCCCGCCAGGCTGGGACCGCTGGCAGGAGGCGCAGCGTCGAATGCCGCGAAGCGCCCGCTTTGTGCGAAGCGCTTCCAGGCCTCGTCCCAGCCGTTGAACATCGTAAGCAAACTCGGCCGGCCGCCCAGCGTCGCCAACGCCAGCGACCCGAAACCCGGCGCCTTCGGGTGTTGGGCTGAAACGGGTGTGTACTTCGCCCCGACCAGGCCGCACAGCAGCGCGCAGGCACGTTGTCGCGCGGGCACGGCTCCGGCCTCGTCTGCATTCAAAATCGCGCCGCCTGCCAACACCACGCGACCCTGGCCGAGCGCGCGGGCGAGCAGGCGAAGTCCGTTCGGTGCCGAGCGCGCCTCCGCACCTTCGCGAAGCTTCACCCCGACAAACTCGATCGAGTTGGGGTCGGTCGCCTCCCTGCGCTGGACGGTCTGAACCGATGTGAACGACGCCGGCAGCAGTTCTTCGAGCAAGTCCAGCACCGCCCGATTGCCCGGCTGGTCGGAGAACTCGATTTGATCGACGTTGATGTGCCCCCAGCCGCCCGTGGCATCGTCCACGATTTCCAGGCGGCCGGTCTGGTCCGCAAACTCACTCACATCCCACGATGCAGGCGCCAACTTCTCGTTGTCCCTGCCCGCGGCGCGGCGAACGGTCTGGCCGCCGACCAGCAGGCGCAACTGGGTGTTGGCTTGCGATCCGCCGCCGATGAGAAACCGGATGAAGCGCCGCTCGATCTTGAATTCCTGGCTTAACGCCCGGCCAGTCGTGGCGTCGCCTTCGAGGTAGGTGTTGATCAATCCGCCGCCCAGAAAACCGGAAACGCGTTGTTGGTTCGGCAACGTGCCCCCAGCCGGCTTGGCGCCGAACGCCTTGCCGGTGACCGTCCACTTGCCGTAACCGTTCTCGAAATCCTCGAACAAGATGTCGGGGCGCGACGCGGCTTGCGCGAGCGGCTTGCCCCCGGTGGCTTGGGCGAAGAAGCCGAGCAACGGCATCGTCCTTCCGGCGAAGACAAGCGTGGCTCCGGCCAGAACGGCCTCGCGCGCCGCGCGCAGCAGCGGCTCCGGGAAATCCGCACCCGGTTCTTCAAGCCAGACCACCGTGTGCTCCGGGGTCGCCAGTTTCGACACCGCCCCCGGCAGACGGTCGAGCATCGTGAGCTTGAGATTCGCCGGCCGGTCGGCCGGCGGGGTGTTCAAACCGGCGAGGTTGGCGCCGGCAAAAAGCTCGACCGGCTGATCGAGCGACGCTTCCTTGCCCGCTTCCGCCCGCATGAGAATTCCGGTGGCCGGGCCTTCGCTGAACGGCTCATTGACATTCCCGCCGAAATTCGGATGCCGGTCGCCGGCGATCGCGCCGGCCGCATCGTAGCCGACCGGATTTTGCATGAACGCGGCCAGCGAAACGGTCTGGGCCTGCGCCGACGGATTCTTCACGCGAAAGACGAAGGCGGCGAGCGGGACGGAGGACAGTCGCGCGTCCAGCGGCGCGAACGGGCTGAAGGCCTCCAACTCGAGTTCGACCGGCAGCGCCGCGTCAATGAAGCGCAGTCGCGCGAAAGGGTACTCCCCCCGCATTTCGATCTTCGCGACCCGCGGCACCCCGGGTCCGCCCGTGGTTTGCAGCAAGCGCGCCACGCCGCCGATCCTCACCCCGAAATACAGCGGCACCTCGCCGTCGCGCAGCGTGTTGAAGAGTTGCCAGGTCGTAAGCTGGCCGTCGGCTCCGATCTCGAAGTTGCCGGTGCCAATGCCGCCGAGATGCATTCGCGCGTCCGTGTGCCAATCCGAGCGATACACGCGCGCCTCGCCGCGCTCGCCGAGCGACTTCTTCCAGCGCTCCAACTCCGCCGCCGCGTCGGCGCGGCCCAGCCAATTCGGACCGGCCAGCACGGCGGCGGCGCCGGCGCCGGTCAAGCCGAGGAAACCGCGGCGATCCATGGTGAGCGGAGAGGAGGGCGTGGCTCGGGGAGTGCAAGCACCGGCGCAATGGCATTGGCGGGGCGAAGGCGGCGCCCCTTGCGGGCCAGGGGAATCGACGTGTGGCAGAGACATGCCCGGACTACAGCGCACTCGGCCGACCGGCGCAAGCAGTAGCCCTGGATCCAGGTGGTGAACGGGCGCCCCAAGCACCCGGCCTTGCTGACCAAGCCCGAAAGTCCAAGGTCCGAGGACCGCGACCGAATCGACGGGACCGCTCGCGGGACTGTCTGGCTTTCGGCTTCCGCCTTTCGGCCTTCTTTCGGACTTCGAAATCCGGCCCGCCCCCCGGCTCGATCCGCTTGGTTCAGGGTGCCGAGGCGCAGGCCTTTGCCGCCGAGTTTGCCATCGCGGCCGCCCTTCGTCACACTCGGTGCGCATGAAAAAGCGGTTCTACATCACCACCGCCATCGATTACTTGAACGGCCAGCCGCACCTGGGCCACGCGTACGAGAAGGTGATCACCGACGTGATCGCCCGCGCGCGGCGCAGCCTCGGCGAGGAAGTGTTCTTCCTGACCGGCACGGACGAGCATGGCCAGAAGGTGCAACAAGCCGCGCAAGCCGACGGCAAGTCGCCCCAGGCCTACTGCGACGAACTGGCCGCGAATTTCCAGGCGCTCGCGACCGCCCTCAACATTTCCAACGACGATTTCGTCCGCACTACGCAGCCCCGCCACAAGGCGGTGGTTTCCGCGATGCTCAACAAGCTGCATGCCCAGGGCGACATCTACAAGGCGCCGTACCGCGGCTGGTATTCGTGGAAGGAAGAGACCTTCCTGACGGACAAGGACCGCCGGCCCGACGGCACGTTCGATCCGTTTTGGGGCGACGTGAAGGAGCTGATCGAGGAGAACTGGTATTTCCGGATGGGCCAGCACCAGGCGTGGCTGATCGAGCACATCGAGTCGAATCCCTCGTTCATCCAACCGGATTATCGCCGCAACGAAGTGCTCGGATTCCTCAAGGCGCAGCAGCTCGAGGACCTTTGCATCAGCCGGCCCGAGTCGCGGCTAAGCTGGGGTATTCCCCTGCCCTTCGATGCCAGCTATGTGAACTATGTCTGGTTCGACGCGCTCACGAATTACTACAGCGTCCCGGTCGCGCTGGGAGACACGGCGGCCACGGCCCCGCTGGGCGAGCACTACCGGCCGGCCGAGGGCACCCGGCCGCCGGCACCGGGAATCGAGCTCTGGCCTGCCGACATCCACGTCATCGGCAAGGACATCGTCAAGTTCCACGCCGTCTATTGGCCGATCATGCTCAAGGCCACCGGCGTCCCGCTGCCCAGGCAGATCCTCGCGCACGGTTGGTGGCAGAAGGACGGCGCCAAGATGAGCAAAACGACCGGCAACGTCGTGGACCCGATCGCCGTGGTGAAGGAGTGGGGTGTGGACGCTTTCCGGTACTACCTGGCGCGCGAACTCGACATCGGCCCGGACGGCAACTGGACCGACAGCGGCTTCAAGGCCCGCTACACGGCTGAACTGGCGAATGGCCTGGGCAACCTGGTGAACCGTTCGCTGTCGATGTTGCGCCGCTACCGGGGCGGCGTCGTCCCGGCACGCTCCGATGATCTGGCCTCGGAGGTCGGCCAGGCCGCGTGCCAGCTCCTCGGCCAGTTCCGGGCCAATCAACTCCAGGCCGGGCTGATCACGATCTGGGGCGTGGTCAACCGCGCCAATCAGTATGTCGATCAAACGGCGCCCTTCAAACTGGCCAAGGACCCCGCGCAAGCGCCGCGACTCGACGCCGTGCTCTACAACCTCGCGGAAACCTGTCGCGTGCTCGCCGTCATGCTCTGGCCGTTTCTGCCGGACACCGCGGTCCGAATCTTCCAGCAAATTGCGCTGCCCGGCGCCCCGGACAAGCTGGCTGCCACCGCCTGGGGCGGTTTGTCCGCCGGCCATCTGATTGGCGAACCGCAACCGCTGTTCCCCCGCAAAGACTGAGCCACGCCGGCAGGTCACTCACCCAGGGCCGCGGCCCGGCCCGACGGCACGCGGCCCAGGTGATAAGAGAGGAAACTGCCGAGGAAGCGCGTGAGTTCGGCCGCTTGCTTCGGCGTGGGCCGCACGCGAACCGTATCCCCGAGCGGCAGGTCGGCCAGCGCCCGGGCGATCTTCTGCACGCCGGGACTCAGCCGGCTAGCAGTCAGGTCGGGCTGCAAGCCCAGCTCGGTCAGCAATTTCAACTCGAAGGCCAGCAGGCGGTGCGGCATCGGCGCCGCGCTCAGGCTGGCGAGCAACTCCCGGAACAGTCCGCTGATGGCAACCAGCGGCGTCTGGGTTTCCGTGGCCGCCTCGATGAGCAACGCAGCGTAAGCGGCCTGGCGCAGCCGGGCCAGGTCGGTGCGCAGGCCGGGATGCGGGTCGCGCAAAACGACTTCGCGCAGGAGATGCAGATCCGAACGTCGGCTGCGCTGGAAGTTGAAATCCGCTTCGTAGAACAGATCGAGCTTGCCGCGGAACGGCGACTTGGCCCGGCGCGCCCCTTTGGCCACGGTGGCCAACCGGCCCTGCTCCGGCGTGAGCCAATGCACGATGAGGCTGGTTTCCGTGAGCAGCCGCGTTCGCAGGATCACGCCGCTGGCCCGCTCCACGCTCATGGCGGCGGCGCGGGGAGCGCGGACGGCTTGGCCGCGGCCGCGGCCGGCAGCTCATAACCCGGCACAACCGAACCGAGGCTGATCACGTATTTGATGCCGTCGGCCACCGACATTTCCAGGGGGATGATCTCGGCCCGCGGCACGACCAACAGGAAGCCGCTGGTGGGATTCGGGGTGGTGGGCACAAACACGCCCACCGTGTCCAGGCCCAGCCGGGCGCTCGCCTCGGGATGATCCTCGCTGGTGAGAAACGCCACCGTGTACACGCCTTTGCGCGGGTATTCGATGAGCACCACCTGCTTGAACGCCGACTTCTTGGAGCTGGAGAATGCCTGGTTCACCTGCTTGATCGTCCCGTAAATCTTGTTCATCAACGGCACCCGCGAAATCCAGAGATCGACGACTTCGATGATTCGCCGGCCCAGGTAATTCCGCGTCGCGCGGCCGATGATGGCGAGGAGCAGCACCGCCAGGGCCAGCGCCGCCAGACTCCAGTACCAATACATCAGTCCCTCACCCTGGCGTTCGTGGGTCAGCGCGCGAGGCAGGAAGAACAGCAGCAGGTCGGTGATGCTCGAGACGGTCCCGAACATCCACCGCACGATGGCGAGCGTGATGACCGCCGGCAACACCACCGCCAGCCCGGTCAGGAAGTTGCCCCGCCACCTCTGAAGCTGCGTCTTCACGCGTGGACGGTACACAAACGCCCCGGCCGGTTGAAGGCAAATTGGCCCTGCACGCGGCGCACCATCCGGTTTTCCTCCCGCTTCATGATCCGGCGCGCGGCCGGTTCCAAATCGTCGTAGCCGCGGAGATGCAGCAAGCCGTGAACGACGTAACGAACCACCTCCGCGGTCCAGTTCGTCCTGAATTCGCGGGCCTGGCGGTGCGCCACGTCCAGGCAGATCACGATGTCGCCCCGCAACGGAGGGTCCCCCGCCGCGACCGGTTCGGCGTAGTCGAACGTGATCACGTCCGTGGGCCCGGGGTGGCCCAGGTGGCGCTCGTTCAAGGCCGCCATGCGACGCTCGCCGACCAGGAGGATCGTCAGTTCCCCGTCGGTCACGGCCCGGGCGGCGGGCAACGCGGCCACGGCGGCCAGGGTGACGCGCCGCAGCCACCGTGCGTCCACCCGCCGGCGCGGATGCGCGTTGCGGACCGAGAGGGCGATCATTCCGGGAGGCCGCGGTGCCGCTCGTAGGCGGTGAGGATGCGCTGCACCAGCGGATGGCGGACCACGTCCTTCTTGCCCAGTTCGACGATCCCGATGCCTTCCACGCCGGCGAGGGCCAGGCGGGCTTCGAGCAGGCCGGAGGGCTTGTGCTTGGGCAGGTCGATCTGGGTCACGTCGCCGGTGATGACCGCCTTCGAGTTGAATCCCAGCCGCGTGAGGAACATGAACATCTGTTCCGCGGTGGAGTTCTGCGCCTCGTCGAAAATGATGAAGGCGTTGTTGAGCGTGCGTCCGCGCATGTAGGCCAGCGGCGCGATCTCGATGACGCCGCGCTCCATCAACCGCTGGATGTCTTCCGCCGGCAACATGTCATGGAGCGCGTCGTAGAGCGGGCGCAGATAGGGTGCGAGTTTCTCCTGCAAATCGCCTGGCAGGAAGCCGAGAGCTTCGCCGGCTTCGACCGCCGGCCGGGTCAGGATCAGGCGGTTCACCTTGGCGTCGCGCAACGCCGCCGCGGCCATCGCCATGCCCAGATACGTCTTGCCCGTCCCGGCCGGGCCGATGCCAAACGTCACATCGTGGGTGCGGATCGCCTCGATGTAACGCCGCTGGCCGGTGGTCTTGGGGGTGAGCGTCGCCTTCTTCGCCGAGGTCTGAATCCGTTCGGCGTGCAGGCCCTGCAGGGCATCGACGCCTTCGTTTTTCACAATGCCCAGGGCGAGCACAAAGTCCTGGTTGCGCACGACGCCGCCGGCTTTCACCATGCCTTCGAGGAGCTGGAACAGATGCCGGGCGCGCGCCACGCTCTGCGGTTCGCCGTCCAGTTTGATCCAACCGTCGCGCGCCGTGGCCTTGACGCCGAGTTGGGCCTCCAACGCGTCGAGATTCCGGCTGTCGTTGTTGAAGATCTGGGAAGCCAGCCGGGCGCTGTCGAAATGGAGGGTTTCCGCAGGCATTTCAAAGGGCGGCCGCCCCGCCGTCCGCACCCGTCTCGACCCGCTCGTCGGCCAGGGCCTGGCGCAGGCGGGCGGCGACCTCCGTGAGCGCCTCGGGCAGCACGGACGTGTTGGCCAGGACCGGCATGAAGTTCGTGTCGCCATTCCAGCGCGGCACGATGTGCAGGTGCAGATGGTCGTCCACGCCGGCGCCGGCGACTTTGCCCAGGTTCATGCCCACGTTGAAACCATCCGGGTGCATCGTGCGCTTGAGCGCGTTCAGGCAGCGCCGCGTGAGTTGCATCAAGTCGAGCAACTCCTGTTCGGTGAGATCGTTCAGGTCCGCGGTCTGCTTGTAGGGTACCACCATCAAGTGACCGCCGTTGTACGGGTAGGTATTGAGCACTGCATAGCAGGTCCGCTCCCGCACCAGGACGTGGTGGGTGACATCATCCGACGACTGCGCAATCCGGGTGAACACCGACTGGTCCGCCCGCGGCTTGGGCGCCAGGATGTACTCGATCCGCCACGGGGCGTGGAGGTGTTCCATGCTCCCGACGCTAATGATTGGGCGGGGCCTTGTCAAAGACGCAGCACGCGCCGGACATCGTCGCCCAGGGCGGCACGAAAGTCCGGTCGCTGGAGGGCAAGGCAATGCTCGCAGCCCGGAAATCCGGAACCCGAAAGCCGAGGGTCGAGAAGGCCTGATTCGAGAAGCGGCTCCGATGTGGGAGCCGCGGATCCGGAACCCGGTCTGCGGATTTCTTTCGGAGTTCGTTCTTCGAGTTTCGGATTTGCACCGGATCGAATCAACCTTGGCGCGGCCCTGGCAGGCCGCGGCCTCACGTCCCGAGCGTGGCTTCGACCTTCACCGTGTTCCGGTCTTCCGGGAGCGCCGGCACGAGGTTGCCCTTGACCGGCTTGCCGTCCACCAGCAACGAGTCGATGCCCCGGCTCAGCCGCTGGGGATTCTTCACCTCGATGGTGTATTCGACCCCGCGGAACTTGCGGCGGACGGTGAAGCCCTGCCAGCGTTTCGGGATGCAGGGGTCCACGCGCAGTCCGTCGAAGTCGGGCCGGATGCCCAGGATGTACTGGCTGGCGGCCACGAATGACCAGGCGGCGGTGCCGGTCAGCCACGAGTTCTTGGCCTCGCCGGGCGTGGGCGCTTCGAACCCGGCCGTCATCTGGGGATAGACGTACGGTTCCGAGCGATAGACCGCCAGGTCCTGCTTGGCTGACGGGCAGAGGCTCAGGTAGTAGTCCAAGGCCCGCTCGCCCTCCCCCAACAAACACCAGCCGATTTGCAGCCACGTATTGCTGTGGGAGAAGACGCTGCCGTTCTCCTTGTAGCCCGGCGGGTAGCTGCTGATCTCGCCCAACTCGGGATGGTACTCGACAAACGAGAACAACGTCAGTGATTGATGGCGTTTCGATCGGTTGCGGACCGTCACCTTCCAGATCTCGATGTTCTCGTGCGGGGGCACGAAGACCAGTTGCTCCACCTCGATGCCGGCCTTGCGGCTGGTGATGCGGGTGTAACCCAACCCGTGCCGGCACTCGAAGGCATCCAGAGGAGTGCGCGTCGGTTTCCAACCGGGATTCCAGAGGACGTCACCCTGCTTGACGTAGAGGACCCGCCCGTCGCTATCCAACGGCACATTGTTGTAGCGGTAGCGCGTGAGGCGCCGCAGGCGGGCGTCCTTCCAGAAGGAGTACCCGCCGGCGGTCTGGGTGCAGATGCCGAACAACTCATCCTGGCCGATGTAATTCAGCCACGGAAGGGGTGTGTCCGGGCGGGTAATGACGTATTCACGACGCCGATCGTCGAAGTGTCCGTATCGAGACATGCCCCCAGCATAGTCGCCGACGGTCGCGGCACCAAGCCGCAAGCCGGCCCTTTACGGCCGTGAGCTGCCAACCCGCCGCGGGCACACCCGGCATCCTGTGACGATCCGCCGCGGTTTCGGTCCGAGAAGAGACTACTGCGAGGTGGCGTAGGCGGCCTCGCGGTTCGGACCGGAAACGCTCGTGGACGCGGCCCCGCCGTTCATGAAATCCGGCCGGCCGTTTCGGTCGCGATCGGCGCCGCCCTCTTCGATGTCCGGCCGGCCATCGCCGTCTCCATCCAGTTTGGCGAGGTCCAGGAACACGAACGGGCGCTGATACGCCTCCTTGTCGCCGCCGGCGTAGCTCACCCAGAGTCGCAGGGCGGTGGCGTCGAACACGGCATCCAGCACGTTGCCCCCCTTGATCGGGATCTGGCAGGCCAGTGCCATCATCTTCTCGGCATTCAGCTTGCCATACTCGCGCTTGAGGGTCGGAAACGCACCCCGTTCCTCGTCCTGATAGACGACACAGGACAGAACGTTCGGCGCGTGTTCGTCCTGGGGATCGTTGTCGCCCCACACCAGGATGTCTTCCGGCGCCGGCAGCAGGCTGTTGAACCGGATCTTGACCGCCTTCTTCTCGTTCCGGCCGTCACCGAAAACGAAGTGGTAACGCTTCGTCTGCGGCTGCTGGCGGAAGATGTCCAGGGCCTGCGAAAGCGAACCGGCGTCGTACAACTCGGTCCGGAACCAACTCGTGAAATGCGGCGCGTGCGCATTGTACGGCATCTCGCGGGCGGGCGAATCGCCCATTTCCGACAACGCGATGCCCGCCGCGCTCAGTCCGCAGTTGGCTCCGATGACCCCGGCAAAGGTCGGCAGGACATGCGGATGGCCTTTGGCGGGCAGGTACACCGCCAGGACCGGAAACTCGTGCGCGCCCGCTTCGAGCGACCAATCCAGATCGCGCGTCTGGTAGAGATGACCGTCCTCCGTCGCCGCCCCCCAGGCCGCAATGCTGCTGCAGGAATAAGGCATCAGGAGCGGCAGGCAATGGACATGTTGGAGCGTCCGAACCGGCAGGCCGGAGCCGTCCGCCAGGCCCACCAATTCCTGTTCGAAGCGGTCGTCGGTATACGCCGCGCTCGTGGCCCAGACGCGGTCGAGCGCCTCGTCGCTCAGTTTGAGTTCCTGTTTGAATCCGGCCAACGCCGCCGGGATGTAGCGCTGGATTTCCGCCTGCATCAGCCGCCCCAGATGCCAGCCCATCTGGTAAGGCGTGCCGCCCACCACGGCCACCGGCACGCGGGCCATCCCGTTGGTGAGCGTGAAGCGGTAGCCGGCCCCGCCGATGTCGCCACCCGCTGACCGCGTTTCGACGGTGGGCAGTGGCATGACGCCGGCGCCGCCACCGAAAAACTGTTCCTTGGTCGCATCGGCCAGCGCACAGCCCAAGGCCAAGGCCGTGGTCGCACCCGCGATTCTTGCCGCGCGACGAGCCGCGTGGGTTAGATTCATCGCCCGGATGATGGGCAGCTTTCGCCTTTCGAGGCAACCGCGGAAAATCGCAGGGCCGGCGCCGGTTCAGCGTTTTTGGATGGTGATGCTGCCGCCGCTCGTACGGAGATGGAGCAGCGGACCGCCGTGGCCGAGTTTGCCGATCAGTTCGTTGCGCTTGAGCTCGCCTTGGACCGTCACTGGCAGGTCGCAGGTCACGTGGCCACCGCTGGTCCGGGCGTCCAGGTTCAAGTTTGCGCCCTCCGGCAGGCTCACGCGCACACTTCCGCCGGAAGTCACCAAACGACAATCCAACTCCGGGGAGTGCGCGAATCCGGCGCGGATCGAGCCGCCGGAGGTCGAGGCTTCCACCGCCGCGGCGACTTCGCCCAATTCGATGCTGCCGCCGGCGGTGTCGGCTTTGAGCGCGCCGTGGGCTGCTTTCACGCGGATCGAGCCACCGGAAGTTTCCAGATTGGCGGCGGCTTGCGCGTCGCCCACGGAGATGGAGCCGCCGGCCGTGTGCGCGTCGATCGCACCGCTGGCCGAGGCAATCGCGATGCTGCCGCCAGCGGTCTTGCAGGTGATCGGCCCGTCGATGCTCCCGAATTTGAGGCTGCCGCCCGCCGTGTGGGCCCGCACCTCGCCGTTCAAATCCGTGATGGCGATCGAGCCGCCGGCGGTCTTGAGGTCCAGGTTGAACCGGCGCGGCAGGGTGATTTCGTACCGCACCTGGAAGCCACCGCCCCACCAGCCCCAGCTCTTCCACTCCTTCGTGCTGCGGGCGCGCACGGTGACCGTGTCCCCTTCCTGCCTGAAGGTCACGTCATGCGTCGCCAGTATTTCCCTCGCCTTCTTCTCCGAGCCGCTCGTGACTTTCCGATGCACGCGGATGTCGAGCTGGCTCTCGCCACCGGAGATCACGTCGATCGAGCCGCGGTCCGCGTCGATGACCAGTCTGCCGCCGGAGGCAACCGTGAAGGTCTTGCTCAAGTGATCTTCCACCACGGCGGAACAACCGGCGGTGAGCAACGTCGCCAGCAGCAAGCCGGCCAGGGAACATCTCGAAAGACATGCGTTCATAGTCGATTACCGGTTGGTCAGCGCGAGTGGGGCCCTGACAGTCAACGCGCGATGGTTGGATTACCCGCGAGGCTCCCGGACGGTTTCAACCGATTTGGCGCGCTCCGCGTCGAGCGCCTCCGCCTCTTTCCGCCCTACGGCGAAATAGTAGATCAGGTACGCGAGTCCAATGCCGGCCGGGATCAACGCAAACCAGGCCGCGTCTTCGTCCTGCCGGTACAACCCCGCCAGCGCCCCCAGCCCGATGAACAACCAGATCAACCCTTTGAGCAGGTTTCGCCGCGGGTTGTAAGGCCGCGCGTCGTCCGCGAGGAAGGCCTCGGGCAGGGGCGGCACGTCCACGCCCTTTTCGATCGCCGCCAGGCGTTCCTGGTGGAGAAGCTCGAACAAGTGCTTGCGTCGCCGGTAAGTGGTCAAGATCGCCACGATGGCGATGCCACAACCGAAGACGATCCCGAAGATCGGGATGAGAAACGGCCAGACGGCGATTCCGAGATCTGCGAACATAGCTTTGCGGGGTTCATTGTTGCCGCCGCTGCCCGCGGCGGCGCCAGCCTGCCACGGTGCGGTCGTTCCTTCCGACTGCGACCAGACCGGCCGGGTTTCAGAAAAATCGAGGAGTCCCGCGATGCGGCCAAGCAAGCAGAGCGATGGCGCGAAGCCAAACGAAAAAGGCCACCCCCGCGGGTGGCCCGGTAAAGCGAGGTTGACTTCAGGCCGCCGGCGTCGCGGCCGGGGGAGCGGCGCTTTCAGCGCCCGAAGCCGGTGCCGGCTTCGGCGCCTTGGCCGCAGCCTTCTTGCGCTTGAGATAACGTTCGCGGTGGTTTCGTTTCAACACCTTGTTGTACTGCTTGCCCATATGTGTCTTTACAATGCCTTCCGAATCCGATTCTTTTCCGGGACTATGAATTTGGGTTCGCTACGGTTCAACTCCTATTTGTTTGCCCTCGGGCTGACGCTGGTCCTGGCCGGCTGCAAGTCCGCGGAAGAACGGAAGCGTGACGAGGAAGCCAGCACCCTGCGGTTCTACCTGGAGACCGATTACGACACCACGGGCGCCAAGACCACGGTCGTCCCGATCTACCGCGCCTCGCCGGTCCTGGTGCGGATCGCCAAGGACCCGGTCATGGACGAAGGCAGCCTGATCGATGCGGCGGTCGTGGACGTGGTCGGTGGATTCGCGATCCAGGTCAAATTCGATTTCCGCGGCACGCTGACCCTGGAGAGCATCAGCTCGACCTACCGCGGGCAACGCCTGGCCATTTACAGCATGTTTACCGAAGGTCGCTGGCTGGCCGCGCCCAAGATGACCGCGCCCATCAAGGACGGCGTCTTCACGTTCACGCCCGACGCCACGCGCGAAGAGGCCGTCCGGATTGTGCGCGGGCTCAACAATGTGCTGATCGAGATCGGCAACAAGGCCAAGCCGGGCAAGGAGAAGAAGGCGGAGCCCTTCTGAGCGCGGACCGGACCGGCCTGGCGCCGCCATCAGATCCAGGAACCGATCCGACCGCGCGTCCGCCAAGCGACGAATCCGCCCGCCAGCAAGAACGCCGCGCCAACCCCCGCGCTGAGCGCCAGCATCGAGTCGGGGGAGCCGCGGAAGTTCGCGGGCAGGTACTGGAGCAATTGTGGCGCGTTCACCACGGCAGCCGTCATGGCGCCGGCGAGCAGAAAACCCGACGCGAGCACATCCAACACCGCGCCGAACGACCGGAAGCGCCGCCGCAGCCGTGCCAGGCCCGCCTCGTGTTCCGCCTGAAGCCGGCTTTTCAACGCCGCCCGGCGCACCGCGAGCTCCGCCGCCGGCTCCGCCTCGATGCGCAGCCGCAACCGTGCGGCGAAGTCGGCCGACAGCGGCGGTGCCTTCACCGCCCGCACCAGCGCGGCATCCAGATGTCGGAATTCCTCGGCGAACGCCCGGCAGGCCACGCACCCGATCAGGTGGCGCTCGACCGCCGCGCGCTCGTCGGCGGGCAATTCGCCCTCCAGCCAGGCGGCGACAGACATTTCGAACTCGGGGCAGGCCATTACAATTGCGGTCAATGGCTCAGACCATCGCGGCCGCCATCGGCCGCCGCGACGCATATTTGAGCAATTCCTTCTTCGCCCGGAACAAAAACGTTTTCACGGTGCCCAACGGCAGGCCCAGCAGGGCGGACACCTCTTCGTACGAGTTCTGTTCCAGGTAAAACAGCGTGACGACCCGCCGGTATTTGTCCGGCAGGTGATCGAGTATCGTTTGCGTGTCCATCTCGGCCCCGCTTTCGGGGTCACAGGTCTGCATCGCCGGGATGGTGTCCGCGGCATTCTCAACCTCCAACGCCTGGAGCGATACCGTCGGGCGGTTGGCGCGGCGTTTGAGTTCGGTCAGGCAGGTGTTGCGCGCGATGGTGTAAAGCCACGTCGAAACCGAGGCGGCGCCGGTATATCCGGGCAGTGCCTTCCAGACCTTGAGGAAAATGTCCTGCGCCATGTCTTCGGCCGCGGCCGGGTCGCGCAGCATACTGAACGCAAGCCGGAAGACCTTGTCTTTGAACCGCTCGACCAGCAGTTCGAAGGCCTCCCCATATTGCTGCGCCGCCAGGCGTTCGCGGATGTCGTTTTCCATCGCTCACGCGGTCCGCGCACACGAGCGCGTCCGCCGGGCCGGTGCCATCCCCTATCTCCGGCCGCACGTTGAGACTGCGAGCAGAGCGGCCGGGTTTCAACGACTTTCCGACATTCCCTCGACCGCCGGATCACGGCGTCTCGGCCACGGGTGCCGGCTGGTACCACTCGCCGCGCAACCAATCGGCGAGCACGCCGATCGTCGGCGCATCCAACGTTCCATCCGTCCCGAATGCCGGCATCCGGTCGTTGCGGCGGCCGTAAAACCGTTCGTGTGCCGGATTGCCGACAAAGTCGATCAACCACGGCCGCGAACCGTACCCGGTCAGGTCGGGCGCTGTCGCGTCTTCGTCGGGCTTCTGGAACTGGTGGCAATCGGTGCATCGCATCGCCGACGAGCGGATGAGTTCCCGGCCTTCGGCAATGGCCGCCGCTTCGCGCGTATCCGCTTCACGCTGCGCCCGGAGCCCAGCCTCCGCCGACAGCGCCAGCACGACCTTGGCAAGTTGCGCCTGCCGCGAGGGGTCGAAACCGGCCACGTCGCGTTGAACGAACCGGACCATCTTGCCTTCCTTGAACTTGGTCCCGCCGAAGTAATGCGGCCCGTCCACGTTCGTCGGATTCAGCAGGCCGGCCAGCCACGTACGGCTGGCAAAGCCCTTCAGGTCCGACGCGCTCGGCGGCTCGGCAGGTGCGTCGCCCATCCCGTCGTGACCGCCGTAGCGGTGGCAACTGGCGCAATGCCGGGCGAACAATCGCGGTCCCTGCGTGCGGGGATCGGCCCGCACCAACGCCAGCGCGCCGGCTTCCGGAATCCCGCTGGGCGCGGCCGCCAGTTCCCGCGCCCGCTGGCCCTCGGCCAAGGCGCGCGCCCAAGCCGCCTGGTACGTGGCGTTGCCACGGTCTTGCTTCCACGCCAGAGCGCCCAGGGCCAATGCGCCCGCCGTCAGCCCGAGCATGAAACCGAGATTGAAACGCCGCCCCAGCCGCCCACGCCCAAGCCAGGGCATCGCCGCCACGACCAGCAGAACCAGCGTCGGCACCACCACCGCGCCCCAGACCTCCGTGCCCGCCCGGAAGTATTTCAGGAACTGGAAGAGAAAGAGCATGAACCATTCGGGCCGCGCGGCGGCGTAGGGCTCGGTGGGATCGACCGGCGCGAGCAATTCGGGAAACGCGTCACCGTGGCCCGTCAGGTGCAGTTTCAACACGATGCCCAGCAACGTCACGAGCACTGCCAGGCAGGCCGCGGCATCGCGCCAAGCCTGGTCCGGCCACCAGGCGGCGGCCGCTGCATTCCCGGTCGGCGCCGCCGGACCGGCATTCCGGCGGGAGACATGGACCAAGAGCGCCAGCCCCACGCCTATCGCCAAGGGGAGAATCGTGACATGCAGGGCCAGGAATCGTGTCAGGGTTTGATGCCCGACATCCGCCCCACCGATCAGGAGCCGTTGCAGCGTCGGTCCCAGTCCCGGCACCACGCTGAGGATGTTCAACGGCACGCGCGCCGCCCAGAAGCCCCTTTGATCGAACGGCAGCAGCCAGCCGGTCACCGATTGCGCGATCGCCAGCGGCAACAACCCCAGCACCAGCCAGAGGTTCAACTCGCGCGGTGCCAGGTACGCGGCCTGAATCACCATTTGCACCACGTGCACCGCCAGCAGCACCACGAACGCCTGCGCCGCCACCACGTGCAGTCCGCGCAACAGCCAGCCGCCCGGGGTTTGAAACTGCAGGTGGAAGACGCTTTCCCAGGCCGTCTGCGTGCTGGCGCTGTAGCCGGTGAGCAGACAGAAACCGGTGATCACCTGCACGAGGAACGTGAACCCCAGCACGCTCACCCAGCATCGCCGCCACCGCGCCCCGCCGGGCAGGGAATCGAACAGGAACCAGCGCGCAGTGCTCACCGCGCCCGTGCGGGCGTCCAGCCACGACCCCAACGTGTTCATGCCGGCACCTTCCCGGCGATGCCGGTTTGGAAGTTCTGGAACCGTACCCAGACACCGCCGTCGTCCCGCAGTTCGACCGCGAGCTCGTCCATCCCGCGGGGGCTGGGACTGCCCGGTTCGCTGACCTCGCCGTCCAGACCGAACGCACTGTTGTGGCACGGGCAGAGGTAACCGCCCCGGGCCGGCGCATAATCCACGAGGCAGCCCAGGTGCGGACAAACCACGTTGAAGGCGCGCACCGTCCGCTCGGCCGTCCGCCGCAAATAGACCGCCCCCAGCGGAACCGCGAGGGTCTTCGTCCAGGCATTCACCCGATCCGCCACCACCACGAAGCGTCGCGGAATGCCGTCCGGGGACAGCGCCGCGAGCGACGTGATCCTGACCCAACCCGTGCCGGCGCCGGAGCGACGCAGCGGATCGAAAACCACGGCCAGACCCACTCCGGCCGGCGCCGCCACGGCCAAGCCGCCCATGCCGGCTGCGAGCAGCCCTTTCAGGAACGCGCGCCTTTCACTCGGTTTTTTCTGCATCGTGCGAATTGATGGTGCGCGCCCAAACTAACCAGCCGCTCCCGCTTGGCAAACCGGAATGCCGCGGTGCCCGGTCCAAAGCTTGACTTGGCCCACTGCGGCCACGACGGTGTTTTGCAATGGACACGCCCCGCGAGATGTTCTGGAAGCACGCGCTGACCGTCTTCGTCGTGTGTGCATTCCTCTATTTCGCCGGTTTCTGGGGCACCGAACGGTGGCGCGCCCACCGCGGGCCGTGGGTGGTAACGTTCGGCGTGGCCACCAACGGCAGCCCCACCGTCGAAATCGCGCAACCGCGGCTCGGCATCCACGACGTGCGCTTCACCTTCACCGGCACCAATGCGCCGAATCTGCGCACCAACGTCACGATCCGTTTCGACGACCCGGCGCGGCTTCCCGACGCACCGTTCGGCAAGCTCGAGTTCCTCGACACGACCTATCTGCCGGGGACGGTGACGCTCGCCCTCTTCGGCCACGAGCTCGAGTTTCTGCCCCGCACGATGATCGTGGACAAACGCGAGGAGCCGTGGCGGCCAGGCGCGCACTTCGACTTGCCGGCCCGCTGAGGCGGCTTTGACGTTGCCCGCCGCAACCGCAGGACATCCCCTGCCCTGTCCGTGAGAATCGCAACCACCCCGCCAATCGGGTTGATGAAATGCCGGAACCCGCACCGGACACAGCGGAATCACCGCGGCGCGTACTGTGCATTGCGCCCCCAGCGCGGACTGGCGTAGCATCTCCGTGCCGGGTTGGCGCGCAGTGGCGCCATCCCCGCTCGCATGACTCAGATCACCGACGCCGAACCCGCCGCTTCGCCCGCAGTGGCGAGGCCGCGTGGGCCCCGACCAGCCCGGAGTGCAGCCGGCGGCGGTTGCGACTCCGCATTCCTCAAGACCTTTCCCAGGCACACAATCGGAACCCCATGATCAACTTGAAAAAACTCGAAGTCTGGTTCGTCACCGGCAGCCAGCACCTCTACGGGCCGGAGACACTGCAAGCAGGTGGCCGTTCATTCGCAGGAAATCGCCAAGGCGCTGAACGCCTCGCCCGCCATTCCGGTGAAGGTCGTCTTCAAGCCGGTCGCTGATCACGCCGGACGCGATCACGGCGCTGTGCCAGGAGGCCAACAATGCGCCCAACTGCATCGGCCTCATCACCTGGTGCCACACGTTCTCGCCGTCGAAGATGTGGATCAACGGCCTCAAGCTGCTCCGCAAGCCCATCGCGCACCTGCACACGCAGCACAATCGCGACATCCCGTGGTCGTCCATCGACATGGACTTCATGAACCTGAACCAGGCCGCGCACGGCGACCGCGAGCACGGCTTCATCATGAGCCGGATGCGCCTGAACCGGAAGGTGGTCGTCGGCTTCTGGCAGGAACCGGCCGTGCAGCAGAAACTCGGCGCCTGGGCGCGCGCCGCCGCCGCGTGGCACGACTGGCAGGGCGCGAAGTTCGCCGCTTCGGCGACAACATGCGCGAAGTGGCCGTCACCGAAGGCGACAAGGTGGCCGCCCAAATGCAAGTTCGGTTACTCGGTCAACGGCTACGGCGTCGGCGACCTGGTCAAGTCGCGTCAACGACGTTCCGGACCAGGACATCGACGCGCTCTGTCGCCGAATACGAGGCACGCTACGAGGTCGCGCCGACCTGCGCAAAGGCGGCGCGCCGCGCACAAATCCGTCCGCGAAGCCGCGCGCATCGAGCTGGGCTTGCGCGCGTTCCTGACCGCCGGCGGCTTCAAGGGCTTCACCACCACCTTCGAGGACCTGCACGGCCTGGTGCAACTGCCCGGGCATTCGCGCCGCAGCGCCTGATGGCCGACGGCTACGGCTTCGGCGCGGAAGGCGACTGGAAGACCGCCGCGCTGCGTCCGCGCCATGAAGGTCATGGCCACCGGCCTGCACGGGCGGCACGTCGTTCATGGAGGATTACACCTATCATCTCGACCCGAGCGGCAAGCTGGTGCTGGGCGCGCACATGCTGGAGATCTGCCCGACCATCGCCGACGGCAAGCCGTCGCTGCAAGTGCATCCGCTCGGCATCGGCGGCAAGGCCGACCCGGCGCGCCTCGTGTTCAACACGCCCGCCGGCCCGGCGCTCAACGCGTCGCTCATCGACCTGGGCAACCGCTTCCGCCTGCTCGTGAACGAAGTGGATGTCGTCGCCCCGGAACAAGCCGATGCCGAAGCTGCCGGTCGCCCAGGCGCTCTGGGTGCCGCAAGCCGAACTTCGAGAACGCCTGCGCCTGCTGGATTTACGCCGGCGGCGCGCATCACACCGGCTTCAGCCAGGCCGTCACCACCGAGATGCTCGAAGACTTCGCCGACATCGCCGGCATCGAACTGGTCGTCATTGACGCCAACACCCAGCTCCGCCAGTTCAAGCAGCAGTTGCGCGGCAACGAAGTCTATTACGGGTTGAAGGATGGATTCGTCTCTTGAACGGTTCCGAGCGAGACATGACGTCGCCACCCAACCTCGTCCCTCCGCTGATCACCGGCGCTCCGCTGGGAGTGGCGACTTGGGCGCAGGCTGAATCCCTGACCGTCGGCGACGGGATACGAGGGGCCAGGGCATCGACACATCCATGACGGTCCGTCGTGCTCCGCAATCCCCCGCGTCCACCATGCTCGCGGCCCGGCTCCATGGCCCGCGCGAACTGCGCGTTGAGCGCGTGCCGCATCCCGGCCCGCCCGGACCCGGCATGGCCTTACTGCGCGTGCAGGTCACCGGGATTTGCGGCAGCGACCTGCATTCGTACGCCGACGCCCGCATCGGCGACACGCCGGTGGAGGCGCCGCTGATTCTTGGTCACGAGTTCTCCGCCGTGGTGGAAGCCGTCGGCCCCGGCGCGCTCGACGGCAACTTCGAAACGCTCCAGCCCGGCACCCGCGTCGCCGTGGACCCGGCGCAACCCTGCGGACGCTGCGAGTTCTGCGAGCGCGGTGATGCGAACCTCTGCCGCCGGCTCCATTTCTGCGGCAACTACCCCGACGGCGGCAGCCTCTGCGAATGGATGCACATGCCGGCGCGAAGTTGTTTCCCGGTGCCCGCGTCCCTCGACGACACCCAGGCCGCGCTGCTGGAACCGCTGGGGGTGGCCCTCCATGCCGTGGACCTCGCCAGGTTCTGCGTCGGCTACAGCGCCGCCATCATCGGCGCGGGGCCGATCGGTCAGTTGATCCTCCAGGTCGCAATCCTCGCCGGCGCCGGCCCGGTCTTCGTCACCGACAAACTCGCCTGGCGCCTCGAACGCGCCGCCACCTACGGCGCGATTCCCATCCGCTGCGACGAGACCGACCCCGTCCCGCGCGTCCTGAACGAGACGCACGGACGCGGCGTGGACGTGGCCATCGAGGCCGCTTGGGGAGACGAATCGGTGGAGCAGGCCGCGGCCGTGACCCGGTCGGGCGGCCGCGTGGTGCTGGTCGGCATTCCCAGCGATGACCGGCTGACGCTGAAGGCATCCACCGCCCGCCGTAAAGGGCTGACTCTCGTGATGTGCCGCCGGCTGAAGCACACCTATCCCCGCGCCCTCCGCCTGGCACAGCGCGGTGCCGTGGACTTGCGCGGCTTGGTGAGTCACCGCTTTCCCTTGCAACGGGCCACGGAGGCGTTCGCCTTGGCCGCCGCGTATCGCGACGCGGCCGTCAAGGTGGTCGTGGAAAACTGACGAGTCCGGCGGCCGCAGGTCGCGCCACCGACGAGCGCCAGGCGGGCAGACGGACACGGGAGGAACTCCGGACCAACTTCGAAGATACCGTCCGCCTTTCCGGGCCGAACCCGGCCAGTGAGAGGCAACGCGTGACCGACCACAAGATCCTCCTCACGCGGCCCACGCGGTTCTCCGCCTCCGCAGTGACCGACTCAGGCACGCACCGGTTCGGCGATGAGATCGTAGTCGGTGTGGCCGAGGATGCGGACGCGGGCGAATTCGCCGGCGGGCAGTTTGC
This sequence comes from uncultured bacterium, assembly GCA_963735925.1. GTDB lineage: Bacteria > Verrucomicrobiota > Verrucomicrobiia > Limisphaerales > J093 > DSVZ01. The sequence goes on from CAVTMT010000003.1 coordinate 1,507,731, forward strand.
CGCGCACATAGACGCGACCGTCGATGTCCGGCGCGTCCGCTTCACTGCGCGCGACGCAATAGCGGCGGTTCCCGAGCGGCGACTCCGCGTCGGGCGGTTCGCGGATGAAGCCGTGTTCCCAGTTGAAGACGTTCGCCGCGCGGAGTTGACGGTCGTTGGCCGGACCTTCGGGCAAGACGGTGATTTCCCGATCCACGGATGCGGCGGCGAGTTCGCGGGCGATCCGGTGCTGCTCGGCCATCGCCTGGTCGCGACGTCGTTGTCGGACCTTGGCGGCGACTTGGCCGGTCATTTTACCCGCGATGGTGCCATCCTCACGCGAGTAGGTGAACACGCCCAACCGCTCGAAACGCGTCTCGCGGATGAAATCGACCAGGCTGCGGAACATGGCCTCGGTTTCGCCGGGGAAACCGACGATGAAGGTCGTGCGCAGCGCGATGCCGGGAATGCCCGCGCGAATCCGGCGGATCAGGTCCTCGATGTAGGCGCGCGAAGTCTCGCGGCGCATCCGCTCGAGCATGACTTCGTGAATGTGCTGCAACGGCATGTCCACGTAACGCGCCACTTTGGGGCAGTCCGCGATGGTGGCGATCAACTCGTCGGTCCAGTGCGCCGGGTGGGTGTAGAGGAGTCGGATCCAGAAGTCGCCCGGCAAGGCATTCAACTCGCGCAGGAGCCGGCTCAGCGTGGGGACATCGGCGGGCAGCGCGCTCGCCGCGGCACGGAAACGGCTCGGCGACGCGATGGCGCGACTGTGTCCGGGGCGCAGATCGAGACCGTAGTAGGTCGAGTCCTGGGAGATGAGGTTCAGTTCCTTGACGCCGTCGGCGAGCAACCGCTTTGCCTCCTCGACGATGTCCGCCAGCGCGCGGCTGCGATGGCTGCCGCGCATCCGCGGGATGATGCAGAAACTGCACGGGTGATTGCAGCCTTCCGCGATCTTTACGTAGGCGAAATGCCGCGGGGTCAGCCGGAAGCGCGGCGTGGCGTAGTCGGGGATGTAGGTCGGGCGGGCGTGAACGTCGAGAACGGGACGCGCGGCGCCGGGCGCGAAGGTTGATCCCCGGGGCGAGGGACGAGGGGCAGAGGAGGCGGAGGAAGTCCCGGGCACGAGCGTCTCGGCGTCCGGTCTGACCTGGTTCAATTTCGCGAGCTGCCGGGAGATTCTGGATTTCGGAGGGCGCGCGGCCGCGGGCGGATTGCGGAGCCGCTCGGCGCGTCTTACCAACGCTTCCCGCACAAGGGCGCCGACGTCGGCCACCTGGTCGATGCCCATGAAAGCGTCCACTTCCGGAAAGAGTCGCGGCAGATCCTCGCGGAACCTTTGCGGCAGGCAGCCGGAAACGATCAGCGCCTGGCCGCGATGCTCCGCCTCGCGGACCTGGGCCGATTCGAGGATGGCGTCCACGCTTTCCTCCTGCGCGGCATCAATGAACGAGCAGGTGTTCACGATCACGGCGTCGGCCTCGGCCGGGTCGGACGTGATTTCGACTCCGGCTTGGAGCAGGGAGCCGAGCATGATTTCGGCGTCCACGAGGTTCTTGGCGCAGCCGAGGGAGATCAGGCCGACGCGCAAGGCGGGCTGGGATTGGGGTTCGGAACTCACAAGGTGGCAGGTGCGCGGCGGCCGATCCGGCCAGGCGCTCAGGCGGCAGACAGGCGCTTACCGGGGTGCTGGCGGCAAGGGCAACGTATCGCCGCTGCCTTGACCGGTAGGTTGATAGACGCCCGGGCGAACGCCTTGCAGCGGGTCCGCCGCGCGGGACTGTTCGCCGGCCCGGTAAATCACAGTGGCGACCACGACCAGCACGATGACGACACCGGCGGGCACCGCGACGCGCCAGTTGATGCGCGTCAGGTGGAGCATCAACTTGTCGAGCGCGCCCTGGTGCCCGCCGGTGAGGCTGGGGTGCTCGCGGAACTTCTCCGTCTGGGCAAGTTCCTCGTCCAGGGCAGCCATGACCGCGGTTTCGTCGGCGTGAGCGACGCGCGCGTAGGTACGCACAAAGCCGCGGATGTACACCGGCGCGGTGAAGGTGTCGTAATTGCCCTGCTCAATGGCGATCACCCGGTCCGCCCGCATCTTGGTGATGTCGGCGACCTGCTGCCGCGTCAGGCCGGCGGCTTCGCGCGCCCGGCGGAGTTGTTCGGCGACGGTGGCCATCGGACGAGGTTAGGGCTTCCGCCGGCCGTTGACAACGCCGCAACGCGCCTTTGTCCGAAACCGGGGGAAACGCCGCAGGTCGCCGGCGTTCCGGACGTCAAGGCGGGCAAAAAACAATCGCCTCCGGGCCGTGCCCGGCTTAGGCTGGCTCGAATGAATGGTTTGCCGGTTTCCTTGCTCGAGTTGATCCGCCGGACTTCGGCGGAAATTCCGGATGACGTGCAGCGCGCGATTCTCGCCGCGCTGGAAAGAGAGCAGCAGAACACGATCGCCGAGGCGGCGTTCAAGATCATCCAGAAGAACATCGAACTCGCGAAGCAAAAGTCGCAACCGATCTGCCAGGACACCGGCAGCGTGCTGTTCTACGTGGATTGCCCGGCCGGCTTCGACGAGATCGGGTTCGCCGAGACGGCCCGCGAGGCGGTGACCCTCGCGACGAAGAAGGGTTACCTGCGGCAGAATTCGGTGGATTCGATCACCGGCAAGAACGACGGCACCAACGTGGGACCTGGCGCGCCGACGTTTCATATCCACCAGCAGCGCTCGCCGGAGGTGCAGGTGCGCTTGATCCTGAAAGGCGGCGGTTGCGAGAACGTCGGCGCGCAATACTCGTTGCCGGCGGAGAAGCTCCACGCCGACCGCGACCTCGACGGCTGCCGGAAGGTGATCCTGGACGCAGTGTTGCAGGCGCAGGGCAAGGGCTGCGGTCCGGGCGTTCTGGGCGTGTGCATCGGCGGGGATCGGGCGACGGGCTACGAGCTTTCCAAGACTCAGTTCCTGCGCCTCCTGGACGACCGGAACCCCATCCCGGAACTGGACCGGCTCGAGCAGGACATCCTGAACACCGCCAACGAACTCGGCATCGGTCCGATGGGTTTCGGCGGCCGGACCACCCTGTTGGGCGTGAAGATCTGCGCGGCGAACCGCGTGCCGGCCTCGTTTTTCGTCAGTATCAGCTACATGTGCTGGGCGTATCGCCGGATGGGCGTAAAGCTGGACGCCGACGGCCGGATCGCGAACTGGCTGGGCTGAGACGAGACTGAGTTGGCCAACCCGTTTTTTACCATGCCTACGCTGCTCACCACCCCGGTTTCCGAAGCCCAAATCCGCGCGCTGAAGGTCGGCGACGCGGTGGAAATCACCGGCACGCTCTTCACCGGGCGCGACGCCGTTCACAAGTACCTCGCCCAGGGCGGCGCGTTGCCGCCGGCGGTCAGCCTCCGCGACGGCATCATCTACCATTGCGGCCCGGTCGTGATCAAAGACGACGCCGGCCGTTGGAAGGTCGTGGCGGCCGGCCCCACGACGTCGGCGCGCGAGGAGCCGTATCAAGGCGACATCATGCGCCGGTTCGGTGTGCGGGGTGTGATCGGCAAGGGCGGCATGGGCGACCGAACACTCGCGGCCTGCCAGGAGGTCGGTGCCGTGTACCTGCACGCAATCGGGGGAGCCGCCCAGGTGCTGGCCGAGCGCATCACGTCGGTGCGCGGCGTCTATTTCCTCGAGGAGTTCGGATCGCCGGAGGCCATCTGGGAACTCGCGGTCGAGCGCTTTCCGGTGGTGGTGACCATGGACGCGCACGGCGGTTCGCTGCACCGGGAGGTCTTCGAAGCCAGCCGGGCCGAGCTGCTGAAACGGCTTTGAGCAGGCCGGTTGACGGGCGGAGGAAATCGCTTGAGGCGCAGAAGAAGCTTGCGCCGCGGCCCAAGACTTGGAGCATCCCCGTTTTTGCGTCGCGGGCCTGGCCCCGACAACTCCCCCCGCGGGCTGAGGCCGGCCGGTGGATTCGGAATCAAGAATGAAGAAGACAGAGCCGAAACGCATTTTGCGCTTGGGGCTGCCCAAAGGCAGCCTTCAGGAAGCCACCATCGAGAAGATGGCGAAGGCCGGTTTCAACATCACGGTGAGCAGCCGCTCGTACATTCCGTACGTGGATGATCCCGAGTTGGAGATCCGGTTCATTCGCGCCCAGGAAGTCAGCCGTTACGTCGAACACGCGCACCTCGACGCCGGCATCACCGGCCTGGATTGGATCCACGAGAACAACTCGAAGGTCCACGAGGTGGGCGAGTTCATTTTCAGCAAAGTCACCCGCCAACCCGCGCGCTGGGTGCTGGCGGTGCCGGAGAACTCCGCCGTGCAATCGGTCCAGGATCTGGCGGGCAAACGGATTGCGACCGAAGTCGTGAACCTCACCCGGGCCTATTTGCGCCGGAACAAGGTCAAGGCCGAAGTCGAGTTTTCGTGGGGCGCCACCGAGGTGAAGGCGCACGAAATGGTGGACGCGATCGTCGATATCACCGAGACCGGCTCGTCGCTGCGCGCCAACAAGCTTCGGATCGTGGACACGCTCATGTCCTCCACGCCGCGCCTGATCGCCAACCACGACGCCTGGCGCGACGCTTGGAAGCGCGCCAAGATCGAGCGCCTCGCGCTGCTCCTCAAAGGGGCGCTGGAGGCGGAGACCAAGGTCGGCCTTAAGATGAACATTGCCGAGAAGCACCTCGCCAGCCTGCTGGCCGCGTTGCCGGCGCTGCGCAATCCGACCATCGCCCACCTCAGCCAACCCGGCTGGGTGGCGGTCGAGACGGTGATCGACGAACATGTGGTCCGAGATTTGATTCCTCAGCTCAAGGCCGCCGGAGCGGAAGGAATCATTGAGTATCCGCTGAACAAGGTGGTATATTGACCCGCACTCAAATCCTATGGGTTCACTGAAAAAGCGCCGGAAAGCCAAGATCAACAAACACAAGCGGCGGAAGAAGCTCCGCCAGCATCGGCACAAGAAGCGCACCTGGCAGAAATAGCAGCCGGGCCGGCGGCGGCCGTCGCCAGACGGAATTCGAGGAGCGCAGACACGCGATTGTGGCCTGCGCTTTCTTCGCTGATATGGCGGACACACATACACGCAAGGGGTGGGCTCTGTGGTTCCGACGGGCCGCGCTCGTCGGGGCAGCGTTCCTGACCGGCTGCACCGGCGGCTGGCACGGCTCGCCGAAGCGACCGGCCACGGCCAGCGAACCCGCGGCAATGGTCCCGGCGGCCACCGCGACGAAGATCGACCAGCGGGCGGACCTCTACGGTCACTTCACTGCCGGGATCGTGTACGACGTGCGGGAGGAACCGAAGAAGGCCGATGCCGAGTTCAACGCGGCGGTGCTCGCCGACCCCAGCCAGATTCAACTGGCCGTCGAACTGGCCCAGCGTTATCTGCAGAACCGGGAACCGCGCCAGGCCGTTGAGATCCTGACCCGCGCCAGCCGCCAACCGCACGCGGGCGGACAGGTCTTCGGTTGGCTGGGAGAGGCGTGCGCGCAGGCCAACGACGTGCCGGCCGCGATCGCCGCTTATCGCGAGGCCATCAAGCGCCTGCCCCAGTCCATCGTCGGGTACCACGGACTGGCACAACTCTACCTGCGGGCGAAGCAGACCAACGAGGCGCTGGGCGTGCTCGAGGCGGGCGCGGCCCAGAAACGCGTCGGCGCCGCGTTCCTCGTCGATCTCGCCGGCTTCTACATCGCCGCCGAGCGCACCCACCTGTTGCCCGGCGACATCACCAAACCCCGTTCGCTGGCGCTCCTGGACCGCGCGGCGCGGTTGAATCCCACCGAACCGCAGGTGCTCCAGCGGTTGGCGGAAGCCTACAAAGCCCTGGGCGAGCTGAAGCGGGCGACGACGCTGTACGAAGATCTGGTCCGCTCCCACCCGCCGGACAGCCCGACAGGGCGGCTCGCATTGCACGAGCAGCTCTTTCAACTCTACCTGCGGGCCGGCGACGCGACCAACGCCACCCGGCATTTGGAGGCGATCAAGGCCGATTACCCGAGCAACCCGCAGGTCCATCTGCTGCTCGGTGCGCTCTGTTCGGACGAAAAGAAGTTCGCGGAAGCGGAACAGCATTTCGAGACGGCCCTCCTGCTCGATCCATCGCTGGAACCGGCCTACTACGACCTCGCCGGCGCCCAGCTCGCCTTGCGGAATCCGGAGGCGGCCTGGGACACCATCCAGAAGGCGCGCGCGCAGTTCAAGGTGGGTTTCCTGATCGAGATGTACAGCGGGCTGGTGCTCGCCGCGGAACAGAAATACGCCGAGGCGCTCAACCACTATGGCGCGGCGGAGCTTCACGCCAAGGTCAACGAGCCGGAGCGGCTGAACGATTTCTTTTACTTTCAGGTCGGCGCAGCGAACGAGCGGGCCGGTCATTACGACGAGGCGGAGAAGGACTTGCGCAAGTGTCTCGAGCTGGCCCCGGACAACGCCGAGGCGCTGAACTATCTCGGCTACATGTGGGCGGATCGCGGCGTGAAGCTCGATGAGGCCGAAACCATGATCCGCAAGGCGCTCAAGCTCGAGCCCGAGAACGGCGCGTATCTGGACAGCATGGCCTGGCTGCTCCTGAAACAAGGCAAGCCTGGCGCGGCCCTCGATTACCAGCTCAGGGCCCTTAAGTTCACCGACCCGCCGGATGCAACGGTATTCGATCACTTGGGCGACATCTATGCCGCGTTGGGACGCCAGGCGGAGGCCCAAAACGCGTGGCAGAAATCGCTCGCAGTCGAGCCGAACCCGGTGGTGGCCAGGAAACTCCAGCCCGCGACCGGCCCGCGTTAGCATGGACCGGCGTTTCTCCCGACATTACTCCCGCGAAACCGCCCGCGCGTTGCTGCCGGAGATTCAAGGCTGGCTGGCGAAACTGCGGATGCTCCAGCCCGTGCTGCGACAGCAGGAGCGAAGCCTGGAGCGACTCCTCGACCAGGGACGCGATCTGGGTGGCGAACGGGTGAACGGCTGGTTGCGCACGTGGGTGGCCTGGCAGCGCGTCCTGCGCGAATTTGCGCGCCGCGAACTCCAGATCAAAGACCTCGAACGCGGGCTGATTGATTTTCCAGCCATCGTGGACGGGCGCGAAGTTTTCCTGTGCTGGGCCGAAGGCGAGGAAGACGTCGAGTTCTGGCACGAACTCGACGGCGGGTACGCCGGGCGGTCCAGACTGTGAGGCCAGCCGGTGCCGACCCGGTTCACCGGGCCGCGGCCGCCTTGACCATCTCGGAGACGAAGTCCTCGGTTTTCCAGTCGTTACCCGCCAGAATGCGCTGGATGTGGCCCGTGGCGTTCACCACCACCGTGCGCACGTTATGGCTGAAACCCTCGCCGTCGCGGGCGTAGAACGTCCCGAACTGCTCGGTGATGGCGTCGATGTCGATCATTTCGCCGGTGCAAAAACTCAGCCACGCGGGGTCCGCGCCATATTGCTGGGCATAACGGTGAAGCACCGCCGGCGTGTCGTAGGCGGGATCGAACGAGATGGCCAGCAGGTGCCAACGCGGCGGCGACCCCGGCAGCAGTTCCTTCAACCGGGTCGTCGCTTCCGCAAACTGGCGGGACTGCCGCGGACAGAATGTCGGATACGGACAACGCGTGTAAAAAAACGTGAGCCCAAGCGCCTGGCCTTTGAAGTCGGACAACCGGATCGGCCGACGCGACTCGGTGACGAACGGATAATCGGGCAGGACATCGCCTGCGTGCAGTGCCTCAACGTCGCGCACGATGCGCACGCTGGGCACGTCGGGTTTTGCCGTGTCTGCCACGCCTTTGTCGAGCACCTGGATCTGGTCGATCCAGCCGTCGGTGGCCGTCACGTTCATCCGAAACCGGACGGTGTCGCCGGGTGCGAGGCCGTCGAGTTCCTTCACGTCCTTCACGTCGAACGGCATCGTCATCGCGGCCATGTAACCGGGGATTTCCTCGTGCTTGATCACGACCTCGCGATCGGCGACCCGGACCTCCTTGACCACCCCGCGGACCTGATAAACCTGGGGCGCGTCGCTTGTCGCCGGGGCGCTCGGCGCGCAGGCTGTCGTCCCCGGCGGCGTGAGGCACGCGCAGGAAGTTGACTTGTTCGCGCGGCAGGCGCTGAGCGCGAGACCGGTCGCGACGGCGGCGAAAAGCAGGATGTTCTTCGTGTGCATGGCTTCGGCAAGGCGGTGAGCCGCTTTCAATCAACCCCGTATGGACCCGGATCAAGGCGAATGGTTACCGACCGACGGCACATTTCCCGGCTCCCTGCCGGCGTCCAGCCCCAAGTGCGGGCGGACGCCTGCGCTTCGCGGCGACTCGCGGTTCTCACCGCGCCCAACCGGTTACGCCATCGTCCGCGCCAGGCTGTTCCACCACGGGTCGTACAACTCCGCCACGGGCACGGACAATTCTCCGGTCGAGGTCTTCAAAGTCAACTGGTCGCCACCCACGGTGCCAATCCGGACCGCCGGCACGCCCATCAGTCTGGCGCGCTCCGCGATCTTGGTGGCGTTGAGGGGCGCACAGGTGATCACGACGCGCGAGTGCGCCTCGCCGAAGAGCAGTGCGTCCTGCCGCGTGTCGGTTGGCGCGGAACCGCCGGGCGCCGCGCCCTCGGCGGGCGGCCGGACCAGCGACGTCAGGTCCACCGCCGCGCCGATGAGGCGCGGGGTGTTGCGGGCCTCGACCCGGCTGATGCAGCACTCCGTCAGGGCCACGGCCAGGCCGCCCTCGCTGCAGTCGTGGGCGCTCTTGATACCGCCCGCCTGGATCAGGCCCAGCAGCGTCGTATGGAGCGTCTTCGCGGTTTCGAGTCCGCACGGCGGCGGCGAGCCGGTCTTCCGGAGGTGAATGACCTGAAGATAGGCGCTTCCACCCAGGCCCAGGAGCGGGTCCGTCACGTCCACCGGCGCCCCGAGCAGAATAATCGCGTCGCCTTCGTCTTTGAACCACTGCGTCGTGAGGTGCTCCGGTTTCTCGATCAGACCGACCATCGCGACCGTGGGCGTGGGGTCGATCGGACCGGCGGGACTTTGGTTGTACAGCGAGCAGTTGCCACCGGTCACCGGGGTGTTCAGCGCCCGGCAGGCGTCGGCCAGACCGCGCACCGCTTCGCGCAGTTGCCAAAATAACTCGGGATTGTGCGGGTTGCCGAAGTTGAGGTTGTCGGTCACGCCCAGCGGCAGCGCGCCGGAGCAGACGAGGTTGCGCGCGGCCTCGACCACCGCCGCCTTCCCGCCTTCGTAAGGGTCGAGATAGACGTAGGCGCCGCTGCAGTCGGACGTGATGGCGAGCAGTTTCTCCGATTTCGCATCGGCCGCGTTCGCGTCGAGGTGCGCGGCGAGCGGCGGGATCGAGTCACTCTTGATGCGAATCACGGCGGCGTCGCTGCCGGGACAAACGACCGAGCCGTCGCGGACCATGTGGTCGTATTGGCGATAAACCCAGTTCTTCGAGGCGATGGTGGGCCAGGCGAGCAGCCGCTTCAAATCGGCGATCGGATCCTGGCTGTCGGGCACGCCATCGAGGCGGAACGCCCGGACCGCAGCCAGGTAGGCCGGTTCGCGGGCGTCGCGGTGATAGATCGGCGACTCGTTGGCGATGAGCTTGGCGGGGATGTCGGCGACGATCTGACCGTGGTTTTTGACCACCATGTGGCCGGTGTCAGTGACGGTGCCGATCTCCGCCCAGGGCAGGTCCCACTTGTCGAAGATGCGCTTGACCTCTTCCTCGCGGCCCTGGTGGACGATGATCAACATGCGTTCCTGCGACTCGCTGAGCATGATCTCGTAGGGCGTCATGTTCGCCGCGCGCTGCGGAACCTTCGCCAGTTCGATCTCGATGCCCGTGCTGGCGCGGGCCGCGGTTTCGCAGGTCGAACAGGTCAATCCGGCGGCCCCCATGTCCTGGATGCCCGCGACGGCCCCGGTGGCCAGCAATTCAAGACACGCTTCGCAGACCAGTTTCTCCATGAACGGATCGCCGACCTGCACGGCGCCGCGTTGCTGTTCGGCGGATTCCTCGGTGAGGTCCTGCGAGGCGAAGGCCGCGCCGGCCAAACCATCCCGGCCGGTCGCCGGACCGACGTAAAAGACCGGGTTGCCGACGCCCTTGGCGGCGCCGCGGGCGATCTGGTCGTGGCGCAGCACCCCGAGGCAAAACACGTTGACGAGCGGATTGCCGGCGTAGCTGGGATCGAAATAGACCTCGCCGGCAAGCGTGGGGATGCCGAAGCAATTGCCGTAATGCGCGATGCCGGCCACCACGCCGGCGAAGAGCCGCCGCACTTCGGGATCGGCCAGATCGCCGAAGCGGAGTGAATCGATGGCGCACACCGGTCGGGCGCCCATCGTGAAGATGTCGCGGATGATCCCGCCCACGCCTGTGGCCGCCCCCTGGAACGGCTCGACCGCACTGGGGTGGTTGTGCGACTCCATCTTGAACGCGATGGCCAGGCCGTCGCCGATGTCGAGGATCCCCGCGTTCTCCTCGCCCGCGCCCACCAGGATCTTTGGCGACCGGGTCGGGAAAGTTTTCAGCAGCGGGCGGGTGTTCTTGTACGAGCAATGCTCGCTCCACATGACCGAGAAGATTCCCAACTCGGTGTACGAAGGCGTGCGGCCGAGGATTTCCAGGACCTTGGCGTATTCCTCGGGCGTGAGGTTGTGCCGGGCAACCAGCTCGGGAGTGATGGCAGGCTCAGTCATGGGTCAAGATTGCTGCTTCGTCGCGGATCGGAAGCCGGCTGCCATTCGCAGAAGCTGCTGTCGCGCCGCAACGGACCGGCAGATTAGACGGGACCCGTCGGCAGCGTCAAACACGCCGTCCGGACAGTAATTGGGTGGCGCGGTGCTGCGACACCGCCCTGCGCCGCCGCAGCGCCGCTGCCATCCGCCAGAGATCAGGACACCACCGTTGGGAGCGTGCCTTCCGCACGTCTCCGGATTTCGGGCCACCCGGGTCGCGCGGAACGACCGCGCTGAGACCATCCCGATCCCCTGCCAGGCAACGGCGGTTTCCCAGCTTAATCCCAGCTCAACCGCAACGCGCCATACACGTATCGTCCCGGACCGGGCAACCGCTGGCCCACCGCAACGTCGCTGCCGCCCACCCGGTTGATGCCGCCGAGATGGTCCGCGTAAAGTTCATCCAGCACGTTGTCCAGACCGGCTTGTAATGTCAGCCGCCGGCTGATGTTCCACCCGGCACGGAGGTTCATCAGTGCGTAGCCGGGCGTGGGGGATTCGTTGTTGTAGGCGGCCACCTCGTCCTGCCGCGCCACCAGCACGCCTTCGATGCCGGCCTCGAAATGCTCGTTCCGCCACGTCAATCCCACCCGCCCGCGCAACGGCGCGATGCGATACAGGTTGTCGTCGTCCTGGCAATCGCGGCCACGCACGTAGCTCAACAGGCCCGTGAGCGTAAAGTGCTTCACGAATTCCCAGTCGGCGCTGGCGTCCACGCCGTACAACTCGGCACGGCTGAGGTTCTCGTACTGGAGCACCGGGCGTTGGCTGGCATCGAGCCGCGCGATCGGCCGGCCCTGAATGTAATCCTCCACCACCGTGTAAAAGGGCGACACCTTCGCGTGCCATTGGGGGCCGTGCCAGCCGACGGTGAGGTTGAACTGCCAGGCCGTTTCGGAATCGAGGTCGAGGTTGCCCAGGTAAGTGCGGCCGTCCGCTTGACCGGCGCTCGCGCTGAGCGGCGTCCACAAGTAGCGCTCGACCAGATTCGGCGCGCGGTTCTTGCGGGCGGCACCGATTTCATAGGCACTGGCTTCGTTGGGCGTGAAACGCACGGCGGCGGTCGCGTCCAGATTCAAATCGTCGATCGCGTGGCGATTCGCATTGAAGGCGAGCGCGTCGGCCTTGGCGGCGGGGAAGTAGTCTGCCACCGGCCCCGTGTCGGACCACACGGCGTCGGCGCGCACCCCCAACAATGTATGCCAGCGTGGTGACCAGTCGGCCTGCCATTCGGCGTAGCCGCCCAGCCGGTCCCGGCTGCCGTCATTGATGGTGGTCTGGCGCATGCCGCTATTGGCGTTTTGCTGGTACGCGTCAAACTGGCTGTCGTGGAAGTCCAGGCCAAGCCGGTAGGTCTGCGGCTCGACCACCTTGGCCGCCCCGAGCGCGAAACCGGTGTCGGCGCTTTCGGCAGGCGAGGACATTCGCATCGGCCCCGCCGGCCGTAGCGAGTAATTGTCCATCAAATGGTCGGTCTGATGGTGGTAAACCCGGCCCTGCAGGTTCGCGAAACCGACGTCGCCGTCGAACGCCATCGCGCCCTGGTAACCGTCGTCCTCGATCATGTCCATCGGCAGCGCGGGCGTGCCGGCATCGCGGGTGCGGCTCAGGCCCGCCTCGGCACTGACCACACCGGCGGAAGTTTTCGCGGCGCCGCGCAGTTCGTGGTGCATGATGTCGTATCCGCTGGCGCGGACCCGGCCGCCGGGGAAGCGATAATCGCCCGCGCCCTGCACCGATCCCTCGTACGCCGCGCTGTAACGATCGTTGGCGATGCCGAGCGTGGTGGCCCCCACCCAGCCGTCGTTCACCGAGTACCCGGCACCGAAGACTTCGCCGAACGGACGCCACACCGCATTGGTGCCGAAGTGCGGCGGCGCCGAATCGGCCACCACCGTGCCGGCAATGCTGTCTCCACCGAGACTCACCGGCGTCACGCCGGGCACGACCACCAGCGCCGCGGCCTGGCTGGGCGCGAGGTAGTGCAGCGGCGGGTCCATGTGGTTCGGGCACGCGGGGGTGAGCGTCATGCCGTTCACCAGCACCTTGACGCGATCGCCATACAGGCCGCGGACTTGCGGGAGGCCGGTTTGCGAGCCGTTGCGGACGACGGCGACGCCGGGCATGTCCTCCAGCAGGCGCGCCGTGTCCTGGGCGCGCGCCTTCTCCGCCACGGTCGGCGGCTTGGATTCCAGACTCAGGGGTGACCAGTCGCGCGCCGGATCGTTGTAGCCGGTGACGACGACGCGCGGCAGCGTTTCGGGTTCTCCGGCCGGTCCGGCGGGTTCGGGTTCCAGGGCGAGCACGGCGCACACAGTGCCCCAGCCGAGCAACGAGGCGGAAGTCAAAGACAAGGAGTTCATGGCCGTCAAAATCAATTCGGTTCGTTCAAAGGCGGAACAGTTCGTCGGACCGGGCGGCTGTTCCTGCCGTCCGGTCGCGGTCAGAATCCAGTGACCGCCCTGTTTCTGGGGACGCAATACCAGCCACGGCGAAGCCCGAGGCGCGCCGTGTGTCAACGGAGGGAGCGAAGCCAGGTTGTGTCCGGACGAACCCGCGGCTGGAACGCGCCCCAGGCGCTAGTGCCGAGGTGGCCGGAACGTTGGTTCGAGGCTTTCGCTAAGCCAGCCGGGGAGGTGGTTTGGGGGGAGCGAGGGCAAGGGGGTGCCAGACCCGAAGCGGGGGCGCGAGCAGCCGGCGCTCGCCTGGCGGAGGGGCCGGCGGACGGAGCACGGATTCGGGCAGTGCGAGTTCGCGCTGGGGATCGAGGCCGAGCGCGGGTCGTTGCTTCTCTTCCTGCTGGCGACCGCGCTGGACCGCGTGGCAAAGCGGACAGGGGTGTTTGCCATCGAAGGTCTTGGCGAGCGCTTCGCCCAGCGAACCGTCCTGGGAATAACGCACCACCATGCTGCCAAAAGCGACGGTCTGCAGGACCACCCAATGGCCGCCGCTGGCAAACAAAACGGCGATCACTGCGGCACACGTGCCGGCGTGCCGCAGCACGCGCAATCCCAACGCACCACGAGCGCGGCTGAAAGAACGGCCGCGCATCGCGGCGGATTCAGGGCGGGACGAGGACACGCAGCCGGTTTACCGGGCCCGGGCCTTGTCCGTCAAGGCGTCGGCGAACGCCACCAGCGCGTCGGCCTCCTCCGGCTTGAGTTGTCGGTCCAGTTGGATGTACGCCATTTTGATGGTCGTATCGCGCAGCACCTTCTGGGTGCCGTCATGGAAGTACGGCGCGGTGAGCGCGATGTTGCGCAAGCTGGGTACCTTGAACCTGTAATCGTCGTCCTCGTCCTTGGTCACGACGGAGCGGCCTTTGTCAGGCGTCTCGTAGGGGTGAATCAGTCCGACTTTTTGGTAGGTGTTTCCGCCCAGCACGGGCCCGTTATGGCACGTGGTGCATCCCGCGGAAAGGAACAGCTCCAGACCGCGCAACTCGGCCGGGTTCAGCGCCGTGTCCGAACCGTTCTGGAAGTCGTCGAGCCGGTCGTGCGTGACCAGCGTGCGCTCGAAGGCCGCGATCGCCTCGGCCATATTGTCGTAACTGATCTTCTCCGCCGCGTCGGGAAAGGCCTTGGCGAAGGCTTCCTGGTACTCCGGCACCGCACTCAGCCTCTGGACCATCTCGGCGTCGTTCGGCATCGCCATTTCGACCGGATTCAACACCGGCCCCTTGGCCTGTTCCTTGAGGTTCGGCGCGCGGCCGTCCCAGAACTGCGCGAAATGGAAGCCGGCGTTCAGGGTGGTGGGCGAGTTGCGCTCGCCGCGCTTCCCGAAGGCGCCCAGCGAAGTCGGCTCGTTGTCCACGCCGCCCTTCTTGTTGTCCACCATGTGACAGGTGTTGCAGGACTGCGAATCGTTCTTCGAGAGACGATTGTCGAAATACAACTTCCGGCCCAGCTCGATGCGCGCGACGGTGTCGTTCTCGCCGCCGGGCATCTTGTCCGGGAGGACGCCAAGAAGCTCCTTCGCTTTGGCCCGGAGCGTGGTGATCTGAGCCGAGGTGTAAGCGGCATCGGCCGCGCGCGCCAGTGTGGCCGTGGCGCAAACCGCAACGATCGTTACGAGGAAGCCGTTCATGATGTTCGATTCTTTGGTGTTAGTTTGGGGTTCAATCTAGGGCTGTGACACGCAGCCCCGCTTCGCATCCTTTGGCTTTTGCTGGACGAATCTTGACCGTGACGCAAAGGCTTGCGGCCGGCCGACGCGTCGGCATTCTTCGCGGGCCCTCCGGGGCCGGAGCCCGCCGGCGCACGGCTCCCCCTCGCCTCCGAGCTGGAAACCGTGCCGCCGCACGGCCTGGACCTCGGTCGGCGCGAACATGACTGGACGACCATTGCGCATCCGCTGGCTCCAACACGTGGCCTTCGAGGGCTTGGGCAGCATTGAACCCTGGGCTGTTGCCCGCGGCCACACGCTGGGCCGAACCCGCCTCCACGCGGGCGATGCGTTGCCGAAACCGGCGGACTTCGACTGGCTCATCGTGATGGGGGGGCCGATGGGGGTCGGCGACGAAGCCCAATTCCCGTGGCTGGCCGACGAGAAACGCTTCCTGCGGGAAACCATTGTCGCGGGCAAGACCGTGCTTGGCGTCTGCCTGGGAGCCCAGTTGCTGGCCGCGGCGCTGGGCGCGCCGGTCCGGCGGAACCCCCACCGGGAAATCGGCTGGTTCCCCATCCGGCTTGTGGATGGTGCGGGAGCCTCGCCGCTCGCGGCGGGCTGGCCGTCCGAGTTCGAAGCGTTCCATTGGCACGGCGATACATTCGACCTGCCGACCGGCGCGGTTCCGCTGGCCCAAAGCGCGGCCTGCGCGCAACAGGCCTTCGCTTTCGGGCCACGGGTGTTGGCGCTCCAATTCCATCTTGAGACGACCCCCGAGGCCGCGCGCGCGCTCGTCGAGAATTGTCCTGCGGATCTGGCGCCCGGACCGTTCGTGCAGAATCCCGCCACCTTGCTGGCGTCGGCCGAAAGCTTCGATCGCATCAACGGAATGATGCGGCGGACGCTGGCAGCGTTGGAGGCGGCTACGAACCGAGCGGATTGAGCGGGTCTTGCCTAGCGGATGCCCGAGATCCCGCGGACGGATTCCGAAAGCAGTCCCCGGTTTAAACTCTGGCGAAGCGGAGTTTGCCATTGAATGCCGGGCCAGCCGCCGGCATTCTGCTTCCCCAGCAAACACACCCATATCGTCGGTCGTCAACTGCCTGACATTTCATGAAAGCGCGAAACCTTGAACTCAACCGCCGCCAGTTCCTCCGCACCGCTTCCGCCGCCGCCGCGGCCGTGACCCTCGTGCCGCGGCACGTGCTGGGAGGCCCGCGATTCGTGGCTCCCAGCGAGAAGGTCAACATCGCCATCATCGGCTGCGGCGGCCAGGGGCGGACGAACATGCGGGGCCTCTTCCCGCTGGCCGACGCCCAGATTGTCGCGGTGGCCGATCCGATCGAGCACGACGATCTGGAGGCGTTCTACTTCAAAGGCGTGGCGGGCCGGTTGCCGGTGAAGGCCGAAGCCGAAAAACATTACGCTGCCAGGACGCCGAACTACCAGGTGGCGGCTTACGAGGACTTCCGCGTGATGCTCGAAAAGGAGAAGGCCATCGACGCCGTGTTGTGCGCCACGCCGGATCACTTGCACGCTTATGTGAGCGTGCTGGCGATGCGCCAGGGCAAGCATGTCTATTGCGAGAAGCCGCTCACGCACAATGTCTGGGAGGCGCGCCTGGTGTCCCGGGTGGCCAAGGAAACCGGCGTCGCCACGCAAATGGGGAATCAGGGGCATTCCGGCGACGGCATCCGGCAAACTTGCGAATGGATCTGGAGCGGGGCCATCGGCGATGTGCGCGAAGTGCATGCCTGGACAAACGCCAGCCGTTGGAGCAAGCGTTACACGCACGGGCTGCCGGCCGAGGAACCGAAACCCGCGGGGGTGAATTGGGATCTCTGGCTGGGACCGCGCGATCCCCGGCCTTACAGCTCGGCCTACACGCCGGTGACCTGGCGCGATTACTGGGCCTTCGGCACCGCGCCGATCGGCGATTTCTTCTGCCACAATTTCGATGCGCCGTGCTGGGCGCTGGATCTCAAGGCGCCGACCAGCATCGAGGCGTACGGCGCGGGCGGCGTGGACTCCGAAATGGCGCCGCCGGGAGGCATCTACTACTACCAGTTCCCTGCGCGTGGGAAGATGCCGCCGGTGAAGTTCACGTGGTACGACGGGGGCATGCGCCCGCCGCAACCCGAAGGGCTCGAGGAAGACGATCAACTGGGCGCCGGTGGCAATGGCACGTTGTTCGTCGGCGACAAGGGGATGCTCACCTGCCCCGGCTGGGCGGGCGATCCGCGCTTGCTCCCCGGCAGTCGCATGGACGCATTCCAGCGTCCGCCGAAGACCCTGCCGCGCTCGAAAGGGCATCACCGCGACTGGCTGGATGCCTGCAAGGGCGGTTCACCTGCCAGCGCGAATTTCGAGTATGGCGCGGCGCTCACGGAGATCGGGTTGCTCGGCCTGGTCGCCCTGCGCGTGGGCAAGAAGATGGAATGGGACGCCGCCGCGATGAAGTCGCCCAACACTCCCGAGGCGGATCGTTACCTTAAGGAAGGCTACCGCCCCGGCTGGGAGATCGTGTAACGCAAGGGCTGGCCCCACCGCTGCCGAGGAACCGACAGCGCGAACAGCAACTGAACCCCTGTGGGTTCAGTCGCCGTCTCCAGATTTCAGGGCAGGCCGGCGCGGCCAGCGAGGCGCGTTGCGGAGCGACGGTCAGCGTCCTCGCGGGAGGCCGGTCAGCTCGGGGTGAGCAGTTTCTCGATGTTCGCCTTCAGGTCGCGCTTGCTCTTAAGGCCGACCATGGTTTCTTCCACGCGCCCGCCGTGGAACAGCAGGAGCGTGGGTATCCCGGTGATGCGGTACTCGGAAGCGAGATCCTGGTGATCGTCCACGTTGACTTTGCCGATGCGGATCTGGCCTTCGTATTCCGCGGCCAGTTCGTCGAGCACGGGCGCGATCATGCGGCAGGGGCCGCACCATTCCGCCCAGAAATCCACCAGCACCGGCACTGGTGACTGCAGCACGTGAGCGGCGAAGTTTTCGGTGGTCAGTTTGACAATGTTGGAGGCGGCCATGAGTTGGAGTTGAGATGCGGGGAGGGATGAATTCGAAAGGTTCGGGTCGGAAGTTCAGGAGCCGCCGAACGGGTCGCCGGCCAAAGCCAGCATGAGGACGCGGGCCAGACCCGCGACCACCGCCAGGATGGCGAGGACAGCAAGCACGTTGTCCAGTTGGGACGGCGCGGCATGCGGGGCCACTGCGGGGGACGGACGGGAAGCGGGCGGCACGCGGGGAGCGCTCATCGGGGCGGCCGCCGGTCGGGACGCGGGTGCCGGGGCGGCCGCGGGTCCCGCTGCCGGAGCGCTGGAGGCGGGAGCCGCCGCCGCGGAAACCGCCGGCGTGGGTGCGGCCGGTTTGGGAATCTTGATCGTCGGCGCCGCCGTGGGTTTCGGTGGCAGGCTGATGCGCACCGTTTCCTTCTTGGGCTGGATTTTCGCGCTCTCCGCCGGCTTGGGAGGAATCGCTCCGGCCGGAGGAACTGGAGGGTTGTTCTCGGACATAAATTTGTGAGGCGAACCTAGTTTTGGGGTTTCGGAGTGTCAACCCATTATCTGGGCCATTATCTGGGCCATTATGACGGGGCCTCGTCCCGACGAACGGAGCGGAGCGTTCCCGATCGCGATCGTGCGGTCTCGGAACGCGCGGCGGATGTGCCCGGGCGCCGGAGGTTCCACGTCTGCTGCATCTGGGCTCGCGAACGGCGCGCGCGGACTTCTTGGCGCGCTTCAGCGGTTCGAACGGCCGGTCGCCTGCGCGCCAAATCTGTACCAGAGCGCCTGCAACTCCGAACCATCCAGCGGCACCGGCACGCTCTTCGCATCCAGACGATAACCGGCCTGCACCTCGACCAAGGCGGTCAGCGCCGCGCGGTCGCGCGCTGGGCCGCTCAGCCGCCAGCGGTAAACGCCGCCGTCGTCCGCGCCGATGGCGACCTCGGTTCCTTCCGGGCTGAGGTCGCAGCAGGTCACGCGGGCTGACGCCGGCACAGGCAGGTTGATCGAAGGCGAAAGGGGTTCGCCGTCCTGGGTGTCCCAGAGACGGAACGTGCGGCTGCCGGCCCACGTCAGGAGGATCCGCGAATCGGCGCTGAACCTCACCGCGCGCACCTGATACCCCCCCACCAGCGGTGCCATCGCGGGACTCAGAGTCTGCGCGTCCCAGAGTCGCGCCGTGCCGTCCTCGCTGGCGGTTGCGATCAGTGCGCCGGAGGGACTGTACCGGCTCATGATGACGCCGTCGTAGTGCGGCAGTTCGTGGTGCGGCGGCGGCTCCGCTCCCAGTTTCGCCGGCAAATCCCAAACCCAGGCCGCGGCGGGATCGAGGCTGTCGTCACGCAGGGAAACCAGCAACCGTCGCCCGTGCGGACTGAAGGTCAATCGATCGGCGCTGGTGGGGTGGTGCAACGTTCCCACCGGCTCCCCGGAACGGGGGTCCCAGAGCTGCACCTCCCGGCTGCCGGAGGCCGAGGCCAACAAGGTCCCGGCGGGGTTGAAGGCCAGGCTCTGGATGGGGGACCGGCCACGCGTGCGCAAGGGGGCAAACCGCCGGGCGCCCGTCGTACAATCCCACACCACAACCTGGCCGTCATAGTCGCCGGTCGCGAGTTGGCGGCCCGGCGCGTCGAAGGCTACGCACATGAGATACCGATTCGTGTCGAGCCCGGCGAATGCGACCACCCGACCGCCGTTAGTGGTCCACCACAACCCGGGTCGGCCGTCGTCGTCGGCCGTGGCGAACCACCGTCCGTCCGGACTCCACGCTGCGTCGTTCAACTCGCCGGCGTGCCGCACCCGGCAGAGCTCCTGACCCGTGGTCCAATTCCAGACGATCCCGGCGCCGTCTCTGCCCCAGCTCAGCAGGCGTCCGCCCCCGGGGGCGAACTGGAGGCCGGTCACTGCCTTGGCGTGCCGGCCGATGAATTCGACGTTCTGGTGACGAGGCAGTTCCCAGAGCTTCACCGCTCCGTTGGAGCCGATCGTCACCAGGCGTTTCTGGTCCGGCGCGAAATGGGCGCGGACGACATTGCCGTAATGGGTCAGCGGCGAACTCACCTGTTCGCCCGTTCTCGCGTCCCAGATCCGGGCCGTCCCGTCGAAGCTGGCGGTCAAAACATAGCGGCCGTCCGGGCTGAATTCCGCGAAGCGCACGGCGTGTTGGTGACGCATCGGGGAGGACGCCGGGCGTCCCTGGAGTTCGGGCGCGGCACTCCCGGTTTGGGCCGCCGCGCGGCTGGCTGCCGTTTCGACATGCCACAGCCGCGCGGTCATGTCCGAACTGCAACTCAAGAGCAAGTCGCCGGACGGATTGAAGGCCACCCGATGCACCCAGGAACCGTGCGTCATGACCAGCGGCGTCTGCCACTCGTCGGCGGCCGACCACAAACACACCTGGCCCCCGTAAGCCTGGTTCCTTGGCGCCGTGCCGCCGGCGGCGAGGAAACGCCCGTCCGGGCTGAAGGCCAGGTCCAGAATCGCGACGTTTGTGTCCTGCCGGATCGGCCGGCTGAGCCCGGCCGTGAGATCCAGGATCTGCAGCCGGCCCGCCGGCCCCGCCAGGGCGACCTTCGTTCCGTCGGCGCTCCAGGCTAAGCGCGTCTGAATGGACGAACGTGCGTCGGCAACTGCAAACCCCAACTCCCGCTCCGAGCGGCCCGTGTCCGTGTTGAACCAGCGCAGCTTCCCGTCCCGGCCAGCGGCAACCACGCGCCGGCCGCCGCGCTCGAACACGGCGTCGCTGACATTCGTGACCGACCAACGCAACCGGGACGTGGCGGTTTCCCACAGCCGGAGCGTCGAGCGGGAGTCGAGGGAGAGGAACGCCGGCTCGACGGGACTGAACCGCACGTGCCGGACCGCGTCGCCATGCGCAAACTCGCCTGCGTTCGCCCCGGTCTGCGTGTCCCAAACGTGGGCAAACCCATCCTCGCCCCCCGCGACGAGCAACGCTCCCGAAGGGTCGAAATCAGCGTCGTTCACCGGCGCCTTCAAGGTCCAGAGTTGCACCAGTCGGGGGGCCTCGGCCAAAAGGGTGTCCACCCGGAGCTCGGCGAGCCGCGTTTCCGCGGGGCTCTGGCGGGTGAGACGCGAAGCGGCGACGAACCACGGCAGCGCGCCCAGGTTGTCGCCCTGGTCCATCCGCCGGGCGCCGGTGAGGTTGTAGAGCCGCACGAGGCTCTCCTGCCGCATCCAGGCGTTGCGTTGCGCATAAAGTCCCAACGCGCCAACCAGCGCCAGGATCAGCGTGCCGAGGCCGGCGGTGCGGACGACGCCGCGGCGGAAGGCCTCGCGCTGGCGCCGCAGTTCGGCACCCGGCAGGTTCTGCTCCACCCAGTCGTCGTCGAAGACGTGCGCGTAAATCCGGTTCCGCACCACCATCCCCCCCGCCTCCAGCCGGACGATGCCCGCCAGACGCAGCGCGGTGACCAGCGGGTGGGTTTCGTCGGCGGGCACGCGCCGGTGTCGGCGCACCTTGCGGTAGAGGTCCAGCAGCGCCACGCGGTCGGTCTCGCCGCGCAGCAACCGCTCCCGGACGAAGATCAGGTTGTCGTCCCGCTCCCGGGCCTGGGAACTCAGGAACAACCGCTCGCAAAGACCGTCCACGTCGCGCTCCCTCCGGATGTCCGGGATGGCGTCCTGGGCGTCGGCATTGGCCTCGGCCACCGCCGCGCACAGGCGCTGGGTCAGGTACGGATGCCCGCCCGTCCAATGGATGATGCGTCGCACCAGGTGCCGCGCCGCGGCGGCCAACTGGGTGGGATCGCCGTGAATGTGCCGCACCAGTCCGTAGGCGAGCGGAAGGGCCCGCTCGACGGTGAAGTCGGTCAACTCGATCCGCCGGCCGACGTTGAACGGGGTCGTGCGCGTGTCACGCACCAGGTCGGTAGGGGCCGCGACGCCGAGCAGGCAAAAGGTCAAACGGGCCAGGTCCGGCTGCTGGCTCCGGCGGTTATGCCACTCGCGGATCGCGGCAAAGAACTCGTCCGTGGAAAACGGGAGACTGCGGACCGTGTCGATTTCATCGACGAACACCACCCACGGCACGGCCTCCCCCGGGTCGGGGGCCCGCAGCAATTCCTGCAGGCCGGCAAAGAAGCGCTGGCAGGGGCCGAGCTGACTGTGCCGCTCCCAGAACGCATCGAGTTCGTCCTCGCGTCCGCTCTGCTTGCCTGCGTGAACCAGGAGGCCGGCGTACCACTGCTCCGCGCTCAGGTTCTGCCCGATCGCCGTGAGGTCCAGCGCGACCACGCGGACGCCCCGTTCGCGCAGCTTGCCCGCCGTGCGGACCATCAGCGAGGACTTGCCCATCTGGCGGGACGTGAGCACGTAGCAAAACTCACCCCCGAGCAAAGCCGCGAGCAGTTCGGAATCCGCCTCCCGCTCGACGTAGCTGGGCGCGTCGGCCCGCAAGGTGCCGCCGGTGACGAAGAATTTGCGTCCGGGTCCGTTGGACATGGCTGGGCTGGGGGCCGGCGGTTCAGCCGAGGTGCCGCTCCAGATAGATGGCGTAAAGCTGGCACCGCGGGCGCGCCTCCGCCGGATTCTCGCCCGCGATGATCCCCGCGCTGCGCAGACGATAAAAGCCCTCCACCGTCGTCGCGGTCCGGCCGCGCAGGACCGCCCGCAGCACCTCGGCCAGTTCGGACTCGCCGCTCAGCAGGATCAGCATCCGCCGCAGGTGGTCGCCGAAGAGACCCTCGTCGCGCAACGCGTCCAATTCGAAGGCCGCGACGTCCAGTCCGTAGGCGACCATGTGGTGCAGGCCGGTTCGGACCAGGAACGGCTGCCCACCCACGAGCCGGTGAAATCGCGCCACCTCCGCCTCCGAACGCAACGGGGAGCCGTGACGAGCATTGAGATCCTGGACCTGTTCGAAGGTGAAATCGGCCAGCACCAGCCGCGTGCCGACGTTGAACGGCGATTGGTTGATGTCCGTGATGAACAGGTGGGCCTCGGTGGCGTAGGCAATGACCATCGTGAACCGGGACCACGGGCCTTCGGGGTCGAACGCCCGCTCGTTGTGCCAGGACCGGAACAGGCCGAACACCTCGCTGCCGAAGGCGCAGGTGAACAACCGGTCCACTTCGTCCAGGCCCCAGACCAGGACGCGATCGCCCGCGCCCAGGACATGCCGGCGCAGGTACCGCTCGAAGTTGACCCCCGGACTGCGGCGCGGGTGCCACACCTCCGCCGGCGGACTGCCCAGCTCCAGGTCGTCCGCGAGCAGGTCCGCCATGGCCGGGAAGAAGCTGGCCGCGTCCTGGAGGTCGGTGTGGCTGAGCTTCTGGAGGTCGGTGAGCGCCACGGCGCAGGCGGCCTGGCGGGCCTGGTGCAGACCGCGCGCGAGCAGGCTGGTCTTGCCCATCTGGCGGGCGCCCTTCACCAAAATGATGCTGTCCTGGCGCTGCAGCGCCCGCTCCAGTTCGGCGTCCGCGGCCCGGACCACATAGAAAGGGGAGTTCAGCGGCACCGCCCCGCCATTGGCCTCCGGCGGGATGGCGGCGGCCTCGCGCGGACCCGGCGCCGGCTTCGTGCGCTCCGGACTGGAGGACCCGACGGGGCGCTCGATTTCAACGCTCGCCGGTTCGTGCATGAGCAGCCGGCCGGGCACCTTGGGATTCCCAAAAGCCTCGCCGCTGAGATTGAAGAGGCGCAACCGCTCACCGTGTTTAACGGTGCACAACCCCAGGTCACACAGCTCCTGCTTCCAGACCCCGGCCTGGAGCAACAGCTCGGCGGCGGTTTCGGAAATCAAAATGTGATGGGCGTCGCCACAGCTCATGACCCGCTGGGCGAAATTGAGCGCGTGGCCGGTGGCGTTCCGCTGGCCGTTGATGTCCTCGATCAACTGCACCAAGCCGCTGTGGACGCCCATGCGCAGGCATAGGTCGAGCCGGGTCCGCAATGCCCGGGACAACTCCACGGCGCAATGCGCCGGGGCCAGGGGGCTGCGCAGGAACACCAGCGCCATGCCGTCGCCGGCGGGCAGCGAGAGCAGTTCGCGCGCGGCGTTCGCGTGGCAAAAGGCGCAGGTCTTCCGGACACAGGCCTGGAGCTCGGTGACACACCGCGTCTGCTCGGAGGGATCCAGCCGCGAGTAGTCCACGATGTCCATGAACAGGACGTGCCCCATCTGCAGGTTGCACAATTTGTCGGTGGACGGATCCATGCGTCGCGTTTGGGCCGGGCGCGCCGGACGCCGCCGCCCGTCACGCTGGCAATCTCGCCTAACCATGCCTGGTAGCTGACTCCATGTAAAGCGCCGTCGCCTTTTTGCGCTCATCCCGGGTCTGAGTTCCATAGCGGAAGCTGTCGCCGGGCGGACTCTCCAGCCCGAGTTCCCGGCCTTCGGCGTCGAACGCCCGCCAGAAGACACCGTCGCGCTCACTCATCCCGCCGATCTCAAGGAACAGGAACGGCCGACGGCACCCCCAATGTTCGACCGTGAGCGAGCCGTTGGACCTCATGCCCTCGCCCTCCTAGTCGCCGGTCGGTGGCGCCATCCCGCGAGCGGTGCCATTGGTGATGCTCAACTGTCCGGCGCCACAAATCGCCCCCAGCGTCACCGTGCCGTTGCTGAGATCCATCGCGACGTCCACGGCGGTGAACTCACCGGCCGGAGGGAGGCGGAGGTTCGTCAACACCAGCCCTTCCGACGGTGCGAAATCCTCCCAATGCTCGCGACGGGCCGAGGTCGGGTCGTGCCGATCGCACTTCCGACGAAATGCAACCGTGAGCCGTCGGGGAAGGCGACGACCCCGGACATCTGCTGCCGCAAGGTCCACCCCAAACCAGCCAGCACGCCCGCCAGGAGTACGAGCCCGGCGACCACGGGGAGCCAGCGTGTCCCCCCATTCATAGGCGGAGAGACGGCTGCCGGATCATGGCGCGGCCGTCAAGCGTCGCCATGGTCGTGTCAGGGAAGGCGACGACCAACGCGACCGCTTTCCTTTCGCGGCGCCAAGCGCTAGCCTCGCCGCCATGACCTTTGCACCCCACGGCTGCCCGGTCCCAAGGCGCCATTGATGTCCCCGTCGATGAACCACGTCGAACGCTTCCGAGCGCTGATGAGTTTTCAACCGGTGGACCGTCTGCCGCGATGGGAATGGGCCATGTGGTGGGACCAGACCATCGCGCGCTGGCACGACGAAGGCCTGCCTCGCGACCTCCGCTTCAGCCAGGTTATCGACATTGCCGGGTACTTCGGGCTCGATCCGTACCAGCAATTCTGGTTCAGCACGACCGATCCCACGATCGAGGCCACCCAACACCACGTCGAAGGCATCGTGGCCAACCTGGACGATTATCTCCGGTTGCGGCCCCAGTTGTTTCCCGACCACGGCGCGGCCATCCGCAGCATGGCGCCGTGGGCGGAACGCCAGCGGCGCGGCGATGCCGTGGTGTGGTGCACGGTCGAGGGTTTCTTCTGGTTTCCGCGGACGCTGATGGGCTTCGAGAAGCTCATGTTCGCCTTTGGCGATCAGCCGGAGTTGCTGCACCTGATCAACCGCGATCTGCTTGCGTTCAACCTCCGCCTGCTCGACCAGATCTTCCGCGTCTGCGTGCCGACGTTCATGACCATCGCCGAGGATATGTCCTACAACCTCGGCCCGATGATCTCGAAGCGGACGTTTGACGCCTTCGTCGCACCGTACTACCGCGAACTGGTCCCGCGCCTCGCGGAGCGCGGCATCCCGCTCTTCATGGACACGGACGGCGACGTGACGTTGCTGGTGCCCTGGCTGGAGGAACTCGGCATTCGCGGCGTGCTGCCGTTGGAGCGCCAGGCCGGTGTGGACGGGATGAAATTGCGCCGCCAGTTTCCGTCGCTCCTCATGGTCGGGCATTTCAACAAGTTGACGATGAACCAGGGCGAGGCCGCGATGCGGGCGGAGTTCGAGCGCCTGGTTCCGTTGATGAAGACCGGCGGTTTCATCCCGAGCGTGGATCACCAGACTCCGCCCGGCGTCTCGCTCGCGCAATACCGTGACTACCTCCGCCTCTTGGACGAATACACCGCACTGTAGCCGAACAATGAAAGCGCTCCGCCTTGCCGCCTGCCTGCTCCTCGCCGCCACGACGTTGGGCGGGGCCGCGCCGGTTGCCCTCGACCCGCTCGCCGACAACTGGGCCAATCCACCCCGCGACGCGCGCCTGCGTGCCTACTGGTGGTGGCTCAACGGCAACGTCACCCCGGCGTCGATCACCCGCGATCTCGAAGAGATGAAGGCGCAAGGTTTCGGCGGCGCGTTGATTTGCGATGCCGACGGCTCCAGCCAGGACGGCAACGAGCGCGCGCCGCACGGTCCAGATTTCTTCAGCCCGGCCTGGCGTGAACTGTACCGGCACGCCTTGCATGAGGCGGACCGGCTCGGCCTCGAAATGAGCCTGAACATCCAGAGTGGTTGGAATCTCGGCGGGCCGATAGTCACCGCGGACGATGCGCCGAAGAAACTCGTCTGGACCGAGCGCCTGGTCAGCGGGCCGACGAACTTCACGGAGAAACTCGCCGCCCCCCAAGGCCGCGACGGCTACTATC
Organism: uncultured bacterium; assembly: GCA_963735925.1. GTDB lineage: Bacteria > Verrucomicrobiota > Verrucomicrobiia > Limisphaerales > J093 > DSVZ01. Next base: position 1,534,089 of record CAVTMT010000003.1, read on the forward strand.
GCGACCTGTTCGTGCTGGCATACCCGGTCAGGTCTGCAGCCAGCGCCACCAACCACCGCCCGCTTCGGAACTGGGAGCAGAAGGCGCTGCTCAAGCCGCTTACGCCTTTCTCCGCGCCCGACTCGACCCCGCTCTTGGTCGAGTTCCCGCCGGCGCCGGGCGAAGCGGACGCCCAGACAGCCGACGTGCTTGATCTTAGCGCCGAGCTGGCGGCCGACGGCACATTGCGCTGGGAAGTGCCGGCGGGCCAGTGGGAGGTCCTCCGCTTCGGCTGCACGTTGAACGATCATTGCCGCGTCTCGACTTGCAGCCAAGGCTGGGACGGCTACGCGATTGACCCGTTCGACGCCGGCGCGTTTCGTCGTTACTGGGACGCAGTGGTCGAACCGCTGATTGCCGACGCCGGTCCACTCGCGGGCAAGACCCTGAAGTATCTGCACACGGATAGTTGGGAGGTCGAGGTGGCGAACTGGACGCCCACGCTGCGCGAAGAGTTCCGGCAGCGTCGCGGTTACGACCTACTGCCCTGGCTCCCGGTGATCGCGGGCCGGATCGTGAACGACCGCGAGCAGAGCAACCGCTTCCTGCACGATTTCCGGCGCACGATGGGCGACCTGGCGATCGACCACCACTACCGCTTGTTCAAGGAAGGCGCGCACCGCCACGGCCTGTTGATCCATCCCGAATCCGGCGGACCCCACGCCGTGCCGATCGACGCCCAGCAATGCCTGGGATTCGACGATGCGCCGATGAGCAAATTCTGGGCTTGGTCGTGGCGTCACCGGATCGGCGACGAGAACCGGTTCTTCGTCAAGCAGCCCGCGTCCGCCGCCCATGCCTACGGCCACAAGCTTGTGCTCGCCGAAGGCTTCACCACGATCGGGCCACATTGGCAGGAGCGGCTCTGGGACAATCTCAAGCCGGCGTTCGACCACGCCTGCACCGAGGGGCTGAACCTGCTGGTGTGGCACGCGTTCGTGTGCTCGCCGGAGTCGATGGGCCTCCCGGGCCAGCAATACTTCGCCGGCACCCACCTCAACCCCAATGTGACCTGGTGGGCCAAATCCGCGCCGTTCTTCGCTTACCTCAACCGCTGCCAGGCGCTGCTGCAGCGCGGGCGCTTCGTGGCGGACGTGGCGTATTACTACGGCGATCACGTGCCGAACTTCGCCCAACTCCGTCGCTCCGATCCCGCACGCGTTGGCGCCGGCTACGATTACGACGTCGTCACGGAGGCGGTCATCCTCACGCGCATGGCGGTCAAGGACGGCTGGATCACGTTGCCCGACGGCATGAGCTATCGCGTGCTGGTGCTGCCGGATCGGACGAAGATTTCACTTCCGGTGCTGCGCAAGTTGCGGGAACTGGTCGCGGCGGGCGCCACCGTCATCGGGCCACGCCCCAGCCAGGCGACGAGCCGGCTGAACTACCCGGCGTGCGATGTGGAGGTGGCCAGCATCGCGGACGAGTTGTGGGGCAAAACAAACACTGCCGGGGCCTCGATCGGTTCGCACCCCTTCGGCCAGGGCCGCGTCATTCAGGGCAAAACCGCGCGCAACGTGCTGCTCGCCGACGGCGTCCAGCCGGACTTTCAGTTTAACGGCGAACCCGACCGACCGCTCGACTACATCCACCGCCGGGATGGCGACGCCGACATTTACTTCGTGGCGAATCGGACGAACCTGGCGACTTTCGCGTCTTGCGCATTTCGTGTCGCCGGCCAGGCGCCGGAACTCTGGAATCCCGTCACCGGCGAACACCGCTTCGCCGCCGCCTACCAAGAAAGCGACGGCCGCACGCTCGTCCCACTGGACTTTGCGCCGTGCGGGTCGTGGTTTGTTGTCTTCCGCGCGCCGGCAGCCGTGCATCCCGCCCTGGTGACCGGCCATGTTCCCACGAACGCCAACGCTCCCACCTTCACGCCGCTGGCGGAAATCTCCGGGCCATGGACCGTGCGTTTCGACACGAATCGGGGCGCCCCGGCGGAAGCGGAGTTTCCGCAATTGGTGAGCTGGACCGAGCGACCGGAAGCGGGCATCCGGTTCTATGCCGGCACGGCGACGTACACGAAGACGTTCGAACTGCCGGCCGACACCCAGTCTCTGGCAGCCGACGTTTTCCTCAACCTTGGCGATGTGCGCGAACTCGCCGAGGTCCGCCTGAACGGCCGGCCTTGCGGGATCGTTTGGACGCCGCCGTTCCGCGTCAATCTCGCGGGCGCGCTCAAGCCCGGTCCGAACGAACTGGAGGTGGAGGTGGTGAACTTCTGGCCGAACCGGATCATTGGCGACGCTGGACTGCCCCCGGAACGCCGGTTGACCCGAACCAACATCCGCAAGCTCACCCAGGACACGCCGCTGATGATTTCCGGGCTGCTCGGCCCGGTGAGTCTGGAAGTGTCCAAGCAAGTCGAACGCGCAATCCACCAAGCCGAACCATGACCAAAACGAAGTCTTTGATCCTGTCGGGGCTGGTCGTCGCCCAAGTCGCGACCCACCACAACCTCGCCGCGACCTACCCGGATGGCCGGCCCGCGGCGCACTTGCGAATGGAGGCCCGCGACCAAGGCATCGTCCTCCGTCACGGCAGCGGCCCGGACCAGTGCGACCGGCTCGGCGCACGCGATGTCTGGGTGTTCGAGGTGGGCGGGACTTACTATCTGCACTACGACGGCGCGGGTCCGAAAGGCTGGCTGGCGTGTCTCGCCACCAGCACCGACCGGGTTCATTGGACCGGGAAGGGACCGGTGTTGGATTTCGGCGCGCCGGGCGAGGACGACTCGGCTTCGGCTTCGTATGGCGTGACCTACTTCGACGGCAAGACTTGGCACATGTTTTACCTCGGCACGCCGCACACCTCGCCGGCGCCGGACCTCATCCCCGCGTTTCCCTACCTGACGATGAAGGCCCGGAGTTCGTCCCCCGCCGGCCCGTGGATCAAGCAGAAGGAGGTCATTCCCTTTCGGACCCAGCCTGGGACGTATTACTCCGCCACCGCGAGTCCGGGACAGATCATCCGCCAAGGCGACGACTACCTGATGTTCTTCAGCGCCTCCACCGACAATCCGATCAAGCGCACTTTGGGCATCGCCCGCACGCGAAACCTCGACGCCCCATGGGCGGTCGATCCGGCGCCGATCGTGCCGGCCGCCGAACAGGTCGAGAACACCTCGCTCTACTTCGAACCGGCGAACCGGACCTGGTTCCTGTTCACGAACCACATCGGCCTGGAGGGGTTCGAGTACACCGATGCCGTCTGGGTCTATTGGACCAAGGACTTGAACCGGTGGAATCCAGCCGACAAAGCCGTGGTGCTCGATGGCGGGAACTGCACCTGGAGCCGCAAGTGCATCGGGCTTCCGTCGGTGGTCAAAGTGAAGGAGCGCCTGGCGATCTTGTATGACGCGCCCGGCGGAGACAGCAAGAGCCACATGAACCGCGACGTCGGTCTTGCCTGGCTGAACCTGCCGCTGATTCCGCCAGCGAAGACTCCTTAACCGCGTCCCGGCAACCTGTGTCGTCCTTCCAGGAAGGCCGCGCTGCGTTGCCGCGGCCCTGCGACGGCCAGGCGTTCTGCCGCCCCCCTTTCGCGCCTCCGCCCCTCGGCGGCTGATTTCATCTTCAATGCGGGGTCGAAGCGTCCTTTCCAGCCACCCTTCCGACGCGTAAGCTGAGGCCCATGAGTTACGAGGTGCAGGATTTCGAAGCGCAAGTTCTCGAACGCAGCAAGCACATCCCCGTCCTGGTGGATTTCTGGGCGCCATGGTGCGGTCCTTGTCGCGCGCTCGGGCCCGTGCTGGAGCGAATGGCGAAACAGGCCGCCGGCCGCTGGGAACTCGCCAAGCTGAACACCGAGGAAAATCAGGAGGTCGCGGCTGCCTTCAACATAGCCAGCATCCCCGCGGTGAAACTCTTCGTGAATGGCGCGGTCGTGAACGAATTCGTCGGCGCTTTGCCGGAGCCGGAGATTCGCCGTTTCCTCGACCGGGTGCTGCCTTCGCCGAACGCCGATCAACTGGCGGAGGCGCGCCGGTTGCTGGCCGAGGGTGCGAACGGCCCAGCGGCCAAGCTGCTGCAACCGATCGTGGACGCCGAACCGGGCAACCTCGAAGTCCGGGTGCTGCTGGCCCAGGCGCTGCTGAGTTCCGCGCCGGAACAGATCGCCGCGCTGCTCCAACCGGTGGGACCGGACGCCGAGGTTGCCGACAAGGCCGACGCCTTGCGAACGCTGGCGCGCCTGGCTCAACTCGCCCGCCAACCGCCAGCGGCTTTGCCCGAGGCGAAAGTCCGCGACCGCTACCTGGCCGGCGCCACCGCCGTGCGGGCCGGCGACTTTGCGACGGGGCTGGCGGCCTTTATCGAAGTCCTGGAGCGGAACAAGACCTACGACAACGCGGGAGCGAAGGAGGCGTGCAAGGCGATCTTTCAACTGCTGGGGACGCGGCACCCGCTGGCGGAACGCTTCTTCCGGGCCTTCAGCAGCGCGCTCCACTCCTGAGCGCCGGCCGCGCTCACAGGTGTGAGGAGAACGCCGGCTTCGCCTCCACGGCGCGGAGGCCGCCCCCGATCGCTGCCCTCCCGGCGGCGGGGGACGCAGCGGCTGCTCAGATCACGTAGGGATACCGCTGTGGGCGGCTGAGCAGGCGGTTGGCCTGTTCGTCGCCGACGACCTCTTGTTTGTCGCCATCCCACACCAACTTGCGGCCGAGGAGGTAGGCGAGGTTGCCCAGATTGCAGAGGGTCGCCGTGCGATGGCCGATCTCGATGTCCACGGCCGGACGGAGGTGGCCTTCGCGGATGCTCTTAAACCAGTCGGCCTTGTGGTTCATGTTGAAATCCTCGTATTCGTCGGTGCGATAAACTTCCTGGCCGCCGGGCGGGAGCTTGAAATTGATCGCCTCAGGGTTCGCCGGCCGATAGCCGCCCTCCCATTCGAGCACGAGGCGCCCGTTGTCGCCCCAAAACGCATTGCCGAACTCGGTCTGACCGACCTTGTCGCCAGGCTGACCCCAGATCAGCGTCCAGTCGGGATTCCGGAACTCATAAACGACCTCCATCTCCACCGGGTTGTCCCAGAGACCCATCGTCGGCGCGCGGCCGGTAGCGGCGACAGTGAAGGAGGTCTGCCGGTCGGCGTCCATGCACCACAGGATGGTACTGAACTGGTGGGCGCCACGGTCGCGGATGTTGCCCCCGCCAGATTCGAGGACCCAGCGGAAGTTCGCCGGGTGATAACGGCGGTTGAAACGCCGCCACGGCAGCGGGCCGACCCAGAGATCCCAGTCCAATCCTTCGGGCGGTTCGCTGTCCGGGAGCGGCTTCTCGTCCACGGGATTCGGGTAATGCCAGCAGGTGACCTTGCGGACCTTGCCGACGATGCCGTTGCGGATGGCGCGGCAGGTTTGCCAGCCGCCTAACGCGGTGCGGGCCTGGGCGCCCACCTGGACGGCGACCTTGTTACGCCGGGCGGCATCGACCATCGCCTGGCCGTCGCGCACCGCGACCGACGCGGGCTTCTCGACATAGACATGCTTGCCGGAGTCGCAGGCATGGACGGTTTGGACGGCGTGCCAATGGTCGGGCGTGGCGATGAGTACGGCGTCGATGTCCTTTCGCTCGAGGAGGTACCGGTAGTCGCGGTACGGCGTCACCTTGCCGCCGGCGTTCTGGACGGCCGCTTCGAGGTGGTTGTCGTCCGCGTCACACACCGCGGCGAGGTTGACTTTCCCCTCCTTTTGGAATCGCAGCATGTTGTTCAAGTGCGTCATGCCCATGCCACCGACGCCGATGTTCGCCACGGTGAAGCGGTCCTTGGCGCCAAAGTAGCCGGGCGCACCGAGGACGCGGGCCGGGATGATTTCCGGCCATCCGGCCGCGCCGGCGGCGAGCAGGGCGGCACTGCTGCGAGACAGGAAACTTCGGCGAGTCAGACCGGGCGTCCTGCCGGAGCCGGCGTTGACGAAAGGTGGTGAGGAAAGCGGTGCTTTCACGGCGATATGGTGTCTGCGCGCCATGATGCGCCGGCAGGTTCGCCGCGCAAGGAAAAGCACGACAGGAAAAGCACGTTCCGACATGGCGGCCCGCCGGTCAGCAGATCTGCACAAACTCCAGCCCGCAGATCGAGGCCAGTCGCTTTAGCCGCGGCACGATGTGGCCCAGGCCGATGGCACAGTGATGGGCCGGGCCAGCTTCGGACCAACGGTTGACAAAGGCTTTGGCGCCGATGGAGAAGCGGTAGCGGCTGTTGGTATTCCCAATGTGCAAGATGGGGCCGGGCACAGCCTCGCCTTCGGCGGCGAGCAACTTCAGCCGGCCCCGGCCGTCCTGAACGACCGAAAGCAGCGTGACCGGCCCGTGCTTGACCCGCATCTCGATGGAGAGACCCAAGCCGGGCTTGCCGTGATAGACCGGCAGCGGGACCAGCTTCACCCGGCCTTCGGCGATGGCCATGTGGCCGGGACCGTCGTGGCCGAGCAGCACCACGTCGTCCTTGAAATCCATCGCGTAGAACTCGGAGAACGAACCGCCGACGCCGAATGCGTCCATGATTTTCATCGCCTGGACGTTCTTGACCTCGCACTCGCCGGCGACCGGGACCCCGTGCGCCGTGAGCAGCGAATTGCCGGCAATGACGGAAGTGACGATGTTCTCGTATTCATTGCCCGGCTGGCCCTCGTAATAGTATGCCAGCGAGCCCAGCCGGTGGGTTTCGACGAGCCGGTCCAGGGCAACGGAAGTCTGGGCGGCGCGGCTCAACTCCGCCTGGGGACATTCCGACGACACGTCGAATTCGCGTCGGAACTGGTCCAGCTTCGCCGTCACTTGGGCGTCGGTAACCTCCTCCCGGTACCGCCGCAATTCACACATTTCCAGCAATTCGAAATGACAGCCGAAGGCCGCCGCCTGCTGGGTCAGGTCACTGTAAACGTCGAGCATCCCGCAGTAGTAGTGTCCCAGGACGCCCACACGGTTGTGGCGCATCACCGCCGCGACGCGGGCTGCGTCCACCCACGCCGCGATCTCGGCCCAGGCCTCCGGATCGTCCAGGGTGCCGGTGATCAGGTGGTAGGCGATGCCGGCGCGGTTGAAGACGCAGGCGATCTCGGGGGCCGAGCACGCCTGACAGTGGGCCAGCCACTCGCCGGTCATGCGACCGCGATCGCCGAGCCGGTTGAAGGCCTCGTAATCGATCGCGGCGACGGGCTGGAGGTTGAGGACCACCACCGGGACCTTCAGTTTCTGGACGACCGGCAGCACGGTGGAACTGAGCGCGTAGGTGGAGACGTAGAGGAAAAGGATCTGCGGGTCCTCGCGTTTGAAGCGGTCCGCGACCGCCCGCGCCAGGTCCGGCGAATCGACCAGCCCGCCGTCGATGACCTCGCTGCCCGCGAGGGTCAGGCGCTCGCGGATGCGGCGCTGGTAGCCTTCCAGCCGGTCGCGTAAGCCCGGAAACTGGGGCCAATAAGTGTCGAGGCCGATGCCGAACAAGCCGGCTTTGAGAGGCGTCGTGTTCATGTGCGGCGGCCAGTCATAGCCGGCCGCGGCTCCGGCGGCAACCACCCGTGCGCGAGCACCGCCGGACGCGGGGCGGGCCGCCCGCTTTTTGCAGAATTAGTGCATTAAACCTATTGACCTGGCTTGCAATCTATGTTCATACTTCCTCATGCAAATCGAGAGCTTGAAGGTATTCTGTGACCTGACCGAAACGGAGAGTTTCACCAAGGCGGCGCAGATCAATCACATCACCCAGTCGGCGGTGAGCCAGCAGATCAGCTCGCTGGAGCGACAGTTCAAGGCGTTGCTGATCGAACGCAGCAAGAAGAAGTTTCGGCTCACCCGCGAAGGGGATCTCCTTTACCAGGCCAGCAAGGAGATCGTCCAGACCTACGAGCGGCTGCACAGCCAGTTGCAGGAGTTGAAAGACATCATCTCCGGCACCGTGCGCGTCGCGACGATTTACAGCATCGGACTCCACGACCTCCCGCCTTACATCAAGCGCTACCTGAAGAGTTATCCCACGGTGAATGTCCACGTGGAGTACCGCCGGGCGAACCAGGTGTACGAGGACGTTCTGGGCAACGTGGTGGATCTGGGTTTGGTGGCCTACCCCGTCCGGGATCCGAAGCTGGAGATCATTCCGCTGCGCAAAGAGCCGATGGTGCTGATCTGCCATCCGAACCACCCGCTCGCGAAATCCAAGAACTTGAAAATGAGCGCCTTGGCCGGGCAGAAGTTCGTCGCCTTCGAAGCGGACATCCCGACGCGCAAGGCCGTGGACAAGGTGCTCCGCGATCACGGCGTTCACGTGGTGCCCGTCATGGAATTCGACAACGTCGAAACGGTGAAACGTGCGGTCGAGATCGACGCCGGCATCGCGATCGTACCGTTGACCTGCGTGCAGGAGGAGGTGGCGGACAAGACGCTGGCGGCCCTCCACCTCGACGAGACGGACTTCAGCCGCCCGATCGGTTTGCTCCATAAGAAGAACAAGGTGCTTTCGACCGCCATGAAACAATTCGTGGCCATGCTGAAGGAGCCTCTGTAAGCCAGCGGACGCTCAAGCTCTCCGCCCTCCCGCCCGGCGTGGACCGCCCGCGGGAGGGCGTTTGCTTTTGGCCACGGTGGTTTTGAGTTTGCAGACGGCGGGTTTTTGAGGAGAAATGACGCCATGCGAACGCGCTGGTTGGTCGTGTGGCTGACCGTGTCGGCCTTGCTGAACGCGCTCCTGCTCCTGGCGTGGATCGCGGAACTGAAGCCCCTTCCCGCGTCGCCCCGCCTGGTCTTCCGCCCGCCGACGGTCACCAACCTCTTGCGGCCGGTGCGCACCAACCTGGTTTTTGCCCCCCGGTTGTTGACCTGGCAGGACATCGAATCGGCCGACTACGCGACCTACGTCGGAAACTTGCGGGCCATCGGTTGCCCCGAGCCAACGGTGCGCGACATCATTGTGGCCGATGTCACGGCGCTTTTCGCCCGCCGGAGCATGGCCGAGGTTCCCGACCCCGCGGCGCAATGGTGGCGCTCCGAACCCGACCCGGATCTGGCCGGCCGGGCGGCCGCCAAGCGCGCCGAATTGGAGGCCGAACGGCAGACCCTCCTGACCACGTTGCTGGGTCCCGGGTGGGAGGATGCCGCACTGTCGGCCGCGGGGGTCCCGGGCAACCCCTTGGACGGTGAACTGTTGGGGGCCCTGTCCGACGAAACCCGCAGCGCCGTGCGCCGGATCGAGCGTCGGGACAGGGAGCGTCGGGAGGCGCTCATGCGCTCCGTCCGGGACGACGGCAAGGAGGCCGACCCCACGGAGTTGGCGCGAGCGGAGCGACAGACGCGCGAGGAACTGGCCAAGGTACTGAGTCCGGCGGAACTCGACGAATACCTGTTGCGGTACTCGATCGGCGCCGCAGAATTGCGCAAGCAATTGCGTGGTTTCGACGCCACCCCGGAGGAGTTCCGCCAGACATTCCACGCCACCGATGCCATCGACCAGCAGCTCCTCGACCTGGCGGAAGCCCCGGACGCCGCCAGTCAGCAACGCCGTGCCCTGCTCCAGCGCCAGCGCGAGCAGGTCCTGGAAAAGGAATTGGGCCCCAGCCGCTACGCCAATTACCTCCTGAACCAGGACCCGGTCTTTCAGGAGACCAAGCAGACCGCCCAGCGGGTGGGGGTTGACGCCGAGAAGCTCGTCCCGTTTTACCGCGTCAATCAAGTGGCGCAGGAGGAACGGCAACGCGTCCTCGCGGATACCACGCTCAGCCCGGAAGAACAGACGCGCGAACTGGCGGATCTCTACGAACAACAACTTGCCGCCTTGCGCACCCTGCTGGGCGAGGAGACCTTCCAGAAGCTTCAGACCAAGCCGGCCCCTTGAGCGGGGCGCGGGCCGTTGGCGGCCCATCAGCCCTTTCCCCGCCCGAGGCTCAGGCGACGGAAACCTCAAGGTGGAGCCGTACGCGCACCCGGAGTCCCGGAAGCGAGTCTCGGAGGTTGCGCCCCCCGGCTTTGAACACTAGTCTATTTCCCTGCCCAGTCGGGCGGGTGATCTAATGCAACACTTCCTCAGCAACGTTTGGGTTTGGCTGGTCGTGGTTCTGATGTTCGGAGCCTCGATTTTTGTTCATGAATTGGGGCACTTCGCCGTGGCGCTCTGGCGGCACATGAAGGTCGAGGCGTTCGCCATCGGTTTCGGGCCGCGCATCTGGAGTTGTGTGCGTAACGGCATCGAATACTCGATCCGCTGGATTCCCGCCGGCGGCTTTGTGCGTCTGCCCCAGATGATGACCTCCGAAGCGCTCGAAGGCGGCGCGCAGCCGGAGGCACCGCCGGTCCCACCCGCGTCGCCGCTTTCGAAGATTCTCGTGGCCTTCGCGGGTCCGGCCATGAATGTCCTCTTCGCGCTGGTGATCGCCGGTTACATCTACCTCGTCGGCCTCCCGGTGGCCGTCAATCCCGCGGTCGTGGGCCCGGTCGATCCGGCGTCCGCCGAATACAAACTGGGCATCCGGCCGGGCGACCGCATCGTCGAAGTCAGCGGCAAGCCGGTCGAATCCTGGGAGGACGTCGGGGAAATCGTCATGCTGGCGCGCAGCAATGTGCTCCCGGTCGTTCTCGACCGCGCCGGCCAGCGCACCCGTTACGAACTCACCGCGCAGATCAACCCGGTCATTGACCTCAAGATGTTGAACCTCGATCCGCAGGACCACCCGGTCGTGCGCGAGGTCAAAGCCGGGAGCGCAGCGGCGGCGGTCGGCCTGCAACCCGGGGACACGGTGCTCTCCTTTGCCCACGTGCCCATCGCGGGGGTGGAGCAGTTTATCAAGCTCATCAAACAGCGGCCCGGCAAGCCGACCGAGTTGGTCGTCGAGCGTGACGGCAAGAACCTCGATCTGACGATCACGCCGCGGCTCAACCCGGGTACGAACGAGGGCTTGATCGGCGCCGTCATTGGCGGCAGTTCGCGCGTCATTTACCGGGTGCACAAACCCGGGCCGACCCCGCTGGCGCAGTTTGCCGATGTCTGGAACAAGATCGCCGCCACGATCGGTGCGTTGGTCCACTCGAAGGAGACGGGCGTCGGGGCCAAGGATCTCTCTGGGCCGGTGGGCATTTTCGGGGTGCTGGCCGCGCAGGTGGCCACCGACTATCGGCTGGCGCTCAGCTTCCTGGTGTTGCTGAACCTGAACCTGGCCGTGTTGAACCTGCTGCCCATCCCGGTGCTCGACGGCGGGCACATCCTGATGAGCCTCCTCGAGAAGGTGCGCGGCCGGCCGCTGAGCCTGAAGTTCGTCGAGTACACCACGACCGGATTCGCGGTGGTCTTGATCTCGTTCATGCTTTACGTCTCATTTTTCGACCTCAAACGGCTGCCCTTGCTGCGGCTCCTGTTCTCCCGCGAGACGCACGTCGAACAGGTCGAGCAACCGACGCCGGCGCCCATGCCGGTACCGGCGCCCCAAGCCCCATGAAGTACTGCGAATCGCCTTTCCGATTCGTTCGTCGGCGGACGCGTGAAGTCGTCGTCGGCGACCCCACCCAGGGCGGCGTCATCATCGGGGGCCGGCACCCGGTCGTGAAGCAGTCGATGATCACGTGCGACACCATGGACACCGCCGCGTGCGTGCAGGAAACGCTGGCGCTGGTGGCCGCAGGGTGCGAACTCGTGCGCATCACCGCGCCCACGGTAAAGGACGCGGCGAACCTCGAACACATCGTGGCCGAGTTGCGCCGGCGTGACTGTCGGGTGCCGATCGTCGCCGACATTCACTTCAAGCCCGAGGCGGCGCTGGAGGCGGCCAGGTGGGTGGAGAAGGTGCGGGTAAACCCCGGCAACTACGCCGATTCAAAGAAATTCGCGGTCAAGGAGTACACCGACGACCAATACGCCGCCGAACTCGTCCGCCTGGAGGAGAAGTTCACGCCCCTGGTTCAATTGTGTCGCCGACTCGGCCGGGCCATGCGCATCGGCACCAACCACGGCTCGCTGAGCGACCGCATCCTCAACCGCTATGGCGACACCCCGGCGGGCATGGTCGAAAGCGCGCTCGAGTTCGCGCGCCTGTGCCGGAAGCACGACTTCCACAACTTCGTGTTCTCGATGAAGGCCTCGAACCCGAAGGTCATGATCGAGTGCTATCGCCTGCTCGTGGCCCGGCTGGAGGAACTGGGACCGGATTGGAATTACCCGATTCACCTCGGCGTCACCGAGGCGGGCGAAGGCGAGGACGGCCGCATCAAGAGCGCCATCGGCATCGGCTCGCTGCTATGCGACGGCTTGGGCGACACGATCCGGGTCAGCCTTACCGAAGACTCACCCCACGAAATCCCGGTCTGCCGCGACTTGCTCGCCCAGGTGCCGGCGCTGACCTCTCCGGATCCACCGGCCGCGCCCGGGGCGGCCCCGGCGGAGCTCAGTTTCGACCCGTTCGTGTACGCGCGACGCCCGTCGGTGGAGGTGGATCTGGGCGGCATCCGGTGCGGCGGGGAAAACGTGGTCCGCGTGATCGTCACGCGGGAAACCTTCGACACGGTTGCGCCGAAGATTCCGCCCAAGGCCGACGTGAGGCCCGAAGGGGTTTACGAGAATCTGCCCGTCCTCGAACTCGATCCCGAAGACGCCCATTGCCTCGCGCCGATCGGCTCGGATCAGCCGCTGATCGCGGTGCGGGACGGCGTGCGGCTGCCGGTGATCACGGCCTACCGGCTGCTTGCGGCAAGGCTCGCCGCCGGCCGCCGCAAGAATCCGATTCTGCTCAAGGACTGCCTTTCCGCCCGCCCGGCACGGTTGTCCCCGGAGGTGGCGTTGCTCCGCGCCGCGGTCAACATCGGCGCGCTGCTGGCAGACGGTATCGGCGACGCGATTCTCGTCCGCGGCGAAGCCGGCGCCGGGGCCGGCCTGCGGCTCGCCTACAACATTCTCCAGGCGGCGGGCTGCCGGTCGTTCAAGACCGACTACGTGGCGTGTCCGAGCTGCGGCCGCACGCTGTTCAACCTGCAAACGGTCACTGCGCGCATCAAGTCCCGGACGGAACACCTCAAAGGGGTGAAGATCGCGATCATGGGCTGCATCGTGAACGGCCCGGGCGAAATGGCGGACGCGGACTTCGGCTACGTGGGCGGCGCGCCCGGGAAGATCAACCTCTACGTCGGCAAGACGCCGGTAAGGTTCAACATCCCCGAAGCCGAGGCGGTGGACCGGCTGGTGGATCTGATCCGGGAACACGGCAAGTGGGTTGACCCTGAATGACTTGGCAATCAACTTGGAGAGAGTTACCAACGAACCAGCTATGCCAGAAATCCTCGACCCCCCTAAGATTGACGTGCATGCCGCAGTGGCTGCCGCCGCCGCATTCCTCAAGGACACCATTGGCAAGACGATGGAACTGCGGAATCTGCAGCTCGAAGAAATCGAGATGAGCGATGGTGGGGGCCGCTGGCTGGTGACGCTCGGTTACGACGATCTGGCCGTGCCATTGTCACAGATTGAGCAGATGATGAGGACCCGGCCACCGGCGCGGAAGTTGAAGGTGGTTCATGTGGAGGCCGAGACTGGAAAGGCCGTGGCCATCAAGAATCGTTGACCATGCAGTGGGCGGGGGAGTTGAAGTCTAGGCTGGGCAGATTTCGAGAAGCAGGTGTCGCGATCGACACCCAGTTACTCCTCTTGCTCTGGATCGGAGGTTTTGACCGGCAACTGATCGGTCGTTTCAAGCGGGTACGGCAGTACATTGAAACCGACTTCGACTTGCTCCTGGCGGTGGTGGAAATGTGTCCCAGACTGGTCACCACGCCGAACGTCCTGACCGAAGTCATCAACCTCGCCGGGCAGTTGCCGGAGCAGACGGCTTGGGAGTTCCGAGAAGAGTTGCGTCGGATGATTCCAACTTGGGACGAACGGGTGTTCCCTTCGCGAGAGCGGGTCCAAAGCGAGAGTTTCTTGAAACTAGGTTTGGCGGACTCAACGCTGGAGGGATTGGCAAGACAGAATGTACTCGTGCTGACAGACGACTTCCCACTTTACGGGAGTCTGGAAGGTCTGGGACTCCCGGCATTGAGCTTCACTCATTTGCGTGCCGAGGCCTACCATTGGAAGTTGTGACAGGTCGGCTGAGACGAAATCCGGTTCGCCCGGCCGGACACAATTGGGCTGCGTTTGAAACGCTATGAAGATTCCTCACACGCTCGCGTTCGCGCTCGGCTTCCTGGCCCTGTTTGCCCAGGCGGCGGATCCGGAAACCAATGCGCCGGTGGTCGTTTACTCGACCGGCTTTGAAGCCGGGGAAGGCTACGATGTCAACTCGCCCTTGCGCAACCAGGCGGGCTGGCAGGCCGAAGGTTCGGGCGGCAACGGTCTGGTCCCGGATTACATCGAAGGCTGGGGGCAGCAGGCCTTCCTCGGTTACACCCCCCCGGCGCCGAAAGACAACGGATTGAGCATCTGGCGGCCTCTGTCGGCCCCCACCCCGGATCCCGCCCATCCGGTGTGGAAGTTCTCGGTGTGGATGCAGGTCGTCGATTCCAGCAACGGCGAGTATGACTATTTCCGCTGGAGCCCGCACAACAGCGACGGCGTTCCGCTCTTCGCGCTGGAGTTCGACAACGCCTCCACCAACATCAATTACTCCCTCGACGACAGCGCGGGCTATGGGGCCACCGGCTTCACCTTCGACCCGGCGATTCTATACCATCTCGAGATCTGGTTCAATTTTGCCCGGAACGACTGGCAGGCGGTGATGAACGGCCAGGTGGTTGTCGATGCGCAACCCATCACCACCACGGGCGCGAAGCTCGACCTGGCGGACATCGGCGCCGTCTGGGCCCTGCGCTACCAGGGCTCCCCCGGCGACAACTACCTGCTCTTCGACGAATACGAGGTAACGATCGAACCGACCGATCACATCCCGGTCACGCTCGAACCGATCGGGTTGGACCCCCAGGGCGAATTCGAACTGTACCTCCACGGCGAACGCGGCCAGCAGTTCTCGCTCGACGTGAGCGACGACTTGCGGACCTGGACTTCCCTGGGCACCAATCGCCTCGACGAGGGGTACTGGCACTTCTTCGACACCACCTCGCCCGGATACCCGCAGAGTTTTTATCGCGCGCGCGAGGTCCTGCCCTGACCGTGCCTTGACCGGGGCGCGCCGGGGCGGGCGGCGACCAGCCTCACTCCAAACCCGGCCAGGCCACGACCGGCAGGCCGGTTTCAGCTTCGATCTCCAGCAACCGGTTGTACTTCGCCAGCCGCTCGGACTGCGTAATCGATCCGATCTTGATCTGATCGCCCGCCCAGCCGACCGCGAGGTCGGCGAGCCAATCGTCCTCCGTTTCGCCGCTGCGGGCGCTGATGGTGACGCGCCACCCGGCCGACCTTGCCAGCCGGTTGGCCTCTGCCGCTTCGGTGAGCGTGCCGATCTGGTTGACCTTGAGCAGCAGCGCGTCGGCTGCTCGGGCGAGCGTCGCGCGCCGGATGCGCTCCGGATTGGTGCAAAGAAAGTCGTCGCCAAGCACGAGCACCCGGCCCCCCAGACGCGATCGCAAGCGCGGCCAGGCATCCCAGTCGTCTTCGGCGAGCGCGTCCTCGACACTTACGATCGGGAACTCCGCCAGCCAGGCGGCCACGCGTTCAATCATCGCGTCGCTGTCCAGCGTCGCCGCGCCAAGGTGGTAGCGGCCGTCGCGGAAGAAATGGCTCGCCGCCACGTCCACCGCCAGCGAGACCTCGCGGCCCGGCGTGAAGCCCGCCGCTGCGATCGCGGCCACGGCGTCGGTCAGCATCGCCTCCGCGCTGGCAAACGGCGGCGCCAACCCGCCTTCGTCGGCAGTCAGGGCGCGCATGCCGTATCGGCGCTGCGTGAGCTCGGCGGCGCTTTGATAGACCTCGTAGGTCATCGCCAACGCCTCGTCCACCGAGCGCGCGGATGCCGGCACGACCAGCACGTCCTGGATGGGAACCTGGCCGCCGGCGTGTTTGCCGCCGCTGAACAGGTTGATCGTCAGCCGCGGCAACGTGCGGAGTGGCTCGCCCACCATTTCGGCGAAATGCCGGTAAAGCGCGACGCCCCGTTCGACGGCCACTGCCCGGGCAAAAGCCAGCGAAACCGAAAGCAATGCGTTGGCGCCGAGCCGCGCCTTGTTCGCGGTGCCGTCCAAGGCCAGCACCGCCGCGTCCAGCGCGGCCTGGCTTGCGAAATCGCGGCCGGCCAAAGCCTGGTTGAGTTCGCCGTTGACGTTCGCCACCGCGCGGCGACAGCCCAACCCGCGATAACGACCCGGCTCGCCGTCGCGCAACTCCAAGGCCTCGGCGGTGCCGGTGGACGCGCCCGAAGGCACCGAGGCGCCGGCACGGGCGCCCGACGCGAGCATGCAGGTCGTCTTGACCGTGGGTCGGCCCCGGCTGTCGAGGATTTCGCAGGCGCTCAGTTGGCGGAGGGCAGGCATGCAATGAAGCGCGAGATCAGTTTGGCGATCCGGGTGGGCGGATCGGCGGCGAGGATGAGCACGGCGTCGCGTTGGGCCGCGCATTCCGTGGGCCCCAGATACTCGAGCGGCGAGCGCCCGGCCACGCGGGCCAGCAGGCAGCCGAGCGTTTGTCGAACCGCCCGCGATTCGAACCGGGGGCTCTCGGCGAGATTGCCGACTTCGGCTCGGTAAACCTGCCAAAGCGTCTCCGCGGCCAGGGCAAAATCGCGTCGTTGCGCCGGCCGGTGATGGGCCTTGCTCAGGAAGTGGGTCAGCACGAAACCCACGTCGAAGGTCGGGTCGCCCCAATGCATGACCTCCTGGTCAAGCAATACCAACCGGTCCTCGTGGATCAAAAGGTTCTTCGGGCTGAAATCCCCGTGCGTCAGCGTCAAGGCATTGGCCCGGGTCTCGGCGGTGAGACGCTGTAGAAACCTCGACGCGGTGGCAACTTGTGTCGCCGTGTAGCCGAAGTATGGCTCCAGTCGCAGGGTCTCGAAAAACGCGCGATCGGCGAACAGCGGCTTGAGCTTCCGGGACCGGGCCGCCGCCTCGCGGTGAAGCGTCGCCAGGAGACTCGCACACTGCCGGACCCGTCCCTGGTCCAGTTGGCCGGCCAATAGCGTGGCCTTCCAATTCTGGTGCGGTTCCGGCACCGCGGTCATTGCCAGGACATGGTGGGCGGGATCCTCGAAGACCAGACCGGGCACCGTTCCGGGCGGGAGCAGTTCGCCCAGCCAGTGCAGCCCCAGCGCCTCGCGGTGGATGCGGTCCGGATCGCAGAACCAGTCCACCGCCACGCGCAGTTTCGGCAACGCCTGCTTGAGCACCCACGCTTCGCCGGATTCGCGCCCGACCCGGACGGTGCGGTTGGACACGCCGCCCGCCAGCACGCGCACCACCGGCGTTTCGTCGGCGCCGAGATGCCCGGCCCGACGCAGATACGCCACCAACTCCGTCGGCGACTCGATGTTGAGGGTTTCGGCCAAAGCGGTGGCGGTGGGCCGGCTCAGAGCTCGCTGCTGCGCAGAAACGTGAGGTCCACCGGCACCGGCACGGTCTTGCCGGACGCGGACCGGAGGCTCACACCGGTGCCGTCGGCGCTGGGTTGAATTTCCACGACGCGATCGAAACCGGCCGGGATCAGGGCCACGGCCATGAGGTAGCTCACGGTGAAGTGCCGGTGCGGATCGAGTTCCACGGCGGTGGCGAAACCGAGATCTTTGAAAGGATTCATCCGCGCCGACTCGGCCAGGCCTTGGTGGAAATAGCTGGTGACCTCTTCCAAACCGAGCACGTTGACGTGCCGGCCGCTCCAGGGCGGATAGTGCCGGCCGCCATTCGACAGCCAGAAGATCGTGCCGCGCAACACCCGCGGGTCTTTGAGCGCAAACCAGGCGTAGCGCTCGCGCGGGAACGTGGCCGCCGTCCACGCAAACGGCAGGTCCGGCTGGCTGAGGATCATCGCAATATCCTCGAAGCCGCGCCGGGCCGGGAAGCGGGAGAGGTCCGCGTGCTTTCCGTCGATCGTGGGCACGCGCTCCAGCGTGTCAAAAACCGCGCCGGGCTGGAGCCAGGAATAGCCGCGGTCCTCCGGTCGCTCGGTGGGCTCGATAAAGACCTGCCCATGCGCAAACGCGTTGGTCGTCACCACGCCGCTGCCCGGCCGGTCCGGAAAACGCAGCATGGCGTGGTGGCCGAAACACATCGGCCCGCGCATGCCCGAAATCGTGTGCCGGCAATAGACCACGTTCTGACCGTCACGGAGTTCGATCCACTTGTCCACCCGCCCGCGGCGGATGCGCGTCGCCAGGCTGAGATGCAAGGACACGGTGCCGCTCCCGCCGCCGAGCGCTTCCAGGCACCAGCGTCCGTTGGCCGTCTCGCCATGGATGGGATGGCGCTCGCCGCGAAAAGGCGTCGCATTGCCGCCGAAGGGCAGGCAGAAGAAGTCCCCCCGCAGACTGCGCAGGATTGGCGGCAAGTCGCGGCTCGCCGGCTCTTCGACCCACGGTGCGATGGAGTAGGGTTGGAGGCGCCGCTTGCGGCGGTCGAAAGTGACCGGGGCCAGTTGCCCGCCGAGTTCCGTGACCCAGGCTTCCACCTCGGATGAACACAACCTCCAGGAAGCCTGGCCGCTGATGGTTCGTATTTTGGCCTGCATGGATTGGACGGCCCGATCCTACGAGTTCCGCCATGACGCGCAAGCCAGGATGGATTGTCCGAAGGCATCTCCCCTCACCGCCGGCGCGCGTCGCAGGCAGCGTCGGGCACCTTCCCGGGCGATTTCCCGATTGCCTCGCGGCACCGGGGACGCTACCAGTGGCCCATGCAAACGCCCTTCATGGTTTCCCGGCGCAACTTCCTGCGCCAGCTCACCGCCTCCGCCCTCGCCGCGCCCTTCGTCACGCGCGGGCTGCTGGCCGCTTCGCCCAACGGCAAACTCCGTCACGCCTCCTTCGGCGCCAACGGCATGGCGCTGGCCGACATCACCGAATTGGCACGTCACCCCAGGCTTACCGTGGTCGCCACGGCGGACGTGGACCTGAACCGCACCGCGGAATTCAAGAAGGCGTTTCCGCAGGCGAAGATCTACCAGGACTGGCGGGAGCTGCTGGACAAGGAAACGGACCTCGACACCGTGAACGTTTCGACGCCCGACCACATGCACGCCTCCATCGGCATGAGCGCCATGCACCGCGGCAAACATGTCTACGGCCAGAAGCCGCTCACGCACGACCTCTACGAAACCCGGCGGCTCACCGAAGTGGCGCGCGAGAAGAAGCTCGTCACCCAGATGGGCATCCAGATCCACAGCGCCCGCGAGTACAAGATGGCTGTGCGGTTGATCCAGGACCTCGCCATCGGCAAGGTCAAGGAGGTACATACCTGGAGCAGCAAGAAGTGGGGCGACACCGACGCGATGCCCACCCGCACCGATCCCGTGCCGGCCGGGTTCGATTGGGACAAGTGGCTCGGCGTCTGCGCGCCGCGCCCCTTCATCGGCGACGGCTGGTACCACCCCGCCAACTGGCGGAAGCGGCTCGACTTCGGCACCGGCACGTTCGGCGACATGGGCTGCCACATCTACGATCCGGTGTTCGACGCGCTCGCCCTGACCGCGCCGTTGAGCGTGCGCTCCGAAGGCCCCGCGCCGAACCAGCACAGTTGGGCCATCGACGCCGTCATCCCGTACGTCTTCCCCGGCACCGCTTACACGGAAGGCAAGACCGTCAAGGTGACCTGGTACGACGGCGACGCGCGTCCGCCCAAGGACGTGCAGGCGCTGCTGGGCGACGCCGGGATGCCGGACCAGGGCTCGATCTTCATCGGCACCAAAGGCGTGATGTTGTTGCCGCACATCGGCATGCCGGTGCTCTTGCCGGAGAAGCAGTTCAAGGACTACCCCCAGCCGAAAATCGTCGGGGAGAACCACTGGCACCAATGGGTGGATGCCTGCCTGGGCAAAGGCGAGGCTTCGGCGAACTTCAGCTACGCCGGCCCGCTCACCGAGGCGGTGTTGCTCGGCAGCGTGGCCACCCGGTTTCCGAAGACGACGCTCGAGTGGGATGCCAAGGCGCTCAAGTTCACCAATGTCGCCGAGGCGAATCGCTACGTGCGCCGCCAGTACCGCGCGGGTTGGGAAGTGCAGGGGTTGTAATCCCGCTGCGCGGAAGTCGCGTCGTTCGCGCGCCGATCGCCTCTCGCATCGGCGCGCGCTTCATTTCGGCGGCGACGGCGGTTTGAGCAGACCGTCTCGACGCAGCACCCGGAAGCGACTGTCCACCTGGTACTCCAGGGACGCGGCCCGATTCGTGAAGTCCGGTTCCACGGCGGTGAGGACGGCGCTGACGCGGGCGATGGCGTTTGTGATACGCTCGAGGCGGAAAACGTTCGTGAACACTTCGCGGCAACGCGCTTCGTAGAGCGCCTGACCTTTCGGCGTGCTGAACAGGCTCCAGGCCACCAAGCCGTTCCAGCCGGCATCCAGTTCCAGATACGAGCGCTGGAAAAGCTGGTCCATCCCGTGCGGCAGAAAAACCGCCCGCCCGTCATCGGGCCGGAAATATACCCGGTAGTTGTTCCGATTGAGGGGATACCCGTCCCAATCCACCAACATGACCGACAGCGCGGCGTACGTTGCGAACTTGTCCACGTCGAGCACCTCGTTGAGCCGCTCCCAGCGCTCGGTAGGATCCTGCACCTGCGCCGCGCGGAGCAACCTCTTGAGGTCCGACTGGTCGTCGGGGCCTTTGCCGGACTCCCGGTTCAGGTCCTGGTCGATGTCCCGCACGAACCCCCCGTCGTAGAGGTTGCCGTCGGCGCTGCCAAAAAAGCTGCGGAGAAACTCGGTTTCGAACGCTTCCTTGAGCACGTACAAACCCAGGGGACTGTCCTCGAGCCGCACCGTCGCCCACGCCACGCGCGGGGTGGGCACGCCCGCGGCGCGGAACAGCTCGCTGCCGATGTATTCATTCAAATACGAGCCGTCCTGGACCGAGTTGTTCAAATGCAACCGACGGATGCCGAACAGCCGCCGGCCACTGGCCCATTTGCTGAAATGCAGCGTCATGGCCGGCCGGTCGTCCACGGCGCGGAAACTGCCGGCGGCGCCCTTCAACTTGAGGGCGACATTCGTGAACGTCTGGCCGTTCACCGTCACCGTGGCGGCAGTGTACTCGCGGGGGTGCTCGCGCAACGCGTTCAGGTTCGTCCGCCCAAGCTGGATTTGAAAATCCAGGACGGTCGGCTGCTCGAAGATTTCGTCACCGGGCAGCCGCGGAGGTTTCGGCACGTAAGCCGGCGTCGGCGGTGGCGCTTCCGCAGTCTGGCCTGCGCCGGATGCGACCAGGCAAGCCAACCACGCCGCCACCGCAAACTGGGCGGATACTGACCGCTGGAGGAACCGCTTCACGCCCGGGACTGTGGCGAACCGGCGCGGCGGCGACAAGCGGCTTGCCGCAGGTGCAGCCGTGATCAACAAGGCGCCGTAGGCCACGGGGACACGCGGGCAGTCGGGCGGGTTGGCGGGAGCGTGATGCCGGGGCGATGCGGTGGCAGCCGCGGCGAACGGATCGGCAGCGGCACAGCGATGCGCGCTTGAACCTGGAGCCCACCCGCAGCCTGGCGCCTCAGGAGGTGTCCGCGACGAAGCTGATGCGACAGGCCGGTTCGGTGGCCGCGTCGGGCAGCAGGAAGTAGCGCAGCGCCTCCAGCAGGCGCTGGGCGAGTTTGTCCTGACCGCCCCAGAGGCGGGCGACGGAGGTTTTGGCGTAGGCGAGGGCCAAGGCGCGCAAGAGGCTGCCCTTCTCCAA
This sequence comes from uncultured bacterium, assembly GCA_963735925.1. Taxonomy (GTDB): domain Bacteria; phylum Verrucomicrobiota; class Verrucomicrobiia; order Limisphaerales; family J093; genus DSVZ01. Next base: position 1,555,858 of record CAVTMT010000003.1, read on the forward strand.
CAACTGGAAGAACAGGTGTCCCAGTTGGAGGAGTAGGTAGTAGGCCTTGGCTTGGGTCCAATCCAGGCTGTAGGCGTGCTCCAGGTTCAAGCCGCGGTTTTTCTGGACGTTGAAACCCTCGTTTTCGATGGTGGACCGGAGACGTCCGCCCTGGCTGGCCACGGCCAGGACAGTTTGCCGGGTGAGCGGCAAATCGGTGAGCCAGGCGAAGGTGGTGAGTTCGCCGGCGGGAGAAGTTTCCTCACAAAGCAACGCGTTGAGGGTGTGCGGCCGGCCCGCGCTGTCCACGTAGGCGAGGCCTTCGATCCAGCGGTAGAGCCGGCGGGTGCGGTCGGGGAGCTGTTCCTGCACACGCTGGTTGGGGACCAGCCGCAGTAAGGCCTGGAACTCGCGCCACAGGTCCGGCAGGCGGCCTTCCTTGAAGGTGACGACGAACGACCAAGCGGCCTGGCGACAGCGGGCGAAGAAGGGACCGCAGGCATACAGACTGTCGGCGCTCCAGATGAGGGCCAACTGGGGGAAGTTGGCCTGGAAGCGGTCCGCCAGCCGGGCGAAGGCCTTGAGTTCGCAGTCCTGCTTGCGGGCCTCGTCGTAGTCGGTCGCCGGGTCCTGGGGGGTGTTCTCGATGAACTCGGTTTCGAGGGAGATCGCCAGACCGGTGTCGGTGATGATCTTGGCCTCGAGGACCGGGTGGAAGTACACGGTGGTGTCGCCGTGTTTCTGGGTCAGGCACTGGGGGCAGTGTCGCTGGTGAAAGGTGAGCATGCCGGTGCCGTCCAGGGCGACGACCAGGTGACCCTGGAGCCGGAAGGGGTCCAGGGCCCGCATCCGGATCAAGCGCTGGGCACAGCGCTGACGCAGGCGGGTGAAGGGCTCGATCCCCTCGGTGTGTTCCAGGAAATGGTCCACGGTGTTGGTGACCGGCAGGGTGGTCTGATCGGTGGCGGCCAGGCGGTTGAGATTGTCCAGGAGGCAGAGCTCCAGGTCCCGCAGGTCAAAGTCAATCTGGCGGCGACTGCCCAGGCGTAGGGTGAAGACCAGCAGCGCCAGCCAGAGCAGGAAGCGGCGGTGATACTCCACGAAGGGCTGGAAACGGGTGTCGGGCACCTCGTCCAGCCAGGCGTTGAGCTCAGGGAAGAAGTGACGGAGGGTCCGGACGAAGGCTCCGCCCAGTTTCAGGATCTTCCCGCCCGGCGACGCTGGTGGGTGGTGTGGGTTTTGACCAGGGCCACGCTCAGTTGGGAGACTTCGGCCAGGAGGCGTTTGAGCCGGCGATACTCGTGTTGCCATTGTTGGACTTGGGGGAGCAGCGCCTGGGGCACGTAAGCGCTGCGGGTTTTGCCGTGTTCCTTCCAGGTGAGGTAGTGACCGACGTGTTTGTGGCCTTGGGCACAGTGGCAGGAAGGCTTGCCGCAGGTGCGGCGGACGGTGACCAGCGAGGCGGCCAAGACGGGGCCCTGGGCCTGGAGCTGTTTCTGACGGGCGCCCAGGGCGCGTTGGATCAAGGTGGGGTGGGTCGGCGTGTTCATGCGAGGGGATGCGGGTTTTGGGGTTTTGTGTCTGTATAGTATATATACGTATCAGACACAAGGCGAAAAACGCCCGGTGCGAAGAAAAAGTGTCCAGGGGGTTCCCGGACGGGGTCAGGGAGGGAGCGGCCCAGTACGGAACCTCAACGGCCGGCTTGGGCGTTCCACCGTTGGGAACGCCAGCCGCCGAGGTGCGAAGAAATCCTATTGATCACGGCTGCCGCAGGTGGCGACGGTCGGACAACTCTGCACGACTCTCCCGGGCGGTGCCGGGAGTCCATCGAGCGCAAATCCGCTGTCGGCAGGCAGCCCTGTACCGACCCGCATTCGGCCGTGCGCCGGAAGTAGGGGTCGGACGAAGCCGGGAGGGACGGTCAAGTCGCGGCCCAAGGCCGCCATGACGTCGAAGTGGCCGGCGGCGCAACGTCGCCGGAGCACCGGAGCGAGGGGATCGAACCAATTGTCGCCGCAGTGGCCGGGACAGTAATTCTGTCAAAATGTGGGACTGACACCTACGACGAGAGAATCCGGCCGGAGAGGTCAAGAGGTGTCAGTCCCACATATTGACACTGCTCGTTTGGCGGGACGGTCATCAGAGCAGGATGAAGAACCTAAACACCGAGCATCCCGGCGCGATCCATCACGGGAAGCATCGCGGCGGTGGGCCTGGAAGCGGGGTTCGCGGGGACGCGTGGGCCGGCAAGAACCTTGTTCGTTGTTCGAGCACCTGGCGGCCGACTTGTACACTGGACGAGTTTCCGGAGTGGTTCCCCGCCAACCGGCGCCAGACTGCAGGGGCCGTGCCGATGGCAGCCCACAAGCCCGCCATTCGTAGAGCGCGGCGGTGACAGCGCGGGCGCTTCCATTTGCCGTTGCCGCCGCGTTTGCGCTTGGAAGTCCCGCCGGCCCCGGCAGACTCCGGGCCGCCGTGCAAACCGAACTGCTGCCGCTTCAAGAATCGATCGCCACCCACCAACCCCGGCTTGAAGCGCTCCGCGCCGAGATGGCCCGCAACATCGTCGGTCAGCAGACACTCATCGAGCGATTGCTCGTGGGCTTGCTCGCCAACGGCCATGTGTTGCTGGAAGGCGTCCCCGGCCTCGCCAAGACCGCCACGGTGAATGCGCTCGCACAGTGCCTCCATCTCAAGTTCGCCCGCGTGCAGTTCACGCCCGACCTGCTCCCTGGCGATCTCGTCGGCAACCTGGTCTTCAACCCGCGCGACAACACGTACCACACCCGCAAGGGCCCGATCTTCGCCAACCTCGTCCTGGCCGACGAAATCAACCGGGCGCCGGCGAAGGTGCAGAGTGCCTTGCTGGAAGCCATGCAGGAGCGCCAGGTCACGATCGGCGAGGAAAGCTTCGCGTTGCCCGCGCCGTTTCTCGTGCTGGCCACCATGAATCCCATCGAGCAGGAGGGCACCTACTCGCTGCCCGAGGCGCAGGTGGATCGGTTCATGTTGAAAGTCGTGGTGACCTACCCGAGCGAAATTGAGGAGCGCCAGATCATGGCCCTCATGGCCCGCACCGCGACGCGGCCGCAGCTCAACGCGGTGTTGCACCCGGAAGCCATCCTCGCCATGCGCGCGCTGGTGGACGAGGTGTTCGTGGACGAACAGGTGGCCGATTACATCGTGCGGCTCGTGTTCGCCACGCGCGATCCGTCGCCGGTGGCGCCGAAGCTGAAACCATGGATTCGTTTCGGCGGTTCGCCGCGCGCCTCGATCAACCTCTCGCTGGCGGCCAAGGCGCTGGCGTTCCTGCACGGCCGGCCGCACGTCACGCCCATGGACGTGAAGACCATCGCGCCCGACGTCCTCCGCCACCGCATCCTGACCACCTTCGAGGCGGACGCCGATGGGGTGACGGCCGGGCAGATCGTCACGCATTTGCTCGAGCAGGTGCCGGTGCCATGAACGCCGCGGCGCCCACTCCCGCCGACCTGCTGCGGCGCGTGCGCCTGGTCGAGTTGCGCGCCCGGCGGTTGGTGGAGGATTTGCTGGCGGGTCCGTACCGCTCGGTCTTCCGCGGTCGGGGAATCGAATTCGACGACATCCGCCAGTATCAACCCGGCGACGATGTGCGGAGCATCGACTGGCACACCACCGCCCGCACCGGCACGGTGCAAATCAAGCAAAACGTCGAGGAGCGTTGCCTGACCGTGATGCTGGCCGTGGACCTGAGCGCTTCCGGCGATTTTGGCTCGGGGCCGCAGAGCAAACGCGAACTGGCCGCTGAACTCGCCGCGGTGCTCGCGCTCAGCGCCGTGTTCAACAACGACCGCGTCGGCCTCCTGCTCTTCACGGACACGGTCGAACGCTACCTCGCGCCGCGGACCGGGCGTCGCCAGGCGCTGGCCATCGTCGCCGCCATTCTCGATTACGAACCGCGCTCGCCCCGTACTTCCCTGTCCAATCTGCTGCAAACGCTCGGCAACGCGCTGCGGCGCCGCGCCACGGTGTTTCTGCTGTCCGACTTTCTCGACACGGATTTCGACCGGGCGCTGCGGCTGGCAGGCCGGCGCCATGACGTCGTCGCCGTTTCGATTGCGGACGCCAGCGAGACGCACCTCCCCGGGTTGGGCTGGCTCGTCTGCGAGGACGCCGAGACCGGCGAACTCGTGCAGCTCGACACGAACGATCCCGCCGTGCGCCACGCCTTCGAGGTCGAACGCATCGCGCGCGCAGCGCGCCAGCAGGAGACCTTCCGGAGAGCGGGCGTGGACACGATTGCCTGCGAGACCGGCCGGCCTTACCAACATGCCTTGCTGCGGTTCTTCGAACACCGTCAGCGCCGCCGATGAGTGATACGAACCTCATCGAAGATCTGCGCCTGCTGGCGCCGCCGAGTTACGGCTGGGTGGTCGGCGTCGTCCTGTCACTCGTCGCGGCGTCCGCGGTCTTTTTAGTGCTCCGGGCGATTCGCCGACCGGCGACCGCCGTCGCCGCCGCCAGTGGGGCCGAGCCGTGGGCCCTCGCGCTCGCGGCGCTGGAACGGCTGGCCCCCCTGCTCCGTCCCGAGCGCTCACGCGATTACGGCATCCAGGCCACCGGCATTTTGCGGCGCTATATTGAAAGCCGGTACGACCTGCTCGCACCGCGGCTGGCCACGGAGGAATTCCTCGTGGCCGCAGGTTCTTCGGCCGATTTGCCGCCGGAACACCGCACCAGCCTGGGTCGGTTTCTCGAATTGTGTGACCTGTTCAAGTTCGGCCGCTATCGGGCGTCGGCCGAGGAACTGCGCCAGCTCCACGCCGCCGCCGAGGCGTTCGTGCTCGCCTCGCGGCCGGTCAGGCCGGTCGCGGCGCAGAGGGAGGGGGGCGCATGAACGAAGGCCTCCGGCTGGCCTCGCCCTGGTGGTTGCTGGCGCTGCTCATGGTCGCGCTGCTGGCCTGGTGGCGTGGACGTCGCGGGCGAACCGCCGCGCTCACCTTCAGTTCAAACGCCCTGCTCGGGGCCGCCGCCCAGGCCGTCCGTCAGAAACCCGGGCGCTGGCTCGGCGCGTTGCGGCTGGCGGGGCTCGCGCTCCTGGTGCTGGCCCTCGCGCGTCCGCAGCTCGAGAAGGCCGCGCAGCGCGAGGACGCACGCGGCATCAACGTCATGCTCGTCCTGGATTTCTCCGGCACGATGACCACCCGGGACTTCTTCGTGGACGGGCGCCATATCGCCCGCGCCGAGGGCATGAAACTGATTTCCGCGGAGTTCATCCGCTCGCGTCCGAGCGACCGCATAGGCGTGGTGAGTTTCGACCGCGACGCCTACCTCGCCTGCCCATTGACTCTCGACCATGACTGGCTGCTCGACCGGCTCAAGCAGGAGACCAACGGCGTCGGCACCGAGATCGGCGGCGGCCTGCTGGTCGGCGCGGAGCATCTCCAGCGCTACACGAACGAGACGCGCGTGCTCGTGTTGATGACCGACGCCGAGAACATCAGCGGCGGGCCGGAACTCGAACCCGTGGCGGAAGCGATGCGGACGCTCGGCATCCGCGCCCATTGCATCCAACTCCTCAGTCCGGGCGAAGGCAATCCGCGGGGCGACTTGAGCGAACTGCTCACGCACACCGCGGTGCGGACCGGCGGCGGGTTTTTCCGCGTCCGCAGCGGAGCCGACCTGCGCGCGGTGTATGCGCAGATCGACGAGCTGGAGAAACAGAAGCTCAGCGATCGCAAGCAGAAGGCCTGGCGCGAACTCTTCCCGTGGCTGGCGCTGCCGGCGCTGGCGTTGTTGCTCGCGGAACAAACCCTCGCCCACACCCGCTGGAGGCGGTTGCCGTGAAGTTCGCCGCCCCATCGTGGCTCGCGCTCACGTTGCTGATCCTCGCGGCGCTGGTGATCCTGTGGCTTTGGTCCGACCGCCGCGCGCGCACCAGGCTGCAACGCGTCTTCAACACGCCGTTGCTCGCGCGCCTGCTGCGCTCCGTGAACCTGGCCCGCCGCCGCTGGAAGCGCGTCCTGTTCACGCTGGGCCTGGTCGCGGTCGGGCTCGCCCTCGCCCGTCCGCAGTGGGGCCGGAATGAGATTGAACTCGAACGCACCGGCGTGGACCTGGTCATCGCGCTCGATGTGTCCCGTTCGATGCTCGCCGCCGACGCGGGTTCGACTAACCGCCTCTTCGCGGCCACGTCCTCCATCCGGCGATTGTTGGAGGAACTCGGCGGCGACCGGGCGGCTCTGGTGGTCTTCGCGGGAGAGGCGTTTGTCGCCGCGCCGCTCACGCGCGATCACACCGCCGTTGAACGGGCCCTCGAATCCGCCCACCCCGGAACCGTGTCCGAGCAGGGCAGCAATCTGGGCGAAGCCATCAAACGCGCGCGCGAGAGTTTCGACCGCGCCGCCCGCGGCCCGCGCGCCTTGCTCGTGGTGAGCGATGGCGAGCAACTGCAGGGCGATGCGATCGAGGCCGCGCGGGCCGCGGCGCGCGACGGGATTCACGTGCACACCGCCGGGGTGGGATCGGCGGCGGGCGCGCGCCTTCCCCGCCAACCGGGCGACCCGCAGCATGCGCTGCTCAACGCCGTGGGCCGCGAGGTTGTGTCGCGTCGCGACGAACAACGGCTGGAGCGCATCGCGGTCGCCGGCCAGGGACTGTACACGCGCATCGTGGACGCCGGCAGCGGGGCGCTCATCGAGTGGTTCCGACGCGCCTCGGCGGCCTTGCCCCGCACCACGGAAAAGCGCACCGTGGACGAACCGCGGGAGCAATACCAATGGCCGCTGGCCGTGGCGCTGGCGCTGCTCGGCTGCGAGTGGGCGCTCGGCGAACGCGGCGGGCGGCACTCGCGCCCCGTGCGGAGAATCCCGACCGATATTGCGCGCCAGGCATGAAACGATGAACGGAGGCCAGCCCATTCGAATGCGGCGAAGCCCGCGACTCCGCTCGGTGGTCGGGTTGCTGGCATTGTTGCTGGCGCCCGTCGCCGACCAAGCGGGTGAAGCCGCCAACCCGACGACCGCGACTTCGCCCTGGTCCAACTACAACGCCGCGGTGCTGGCTTACTCGCGGAAGGATTACGCCGAGGCGTTGCGGCGCTGGCAGGACTTGTCGCTCCAGCCGCTGCCACGCGGTCTGCGTGAGCCGGTCTGGTTTCAACTGGGCAATACCGAATTCCGGCTCGGCGAACCCCTCGAACAGGAGGCGCCCGAACAGGCGGTCGAGCTTTGGCGCCGCAGTTGCGAGGATTACCGGGTCGTCCTGGCCGACCAACCGCACGCCACGGCCACGCGCCATAATCTCGAATTGGTTTCCAGCCGGCTCGCCCGCCTCCTGCACCGGCTCGGCAGCGAGTCGTTCGCGGCCGCCCAGGACAAACCCCTCGACCCGGCGATCAATCTGCTGCGCACCGGCACGGACAACTTGAACGAAGCCGTGACGCTGGCGCCCGCGGACCCGGCCATCCGTGCGGACCTCGCCGCCACGGACCAGGCGCTGCGCGAACGCTTGTTCGAACGTGCCCGCCAAGCCGAGACGCAAGCCGATAATTCCGCGCGCCAGACCAATCCGTGGGCCGACCGCGACGCCGAGGAATCGTACCGCGCGGCCCTGGAGGACCTCGGCGACGCCCGTCGCGAACCGGGGAACCGTCCGTCCGCACGTCAACCAAATGTCGCGCCGGTGCCACCGACCGGCTTTGAGCAGTCCATCGCCCAGGCCGAGGAGCGGGTGAACCAGAAGCTCGCGGATCTGCTCACCCGGATCGGCCAGCGCGAGCAGAAGCAAGGCCTCGCCCAGGCCGAGTGGAATCCCGACCAGGCGCTCGATCGCTACCAGGCCGCCCTCGATCACTTCCAGGCCGCCCAGCAAGCGCAGCCCAACCACGAGGCGGCCCGGCGCGGTGAACGCGAAGTCCGGACCGCGATGGAGCAACTTCACGTCCGCGAGGGCCAGTACGCGCTCAAGCAGGGCCGGGAAGAACTCGCGCAGCGGAATCCCCAGGCCGCCCCTTCGCTGACGACCGCACAGGGGCACTTCCAGGCCGCGCTCGAATTGAATGAGCAGAACACCGAAGCCCGCGCCGGAGCCGACGAAGCGCAGCGCCTGCTGCCCGAAGCGCTCGCGCTGGCGGGCCAGGACGAAATGCTCGCGGGCGAACGCGCCGAGCGGCGTTCGGTCAGTGACGCGCTGAACCGCTATCAGCAGGCGCAGAGCGATTTTGAGCAGGCGCTGGCACTCAAGCCCGGCCAACCGCAGGCCGAACAAGGCCTGCGCGAAGTCGAACCGAAACTGGCGCGGATGCGGGAGCAAATGGCGAAGGAATCCAATGCCCTGGCTCAACAGAACCAGCCGTCCAACCGCCGACCGGAGTCGCTGGAATCGCTCCTGGGTCAGGTCAACGAGCGGGAGCGCGCCCCACAGGGCGACCGCCAGCGCCAGCGCGCCCGCCGCGACAGCAACGCGCGGAAGAACTACCCGGATTGGTAGCCGGCGTCGAGGTTGCTGCCGATTCCGAACTCAGGCACTCGATGGTCGGCCACGGCCGGCCATGCGGCCCGGGTGACGACCACGATCACTCACAACCCGCATGGCCAGATTACAGCGAACGTTCCATTCCCCTTTCAGTTCGAGAACTCGATTGGGCCCTTGTTTTACCAGGGCATGGCGCTTGGCTGGCACTTCCCCTTGCCGGGCGTGCGGGGGACTTGAATCCCCAAGCGGGTGGGCCCTCCCTGCCGGGCGCACAAATGAAAAAGGCCCGGCGGAGCCGGGCCTTGCTTACGGAAGACAGATGGGCTTAGTAGCGGCCTCGGCCGCCACCGCCATAACCGCCACCGCCACCGCCACCGCCGCTGTATTCGCGACGCCCGCCGCCACCGGACGAACGCTCTTCGCGGGGCTTGGCCACGTTTACGGTGAGCGCGCGGCCATCCAGTTCGTGGCCGTTTAGGGCTTCAATGGCCTTCTGCGCCTCTTCCGGCGTGCTCATGGTCACGAAACCAAAGCCCCGAGGGCGATTGGTCATGCGATCCATCATCAGGTTGGTCTCGGTGACCGTGCCGTGCGCGGCGAACGCGTCCTGCAGGTCGTTTTCGGTGGTGTTGAAGGAAAGATTTCCCACAAACAACTTGTTACTCATGTGATGCTTTACTGTCCGACAAACCGGCACTTTCCACAGACTGATCCCGAACGTCGGGCTTAAAATCACCACCGAACTGAGTTCACCTGATGATTCACCATGCCTTGAAAGGGGCAAGCTATCTAACAGAAGTGTGCAGTCTGCCTGATCCAGGCAGGATGGCAACAACTATCGGAAACAATTTTGCAGTCCCTTTTCCTCGGCCCGAGCGGGGGCCTTCGACCCGGATTCGGTCGGGGCCATGGCCTTACGGAAGTCGCTGGACAACGGCAACGGATGAGTTGATCGCGAACCGCCTTTGCGCGACGCTCGTGGCACGCCCGGCCACGACCCCCGCGCTGTTGTGCGGCTCAACGTCCGCCGGTCCGCTGAAACCCATGCACCGCGTCTGTCGCCAAGCGGTCGGATCGAGAACTGATGAACCACGGGCTTTTGCTCACTCTGCCCGGGAAGCCTTCGGCCCGCATCGTGACCTGCCAGATTGTACGGTGAACACGCCCCGCTCAACCGCCCGGCCGGCTTGCCGAGACACGATGGACGATCCCACCCTGGAATTATGAACACGACCTCCTGGCGCGCGCTGACCCGGTTCTGCGGACTCGCGCTTGGCCTGGCGACCCTTGGGCCGCTCGACGCCGAGTCGGTGCGCAACGCCCGCCTCGAACTGCAGGCCGAGCTGCGCGACGGCGCGGTGCATCTGCGCCTGACCGATCCCGTTGCCGGACGCACCTGGGCAGACGGCCCCGGCTCCTACGTACTGCAATTGTCCTCCGGTCGGCAGCTCGCGGGCCTGCAGCAGGTCCGCATCCGCACCCGCAATTCCAGGCTGACAATCGCCGGCCACGTGAGCGGCTCGACCGCGCAGGTGACACAGGAGTTCGTCCTCGCCCCTGACGGCCCGTTTGTCGAAGAACACCTTACTCTCGAGAACCACGGCCCGGAGCCTCTGGACCTCTCCCATCTGGCGTTCGGCTTCCGCAAGCAACTCGACGAAGATGCCCGGGCACTCCGTTGGGTCGCCGTCCCCTATCGCCGCCAGGTGGACGGCCAACTCCATGACTACGGCACCGACGACCTGCTCGCCGGTCGCTTCACGAATTCGAGTTGGCGGAATGACACCACCGTCGCTGACCAGGAACTCTCGGACCAGGGCAAGCTCCGCTCCGAAGCGTGGGCCTGGACCGACGGCCTACACGGGTTGCTCATCGCCAAATACAGCCCGGAGATGATCGAGTATTCGGTGGCGGCCGTGGAGAAGAACGGCGCCCACGCGTGGTTGCGCTTTGGGGGCGCGGGTCTGGCACTTTACCGCGAGCCCCGCCCGGCGACCCATATTCCTCCCGGCGGCAAGATCACGTTCGGCGTCACGCGCTACACAATCTTCGACGGCAGTTGGCCGCAAGGCTATGCCCTCTATCGCGAATTCCTCAACGAGCAGGGCCACGGGCTGCCGCGCGATTACGACCCGCCGCTCAACTGGAACGAATTGTTCGATGTCGGCTGGTATCACTCCCATCGCGACCAGCTCGCTCAGCATTACACGCGGGAGGCGCTCTTCCAGGAGGCGGCGAAGGCGCACGACCTCGGCTGCGATTTGCTCTATCTCGATCCCGGCTGGGAGATCTGCGAAGGCACAACGCTCTGGGACGAGGCGCGTCTCGGCAAGGTGGCCGACTTCGCGCGCGAACTGAAGCAGCGCTTCGGTCTCCGACTCGGCTACCGGACCATCGGTCGCGTCTATCGCGACGAGTTCCCAACGGCGTGGTACCTCCGCCGGGAGGGCCAGACCAACGCCTACACGGTGCCGCGCACTCCTTCCTCGCCTCCACCGGAGCCGGCACCCCTGACCACTCCCGACGGCCGCCGGAACCTGGCCCTGCTGCCCACAGCGAAGGCGAACGCGTCCTCAGTCATCGCCGGGTACCCGGACCTGCACACGGTCGCGCACTTGAACGACGGCTATTACAGCAACCCCGCCAGTTGGGTCTCCGGGCAAGACCCCTCGTGGGCGGAGATCGACCTCGGCACCGCGCACGCGATCAACGAGATCGCGCTCGGCAGCGAGCACCGGGTGCATTTCAACGACCGCGCCGTGTCCAGGTTTGACGTGCTGACCGCGACCGAATACGCGGCCGATTCCGCGTCACCGCAGTGGCAGCGGGTTTTCACACACGACGGTGAAGCGGTCCGCGCCACGGAACATTTCCGATTCGCGCCGGTTTCCGCGCGGTGGGTTCGTATCGCCATCCGCGCGAGTGAAGGCGGCTCGGCGCGCCTCGATGAGCTGGAGATTTACGAGGCCGCGCCCGCGGTCGCCGGCGCCGCCGCACCCGTCCGCCGCGAGCCGCCGAAAGCCGCCGAGGGGAATCCCCTCGGCTTCTGGGAGGTGTGCACCCAGTCGCAGGCGTGGCAGGCGGAGAAGCTCAAACGCATCCTCGCGATCACCGGCGGTGGCGTGGACTTCATGATGTTCGACGAGTTCGACTGGCGCGGGCCGTGCTACGATCCCAGCCACGGCCATCCGGTTCCCTCGACGCCGGAAGGTCACGTCCGCGCCGTCTATGGCCTGATCGAGGCGATGCGGGCGCGTTACCCCCACGTGCTGGTCGAGGCGCACGATCCGGTGTGGCCGTGGACCATGCGTTACACGCCGACCTACTTTCGTCAGGGCTTCACGCAGCACCGTTATCAGGAGAACTGGGGCTTCGAGTTCATGTGGAATCCCATCGCGGACCTCCGTTCCGGCCGCGCTCTCTGTCTCTATTACTACAACCTCGGCTGCGATATCCCGCTCTACGACCATATCACCATGGAAGGCGACAATGACGCCTGTCTGTCGTTCTGGTGGTACGCCTCGACCGTGCGCCACCTCGGCATCGGCGGCAAGAAAGGCCTCAACTCCCCGCTGGCCAACGAGGCCCGCTACGCCGCCTACCGACACGCCGTGGGCGAGTACAACCGGCTCCGCCCGTTTTACGCCCGCGGCCGGTTCGTTGGCCTCGACGAGACCGCGCACCTGCACGTGCATCCCACCGAACCCGCCGCCGTGGTGAATGTCTTCAACCTGACCGATGGCCCGGCGCATCGCGAAGTGCGGTTGGACCCGAGGGCGGTCGGGCTCGGAAGCCCGGACGGACTGGCCGTGGACGGATGCCGTTTCCGCCGCGACGGCGCGGACCTGGTGCTGCGCTTCGATCTGCCGCCGCTCAGTCCCGCGCTCGCCCGGATTCGGCGGGAGTGAGGAGGAACGAACCGGCGCAGGATGGACCGCCGACCGCGTCTTCCGGGACGGCATCGGCGCCACGCCACTCACCCCTGAAAACCGGCGCTTCGCCCCCGCCCCGCCCGCCGATCGTCCCTGGCCGGCACCGCCATAAACCCTAATACGGTACTTAATGACCCCTCTTTCCGACGATGTGGACAACCGACCAACCGGCGGCATGAGCGATGCCCCGTTGACACCCGCCGGCCCGCCGACGCGCCGTCGGTATGTGCGCGCCGTGGGGCCCCGGTTGCGCTGGCTGCTGCTGGTGGTGTTCGCGCTCTCGGCGGTGCTGGGCGCCAACTCCGCATACCTCCTGGCCATCACGACGCTCGAGTGGTTGAACGGCCTGGCCTACCAAAACTATTTCTATCAGCTCATGTTCCTGGCCCACCTCGGGCTGGGGCTCCTGCTGGTCGTGCCCTTCGTCGTCTTCTGTCTCATCCACATCAAGAACACGGCGGGGCGGACGAACCGCCGGGCAGTACGGGTGGGTTATGGGCTGTTCGCGGTCAGCCTGGTCATGCTGCTGTCCGGGATCGCCTTGATGCGCCTCGGGGGATTCGACTTGAAGAATCCGGCCCTCCGTTCCCTGACCTACTGGGCCCATGTGCTCACGCCGCTGTTGGTGGTTTGGCTGTACCTGCTGCACCGCCTCGCCGGACCACGGATCAAGTGGAAGGTGGGCCTCGGCTGGGGCGCCGTCGCGGCCGCCGTGGTGGGCGGCATGGTGGCGTTGCACGCGACCGATCCGCGGAAGTGGGGCGCGGTCGGGCCGCAGGAAGGCGTGCAGTACTTCGCGCCGTCCAAGGCCCGCACGGCGAGCGGCAACTTCATCCCGGCCAGGACGCTGATGATGGACCAGTACTGCCAGGAATGCCACGCCGACGCATACGAGAACTGGTTCCACAGCGCGCATCGGTTTAGCTCATTCAACAATCCGGCCTACTTGTTCAGCGTGCGCGAAACCCGGGAGGTCGCCTTGCAGCGCGATGGCACCGTGAAGGCCTCCCGCTGGTGCGCCGGGTGCCATGACCCGGTGCCGTTCTTCAGCGGCGCCTTTGACAATCCCAAGTACGACCTCGAACACGATCCCACCTCGCAGGCCGGCATCACCTGCACGGCCTGTCATTCCATCGTGGCCGTGAACAGCCCCACCGGAAACGCCGATTTCACCATCGAGGAACCGATCCACTATCCGTTCGCCTTCAGCACGAACCGGGTGTTGGCGTTCCTCAACCGTCAACTCGTCAAGGCCAAGCCCGAGTTTCACAAGAAGGTGTTTCTCAAGCCCCTGCACAAGACCGCCGAGTTCTGCTCCGTCTGCCACAAGGTCAGCATTCCGCGGGAACTGAACCACTACAAGGAATGGCTCCGCGGCCAGAACAGCTATGACTCGTTCCTGCTGAGCGGCGTTTCCGGCCACGGCGCCCGGAGTTTCTATTACCCGGAACAGGCTTCGCCGAACTGCGCCGCCTGCCACATGCCGCTGCAACCCTCGAACGACTTTGGCGCCCGCTACTTCGATCCGACCAACCAGGTGCTGAGCATCCACGACCACCTCTTCCCCGCCGCCAACACCGGCCTCCCCAGCCTGCGCCACGAACCGGACATCGTGCAACGTCAACAAGACTTCCTCAAGGGCTGCGCCCGCGTGGACATCTTCGGCATCAAAGCCGGCGGCGCCGTGGACCGTCCACTGAGTGCGCCCTTGCGACCCGCCACCCCGGCGCTCGAGCCGGGCCAATCCTACCTGGTGGAAGTCGTCATCCGCACCCTGCGCGTGGGCCATGTGCTGACCGAGGGGACCGCCGATTCCAATGAAATCTGGGCGGACATGACCGCGCTGAGCGGCGGACGGGTGATCGGCCGCAGCGGCGGCCTGGGCCCGCACGGGGAGGTCGATCCCTGGGCGTATTTCGGCAATGTGTATATGCTCGACAAGGACGGCCATCGCATCGACCGCCGCAATCCGCAGGATATTTTCACGCCGCTCTACAATCACCAGATCGGCCCCGGCACCGGGCAGGTCGTGCATTATGGGTTCACCGTCCCGCCCGGCCTCACGGAGCCGGTGACCTTCGAGGTGAAACTCCAGTATCGGAAATTCGACACGGTCTATTTGAACTATGTCTATGGGCACGGGTACACGAACGGTGCGCCATTCCAAATCACCAACGATCTGCCCATCACCACGATTGCCGCCGATACGGTCACGCTGCCCGTCGTCGGCGGGAGTGAACCGTCGGCGCCGGTGCCGGCCTCCCTCATCCCGACGTGGCAGCGCTGGAACGATTACGGCATCGGGCTCCTGCTCGAAGGCGACGCCGGCAGCGAGAAGGGCGAGCTGATCCAGGCCGCGCAGGCGTTCGCCGAAGTGGAGAAGCTCGGCCGGTGGGATGGACCGGTCAATCTGGCGCGTGGTTACTACAAGGAAGGGCGGCTCGACGATGCCGTGGCCGCGCTCCAGCGCGCCGTCCGAGCGGACCCGCCCGCCCCGCGCTGGCTGGTGGCCTGGTTCACCGGCTTGGTCAACAAGCAAAACGGGTTTCTCGAGGCCGCGGTGAAGGAATTCACGAGCATCCTCGAAGATCAAGACCCGGCTTCGACGGCCCGCGGCCTCGATTTCAGCAAGGACTACATCGTCATCAACGAACTCGGCCAGACGCTCTTCGAGCTGGCCAAGCGCCAGCGCGACGCCCCCGCCCGGGAGCGCGAACTCTTGCGCGAAGCCGTAAAGCGGTTCGAGCAGACGCTCCAGCTCGATCCGGAGAACCTCACCGCGCACTACAACCTCGCCCTGCTCTTCGCCCAACTGCAGGATACGGACAGCGCGATCGCCCATCTGCGTGAACACGAAAAGTACCGGCCGGATGACAACGCCCGCGACCGGGCGATCGCCCTCGAGCGACGGCGGAACCCGGCCGCCGACCATGCCGCCCAGTCGATCGTGATCTACCCGCTCCAACGCGCGGGGGCCTCCGAATTGCCGGCGCCGGCAGAGACGCCCGCGGTGGCGGGCCGATAGTCGCACTGCCGGCCGCTCCTCCCATGCCAGCCGAAAACGACCAGCGACCGACAACGCAAGCCGGCCGGCCCGCCGCGCCGGAATCGTTCCTCCCGCCCGAACCAAACTCGGACGAGGAAACCGCGCACTACGATGACGCGGTGATCGGCCGCGCCTTTCGCGGATCGCTCCTGGCCTTGGTCGTGCTCGCCGCTGCCGCGACGGGCACCTTTCTCTGGCTCAAGAGCAAGCCCGCCCTGCCGGCCACCGTGCTGACGCCGCTGGCCGCGCCCCAGTTGCCCGCGTCGCTGGTGGCCGAAGTGCCGGCCGTCCGTTTCACCGACATCACGCGCACGGCCGGCCTCGCCTTCGTCCACAACAACGGCGCGTATGGCGACAAGCTCCTGCCCGAATCAATGGGCGGCGGCGCGGCATTCTTCGATTTCAACAACGACGGCTTTCCCGACCTGCTGTTCGTGAACGGCACGTACTGGCCCGGTCATGTGCCGGCCGGAAAGCCACCGACCACCCCGGCCCTCTACGCCAACGACGGGCACGGCCATTTCACCGACGTCACCGCGGGCTCGGGTCTGGATGTGAGCCTCTACGGGATGGGCTGCGCGACGGGGGATTTCGACAACGACGGTTGGGTGGACGTGTTTGTCACGGGGGTCCATGGCAACCACCTCTTCCGCAATCTGGGTGGAGGCAGATTCGCCGATGTGACCGGGCCGGCCGGCGTCGGCGGCTCGGGGCAGGACTGGAGCACCAGCGCCGCGTTTTTCGATTACGACAACGACGGGCGGCTCGACCTCTTCGTCGCCAACTATGTGCGCTGGTCGAAGGAGGTCGATTTCGAGATCGGCTACAAACTGGTGGGCATCGGCCGCGCGTACGGCCAACCGCGCGATTTTCCCGGCGTGTTCCCGGTGCTCTACCACAACGAAGGCAACGGGCGATTCACCGACGTCTCCGCCGCCGCCGGCATCCAGATTCGCAATCCGGCGACCGGCGCGCCGACCGCGAAGACGCTCGGCGTGGTGCCGGTCGATCTCGACGGCGACGGCTGGCTGGACCTGGTGGTGGCCAACGACACCGTACGCAACTTCGTTTTTCGCAATCAGCACGACGGTCGATTCGAGGAAATCGGCGCCGCGAGCGGCATCGCTTTCGACAGCTACGGGCAGACCCGCGGGGCGATGGGCATCGATGCCGCGCGCTTCCGCGACGACGGCGCGCTGGGCATCGCGATCGGTAATTTCGCGAACGAAATGACCGCGCTCTACGTCGCGCAGAACCTGCCGCTGACCTTCGCCGACGAAGCGATCACCGAAGGCGTCGGACCGGCGAGCCGCCTCCTGCTCAAATTCGGCGTGTTCTTTTTCGACTACGACCTGGACGGCCGGCTCGATTTGCTGACCGCCGACGGCCATCTCGAACCCGAGATCAGCCAGGTCCAGCAAAGCCAGAGCTACGCGCAACCGGCCCAGCTATTCTGGAATTGCGGTCGCACGCCGTGTTTCGTGGCGGTGCCCCCAGCCAAGGCAGGGAATGATTTGTTCCAGCCCATCGTCGGCCGCGGCTCGGCTTACGCCGACATCGACGGCGACGGCGACCCGGACGTCGTGCTCTGCCAGACCGGCGGTCCGCCGCTGTTGCTGCAAAACGACCAGGCGCTGGGCCATCACTGGCTGCGTTTCAAACTGGTGGGCACCCTCTCGAACCGCGATGCCATCGGCGCCGAGATGCGGGTGCGGCTGAGCGGCCGGGAACTTCGCCGCACCGTGATGCCGACGCGCAGCTACCTTTCCCAATCCGAGCTGCCGCTGACCTTTGGCCTCGGCAACGCGGACCAGGTCGAGTCCGTGGAGATTCGCTGGCCCGGCGGCCAGACTCAGAGTGTGTCCTCGCCCAAGCTGGACGCCTTGAACATCGTCACCGAAGCGAGGTAGCCGCGCGATCCTGCCACGCCCCGCTCACCGGCTTCCGCCCCTCAACGCGATGTGGATTGGCGACGAAGCTCGACTGGAGGTAGTGGCTGGGAACCGCCCCCTCCTGGAGCACAACGTCGGCCAAGCCACGACCGGTCGCATTCTGACCCGAGTGCCCCTCTCCGTGCGCCATGAATCGAGCCCCAACGGGGCGCAATGTGTCAGCCTAGGGGACTGCCCTGGGGTCATGGCGGCATTCCACACGAGCCCTGAAGGGGCGGAACACATGCAAACGTGAAAACCGTGCGCTTCGATTTCGGGGAGGATGTCGCCCTTTCAGGGCTTGATGGAACAGGGGAACCGGCAAACCCAGGGCGCCGCTTCGCTCTGCCCTGGGCTATGATATGACGCGCCGTTGGGGCTGAAGCAAGTGCAGCGCAAAGCGCTCCAACACCCGAGCCCCCTCCAGCGCACAACGTGCCAGGCCCCGACAGCAGACAATGGGAACCGGGAGGCCCCACCGTCCGACGTCCGGAAATGACGTGGCCGGGGTGATCCCGTTCGAGCTCCCTTTCATCTCACCCTTCTCTCCACCTGTGCCCGCACCAACTTCCGCACAAGCGCGCCCGGAATCGGGTAGTCCGGCTGGAATCGAATCGTGCCTTTGCTGGTACTGAATGCCTTCAACTCATCCCGGTGGGTTTCCACCACGGCACCCGGGTAGAAGGCGCAGTGTTTGGCGGCCGCACCCAAGGACAGCAGATACCGACCCTGCAACCGGAAACTCGGCACCCCGTAGCTGACGTACTCTTCCGCGTCCGGTATCACCTTCCGTATCTGCTCGCGCAGCTTCTGCAGCGCCGTTCGTTGCGCCGGTTCGACCTTTTCGAGATACTCATCGATCGATCCCGGCTTCCGGCCTGGCTTTCGCATGTTCCTCATGGTCCGCCGTACCCGCAGTGAAAACCACCGATTCGTTGAGCACGCAACGTGAATTCCGACACTTGCGTCGTCACGCAGGCGGTGGAGGCCACTGGCGAAACACGACACACACGCCGGTCTTGTCCAGCAGCGAGAACTCCAACGCGCCCCAAGGTCTCTTGGTCACGCGCGGAAGACTGGGATGCAGGACCTCCGGACGGTTGGCCACGATCTCCCTTCCCTGTAGATTTCCTCGATATGGTCCGTTTCGATTGCGATCTCGGGCCGGTCTTTGGCCGCATACTCGGCGCTTTCGACGACATACGCTTTTGCGCCATCGCGGGCCACGACCGCCAAGGAACGGTCTTGATGGAGGACCTGGAACCCGAGGCAATTCACGAACAGGTCGAGACCCTCGTCCATGCGCTCGAAGAATATCTTCGGAATCAGGCGAATCATCATGGGCTATTCCTCTCGGGGTGCAGAACGCTCCGGCTCAGGCACGCCGGGCCAATAATGTTCGATTGTCAACCCCGACGCGATGCCGGCGTTGCCTGAAGCCGGTTTGTTAGCCGCCGTGTTTTTGGGTGTAGACATACCGCATCCAACAATACCGCAGCCCGACATCCATCAATGCGCAAAGAAGACCCCCACCAAAGATCGCAAGGGGACTCAGCACAAGCGCGGCAGGCCAGGGGAAATCAGCGGAACCTCCATCCGCATAGTGCTCAATGATCTCTATTGGAATTGGAGCACCCTGGCCAGTCAGTGAGCCGTCTCCGGAACGCCATGTGACTGCGATTCCAAGAATACCCAAGGCGATGGAAATGCCGCCCCAAGCAGCGACAAAGCGGCCAACATCCCCACGGCTGAACCTGAAGGTTAGGAAGGCGACGAGCGCGGCGAAAGTGAGATATGTGTAGTAATGGCACACAATTCCGTCGCGGCTAACAGTATCTATTGGCCGGGACTCATGGACCTGAGTTCAACTGGCAACCGGAGTCTCACAGCAGGACGATAGTACATCCACCTCCCCTGTTGCCAAGGAGGATCACCGGGGACTCTGCACCGCCAGGCCGCGGGTCTTGGCATCGCAAACCGCCTGGGAAAAGACGAGGTGGGTTTGTCTATGACGAGGTGTGAACAGCCTTCGAAGCCGCCTGGTGCCGATGCGGTTTCGAGCAGCTTCCGCGAGACGAGACATTTGGGCCAGGGAGGCGGTCGCTTCGTTGCGCCGGGCCAGTTCATCAGGCGGGAAGAGGTTGAGGTGGTGCAATCGGACGGGCCGCGCGGGAGCGAAGGCGGTTGGCGGCGTCGTTGTTCGCGAATTCCTCGGTCTGGGGATTCCACTTCAGCGACTGGCCCGTCCAATACGCAATGTTCGTCAGGTGGCCAATGGTCGAGGTGCGGTGGCCCAGTTCTTCGCTGCAACTCGGCGCCTGGCGCGTGTGGATGCACTCCAGCCAGTTCGCGTGGTGGTTGTTGCCGCCGAGACCGACCTCGCGCGTCCTGAGCTTCATTTCGTCGAACAGGCTGGTCGGGCCGGCTTCGATCAGACCGCCGCTGGTCAGGGAGGTCACCCAGCCGCGCTCGCCGACGAACACGCCGCCGAACATCCCGGCCAGCCGCGCGTCGTCCGGCACCGCGTGGTACTGCGTTTTGACCTGCGACCAGTCCTCGATGAAGTGAAGCAACGTGCCGTTCGCGTAACGGAAGGTCAGCGTGAGGAACTCGCCGGAGCTCGGGTGTATCACCTCGACCGGCCCGCTTTCCTCCACCCCCAACGCGTACTGGATCACGTCCGCCGCGTGCGACAGAAACCAGGTTGACGACGTGACGCCGAAGGCCTCATCGAACGACCACGGCACCACGCCGGGCGAGGGGTTGACGTGGTACAGCCGGTTGTAAGGCCGCCAAGGGGCCGGGCCGACCCAGAGATCCCAATCGAGTCCAGGCGGCACCGGTTCGGCCGGCAGGGCGAAGTCGAGGGGCACGAACGAACGCCCCAGCCGGTCGGGGTTCAGGACATTGGTGAAGGGCTGAAAGCGCGCGTTGCCGAACCAGGTGTTCAGCGTGAAGAGTTGGGTGAAGACCTGCTTGACCTTGCCCAGGCCGCCGCGACGCACGAACCCGACCACGTCGCGAATGGTCGGAATGGACCGGTACTGCGTGCCGGTTTGGAAGACGCGCCGGTAACGGCGCACGGTTTCCACCACCTGGCGGCCTTCCTCGATCGTGACCGAGATGGGTTTCTCGCAATACACGTCCTTGCCCGCCTGGGCGGCGGCGATGGCAATCGGTGAGTGCCAGTGATCCGGCGTGGCGATCAGCACCGCGTCGAGGTCGGACCGGGCGAGCACGTCACGGTAGTCGTTGTAAGCCGTGCAGCCTTTGTACGTGCCGCTGGTGGTGGTAGCCGCGTACATCTGCTCGGCGGTGTTCTTGGCGTTGTCGCGCCGCGTGCCATCCACATCGCAAACAGCGACCAACTGAAAACCAGGATCACCGGCGAGGCGGCGGAGGTGGCCGCTGCCCATCGCGCCAATGCCGATCAATCCCACGTTCACGCGGTCGCTGGGTGGCACCGGCTTGTCGGCGGCGCGGAGGGGGAGGACCGGCAGGCCCGGCAGCGCGAGCAGGCTGGCGGCGGCGGCGCTGCGTTGCAGGAAGGTCCGGCGGCGGATCGGGGCGTTGAGATGGTGGCGCATAAGGGGCCGGCACGACGGACCCGCGTCCATGCGCGCGTTGGCTTGGTGCATAGCCGTAAGCCGTCGGGTCGGCGCGGTCAAGCGCCGGGTAGCCCGTGGCATTCATTAACCGGCGGTTGGGGACCGAATTCATGGCGCCTCGGGTTTGATCTGCGACGGCAATGGGGGTTGCCACCAAGGGTTCAAGCCCGCGGGGCGGAGGCGAGCCGTTCGAGTTCATGGCGGGATCCGGCCTCGCCTTCGAAGGCGCCTGATGGTCGGACCCACCTGCCTGACCCGGTAGGGCCGGGCTGCTGCTCGGCCCGGCGGCGCCGCAGCGCCGCCCTACCCAGTAGCCCGACTGTTCGACCATGGAGGTCTCCTCCTGAGCCCGATAGGGCCGAACGGGATCCGGCCTCGCCTTCGAAGGCGCCTCATGGTCGGAGCGGCCTGCCTGACCCGGTAGGGCCGAGTTGCTGCTCGGCCCGGCGGCGCCACAGCGGCGCCCTACCCAGCGGCCCGACTGCTCGACCAGGGAAGTCTCGCCCTGGCCCGATAGCGTCGAGCGGGATCCGGCCTCGCCTTCAAAGGCGCCTGATGGTCGGCCTACCTGCCTGACCCGGTAGGGCCGGGCTGCTGCCCGGCCCGGCGGCGCCGCAGCGCCGCCCTACCCAGCGGCCCGACTGCTCGACCATGGAAGTCTCGCCCTGGCCCGATAGCGTCGAGCGGGATCCGGCCTCGCCTTCGAAGTCGCCTGATGGTCCGACCCACCTGCCTGACCCGGTAGGGCCGGGCTGCCGCCCGGCCCGGCGGCGCCGCAGCGCCGCCCTACCTTGCGGCGCGGCTGCCCGCTTGACATTCTGCCATCGCGCGGCAAAGGACGGCATTGCCAACGAGGACGGTTTGGCTTATACATTTCGACCATGCAAGGAGAAGGGGCGGTTCGGAGGCGAGGCTTCACGTTGCTTGAGTTATTGACGGTAATCGCCGTCATCACGATTCTGGCCGGCCTCCTCCTCCCCGCGCTGACGCGGGCTAGGAACCAGGCGAGGGCGATCGTTTGCCTGAACAACCTCAAACAATGGGGCCTGGCCACGCAGCTTTACGCGACCGACCACGACGATTACCTCCCACCCGAAGGCACGCCGAATCCCGACGACGCGGCGACCAACGTGGGCTGGTACATTCAACTCCCGATCGAACTCGGTTTGCCGCGCTATCACGCAATGGCGTGGCGCACGAACGCACAGGCGTCCGTGGGCCGTTCGGTCTGGATTTGCCCGGAAAACCGGCGGCGGAGTAATGGAAACAACCTGTTCCACTATTGCTTGAACGAGAACATCAATGGCACCGGCGACGAAAACCAACCGGTGCGCCTCGCGCCGCTGTCGGAACCGACCTGTCTGGTGTGGCTGTTCGACTCCAAGAACCTGCCGGCCGTCGGTTCGTGGAGTTATGTGCATACGAATCTGCACCGCGCCGGCGCGCAATTCGCTTTTCTGGACGGACACGCCGCCCGCTTTCGCAACACGGTGTATTGGGATTTCGCCAGCAACAAACCCCGCGTGAACGACGCCGCACTGCGCTGGATCCCTTGAAACCGCCAATCAGAACGACCAGGTCTGGAACGGCGCGTCGAACCAGAGCCCGTTGAAATCCAACTGGAGATGGGGAGGCTCGAATTCGCCGGCGACCCAGAACACCTCGTTGCGCGGGCGCAGCAGCCCTTCGAGCTCGGTGAACATCGCGTCGTTCAGCGCAAGGACTCGATAGCGCCGGCGGCGCAGGCCGTGTTTGGCCATCAGCCGGAGGAGGTTCTCCGCGTCGGCCGGGGAGCGTTTGAGCACCCAGAGTTCGGCCTCGGGCACCTTCACCGCCAGGCGATCGAGCTTCTCCACGCTGCATTCGCCGCACTCCACCCAGAACGCGGCGCGCAGGGTGTAGTCGAACTGCGCCAGGTCCGGCAAATACGGGATGTTGTCGTCGTGGAGGCGCGGCTCGATCTGCAGGCGATCGCGAAAGAACAAGAGGTAACCGAACAGCTTCAGCAGGACTTGTGTCCGGGTCTCGGTCTCCTTCTGACCGATGATGACCTTGGTTGGCAGCGCCCGTCGCCGGTCGGCGCTCTGCAGGTGGAAGCTGAACTTGCCGGCCATGGCGTCGCGCAGGTCAAAACTCCACGTACACCGGCAGCCCCGGCCAGACGAGCCGGGCCAGCAGCGCGGCGTCCCAATTCGCAAGGCGGAAGCAGCCGTGCGACTCGGTGCGCCCCACATCTTCCGGACGGGAGGTTCCGTGAATGCCATAGCCGGGACGATTCAAGCCGATCCAGGCGACGCCCACCGGATTGTTCGGGCCGGGGGGCAAGGTGAGTTTGCGCTGCAGCCGCCGGGCCTCCGCCGACTCGGGGAAGATTGCCGGGTTGAAAGTATAAGTCGGATCCCGGGCGATCGTCACCACTTCGAGCCGGCCCACCGGACGCTTCTCGAGCCGCGAGGCGATGCTGCAGGGGAAATGGATCAGGAGATTCGTATGCGCGTCGAAGCCTTCCAGCATGCGGTCCTGCAGGCCAATGCGCAGAAACGCCACCCGGCCGGCGATGACCGGCGGCACCACGTCCGGCACGGTCAGGAGTTGCCCCGCCGACACGCGGTCCCAGTCCACGCCGGGATTCAGGCTCCGGATCAGCGCCGGATGAGACCGGTGCGCTTCCGCAACGAGTTCGAGCAGAGTCTCGAAGTCCAGGCGCGGCTGCGTGGACTTGCCGAGCCAGGTGGGTTTGATCGGCAGGAGGCGCGCGAGGTCGTTGCTGTTGACGAGATACGTGGTCAGCGGACGCGCATCGAGGATGAGGTGCGCGCGCGTGGCAGCGTCCGGCGCGCCCGTGACCGGGAGCCCGGCCTGGCGCTGAAAGGCTCGGAGCGCGGCGCGGGTCTGGTACCCCAAGGCATCGTCGAGCGAGCCGCAGGAGATTCCGCGGCGGGCCAGGGCGATCTGGACCTCCAACGTGTCGCGCGCCGGCCGGGGGAAGAGGTCCGGGGCGGCGTTGATCGGCGGGGGGTTGGTGGCGGTATGCGGGGCCGGCGGAGGAACCAGCCTCTGCGTCTGGACGAGTGCAGGCGGGGCGACCCGTACAACGGGCGCGACGAGGTTCGTACGTGCGACTGCCGGCCCTGGTTTGGTGACCCGCGCGGTGTTGCTCCGGCCAGTGGGCGGGCCGGGTTGCGGGGGCGAACTCAGCTCACTGTGGCGGTAGATCACCCAGCCAACGAGCCCCAACCCCGCCAAAGCCAGCGCGAGATGGAAGGCGCCGCGCCAGCTCCACCGCTTCCGGGCTGTTTGGTAGCGGGAATGATTCCGCACCCGAGCAGTTAGCCACACCCGGTTTCAGGCCCCAAGCAGGAAGTGCCCGCCAGGCCGATCCCGAGGTCTTCAAGCGCAGCGCGGGCGCGCGGCATCCGATCCGACGCGGGCGGGCGCGCCGACACGACTCCTATTTGCCGGCGGGACGAGCCGGCGGGGCATTGGTCTGGGGGCCATCCCCGACGATGCGGTATTTGGAGAAGAGGACGGCGAAGTCCGGGTCCGTCCCGGCGTAACGGCGCAGCTCATCGAACATGCGTTGCATCTGCGGCGCGGCGTTGGTCTGGTAATCGTCCACCGCCTTGCCCAGTTCCTGGACGGTGACGTTCAACTGAGTGGCCTGGGTCAGCAGCCAGCGAATCTGGTGAAAGAGCACGATGCTGCTGGTGACCAGCAACACCGCCAGCACCGCCATGACGACGTGCAGGAGGTAGCGATGACTGCGAAGCTCGCGTTCGAGCTCGCGCGACCGGCCGTCCCCGTCAGTGACAGCGGACGAGAGCGAGGTGGGCGTGTCCATGGCAAGGGAGCGGTCAGCGGGTCACGGGGTTGAGCTGCAAGCGCTGGAGCAGCGGGGTGAATTGCCGCATCAGGTTGGCGAGGCCGGTATTCTTGCGCGCCATTTCCAGCGACTCGGCGGCCAGGGTCCGGGCGGCCGTGTAGTTCCGGTTGATCATCGCCACTTCGGCTTGCAGTTGCTGGGCCTGGGCTTGCAGCCGCTCCGCGGCGTTCAACACCTGGAGATAGCGGAAAAAGACCAGGACGTTCGCCCCGGCGCCGATCAAGACGACGGCCAGGAGCACGCTCGTCAGCGTGGATTTCTTGCCCATGCGGGGGATGGTAACGAATTGTTCTCCCTCGTCCAATCTGGATTTGTGGTGGATTTGTGGTTCGCGGCAGCCGCCGCGGGCATCGCAGAGTGCGCCCGCAGCTACATCCGCTCCGGCGTCTCGATGCCCAGCGCGTCCAGGCCTTGTTTGAGGACGCGCGCGGTCAGGTCACACAGCGCCAGACGATGCGACCGCGTCGGTTCGTCGGCTTTGAGCACGGGGCAGTTTTCGTAGAAATCGGTGAAGTATCCGGCCAGCTCATAAAGATAATTGCAGAGGTAGTTGGGCCGGTACTCAGCCGCCACGGTTTCGAGCGTGAGGCCAAAGTTCAGCAAGTGCCGGGCGAGGCGGAATTCGGGAGGCGCCGCCAGTTCCAGCGCGGTCGCGTCTCCCGCCCATCCGGCCCCGCCGCCGATCTCCGCGTGTTTGCGGAAGATGCTCCGGATGCGGGTGTAGGCATACTGGAGGTACGGCGCGGTGTTGCCGCTCAAGGCCAGCATCTTGTCCCACTGAAACACGTAATCGCTCTGCCGGTTGGGCAGCAGGTCCTGGTACTTGATCGCGCCCAGACCGATCACCCGCGCGATTTCGCGGCGCTCGGCCTCCGGCAGGTCCGGGCTTTTCTCGGTGACGACCCGCAAGGCGCGTTCCTGGGCTTCATCGAGCAGGTCGGCGAGTTTGATGGTGTCGCCGGAGCGCGTTTTAAACGGCTTGCCGTCCTCGCCCAGAATCGACCCGAACCACACATGGGCCAGCGTCACCCGCGCCTCCGGTCGCCAACGGCGGAAGGCGGCGAACACCTGTTTGAAGTGAAGCTGCTGTCGGCCGTCGGTGACGTAGATGATCTCGTCCGGGTGCCAGGTTTCGATCCGGTAGGCCAGCGTGGCCAGGTCGGTGGTGGCGTAGTTCGCGGCACCGTCGCTTTTCTGAACGATGGCCGGGTTGTTTTTCAACTCCGGATCGTCGTCGAAGAACACGACCTGCGCGCCCTCGCTTTCCCGCGCGAGGCCCCGGGCGACGACATCCTCGACCACGCCTTTGAGCCGCGGGTTGTAGAAACTCTCGCCGAGCGTGTGGTCGAAACGCACGCCCAACCGGCCATAGAGAGTCTCAAATTGGTGCTGCGACAGCGCCTGCATCTGCCGCCAGATGCCCAGGTTCTCGGCGTCGCCAGCTTGCAGTCTCACCAGTTCCTGGCGGGCGGCTTCGAGCACCGCCGGGTCGGATTCGCCGGCCTGGTTCACCAAGCGGTAGAGACGTTCCATCTCCGCGACCGGATCGCGCGCCAGCGCCGCAGCGTCCAGATGGTGTTTCCAGCCGACAATCAGTTTGCCGAACTGCGTGCCCCAGTCGCCGAGGTGGTTGTCGGTGACGACGCGGTGTCCCAGCCGGCGCAGCGTCCGCGCCAGGCAATCGCCCAGGACCGTCGATCGGATGTGGCCGACGTGCATCGGCTTGGCAACGTTGGGCGAACTGAAGTCCACGACGACCGTGCGCAGGGTGGAGGCGGGCGGGTGAAAAAGGTGCTCGCTGCGCCAGGCGCCCCGCAGGGCGCCGACGATCGCGGCGGGTTGCAGGTGAAAATTGAGGAAGCCCGGCCCGGCGACCTCCACCTTGGAGCAGAGATCGGCGAGGTCGAGCCGCGCGGCGATGTCGGCCGCGAAAGCCCGAGGGTTCAGCTTGCGCTCCTTGGCCAGCGCCATGAGCGCGTTCGTCTGGTAGTCGCCGAACCGGGGATCCGGGCAGGGTCGCACCAGCACGGTGCTGACTTCCGCGCCCGGCCAGGCGGCGGCAACGGCGGACTGGAGCCGCGACTCGATGAGTTGATGGAGCATCGGGGAAGAGCGAGAAACGACGGAGCCGACCTTGCGCGCGACGCGCAACCGGGGAGCCGGCGGGGGAATACCTAGTGACTGGTCGAGTTCTTCTGGATGATTTCGTACATCGCTTCCGCGTCCTTGGCCTCATCGAGCGCCTGGCGAAATTCGCGCTTGTGCAACAATTTGGCGATATCGGCCAGCGTATGGAGGTGCTTCTGGAACTGGCCCTGCGGTACGAGGAACAGCATGACGAGCGAAACCGCCTGGTTGTCCAAGGCATCGAAATCGATTCCGGTCTTCGACCGCCCCAGAGCGCCGACGACCTCGTCGATGAGGTCGGTGGAGGCGTGCGGAATGCCGATTCCGTAACCGATGCCGGTGCTCATGGAGGTTTCCCGGCGGTGCACCACCTGGGTCACCGCCGCCTGGTCCTCGGGCTTGATTCGACCGGCTGCGACCAGCCGTTGAATCAACTCGTTGATGGCCTCCCAGCGGTCGCGAGCCTGCAGCTCCGGAACGATGGAATCGGGCGTGAGAATGTCGCCGAGCGTCATAGCGCGCACAAAGTGGAGGCATTCCGCCGCAGCCCTTCCGGCATTTCAAGCGTGAATTCGTTCGCGGCCCAAACGGGCGGAGGCGAGCAGGGTGGTTTGGACCGGGCCGCAGCGGCGGGCCCGGGCGACGAAATACCGGCCATCGCCCGGGTGGCGTTCATTTCAGATTCTTCGGATTCAAGGCTTGAAGGTCCTTCGGCAGGAACAGGCCGTCCTTGCGGATCAAAGTGTCGTCGAACCAA
The DNA here is from genome assembly GCA_963735925.1 of uncultured bacterium. Lineage (GTDB taxonomy): Bacteria > Verrucomicrobiota > Verrucomicrobiia > Limisphaerales > J093 > DSVZ01. Next base: position 1,583,578 of record CAVTMT010000003.1, read on the forward strand.
ACCTCTCCCCCACCCCATTCCGGGCGCTGGATCAACACCATGTCCCAATGCACGGCCGATTTGTTGCCGTTGCCGCAATCCTCGTAAGCCTGTCCCGGCGTGAAGTGCAACGACCCCGCGATCTTCTCGTCGAAAAGGATGTCGCACATCGGATTCAGGATATACGGATTGAAACCCAGTGAGAATTCGCCGATGTACCGCGCGCCGGGATCGGTATCCAGAATCTCATTCAGCCGCTTTTCGTTGCTGCCCGAGGCCTTGACCACCCGGCCTTGTTTGAGCTCGAGCCGCACATTCTCAAACCGCGACCCGGCATATATCGTCGGCGTGTTGAACTGAATCACGCCGTTGGCGGAGTCCTTGACCGGGCAGGAGAACACTTCGCCGTCCGGAATGTTCCGCAGGCCGTCACACGGTTTGGCGCCGATGCCTTTGATGCTGAAGGCAAGGTCCGTGCCGGGGCTCTTGAGCCGGACGCGATCCGTCCGGCTCATGCGCGCGGCCAGCGGCGCCATGGCCCGGGCCAGCTTCCGATAATCCAGCGTGCAGACCTGGAAGTAGAAATCCTCGAACGCTTCCGTGCTCATGCCGGCCGCCTGGGCCATGCTCGGAGTGGGCCAGCGCAGCACCACCCACCGCGTCTTATTGATGCGCTGATCCAGCACGGGGCGCAGGGTCTTATTGAACAGCGCGAGGCGATCGCCGGGCACGTCCGCCGCTTCATTGGCGTTGTAGGCACCGCGGAGGGCGATGTACGCCTGCATCTTCTTCATGCGGTGCAGCTCGAGTTCGCGCACGAGCGCGGCGTGCTGCGGGTTGGTTTCGCGCATCACCTCGCGGCTGATCCGGGTGCTCCGCACTTCCACGATGGGTATCCCACCGGCGGCCCGGACCGCGCGCATCAGCTCCACACCGAACTCGTCGGGGACTTCAATCAGGTCCAGCAAGACCCGGTCCCCGGATTGAATGGCTGTCGAGTACTCGACGAGCAACCGGGCCAGCTTCGCATAGCGCGGATCAGTCATGCCGCGAAGGTAGGGGTTGGGGGGCCCGTCGGTCGAGCGTTTTGGCGCCGGTCAGGTGCGCGAACCAGCCCGGTCAAAAAACGTCAGCCTGAGCCGCGGCTTGTCCAGGAATGGCCAGCGTTCGACGACGCAAACGCGCCGCGCCGCTCCGATCCGGCGTAACCGCTGGAGGCCCCGAAGTTGGTACGCGGGCTGCTTAGTCAAATCGCATGACGAAAGCGTCGGGTTTCAGCGACGGAAATCGACCATTGCCCGCCGCTCCCACGATCACCGTGGGCGCAGAAAGTCTGCTGTGTCCTGCTCTCAGCGGCCTCCCCGGCTGCTGACCTACCTTGTACACGTCGCCTGGCGGTCCCGGAAACGGGGCCGCCAGTTCTGTTTCGACCGGTCTGGTTTCGCCGCCATGATCTCCGGCCCCGGGCTCGCGGCGACCGCGCTGGCGAGTCGCGTCGTCGGGCCCGGTCGGACCTGCCGGCTCACCGCACCCCAGGCGCGGCGGACGGGTCGGGAACGGTTTGCCATCGATCCGGATTCGTCCGGCCCGGATCGTCGGAGAGCAGCCCGCGGGGCAACCGGAGGGTCGAATTCCGCTTGTCACCCCGCGGGCTCCTGCCGCATAAGACACGCGTGCAATTCTCCATGCAGCCCGATTCGGGTTGGATGCTTTGCCCGGGGGCGGCTGGCCCGCCGGGTGGCGATTCGGCTGCGCCCCTATCTTTCCCAGAACATGCTCGAGCTCATTCAACTTCCCTATAGCCCGTTCTGCATCGCTCAACGCCGCCTCCTGGAATTCGCCCGTGCCCGCTTCAAAGTCGTCAACCTGTCCGCCGGCTCGGACCGTTCCTCGATCTGGCGGCTGACCCGGCAACGCTATTATCAGGTGCCGGTAATCAAGGACGGCAAGACCGTGGTGTTCGAGACCGATGAAGATTCGCAGGTCATCGCCAAGTACCTGGACACGAAACTCGGCCTTGGGCTTTTTCCGCGGGAATGGGAAGGCGTCCAGCAGGTGCTTTGGCGCTACTTCGAGCATGAGATCGAAGGGATCGGTTTCAAGTTGAACAACGCCCGCTATCGCGACTGGCTCCCGGTTCGCGACCGACTGCCCTTCATCCGCTACAAGGAACGCAAGTTCGGCCCGGGCTGCCTCGACCGGTGGCTCGCGGCCGAAGCGGCGCTGATGGCGGAATTCACGCGCCTGCTGCTGCCCTGCGAGGAGATGCTCTTGGCGCGGCCCTTTCTGCTCGGCGAACGGCCCCTGTTCGTGGATTTCGATCTCTACGGTGTGCTGGGCAATTACCTCTATGGCGGTTGCCAGCAACTGCCCGCAAAGCACACCTTGCTGGGCGCCTGGTACGCCCGCATGAGCTCTCTCAAGCAAAAAACCGCGTGAAAAAGAACTACGTTCTCGATACCAACGTCCTGCTCCACGACCCCAACTCGCTCCTCAGTTTCGAGGAGAACCAGATCCTGATCCCGATCGAAGTCATCGAAGAAATCGACCGCTTCAAACGCGAAGGCAGCGAACTGGGCCAGAACGCCCGCAGCGTCTCGCGCCAGTTGGACACCTTGCGCGGATCGGGACGCCTGAGCGAAGGCGTCCCCCTGCCCAACGGCGGCCACTTGCGCATCGTGTTCCTGCCCAAAACCGGCAACGGCCTCCCGACCTTCAACGGCCACAGCGTGGACAACCGCATCATCGCGACCGCGCTCAAGATTCGCGACGAGGCGGCCGACACCTCCACCGTGCTGGTCACCAAGGACATCAACCTCCGCATCCGGGCCGACGCGTTGGGTCTTCAGGCGGAGGATTACGAAACGGGCCGGATCCAGTTGAAGGACCTGTATTCCGGCATGTTCGAGCTCGCCATCGGCGCGGAGAAAATGCTGTCGTTTCGGGCCAACGGCGAACTCGAACTCGAAGGCCGGTACAATCCCAACGAGTACTGCACCCTGAGCGAGATCGGGAGCACCAAACGCAGCGCGCTCGCGAAGGTGGTCCCGACCGGCGACAAGCTCGAGCCCATCCTCGACTGCCGCGAGGGCATCTGGGGCATCAAGCCGCGCAACCGCGAGCAGCACTTCGCCTTCGACGCCCTCCTGGACGATCGGGTGAAGCTGGTGACCCTCATGGGCAAGGCGGGCACCGGGAAGACGCTCTTGGCCATGGCCGCCGGCCTCAAACGCACCATCGTGGACCGCGAATACCGCCGGGTGGTGGTGGCGCGCCCGACGGTTTCGGTGGGCAAGGAGATCGGGTTTCTGCCCGGCACGCTCGAAGAGAAACTCAATCCGTGGATGCAGCCGATTCACGACGCTTTGGAACTGCTCTCCGACCTCAATATGGGCAACGAAAGCCGGCGCACCGGCGACTTGATGCGCTCGGGCGCCATCGTCGTCGAGGCGCTCAGTTACATCCGCGGGCGCAGCATCGCCAATCAATTCATGATCATTGACGAGGCGCAGAATCTGACCCCGCTGGAGGTGAAAACCATCGTGACCCGCGTCGGCCACGGCACAAAGCTGGTCTTCACCGGCGACCCTTACCAGATCGACAATCCGTACGTGGACTCGACCTCGAACGGCTTCAACTACATCGTCAGCAAGTTCCGCGAACAGGCGATCGCGGCGCACGTCGAGCTGCAAAAAGGGGAACGTTCCGAACTGGCTGAGCTCGCGGCGAACTTGCTGTAGCTCCGCGATGCGCCCCCCTCCCGGCGGCCGGCCGTGCTTTCCGGACGCTGCGCCGCTGTCCCCCAGTTTCGAGCCCGGACCGCGGCCGCGGCAATCGCATCGCAGTAACCGGCAAGTCGGCTCCAGTCAACCCGGCGGGCAGGCCGGTTGGGTCGGCATCCGTTCCGCAGGTTTGGGCCGGAAACCGCCCAGCAGACGCAGCGCCCACGCCATGACGATCGTCACGGTCGTTCCGATCAGCGTGTACCAAGGCCACGCGATCTGCCGACGCCATGCGGCGTAAATGACGATCATCACCGCCAAAGCGCCCAGCATTCCGGCGATCAGTGGCAGCGGATGGCCGCGTCGCCACCACACGGCGAGGATCAACCCGCCGAGCATGGCCCCGTTGGTCAGGCCGTTCAGCGCGAAGGCGGCATTCATCACGGAGACCACCTCGCGCGTCAGCATCGCCACCGCCATGAGCAGCGCCGCCCAGAGCAACATCGAACCGCGGCCGAACCACAGGCAAAACGTCTCGCTCCGGGGCACCCGCGCCAGGCCCTTGTAGAAATCCATGGTGAGCACCGCGGACAGCGCCGACAGCGCCGCGCTCACCGAGGACATTGCCGCCGCCAGGATCGCCACGATCAGCCCCCCCTTCAGGACCGGCGGCACCGCGGTGAGGATGAAGATCGGGAAGACATAGTCGTTCTTGGCCACCCCGGGCCGGACCTCCGGGAGGGCAATGGGCAGCGGGTGCGCCTGGTAATAGACCCACAGCATGGCGCCCGCGAACAGGAAGATCAGCATCAACGGCAGGATGATCACGGCGCTGAGGAGCAGCGCCTTGCGGCCATCCTTGACGGACCGGCAGGTCAGCACGCGCTGCACAATCAACTGGTCCGCGCCGTGCGAAGCGAGGACTTGAAACGTCCCGCCGATCAACCCCATCCACAGATTGAAGGGCATGGCCAGCAAGCCGTGCACATTCAACCAATGCAGCTTGCCCCCGCCGGCCGCGACCGCCAGCGCCCATGCGAAGCCGCCTTCGATCAACGTGGGCACGTACAGGACTGTGAACAGACCACCGGCAAGAAAGAGCAGGAATTGCACGGCCTCCACCCAGACGGCGGACTTCACTCCGCCCACCAGCGTGTAGGTCAACGCCAGCAGGACAAATCCCACGATGGCCCAGCCGATCTCGGCCTCCGAAAACCCGAGCATCAGTTGCAGGGGAATGCACGTCACATAGACGCGCACCCCCGCGGCGAGCACGCCGGCCAGCAGGAAGAAGCCGGCTGCCGTGCGGCGTGCCGCCGGCCCAAACGCGCGCTCGAAGAGCTGGTAGGGCGAATAGATTTCCCCGCGGAAATAATGCGGTACCAGGACCACCGCCAGGATGACGCGCGCAATCACGTAGCCGAGGACGATTTGGATGAAGGTCAGATCGTCCGGGCCGTAAGCCATCGCCGGCACGCCCAGAAACGTCAGCGCGCTGGTTTCGGTGGCCACGATCGAAAAGCCGACGCTCCACCACGGCAGGTTCCGGCTGCCAAGGAAGAAGTCGCGCGTGGATCGCTGCCGGCGCCCCGTCCAGAGGCCGAAGGCGATGATGGCCCCCAGATATATCAGGATCACCACCCAATCGGCGGTGGCCAGGTAGCGGGTCGGAGTTCCGTTCGACATCGCCGCCGGTCAGTCGCCGAAGCCGCCCCAGCGCGCGGCGGAGGGGCTAAGGAGCGGTGCAGCCATTGGTGGGAGCGCAGATGGAGAGCCGGACCGTGCCGGGGCCCAGGACAAATTCCGTGGCCGTGCGCAAAGTGGCGGTCTCTTCCTCTAGCAGCCGTCCACAGTCCGCCTCGGGCAGGCCCCGCGACCGCGCCGCGGAACCGACAAAGCCGGCGATCGTCTGGCGGCCGTAATTGAGCAACCCCTGGCGCAACGGCAGCGAGAAGACCGCCAGGACCACCCCATAGATGAGCACGTGCCAGCCGTGCGCGTTGCCCGCCTCGACCGCGCTCCAATAGCGCTGTGCCAGTCGCTGGTCACGCATCGGCAGCAGCCGCCACAACTGCGACCGGCCGACCGCCCGGCTGGCCTGCGCGAAAGGCTGCAGACGCGGTTCTCCGCCCAGGTGCCGATCCAGCGCCAGCAGTTCCCGGAGTTCGTACCGGCTGGCGTGATCGAAGGCCTTGCGAATGGCCGGCAGTTCAACCGGCGTCAGGATCTCGGTGCGGTACCAAGTGATGAATCCGCGCAGGGTTGGGAGGTCCCGCACCGCCGCGGGCACCGCTGCGATGACCGGGGTGAGCCGGGCGAGCGCCGCCGGCGAAGACAATTGTTGCGTCAGCGGATGGGGGTCGCCCACCAACCGCGCCGCCTGGACCGGCAAGGGTTCAATCCACTCGGACATCTGCAACACACTGGCGTCTGCGGAGCCAACAACGTCGCGCTCCAGCGGGGTGAGAGTAGCTTTCGACCTCAAGCCAGGCCAACGACAAAACCGCGTCCGGAGTCGATTTCACCGGTCACGCCCTTCACCGTCGGCCGGGCCGTCCTTCGCCGTTGTCAGCCGAATCGGTTTCAGCATAGCTTGGCGCCGCGGTGCAATCGTCTTCGCCACCACGCCAGCCGGCAGGGTTCGTCCGTCCGAACCGTGGACGGGGGGCGTTGGGTTGGGCGCCCGGGACAATCACGGACCTGTCGTGCCGGGGAGGCGGATTGAAATCGACTGCGCCGATACCGCGCCTTCGGGTCTGATTCAATCATGTTTGCCCTGACCTATTCCGACCTTCCCGCGCTGAACGCGAGCCTGAACACCACCAGCACAGTGCTGTTGCTCCTGGGCTACCGCTTCATCCGCCTTCAACGCCGCGAGGCGCACCGTAACTGCATGCTGGCCGCCACCGTCACCAGCGCCCTGTTTCTTGCGAGCTACGTGACCTACCATGTCCTGCGAATGAAATACACGGGCGCGGCGCATACCGAATTCGCGGACCCGGCCTGGTTCAAGCCCATCTACCGCACGATCCTGGCGACCCATCTCCTCGGCGCCATGGCAATCGTGCCTTTGGTCCTGGTGACACTGTGGCGCGCGTTGAAGGGACGATTCGAGACGCACCGCAAGATCGCCCGGTGGACCTGGCCACTGTGGTTGTACGTTTCGGTGACGGGCGTGGCGATCTACCTCTTGCTGTATCACATCTTCCCGCAAGCCGCGGTCGCGGGCGGCCGCTGACCCGCCGGCACCGGCGTTGGCCGCCATCAATAGACGGCCAGCGTTTCCAGCACGGCGCGGGTCCGGACTACTTCGTGCGTGCGGTAGAGATCCGTTCCGCCCAAGGCCGCGAGCACCGCAAAGAACGGCTCGGCGCAACGCACCTCCTCACCGAAAAACTCGAAGGCGTGCGGCAGGGCCTGGCAGACCGGAAAACCCAGTGTACGGAGCCGGAAACTGCTGAGAAAGATCCGCATCTGGTGGCGTACGCGCACGGCACTGTCCTGAAGGTTTCGATAATAAAAGCCCAGGCCGGGATCGAGGAAAAGCTTCTTAACCCCGTTCCGGGTCGCCGTCTCGATCGCCCGGGCGAAATAATCGGACAGGACTGGGAGGGGATCGCCGGCAAATGCCAGGTCGCCGACATTGCGCACATTGGCGCCCTGCACGTAACAGATGATCGCCGCGGCGTCGTGGTCGGCCACCATCCGGAACATCTCGTCGATCTGCTGCGTGCCGGTCAGGTTCAACACCGCCGCGCCGGCCTCCAGACAGGCGCGCGTGACGACCGGTTCGTACGTCTCGACCGAAACCGCAATGCCACTGGCAGTCAGTTCCTTCACCACGGGCAGCAGCTTGCGGTTTTGCCCTTCGTCATCCACCTGCGCGGCGTGGGCGAGCGTCGATTCGGCGCCGACATCCACAATTTCCGCGCCTTGCGCGGCGAGCACGTGGCCGCGGCGGATGGCCCGGTCGGCGGTCAGACAGACGCTCTCGCGATACCACGAATCGGGGGAAAGGTTGACCACCCCCATGACGGCCGGGCGCGAATTGAAGGCGAGGAGGCGCCCCCCGACGGAGAACTCGCGCACGGAGCCTTTCTCGGCGGCACCATGCTCGGCGACCAGGTCGGCCAAATGCTTCAATGTCAGCATGAACGGGAGTCCAGGTTGTAGCGGGGAAGAACCCGGCCCGGGTGGCGCGCCCGCCGCGACTCGAACGCGGGACCACCTGCTTAGAAGGCAGGTGCTCTATCCAACTGAGCTACGGGCGCAACCGGTTTCTATGACGCATTTACCCCATGACTACGAAGAATGCCCGGAGGAGGCAATCCGGATTCGTGAGACAACTTCGGTAAAGGCCACCCGCGATCGAGCATCCGCCGGATCAAACGACTGCCCGCCCTGCCTGCACGCCATCAACCGGCGGTGTGCTCTCCGTGACATCGGGGTTCTACGTAGTGCCCTTCCGCGTTCGCGGCAAGCTCATTCGCCAGCGGTTCGCCAGCGGGCTCCTGATATCAAATACGTGGCTGCGCGGCGGCGGCGGCGGCACAGGGCGGTACAGCAGCACTGCAGCCACCACATCACGACCCGCCCCATCCGCGCGCCAGCTCATGCTCCCGAACCTGCAGAGCTACGTGCTCCCGGCCGCGAACCCTGCGCTGGTCGGAAAAGGGGAAGCACGTGCGCCGTTCGGCGGCAACCGGCCGCTCAGCCGTCCGCATCCAGGCCGTGCGAAGTGGCCCGGTAAAATGAGAAAGGCCGGACAAACAGGTCCGGCCCTTTCACACACGCGCCCCTGAGAACTGAGGGCGCCAACAACGGAGCGAAGATAACCGGGCGGCTGTCCCTCGCCAGTCACCAGTTCTGGGGACAGCGGACCGGTGAGACTGTCTCCGGGCGGCTGGGCTATTTCACGGAGTCGTCGGCGGGACGTCCCAATTGCTCGTACAGACCCCGCCGCCCGGCCTTGTCGCCGTCGAGGATCTTCCTCGCATATCGGGCCACCGCCTCGGCCTGGGCCCGGGGCACGACGATCACGCCATCGCCATCGGCCACGATGACGTCACCCGGGATGACCGTCACGCCGCCCACCACCACCGGACGGTTGACCGATTCGATTTCGTTGCGTCCCGGCCGGATGCCGCGGCCCGGCTGCTTGAAGTAGAGCGGAATCTTCTCGGTAATGATCTCGTCCGTGTCGCGTGCCGTCGCACTCGTCACGACGCCCACGCAACCTCGCAGTTTCCAGCTCATGATGTTGTTCGAGCCGATCGAGCCGACGTCCGCGTCGGACGCATCCTCGATCACCAGCGCCGAACCGGGACGGAGCAACGCCACGAACGGCTCCGGTGAACGCCGCGCGTACCATTGGCCGGCCCACTTGTCATAGTCCTCGGCCGACAGCATCCCGGCATGGGGCAGTTGCGTCGGCACGTAGCGCGCCGTGACGGCGACACCGATGAACCGGTGAGCGTAATGTTCGGGGTCACGCCACAGCGGATGGATTTCGGACGACATCAGACCGCGGTTGGGCAGACCCACGGCGTCCATGCCGTCGCAGACATCGGCGACGCGCAACCCGCTGAAGCGCTCGAGCAGCGCCGTGTCGGCCGCTGCCGTGTGGACCGGCACGGCGAGGTAGTTGGTGCCGGCGCGCGCCGGTTCGGCGGAACTCTCGGCGGCCGCGACGCCGAAACTCAAGGTCAATGCCAGGCTGGCGGCGCCGGCGACACGAACCAGTGGCTGACAGGCGGTTGTTTTCATAATCCAAGGGGAGGGGCCGGGCCTACTCCGGAGCGAGCCGGGCCGGCGCTCGTTCATTTGCTGAAGATACGATTGGCGCGCCAGTGGTCGGTCACCATCCAGAGGTTGAGCGGGTACAGGAGCTGGCCGCGTTTCACCAGCCGGGAGCTCCCGTCCGCGAAGGCGTAGTTCGAATACCCGACGTTCGATTGTTTGCCGCCGCTCAGATGCCGTGCGCGCTCGATCTGGTCCACGTCGTTCCCTTGGCCTTCGAAACAGTCCATGTAGAAATGCTCGGACCCGGTCAGCTTCTCGCCGAACACAATCGTCTCGGTCGGCTTCGGGATGGCCGCTTCGGCAATGCTCTTGCCGCCGATCGAGGAAAACGGCAGGCGCAGCACTTCCTGAAAGTAGTCGTTCCACCCGTTGATGATGAAACTGCGCGGAGCCGAGTCAGGCGCCACCGGCCTGGCCGTGGAGGAGGAAACCGCCCGGCGCGTCCGGTTGGTGGGGTCGTTCGGACACAGGAGCACCTTGAGATCCTCGTAACCGGCGTGAAGCTGCGTCGGCCAACGGTTCTGGTCGGTGCGCGGCGGGAAGACGCCCCGGTTGTCCTGGGCGTAAAGGATGAGCGCCAGCGCGAGCTGATGCTCGTTGTTCTGGCACAAGGCCACCTGGGCGCGCGCCTTGGCCCGGCCCAAGGCCGGCAACAACATCCCGGCCAGGAGGGCGATGATGGCGATGACCACGAGCAACTCGATCAACGTGAAGCCGTCCCGGCGGCACGCGTCGGCGTGGACAGTGGACGCGGCGGTGGTCATGGGATGCGTGTGCCATACCCGGCGCCGGAACACAACTCCGGGTTTGGCCCCGGGTTTGGCCGAACCGCCGGTTGCATTGTGCTCGCGGCGCGGCGCGGCCGCCCTTCGGCGCCGGCATCGCAACGTGTCAGGACAGCTTAGAAGCTGAGGAGACACTGCCAGATGAACACATTTCCGAGGGCATCGGTCTGCTGCCAGACGCGCTTGACCAAGTCCGGATCGCCGGTGATCGGCAGGAGTTCCTTGACCTTCTCCTCCCAAGGCAGGCACGTGCCGGGCGGTTTGAGCGTCTGGGCCGGATTCGCCAGACCGGGACGCCGGAGATCTTCAGGGGTGGGCTGCGCGCCGGTGGTCTGCTCCGGCGGCGTGACCACGTAGCCGGGGCTGTCGTAACCGCCGAACTCGCGGGTGGTGTCGGTCAGGACCCGCATGTTCTCGACGCGCACGTCGTCCTGCATAATGGCGCCGGCGTCCATGATGTAGCCGCCGTCCCGCGCCACGTCGGCCAGCACGCGCCGGCAGAAGTCCCGCACCTCCTCCGGCTTGCCATAGCTCAGGAGCACGTTTGGGATGCCGCCGCTGAGGGCGAATTTGTCGTGGAGCTTGCGATGCACCTCGAAGATGTCGTCCTGGTCGCAGTGATAGACGATGCTTCGGTCCGGCAGCTCGCGGAAGGCGTCGAAGTGGTGCCGCCACTTGCCCTCGCCGTAGAAGAGCGTCTGGTGGCCCTGCTTCCAGAACTCCTCGATGCAGGGTTTGAGCGTGGGCCAGTAATGCGAGTCGAACTGCCGCGGGTTGATGAACGGCACGCAGCCGCGGTGCATCCAGAAACCGATGGGCACCTGCTTGAACGGGTCGGCCGTCGTGAGTCCCACGTGGACCAGGTGCGGCATGAGCGCTTCGCAGGCCTTGAGCACCTTGGCGGGTTGCGTGTGCATGTCCATCGTCAGGCCCACGTAGCCGCGCAGCTTGTCCGCAAGAATGTCGAAGGGCGCCTTGAAAATTCCGGCGATGGCCGACGCCGTGCCGCACTCGCTGCGCAGGCGGGCGATCTGCGGCCCGAACGCGTAGAAATACTGCAACATCGCCATGCCGCCTTTCACGAACGCGAGGTTGTTCCGGTACGTGTTCGGCGCGCCGGGCTTCACGGCATCGGCGCAAACGCGCGGGAACCAGACCTCGTAAAGGAACCCCGTCGGATCGTCGATCAGGTGGTCGTACTCGTCTTCGCGCATCCAGGCCTGGTCTTCCGGTGGCTCGATATAGTTGAAGCCTTTGTCAGCCGGGATGCCGATGCCCGGGATGCCGTAATACCGCAGGTTCATCGCCTGGGTCAGACCGGTCCAGACATAGACCATGTTCGGCACCACGGCGTCCCAATCGAAATCCTTCGCGCACCGCACCGCCGCCTCGAAGGCCAGGTTGTAATCGTGGACAACCTCCTGGCAGGTCATGCCGGTGGCCGTGGCGGTGAACTCGGCGACGAACGGCCGGATCGGCACCCGGTCCGGCCGCTCGTTCCGCATCGCGGCGACGTAGCGGCTGAGGCGTTGGCGGTAAAGTTGCTCGGTGTTCATGCGCGGTAGTTTCGTTCAAGGTGGGCGGGCCAGTCGAGCCTGCCATTGACGCGCGTCAAACCTCGCCGCGTTGCGCCGGGAGCCGCGGCGTGCGTCGCGATTGGCTATGCGGTCAACCGACGCAGTTCCGCCATGGCTGCGTCGAGGCGCTTTGGTGACACCTTCTCCGCCGTCCCCAACTCGGGCGCGAACACCGACACCTTGAGTTCTTCGACCAGCCAGCGCAGCCGGTGCCAGGCCTCGTAAGCCGCGGGCGATTGGCTGGCGCCGGGAATGGCCTGGCGCAACGCCTCGGCATAGGGCCGCACCCGCTCGTACTTCTCGGCGTCTTTGGCCGGGTTGAGCGCCGCGCGTTCGGCCCGCACCAGCAAGGCGCGCAGGTACCGCGGCAGATGGGGCAAACGCTCAAATGGGACGGTCTGCAGAAAGCGCGGCGTCACCAACGCATCCAGGTCCGTCCGCAGCGACGGCATCGGCTTCCGACACAGCAGCACTTCCTGACGCTGCTGGAGAATCGCGCCGACCAGCTCCGTCATCCGCGTCGCAAGTCCGGGCAGCCGGGCGCGGGCCTCGGCCAGGTAGGCGGCGAACGCGTCCGGGTTGCGGGGCGGAGTCGCGGGCGGCGGAAGCAGGTGGCGACGCAGGTTCAGCCACGCGGTCTCGATGAGTTCATCCCCCAACCCGAGGGTGGCGAACAAGACGCCGTGCGTGCGCAGACCGCGCAAGTCTTTCTGGAGCCCGGCCAGTTCGCGGTGCAGGGCGTGCTCGGCGAGGCGCGGGACGGCCAGGCGGGTGGCCGCCAGCGCGTCGTCCGCCTTCCGGAACAACCGGAGATGGACCTCGCCCTGCTCGACCTGCAAACCCGGAAACGCGCGAAGGGGAAAACCACCGGTCTTCGCCACCACGACTTCGGCGGGCAGTTCGCCAAAGGTCCAGTCGCGTAGTCCGTAGCGCTCCCACTGTTGGACCGCGCGCTGCCACGCCTCGGCTTCGGCGTCGGTCCGGTGATGCCGGACCGTTTCGCGCAACGCGGCGAGATCACGTCCCGTCACCAGCGTCTGGCCATCGGTGGCGACGATTTCAAACCGCGGCCGCAAATGGCTCGGCAACGCGGCCAGCGGCCAGGCGGCGGGGGGGATCTCCAGGCCGTACCGGCGATGGACGTAGGCCGACATCGCTTCCAGAAAGCGGCTGCCCGCCGGCGCGACGTTCGCGGCAATGTCACGCGCCGCGGCATTCAACGGCATCAAGGGCCGTCGCAGCGCCTTGGGCAGTTCGCGCAACAGGTGCAACACGCGTTCTTCCCGCAAGACCGGCACGAGCCAGTCGAGCGCACTGGCGTCCACCAACTCGGCCAGCGGCACGGACAGGCGCAGCGTGACCCCGTCGCGTTCGTCGCCGGGCGCGTAGGCGTAACGGATCGGCACGGAGTGATCGCCCACCGCGATGGCGTCCGGAAAGGCCCCCTGGCTGAAGGCCGCCGCGTGGTCGCCCAACCAGTCCGCCGCCGTCGCACAGAGCAAGTCCCGGCTGCCGGCCTCGTGCAGTATCCGGTTCAGATCGTGCCAGGAACTGACGTCGGTGAGCCGGGCGGCATAGAATTGGTACAGGGCCTCGTCGAGGTCCGGCACCACGCGCTGGCTGAGCCGCGTCTGCCACAGCTCGATCTTTTCGCGCAACCGCCGGTTATGTTCGAGAAAGGCGTAAGCGCGCTCCGGTGAGGCGAGACTCGGTCGAACCCTGCCTTCGCCAGCCGCCTCCGCAAATGCCGGTTTCGAAGGGAGCCTCGCCGCACCGGGTTTCGGAGTCGCCGGGCCCGAGCCTCGCTGGGACGCCTTCTCCGATGCGCCGGAAGTGGAATCGGCGAGCTCAGTTTCGTCCTCGATCAAGGCGGCGCGGATGAAGATGGCGGTGGCATCCGCCGGATTCACTCCGCCGTAGCCGACGGTTTGTTCCCGCAGCAGGAGCCCACGCAGGAACACGCGCTCCCGCGCCAACACCCGTCCCGCCTCGCGATCCCAGCGCGCCTGGTCATGCGCGACGCGAACCAGGTGCGGCGCCAGTTCGATGATCCATACCGGATCGACCGCCGCCACCGTGCGGGCGTAGGCCCGTGTCGTTTCCACGATTTCGCCGGCCACCAGCCATTCGGGCTGGCCCGGCTTCGAGAGCGACCTGCCGGCGGCAGCGGGCGCGTCCGGCCCCGACTTGGGCTGCGGCTTCGCAAACAGCGCCGAGCCGGGAAACACCATCACCTGCCGGCCGCCGCCGAGACGGTACAGGTTGCGGTCCTGCCGTTGCACCACGTGGCCCCACAGGCCGGTGAGGATCGAGCGGTGAATGGCGGTGTAACGCGGGTCGAATCCGGCCTTCGACTTTCGGCTTTGGGGATTCGGAGGCGGGATTGCGGGGGCGGACTGCGGCGCTGGAACCGAGCGAACGCGGTCTCCCAAATCCGCCACCGCCTCCTCCAGTTCCGCGTGGACGTCGCGCCATTCGCGCATCCGGACAAAGGAGAGGAAGTGCGCCTTGCAGAATTTGCGGACCTGGTTCTGCGTCTTCAACGCCTCCCACTGGTCATGGTAGGCGTTCCAGATGTTGAGCAGCGTGAGGAAATCCGATTGCGGATGCTGGAACCGCCGGTGCGCCGTCTCCGCGGCGTCCCGCTGGTCGAGCGGGCGCTCGCGCGGGTCCTGGATGCTCAGGCCGGCGGCGATGATCAACACTTCGTTCAAGGCGCCTTCGCTCCGCGCCTGGAGCAGCATCCGGCCGATGGCCGGATCGACCGGCAGGCGCGCCAGGTCGCGGCCCAGCGGCGTCAAAGCGCGTTGTTCGTCCAGCGCGCCGATTTCCTGCAGCAACTGATACGCGGCGTTTACCGCGGCGGCGGTCGGCGGCTCGAGAAACGGGAAGGTCTCCATCTCGCCCAGTTGCCAGGCCTTCATCCGCAGGATCACCTCGGCCAGGTCGCACCGCTGGATCTCCGGCTCCGTGAACGGCCGGCGCGCCTGAAAGTCTTCCTCCGAGTACAGCCGCATGCAGATGCCGTCGGCGACGCGGCCGCAGCGGCCTTTGCGCTGGTTGGCGCTGCTTTGCGAAATTGCCTCGACCGGCAGGCGATGCGTCCGGGTGCCGGGGTTGTAGCGGCTCATCCGCGCCAGGCCGGTGTCCACGACGTAGCGAATGCGCGGCACGGTCAGCGAGGTTTCGGCGATGTTCGTTGCCACCACCACGCGGCGTCGCGGGCCGGGCGTGAAGACGCGCTGTTGATCCCCCGAAGTCAGACGGCCGAACAGCGGGACGATGTCCAGCCGTTCGCCGTGGCGCGTGGCCAGCAGGTCGCAGGTTTCGCGGATGTCCCGCTCGCCCGGCATGAACACGAGAATGTCGCCGGCGGGCGATTCGCCGAGCAGCCGCTCGGTCACCGCGACCGCGGCGTCGATGTAGGTGACCTCGCCCTCGTCCTCGGCGTGTTCGTCCAGCGGCGAATAGCGGACCTCGACGGGATAAAGGCGGCCGGACACCTCGACGATCGGCGCGTCGCCGAACGCACGCGCAAAGAGTTCGGTGTCGATGGTGGCGGAGGTGATGATCAGCTTGAGGTCGTCGCGTTGTTGGAGCAGTTGCTTCAGGTAACCGAGGAGGAAATCGATGTTCAGCGAGCGCTCGTGGGCTTCGTCGATGATCAGCGCCTCGTACTCGGCCAGCAACGGGTCGCCCTGCAACTCGGCGAGCAGGATGCCGTCGGTCATTACCTTGAGGCTGCTCTCCGGCCGGGTGTCGTCGGCGAAGCGCATTTTGCAGCCAACCTCGCGTCCCCAGGCAACCTGGAGTTCCTCCGCGATCCGCCGCGAAATCGAGAGCGCGGCGACGCGGCGCGGTTGCGTGCACCCGATGCGCGCCCGCTGACCGAGGCCGGCCTCGAGGCACATCTTCGGGAGCTGCGTGGTCTTGCCGGAACCGGTTTCGCCGGCCACGACCACGACCGGGTGGGCGCGGATGGCGGCGACGATCTCGTCCTTGCGGGCCGCGATGGGAAGCTCCCGCGGGTACGTGATGCGCTGCCGGAGTTCGCCCCGTTGGCGGCGGGTGGCGATCGAGGCCCGGGCCTCGGCCAGCCAGCGTTCAACCGGAACACGCGCCAACTCGCCGCGCGCGGCCCGACCGCGAGCGTGCAGCAGCCGGTGCCCCAGCCGGACCTGGTCCGGCAGGAGACACTGGGGAATCAGTTGCCTGAGTTCCTGGATGGCCGCCGCTTCCTGCACGCAGGCGCATTGTCGCGACCCCGCGCCGGTGGGGAAGGAAATCCACACGCGCCGCGCGCCAGCGTCCGCCTGGACTTCGTCGCCGCGGCGGGCCGGCTACTGCTGGCTGGCGAGGCTCGCCGGCCGCGCCTGCTTCAAGACAAACGGCTCAAACAGGCCATAACCGACGGTCGAGTAGTCCTTGCCTGGCGGTGGGCCGTCCTTCGGGCCGCTCTGGAACATGCCGGGCCAGGCGCTGCCCAAGCCAGGATTTCCATGATGCGGTCCCAGCGTGTTCTTCAACGTGCCGATGACCACCACCTCGATGGTGTTCTGGCCGGCCTTGAGTTGCGGGGTCACATCGCATTCCCAAGGCGGCGCCGTGATGTAACCCGCTTCGGTGCCGTTCACGATCACCTTGGCGACGCTGCCATACCAAGACGGCAAAGCCACGCGGTACTCGCCTTTGGGGGCGGCGACATCGAATTGCTGTCGATACGCCACGCCTTTGCTGAAAAACGGCTGGCCTTGCTCATTCCACTTGCCCAGCGCGAGCGGCTGGTCGGACGTGATGACGAAACCCTTCGCGGCCGGCTTGAGCGTGAAGTCGCCCAGGACATAGGCGGATTCGAGTTCGTGGAACATGGTGAATGGCTGCGCCTTGATCGTGACGACGTTTTCGCCGGTTTTGGCCAATGCGGCGATGGGAATGCGGCCGAAGGCCTTGTCCAGCCACCAATCGCTCCCGGGGAGTGCGCCCGTCTCGGGCGCCGTCGAAGGCGTCCCGGCCTTCGACTCGTCGATGGTCGCGCCAGAACTCCGACGCGAGGACGCGTCGGCCAGCGAGCGCGACGCCCGCGCTCCCCAGGACAATTCCTGTCCGTTGCAGGTAATCGAGTAGAGGTCCGGGCGCTCGATGACGATGGCGAGGTTTTGGGGCACCGCGCCTTCGATGGTGAACCGGTAGCTGGCCTCGAAGCCGCTGTCGGCCGGGAAGGTTTTCGCGATGAGTTCGTCCTTGAACTGGACGGCGCTGTCCCACGGATCGCGGGGCATCCCATTCTTCTGCCAGGCGAACTGGTTCGCGGCGTAGAAATACTGACCCTTCCGAGTCTCGCCCCCCGCCGTGACGTCCACGTAGTCCAGCGTGAGGAGATTCGGCTCGATCCGTCGCATTTGAGGTGGGGCAATTCCTGTCACAATTGCTACGGTTTTTGTCACATCGGGTGCGTTCGGAAGCGGGCTCTTCGAGAGGAACAACAACAGGCTGCCGGAGGGCGGGAGGTTGAAGCTGGCCCTGACGCCATTCGCTTCCGCCTCGAATGGATACGGCTCAGCCCTGCCAGTGTTGAGATTCCATTGCTCAACGCCCTTTAAGTCCGACTGGATGGTGCCAGCAGACGGCGCCTGGATGCTGGTGTTCACGAGGAAGACAATCTGGCCGTCGCCCAACTCGCGGCGCTGGTGAAAGAGAATGCCCTTGTCATTCGGTTCGCGGATGATGTGGAAGGCATCGCCGGCTGCCGCCTCTTTCAGCCGCCCCAAGAGTTCATCCGGGCGGTAAAGGAGCAGTTGCGATTTCCAGGCCGCGTTCTGGTTTCCGCCCGCCACCAACCCGCCGTCCCTACGGATCGGGGCTTCGCAAGCGAACAAGTTCGGCCGAGACTCCTTAAGGAATTCCTGGAGCAGATCCCAGGTCTTGGAATGCAGGTTCTCGCTGCCGGGCGGCAGGATTACGCGTTGATAGAGACGCTGGCCGACGCGCAGTTGGGCGTTCTCCAGACGGGCTTCGCGCGCAATCACATCCTCATCGCCCAAGTCGTACTCGATTTGCGCCGCTTCGAGCGCCATGAGCAGGTTGAAAAACGAGTCACCGATCTCGCGCAATTTCGCCTCGTTTCCTTGGTACATCCAGGCCGTCGTCGTGGGCTCGATCACGAGCACCTGGTTGATTTGTTCCCCTTGGGAGAGCGCGGCGGAGAGCCGCGTCATATACTGGGCGTGGACGTGGTAGGCGTCCCACCACGGCTCGTGATAGCTGAAGCTCTGCGGGTGATCGCGTTTCCGCGCGCCACGAAGCGTGACGTAGCTGAGGTGCTCGTCCATCGTGTTTACGCCGAGGACCTGGAGCCAGTCGGCGATGCGCTTCATGTCTTCGAAGCGGAGGTCCCAGCCACCGGCGCCGTATAACTCCACGAACGTCCGCTTCCGGCCCAGTTGGTTGGCGATGCTCGAAATCTCGCGACAGAACCGCACGTTGCCGAACTGGGCGTGCGTGTTCTCCGCGTACTGGTTCATCAAGCAATCGATGCCCGGCCGGTGCTGCCAGGCGGCCATCGCCATGTTGTCGGGCACGCCAAGGCAGTCAGGCCAGTCGTGGTCCCAGTAGTGCCCGGTGAACTCCAGCCCGTTCCGGTCGCACCACTCGTAATACGGCTTGGCCCAGCGCTCGATGAACAGGTCGTTCAGGGTGGCAAAGTAGTTGTGCCGCACGCGCCGCCAGTCGCCGACCCCCTGGCTCAGGCTGGGCAGATGGTCGAGCAGGTCGTAGCCCCAGCGTTTCTCGAATTGCGCCGGCAAATCCGGGCACCAAGGGAAACCGCCGGCGGGCCGGATGTTCGGTTCGTCGGTGAATGAGCCGGGGACGCGTTTGCCGAACTGGTCGCCGATCTCGCGCTTGTAAGCCTCGTGGGTGACTTCGAGGAACTTCTGGGTGACGCCCGCCGTGAGCAGGTTCGCGTAACACCGGTTGCCGTGCCACGGCGAGTTGCCCGCGCGGACGATCGACGCCACCTGGTACCGGCCTTCCGGCAACGCTTCGCCGGCTTTGACCTTGGCGGTGACGTTTTCCGCTTGATCGCCTTCCAGCCGGTAAACCGCCACCAGTTCGTCGCTCCATTTCGGCGCCGACTTGGCTTCCTTGAGCGAAAGACCCATGCCCCGCGACTCGGGCATCAGTTCCGGCACCCAACCGCCTGCAAACCCCGACGGGTACGAGTTCTCATCGTAAATCCAGACGTTCATGTCCAGCTTCGCGGCCTCGTCGAGCGCGACCTTCCACAGCCGGAACCAATCCGCGCTCAGGTACGGCGTCATCAGGCCGGGGCGGGGATGGACGAAGACCTGCTTGACGTGTTGCCCGGCGAGGTCGCGCATCGTGTCGCGAATCTGCTGCTCGCTGAGCAAGTCGTTCCAGACCCAAAGCGGGCCGGAAGAGTATTCGCGCGGCGGATCAGCGAAGAGCTCTTTAACCGCTGCGGAGTCGATGGCGTGGGTTGCGGGCGCAAACGCCAGGAACCAACCCGAGATGGCGATCAGCGAACCCAACGCATGGCGACATGGCGAGGCTTTCATGCCTGCCAGCTTCGCCGCGGACCCCATCGCCGCCTTGATGCGAGTCAAGACTCGCGCCGGGGTTGGTCCGCTTGCAACTCAGCCGGCCACGATCCGCTGCAGTGCCGCTACGTCCAGCTTGTCCTTGTCCCGCGAAGAGTCCTGCTTGAGGAGGATCAGGTCTTGCGGGGCCAGATACGCGATGCGCGCTCCGCCGGCATCCAGATGGCGCAGGCGCGGTCGGAAGTCGTCGAGGGCGAAGCCGCGCATCCGGGTGAAGATGTCCAGGTCGAAGTCTTCCATGACCCGGATCGAGCCCTCCTCGGGAACGAAATCCTCCAGCTTCAGTTCCCGGGCCCAGCCCTCGCCCCAGCCGGCCAGGCAATCGAGCAGACGCCGGAGATTGTCCGGGGCATCATGGACGAGGATAGCCACGTCGATGGTTACACGCGGATAGCCGTTCAAAATCACGGCCAAGCCGCCTACCACCGCGAAGTCAACGCCGGCTCGTGCGAGGGCGACCAACAACTTTTCGAACCGGGAAACAGTCTCCTTCGAGTCGCTCGAATGCTCCGGGGGCATATTTCCTTACGAACGCGGTGAGATCTTCCACGGCCGCCAGACGTTCCAAGCCAGTGGCCGGGCGCCCCACGGACCGACGCACCGGCTGTTGCATTACTTGGTCCCTGGACATAGTGCGCAAACGCTAAGCCCCGCGCTCAACTCGGTCAACCGCGCGCATGGCCGCCGCGGCCGACTATTCCACGGCTGGCACTGGCCGTGCCCAGGTTTCATTTCCGCGCAGCTTGGATCGGGAAAGCCCGCAGCAGCCCCGCCGTGGCCTCGGTCATCGCGCGGGCATAATGCTCGCCGTCCAGCACCTCGAACCGCCAGACCCATCGTGCCTTCGGATCGGCGCTGGCCCGCACCACCGCATCGTCGCCCACTTCGATCCCGACGCCGCGGAAGCCGAACACGCCATGGTTGGAGCCCAGCGTGGGCCGTTCGCCTGCCGCGGGTGGTTCGGACACGAAATGGCCATCGCGCTCCACGACCCTCCGGCCCGCCACCGCTCCGAAAATCGCCGTGCACCAAAGGTTCCGTTGAGTGGCGAAAAGCGTGGCTTGGCGCTGTGCATCCACCGGTTGGGCGAGGAAGGCGAGCGGATCGGCGGTTTCCTTTTCGAGCGCATAGATGAAGTACTGGACCAGCGGCGGGGGCGCCTGCGCCAGCAGATCCGCCTGGCTGGCCTGCCAGAACGAGGCGTGACCGCCGTTCTGCCACAACCCGCCGTCGAAGCATGGCACCCAGGCGATCGGCAGACCGGAGCGCATCACGGCCACAAACGCCGCCGGATCGAGCCCCACGTTGTACTCGCGAAAATCGGCCTTCGAGGCTTCGCCGATGAAGAGGAGCAACCGCCCCACCTTGATTCGCAAGAGATTGGGCTCGCGGTTCCAGGCCGCGGCGATATCGCGCAGGCTGCCAACCGCGATGATCGTCACCAACCGGTCGGCCTCGCGCAGCGTGCGCAGGATCGCGTCCACGCCGCCCTGGAACTCGGCCGGTTGCTCGAGCGCGCCATCGGCGGACGAGCGTAACTTTGCACCCAGGCCGGCAAAGCAGGGCACGACGCGGCCCGTGAGGTGGTTCAACTGCGAGACCGGGATGCGGCCGGGGCGCCGGGCCTGCCGGTCGCCTTGGTCGAGCACGATGCACTTCACGTCCAACTCCGGCAGCGCGTACAGCGTCGCGAGATCGAAATGGTCGTCCGGGTCTTCGTGCGGGTGGAACAGGTCGGTGCAGTAGATCACCGGCACACGGGCCGGCGCCGCGGCCGCCCGTTCGGCGGCGAGGCCGTTCAGGGAAAGGCCCAGCCAACCCACACAGGTCGCGAATCCGCCACGGGCGAACAGCCGGGGCAAACAGATATTCATGGTGGTAGCGGTCAATTGTCTGCAGAGTTCGCACGGCTCGAATGACTCCAGCCTTTGGCATGAAGCACGGATCGCACGTCGGCTTCCAGCCTTGCGAAAGCCGGAAGTCTTCTTAAGGGGCTGAAATCGTCGATGAGTTCGGCCAGCCGGTGGATCGATTTGCCAAGCGAAATCTGCTGCCTCTGGCGCTGAGGGAGCTCAGTGGCCTCTCGCAGGAGATCCAGCAGGAGTGATTTCGGCTCGGGATGATTTTCCAATCGCGCGACATTGGGCATTTCGAGCGTCACTTTGCCAGCAGGGTTGCCCGCCGCGCGTCGAATCGCCATTTCGTCGAACAAGAACCAAGCTTCAGTCATTCTCACCGGCACAACACAGATGTAGGGACGGCTGGAAAAGAGTTCGGCCGAGCATCTCTGGATAGCCCGCTGAATTTCCTCAACCCGCAACTCAGGCGGGTCCCGCTCCGCATCGCGATGAACGAACAGCAGATCGCATGGGTAAAGGTCCACCGCAGCCGCAATCCTGTCCGCCAGCCCAGCGGGCGGGCTTGGCAACTGTCTTAGGTCAGCCCAACTTGAATCCAAGGGCAGACTCAGCCCGTTGTTGAGCAGGAGCCAGCGGAGCGGGTACAAAAGTGAGGCATCGGTTGGCCCATCGCTGACCAGCGTGATGCGAAGTTGCTTCATCAGGTCGAGGGCATGGTCAGCAACAACTGAACGTCGTTACGGTCCATCACTCGCCGCTGGCCGGTTTCAGCATGCCGTTCAGCCGCCGACGGATTCAGGTAAGCCAGGAGGTTGCCCTTCCCTGTGATCCGCTGACCGGTGATGCGGGCGCGCCAAGTTTTTTCGAGACAACTGAATTGAAGCTTCCGAAACCTGACCGTCTTTTCGGCTCCGCTATCCCGCGTGCTCCGGACATCCTCAACCAGTTCTGCCATCAGCACGTCATCCTCGGGCGCTTGCTGGAACACCGCCGGTGAGTGGGTGTTGACGATGACTTGCCGCAGCGGGTTGTCCTGGTCGCAAGGCACGCTGATGTCGGTGGCGATGTCCTGCAGCAGTTGCAGCATCTTCGGGATTCGGCGCGGGTGAATGCCATTCTCCGGCTCTTCCAGGCAAATCAGTCCGCCCGACTGACGGTCATATTCCGTCACGGCCAAGGCCAGAAAACGTAGGGTTCCGTCGGAGAGATCACGTGCGGGATAGACCGTTCCGTCACGCCCACTGATCAAGATGGTGAATCGCTCGTGCGTTTCGTCTCGATCTACCGTGACTTCGCGCACATCATCCAACAGTTCTGCCACCCGGTTGCCGACTTGGGCGTAAACGGCACTGGCCCGCGCTTCGTCGGGCTTCCCGTTCGCCGCGGTCGCCGCTCGGCGCGCCAGATGATACAGCGTCGCCGCGATGCGCGAACCGTCGGTGCCCATGCGTGGCGGGTCCGTAAACTTGTCGGGGCGCCGCAGGGCGCTGCTTTCAAGCTGTAAGCGTCGCCAGGATTGCATTTCGCGCCGAACCAGCAGGGCCGTCGGATACTCCCCCGTCTGAACCGTGCTCAGCATGGTGCGGGGAAGCGCAGCCGCCGGTCGCGTGAGCAAACGCCCGGACCGACCATCCTGGTGCATCCGGACAATGCCCGCTTCTGTGGAGATGAAGGCCGAGGCGCGTCTTCCTTCCAGGACCGTCTCGAGCCAGTCGCGCTTCGGGCGAAAGAGAATGTGGTCACGCGCGTCCCGGAGCCGGATGGATTCCAACGTCTCCTCCAGGACTTCCAATGGCCCCGACTCGAATTGGGGTGAGTCACCCGCTCTCCAGCCGAGGCGCAGAACGTAGCGAACCAGGGTGATCGACGCCTCCACTGGCTGACCCAACTCATCCAGTGCCTGCTTGGGGAGAATCATCTCGGCTTCGAAACTCATTTCCCGGTCGTAGGAGCCGGCAATCCGATGAAAGATGCTTCGAACCTCGCCAGCCCGTTGGGACTCGTCGCGCACCGACAGCGCCGCTTCGGTCAGGGTGCCCTCGGTCAGAGCGCTGAGAAGCAGGATCGCATCAAACAGGTTCGATTTTCCCACGCCGTTGGGACCGGCGATGCAGGTGAAGGGTCCGAAGCGGACATCGACATCCACCAGATTCTTGAACCCCGCGACTTTCAGCCGGGTCAGCACAGCAATAGTTCAGTCCGGTTGCTTCGTTCTGTGAACGAGGGTGTTCGTTCGCAGGCGCAGCCCGTTCAACCGGATGAAGCCCGTCGCGTCGTTCTGGTTGTAGGCCTGGGTCGGGTCGGCTTCCATGGTGGCGATCGCGGGATTGTACAGGCTCACCGGCGATTTGCGGCCGGCCACCATGATATTGCCCTTGTAGAGCTTCACCCGCACCGTGCCGGTCACGTGCTTCTGGCTCTCCTCGACCAGCGCCTGGAGGGCGAGGCGCTCCGGGCTGAACCAATAGCCGTAATAAACCAGCTCGGCATAGCGCGGGATGAGCGAGTCGCGCAGGTGCATGACCTCGCGGTCCATCGTCAGGCTCTCCATCTGCCGGTGCGCAAAGTGCAGGATGGCGCCTCCGGGGGTTTCGTAAACGCCCCGCGACTTCATGCCCACGTACCGGTTCTCCACCATGTCCACGCGCCCGACGCCGTGCTTGCCTCCGAGCTTGTTGAGCGCCTGCATGGCGCCGAGCGGCGAGAGCGGCTTGCCGTTCACCGCGACGCAATCGCCCTGCGCGAATTCGAGCGTGACGTATTCCGGCTTGTCCGGAGCGTCCTCCGGCGCCGCCGAAAGCCGGAACATGTCCTTGTTCGCCGGCGCGAAGGCATCCAGCCACGGGTCTTCGAGAATCCCCGCCTCGTATGAGATGTGCAGGAGATTGCGGTCCATCGAGTAGGGCTTCCTGGCGGAGGCCTGGACCGGGATCTTCTTCGCGGCGCAGTACGCGATCATCTCGGCCCGACCGGGGAATTCCTTGCGAAAGCGCTCGTCCCGCCACGGGGCGATGACTTCGAGCCGCGGCGCGAGCGCGGCGGCCGTCAGTTCAAAACGCACCTGGTCGTTGCCCTTGCCGGTCGCACCGTGGGCGATGGCGTCGGCCTTCTCCGCCAGCGCGATCTCCACCATGCGCTTGGCGATGAGCGGGCGGGCAATCGAAGTGCCCAGCAGGTACTGGCCTTCGTAAATCGCGCCGGCCCGGATCAGGGGGAAAATGAAGTCGCGCGCGAACTCCTCCTGCAAGTCGTCGATGCGCACTTCGGACGCCCCGGTCCGGCGGGCTTTCCGGTCGAGCCCCTTCAGTTCCTCCGCCTGGCCGATGTCGGCGCAGAAGGCGATCATCTCGGCGCGGTAGGTCTCTTTGATCCAGGACAGCAGCACCGAGGTGTCGAGGCCCCCGGAGTAAGCCAGCACGATTTTCATCGCGCGGACTTAACGGCAAGCCGGCGGGCGCGCCAAGACCAAAGTGACCCTCGACCAACCGCCCCAGGACCCGCCTGGACCTTGCCGACACGACGCGCATTCCCGGTGGCAGTTGCAGTGCACTCCGCTGGCGCTGGGGACGGCCTTTGCGTCTTTCCGCCGCGCGGACTGCCTGAGCTCGCCTCCTGGCCAACTTTGCTTTGACTTTCACCCTCCGCTCCCGCAAGAACAGGCCCGAGTTACGAGCGCCGCTGTCGCCCCGGACTCGCGGGTCAGAGGCCAGCCCGGTCGTCGGCCGCGCGCGGTCGGTGCCGGGCGGCCCGGTAATCACATGAGTTCACCGCATCGCTTTACCACCGGCTTCGGCCGGATTTCCAGCCTCCTGACGGTCGCCTGGGCTTGGTTGCTGGCCGGGGTCCCTGGCGCGCAAGCCGACCCGGGCACGCCCCCGGCCGTCACGAGTCTGACGGCGGACCAGGTTGCGTACGAAGGTGACTTCGTCACGTTGAGCGTCACGGCGACCGGCACCGAGCCGCTGAGCTACTTCTGGTCTCTGAACGGCACCAATCAAGCGCGACTCACGAACGCGGTGGTGACATTGGCTTCAGTGACCACGAACGACGCCGGTGCCTATCGAGTCGTGGTGAGCAACGCCTTCGGTCGCGTCACCAGCCCGGCCTCCACGCTCACCGTTCTGCCGGGCGTTCCCCGGATCTTGGTCCAGCCGCAGAGCCAGACCGTGGTGGCCGGCACACTGAGCGAGGTGGGGGTCACCGCCGTGGGGAATAGTCCGCTCTACTACTATTGGTGGAAAGACGGGCTGTATCTCTCGAACGTGGTTGCGCCTTCGATCCTCTGGTCGAGCATCACGACGAACGACGCCGGCGTTTACCTGGTGCAGGTGAGCAACGTCCTGGGCATCGTTTCGAGTGAGTTGGCCACCGTGGTCGTCAAGCCCAATACCCCGCGCCAGTTGCGCACGACCGCCATCGCCGCCGGCCCCGGTGGCTCGCCCGTCACGGTACCGATCGAGTTCGCCGCGCAGGGTGACGAGAACCGGCTGAGCTTCTCGCTCGAATACAACCCGATGGTTTTGAGCCAGCCGGTGGCGAGTCTGGCCGCCGAAGCGATCGCGGCCCTGCCCGACGCCAGCTTCACGGTCAATCGGGACGAAACCGCGCTTGGTCACCTGGGAATTGTGGTGACGCTCCCGCCCGGTGCCGTCATGCCCGCGCAGACCTTCCAGCTTGCCGAGGTCACGTTCACGGCCGTCGGTCCGGACTGGGCGCAGGGACGGCTCACGTTTGGCGACTCGCCGGACGGCCTCCAGGCGAGCGACGCCGCCGCCGGGGCCCTCCCGGTACTGGATTTCATCGCGCCGGTCCTGACCGTGGCCCCCATGCCGGCCGCGGCCGATCCGCAATCGGGATTGTTCCGCCAGCAAATCACGCTCATCAATCCAGGGGCCCTCAAGATGGACGGGCTGCAGGTGTTGGTGCAGGGCTTGGCGAACGACACCTTGGGCCAGCCCATCCGGGTGCAGAACGCCACCGATAGCACAAACAAAGTGCCGTTTGTCTTCTACGGCCCGCTGGCGGCTGGCGCCGCCGCGAATCTCACCGTGGAATTCTACGTGGCCGATCGCCGGACACTGCCGCTGGCGGTTTACCAGGCGCAGATTGTGCCGCCCCGGTACTACGATGCCGGGATCGGCGTCCTCTTCACCATCACTTCGCCCCGGTACTCCAACGGGACCGTGCTCGTCGAGTTCCAGACCCTGGCCGGCCGGGAGTACTACATCCAGTACGCGGATGCGATCAGTCCGGGGATCTGGAAGACCGCCATGCCACCGATAACTGGCACCGGCAGCCGCGTGCAGTGGATCGACAACGGCCCCCCGAAGACGGGGAGCCTGCCGGCGAGTCAATCCAGTCGTTTCTATCGTGGCGTGCTCACGCCCTGACGCCGACCCCGTGCTTCCGTCCGCTTTTCTGTGCGCATCATGAAATCCAAGTGGCTCCCCTTCACTCCTTCGCTGGCCGCCTGCCTGGCTGGCGCCCTCGCTCCGCACAGCCTGGCGCAAGGCGAGGATCAGGACCTGGTGCTGGATCGCAACCGGCTGATGGTGGCGGCGCGGTTCTCGTTCGGCGTGCGTATGCAGGTGGAGAACCTCTCGGTTCCGCCGCTCCCGTCCGGCGAGTACCACGACGGGTTCGTCCGACCCGACCTCAGCGGCAGTGCCGACGGCAAAACGTGGTATTGGGGCTACCAGTCCGACAGCCAGGTCGCCGGCGACGACCTCCAAATGCACCAGGTGATCGGGTCGCCCAGCGACGGCCAGAGCGCGACCTCGGACAACGGCCTACAGGCCGGATTCGAGGTGGTGTATGCCCGCGAATTGGGCCGCTTCAACCTGGGCAAACGCCGGGTTCCTTGGGGAGTCGAAGTCGGCATCTCGTCGCTCAACTCGAAACTGGAAACCCAGGACCAGTTCGCCGGGACCGTCAGCGTGGTCACCGACAGTTTCCACCTCAACGGCGTGGTGCCGCCGTTGGCCCCGTATTCGGGGACTTACAACGGACCGGGGCCACTCCTCGATACCTCGCCTTACGCCAGCAACCCCGCCACGGCATCCGCGAGTTCGGATGTGCACAGCACCGTGGATTCCCTGCTGGTGGGTCTGAAACTCGGACCGTTCCTGGAAATCCCGATCACGCCCAAGATCAATTTCAACTTCAGCGCCGGCCTGGCTGGCCTGGGGGCCTTTACCGATTTCAAGTTTCAGGAAACCGCACTGGTGCCCAGCTACCCCGACCTCGCCCTTTCGCGCAGCGGTGAGATTTCGAAGGACAGCTTCGTGCTGGGCGCCTACGCCGAAGCGACCTTTTCCTATGCGCTCAGCGACTTCCTCAGCCTCTATGCCGGGGGCCAGTACCAATACCTGGGGGACATCCACGTGAGCACCGGCGGCAAGGAAGCTACGCTCCAATTTGACCAGGCGTTTGAGGCCGTGGTGGGACTGCGGACATCGTTCTGATCCCCGGACCGCGCCCGGCGCCGTGAGAGTCCGATTCTCCCGCCTGGCCGCACCGCACCGTCCGGATCGCGTCCGCCTGCCCGGCGGCCCTTCAGGGTCCGTTCGTCGCCGCCAATCCCGGCAGACCGGCAAGCCGAGCCACCACCTGCCCGGCCGCCACGAAACCGAAGGTGCCGGTGACGAAACTCACGGTTCCGAAACGTCGTTCGCAGGCGGAACCGCCGGGTTCACCCTCGCCTGCGGCATCGCCTCCGGGGGGCAACTGCATCGGCTCACGCGAAAACACGCAGTCCACGCCGAACGCCTCGCCCCGGCGCGGGAAGGCGTACTCGCGGCGCAACTGACTCCGCACCGCGGCCAGCAACCGATCGTGCGAGCTGTGCGCCAGGTCGGCCACACGCACGCACGTGGGATCGTGCCGGCCACCGGCGCCTCCGACGGTGATCACCGGCACCTGGCGTTCCCGGCACGACGCGATCAGCAGGGCCTTCAGGGACGGACTGTCGATCGCGTCCACGACGTGGTCGAAACGAGGCGCCAGCAACCGGGCGGCCGAATCCGCGGTGAAAAACTCCGGGACCGGATGGACCACGCACGCGCGGTTGATTTCGGCGATGCGTTCGGCCAGCACGGCGACCTTCGGCCGGCCCAGCGTGGACGCGAGCGCCGGCAACTGGCGGTTCAGGTTGGTCAGGCACACGTCGTCCAGGTCCACCAGCGTGAGTTCCCCCACCCCCGAACGGGCCAGCGCCTCCACGGTCCAGGAACCGACGCCGCCGACGCCGATCACGCCCACGTGGGCCCGTTGCAACCGCGCGAAGCCGTCGCTGCCGCACAGCCGTGCCACGCCGCCGAACCGTTGATCGTGCTCGCTCATTGCCGGCGCCTTGGTACCCGGGGGCGGGTCGCCTGCCAAGCGGGCGTTAACGGGCCGCCCGGTTCCGGCGGACGCCCGTTGAGCGTCGGACCTCCCGTCCGCTCCCGGCAAAAACCTTGCCGGGAGCGGACGGCACTGCTAGTTTGTGTCCCTCATAGGCAACGAAAGAACACGTATTGGAGAGAAGGCAATGAAACGACAAGCATTACTCGTCTGTGCCGCCACGGCCACCGCGGCGCTGCAACTCGCGCTCGCGGCGGAGATTTCCGGCAAGGTCACCTTGAAAGGCACCCCGCCGCCGGAAAAGACCATCGAATTCGACGCCATTTGCGGCAAGTTCCATGACAAGCCGGTCACGACGCGTCATTACGTGGTGGCGCCGGACGGCGGACTGGCCAATGTCTTCGTTTACCTGAAGGAAGGGCCGCCGGGAAAGACCGCCGCCCCCGCCTCCGACAAGGTGCCGGAACTGGACCAGGTCGAGTGCCTGTACGAACCCTACGTCCTGGGCGTGATGTGCAATCAAAAGTTCATCATCAAGAATTCGGACGCCCTGATGCACAACGTGCACGCGACGCCGAAGGTCGCCGGCAACAAGGAATTCAACGTCGGCCAACCGGTGCAAGGCATGACCATCGAGAAGAGCTTCCCGAACCGCGAAGTGCTCGTGCGCTTCAAATGCGACGTGCATCCGTGGATGTTCGCCTACATGGGCGTGATGGATCATCCGTACTTCGCCGTGACCGACAAGGACGGCAAGTTCAAGCTCCCGGGCGATCTGCCGGCCGGCAAGTACACTGTCGTGGCCTATCATCTCAAGGCGGGCGAGGCTGCGCAGGAAGTCACGGTCGGCGCCGGCGACAAGAAGGAGCTGAGCTTCACGCTTGAGGTGCCTTCCAAGTAGTTAGGTGTCTCCCGTCGGTGACAGCGCTCTTGGGCCGCTGCGGACTTCCGACCGCAGCGGCTTTTGATTTCGCCGCGCGGGCGCCTACTTTGCAGCACGATGCAGCGAAACGACAGCAGTCCCTGGCTGACGCGCTATGCCTGGTCGGTCGCCGCCGCCACGGGAGTGCTGATCTGGATCGGCGGCCTGGTCACCAGCCACGGTGCGGGCATGGCCGTGCCGGACTGGCCGACGAGCTACGGCTACAACATGTTTGCCCTGCCCATCCACTTGTGGACGGGCGGTGTCTTTTACGAACACACCCACCGACTCTGGGCGACTCTGGTCGGCACGCTCGTCGTGTTTCTCACCCGCTGGCTGGGCGGCAGCCGCTCGCGCCTTCCCCTGGCGCTGGTTGGTGCGGTGGAGATGGCCGCAGGATTCGCCCTCCTCGGGCTCCAACCGGAGCTGAAGGCGGCGGGACATTTTCTGACAGGCATCGGCGGGGTGGTGCTGGCGGCGGCCGCCGTGTGGGCCAGGAACGAACCCGCGGCCGGGTGCCTGCCGGCGCTGGGTTGGACGGCCTTCGGCCTGGTGCAACTCCAAGGATTGCTCGGCGGATTGCGGGTGGTCTGGCTGGCCGCTGGAATCGGCGTTTTCCATGGCATGTTGGCGCAGGGCTTCCTGGTGTTGGTGACCGTGATCGCGCTGTTCACCACCCGCTGGTGGCGCCGCCAGGCCACGCGCCGGGCAGAGGTCGGAGGCCTGCGCGGCCCCTTCTGGGTGGCGACCGCGCTGATCTTCACCCAACTCGCGTTGGGAGCGGCGATGCGCCATCGCCATGCCGGTCTGGCCGTGCCGGATTTTCCGCTGGCTTACGGGCGGGTGTGGCCGCGCCTCGATGCCGACGCCATCGCCCGGTACAATCAACAACGGCTCGAAACTGTGGCCGCCCAACTGATCACCGCCACGGATGTCGTGCTCCACATGGCGCATCGCCTGGGCGCCTGCCTGGTGCTGGGCGCCGTGGGGGTGGCCTTCGTGCGCACCCGCCGGCGCCTGCCGGCCGGTCACCCGGCGCGACGCGGCGCCGCATTCTGGCTGGGGCTGGTCCTGGTCCAATGCGCGCTCGGAGCCCTCACGGTTTGGACCAACAAAGCGGCGGACGTGGCCACGGCGCACGTGGCCGTGGGCTCGCTCGCGCTGGTCACCGGCGGTTTGCTTTGTGTATTCGCCGGGCGGAGGACCGGAGTCCCGGCCCCCGCGTCGGCCGGCCTGCCCGAGTCTCTCGGCGCTCCGGCCTCGGCCCCCACCTGATGCCGATCCCGTTTTGAACACCCCCACTGTTGAATCCGTGGTCGCCCCGCGCGTCACCAACCCCGCCGCGAAATCGACGGCGGCGATGTTGAACGAACTGACCAAGGCGAGGCTTTCCTTGCTGGTCGTCCTCACGACCGCCGTGGGTTACTATCTGGGGTCGCCCTCACCGATCGACTTCTCGCGCTTCCTTCATGCGGTGGGCGGGACCGGGCTGCTGGCGGCCGGCGCCTCCGCGTTGAACCAGTTCCTCGAACGCGACCTCGATGCGCTGATGCGGCGGACACAGGATCGCCCACTGCCTTCGGGTCGGATCACGCCTGCCTTCGCCTTGGTGTTCGGCGGGCTGTGCTCGGTGATCGGCCTGGCCTGGCTGACCTTCCTGGCGAACCTCGCGGCGGGCGCGCTGGGCGCGCTCACCCTCGCGCTTTACCTGCTCGTGTACACGCCGTTGAAGCGGATCTCGACCCTCAACACGATCGTGGGGGCGGTTCCGGGGGCGATGCCGCCGCTGATCGGCTGGGCGGCGGCCACGGGTGGTCTGTCGGCGGGAGGGTGGTCGCTCTTCGCGCTGCAATTCTTCTGGCAGATTCCCCACTTCATGGCCATCGCCTGGTTGTACCGCGAAGACTACGCGCGGGCGGGCATGCAGATGCTGCCCGTCGTGGACCCGAGCGGCGAGCGCACGGGTTTGCAGAGCATCGGCCACAGCCTGGGGTTGCTGACCGTCAGTCTGAGTCCGTTTGTGCTCGGACTGGCGGGTGCGGTGTACCTGGTGGGCGCGCTGCTGTTGGGGACGTTGATGCTGGCGCTGGCAATCCGGTTTGCGCGCCGCCTCGAACGGTCACCGGCGCGGTGGCTGTTCCTGGCCTCGGTGATTTATCTGCCGGCGGTGCTGGGCTTGATGGTGCTGGATCGTTTTCGCTGAGCCCCGCGCCCGGGGATTCAAGCCCGGCCGAACTGGGCGCGATAAAAGTCCAGCGTGGCGGCCAGGCCCGCCTGCCAGGAAACCCGCGCGCGAAAACCCAGTTCACGCGCGGCGGAGGCGACGTCGGCGCAGGAAAACCGGACATCCCCCGGGCGGGCGGCCTCGAATTGCGGCTCCAACTTCCGACCGGTCAGCCGCTGCAATTCCCCGATCAAATCCAGCAGCGACACGCTCGCGCCGGTGCCAATGTTGAACACCCGGCCGGCGACGTGGACGGCCGGCCGTTCCGCCGCGGCCAGATTCGCCGCCACCACGTCCGCCACCGCCACGAAATCGCGCGACTGGCGACCGTCGCCAAACACGCGCGGTCGTTCGCCGGCCAGGAACGCCGTGCAGTACTTCGCAATCACGCCCGAATACGGCGAGTCGAAGGCCTGCCGCGGACCGAACACATTGAAATAGCGCAGGCTCACCGTTTCGAGGCCGTAGAGGGAGTGGAACAACTGGCCGTAGCGCTCCGCAGTGTATTTCTGCAGGGCGTACGGAGTCAACGGCGATGGCGGCTGCGTCTCCGGTTTGAGGGCCGCTTCGCTGTCGCCGTAGATCGCCGAGGACGACGCGAACACCAACCGCTTCACACCCGCGTCCCGCGCCGCCACGAGTACGTGCAACGTGCCGGTGATGTTATCGCGGTGGCTTTCGACGGGTTGAGCCACCGATTTGGGGACGGAGACCAGGGCCGCTTCGTGGAACACCCAGTCACAACCCGCGACCGCGCGACGCACCGTGTCCGGATCGGCCACATCCCCCTGAACGAACTCCAGTGCATCGTCCGGCCGGCGCCAGGCCAGATTGGCGATCGCACCGGTGTTCAAATTGTCCAGGACCACGACGCTCACCCCGCGTCGGCACAAGGCTTCGGCAAGGTGGGACCCAATAAATCCGGCTCCGCCGGTGACCAAGGCTTTCATCCCGATATCAGCTACCGCTTCGCCACGGCCCAGAATCGGCCGCAACGCCTGCTCTCCGTATCAAAATGGCCGGGCACGTGGCAAGCTCACGAATCTACGACTCGACCCGTCCCCCGCCCCGGATCCGGACCGGCCGCGATTCGTGATTCGTGATTCGTGGTGTTCCCGCGCCCGGTCAGGCCTTACACTCCGGCCCCGGAGCTGGTCCGTCGAAGGCTCCGATGCGGACCCGAATGAACACCGAGCCGGCAACCGAAGTCCTGCCAACGCACACGCCCGCCTTGTTTCAAGCCGCGGTGTTGCGAGCCGCCGCCGCGTTGCGCCGGGGCGAACTGGTCGCCGTGCCCACGGAAACCGTGTACGGCCTGGCGGCCAACGCGTGGGATCCCGCGCCGTCGCCCGCATCTTCGAGGCCAAGGGCCGGCCCGCGCACAATCCCATCATCGTGCATGTCGCGAGTCTGCACCTGGCCCAGGCGTGCGTGGTCGCCTGGCCGGACGCTGCCGGGCGTCTGGCGCGGGCTTTCTGGCCCGGACCCTTGACGCTGGTGCTGCCCAGAGCGGCGACCATCCCGGATTTGGTCACCGCGGGCGGGCCGACGGTTGGCGTGCGCTGGGCGAGTCATCCGTTCATGCAGACGCTGATTCGCGAATGCGGTTTTCCGCTCGCCGCTCCCAGCGCGAATGCCTCGAACCGGCTTTCGCCCACGAACGCCGCGCACGTGCGGCAAAGCCTCGCGGGTCGCGTGCCGCTGATCGTGGATGGCGGCCAATGCCAGGTCGGCGTCGAATCCACCGTGCTGGACCTGACCGTCCAACCGGCGCGGGTGTTGCGACCCGGTATGATCCACCGCGAGGCGCTCCGGGCGGTCCTGGGCGACATCGGCGAGGACACGGCGGGCACCGCTGAAGGCGGTTTGCGCAGCCCCGGCCGGTTGCCGAAACACTACGCGCCGCACGCGCGCTTGCGGGTGCTGGCCTGGTCCGATGACGCCGAACTGCAACGGTTGTTGGCGGCCCTCGGCGGGTCGCCCGCCCGGACCTTCATCGTCGCGCACACGCGCATCCCCGGACTGGCCGGCTGGGGCGGCGTGAGTGTGATTCCGCACGACGCCGAGGCTTACGCGCGGGCGCTCTATGCCGAACTGCATCGCTGCGACGCGCAGGGCGCGGAGACCGTCGTGGTTGAAGCGGTGCCGGATGCTCCCGAATGGGCGGCGCTGGCCGATCGGCTCCGCCGGGCCGCCACGTAAGGCCTCGGTTCAGCGCAGGCCGACAAAGGCCGGTTGATCTGGCGGCGGCGGTGTGGTTTGCTCGGGCGCGAACCACCGCCTATGTGCCACTCGAAATCCGCCGCCCTCGTTTCCCTGCTTGCGCTCGTCGGCACCGCTCTGGCTGGAGAGCGGTTCGTCATCGCCGCGAAGAGCGCCCCGCCGGTCCCGACCGAGGCGGTCCCGACCTCGGTGGTCTTTGAACTTCCCGCCGCGCGAGGCAATCAGAGCGATCCCGCGCACCTGCGCCTCGTGGAGGTCACCACGCCAGCGGCCGCCCCGGTTTCGCCGATGCCCGCGCAATTCGAACCGGACGCGCCGGGAGCCGCGCGCGGCCGGCTCTGGTGGCTGGCACCTCCCGGCCCGAGCGGCGAACGCCGGTTCAAGCGGCTCGCTGCAGCGGACCCGGCGCCGGCCGTGATGACCATCCGGGCCGACGCGACGAACCAACGTTATGACATCCGCGAGGGCCCGGTGCCGGTTCTGCGCTACAACCAGGGCCTCGTCCCCGTGCCGACCGGCATCGCCACCAACTACACCCGCGGCGACTATATCATGCCGGTGTTCGGACCGGGCGGCGAGCTCATCACGGACGACTACCCGCCGGACCACCCGCATCACCGCGGCATTGGCTGGTCATGGCCGGTGACCCGCTGGGGCGACGAGGTGCGCGACATCTGGGCGGTGGTCGGCGTGTGGGCGCGCCCGGTGACCCTGCGCCGCGTCGAAGCCGGTCCGGTCTTCGCCTTGCTCGAAGCGGAGAACGTTTGGAAATGGGGAGACACGACTCCGATCGTGCGCGAGGTGGTCTTGATCCGCGCGTTCCGCCAGACGGGTGGCGACCGCTTCGTCGATGTCGAAGTCCGGCTCACGGCACTGGCGGATCGGGTCGCGATCGGCGGCCGGCCGCATGGCGGGTATGGCGGTTTCGGTTTGCGTGCCCAACCGGCCCAGGGGCGAGTCATCACGGCTTATGTCGATCCAGCCGGCGCGGCGCCGCGGCGCTCGTGGCTGGACTACTCCGGGGTCTTCGCGGGCGGCCATGGCCCGGCCGGCCTGGCGATCTTCGAGAGCGTCAACAATCCGCTTTACCCGAACGAACTCAAAACGTACCCGGAGTTGAACTACGTCATGCCCGCATTTCCCGGCGAGCGCGAGGTGCCGCTGTCCCGCGACCGGCCGCTGGTGCTTCGGCACCGCCTGTGGATTCACACCGGCATGGCCAGCGAGAACCGGTTGGCCAGTATCTGGAGCGCTTACGCCAGCCCACCGGCCGCAACCCTCGTCGAACCTTGAATCATTGAAATAAACCCTCCATGAACCCTGATCCGCACCTGAGCCGTCGCGCCTTCATCGAGAAGGCCGCCACCGTCACCGCCATAGGTTTTGCTGCCCGGCACACCGGCCTGGGCGGCGAGCCCGCACCCGGACGCCAACCCGGACCGAACAGCCGCATCCAGCTCGGCCTCATCGGCTGCGGCGGGATGGGGCGGGCCAACTTGAACAATTGCGCGCCGCAACCGGACGTGGTGGTGACCGCCGCGTGCGATGTCTGGAAGGCGCGACGCGATTCGGTGGTCGCCCAGTTCAAGGACACTTGCAGGCCGTACGCCGACTTTCGCGAGGTGCTGGCGGCGCCGGACGTCGATGCCGTGATCATCGCCACGCCGCCGCACTGGCACGCGTTGATCGCGATCGCGGCCTGCGAAGCCGGCAAGGACATCTACCTGCAAAAGCCGATGACGCTGCATCTCGGCGAGAGTCTCGCGGTGCGCAACGCGGTGAAGCGGCATGACCGCATCTCGCAGATCGGCACGCAGATTCACGCGGGCGACAACTACCGGCGCGTGGTCGAATTCCTCCGCGCGGGCCTGCTGGGACCGGTCGGCACGGTCCGCACCTTCAACGTGATGAATCAGTCGCCGGACGGCGTGGGCCACGCGACGGATTTGAAGCTGCCCGACGGTTTGGACTGGGACCGGTGGTGCGGCCCCGCGGCGGAGTGTCCGTTCAATCCCATCCTGGCGACGGACGCGTACTTTCACAGTTCGTGGATGGCCTACAGCGGCGGCTGGACGCCCGGCATGGCGCCGCACATCATCGACCTGCCGATCTGGGCGCTTGACCTGGGGTATCCCACGGTGACGAGTTCCGCCGGCGGTCGATACGTCCTGAAGGATGACGGCGACGCCTACGATCACCACGAGGTGCTCTGGCAATACCCAAACCTGACCCTCACCTGGATGTCTTCGCTGACGAACAGCTACGATTTCCTGATGAAGTCGCAGGAGCCGGAGCGTCGGCTGGGCATCTATTTCCACGGGACCAACGGCACCATGTACGCGAATTACGGCATGTACAAAGTGCTGGCGGAAGGCAAACGCATGGCAGGCAAGGAGCCGCCGCCGGCGTCGCTCCCGCCATCGCCCGGCCACGAACGCGAATGGCTGGACTGCATCAAGTCGCGCCAGCAACCGAGCTGCAGCGTGTTTTACCATACCCGCGTCGATGTGCCGATCGTGCTGAGCCTGCTCTCGCTCAAGCTTGGCCGGTCGATCCGGTTCGACCCCGCGAAAGAAGAAATTGTCGGTGACCCGGAGGCGGCGCGCCTGGCGGTGCCCGAGTACCGCGCGCCCTGGAAGTTCCCGAAGCAATACCTCGAGGCCTGACGGCTGGCGGCTGCCGACCACCGGGCGCCGGTTGGTCGAACGGATGGCATCGGCAGTCCTCTTGGGGATTCCACGGTTCTTCAACCAGGGCTTGGACCTTGGATTGGGTGGGGACGTGCTGCCGCGCGTCCTGGCCGACGGGCACGTCGGCCCTACCGGGGTGCCTGAGCGCACTCAAAGCAAACGGGCGGACCGTGACGGTCCGCCCGTTGCGTTGAATCGAATGGCCGGCGACGCAGCGCCGGTGCGGTTCCCGCGTGCCTACTTCTCGCCGGTTTCGGTCGCCCGGGTTTCCTCGGCGGCGTCGAAGGCGTGCTGCAAGGCCACGAGGTCTTCGCCCGGCTTGAGCTGGTCGAGCAGCGCCTGCTCCACTTTGAGCTGTTCGTGTGTGTAGTTGGCGGCCTTGATGGAGAGGCCGATCCGCCGCTCGCTGCGGTCGATCTTGATGACGCGCGCGGTGACTTCCTGGCCCAGGGTCAGGACGCTCTTGATCTTCTCAACCCGTTCCTCGCTCACCTGCGAGATGTGCACGAGACCGTCGATCTCGTTCTGCAGGCCGATGAAGGCGCCGAAGCTGGCCAGCTTGGTAACCTTGCCGGTGACCAGGTCGCCCACCTTGTAGAACTGATCGATGTGCTCCCACGGATCCACGGCGAGGTGTTTCACGCTCAGCGAAATGCGCTGGTTGACCGTGTCCACTTCCTGCACGACCGCCTCGACCTCGTCGCCCTTCTTGAGCACTTCGGAGGGGTGGTTGATCTTGCGAGTCCACGACAGGTCGGAGACATGCACCATGCCGTCGAGGCCGTCCTCGAGTTCGACGAAGGCGCCGTAGCTGGTGAGGTTGCGCACCTTGCCCTTGACGTGGGTGCCCGCCGGGTACTTCTCCTTCGCCTGTTCCCAGGGATTGGTTTCGAGCTGGCGGGTGCCGAGCGAGATCTTCTGCTCGTCGCGGTTGATGCCGAGCACGACCGCCTCGATCTCCTCGCCCTGCTTGAGCAAGTCGCTCGCCTTGGCGATGCGTTTGGTCCAGGAGAGTTCGGTGACATGGACCAGGCCTTCGACGCCGGGTTCGAGTTCGACGAACGCGCCGTAGGGCACCAGGTTGACCACCTTGCCTTTGACTTTGGTGCCGATCGGGAACTTGCTCTCGATGCTGTCCCACGGATTGGTCTCCTTCTGTTTGAGACCGAGGCTCACGCGTTCCTTTTCGCGGTTCACGTCGAGCACGACCACGTCCAGATCCTGGCCGACCTTGAGCATTTCGCTGGGGTGATTGATCCGCCCCCAGCTCATGTCGGTGATGTGCAGCAGGCCGTCGAGGCCGTTGAGGTCGATGAACGCGCCGAAGTCGGTGATGTTCTTGACCGTGCCTTTGATGAGGTCGCCGGGCACGAGTTCGCTGAGCAGCTTGGAGCGGCGCTCGAAGCGTTCCTGCTCGATGAGCTCGCGGCGCGAGAGCACGATGTTCTGCCGTTCCTGGTTCAGCTTCACCACCTTGAAGCGGTAGCTGTTCCCGACGAAACCCTGGAGGTTCTTCGGCGGAACGACGTCCACCTGCGAGGCGGGCAAAAAGGCTTCGACCCCGATGTTGACGATGAGTCCGCCTTTGACCATGGCCTTGACCTTGCCCTCGATCGTGCCGCCCTCGTTGCAGATGGTCAGGATGCGTTCCCAGTTCTTCTTGAACTCGGCCTTTTCGCGCGAGAGCACGACCATGCCCTCCTTGTCTTCGAGGCGCTCGATGAGGACGTCCACCTCGTCGCCGACCTTGAGTTCAGGCAGGTCCTCGAACTCGCCGCGCGAGATGACGCCCTCGCTCTTGTAACCGATGTCCACGAGGACTTCCCGCGGACGCACTTCAAGGACGTGACCCTTGACGATCTGCCCGGGCGCAAAGCTTTTTTCGCTCTGCTTCAGGGCCTCTTCCATGGTGAGCATACTGCGACTGGGTAATGACTGCCGGAGGCTCGGTCGGGAGGAATTCCCGGCGAAGACTCCATTGCCTAACGGACCCGACGTTGCTGGGCAACGGAGGTTGAGGTTAGGTTCTGCGTTGACTTTTCGTTTCTCAGCCTTAATGAGCATGCCACACACGTGGCGCTCAGGCGGTTGGGCACCTTACGCATCCGGCAGAGCGAGGCAAGCCCTTTTTGGAAGCCCTTTTGGCGAATTGGCGAAGCGCCTTTCCAGGCCGCCCGGCGGGGGGGAAAATGCCTTGCCCGAAACGGGGCAGTGCCGCGTACACTCGCGCCACTTGGTCATGAACGCGATTACTGCCTCCTCCCACAACCGCCGGCTGGCCCGACTGGCCCGCCTTTCCGCCCTCGCCTGGTGTGCACTGGCTTCCGCACTGGCCGATCCCGTCGCCGGCCGCATCGACGCGCGGTTGATGCGGGAGGCCGACGTCTCCGCCACCCAGATTGCCTTCGTGTACGCCGGCGACATCTGGGTCGCGCCCAAGGAAGGCGGGACCGCGGCGCGGCTAAGCTCGCCACGCGGCGAGGAGTCCTTCCCCCGCTTCTCGCCCGACGGGGCCCAAATCGCGTTCACCGGCGATTACGACGGCAATGAAGACCTCTACGTCATGCCGGCCGGCGGGGGCCTGCCGCGGCGGCTCACGTACCACGGCGCCCCGGACCGGATGCTGGCTTGGTATCCCGACGGCAAATCGATCCTGTTCGCCTCGGCGCGCACGAGCGAGAAGGACCGGTTCAACAAGCTCTTTCGGCTGTCGCTCGACGGCGGCCTGCCCGAGCAATTGCCCGTGCCTTACGGCGAATTTGGCAGCATTTCGCCCGACGGCCGGTATCTCGCGTACATGCCGATCAGCCGGGACTTCCGCACCTGGAAACGCTACCGCGGCGGGATGGCGCCGGACATCTGGCTCTTCGACCTCCGCGAGGGCACGGCCGAGAACCTCACGCACAACGACGCCAATGACGCCCAACCGATGTGGCACGGCAACACGCTCTACTTCCTCTCCGACCGCGATGCGAACCAGCGGGCGAACATTTGGGCCTGCGACCTCGCCACGAGGCAATTCCGCCAGCTCACGTTCTTCCAGGACTTCGACACCCACTTCCCCGGGATGGGCCCGGAGGAAATTATCCTGGAAAACGGCGGGCGGCTGTATCTGCTGGACCTGGGCACGGAGAACCTGCGGGAAGTGGAAATCCGCACGGTGACTGACCAGGCCACCCTGAAGCCGCGGATCGAGAACGTGTCCGGGTTGATCCAGGACGTCTCGATTTCTCCCACCGGCAAACGGGCGGTCGTCGAGGCGCGCGGCGATGTCTTCACCGTGCCGGCCGAGAACGGCGTCGTGCGCAATCTGACGCGCAGCTCGGGCGTGGCCGAGCGCTATCCGGCGTGGTCGCCGGACGGGAAATGGGTCGCCTATTTCAGCGATCGCTCGGGCGAGTATGAGTTGACCCTGCGCGCCGCGGACGGTTCGGGCGAAGAGCGGAAGCTGACTTCCTTGGGCGCAGGCTTTCGCTATGCGCCGGTCTGGTCGCCGGACAGCCAGCAACTCGCGTTCATCGACCAGGCCATGCGGCTCTATGTCCACGGCGTGGACCCGGCCCAGACGCGCCAGATCGATCACCTGCTCTGGCTGTTCCACGGGGAGCTCGAGCAATTCCATTTCGCGTGGTCGCCGGACAGTCGCTGGCTGGCCTATGCCGGCGATCAGGACAACCGCAATACCGCCATCGTGCTCTATGATGCAAAGGAGCATCGCCGCCTGCAGGTCACCTCCGGCTTCTACAATGACGAATGGCCGGTGTTCGATCCCGACGGGAAGTACCTCTTTTACCGCACCGGGCGGAGTTTCGATCCGATCTACAGCGACCTGGACAACTCCTGGATCTACGCGAACACCGCCCAACTCGTGGCGGTGCCACTGCGCAAGGACGTGCCCTCGCTCCTCGCGCCGCGCAACGATGAGGAACCCCGGAAGGACCAGGCGGACGCGAAGCAGGGCGGCGAAGTCAAGGACGGCGCGAAGCCGGCCGAGGCCAAGGCCGGTGACCACGAGCCGGGCGAAAAGAAGGACAAACCAGAGACGCCGCCCAAACCGGTGGAAATTGACCTCGCCGGATTCGAGCGCCGCGCCGTGGTGCTCCCGCCCAAACCGGGCCGTTACGGCGAACTGGTGCCGCTCAAGGACAAACTCCTGTTCCGCCGCCTGCCGCGCACCGGCTCCGGGGAGGACAAGAGCCCGATCGCTTTTTGGGATTTCGAGAAGCGCGAGGAGAAGACCGTGCTGGACGACGCCGACGCGATGGAGTTGTCCGCCGACCGGCAGAAACTGCTCGTCCGCAAAGGCAAGGAATACGCCATCATCGAGCCCAAGGAAGGCCAGAAGATGGAGAAGAAACTGGCGCTGGGCGCCTTGGAAGCGACCGTCGATCCGGTGGCCGAGTGGCGGCAGATCTTCACTGAAGCCTGGCGCATCGAGCGCGATTACTTCTACGACCCCGGCATGCACGGCGTGAACTGGGAGGCCATGCGCCGGCGTTACGGCAAGTTGCTGGACGATGCCGTGACGCGCTGGGACGTGAATTTTCTGCTCGGCGAACTGATCGCGGAGTTGAATTCGTCCCACACCTACCGCAGCGGAGGCGATCTCCAGGCCGCCCCGCAGCGCGGCGTGGGGTACCTGGGCGTGGATTTCGCGCTCGAAGACGGCGCCTACCGGATCGAGCATATCCTCGAACCGGCCGCCTGGGACGCCGAAGTTCGCTCGCCCTTGCGCCAGCCGGGCATCGACGTCAAGGAAGGCGACTACCTGCTGGCGGTGAACGGCGTGCCGCTCGACCCGAAGCTCGAACCGTGGGCGGCGTTTCAAGGGCTCGCCGACAAAACGGTGAGCCTCACCGTCAATCGCCAGCCGACTGGGGAGGGCGCGCGGGAAGTCATCGTGCAGACGCTGGCCAGCGAGGCGCGATTGCGAAACCTGGCCTGGATCGAGGCGAAGCGTCGCCGGGTGGACGAGGCCTCGGACGGGCGCATCGGCTACATCTACGTGCCGGATACCGGCCAGCGGGGACAGAACGAACTGGTGCGCCAGTTCCGCGGGCAGTTCACCAAGCAGGGCCTGATCGTGGACGAGCGGTTCAATAGCGGCGGGCAAATCCCGGACCGTTTCATCGAACTGTTGAACCGGCCGCTGATCAACTACTGGGGTGTGCGCGACGGCCGGGACTGGCAGTGGCCGCCGGTGGCGCACTTCGGCCCCCAGGCGATGCTCGTCAACGGCTGGAGCGGCTCGGGAGGCGACGCCTTCCCTTACTACTTCAAACACGCCGGGCTGGGACCGCTGATCGGCACGCGCACCTGGGGCGGCCTGATCGGCATCAGCGGCGCCCCCACCTTGGTGGACGGCGGCAACGTGACCGCGCCCACGTTCGGCATTTACAGTCCGAAGGGCAAGTGGATCATCGAAGGCCACGGCGTGGACCCGGACATCGAGGTGATCGACGATCCGGCCAAGCTGGCCAAAGGCATCGATCCCCAACTCGAACGGGCGATTCGCGTGGTCGAGGAGGCCATCGAAAAGAACCCACCGCCCGAGCCGCACAAGCCGGCGTACCCTGACCGTGCCGGCAAGACCGACCGGTAAGCCACCCCCCGGCGTCCGCCCGATCGGCGCCGCCGGCCGAAACCGGGAAGCCGGAAGGTGCCCGGCGCGGGGACCAGGGACGGAGTCGCGAGCCTTGCCGCTTGAGCCGGGG
This sequence comes from uncultured bacterium, assembly GCA_963735925.1. GTDB lineage: Bacteria > Verrucomicrobiota > Verrucomicrobiia > Limisphaerales > J093 > DSVZ01. The sequence continues at coordinate 1,626,038 of CAVTMT010000003.1, forward strand.
TTGGCACACTCCTAGTCGCAATTGTGTCAGAAAATGTCCCAAGTCGAAACCCGAATTCCCGGGAGGGAGGCGGAAGGTCGATTCTGGGGCGGTTGCCGGGTAGGGTTGGTCACCATGATCTCAACGAACGACTGGTTTGGCTGGGCCTTGCTCTCGGCCGGGTTTGCGGCACTCACGGCCATCTTCGCGAAGGTCGGCTTGCAAGGCGTGGACTCGGACTATGCGACGTTGGTCCGCACTTTCGTCATCCTCGCGGTGCTCACGGCCATCGTGTTGATGCTGGGGAAGTGGCGGAATCCGTTGAAGCTGCCCCCCAAGACGGCGTGGTTCCTCGTGCTGTCCGGCCTGGCGACGGGGGCGTCGTGGCTGTGTTACTTCCGCGCGCTCAAGGTCGGTCCGGCAGCGAAAGTCGCGCCGGTGGACAAACTCAGCGTGGTGCTCGTGGCGCTGTTTGCCGTGGTGTTCCTTGGCGAGCGGCCGAAGGCGCATGAGTGGGCGGGCATCGCCTTGGTGGCAGCCGGGGTGTTCGTGCTCGCGCTGAAACGCGGGAACTGAGCCGGTCGCCCGAGGTGCTTCGCCGGGTCGGGTTCAGGCTTTGCGCCGTTGCTTTGGAGCCGGGTTCTCGGTTTCAATTCCCGCCGGTGAAACTACTCGTCATCGGGTCCGGCGGGCGCGAGCACGCCTTGGTGTGGAAGCTGGCACAATCCCCGCACGCATCGCGGATTTGGGCGGCGCCCGGCAATGCGGGCATCGCGGCCGAACGTCTCGCGAAAGACGGTTCGCCGGTGACTTGCGTGGCGATCGGCCCGGAGGACCTCCCCCGCTTGCTGGCCTTCGCGCGCGAGCAGCAACCCGGCCTGACCGTGGTGGGTCCTGACAACCCGCTGGCGATGGGCATCGTCGATTTATTCCAGGAACACGGCCTGCGCGCGTGGGGACCCAACCAGGCTGCGGCGCAATTCGAGTCCTCGAAGGCTTTCGCGCAGGGGTTCATGGAGCGCCACGGCATTCCGGCACCAAGGGCCGGTGTGTTCACGGAAGCCCGCGCCGCCTCGCGCTTCGCGGCCGAGTTCGGCGGGCGCTGTGCCGTGAAGGCCGACGGCCTGGCGCTGGGCAAGGGCGTCATCATTTGCCGGGACATGGCACAGGCCGATGCGGCCATCGAAACGATCCTGGTCCGGCATGCCTTCGGGGCGGCGGGCGCACGCGCGGTGATCCAGGAACTGCTGCAAGGCACCGAGGTATCGCTGCACGCGCTGTGCGATGGCCGGACGGCCAAGTTGTTTCCGACCTCCCAGGACCACAAGCGCGCGCTCGACGGCGACGCCGGCCCGAACACCGGTGGCATGGGGACGTATTCTCCCACCCCGTTCCTCACCGAGGCGCACCTGGCGATGGCCGACCGCCAGATCATTCAACCCTGGCTCAAGGGCTGCGCGGTCGAGGGCATCGACTTCCGCGGTTTGCTCTATCCGGGCGTGATGCTCACGAAGGACGGCCCGCGCGTGCTCGAGTTCAATGCCCGTTTCGGGGACCCGGAAACGCAGGTCTATTTGCCGCGCCTGGAAAGCGACCTGGTGGAACTCCTGGACGCGAGCTTGAACGGAACGCTTGGCCAGGTGGAATTGAAGTGGCGCCCGATGACCAGCGTGTGCGTGGTGATGGCGTCGGGTGGCTATCCGGGAAGCTACGCGAAAGGCAGACCCATAACCGGCCTGGACGCCGCGGCGGCGCTGCCCGACACGAAGGTCTTCCACGCCGGCACGGCATTGAGGGACGGCCAAGTGGTGACCCATGGCGGACGGGTCTTGGGCGTGACGGCGTGGGGGCCAGATCTGCGTGCCGCCCGCGATGCGGCCTACGAGGCGGTCGCGCGGATTCACTTCGCTGACGCCCATTTCCGCCGCGACATCGCAAACCAGGCGTTGCAGGCGGTCTGAAGCGGCGCCCTGTCCCAGAGACCAGGTCGGTTGTGGGCGCCGCTCCGCGGTGGGTTTCAGCCTGCAAGTTCTGCGCGTATTGAGTTGACACCCCACCCGGTGCCTGCTAACTGCTAACCGCGTCACTAAATTAATTGCATTAGCAATGCGACTAAGGATGGCAGGCGGCGATCCACCGGGGACGGGGTGTTTCGAGGGATCCAAAGCGGAAGTGGGAAGGCAAACGTGGGATGTCTCTCGCGGGTCTGCGCCGCGGTCGCAGCGGGACTTCATGGCATGAGCGAATTCATCATTGTCCGCGTTGACGGAGCGTCCGGGACCCGACCCATCCGCGTTGACCGCCCGCTCGACCTGCTCGCCGTGGCGGGGAGGTTGACCCGCCGGGAAGACCCGGTTTCAACCTGGCTTTGGGGCCAGCTTTCCGAGCCGACCCGGATCGCGATCGGCGGACCCGGCGGGCCGGGGAACGACCCGGCGCCGTGGAAGGAATCCTTGCTCGCGGATCTGGAGCGTGTGGCCCAAGGACCCCCGGTGTACGAGGCCAGTCGTTTTCAGGAGGTGAAGTTGTCACCGGCAGCGTCGGCCCTGCGGGACGCCAACCCCGGGGGAAACGACCTGGTTCGCCTGAATCGCCTGCTCCTGGCCTGCGCCTACCCGGAATTGAGGGCCAACGTGTGGATGGATGGCGACTGGCTGGGCAAAACCGACGCGATCGTCTTCGTCGGCACGGCCGGCGTCCATCGCCTCACCGTGGACTTGCCCGGGGCGGAGACGAAGGCGGTCACGATCGAAAACACCTCGGCGGTTCGGCCGCTCGAGGTGTCGATCCGTTGCCCCGACCTGCCGCCCGCGACCGGGGTACCCGGGGGACAGCCATGAACGCGGATAAACAGGTCGGCGGGGGTCGCCCGCGCGGCCGTTCCTGGCGGATGGTGTCGCTGGGGGCGGTCCTGGCGGGCATCGGTCTCATGTGGGCGCTGTGGTGGGACAGTCCGCCGCGATATAACGATCCGGTTGAGCCGAATGCGCGAGGGAACACCAACCAAGGCGGCGACACTCCCGTTGCTTTTGGCATGTGGCCGGCGATTACGAACCAGGACGACAAGGCTATCATGATGGCGGCGTTTTCGGGGGGCGGGTCCCGGGCCGCGGCGGTGGCGTGGAAGACGTTGGAAACGCTGCAGTCGATCCCCTATGTCTTCGAGGACGCGCGAGGCGCCTGGGTGGAGTCCAATCTGGCCCGGGAAATCGATCTGGTCGCGGGCATTTCCGGGGGCAGCTTTGCAGCCGCCGGGTGGTGCCTGAGCGGGGAAGACCTCGCCCCGTTTCGAAAGCGGTTCGTCGAACGCAACATCCAGGGTGCCCTGGCCCGGGGACTCATCTCGGTCGGCGGTTTGAAGGCCGCCTTCTCGCGACGGTACTCCCGGATTGATCTCGCGGCGGAACTCTACGATCGCGAGGTCTTCGACGGGATGACCTTCGGGAAGCTGCCTTCCCGGCCCATCCTGTTGATCCACGCCACGGACCTGGCGCTGGGTCAACGCTTCACCTTTGCGGCCGAGTCCTTTGGCTTGATCGGCTCGTCCCTGGCCTCATACCCGGTGGGCTACGCGTGCGCGGCCTCGTCGGCCTTCCCGATCCTGTTGAACCCGATGACGCTGAAGAACTATGGGCCGACCGCGGACTTCTGGAATTCTGCGTCCATCTCGAACCGCTACGTCGCGGCGCGGGAGAATCAGCGGAACAATCTCGAGGCTTATTTTCGGCGGGTACAATGGGACCATTATCGGAATGCAGCCACGAACCGGTACATTCACCTGGCGGACGGCGGGCTGGTTGACAACCAGGGACTGCAGTCGCTCCTGGACCAGTTCAAGGACGGGATCCTGTCGCGGCGGTTGAACCAGACGCCGGCACTCGAAAGACTCGTGCTGCTCAACGTAAACGCGGGGGTGGCTTCGGAGAGCCGGATGGACCGTTCGCCTTCCCCGCCGGGCGTCGCCGGGGTGGTGGAAGGCGCGATGGTCACGTCGATGGATCTGCTGTCGGCGAAGCGTTGGGCAGAAGTGCAAGCCGAGAGCGATCAGTTGTACAAATCGCTGAGCGACCTGAGGTCGGTCGGGGGAGCGGCGGACGCCCCAAGCCTTCTCGCCCTGGAAAAGCCGTACCTCATCGAGGTCAACTTCCGCAATATCCGGGATCCGGAACTGCAGCGGGAGGCCTTCAGCTTGCCGACGTCCTTCAAGCTGAACGCCGGCCAACTCGCGCTCATCGACACCGTGGTCCCGAGACTGATCTACGAGGATCCGGCGCTGCAACGACTGCTGATGGTTCAATTGGCGGGACTGATTCTGAAGGCGCAACCTGCCGGGCGAAGGGCCGAATTGCAGCGTGATTTCCTCCAAAGGGGCTTGGACTTGGGCGCCGTGGGCGAGCCCGAGCTGGCCGCGGTCCGGAAAGATCCGAACGGGCAACGGATGGCGTCGGGTTTGCTCCGCGTCCTGCTCCAAGGATTGCCCACTCTGAACCGCAACGGCTTCGATCTCGAGCGTTTGAAGACGATCGCGGCCGGGCTCAAGGGCCCTGGACCCTAGCCCGCCTTTTGCAGCAGGGACGGGAATCTGGCGGTTTTCGAGGTCGTCCGCGCTGTAACCGCCTGGTCTTCAGGCCGGCTGTTGCGTCAAGGGGTGGGTGTTCGACTGGACGTCTGGCATCGCGCGGTTCACCGGCGCCGGATTGACCGGCATGGCATGGACATCCGTCGGCCCGTCCCGGCCGGAGTTCCCGCTTGCCTCGACCCAAGGCGACCGGAATCCTCGCGGCATGGCTGAAACCGACCAGTTGCGCGAACTCTTCCGGCTCCAGCGCTCCCTCAACGAGCGCATCGGCGTCTTCACCGAGAACATGGCCGAAGCCGAGAAGACCAGGTGGGTGCTGAACTACTGTCGCGCCATGGGCCAGGAGCTGGCCGAACTGACCGACAGCGTGCCCTGGAAATGGTGGGCCAAGTACCAGAACTTCGATGAGCAAAATGCGCGCGTCGAAGTCGTGGACCTCTTTCATTTCCTCATCAGCCTGGCGCAGGTCCTGGGGATGAGCGCGGACGACGTGTTCCAGGCTTACGTGAAGAAGAACCAGGTCAACTTCCAACGCCAGGACAGTGGCTACACCCAGAAAGACCACGACGACTCGCGGCATATCTAGCCCCGCCCCGCCGCTGGCCGCGCCATCGTCGTCCCGCTTCGCTCCGGTGTCGCCGCCCCCATGGATCGAAGGCGGCCACCCCGTCCCCTCCCGCTGGCGACGCGAACTCGGCGAGGTGCTGATCACGGCCGCCCAGATCCGTCGCCGACTGCCGGAACTGGCGCGCGCGATCACGCGTGATTACGTCGGCAAGGAACTCCTGATCGTCCCGCTGCTCACCGGTACGATCATGTTTCTGGCCGACCTGCTCCGGCACCTTACGGTGCCGCTCAAGCTCGATTTCCTGGGGGTCTCGAGCTACCGCGAAGGGACCGAGTCCCGCGCCCTGGTCTTCACCAAGGAACTGCGCCTCGAGGTCCGGGACCGCCATGTGCTGGTCGTGGACGACATCCTCGACACCGGCCGCACCCTCGCCTTGGTGCGGTCGAAGCTCAGCCAGCTCCAGCCGGCCTCCCTCCGCACCTGCGTCTTGCTGGACAAGCCTTCGCGGCGCGTCGAAGCGCTCGTGGCCGACTACGTGGGTTTCGTGATCCCGGATCGGTTCGTCGTCGGATACGGTCTCGACTTCGCCGAGCGTTACCGGAATCTGCCCTTCGTGGGCGTGCTCCGTCCCGAGGCGTGCGCCCCGATCGCGGCCGACTGAGCTGCACGCCGTCCGGGCCGCCCGGCGCCGGGTCGCGGCAAATCCGGCAGCCCGGAGGACGCTTCCTCGGCCTCGCACGCCGAATTTGCATTCTGTCGCCGGCGTCCATAGGCTCGTCGCCATGATCACTTGGCCATTCAAACTATCCGTCCCCATGAAATCCCGACATTACTCCTCCCTGCTCCTCGCCGGCTTGCTGGCCGCGCCCTTGGTGGCGCTGGCGGCCGCCGATGAGGACGGGTTCAAACCGATTTTCAACGGCAAAGACCTGTCCGGCTGGGACGGCGATCCGCAGCTCTGGTCGGTCAAGGACGGCGCCATCACCGGCCAGACCACGGCCGAAAAGCCGGCCAAGCACAACACCTTCCTCATCTGGCGCAACGGGCTGGTGGACGACTTCGAGCTGCGCTTCTCCTACCGGATCGTGCCGGGTGACGACAAAGGTTTCGGCAACTCCGGCGTCCAGTACCGGAGCAAGGACTTCGGCGACTGGATCGCCGGCGGCTACCAGGCCGACATGGAGGCCGGCGACACCTACTCGGGCATTCTTTACGAGGAGCGCATGACCCGCGGCATCATGGCCGAGCGCGGCCAGCAGGTCGTCTGGGGCGCTGACGGCAAGAAGACGGTCACCGGCTCGGTGGGCGATTCGAAGGCGATCCAGGCCACGATCAAGAAAGGCGACTGGAACGACTACGTGATCACCGTTCACGGTTACCACTTCGTCCACAGCATCAACGGCCACGTGACCGTGGACGTGACGGACAACGACCCGGCCAAGCGCGTCCGCCAGGGCATCCTCGCCCTCCAACTCCACGCCGGTCCGCCCATGATGGTTCAGTTCAAGGACCTTCGCATGAAGCGGCTGAAGCTGGGCGATCTGAAGAAGATCGTCCTGACGGCGGGCACCCCGAGCCATGGACCGGGCGAGCATGAGCACAACGCCGGCATTCAACTGCTCAACCAGTGCCTCCAGGGCGAACCGGGCATCCTGACGACCTACTACCTGAACGGCTGGCCCAAAGACCCGACCGCCTACGACAACGCCGACGGCATTCTGATTTACTGCGACGGCGGTGGCGGACACGTCTTCGTGCAGAGCGACCATCTGAAGCAGATCGGCGAGAAGGCGAACCAAGGCGTCGGCGTCGGCTGCCTGCATTACGCCGTGGAAGTGCCCAAGGACAACGGCGGACCGGAGTTCCTTAACTGGATTGGCGGCTACTTTGAAACCGACTGGTCGGTGAACCCGACCTGGTTTGCCGACTTCAAATCCCTGCCTCAACACCCGGTGACCAGCGGCGTGAAGCCGTTTGGCATCCTGGACGAGTGGTACTACCACATGCGCTTCGTGGACGGCATGAAGGGCGTGACGCCGATCCTGACCGCGCTGCCCCCCAAAGAAACCCTCAGCCGCCGCGATGGCCCGCACGAGGGGAATCCGGCGGTGCGCAAGGCCGTGCTCGAAGACAAGGAGCCGCAAACCATGATGTGGGTCTTCGAACGGCCGGATGGCGGGCGCGGCTTCGGCTTCACCGGCGGCCACTACCACAAGAACTGGGGCAACGACAATTTCCGGAAAGTGGTCTTGAACGCGATCGTGTGGATGGCGCACGCCGACGTGCCACCCAACGGCGTCGAGTCCGCGGTGACCCCCGACGAACTGAAGGCGAACCTCGACCCGAAGGGGCGGTAGCGCCTGACACCGGGTATGACCGCCGCGGAAGGCGGCCCGCCGAGGACGCGGCTGGCAAGTCCGTTCGGGCACGACCCCGACCCAGTGAAGCCTCTGCCCACCACGATTGCCGGAACGGAATGCCAGCCCGCGCCGCCGGACCCGGTGGTAACGGCAAGGATCGTCGAGTTCCTGCGCGGCATCGGATTGGAAGTGGTGACCGGGGAGATCGACGAACCCACGGCGTTGCCCGGCATCAAGGTGGATCGGGGCGTGCTTGTCCTGGACCCGGCGAGGTTGCGGTTCCCGGGTGATTTGCTGCACGAGGCCGGCCATCTCGCGGTCAAACCGCCTGCGGAACGGCGGCAGGCCACGGCGGATCTGGGCAGCGATCCGGCGGAAGAAATGATGGCCATCGCTTGGTCCTACGCGGCCGTCTTGCAGCTTCAACTGCCCCCCGCGGTGGTGTTCCATCCGGCGGGCTACGCCGGCGGCGCGCAGTCCCTGTTGGAGAATTTCGCCGCGGGCCGATACCTCGCGGTCCCAATGCTGCAATGGATCGGCCTGACCTATGACGCCCAACGCGCCGAGGACAACGGCGTCGCGCCGTACCCCCGGATGAGGACCTGGTTGCGCCCCGGTTGAACTGCCGGGCGAAACCAGGGTCCGGGGCCCCCACGCCCAAGGTGCGGGCCACGTTCGACCCGCGAGCGGAAGCGGCGTCCGGCCTTGAGGCGTCCGGCCTTGAGGCGTCCGGCGAAGGGAGACGCGCCAATCGCCGCGAGCGGTGGCTGGGGCCGGAGGCGAATCCTGGCCGCCGTTGACGCGAGGCGAAATCAAGTTGTGCCGAATCGCCGAACCCACTAAACCTTTGGCCATGAGATTTGCCACATCGCTTCGAGCCCTGGGTCTGTTTGCACTCCTCGCTTCGCAAAGCCAGGCCGGAGACTTCGCCCTCAAGAAGGGAGACCGCGTCGTGTTTTACGGCGACAGCATCACGGATCAACGCCTGTACACGACCTTCACTGAGACCTATGTCGTCACCCGTTTCCCGAAGCTGAATGTGACCTTCGTGCATTCCGGTTGGGGCGGCGACCGCGTGACGGGCGGCGGCGGCGGGCCCGTCGATCTGCGCCTGCGCCGCGACGTGTTCGCCTATCACCCCACCGTGATGACGATCATGCTCGGCATGAACGACGGGTCTTATCGGACCTTCGATCAGGGGATCTTCGAGACCTACGCCCAGGGGTACCAACACATCATCGACTCGGTGAAGGCGACGCTGCCCGACATCCGCATCACAGTGATCGAGCCGTCGCCCTTCGACGACGTGACGCAGCCGCCGCGATTTGAAGGCGGCTACAATGCGGTGCTGGTCCGCTACAGCCAGTTCGTGAAGGAACTGGCGGAACGGGAGAAACTCGGCGTCGCGGATCTGAATTCGCCCATCGTCGCCGCCCTCGCGAAAGCCAAGGCCACCGATCCCGAACAGGCGAAGCAGATCATCCCCGACCGCGTCCATCCAGGTCCCGGAGGCCATTTGCTCATGGCGGCGGAGCTGCTGAAATCCTGGCACGCGCCGGCGGTGGTTACCGCGGTGGCGATCGACGTGGACACGAAAGCGGTTCCGGTGGCCGAACAAACGACGGTGACGGAATTGAAGACCGGTCCTGAGATTTCCTGGCAGCAGCTCGATGAGGCGCTGCCGATGCCGGTCGATTGGAACGATCGGATCGTCGCCCTGGCGGTGAAGTCTTCCGATTTCGTTCAGTCGTTGGACCAGGAGACGCTCAAAGTCACGGGGCTCAGCGCCGACAACTACACGCTGAAGATCGATGGCGACGAACTGGGAGCCTTCACGAAGCCCCAACTTGCCGAAGGAATCAACCTGGCGACCCTGCCCACGCCGATGGCGAAGCAGGCCGCGGAGGTGCATCGATTGACCTTGGTGCATAACAACATTCATTTCCAACGCTGGCGGCAGATCGAGGTTCCGTTCGCCGGGGACAAGTCTCCCAAGGTGCAAGCCGCCACGAAGGATTTGATGGCGGCACTCGACGAAGAGGAGGCGGACGTGGTCAGTCAGCAGCGCGCCGCTGCACAACCCAAGCCGCATCGGTTCGAGCTCGAACCCAAGTAGCCGACCACGATTATGCGGCCCACCCGGCAGGTGAGCGGGGTGCCGGGAGCGGGAAACTCGGGCTAGTCGGCGAGTGGCGTTCGGGCCGGTCCCGCGAGCCCCCGGACAACGCGCGCCGGCGGCGTGTGTTGCCCAACGTGGGGATGCCGTTTTCGGATTCCCCGGTGCGGACCGAAGGCGCGGCTCGCTAATCGCCGGTGGGCGCCAAGACCACGCGGAACCCGACGTCAGCGCAACGGGTGGATTCGCCGTAGCTGTCACGGTTCGCGGAGCGGCAGGCCTTGGCGCCGTAAAGCCAAGAGCCGCCGCGCGCAATCCGCAGCGACCCGCTTTCCGGCGCGCGATAGTCGGTCAGCCTGCCTCCGGGCAACGCACCGGTGGCCGCGTCCAGACACCACTCGAGCACGTTGCCGGGCAGGTCGTGGAGTCCCCAGGCATTCGCGGTCTTGGTGCCGACCGGGTGCGGGGCGGAATCGCTGTTGTCGCCGAACCACGCGTAGTCGGGCAGCAGCCGCCCGCCCAGATCATCTCCAAAGCTGAAGCGCGTGTTCGTCCCCGCCCGGCAGGCGTACTCCCACTCCGCCTCGGTGGGCAGGCGGTAGGCGTATCCCCGCGGCAAGGCGTCGCCGGAGGCGCGCCGCTGGTTGAGCCGCACGCAGTAGTCCATCGCTTCGCGCCAGGTCACGCGTTCGACCGGGCGCTGCGGATCGCCCAGAAACCGGCTGGGGTTTGCGCCCGTCACTGCCTTGTACTCGGCCTGGGTCACCTCGCACACCCCCATCCAAAAACCGTGGGTCAGGGTGACTTCGGTTGGGGGTCCTTCGTCGAGGTCGCGGTCGGCCTCCTCGACCGGGCTGCCCATGACAAATCGACCTGGCGGAATCCAGGCGAAGCCCGGGATCGATTGGCCGCCGGGCGGCGGAACCGGACTCGCGACGGGCGAGCCGGCCAGCGGTGTCGGCTGACCGGGACCGCCCAGCTCAATCCGGTCGAGACGGTTCCAGTACAGCTTCAGCGAGCCGGCAAATTCCGTCTCGATCGCCATCTCTTCCCCAGGCCAAATGGCACCGACGACCTGACCCGATCGCAGGCCGAGGCGGACTCGCGGGTTCGGTCCGTCGAGGAATTGAACAAACACCACGTCGCCGGGCCGGGGGGCCGGGTCGGCGCGGGTGAACGTTTCCTGTAAAGCGTCCCCACGAAGCGTGCCCGCGAAGCCATCGCCGTTGCGCAAATGAAACCATAATGGCGGGGCCGAATGGCCGGCTTCTCCGGGTCGGACTTGAAACAGCAGGCGCCGGAGCTTCTCGCTGCGGACACGATTGGTGGCGCCGCGGGCGACCCGGAGGCTCCACTCGGGCAGCTCCAGAAAACCGGAAAAGCGGCTGCCGTTGACCGCCACCACCACGTCGAGCAGCCGCGCGTTTCCCGCCATTTCGATGCCGGCGAGGTTGGTCGTCGCCAGTTCCACGAGCCCGTAAGCCGTGCGGAGGCTGACCGTGGCGTTTAGCACGGCCCCGGTCGCGCGGGTGCCATCGTTCAGAAACACATCGTCCTCGCTTGCGCCCCGCGACACGCCAAACACCTCGCGTAAGGCGGCGGCCGGCGGGGGCGTTTCGAGGCCGGGATCGCCGGCGGTCCGCGCGCCGCCGGCCAGGCAAACCCCGAGCAACCCGGCGGCGGCAAACCGCCCGGCTCGTTTCCCAAATGCGGCGAAGGCGTTCATTTCGGCGGGTCGCGGCTGACGAACAAGGCGGCGGTCAGGACGCCGAACACGACCGCGATGCCGGCGAGCCAGCCCAGCATCGCCAGTTCGTGGGCGGGATTGGCCACGCCGCCCAGCACCTTGTCCATCGTCCGCACCATTTCCAGGTACGAGAGGTCGGGCAGCCCGGCGAAATCGAACAGCAGGTTCGACACGTGCCACAGACCGATCGTGCCCAGGATGGCGATGAGGGAACTGCGAAACAGCGTGGCCATGAACAGGGTCAAGCCCACCAGCCACGCCGCGCACCCCAGCACTTTGCCCAGCGCGATCGCCATCCAAAACGGCGTGACCGACGCGGTCCGCGACTCCAAGTCGTCGTTGCCGCCGCCGGTGAGCGTGTTCAACAGGGAAGCCATCCGACCGGGCTTGTCTTCGCGGGGCGGCAGCACGAGCCGGACATCGGCGTTCTGGCCCAACAAGCCGAGCGTGCCGTTGCCCTTGAACCGCACGATGGCGAAGTTGCTGACCCGCCCCCAACGATCTTCCTGGGTCATCGCGCCGAGCCGGTCGATGACGCCGGTGTATTCGGTGTCCTCGATCTTGATGTAGGCGGTCAGCCCCTTGCGCAGGCGTTTGAATTCCTCGAAGCGGTAGATCGGCACGCGCAACTCGTACTCTTCCAGGGGCGCTATGGTGAACAGGGGCGAGCCCAGGCCGACGCGTTGCGCCGGCTGCACCTGGACCTCGGTCACGTAACCGGAAATCGGCGCGACGATCGTGGCGTGCGCCAGCCGTTTCCGTGCCTCGCGCACCCGGGCCTGGACCGTCTCGACCTGGCGCTCGCTGGTCTTGACCGCATCCTGCGCCACCTGCACCTGGTTTTGCGCGTTCTGCAAGTCGCGCTTTCGGCTGCGCAACTCGGTCTCCCGGTCCGCCTGCTCCTGCTTGCTCAACAGGTCCTTGGCAATCAGCGCCCGCTCCGCCTTCGAGAGGCTGTCCTCCGCCTGGGCCACGGCGCGCAGGGCATCTTCGGAGCGACGTTGCGCGTTGCTGACTTCGTTGCGGGCGTTCTCCTCGTTGCGCCGTTCGGTCTCCATTTGGTCGAACAGCTCCCGATCGTCCAGCAGGGCCATGACGTCCCCGGCATGCACCTGGTCGCCCACGTCCACCCCGCGTTCGGTGACGTTGCCGTCGGCCCCGGCGAAGACCTTGCGCGGTTCCCAGGCCTCCACCTTGGTGTTGCGGGCGTTCGAGGTCACGTATCCGCCTTCGTTGCGGACCAGTTTGTCCTGGCGCATGGCCCAGAAACTCGCCGGCAACAGCACCATCCCGATCATGGCCAGCACCGCGAGGCAGCGGGCCAACAGCTTGCCGCCGACATATTCGCCGCGCGTCAGGCCCCGGCTGAGGATGGCATCGTTCAGGCAATCCTGCTCCCGCGCGAACGCGCCGCCCGCGATGAACACCACGCCGTGCATCCAGATCAGGAGATACGTGGCATAGACCGCCTCGAGCATCTGGCTGGCGACCTTCTGCTCCGCCTGCATCCCTTTCAGGGCCAGCACGCTCAGCAACGTGCTGGCCAGCAAAAAGCCCCGGCACAGCCACGAACGCGCGATGGCCTGGAGATCGCTGAGGGCCAGCAACCTCACGGAGGCCCAGCGTCCCGGCGGTCGGGCCCGCGCGGTCGGGCGAGCGGCGCCCCCGCCCGGTTCGGTGGCGGCCGTGCTCGACGTGGCAGCGGGTGGATTCATGGCTTACGACTGTTGCGCCCGCAGAAACCCGCGAAACTCGTCCTCGGTGATCAACTTGAGATAGGCGTCCTCGAGTTGCTGCGCCGTCGAGTTGATCGCCATGATCGTCGCTTCCGTCTCGCGCGCGAGCCGAAGCAGCTTCTCCATGAGCTCGCCCGCCGCTTCGTCCGGGGCAAGTTCGATCCGCACGCGTTCGCCGTCCTGGGAAAGATCATTGCGGTGAAGCTGTTCCCGGATGGCCGCCCGGAACCGGTCGGTGGCGCCGCTGACCCGCAATTCCAGGACGCTCCGCGGCAACAGCCCTTCCAGCTCGGCGCGCGAGCCATCGAACAGAAGCTGGCCCTCGTTCAAGATCAACAAGCGGTCGCAGACGCGATCGATGTCACCCAGGATATGCGAACTGAGCAGTACCGTCTTGTTCCCCCGGAATTGCTCGAGCAAATCCAGCGTCTGACGCCGGCTGATCGGGTCCAGGCCGGCCGTGGGTTCGTCCCAAACCAGGAGTTCGGGATCGTTCATGAGCGAGGCGGCGATGCCGAGCCGTGTGCGCATCCCCGTGGAATAAGTACCGATCTTGCGGCCGGCATCCTCGGTCAAACCCACGGCGCGCAGCAGCGAACCCATCCGCGCGTGGTGTTCCTTGCGCTCCAGTCCGAAACAGCGGCCCACGAACTTCAGGTAGCTGATGGCGGTGAGGTCGGGCGGAAACGCCGGCGAATCGGAAAGGAACCCGAGCCGCTGCCGCAGCGCCTTCGCCCCCGCCGCCATCGGCTCGCCGAAGACCCGGATTTCGCCCGCGCTGGGCGTGATCAACCCGAGGGCCAGCCGTAGCAAGGTGGACTTGCCCGACCCGTTCGCGCCCAGCAACCCGACCGTGGAACCCGTCGGCACCCGAAAAGAAACGTCCGCCAACGCGATCTGTCGGTCTTCGTAAATCTTCGTGGTGCGGTCGAATCGAATGACCTCGGTATCCATCAAGAGACGGTGCGTTTGCCCGCCGCCGAAGCGATTGGCAGGTGACGCGCCAGCTTAGGGGCGAGCCGGCCGGAGGTGCAAGGACGCTGTGTGCCACATTGTGCCGCTCAGCGGTGATCCATACGGCGTCAGGCCAGCATCCCTGGCGCAGGAAGCCAGCGTGTAGGCCCGGTATGGCAGGACTCTTTATGGCCGAATGCAGGCGAAGCGGCAGTTGCACTTTCGCAGCCGCTGACACCCGGCGTCGGACCCATCGCGCCGGCAGAAGCGGCCGCTCCGGGGCTGGCGACCGCTGCCGCGACGGTGGCGTTTGCGGACCAGCAGGATTCCCGCTGGCCGGCGGTTTGCCGAACGGGACACCGCCACCGTTTTAAGCGAGCAGGTCTTTCACTACGTGACCGTGGACGTCGGTGAGGCGGAAGTGGCGGCCTTGATGGAAGAAGGTCAACCGCTCGTGGTCGAGGCCGAGGCAATGCAGAATCGTGGCCTGCAGGTCGTAAACATGCACCGGGTCTTCGACGATGTTGAAGCCGAGCTCGTCGGTGGCCCCGTACGTGAGGCCGCCTTTGATGCCGCCGCCGGCCAGCCACATCGTGTACGCAGTCGGGTGATGGTCCCGCCCGAGGCTGCGGCCCAACGCCGCGTTCGTCTCGACCATCGGGGTGCGGCCGAACTCGCCGCCCCAGATCACCAGGGTCTCGTCCAGAAGCCCGCGTTGCTTGAGGTCCTTGACCAGCGCCGCCGCCGCCTGGTCCGTGGCGCCGCAATTCGTTTTCAAGTTGCCCGACACGTCGGAGTGCGCATCCCAGCCTTCGTGGTAGATGTTCACGAAACGCACGCCCCGCTCGACCATCCGGCGCGCGAGCAGGCAGGCGCGGGCGAACGAGGGTTTGGCCGGGTCGCAGCCATAGAGTTCCAGCGTCTCCTTGCGCTCGCTCTTCAAGTCCATCAGCTCGGGCGCCGAGGACTGGAGCCGGTAGGCCATTTCATATGCGGCGATCCGCGTGACGATCTCGGGGTCGCCCGCCGTCTCGAGCCGGCGTTGGTTGAGTTCGCGGATCAAGTCGAGCGAATCGCGCTGGAGGCGGGCGTCGATGCCTTTCGGGCTGCTGACATCGAGGATGGGATCGCCCGTGTTCCGGAAGCGCACGCCCGCGTAGTAAGTGGGCAGAAAACCGCTGGACCAGTTCGCCGCCCCGCCGCTGATACCGCTGCCGGTGGACATCACCACGAAGGCCGGCAGGTCGCTGGTTTCGCAGCCCAGTCCATAGACGACCCAGGAACCCATGCTCGGCCGGCCGGGTTGGGAGAAACCGGTGTTGAACAGGATCTGCGCCGGCGCGTGGTTGAACTGGTCGGTGTGACACGAGCGCACGAGGCAGATGTCGTCCACGATGTCCGCCAGGTGCGGGAGCATTTCGGACAGCTCGGCGCCGCAGCCGCCGTGCTTGGCGAACTTGAACCGCGGCCCGAGCACCCCCGCGTCCGATCGGATGAAGGCGTACCGTTGATCGCCAATGACCGACGGCGGCAGCGGCTTGCCTTCCATCTCGGCCAGCTTGGGTTTGTAGTCGAACAAATCCAATTGGCTCGGCGCGCCCGCCATGAACAGGTGGATCACCCGCTTGGCCTTCGCGGGAAAATGCGGCGGTCGCGTCGCGAGCGGATTCGCCGCCACCGCGTCGCCGGCGGCCCGCGCGCGCGGTGTCACCAGTGCGTCCGTCAGCAGCGAGGCGAGGGCGATCTTGCCCAACCCCACACCGCAATCGCGTAGAAACCAGCGCCGGGTCATTGCGCGCGCCGATTCCGCTTGGAAATCTTGAAACCAGTTCATGATGGAATGCCTTTCGTGCCGCGTCAGTCCTTCGTGATCGCCTCGTCCAGGTTCAGCACCACGCGCGCCACGGCCGTCCAGGCCGCGCGTTCGGCCGGGTCGCCGTCACCCGGTCCGGCGACGTCCTTCGCGGGCAGCTCGCCGGCCACGAACCGGGCGTGTTGGGCGCGGAAGAAAGCGAGCAAGGCCGATTCCTCGTTCGCGGCGGCCGGCCGGGTCAGGCAGCGCCGGAGGATGAATCGGGCGCGGTCCGCCTCCGAGCCGGTGAGGGTCGCCGCCTCCCGACCCAAGGCCTGTGCGGCTTCCTGGAAAACGTCGTCGTTGAGCAGGGTGAGCGATTGCAGCGGTGAGTTGGAGACCTCGCGCCGGGCCACGCAGGCCTCGCCCGTCGGGGCGTCGAAGCAATTGAACATCGCGTACGGGGCGGTGCGTTTGGCGAAGGTGTACAGGCCGCGCCGGTAGCGGTCTTCGCCGGTGCTGACCTTCCACTCGAGCGGACCGTAGGCGCCTTCCTGGGTCACGCTCGCGGGCTGCGGCGGAAACACGCTCGGCCCGCCGATCTTCGACGACAGCAGGCCCGCCTCGGCCAGCGTCACGTCGCGGATCAGTTCCGCCTCGAGGCGTTGCCGTGGCCCGCGGGCAAGCAGCAGGTTCTCCGGATCTTTTTCAAGCAGCTCCGGCGTAACCCGCGAATCCTGTCGGTAGGTCGCGCTGGTTACGATCAGCCGGTGCAAGCGCTTCAGCGACCAGCCGTCTTGCATGAACTCGACCGCGAGCCAGTCCAGCAGTTCGGGGTGGGTGGGCGGCTCGCCCTGGTAACCGAAGTCGCCGAGCGTCGCGACGATGCCGCGACCGAAGAACGCCGCCCATTGGCGGTTCACCGTGACGCGCGCCGTCAGCGGATTCGTCGGCGACACGAGCCAGCGCGCGAAGCTCAGCCGGTCGCGCGGCACGCCCGCGGGCAGGTCCGGCAAGACGGCCGGCACGCCGGGCGTCACGCGGTCGGCCGGCTGCAGGAACTGGCCGCGATGATGCACGTACGTCGCCCGCGGATGGTCCGCCGGGCGTTCCTGCATGACCAACGCCGTGGCGTACGCCGGCATTTCACGACGCAGCTTCTCGATCGGCTCCCGCGCCTTGGCCAGCTCCGGCGCGACCGTAACGAAGTACCGCAGCAAGCGGCCACGATCCGCCGCGTCGAGTTGGTCGGCCGGGCGGGCGACGAGCGCGAGCAACTCGTCCGGCAACGCGCTCGCCTCGGCCGGGCGGGCATCGGTCGTCACCGCGATGCGGAACCGGCCCAGGCCGGCGGCGTGGTAACGCTCGAAAAGCATCCGCACACCGAGGTCCCGGGCGTTGGCAAGCGGTTCGGCCAGGTCGAACACCGCCGTGTTGCGCCGTCCCTGGCCACCGTCGATCGACCAGCCGGACTGGGGATCGTCGTCGATCATGTTGGCGGCCGGCCGGCCGTCGGGCGCATGGCTCGCCGTCGCCCGGGCAAGCTTCACCGGTTGACCGCCCGCGGTCAGGGTGAATGTGGACAGAAAGAAGTCGCCCAGCGGACCTTCGTAATAGACCCGGCCGGGTCCGTGCGCGGGCAGGCGGTCGTCGGGCAACACCTCCAACCGCACCGCGGTGATGCCCGTCAGATCGGTGCGGAAACCCAGCTCGTAAGTGTCGCTCTTCGTCTGATCGCTGCTCACGAAAACCGAGTCATCATCCTGGACCGTGAGCACCGGCACCCGGCTGTGCGCGGAAATCGGCCGGAGTGTCGTCCAGCGCACCGCCCGATCGCGCTCTGCCGCCAGCCACGCCTCGAATTTCCGGTCGCGCTGCTCGGTGCGGCGCACGGTGAGCGGGCGCGGATCGGGAATCTCCTCCGCCACGAGCAAGCGGAAGCAGCCCAGCGTGTGTCGGCCGCCGTGTTGCTGGCTTAGGCGCACGATCAGCCGCGTGCCAGAGGCGAAGCTCGCCGCTTTCTCCAAGATGAACGTGGCCGTGCGGTTCACGTTCCAATTGTCCTTGCCGGCGATGGCCCAACCGGAGTCCGGCTTGCCATCGAAGGCGTTCGTCACCGGAAAGCCGTCCTGGGAGAAATCCGCTTCGGCGCTGGCGATCTTGAGCGGCACGGGTGCGGTGGAGCCGTCGCGGGGCGCGGCGCTCAGTTCGATTTCGCTGAGCACGAAGTTGCCGTTCGCGGAGCGGCCCGGCCCGGACTTGGGCAGGCTCGCGTCGGCGAACGCTTCAAGTTTCACCCGGGACACGTTCGTCAACGTCGTCTCCAGCGTCAGGGTGTAGGTGTCTTTGTCCGCCTCGGTGCCGCTCACCAAGTACGAACCGTCGTCACGGCAGGTGGCCTCGGCGCCGCTTTCGGCGGCGAACGTGGCCGACGGGGTGTCCCAGCGCCACCGCACTTCGGGCGGAAACTGATTCACCAGGACCGTCTCCAAGGCGGCGATTCGTTCTTCGGCGGCGCGCCGCTGGGCGGCGATCTCGGCCGACGGCACGTCCATCGTCGGCTCGTCCGCGTTGTCGAAGAACGCCATCAGCCGGTAGTAATCGCGCTGGCTGATCGGGTCGAATTTGTGCGGGTGGCACTGGGCGCAACCCACCGTCAGCCCGAGCCAGGCGGTGCCGGTGGTGTTCACGCGGTCCACCACGGAGTAAAAGCGATACTCGAGCGGGTCGATGCCGCCCTCCTCGTTGAGCATGGTGTTGCGGTGAAAGCCGGTGGCGATGCGCTGTTCGGGCGTGGCGTTCGGCAGCAGGTCGCCCGCAAGCTGCTCGACCGTGAACTGGTCGAACGGCAGGTCCGCGTTCAAGGCGTGGATGACCCAGTCCCGCCACGGCCAGGCCGAGCGCGGACGGTCCTTTTCGTAACCGTTCGTGTCCGCGTAGCGCGCCAGGTCGAGCCAGCGCCGCGCCCAGCGTTCGCCGTAATGCGGCGACGCCAGCAGCCGGTCCACGGCCCGTTCATAGGCATCCGGAGATGCGTCGTGCGCGAACGCATCGGCCTCCTCCGGCGTCGGCGGCAGGCCAATGAGGTCGAGCGATGCGCGCCGCAGCAACGTGTACCGGTCGGCAGGCGGCGACGGCGACAAGCCTTCGCGCTCCAGGCGCGCCAACACGAAGGTGTCGATCGGATTCTTGACCCAGCCGGTCTGGCGAACGGTCGGGAGTGCCGGCTGGTGCGGCGGCTGAAATGCCCAGTGCGGCTCGTACTTGGCGCCGGCGGCGACCCAGCGCTTAAGCATGTCGCGTTGCTCTTCCGTCAACGGCCGCTTGGCTGCCGGGGGCGGCATCAAGTCATCCTCGTCCGGGGTGAAGATCCGGCGGACCAGTTCGCTCGCTTGCGGGTCACCGGGCTTGATCGCCACCTTGCCCGATTTCGTCGGGGTCAGCGGACCTTCGGGAATGTCGAATCGGAGGCCGGCTTTACGGGTTTCCTCGTCGGGACCGTGGCACTTAAAGCAATGCTCGGCGAGGACCGGCCGGACCTCGCGCGCGAAACTCGGCGCGTCCGCATCGGCCGCGTGCAAACCCATTCCGGCGACCGCCGCCCAGCCCAGCCAGCCGGCGGCCCACCCCGGCAGCGAGCGCTGTTGCCGGCTCAGTTGTGGAGTCAAATGAATGATGTCGGTAAGCTTAGCTTGGATGCCAGGGTGGTCAACCCTGAGAACCGTCGTTGGAAAATCGCAATCGCGCTTCGTGACCGGAAGCGATTCCGCCGGTTTGGGGAGCACGGGTGTCTCGCCCGCGCCTTTCGGCCTCCGGCCGAAAACGCCCGCGCCTTTGCGTGCCGGCGGGTCCGGTTGGTCAGCGCCGGTGGCGGACCGGTCGGCGCGACGCCGACCGGGGCGACCGCGACGGTCGCGCTCCCCTTCTTTTCGGCCTCCGGCCGGAAGTGCCTTGCCTTGCTGTGATCGCGACACGGCCTGGCTCCGCGTCGTCCACGCCAGCCGCCGGCGAGACGCCGACGGGAGCGACCGGGACGGTCGCGCTCCCCGTGCATTCCCCAAATTCAAGTGCGAGGCTCCGGGTGGGGCAGCAGCACGCAGCGCCGTCGCTGGGGTTCAGCCTTCGCCGGCAGTGGGGGTACGGGCTTCGAGGAACGTCTTCAGCCGCGCCGCGGCTTCGCCGCCGAAGCCGGGCACCGCCGCCAATTCCTCCAGGGTCGCGCGCCGCAGGCGATGCACCGAACCAAAGCGTTTCAAGAGCGCCGCCTTGCGGGTTTCACCGATGCCGGGGAACTCGTCCAGCAGGCTCTCGCTGATTTTCCGCAGGCGGAGCTGGGCGTTGTAGCTGTTGGCCACGCGATGCGATTCATCGCGCACCCGCTGGAGCAACTTCACCGCCGGGTGATCCAGCCCCAGCCGCAGCGGCTCGCTCTCGCCGGGCCGGTAGATCTCCTCGAACTCCTTGGCGAGGCCGATGATCGGGACGTGGTCGAGACCCAGCTTCGCCAGTTCGGCGCAGGCCGCCCCGAGCTGACCTTTGCCACCATCGATGAGGATCAAGTCCGGCAGGCGCGGACGGGCGGGCGGTTTCGGCACCCACGGTGCGGTGAGCTCGGGGCTGGCATCGCTGCCTTCGCTGGTTGGCGGGTAGTCACGGGAGACCTCCGGCCGGGCCGACACGCTCGCGGCGGCCGCGTCCTGATTCGTGCGCGGCGATCGGCCTCGGAAGGCGCCGCTGACATCGTCTAGGGCGCGCTGCAAATCCGCCGGGCTGGCCTGGCCGCCTTCCTCATCGCGGCCGGGCGGAGTGCTCGGCGGCGGCGTGTGCTCCGCGCATTCCTTGAGGAGTCGCGCGTAACGGCGGCGGATGGTCTCGGCCATGCAGGCAAAGTCATCCTGGCCTTCGACGCCTTTGATGCGGAACCGCCGGTAGTTCGACCGGTCCGGCCGGCCGCGCCAGAAGCTGACCAGGGACGACACCTTGAACGTGCCGCTGATGTTCGAGATGTCGAAGCCTTCGATCCGATCCGGTTCGCGCGGCAGACCGAGCACGCGCCCCAGCGCGCGCAGTTCGGCCTCGGGATTGATGGACACCGGCAGTGTGTACGGGATGCGTTCGAATTTCTCGGTCTTCTGCGTGGTGCGGCGGAGGTCGTCCAGCAAATCGCGCAGCTTGGCGGCCTGCTCGAAGTCGAGGGCGGCGGCGGCCTTCTTCATGGCCGCCTCGAGTTCGCGGGCCATTTCCTCGCACTGGCCGTCGAGAAAATCGCAGGCGGCCGTCACCTGCAGGCGGTATTGCTCCGGCGTCACGTTGCCGATGCAGGGCGCGGTGCAGACCTTCAGGTGCGCGTACAGGCAGTGGCGATAGTCGGCCTCGTCCGGCGTGAGCGGCCGGCAACCGCGGAGGTTGAACCGATGCCGCACCAACGCCAGCGTGCGTCGCGCGGCGCCACCGCTGGCGAACGGGCCGAAGTACCGCGCGCCATCGTCGGTCTGCAGCCGCGTGAGCGTGAACCGCGGGATGGGGTCGTTCAGGTTGATTTTGACCAGCAGGAACCGCTTGTCGTCGCGGAAGCTGATGTTGTAGCGCGGCCGGAATTCCTTGATGAGCCGGCCTTCGAGCAACACGGCTTCGGGCTCGCTCTTCACCACGTGCACATCGAAGTCGTGAATCGCCTCGACCAGCGCGTTGAACTTGAGGTCCCAACCCTGGCGGCGCGACGACTGGAAATACTGGCTGACGCGCCGGCGCAGGTCGCGCGCCTTGCCGACGTAGATGACCGTCCCGAACCGGTCTTTCATCAGGTACACGCCGGGGCGGTGCGAAACCTGGCTGAGCTTGTTGCGAATGTGGTCGGTGACAGGCACGGCGGGCAGACCCGGCCGGCTACGGCAGGATGGGATGACTCGCGCCGAGGCCCGGGCCGTACACGACGGCGTTGAGGAAGACCCGCATGGTGCCGCGTTCTGCCGAGCGGAATGTCGGCGGCGTGGCAAACAGGATGATCTGTCCGCGGCCGAGGCTTTCGCGGGTGACGTAGGCGGTGTTCGCCAGTCGCTGGGTGGCCTCGGGCCAAACCAGCCCGCTCACGCGAAGGACCATCTCGGTGCCGGGTGGAAGGGCGGACCAGCCCACCCGGGGCGGTTCGGGCTTGTCCTTCTTGTCGCCAGCCTTCTTGTCCTCCTTGTCCGCGGCGTCGGATTTGGCGTCGGGGCCGGCTTCGGCCTGGGCTTGCGAGGCCGGCTCGACCGGTTGGGGCGAAGCCGCGAGGAAGCCGTAGCGGATCGGCGCCTCCACGCTGCCGGCCGCCATGAGGAGGCTGCCGCGGTCGGCGAGGACGGGCAATGGCTCCCGGCACCCAAACGTGAGCCAACTGTTCGTGTCCACGCGGGCCGCGAGCAGCGCCCCTTGCGGCATGAACAAAGCCTGCCAGGCGTCGCGTCGCTTGAGTTCCTTTTCCTCCGGCCGGTCCCCATCCACCGCCTGCCACGGATAGGCAAGCTTGGTCGGCGGTTCGTTGGCCCAGAGCGCTGCGGCGGGGACGGCGTTGGAGCCGCGGCCCAGCCATTCGCGAAAGACGGCGAGTTCGTAGTCGTCGAGTTTGCCAAGCACATCGGGCAATAACCGCGCCTCGCTGAACTTGGCCGATTCGGCCACGAGCCGGTTCACCGAGCTGCCGATCGCGACCAGCGTGCCGCCGTCGCGGACCCAATCCCGAAGGGCGTCCAGCGAAACCGCGTTCGAGCTGCCCCAGGCGTTGGGGAAGATCAGGACATTGTAGCGGTCCAGGTCCAGCGACGCGCTGTCCTCCAGGTTCGCGTGACGGATGCCCAGGCGTTGGTCGAGCGTCTGCCACAACGAGCCGTAATCGGTGAAGTCGAACTGCCCGCGACCGAACAAGCCGATGCGCGGCTGCGTGAGTAGTCCGAAGTGCCCGCCACCGAGATCGGCGGAGTCGCCCGGTCCCAGCCCCGTGCGCACGGCCACCGCGGACACGCCCAGTTCGCGGGCGGTCTGGTCCACCACCGCGCGCAGGTCGCCGGTGAAGGTCTGGTTGTCGAGCACGCCGATGACGACCGAGCCCCGGGCAAAGTCGCGGCCGTCGAATTGAAAGGCCTCGTCCGCGGCGCGCACCTGCACCCCGCGCTCCAACAATCGCGCGGCCGCCGTCACGCTGAGATCGTCGGCCCCGTCGATGACGTACGCCACCGGCGCGTCGCCCGTCCCTTCGATGCCGCCCGCGGGTGGGTCGCCCGGCGTATATGGCTCGGCGCCGGCGGGCAGTTCGCTCGGCAAGGTCAAGGCGTCCAGGCCGAAGAACATCGTGAGGTTCCAGGCGGTGGTGTCGTAAAGCCTGGACCCGCCGTGCCGGAGGATTTCCTGGCGCTCTTCGTTCAGCGCCTTGGCGGACATGCGCGGGTCGAACTCGAGGGCGGCGGCGACGAGGTGGCCCAGCGGTTGGCGGTTCGGGATGAGCACCGTGCCGGCCGGCACGGACACGTTCGTGAGCGTCTGGCCGAGCTGGTTCGTGGCCAGTGGCGCGGTGAAGGCAGCGTCTGTCCGGTACATCTCGAAGCCGTGGCGTTGCGCCAGTTCCAGGAAGTCGCGCCAGCGGGAGCGGTTCGCGGTCGGCAGGATGGCGAAGGTGCGGTTGGCGTACCGGCCGGCGGGATCGAGCGCTTCCTGGCTGGTGGCCCGCTGGTATTGGAGCAGGCGCCGGGCGTTGGCCTCGGCCGTCCGCAGGTTCGCCATCGAGCCGATCACCTGGTACTCCACCGACTGCCCGTAAGTCATGATCCGGCCCTCGGCGCGCCGCACGCCGTCCTCGGCCACCCGCGCCTGCTCG
Source organism: uncultured bacterium (assembly GCA_963735925.1). Lineage (GTDB taxonomy): Bacteria > Verrucomicrobiota > Verrucomicrobiia > Limisphaerales > J093 > DSVZ01. The sequence continues at coordinate 1,649,715 of CAVTMT010000003.1, forward strand.
TACAAAATGCCGACCGCTCCGCGCAGGGCGACGTACGAATCCGCGTAACCCGGGAACCAGCCCTCGTTCCATTCGCCGGTGTAGTAGGTCAGGTGCCGGCGGTCGAAGGCCCGGGCCTGATCGCGGGCGAAAAGATCGCTCAGCGTCGCGTGCCCGCCGGGGAAGTTCGGATTGATCGGTTCGCGGGCCGGCGCGAACAGGTGCGTGTCCTGCGCGCCCATGCCGTGCGCGTCCACGAACAAGGCGGGATGCCAGCGGCCGATTTCCCGGAGCCGGCCGCGGGTCGCCGGATGCACCGCCCACAGCGAATCGCGGTTGAGATCGAAGAGGTAATGGTTCCCGCGCCCGTACGGCCAGTAGCCATCATGCACCAGCGACTGGTCATCCACGTCGGGCAGGGCGCCGCGGTGTTCGGCGATCATCTTCACGAAGCGATCCCGGCCGTCGGGGTTCATCAGCGGGTCGATGATGATGACCAGCGCCTCGCGAAGCTTCGCGGTCTCGGGATCGGTGCCGGCGATCAGGTGATACAGCACGGCCAACGCGGCATCCGAACCTTCAGTCTCGTCACCGTGGATCGTGTACGCCAGCCAGACCACCGTGGGCAGCGACTGGATGAGCTGCGCGGCCTCGGCGTCGGTGGATTGCCGCGGGTCGGCGAGCCGGGCGAGGTCGGCTTGAATCGCGTCCCCGCGCGCGAGGTTTTGCGGTGCGGTGACCACGACGTAATGCAACGCGCGCCCCTCGTAGGTGCGGGCGTATTCGACGAGCTTGCTCCGGTCCGGCGCGGCGGCGGTCCAGGCCTGCAGACAGCGCTCGATTTCGGCGGCGGTGGTTGCGCGTTGGCCGACTTTGAATCCCAGCACACTCTCCGGCGTGGGGACGGCCGGATCGATGACCGCACCGGGGAAGTAGTCGGGCGGCGGCACCAGGCCGGGCAGCTCGGTGGGTGGCAGGGCGGCGCGCGAAGCGACCCCCGCGGGACCGATCAGGCACGCGGTCGCGAGGACCGTGACAAAGGAGCGTCGAAGATGGTGCATGGCACGCTTCAAGGTGGCCGGAGCGTAGTTGGGGTGCAGGAGGGACACAAGCGACGAAGCGGCAGCGACCAAGCGGCGGGGCGGGAACCTCGCGCAGCTCGCGCCCGAGCACTCACTGGCAGGCGCGGTTACTCGGCCATCCCGTGAACGCCAATTCAAATGGGCTTTGCTCCGTGGGACTCGCTTCCTGTTGCCCTCGCTGAGAAGTGGTTCGGAGAACCCTGGCCGCCGACTTCGGCGGGGGCTCGGTGGTGCTGAGCCGCAGTGCGGCGGCGGAACCGGCAAAGCGGTTCGATGACGAGCAGCGCCCGATGACGGTCAACTCGGAAAGGCGAGCTGACCGCGCTCCTCGCTATTCGGTCCAGCGACTCGTTGGGCGAACAGTCCTTCGGTGGCTCATTCTGGAGAGCGAGCTCGACCGAGCTCTACGCTGATCTCTTGGTCTATCTGTAACTGGCGAGCCATGCCGACGTCAAGAATCACGGTCTCGGCTGGAACACTATCTGACGCTTGCTCGAAAAGGTCCCAAGCGTACTTCTGATCCGGGACGATCTGTCGGGTACGCACGCGCATGCCGGATATGACTCGATCTCGCCCAAATTCCAGGGCCGCGAGCTCGTACATTTTCGTCAAGACCGGATTACTTCGAATGGTGTCCTCGTAGTCAGTCATATTCTTGTTTCCGCCCAGCTATCAGCTCACACCGACCGCCGCCGGAAGCGGGCACTGGCAGCGAATCCAGCTTCCAAAGAATCCGGCGCATCGAAACTGAAACGCTTGGCGGCGGTTCGGTGGAGCGCATGGTTGGGCAACGAGTTATTCGACATCGGCAATCGGCGGCTGGCTAGACCGCTTCCGCTCAATCAAGCGGACTACCGCATGAATTGTCGCCAAGTAGTAATAAAACATCCAGCTGTACCAAATGGCCTTGTCGTAATTCACCTTCTGTGACGAATTGTGGTGGCGAATGCCGAAGCTGTTTGCAAGATTGAAGAGGTCGGATTCGTCCTTAGATGTGATGACGTTTTTCAGTTGAGGTCGTAGGTATTCCAGCACATCGGCAAGGTCACGAATTGCATCTCGCCTCTCATCCGCTGAGGATCGGTACCGGCGGAATTTGTCACGTGCCGCTTCCACTCGCGCCGAGATGTTGTCCGGATCGATCTCTGGAAGCGGAACTTCGAACAGGCCTTCTAGCCCGGTTTCGGCCAAGCCTAAGATTTCGCCGGCCACCGACAACTCGTAGCCCGGACCGTAAAGGGCTAGGACTTTGTTTACTTTTGCGCGAAATTCCTGCCGTCCCGGCTCTCGGTCGAACTTCGAGCAATGCCAGCCGCAGTTGCTCCAGCTGTGGTACGATCGCTCAACGGGTTTCGAGCAGTGTTCATACAGAAACTCTATCATGTCGAACAGATCCTCTTCGGAATAATTGTCGATCTTGGTCCGTATCGGCGTAAGGTCGCGCTTCCGCAACTCCAACAGTAGTGCGCCATCGAGATCATGACCGAGGGAGCCCGGCACAAAGCCGGCATCAACGCAGTGATACCCAAGCGTCTCCTGAAAGTACCCCTCGTCTTCGAACTGGATGAACAAGGTCCTGAAAAGGTCGCGGAGCGTTTGGAGATCGAATCGCTCTGAAAGTGGATTCTTTCCCGTGCGCACTGAGTAGTATGGTTTTTCGCGCATCTCTTTAGCCGGCGTTAAGCCCAACATTGTTATTAACCGACAAGCCGTGCACGAGACCGTGTACAGACGCATGCACCGATTGTCCGCCGAAGTATCTCTGCTTGCATGGTTTAATGAAGTCAGAACGGCGAATCGTGATCAAGGGTTTTCGCCGCGCGAGGAACTTGAAGGTGAGCCTGACCCCGGGCGTTCTTTGGGCACCCGCCAGTATTTCGAGGGCAAGGCAGGTGATCTCTGCGGGCCAGGCCCGGTTCCTGGCTTGTTCCCGCAACTCTGCCGTGGGGTTTCGCGGGCTTCCGGGGCCAGAACACGAAAAACCCCGCCGGGACACGGCGGGGTTGGATCGGCAAATGAAATTGCAGGGGCCTAGCGCTTGCTGAACTGGAAGCGCTTGCGGGCGCCGGGTTGGCCGTACTTCTTGCGTTCGCGCACGCGGGAATCGCGGGTCAGGAGCCCTTCCGCCTTGAGCGTCGGGCGATAGTTCAGGTCCACGCGGAGCAAGGCGCGGGCGAAACCGAGCCGGACGGCGCCGGCCTGGCCATTCGGGCCGCCGCCCGTGACGAGGATGCGGGCGTCGTACTTCGAGGCCGTGTCCGTGACCTTCAACGCATGCGTGGCCCACATGCGCTGGGTGTCCACGAGGAAATAACTTTCGATCGGGCGTCCGTTGATCGTGATCTTGCCGGCGCCGGGGGCCAGACGAACGCGCGCCACCGCGCATTTGCGGCGGCCAGTGCCAAGGTATTCGGTGACTTGTGACATGGGAGATTAGGCAGGGACGGTCATCGCGGCGGGCTGCTGGGCTTGGTGCGGGTGTTTGTCACCCCGGTAAACCTTCAGTTTGGTGATGAGGCGGTCGCCGAGACGGTTCTTCGGGATCATGCCTTTCACGGCATGGACGATGAGCCGCTCCGGTTGTTTCGCCCGGACCTGGGCGACGGTGCGGTACTTCTCGCCGCCCTTCCAGCCGGAGTAGGACATGTACGTCTTGGCCGTTTCCTTGTTGCCGGTGAGCAACACCTTCTCGGCGTTGATCACGACCACGAAGTCGCCCGCGTCCAGGTGCGGGGTGTACACCGGCTTGTTCTTGCCGCGCAGGGTGTCGGCGACGGTGGCGGCCAAACGGCCCAACACCATGCCGTTGGCATCCACGACGTGCCACTTGCGCGCGTTCAAATCCACTTTGGGCAGATAAGTCTTCATCCAGCTTCCGAAACAAAGAGGGGTGAAACTACCAGAGGCAACGATTCAGTCAATAGGCATCTCGCGGCCTTCGGCGGGCGCGGCGGGCTCCGGCGGAGCGGGGTTCGAATCCTTCCGACCCAGGTCGGCGAGGTCGGCGGCGGTCATTTCGCGAATCATCTGCTCGAACGGGACGGTGGGGGTCCAGCCCAGCAGGCGGGCGGCCTTGGCGGCGTTCCCCAACAAATCCTGCGGATCGGTGGGGCGGAGGAGCCGCGGGTCCGTGCGCACATAACGTTGCCAGTCCAGGCCCACACTGTCGAAGGCGATCGCCGCCACGTCGCGTACGGTGTGGAGCCGGCCCGTGGCCAGCACGTAATCCTCCGGTTCGGGATGCTGCAACGCCAGCCACATGGCCCGGACGAAGTCCTGCGCGTGGCCCCAGTCGCGGCGGGCGTCGAGATTGCCGAGCGGGAGCGAGTCCTGGAGGCCGAGCTTGATGGCGGCGGCGGCGCGGCAGATTTTGCGCGTCACGAAGTTCTCTCCGCGCCGCGGCGACTCGTGGTTGTACATGATTCCGCAGCCGGCAAAGAGGTGGTACGTGAGCCGGTAGGTGCGCACCAGGTGCGTGGCGAAGGCCATGGCGCAACCATAGGGCGTGGCGGGGGCGATGGGCGTTCGCTCGTCCTGGGGCGCCGCCTCGGGCCGGCCGAAGATTTCCGAGGAAGCCGCCTGGAACAGCCGCGGCGGCTGCGGCAGATCGCGGATCATTTCGAGCAGGCGCAGCGCACTGAGCGCGATGAAACCGCAGGTCGTTTCCGGCATCTCGAAGCTCAGTCCGACATGGCTTTGACCCGCGAGGTTGTACACCTCGTCCGGTTGGGCCTTGAGGAGCGCCCGCCGCAGGGTATTCGGTTCGTCCAGGTCCGCGTAATGGAGGAACAACCGCCGGCCATACACCTGGGGGTCGCGGAAGAAGTGGTCGATCCGCGAACGCGTCAACGAACTCGTGCGCCGCACGACGCCGTGGACCTCGTAGCCCTTCGCCAGGAGAAACTCGGTCAGGTAGGACCCATCCTGACCCGTAATGCCGGTGATGAACGCGCGGGGCATCGGGATCAGTCAGCGGACGCGGCCGGGCCGGCGCCTTCGTTTTGGAGCAGCCGGATGTCCTCGTCCACCATGAGCCGCGCGAGTTCGGCAAAGCGGGTCTGCGGTTCCCAGCCGAGCACCCGCCGCGCCTTGCCCGCGTCGCCCACCAGCAGGTCCACCTCGGCCGGCCGGTAATACCGCGGGTCGATTTCGACGTGCCGCTGCCAGTCCAGTCCGGCGTGGGCAAAGGCGGCTTCGAGAAACTCGCGCACCGAGTGCGTTTCGCCGGTGGCGACCACGAAATCGTCCGGCTCGGACTGCTGCAACATGCGCCACATGGCCTCGACGTATTCCTTCGCGTAGCCCCAATCGCGTTTGGCGTCGAGGTTGCCCAGCGCCAGCTTGTCCTGGCGGCCGGCGCGGATGCGGGCCACGGCGCGGGTGATTTTGCGGGTGACGAAGTTCTCGCCGCGGCGGGGCGATTCGTGGTTGAACAGGATGCCGTTGCTGGCGAACAGGCCGTACGACTCGCGGTAGTTCACCGTGATCCAGAAGGCATGGACCTTCGCGCAGGCGTACGGGCTGCGCGGGTGGAAGGGCGTGGTCTCCCGTTGCGGGACTTCGCGCACCTGCCCGAACATCTCGCTCGACGAGGCCTGGTAGAACCGCGGTCGAATCCCCACCTCGCGGATCGACTCCAGGAGCCGCACCGTGCCGGTGGCCACGATGTCGGTCGTGTACTCGGGGATGTCGAAGCTGACCCGGACATGGCTTTGGGCGGCGAGATTATAGACCTCGTCCGGTTGGATGCGCGCGATCAGGCGGGCCAGGGAACTCGCCTCGGCCAGATCGCCGTAATGCAGGTGAAAGCGGTCGCGACAGGGCGAGGATTCCTGGTGCAGGTGATCGATGCGCCAGCGGTTGAACGTGCTGGTGCGGCGCACGAGGCCGTGGACCGTGTAACCCTTTTCCAGCAACAACTCCGCGAGGTACGACCCGTCCTGACCGGTGATTCCCGTTATGAACGCGTTCTTGGCCATTGATCGGGCCGTGAGGTTCGAAGAGCCGGCTGCCGATGGCAAGCTTGGAAAGGGCAGGCTGAACCGGCGTCGGCGGGAGTGAGTCGCGGCGACCTTGAGGCGCCCGCGCAGGCATGATACTCTCGGGGCGTCGTCATGAAGCCGATCATCAACATCGAGGAAAACATCGGGAAGGTGGTCGGCCGGCGCACCCAGGCGCCGGATCCGTTCCGCGTGGGCATGGCGTTGCAGTCGCTGGCGGTCCAGTTGCATCGGGGTTTCAAGGTCCGCTGGGCGCCGAAGGGTGTGTACCGCTTCAAGACTCACGAGGAGGCCGACGAATGGATGTGGAAGATGCTGGCGTCAAGCCAGACCCCAAAGATTTAGAACCGCGGCCCCCTGACGAGAACGATCTCGTCGGGCTGTGCCGGCAGTTGAACGCCGGCGGCGCCCTTTATGTTGTCGTGGGTGGCTTTGCCATGATTTCCGCGGGCTACCCGCGGATGACGACGGACGTGGATCTGATCGTGGCCACCGACGCCGAGAACGAAGGCCGGGTTTTCCAGGCGCTGGCCACATTGCCCGACAACGCGGCGCGCGCACTGCGCCCCGGCGAACTCGAGCAGTACACCGTCATCCGCGTGGCGGACGAGTTCGTCGTCGATTTGATGAAGTCGGCCGGCGGCATCGATTACGCGGAGGCGGCCAAGGACGTGGTGGTACGCGAATTACAGGGCGTGCCGATTCCGTTTGCCTCGCCCCGGTTGCTGTGGCGGATGAAGGCCGTCACGCACCGCGCCAAGGATGCGCCCGACCTCGTGTTTCTGCGCCAGTGGTTCGCGAACCAGGGACAAACGCCGCCGGAGGTGTAGGCGCGTCCGTGGTTTGGCCACCCTGCTCCCAGACTATGTCGGCCGACCCGGCGAAACGACCAGGCTCGACTCGGGCAGGTCGCGAAGGGCGCCGTCCACGGGGTAGCCTTTGGCCGCGGCGAGCTGGCGGTACGTGGCCAGCGCCAGCAGCGGCCAACTGTTGCGGTACATGTCGTACTTCAGATAGTAAACGCGGGGGAAGCCGGTGCCGGTGGTCGCCTCCTCCGACCACGAACCGTCGGGGTTTTGCAGCCGCGTGAGATACTCGACACCGCGCACCAGGCTGGGGCGATCCGGAGCCCCGAAAACGCAAAGCCCCATGACGGCCCAGGCGGTCTGCGAAGCCGTGCTGGGCGCGCGGCCCTTGAAGACGGGATCCTCGTAGGAGGCACAGCGTTCGCCCCAGCCGCCGTCGTCGTTTTGAACGCTTTCGAGCCACTCGCCGGCCCGGCGCAGCCACGGCTCCCGCATGTTCAGGCCGAGGACGTGCAGGCCGCGCAGCACCTGCCACGTGCCATAGATGTAGTTCACGCCCCAGCGACCGTACCAGGAGCCATCGGCCTCCTGGTTCTGGCGCAGGTACTCGATGGCCTTGGCAACCTGCGGGTGGTCAGGCGGGTATTTCTCGTGGCCCAGGACCTCGAGGATGCGGGCGGTGATGTCCGCGCACTCGGGATCGAGCATGGCGTTGTGGTCGGCGAAGGGCACCTTTTCGAGAATGTTGTTGGTGCAATCCTTGTCGAACGCGGCCCACCCGCCGTCCCGGCATTGAAAGGCCAGCATCCAGTTCAGGCCGCGGCGATAGCATTCGTCCCGCCGGCGGGGATTGTCCGTGGGCGTGTGCCGGAGGGCGAGGAGGACCATCGCCGTGTCATCGACGTCCGGGTTCCACTTGTTCTCGAATTCGAACACCCAACCGCTGGGCTCCACGTCCACCGGGTTCTTGTGGCACCAGTCCCCCCGGAAGCGGATTTCCTTGCCGATCAGCCAGTCGGTGGCGCGCTTCACCGCCGGGTGGTCGGCAGGCAGGCCGGATTCGCGCAGGGCGATGGTGACGATCGCGGTGTCCCACACGGGCGAGAGGCAGGGTTCCATCCAGACCTGCTCCTCGTTCTCGTGCTGGAGCTTCTTCAGATCGGCTTCGCAACGCCGCACCAGGGGGTGATCGTTCGGGTAGCCCAGCACCTTGAAAGCGATGAGTGAATTCAGGATGCCAGGAAAAATGGCGGCCAGGCCGTCCGAGCCTTCCATGCGCTCGATGATCCAGCGTTCGGCCTTGCGCAAGGCCAGGCGGCGGAACGGATGGACCCCCAGCCGCGCCCAGACCTCCGCAAACTTGTGCAGCTTGTCCAGCGCGAGGAAGAAGTTGCGCCAGGTCAACACCGCCGGATCGGGCACGAGCCGCAGGTCCCGCTCGTGGTAGCCCTCGGGGAAAAGTTCCGTCAGGGCGATGCCGGTGTGCCGCGTCGGGCGGAAATGGTTGATGATGGCGAGCGGGACGAGCATGGCGCGGCTCCAGTTGCTCATGTCCCAGAAGTTCACGTGAAACCACTTGCCGATCAGCAGCACCTCGCACGGAATCGTGGGCACATACTTCCACGGATACAGCCCCAGCAGGGCGAGGTAGAGCTTGGAGAAGGTGTTCATCCGCGGCACGCCGCCCAGGCTCAAGGCGACCGCGCGGGCGCGCAGCATCCGCGGATCGGTGACCGGCACGCCGGCCAGCTTCAAGGCGAGGTAGGCCTTGATGGTGGCATTCACCTCCGCGGGCCCGTCGTGGTAGATGTTCCAGCCGCCCCCGGGCAGTTGTCGGGACAGGAGGTAATGGACCGCCTTGCGCTGCCAGGCCGGATCCACACTGCCGTCCCAGTGCCGGAAGACAATCATGTCCGACATGATCGTGGCGTCCACGATCAATTCGCCGATCCAGTAACCTTCCGGTCTTTGGAGCGACAGCAGGTGCGCGTGCGCGCGCTCGATCGCCCCCTCCAACGTGGCGAGTACGGGCTGCAGGCGGGTGCCCGCGGTGTGCTGCTCCGGTTGGCGGAGCTGAAGCTTGCTCGCTAGCATCGGGTCGAATCTGGAATTGTCAGGCTGCGGTTGTCGAGTCGTTAAGCGGGCGCGCCCACGACCCCCGCCGCCGGGCCCGCCGGGGCGGCGTCGTGGATGCGCCAGTCCGAGTCTTGTTTCACGTACAGCGTCCGGGTCGGGAAGGCGAAGGCGATGCCGGCCGCGTCGAAGCGGCGCTTCAACTCCAGGTTCATCTCCTGCATGCCCGCCAGGTAGGCCTTGTAATCGGTCGAATTCCACCAATGGATGATCAGGAAATTGAGTGAAGAATCGGCGAACTGGTTGAAGCTGATCCAGACGTCCGCGGTCATGGCGTGGGACCGGAACACCTCGTTCAGAATCGCCGACGCCTGTTTCACCTGCTCCGTCGAGGTGTCGTAGGTGACGCCGATGTTCATCACGGTCTTGATGTTCGGGCGCTTGGAGATGTTCACGATCGAGGCGTTGCCCATGGTCTTGTTCGGGATCGAGACCAGGTGGCCATCCAGGTTGCGCAGGCGCGTGCTGCGCACCCCGATTTCCTCCACCACCCCGTCGTGGGATTCGATCTGGATGCGGTCGCCGACGCGGAACGGCGTGTCGAGGAAGATGGCCACCGCCCCGAACAGGTTGGCGATGGTGTCCTGGGCGGCGAGGCCGAGGGCCAGCCCGCCGACCGAGAGGCCGGCGAGCAGGCTGGTGATGTTGACGCCCAGATTCTGGGTGGTGAGCAACGCGGCGGTCACGACCACAAAGGCCTTCACCGCCTTGCGGATGATCGGGAACAGATGGTTGTCGAAGAGCTTGTCCTCGGCGGCCACCGCCCGCTCCCGCCACACTTGCAGGAAAATGTCGGTCAGTCTCAGCACCACGTACGTGAGCGACCAGGCCACGACCACGCGCAAGGCGATGGAGATGTAGTGGCTCAACCAGGGGGCGAAGGCGAACAAGTCCAGCCCGATGTGGAGGACGATCACGAAGACCACGACCCGCACCGGGCCCCGCACCAGGTCGATCAGGATGTCGTACAGCCGGGTCTTGCTCCGCGCGGCCAGGGCGCGCAACCGGGCGTTGAGCAGCCAGTCGATGAGCTTGGCGCTGACCACCGCGAGGGCAAGGTACGCGATCGCCGCGAGGTACTTCCAAAGCGGCTCACCGAACAAGTCGATTTGGAGCACCGCCACCCGGTCCAATCCCAGCGTGACGTGCTTCGGCTGCACGACGGCGTTCGTCGCGACGACCGCCGTCGCCGCCCCGGGGACCGGATTGCCGTCGGCCGGTTGGGCCAGGGTCGGCACCAACCCGGCCAGCAGGGTGGCCAGGAGGAGCGATCGGGTATGGGTCGTCATCGTCATCTTTTGGACTGCGTGCTTTTCGCGGCGGAACCTGCAACCGGACGGCCGCCCGGGCCCGCCGCACTGCGAATCAAGCGGGTCACGCCGCGGTTGCGGGCCTTCCGTGGCCGGTCCGCGGCGAAGCCGGCCGCCGCGTCCTCGTTCAAGGGAGCGGTGCGTCCCGCCGCTTGCGGGCCAGGGCGTGGGTGGCGTGGCCGTAGAAGACCTCCGCGCATTCCATCAGCGTCTCGGAAAGCGTCGGGTGTGGGTGGACGGACAGCGCGAGGTCCATCGCCGTGGCGCCCATCTCCATCGCCACCACGCCCTCGGCAATGAGTTCGCCCGCACCGTGGCCGACGATGCCCACCCCGAGAATCCGCTCCGTGGCCGGATCGACGACCAGCTTGGTCATGCCGTCCGGGCGGTCGAACGTGAGGGCGCGACCCGACGCCGACCAGGGGAACTTCGCGACTTCGACGGACAGACCTTTCGCGCGCGCCTCGGCCTCCGTGAGGCCGCACCAGGCCAGTTCCGGATCGGTAAACACGACTGCGGGGATGATGAAATCGTCCTCGGTCGCGGACTCGCCCAGGATCCGTTCCACCGCGATGCGCGCCTCGCGCGAGGCCTTGTGGGCCAGCAGCACGCCGCCGGCGATGTCGCCGATGGCGAGGATGGCGGGGTCCTGCGTTTGCTGAAATTCGTCCACTTCGATGTAGCCCCGGTCGTCGCGCGTGACGCGCGTGTTTTCCAGGCCGAGATCCTCGGCGTTGGGCACGCGGCCGACGGACACGAGCACGCGGTCGTAGAGTTCTTCCAGCCGTTCGCCGTTCCATTCCAAGGTGACCTTGATCTGGGGGCCCTTGGTGGCCATGTCCACCACCTTGACCTTGGTGCGGATCGCTTTGAACCGTTGGGCGGCGCGCGCGGCGATCGGCCGGGCCAGGTCGGTATCGGCCCCGCTCAGGATGCTGTCCGCGGCCTCCACCACCACGACCTGGCTGCCCAGCGTCGCGTAAACGGTGCCCAACTCCATGCCGATGTAACCGCCGCCAACCACGAGCAGGGACTTGGGAATCTCCTCGATCTCCAAGGCCTCGGTCGAGGTCATGATGCGCGGGTTGCCCAGGTCGAACGCCCTGGGCATCGCGGCCTTCGAGCCGGTCGCGACGATGGCCCGGTCGTACTTCACGAACTGCTGGCCGGCCGCGGACTCGACCCGGAGCGTGTTTGAGTCTTCGAAGTAACCGCGCCCGGCAAGCACCTGCACGTTCCGGCGCTGCGCCAGTTGGGCCACGCCATTGCCGAGCCGCTGCAGAATCGACTCCTTCCAGGCGCGCAGCCGGGCCAGATCGACCTTCGGCTCGCCGAAGGTGATGCCCCAATGCTTCGCCTCCTGTGCGAGGTTCAGGGTGTGGGCCGCGTGCAGCAGCGCCTTCGAGGGGATGCAGCCGCGGTTGAGACACACCCCGCCAAGACGCGCCTCGCGCTCGACCAGGACGACCTTCTTGCCTTGATCGGCGGCGTAAAACGCAGCCGTGTAGCCTCCCGGCCCGGCGCCGACAACGACGATATCAGTGTGGATCGGTTCCATCGTTAGAGTATCACCAGGTGTTCCGCGAACTGCTCGATTTCCTGAACGAGGTCGGCGATGAACCGCGCCGCGGTCCCGCCGTCGATGACGCGATGATCGTAGGAGAGCGCCAGGGGCAGGAGCGTGCGCGACGCCACCTGCCCCTCGCGCCAGACCGGCTTCACCGTGCCGCGACCCAGGCCGAGGATGGCCACCTCCGGCACGTTGACGATGGGTGTGAAGTGCGCGCCGCCGATGCCGCCCTGGTTGGAAATCGTGAACGTGCCGCCTTTCATGTCGTCGGCCGTCAGTTTGCGCTCGCGCGCCTTGCGGGCCAACTCTTCCAGTTCCCGCGCGACCTCGAGGACCGATTTCTTGTCGGCATCGCGAATCACCGGCACCATCAGGCCCGCCTCGGTGTCCACCGCCAGGCCGAGGTGGTAATACGATTTGAGCACCAGGTGCTCGCCCGTGTGGTCCAGACTGGAATTGAGCGGGGGGTGTTTTTGCAGGACGGTCACGACCGCCTTGATCACCAGCGGCGTCAACGTGAGCTTGACGCCGCGCTCGGCGTAGGCAGCTTGCGCGCGTTTGCGCAGATCGAGCATCCGCGTCACGTCCGCCTCGTCGAACTGCGTCACGCGCGGCACGGATTCCCAACTGCGGGCCATGCGCTGGGCAATGGTCATCCGCAGCGGGCTCAGTCGTTTCACCGTGACCGGGCCCCACTGCGACCAGTCCACCGGTTCCACCTCCATGCTGGCGGGAGCCCGGCCCGGACTCTCGGCGCGCGCGGCCAGACGCTGCAGCCGTTGGATGTAGGTCCTCAAGTCCGACAGCACGACGCGCCCGCCGCGCTCGCTGCCGCGGATCTGCCGGAGATCGATCCCGAGATCCTTGGCCAGGCGGCGGATGGTCGGCGACGCGCTGGGCGGTTGCGCGGAAGGTTCGTCGGCGGCATCGGCGCCGGCGGCCGGCTCGCGCTCCGGTTCGGGCTCGGGTTCCGCCGCCGGCGGTCGCGCCGCGGCCGGCTTGGCGGAGGCGGGCGCTTCGGCTTCGCGCGCCGGTGCGGCCGTGCCGGTCTCGCTCACCGCCACCAGGCGTTGCCCGACGCTGATCTTGTCGCCCGGTTTGACGAACACCGTGGCGACCTGGCCGGCGACCGGCGACGGGATGGAAGCGACGGCCTTTTCGTTCTCGAGTTCCAGGATGGTCTGATCCTTGACCAGCGTGTCGCCTTCCTTCACGAAAACGGAGACGACGACGCCGGATTCGGCGCCTTCACCTAGCTTCGGCAACTTTACGTCCATATTGAGTCTGAGTCGTGCTGAGCAATTTGGACCGCCCGTCCGAGGTCTGGCCGGCTGGGAACCCGCCCGGGCAGCGGCCCCTACCGTTGCGGCGAGCCTGCATGATGACAAGCAGATTCGAGCCCGCGCGGGAGCTCTCCACCCGTTTCCGGCGGCCTGGCGGATCGAACCGGAACCCGATTGACCGCGGGCAGAGCGAACCAATCCTCGACACCGCGCGAACCGCCAGGGAATCAACGCCCCGCCGGGTCGGGCAAGGCTGCGATGGCCGCGCGGCGAGACTTTAGACGAGGACCACGCCCGGCGCCAGCGGATGGCCGGCGAGGAAGTCCGCCGCCGAAAGGCGCCTTCCGCCCTCGAGCTGAAGTTCGCGAATGCGCCAACCGTCCTCGCCACAACGCACCACCACGCCGGCGCGATCGGCCTGCAGGATTTCGCCCGGCCGGCCGGCCGGCGCCGGTACGGTTTCGGCCTGCCAGATCTTGAGCAGGGTCGGCCGGGCGCCCGGCAGGTGAGTAAACGCCCCCGGCCAGGGTGTCAAGGCGCGCAGCCGGCGGTGGAGTTCAACCGCCGGACGGGTCCAGTCGAGGTGGCCGTCTTGCTTGACAATCTTGCGGGCGTAGCTGGCGTATTTCGCGGGCTGAGGTTGCGGCGTGATCCGCCCGGCCACGTACTCGTGGATGGTTCGCTCCAGCAACCCGGCGCCCAACGCCGCGAGCCGGTGGGCGAGCGAACGGGCGTCGTCCGTCGCCAGGATCGGGGTGGCGGCCCGGGTCAAGATGCCGCCCGTATCCAGTCCTTCGTCGATCTTCATGATGGTGACGCCCGTTTCGGCGTCGCCGTTGAGGATCGCCCACTGAATGGGGGCGGCGCCGCGGTACCGGGGAAGCAACGAAGTGTGAACGTTCAGGCAACCGTACGTCGGGATCGCCAAGAGGGCCGGCGGCAAGAGCTGCCCGTAAGCGGCCACGACGATCACCGCCGGGGCGGCGGCGCGCAATTGTTCCAGAAAGGTCGGCGCCCGGCAGCGCTCCGGTTGCCACACCGGCAGCTTGAGCTCGAGGGCGAGGGTTTTCACCGGCGAGGGCTGCACTTTGAGGCTGCGGCCCTGGGGCCGGTCCGGCTGCGTGACGACGGCCGTCACCCGGTACTCCGGTGTCCGCGCCAGCATGGCGAGGCTGGCGCAGGCCAGTTCGGCGGTGCCGAAGAAGACGATGGCCAGGGGGGCGGGCGCCGGTGGCGCGCCGGCGGCGGAGGAGTTCGGTGGCGGGTGCACGGCACGGGAAGGCGAAGGCCCTCAGCGGAGCAGGCCCCGGGGGGGACGCGGCGGCGGCCGCGGGCAGGGCGAGGGGCGGCGCGCCGGTGGCGGGGCGACGCGCGGGCCGGTCACCTTGCGTTCCCCGAGCGACGTGCCGCAGACCCGGCAGACATACTCATGGAGTTCGCCGTCCGGCAGAATCAGCAGGAGCCGCTCGCGCACCGGTTGGGAGCGGGTGCACTTTGGACAGTACAGCTCGCTGGCGATGAGATCGCGAAACTGGGAGGACATGGCGCCTCAGAGCGTGACCACGATCGCCAGCATGTCCTGGAGGACGCGGATCGGCGTTTGCGTGGCGTCCACCGTATGGAGCACGTGCGGACCGTAGAAACCCAGCACGGGTCGGGTTTCCTGCTCGTAGGTGGCGAGGCGATCGCAAATGACCTCGAGTTTGGCGTCGTCGAGCCGGTTTTCCCGCAGCGCGCGCCGTTGGAGACGTTCCACGAACCGGCCCGGGTCGGGGCTGGTGAGGTGGACCACGGCGCGGACGTCCAAGGTGTCCCGCAGCAGTTTCGCCTGGCGGACGTTCCGCGGAATGCCGTCGAGCAACAACAGGTCCGCCACCGGATCGTACCGGCCGGAGCGCTGGCAGTTTTGGATGTACTCGCGCCAGAGCT
Organism: uncultured bacterium; assembly: GCA_963735925.1. GTDB lineage: Bacteria > Verrucomicrobiota > Verrucomicrobiia > Limisphaerales > J093 > DSVZ01. The sequence continues at coordinate 1,664,807 of CAVTMT010000003.1, forward strand.
GGACGGTCGGTTCGTCGGGCACCAGTTGGCCCTGGCTCGAATAGCGCACGAAGACCTGGCCCAGGTCGCTGTCCAGGCGCAGGCTGCGGAACACTTCCCCGCAAGAGCAATGGAAGTAGCCGGGGAGCGTGCCCAGCGCCTTGCCCTGCGTGCCTTTGCCGCAACCCGGGGCGCCGAAGAGCAGAATCGTCTTCAGTTTCATGCCGGCCAAACGCGCGAAGCGACGGGACGGTTCAGGCACGACCGGTGTCGTCGCGGTGCCGGACCTGGATTTCGGCGATTTCGCCGAACGTGACGTTGATTTCCTTGGCGCCGGTCTGAATCGGCACCACGAACATCTCGTTGGACGAGATGCGGCTGATCCGCTTGGCGATGTATTCCTGCTTGGGGGTCTTGATCACCAGGACCATGTCCTTCTCCGCCTCGCCGGGGACGATGCGGAAGAAGCCGGAGAATTGCGTCTCGATGAAGCGCCGGTTCATCGTGTAATCCCCCCGCTTGTAAACCTTGGCCGCGGCCGGACCGGCGGCCGGGCCGCGATCGACCGCCGCCACCTTCAGGCCGGTGCCGCTGGGCGGCGGCGGGACACCGACCGCGCCCAGCGCGCGGGAGGTCGTGGATCCCGAACCGCTGCCCCCCGCGACCGCCGGGGCCGCCTCGGCCATCGTCGGCGGTTCGCCCGCATCCTCGGCGGCGTGTTCGACCAGCGTGGGTGAAGCCAGGAAGATCAACGGTCCCACCAGCGGCACGAGCGCGGACAGCCCGCACACCACGGCCACCGGGCGGTTGCGGTACCGGGCGATCTCGAATCCGGCCAGCAGATTGGCCGCGTAAAGCACGCCCAGAATCAGGAGTCCCATGGGCGCGCCGAACGAGCTGAAGAACGTCGTCCGCCCCGACGGCAGTTCCACGCGCGGCACCTCCTTCAAGACCACCGGTTTCGGTTTGGGGCGGGGGCGCGCTTCGGGCGGGATCTCAATGAACGGCTCGGCGTACTCCTTGCCCTTGGGATTCTCGGCGAGGGTCTTGAGCGCGGTCTGGGAGAACTTGCTCCAGGAAATGCGCGGTGAAAACCCGCCGGTCCGTAGCTTGAAGACCACCCCCGCTTCGTCCAAATCCGCCACGTCGCCATAGATGGTCGATTCATCCATGAGCTTGAATTCGCCGGCCCGGACGCCCTTGGTCACCAGGCCACCTAATATCAGCGCAATCAGTGCAACGTAAATGCGACGCATGTTTCAACTGTGACTAGCAGACAAGCCGCGTCCAAGGAAGAAATTTTCGTGCCGGTTTTCGGCGGCGGTCCGGAATCCGGGCTCCCGCCGCACCGGCCGGAAGGGACAGGGAAGCGCGCGCCGTCGGGCCGCGCAGGTCGGTCGCGGCTTGCGCCGTCACCGGTTCGGTCAGGCGTTGCCCAGCGCCCCCGCCAGTTCCTCCGGCGTCCAGTTGCGGGAACGCTCGTTCAAAAGGTCGCCGGCCGCGCCGTGTTGCCACACGGCGTATCGCAACGTGCCGGTTATGTCCGTTTGCAGTCCCGGCTGGGCCAGCAGACCGGTCAGGAAACCCGCCAGGACGTCGCCGCTCCCGCCTTGGGCCAGGTGGGCGTCGCCGGAACTGTTGACCCAGACCGGACCCGCGGCCGCACCCACCAGGGTTTGAAAGCCCTTCAGCGCGACCCAACACCCGCCCAAGCGACGCGAGAGCGCCCGGAGCGCCTCGGTTCGCCCCGCTTGCACGCGGTCGGCGGTGGAACCCAGCAACCGCGCGGCTTCGCCGGGATGCGGCGTGATGATGCGCGGGGCCGGAGCGGGGGCGGCGCTTTCCGGCAACCAATCCAACGCGCTGGCATCCACCACCATCGGCACCGGCACCGAGCGCCACAGTGCGACAACCTGCGCCTTGAAATCCGCCGTCACTTCGCGACCGGCCAGCCCGGGACCGACCAGAATCGCCGTGGCCCCCGCCTGCCTCGCCAGCGCTCCCGCCCAATCGTCCACCATCACGGCCTGGAGTTGCGCCGCGACGGGTGGGTAAACCTCGGGCGACGTTCCCAGCGTGATCAGTCCGGGTCGAGCCCGCTGGGCGCCCCGCGCCGCCAGAACCGCCGCGCCATGAAAGCCGCGCGACCCGGCCAGGATGAGCGCGTGGCCAAAGCCGCCTTTGTGCCCGGCCACGGACCGGGGTGGCGGAAAGGACGCGAAATCCTCCGGCAATGTCCAAAGCAGCTCGCTTGTAATTCCGCAGGGCACCAGTCCGATCTCCGGTTCGACTGCCAGTCGGCCGGTGTGGCTCCAGGCTGGCGGCTGGAGCAAACCGGTCTTCGGCGCCCCCAGCGTGACCGTGACCCGGGCCCGGATCGCCGCCCCCCAGGGCTTGCCCGTCTCCGCGTCCAGACCCGATGGCACATCCACCGCGAGCACCGGGCGACCGCTGGTGTTGATTTGTTCCAGCAGGCGGATCCAATCCCGATCCAGCGGCCGGTTCAACCCGATGCCGAACAAGCCATCGACAATCCAGCCAGGTTGGCGCGCCAACGCGGTGGCCACGGCGGCGAACGCCGCCCCCGGCTCGACGATGTCCAGCACATCCACGACCCGGCCGGTCAAATGGGGCGCAGCGCAGCGGGCGTCCTCGCCGTTGTGGCCTTTGCCGGCGAGGATCATAATGCGGTCGCCCTGGCAGGTCAGCCGGCAGAGGCGGGCGGCCATGAGCTGGCCGACCCGCTCGATCACCGCGTCCTCGCTGCGGCCCGCGTCCCAGGAGGCACGCTCCCAGGCACGCATCTGCGCGACACTCAACACCGGTACCGGCATGGCGTAAGCGTGCCTGCGACGCTCCTGGACGGCAAGCGGGCTCTGCTTTCACTGATTTGGGATTCACTCGCCGCGCCGGTTCCGGCATGTTCCCGCGATGAATCTCTCTGCGCGCGAGATCAGCCAGGCCGTAAAAGCGGCGCTGCGTGAGGATGTCGGGCGGGGCGACGCGACCACGCGGGCATTGGTTCCGGCCAACCGGCCGGCCCGCGCCCGGATGGTTGCGCGCGAGCCCCTGGTGGTTGCCGGACTCGAGTTCGCCGCGGCGACGTTCAAGGCGCTTTCGGCCGCGCTGCGCGTGCACCGCGAGGCCAAGGATGGCGACAGGCTGCGTACCGGGCAGACCCTGTTGCGCCTGGCCGGTCCCGCCCGCGCGCTGCTGACCGGCGAACGGACGGCTTTGAATTTCGTGCAACGGCTTGCGGGCATCGCCACCCTCACCGCGAGCTATGTGCGGGCGGTCGCGGGCACAGGGGCGCAGATTCTGGATACCCGGAAGACCACGCCCGGCTGGCGGCGGTTCGCGAAGTACGCGGTGGCCTGCGGCGGCGGCCGCAACCACCGGGTCGGCCTCTACGACCTGGTGCTCATCAAAGACAACCACCTGGTGGCACTCAGCGGGGAGGCACCGAACCCGATCGCCGTCGGCGTGCAGCGGGCCCGCCGGGCCTGTCCCCGGCTGCAGGTGGAAGTCGAAGCCGACACGCTCGAGCAAGTGCGCCAGGCGGCCGAAGCCGGGGCCGATTTCGTCCTGCTCGACAACATGTCGCCCGCAACGCTGCGGAAGGCGGTGGCGATCGTCCGGGGCCGGGCACTTACCGAGGCCAGCGGCGGCGTCACGTTGAAAACGGTCCGCGCCATCGCGAATACCGGCGTGGACTTCATCTCGGTGGGCGCCCTGACCCATTCGGCGCCGGCCGTGGACATTGCCCTCGATTTTGAAACCGACGATGTCTGAGCTGTCACCGCTCCGCCTGCCATGACCCGCGACGCCACCATCCTCACCGCCCTGCGCGAAGCCGGCAACGATGCCGTCTCCGGAGCGGAAATTGCCCACCGCCTCGGGATCAGCCGGGCCGCCGTCTGGGCGCACATCCAAGATTTGCGCGCGCTCGGCTATGACATCGCGGCCAGCCCGCACCAGGGGTATCGACTGCTGGGCACGCCGGACCTGCTGCACGCGGACGATTTGCTCTCGCGCCTGGGCCAGCCCCGGTCGATCGGACGCGACATCCGGGTCTTCCGCGAAACCACCTCGACCAGCGATGTCGTGGAGAAGTTGGCGCGGGACGGCGTGGCGGAGGGCGTGGTGGTGTTTGCCGAGGCGCAGACCCGCGGGCGCGGGCGCCTGGGCCGCCGCTGGGTTTCGCCGGCGGGCAAGGGCCTCTGGTTCTCCGTCCTGCTGCGTCCGCAGTTGCGGCTCCCGCAGATGACCCAGTTGACCATCGCCGCGGCCACGGCCGTAGCCCGCGCGGTACGCGGGCACACCGGCCTGAAACCGGAAGTGAAGTGGCCGAACGACCTGTTGCTCGGCGGACGCAAGTTCGGCGGCATCCTCACCGAGTTGAGTGGCGAACAGGATCGCGTCCGCCACGCGGTGTTGGGCATCGGCCTCGACGTGAACGTCACGGCCAGCGACCTCCCGCCGGACGTGCGCCGGGCGGCGACCTCGTTGCGGATCGAGCTGGGCCGCCCGGTGCGGCGCGCCGAACTGGCGGTGGCCGTGCTGCGCGAACTCGACGCCGATTACGCGCGGCTGACGGCGGGCCAGTTCGAGCAGGTCGCCGACGAGTGGGAGGCGCTCTGCACCACGTTGGGTCGCGATCTGGAAGTTCGCGTGGGCGAACGCCGGTTGCGCGGGCGCGCGGAATCGCTGGACTCGGACGGCTCGCTGCTGGTGCGCACCGATTACGGGCGCCTGGAACGCGTCACCGGCGGCGATGTGACGCTGCGCCCGTGACGCCCGCCCAAGCGAATCCCACTGCCCCTGCCCCCATGACACTGCTGCTCCTCGACATCGGGAACACCCACACCCACGTCGGGCTCGCCCGGGCCACCGGCGCGTTCCGGCAGGCGGAAATGCCCACCGCCGCCTGGGCGGGTGGCGGCGTGCCGGCGGACTTGCGACGTTTCGTGGGCGGGGCGGCGGTGACCGGCGCGGCGGTGTGCAGCGTGGTGCCCGGCGCCACGCCCCGCGCGGTGGACGCGGTGCGCCGACAGTGGCGCGTCGCGCCGCTGGTGCTCACGCACCGCACGTTGCGCGGCCTGGGTGTTCGTTATCCGCGCCCGGCTTCGATCGGTCCCGACCGGCTGGCCAACGCTGTGGCGGCCCGGCACCTCGTGGGGGCGCCGGTCATCGTGATCGACTTTGGCACGGCGGTGACGTTCGACGTGGTGGACCGGCGCGGCGACTACATCGGCGGCATCATCGCCCCCGGTCTGGCGGCGATGACCGATTACCTGCATGAGAAGACGGCCCTGCTGCCGCGCATCCGGATTCGGGACACCCGGCAGGTGATCGGCCGGAACACGCGCGAGGCCATGCTGGTGGGCGCGGTGCACGGTTACCGGGGTATGATTCGCGAACTGCTCGGCGAGCTGCGCGGCGCGTTGCGGGTGAAGTCGCTTCCGGTTCTCGCCACCGGCGGGTACGCTCGCTTGATGGCAAGACAAATCCCGGACATTACGGACGTGATTCCCGGCCTGACCTTGGAAGGGTTGCGCCGGGTCTGGCACGCGCACCACGCCGGGGCGCGCGCCGGGAAGCCAACGTCATGAGCCCCGAGCGCCGGATTCGCAACCTCGCGCTGACGGGTTTCATGGGGAGCGGCAAATCCAGCGTGGGCCACGCCGTTTCGAAGCGCCTCGGCTTCGAGTTCCTGGATACCGACCACCTGGTCGAGCGTCGCGCCGGGCTGAGCATCCCCGAAATCTTCGAGCGGGAGGGCGAAACCGGCTTTCGCGAACTCGAGCGCCAGGTGGTGACGGAGCTGGCCACGCGCGAAAACCTGGTGATCTCCACCGGCGGCGGCGTCGGCGCGAACCCCGAACTGCTGGCGAGCCTGAAGCGGCACGCGCTGGTGATCTGGCTCTGGGCGTCGCCGGAGACGATCTGGCAACGCGTCCGGCGCCAAGCGCACCGGCCGCTGCTCGAGGTCCCCGATCCGGAAGGCCGCATCCGCGAACTGCTCGCCCAGCGCGAGCCGGTTTATCGCCAGGCCGACGTGTTGCTCAATGCCGACGTGCGCCAAACCGCCGAGGTGGCCGATCAGGTCGTGCATCAGTTCCGGATGGTCACCGCGGCCGGAGCCGGCGGATGAAAGCCGCCATCCAGACGCGGGCGCGCGAACTGGGCTTCGACGCCTGCCGCGTCACCTCCGCCGCTGCGCCGGCGACCGGCCCACATTTTCAATCCTGGGTCGCGGCCGGGCATCACGGGGAGATGGCTTACCTGGCCCGCAACGCCGCCCGGCGCGTCGATCCGCAACGGGTGCTGCCCGGCGCGCGGAGCATCCTCTGCCTGGCGACCAGCTACCACGTCGCAACCGCCGACCAGCCGGCCCCCGGCCCGCGCGGGGTGGTGGCCCGCTACGCGCGGTTTGCCGACTACCATGACGTGATGGCCGGGAAGTTGCGGGGGCTGACCGAATTCGTGAACCGCCTCCCCGCGCCGGGCACGCAATCGCTTTGGTACGTGGACACGGGCCCGATCCTGGAACGGGATCTCGCCCAGCGCGCCGGGCTGGGCTTCATCGGCAAGCACACCAACCTGATCGGCCGCGCGCTCGGCAACTGGTTCTTCCTCGCTGAAATCCTGACCACGCTCGAGCTCGAACCCGACCCGCCCGAGCGGAACCGCTGCGGCGCGTGCACGCGGTGCCTCGCCGCCTGCCCGACCGGCGCCATCGTCGAACCGTTCGTGCTCGACGCCCGGCGTTGCATTTCCTACCTGACCATCGAGCTCAAAGGACCGATTCCGGCGGAACTGCGCCCGGCCCTCGGCACGCGGATCTTCGGCTGCGACGACTGCCTGGCAGTCTGCCCCTGGAACCGCTTTGCGCGCGAGGGTCGCCTCCTGCGGGACCACACGCGTACCGACCTCCGGCAACCGGATTTGCTCGCCTTGCTGGCGCTCGACGAAGCCGGCTTTCGGTCGCGATTTGCCGGCACGCCGCTCGCCCGCGTCAAGCGCCGTGGCCTGCTGCGGAACGTCTGCGTGGCGCTCGGCAACCTGGGCGATCCCGCGAGCCTGCCCGCGTTGCAGCGCGCGGCGAGCGATCCGGAACCCCTCATCGCCGAACACGCGCGTTGGGCGACCGACCGGATCCTCGGGGCTCACGGATAGGCGCGCCCGGTTCTCACGGACGCGCCGCGCGGGTGGCGGGTGCCCGGGGCATTGTCCACCACGCTCAGGTCGCGAGCCGGTCGCACCGCCGGGCGAGATCGAAATCCTGTTCGGTCAGCCCGCCGGCATCGTGCGTGCTCAAGGCGAGCGTGACCTGGTTCCAACGGATGTCGATGTCCGGGTGGTGATTCTCTTTTTCGGCCGCGCGGGCCACCGCATTGACAAACTTCATGGCGTCCGGAAAGCCCGCGAATTCGAACCGCCGCGAAATCACCCGCCCGCGGCGACGCCAGTCGGGGACACCGGTCAGCGCCTGTTTGATCTCGGCTGCGCTCAGTAGTTTCATCGTGTTGGCGCCGGAAACCGTCCGGTCGAAGGAGTCCGTTCGAAGTCCGGCACGAACTTAAAGTGGGCCCGGCCACGGCGCTGTCAATGTGGCGAGTTTTCGCGCCACGGCGCCGTTGTCCACCAACGTCTCCGCCTCGACCCATCCGTCATAGAGCGACGCCGCCTTGCCGGCCACGAAGAGGGCGCCCGCCGCGTTCAACAGCACGGCATCGCGCTTCGGTCCGCGGTCTTCGCCGTTCAGGATGGCGCGCAGGCCCGCGGCGTTGGCCGCACTGTCGCCGCCCAGCAAGTCCGCGATGCGCGCGACCTGCAGCGGAAACTCCGCCGGGCTGAGCCGGCTTACCCGGATCGGACTGCCATCGTAGAAGCTGGCCACGGTGGTTTCGCCGAGGCTGGACATCTCGTCGAGGTGGATGGTTTGGCCGCTGGCGAGCCGGCCGGCCTCGCCACAGGCCACCAGGCCGCGGCGGACGCCCAACCACTGCAGCACCCGCGCCAACGGTTCGCACCACTCGGGCCGCGGAACACCCATGAGTTGAAAGTCCGGCCGTGCGGGGTTGAGCAGCGGGCCGAGCAGGTTGAAGAGCGTGCGCTGGCCGCGCTCCGCGCAAAGCTTCCGGGCCGGCGCGATCGCGCGAAAGGCCGGGTGATACAGCGGCGCAAACAGGAACACAAAGCCACGCTCGCGCAACATCGCCGCCGCCACCGGGGCCGGCAGATCGGTCGGGATGCCCAACGCTTCGAGCACGTCGGCGCTGCCGGACCGGGAGGTGACGGCGCGGTTGCCGTGTTTGGCCACCGGCACGCCGGCAGCCGCCGCCACGATCGCCGCCGCCGTCGAGAGGTTGATCGTGCCCAACCGGTCGCCCCCGGTGCCAACCACGTCCAGCACGCCGCGCGCCCGCACCTCGGCCGGCACCGCCACGGGTACCGCACGGGTCCGCAATTCGGCGGCAAAGGCGAGAATCTCCTCGGGGGTTTCGCCCTTCATGGCCAACGCGGTGAGAAAGTCAGCCTTGTCCACGGTCGGCACCACGTCGTCCGTCAGCGCTTCCACCGCGGCAGCGATCTGCGCCGGCGTGAGGTCGGTTCGCTGAACTAAATGGCGTGTCAGTTTGGCGAGCATTCGATTCGTTCGGCGTTTCGGTCGCGGCGGGCCGCGTGGCAGGGAGGACTTTCGCCAGCCAAAGCGAACCCGACAAGCACATCCGCCGGCCGCCGCCGGAGCCCGGGTGGCCCGCCCGCCCGCCCGCCGCCTCCCCCAGAGCCGGGAGGGACACGGGTGCTCCCCGCGCATTTCCCGATTGAGCACCGCTTCGCCGCACGCATAGGCTGGGCGGACATGAATGTACTGGTGACTGGCGGCGCAGGCTATATCGGATCGGTGTGCGTGGAGCAACTCTGCGACGCCGGGCATGCGGTCACGGTGATCGACAACCTCAGCGAGGGCCATCGCAGTGCGGTGGACCCGCGGGCGCGGTTCGTCCCGCTTTGCCTGAGCGAACGCGAAGCCGTCCTCCGGACGGTCCGGGAGTCCGGGGTGGAGGCGATCCTGCACTTTGCCGCCAACGCGCTGGTGGGCGAGTCCATGACCAATCCGTCGAAGTATTTTCGCAACAACGTCGCCAGCGGCCTGCACCTGCTCGACGCCGCCGTCGAGGCCGGGGTGCGGAAATTCGTCTTCAGTTCCACCTGCGCCACCTACGGCCCGCCCGACCACGTGCCGATGACCGAGGAGCTGCCGCAGCGGCCGATCAATCCGTATGGCGAGTCCAAGCTGATGTTCGAGAAATTGCTCGGCTGGTACCGGCAGATCCACGGCCTGGAGTTCGTGGCCTTCCGTTATTTCAACGCCGCGGGCGCCAGCGCGCGGTTCGGCGAACATCACCGCATCGAGTCGCATCTCATTCCCAACGTGCTGAAGGTCGCGCTCGGCCAGGCGTCCCACTGCGAAATCTACGGCACGGATTACCCGACGCCCGACGGCACGTGCATCCGCGATTACATCCATATCGGCGACCTGGCGGATGCGCACATCCGGGCCCTGCGCCCGGGCGCAGGCGGCTTCTACAATCTGGGCAACGGCGCCGGTTACTCGGTGCGCGAGGTCATCCAAACCTGCGAACGCGAGACGGGACGGGCCATCCGGGCGGTCGAGAAGCCGCGCCGGCCGGGCGATCCGCCGCGGTTGGTGGCCTCGGCGGCGCGGGCGATGAAGGACCTGGGCTGGCAGCCGCGCTTCCCGAAGCTGGACGCCATCGTCGCCAGCGCCTGGGCCTGGCACAAAACGCATCCCACCGGGTATGCGGATTGAGTCGCCCCCAAGCCTTGCGCATCGTCGAGGGTTCGCATCGCAACGACGCTTGCAGAGAATTCAAGTCAGGTAGGCTGAGGGTGCGAACCGCCGGGCCGTGGGGTCCGACGCTTGCCGGCTTTGTTGATCCCGTCGCCGCCGGCGTCCATCGTCGCGAGTGGGGAGGCGGGGCGGTGGTTCCGACCAGCCACGGTGGAGGACGGGCGAGTTAATTGCGTGCTTTTGCCCCGGCGGCGGTTACTATTGCCGGCAATGCCATTTCGAACCCTTGGCCTTGATGCCAGAGTTTTGCAGGCGGTGCAGGACGCCGGATACACCGAACCGACGCCGATCCAGTCCGCGGCCATCCCGCCGATCCTCGCCGGGCACGACCTGATCGGCATTGCGCAGACGGGCACGGGCAAGACGGCGGCGTTCACCCTGCCGATCCTGACCCGGCTCACCGCCCAACCGGACCCGCGCCGCGGCACGCGCGTGCTGGTCGTCGCGCCGACGCGGGAGCTCGTCCTGCAGATCGAGGAGAACGTGAAGGCTTACGCGAAGTACCTGCCGCTGCGCGTCGCCACGGTTTTCGGCGGCGTGGGGGAACAACCGCAAATCCGGGCGTTGCGGGCCGGAACCGACGTCATCATCGCCTGTCCTGGCCGGCTGCTCGACCTGATGGGCCAGCGCTGCGCGGATTTTTCGCTGTTGCGATTCCTGGTGCTGGACGAGGCCGACCGGATGCTGGATATGGGTTTTCTGCCGGACATCCGGCGGATAGTGCAGTCGTTGCCGAAGCAGCGGCAGACGCTGATGTTTTCCGCCACGCTGTCCCGGGAGATCGAGGCCCTCACGCACGATTTCCAGCGCGCCCCCAAGACGGTTCAAATCGGCCGCCGCGCGAATCCCGCCGAAACGGTGACGCAGCTCGTGTACGAAGTGGGGAAGCACCTGAAGACGTCGCTGCTGCTGCATTTGCTGCGCGATCCGCAGATGGACATGGTGCTGGTCTTCTCGCGCATGAAACACGGCGCGGACCGCCTCGCGCGGCAGTTGGAGCAACAAGGCATCCGCACCGCGACGCTGCACTCGAATCGTTCGCAAAGTCAGCGGTTGCGGGCGCTGAAGGATTTCAAGTCCGGCGCCGTGCGCGTGTTGGTGGCGACGGACATCGCGGCGCGCGGCATCGACGTGGACGGCATTTCCCACGTGGTGAACTACGACTTCCCGATGCACTCCGAGGACTACGTCCACCGGATCGGGCGCACGGGCCGGGCCCATGCCGTGGGCGATGCGATCAGCTTCGTGACGCCGGACGACCTTGGCGAATTGCGCGCCCTGGAGCGCTTCATCGGGCGCGGCATCGTGCGAAAGAAGGCGGAGGGTTTCGACTATTCGGCCGCGCCGCCCGCCGCCCGGCCGGCAGAACATCCGCGCCGCTTTTCGCCGCCGCCCAAGCCGGGCCATCCCCATCGGCCCGCGCCAACGCCCCGGGCCGGTCGGTCCAACCCGCCTCACTCGGGCGGGAGGCGGAGACCGGAACGGTCAGGCTCGCGGGCCTGGCGGTAACCGGAGGCCGGCGCCGGAGGAAAGACCAGGAGGGCGGACTTGAGCATGCGGCAGAAGGCCTTCTTCGTGGTCCGCCCATGCTTGCCTTCGCCGGTCCGCGGGTCTCGGAACGTCTTGTAGCCCACGGCCAGCCGTTCGAGCTGGACGATGCGGATGAAATGGTCACCGCATTTCCAGACCTGGCCTTGACGCAATTTGGGCGCCCGGTGGCTTCGGGGTGAGGCGGAGTCGGTTTCTCCGGACCCGGAGCTCGGGAGACACGACGGGTGACGGGCGGCGGTCACTTCTTGCCCGCGGCCTGTTTGCTGACCACCGCCGCCTTCTTCTTCTCGGCGGCGCTGTTGGCTTTGGCCTGTTTTTGCGAGGATTTCTTCTGGTTGGACTTCGGGGATCTATCGCCCATAACGTTGATTTCGCGTACTGATTGACTCGCCCGCGGCATATCAGTTTCTCCGAGAGCAGGGCCAGTGTACCCGGTAAAGCTGCGGCTGGGAAGGTGCAATGCGAGTCGGGCGCGGTTCACCGGCCGCCTGCCGGGCACGCGCCGCCGAAGGTCGCTGGGCTGGGGCAGTCACCGGCGTTGCGCGCGGGAAAGCACGCGTACCCCGCCTTCGCCCGCGCGGCTCTCAGCCACCCAGCGAGGCCGGATCGCTCACGTCGCCTTTGTTGAAATCGACGTAGGCCTCGGTCAGGTCGGCGGCATACATGACTGCGCCCGCCTTTCCCAAATTGAGCCGGATGTGGAGATCGAATTCCTTGGCGGCAACCGCGGCGCAGAGCGCCTTGAACGACGCCTGCGTGGGTTGCCCGCGGCGCAGACTCCACACGACCGACCGCCCGCCGGGGGCGCTGTAGCCGATGTCCACTTTCTCCTCGACGACGGTGGCGGGGGAGTAACCCAGGGCATCGATGATCCGGCCCCAGTTGGGATCGCCGCCACACCAACTGGTCTTCACCAGCGCGCTGTTGGCCACGGCGCGCGCCGCGGCATCGGCGTCGGCCAACGTCCGCGCGCCGCCGACGCGCACGGTGACGAAGCGCGACACGCCTTCGCCGTCGCGCACGATCTGCTTCGCCAGTTCCAGGCAGACATGGTTGAGCGCGGCCTGGAAGCGGCCGAGTCCGGACCTCGGGGTGTGCGCGTTCGGGCCGCAAAACCGGGAGTTGCCGGCGGCCCCGTTGGCCAGGATGAGCACGGTGTCGTTGGTGCTCATGTCGCCGTCCACGGTGATGCGGTTGAAGCTCTGCGCCACCGCTTCCTGCAAACAGGCCTGGAGCGTGCCGGCCGCGACCGCCGCGTCGGTGGTCAAGAAAGCCAGCATGGTGGCGTGCAACGGGGTGGCGGCGGGCCGCGCGCCGGTGGCGCTCATGCCGGGCTGGATCATGCCCGCCCCTTTGCAGATACCGCCGAGGCGGACGGTCTGTCCGCCGAGCTTGAACTCGACCGCGATCTGCTTCGGTCGCGTGTCGCTGGTCATGATGGCCTCGGTGGCTTCGGCGGCGTGCGCCGGGTCGTCACCCAGCAGCTTGGCGGCGGACACGATGCCCGCACGGACATTGCCCATTGGCAAGGGCACGCCGATGCGGCCGGTCGAGGCGACCAGGACCTGTTCCGGTGGGAGGTGAAATTGCCGGGCCGTCAACTCGGCCATGGCCACCGCATCGCGATAACCTTGCCGGCCGGTGCAGGCGTTGGCGTTGCCGGAGTTCACCACGATGGCCTGGGCCACGCCAGTTTTCACGCGTTCGAGACAGACCTTGACCGGGGCGGCACAGACCTGATTGGTCGTAAACAGGCCGGCCACGGTGGCGGGCATCGTGGAAACGATCAACGCCAGGTCGCGCTTCCGGCCCTTCTCCGAACCTTTGCCGGTGCCAAGGCGTTTGAGGTCGCAGAACACGCCGCTCGCCAGGAAGCCCTGCGGCGCGACGATCGATCCGGGAACAGTTTTGAATACGGTCTTCATGGACAACCGACGGCCGGGTTGCAGCGCAACCGCGCGGGACGGCCGCTCTCAAAGCGCGCCGGGCGCAAACAAAAAGTAGAGCCGGCCGACTTCCAGCTTCGGCAGATTGAGCCCCACGTCGAGCTTCACCGTGGTGGTTTCCGCCTTGCCGAACAGGTGCAGGAAATCGCTGATGCTCGGCGGCTGCTGGTAACGCACCAGGTTCGCGCTGGCGACGCCCGCGATGGCCTTGGCGCGGCTGACCGCCGTCTTGAACGTGCCCAGTTCGTCCACAAAACCGAGGTCGTAAGCCTGCTTGCCGGAGAGGACGCGGCCGTCGGCAAAGTCCTCCCAATTGTTGGCGAGTTTGCGGCCTTTGCCTTCGTTTTCGCGATCGGCCCGACCGCGACCGTCGGCGATGACGGCCTTGAACCGGCCGAAGGTTTCGTCGATCAGCTTCTGGATCATCGCGTCCTCCTCGGGTGAAACCACGGCTTTGTCACCGCTGAGCATGTCTTTGAACCGGCCGCTCTTGTACACCATCGGGCGCACGCCCACCTTGTCGAGCAGGCCGCGGTAGTTGTAGCCGTGCATGATCACGCCGATCGATCCGGTGAGGCTCAACTCGTTGGCCACGATCCACCGGCACGGCGCGGCCACGTAGTAACCGCCGGAGGCGGCCAGCCCTTCCATGGAGACGATGACCGGCTTGCCGGACTTGGCCTGAAACTCGGACACCGCCCGGGCAATTTCGTCCGCGGCCAGCACCTCGCCGCCGGGGGAATTGATGCGCAGGATCACGGCCTTCACCCGCGGATCTTCGCGGGCGCGCTGCAATTGCGCCGCGGCCAGTTCCACCGGACTGCCGTCGCCCGCGCCCACATAGCCGCCGTAAATGACGCCGTCGATATCGACGATGGCGATCTTGGCGCTGCTGCGGTTGTCCTCGACCACCACTTCGTGCAATTGCGGTCCGCTGACGTAGCCCGCGGTCGGCGAGAGGGGCAGGAGGGCGAACACCAGATTCTTCAGGTTGCCAAGGAAACTGATCGCCAGCAGCACCAAGAGGACCAGCGAAAGCACCATCCAACCGCGGCCCGGTCGGCCACCGCGGGGGCGCGCCGGCGAGGCTGCGCCCAGCAAGGGCGGTGGCACCGCCGGAAGCACCGGCGAGGTTGACGGCGGCAGCGGCGGCGGCGCGACGGGCGGCTGAGCGTCCGGGTTCGGCGGGTTTTCCATACGCTGCGCGAAACTAGTGTGCGGTTCCGGCGGCGGCAAGCGCTTCCGCGCGGACGGCAAGCCCCCGTGACTGTCGCACGGCAAGCCGGCTGGAGGTCCGCAGTGGACCGTGCCGTAATTGGGGAGTTGCCGGCTGGCAGGGGGTGATCCAACTGGCCGGGCGCACCAAAGAGAAAGGCCGGACAAACAGGTCCGGCCCTTTCACACACGCGCACCTGAGAACGAAGTGCGCCAACAACGGACGCAGAGTAGCCGAGCCTCGTCTTCCCACCAGTCACCAGTTCTGGGGACAGCCGCGGCACCGGCCTTGAACGCAAACCGCCCTGCGAAAGAACTGGCCAAACCCGCCCGGCGGCGTATTGTCCGCCCCGTCGTGGAGGCGGTGCCCCAAAACCCACGGGGAAACGTCACAGCGAAAAGTCTTCTCGTCGGTTCGGCCTGCCCCCGCGCCTTGACACATCCATGACCATGACTACGAAACCGAACAAACCGAAAACGACCAAAACCTCCGCGGCCAAACAGTCGGCCGCGATCGCGAAGATCCCGGCGACGCCCCCTGCTCCGACCAAGCCAACCACCGCGAAGCCCGCCGCGGCCGCGCGGCCGTCGCGCGTCGGACTGCTTTGCACACATCCGGGCGCCCAGACCGTCTTCCTGGCCGGGACCTTCAACCAGTGGCACCCGACCGCGACGCCGATGCGCTGCACCGGCGCCGACTGCTGGAGCGTGGAACTGGAACTGCCCCCCGGCGTGTACGAATACCGCTTCATCGTGGACGGTGCCTGGATGCACGATGCTGCCGCGGCGGAGCTGGTGCCCAATCCGTTCGGGGGTCTGAACTCGGTGGTCCGCGTGACGGTCGTGGACTGACCGCCGGGCGACTTCACAACCGCCCCCCCTTGCCGGTCCGGGACTGAGCCGGCGGCCCCGGATCCGTCGGAAGGGGTTCCTTGGCCTGTAACTTCCGACGCGCTCGCGGTTCCATCGCGGCGGAACACGGTCATGAATTGCGATGAATTACTCGCCGCCCTCAACGAATATGTGGACGGCACCCTGGAACCCGGCATGTGTGCAGATTTGCAGCAGCACTTGAGCGGCTGCAATCCCTGCCAGGTGGTGGTGGACAACATCCGCCAGACCATCACGGTGTATCGTCATGGGCAGGCCGTCGAACTACCGGCCGCCTGCCGCGAACGCCTTCATGCCGCCTTGCGCGAACGCTGGAAACAAACCCACCCCACCCATGCCTGAGCCCACGAACGGACGACGCTTGCTCGTGGTTGGCGGCGTGGCGGGAGGCGCGAGCGCCGCCGCGCGTGCCCGCCGGTTGTCCGAAACCGCCGAGATCGTCGTGTTGGAACGCGGACCGCACGTCTCCTTCGCGAATTGCGGCCTGCCCTACTACGTCGGCGGCGAGATTGCCGACCGCGACGAGCTGTTGCTGCAAACGCCGGCCAGCCTCAAGGCGCGCTTCAATCTCGACGTGCGCGTCCAGACCGAGGTCGTCGCCATCGACCGCGCGAACCGCCGCGTGCGGGTGCGCGATCTGGCCTCGGGCCGCGAAGCCGAGGAGGCTTACGACGCCTTGATTCTGTCCCCCGGCGCCGCGCCATTGCGGCCACCGATTCCCGGCCTCGATCGCGAAGGCCATTTCCCGGTACGCAACGTGCCCGATGCCGACCGCATCAAAGCCTGGATCAAAGACCGGTCCGCGCGGCAGGCGGTGGTGGTGGGTGGCGGCTACATCGGCCTGGAAATGGCCGAGCAACTGGTCCATCTCGGGCTTTCCGTGACGCTGGTCGAGGCTTTGCCGCAGGTCATGGCGCCGCTCGATCCGGAAATGGCGTCCTGGCTGCACGCGGAGTTGAAGGCCAACGGCGTCGCCCTCCACCTGGCCGATGCCGTGGCGGCCTTCGAGGCGCCCCGCGCAGATGAAACGGCGTCCGCGTCGATCGTGGTGCTGCGCAGCGGCACGCGCCTGCCGGCGGACTTGGTGGTGCTGGGCCTGGGCGTGAAGCCGGAAGTCGGCCTGGCGCGCGCTGCCGGCCTGGAAACCGGTGAACTGGGCGGCATCCGGGTCAACCCGCAGATGCAGACCAGCGACCCGCACATCTGGGCCGTGGGCGACGCGGTGGAGGTGCGCCATGCAGTACTTGGCCACTGGCAGTTGATCCCGCTGGCGGGCCCGGCGAACCGGCAGGGGCGCGTCGCCGCGGACAACGTTTTTGGCCGCGAAGCCCGCTACGAAGGCACGCTGGGCACGGCGGTGCTGCGTCTGTTTAAGCTGACGGCCGCGTGCACCGGCGCGCACGAATCCGCGTTGTTCAAGTCCGGCCGGCCTTACCGGGCGCTGCACCTGCACCCGGCGTCGCACGCCGGCTATTACCCGGGCGCGGAACCGATCGCCCTTAAGATCCTGTTTGCGCCTGAAAACGGCCTCCTGCTCGGCGCCCAGGCGGTCGGGCGCGATGGTGTGGAGAAGCGCATCGACGTGCTCGCCACCGCGCTGAAGGCCGGCATGACCGTTCACGACCTCGCGGAACTCGAACTCAGTTACGCACCGCCATTCGGCTCGGCCAAGGACCCGGTGAACCTCGCAGGCATGGCGGCGCAGAACGTGCTCGACGGCTATGTCGAACTCGCCCAATGGCACGAACTGCCGCACCTCGACCCGGCGCGGACGTTGGTGCTGGACGTGCGGAGCCCCCAGGAGCGCGCCGCCGGCCACATCCCCGGCTCGGTCCACATTCCCCTGCCTGAACTGCGTGGCCGGTTGGACGAACTGCCGCGCGACCGCGAAATCATCGTCAGTTGTCAAAGCGGGCAGCGCTCGTATTTCGCGTGCCGGATGCTGTCGCAAAACGGCCTGAGCGTGCGCAACCTCACCGGCTCTTACCGGACCTGGAAGGCCGCCCAATCGGTCGGCCGCGCAAGTTGACGCCCTCGCGCCGGCCAGGGCGGGCCGCCGGACCGCCAGGCAGGCCTTCATCGAGGCCAACGCAGAACGGAGATTGCCGGGCCGGGGGGGCCGCGCTATCACAGCGCCATGCACCTCCGTGGCCTGTTCGCGAGTACCGCCGGTCGGCACGATTGGAGCGGCGCGAGGCCCCTCCCCACCGTGCGCCTCGCGAGTCTATTGGCCGCCTGGAGCCCTGCCGGTTGGCTGGTTGTTTTCCTGGTTCTGGCCCTCGTCCCGGCTCGCGCCGCCGGGCCGGCGGTCGAGCGCTTGCGTTGTGAATACCGGACCGATCCGGTCGGGCTGGATGTCCGACAGCCCCGCCTGAGCTGGATTCTCCAGTCCGATCGCCGCGGCGAACGCCAGACCGCGTTCCAAGTCCTTGTGGCAAGTTCACCAGCGGAGCTCGGTCGCGACATAGGCACTGAGTGGGACAGCGGTAAGGTGCGGTCGGATCAGACGGTCCAGGTGTCCTACGCGGGGAAACCCCTGGCCAGCCGCGCGCGCTGCTTCTGGAAGGTGCGCGTGTGGGATGGCGATGACCGCGCGTCGGCCTGGAGCGAACCGGCGTCGTGGACCATGGGGTTGCTCGACCGCGCCGATTGGGCGGCCCGCTGGATCGCCGATCCGTCCAGCGTCACGAACCTCGCGGCGCGGCCGCCGCACAACGGCTATCACAGCGAATTTGCGGCAAGGCCGGACGCGGCCAAGTGGGTGGCGCTCGATCTGGGCCGGCCGGCAAGCGTCGATGCCGTCCGGCTGTTCCCGGCCCGGCCTTACGATTGGCAGCCGGACACGCCGGGCTTTCTGTTCCCCCGAAGGTTCAAAATCGAAACCGCGGGGCGTGCCGATTTTGCCGACGCCCGACTGGTGCTCGACCGCACGACACACGACCTGCCTAACCCCGGCACGAACGCGCCGAGCTTCGAGTTCACGCCAACAACGGCGCGGTTTCTGCGACTCACCGTGACGCAACTGGCGCCGCGGGACACCACGAACTTCGCCTTCGCCCTGGCGGAAATGCAGGTGCTGGCCGGCGGGCAAAACCTCGCACAAGGCGCAGGTGTGAGCGCGGGCGATTCGATCGAGACCGGCGCTTGGGCGCGCACCAATCTGACGGATGGCGTCCTCGCCACGGTCGCGCCCGGCGGCGGCACCGGTGCGTTGCCCGCGGCGATGTTCCGGAAGGACTTTGCGTTGCCGGGCACGATTCGTCGGGCCACCGTCTATGCCACCGCGCAAGGCTTGTATGAACTTCGGATCAACGGCCGTCGCGTCGGCGATCAATTGCTGGCCCCGGAGTGGACCAGTTACCACCATCGCATCCAGTACCAGACCTACGATGTCACCGATCTGGTCCGCACCGGCGACAACGTGGTGGCTGCGTGGCTCGGGGAGGGTTGGTACGCCGGGCGGCTGATGGCGGTCGGGCGCTTCGCTTACGGCACCGTCCCGCGGTTCCTCTGCCAACTGGAGATCGAGTTCGCCGACGGCCGGAAACAGACCGTCGTCACCGACGAAACCTGGCGCAGCACGCTCGCCGGACCGATCCGCGCCGCGGGGATTTACGACGGCGAGGACTATGACGCGCGCCGCGAATTCGCCGGCTGGGACACGGCCGACTTTGATGCTCGCGCGTGGACGTCAGCCCACGCATCCGACCTCGGCCGCGAACAGCTCGTCTGGCAGCCCAACGAACCGATCCGCGTCACGCGGGAACTTGCCCCGGTGCACCTGAGAGAACCGAAGCCGGGCGCCTATGTGTTCGACCTCGGCCAGAACCTCGTCGGCTGGTGCCGGATCGAGGCGCGCGGAATCTCCGGTCAACCTGTGACGCTGCGCCACGCCGAGATGACCAACGCCGACGGCACGCTCTACACGGCGAACCTGCGCGGCGCGCCGCAGATCGACCGCTACACGCCGCGCGCCGACGGCCAATTCACCTTCGAGCCGCGGTTCACCTATCACGGATTTCGTTTCGTCGAATTGACGGGGCTCGCGGCGACGCCGGACCTGACCGCCGTCCGGGCCCGCGTGTTCCATTCCTCAGCGCCGGAGGTGGGCAGCTTCGAGTGTTCGGACCCGGCGATCAACCAGCTTTGGCGCAACATCCTCTGGACGCAGCGCGCCAACCTGATGAGCTCGCCGAACGATTGTCCGCAACGCGACGAGCGCTTCGGCTGGATGGGCGACATCCAGGCCTTCAGCCAGACCGCGATGTTCAACATGGACCTCGCCGCGTTCTTCACGAAGTGGACGCGCGACATCCGGGATGACCAGGCTGACGACGGTCGCTTTCCCGATTTCGCGCCGCACCCAGGCAATCCGAACGCGCAGTTCTCCGGCGCGCCCGCCTGGGCCGATGCCGGCGTGATCGTCCCGTGGCGCGCCTACGAGAATTACGCGGACACCCGCCTGCTGGCCGAGCACTTCGCCGCCGCCTGCCGATGGGTGGACAGCGTGCACCGGCTGAATCCCGACCTGATCTGGACGCACGGCCGCAACAACGACTACAACGACTGGCTCAACGGCGACTGGATCAAGCAAGCCGACTGGCCGACGAAAGGCGCCTCCGTGCCCAACGACCTGTTCGCCACCGCGTTTTTCGCGCACTCCACGGAACTGGTTTCCAGAATGGCGCGGGTGCTGGAGCGCGAAGCCGAGGCCCGGCGCTACGCCGACCTGGCCGTGCAGATCAAGGCGGCGTTCAATCGGACCTTCGTGCAAGCCGACGGACGCATCCGCGGCGACACCCAGGGCGGTTATGCGCTTGCACTGGCCTTCGATCTTCTGCCCGCGGACCTGCGCCCGGCCGCAACGCGGCACGTCGTCGAGGCGATTCATCGCTACCACGACCATCTCTCGACCGGCATTCAAACGACGCACCGGCTGATGTTGGAATTGCCGCGCCAGGGCCAGACTGAACTGGCCTGGCAGCTCCTCACTAACCGCACCTTTCCGTCGTGGCGATACATGATCGACAACGGCGCCACTACGATTTGGGAACGCTGGGACGGGTACGTGAAAGGCCGGGGGTTTCAGGACCCCGGCATGAATTCGTTCAACCATTGGGCGCTCGGCGCAGTAGGCGAATGGCTTTGGCGAAACGTGGCGGGCATCAACCCCGACGACTCGGCTCCTGGCTGCCGGCACTTCGTCATCGCCCCGCGTCCCGGCGGCGGCGTGACCTGGGCGCGCGCCCGATACGACTCGATCCGCGGACCGATCGCGGTTGAATGGAAAATCGAGGACGGCGCGATCACGCTGGACGTTCGCGTGCCGGCGAACACGACCGCCGCCATCCGCGTGCCCACCCACGCGCCGCAGCAAGTCCGCGAAGGCAAGGAGTCCGCCGCCAGCGCGACGGGAGTGCGGTTGGCCGGCACGAATGCCGACGCGGCGACGTTCGAGGTGCTGGCCGGCCATTACGCGATTACGGCGCCGTTCTTGAACTCAACTTCGCCGGCTCCAACCGACGACGCGCACCGCGGCCGATGAGTGTATTTCCAGAGTGTATTTCCAGGCTCGCCTCCGCCCGACGTCGGTGGTACCTGTCCACCGCAACAACACAGCCCGAATCCGATCGCCGCTGAAACCAACGCCATCCCATCATGAAACGCTCCACGCTCGCCGGTCTGTTTTCCCTAGTCGCCCTGCTGCCACTCTCTGCCCGCGCGGCTGAGTCACCGGTGCCACGCACCTGGCAGGTCGGCACGCCGATCGTCACGTACTGGGCCGGCCCGTCCATGACCGACGCCACTGCCCAACAAATGGCCGATGGCGGTTGGAACCTTGTCTGGTGCGGCGAGAAAGAACTCGACGTGGCGCGCCAACACGGTCTGCGCGCCCAACTAACCGACGGCTTGCTGTCGCCGGCTTCGCTGGACGACCCCGCCCGCCGCCAGCAACTCGATGCCTTGATCGCGCGCGTGGCACCGCACCCGGCGCTGTATTCCTATTTCATCACCGACGAGCCCAACGCCACCAACTTCCCGGCGCTCGGGAAACTGGTGGGCTACCTCCGCGAGCGCGACCCGCGGCACCTGGCCTACATCAACCTGTTTCCCACCTACGCCAGCAACGAACAGCTTGGCAATCGCGGCGACGTCGTCACCGCCTACCGTGAACACCTCCGGCAGTTTGTGGACGTCGTGAAGCCGGCGCTGATCAGTTACGACCACTACCAGTTCTCGGTGCGCGGCGACTCCGGTGAGTACTTTCTGAACCTGGCGTTGATCCGACGCGCGGCGCAGGATGCCGGCCTCCCGTTCCTCAACATCGTCCAAGCCTGCACCTGGACGCCCTCAATGCGCGTGCCGAAAGGCGATGAAATGAGGTACCTGATTTACACCTCGCTGGCCTACGGCGCCCAGGGCATCTCCTATTACGTCTATTGCCACCCCGGACACACCGGCGGCATCGCGAACGCCGATGGCACACCCACGGTGCTCTACCCGGTGCTGTCGAAGTTGAACCGCGAATTCGTCGCCATCGCCGGGCAGTTGCAGTCATTGCGTTCCCTCGGGGTTTACCACGCCGGCATGCTGCCTCCAGGTGCGGAACCGTTGCCGGCGGACGCCGCGTTCGTGCTCGATCCCCCATTGCCGGCGATGACCTACCAAGCGCCCGAACCAGTCAAGGGAGCTTTGCTCGGTTTGTTTGGCCCGGCCAAACCCGCGGGCGAAAACTCCAAGCCTACCCACGTCGTGGTGGTGAATCTCGACTACGCCGCGGAGGCGGACATCGGCCTGCGCGGACCGGCGGCGCTGGAAATCTTCGACGCCACCACCGGTCAATGGTCGCCGGCGGCAAGCCCCGCCAAGCTGCACCTGCCTCGCGGCGGGGGTGTGCTCGTACGGACGCGACCCTGACCAAGCGGGCGCCGCCAATCCCCGCGCCGGCACCGTGTCAGGCGGCAATGGTGGAATTCGCACGCCCGTTGCCGCCAACGACCTGGAATTCAAGTAGGCCGCGCTCCTCCGCGAGCAGACCAAGGAACTCAGCGCGTGCTGCCGCCGGATCGGCATTGGCGCCTGCCGCTCGGGCAGCCGGATCGACGCCATCGAACGTGTCGAAGCTGGTCGGCGACACTGGCCAGGCTACACTTGCGCCCGTGCAAATGCCCGGTTTTCCACGGCCGCACCGTCAACGTTGGTGCGCGCTGAGTCTCTGGCTGCTCGGTGCCTGCCTCGTGCTGCCCAGCGCTGCCCGCGCGGCGGACCTGGAATGGCAGCCCGCCGCCGGTTATCGCTGGGCGCGGCTGCCCGTGCCTACGACCGGGCAGACCGGGTTCGAGCGGCTGAATGGCGCCAGCACCGGCATCCTTTTCACCAACCGGGTGAGCAACGAACGCAGCGGCAACCGCAACCTGCTCAGCGGCGCGGGCGTGGCGGCCGGCGACGTGGACGGCGACGGCTGGTGCGACCTGTTCTTCTGCGGCCTGGACAGTCCATGCGCATTGTATCGCAACCAAGGCGGCTGGAAGTTCGAGGACATCACCGCCCGCGCCGGGGTGGCCTGCGCGGGACTGGACTGCACGGCCGCGGCGTTCGCCGACCTCGACGGCGATGGCACCCTCGACCTGATCGTCAACACCCTCGGCCACGGGCCGCTGGTTTTTCGCAATGATGGCCAGGCCCACTTCACCGACATCACCGACGCGGCCGGCGTCCGCGCCGCCACCGGCGGCATGTCGCTCGCGCTGGCGGACGTGAACGGCGACGGCGCGCTGGATTTGTACGTGGTCAACTACCGGACCACGACCGTGATGGACCAGCCCCGGACGACGTTCCGAATCAACCTCGTCAACGGCCGGCCCGTGGTGGCGTCGGTCAACGGCGAGCCGGCCACGGCGCCGCAGTTGACGAACCGGTTCGTGATCGCGCCCAGCGGCGAAGTGATGGAGTTGGGCGAACCGGACGTGCTTTATCTCAACGACGGCAAAGGGCACTTCGCGCCGGTATCGTGGACCGGGGGCGCGTTCCTCGACGAGGATGGCCGGCCGCTGGAGGACGCGCCGCGCGACTGGGGGCTGTCTGTCCAGATGCGCGACCTCAATGGCGACGGCGCGCCGGACATCTACGTCTGCAACGATCTGTTCAGTCCCGACCGCTGTTGGATCAACGATGGCACGGGCCGGTTCCGCGCCCTCGACCGGCTGGCGCTGCGCACGACTTCCACGTTCTCGATGGGCGTGGATTTCGGCGACCTCGACCGCGATGGCAACGTCGATTTCATGATCGTGGACATGCTCGCCACCGGACACAAGAACCGCCACACGCAGGTCAGCACCCAGAAGCCGGTTCCGTCGGTCATCGGCGAAGTCGACAACCGCCCGCAGGTGTGGCGCAACACGCTTCACGCGAACCGCGGCGACGGCACGTTCGCCGAGATTGCCCAATATGCCGGCATCGAGGCGTCGAACTGGTCCTGGATGCCGCTGTTCCTGGACGTGGACCTCGATGGGTTCGAGGACGTGCTCATCCCGAACGGCCAGATGCGCGACTTCCAGAACGTGGACCTGCAGAACCGGATCGACGCCCAGCGCGCGTCGCGTCAGCTCACGCCGGCGGACATTCTGGCCCTGCTGAAGATGTTCCCGGACTTCAGCACCCGCAGCCTGAGCTTTCGCAACCACGGCGACTGGACCTTCGAAGAAATGAAGGGCCGGTGGGGGTTCGACGACAAAGGGATTTCCCAAGGCACGGCCGCCGCCGACTTCGACCATGACGGCGACCTGGACGTGGTGGTCAACAAGCTCAACGAACAGGCGGGGGTGTATCGCAACCAAGGCATCGCGCCGCGCGTCGCGGTCCGGTTGGTCGGCCCGCCCGGCAACGGGCAGGGAATCGGTGCGAAGATCGTGCTCGAAGGCGGTCCCGTGCGGCAATGGCAGGAGGTCATTTGCGGCGGACATTACCTGTCCGGCTCCGATCCGCTGCGGGTCTTCGCCGCGGGCTCGCTCACCAATCGCTTGCGCGTGGAGATCACGTGGCGGGACGGCCGCCAGAGCGTCGTGGCCGACGCTCAACCCAACTGCCTCTACGAAATCGCCGCCACCGGCGCCGGACGCCCCGCCCCCGCGCCGACGACGCCTTCGCCGCCCCCGCTTTTCGAAGACTTCAGCGACCGGCTCAACCACCGGCATCACGACGATCCGTTCGACGACTTCGCGCGCCAGCCGTTGTTGCCCAACCGGCTCAGCCAGCTCGGCCCCGGCGTGGGCTGGCATGACTTCGATGGGGACGGCTGGGAGGACCTGCTCATCGCCACTGGCAAGGGCGGCGCGCCGGGTTTCTACAAGAACGACGGACACGGCGGCTTCACGCCACTGCAAACGCCCGTCGCTTTGCGGGACGTGCAACGCGACCTGACCGCCGTGCTCGCCGTCGGCAGCACCGTGTTCTTCGGTTCCGCCAACTACGAGGATGGCCAGACGAACGGCGGCTGCCTCCGGTTGTACGATCTCCAGCACCAGGCCAGTGGCGAAAGCGTCATCGGTCAGCGTTCGAGCGTCGGCCCGCTGGCGATGGGCGACGTGGAGGGCAAAGGCACGCTCGCACTCTTCGTCGGCGGGCGCGTGGTGCCGGGTCGGTATCCCGAACCGGCGGATTCCCTGCTGCTCCGCAACGAGGGCGGGCGGTTCGTGGTCGCCCAGCGTTTCGAGAAACTGGGCCTGGTGAGCGGCGCGCTGTTCAGCGACCTGGAAGGCAATGGGCGGCCGGATCTGGTGCTCGCATGCGACTGGGGCCCGCTCCGCCTCTTCCACAACCAAGGCGGCGCCTTCACCGAGTGGAACCCGTCGGTGCGGCTCAACGGACAGCGCCTCACGCTGGCCCAACTCACCGGCTGGTGGAACGGCGTGACGGCGGGCGATTTCGACGGCGACGGCCGGCTCGACCTCGTGGCCTCGAACTGGGGTCTGAACAACCGCTGGCGCGCAGCCAGCCTGGCCCATCCCCGTCTGCTGTACTACGGCGACCTCGACGAAAGCGGCGGCGTGAGCCTCGTCGAGGCGAGCTTCAGCCCGGACCTGAACGCGATCGCGCCGGACCGGGGTTACCTCGCGATCCTGGCCGCGATGCCCTTCGTGCAGGAACGCGCGCCGACATTCGAGGCTTACGGGACGGCGAGCGTGGAGCAGATTTACGGCGACCGGCTGCAGCGCGCTTCCAGGCTCGAGGCCACCACGCTCGCCTCGATGGTGTTTCTGAACCGGGGCGACCACTTCGAGGCGCACGCACTCCCCCGCGAGGCGCAGTGGTCCGTGGCGTTTGGAGTGGCGGTGGCCGACCTGGACGGAGACGGCCACGAGGACCTGTTCCTCAGTCAAAATTCCTTCGCCCAGACCTCGGACTACACGCGCCAGGACGCCGGCCGCGGACTCTGCCTTCGCGGCGACGGGCGGGGCGGGTTCGAGGCGATGTCCGGCCAGGCCAGCGGCGTGAAGGTCTATGGGGAGCAACGCGGGTGCGCGCTCGGCGATTTCGACCACGACGGCCGCGTGGACCTGGTGGTGACTCAAAACGGAGCGGCGACCCGGCTTTATCGGAACGCGGGAGGAAAGCCGGGCTTGCGGGTGCAACTGTTGGGGCCGCCGGGCAACCCGGATGGTTTCGGCACCTTGCTCCGCCTCGGTGACGGCACCCGCTGGGGACCGACCCGCGAGGTCCACGGCGGCGCGGGGTATTGGTCGCTCGACGCCGCCACGCAAGTGCTGGCGTTCGCCGGCGGAGCGACCAAACTTCAAGTCCGCTGGCCGGGTGGGCGATGGCTCACGCTCGACCTGCCGGCGGGGGCAAAACAGGTTCAGGTGGGTTTCGATGGCTCGATCCGCCCTTGATCGCCGGGTGTGCGGCCGGGCGGCGCTCACTGCGCCGTCCAGCCACCGTCGATGACGATGTCCGTGCCGGTGATGAAGGCCGCGGCTTCGGAACAGAGGAACACGGCGAGTTCGGCGACTTCCTCCGGCTGGCCCCAGCGGTTCAGCGGAATCCGGGCGAGGAAGAACTGCGACAATTCCGCGTTTTCCAGGAGCGGTTGGTTCATCTCCGTCGCGAACGGACCCGGGCTGATGCCATTGACGGTGATGCCGTCGGGCGCCAACTCGAGCGCGAGCGATTTCGTGAAACCGAGCAGAGCCGTCTTGCTCGTGGCATAGGCCGTGCGCCCCGGCAGCGAAACGTGGCTCATGATGGACGTGAGGTTGAGGATGCGTCCGTAGCCGGTTCCTCTCATGTGCGGGACAAAGGACCGGCACATCAAAAACGCACTCGTGACGTTGGTGGCCTGGATTCGGTTCCATTCCTCCAGCGTGAAGTCGGTGAGCGCCTTGCGGAGGTTGATGCCGGCGTTGTTGACGAGGATGGCGACGCGGCCCAACCGTTCGGCCACGGCCTTTTCGAGCGCGCGCACCTGGGCTTCCTCCGAAACGTCGGCCGGGAACACGGCGGCTTCGGCGCCGAGCGCGGCGATGGCGGCCGCGGTTTCGGCGAGCCGTCTTTCGTCGCGCGCGACGAGAGCCAGTTTCGCGCCGGCCTTGGCGAGCGCGAGTGCCATTGCTTTGCCCAATCCTTTGCTGGCGCCGGTCACCAGCGCCACTTTGCCTTTCAGTTCGTTCGGTTTCATTTCGCGTTCCGGGCTTTTGAAAGCATGGTCCGGTCATCGCGCGCGTTCGTAAAGCATCTCCGGCCGCGACCGCCGGATCGCTGTGGGTCAGCGACCTGCGTGCTCAAACGTGGAGGCTGATCCTCCTTGGCCGGGTTGGCGGAGAACGCCCGCGTAAGACGACCAGATGGGCTCCAACTCGAGGGCGGCTGGTGATCCCGGTTCAAATGGCCCGCCCGCGCCACGCGGCTCATCTCAACCCCGGCCGCTTCGCCGGTGGCACGTAGTTCTTGTGCCAGGACGAGGACCACAGCCGCTCCAGCCGGACCAGTTCCACGTGGCCGTCGTAAAACGAGACGTTGACTGCGCCTGGCAGCGGCGCGCTTGGCGGCTGGTTCGTCGAGGCTCGACCCGCGCCCGGTCCGTGGCGGGGGATGGTCAGCAGGTTCATGCCCGGAACGTAGCCGCCACCCTGGCTCTGACCGGTTTCAAGATTCGCCGCTGGCAGATCGGCGGCGCGGGGCCAAACCCACCAGAACGCGACGCCATCCGCGAAGAGCGGCGTTTGCGATGGGTAGTTGATCTCGCCTTCATGGCCGAAAGCATAGTCCGGTCCCCCGGGTCCCCAAGGTCCGCCCGCTCGCCACCACCACCAGCCGCCGAGCCAGTTGTTCTGGGCATAGCTGCCGGCCCGATGCTGAGGAGGGCCAGTCCAAGGCCGTTCATCCCACCACCACCAACCTCCCGGGGCGTAGGTTTGCCAGGCCGAATGGACCGTGCCGGCATAGATGGGCCCCGGACCGGCCAGCGTCGGCGTGGCCCCTGGCCGCCGCAACCCCTCGGGTGCCGCGGGACAGATCCAGCCTTCGTTGGTCTTGCCCCAATGGTTGATACCCCAGTCCCGCATGGCTGAGCCATCGTTCCCGTACGGATAAGGGGCCGCGACCGGCCCCGCGGAAGGCCAATAGAAGCCCAACCGGCCGGAGTCATCGTCCACGGCCATTTTGAAGGGGAACGTGATCTGGCGCAGGTTGCTCAGACACTTGATGCGGCGAGCCTTCTCCTTCGCACTCGCAAGGGCGGGCAAGAGCAACGCTGCCAGGATGGCGATGATGGCGATGACGACCAGCAATTCGATCAAGGTGAAACCAACCCCCGAAGCCGCGGGTCGCGGGGACTTTGGAATCCTGGAGTACGGTTTCATGCTCCGACAAACGTTCCGCGGGAGATTGCGGACCAGTACGCCTGCGGGGCCGGTTTTGCAAGGTCGAGCGCTAGGTCATTCCCGACGCGCTCCCGTTGGCTGGGCAACGCGCAGCACAGGCCCGGAAAGCTTTCTCTGCGGGCTTCGTCAAGGCCGCGGGGCAGACGCCTGGGCAGGCGGCGAGCGGCACCCGTCTCAACCGTCGCGTCTGCGTGGCTGCGTGCCGCGATCAGTGCGGGGCGGGCGGGGGCGGGTTCGTCGCCGGGGATGCGTCGCCGACGCGGACGACCTCGTAGGTGCGCTGGACTGGACGTTTCAGGGTGGCGATTTCCTTTTCGAGCGAGCGGAGGTCTGCGGGCGGCTCGCCGCGTGAACCGGGAGGCTGTTCGCGTTGTTCCTGCCACCACGCCGTCCAGCGGGCGTTCTTCTCGACGATGAGTTGCCGCAGCTTCTCGGCCTGGTCCCAGGAGGGACCGCCGGCGATGACCTCGTAACGTGCCCAGTCCTCGTGCGTGCCGGTCAGGACCGGGTGGCCGTCCACGCGCAATTCGTAGCGGCCGGGCACCAGTTCGCGCAGTTGAATGTAGCAATGCGGTTCGTATTCCTGCTCCGGATCGGCGATCGGCACCGGCGATGGAGGGCTGGGGAGCCTTTCCTCGGTGCAAACCACGCGCAGGTTGTGGTCGGACCGGATATGCGACTGAAACGTCAGGCCGTTGCCGCCCTCCCGCCATTGGTTGTTCGCCATGAGCGCAAACCGCCAATGGTTGGGCGGCCACCGCAGGCCGCGGTCGAGCGCGAAAGTGAGCGAGCGCTGCCCGTAGGCGGTGGGCCGCAACCCGTCCTCGGTGAGCCGCGGTTTGGACTGGCCGTTCGCTTCTGCTTTCAAGGCCGCGCCGACCTTCAGGCGCGTCAGGCCGAAGAAGTCCACAAAGTCGGTGTGGTGGTTGGTGGAGATGTTCCAGGACGCCACCGCGAACTCGAACATCTGGGCCACGCGGTTGGTGATCATCCCCATCGGTTCGCCGGCCTCGGGTTCGTGACAGAGCGGACTGAGGAGGATCAGCCGCGGGGGCGCTTCGGGCTTGAGCGCCAGCAAACCGTCGATCACGTGCTCATAGACGTTCGTGAACGCCGGCAGCCTGGAAGGACCTTGGAGGGCCGGCGCGGTTCCGTAGCTGAGGACCACCACCTGCGGATCGAACTGGCGGACCTCGGCAAGCAGAGGGGTGAGCCAGCCGAAGTCCTCGCTGGCCGCAGTCGGGTCGGCGTCACGCAACCGGTTGTTCGGGCTGCCCGAGAGATTTCCAAAGCCAAGCGGCGTCCCGGGAACCTCGATCGCCATCCGCGTTTCGAGGTAGCCATATTTCGCTTCCGCCTCGAGGACCGCATCGCCGAGGAAGAGCACCCGGTCATGAGGCTGAAATCGAAAGGCGGGGCGAGGGGGCGCCATCGGGCGGGGCGCCGTCGGAAACACCTTGAACCCCGCGGGATTCGGACTCTCCGGTGGGCGCAATGGGACGCCGGCCTGGTTCTCGGCGCCGGGTGGCAGCGGTGGCCGCGGGGCGAACAGGTCCGCCACCGGGTCGGAAACCGGCTGGCTCCGGAGCAAACCGGCCAGTGCCAGACTCGCCAAAGCGGTCAGACGAAAGCAAACGTGCATAACGACGGCGGGATTAAAGGAGGAACCGTCGCCCGTTCGCAAGCGGGGAAATGCCACGCGCGCAGCTCTTCTGCCTCACGAGATTCGGCTCCCCAGATTCGGCTTGTCCGTTGCCAGGGCGGACGCAACCTTGACCCGAATGCAATCGCCGAAGATTACGGCGGAGTCGATCCGGATCATGAAGGGGCGGGTCCCCATCGCCGCCCTGACGGCCTATGACTTTCCGTTCACCCGCTTGCTCGACGAAGCGAGCATTCCACTGATTCTGGTGGGCGATTCCCTCGGTATGGTGGTGCTCGGCTATCCGGACACCACCCACGTGACGATGGCGGACATGGAGCATCACACCCGCGCCGCCGCACGGGCCCGGCCGCGGGCTTTGCTTGCGGCCGACCTGCCCATCCATTCGTACCGGACGCCGGAGGAGGCCGTGGCCAACGCCCGTCGATTGGTGGACGCCGGCGCCGAGGCGGTGAAGGCCGAGGGCGGCGTGGCGATCGCGGCGCAAGTACGCGCCATCGCGGCCGCCGGCATTCCGTTCCTGGGCCACATCGGGATGCTGCCGCAGCACGTCGTCGAAGAAGGCGGCTATCACGTCAAAGGCCGGGAGGCGGCAGGACGGGACGGGTTGCTGGCCGATGCGCAGGCGCTGGCGGCCGCCGGCGCGTTCGCGATGGTCCTGGAGTTGGTGGCCGCGCCGGTGGCGAAGGCGATCACCGCCACGGTCCCCGTTCCGACCATCGGCATCGGGTCGGGGCCGGACTGTGACGGGCAGATCCTGGTCAGCAACGATCTGGTGGGAACGTTTCCCTGGTTCACCCCGCGTTTCGTGAAGCCCCGCCTCCAGGCGTTCGCCGAAATGCGCCAGGCGATCGAGGGTTGGCGACACAGCCTGTGAAGATTCCAGGGCGGTGAATCCCGGCCGGGCGGCGACCTGGACCCATCCCAGGCCCGCCTCCGGCGGTCACCAGGCGCGACCTGGCCGACTGGGGCGCGGCACTGGCGCCGCCTCACGAAGCGCTTGCGCGGCGACCCGGAAGCAGGCACGTTACGAATCGTGAAAACAGCCATGAAGAACACACCCGCCGCCCGGCTGGCCGGGCTGGGAGCTTTGATCGCCGGGCTCGCGCTCGCCGCCCCGCAGGCGCTGGCCGGTACTGACGCCAAAAACGCCGACGCCAAAACGAAGACCTGCGGCACTTGCTGCTGCGCTCCGGCCAAGACGACGAAATCGGTGAAGGCGACCAAGAAAGCCAAACAAAAGAAGGTCGCCACCCAGGAAGTCACCGGTTCCCGCACCCAGAGGGTCGCGAAGCTCGAGCGCTTTCCGGCCACGACCTCGCCGGTCGAGATCATGGACCGCAAGGTGATCGAGCGTTCCGGCGCCAGCACGCTCTCCTGGTTCCTGAATCGTCAGACCGCGTTCCGGTAAGCCGCGAGACTTTCGCTTCGGATTTGGTCCCCGCCGCGGCGCTCCGAGAACCGCCCCGTCCCGCGAGCGCCGCGTTATGGTCACGGCGGCTGCGGCGCGGCTGCGAATTCGGCGAGATAACGAGTGCGCCGCTCCAGGACGGCCCGCACATACATCCGCGTGGTGGGAAAGCGGATTTGCTCCACAAAGGCCTCGCTGT
This sequence comes from uncultured bacterium, assembly GCA_963735925.1. Classification (GTDB taxonomy): domain Bacteria; phylum Verrucomicrobiota; class Verrucomicrobiia; order Limisphaerales; family J093; genus DSVZ01. Next base: position 1,696,423 of record CAVTMT010000003.1, read on the forward strand.
TGGTGGCCGCCACCCCCTTCGCCCACTTGACCACGTTGCCGCGTCCGGCGTTGTAGTCGGCCAGCGCGAACGCCGCGGGCTGATCGGTCCGGCGATACCGATCAAGGAGTTTCCGCAGATACCAGGTCCCGGCGCGGAGGTTGATCCGTGGATCGAACAGCCTCGCCTCGGACAGGGGATAGACCCTTTCGGCCTCCGCCCACTCCTGGGCCGGGGCATCGGTGATTTGCATCAATCCGATTTCGCCGGCCCGGCCGCGGGCCCCGGGATCAAAATCGCTTTCGCGCCACACGATGGCCTTGACCAGCGCCGGGTCCACGCCGTAAGCGCGCGCCACCGCCAGAATCGTGCGGTCCTGGCTGTGTTCGCGGTGCGTCGCGCGCCACCGGTATCCAGCCGCCGCGGCCAACAGCATGACCACCACCATCACAACGATGGCGAGCGATGATTTCTCCGCACGTCGCACGTCGCGATTTCTAACCGCCGGCCGGGCGAACGTCGAGGCGCGAGCGCGGACGGGCGGGCGACGATCAGAGGACCGCAGCGGGGCCGGATCGCCAACCGCGCCCGCCTGCTTCGCACACACCTGCGCCGCCCCTGTCATCGCCCGCCGCTTCGTCACCGCCCACGCCGCCAAACGTTGGGGCACGTCTGCCTTGGGGCCTGTGGGCCCGGGCGCCGACGTTGGCGCTTGACGCGAGTGCCGCGGCGTCGGGACACTTTACCTATGAACCTCTCGCTTCGGTCCCTCACCCGCGCTGCCGGATGCGTCGCGCTCGTCCTTGGCTTCGGCGGCCGGCTGTGCGCCGCCGAACCTGCGTACGAGACGAAACCGGATCACCCGTTTTTTCAGAAGTTCGCCCCGCGCAAGGCTCCCGTTCCTGCCGGCCTGCAGCTCAAGGAAGGCGATCGCGTGGCGATTTGCGGCGACTCGATCACGGAACAGCGGATGTATTCCCGCATCCTCGAAACCTACCTCACCGCCTGCGTGCCCCAGTTGAAACTCACCACGCGCCAGTTCGGGTGGGGCGGTGAAACCGGCCCCGGCTTCATCGCCCGCATGACCAACGACGTCCTCCGATTCAAGCCCACACTCGCCACGACCTGTTACGGCATGAACGACCACGGTTACCGCGCCTACGAACCCGCCATCGGTCAGCGTTACCGCGAGGCCATGCAGACCATGGTCAGCGCGTTCACCAACGCCGGCGTGCGGGTGATTCTGGGATCTGCCGGTTGTGTCGGCCCCGCCGTACCGTGGTCCAAGGCCACGTCCGAGGAGATGAATCTCAACTTGTGCGAGCTGCGGAACATCGACATCGACATCGCCACCGCGGATGGCGTGGGTTTCGCGGACGTTTTCTGGCCCATGTTCAAAGCCATGTTCTTTGCGAACCAGCGTTACGGCGACGTGTATCACCTGGCCGGCAAGGACGGCGTGCATCCCGACTGGGCGGGCCATCTCGTCATGGCCTACACGTTCCTCAAGGCCATGGGTCTGGACGGCGATATTGGCACGGTGACCGTGGACCTGCAGGCGCTCAAAGCCACGGCCACCCCGGGCCACGAGGTGGTCGGTTTCACCGACGACGTGGTGAAAGTGACCAGCCACCGCTATCCGTTTTGCGCCAGCGGAGAAATCAACAAGGACAACACGATCCGTTCCGGGATGACGCTCGTCCCCTTCAACGCCGAGTTGAACCGGTTCCTCCTGGTGGTCACCAACGCCACCGCCCCGCGCTACATCGTCACGTGGGGGGACGGCTACCGCAGCTACACGCGGGAACAACTGGCCAAAGGCGTCAACCTCGCGGAGGACTACGTCATCAATCCCTTCACCGCCGCCTTCAACAAGGTGGACGAAGCGGTCGCCGCCAAACAGGCTTACGAAACCCGCCAGGTGAAGATGCTCTTCCACGGCGACGAAGGCCGGGCGGACATGGACGCAACCGTGGCGGTGACAGAGAAGGCGCGCCAGGTGTATGTGGAGGCGCTCGCCGCCGCCATGGTGCCGGTCAGTCACACGATCAAAATCGCGGCCCAGTCGCAGTAAACCACCGCGCTCCGAACGGCCCTCAGCGGACGTTCAGGCAGACCCTTGAAACCAGCATGAACGGCCTCCCTCATCCCCCGGCCGCCTCCTTCAGCCGGCGCGCCTTTTTGGGCCGCGGACTGGGGGTCGTGGCGGCAACTCCGATTCTCTCCGCGTCTGCCTTGGCCCAGACTGCCGCCACACCGGCCGCAGCCGCGCCGGGCGGGCCTCGCGTCAGACTGGGGGTGGTGGGTTGCGGCGGACGCGGTTTGTGGATTGCCAGGCTTTTCCAGGCGCACGGCGGCTACGAAATGTGGGCTGTGGCCGACTACTTCCCGGCCGTGGCCGACGCCGCCGGGACGGTCCTGGGCGTGGACTCCGCGCGCCGCTTCTCCGGGCTCGACGGCTATCAGCGTTTGCTGGACAGCGGCGTGCAGGCCGTCGCGCTGGAGACGCCACCGTACTTCTTTCCGCAGCACGCATCGGCAGCGGTCGCCGCCGGCAAGCACGTTTACATGGCCAAGCCGGTGGCCGTGGATGTACCGGGCTGTCTGGCGATCGAAGCCGCCGCGAAGCGGGCAACCGAGACCCGGCAGGTTTTTCTGGTGGATTACCAGATGCCCACCGATCCGCACAACCGCGAGGTGGTCCGCCGCATCGGGGCCGGTGAAATCGGTCCCGTCGAGCTGCTGGACAGCCACTACTACGCCGGCACGTTCCCCGATCCGGCCCCCCAGGACACGATTGCCGGCCGGCTCCAACAACTCATTTGGGTGAACGACGTGGCCATCGGTGGCAGCTACCACGTCAACGCCTGCATCCATGCCGTGGACGCGGCGCTCTGGGTGGCCGGGCGACCCCCGATCGCCGCCACCGCCCGGGCACGTCGCGGCCGGCCGGAAGCTCACGGTGATAGCCCGGATGTTTTCGCGGTGCTGTTCGACTTCGACGATGATCTGATATGGGTGCATCGCGGCAAGCATCTGAACAACCAGACCGGCTTTGACGTGACCTGCCAGGTGCAAGGGCAGCGGGGCCACGCCCAGCTCGGCTACGACGGGCAGGCGTTTCTGCGCAGCGCGGACGACGCCTACCACGGCGAAGTGCAGAATCTCTACGAGGCGGGCGCCGTGCGGAACATCGCCCGCTTCCACCAGTGCGTAACCGAGGGCAACCTCGCCAACGACACCGTCCGCCGCTCCGTGGACGGCGCGCTGGTCACCATCCTGGCGCGCGAAGCCGCGCGACGGCGGACCCACCTCACGCTGGCGCAGTTGATGGCGGAGAATCAGCGGCTGGACGTGAACCTGCGCGGACTCAAGTCCTGACTGGCGACCTGCCACTGAAACCGCCGGCCGGATGCCCGCCCGACCGTCTCCGGGTGAAAAAGTCTGGCATTCCCCGCCGCGCTGGCGGTCAATTCCCGCATGACTGACCGCCCCAATTGGACGCGACGTGACTTCGTTGCCCGCCTGGCCCAACTTGGCATCGCCGTCAACGTGGCCGGGTCGCTGGCCCGCCGCAGCGTCGCGGCGGAGGCGGCTGCCGCGGTGCCGGACCCGGTGCTGACCTTCCCGGCCCAGTGGGGATTCCAGTTGCCCAAAGGCGCGATCATCCTGGTGAGCGACCAGCAACTCGAAGACCTCACCGACCCCGACAAGGAAATCGATTTGAGCCTGAGCGCGACGCCGAACAAGACGACGTTGCGCCGGGTCTGTGAGCAACAACGCGCCGCGGGCGCGCGCACGCTCATTCTCGCCTTCGACGAGTTTTGGTCCCAATACCGCGCCGGCCAGGGCGGCCAGCCGCGTCGCCTCATGCCGGACATGGACGAGTACATCGATCGCGTCCGGCGGATCAGCGAGACGCTCAAGACCTTCGGCCTCGGCCTCGAACTGAGCCTGCTGAGCCCGCTCGAGATCGGCACCGGCTACGTTCGCGCCACCGGCGAAACGGGCCGCTGGGTCCAGTACCGGGAAGGGTGGCGCGATCCGCGGACAGGCCGGTTCACGGTTTCGCTCTGGGAGCAACTGCGCTGGACGAACAACAAAGGCACCATCGAACTGAAACGGTTGGGCATTCGGGCCTTCGCTTTTCGCGAACGCCGGGTGGGGCGCACGAGCTTCTATGCCGTGGAACCCGGCGAGATCGTCGAACTCAAGCAACCCGTCGAAATCGAGGCGGCCGAACCGGAGAATCCCCGCGCCCGGATGCGACGACTTACGATCCGGGGCAGCGGCGAAACCGACCTCGGCCCGAACGACCGGGTGCTGGTGGTGGTCAGCTACGCCACGCCGGAAATGGACTACTTCAGCCCGAAGGCGCTGCCGTTTCTGCAAGGCCTGGTCGATCGTTACCACCAGGCCGGCGTGCCGCTCAACGGCCTCTACGCCGACGAAATGCACATCCAGCAGGACTGGTCGTATTTCGACCACCACGATGAAGGTCAGTTCACCCTGCGGTACCTGACGCCGAGCTTCGCCCAGCGTTTCGCCGCGCAATACGGCGCGGAGTTCGCCGACCTCGAGAAGCACCTCGTCTATTTCGCTTACGGCCAGCACAGCTTCCTGACCGGACTCGAAGCCCGCCTGCGCGCCCAACATGTTTTGGGCGGTGGACCGGACGACATTCAGCGCACCTTTCTCCTGCGGCGCCGGTACTTCGACCTGCTGGACAAAACCGTCATCGACCTGTTCGCGCAGGCGAAGGCATACGCGGAGAAACTCTACGGGCACGACCTCGAAGCGCGGGCGCATGCGACCTGGGCCCAAAGCCCGACCATCGATTCCTGGCGCACCGGCAACCAGCCGCTCGCCCCGCGTCAATACGAGTACACGTCCGACTTCGAGTGGTCGAACACCGTCCAGCAGGCGGCGGCGGCGTGCAGCGATTACTTCCGCTGGAACGCGTTTTTGACCGGCGGCGGCAATGACCACGCCGAAGGCGGGTGGGCGGATCGCGATTACTACGGCCTCGCGCTGGCCTGCTCGACCGGCATCCTGAACAAATGGCCGAACGCCTATGCCGCCGCCTGGGGAATGCCCGGCCCGGCCCTGCACCGGCACCAGGCTTTGCAGGATGCTTTTGGCGCCGCCGCCAGCCCGTGGTTCCAGGCAATCGAGGATTGCCAGCATCGCGATGTCGAGGTGTTGATGCTCTACCCGCTGGCGTTGGTCGCGTGCGAAGAGCGGTTCGGCTCGTGGATGGTCCAGTACGGCTACGCAAACTATGTGACCGCGGAGGAACTGCTCCGGCACGGCCAGGTCGCGGAGGGCGGTTGGATCGAGATGGCGGGCCGGCGATTCAACACCGTCGCGGCGCTGTATGAGCCGTTGCCGCCCGCCGGCCTGTTGCCGTTCCTGGAAGCCTTCGTCGCCCAAGGCGGAAAGCTCGTCTGGTCCGGCCCGCCGCCCCGTCTCGACCTGGCGGGCGCGCCGGTGCTGGAACGTTGGCAGCGCCTGTGCGGCGTGGCCAAACTCCTCGTGGCCCAGGAAGGCAACGTGGCGGCCGGTGAAATCGCCCGTTTCGAGGGCGCCCTCAAGACGGTGCCGGACCAAACGATCCTCACGGATTTCCTCGTGGACCGGATTTGCCCGGTGGCGCCGACCGCCGAGACGGAGGTGGTCGCGCGCGTCAGCGGGCAGGTCGCCGGTCTGCACCGCCGCGTCGGCGAGGGCTCGGTGACTTTTCTCGGATTGCGGCCGCGCGACGACCAAGCGGCCTCGCTGGGTTACGAAGTACGGACGTGGTTCGAGATTCTCAAAACGCTGGGCGCCTACCCCGGCGCTGACAATCCGGCGGTGGTTTCACGCGAAACGCCGTGGCTCGCCACACGCTTTCCCAACGGGACGACGGTCGTGGCGGCGCATTACCGGTCGCAGGTCGAGAGCTGGCCGGGCGGGTTTCACCGCGATGCCAAGCAGGACGCCGCCATCCTGGCCGCCAACCCGCTGCCTCCCGACAGGCTTGAGCTGCGTGACTTCCGCGTAAGCGGCCACACGGTGGGCTTCCAAGGTTCGCTGATCGTCGGTTTCCGGCTCGACGCCGCGCAGCGACTGGTCGCGTTCAGCGGTCACCATTGCGAGCGCATCCTCCTCGACGGCCACGACCACGTTTTTGCCGACGCGCCGCTGGCGCATCTTGCCTGGGCGCCCGTGCTGACGGAGCGCCGCCTGCCCGGTGGTGCCGTGATGGAGTTGTGGGTCAACGGCGCGGCCAACGTGACCGTCCCGCTCCCTGAGGGCGTGACCGGCGGCCGACTGGTCGCCCAAGGCCCCCGGCTCGGATCGGCAGGTCAGCCGATGGCCGCCACGACCGATGCCGGCCAACTCAAGTTCCGGGCCGAAGCGGCCTGGGGCCACGCGCACCTCTACTTGCTCACGGCCTGAGTCGGGACCACACCCGGCACCAGTCCGGTGACGTTTCACGGCGAACTTATGCGGTAGAAGCGCGCGGCGGGACCGGTAACCAGCGGTTCGGTGAAGGTGCCTTCCGCCAACCCGGTGGCAATCGCGGTCCAGGGTCCTCCCGGCGTCGGTGCCAGCCATACGGAATGAGTGCGGCCGGCTTCCGCGTTCCACGACAAGACCACCGCGCCCGTCCCATCGCAGACAATGCTGGTCGATCCCATGTCAGTCCCTGGGATGGTGGGCGGCTCGCTCCAAAGCTGGCCGTCGTACTGCCGGCCGGGCGTGACCGGCTCGGTCCCGACCGTTGGCTGAGCCGCAAAAGCATCGTCGATCGTGGGAAAACGCGTCATGGAACCGGCGGCACTGACCATTGCCGGGCCATAAACGAGACGCTCGACGATGCCACCCAAGGCATTCCGGAGCACGATGGTGTCGCCGGCATTGTTCAGTGCCAACCCGGCGCTGCCTTCGCTGGCCGGGAACGTTGCCACCGCCAGGTTGGGCGGAAATCCCACCGGCGGTCCGCCATAGACGATGAGGGCATTTTGCGCGGCCAGCGTGAATGCGTCAGAGAAGTTGTGTCGCACCTGGACGGCGTCGGCGATGGTCCAGCCGGTCAGGTCGAGATCGGTCGGGCTCAAGTTGGCAATCTCGAGGAACTCGTCCTGGAGGCCGGGGTTGTCACCCGGCGGATCGCGACGCAGTGGATTGAAACAGGGCACGGAGAGGTCGGCACTCGGGTTGGCCAGAAACTCCGTGATCGCCACCCGCTGTTCGGCGGCGGTCGGAACATAGATTTCCCAGGTCGTGGCATTGGTGGCGCCCGCATTCCACGCCCGCAACGACACGGCGAAAAACTGGCCCGCCTCGGCCGCGGTCGGGCTGAAATGGAACGACCCCTGGACGTTCGTGCCGCTGCTGGCCACAAACTCCCAGCGGGCCGAAGGCGGCAGCCCGGCCGCGTCCGGTTGAACCGTGACGGTTCCGCCCAGCGGGTCGGTGACGCCGATCCGTAGGGTCAACTGCTCTCCCGTGCGCAGGCCCATTTCCGGGAAGGTGTTGGTCGGCAGTTCCCCGGGACGAACGAGGTGTTCGACGACATTGGTGAAGCGCACGACCGGCGGTTTGGCGGGGCTCAATATGTCGGCGAATCGTGAAGGCAGGATTTGGTAGCCGCTGTCGTAAGGCGCCGCGGCATCCACTTGGGCGACCACGCCGACGACGGCGATAAGTCCGGCGGGGACGGCCTGGCCGCCAATGTCGGTGCCGGCGTTCACGAATAGGGTGTACGGGGTACCGTCCGCGTCCGAAACGGTGATGTTCTTGCCGGCTGGAAAGGTGGTCAGGTCGGGCGGCAGGGCCAGATTCGTGAGCGTCACGAGGCGCCCCTCCCAGGCGGACTCCAGCTCGGCCGCCGTCAACGTCGTGAGTTCCGTCGGGCTGGTACCGCACGGAACCGGCAGTTCGTTGCCGCCGCCGAGGACCGTCACTTCTTGCCCGGGCTGACTGGCGTCGGGCTGGATTACCAGCAAACCGTGGTCCTGTGTGAGCGGCCCGGTGATCCGGACCCGGTCGCCGGCATTCGGGGTCTGGCCCGCCGCGTGGGCATACGCGACCGCGATTCCGCCGGTGTCGTCCTGGACGAAGAAGCGACAACCGGACGCGCCGGCCAGGTTCGCCCACGTGGTCACCGTGCCTTCGATGGTGAAAACCGTCTCGGCGTCGGTGAGTTGAAAGTTGACCGGATCCTGCAAGGTGTGCAGGGACCCGATGTTCGTCATCACGCCGGCAGGGAGCCGGTTGGTCACGGTCAAAACCGCGGCGTCGCTGGTAACCGTCCCGAACTCATTGCTGACCCGGACATGGTAAGGTCCGGCGTCGTCCGCCGACACACGGTCCAGCTTCAAGACGGCGGCGGCGGCGTTGGGCAGATTTGTCAGGCAATGCTGCCATTGGTACCCGAGCGGCCCCGCCCCGGTGGCGACGACGGTGAACGTGGCCGGGTCGGCCGCGGCCACGGACAGACTTCGCGGCTGGCTGACGATCGCCGGCGTCGGGTCAACGACCCCGAACAGCTCCGAGAAGCGGGTCGCCACGCGCAGGTGATCCACCGCCAGCGCGCCCATGCCGGCGGCCTCCCGCAATGCAAAAGCGACCACGTCGTTTGCCGTCGCGTCGTCCGTGGCCGTCACCCCCGGATCCGCTTCGGTCGCCGGGTTGACCCAAAGCGTCGCCGCCTGGGTGGCGATTTCGTATCGCGTCACGATCGTGTAAGCGGTGCCGAGCACCAGATCGGTCTCGAGTAGCGCGGGCGTGCTGGCGCCTCCGGAAATGCCGAGCCGAAAACTGCCCGGCCCGGCCCCCGCGGTGGCCGCGAAGATCTTGGCGTTGTACCCGGTGGTGGCGTTTTTAAAATGCGCGAAGTACGTACCCGTGCTGCTGGGCAGCGCAGTGAAGGTCGCCTCGAACGCCACGTAGAGCACGGCGCCGCCGGTCTTCGCATACGGGCCGCCCGCGAGCAGGGCATTCACGTCCTCGCCTTGCGACTGGGTCAAGGTGATCGCCTGGGAAGCCACGAGGACCTGGCCTGCGGGGCCACTGTGATTCGACCACTTGCCGGCCGAGACGTTGGTGAGGGAACCGTCGGCATAGTTGAATTCCTCATCGAGCAGGACGCCGGCCTGAACCGCGGCCGCGAGACCGAACGAACAGAGGGTGAGTCGGATGGTCTTCATAATTTGTCTCCTGGGTGCATTGTTTCTGTGGTTTACGGATCGTTCCGGTGGCAAAGCGCGGCGGGGTTGGAGGCCTCGAAAACGAGGGTGATCGGGAACCTGACGACGCCGGCAGGCAGCCGGCCCGGTCCCCCGCATCCGTCGTCCTGGGCAAATCCGGTCTTCTCCTGCGGGAACCCACCGCCGCGGCGGCACTGCGGAAACCAGCGGATGGACTGCGCTAGGCGTCCGTGCCGGCCGATGCCGACCCGCCCGCGCACCACGCCTGGTGATCCGGCGGCCGGTTCGGGCGGACTAAGACGCCGCCGGTGGCAAGGCCAGGTTGGGGCATGGCGATGGCGCCGCATGGGTTTGCCTGGATTCGCGATCTACCCTCCTAAAACAATCTGCGGGCGGAGACTACCACGCGGCTTCACCGCCCACAAGCCTGGATTCGCTTACGGGGCGAAATGGTGTGGCGCAAAATGGGCAATCTCCCGACCTGGTGGAGGCGGTGCTGCGGCACCGCCCTGCGCCGACGCAGCGGCGCAGCTACCCGCTTTTCAGATCAGGACTCCACCCGACTCCGGTTTCGTCCGTCTTGGGTGGAGGCGGTGCTGCGGCACCGCCCTGCGCCGCGGCAGCGGCGCAGCTACCGATTTGGGGGTGACGAGACTGCCGCGAATTGCGCGCAAGCTCAGGTTCGGGCGGTCTTCGGAACCGAGCCCCAGCCAGGCGCGAATCCGCATCGGCAAAACCGGCTCTCCTCAATCCATCCGCCCTCGCTCGACCGGCGTGGGCGTGTTCACCCGCTTTACCTTCGAGAAATCGAAGGCCAGGGGTTGGGGATGATCGGTGGTCAGCGGCTGGTGGTCGCCGTAATCCTGCTGGCTCGACCGGAGGAGCGCCGTGAGCCGTTCCACCTGACTGGCGTACTGCGGTTCGGCGGCGAGATCGAAGCGTTCGTCGGGATCGGACGCGAGATCGAAGAGCTGCGTCTTGTTGATCTGCGTATAGACGATGAGTTTCCAGCGATCGTCCCGGATCGCGCGGTGGAGTCCCCGATAGGCCGTGAAAATCGTATCCCGCAAGTGGCCGGTGCGGCCGGCGATCACCGGCGCCAGGCTGCGTCCCTCACTGCCCGCCGGCGCTAGCACTCCGGCCAGTTCGCCCAGCGTTGAGAAGATGTCCAGCAGGTAGCAGAACGCCTCCCTGCGCTCGCCGCGGGGAATGCCGGGTCCGGCGAAGATGAGCGGCTCGTGCGTGGCGTGTTCATAGACGTTTTGTTTGCCGAACAAGCCGTGGCTGCCGATCGCCAGACCATTGTCGCTGGAGAATACGATGATCGTCCGCTCGTACTGGCCGCTGGCCTTGAGCGCGTCCAGGATGCGGCCGATCTGGTCGTCGAGGAAGGTGATGTAGGCATAGTAGTCGGCCAGGTTCCGGCGGACGATTTCCGGCGTGCGCGGCCAGGGCGCGAGTTGTTCGTCGCGGATCGTCAACTCGCCGTTGTTGAAGGGGTGTTCCGGCAGGAAGTTCGCGGGGAGCGGCGGTTGATTCGTGTCGTACCCCGCACGGTAATTGGGCGGGGCCACGCGCGGGTCGTGCGGACCGTTGAACGCGACGTAGCAGAGGAAGGGCTGCCCGCCCGATTGACGGCTGAGGAACTCCACTGCCGCGTCCGCGAACCGCTCGACGGAGTGTTCACCGCTGAGCCGGGGATTGACCAACCGATGATCCGGCGAAATGTCCTTCAGGGGCAGCTTGTACGGATCGCCCATGCCACCCAGGAAGACGGCTTTGCCCGCCGCGAACGACCGCAGCAACGACTCGTCGCCGTTATGCCACTTGCCGGTCATGAAGGTCGTGTAGCCGGCCTTGCCAAATCGCTCGGGCCAGGTCGCCTGGCCAGCCAGGTTGTCCTGCACGCGGAAGAGCGTGCGGCCGGACATCAGCATCGCGCGCGAGGGCATGCAGACGGCGCCCTGCGTTCCGCCCATGATGTACGCGCGGGTGAAGGTCAGGCCTTCACGCGTCAACCAGTCGAGGTGCGGCGTGCGAATATGGGCATTGCCCAGCGCCGCGATGGTGTCGAAGCGCTGGTCGTCGCTGAACAGAAACAAGATGTTCGGCCGGCTGGCGGGCGCGGCGGCCCGGAGCCAAACGGGCAGCACGCAAACGACCGCCAACGCGAGCTGGATCAGGATCCAGGGTCGCCAGCGGCGGCCGTATTCCCCGCCAGGTTCAAGCCGGTGATGCGCGCGTGAGTTCATGATGGATTGTCGGCGGCGCAACATGGCATCGCCCGGCGACCGGGCGCAAGACCCGGGCGTCGTCCCTGCCTCTGCCGCCGTCCGCACCGGAGCCGGTGTCCCGCTCAGTCCGGCGGCGCGGGCGGCGCGGGGTGGCGCCGTACGACCAGCCAGGTCCCCAAGGCCGCGGCCGCGCACACCAGGCCGCCGATGGCGATCGTCCAGCGCACGTCCAGCCAATGCGACAACAAGCCGGCTTCGAGCCCGCCCACCGGCATCATCCCGCCGAACACCAGGGCCCAAATGCCCATGACGCGTCCGCGCATGGCGTCGCTCACGCTGGTCTGGATGAGCGTGTTCGTGGTGGCGAAGTACAACAACATCCCCCAGCCCCCCACCACCATGCAGACCAGCGCCAGCGCGTAGCTGTGCGTCAGGGCCAGCAGCACCAGCATGGCGGAAAAGACGCCGATGCCGCCGTACACCAACAGCCGGTTCGACAGGCGCGTCCCCCACGTGGCCACGGTGAGCGCCCCGGCGAGGGCGCCCAGACCGTTGGCGCTGAGCACGCCGCCGTACTGGCCTTCGCTGCCGTGGAGCACGTCGCGGACGAACGCCGGCATCAACACCGAGTAGGACCAACCGAAGACGCCCACCACCGCGAACAAGGACAGGAGTATCCGTACCCGCCGGTGCCGGGCCACATACGCGAATCCGTCGAGCACGTGCTGCCGCGCGGACCCGGTCCGGGCGGGCGGCACGAACCGGGGCAGGCGCATCATCAGCAGCCCGACGATCACGGCGACGAAGCTCAGTCCATTCAGGAACATGCAAACCGCGATGCCCATTTGCGCCATCAGGAAACCGGCCACCGAAGGCCCGACCACGCGGGCGCCGTTCACGATCGAGCTGTTGAGCGAAACGGCGTTCATCAGGTCTTCCTTGCTGGTCATCTCGACCATGAAGGCCTGGCGCGCCGGCATGTCGAAGGCCATCGCCACGCCGCCCAGCGCCGCGAGCACCAGGATCTGCCACGGCCTGATGCGTCCGCTCCAAACGAGACCGGCGAACACGAAGGCCAGAATCATCATGGTTGCCTGGGTCCACAAAACGACCGTCCGCTTGGGGTGCCGGTCCGCCACCGAACCGCCCCACAGGGAGAACAGCATCATGGGCGCGGAACCCACGGCCGCCACCACACCGAGCAACATCTTGGAATCGGTGAGCTGGTACACGAGCCAGCTCTGGGCGGTGTTTTGCATCCAGGTCCCGGTGAGCGAAACCAGTTGGCCGAAGAAGAACAGCCGGAAATTGCGGTGCCGCAGGGCCGCGAAGGTGTCGCGCCAGGAAACGTGCCCCACGACCACCCGGCGCGACTGGCCGGTGACCTCCTGGGGGACTTGCGCGACTCGCGGCGGCGCCTCGTTGTCCGCAGACGCCTTCACGGCCGGGGTCCGTCGCCGGACGCGAATGCGGGATCGCCCCATGAAAACACGCGCCCTTCCGATCGGTGTCGGGTGGCGGGAAAACGACGCCTATCGCGCCGCAGCTCGTTCGTCATGGCGGACAGGGTAGCACGGGTCCGCGTCGGCAGTCAGGCCAACGTTGTGCGGCGTCAAGAACGAACCCGCCGCGGGCCGATTTCCGGCATTCCCATCGCGCACCGCTCGGACTAGCCTCTCGCCCGGCTTATGAAGATCACCCATCGCTTTTCGTGCGGATCGGTTGCCTTGGCTTTGACGTTCGCCGCCGCCGTCCGCTTGTGCGCCGCCGAACCGGTCGCCGCGGCTTCGCCTGGCGCCACGGGCTTGTCCGTCGCGCCCGGCCCCTTCCAGCCGACAATGGATTCGCTCAAACAGTATCAGTATCCGGCTTGGTTCCGCGACGCGAAGTTCGGCATCTGGGCGCATTGGGGACCGCAAGCGGTGCCCATGATGGGCGATTGGTACGCGCGGCGGATGTACATGCAGGGTGACGCCGACTACAAGGATCACCTCGCGCGCTGGGGCCATCCTTCCGAGCACGGCTACAAGGACATCATTCCGCTCTGGAAAGCCGAGAAGTGGGATCCCGACCGGCTCATGCAGCTCTACCAGAAGGCCGGCGCCAAATACTTCGTCAGCATGGGCTCGCATCACGACGATTTCTTTCTGTGGAACTCGAAGCTCCACCCGTGGAACGCGGTCAACATGGGGCCGCACCGGGACGTGGTCGGCGAATGGCAGAAGGCCGCGCAGAAGTACGGTTTGAAATTCGGCGTCTCCGAACATCTCGGTGCCAGCTTCACCTGGTTTCAGGTCAGCCACGGCGCCGACAAGACCGGTCCTAAGGCGGGCGTGCCCTACGACGGCGCGAATTCCAATTACTGGAGTCTCTACCACTTCCCGGCCGGACCCGGCGATACCGGCTGGTACAGCAAGAACCCGCAATGGCAACAGCAGTGGTTCAGCGAGATCAAGGAGTTGGTGGACAACTACCATCCCGACCTGCTCTACACCGACGGCGGTGTGCCTTTCGGGAACGAAGTCGGCCTCCGCCTGATCGCCCACTTCTACAACGCCAATGCCGCGCGACACGGCGGCCAGGTGGAGGCGGTCTATAACTGCAAACAAAAGTCCGACGGCCGCTGGGTCGAAGACCTCGAACGCGGCGTCATGCCGAAGATCGATCCCTATCCGTGGCAGACCGACACCTCGATCGGCGACTGGTTCTACAACAAGAACTGGAAGTTCCGCCCGGTAAGCTGGGTCATCCACACGCTCGTGGACAACGTCAGCAAGAACGGCAACCTCCTGCTCAACGTCGTCCAGCGGCCCGACGGCTCCCTCGACCCGGAAGTCGAGCAGATGCTCGAGGAACTGGCCGAATGGAATGCCGTCCACGGCGAGGCGATCTTCGGCACCCGGCCGTGGCTGGTCTATGGCGAAGGCGCGGTGCGGGCCAAGGGCGGCAGCTTCAAGGAAGACTTCACCTACACCGCCGGCGACATTCGCTTCACCACCAAGGGCGCGACGCTGTACGCCTACGCGTTGGGCTGGCCCACCGACGGCAAGCTCGCCATCCGGTCGCTCGCCCGGCCGGCGGATGGCAACGGCAACCGCATCGAACGCATCGAACTGCTGGGCCACGCGGGTGAACTCTCGTTCACCCAGACGGCCGAGGCGTTGGTGGTGACGTTGCCCGCGGAGCAAGTCTCCCCCTACACCGCTGCGCTGCGGATCACCGGCAGCGAGCTCAAGCCCGTCCCGTTGCCGGAGGTTTCGAGCCTCGTCAAACCGGATGCCCAAGGGAACTTCACCCTGTCCCCCGACGACGCCGATTTGCACGGCGACCAGGTCAACACCGAAACCCGGGACGGCCAGTCAAACATCGGCTTCTGGGACAACGCCGACGAGTGGATTTCCTGGAAGATCCAGTTCCCGAAGGCGGGCACGTTCGCCGTCGCGGTGCCCACTGCGACGCCGAACACGGAGTCGGCCTACGTGGTCGAATTCGGCGGGCAGGAATTGGCCGGCAAGGCGATGGGAACCGGCGCCTGGGACAAGTTCCAGACTGCCGAAGTCGGCCGGATCGAAGTCAACCAACCGGGCACGCTCGTTCTGAAGATCCGTCCCAAGGATGCCCAGACGTGGAAGGCCATCAACCTCCGCGCCGTAAAGCTGACCCGGATGGACTGACATCCGCATCGCGTCCTGCCGGTGGGGCGAGACCCCGTCGAGCCCTGCCTCCCGGGCCCCAGCGACGCCAGGCGACAGAGACGAAATTGGGAAGCCAGGAAGGCCGGAAGCCTCGCCTGGCGCTGAGCTGATTCCTTGGTTCTTGGGTATCTGACGGGCCTTGCGGTCTCCGTGCCTCAGTGTCTCCGTGGCTACAGAATCCGCCGGCTTGTCCCGGATGCATCAGCCGCGTCCGCGCTGGCGATTGACCTCGTAGAGGAACACCGCCGCCGCGCTGGCCACGTTCAGCGAATCGATCTCCGGCGGCATCGGCACCGCCACCGCCTCGTCGCACGCGGCCAGCACGCGGGGCGACAGTCCGTAGCCTTCGCTGCCGAAGACCACGCAGCAATCGCCGCCCAACCCGGCCTGTGCCAGCGTCCGGCCGTTCACGTGCGGATGCGCCGCCACGCAGCGCACGCCGGCGTCGCGCAAGCCCTGCAGGGCTTCGGCCAGGTCGGCGGTTTCCACCGAGGGCAGGTTGAAGATGGTCCCCATCGACGCGCGCACCGCGCGGCGCAGCCAGGGGCTTCCGCACGTTTCGCCTACCAGCAACGCCTGCACGCGGAAGGCGGCGCAATTGCGGACCAGCGCCCCCAGGTTCTCGGCGCTGGTCAGCCCATCCACCGCTGCGAACAAGCGCGGCGGGGTCGCGCCCGTCAGTGCTTCCGCCAGCGACCGGGCGGCCGGCATCTGCCCCACCGCCAGCAAGCCCTGGTACATCGTGAAGCCCGTGAGCTTCTCCAAGACCTGCTTCGGCGCGGTAAAGACGGCGACCGGTTCGGGGCGCGCGCGGAGGAGCGGTTCCAGCTCGCGAAACCACTTCTCGGGCAGCAGCGCGGAGACCACCGTGAGCCGGCTTTCGAGCAGGCGGCGCACGACCTTCTCGCCCTCGGCCACGAAGATGCGGTCGCGCCGATGGTCCTCGTGCTGACGCAACGTGCGGTACGGCGTCAGTTCGGGCAGGTCGAGCGACTCAACGGCTTGAACCGAGCGGATGGCCACGTGGGGATTCTGCGTGGGCCCCCGCGCTTGGCGAGCGCGAAGCGGGTAATGCGGTGCGGATTTCTTTGCCGCGTGCCCCGGTCACTCCGGCAGCCTGCAGGACGATGGTTGCCATATCGAACGGGTCTGTGATTTAGCGGAGCACCAACCGCGCTGCGGTGGCGTCGTCAAGCGCGAGGAGCACCAACCCCAGCCCCAACGGGGCGACCGAAAGGAGCCCAGGGCCAAGCGAGTCAGCGAGCGACGCCCTGGGTAGTGTCCCCCCATCCAAGCCCTGTAGGGGCGACACATTGGGCGCCGACCTTCGGAACCCAAGCGCGCACGCCCTTTCCTACTCCGTCCGCCTCGCCGGTATCGACGAGCCCTCGCACGTCGTCAAAGCCACGAAGCCTGACGCCGTTGCGGCGCCGCTCCGCGCGAACGGTCGAGTGTCAGGTTGGACAGGCGCTCGAGCCACGGGAGACATTTCTTGGAGCAACTCATCAAGGCTCAACAACTGGCGCTATCATATCGGCAACGCCCGGAAGCGGAACTCCAATTGCACCCGGTGCTGTGGCTCCGACGACGCGAAGGCTGCGAATGGAATCGCGGCTATTTCCCATCGACCCAAGCCAAGGTCATTCGGAATGTGCCGTGCGACATCGGCGACACTCGTAATCCAAAGCCGTTGCTCCTGGCTTCCGATGAGCCAAATGTGAAATGCGAAGCGTCGAGCTACCCGTGCAGTTTCCCACTCGTTCCGCGTGACATGAAAGACCGCCGAGTCCGCCGGCAGAGTGGATGCCTTCACCTCAATCGGTAAGCGCTCCAACGCATCGGCTGAAGCCCAAGAGAGTAAGTCGTAACCAGCGGCATTCGACTCCAACGCCTGCCAGAGTGGACGCTGCCCCACACGCGCTTCCTCGAAATCAAGACTCAGACGCTCGCCACATCTGCCCACCATAACTAGGTTGTCTTGGTTATCACTTCGCGCGGCCGAGGCGAGACTGTCCCACCAGCGCACCGTTTCAGCATCCACCTCAACCAGAAGCCCAGCATCCAACAAGCATTGCCGGACCTCGGCTGGCACAAGGGCGGCGGTTTCCTTCCGGCCGCGAGCCAGCAACGCCGCCCAAGAAGGCTTGGTTTGATTGATGAACGCGCGCAGTTGGTGGCGGAGTTGGACGGAGCGAGCGCCGCGTGGATGCACTCCAAGCCCTGCATCGGTTGGATGAACTCTGCCTGTGCTGTCTTTGGCGATCCATCCCAGCTTCGATCCGAGGGCGTAGGCATCTCCCGTGACCGAGCCGAACACAACGGACGCTGCGAGCAGCCCTGCTTCGGATGCGGGTGACGTGCGCAGGTGTTCGAAAATATCCTGCAACGTGTAAAAGACGCTGACGCCCTTGAGTCTCATTCGCTTTGAAGTAGCCGAAGAAGATCGGCTGCGTCGTCGAAGTCGAAATCCTCGTCCTCGGTTTCAGCCCAGTAGATGTCGAAACCGATGGAGTCGTCATTGAGGACATCCCGCATCGTACGAATCTTGGCCGAGAGCCTGTTCTCCACGCTGACGTCAATCGTGCCGGGACACGCGAGGATCTCCATCGTTGTGGTCTGGTTTGGCGCAAGCCCGATGCGATGGATGCGATCTTGTGATTGCAGGAACTGAGCTGCGTTGTAGGTCCGGTCCATATAGACCGCGTGATGGCATTCACGGTGGAGTGAAATTGCTTCCGCGCAAGCTTGTGGATTCGCAACGAGAACGAAGCATTCCGGGTTCGTCTTGAACAGCCGGATGCGTCCTTCTCGCGTCCCGTCGTCGTCTTCGTCACCGGTTGGCACTTGGCCGTAAACCGCTTGGGCGTTCAGATCCGCAAGACGAGCGGCGATGGTTTCCACGTTGGAGACGAAGTTGGTCCAAATCAGTGTCTTCTGACCCTGGGCCGCGAGTTCACGAGCATGTTGGCAAACCCAGTCCACTTTCGGAGCGCCCGCATCTACGGCAGCATGGAGCAAGGCTTCTGGCAGACCGTGGTTTCCGCCGAGCAACAAGGCAGGATTGGACGCCAGTTGCAGTAAAAGTTGGTGGCAACGACCTATCCGCCGCAGCACATTCCGGTCGCGTGAGCGCAAGGCCGGAACCAAGAGCCTGACGGTTTCGCGGGCGCAAAGCTGGTAAAGCAGTCGCTGAGGTTGAGTCATCCGTACCGTCACAGGCACTGCGGTGATGGGCGGAAGGTTTAGTTCGACCTTCCTAGTGCGAACATAGATCGGTCTGATCACCTCCCGTAGCGGTCGGTTTTGAGCATCAGGATTGAAACCGGGAACGAGGAACCGAACTTGCGGAACGAGGTCCTCCTCGCTGTTTGGCATCGGCGTACCACTCATCACCAGCTTCCAGCGCGGCAGGTGAGACAGGTTGAGGACCGTGGTTCCCCACACGCCAGACTCTCCGCGCTTGATCTTGTGGCTTTCGTCCAAAACGAGAGCGCAGGGTGAACGCCACAAATGTTGTGCCACTGGCGCGGATGCGGTCACAAGTTGTTGGTAGCCGACCAAAGCAACCTGAGGGTTTGCCTGAAGCAGCTCGCCAATCCGGTCGGCACCACCGACCAACCGCACGGCAGTCAACTGAGGAAGGCACTCAGCAATCTGTTCTTCCCACGCGGCAAAAGCGTTTTTTGGACACGCGACCACCAGGTTCTCCTGCAACCGGGACCGAAAGGCAAAAAGGGCGAGTGCCTCAGTCGTCTTGCCTGCGCCGGGAACTGAAAAGGTTGCGCCATGACGAAGTGCTGCGAGCCGGCAAACGTTTCGGACTTGGTATGGCTGCAAGCAGCGGCGGAACCTTACGGATTCAAGCCCAGCCAAGAGTTCGGCATCGGCGATTGGCACCGCTAGAGCTGCCGTTTGCAGCAAATCGGTATCGCGGCGGAGGACGACAATCGCCTGCCTTAGTGCATCATTGACTCTCACCTCCGGCAGCGCGCCGGCAGAGCAAAGGATCAGAATGGAACGCAGATCCAAACAGACACGAGAGAACTCCCACCAGGCAATTCTCATTGTCTGCGCCCCAGGCTCCGAGGCGCTGGGACACCGGGTCATCAGCCTCATCCGCAATTGCTGCCAAAGAAAACTTGGACCAGACTCGAGAACCAGCGTGACCTCGGCGGCCACACTGTGCAGATCGATCCGCAGCAGTCCGTTGCCGTTCATCGTGCTTGGCGAGTAGCGATCCACGTTCGCAGTTCACGAACGGCGTCGTCGATCGCTTGGAGTTGCGCTTCAATTCCGTTTGAATCCTGCGCGCTGTCTCTGGCCGCAAGCGCATCTTGAAGGGCTGTGTTGGCTTCCCGAACCCGCTCTGCCACGTAGTTAGCTCTCTGGCGCTGGCGCTCTCGCAACTCCGCGCTCTCGATACTTCTCTTCACTTCTTCGGCCACTTGCTCCGCCTGAGATTCACTCAGTGTCTGAAGCGAGCGGGCGGCGGCAAGGAACCGCGTCTCCTGTGGGTCAGCTTCGCTGCCGAAGAGGCCGAGGTCGCCCCCCTCATGCAAGGTTGCTGGTTGAACGCCGCGAAGTGCGGTCGTTTCCAGTGCTCCAAGAATGTCGTCGAGATAATCTGGCGCTTTGCGGATGAAGTTGTAAACTCGATCACCCTCGGGGTCTTCGATGAGCGGATAGGAAATCTCGCGCATAAACTCCTCTCTGCCTGGGCTTCCAGAAAGCGCACGTGTCTTCTTCTGGAGTTGCTTGAAGGCTTCCTCAGCACTCTCGACGCGGTGATACTGACCGGAACGATTCCAACGGCTTAGGTATGCCTCGCTCACCTCCAGACGTTCAATCAAACCTCTGATTTCTTTCTCCGTCTTGCGGTAAATCGAGGCGAGTTGGTCGAACGCGTAAGTTCTGCCTTTTTCGCGGAGCGTTAGAGCCTCGGCGATCCACGAGTAATCAGCCTTAATATCCTCATCGAATTGAAGACGAGCTTCAAGCTCGTCGATGTCCCGAACGTCGCAGGCTGGCAGGATAACGATGTTCACATGACTGAAGCGTTCATAGCGCTGTGGATCGTCCTGGAACAATGCGCGCATCGCAGCCAGCCGCCGGTTCCCGTTTACCACAAAGCCGCGTCTATCGAGAATCAGTGGGTCAGTCTGGGTCTTCCCGCGGAAGTAGCTCAAAAGGTCGGTTCCGCCATTGCGAGCCATTTGCAGCAGAATCTCGTGCTGGGCTTTTTGAACTTCTTCCTCCTCGGCGCGAGCGGTGTCGAAGAAGTCTGGGGTGAGACCCCGGTTAACAACGCGTTCTCGCTGGGCAGCCATCGTCCTGCCGTTCTCAATCCGGTATTTCGGCAGGCCAATTCGCACCTTCCTCACGGGGAGATATCGATTCTCGTCCCCTTGGAAAGGCACGCGATGCGTGTCACCCTTCTGTTGTGCATCTAGTCCCGCAATTGTTCGTTCTCTAACTTCTAGTGGTTCTCCGAGGCTCATAGTTTCATTATTCCAACCGCAAGGATTGGCACGTTTAGGATGGGGTAAAAGACTGAGAGTTCGTTACAGAGTCGTTCGTGGTTCGCGATGTTGCTGCCCCACGATTTGGCCAACGCTTGCATCGGAACCACGAATAGGGCTGCCGTAATCCGACCTTGCGTGTGCAGCAGAGATAACTTCATCAAGTCGGCATAGAATCTCGCCATGTTGCCCGTCTGTAGGCAAAGGCCGACGCTCTGCTTGCAGGAGGTGACTGTAATCTTGGCATCAGTGCTGATAGTGATCTCGTCACTCCACCCCCTGTCGGTTCGGAGCGTTCGTAGGAATGCGTCGCGGCAGGCGGTTGCACGCAGTACTGCCGGTTTGCCGGGAATTGCGCCGAAAACCTCATCTCGTAGCTGAAGGGGGATAACTTCTGAGGCGCTGCGGTGGGAGTGGACCTTGAACTTCATGTTTGAGTTGTGTCGGCGGCTCGTAAATCGGCGTGTCGTGAGGCCGGTAGCGCAGCGTGCCAGCCTCGGCTTGGTCGATGCGCTTCGCCGCGGTCTTGCAGTAACCATAGTCCGGTTCGCAACTGTGATGGCGACGTCCGTGAAGTGCGGCAGCGCACGCAGTCGAAGCAACGCCAGCAAACGGATCAAGCACCAATTGGCCGGCATCCGTGAGTGCCAACACGAAGCGCTCCGCGAGCCCGATGGGGAATTGGCAAGGGTGTTCTGTCTTCTCGACGTGATTCGACTTCACGTTTGGAATGTTGTCCCACACGGGGAACGTCCAAACATCTTCGGGATTCTTGCCGTCCGGATGGCCGGAAAGTTGTCCTTTCTTCGGCCCCTTGAAGTGCTTCTTGTGCGGGTATTTGCTCGGGATACGGACGGCGTTCAGATTGAATGTGTAGCGGTCAGACAAGGTGTACCACAGCGCAACTTCGTACCGTCCAGAAAACCGCTGCCTGCAATGGAGGCCGTGGCCGAATTGCCAGATGACCCGGTTCCGCAGTTTCAAGCCGAGCTTCTTGAAAATGGGCGCCAGGTCTATGTCGAGCGGGCAGATGTGGCCGTTCGAAACGAAATTGCCAACCTGCCAGACGAGGCTTCCCGTAGGCTTGACCACACGGAGGACCTTTTTAATCACACGCTCCTGCCAGGCAAGATATTCACTGAGCCCCACCTTCTCCTCGTAAATTTTTCCCAAGTTGTATGGCGGCGAGGTGAAGACCAAGTCCACGAACGGAGTAATCTTCTTTGCGCACCAGTGATCGAGATAGTCTTCGCAGTTGCCACAGAAAAGCAGGCTGGCGTCAGGTGTACCGGGCAGATCGTGTTTTTCGCGGATGATGTTCATCCGGCCTCCTCGCCGTTGTAACCAAGAAACCAACGCCGGGAACCCTGCGGGCAGCGCTGGGCGACCTCGTTTAGTGCGGTGGGTGCGTGGATCATCCGTTTCTGTAAATCCCAGGCAGTCGATGCTACGTGAAATTGGTGGATACTTTTTGTCGTTATCTCATTCTGCTTTTGCGAACGCGGGGAGCCTACCCAAATCCGGGCGCTGGCCGCAATACGTTCCTTCGGGAAACAGGTCCGGGTTTGGTTTTTAGAGGTTCCAGCGGAGAAGGCATTGCACCAAGATCCTCTTCTCCTCCGCCCTGATCCGGTCTCGCCGATGATGAATGCGGCCTTCATTTTGGTGGCTAGCGCTGCGGTAAAGGCGTCGGCCAGCCTCAAATTGTGACGGGCCTTAAAGTCGGCGGCGAGGTCCGCCCAGGCGGCGTGGCGGGTTGGAACTCAATGGGCAGCGTGGGCAATTCGCGCGCGATCTGCGTCCAGCGCTCCGTGCCGGGCCTTGCGAGTGATCACGTATTTGACCTCGGCGCCGCGGCCACTCGTTCGGGCGAAACGGGTCTTTGCGGGCGTAGTGCCCCAGAAGACTTGCAGTGGGCCCTCGGGCATCGACGCGTCGCCGGGGGCACACCGCAGCTCGAAGTACCGCTCGCGATCGTCGGGCGTCAGCTCCGCCACGCTCGCGCCGATGGCGCGAAGCAGATTGGGCCGGTAATGGGGGGCGCGACGGAACTGCTGCCGGTAGCGGCCGCGGAGGGATTCCGAGGCGTCGGGCCAAGCCGCGGAACGTCAGACGCGGCGAGCGCGCACGAATGCTTTAAACGCGCACTTCGGCCGGCACAGCCGGGATCCGCATCCGCTCAGTGCGTAGCCGGCGCCAGCGCCCGGCTGGTGATCAGTCCGATGCCGCGGCCGCCGGTGGGACTGCCGGCCACACCCGGCACCGCGTTGTAGAACAGATAAAACGTCTCCTTACGCGGATTCCACACCAAGGAGGTCTTGTGAGCGTACTGCTTGTCCAGGCCGCTCGGGTTGCCGCCAGCCTTGTAGAGCGGCTCGGGATGGGCGGTCCAGTGAACCAGGTCGCGCGAAAACGCAATCATGATGTGCGCCCCGCCCTGCCCCACCCCGAAGTAGAACATCACCCAATGATCGCCGTCGCGGTACACCTTGGGGTCGGAGCAGAATTGCTCGTCGTAACCGTCCGGCCGGATGTCGAGCACGGGGTTGGCGGGATTGCGCATCCAGCTCAACAGGTCGGTCGAGAACGCCAGGCCCGTCCGTTCGGTGCCGCCCTGCGCCGCGTTGTAGAAGTCGAAGAACCGGCCGCGATACTCGACCAGCCAGGGTTGGTAAATGCAGTCCTTCTCCCAACCGGCGCAGTCCGGGTCGAACACCGAGAGAATCGGCGCCGGTCGGGCGCGACGCCAGGTCAGGCCGTCGTCGCTGACCGCCACGCCTTCATAGCCGGGCCGCAACTCATAGCCACCCTGACGCGGATAGGCGCCGTACAAGGTCCAGAACCGGCCGTCGCGCCGCTTCAACACCCGCGGCGCCTGGAGGTCGTACGACTCGTACAGGAATGCGCCGATGACACGGCCGCCGTGGTCGAATTCGTTCGTCGGGCCGTAGCCCATCGCCAGCCGGTAATGGCCCCAGCGCAACAAGTCCGCGCTCTCTGCAACCCACGATTGGTAACCCCGCCCGTCGAAGCTGATGAAGCTCAGATACCATTTCGGGTCGCCGGGAAGCTGATACACCGTGGGCACATCCGTCCCCAGAATATTTGTCGCACCCGGAAGTGGGGGCTGGGAGGGAATCACGTGGTCCGGCCAGTAATGCCAGCCGCGGAACTTCGCCGACCAGGCATCCAGCGTCGCGCGGTCAATGTCGGGCGCCGCGCCGGCCTGCGCCGGGCCTGCCGCCACGAGCGCCAGCAGGGCCACGACCGCAGCCGCCAGCCGGGCCAGTAGGTTCGGGTTCATCGTTGTCATCGAGTTACGTGGAATGGGCCGGGGATTTGTGCGAGGGGGCGTTCGAATGCCCGGCGGGACGCATTACCTGGTTTCGATGGCCGCCTTCGTGCCGCCAGGCAACGAACGCACCCGCCAACGTCGCTCCTGCCCCGCGGCGAGTTCGAGGCTCAGGCCGGCGGTGAGCTCCTTCGCGCTCGCCTGCCAATGACGTCCGGCACTCAGGTCCTCCACCTCGAACGCCTGGCCCTCCGCCGCGGTGAACCATTCCGGGAACTGGTTGATGCGGGGATAATCGAGCGGCAAGTGCAGGTATTCCCGGTGTCGCGGCCGATCGAAAACCACGCGCCCGGACCATGCCTGGTCCGCCGACAGGCTGAGGCAAACCCGGCCGTCCTCGTCCCGCACGGCGCCGATCCGCACGTCGGCCCGCCATGGATGGACGCTGGCGCCCTGCGTCTTCCACAGCGCGTACAGGATCGTGGTGCGGGCGAAGTTGCCGTCGCCGTGCCAGCCTTCGATGATGCCATCCGGCTTCTGCTTCCCCCACATCACCCGCATCTCGCTGTCCACCCACGCGGCCGCCGAGGCGACCGGTTCGCGGTTGAGCAGATTGATCGCGCCTTCGATCGAGTCCGCGTAGCCGTCGGCGCTTTCGCCTTCCCAGCGATAGTTCGTGTAGTGCGCCTGGAGATTCCCCATCGCCTGGAGCACCGCCTCCCGATACGCGGGCACGTGGTCGAGGAGGTGCAGCGTGTAGAATCCGTCGTAGTCATAGCCCCAGGTGTCGCAAATCCCCGGCGAATGCTGGCCGGTCTGTGGGTTCACCCAGTCGTAGAGCATCCCGTGCTCGTTGCGCCCCACCGCGAGGAGGCGGTCGAACAGCGCGTGCAACGGCTCCCGGTAGGTCGCGGCCTTCGCCGGGCGGACGTGCTTCAGGGCGACGTACAGTTCGGTCAGACCGTTGATGACTTCGCAGCCGTGGTCGCGCAGGCGAAGCTGCGGCAAGTCGCGCGTCGGATGGTGGGTGCCGAGCAGGTAGTAGTCGCCCAGGCGCGTCGCCCAATCGAGGTACCTGGTTTCGCCGGTGAACCAATAGAGCCGCGCGCCGGCCTGGAGCAGATCGCCGTTCACCTCGAAATTCAACGTCGGGATGGCGCCAAACGGCGTCGCGATCGCCGCGTGCTTCCAGATGTCGTCGATGAGGCCGGTCATGCGCTCCGACCACGGGCTGGGGCCGAGCCATTCGGTGAGCGGGATCAGGCCGTCCTTCACGTATTCCGCGCCGTCGAAGATGATCTCGTCCAGGTTCACCTCGGGCCGGCGCCACCCGCGCTTCGAGAACGAGTAGTCGTCCGGCAACCGGTCCACGCGCTCCGTCAGTCGCTGCTCGGTGCGGAGCAGGTCGAGCAACCGGCCTTCGAGCAACGCGCGATCGGTGAACCACGCCGTCAGCACCATGAACGGGTAATTGTCCGCCCCGGCGTCGCGCCCGTTCCAGTAGTCGCCGTCCCGGGTGAGATTGCGCGGAATCAACCCGGTCGCCGGATCGGCCTGGCCTAGCCACGCCTCGACGTACCGCTGGCAACGACGAAACGACTCGCTCGCCGCGCGGCCATTCTCCGCCGCCTGGCGAAACCACGCTTCGGTGTCACGCCCGGCGGCCGCGCCGTGGCTGGCGGACAGGAACAAAACCAGCGCGACACCAGCCAGGGCGCGCAGCCGCCCGGAACGGAGCCGACGCCGGCCAATCGGAACCGCGGTGCGGATGAGGTTGCATGGCCGCGCCTCGCCCTCGGGAGCGCCTTTGCCGGACGGAAACGCGACTGAATCAAGCGGGTGCGGAATCACGCGTTCAAAGGAAGCTGAAGTTGACGGCCTCGGGCCAGCGAAAAAATCGAGTCCCCGCCGCACTCGATGGCCGTGCGGCGTTCCGGATGGCCTCGGGCGCCGGACACACCGGCCGGAGGCCGGAAAGAAGGGGAGCGCGACCGTCGCGGTCGCCCCGGTCGGCGTCGCGCCGACCGACCCGCAACCGGCACCGACCAGGCGGACCCGCCGGCAGGCAAAGGCGCGGGCTTTTTCGGCCGGAGGAGGAGGGGCGGTGCCCGGGCGGAGTAACGGGTCCAACCGAACTCATCCAGGCGCGAGCCGCCGGCCTTCCCGGCGAAGCAGTGCGCCTCCCCCTCGCGTTTACGCGGCCGCGTTGGCTGCGTTTCGCGCTTGGCACGACGGCGCCCTCGGCCGGACCTTTGCCGGATGGGCCAACGAAAACTCGGGTTCCGTTCGCACGCACCGTGAACTTGCCGTCGCCTCAGACCCGGCCCCGCTTGCGGTTGCGCGTGACGGCTACGGCGGAAACGATCCTCCGCGGTGGTCATCCGTGGCTCTTCGCCGGTGCGGTTCGCGACCAGAATCGCCCGGGCGAGACCGGTGAACTCGCCGTCATTTACGACCGGAAAGACCGGTTTCTGGCCATCGGATTGTTCGACGCCGGGTCGCCCATTCGGGTGCGGGTGCTGCACGCGGGCAGCCCGCTGACGCTGGATGCCGCGTGGTGGCGAGAGCGCCTGCTCCGGGCAATCGCACGACGCCGCGGCGGGTTTGACGACCAGACCACCGGCTTTCGCTGGATTCACGGCGAGAGCGACGGCTGGCCGGGGCTCGTGCTCGATCGTTACGGTGCCGTGCTCGTGCTCAAACTCTACACCCCCGCGTGGCTTCCCCGGCTCCAGGAAATCGCCGCTCTCGTATGCGCGGAGCTGCGCCCCGAGCGGTTGGTCCTGCGGCTCAGCCGGAACACGCCGGCGGCGGTGCCGCGGGACTTCGGGGTTGCCGACGGGCAACTGCTCGCGGGCGAGCCGCTCACCGGGCGGCCGGTTTTTCTCGAGTCGGGGCTGCGCTTCGAAGCCGATGTCGTGCACGGCCAGAAAACCGGCTTCTTCCTGGACCAACGTGAAAACCGTCGCCGGGTGGAGACGTTGTCGGCGGGCGCGGAGGTCTTGAACGCCTTCAGCTTCTCCGGCGGATTCTCGCTGTACGCGGCGCGGGGCGGGGCGCGGTCGGTCACGGATCTCGACCTCAGCCAGCACGCGCTGGAGGCGGCGCAGCGGAACTTCGGGCTGAACCGGGACCAACCCGCGGTGGCCCGCTGCCGTCACGAATGCATCCGGGCGGACGCCTTTGAGTGGCTCGAGCAGAATCGCACCCGGCAATTCGACGTGGTGGTGATCGATCCTCCCTCCCTGGCGAAGCGCGAGGTGGAACGGGCCGGCGCCCTCCAGGCTTACGGCAAGCTGGTCACGAATGGCCTGCGGGCGCTGCGGCGCCAGGGCGTGTTGGTGGCCGCCTCCTGCTCGGCGCACGTCTCCGCAGCGGAGTTCTTCGACGCCGTGCGCCAGGCCGCGCGACGGAGCGGGCGCGCCTTGACAGAACTTGCCACGACGCGGCACCCGGCCGATCACCCGGCCACCTTTCCCGAGGCGCAGTACTTGAAATGTATCTATGTCAAGGGTTGAGCGGGTCGCCCCTCCGCTTGGCCAACCTTGAGCTGCGCCTGCGCAGCGCCATCCAAAGCACAGGAGCCGCGGGGCTCGACCAGCAATCAATCGAGCACTCTCGGAAGCCGGTACACCGGTACGCAAACGCGAGCCGGCGGAATTCCTGTCCCATTGGCCCTCTCCAGCCTAACGATGCCGCGGAACATCCGGAGTCGGCATTTTCCCGACGGACGGCGCTTGCGGCCCTCAAAGTCGAATTGTTGAAGAATCTTCTTGCTTACCTTGTTTGACTATGAAATTAAGATTAACTATATGCTCGTGAGACGCTAAGCCACTTAGCCGAGCAACGCCTCGGGCGCGGACAATGCGTACCTCACAGAATCGAGAATCTGAAGGCAAAGAGAAAGGACTTATGAAGTGCGCCTCCCTGCTCGTGTTGTGCTCCGCGATTCAACTGATTCTCAGCCAAGCTGTGGCCGAACCCTTGGGCACGACCTTCACCTACCAAGGCCATCTGACCGACAGCGGACAGCCCGCTCATGGCAGCTACGACCTGCAGTTCACGCTTTACGATGCCTTGAGTGGCGGCGGGCAGGTCGGAGCGCAGTTCACCACCAACGCGGTGACCGTGAACGGCGGGCTGTTCGGGGTTGCACTGGATTTCGGGGGGGGCGTGTTCACCGGCGACGGACGGTGGCTGGAAATCGCCGTACGGCCGCACGGGAGCGAGGACGCGTTCACGCTCCTGAGCCCGCGGCAAGCGCTCAATCCGGCGCCGTATGCGCTGTACGCGCTGACGCCTGCGGGCCCACCAGGAACGGAAGGCGCCCAGGGACCGCGTGGATTGACGTGGCTCGGGGCGTGGAACTCAGCGACCGCGTACGTCAAAGACGATGCGGTGCAGTCTGGCGGATCGGCGTGGTTGGCCAAGCAGTCAAATACGAACAAGACGCCGGTCGAGAGCCCGGACTGGACGCTCTTGGCGCAGAAGGGCGACCAAGGTGACAAGGGCGATCCGGGTTCGCAGGGTTTGCTCGGCCCAGTCGGTCCGCAAGGCGAGCCGGGCGCACAGGGTGTGCCTGGAGCCGCGGGGGACAAGGGCGCTCCCGGTGTCCAGGGACCGCGTGGGGTGACGTGGCTCGGGGCGTGGAACTCAGCGACCGCGTACGTCAAAGACGATGCGGTGCAGTCTGGCGGTTCCGCGTGGTTGGCCAAGCAGTCAAATACGAACAAGACGCCGGTCGAAGGCGCAGATTGGACGCTGTTGGCGCAAAAGGGCGACAAAGGTGACCAAGGGGATCCTGGCATCCAGGGAGTGCAGGGGTTGAAAGGCGACAAGGGGGATACCGGCCTGCAGGGTTTGCAGGGCCCAATCGGTCCGCGAGGTCCGCAAGGTCCGCAAGGTCCGCAAGGTCCGCAAGGCCAACCGGGAGCACAGGGCTTGCCCGGAGCCAAGGGGGACAAAGGCGATGCCGGTGCCGAGGGCTTGCAGGGAGTCAAAGGTGACCAAGGAGATCCCGGTGTCCAGGGACCGCGTGGATTGACGTGGCTCGGGGCGTGGAACTCAGCGACCGCGTACGTCAAAGACGATGCGGTGCAGTCTGGCGGATCGGCGTGGTTGGCCAAGCGGGCGAACACCAACAAGCCGCCGGTCGAGAGCCCGGACTGGACGCTCTTGGCGCAGAAGGGCGACCAAGGTGACAAGGGCGATCCGGGTTCGCAGGGTTTGCTCGGCCCAGTCGGTCCGCAAGGCGAGCCGGGCGCACAGGGTGTGCCTGGAGCCGCGGGGGACAAGGGCGCTCCCGGTGTCCAGGGACCGCGTGGGGTGACGTGGCTCGGGGCGTGGAACTCAGCGACCGCGTACGTCAAAGACGATGCGGTGCAGTCTGGCGGTTCCGCGTGGTTGGCCAAGCAGTCAAATACGAACAAGACGCCGGTCGAAGGCGCAGATTGGACGCTGTTGGCGCAAAAGGGCGACAAAGGTGACCAAGGGGATCCTGGCATCCAGGGAGTGCAGGGGTTGAAAGGCGACAAGGGGGATACCGGCCTGCAGGGTTTGCAGGGCCCAATCGGTCCGCAAGGTCCGCAAGGCCAACCGGGAGCACTGGGCTTGCCCGGAGCCAAGGGGGACAAAGGCGATGCCGGTGCCGAGGGATTGCAGGGAGTCAAAGGTGACCAAGGAGATCCCGGTGTCCAGGGACCGCGTGGATTGACGTGGCTCGGGGCGTGGAACTCAGCGACGGCGTATGTCAAAGACGATGCGGTGCAATCTGGCGGATCGGCATGGCTGGCCAAGCGGGCGAACACCAACAAGCCGCCGGTCGAGAGCCCGGACTGGACGCTCTTGGCGCAAAAGGGCGACCAAGGTGACAAGGGCGATCCGGGTTCGCAGGGTTTGCTCGGCCCAGTCGGTCCGCAAGGCGAGCCGGGCGCACAGGGTGTGCCTGGAGCCGCGGGGGACAAGGGCGCTCCCGGGCCGCAAGGTTCCCAGGGTCCACAAGGGCCGAAAGGGGACAAAGGAGATCCGGGACCAGCCGGACCAGCGGGCCAGTTCCCGTGGCAGGTTGCCATCGGCACGGCGCAAACCGCTTCTGTCAACACGGGTTACTTGGCAAACAACAATGCCACCGTCACGATCACGCTGCCGACGGCGCCGGCGGTCGGCGATATCGTTGCGGTGGCGGGGATGGGTGTCGGCGGCTGGGTGATCGCGCAGAACGACGGCCAAGCCGTTGTGACCCGCACGATTGGCGGGATCGGGGCGATCTGGAAGCCATGCCTCAGCGCCCCTGAGTCGTACTGGCAGACGGTGGCCTCGTCGGCTGACGGGATGAAACTCCTCGCCGCCGTTTCCGGTGGACAGGTTTACACCTCGGCGGACGGCGGATCCACCTGGACGCCGCACGAGAGCAGCAGGCTTTGGAAAGGGTCGGCATCCTCGGCCGATGGCGAAAGGCTGGTCGTGGCAGCGGTCGCGGACTACATCTATACGTCGGATGATTCTGGAGTGACGTGGACGCCGCGATTGACCGACCGTAGCAGAACTTGGCAGTCCGTAGCCTCATCGGCAGATGGAACTATACTCATCGCCGCCGAGAGCGGTGGCCGGCTTTACATCTCGATCGATTCAGGTATTACTTGGACGGCGCGCGAAAGCAACCGACTCTGGGAGTGCGTAGCCTCCTCGGCGGACGGGACCAAGTTGGTGGCATCGGAGACGATGGGTCATGTCTTTACTTCGACCGATTCCGGGGCGGTTTGGGTCCCGCGGGGACTAAGCCTCAAGAACTGGCGAGGCGTCGCGTCGTCGGCCGACGGCAACAGACTGCTGGCGACAGCGGATGACGGAATCTATACCTCTCCAGATGCTGGCGAGACGTGGGTCCTGCGCCAAGCTTGGACTGCTGGAGATGAGGCCGCTGCCTCCTCGGCGGACGGGACGCGGCTGGTCGTCATAATCGAGGGAGGATGGATTTACACTTCCAGTGACTCGGGGGCGACCTGGATTCCTCGCATAAGAGGCCAGGATTGGGAGCGTGTGGCCATTTCAGCAGACGGCAACAGAATCATCGTCGGGGTAGGCGGCGGCCGGATCTACCTCTCTACCGCGACGACAACCCCGGGCGCGAGCGGCGGGATTTCAGGTGACCCAGACGCTGCGGTCGAACTGCAGTACATTGGAAACGGCCGGTTCCGAGTATTGAACCATGAAGGCACTCTGAACCCATTCTGAAAGTGAGGCTCGCGATGAACGGAGAACACACCCAGCCGCCTGCCGACGGCTGCACAGAGCCGCGTTGCATGGCGTGCCGGTTCGCACGACCCCGTCCACAAGTCGCCGGCCTGCCGTGGCTTGCGGCCTTGGTCGGCTCGCTCCTGCTCGCCGACTCGGCCCAAGGGCAACCCAGCTTGGACTGGTACACCGTCGATGGCGGTGGAGCGACCAGCACCGGCGGCAGTTACACGCTCCGTGGTACCATCGGTCAACCGGACTTCGGCTGGTTGACGGGTGGCGACTATGCGCTGGCGGGCGGTTTTTGGCCCGGCGTCACCGTGGTGGTTTCCGGTCCCGGGCCGACCCTCTTCATTCAGGCCGGTTCCGACCAGGTCCGCGTCTTCTGGTCACCGGCTACGCCAGGCTACACCCTCGAATTGACCGACGATCTGAGTTCGCCGACGTGGTTGGTTGCGCCAAGCAGCAATCCCGTCACCTTCCCACTCACGGGGCAGACACGTTTCTACCGACTTCGGAAGTAGGCATTCAAACGGGAATCAGACTAATAGGACAGGCTCCGGCATTTGCTGCCGGAGCCTGGTGACGTCTTGGTAGGCGTTGATTCGAGCGGTCTAGCGAGATCGGCACAGCGCCGGCGCACTCTTCTGGCCACTCGGGTCTTCGGCAATGACCATCGCCGAACGACCGATGATGTTTATGGTGACCGCCGCCGGCCCGAACCCAGGACCAACGCTCGGCGCAGCTCCCGTCCGGACGCGCAGGAGCCGAATGATGGTTCCGGGTGCATACGGCCCGGCAACGAACGCGCTATCCTCATCCTGCACCCATATCTTCAACTCATCCAGAGGATAGCACACACTTGCCCCAATCAGCATGTAGTAACCGCGGTTGCCTCCCGCCGCGGGGCAACTGGCGATCGGTGGGCCGCAGGTGGCCGTCCCGCTCGCTTCGTTCGACTGGCAGGTTTCGAACCCGCTGACCTCAACCCCCCGCACGATGTAATAATAGGTGTTGCCACTGACCACACCACTGTCGTCGTACACGGAGACGCCCGCCGGCGTGTTGCCGATCAGGCCATACGGACCTCCGGCAACGTCGCTGCGATAAACGTTGTATCCCCCGCCCGCACCGTAGTCGGTCCACGTGAGTTCAAGCGCCTTGCCCTTCGGCTTCACCGTGAGGTCGGTGATGCAACTGCAGTCCGGATCCGTCAGGGCTTTCACGAAGACCACCGCTGAATCGGGGTCGCTCGTCATATCCGCTCCGAACGTCGGGAAGGACACCGCACTATTGTCCGTGACGCGCAGTTGGACCGTGTAAGCGCCAGGCCCTTTCGCTGCGAAGTATGCCGTCACATCGGGGGTCGGACCGAGGTCCTGCCACACTCCGTCGCCGAGATCCCATTCGTACTTCACCAGCACCTTGTCTGGGCAACCCACGCAACCGGGCTCATGCTGCCCCGCGTCCGGCGCGAACGACCCGCGGCCGTCCAGGAACCATGGCTGCGCCGCCGGGCAAAAGACGTAGGTCCGTCCCGCGTCGGCTACCGGCGGCACCGGCGGCGTCGTGATGTGCGCGACGACCGTGGCCTGAGCCTGCCGCGGGGGCACATTGTCATCCGTGACGGTCAGGGTCACCGGGTAATCGCCCAAGGCCGCCCAAGAATGGGTCGCGGTCACTCCGCTGGCCGTCGTGCCGTCGTGGAAGTCCCACTCCCAAGCTACGATGGAGAGCGCGGGTGCTCCCAGGTGGTAAGACTTGGAGCCATCAAACTTGATGGTCTGACCGGTCAACCCCTTGTTCGGGGATACCGTGGCCACAGCCACCGGTAGTTGCTCGGTGGGGTGGAGTAACATGAGGATGGCAAAGGCCGTGTCGAAGCGATACTGGTCCCCACTCGCGTCGTTACCATACCACTGCCCGGTGCCGTACTGGTCGTTGACCAATGTCCGGGCGACACCGTCCGTGGGATCACCGTTAGCCTTCTCGGCGGCATACCAATCAATCGGCATCACCCCGGGGGTCGAGGATCGCAGGAGATCGATCGGCTGGCTCACGCCGCCGGGTGCATGCAAGCGCATCGCCTTTACGAAAGACAACATGCCATAGTAGTATGATTTCATGCTGCTGGCGTAACTCCCTGTATCATCCGCGAAGTGGTCACGGATCCACGTCTCGGTCTTCTCCCACATACCTGACGGATCGCCGCGACCGATGCCGTCCATGGCCATCTGCACCATGCCCGAGGGCGTCGTGGCATAGGTACCCCAGGGATAGTAACCGGCGCTGCTGTATCCGAACTGACCGTCGGATGCTTGGCTGTACCGCAGCCACCCGATATTGAGCGGCTTGAGCCACGTCGGAACCACGCACCCCCAGTTCCGTTCCGCGGGAATGATCCCGATGGCGGCCCACTGGCAGACGGAATTGTCAGGCGCCTCGTTATAGTTATAGCGCCAGCCACCGCGGCCGTAGTAGTCATACTGGGCTCCGGCATAGGCGTCCAGCATGTCCTGGACGATGTCCTTGTAGGTCTGGCCGGCCACCGGGCCCGTCTGAGCCACCGCGGTGGGTGTCGCACTGGCGACGATGGCGTCCATGAACTGGCCACCTTGGTACCAGGGGTAAGTCTGGGCCACCCACGCCTCCAAACCATTACCGTTGCCATCGTGACTCTTGTCGTAGAGACCAGTGTCGGGGTTATATTCGTTGGCGTTGCCGGTCCAGGTAGTGAGTGGTCCGGAGGACAGCAGGGCAAACGCACTGTTCAGGCCCCGCCGCACGGTCTCGGTGTAGGGGTCCTCCGGCCTCCCGGGCTGCAAGACCCCTCCCGGACCGACCACCTGCGCCTGGTGCCCCGCGAGTTCGAAGACGCAAAGGTTGTATGCGGTAACGCTGTAAGCGCCCGACGTCGTGTAACCGCCGTCGGTCGAGGTGTCCAACCAGTCGCCGTAATCGTTGCCGCCGGAAGTGTAACGACGCTGCGACTTGTGCAGGAACCAGAGGCCCTCGTCAATCGCGATGTCGCGCTCGGTGGGAACCAGCTGCTTCGTTTGCATTTTGACGAGATAATCCGTGGTGGCGGATTCGCTGGTCGAGGGATTCTTGACTGTCAGGTGGGCCGTCCAAACCGTTCCCACCACACCGCTGTAAACGTGCTTTGCCTCGATGATGTACTGGTTGCCGACAATGCCCGTGGCCGGCGCGCTGCCATCGCCAAAGTCCCACTCGTAGGCTCCGCCGACGCCGGCCGCGTCACAAGTTCCTTTCAGGGTGATCTGTCGCCCATCGTAGGTGACGTGCGGTTGCGTCGGGTTGTTCGGGTTCGCCGGCACCGTCTTGACCACCGGTGGCGCCGCGAGAAGCCACGCATTGATGCTGGTCACCGCCACCAGCGAACCGATGCGCGTTACCCATCTCCACGTGAGTTCATTCCTCATATCGAGCTCTCCATTTTGTTCGCTCTATCGCTCCGTTGTTTGCTGTGAGCGCCTTCAGCGCTTAGCTCCGGAACCGGCGGTAGAGGGCGAAGGCCCCCAAACCGAGTCCGGCCAGCAAGCCATACGCGCCGGGCTCCGGCACATTGATGCCAAACTCACCCACCCCGAAGCCGTCCGAGTCCATCGTGGTCTGCTTGATGAACACGAACTGCAATGGGTCCAGCGGGTCGTCGGTATAGAACCCGAAGTACTTCGCTCCGCCATTCCCGTTGATGCTCGACGTCACCACCGTCGCCGCGGAGTCCACCTTGAACTCGAAGTCGCCCGAAAGGTTGGGCTCCACGTACAGGTAGAAGGCCAGCGTGCCGCTGGGCAGCGTCATCAGCAGACTGTTCCCGTCCTGGTAGTACACGTCCCCTGCATAACCGTGGCTCCAGGTTGCCCAAAAGGAGCCGACGACGTCGTGCTCCACGGGACTGGCGAATTGAAGATCGCCAATGACCGGGGCCGCTGCCGGTGGTGCCAGCGAGGTGATCAACGTCCCTTCGGCGGACAAGTCCGCCGGAAAAGCCCCCATCGTGTAGCCCCCCAACGTACCGGGAGGTGCTCCCGTCCCAGGTGAAGTGTCCACCAAAATCGCCGCCTGCCCGATTCCCCCGCCCGCGGCACAAGCCACACCCAACCACCAAGCAATTGTACGATCCTTCATAGCTCGTCTCCTTCGTTCTATCCGCACAGTTGCGTCGTTCGGCAACTAATGTGTCCTTGGATCCTTCAACTCTCCCCGTGGTGCCCCTTGGCGGGCCTCGGCCACACAGTCGCGGTCCGTCGCGCATTACAGCGCGGTCGTTTGGGAATCCGTGGTGTTTGGTAAGTACCATAACGTACGCCGCTGACACAAGGACAAAATCGCGGGATGGATAATGCAGCATTGCCCTGAATCACCCGGTTGAGGACGGCTGACGACTCGCCACATCCCCGGTCGGGATACCCTTTCAAGAGCAACCTTCGGCGGCTCCGGTCAGGAGGCGAGTTGGGCTGAACACTTGAAGCCGGGGTCCATCGCTGCTACCAAGGTGCCGTTCGCGGAATGGTACCGTCCGACAACAACCCGGCTTCGGCCTGCGCACGCGACCAGGTCTTCCGCGTGCGCGGCTTGACCAAGGTCTATGGGACCGGCGCGGCCGAGGTGCACGCCCTGGCCGGGGTGGATCTGGATCTGTATGCCGGCGAACTGGTCGTGCTGCTGGGGCCTTCGGGCAGCGGCAAGACCACGCTGCTCAACAACCTGGGCGGGCTCGACGTGCCCACCGACGGGCGAGTTGTGGTATCGCGACCTGGACCTGACCGCCGCGGACGAGGACGAACTGACCCGCTACCGCCGCGACTCGGTGGGCTTCATCTTCCAGTTCTACAACCTCATCCCCAGCCTGACCGCGCGCGAGAACGTCGCGCTGATCACCGAGATCGCCCGCGACCCGATGCCCGCCGAGGAGGCGCTCGACCTGGTCCACCTCGGCGCGCGCCTGGATCATTTCCCCGCGCAACTTTCCGGCGGCGAACAGCAGCGCGTGGCCATCGCCCGCGCCATCGCCAAGCGCCCGGAGGTGTTGCTCTGCGACGAACCGACCGGCGCGCTGGACGTGCAGACCGGCATCGTCGTGCTCGAGGCCATCCAGACGCGCCAACCGTGAGCTGGGCACGCTCACCGTCATCATCACCCACAACGCCATCATGGCCGACATGGCGGACCGGGTGATCCATTTCTCCGACGGCCGCGTGCACCACATCCGCCGGAATGCGCAACGCGCGCCGGCCAGCAGCTTGAACTGGTGATGCTCTCCCATCTCGACCGCAAGCTGTGGCGCGACCTGAGCCGGATGAAAGGCCAGGCCTTCGCGGTGGCGCTGGTGATGGCGTGCGGCCTGGCCATGATGATCATGGCGCGGAGCCTGATCTATTCGCTCGACACCACCCGCCGCGAATACTACGAGGCCAACCGCTTCGCCGACGTCTTCGCCCACCTGAAACGCGCCCCCAACTCCCTCGCCGCCCGCGTCCGGGACATCCCCGGCGTGGCCGACCGTCCAGGCCGGCATCTCGGTGCAGGTCACGCTGGATATCGCCGGTCTGGATGAACCGGCCAGCGGCCTGGTGCGGTCGCTGCCGGATTTCGGCCCGCCGGAATTGAACCGGCTCTTCCTGCGCGCGGGCCAGTGGCTGTCGCCGGAGCGCCGCGGCGAAGTGCTCGTGGGCGAGGCCTTCGCGGTGGCCAACCAGCTGCAGCCGGGCGACACCGTCGCGATGCTGCTCAACGGCCGGCGCCAGACGCTGCGCATCGCCGGCATCGTGCTGTCGCCGGAGTTCATCTTCGAATCGCGGCCCGGCGCCGCCCTGCCGGACAACCGCACGTACGGCATCTTCTGGATGCCCTACAAGGAGCTGGCGACCGCGTTCGACCTGGACGGCGCGTTCAATTTCGTGTCGCTGACGCTCGAACCCGGCGCCGCCGAGCGCCCGGTCATCGCCGCGCTGGACCGCCTGCTCACGCCTTACGGCGGGCCGCGGCGCTTACGGACGCGCCGATCATCCGTCGCACATCCGCGTCTCGGACGAAATCCGGGTGTTGACCGCGCTCTCCATCGGCTTCCCGGTGGTGTTCCTGAGCGTGGCGGCCTTCATGACCAACGCGGTGCTGTCGCGGCTGCTGACTCTGCAGCGCGAGCAGATCGCCATCCTGAAGGCCTTCGGCTTCACCAACCGCCAGATCGTGGTGCATTATCTCAAGTTCGCCTTCGTGATGGTCGCGGGCGGCACGGTCCTGGGCTCCTTGGGCGGCATCGGATTGGGCCACCGGCTGGTGCACTTGTACACGGCGTTCTTCCGCTTTCCCGACCTGCATTTCAGCTCAACGAGGCGGCGCTTTCGCTCGCGCTGGTCGTCTGCGCCGGGCGCGGCGTTGGCCGGCGTGTTCAGCGCGGTCCGCCGGGCCGCCCGCCTGCCCCCCGCCGAGGCCATGCGCCCGGAGCCGCCCGCCAACTACCGTCCCGCGCTCGTCGAGCGCACCGGCATCGCTCACTGGCTCTCGCACACGTTCCGCATCGCCGTGCGCAACCTCGAGCGCCGGCCGATGCAGGCCGTGTTCACGGTCGCCGGCCTGTCGCTGGCCACGGGCATTCTCATCGTGCCCAACGGCTTTCGCGATTCGGTGAGCTACGTCCTCGATTATCCAATGGGACACGATCCAACGACAGGACTTGAGCATCGGCCTCGTCGAGCCGGCGCACGTGGCGGTCAGCCACCTCTTCCGCAGACTGCCGGGCGTGGTGACGATGGAGCCGTTCCGCACCGCCTTCGTGCGCATCCGCAACGGCCCGCGCCAGCGCCAACTCGGCCTTGCAGGGCCAGGTGCCGAATGCGCTCCACAACCGCGTGATCGACAAGGACGACCACCGGATCGTGCTGCCGCCGGAAGGGGTGGTGCTCTCGTCCAAACTCGCCGAGGCGCTCGAGGCGCGGCTGGGCGACGACCTGATCGTCGAAGTCCTCGAAGGCAGGCGCCCCACGTTCGCACCGTGCCGTTGGTGGGACTGTCGGAGGACTTGGCCGGCATCGCGGCCTACATGGACCTGCACAGCCTCAACCGCCTGCTGGGCGAAGGCGACATCATCTCCGGCGCGAGCTTCTGCCTGGACGCGAACCGGCAACCCGACTTTCTGCGCGCCCTGAAGGACATTCCGCGCGTGAGCTGGGTCGCCATCAACGGTCGCTGCGCGAGAATTTCCGCAAGACCACCGCCGCCAGCATCGGGCTCTTCCAGAAGGTCTATATGGTGCTCGCGATGATCGTTTCCTTTGGCGTGGTGTACAACAACGCCC
Source organism: uncultured bacterium (assembly GCA_963735925.1). GTDB lineage: Bacteria > Verrucomicrobiota > Verrucomicrobiia > Limisphaerales > J093 > DSVZ01. The sequence goes on from CAVTMT010000003.1 coordinate 1,734,893, forward strand.
GCATCTCGCTGGCCGAACGCGCGCGCGAACTGGCCACGCTGCGGGTCATCGGTTTCTCCCGACGCGAGGTCGGCGGCGTCCTGCTGACCGAACTGAGCGTGCTCGCGCTGCTGGCCCTGCCCTTCGGCCTGGCGCTGGGCACCGGTTTCGCCACCGCCATCGTCAGCGCGGTCAACACCGAGACCGTGCACCTGCCGGTGATTTTCACCTCGGCCAATTACGCCTTCGCCGCCCTCACGGTGCTGGTTGCGTCGGCCACCTCCGCCGTCGTGGTGCTGCGCCGCGTCAACCAACTCAACCTGGTCAGCGCCCTGAAGGCGCCCGAGTAGCCGCCGCCCAACGCCTCGCATGAAGCCCAACCCCATCAGGAGCGCGGGTGTCCACCCCGCAAAGCATCGCCCGGCACCGCATCCATGAACGCCCAACCAGACCCCAGCGCCGGGGTTCAATCCGCGGCGCCGGCAGGCCCGAGCCCGTCCCTGAACGCGCATCCGCCCGCGCCCAAGGCCGCCGGCCGGCCGCGAGTCAACCAGGCCAACCGCCACTCGCGCCGTTGGCTTCCCTGGCTCGGGCTGGTCCTGTTGCTGGCGTTGATCGTCGCCGGCTTCTGGCCCAAACCCGTGCTCGTCGAAATCGCCAAAGTCCAGGTCGGCCAGCTCCAGTCCACCGTCACCGAGGAAGGCAAGACCCGGGTCAAGCAACGCTTCCTGGTCACGGCGCCGTTGGCGGGCCGGCTGCGGCGCATCACGCTCGACCCCGGCGACGCGGTGAGCGCCGGCGACACCGTCGTCGCGGTGATCGAGCCGTTGCCCCCGGCCCTGCTGGACGCGCGCAGCCGCAGCCTGGCCGAGGCCCGTCGCGACGCCGCCACCCAGAACCTGGAGCGCGCCCGCGGCGCCCACCGCTTCGCCGCCGGCGAACTGGAGCGGTTCAAGAAGTTGTACGCCGAGCAAACCGTTTCCATCCAGGAGTTGGAAGTCATGCAGTGGCGCGCCGAGTCGGCCCTGCGCGACGAAGGCGCCGCGGCAAGCGAGTTGCGCGAAGCCGAGGCCGCCTTGGCGGCGTTTGCCAACCCCGCGTCCGCCGGCGAAATCACCGAGATCAAGGCGCCCGCCAGCGGCCGGGTCTTGCGGGTCCCGGACCAGAGCGCGCGCGTCGTGAGCGCCGGCCAAACGCTCCTGGAAATCGGCGATCCCACGGATCTCGAAGTGGTCATCGACGTGCTCTCCCGCGACGGGGCGAGGATCCAGCCCGGCACGCGCGTGGAGCTGGAACATTGGGGCGGCGCCGTGCCGCTGCAGGCCCGGGTGCGGCACGTCGAGCCGGCCGCGTTCACCAAGGTCTCGGCGCTCGGCGTCGAAGAGCAGCGCGTGAACGTCATTGCCGACCTGGTGACGCCGCCCGAACAGCGACCGAGCCTGGGCGACCAGTTTCGCGTCGAGGCCCGCATCGTGATGTGGGAAGCCGACGCGGTGACGAAGCTGGCTGCCGGTGCGTTGTTCCGTCGCGGGCAGGATTGGGCGACCTTCCTGGTCACCGAAGGCCGCGCCCATCTGCGCTCGGTCAAGGTCGGGCACGCCAGCAACACCGAGATGGAAATCCTTTCCGGCCTCAATCCAGGCGACGCCGTCATCCTCCACCCGGGCGACCGTGTCTCCGACGGCCAGCGGGTGAGGCAGGTCGAGATTTGATGCCATGACGCCCTTCTCCACCCGCTTTCCTGAACTGGCTGCCCGCGAAACGCGTTGCATCCATGTCGTCACCGCCGGCGGTCCGTTGCCGATGGGAGAATACGCTTTCGTTGAATTCTACTGCGAAGACCCCGGCTGCGACTGCCGCCGCGTGCTGCTGCGAGTCACCACGCCGCAGGCGCCGCAAACCGCCCTGGCCACGATCAACTACGGCTGGGAAAGCGCGGACTTCTACACGCGCTGGATGCACGGCGATGCCGAGGCCGGCCGCGAAATCACCGCGGCCAGCCTGGACCCGCTCCAGCCACAATCCGAGTATGCCGACTACCTGCTCGACATGTTCCAGGACCGGATGATGACCGACCCGGCCTATGTCGCCCGCCTCGCCCGCCACTACGAGATGTTCAAAGCCACCCAGCGCGGTCCGACGGAACCCACATTCCCCGCTTCCCCGCTCACATTGGAAATGGCAGCCGGTCCGCCCCTGACCATCCCCGAGATTCTCCGCCAGCTTCAGCACGTCCCCGACCGGGCCGACTTCGCGCCCTACCGGGCCGCGTTGCTCGCCGCCATCGCGCAACGCGAGGCCATCATCCCCGAACTCATCGCCGCCATCGACCGCGTCGCCGCCGATCCGGCGCATTACCTCGAGGCCCCCGACGACTGCCTGCATCTCTTCGCCCTCTACCTGCTGGCCCAGTTCCGCGAACCCCGCGCCCTCGACTGCTTCCTCCGTTTCTTCTCCCTGCCGGCCGATCAGGCCCTCGACCTGACCGGCGACATGGTCACCGAACAGGGCGCGGCGATCCTGGCTTCCGTCTGCGGCGGCGATCCCGCTCCGCTGCTGGCGCTGATCCAGAACCGAGCGGTCAACGAGTTCGTCCGCGTCCAGGCCATTGACGCGCTCGTGGTCCAGGCTGTCTGGGGCGAGCGCCCGCGTGAAGCCGTGGTGGCTGATTTGCGCCAACTCTTCCACACCCTGCCCAAGCCCGGCGACGGGTACGTCTGGGCCGGCCTCGTTGACGCCGTATGCTACTTCCACGTGCCGGGGCTGGCCCCCGAAGCGCGGCAAGTCTTCGCGGAGCACTTGGTGGACGAAAGTGTGCTACACGTGAGCGACTTGGAAAGAGAACTCTCGGAACCCGGCGAGGAGATGCTCGCTTGTTTCCGCGAGCGCAACGCCCCCATCGACGCCGTGGCCGAGTGCGCCTGCTGGCTCTGCTTCCGCGACGAGACGGCCGACGCTGCCCCCTGGGACGGCCTGGATGTGGACGACGCGGATCTGCCCGACGATGCGGTAGGCTGGCTGCCCGACGACCTTGCCGAGCTTCCCAAGCCCATCCCTTACATTGCCCCGCCCAAGGTGGGCCGTAACGAGCCTTGCCCCTGCGGCAGCGGCAAGAAATACAAGAAATGCTGCGGCAAGGACTGAAGCCAACGGCCTGATCGTCCGGCGAGCGTTTGACGAGTCACCGTCTCCAGCCGCGGCGGCCGGATTCCCAACCGGAGGAGACGGTCACAGCCACTTGGCGGCGGCCGGTTCCGCCCGGTAAGCCTCCAGGTGGGTCAAGACCTCCGCCGGATTGGCGGCGACGTGATAGAGGCGCGCGCTCTCCGGCCGGGCGAACCGCAGGGCGAAGAGTTGCTCGAAGAGCGCGAGGAGCGGATGGAAGAAATCGGCGGTGTTGAGAAACACCACCGGCTTGGTGTGGCGGCGAAGTTGCTTGAGGGTGATGACCTCCAGCGTTTCCTCCAGCGTGCCGAAACCGCCGGGCAACGCCACGAACCCGCCGGCCCGTTCCTCCATGATCGCCTTCCGGTCGCGCAAGCCATCGGTCACGACGATCTCATCGGCGGTGTCGTAAAGCAGCTCCTTCGTTTTCAGGTAGTGGGGAATCACCGCCACCACGCGTCCGCCGTGCGCATGGACCGCCCGCGCCACGGCGCCCATCAAGCCCACCTTGCCGCCGCCATAGACCAGGGTCAGGCGGCGCTCGCCGATCAGCCGGCCCAACTCGGCAGCCGCTGCGAAGAACTCGGGCGCGACCGCATTGCTCGAAGCCGCGAAGACACACAGGGCCTGACCGGGCGCGCGACGCCCGAATGCGTTATCTGTCCCGGCAGCTTCCAAACCCATGCCCGGACTATGACGGACTCCCAACTGCCTGGAAAGGTCGATCAAAAACCATGGGGCACCCCCGTTGTCGCTGCAAAAGCGGTTTCCAAGTTGGTAGCAGAAGTCCGGCGCTGGCGAAGCGCACTGCGGACGGAACGGTTCTTCAGAGGATGGTCAAGCCGCCCGCAAGCGGCGCCAAGCACCGAATCCCAGCAAACCCAGCCCGACCGCGACCGCCGCCGTGGCGCCAGGCTCCGGCACGGCTTGGAAGCCCACGCCGTCGAGGTAAAGCGTTTGCGGGTTCATCGCGTCGTCGCCGTCGATCTGCGTCGCCACCGCCAGCTTGGGGAGCGCTGCATCAGCCACCGGCGGGTACGTCTGGCCGAGCGCGAACGCGGAGCCGCCCACCGCCAATTCCTGGTAGTGGACCTGGTTGCCTACGATGTCGCCCGTGAGCGCCAGCGAGTACCAAGTGTCCGCGTTGAGCGACTGGTCGTAGTTGAAGGCGAGCCAATGCACGCCGTCCCACAGCCGCCAGGTGGGTGGGCTGCCCTGGTTCGCCGTGCCATCGCCGATGTTCTCCCACTGGACCGCCCACTCGAAGCGCTGGGTGCCAGTCCATTTGTTCATCGTGAACTCCAGCGCCTGGACTGGATTCGCCGAAGCGGCAAAGCGGAAATGCAGGTTCAAGGCGAAGCTTGTCGCATCCGCGTAGAGCAGGTTCACGTAGCCGTGGATACCGGTGTAAGGCGTTGGCGGCGGAGCCGATGCGCCGGGATACGGATCGAGCGAAAGGCGGAGCGCGCTGCCGTCAACGCTGGGGATAGCGACGTTGTCGATGCTGGCGTAGGCGGTGTAGCCAGGCGGATCGATGAAGAGGCCCCATATCGTGGCGTCGTCGTCGAGATTAGAGTAGGTGGCGGGCAACTGGGCGAAAGCAGCGTCGGCTGCCAGGAGCCCCAGAAGCACACCGAGCCGGGTGGGAAGACTATCGTTTGGCTTCATAAGGCTATACACAGCCACCGCGGCTGATTTCTTTCAACAAGAACGGCGAGGGCATCAGGGGTCGAGGCGTGGCGGGTGTCGAAGTCGGCGCGCGAGTTTCCCAATCGGCTGGAGGCAGGGCCATGCAAACATGGCTCCCGAAAACGAAAGGGCGTCTGGAACGCCGGGTTCCCAACCGGCTTACGACACGGTGCCTCGCCCGGCGTCGGCCCGTTACGACGCGGTAAGCCGACTGGGAAGTCCGCACGCCGACGCACGGCAAGCACACAATCTTCAGCACACAATCTTCAGCACACAATCTTCAAGGCGGAGCGGCCGTGAGGCACTGCCTCAGTCGGCTGGCACCTACTTGATTCAGCCGCTCGTCTTGCAGCCAGCAAGCCGCCGATAGGCTACGAAGCTGAGCAAGCCCAACCCCGCCACCAACGCTAGCGACGCTGGTTCCGGCACATTGGCTTGGAGACCGTCCATCATCACTTGGACCCCCTGCGTCACGGTTATCTTCTCCACACCAATTGGGGAGCTCCACCCATGCCAGTCGAGTTCCCCATCGCCAGTTAACACGTGGGAGTATACGAAACTCGTCGAATCGACTTGGTTTCCATTCGTGTCGAAGAAGCTAACTCCGATATTGGCTGGGTCGGGCCACCCCACGCCGGTAAAAGCTCCCCAATATGCCCCGAACTCCCGAACCGGCTGCTGGAATGTGATCGTGAACGTGCCCCCATATCCATAAAGATAAGCGTACTGCGATCCATCACTTGCACGCGCCGTCCCACTCGAGCCCAGCGAGTTGTCACCGTCGTGCTCAATAATCATGAGAGAGTAAGGCATTGCCTGAGACACTGAGATGGTCGCCTGGCCGCCCATGATCGACAAAGACGTGGTTGCGATATACGTAACCGCTGGGATCGATTCAAACGATTCCGAAATCGTCCCTGCGAACGGCCCTATCGGCGCGAGAACGCCGGCCCGACCCACTACAACCGTGGTCGATGCCGCGACCAAGAACGGTAGAAACTTTGTGAACTTCTCCCTCGAAACTCGCCGAGTGTTTGTTGAGCTCTTCATTATATGGGTTTGGCTTTACGCTTGTTCAGCCGCTTGTGATCGTGGTTAAGCAACATTCCTCGCTTCGTCCTCCGTCCCCCGCTTCCATGGCGCATGATCGTCTGGAACGGATGGAGCCACCGCAGCGCCTGCCACAGACCGGAGACTGTTTGGTTTAGCAGTCGATCTTGGAGCCAGCAAATCGCCGATACCCCGCTAAACCGAGGAAGCCCAAGCTTGCCAACAGCATTGTAGATCCCGGATCGGGTACGTCGGATCGCAGTGTAAGCGTGTAGATGACGTCGTGGCCGCCGCTCAGATTTGGAACCATCACGTCGAAGGTATTCCCGCCTGCCAACTCTGGGACTACCGTTACCGTGTCAAGGCCGGTCAGCGCTGGCATGGGGAGTATTGTTCCCTCATGGTCACTGTAGAACGAGATGCCCGAAGCAGTCGCGCTGGCCCAATCGCTGACGGTACCGTCCGCTTCCAGCAGCACGAAGTACTGGGTATTGTTGAACCGCCACCAGTCCGGGACATAGGTGTGATAATCCGCAGACGGTATAATGGCGCTCTCGTTCCAAGCGGGGTCTGCCTGGAATGAGATTGGGGAACCGTTGAAACTGACTTGCAGCGTATCCGCCAAATCCTCGATGACGAACGAAGATGCCCCGATGGTGGGCACCAACACGACCGCACCGGTGAGAACCGCGATCAACTTTTGAATTCTGCTCGTTGTGGTTGTCATATCGGCTGATCTGTTTTGAGTGTGTTACCGAGGTTCCGCGGGCTGCCCACTCAAGACGAGAAAGCAACTCCGCATAGGCCGTTGTATTAAGCACCGACGGAACCTCCCTCTTCTTTCAAAGAACTGCGTTGCGTTGAAAGAAATCGCCTTTCGGCATGGTGTATGCCATAGAAGCCGCATGACCTCGACCGCCGCCCCGACGCCGACGCCGGAGTCCCACACCCGGACGCATTGGAGCCTGGTGCGCCGGCTCAAGGAAGGCGGGAACGACCCTGCTTGGCAGGAGTTCTACGACGCTTACAGGCCGTTACTGCTGGGCTTGGCGCGGAAATCCGGGCTCTCGCCGGAGGAGGCCGAAGAGGCGGTGCAGGAGACGGTTATGTCGGTGTTCAAAAGCCTGCCGGAGTTCCAGGCGGACCCCTCGGCCGGGTCGTTTAAGAACTGGCTGTTCCGCCTGGCCCGCTGGCGAATCTTGAACCAGTTCGAGAAACGGCCCCGCGACGCCCTGCTGCGGGCCGCGCCGGGTCCGAAGCGCGCGAACGACGAAAGCACGGGCACGCCGCTGATCGAGCGGATTCCAGACACTCGGCAAAACGCCATGGAGGTGGCCTGGGAAGCGGAATGGCGGGACAATGCGTTGGAACTCGCCTTGGATCGCCTCAAGCGGCTGACCAAGGCGAGGCATTTCCAGGCGTTTTACCTCCATGTCGTCAAACAGCGGCCAGCGGGCGACGTGGCCCGGGCGCTCGGCATCCCGCTGGCGCAGGTTTACCTCGTCAAGTGCCGGCTGCTGCCGAAATTGAAACGGATCGTAAAGACGTTGGAGCGGCGGCCGCTGTAGCGCTGGGTTGGTGCGGCGACTGGGCTGGAGCGCGGAGGTCCATTCCGCGCGTCGCTGTTGGCGTGGGCCGCAAGCCGGTTGGGAAACCGGCGCTCCGCGGCGTGCGAACGTTTCGTTGACCGAGATACTTCATTTCCTTTTGGGGAGCGCGGGTGTCTGGCCCCGTCGGCTTTAGTCGCCGGCCGAAACCACTGGACACGTCGCCCGTCAGGCCGTCTGAGACCGGGCGGGCGGGCGCAAGCCGGTCGGCGCGACGGTCGCCCTCCCCGCAGAACGTTCCCTTTAGAAAAACCATTTCCCGAACCGGCCCGTGGCGGTAATCTGATCGCCATCATGCCCCCGGATCATGGTCGTTCACATCCCTCGCCGAGCGCCGCGATGGCTGCCGGCCGATCGCCACCGGACATCCCGGACCACCGTCTGCTCCGCCGCGTGGGCCAGGGCGGCTACGGTGAAGTCTGGTTGGCGCGGAACATCGTGGGCACCGGTCGCGCGATCAAAGTCGTGTACCGGGACGCCTTCCCCGATGGCCGGCCGTACGAACGCGAGTTTGCCGGCGTCCAGAAATACGAGCCAGTTTCCCGCACGCACGAAGGCCTGATGAACCTGCTCCAGATCGGCCGGAACGATGCCGCCGGCTGTTTCTATTATGTGATGGAACTGGCGGACGCGGCGGCGCCCACGCCGGAAGCCAATGACGGCAAGCCAAACGCTGGCCCGAATGCGCTGCCGCCGGCACCGGGGCTTCTGAATCCCGACGGTTACGTTCCCCGAACCCTACGGTCGGCATTGTCGCCGCGCGGTCGGCTGCCGCTCGACACCTGCCTCGAGATCGGCATCGCCCTGGCCGACGCTGCCGCGCACCTGCACCGCCACGGGTTGGTGCACCGCGACATCAAACCCTCGAACGTCATCTTCGTGGACGGGCGGCCGAAGTTGGCCGACATCGGTTTGGTGACGGAGTTCGGCGAGGCACAAACATTCGTCGGTACCACGGGGTTCGTGCCTCCCGAAGGCCCCGGTTCGCCGCAAGCCGATGTCTTCAGCCTGGGAAAACTGTTGTACGAGATCTCGACCGGGAAGGATCGGGGCGAATACCCGGCTCCGCTGACCGAGTTGACGGAACTGCCCGATCACGACCGGTTTCAGGAATTGAACGAAGTCATCCTCAAGGCCTGCGAGCCGGACCCGGCGCAGCGTTACGCCGGCATGGCGGCCCTGCGCCGCGATCTCGTGCTTGTGCAAGCGGGCGAATCAGTACGCCACATCCATGTACTGGAGCGGCGCTTCCGCCGCTTTCGCAAGCTCACGGCTGCATTCCTGGCGCTCTTACTGGTCGGCGCCACGGCCTATCGCCTGGTTCACCAGGAACGGGAAAGTCGGCTGAAGGCGGAACTGGAAGCCCGCAACACGCGGCTGGCAGCGAGCGACGAAGAGGCCCGGCTGAACCGCGAACTGGCACGACTGACCACCCAGATGGCCGCGGCGCAGGTGGAAACGCTGTTCGCAGCCGACCGCTCCGCGGAGGCAATCAGTCACCTGGCCCTGATGATTGCCCAGTTTCCGTCGAATCGGGTGGCTACGGAACGGCTGCTCTCGGCGCTGACCCACCGGACTTTCGCTCTGCCGGTCGCGCCTGCGCTGGAGCACGCCGCGGAAGTCTATGCCGCGCGATTCAGCGCGGACGGCGAGCGGGTTGGGACCGCTTCGCGCGACGGAACGGCGCGTGTCTGGGACGCGCACACCGGCAAACCGATCACGCCGCCGCTGGTCCATGCCGGGCGCGTGCGCTGGCTGGACTTCAGCCCGAACGGACGCTTCGTGGCCACGGCGTCGGAGGACGGGACGGGACGGCTCTGGGACGCGCGTACCGGACAGCCCGCCGGCCCGCCTTTGCAGCACGCGGCCGAGGTGTGGTTCGTCCAGTTCAACCCGGATGGCCACAGCGTGGTTACCGCGTCGTCCGATCAGACCGCGCAACTATGGACGGTTCCCGACGGCCAAGCGCACGGCAAACCCATGCGGCACGAAGCGAAGGTCGATACCGCTCAGTTCAGCCAGGACGGACGGCGGGTGGTGACCGCGTCCGAGGACGGAACCGCCCGGGTCTGGGATGCACAAACGGGCGAGCCCTTGAGTCCGCCTTTGCAGCAACCTCTCCCGGGCGCCGATCGGGAAATTGCGTGGGCCGAGTTCAGCCCGGATGGAGAATCGGTTGTTACCGCTTCGTCCGACCATACGGCTCGCCTCTGGGACTGGCGCACCGGCGAGGCAAAAGGAGAAGCAATGCAACACTCGCACTGGGTGCGAACGGCCAGCCTCAGCCCGGATGGCCGACGGGTATTAACGGCGTCTTGGGACCATACGACGCGTATTTGGGATGCCCAGACCGGGAGGCCCCTTTCGGCACCGATGCACCATGCAGATCGGCTTCGTTCGGCGCGCTTCAGCCCGGATGGTTTCCGAGTGGTGACGACCTCGACCGACCATACGGTTCGCGTCTGGGATGCCTTCGACGGGCAGCCGTTGACCGAGCCGTTTGCCCACCAGCATCGCGCCCGATGGGCGGAGTTCAGTCCGGACGGATTGCGCGTGGTCACCGCTTCCGAAGACGGTACTGCCAGGGTCTGGGACATCCGGCCAGGCCAGGAGCAGGTGCGCAGGCTGCCATCCGCGTGCGCGGTCGATTTCAGCAAGGACGGCCGCAAATTCGTGTTGGGGCACCGCCTTGGGGGGCTGTCGGTCTATTCCCTGCCCGAGCTCCGGGAAACGACGAAAATCGCGGCAGTTTCGGCACAGATCGGCCAGATTCGGTTCCACCCCGATGGCAAGTCAGTCCTCGCGATCTGCGCGGACGATGCGGTGCGCGTTTTTGAAGCGGGGACGGGTGCGCTGCTCGCGGGGCCGCTGCATCATGCCCGACCGGTGAGTTGGGCGGAGTTCAGTCCGGATGGCCGGTGGGTGGTCACGGCCTCGTTCGATAAAACGGCCCGAGTCTGGGACGCCCGGACGGGCCGTCCGCACGGGGGCCCGTTGCGACACGAAAACGAAATCTGGTCCGCCCGGTTCAGCCCGGACGGACGAAGCATCGTGACCGCCTCGCTGGACGGCACGGCGCGGATCTGGGACACCGAAACCGGCCAGTCGTTGACGCCGCCGCTGCGGCACCTGGCACAGGTGCACTACTCCGAGTTCAGCCCCGATGGCAGCCGCGTGGTCACCGCCTCGAACGACACGACCGCGCGCCTATGGCGGGCGGACACGGGAGCGGCGGCGCGCGAACCCCTCCGCCACGGCCAAAGCGTGCGCTGGGCCCGGTTCAGCCCGGACGGCCATCGAGTGCTCACGGTCACCGAAGGCGGTTCTGCCTGGATTTGGGATCTGAACACGGGCAGCACATTGACCGATCCGCTCCGCCACGAGAACGCGATCAACAGCGCGGAGTTTAGCCCGAACGGACGACGGGTGGCCACGGCCTCAACGGACAGAACGGTGCGGATTTGGGACGTGCTGACAGGCCAGCCCGTGAGCGACCCGTTGCTCCATCCCAGCGCCGTGGCTCTGGCGCGATTCAGCCCCGACGGCCAGTGGTTGATCGCGACGACAGACGTGGGCCAGTGCCGGATGTATGCCTTGCCCAAATGGCCCAGCTTGGCGCCCGCCTGGCTGGCCCAACTGGCGCAGGCACTGATTGGCGAATATGCGAATGCAGGCGCACCGCCGCCGGCCGAACGGTTGCTTGCATTACGGGACCGGTTGGCGACAAGTACGGCTCACGATCCTTTCACGCGCTGGGGCCAATGGTTTTTTGCCGACCGGCTCGCACGCCCGGCCACGCCTTTCACCCAGAGCCGCCTCGACACCACGGCGCACTTGTCAACTTTGTATGCAGCGGCCGATTTCGACAGCATGCGGGAATTGCTCCGAATCGACCCTGCCAATCGTATCGCACTGGCCAACCTGTCCGGGATGGCCCGGCAGTCGGACGAAGCGCAGTTTGACTACTGGCAATCGGCGGTGAATTACCAACTCAAGCGGCTGAGCGACACCATCCGCTACCCGCGGAAGTAAATGTAGGCGCCGATAATGCACGCCATCACCACGCAGGAGGCGGCGACCTCGCGCCAGCTCCAGCTCGCGCGCGTCTTGGCCTTGTCGTCGGCGGTCGCGGTGGCGAAGGTGAGACTCTGGATCTGGGCGGCTTGGGGGACCGCCGTCAGGTAGCTCACGACCACCATGACCACGGCCGAGATGAGGGTGATGAGGATGCTGAAGTACTGGAAGTTGATGTTGTTGACGATCCACAGGAACGAGCCTTCGGCGTAGTGGAACGTGCCCTTGGATATGGTCACCGGCGTGTCCACCAGCATGCGGAACACGCCCACGATGAAGCCCACGATCATCGCCCAAAGACAGCCCTGGGCATTGAGCCGCTTCCAGAACACGCCGAAGAAGAACACGACGAAGATCGGCGGGGCGAGGTAGCCTTGCACCGCCTGCAGGTAGTCGTACAGGCCGGGGGCGCCCTTCACCACCGGGATCCACAGCATGGCGATGATGACCATGACGCCCGTGGCAATCCGACCCATGCGGACGATCTCGGACTGCGTCGCCTTGGGACGGAGTTTCTCATAGATGTCCACGGTGAACAGAGTGGAGCAGGCGTTGAACACGCCGGCGAGGGAACCCATGAGCGCCGAGAGCAATCCCGCGACGACGATGCCGCGCAGGCCTGGCGGCAGGAGGTGTTCCACCATGAGCGGGAAGGCGCCCTGCGAGGCGTTGGGATCGGCGGCAAAGGCTTCGCTGAGGCCGGGCACCTTGTTGCTCTTGACCAGGGCGTAGCAAATCAGTCCGGGGATGATGAACAGATAGACCGGGAAGAGCTTGAGGAACGCCGCGAAGATGCTGCCGCGCCGGGCGACGGCTTGGTTGGGGGCGCCGAGCGCGCGCTGAACGATGTACTGGTCCGTACACCAGTACCAGAGGCCGATCACCGGCGCGCAGATCGCCATGCCCAGCCACGGAAAGTGCGTGTTGAAATACCACGCGATGCGCGTCGGCTCCTTCACCGGCGCCCAGGTGCCGGTCATGCCCTCCGGAATCAGCGGCTTCCACAGGTTGAACATGTCCGAGCCGCAGAGGGTGCGGAGTTCGGTCCAGCCGCCCAGCTTGATCAGGCCGTAAATGGTCAGCAGCGCCGACCCGGTGATGAGGACGACGACCTGCACGGCATCGTTGTAAACCACGGCTCTCATGCCCCCGAGCATCGTGTACAGACCGGTGAGCACGAGCACCAGGATCGAGCCGATCCAGAAACTGTCGATCGTCAGCCCGCCCACGGTCAGTTGCATTTCCGGCAGCAACGTGCCGAAGACCACGCCGCCGGCGAAGATGCCGACCGCGATCTTCGACACCACGAAGGTGACGAGCGACGCAATCGAGAGCACGTAGCGGGAACTGACGGAGAAGCGTCGCTCGAGGAACTCCGGCATGGTGAAGACCATCGAGCGCATGTAGAACGGCACGAACACCCACGCCAGCACGAGCAGGCACCACGCGTGCAATTCATAGTGGGCCATCGCCACGCCGTCCTTGGCGCCGGAGCCGGCCAGGCCGACGATGTGCTCGGAGCCGATGTTCGAGGCGAAGATCGAGGCGCCGATCACCCACCAGCCGAGGTTGCGCCCGGCGAGGAAGTAGTCGGTCGCGGTGTCCTTGCTGCGCTTCACCACCCACCAGGCGACACAAAGCAGGATGCCGAAGTAGGCGGCGATGGCGAGCCAGTCCAAACCGGTGAGGGTCGAGTGTCCGGCCGGAGCCGCGGCGAAGAGCGGGGTCAGGTTGTGCATAGTCGGTTTACGCAGTTCAGGGGCGACCAGCGGCGGATGGTGGCGGCTTTCGCGCCCGGTTCCAGTTTATTTTTCGACGGGCAACCGCAGCACCGAGACGGAACAGGCGGGAAACGTGTGCCGGAACTTCGGCCCCGGCACGCGTAGCGGGCTCGCGACCGGCGCGACTTTGGTCGGCGCGTCCAGCGAGTTTTCGTCGAGCGGGCTGGCCGAGGTCAACACGGTCAACTTCCCGGCCGCCGCCAACTTGCCGGCGCCTGCCAGATCGAGGTCGGCTTCGCAGGCCGCTTCCGCGGTGTTGACGACTTTGAGAACGATCTCGCCGGTCTGTTGCATCCGGCCCGCGACGGCATACAGCGGTTGCGGCGACTCGATCGTAACATTGTGAATCAGTTTGCCGTCGAGGTAGCACTTGATGTTCGACTCCTTGAGTTCCACGCGAATGTCGTACCAGCGGCCGGTTTCGATGGAGCCGGCGACATCGTTGCCGACCGTGGCCTTGCCGCCACCGGTCATGCGTTCGATGGCGTGGCGGCCGTTGCCCCAACCACCGAGGTTCCACCAGAACCAGTCCGCGTCGCCCTGGACGCCGAACAGGATCAGGAACCCCTCGGCCCCGCCCAGCTTCCGGGCTTTCACGGACAGCGTGTAGTCGCGCCAGGCCGGATCCCCCACCGTGATGCGGCGGTCGGTGTCGCGGTCGGTCTGCTGCAAGGCGCCATCCTTCACCTGCCACGTGCCGGCGAACGTTTTCCAACCGTCCAGGCCGCGGGCGAAGTCCGAAGCGAACAAAACCTTGTCACCCTGCGTGACGCGGAGGTCTTTATACTCCGCCTGCGTGGACCAGGTGCCCAGCCCGACGCCGCCATGTTTGATCGAGACGGCCTGGGCCGGCGGTTGCTGGACCGTGACCGGCAGCACCTGATCGGGGCGGTTTTGGGCGAAGAGCTGTTGGTTGTAATACGCCGGGGTGCCGTAGGCGCGGGAACTGTCGAAGTTGATCAGGTCGGGGTTCCAGCCACGGTGATTGACGTTCACAAACAAAGGCGCGTACGAGGCCATGGTCACCACGTCGCTGTTCCGCTCCAGGCCGGTCATGAAGGCCGCCTCGCCCACTGCCGCACGCAGATTGCCCAGCCCGCAGCCGGCGGTCACCGCGTACTCGCCCACATAAACCTTCGGCCCGGTCCGGTCGTAGGTGTCGTACTTGGCCGCATTGCCGCTGAAGAACTCCGGCGAACTGTAATAGTGTTCATCCACGATGTCCGGCCGGCGGTTCGCCGGGAAGTCGGCCCACACATTCGAAATGAGTTTCATCTCCGGGTAGCGCGCCTTGATGGCGTCATGGAACAGCGCCCAGCGCTCCAAATAAGCCGGCCCGCCGTTCTCATTGCCGATTTCCATGAGCCGCAAGTTAAAGGGCGTGGGATGTCCGTTTTGGGCGCGCAGTCCGCCCCATTTCGAGGTCACCGGGCCGTTGGCGTACTCGATCGCGTCGAGCGCGTCCTGAACGAACTCGCCCATCCGGTCGAGCGGCACGACTTCGCGATGCGACATGCCGCAGTTGATGACGAAGAGCGGCTCGGCGCGGAGGTCCTCGCACATCTGGAGGTACTCGTGGTAACCGAGGCCCTGGGTGGACTGGTAACGCCAGATGTTCCATTGCGTGCGCCGGTCCCCCAGGTCGCCGACCGTCTGCTTCCAGCGGTAAGCGAATTCCATCGTATCGCCCTCGACCCAGCACCCGCCGGGAAAACGTACGAAGGCGGGGTTCAAATCGGCGAGCTTCTGCGCGAGATCGGCGCGCAGCCCGTTGGCCCGGCCTTTCCACGTCTGCGTGGGAAAGAGGGAAACGACGTCGAACCACACGGTGCCCGGCTGGGCGACACTCAACACCAGGCGCGCGCGGGGATCGGTCCCGGAAGCTTCCAGCGTCGCCTCGGACTTCTGCCATTCCGCCCCCGGCGCATTCAGATTCTGCTTGGCGTACACCTGGCCGTTCGCGCTTTCCAGACTGGCGGTCACGGGACCGACCGACCCCGCCGCGCGTGCGTAAAGCAATAGCCGGTAGCTCTCGCCCTGCCGCACCGCGATCCCCCAGTAGCCGTCGTTCGCGACGGCAACCGGACCGTTGGCTGTTGACGTCACGGTGACCTTCAACGACTTCAGGTTTTTCGGACTCAGGGGCTGGGATTGGTCGAGCCCGATCTCACCCTGGCCACCGGTCGTGGTCACCAGCGACCAATGCTCGGGCTTATCGGCGTCCTCGAAGGAACGGTTACGCACCAGTTCGGCGTACAAGCCGCCGTCGCCGGCGCAGTTGATCTCCTCGAAGAAGAGGCCCCACAACGAAGGCGGCACGGCATGGCCTGGGTGGGCAACATCCACCGTCAATCGAGCCGGTTCGCCGAGCACGGTCGCCGCCACGGCAAGCCAGCCCAGTCCCAGCGCGATCCGAGCGCGGGGCCGCGTCGGGGAACGCTTGAAATCCAGGGTTGCGGTCGAAGCGGAGCCATCAGTTGGTGATCGGTGCATACGCGTGGCGTGATTTAATTAACAAAGTTCACAAAATCCCCGACCCGGCCGTCAAGCATATCCTTTGAGTGCGCGGCAGAATGGGCGCCACCGCCGCGGAGACAGCGACGGCCCCGCCAGCGTTTCAGACCGGCGGTTCCATCCGGTTTCCATCGAGCCGCCGCGGCACTTGGCGGTGTCCTGATTCAAATGGGTGGCCGCGCCGCTGCGAGCGTGCCGGGCGGCGCCGCTGCACCGCCGCCACCCAGTTGGGGTGCACGACCCGCGTTGCCGACAGCGTTGCCGACAGTTTGCCGAGCCGGTTCGCCGGCCCTACCCTCTGGCCGTGAATCAACTGCCGTTTCCGGATCATCGGCATTACGAAGCGGCCTCGGGCTGGCTGATGCTCGGCGACGCGGCATCCGCCCTCGACGAGTTGAACCGGCTCAGCGGGCCGTCCCGGGAGAACCCGGAAGTGCTGCAACTCGAATGGGGCATCCACGCGGAGCGCGGCGACTGGAACGCGGCCGCCGCAACCGCCCGGCGCGTGGCCGAGCTGGCGCCGGACTGCGCCTTTGGCTGGGTGCACCAGGCCTACGCATACCGGCGAATGCCGGACGGCGGCTTGACCCAGGCTTGGGCGGCCTTGCATCCTGCCCTCGAACGGTTCCCGAAGACGCCGATTGTCGCGTACAACCTCGCCTGCTATGCCGCCCAAATGGGGCGTCTGGACGAAGCGTGGGAACTCTTCCAACGCGCCCTCGCCGTGGCGCCCAAGCCCACTGAAATCCTCTGTCTGGCCCTGGCCGACGAGGACCTCAAACCCCTCTGGCCGCGCATCCGGGCCGACGCCAAGAGTTGAACCAGCGACCGCCTCCCACCCCGACGCGATGAAACTCAAGCCCGGCTGCGTGTTTTGGTGTCGAGTCGCCCTTTGCCTGGCCCTTGGCCCGGTCACCGCCGCCGCCGAAGCCCCGCCGGCGCCCCTCCCCGCTCCGCGCTACGCGACCCGCGCCGACCACGATCCGGACGGGATCGGCAAGTTTTACCTGGGCCGCGAAATCGCGCAGGTCATGGGCCACCAGGGGGCGGACTGGCTCGAGCGACCGGAACGCGCCCGCGAGGAAGAGCCGGATCAGGTCGTCGCCGCGCTCCGGCTCAAACCGGGCGACGTAGTGGCGGACATCGGCGCCGGCACCGGCTATTTCACCCGCCGCCTGGCCCGGGTCGTGGGCGAGACCGGTCGCGTCTATGCCGTGGACATCCAGCCGGAAATGCTCGAGCTGCTCAAACGCGACCTGACGGCGCGGGGTTTGCACAACGTGGTGCCGGTCCTGGGCGAAACCGCGGACCCGAAGTTACCGGCGGCGGCGGTGGACCTGATCCTGATGGTGGATGTTTATCACGAGTTCGATCACCCGTACGAAATGCTGCAGAAGCTCACGTCGGCGCTCAAACCCGGCGGGCGGATCGCGTTTGTCGAATACCGGGCCGAGGATCCGCAGGTGCCCATCAAACCGCTCCACAAGATGAGCGAGGCCCAGGTCCGCAAGGAAGCCGCGCAGCAGGCGCTGGTCTGGGTGGAAACGGTGGGCACGCTGCCCCGGCAGCACTTGATCCTCTTCCGGAAGGCCGCGGATCGCCCCGGGACGGCCGAACCGGCGACGCCACCTTGACCGACCAGCGCCGGACTCCAGCGCCGGGCGGGCCGAAGCGCGGGCCGCCTGGGGCTACTTCGCGAATTCCACGCAGCGGGTTTCGCGCACGACGGTGACGCGGATCTGGCCGGGATACAGCAGGTCTTCCTCGATCTTGTGCGCGATGCCGCGGGCCAGCGTGAGGGCGTGCTGATCGTCCACGGCTTCCGGTTTGACGATCACGCGGACTTCGCGGCCCGCCTGCACGGCGTAGCATTTCTCCACGCCGGCGAAGGCCGCGCCAATCCGCTCCAAATCTTCGAGGCGCTGGAGATACGTGGTCATGGATTCCGACCGCGCGCCCGGCCGCGACGCGCTGATCGCGTCCGCCGCGCTGACCAGCAGCCCGGTCAATCCCACATGCGGCTGTTCGTCGTGGTGGGAAGCCACCGCCTGTACCACCTCGGGACTCTCGCCATAGCGCTGGATCAGGTCGGCGCCGATGGCGGCGTGCGAGCCTTCCATCTCGTGGTTGACCGCCTTGCCGAGGTCGTGCAGCAGACCCGCGCGGCGCGCCAGGCTCACGTCCGTGCCCAACTCGGCCGCCATCAAGCCCGCCAGGTGGGCCACCTCGATCGAGTGATCCAGGATGTTCTGCGAGAAACTGTGGCGGAACCGGAGCCGGCCCAACAACTTCACGATTTCCGGGTGCATCGGGGGCAGCCCCACCTTGAACACGGCTTCCTCGCCCGCCCGGACGATCGTCTCTTCAATCTCCTCGTTGACCTTCTTCACCACCTCCTCGATGCGGCCGGGGTGAATGCGGCCGTCGGCGATGAGGCGCTCCATGGACTGCCGCGCCACTTCGCGGCGGACCGGATCGAACCCGGACAACACGACCGTGCCCGGGGTGTCATCGATGAGGACGGTGACGCCGGTCACCGCCTCGAACGCGCGGATGTTCCGCCCCTCGCGCCCGATGATGCGGCCCTTGATATCGTGGCCATTGAGCGAAACGGTGGCGCTGGTGGTTTCGAAGGCGTGTTCGCCCGCGTAGCGCTGGATGGCGATGGCGATGATACGGCGGGCCTGTTCTTCGGCGCGAACGCGAGCGCTCTCCAGCACGTGGCGGGTGAGGTCGGCGGCGTCCTTCTGCAACTCCTGGTCGATTTCGCGCAACAGGGCGGCGCGCGCCTCGGCTTCGTTGTAATGGGCGATCTCGGCGAGCTTTGCGCGGCGCTGTTGCAGAAGCGCTTCCGCCTCGGACCGGAGGATTTCGCTTTCGCGCTGCGCGTCCGCGAGGGCCTGCCTGCCCTCGGCCAGCTTGCGCTCGCGCTCGTCCTGGTTCTCGGCGCGGAGCTGAAGGACCGCCTCCCGCTGGACAATCCGATGTTCCTCCGCCTCCGCCTCCTGTCGGCGCCGGCTCAATTCGTCGTCGAACTGGCGCCGCCGGCGGAGGATTTCTTCCTCGGCGGTGAGCCGCGCCTCCCGCGCCAGGGCTTCGGCCTCCCGGCGCGCCTGGTCCAGCGAGTCCCGTTTCTGGGCAGCAAACGAGTGGCGCGAACGCAGTTCAAGCAAGCGCCACAACCAGCAACCGACCAGGACGCCGCCTCCCAGAATGCCCCCGGCGACAATCCAGTCCACACTCGCCATCGAAATCATTGGTCAGCAAACCGCCGCGCCACAGCGAGCCAGCGCGTCGGCGTCAGAATGCAATCCACGTATTTGTCATGCGGCTCGGCGGGGATGAAGTCCAGCACCTGCCAATCCATCGCGACCCCGCAAGCCGTCCCGCGAATCGAGGCCAGCAGCCGGTCATAGTAGCCTTTGCCACGCCCCAGCCGCCGACCATCGCAGGCAAAGCCTAGTCCCGGCACCAGCACGAAGTCCAGTTGGTTTAGTGGGATTCGCGGCCGAGCTGGCACGGGCTCGCGGATGCCAAAAGCACCCACCGTCACATCGCGCTCCAAAACCTCCACCTCTGCCGCCTCGTAGGCCCCTGCCGCGGCGTCAAAACGCGGCAACGCCAGCCGCCGGCCTTCGGCGAGCGCTTGCGCGGCCACCGGCCAAAGGTCCAGTTCGTCCGGCAACGGCGCATACGCCATCACGAACCGCGCCGCCCGCCATTCGGGCCGGCTCAGCAACCGGTCCCGCGTCGCGCGCGACACGGCCTCGCGATCCCACGGCCCCTGGGCCTTCCCTTGCGCCGTCAACCGGCGGCGCAAACTCGCCTTCTCCCCGCGGATGGAATCATTCATGGGTCAGTTCCGGATCCGGCTGGTTTCTCGACACCGGCGGACGCACCCGCCGCGCGCGCCCGATCCATCGACTGGCGCCATTTCTCGACGCGATCCTTGATCTTCTTCTCCACGCCCTGATCGGTCGGCTCGTAGTAGCGCCGCGCCGCGCCGAGGTAGTCCTGGGCCACAAAGTGGTCGGGGTGATCGTGCGCGTATTCGTAGCCTTCGCCGTGCCCCAATCGCTTCGCGCCCTGGTAGTGGGCGTCCCGCAAATGTCCCGGCACGCTCAAGGTGCGACCGCTGCGCACATCGGCCAAGGCGGCGTCGATCGCCAGGATGCTGCTGTTGCTCTTGTTCGCCGTGGCGATGTAGATCGCCGCCTCGGCCAGGGGAATCCGCGCCTCGGGCCAGCCGATGAACTCCGCCGCCGCCGTCGCCGTTTGCGCCAGCACCAGCGCCATGGGGTCCGCGAGCCCCACGTCCTCCGCCGCGCAAATCACCATGCGCCGCGCGATGAACCGCGGGTCTTCGCCGGCATGGATCATCTTCGCCAGCCAATACAGGGTCGCGTCCGGGTCGCTCCCCCGCATCGACTTGATGAAGGCCGAGATGGTGTCGTAGTGCGCATCGCCGTCGCCGTCGTAAACCACGGCCTTCTTCTGGATGCTTTGCTCCGCGACTTCGAGGGTGAGCCGCACGCGCCCATCCGGGTCGCGCGCGGTCGTGAGCACCGCGATTTCGAGGGCATTCAGCGCCTTGCGCGCGTCGCCATCCGCGACGCGGGCCAGGTGCTGGAGCGCCGCCTCGTCGGCCTCGACCGGCAGGTAACCCAGCCCCCGCTCGGCATCGGCCAGCGCGCGGTGCAGCAAGGTGAGCACCTCCGCCTCGCTGAGCGGTTGCAGCTCGAAGATCTGCGAGCGCGACACCAGCGGCGAGTTGACGAAGAAGAAAGGATTGTGCGTCGTCGCTCCGATCAACCGCACGACCCCGCTCTCGACATCGGGCAGAAGCACGTCCTGCTGGGCTTTGTTGAACCGGTGGATCTCGTCGATGAACAGGATGGTGAACTGGCCGCTGTTGGCCAGTCGGTTGGCCGCCCCGGAGAGTTCCCGACGGATGTCGCCCACGTTCGATTCGACGCCGCTGAGCCGGACGAAGCGGGAGCGGGTGTGCCGGGCGATGATCTGCGCGAGCGAGGTCTTGCCGGTGCCGGGCGGCCCGTAGAACAGCAACGACTGGAGGCGGTCGGCCTCGATCGCCCGCCGCAGCAATTGTCCGGGGCCGAGGATGTGGGTCTGCCCGACGTATTCGGCGAGCTCACGCGGGCGCAGGCGGGCGGCGAGCGGCGCGCTCCGCTGGAGGGCGGCGGCACCCCCGGCTTCGACGGTCGCGGCGGATTGCCCCGCGACCGGTGCAAACAAATCGTCGGCAGCCACAGGTTGAATCTAGCGATTCGGCGCCGGTGCCCAAAACGAAAAAGCGACCGTTGCGCCGCGCGGCGCAACGGTCGCGATCGTAAAGAAACCCCGCCACGATGCCGTGTATCACAGTTCCTCTGAACGTGGGGTTGAAACAGGTGGAACCCTGTCGGCAGCCTTCGACTTCCAGTTAAGGCCTGTCGGCCGCCACTCGACATCCGGATTCCGGTTTTTCGAGCTTACGGTTCAAGGACTTTGTTTCTAAGCACGAGCAATGGCAGGGTAAAGCCGTTGTCGGCATGACTTCCAAAGAGCGTCAGCCACTTTCAAAACCCGGTTCCTTTCTAGTCCGATTCGTGCCGCACACAAGCGGAAAAACCGACTAATTCACGCGGGGGGCGCGGACCCTCGCAAAGGCCGGCTGGCCGATCGCAGTCCGGCACCCGCACGCCGGTTTCCCCACCGGCTCAAAACCCAAACCCGGATCGCCGCAGCCCCGGCGCACTCGAGCCGCGGGCGTAGCCGGCCAGGGTGGCCCGCTCAGGCGACGATCGGTTTCACCACCTCGCCCGACACGTCGGTCAGGCGGAAATCGCGACCCTGAAAACGGTACGTGAGCCGGGTGTGGTCGAGACCGAAGAGGTACAGGATGGTCGCGTGGAGATCGTGGACATGGACCTTGTCGTTCACGGCGTAGAAACCGAATTCGTCCGTGGCGCCGTGCACGAGCCCGCCTTTCACGCCGCCACCGGCCATCCAGACCGTGTAACCGTGCGGGTGATGATCGCGGCCGATCTGATCCGGCTTCAGCGCGCCCTGCATCATGGGCGTGCGGCCGAACTCGCCGCCCCAGAGGATCAGCGTCGAGTCGAGCAGGCCGCGCTGCTTGAGATCCCGGATCAACGCCACCACCGCTTGATCGGTTTCGGCGCAGCGCTTCTTGAGGTCGAAGACCAGGTTGCCGTCCGGGCCGCCGTGGTGATCCCAGCCGCGATGGTAGAGTTGAACAAACCGCACGCCGCGCTCGACCAGGCGCCGCGCGAGCAGGCAGTTATTCGCGAACGACGCCCGGCCCGGCGTAGTGCCGTAGAGTTCGTGCATGGTGACGGGCTCCTTCGCGATGTCCATTACGTCCGGCACGCTGGTTTGCATGCGGTACGCGAGCTCATAGGCCGCGATGCGGGTCTCGATCTCGGGATCGCGCAGCACGTCGTAGCGCATCTGGTTGAGGTCGCGCAACGTGTCCAGCGATTCGCGCCGCCGCTGGGAGCCCATGCCCGGCGGGTTGTTGACGAACAGCACCGGGTCGCCCTGGGAACGCAGTTGCACGCCCTGATGCACGGTCGGGAGAAAGCCGCTGCCCCAGGCACTGTTGGTGAGTGGCTGGCCCACACCGGTCATCAACACCACGAACGCGGGCAGGTCCTGGTTTTCGCTGCCCAGCCCATAGCTGAACCACGAGCCCATGCTGGGCCGGCCGGCGAGTTGCGCCCCGGTGTTCATGAAGATCGTCGCCGGGTCATGATTGAAGGCTTCCGAGTGCACGCCCTGCAGGAAGCACACCTCGTCGGTGATCGTCTGCAAATGCGGGAGCAGTTCGGAGAGCCACACTCCGGACGGGCCGTACTGGGCAAACTTGTAGCGCGAGCCCAGCAGGGCGGCTTCCTTGCCGATCTGGGCGAGGCGGACGTTCTTGACGAGCGTCTCCGGCACCCGCTGGCCGTCGCGTTTGTTCAACTCGGGCTTGTAGTCGAACAGGTCCAGATGCGACGGCCCCCCGGACATGAAGAGGTAAATGATGTTCTTCGCCTTCGGCGCGAAGTGCGGCCCGATGGGAAGTCTCGCGCCCGCGGCCGCCGGAGCCGGGGGCTCGGCGGCGAACAGGCGCTCGTTGAGCAACGATGCGAGTGCCATCGCGCCCATGCCGGTCGAGCATTGTTGGAGAAAGCGGCGGCGGGTGGTCGCGCGGATCTGGTCGAGTCGATTTGGATTCATAGATTACACCGATTCAGGTCAGGGGAGCGCGACCGCCCCGGTCGCTCCAGCCGGCGTCTCGCCGGCTGGCGGAAAGCGAAAAGTGCGAAATCCAACGAGGTGGGTTGCCCGCGGCTTGCCAGGCGCTTCCGGCCAGAGGCCGGAAACAGCGGGCGAGACGCCCGCGCTCCCCGGAGGAACGCCGCTGGCTTCCCGAAAGGTGCGCCAATTCACGTCGGCGACTTCCCGGACTGTCAGATTGATGGGGACCAGGGACTGCGAAGCCATCCGTACATCAGCCTTTCGTCAAAGTCTCGTCGAGGTTCAGCAGCACGTTCGCCACCATCATCCACGCGGCCACCTGGCGGGTGTCCAGCGTAGGCGGGCGGTCCGCGGAACCTACGGCCAGGAGCTTTTGGGCTGCCTGCGGTTCCTGTTCGAAGCTGCGGCGCTGTTGGTCGAGGAATGCCAGCAAGCGCGCGCGTTCGGCCTCGGTGGGCGGACGCGCGGTGCAGAGGCGGAAGGCGAACTCGATCTGCTCCGCCGGCGTGGCGCCGCCTTCCAACAAGACCCGCTGGGCGAGCACCCGCGCGGCCTCCAGGAGCGTCGGTTCGTTCAAGCCGGCGAGCGCCTGGAGCGGCGTGTTCGTGCGTGGACGACGCGAGGCGCAAACGTCGCGGCTCGGCGCATCGAAGGTCGCGAAGGTCGGATAAGTGCAAACGCGCCGCCAGAACGTGTACACCCCGCGGCGATGCAACTCCGGCCCAATGCTGGTCGGCCACTCGTCCATGCCGATCTCCGGCCGCAGGAAACCGATTTCTTTCCACAGGTTCGGGACCTGGATAGGATAGACGCTCGGTCCGCCCATCTCGGGGTTGAGCAGTCCGCTGACGGCGAGGGCCTGGTCGCGCAGCATTTCGGCGTCCATCCGGAAGCGTGGCCCGCGGGCCAGCAGCCGGTTGTACAGGTCTTTCTGGAGCAACTCCTCGCTGGCGGCGGCGCTTTGCCGGTAAGTCGCGGAAGTAACGATCAAACGCACGACGTGCTTCAAGTCCCAGGGGCGAGCCGCCGGCCCGAAGGTCGGCGACATGAACTCGCACGCCAGCCAGTCGAGCAGTTCCGGGTGCGACGGGGGTTCGCCCTGCCGGCCAAAGTCTTCGCTGGTCTTGACGATGCCGGTGCCGAAGCAACGTTCCCAAAGCCGGTTCACCGTGACCCGCGCGGTCAACGGATTGGCGGGATCGACGAGCCAGCGCGCCAGCGCGAGCCGGTTCGGCGGCAAGTCTTTCGGCAGCGGCGGCAGAAAGGCGGGCACGCCGGGCGTCACCACCGGACCTTTGTCGAGGAAGCTCCCGCGGATCTGGACGTAGGCTTCG
The DNA here is from genome assembly GCA_963735925.1 of uncultured bacterium. Lineage (GTDB taxonomy): Bacteria > Verrucomicrobiota > Verrucomicrobiia > Limisphaerales > J093 > DSVZ01. The sequence goes on from CAVTMT010000003.1 coordinate 1,759,355, forward strand.
CGCGGCTGCGGCAATTCCTGCATGACCGGCGTCGTGTACTTCTTGGCGGCCAGTTCCTCTTCCCGGTGGTTGAGGCGGAACAACTCGCGTTCCAGACGCCGGAGGGTCGGCGACGCGGTGCGGTAAAAGGCGGCCAGCTCATGCCGTTGATCTTCGGTGCGGTCGGTGGCGGGCACGGCGAGGACCTTTGAAACTTCGGCGGGCACCGGCCAAAGCGCTTCGGGATCCGGCTCGGTCGTCACCGAAAGCCGCATCCGGCCGATCGTGTGGCTGTTGCCGTGGTAATGATCGAAACGGAAGCTGAGGCGCGTCCCGCCCGCGAGGCCCACCGGCTCCTTGAGTTCGGCGATGAGGAAATGGCGCTGGCCGAACTGCGGGCCGATGGCCCAGCCGGTCTTGGGATTGCGATCCACCGCGTGCTCGGCGTGATAGTACTGTTGTTGCCAGTCCGCGTGCGCGGTCCGGAAGAACGCCGGCGTCGGCTCCTTGCTCCCGCCGTCGGGTGGCGAGATCGACAAGCCGAATTCGTCGAGGATGAAGTTGCCGGTCTGCCCCCAACGCCCCGGCCCGTTCTTCGGCAGGCTCGGATCGGGCAGCACTTCGAGCAACACCGCCGTGATGCCCGTGAGGTCGGTGTTGGCGTCCACCAGGATCGTGTCGTAGATCGGGTTGAGGCCCGTGGCCAAAATCGAGTGGTCGGGCAAATTCGTGTAACTGGAGCCGCCGGTGGAGACGGCGTTGGTCAGGTTCAGCACCTTCCAAACATCGGCTTTGCCAGCCAGGCGTCTTTCCCAGGCCGCCTGCTCCGCCGGCAGGGCCTGCTCCGCTTCGGCGAGTTCCTGCTGGACCTTTCGGATTTGGGCGTGGAGGTAATTCACCCTGGTATTCAGCGAGGGGGCCGGCACGGGAATCGTCGGTTCGACGCTATAATTGCCGCCGTCAGCCGAGTTGTTGAAGAAGGCGTAGAACCGGTAGTACTCCTCCTGCGAAATCGGGTCGTACTTGTGGCTGTGGCACTCGGCGCAATTCATCGTCAGACCCAGCCAGGCGGTGGCCGTGGTGGCGACGCGGTCTTTGACGGCCTTGGTGCGATACTCCTCGGCGTCGCCGCCGCCTTCGTCGTTGATCTTTGTGTTGCGGTTGAAGCCGGTGGCGATTCTCTGGTCGAGCGTCGCGTCCGGCAGCAGGTCGCCGGCGAGCTGTTCGATCGTGAATTCGTCGAACGGCAGGTCGCGATTCAGGGCGTTGATGACCCAATCGCGGTAAGGCCAGATCGAGCGGGCCAGGTCCACCTGGTAACCGTTCGAGTCGGCATAACGCGCCAGGTCCAGCCACCAGCGCGCCCAGTGCTCGCCAAAACGCGGCGACGCGAGCAGCCGGTCCACGAGCTTTTCGTACGCCTCGGGACGCTGATCCGCGAGAAAGGCGTCCACTTCAGCGAGGCTGGGCGGGAGGCCGGTGAGGTCCAGGCTCACCCGGCGGATCAAGGTGGCGCGATCCGCCTCCGGCGAAGGCGTGAGGTTTTCATGGTCCAGGCGGGCGAGCACGAAGTTGTCGATCGGGTTACGCGGCCAGTCCGCCTGCTTGACCGGGGGCAGCGCCGGCCGTTCCGGTTTCACAAACGACCAATGCTGGGCGGGATCGCCATCCGGCCAGTCCGCGCCTTGATCGATCCAGGCGCGGAGCGCCGCGACTTGGGTGGCGGTCAAGCGGTCGCCCTTCGGCGGCATGAGGTCGTCCGTGTCGTCGGTCGTTACGCGGCGGATCACTTCGCTCGCCGCGCTCTGGCCGGGCAGGATGGCGGGCTTGCCGGACTTGCCGCCGTGCAACGCGTCGGCCTTGCGGTCGAGCCGCAGGCCGGCCTTCTGCTTGTCCGGTCCGTGGCATTCCGAGCAGCGCTTGACGAAGATCGGCTCGATCTCGTGGCGGAAGTCCACCTTGGCGGCGGGTTCGGCGGCTTGCAGGGCCGCCCAGGCCAAGGTGAGAGCGAGCGCCGGCAACGCGGCGCGCCACGGCGGTGTCAGCCCGATCGCGTGCCATCTCCGGGTGTTGGTCTTGATCATGCCAATATGTTTTTCACCACTTCGCCGCTCACGTCCGTCAGGCGGAAGTCGCGGCCTTGAAACCGGCAGGTCATGGGCGGTCAGCTTTTGGCATCAGGACCGCAACCCAACTGAAGGCCAGGATGGCCGCCTGGCGGAGACAGGCGCGGGCTGCCAACCGCCGCGCCCGCTGCCCAGTTGACAGGGGCAACGCACGGGACGCGATCGACGGCTCGGGATCGTTGGTGGCCACGGGCTTGAAACTAGAACGCCCGCCGGCCCACCTCAAGCGCCAACCTTATGGCTGTTGGAATTTGTCCTGATACAGAATCAGGAACGTCGGTCAGCCAGACATCCGCCGGGCGGAGGCAAACGGCCCGGTCACTCCGCTCCGGGGGTGGCGGGTCCGCGCCAGACGCTGCCGCCGAAGGTGGTCACGCGAATCACGGCGTCGTCGGCCGGGTCGAATTCCACGCGCTGGATGTTGGCGAACGGAAGGTCGTCGAAGGCCTGCCAGGTCTTGCCGCCATTGCGCGAGAGCCAGAGGCCGGCGCCAGGTGCGCCTTCGGTAAGCGTCATGTAGATCCAGCCGTCACGCCGCGGATGGAAATAACCGCCAAAAGTCTGCGGGCCTTCGCGGCCGATTCGCCGCCAGCTTTCGCCCCCATCCTCGGTGAGATAGAGACCGCCGGAACGGTCGCCCCCACCGGCATCGGCGGCACCGAGCAGGATCCGGCGACTGTTCCGGGGATCGACGGAGAAGTCTTTCGGGTAAAGGAGCGGCTGGGATTCGTTGATCTTCGCCCACGTTGCCGCGCCATCGCGGGAGCGATACAGACCGACCCCTTCGGGCCGGAGCGGTTGCCCGGCAGCCGGGCGCCGGGCGCAGATAACCGCGAACAACGTGCCGTCCGGGTGCAGGAAGACCCGATACACCCGCAGGTTGTCCGGATGGCCCAGACCGGTCTTCCTGACCGTCCACGTCCGGCCGTCGTCGGTGGATCTATAGACACCGGCATCGAACACCCCGGCGTAGAGCGTCCGCGCGCTCTTGGGGCTGCGCGGATCGAGCACGACGGAGGTTACCGGCTTCGGCGGCAGACCCTGAGCCTCGACCTTCCACGACGCGGCAAAGTCGCGCGAAAGGCACACCCCGCCGGGCCGATTATGGCCGTGGCGCTCGGAGATGATGTTGTCGTTCGGGATGTCATGCACGTCGGAGAAGGCACCCCAAATCTTGCCAGGAATGTCGGGATCGAACGCCATTTCATAACAGGTATTCCGCCACGGAGCCCAGGAGTTCTTGTCCCACCAGATCCAGGTCTGGCCGGCATCGACGGAGCGGGCCATGCCGATATCGGTGTAGGCGATGTAATGCCGGTTCGGCTCGAAGGGGTCGAGGTAGTAGTGCCAGGTGGTGGTGACGACCAGGCCGTTGCAGGTCCAGGCCGAGCGCGGACCGGGCTTCTCGCCGGGCGCTGGGTAAGTGCTGCCGACGAACCACGAGCGGCCGCCGTCGTGCGTGATGTGGGGTTCGTTTCGGACCAGCATCAACCGGTCCGGATCGGTGTTGCAGATGGCCACCCCGAACGGCGCTTCGCCGCCTTTGAAGGACTGGCCCGTCGAGGCGGTTTCCCAATCCGGCGCCACGTTGTAGTCCTTGAATCGCGGGTCTTGGAAATAGGTGGCCCGCCAGGTCTCGCCGCCGTCGTCGCTGCGATAGACCGTGTCGCTGTGCGGCGGGGAGAAGCCGGTGCTGGTGTTGAAGGCATAAACCGTGAGGGGTTGCGCGTCGGTGGCCAGCAATTGTTCATATTGCGAGACCGGGCCGTAAGCGTATTGGTCCGCCGGTTGGGTCTCCACATTAAGCCCTGAGCCCATCGCGGACTCCCAGGATTCGCCGCGGTCGCGCGAGCGATAAATGCCGCCGCGGAACACGCCGTCCTCGTTTTTGCTGCGAACCGAGCAGTAAAGCATGCTGAGGTTCATCGTCGCGTCAGAGCCGGCGGCAAAGCCTTGAATCTCCTTCCACGGCAGGCCCTGGTCCTTTTCCTGCCATGTGCGTCCGCCATCATCTGAACGCCAGATGCCTTTGTCCGTTGCCGCGAACATCGCCCGGCCTTGCTGGTTTCGGTCGAAATGAAAGGCAATCACGCGGCCCGCTGGACCGGGACAGGTCGTCCAAGTCGCACCCGCATCCTGCGACAGCCAGCAACGGCCATTGCGCGTTCCGGCCAACATGACCGCGGGCTGGATGGGATTGATGGCGATCTCGCCGGACAGTGATTCCTTAAGATTGCCAATGAGAGAAAACGTCCGGCCGCGATCTCTGCTGACCTTGAGCCGCCCGCCGGACGAGGCGTAAATGATGTTCGGATCCGTGGGATGAAACGCCGGCCGGCACTGGGTGTCGCTCCGAAGCTGGGCCTGATGGATCATGCGCCAGTTGCGGCCGCCATCCTCGGAGAGGTAGGCGGCGCTCATATCACAGTTGACCATGATCAAGTTCGGATCCGCCGGGGAAATCGCCGGCGTGAACATGCCCCCGCCGCCGGACAAGCCGACCGGTTCCCACTCGACCCGCGGTGCCGGTTCCGCCGCTTGGGCGACCGACTGTCCAGGCGGCGATGACACCCATAGGAGCGCAACCAACCCCAGCCACCGCAGCAATGAAGGTTTCATAGCGTCAACCGATATAGTCCCACATCATCCGCAGATACCGCCGGCACGTCTCTCTCATATCCCGGTCGCCGGGGTGGACGTCCTGTTCAAGCGAGGCTAAGCCCTGGAAGCCGACGCGCTTCAGCGCCTCGACGATGGCCGGAAAGTCCATCACTCCGTCGCCTACCGGCGGAAAGCGGCGCAGGAGACCATCGATATCTCGCAGGTGGAGGTTCATCAGGCGCTTCCCCGCCTTGTGAACCGCGATCAGCGGGTACTCGCGCTGGAGGAGGGTCCAACCGGCGTCGAGGTTGTACCCCAGATCGGGATCGCGAATCTGGTGCCAGAGCCGGAAAGACGACGCGGCATCCGGCACGAGGCAGTGCGTATGCTGTTCGATGGAGCACTTCAGCCCGTGCGCCTTCGCCCGTGCCAGGCAGGCCTGGGTGGTTTCCACGTCTGCGTCCCACACGCGGTCCCAATCGAATCCCGCCGCGGTGTCGAGGTGGAACTTCTGGTCTGGCTTCGGACTCGCGAGCTCGTGGAAGCTCCAGCTCAGACAGCCGACTTGGATCCGGCCGGAAGGGTTCGAAGGCGGTTCAACCGCGGAGCCCGCGAACGGCAGCGCGGCGGCGGCGAGGGCGGTCGTCTGAAGAGAATTGCGTCGATTCATGGAGGCCTGGGAATTGCGGGTTCAGAGAATCCGGCCACTCGCGAATTCATTTGGCTTCCATCAACAGATCCCCAAAGGCCGGCAGCAAGGCGTATTTCCTCTGCCACGGCGTGTACATCAAACCGCGAACGTTCGGGAGCGATCGCGCCAGCGCCAGCCAGCCCTTCACGTCCTTCAGGTCATCGGCGTCGTAATAGCAGGCGGCCAGCGTGCGAAAGCCCTGATCGGCGAAGAACCGCAGGCTCTTCGCCCGCGGCTCCCCGCCCCAGACAGCGATGATCAAGTCCTTCGGAACCTGATTCCAGGAGCCGGTGAAATCGCCGTTCACCAGGTAGTAATTCCCGTGCGCATTGTGAGTCGGGTCGAGCATGTCCGACCAGACATAGACGGCGGCCTCCGGTGAATAGCGGCGGATTGCCTGGGCCTGCTTCGTGACGCACTCGCCCAGCAGTCGGCCCATATCACGGCCACGACAGGCCTGGCAGGTGCCGCCCATCCGGACCTCGTCCATGTTCAACAACACCCGGCGCGGATGCACCCGTTCGGCCAGCAGCTTCGCCTCGTGATCGAAGATCTCGTAGACCTCCGGCTCGGCCATGCAGACGGTGACCTGGGAATCGTTGACAATCATCGAATGGTACCAACTCACCCGCAAGCGGTCGCCGTCCTGAATGCGGCCGCCGGGAAGAAGTTTCAACGGCGTCGCTTCGGCCGTATCACGCCAGACGCTGAGGTTCGGATCGCTCAACGGCGCGTAGTCCCGGCCTTCGCTGTACGTCGTCGTGCCATCCGCACTGCGGACCGTGACGGGCGTGCCCGGGCGACGCAGGACGTTGACCGGCCCCACCTCTTCGAGGCTCCAATCGTCGAGCCAGAATTTTCCGGCCTGGCCGCCCCAGACGCCCGCATAGAGCAGGACGCGGTCGTTCGTGAGGCTGTTGAAGAGCATCGTGAGATGGCGCCAGTCGGTCGTGGCCGGCAGGTTGAATTCGCGCGGGGCGAGCTCGCGGTCGCCGGCCAGGACCAGCAGGCGGAAGGCATTCGCTGGCTGCAATCCCTCGGTCTTCACCCACACGCCGACGCGATAGCAGCGCTGCGGTTGGACGCGCACCTCCTGGTTCACACGGCCGTGGCCGTGAGGATTGGCTGTGAAGTGCTCCATTCGCAGCGAGGCGCTCCCCCCGTGCCTGACCTCCGTGTCGGCGAAGCTGATTTCGCCCGGTTGATCGTGGAAACCGTAGCCTTTGAACCGATCGCCCGCATGGTCCTCGAATCCGCCATTGACCAGAGCCACCGAGTCGCTCGAAACCAGCCGCGCTTCGCCGTGCTTCGCGACCATCGGCGCGTCGGTGACCGGCAGGCCCTCGGCGAGATTGCGGTTGTGCGCCAGAACGCCACCGCCGTAGCCGATCGAAAAAATGGCCGGGATCAGCTCGAGTTTGTGCTCGTCGCAGGCGGCACGAACCGCCTCGAGCCGACGGAAGTAGTCGGCGTCGTGCTGGCAGAGGGTGTCCAGGCCGAAGGAAACCACCGCACCGTTGATCCCATGCTGCGCCGCCGTGTCGATCACCTGCGTGATCGCCGCCACGTCACTGTCCCGGCCGAGACCCCAGCCGAACACCCAGACGAAGCGATCCGGCCAGGCGGCGGCGAGATTCAAGGCGAAACCGGCCGCGCCAACGCTCAGGAAGAGGCCGCGGCGGCATAACCGAATCCGGCGAAGAGAGGACCAAGGCGAGTTCATGCTGGCACCCAAAGTAATCCGACCCGGTCGTGCACAGAAGCGGAAAACCGGCCCTCTCGATCGGTGGTGGCGCCGGCGACACTTCGGATCTCATTCGGGTGGGGTCTGGATTTCAAGTGGGTGACTGTGCGGCGGCGGCGCCGGGCGGTGCGACAGCCCCGCCGCCACCAAATCAAAGGACTGCCCTTCTTCGGACTTCTCAGCGCGAGTGCATTGCGGTCTATTGCGCGCATGAAGCAATTCGCCACCGTCACGGTCATCGGCCGCGACAAGACCGGGGTCATCGCCCGCGTGACCAACCTGTTGTTCGAGCAACGGGCGAACATCGAGGCGCTCGAGGAACAGGTCACCCGCGGTCAGTTCAGCATGACGCTGCAGGCTTCCTGGAAGCCCCGGGACTGGCAACCCGAGATCGTACGCGCGGGTCTGGCCCGGTTGGGCGCGGACTTGGGGATGGAAATCGGTTTCCGTCACGCGGCGCCGCGCGGCCGACAGCAATTCGCGCTCTTCGTCACCCGCGAGGCGCTGTGTCCCGAAACGCTCCTCGCGGCCGTCCGCACCGGCGTGCTCAAGGCGAAACCGGCGGTTATCATCGGCAACCGCCCGGACCTAGAACCGCTGGCGCGGAAGCACGGCTTGCCGTTCGTTCAGATTCCCTGGCAGGAGCGGGACGAAGCCGAGCGACGGGCCCTGACGGTGCTGGAAGAGCACCAGGTGGATTTCGTGGTGCTCGCGCGATTCATGAAGATCCTCTCGCCCAACTTCGTGTGGCGTTACAAGAACAAGATCATCAACATTCACCCTTCGCTGCTCCCGAGCTTCCCCGGCTCCCAGGCCTATCGCCAGGCGTACGAGCACGGCGTCAAGATCATCGGGGTGACCGCCCATTTCGTAAGCATGCACCTGGACGAAGGCCCGATCATTGCCCAGGACTCCTTCCGCGTGCGCCCCACCATGACGCTGAAGGAGATCGTCGCCGCCGGCCAACGGATCGAGGCCAAGGTCCTGCTCCGGGCGGTGAAACTCTATCTTGCCAGGCGTCTGGATGTGTACTGGGGAGTAGTGAAGGAAGTCTGAGCCGCAGTGCCGGCGGCTGCAAACCTGACGCGCCGTGCTCGAAACGCCCGGTCCGGTCCGCCGGGGGAACTCAACCCGGGCGGGCGTTGCCGCGTTGGCGCGCCCGCCAGGCCACCCCTGCCCCCACCAACGCCAACACACCCAAGCTGGCACCGGGCTCCGGCACAGGGGCGTAAGTCAGATCATCGAGGTTGAACGAACTGCCGTTGGGCAGGACTCCCGAGCCGATGGTGGCGGTGGAAAACGGCGTGTCGGAAATGAGCCCGGCAAAAAAGAAGGTGCCAAAATCGTAAACGGGGCCGCCGGTGGTGGCCGTCCCGACCGGTGTCGCCACCCTCAGGTCGCCGGTGGTGGGCGTCAGGTTCGCGTTGAAGAACACGCCGAAGGCTCGAACGGGCGTCGCAAACGTGATCGTGAGCTGGTCGCGATCGAAGAAGTAATCCGGGGTCAGGGGATCATTGTCCCGGTCCAGGGCGAGGCTCTGGGCGTCGAGCTTGTTGTAGGTGTTATCGATTCGGCCCAGCGTGCCGGCGGGGAAACTGTCGTATCGGATGCCGTTGAGCACCGTCCCGGCCACAATGGTGGAGTTCGGCCCATAGGACTCGTAATTCACGACGACCTTGGGCATTGACCCGAGATCGGTACCGAAGGCCGCCGAACTTGTGTACAGGAGAACCGCCGCAGAGGCAGGCGCCGTCGCGATCAAGAGTGCCGGGAAGATTCCGGCGAGCCGGGAGAAGCCCTGGCCGGGCAGTGGCGGGGTCGTGCGGTTGCTTTTCATGGGAAATTCGACTTACACCATTCACCCTACGTGATGGCATTGAGTACTCCGGATGGCCCGATCTGTCAACCAGCCTGTCCGCCCTGTCCGCCCGTGTCAGCCGGTATTGGGCCGCCGGTCTGGCTCGCGTCGGGCCGAAAGCCGCGGGTACGACAGGTCCGGAAACGGGCCGTTTTCGGTCTTGCGAGGGGGGAAAGCGGTTTCTAAGTTGCGCAGATGACGCGTCCACCGCCGCTCCTGCGTGCCGCAGCCACCAGGCGCTGGGTCGCCTTCGCCACCCTCACGCTGGGCGTTTGGGTCCTCGCGACGGGAGTTCTGGCCGGGCCGGTCGGCGGCATCAGCTACACCAACGTCCATGTGGCCAGAGTGCCATGGTCGATCCACATCGTGAGATTCGACCGCCAGGATCCGACGTTCCAGCTCCATTCGGCGCACGCGGAAGGGAAGGCCGTGGGGTTGGACTCGCTGGTGGCGCAAGTCCGGCGACTCGATCCCAGACTCGGCGTGCCAATGGCCGCGATTAACGGCGACTTTTACCAGCGCGACCGGGCGTATGCGGGCGACCCGCGCGGACTGCAGATCGTGGACGGAGAGTTGATCAGTGCCCCCGCGGGGGGCGTCGCGTTCTGGGTCGGTCGGAACGGAAGACCCAACATCGCGAACGTCGCGCCGCGGTTCCAGATTGTCTGGCCGGACAACACGACGAGCCCCTTCGAGCTCAACCGGGAGCGGCCCGTGGACGGGGCCGTGCTCTACACGCCGGCGATCGGCGAATCCACGCGCACCGGCAGCGGACGCGAGTTGATTCTCGAATCCGTCCCCGGCGCGGTCTGGCTTCCGCTTCGCATCGGAGAAACCTACCCGGCCCGCGTCCAAGTGGTGCGGGACCAGGGCGACACGCCCCTGACGCCCGACACGCTGGTGCTCTCGATCGGCCCCGGGCTCCTGGCGACTCTACCCCGAATTGCCGTCGGAGCCGAGCTGCAAATCCGAACCGCCTGCCTGCCGGACCTGCGCGGAGCGACCACGGCCCTGGGCGGCGGACCGGTCCTGGTCCGACACGGGCGCCGGCAGCAGATCGAACCGCCCTCGCTGGATTCGTATGCCTCCAGTTCCATGCTCGAACGCCACCCGCGCGGCGCCCTCGGCTGGAACGACCGGCAGTTCTTTCTCGTGGAAGTGGACGGCCGTCAGCCCGGTCTGTCGGTCGGCATGACCTTGGAGGAATTGGCGGCCTATCTCACGGAACTGGGGTGCGAGGAAGCGATGAATCTCGACGGCGGCGGCTCGGCAACCCTCTGGTTCGAAGGCCAGGTGCGGAACCGGCCTTGCGACGGCCAGGACCGCCCGATCGCGAACTCGTTGATCGTGGTCCGGAATGACGGCGCGCACGCACCGACCCCGACCCGCGCCGGACAGGCGGCCAGATGAGACGAGTGGCCCTCCAAGCCTCTGCCGGTGACGGAACGCGGGTTGCCGAGTGCCGGTGGATTCCGGTGACCACGTCGAAACCGCATCCGCGCCCGATCCCGGATCGCGCTCCGCGGCGGGCTGCCCATGGGCCTGACCGGGCCGAGCGGCCGCTCGACCCGGATGCCAGGCCGGCGCAGCAACGCCATCCTGCCGGGTTCAGAATAGGCGGGCACGTTCGACAGCGACGTGCGGCTTTCCTATCACCGACCGGATGCCCCGTGTGGACGGATGGACCCACTTCAACTCCGCGTCGCCGAGCCCGCCGGTCCAGCCGGTTTCCGGTTTGGGGCTGGTTATGGCTGTTGGTGGCGTTGACCGCCACGGCGACGGCCGCGCCGAAGCGTGGCAACGGCCGCGGGTTCGACTACCTAAACGACAAGGATCCCAGCGTTCCGTGGTCGGTTCACGTGCTCAAGGTCGATCGCTCCCGCCGCGACTTCGAACTCTGCACCACGCTGGGGCGGTCGAACACATTCGGGATGGCGCTCGTGTCCGAGCAGGTGAAGGCATTGCCACCGGACAGCGGAGAGCCGATCGCCGCTGTGAACGGCGATTTCTACGGCAACAGCGAGCATTACCAGGGCCGTCCGCGCGATCTCCAAATCTCCCGCGGCGAACTGGTCACCAACCCGGGCGGTCACACCTGTTTCTGGATCGATGCCGCCGGGAACCCCGGCATGACCAACCTCGAATCGCGGTTCCGTGTCGTCTGGCCGGACGGCAGCGCCACCCCATTCGACCTCAACGAAGAGCGCGGCCCGGAGGCCGCCGTGCTTTACACCGGGGTGGTCGGCCCTTCGACGCGGACTGCCGGCGGTTGGGAATTCGTGCTTGAACGCGGCACGAACTCCGCCTGGTTGCCGCTTCAAGTCGGACGAACCTACTCGGCCCGCGTCCGTGCGGTTCGTCACGAAGGCGACAGCCCGCTTGGCCCGGAAGTCGTGGTGCTCTCCATCGGCAGCGGCCTGACTTCCCGGCTTCCGCCGGTGAGCGTCGGAACCCTGCTCCAGCTCGTCACCGAGACCGTTCCCGACCTTGCCGGCGCCAAGATGGCGATCGGCGGCGGCCCCCGGTTGGTGGAGAACGGCAAGCCGATGCAGTGGTCCGGCCTGCAGTTCCGCCATCCGCGCACGGCCGTCGGCTGGAACCAGGAGACGCTCTTCCTCGTCGAAGTGGACGGGCGGCAAAGCAGTCTGTCTTTGGGCATGAGCTTTCCCGAACTGGCGGCCTACCTGGTCAAGCTCGGCTGCGACCAGGCCATGAACCTGGATGGCGGCGGTTCCTCGACCTTTTGGATGCTGGGCGGAGTGGTCAACAGTCCTTCCGAAGGCCACGAACGACCCGCCGCCAACGCGCTGGTCCTGGTGGAGAAGCGGGCGCCCAAGAACTGATCCGGCCGCGGCCGGTCCCGATGCGGTTCCCCTTGCCAAAATGCTGCGCCGGGCCGCCATTCCGTTGCGGCGCGGCCCTGTTCGCCGCCGGCCTCCTGGTCGGCTGGACGGCCCCGCCGCCGCTCCGTTCCCCTGCCTTGCCGCTTCGTCCAAACCTGCCCGGAGCAGAACTGTTCATGGACGGGGCGGTTCAGGACATCGTCATCGAGATCGCACCGCGCGAGGTCGAGTCGCTTCGCCAAAGGCCGCGGGAATATGTGTCCGTCACGCTCCGCAGCGGGCCGCTGACGCTGCCCCGCGTGGCGCTGCGGCTCAAAGGATCGAGCGGCAGCTTTCGCGCCGTGGACGACCAACCGGCCCTGACGGTGGACTTTTCGCGATTCAGTGCCGGCCAGCGGTTCCACGGACTGCGGCGCCTTTACCTCAACAACTCGGTCGAGGACCCGGGCTACCTCAACGAGCAGCTCGGGGCCGGACTGTTCCACGAGGCCGGATTGCCCGCGCCGCGCATCAGTCACGCGCGGGTGCACTTGAACGGGCGGAATCTGGGGCTCTACGTGCTCAAAGAAGGATTCACCGAGGACTTCCTCGGCGGCAGCTTTCAGCGGACGGATGGGAACCTTTACGACAACGACTCGGGCCATGACGTGGACCAGGTCATGCACCGCAATTTGGGCCGCCATTCCCGGGGCGACCAGTCCGATGTCATCGCTTTGGCCGAGGCCGCGCGTGAGCCTGATTTCGACCAGCGCTGGCAACGGCTGGGACAGGTGCTCGATCGCGAGCGCTTCATCACGTTCATGGCCTTGGAAGTCCTCCTGGTTCACCGGGACGGCTACTGCCTGGCACGAAATAATTTCCGCATTTACCACGACCCGGACAGCGATCGGCTGGTCTTCCTCCCTGACGGGATGGACCAGTTGCTGGGCCTGGCGAGCTTTCCTTGGAAACCGCGCTTCGCGGGCATCGTGGCCGCGAGCCTGATGGAAACACCCGCCGGCCGGGAACAGTACGGCGAACGTTTTGCCAGCCTGCTCCGCACGGTCTTTCGACCGGAACCCCTCGGCCATCGCGTCGATCAGTGGGTGAGCGCATTGCGCCCCAACCTGTCTGCGGACGAGTTCCGCGGCTTGAACCGCGAGGCCGGCGCGCTCAAGCAACGCATCGCCGACCGACACGCCGATCTGCAGCGGCAACTGAATGCGCCCGAACCCGGACCGCTCGAGTTCACGAACGGAGCCGCCCGGGTCACTGGTTGGTTCAAAGTGGACGAGCCGGCTGGTGGCCGGTTGGACCGCGCGAGTGCTCCGGACGGCGTGCCTTCGCTGCATTTCGTGGCCGGCCCGGTGACGCGCGCATCGTGGCGGGCGAAGGTGTGGCTCCGCCCCGGGCGGTACCGCTTCGTCGGCCGCGGCACCGCGGCCGGGGTGACCCCCCTGCCCTTCGGTCGATTCCAGGGCGCCGGCCTGCGCGTCGGCGGCCGCACCCGCACCGAAACGGGGCTGCTCGGAACTTCGCACTGGCAACCGTTGGCAACGGAGTTTGAGGTCGTCGCGGCCCATGAGGAAATCGAGTTGCTCTGCGAACTGTCCGCCAACGGCGGCGAGTTCTGGGTGGACCTGGATTCGCTTCAGGTCGTGGAAGTCCAGGCGACCGCGCCCTCGAAACCGGCCGGGTAACCAACGCGCAGAACCCGGTTGCGTTCCCCCGGCCCGGAGCGGGCTTGACCGGGCGCCCACTGGATCGAGTCTGGCGCCAGGCCGCGTTTGCCGGCACGGTGGGGTTGCGGGTGGATGCTCTTCACCGACGGAGCCGGTGCCCGTAAACCGTTGATCGTCTGTTGGCTGCTTGCGGGCCGACCGGGAGACCCGGTTTGCAGGAGTGCGCCGCCGCCGCGGTGGCGGCGCAAGGCGGTGCGACGGCGCCGCCACCACCGATACCGGACATCACCCGACCTCGGGGGCTCGCCCGGGGTCTGCCTTGTCAGGGCGGCATGGCGCGTGCTAAGCAAAGGCTGTCGTGCAGCCAAAACGGAATTCGCTCTCCTGGTCTCCAGAACCTCATCGCCGCGCCGGGCGGGATGCCGGCGGCCCAGACCGGAGGCGGAGTGGGGGATCCAGTTGCCTGTTATGAAACGAATTCGAAGGTGGTCGGCCTTTACGTTGATCGAACTGCTGGTCGTCATCGCCATCATCGCCATTCTCGCGGGATTGCTGCTTCCCGCGCTGGCACGCGCCAAGGCGCAGGCCAAAAACGTCAACTGCATCAACAACGTCCGGCAGACCAGCCTCGGTTTCCGCCTCTGGGCGCACGACAATGCCGACAAGTATCCCTGGAACCTGAGCGTCGCGCAGGGGGGCAGCGGCGGTTCGGCCGACTGGACCGACAACTTCCGCCTGTGCTCGAACGAGTTCGCCACGCCGCTGATCCTCCATTGCCCGGCGGACCGCGCGACCAAGCCGGGCACCAACTGGACCTTTCTCGCAGCCGACACCAGTGTGAGCTATTTCATCAGCACGAACTCCAGCGAGAACCTCCCGGAGTCGATCCTGCTGGGCGACCGAAACGTCATCGGCGGCGGCGGCGGGCTCGATCCGTCCTGGAGTGTGTTCCTGGGCAGTTCGATCGACGCCGCGTGGGACAAGGATATCCACGTTCGCGCGGGCAATCTGGGCATGGCCGACGGCAGCACACGCTCCTGCACGACCCCGGCCTTGCGCACGTTGATCAGCGCCGAACTGGCGGCCGGGTTGACCAACGTGGTGTTCTCCAAACCGCGCGGCATTTTTTGACGACCTCACGCACCCAGGTCCGAGGCGCAAGGCCCTCAACCGACGCGTTCCCGCCCATGAACAGACGGCCAGACGTTTGAACCGAAAACCGCAGATGCACGCCAATGAACGCAGCGAAGACCGACGCAGTAAGCATTTCGAGTGACCGGACCGGGTGCATCCCCCGGGTGAACCCACCCGCGACGGCGAACCGTTTCCTCTCTGCGTTGATCCGGGCCCATCTGCGGGCCAACTGCGCGATTTGGGTTGAACCGTTAACCCCGACGTGAGGAGCAGCAAACTCATCAACGCAGTCGCCGGCCTCGCCATCGTCGGGTCCGCGGCCTGGCTCTGGGTCGCCGTGAACGGGTGGCCGCCCAGTCCTGAAGCCAGGCCGGCCGAAGCCTCCGGTTGGGGGATGGCGAAGGAAGCCCTGCGGGCGCTCAAGCCCGGCGGCCGGCTCGTCGTGATCGTCCGCGACACCGAGGCCTTCAAGCACCCCGAAACCGACCTCCAGTTGCGCAGCTTCGAGCAGGCCGTACACCAGGCCGGAGTCACCATCGGCGCCACCCGGACGCTGCAAGTCGATCCGTTGCGCGCACTGGAAGTACCCGGCGGCGATTTCTACGAGTTGATCCGCCGTGCGCCGACTGGAAGCGTGATCGTGTCGTTCATGGGACCGCCGATCTTGACCGCGGATCAGCGCGCGCGATTGAGCGATCCCAAACCTCCCATCATCGCTTTCTGCCCCGGCGCCTTGCCCCAGCAGATCGATCTCCGCGTGCTCTTCGCCGAGGGCCTGTTGCGCGCGGCTGTGATCAGCCGCGGGACGCCCGCTCGCCCCGCCACCCCGCCGAAGGACTCCAACGGCTGGTTCGACCGGTATTACCGCATCATCACGGCCGCCGACGTCGCCAACCTGTACGAGCCGACCAGCGGCTCGCCTTGAATCCGGCCCCATGACCTCCCGCCACCCAGCGCGCAGTTGTCCGCCACCCACCCGGCAGGGCGGGTTCACGTTGACCGACTTGCTGGCGACGCTCGCTGTCCTGTCGGTGGTCGGCGTGCTGATCTTCACTCCCCTGCTGGCCGCGAAGCGAAAGGCGCGGCTGGCGCAATGCACCGCCAACCTCCAACGGGTCGGCCAGGCGATCCTGACGTACGCCGCCGAGAACAACCAGACCCTGCCCGATGTCTTCCCCGATCAACGCGGCGACTTGTGGTGGTGGTACAAGGAGAAGGTCAAGGCTTACGCGGGTTTGACTGGCGCCTCCTCGGCCGCCGACCAGGTGTTTGCCTGCCCCGACGACCGCGGGTACACGGACCCCAAGCCGTTTCATGCGAACGCGCGGTTCGACTTCACGAGCTACGTGCTCAATGCCGTCAATCTGCCCGGCATGCCGAACCTCGCCGGCTGGCGGGTGTCCGCTGTGAATCAGCCGGGTCGCACGCTGCTGGTGATGGAGTGGACCGCCCACGCTCCGCTTTCCTGGCATCGGAGCCGCACCGGCAAACGCAACCTGCCCTTCTATCGCGATGCCGAAAGCGTCGTCGGTTTCGTGGACGGACACGTGAGTTTCACCAGGATCTACTATGACGGGTTCGACGCCGCCTTCACGCGCGACCCCATCGCCGGCTATGACTACAAGTACAGTGGAAACTAGACATCCCGCCGCCACCCGGATCGGCGCCCGATCGCTCGCCCGATGGCGGTTTGGCTCAAGCGGTCTGTCTCTGGCGCGGACCTTACCCGGTCTGGCCGCGTGTGCGCTGGGTGCGCTATCGCTGGTGGCCGGCCCGCTGCCCGGTCCGTGGGTGCCTTTGTTCAAAGGAATCGAGCATGCGGTCGGCACAAATCAACCGGGCGTGGCCGGCAATTTCCCCCGGCTGCAGGTGGCCCACTGCATCCGCGTGGACCTGACCGATCCCGACGTTCGGCTCTTCACGACTCCTGCGGCCGCCAGCTACGATGTCGAGTCACGCGAAACCCTGACGCAGGCAGTGCCGGGCTTTCTCAGGCAACACCGCCTCCAGGTGGCCTGTGACGCGAATTACTACAGCGCCAACCCAGGAGGCGCGGATCCGACCAAAGAGGGCGTGTCATGCGACGTCTTTGGCCTGCAGGTTTCCACGGGAACGGTGGTTTCGCCGCAGACGACGGCCGACATCGGTGGGGATCCCCGCTTCGCGGCCCTGCTCTTCACGACCAACAATCAGCCCGCCTTCAACTTTGTGAACCGTCCGCCGGGTACCAACCTTGCGGGCATCTACACCGCCGTCACCGGCTACTACCCGATCGTCTCCAACGGGGTGAACATCGGCGCGGCCACCATCAAGAGCTATCCGGACAACACGATTCATCAGGTCCAGCCGCGCACCGTCTTCGGTCTCTCCCAGGACAATCACTATCTGCTCCTCATGACCGTGGATGGGCGGCAGTCCGACTACAGCGATGGCGCCTTGGACACCGAAACCGCCTACTGGATGCTGCAGTTTGGCGCCTGGAACGCGATCAACATGGACGGCGGCGGCTCCACGGCGCTTTACATGGCGGACAGCACCGGGCAGCCCGTGGCCGTGAATCATTCCAGTTACCTGGCGGCCTATGGACGGGAACGCTATGTCGGTTCCCATTTCGGCGTGTGGGCCAAACCCCTGCCCGGCTTCATCAACGAGGTCGCGGTGGCCTCCGATGACACCTCAGCGACGGTCACCTGGAGCACGACCGCTCCCGCCACAACCCAAGTCGCCTACGGGCCGACGCCGGACCAGGGCCTCTCAACCACGCTCCAGACGGACTTGGTGACGAATCACATCGCCGTCCTGGCGAACCTGACCCCCGCAACCGACTACTATTTGCAGGCCGTCTCCACCCGCGGAACCGACCGGTACGCGTCTTCGAACCTCACGTTCACGACCACCAATTACGTCTCGGTGAATCCGGTGTTTGACCTCACCCATACCTGGACCTACACGACGGCGGATCTCGATGGAACGCCGTGGACCAGCCCCGCGTACGACGATTCGGGCTGGGATGGCGCGGGCCCCGGCCTGCTCTGGGTGGATGTCCGAGCCACGGGCCCGAACCCCGAGGTCCAGCCGCGGAACACCCCGATGCCGGCGGACCCAAACAACAATGGCTATCCGTACATCACCTATTATTTCCGGACGCACTTCCAGCATACCAACGGTCTGGCGGGAGTGGTCCTGAACTTCACCAACTATCTTGACGATGGCGCCGTCTTTTACCTGAACGGGGTCGAAGTTTATCGGCTACTGATGGAACCAGCCCCGGCCGCAATTGCGAACCAGACGCTCGCCGCGGGTTACGGATGCTCCGGTGACGCCACCTGCCCGCTCGCCTTCTCCATCTCTGGGGACGCCGTCACGAATCTGGTCGCCGGCGACAACGTGCTCGCCGTCGAGGTCCACAATTACAACGCCCGCAGCCCCGACATAACGTTTGGGGTCGAGCTCTCGGTCACTGAACCGGTGGTCATCAGCCCCACGCTCCAGATCGCAGCGGCGCCGGAATCCTTCACGCTCACGTGGAACCGCAGCGGTTTCACCCTGCAGACCGCAACCGCTCCGGCCGGCCCGTGGACGGATGTGCCCGGCCCCGTGGTGACCAGTCCGTATTCGGCTGCCGCCACGGGCACGGCCCAGTTCTTCCGGCTCCGGAAGTAATCCGCATCGAACGGACAACCTGCCCGTTCGATGCGGCAGCCGGTCCACGCCTCGAGCAGGCTTTGAACCGCTTTGGCCCGCGGGTTCCCGCACGCCGCGCTTGTCGTCGGGGCAGTGGCCGACCTTCGGATCGGCGCCGGCACAGCGGCGCCCTACCGGGTGGAGGTCGAGCTGCGGCTCGTCCAATTGGGTGCCAAGGCAGCCGCCGGGCCAGTTGCCCGACGGCACCGACCGGCGGCCCGTGCCGTCCCGTCTCGATTTCGAGCTTCGCATCGGGAGGAGTCGGCCAGTCCGGGTGTCACCGTCACTGACCTTCCCCGGGGCTCGCCCGTTGGCAGAGCCCTCCCAAGCAAAAGGGGCGCGCGAAATCGCGCGCCCCGTGAACGAGGATTGATGGGCCGGCTCGCCTCAGAGCTTGACCCGATAGAACTTGGCGCCGCCGGCGGGAGTCGCCGTGTAACTCGGCGCGCTGGCGCCGGTCACCGTGGACCATGGCCCGGTAACGGCATCCGCCGATTCCAGCGTGCCGTTCGACCACTCGATGACCACGTTGCTACCGGACTTCTGAATCTGCATGGTCACCTGTGTCGGGGCCGTGGTGTCGAAACTGCGCCCGTAATCCTGGCCGACGATGTAGATCGCCTGCGCGTCGTAGTCGGTGAGCACGCTGCGCCAGATGCCGAGGTCGTCGATCTGCGCCGTCCCCGGTTCGGCATAGCTTCCCCCGGCCTGGCCGATGGTCCACGTCAGCGCGGTGCGAAGATCCCAACTGACGGCGGTCGCGATCGAGGTGGCGTTCACCTTGACGCCATCCAGGTAGGTGGTGCCGTCACCCGTGCGGTCGAAGATATGCACCAGGTGATGCCAGGTGCCGTCATTGAGCGTGTTTTGCACGGGGTCGTAAAGCCCGACCCCCGGCCAAGGTTGCGAGGTGATCGAGTCGTTCAGCCCCCAGGACCAGCCGCCCTGGTTGTACGACGGCGCGAGCGTGACGCCCGGGCCGCCCATCGAACCCGTGTTGTTGGCCAGGAAGGGCAGGTCGCCCGGGCTGCCGGTGAACTTGATCCAGAAGGCCACGGAGAAGCTCTGACCCGGCCCGAAGTCCAGGTCCGACGGCGTGCCCAGCGACACGTAATTCGCCGCGGAGACGCTTCCCCCCTCGACCACGGTGCTGTATTGCAGGGCACCGGTGCCGATCTTCCCGGTCACGATTTGCGGCGAGCCTTCGGCCGTGCCGTTGTTATTGCGGCCCGAACTGTCCAGATAATTGCCGTCGAACTTGAGGTGCAGCACGAGGTTGTCCGCCAGGTTCAGGTAACTCGGGACCGGCTTGACCGTGAGCGTCACGGGCGTGGTCGAAACCTTGGTTGCCCCTTGGGTCACGAACAACTGGTAACTGCCCGTGTCCGCGACGGTCGCGCTCGGGAACACCAGGCTGCTGCGAATCGCCCCGGGCAGATCCTGACCATCCTTCTGCCACTGGTAGGTCAACGGCAGCGTGCCGCTCGCCTTGGCGCTCAGGGTATAGCTGGACCCGGCCAGGATGGTCTGTCCCTTCGGCTGCTGCGCGATCTGAACCGGCGTGGTCACGTAGGTCCCCTTCACGCCGGCATCGTGCAGCTTCGTGATCTCCGCCTGCGACAAGGAGCGGTCATAGATCACCACGTCGTCGATCGCGCCTTTGAAGAAGCGAGACCCATTGCCGTCGGTGCCGAAACGCAGCGTGCCATCGAACTCCTCGGCGTTGTGATTGACGGTGTTGACCCCGTACTGCATCCCGAAGCCCTGACCGTCGTCGAGGTAGATCGTGGCCTGATCGGGTTCGACCACGAGCGCAACGAAGTTCCAGTTTCCGTCCGCCGGGTAGAGCCCGGAAGCCCAGCCGTAGGTGTTGGCGGCGTCATTCCAGTGGTACCCCAACTGGCCGCCGGTCTGGTAATCCAGACCCGCGACCGTGTTGCCGCCACGGCTGAACACGATCCCGTCGTAATCGTCGGGAGTCCCGTTCGGCTTGATCCAGGCCACGATCGTCAGATTCGCCTTGTTCAGGTTCAGCGGCGGAACGTCCACCTCGCCGCCGCCGCCGTTGAAGTCATACGCGGTGTTGCCCGCGTCGAAGCCCTGGAAGGCCGTCGGCACCGGACCGGCCACCCCCAGGGTGACGCCGGCATTGGCCACGCCGTCGCGACCGCCCCAGTAATCGTAGGCCGTGGTGCCCTCGGTTTCGTCCAGGCGCCAGTACCCAATCGGCCCCAGGTCGGCCGCCGCCGCGGCCAGCTTGGTGGGCGTCTTCAGCGTCAGCGTGGCGGTCACATTCGTGCTGCCGTACTGGTTGGAGACGACCACGGTGTAATCGCCGGCGTCGGCCGGTTGCAGATCGCTCACCACCAAAGTCGGTGCGGTGGCCCCGGCGATGGCGTCGGCCCCGTGTTTCCATTGATACGCGATCGGCTGGCTGCCCAGGGCGGCTGTCACGAACTGCACCGTGCCATTCAAGAACCGGACGGCCGAGGAGGGCACCTTCGTGAGGACCGGGGGCGAGGTGACGACTTCGAGGTGGTTCGCGGCGCTGGTCAGCGTCTTTCCCCCGGTGGTGGCTTCCACCGAATAGTCTCCGCTGTCCGCCGTGGTCACGTTCGCGAGTTGCAGCGTCGCGGCGGTCTCGCCCGCGATGGGCGTTCCGCCTTTGAGCCATCGATACGTGACCGGCGCGGGGCCGGCCACGGTCGTCTGGAAGGTGACGTTCATGCCTTCGTAAACCGGGTCCGCGGTCCGCGTGAGCGACAAGATTCCCGGGATGGCGGCGTTGTAGAGCGAAGCGATTTGGTCGTAGGTCAAGGTTTTGTCGAACATCGCGAATTCATCGATGCTGCCGCGGAAGACGCGCGTCGTCTGGTAGTTATCCCACCCGATCTCGAGGCTGGTGCCGCTGAAGTCGTGGGGAATATTCGCGAACACGTTCGTGGCGGCCTGCAGTCCGGCGGCGCTGCCCATGAAGAGGACGCCGTTGTCCGGCGAGATGGTGACGGCCACGAACGTCCAGGCCTGGTCGGGCGGCACGAAGCCGGGGTTGAAGTTGTAGGCACTGCCCTGGTCCTCCCAGTTGTAGCTCAGGCCCAGGCCGTCGTCCTGAAAGCCGAGCCCGGTGGCCTTGACTTCCGGGGCGCTCACCTTGCGGTTGTGCATGATCGCCGCGCGCGCCGGCTGCTTGCCGTCCCGCTTGATCCAGCAGACTATCGTGGCGGTGTCGGTGTTCAGGTTGAGGCCCGGAATGCTCACCGAACCGTTGGTGCCGTTGAAGCCGGCCGCGTTGTTCGTGCTCTCGAAACCGGTAACCGCCGGGCTCTGCGGCCCCGGGATCGCCGACTGGGTCCCGGCGAGGAACAGGCCGTCCGCCGCCGTCCCGTAGCTGCCGCTGTTCACCGCCACCGGCAGCGCGAGCGACGGCTCGCCCAGCCGCAGGTAAACCGGCGGGTTCTTCTGCAGGATCAGGTCGGCATAGGCCGTGGTGCGCGCGGCATTGGTGCCGTTGGCGTAATGCGACTGCACCTCCGCCGGCGTCAACGCGGTGGTGTAGATGGCGACCTCATCCACCAAGCCGTTGTAGTCCCAGCCGGTGTACCCGCGGTCGCCGAGAATCAAGGGCGCACCCGTATTGCGGAGCATCGGGAATTGCGCGGGCGGGACGTCCGAGGCCACCTCGTTCCCGTTCAAATACAGCTTCACCGTTGCACCGTCATACACGGCTACCACGTGTTGCCAGACCCCGGGGGTGACCGTGGTCGCGGCGGTGAGGGTCGTGCCGTAGTAGGTCGCGCCGTCGGAATGGTCGTACCCGAGAATGAACTGCCAGTCGGTGCCATTGTGCCGCAGGAGCCAGCCGCTGCGATCGTCCCCGTTCGCGGGGTTCTGCCCGTTGACCATCGCGCTCGCGGCCGTGTGGTTGCCGGAGGCGTCGTTGGCCGGGTTGGCCCAGAGTTCGACCGTGAACGGCCCGGCCGGATTGTAGTCCGGCGAATAGGGCACCACCACCTGGGCTCCCGTGCTGCCGTCGATGAACACCGACGTGTCCGCATCGCCCGCGATGGCGCCGGGCCGACTGCGCGCGGCGGCCATCGCCTGATACTCGCCGTTGAAAGCGGCGCCCAACGTGCCGCGGTTCACCGCCGGCACTTCGGCCGGCACCGGGTTGGTATTGCTGAACCGATAGTAGGCAACCGGGTTCAACGACTGCACCGCGGCGGCATAGTCGGCCATCGCCGGCGGCGGGCTGAACACCGCCGCGCCGAGCAGTCCGGCCAGCAGGGTCGAGGAGCCAAGGGTTTGGATTTTCATCATGGACTGTTGAGTTTCTGTTCTGGTTTGTATTCCGAGGATCACGCTGGCGTTCGCGCCGCCGGCCGCCGGCCTGCGCCCGAGAACTTCCCGAAATCCGTTGCCCGGTCTGGGCCGTCGTCGCCCCGCCACCATCATCCCGCCCGGCCGCCGAAGCCCTCGCCCCGGCGCCTCACGCAGTCAAGCTACGCTTCCCGCCAACTGTGGGGCAACCCCGAAAACCACCCGGCGTGGGACGCGGTTGCTTTGCGCGGGCGCTGCCGCCATCCTCCGGCATGGCCGTTGCCGCCCCCAGCCTGCTGCTGCTCATCCCGGCCTACAATGAGGAGCAGCGGATCGGACCGGTGTTGCGCGAGTACGCGCAGCACTTTCGGCAGCATTACGCCGGCGCGGCGCGCATCGTGGTCATTCTCAATGGCTGCCGCGACAACACCCTGGGCGTCGTCCAGTCCGTCGCGCTGGATTTCCCGGAGATTTCGCACCGCAACTTTCCCGGCCGGATCGGCAAAGGCGGCGCCTTGATCGAGGGCCTCAAGCTCGCGCCGGAGGCCGACCTGATCGGTTATGTGGATGCCGACGGCGCCACCGGGCCGGCCGCCTTGCTGGGATTGGTCAGCCAGTTGCCGGGCGCCGATTGCGTCATCGGCTCCCGGTGGCTGCCGGGGTCGGTGTTGCACCAGAGCCAGCCGTGGACACGACGCCTGTTCAGCCGCGCCTTCCACGCGATTGTCGAAGCGCTGTTCTGGATGCACATCCGCGACACGCAATGCCCGGCCAAACTGCTGCGCCGCGCCGCGGTGGAGCGGGTCCACGACGCGCTGCAAATCGCCGACCTGGCCTTCGACGTGAACCTCCTCTACGTGCTCAAGCGACAGGGATTCACCGTGCGCGAAGTGCCGATCGAGTGGACCGACAAGCTGGGCTCGACGGTCACGCGGAGCCTCGTGCGCTCCTCGCTCGTGATGTTCCTCTCGGTGGTCCGGCTGCGATTGGTGTACTCGCCGCTCTATCAGTGGCTGGGCCCCTTGCGGCCGCTCGAACTCTGGCTCTACCGCAAACTGGGTTCCCCTCCGCCGCGAGATACGAGGAATTGAACGCCGCCGGCCAACGACCCGCGCATGACCCCGGAGAAATGGAAGCTCATCGAGCGCTGCGCACGCGGCGAAGATCCCGGCACGGTGCCGGTGGCGTTGATCATCGACAGCCCGTGGATTCCCGGTTACCTTGGCCTCTCGACGCTGGATTACCTGACCGTCCCGGAGGTCTGGCTGGAGGCGAACCTGCGCGTCGAGCGCGCCTTCCCCGACGCCATCTTCCTGCCCGGCTTCTGGGCCGAGATTGGCATGACCGCCGAGCCGAGCGCCTTCGGCTGCAAGGTGAGTTTGTTTCCCGACCGGACCCCGATCGCCCACCCGCTCATCAGCGGCATCGAGGAACTGGATCGGCTCACCGCGCCGAACCCGCTCACGGACGGCTGGCTGCCGGTGATCCTTAACCAGTATACCGCCGGCTCGAACCGCGCGTGAAGGACGGCGGCCACGCCATCAAGATGGTCGCCGCGCGCGGGCCGTTGACCGTCGCCACGCATCTGATGGGCGTGACCCAGTTCCTGCTCGCGCTGAAGTTGAACCCGGCCGAGACGCACCGACTGCTGCGGACGACCACGACGCTGGTGCGCGACTGGCTGGCGGCGCAGGCCGGCGCGCTGAGCGAAGTGGCCGGCATCCTGATATTGGATGACATCGCGGGCATGATGTCGGCGCGGGATTACCGGGAGTTCGCCCACCCATATCTCCGCGAAATCTTCGACGCCTTTCCCGGCGCGGTGAAAGTCTTCCACAACGACACCGACAACCCGGTTTCCTATCCGTACCTGCGCGAGTTGGGCATTCACCTTTTCAACTTCACGCACCTCCAACCGATCGCGAAGGTGCGCGCGCTGGTGGGCCCGGAATTGTGTCTGATGGGCAACGTCCCGCCGCTCGACGTGCTCGCTCAGGGCACGCCGGAATCGGTCCGGCAACACGCCTGCGAATGCCTGCGGGCGCACGGTGCCACGCGCGGGCTGCTGCTCTCCGCGGGGGGCGGAGTCTCGCCCGGCACCCCGGGCGAGAACCTGGCGGCGTTGGTCCACGCGCCGGGACGGTTCGCCGCCGCGGCGGCGGGCGATGGAGCTCCCGCAGGATGATCGACCGGGCATGCGCGCGCCTCCCGGTCCCCAAAGTCACTTTCCGGGCGAGCAGGTCCGCCGCGAAACCGGCCATCGCGCACGCATTGGCCAGGCCCGGCGCCAGTCCGTCGGCGCGACGCCGACGGGAGCGACCGTGACGGTCGCGCTCCCCTGGTCGGCTGCGAATACGCTTGGCCCAGCCGGAAATCTGGCTACAAAACGAGCCGTGAGCGAGGCCATGCCCACCACTCCGCGCCGCGTTGCGGTGCTGGTCATCGATGTCCAGACGGGACTGTTTCGCGCGACGC
The DNA here is from genome assembly GCA_963735925.1 of uncultured bacterium. Lineage (GTDB taxonomy): Bacteria > Verrucomicrobiota > Verrucomicrobiia > Limisphaerales > J093 > DSVZ01. Next base: position 1,784,468 of record CAVTMT010000003.1, read on the forward strand.
CGCTGCCATTCGATGCGGCAGGAACACTCGCCCGCATCAATGAAACGACAGCCAAGGCGCGCGCGGCCGGCCTCCCGGTCATCTTCGTCCAACACGACGGCGATCCGGCGGAGGACTGCTGCGTGCCCTTCAGCGAAGGCTGGCGATTCCATCCCGACCTCTGCGTGAAGCCGGGCGATGTGACGCTCCGCAAGCAGACGTGCGACGCTTTTCACGGCACGGCCCTGGAATCGGAGTTGCGCCGGCGCGCGATCAACACCGTGGTTCTGACGGGATACGCCACGGAATTCTGCGTCGATTCGACGCTGCGGGTCGCCGTGAGCAAGGGTTTCCGCGTCATCGTTGTCGCCGACGCGCACACCACCTCCGACAGTCCGGTCCTGGGAGCCGAAAAGATCCGCGACCACCACAACTGGGCCTGGGCCAACTTGCTGCCGGTCGCCGCCGTACGGGTCATCCCCGCGGCGGACCTGGCGTTTTCCGCACCTCGCTGAAGCCGCTCGTCGGCTCGGCCCCGATCTGCAGCGCTTATTTTTTGCTTTCCGGCGGGGCGGGGTTCCCGTTGGCTAGCCGGCCCATGAACGGTCCGGAACCGTCCCCCGACTTCGTTGCCCGGCACGTGCGCGAGCTGCCGCGTTCGGGCATCCGCGCGTTTTTCGACCTGGTTCAAGGCCTGCCCGACGTGATCTCGCTGGGGGTGGGCGAACCGGATTTCGTCACCCCCTGGCACATTCGCGAGGCGGCCATCTATGCCCTGGAACGGGGCAAGACCAGTTACACCTCGAACCTGGGTTTGCTGCGGCTGCGCGAGGCCATCAGCGCGTGGGTGGGCCGCCGTTTCGGCGTGCGCTACGAGCCGGCGTGCGAAGTGTTGGTGACGGTGGGGGTAAGCGAGGCGCTGGACCTGGCCTTGCGGGCGGTGTTGAACCCGGGCGACGAGGTGCTCTATCACGAGCCTTGTTACGTGAGTTACTCGCCCAGCGTGACGCTGGCCCACGGGGTGCCGGTGGCCGTGCCCTGTCGCGCGGCGGACGGCTTTGCAGTGCGGGCCGAGGCGATCGCCGCGCGACTGACCCCGCGTAGCAAGGTGCTCTTGCTCAATTTCCCGACCAACCCGACCGGGGGCACGATGGAGCGGGCGGAGCTGCTGCGTATCGCCGAGCTGGCGGTGCGGCACGATCTGCTGGTGATCACCGACGAGATTTACGCCGAGCTCACCTTCGAGGGCGAGCACGTGAGTGTGGCCTCGCTGCCCGGGATGCGGGCGCGGACGATCTTTCTGCACGGCTTCTCGAAGGCGTACGCGATGACGGGCTTTCGGATCGGATACGCCTGCGGGCCGGCGGCGCTGGTGGAGGCGATGATGAAAATCCACCAGTACTCGATGTTGTGCGCGAGCATCGTGAGCCAGGAGGCGGCGGTGGAGGCGCTCGTGCACGGGGACGGGGACATGGTGGAGATGCGGGAGGCGTACCGGGCGCGGCGCAACGTGATCGTGGGGGCGCTCAACGCGATGGGCTTGAGCTGCCACCGGCCGCGGGGTTCGTTCTACGCGTTTCCGAGCGTGGCGGCGACGGGTCTGAGCGCGCAGGAATTCGCGGGGCGGCTCTTGCGGGAGGAGCGGGTGGCGTGCGTGCCCGGGGACGCGTTCGGGCCGGGGGGCGAGGGCTACGTGCGGTGTTGCTTTGCGACGGCGCTGGACCGGATCGAGGAGGCGATGGCGCGGATGGCGCGCTTTGTGGCGCGAGTGCGGGGTTGAGCCGGGCGAGCGGCCGCAAACCTCGCGAACCGAGCTCCGGGAGGGCCTGGCGCTCCGCCGGGGGCAATGGACTTGGGGTGGGGGAGTCCGGATACCGGATACCGGATACCGGATACCGGCCGGGGCTGGGGCTGAGGACGGGAGGGTTCGGCGGCGGTCCGGTTTTGGCCTTTGCGGCGGGCGGAGGGGCGGCTAGGGTACGGGCGGGGCGGGACTGTCCGATGGTGTAATGGCAGCACAGGGGTCTTTGGAGCCCTTAGTCCAGGTTCGAATCCTGGTCGGACAGCCAACACTTCAAGCCTGGACATCCACTTCGCCGGACGCACTCGGGAAACCGCATCCGGGATTCACGCAATTCCCAGAATCAGGAGCGGGCTTCGCGGGAGTCGGACTTCAGCGTTATGCCAAATCCGATGTCCGACCAATCCTCGCGGGCCACCGGGGACGAGTCCCCTCAATCTCTACCGCTGCGCTGGCAGGATGGCGGCGCGCAGTCGCAAGCCACCGGTCACAGCCAGGCACGCCATGTGGTTTGAATCCAGGGCGTAAAGGGCCGGCCAGGTGAAGCGAAATCCAGGCAACCACGGCGGCGGGTCCGCGCGCTGCCACGACTGGCCACGGTCTTCCGAATAGGAGAGCACGTTCTGGCAGGACGTGACCCAGAGTCGGCCATCCGGCATCGCCACCACGAACGGGCCGGCGTGGTGTCCGGGAATGCGCGTTCCCAAGCCGGCCGGCCAGTTCGTGCCATCGGCGGAGGATTTGGCATAGACGTCGGCGTTCCCCGAGCCAACGACCTCGTAAATCATGAAGTAACCGCCTCCTGGCAAGGTCGTGACGACCGGCATGCCGGGACGCAGGCTGCCACCGCCCGGTTGAGCCACCGCCCTAATCTCCGGCCCCCACGTCGTCCCGGCATCAGGCGAAACGCGCACGGAGATGATCTGGCTGAATCCGGCGTGTTTCTCGTTCGCGTACGCGACTGCCACCGCGCCATTACTCAGCAGGTAAAGGTGCGGCTCCCACAATCCGCGGTTTTTCAGGCTGCCCGGCGCGCCTTCGTTGGCGTCGATGTTGCCGGTTAGCTCCCAGGTCAGCCCGCGATCGGCACTGCGATAGACGGGCAACCGGTACGACTGCTCGTCGATCAGCGAGCGCCCGGTCAGCAGCAATGTCCCGTCGGGCAGGCGCGCCAGGTTGCCGTTGTCGAGCTTGCGGCCGGGTGCGCTGACGACGCCAACCGCCGACCAAGACGCACAGCGGTCGGTGCTCCGATACAGCCCAAGCTGACTGGGCTGACCGGCAGGAAACAACGTTGAGACGCACAGCCACTCGTCCGCGCCCAACTTCGCCATTCGCCCCCAGCCGCCCTGGCTGATTTGAACGACGGCACCCCAGTCGGGGCTCCAGCCCGCCGCAGCTACGGAGAGCGCCGCAATCGTCGGCGCAAGCCAGAGCAAGCACTCGCCCCGTCGTTTCGCCATTCGGGCCACGCCACGACCGCTTGCCGTCACGCCGCCGGCAGGTTCGCCAGCGCGGCGAGAACTTGCTGTTCCTTCGTCTGCCATTCCACCAGACGTTTCTGGTGCTCGGCCAGCACGTGCGGCGGGACCTTCTGGGTGAACTGCGGATTATCCAGTTTGGCGCGGGCCTTCTCCACTTCGGAGCGGGCTTTGTCCAATTCCTTGCTCAACCGCGCGCGTTCGGCGGCGACATCGATCAGGCCGGCCAGCGGCAGCAGCAATTCGCCCAGCGCATTCGCGACGACCGGCGTGCCTTTTTCGGGCACGAAAGCCGGTTTGACCTCGACGGCTTCCGCGTTGAGCAAGAGCCGGATGACTTCGACCTCGCCGGCGGCCAGGTTGCCGGCCGGTTTGAGGATGTAATGGAGCTTTTTGTTCGCCGGCAGGTTGAACTCGCGGCGCAGATTCCGCCCCAGGCCCACCAATTCGTATTTGGCGGACGCCAGTTTCTCGGCCGATTCGTCCAGGCCGTAATGCTCCTTGAAATCCGCTTCGAGCGGCTGGGGCCAGCGGGCAAACATGATCGTCTTGCCGCCCTGGCCGTCGGGCAAATCCTGGTTGAAGGCCATGCCCTGCCAAAGCTCCTCGGTGATGAACGGGAGGAACGGGTGAAAGAGCCGCAGCGTGTGGCTCAAAACAAAGTCGATCACGGCCAATTTGTTCGTCTTGAGCGCGGCGTCGCTGCCCTGCAAGGCCGCCTTGCTCGCCTCGACGTACCAGTCGCAATACTCGCTCCAAAAAAAGCGGTAGAGCGTGGCGGTGGCGTCGCTGAACTTGTAGTCGGCGAAGGCGGTGTCGATCTCGCGAATCGCCTGGTCAAGGCGGAGGAGAATCCACTTGTCGTCGCTGGTCAGGAGCGCGGGGTCGATCTCGCCCTCCGCGGCGCCGCCCTGCATCTGGCGGAAGCGACAGGCGTTCCAGAGTTTGTTGCAGAAGTTGCGGCCCAACTCGACGTCCTTTTCGTCAAAGAGCACGTCCTGGCCGAGCGGCGCGCTGCGCATGGTGCCGAAGCGGAGAGCGTCCGCGCCGTACTGGGCGATGAGTTCGAGCGGGTCGGGCGAATTGCCGAGACTCTTGGACATCTTGCGGCCCAGCTTGTCGCGGATGATGCCGGTGAAATAGACATTGCGGAACGGCAGGGCATCCGCGAGGCCGAACTTCGGCTCGCCCATGAACTCGTAGCCCGCCATGATCATGCGCGCGACCCAGAAGAAAATGATGTCCGGACCGGTGACGAGGTCGGTGGTGGGATAAAACTTTTTAAGCGTGGGCGTCTGCTCCGGCCAACCCATCGTGGCGAATGGCCAGAGCCAGGAACTGAACCAGGTGTCGAGGACGTCGGGGTCTTGGGTGAAGTGGTGTTCCTCAAGCCACTTGGCTTCTTGGTCGGTGCAGATGGTGCAAAGCTGCAACTCAAACTCATCGCCGGCGAGTGTTGCCGCATTTAGAGTGAAGTGCTGCGGATCGAATTCCTGCTGGTCGTCTAGACGAATAATTCGCCAAATGCCAGGAAACTTGTCGTATGCCGGCTTAAAGACAGCGGCGGCTGACGCGGCGCCGTGTTTTGTGCGTAGATACCAGACAGGGATTCGATGTCCCCACCAAAGTTGGCGGCTGATGCACCAGTCTTTGATGTTGGTCATCCAGTGCGTGTAGGTCTTGGCCCAGCGATCCGGATGAAAACGAAGTGGGGGGAGCGCGGGCGTCTCGCCCGCCGGCTTCGGCGTCGCGCCGAAGCCTTTTCCAGACGATGCGTCGGGCGTGACGCCCGCCGCGGCGACCGCGACGGTCGCGCTCCCCGTCACACACGCGAGCGCCTGCTCCACGCTCGGATACTTCAAAAACCACTGCTCGCTCAAACGCGGCTCTATCGGCACATCTGCGCGCTGACTGAAACCGACGTTGTTTTCGTAAGGTTTTTCCTCCACGAAGGCGCCAAGTTCCTTGAGCTTCTCCACGGCGACTTTGCGAGCGGTGAAACGATCCAACCCTTTCAAATCCACACCCGCCAATAGGTTCATAGAGCCGTCGGGGTTAAGGATTTCGATCGGTTCCATTTTGGCCAACTCGGCATTGTTTTGGGCGATACCTCTGAGAACTATAGTCTGCCAAATGTCGAAGTCCGCCTTGTCGTGCGCCGGCGTCACCTTGAGCACGCCAGTGCCGAACTCGAAATCCACCCGCTCGTCGCCGACTATCGGGATGAGCTTTTGTTCGCGCGGCAATTCCGGAGGCAGAGGGCGTACAATGTGCTTGCCGATGAGATGCGCATAACGAGTGTCCTTCGGATTCACAGCCACGGCAGTGTCTCCGGGAATGGTTTCCGGTCGCGTTGTGGCGATCGTGAGCCACATTCCTTGCGCCTCGGCCACCTCGACTTTGAAATGATACATGAAACCCTTCTGCGGTTTCATTTCCACTTCCTCGTCGGAGAGCGCTGTCTGCGTGGCGGGACACCAGTTCACCATTCGCTTTCCACGGTAGATATGGTGTTTGTGGTAAAGCTGGACGAACACATGTTGCACACAGGTCGAATACTCCGGATCCATCGTGAACCGCAGGCGCGACCAATCGCACGAGCAACCGAGTTTCTTCAACTGCTGGATGATGATGCCGCCGTGCTTTTCCTTCCAGGCCCAGACATGTTCGAGGAACTTCTCGCGGCCGAGGTCGTCGCGGTGCTTCATCTTGCCCTCCTTGCGGAGCGCTTTCTCCACAACCGCCTGCGTGGCGATGCCGGCGTGGTCCGTGCCCGGCAGCCAGAGCACCTCCTTGCCGTCCATGCGCGCCTTGCGGCTGAGAATGTCCTGGATGGTGTTGTTCAGGACGTGCCCCATGTGGAGCATTCCCGTGACGTTCGGCGGCGGGATGACGATGGAATACGCCGGTTTGGACGACGCGGGATCGGCCGTGAAACAGCCCTGGTCGCACCAGAACTGGTACCATCTGGCTTCCACCGCCTGGGGCTCGTAGGCTTTGGGAATCCCGCCCTGGCCGCCCGCGGAAGGCAGGTCTTTCAACGCGATTTCGCTCATGTCAATGGGCGCGCAGCCTAGCGAAACCGCCGCGCCTTTGGCAACAAGCGCCCGTCCGACCGAGCTTTTCCGCCCTGCCAAATCCGCCCAGGCAGGTTGGAACTGGTGGCTCGACCGGTCACCGTCCGCGCATTCCGAGCGTGCGTTGGAGCAGATTCTTTTGTCCAATCGACCGTTGTCTTGCGACTAAATCCCAGACAGGCCATGAACGCAGATGAAACCCAGCTGGTCGAGGCGGCGAAGCGCGGAGAGTTGCGCGCGGCGACGGAACTCGTGGATCGTTTCTACGAAGCACTGTTCGCCTTCCTGCGCCGGCTCGCCGGCAACGAGAGCGACGCCGCGGACCTGACCCAAAAGACCTTCGCCCGCGTGTGGCCGGCCTTGCCGCGCTTCGCCGGGCGGTCGTCGGTCAGTTCCTGGCTGCACGGCATCGCCTACCACGTTTATCAGGACTGGCTCCGGGCGAATCATCGCCTCGAGTCGCGTTCCGACGAATGGTGGGCGGATTGCCCCGATCCGCGCCATGCCCCCGACCGGTTGGCTGCCGAGGCCGATCTGGCCGCGACGCTTTACGCCGCGGTGGACCGGCTCGAGCCCGACCTGCGGAGCACCGTACATCTGCACCATTACCAAGGCCTGACGCTGGAGGAGACTGCCGAGGCCCTCGGCATCGCCGCCAGCACCGTGAAGTACCGGTTGCGCAACGCCGTGCAGCAATTGCAGGCGCGCCTGGCCGAGAAAACCAGTCCCAGTCCCACCCTCAACCTCAGTCGCAAGCCATGAATCCTTCCGAAGAACAGATCGAGCAAACGCTCCGCCAGGCGCCGCGTCCGCGCCCCGACCCAGGTCTGCGGCGGCAGCTCGTGGATCAAATCAACTTTCCGCCCAGCGGCCCGACCGGCGTCCGCGCCGGCGGCTTCAGCGGCGGCTGGTTCAGTCGCTGGTGGCCCGCCCTGGCCACCTGCGCCCTGGCGATTGCCGCGGCGGTCGTGTATGCGGTGCAACAGGGCGAGATCAAACAACTGCGCCAGACGGTCGAGACTCTTCGACAACAAGCCGCCGCCCAGGCCCAGGCCGTGCCGACCGCAACCACTCACGAACCTTCCCGTGTGCCCATGCCGGACGGGGCAGCCGAGCTCGCCAATCTGCGCGCCGCAGCCGGGAAATTGTCGGCCGACGTTGCGAGCCTCGAGGCCATCCGCGATGAAAACGCCCGCTTGAAAACCCAGACCGCCGCCGCCTTGGGCGTCTCGCAAGAGGCGCTCGAACAACTGGCCAATGCCAAGGAGAAAGCCCAGAGCATCGCGTGCGTGAACAACCTGAAGCAACTCGGCCTCGCCTCGCGTATCTGGGCCACCGATAATGGCGACGTGCTGCCGCCCAGCATCGTGGCCATGACGAACGAAATGGGATCGCCCAAGATCCTGGTCTGTCCGGCCGACACGGCGCGGCAGCCGGCGGCCGACTGGGCGTCGTTAACGATGGCCAACGTGAGCTATGAGTTCCTCGCGCCGTCCGGCTCGGAAACGGAGCCGCAGCGCGTGCTCTTCCGCTGTCCCATCCACGGCCATGTCTGCCTCGTGGACGGCAGCGTTCAGTCGAGCGTGGCCAAGACGCACCCAGAGTGGTTTGTCCAACGAGACGGCAAGCTCATGTTGGAGCAGCCACAGCCGCCCGCCCAACCGGCGCCGACTGGAGCCGTCCAACCGGGCCGGATGGATCCGGAGATGATGAAACGCTATGGCCTGGTGCCGCCTCCAGCCCAACCCGACGCGGCACCCGCCGAACCAGCCGAATGAACACCCGTAACCTTGTTGCCTACATCGCCGGCGTGGCTGCCGTTTCGGGCGGCCTCGCCGCGTTTCGTCAACACTCCCATCTCACGGAACTCGATCGTGAACACGCCGACCTCGCCCGTTCGCACGTCGTCGCCGCCACGCAGTCAGTGGCGATCGCCAGGCCAGCTTCCGCGCCGGGTCAATTGAGCGAAGCCGACAAACTCGAGCTCCTGAAGCTACGCGGTGAAGTCACCCGTTTGCGCGAGCGTCAGCGCGAACTTGCCGGCGTTAAGGCCGAGAACCAGGCCTTGCGGGCGCGCGCCGGCGTGAAAGGCACCAACGCCGTCGGGCCGCAGGTTGCTTTGCCGCCCGGTTACGTGCGCCGCCAAGACGCGCAGTTCCTCGGACAAGCCACGCCCGAAGCGGCGCTGCAATCGTTCTTCTGGGCCATACAAAACCGCGACACCAACACGTTGGTTCGTCTGCTCCCTGACGAAGGCGTTCAGGACATGCTGCGGGAAATGGAGAAGCAGGGCGAAGCGGAGTTTTGGGAGGCCATCGGCATCATTCCTGGTTTCCGGCTGGTTGGTTCCGAGCGGCGCTCCGACACCGAAACGGTGTTGAAGGTCCAAATCATGCCGGGCGACAACGCTCAGAGCATGACTGCCCGGCTGGTTGGTAACGAGTGGAAGCTCCAGCCGTGAGCGGCCGGACCGGAGCGCCGGCGGGCGGGGACAGGCTCGATCGGGGTGTGATCAAACCGCCAACTTGGCCGCTGCGTTCTGGAACTGCAGTTCGTACAGGCGCCGGTAGTGGCCGTTGAGCTGGAGCAGTTCGTCGTGCCGGCCGACCTCCACGATCCGCCCTTCGGCCAGCACCACGATGCGATCCGCGTTCACGATCGTGGACAGCCGGTGGGCGACGCAGATGGTGGTGCGCCCTTGCATGAGTTCATCCAGTGCCGCCTGCACGAGCCGCTCGGATTCGGTGTCGAGCGCGCTGGTCGCTTCGTCCAGGACCAAAATGGGGGCGTCCCGCAGGATCGCGCGGGCGATGGCAAGGCGCTGGCGTTGACCGCCGGACAAGTTCACGCCGCGCTCGCCGATCACGGTGTCGTAGCCGGCCGGCTTTTCCATGATGAAGCCGTGCGCGTGGGCGTGGCGGGCTGCGGCCTCGATTTCCGCCGCACTCGCGCCTGGCCGGCCCAGCTCGATGTTTCGCCGGATGGTGTCGTTGAACAGGATCGTCTCCTGCGTCACGACCGCGATCTGACGGCGCAGTTCCTTGGACGAGACTTCGCGCAAGTCCCGGCTGCCGATGCGGATGCTCCCGTTTTTCGGGTCGTAGAAGCGCAACAGCAGGTTGGTGATCGTGGTTTTGCCCGAGCCGCTGGCCCCGACGAGGGCGACCAGTTGGCCGGCCTTCACCGTAAGGTTGATGCCGCGCAACACCGGTTTGTCGCCGTAGTCGAAGTCCAGATGCTCGAAGTGAATGTCCTGCCCGGCGGCTTGCAATGGCAGCGGCTGGGCCGGCTCGGGAATCTCAGAGACGGTGTCGAGCAGTTCGAATACGCGCAGGCTGGCCGCCCGCGCCTGCACGAGGCGGTTCGAGACGCGGATGACGGACTTGATCCGCGCGTACATGAGCATGATGGCGGACAGGAAGGCCATGAACGCCGCGGCGCTGGTGCCTTGCTTCGGGTCCATGGCGATGAAGCCGAGCAGGACCGCCGCGCCCACCATGCCGAAGAACTCGATCATCGGTCCGGGCAATTCGCTGGCGCGGCAGATGCGCATGAACTGGCTGATGTAACGATTCGTGCTGCGCCGGTACTGCTCGGCCACCACCGGATCGAGGTTGTAAGCCTTCACGATGCGTACGCCGCTCAGCGCCTCCTGGATGCCTTGAAACACCGCCGCGTTCTCGTTCTGGATCGCCTCGGACGATTTCCGAATCTTGCGAGCATAGACAATCACCGGCACCAGGCAGACGGGAAACACCAGGAGCGATAGCAGGGTCAGCCGGGGCTGTTGCGTGATCTGATAAATCGCGAAGGCGACCAGCGCCACCGGGTCCTTGATCAACGACACCAGCGAATCCGCCAGCGCGCTGTGCAGCGTGGACACGTCGTTTGCGAGCCGGGACATCATCTCGCCGGTACTGGTCTTGCTGTGGAAACTCAGCGGCAGGTGGATCAGGTGTTCGAGCAATTTGCCGCGGAAATCCGCCACCGTCCGCACGGCGACCCATTGCAGCAGATAAACGTGCAGGTAGTTGACGATCCCGCGCAGTGCCATCACGGCGGGGATGATCGACACGACCAGGACCACCGTGCCGAGCCGCGGCGTCACGGCCAGCTCATGCACGCGGTCGCCAAGGAAGCGGGCCAGGTCTGGCAGGTACGCCGCCAGACGATCGAGCGCGTGTTGGATTTCCTGGGCGCCGGTCTGCGGAAAGATGACGGCGAAAACGAAATAGACCGCGAGGACGAGCAGCGCCTCGTTCACCCCCGCCACCACCCCCAGAAGAATGCCCAGCGCGAGCCGGAGCCGGTAGGGCCGCGCCCAGTGGAGCAGTTTGAACAGGAATGAAACCATGCCGCGGGACGGAGTATGCGAAGCCGTCACCGCGGGGCGAGTGCAAACTCCACCGCGGCCGGCCGCGGCTCAAAGCGCGCCGAACCGCCGGTGCCGGCGCGTGTATTCCTCGAGCGCCTCGAACAGTTGCGGTTTGCGAAAGTCCGGCCAGCAGGTCGGCGTGACCACAAACTCGGCGTAAGAAATCTGCCAGAGCAGGAAGTTGCTCACGCGCAGCTCGCCGCTGGTGCGGATGAGCAGGTCGGGGTCCGGGTAAGGATGCGTGTACAAATGCTGGGCGACCGCGAGCTCGTTGATCTCCTCGGGCTCGATCAGGCCCGCCTTGACCTTCCGGGAGATGTCCCGGACCGCCTCGACGATTTCAGTGCGTCCGCCGTAACTGAGCGCCAGGATGAGGGTCAGGCCGTTGTTCTTCGCCAACGCGGCCTGGGTCTTCCGCAATTGCTCCTGCACGAATTCCGGCAGGCGGTAAATCTGGCCGATGGCCTCCAGCCGGACGTTGTTGCGGTTCAGCTCCCCGATCTCGTTTTTCAGGTACCGCGCCAGATACTTCATCAGCGTGTCCACCTCGGCCTGCGGCCGGCTCCAGTTCTCGACCGAGAAAGCATAAAGCGTCAGATACTTGATCCCCAGTTCGCCGGCGGCCCGCACGATCGCCCGCACCGATTCGGCGCCGACGCGGTGGCCTTCGACGCGCGGCAGGTGGCGCTGCTTGGCCCAGCGGCCGTTGCCATCCATGATGATGGCCACGTGCGTGGGCAGGTTCGCCAACGCGGCCGGACTCAAATGGGAACTGGAAGCGCTCATGACACGACCGGGTTGGCGGACACGCCGCCAGCACCGGGTCACACGAAGATCGTCTGGTCCCGCGCCGGCCCCACCGATACGATCTTCAGTTTCGAGCCGCTCAACTCCGCCAGCGCCTTGAGGTAATTCCGGCACTTGAGCGGGAGCCGCTTCCAGTCCTTGATCTCGTGCGTCGGTGTGCGCCAGCCGGGAAACTCCGCATAGACCGGCACGCATTCCGCCAGGACCTGAATGTCGCTCGGCACGTATTCGTAGCGCTCCGACCCGCGCCGGTAGCCGATCCCCACCTTGATCGTCTCGACGGTGTCGAGACCATCGACGTTCGTAACGGCCAGGTCGTCGATACCATTGATCATCGCGGCGTGCCGCGTAACCACGGTGTCGGCCCAGCCACAGCGCCGTGCGCGGCCGGTGGTCGCGCCGAATTCGCGCCCCATCGCGTGCAACAAATCGCCGATCTCGGCGTTTTCGGTGGGCAACGGCCCCTCGCCGACGCGCGTGGTGTACGCCTTCATCACGCCCACCACCCGGTCGATGCGGTTGGGCGGCACCCCCGAACCCGTGCAGGCACCGCCGGCCGTCGTGTTCGACGAGGTGACGAAAGGATAGGTGCCGTGGTCGATATCGAGGAAGGTGCCCTGCGCGCCTTCGAACAACACCTCGTCGCCCCGCCGGGTCGCTTCGTGGAGCAGCACCGCCGTGGAGGCAATGAATGGCTTGAGCCGGTCGCCAGCGGCGCGGTAGGCGGCGTGGACCCGGGCGAAGGAAAGCGGCTTGGCACCCAGCGCCTTGAGCACGTCGTTGTTCTCCTTGATGCGCAAACGCAGCAAGGCCGCGAAGCGTTCGGGATTGGCCAGATCGACCATGCGCAAGCCCACGCGTGCGGCCTTGTCGCCGTAAGCCGGTCCGATGCCGCGCTTGGTGGTGCCGAGCTTGTGCTTGCCTTTGCGCAACTCGCGCTGCTCGTCGAGGAGCCGGTGATACGGCATCACCAGGTGGGCCGTCTCGCTGATGAAGAGGTTGCCATCGACTTTCACGCCCAATTGGATCAGGCCGTCGATCTCGTCCACCAGACTCACGGGATCGATCACCACGCCGTTGCCGATCACGCACTGCTTGCCGGGCCAGAGGATGCCGGACGGCACCAGGTGCAGGACGAACTTCTTCGGCCCGATAAACACGGTATGGCCGGCGTTGTTGCCGCCCGCCGTGCGGACAATCAGGTCGGATCGCTCGGCAAGCACGTCGATGATCTTGCCCTTGCCTTCATCGCCCCACTGGGCGCCCACAAGAATGGTGTTGGCCATAAGAACGCGCGCACGAAAAAGCCCCGCCCCGAAAGGGACAAGGCGCTCTTGCGGGCAGACAATAGAGGCCCGGCGCAACCCCCGTCAACGCCGCAGCCCGGACCGGGCGGGTCCCGGCTTCCAAGCGGTGGCTGCGCCGCGGCCGCCGTGCACGGCGGTGCCGCAACCGCGCAGCCGATGAATTGGGACGCTGCCGCCCGATCGGCCGGAGGCCGAAAAAAAGGGGAGCGCGACCGTCGCGGTCGCCCCGGCGGGCGTCGCGCCGACCGACCCGCAACCGGCACTGACCAGGTGGACCGGCCGGCAGGCAAAGGCGCGGACTTTTTCGGCCGGAGGTCGCAGGCGCGCTGGGCGGAGGAGGCCGAGGTGACCGCTCCCGCAGCGGTACAACCCAACGACGGTCCGGGACCGGACGCTGCTGGGTCCCGACCGCGGCACGCTACAAACCCATCAGGACGGTGTAATTGTCCGCCGGGGCGCATTCGCGTTTGCTGGCCGCGGTTACGAAACCGCAACGGATCAAGACGACTATGAACACTGCCTGCTTTGGTTTTCTGGAACTGCTCGTCGCTCTGCCGTTCATGGCCCTGGGCCTGCTCGGCTTCGCCTTCTGGGTGTGGATGCTCGTCGATTGCGCCGTGAACGAGCCCAGCCAGGGCAGCGACAAGATCGTGTGGGTTCTCGTGGTCCTCTTCGCAAACTTCATCGGCGCGCTGATCTACTTCTTCGTGCGCCGGCCGCAACGCCGCGCCGCGCTGGGCCGGTGAGCGGCTTTCGCGCTTCCCGGTCGGGCCCACGGATGGTACGATGCGCGGCGAAACAACCCCGGAGCTGCCATGACATTTTACGCCTTCTGCCTGGTTGGTGGTCTGCTCTTCACGATCTTCAGTGTCGCGCTCAGCCATTTCCTGGGCGGCCACAACACGGACCTGGACGCGGGCAACCATCCCGATGCGGGCGCCAACGACGCCGGCCTGCCGACGATGTCGTTTTCGAGCCCCACCGTGCTGGCGTCCTTTGTGACGGCGTTTGGGGCGTTTGGCCTGATCTTCAGCAAAATCGAACTGACGAGCAGTCCCTGGATCAGCGCCCCGCTGTCGGCTTTGGGAGGTCTGGCCATCGCGCTGGCCACGCTTTGGTTCTTCACGAGGCTCTTCCAGGAAACGCAGAGTTCCAGCGAATCGCGCGTGGGCAGCCTGACCGGCATCACCGCAACGGTCATCACGCCGATCCCGGAGCAGAGCGTCGGTGAAATCGCCTACGTCCAGGCCGGCTCGCGCTACACCGCGCCGGCCCGAGCCGAGCAGAATGTCGCCCTCGCCGCGGGTGTATCGGTGATTATCACCCGCGTAGTGGGCACCCAGTTTTACGTCAAAGCGGCCCCGTGACCGCATGCTCAAACCGCAGCCAAACCAATCCAATCCATGAACGTCTGCTCTTCGCTGCTCGCCGCCGTGCCCTGGTCATCCGTCACCGCCAGCGCGGCCACCGTCCTGGTCGTCTTCTTCCTTTTCGTGGTCCTCTGGGCCAGCCGCTATCGAAAGGTCGGTCCGAACGAGGTCCTGGTGATCTCCGGCCGCAAACGCCAACTCACCGAGGCCGACGGCACGAGCCGCGACGTCGGTTACCGCATCGTCAAAGGCGGCGGTGTCTTCGTCTGGCCGGTGCTCGAGAAGGTGGACGTGCTGCGGCTCGAGTTGATGACCATCGACGTACAGACGCCAGAGGTCTATACCAGCAAAGGCGTGCCGGTGAAGGTGGACGGCGTCGCGCAGATCAAGGTCAAGGGCGACGATGTTTCCATTGCCACCGCTGCCGAGCAGTTTCTGAGCAAGGGCGTCGAGGAGATCAAGAACATCGCCATGCAGACGCTCGAAGGGCATCTGCGGGCCATTCTTGGCACCATGACCGTCGAGGAGATCTACCAGAATCGCGACGCCTTCGCCTCGAAGGTGCAGGAAGTCGCGGCGGGCGACATGGCCAACATGGGCCTGGGCATCGTCAGCTTCACCATCCGCGACATCCGCGACAGCCAGGGGTACCTCGACGCGCTGGGCAAGCCGCGCATCGCCCAGGTCAAACGCGACGCCGTCATCGCCCAGGCCGAGGCGGATCGCGATTCGACGATCCGCTCGGCCCAGGCGCAGCAGGCGGGCCAGGAAGCCAAGCTTGCCGCGGACAGCAAGATTGCCGAGGCCCAACGTGACTACCAATCGAACGTCGCCCAATACCAGGCGGTGGTGAACCAGAGGAAGGCCGAGGCCGACCTTGCTTACGACTTGCAGAAGTTCAAGACCGGCCAGCTCGTGAAGGCCGAGGAAGTCCAGGTCGCGATCGTCGAGAAGCAGAAGCAAATCGAGTTGCAGCAACAGGAAATCCTGCGCCGGCAGCGCGAGCTCGAAGCGACGGTTCAGAAGCCCGCCGACGCCGAACGGTACAAGGTCGAAACCCTTGCCAACGCGCGGAAGTTCCAGCTCGAAACTGAGGCGGCCGGCACCGCGTCCGCGGCGAAAGCGACGGGCTTCGCCAGCGCAGACGTAGCCAAGGCCACGGGCATCGCCGAGGCCGAAGCCAACCAGGCACGGGGTCTGGCCGAAGCCGCGGTCATCGAAGCGCAAGGCAAGGCCACCGCCGAAGCCATGCGCGTCAAGGCCGAATCGTTCAAGCAATACAACGAGGCGGCGGTGATCGAGATGATTGTCCGCATCCTGCCCGAAGTGGCGGGCAAGGTGAGCGAGCCGTTGGCGAAGACCGAGAAGATGGTCATCATCAACAGCGGCAGCGGCCCGGGCGGCGGAGCGAGCAAGCTCACGGGCGACGTCATGCAGATCATTTCCCAGCTCCCGCCCGTGGTGGAAAGCCTGACCGGCATCAAGTTCGAGAAACTGCTCGAACAGGTGCCCGCCCTCCGCCAGGCTATGGGTAAATCCAACGATCAACCCCCCATTCCCTAACCGGCATGGTCCACCACATGGATACTTCCTGGGCGCTCGGCGGCCTCATTGCATCCGCCTTCGGCGCGGTGTTCGCGCTGGCCGCCTTCGCGTTCTGGCTGTGGATGCTCATCCACGCCATTCAGAATCGCGGCCTCACGGATTCGGAGCGCATCGTCTGGGTGCTGGTGATCATCTTCCTCAACCTCCTTGGCGCCTTGCTTTACCTGATCGTGGGCAAACCCAAGGCACCGGGGGGTTAGGCTCGCGATCACGGCCGAGACCCTCATGATCACTACCATGACTCCACTCTTTGGATTCCTCTTCGGCGGTTTCGAACTGCTCCTGCTGCTGTTCCTCTTTCCCTTCACCCTCGCGCTCTTCGCGTTCTGGATCTGGATGCTCATCCATGCGATCCAGAACCGGGGTCTCACCGACTCCGAGCGCATCGTCTGGGTGCTCGTCATCATCTTCCTGCACGCCCTGGGTGCCCTGCTCTACCTGCTGATCGGCCGGCCCAAGGCAAACAACCTCCTGACGCCACCGAGGACTTGATTCCACCCCGCCGGGCCAGCAGCCTCGTTCCACCGAAGGTGGCCAGACTCCGCTGGCCTGCAGACGCCGCACCCCGTCCCGCCTTGCGCCCGCCCTCCGCCGGCATACTGTTCGCTTGCGCCGCGCGGTCCCGCGGGACGAACGGCGCAGCCATGAACGAGCGCCGCTTTTGCTATTTCGATCATAACGCCACGACTGCAGTCGCCCAGGAAGTCCTGGATGCCATGCTGCCCTTCTTCCGCGAGCACTGGGGCAACCCCTCGAGCGCGTACGCCTTCGGTCACGACGTCGCCCGCCACCTGGAGACCGCCCGCGCCCAAGTGGCGGCGCTGATCGGCGCGGAACCGCGCGAGGTTTTGTTCACCAGTTGTGGCACCGAAAGCAACAACGCCGCCTGGAACAGCGCGTTGACGACCCAGCCGGACCGGCGCCACGTCGTCACCACGGCAGTCGAGCATTCCGCCAACCTCAAGTTCGCCCAGACCCTGCAGCGTCGGGGCTGCGAGGTGACCTCCCTGCCGGTGAACCCGGACGGCCAACTCGATCTGCACCAGCTCGAACAGGCGATCCGGCCGGATACCGCACTGGTTTCGGTGATGTGGGCGAACAACGAAACCGGGGTCCTGTTCCCGATCCCGGAGGTGGCGGCCATTTGCCGAAGCAAGGGGGTGCTGTGCCATACGGACGCCGTGCAAGTGGCCGGCAAGGTTCCCCTCGATGTCCGGGAAGCGGGGGTGGATTTCCTGTCGCTCAGCGGGCACAAGCTCCATGCCCCGAAGGGCATTGGCGCCCTATACGTGCGACGGCGAACGCGGTTCGCGCCTTACCTGGTCGGGGGCCACCAGGAGCGCGGCCGGCGTGGCGGCACCGAGAACGTACCGTACATCGTGGGTTTCGGTCGGGCGGCGGACCTGGCGGTGGCGCTTCTGGGTCCGGAAACCCATCGGGTGCGGGCGCTGCGCGACCGGCTGGAGTCCGGCCTGCTGGCAACGATTCCTCAAGCCGCCCGCAACGGCGCCCGCGAGCCGCGCCTGCCGAACACCAGCAACCTCGCCTTCCCGGCGGTGGAAGCGGAAGCGATGCTGATGCTGCTCGACCAGTTGGGCATCTGCGCTTCCGGCGGTTCGGCCTGCATGACGGGTTCGCTGGACCCCTCTCACGTGCTGACCGCAATGGGCTTCAGCGCGACGCGGGCACGGGGCAGCCTCCGCTTCAGCCTCGGTCGGGACACGCACGCGGGCGACGTGGATTACCTGCTCGCCACCCTGCCCGGCGTCGTCAGCAAGCTGCAAGCCATCGCGCCCGCGGGTCCGGCGCCACGGGCGCCACGCGCACCGGTGGGCGCAGCCGCGGAGTTGTCGGGCGTTCAGAACGTGAACTGAACCTCGGCGCGCAGGAAACTCTCCACGTCGCGCTGGCTGTAGTAATCTCCCTGCCAGACCCATTCGCCCCAGAGATGGCCGGCGATCTGTTTGCTGAACTGGTGCTTGAGGACCAGTTGCAGGTAGTGACCGCGGAAGTTGCCCTCGTCGGTGAACCGGGAGGCATTGAGCGTGCGGGTGGGATCGGACTGCGGTGCAAAGAGGGCGTTGTAATAGGCGCCCACCGTCATGTCCTTCATCGGGTTGAGGGTCCAGCCGGCGCCGAGGCGCTGGATATTGTTCAACTGGGCCACCTTCCCCCCCGTTTCCTGGACATAGGAGTAAATGTACAATTCACTCCACCGCGGCCACCGGCCCCAGAGGATGTCGAACATCTCGTCCTTGCCCGGCGTGCTCCCGTCGTCGCCCGAGAGGTACTCGAAGATAAGATGCGCCTGGTTGTTGAGCGGGTCGCGCAACAGATAGTTCAGGCTGGCGTTCGCGCCGAACGCGTCCATGTCCCGCATCTGGGTCGCGGCCACCGGGTATTTCACCGTGGGGTCTTCCTTGCGTCCGAACTGATACGCTCCTTCGAGGGAGTAGCTCCAGTGCATCGCGGGCGTGCCGGTGAGTTTGCCGCCCACGGTATAAATGTCCGCATTGTCGCCATTGGCCAGTTCGCGGTCGTCGTGTTTGTAGATGAAGTAGCCGTCGAGCTGGGTGTTCTTGATGGACTTGTTCGAGGCATAGAAGATGCCCCCCTGCTCGTTCTGTTCCGTGAGGGCGACGTGCTGGTTGTTGATCGTCGGAATCCACTCGTCGGCATACGCGTTCTGATAGATGCCGATGAAGTCGAGTTTGGTCTTCGCGGCCTTCAGATCGTAGGTCACCCGCGCACTGTCGAGGAAGTAGGTCCAGGAACCGTCCAGCGGTGTGCCGTCGGCGACGAGCCACCAGTTCCAGAAATCGCCCAGGACAATGTCTTGGCGGCCGGCGGCGACCGTCAGCGGTTGGTCCAGCACATTGGCCCACTTCACGTTCAGGCTGTCGGCCATGCCGTAGCGCCACTCCATGCCGGTTTGATTCTTGTAGGTCCCGACGAAGGCGGGCTCGAGCCATTCCCGCGGTTCGGCGGCAAGCCGGGCATTGACGGTCACATTCGTCACCGGCGTGACGGCCGTCCACAATCGCGCCCGAAAACGGATGACGTCCTGGGCGTGGTTGGGCAGGTCGTTACCCAGGGTGATGAGGTTGTCGTAGTACTCGTTGCGAATCCGCAGGTCGGCCCCCCACGAGAGCCAGGGCGTGGGATTCTTCACGTCCTTGATCCACTGCTGCGTGGCGCTGAGTTTGGGGGCGGCCGGCGCCCCCGCGGCGGGGGTTGCGGGCATTGCGGGTGAGGAAATGGAGGCCGACTGACTGTGGCCGGGAAGCAGCCCGGCGGTCAGTGCCAGGCCGGTGAGGAGCGAGCGTTGCGGAGTTTTTTTCATGGAGGTTAGGGGGCTGAACCGTCACGGGAAAGTCAGGCCTTGCCTTCGACTTTGGCTCGATCAAAGCAGGTCGCCAGGTGTTGCGCGTCGTTGGGGCGGGTAAAGGCGCTGACCAGCACCGCCGTGAGCAGCGAGAGCGGCAGTCCGATGAACAGCGGATCGACCACCGGCCAGTTGGGAGATTGCGCCAGCAGGCTGGCCTTGACCACGCCGATCACCGTGCACTCCGGCGTCTTCACGAACACCAACCAGACCGTGCTGGCGATGAAACCGACGAGCATCGAGGCGATGGCCGCCGGCCGGGTCATGCGACGCGTGAAGATGCCGCCGAAGAACGCCGGGAGAAACGTCGAGGCGCACAGACCAAAGAAGATGGCGGTCGCCCGGGCGATGATGCTCACGACGAACTGCTCCTTCTTGGCGTAATAGCCGATCAGCACCGCCAGGACCAAACCGATCAGGATGGCGAAGCGGACGATGTAGATGGTCCGGTCCGGGGCGCCTTTGGCTTGGGCGCCAGTGAGGGTCCCAAAGACGTCGCGCCCGGCCGCGGTGCCAAGGGTGTGGAACTGGCTGGAAAGCGTGCTCATCGCCGCGGCCAGCAGCGTGAGCAGAAAGACCAACCCGAACCATTTCGGCATCGCCGTGGTGATGTACAGCGGGATGATCTGGTCCGAAGCGCCCTTGGCATTGACGATGGCCAGCGAACGGCCTTGCGCCACCTGGTTCGGTGCCGCGACTCCGGACAGGTAGGGTTGGTTCTGGTCGAGGACGGCCGGCACGAGACTGCCTTCATGAATGACGCCCAGGCTGTTGGTTTCCTTGACCACCGGGAGCCATTTGCCGTCGGCGCCGAGCTTTACGGGTTGCGTGCCGGCCACGGTCTTGCCGTCCTTGGCCGTGTCCTTGACCAGGTCCACCCAGTTGCCGTCATCGCCCTTCCGCATCAATTGCAGGATCGCGTGGCCTTTGTCGGCATTGACGGTCTTGAGCACGCGCCCCTGGAAGAGCGGACCGTGCTGCGTGAAGTAGGCGTTCGAGAGCGCGCCGGTGGTGAACGCCACGCCCGTCATGGCCAGGATGAACACGCCGCCCACGCCGACCGCGCGGTTCAACTCGCGCTTGCTCTTCACCGTCATGAACCGCACCGCCAGTTGCGGTTGGGCCAGCACGCCGATCCCGACGCCCATGACGATGGTCGAAACGACGATCCACCAGAGGTTGTACTTGGTCGCGCCGAAGCCGAACTCCGGCATCGCCGTCCAGCCGCGATGGCCAATCGCCGTGAGCGTGGCGGGGGTCAGATCCGCCAGGTCAGTCAGCGCTTGGTGTCCCGCCGTCACGCCGCCAACGCTCGCGTAGGTGTACACGAGCAGGACTGCCATGCCGACGAACATGATCACGCCCTGCAAGGCGTCGGTGTACATCACACCTTTAAGGCCGCCAAAGAAGACATAGGCCGCCACGATCGTCGCGAAGAGCAGCAGCGCGGCGTTGTAGTCCATCTGGAACGTGGTGGCGATGAACTCGGTGCCGCCGATCAGCACGGCCGCGCCATACAACGGCATGAACAACACAATGACCGCACCGCAAAAGACCTGGATAAACCGGCTTTGGTACCGCCGGCCGAGCAACTCAGGGAACGTGTGCGCGTCCAGCCGGTGCCCGAGCGCGCGGGTCGGTCCGCCGATGAAGATGAACGCGATGAAGATCCCGATGAAGATGTTGCAGAACGTGAGCCAGAGCAGGCTCAGGCCGAACGTGCCGGCCACGCCGCCGAAACCCACGATGGCGCTGGTGGAGATGAAGGTCGCGCCGTAGCTGAGCGACATGACGAACGGATGCACCTTGCGCCCTGCCACCAAGTAATCCGTGGCGGTCTTCGTCCCGCGGTACCCCAGCCAGCCCAGGTACGCGGTCACGAACAGGTAGAGCAGGACGACGAGGATGTCGAGGAGCGCGACTTCGGCAAACATGGTTCAGGAGGGTTGGGGGTTGAAGCACCGGGCCAGGTGAGCGGAAGCCGGCGGGCGAGTGGCCAGACTCACCAACACGGCTGTCAGGGCAGAAAGCGGCAAGGCAATGAGCACCGGGTCCACGACCGGCCAGTTGGGATGCGCTTCGAGCAGGCTGGCCTTGACCAGGCCGATGGCGCCGCACTCCGGGGTCTTGACCAGCGCGACCCACGCCAGGGTCGCGCCGAAGCCGACCAGCATCGAAACGGTCGCACCCGCCTTGGTCATCCGCGGCCAGTACAGGCCGCCGATGAGCGCCGGCAGAAACGCCGCGGCGCACATGCCGAAGAAAATGGCCGTGGCCCGGGCGATGATGTACTCGCCCCGCGCATAGTGGCCGATGCCCACCGCCACCACCAACCCGATCAGGATCGCGGTGCGCACAATGAGTATCGTCCGGTCGGGCCCGCCGCCACCACCCATCCGACCGAACAACTGTTGGTAGATATCGCGTCCGGCCGCCGTGCCCAGGGTGTGGAACTGGCTCGACAACGTGCTCATCGCCGCCGCCAGCAGCGTCAGCAGGAAGACCAGGCCGAACCATCTGGGCATCGCCGCGCCGATGTAGGTGGGAATGATCTGGTCCGAGTTGCCCTTGGCCGCGACGATCGAAATGCTCCGGCCGCTCACGACTTCGTTCGGCCCAACGCGCACCGGAAGGCGGCCCGCGTCCAGCAACGCAGGAATTACCGCACCTTCGCGCACGACTCCCAGATGGTTGGTCTCCCTGGCCACGGGCAGCCAATGTCCGGCGGCGTCCACCAGCGGCTCTTGGAGCACGTTGGTCGTGCTGGCGCCGACGGTTTCCTTGACAACGTCGAGCCACTCGCCGGCGGCGTTGCGGCGCATCAACTGGAGCAACGCGTGCGGGCGCTGATCGCCGAGTTTCTGCAATACCCGCCCCTCGAACACCGGGCCGTGCAGTGCGAAGAAGACGTTCGAGAGCGCGCCGGTGGTGTACGCCACTCCCACCATCGCCAGGATGAACACCGCGCCGACGCCGACGGCTCGGTTCAGCTCGCGCCGGCTCTTCACGGTCATGAAGCGGACGACCAGTTGCGGCTGCGCCAGCACTCCGATGCCCACGCCCAGCACGATGGTCGAAACGACGATCCACCAAAGGTTGTACTGTCGGTCGCCGAAGCCGAACTGCGGCATCGCCGTCCAGCCCCGGTGCCCGATGGCCGCCAGGTTCGCCGGCACCAGGTCGGCGAGCCCGGTCAGTTGTCGGTGGCCTTCGACCACCCCGCCGACGCGCGAGTAGGTGGTGACTAGCAGCACGGCCATTCCCGCGAACATGATGACCCCCTGCAACGCGTCGGTGTACATCACACCCTTCAGACCGCCGAAGAACACATAGGCGGCCACGATGCCGGCCAGCGTCAGGAGCGCCGCGTCGTACGGGATCTGAAGGGCGGTCGTGATGAATTCGGTGCCGCCGATCAGCACCGCGGCCCCGTACAGCGGCATGAACACGGCGATCACCAGCGCCGTGAACACCTGGAGAAACCGGCTTTGGAAGCGCCGCCCCAGCAATTCGGGAAACGTGTGCGCGTCCAAGGCGTGCCCCAACCGACGGACGCGGGCGCCCAGAAACACGAAGGCGATAAGGATGCCGACGAAGATGTTGAACACCACCAACCAGAGCAGGCTCATCCCGAACAGACCGGCCACGCCGCCGAACCCCACGATGGCGCTGGTGGAAATGAAGGTTGCGCCATAGCTGAGCGACATCACGAACGGATGCGCTTTGCGTCCGGCCAGCAAATAGTCCGACGTGGTCTGTGTGCCGCGGTAGCCCAGCCAGCCGAGGTAGGCCGTTGCCGCGAGATAAAGCAGCACGACGGCGACATCGAGGAGCGGGACTTGAGCCAGGCAGGGCATAATCGTGGCCGACGCCGTCGGCGAACGGAGTCGGGCGGGCCGGCGGACCGGGCCGGCCTAAAGTTTCTCCTCGAGTTTGTCCTCGACCTTGGCCCAGCGGACATCGTCCGCCCGGACTGAATCGTCCCCCCGGTTCCAATTGCGCCAGCTATAAATGACGCAGGCCAGAGCGCTCACGAGGCAGAGCACGTAAGCCAGCCACACCCACGGATCAGGAATTCCCAACATCACAGAGTCCTTTCTCAGGCTGCCAGGCGCCGGAACAACTCGACTTCTCCCACCACGTTGACGCCGGCCTGGCGGAGCGCCTCCACCGCCGGGTCGGGCCGATCGAACCGAAAAACCAGCAGGCCTTTGTCGCCCTGCTTCAGCGTGAAGGCGTACATGTACTCGACGTTCACGCCGGCCCGCTCGAACACCTCGAGCAGTTCGGCCAGGCCGCCGGGCTTGTCCGCGACCTCCACCGCCACCACCTCGGTGACCTTGACCACGCACCCCTTCGCCTCGAGCAGTTGCTTGGCCTGCGCCCAGTCGCGCACCACCACCCGCAGGATGCCGAACTGCTGGGTGTCGGCCAGCGACAGCGTGATGAGGTTGATGCCGGCCGCGCCCAGCCAACGGCACGGCGCGCTGAGCGTGCCCGGACGGTTTTCGAGGAAGATGGAGAGTTGCTTGAGTTTCATGGCGCCGGCTCCGGGTTAACCCCGTTCACAGTTTCCGCTTGTCGATCACGCGCTTGGCCTTGCCCTCGCTCCGCTGGAGGGTATGCGGCTCCACCAGGCGCACCTGGGCCCGCAGGCCGGTGATGCGCTCGATGGCCTGCGAGAGCCGTTGCTGGAGTTTCTCCAAGGCGCCCACCGTGTCGCTGAAGAACTCCTCGGTGACCTCGACCTGGACCTCCATTTCGTCGAGCCCCTTCACGCGATCGACGATGATCTGGTAATGCGGCAGCGTGCCTTCCACGGCCAGCAACGCCGCCTCGATCTGCGACGGAAACACGTTCACGCCGCGGATGATCATCATGTCGTCGGTCCGGCGGGCGATGCGCTTGATGCGGCGCAGCGTCCGGCCGCAGGCGCAGGGCTCCTCGTTCAAGGCGCTGATGTCCCGCGTGCGGTAACGGATCATCGGCATGGCGCGTTTGCAGAGCGTGGTGAGCACCAACTCGCCCTCGGTGCCGTCCGGCACCGGTTGGCCGGTTTCGGGCTCGATGACCTCCGGATAAAACATGTCTTCGAAAATGTGCGGCCCCGCCTGGTGCGGACACTCCATCGCCACGCCCGGCCCGATGATCTCGCTCAGGCCGTAGATGTCGTACGCCTTGAGGTTGGTCTCCGCCTCGATGCGCCGCCGCATCGCTTCGGTCCAGGGTTCGGCGCCGAACACGCCGGCCCGCAGCGGGAGTTGCTTCAGGTCCACGCCCAGTTCGCCGGCGCGTTCGGTGAGGTGGATGAAATAGCTCGGCGTGCAACAGATCGCGGTCACGCCAAAATCCTTCATGATCATGATCTGGCGGTCGGTGTTGCCGCCGGAGATTGGAATCACGCTGGCGCCCAACGCCTCAGCCCCGTAATGCGCGCCCAGGCCGCCGGTAAACAAGCCGTAACCGTACGCGTTCTGGATGATGTCGCCGCGGTGCAGCCCGCAGGCCAGGAAGCTGCGCTTCATCACCGTCGCCCAGTCATCGACGTCCGCCTGCGTGTACGCCACCACGATCGGCTTCCCGGTGGTGCCGCTCGAAGCGTGGAACCGGACGATTTCCTCCGTGGGGCTGGCGAACAGCCCGAACGGGTAGGTGTCGCGCAGATCCGTCTTGGTCGTGAACGGCAGCCGCGCCAGGTCGTCCAGCGATTGGAGATCGGCCGGCCCGAGGCCGCGCTCCTCCAGGCGCCGGCGGAACAAGGGGACGCGGTCGTACGCGCGCTGGACGATCGTCCGGAGCCGGTGCAGTTGGAGCGCGCGCAATTGCGGCAGCGGCAGAAAGTCCACCGCGCTGGCGGGATCGAACGGGCCGGTGCAATTCGTCTTCGAATTCATGGCGGAAATCAGGCGGGGGGCTGGCCACCGCTGCCGAGGGCGAAGGCCTTCAAGTTCGCGGCCAGGAGCGCGGGGCCGAAACTCGCCGCCAGGGCGGCACGCCAGCATTCCGCGGGGACGCCTTCCAGGTGGCGGCTCAGCAGGCCGATCATGGCGACGTTGAAACTGCGTTTGTTCTCGAGCTGGCCCACATCAATCATCGACGGTTCGAGCAACACGCCGCCCGGCCGCAGGTAACCGCGGTTGTTCTCGAGTTGGTCCGGCGCGAGCACGACCAGGTAATCCGCTTCGCCGAAAGGCACCATCGGGCTGAACACCTTTTCCCCGAAGCGCACGTCGCTGTTCACCGAACCGCCGCGCTGGCTCATGCCGTGGACTTCGGCCTTCTTGACGTCGAACCCGGCCCGGAACACCGCGTTGGCCAGAATGTCCGACGCTTTCAGCACGCCCTGGCCTCCCAGGCCGGCCACTACGACACTGGTAACGCTGTTTCGCATGCGCACTCGCTCTCCGCCTCGACGGCCTGGCGTTCGTACTCCTTGAGTTGTTTGGCGATCAGAATGCAGGGCCGGCGAACGATGATCACCGCCAGTTCGCCGCTGTTCAGGCAGTCGGTCAAAACCCGCCCGAATTCGTCGGAGCCCAGCCGCGGCTCCACGACCTCCACCCGGCGAATGCCCAGGCCGCGGGCCAGGTCTTCGAACCGTACGCGCCCGGTCGCCTGATGGTCCAACGTGCGGCCGGTGCCGGGATGCTCCTGGTGCCCGGTCATCGCGGTGGTCGAATTGTCTAGGATGATCAGCACGTGGCCGCCCGGCGGCGGGTTATAGACCATCTCCACCAGGCCGCTGATGCCGCTGTGCACGAACGTGCTGTCGCCGATGATGCTCACCACCCGCTTCGCCTGGTCGGGCGGCAGGACGTGCCGCAGTCCGAGTCCGACGCCGAGGCTCGCCCCCATGCACACGCAGGTGTCCATCGCCTCGAACGGGGCCAGTGCCCCCAGCGTGTAACAGCCGATGTCGCCCGCGACAATCGCCTGCATTTCGTGCAGCGTGCTGAACACCTGGCGGTACGAGCACGCGTCACAGAGCTGCGGCGGCTTGCCCGGCGGCCGGACCGGCTCGGCCGAAGTGTCGCCCGCGAGGATGCGGCGCACCCGTGCCACGTCGAATTCGCCGTACCGGTACATCTCCGCCTTGCCTTCCACGGCGATGCCCGCGGCGCGGATGGCGTCCAGCAGGTACGGGTCGCCTTCCTCAAGCACGAAGCAACGTTGTACGAAGCCCGCGAACGACCGGATCAACTCCAGCGGCAACGGGTGGGTCATGCCGAGCTTGAGCACGCTGGCGGCCGGGGCGGCGTCGCGGGCATGGGCGTAAGCCACGCCGGAGGCGATGATGCCCAGTTCCCGGCCCGCCTCGAAAACCCGGTTGAGCGGAGCGGTCTCGTTCCAGGCCGCGATCTCGGTCAGCTTCCGGCGTAATCGCCGGTGGGCCGCGCGCGCATAGGCGGGGATCATCACCCGGCCACGCACATCGCGCACGAACGACGCCGGTTTCAAGCCTTCCACCGGCGGTCCCGGCCGCACCACGCTTTGGCTGTGGCAAACCCGCGTCGTGACCCGGAACAGGACCGGGATCTGCCACTTCTCGGAAATCTCGACCGCCTGCAAAAAGAAATCGTACGCCTCCTGCGAATCGCCCGGCTCAAGCATCGGCACCCCCGCCGCGACCGCGTAACGGCGGTTGTCCTGTTCGTTCTGGCTCGAGGCCATGCCCGGGTCGTCCGCGGAGATCACGATCAGCGCGCCGGTCACGCCCGTGTAGGCCACGGTGAAAAACGGATCGGCGGCGACGTTGAGTCCGACGTGTTTCATCGTGGCCAGCGCCCGCGCCCCCCCGTAGGCCGCGCCAATGCAAACCTCCAAGGCAACCTTCTCGTTCGGGGACCATTGGGCGTGTCCGCCCACGCGCGCGAAGTTCTCCAGGATTTCCGTGGACGGCGTGCCGGGATAGCCGGCGCCGAGCGCCACGCCGGCGTGTTTCGCCGCCAGGGCGATGGCCTCGTTGCCACTGAGCAAACGCCGCTCTCCGTCTTGGTCTGCCGGACTCATGGACATCGTTGGACTCGTATCATTGCCTTGCCTTGAGCGCCCTCGGGAGCGCGGCGAACCGTTCCCGAAACCACGCCGGTGGCCGGATCGCCCGCCCGTCACGGTCGGCAAAGGCGTGAATCGTGCATCCGCGCACCACGCCCTTGCGGGTCTCGACCTGCAGAATCTCGACGTCGGTCCGCACGCGCGCCCGGCCGGCGAAACCGAGCGTCGTCGTCATCTCCAGCCAGTCGTCGTACCGCGCCCGACCGAGGTACTCGACCTTGGCTTCGACCAAAGGGAGGAACAGCCCCCGCTCCTCGAGTTGAGCGTACGGCAGATCGAGGCTGCGCAGCAGTTCAGTGCGCCCCATCTCGAACCATTCCAGCGGGCGCGAGTTGTAGAACGTCCCCATCTGATCGGTCTCGCTGTAGCGCACCCGGAATCGGAGACTGTGCCGGGGCGACGCCACACCGGGACGCAACGCGTCGGTCGGGGCAGGCGTCGTGCTTGACATGCACGAAATTGAGCCCTCTCCAGGCGACGGCGACTACCACGGGCTTGGCCATTTCTTAGCAGATTTTGCCGTGTGAACGGCGCCGCTTGACGCCGCCGCGCAGTCCATTCCGTCGGCCAGGAGGCGGGGGGCGTTCGGCCCGGCCGGGTCCGGGCTAGGCGACGGTGGTTTTCATTTCGCGAAATCGTCATTGCAATTGCCCGGGCCCCACGGCAACGTCTGCCCCGCGAATCGTCGGGGCGTAGCGTAGCCTGGCTAGCGCGCTTGTTTCGGGTACAAGAGGTCGTGAGTTCGAATCTCACCGCCCCGACCATTCTCCGCCGGGGCAGACCGGCAGGCCCGGCTGCAGCGGTGCATCCCACCTTTGGCGGGCGGGCGGCGACAAGAAGTTGAACCGCGACCCGGCCAGCCTGGCACACGGACGCAATGGCGATTTCCAGACGTGGCGAGCATGAACAAGCTGATCCTGAATCTGTCCGTGGTGCTTTCGTTCGCGCTGTGCGGGCTGTGCCTGGTACAGTGGAAGCGGGAGGCCAATCTCACCCACGACAAATCCAAGCTCACCGAGGACGTGTACACGAACAAGGTGGTCATTCAGCAATTGGAGATCACCCTGAAGCGCACCCAGGATGAGGTTAAGCGTCTGGAGGGGATCCGCACCGGGCTCGAACAGACCGTCGAGACCAACACGGCCAAGATCAAGGCGCTCTCGGAGGAACTCGCCGACACAATCCAGGACCGGGACGAAAAGCGTAACCAGGTGGAGCAGTTCAAGACCGCGTTCGAGCAGGCCAACGAGAATATCAAGACGCAGAACGAGGCGATCCTCAAACAAAACGAGATGCTGAAGACCGTCGCCGAACAACGCGACCAGCAGATCGAGGAGTACAAGAAGCTGCTCGAGAAGTACAACCAGGTGGTCGGCGAGTACAATAAACTCGTCGATGAGGTCAAGAAGGCGAACGAAGCCATCGAAGCGGCCGCGCAGAAATCGCCGGGCTCCAAGAAATGATCCCCGGCGGCCGCCGGCGACATTGGCCATTCGCCGGGCGCCCGACCGGATGGCAAGGCATCGGGGGAGACCGCGTTGGCGGGCCGAGAATTCGCCGGACTTCGGGTTTGACGCTCCGGTGCTTCCGGGTTAGAGATGCGGAGTCAATGTTCGAACAGGCTGCATATCTTTACCGATGGGGACTCGCCGGCCTCGCGCTCGCCGGGTTGGGGAGTCAGGGCCCCGCGGCTCTCGCCGGCGAAAAGGTCACGTTCTCCGATTCCGCCAGCAAGCCGAGTTTTCGCGACGATGCCAAGCGCAACCCCGGACGCTCGGTCAGTTTCGATAATCCGTTCGAGAGTTTTGGCGCGCGCGGCAGCAGTTCGTTGCAGGGCGTGACCGCGCGTCCCTTTGCCCCAAGCTCCGCCGCGGCGCAGCCGGAAGCCGCCCCGCTCACCAAACGCGAGCTCGACCTCTTTAACGAGCGGCGCAACTGGATCTTGCAGGCCCCGGATGGGGGCCGGTTGGGGGAAACCGACGCCAACAAGGCCTTCGGTGTGGAGGGTTTTCAAAGCCGGCCTTCAGTCGGTGCAGGTTCCGGTTTGGACAGTCGCAAGGGTGACTTGGTGAATTATTACGAGCACCTCGAATCCACCTCCGGCACCGGTTCCGCCGCGCACTCGCCCGCAGCCCAGCGCAATGAGGCGAATCGATTCTCGGATTCCAATCTGCCGGCCGGCGACTCGGGCGGGGCCCCGGCCAATCCGTTCGCCGGTTCCAGCGGATTCTCAGCCCTCACTCCGTTGGGTGACAGTCCGTATGGAAGAAGCCCGTTTGCGATTCCTCCGACGCGTACCGGGGAGCAGCCGAACAACTGGCTGCAGAACGCACTGCGTCAGATCACCCAGTCGATCAGCAAGAAAGCCGCCAGCCAGCAGGATGCCGGCAATCTTGGCGGCGGCGCGCAACCCACCGACCTGAGCGGCATGGCAATGGTCTTGGGCCAACAACCCATTTCCAGTCCGATCGCGGCCTCACCCATTACCTCGTTGGATCCGGTGTCGTCCTACCCGGACTCGACGCGCGAGGCCCTGAATCCGGTGGTGGGACAAACCACGACTCCCAAAGCCTCCCCGCTGGATCCGAACTTCGCGTCAGAGAAGATGGACAAGCAATTGCAGTTTCCGACCTCGGCCGCGCTGCAAGGTCTGGGCGCCAACACCTTCCTCGCTCCATCGCCCGCGAAGACGCTGGATTCCCCGTTGGTCGAGCGCCGCTCGCTCCAGTCCATCAAGGTCCAATTCGACCTGCCCAAGCGTTCGTTCTGACCCCCCCCGAGGCGTTTCGCTCTTCCGCTTTCGCCCTTCCGCGCGGATTTCGAGAAGCATCCGTTCGCCGGATTATCCGCCGCGGTCCAAATGGAAAACGCCCGATCCCTCTTCGGGACCGGGCGTTTCTGAAACGTTGTGAAACGGTTTCCTGCTGATTGTGGAAGCGAACGGAACTGAAACCGGGCTCAGGGCGGATCCGCAGCTACTTCCAGGCAACGGCATATTGGAGTTTGACCAGATCCGGCGTGGTATCCACGCCGCCAATTTTGACCGCCGCATCGAGGTCCTGGTCCTTGTTGAGGAAGCGCCAACGCCAGATCTCGGCGTGCCCGTCGGCGAAGGCAAATTCGCATGCGTTGCCGTGACGGACCGTGGGCGAGTTCTGCCAGGTCAGCACCCCGGGCGCCTTCACGGCAAAGTAACCGTCGTCAATGGTGAGATAGCTTTCCTCCAGGAAGACGAACGCCTGGGTCGGCCCCGGCGCGTTGATGTCGGTCATCTTCTTGAACATCGGATAATTGTTGCCCAGCACCCACGTGGTGGAGGAAACCCCGAACCGGGAAGCGTCGCCGTCATCCGCGCCGCCCATGCGGCCGTTCATCGAATAGCTCCGGACCCGCGCTTTGCCCTTGAGCGCGCCCCGGATCGCGGTCGGAACCTGCACATCCACCGGGCACTTGTACACGTCCAGCGACGTGTTGTACGCGAACAGTTTGCCGTTCTGGATGTAAGCCACGTTCGTGGCGTCGGGCATCGCGCTGATGTTCCCGTTGATCCAGGAACCAGCATAGCCGAGCCAGTTCTTCGTCAGGCTATCCAAGTTGTCATCCGCGTACATGTGCCAGGAAAGCGCCAGTTGCTTCATGTTGTTCATGCAACGGACAGCGTTGGCCTTCGCTTTGGCCTTTGCCAGGGCCGGCAGCAGCATCCCCGCCAGGATGGCAATAATCGCGATCACGACCAGCAGTTCGATCAACGTGAAACCGCGAACGGCCGCGGACCGCACCCTGTGGTACAATGGTGCTTCTTCAGATGTGACAGGAGTTCTCATGGATTCGCTTGCCGCAAGGTATCCCGGAGCCGACGGGCGTCAATCATCCATTTCGCCGCACAGGGGCGCCCCCCCAGTGCGGCGGCGCAGCCGCCCCGAGGTTTCACTCGAAATCATAGACCACCACGCGCTCGCAGACCCGTTTGAAGACCTGCTCCACGAACTCGAGATGGAGCGGGTGCACCTGGTAGGCATCCTGCGTTTGCTTGTCCGGGAAGACGAGGTTGAGCGCCACCTGGTAGGTCTGATCCACCACCGCGCGACGGCTGCGGGTCATCCGACCCGCGTGGAAGTTGAGCACGCCGGGGATCGGCTTCAAGTAACGCTCCATGCCGGCCAGCAAGTCGTCCGCGGCGTTCGCGAGACCCGGCTTGGTCCAGAAAATCACGATATGCGAAAACACGGCCCCAGCTAAGGCGAAGGCCGGATGGCCGGCAATGCGTTTCTCCGCGTTCCCGTGCGTTTCTACTCTCGGAACTGCTCCGCGAGGATCAGCGGATCATTCGATCCAGCTGCGGATCGCCGACCGACGGCCCACCTGCAGGCTCCGGCCCGGCTCCAACCGGCTCGGGCAAGGATGCAAGCAAGCCGCGGGCACGGTCGCGCAAGCCGGGATCGCTCTCGGCGCCGGCCAGTCCGGCCAACGTATCCCGCACCGCGGCGGCTTCCGGCGTGAACGCCTCCAAACATCGCCAGGCGAATTCGCGAACCGGCCCGCTTTCGTCGCGGAGCAGGCCGGCGCAAAGCCAGGCCAGAGCTCCAGGGTCCGTCGTTGCTTCCCGCGTCAGGCGCACAATCTCCGTCGCCGGGAGCCCGGCGTTGGCCAAAACGCGAAACGCGAAGCCCCGGACCTCGACGGCCGGATCGGTCAACGCCCCGACCAGCACCACGGTTGCCGGGCCCAGATTCGTTCCCGCGGCGATCAGACTTTGATAAGCCTCCAGGCGCCGGCGCTCGACCGGTTCGCGTCCCGAGATCCGTTCCGCAAGTCGAGGCGACAGGTGCCCTGCCAGGTCCGCCGCGGAGGACCGCAGGAAGGACGGCTGGGCGCGCAGTTGGCGGAGCCACCCGGCCACCTCGGACGAAACACCCGGCGGCGGCGCGGCCGGCCGGGCAAGCCAAAAGCCGAGCGCAGCCACGCCCGCCAAACCCAATGCCACCCACCGATCACGGCGCCAGGAGAAAGTCCGGCTGAGCGGGACGGGTAAAGCCGGCCTGGGCGATTCCCCGGTTCCTGGGTTGCTCATGGCGCGATCTTCACTTCACCGGTTCCGGCACGGCCGCGCCGTCCTTGCGGGGATCGGACGCGCCGAAGTTGATGCCCCGCGCGAAATCGCGCATCACCGCCTGGCCGCCGCCGACATCCTGCGCGAACGGAGCGATCACCTTCAAATCGTGTCCCTTCGCCGCCAAACCCACGCGCACGGCCGCCGGCACCCGCGACTCGATCTCCACGTCGGCGCCTTCAAAGGTCAGCTTGGTAAACCGCGGGGCTTCGAGCGCCGCCTGGAGGTTCAAGCCGAAGTCCACCAGATCCGCCACGAATTGCGCGTGCGCCTGCGCCTGGTTCCAGCCGCCCATGATGCCGAACGCGATCCGCACGTCGCCCTTGGTCATGAAGCCGGGAATGATGGTGTGCAACGGCCGCTTGTGCGGCGCCAAGGCATTCGGGTGGGCCGGGTCCAGGCTGAAGAGACCGCCGCGATTCTGCAGGCCGAAGCCGGTGCCGTCCGCCACCAGACCGGAGCCGAACCCGCCGTAGTTGCTTTGAATCAACGAGACCATGTTGCCCGCGCCATCCACCGCGCAGAGGTAGGTCGTGTCGGTGCCACCGGCCGGCGGTTGGCCGGGCGGCACGACACTGGCAGCCCGGTCCGGATCGATGAGCCGGGCGCGCTCGCGGGCATAGGCCTTCGACAAGATTCCGCCCACCGGCACCGCGGCAAAACGCGGGTCCGCGACGTACCGCAGCAGGTCTGCATAAGCGAGTTTCTTGGCCTCGATCAGAGTGTGCCAAGTCGCCGCCGAATCACGACCCCAGTCAGCCAGCGGGAACCGTTCCATCAGGTTCAACATCGCCAGGGCGGCGATCCCCTGCCCTGGCGGCGGCATCTCATAAACACTCCAGCCGTGGTAAGTCGTCGAGATCGGCTCGACCCATTGCGGCCGAAAGTCGCGCAAATCAGCCGCCGTCCAGGTTCCGCCGTGCTTCCGCGAATTGGCCAGGAGCAATTGGGCGATGGCGCCTTCGTAGCAGGCCTTGCGACCGCCGCGGGCCACCTGGCGCAGGGCCCAGGCCAGGTCGCGATTGCGAAAAATCTCGCCCATCCGCGGTGCCCGACCGCCGGGCAGAAACGTCTTCGCCGCCGCGGGGTCGGCACTCATGAGCGGCTCGCTTGCCTTCCAGTATCCCGCCACGATTTCGCTCACCGGAAACCCCTCGTCGGCGATCCGGATCGCGGGTGCCAGCAGGCGCGCGAGCGGCTTGCGACCGAACCTCGCCTGCAACGCGTCCCAGCCCGCCACCGCCCCCGGAATCGTGACCGAGTAGATCCCGCGTTGCGGCATGTTGGTCAATCCGTGACCGTGCAGGAAATCGATGGTCAGGCCGGACGGCGCCCAGCCACTCGAATTCAACCCGTACAGCTTGCCGGTCTTCGCCTCATAGACGATCGCGAACAGGTCGCCGCCCAGGCCGGAGGTCATCGGCGCCACCACCCCCATGACGGCGTTGGCCGCGATGGCCGCATCGACGGCATTGCCCCCTTCGGCCAACACCTGCGCGCCGGCCTGCGCGGCGAGCGGGTGTTCGCTCGCGACGATGCCGTGCCGGGAAATCACCATCGACCGGCCTTGAACCCGCTCGGCGGCCCGCCCCCAACCGGCGAGGCCAATCAGCAGCAGCATTCCCAGGCTCAAACGAATGGACGGGTGGGCGTTCATGGTGCTGACAGTGTAAACCAGTCCGGCGGGTTTTTGCCAGTCTGCCGGTTGCTCGAGCGCCGGCGCCGACCGCGTGGCCGGAACTACGACGCCCGGCGATGCCAAATCCGGCCCATCTGGGCGATGCGTTCGGCCGGTGTGGGGTGGGAGCTGAAATACTGGCCGAGGGGCGTCTGGTCCTGGTGCAGGGCCTGGAGGCGCTGGAACAACCGGACACTCGCCAGCGGGTGATGCCCGGCCGCCTCGGCGAGCCGCGAGCCGAGTTCGTCCGCCTCAAATTCGCAATCCTGCGAATAGGCGCTCGCCAGCATCTGCAGCCCGGTTCCCCGCAGCCAGGTGCCGAGCGGCCCGGCGCGGCCGGCGACTCGTGCCGCCAGATTCAATGCCGAGTCGTGCAACATCCGGTCCGCGGCGTGCCCGCGGATGACGTGCGCCATTTCGTGCCCGAGAACAAATGCCAACTCGTCCGGGTACCGATGGCACAAGTCCAGCAGCGGCAGGCTCACGAAGATGAAGCCGCCCGGTAGTGCCAGGGCCGTCGGTTCGGGCAGGACCACGACTTCCGCACTGAAGGCCAGCAGCGGGTTCCTGACCCGCGCACCCAGTTGCTGACAGAGGCCGCCGACCAACGCGGCGTCCGCCGGATTGCGGTGCGCCCCCGCCTTGGCCCGGAACTCCGTGGCGAGCGTCCGCCCCATGGATTTCTCGGCGCGAATGCGGTCGTCTTCCGAACCCAGGGCAGCGTTCCACCCCCAGCGGGCCTTTTGGACCGCGGGCATGGCGGCCCGGCCCAGGCCGCGTCCAAGATTGTAAAACCAATTGCTCACAAACGGGCGCGCTCGCAGGATCGTCCGGATCGCTCCGGCGCGTTCTGGCCTCACTATTCGGAGGCCGGCAGCGCGGGCCAAGCAAAATTCGCCACGCGCCACTCCTCGTCGGCCGGCGCATAACGGCTTGCCTGCCCGACAAAATCCCCAGCATTCTCCCCGTCATGCTTGAAGCGCTCAAACGGGAAGTCTGCGAAGCCAATCTCCAACTCGTCCGCGAAGGTCTCGTCATCCAGACCTTCGGCAACGTCAGCGGCGTGGACCGCGCGAGCGGTTGCCTGGTGATCAAACCTTCGGGCGTCGGCTACGACGGCCTGAAACCGGAGCAGATGGTGGTGCTCTCGCTCAAGACCGGCCAGGTGGTCGAGGGCACGTTCAATCCCAGCTCCGACACCCCCACGCACCTCGTGCTCTACCGAGCGTTCCCGGAGTTGGGCGGCATTGTCCACACTCACAGCGCGCAGGCCACCGCCTGGGCGCAAGCCCGCCGCGAAATCCCCCCGCTCGGCACCACGCACGCCGATTTCTTCGGCGGCGCGGTGCCCTGCACCCGCGCCTTGAAGCCGGCCGAAATCAAGGGGGAATACGAAGCCAACACCGGCAACGTGATCGTGGCCCGGTTCCGGGGCCTCGACCCGCTCACGCGGCCCGGCGTCCTGGTGGCCAGCCACGGACCGTTCGCCTGGGGACGCAGCGTCAAGGAAGCGGTGAAGCACGCCGTGGCACTGGAGTTCATCGCGCGGCTCGCGAGCGAGACGTACCAAATCAACCCGGCGGCCAGGCCGATGCCTGCCGTCCTGCTGGAGAAACACTTTTCCCGCAAACACGGTCCGGGCGCGTACTATGGCCAACGGTGATCCGATGCCGGGAACCCCGCCGCGACCAACCCCTGCGTGCCCGCCGCTCGTCGCGCGCGGCCGGCAAACCGTAAACCGCCGGGACTTTCTGCGAGCGACGGCCGCCACGCTGCCATTCCTGGCTTGCGGCGTGTCCGGGGGGAGTCCGGCCGAACCGGACGCCCGCGAACGGGCCGCCGACCTGGTCATCGTGGGCGGCGGCTTCGGGGGCTGCGCCGCGGCGCTCGCGGCCTGCCGGGCCGGACTGCGGGTCGTAATGACCGAGGAAACGGATTGGATCGGCGGCCAGGCCACCACCCAGGCGGTGCCGCCCGATGAACATCCGTGGATCGAATCCTTCGGTTGCACCCGCGCCTATCGCGCGTACCGCGACGCCATCCGCCGGTTCTACCGCGACCGCTACCCGCTCACGCCCGAAGCGAGGGCGAATCCCCACTTCAACCCCGGCAACGGCTGGGTCTCACGCCTCTGCCACGAGCCGCGGATCAGCCTCTCGGTCTTGAACCAGTTCTTGGCGCCGCATGTCAGCGCCGGCCGATTGCGGCTGCTGCTCGAGCACAAGGTCGTGGCCGCCGAGGTTGACGGCGACCGCGTCCGGGCGGTGACGGTTCGCGATTTGAAGGGAGGGCAGAACCGCACGTTGCGGGCACCCTATTTCGTCGATGCGACCGAGCTGGGCGACTTGTTGCCGCTCACCCGGACCGAGTACGTGGTGGGCGCTGAAGCGCAGGCGACCACCGGCGAACCGCATGCGACGGCCGAGGCGATACCGGGCGATCAGCAAGGGATCACCTTCTGCTTCGCGATGGACTACCTGCCGGACGAAGACCACACCATCCCAAAACCGGCCGGGTACGGTTTCTGGCAGGCGTATGTTCCGCGGATGACGCCGCCGTGGCCGGGCCGGCTGTTGAGTTGGCAGGTGGGCGACCCGGTTACAGAGAAGCCGCGGCGAATCGGATTCGATCCGACGTTGAAGCTTGCTGATCTCAACCTTTGGACCTATCGCCGGATCGCCGATCCCGCCAACTACGCGCCGGGTGCGCTGCGGAGCGCGATCTCGCTGGTGAACTGGCCGCAGAACGACTACTGGGGCGGCCCCATCGTCGAGGTGTCGGAGGCCGAGCAGTACCGCCACCTCGCCCAAGCCAAGCAACTCAGCCTCTCGTTGCTTTACTGGATGCAGACCGAGGCGCCGCGCCCGGACGGCGGTGTGGGCTGGAAAGGCCTTCGCCTGCGGCCGGATGTCGTGGGCACGGAAGATGGCCTGGCGAAATACCCGTACATCCGCGAGGCGCGACGGATTCGCGCCGAGTTCACGATGCGGGAACAGCACGTGGGCACCGACGCGCGGATGGCCCTCACCGGTCGATCGCGCGAAACGGTGACGGCCGAGCGGTTCGCCGACTCGGTGGGAGTAGGCGCCTACCGGATCGATCTTCACCCCAGTACGAGCGGGCGGAACTACGTCGATTTGAGCAGTCTCCCGTTCCAGATTCCGCTGGGCGCCTTGCTTCCCCAACGGGTCGAGAACCTCTTGCCCGCCGGCAAGAACATCGGCACCACGCACATCACCAACGGCTGCTTTCGCCTGCACCCGGTCGAATGGAACATCGGCGAAGCGGCGGGCGCGCTGGTAGCGTTCTGCAAGACGCACCAGACTCTGCCCCGCCAGGTGCGGAATGATCCCAAGCGCCTGGCCGATTTCCAAGAAGCCCTGCGCGGCCAGGGCTTCGAACTGGAATGGCCGGCAGTCCATCCGCTCTAAACCGGGCACGCAACGAAGGCTGTGCGGACCGGCCGGCGGTCAGCGCCGGTTGCCCCCTTCGGGCACGACCGTCAGCGGTCCCAGACCCGGACTGTCCAGCAACTGGCGCCGGCTCCGCGTGGTGACGGCGTACTGGAACGACTGGCCGGCGGAGGCGGACCCGAAGCGGCCGTGCCGGTCCAAGGCCACGAAGCTCACACTCAGGGCCGTGCCTTTCGGATCCTGTCGGGCCATTCGGCGCAAGGCCTCCATGCAAGCCGCAGCCGGATGCAAGCCCTGGCGCATCAACTCCACCACCAGAAACGAACCGCAGTAGCGCATGATGTTTTCGCCCAGACCGGTGGCCCCGGCGGCGCCGACCTCATTATCGACGTAAAGGCCGCTGCCGACGATGGGCGAATCGCCCACGCGCCCCGGCAATTTGCCCGCCCAACCGCTGGTGGAGCAACCGCCGGCGATTTCGCCGCCCGCCGCCAGCACGAGCAGCGCGATGGTGTCGTGATTGTCCGCGGCCTTTTTGGTTTCGCCCGCCGCCTGCCTTTCCGCCATCCGCTTCCGATGCCAGGCCTCGTTGCGCGCGGCGGAATCGATCGGGACGGACTCGAGGCCCTCTTCGAGGGCGAACAACCGGGCGCCTTCGCCGGCCAGCATGACATGCGGCGTCCTTTCCATCACCCGCCTCGCGGCCGAGATCGGATGCCGGATGCCTTCGAGGGCCGCCACGCTGCCCGCCCGGTGGCCCGGACCGGCCATGATGCACGAGTCCAGTTGCACGACGCCCGCGGCGTTGGGCAGCCCGCTGAGACCGACCGACCGGTTGTCGGACGATTCCACTGCGCGGATGCCTTGTTCGACGGCGTCGAGCGGCGACCCGCCGGCGAGGAGCGTCTTGAGCGCCTCATCGTTGGCGGCCTGGCCGAACGGCCAGGTGGAAACGATCAGCGGTTGCTCGCCGGCGCCCGCATCCGTTGCCGATTCCGCGCCCCGGAGGGCGGTCCAGGTGGAGGTTCCGGCGGTGACGAGGGCGGTCCGCATGACGAAGGTGCGTCGATTTGTCTTCATCGCCTATTTGAGGCTCCAGAGCGTCAGCGAATCCTGGTCCCGGATGAACAAGCGACGGTCGGAGACGACGGGTTGCGCATAGGTGTCGGAGTTCGCCACCTTGTAAGCCGCCAGTTTCTTGAACTCCTTTTCGTCGGGAGCGAACACGGTCAGTTCCTGCTGTGGCGTCAGGGCCATCAGCACCGGACCCGCCGCCACGATGGACCCAAAGTCGCGTCCGCCCAGCGGCGAGGTCCAGAGCGTCTTGCCGTCCTGCGCATTCAAGCAGAAGAGCGTGCCGTTCTGCGCCAGACCGTACAGCGCGCCCCCAACCCGCACCGGCGTGTTGAACTGAACGGCGTTGTCCGGATTGCTCCAGAGCTCCCGGACCGTGAAGCCATCGCCGGTCTTCTCGATCTTGATCGCCTTGGTGCCGCGACCCGAACCGGCGCAGACGATCGTGTCGCCGTCCACGATGGGCGTGGCGGCGTTGTAGGCCCGGCCGGGGGGCGCGAACGCCGACTCCCAAAGCAGCTTGCCGTCCGCGAGACCCAGCCCGACGACCTTGTTGGCGGTCAGGGCCACTACCATCTTGGTCCCGGCGATGGTGGCCGGCACCGGGGAGGCGTAAGCGGTGCCGTCATCGGTCCATTGCCACTTGGTATCGCCGGTGGCCAGATCGTAAGCGACGACCCCGCCCTTCTTCTCTCCGCCGAGTTGCGCGATGCACCGGCCTTCGGCAACCATCGGCGAGGAGGACGTAAAGAAGCGCGGCCAGTTGTCCTTAAAGTCATCCTTCCGCCAGACCACCTTGCCGGTGGCGGCATCCAGGCACGACAACGTCCCGCGCACGCCGTACGTCAGCACCTTGCCGTCAAGGACGGCCGGCGAACTCCGCGGCCCCGGATGACGCCCCATGGGTTCGGCCGCGGGCAACGCGTCGTACGAGTCGCGCCAGACTTGCTTGCCCGTCGCCGCGTCGAGACAAAGCGTGATCTCGCCCGCATCGTCCCGGGAAAAGACGTAGATTCGGTCGCCTACCAGGGCGGGCGTGGCGTCGCCTCGGCCCACGGGGACCTTCCATTTCTGGGTGAGTTCCTTCGGCCAGGTGGCGGGTGCTTCAAAACCCGCGGCTTGGTCATCCCGGTTGGGGCCGCGCCACTGGGGCCAGTCGCCGGCGACCAGTTGGGTGGCAACGGACAGCAGCAGGGCGGCCGCGGACATGGCGAGCGCGCGGGGAAACAGGGCGATTCGTTTCATGGCATCAACGAGTTGGAATTCTGATCACGGTCATGGACCCGAGTTTCGGTGACGGTGGGAAGTATGGCACGCTTGCGGGCGCGCGTCGAGCACGCCAATGCAAACCGTTTCGAGGCAGCTACTCGAGCCGCCCCGGCTGCGGACCGGGCCGGCCGCCGCCGGCGATAGTGACCGCCCGGCGCGTGGCGGCTTGAATCCCGCCATGACACCAAAGCCATTCCAGATTTCGCGACGCTCGTTCCTCCGAGACTGCACCCTCACCGCCGCGGCCACGGGCCTGCCGCTCTGGTTCGTGGAACGTGAACTCGCCGCGGCCACGCCCGCCGCCGGGCCCTCGGGGCCGAACGACCGCCCGGGCATCGGTCTCGTCGGCCGCATCGGCAGGCTGGAACAGATCACCGTCTTCCCGCCGGCGGGGTTGCACGGTGGTCCCTTTCCCAGCCGGCCGGTCCCGTATGGGCTGAACTGAGATTACTGGCTCGGCCAAGGCTCTCCGGGTCGATTACGTGAAGGAGCGCTGTCACACGTCGTTTCGCTGTTGGCTCGCTTACTCCGGCGGCACGATGACCGACTGGGGCGCGCACCATAATGACATCGCCCGCTGGGCGCTCGGTCAGGAAGGACCGACGGCCTTCGAACCCAGGGTGCTGGTCGAGCCCATCCCCGGCGGCTACACCGCGATCAGCGAATACGAAGCGACTTTCTCCTGGACCTGCGGTGTGCCGCTTGTCGCCAGAACCACCCGGGACGACAACATTTTCGGCGCGTGAGCCACCCGGTCGCGATGCGGTGGTTCAGGCCCTCCGCTTCCGAGCGGATTCCCACTCGTCCAACACGGAGAAGAAGCCCGGGGCCGCCGCGTCGTTCGGGTAGGCGTGAGGCGAAGGTCTTCGCGACCTCCGCCTCACGAGTGCCGGACAATCAGGCCTTGGGAATCAACACGGTGTCGATGACGTGAATGACCCCGTTCCCAGCCGTCACGTCAGTCTTCACCACTTTGGCGTTGTCCACCGTGACGCCCGCAGCCGAGACCACCAGTTGCAGGCTCTGCCCCTGAACGGTCTTGACGTCCATCGTCTTGACATCCGCCGCCATGACTTTACCGGCCAGGACGTGGTACTTGAGGATGGCCACCAGCTTGTCGTGGTTCTCCGGCCTGAGCAGGTCCTCCACGATGCCGGCAGGCAGCTTGGCGAAGGCCGCATCGGTAGGGGCGAACACCGTGAACGGTCCCTGGCCCTGGAGCAAATCCACCAGACCCGCCGCCTTGACGGCCGCGACGAGGGTCTTGAAGTTGTCCGCGCCGGCGGCGACGGCGACGATGTCCTTGCCCGCCGGACAGGTGGCGGCGGTGGCGTCCTGGCCGGCGCTGCACGCACCCGCGATGAGGCCGGGGGTGAGGGTGAGGGTGAGGGCCGCGGCGAGGGCGGCCACCGGGAGGAGACGGTTCCTTTTCATGCTCGAGTTCTTGGTTTCGGGTTTTCGTTTTCTCGCTTCAACTGCCGGTCGTCGGCGGCCGAACGTGTCGAACAGTTGTCTAAGAATCGTGCAACGTCAAATGCCGGTCGAAAATATTCCCGACCGTTGCCCCAGCGGCTCTTTGCCCGACATGCCTGGCGACTGCGATTTGGGGCTTGTGCGCCGGGTCCGATTGTGTAGGACTTGTGTAAGTAATGCCTGACGCGCAATACCCCATTCAGTTGGTGGCCCGCTTCACCGGCTTGAGCGCCCATGTCATCCGGATCTGGGAGCAGCGCTACCGCGCCGTCCAGCCGAGCCGGACCGCGGGCAATCGTCGCCTTTATTCGCCGCGCGACCTCGAACGGCTCAACCTGCTGCGGGACCTGACCCGCGCCGGCCACAGCATCGGCCAGGTCGCCCCGTTGCCGACCGACCGACTGCGCAGGCTCGTCACCGCAGCCCCCCACATTCCGGACGGCGCCGCGCGCTCGGCGACCGGGGCGTCGGCCACCGGCTCCCTTCTCGACGCGTGCGTGGCGGCCGTCAAATCGCTCGACGCCCCCGCCTTGGACGGGGCACTCCAGCGCGGCGCGACCGCGCTGGGCTCCCTGGGATTGCTGCAACGCGTCGTCGCGCCACTGGCGCAAACCGTCGGCGACTTGTGGCGCGAGGGCACGCTCACGGCCGCCCACGAACACTTCGCCAGCGCGGCGATTCGGGTCTTTCTCGGGCAGGCGGCCAGACCGTTCGGTGCGGTGGACACGGCGCCCATCCTGGTGGTGGCCACGCCGGCGGGGCAGGTGCATGAACTGGGCGCGCTGCTGGTCGGAGCCATGGCGGCGAACCTGGGCTGGCAGGTCACCTACCTGGGCGCGAGTCTGCCGGCCGCGGAAATTGCGGGGGCGGCGCGACAGGCGCGGGCGCGGGCCGTCGCCTTGAGTCTGGTGTATCCGGAAGACGACCCCCATACGGCAATCGAATTGACACGGCTGCGCGGGTTGCTGCCCGCGGAGATGGCGCTGCTGGTCGGCGGGCGCGCCATGCCGGCGTACCGCGAGGCGCTGGAGAAGTCCGGCGCGGTTCCCCTGGCCGACCTTGTGCAACTGGGCTCCACCCTGGACCATCTCCGCCGGCCCGCCGGCAAGGCCAGACGATGAAACCTCGCTTTACGCGCAATCTGGACAACCGGGGCCGGCTCTTCCGCGGCCTGGGGGCGCTGGGACTGTTGGTGGGTGCGGGATTCGGCTTCTGCGAGTCCGTATGGCTGGGGGCGGGGTTGGCGGCGGCGGGGGGATTCGTGTTGTTCGAAGCTCTGCGCGGTTGGTGCGTGCTGCGCGCCTGCGGCATCAAGACCCGGCTCTGAGCCATCTCCCCGATGCGCGAATTCACATTCCAGACCGAGCTTTGGCTGCCCCGCCCCCGCGGCGACGTGTTCCCCTTCTTTGCCGAAGCGCGGAACCTCGAGACGATCACGCCCCCCTGGTTGAATTTTGAGGTATTGACGCCCGCGCCCATTGCCCTACGCCCCGGGGCGCTCATTGACTACCGGATCCGGGTCCACGGATGGCCGCTCCGCTGGCGCACGGAAATCACCGCGTGGGAACCGCCCCATCGCTTCGTTGACGTCCAGCTTCGCGGCCCCTACACGCTGTGGCATCACGCGCACACCTTCGAGGACCGCGACGGCGGCACCCTCTGCCGGGACGACGTGCGCTATCGCCCGCGCGGTGGGGCGTTGGTCCACTGGCTCTTTGTGCGGCGCGACGTCCAACGCATATTCGCCTATCGACAGCGGCGGCTGAGGGAGCTTTTCGGCCCCACGCCAAACGGGCGTCGCGCGCCTCCCGGAGCGGAATCTGCGGATCCCAGGAGCCGCCCTTGAGGGTGGCGTCGGGGCTGAATCGCGCGGGCTTCCGGGCGCTCGCAGCCGCGCCGGCATCCCCGGTCAGCCGGCGAAATACCCCAGCTCGCGCAACGACGCGAAGTCCTTGTCGCGGGCCTGCGTCCGGCGTCCCAGGATGACGTGGTCGAGCACGTCGATGCGGAGCAACTGCCCGGCGCGGATCAGATCGCGGGTGACCTTGATGTCGGCCTCACTGGGCGTGGGATCGCCCGAGGGGTGGTTGTGGACGAGCACGATAGCGGCGGCGTTCGCGGCGATGGCGGCTTTGAACACCTCCCGGGGGTGGACCAGGATCGAGTCAAGTGTGCCTTGGGAAACCGGCTCCACGCGGATCAAGCGCCGGCGGGTGTTGAGCAGGATCACACGGAACTGTTCCACCTCGTGGAAGCGGCAGTCTTCCCGCAGGTAGTTCGCCACCTGCTCGGGGGTTTCCATGGGGGGCGATTCGCCGTGGATTTCGCGGGCCATGCGCTGGGCGAGGGTGAAGGCGGCCTTGAGCATGACCGCCTTGTCCGGGCCCAGGCCCCGCACGGCGCCCAGTTCTTCCGGCTTGGCCCGGGCCAGCGCGTCGATGCTGCCGTATTGCTTCAACAACTGCCGC
Organism: uncultured bacterium; assembly: GCA_963735925.1. Classification (GTDB taxonomy): domain Bacteria; phylum Verrucomicrobiota; class Verrucomicrobiia; order Limisphaerales; family J093; genus DSVZ01. The sequence continues at coordinate 1,828,195 of CAVTMT010000003.1, forward strand.
GCGGCGTCGAGCGCCGAGACGCCCCGGGTGCCGCTGCGCAGGAGAATGGCGATCAACTCGTCGGTCCCGAGCGCGTCGGCGCCTTTGGCCAGCAAGCGCTCGCGGGGACGATCACCGGGCGGCAGGTCCTTGATCCGAACCGTCTCGGGCATGCGGCGAGAATGCCGCAAACGGCCGCCGGATTCAAACCGAAAGACCGGCCGGGCGCCGGAGCGCGAGCGCCGGGGATTGCCGCGCGCGGTCGCGCCGCCTACCTTTCGCGCCATGCACAACTCCTCGAAGTTGCCCCGCTGGGCGACGCTGTTGACGATGGTCGCGTGGCTCGCCCTTGCGGCGCGCGGGGACAAAGCAGTGGCTGCAACCAGCCTCGGACGGCTGACCTCGCGGGCCCCGACCGACTCGCCTGAACACCGCAAGTACGCACCGGTCCGCGAGGTGGACATCCGGCACATTGCCATCGACCTCACCCCGGATTTCAAGGCCCGCAGCCTCGCGGCCACGACGGAGGTGAAGTTCAAGCCGCTCGCCGATGGACTGCGCGAATTGAAGCTCGACGCGGTGGCGCTCCGCGTCGTCTCGGTCACCGGCACCGAACCCATCCAGGCCTGGCAGAACACGGACGACCGGATCATTGTGACCTTCGCGCAAGCGCTCCCGGTGGACCGCGAGACCGCCGTCACCGTGCAGTACACGGCCGAGCCCACCGCCGGCCTGTACTTCCGCACGCCGGAGATGGGGTATCGCGACGGCGACACCCACCTGTTCACGCAGGGCGAGTCGATCACCGCACGAAACTGGTTTCCGTGCTTCGACGCGCCGAACGACAAGTTCACTTCCGAAGTCACCTGCCACGTTCCCGAGGGCATGACGGCCATCGCCAACGGCAGACTTGCTTCCGAGTCCCAGGATGTGGCCAGCGGCCTGGTCGCCTTTCGCTGGGTCCAGGAACAGCCGCACAGCAGTTACCTGATCGCGCTGGCGGCGGGCTATTTCCGGAAGCTGGAGGACGCTTACCGGGGCATTCCGCTGACATTCTACACGCCGCCGTCGGAGTTCGCGCACGCGCAGAGTTCGTTCGCGGGCACCAAGGACATGCTGGCGTACTTCGAGGAGGAGACGGGCACGCCTTACCCGTGGGCCAAGTACGCCCAGGTCTGCGTGAACGATTTCGTGGCCGGCGGCATGGAAAACACGTCGCTCACCATCCTTACGGACAACACCCTGTTTCCGCCCGAGACGCAGAACCTGCGCAGCAGTGAAGGCCTGGTGTCGCACGAACTGGCGCACCAGTGGTTCGGCGACCTGGTCACCTGCAAGGATTGGACGCACCTTTGGCTGAACGAAGGTTTTGCCAGTTACTACGAGGCGCTTTACGACGGCCACCGGCATGGGCGCGACGCGTTCCTCTACAATTTGTGGCACAAAGCCCGGAACGTGCTCGATCAGGCCAACGACATCCGGCCCATCGCCTGGCGCGGATTCGACCAGCCCGACGAGCAGTTCAGCTATCTTGCCTATCCGAAAGGCGCCTGGGTCCTGCACATGCTCCGCTGCCAGCTCGGCGAAGCGCTGTACCGCCGCTGCATCCAGACCTACCTCGCGCGCCACGCCTACGGCAACGTGGTGACCGATGATCTGAACGCGGTCGTCTCGGAGCTCTCCGGCCGCTCGTTCGACCAGTTCTTCGACCAGTGGGTGTACCACGCGCACCACCCCGAGTTGGAGGTCGGCTACTCCTGGGACGAGCAAACCCGGCTGGCGAAACTCAACGTCAAGCAGGTCCAATTGCTCAGCGAAAACGTCCTGCTCTTCAACTTCCCGCTGCCCGTTCGCTTCAAGACCAAGGCCGGCCTCGTGGACCGCACCTTGACCGTGAAGGCCAAGGACGAGGACTTCTACGTCGCGTTGCCCGCGGCGCCGGAAACCGTGCGGATCGACCCGGACCTGACCGTGCTGGCGAAGATCCGGTTCTCGCCGCCGCAGGACCTGCTCCTCGCGCAACTCGCGGACGCGACCGACATGCCCGGCCGCCTGCTCGCCGTGGAGGCGCTGAGCGGTCGCCAAGACAACGAGTCCATCGCGAAGCTCAAGCAGGTTCTGAACCGGGACGCGTTTTACGGCGTACGGATCGAAGCCGCGAAGGCGCTCCGCGCCAGCCACACCGACGAAGCCCTCGACGCACTGCTGGCTTCAACCAACCAGCCCGACGCCCGCGTTCGCCAGCAAGTCTGCGCCGACGTGGCCGGCTTCTACCGAGCAACCGCGCTGGAGACCGCGCGCGCCACGCTCGCCTCGGAGAGAAACCCGGACGTGCTGGTCGAAGCGATTCGGGCGTTGGGGCCGTACGGCTCCGCCGACACCCGCGAAACGTTGCTCCGCTTCCTCGCGACCGATTCGTTCCGCAATGTGCTCGCCGATGCCGCCATCGGGGCGATGCGCGCCCAGGACGATCCGGTCTTCATCCAGCCGTTGCTGGCGGCGCTGCAGGAGCGGGAGACCGCGTTCACCAGCGGCGACTTTGGCCAGGCCCTCGGCGCCCTCGCCTACCTGGCGCGAAACGAGGAGAAGAAGGAAACGGTGCGCGAATTCCTGGTGCGCCAGACCGGTTCGCCCCGGCGGCGCGTCCAGCGGGCGGCCATCGCCGCGCTCGGGAGCTTGGGCGATCCAAAGGCCATCGCCGTCCTCCGGACTTTCGCCAGCGCGGCCAAGGACAGCCCGGAACGCAAGGCCGCCGAGAAGGCGATCGCCGATCTTCGCGCCGACAGGAAGCCGTCCGACGACCTGCGCGATTTGCGTGACGAGGTCGCCGGACTTCAAAGGGAAAACCGCGAACTTCGCCGGAGCGTGGACGACTTGAAGAAGCAGTTCACGGCGGTGACGGTGAACTCCAGCCCGGAGAAAGCGGCCAAAACGAAGAAGCGGGCGAAGAAGAGCCGGAAGCACTGACGGCGCCGCCGCCCCACTGGACCGCCGGCGTTGGGGCTGGCGCCGCGACTCCGCCTGTGGTTGTCGCATCGGCCTGGTCGCAGCCGGGGCGAATGGGGCCAGCTTCAGCCGCGCGGCCAGAAGCGCATCCAGCTTGGGAGCGGCATTTGCGCCAGCAGGCTGCGCAGCAGGGACTCGACTCTTCCGGCCTGCGGTTCTTCGAGCTTCCCCGCCAGGCCGAGGGTCAAGGCCATGACCGCCGAAACCAACAGGAAGAAGAGGCTGTAACGATTGAGTTCGAAGCCGCCCAGGGCAAGGCGCCGCCGGCCAAACGCGTCGATGACCAGTCCCCAGATCACCGGCGCGACGCCCAGGCTGAGGTTGGACACGACGGAGAACAGCGCAAAGAAATGCGCGCGTCCCATCGCCGGGACCACCGCCATGGCCAGCCGTGTATTCGCCATGGTCAGCGCGGCGTAGGCCAACCCCATCAGGAGCTGCAACGGGAACAACCACCATACCCGGAGGGTCACCAACCCGCCGGCGAGCAAGACCCAGGTCGCCAGAATCGCGAGCCAGCCCCCCACGCACACGAGGATGATCGGTTTGCTGCCGTGGCGGTCGAGGTGCGCGCCGAACACGAGCAACCCGCCGATGCCGCCGAAGTAGAAGACCGCCGTGGCGTACAGGATCCAATTCTCGCTGAGGTCGGTGAACGCCTTCAGGTAGGCGACGATGAAGGTGCTCAACCCGCCGTACGCGAGCGACCAGGCCACGTTTGTGCGCAGCAGCTTTCGGAACGCCGGCAGACCGGCGAGGGCACGCCAGGGCACGGGTTCCTCGTTTCGCCCTCCCGGTTCCGGCCCTGGCGCGTCGGGCATGCGCTTGAGAAAACCGAGGCTGACGGCCCCCATCGCCGCGCTGAACAGGAATATGGCGGTGAACTGCCAGGGTTCCGGCTCCGCGCCAACCACCACGCCGGCAAGCAACAAGGTGATCGCGCTGGCGGCATTCACGCAGGCCGAGTCTCGCGCGAGGTAATGACCCCGCACCCGGGCGGGGACGAGGGCGGTGATCCACGGCAGCCAGGCGGCGCTGGAAATGCCGCGGGACAGGTTGAAGCCGAACAGCAGAAAGAGCAGCAAGGCCACGCGGTTGGGCGGTTCCAGGAAGCCGCGGGTCAACGGCACTAGCGCAATGAGGAAGATGCAAAGCACGCGCAGACTCCAACCCGCCAGCAGAAACCGCCGGTAGCCCACCCGCGCCACGTGCCGGGCGGCCGGAATCTGGAAGATCACCAACAGCGGCATCATGCCGGCGATGATGCCCAGCACCGTCGCGCTGGCATCGAGATGCTTGGCGTACAAAACCATCGGGCTGCCGAGCACGATCTGAAACGATAACGCGTTGAAGGTCGCAAACAGGTAGGCATTTCCCAACCCCGGCACGTTGGGACTCGATGGCTTGGCGGCGAGCGCGGCGTTCATGCTTGGGAACCCGGTGACGGCGGCGTCCCCGGCGGTCCGCGACTATCCGGCCCCCCGGTCGCCTGTCGAGTGAATCCCGTCCGGCCGCGGCCGACTCGCCGTGGCCACCGGCGCGACGGGCAATCCGCCTTCCCACGACGCGGGTGTTCCTTTCCCCGCAAAACTCTTGGACACCGATCCGAGGGACGCCTAGCCTCGCGGAACGTATGCGCGTGCTCTTCCTGAACGGTCCGAACTTAAACCTGCTCGGGCAGCGCGAACCGGAGGTTTACGGACGAATGACGCTCGCCGACATCGAGGCTCGGGTCCGGGAAGCCGCGGCGAAAAAGCAGGGCGTGGAGGTGGAATTCCGCCAGTCCAACGGTGAGGGCCAGTTGGTGGACTGGATCCAGCAGGCGCGGGGAGTTTTCGACACCATCGTGTTGAATGCCGGCGCCTACACCCATACGAGCATCGCTTTGCGGGACGCCATCGTCGCCGCCGGCGTGCCGACCATCGAGATTCATCTCTCTAACGTTCACGCCCGCGAAGAGTTTCGGCATCGGTCGATGGTTGCCCCGGCTTGCCGGGGGGTGATTGCCGGGTTCGGAGCCGCCTCGTATTTGCTCGGACTCGAAGCGGCTATCGTTAACACGGGCTGATTAAGACGGTTTTGGGAGGTCGAGAAGAGGCTGCGGCAGGCCGGGCCAGTTGGGGCCTGAGCCTCATGGATGGTGGCGGGTCACCAAAGTGTTCTTGACGGCAGTTCCTGGGGTTATTAGCGTGCCGTCGATTTCGGATGACTGACCAGAGCAGAGTCGAATTTCGGCCTCTGCTTTTTTGCTTAATGAACGCCTTTGACGATCAGACCTCGCGGTCAACCTTCCAGTCCGGAGGCTTCTGTGGAGCTTAAAGACATCAAGGCCATCATCGACTTGATGCGCAAGAACTCGATCTCCGAGTTCGAGTTGGAACGGGAAGGGTTCAAAATCCGTCTCAAACGAGGCGGGAATGGGCATGGCGTGGTCACCTACGATGACACCCTGGCCATTCCCATGCCCGCGATGCCCGCCTTGGGCGGGGCACCCGCGCCGGCGGCCGCCCCCGCGACGCCGGAACTCGATATCAAGTCACCCATGATCGGCACGTTTTACCGGGCGCCATCGCCGGACTCCGCGGCCTACGTGGAAGTCGGCACCCAGGTGGGTCCGGACACGGTGGTGTGCATCATCGAAGCCATGAAGGTGATGAACGAGATCAAGGCGGAAGTGAAAGGCGTGGTTACCCAGGTGTTGGTGGAAAACACCAAACCGGTCGAGTTCGGGCAGCCCTTGTTCAAGGTGCGCCCCACCTGAAGGGCGTAGCCGACGTGCCGTTCCGACCTCGTCTGGCCCCGGCTCCTTCCGCGGTCGATTCGCAAACATGTTCGAGAAAATCCTGATCGCCAACCGAGGCGAGATTGCCGTGCGCATCATCCGCTCCTGCAAAGAGCTGGGGATCCGCACGGTGGCCATCTTCTCCGAGGCCGATGCCAGTTCCATGCACGTGCAGATGGCCGACGAAGCCATTTGCATCGGCCGTGCCCCGAGCAGCGAAAGCTACCTTCGCATCGACCGCATCATCAGCGCCGCCGAGGTGACCGACGTGGACGCGATCCATCCGGGTTACGGCTTCCTTTCCGAAAACACGCACTTCGCCGACGTTTGCGAGAGCTGCAACATACGTTTCATCGGCCCCAGTTCGCGGGCGATGAACGCCTTGGTGGACAAGGCGGCCAGTCGCGCGTTGGCCAAGAAGGCCGGGGTGCCGACGCCGCCCGGTTCCGAGGGCGTGGTCGAGACCGAGGCGGAGGCCCTCACCACGGCCAAGAAGATCGGCTACCCAGTCCTGATCAAGGCCGTGGCCGGCGGCGGCGGACGCGGCATGCGGATCGCGCACAACGACATCTCGCTCATCAAAGGTTACCACACCGCGCGGGGCGAGGCCGAAAAGGCGTTTGGCAACTCCGGCGTTTACATCGAGAAGTACTTCGAAAACCCGCACCACATCGAGTTTCAAATCCTGGGTGACTCCCGCGGCAATATCATCCATTTGGGAGAGCGCGACTGTTCCATCCAGCGCCGCCATCAGAAGCTGATCGAGGAAACGCCCTCGCCTTTGATCGAGACCAAGTTCAAGGGGCTGCGCAAGGCGATGGGCAAGGCCGCCATCCGCATTGCCGAAGCCGCCCAGTACAGCAACGCGGGCACCGTCGAGTTCATCGTCGATGATGCCGGCCAATTCTACTTCCTCGAAGTGAACAAGCGCATTCAGGTCGAGCACCCCGTCACCGAGGAGGTCACCGGCATCGACCTCGTGAGGATGCAGATTCTGATCGCCATGGGCGAGCCGATGAAACTCTCGCAGGGCGACATCCATTTCCGCGGCCACGCGATCGAATGCCGCATCAACGCCGAGGATCCCTACGACGACTTCCGGCCCTCGCCAGGGCGGATCGACATGTACTACCCGCCCGGGGGACACGGGGTGCGCATGGACAGCCACGTGTACGCCGGCTACACCATCCCGCCCCATTACGACTCGATGATCGGCAAGGTGATTGCCTTCGGCAAGGATCGTCGCGAGGCCATCGACCGGATGAGCCGCGCGCTGGGTGAATTCCTGATCACCGGGGTGAAGACCACGGCGCCGTTCGAGCAAACGATTTTGCAGGATCCCGATTTCCGGCGCGGCGTCTATTCCACCGGGTTTATCGAGCAGTTGATGCGCCGCGGAACTCAGTAACCTCGCGCTTTTCCAGGTCGCCTCCGCTCGTTCCGGTGGGGTCTGGGATTTTCAACGGGGGAGCTGCGCCGCGGCGGCGGCGCGGGGCGGTGCCGCCGCTCCGCCGCCACCAAATGAGGACTCCATCCTCGTCCTCCCGCGTTTGACCCCGCTCAAGTCTTCAGTCCGCGCAGGTCGATCTCCAGTTTCTCGTTGGCTTTGAGCAGGTCGGCAAAGGTGAGCTCGCCGTGGCGATAGCCCGCTTCGCGCCCGAGAATCGCCGTCAAATTCGAGCGCACCGACGGAGCCACGGTGGGATTCTCGCAGCGTCCGTCGAGGATTGCCTGGTGAAATTCGAGGATGTTCGCCACGGCTCCGTCGGTATAGAGGTTGCCCACGTTTCCGCCGGGGTAAGGTTCGTTGCCGCGAATCCAAACGTTGCTGAAGTAATCGCCGAAGAAGTAGCCCTCCGAGCCGTAGGCCCGGCAGGTGATTTCATCGCGCATCTCGGGAATGGTCTGGATGCACGTGAACGAGAGGGGCACGTCGTTCGCGAATTCGTAGTTCACCGAGAAGTGATCCCAGATGCTGCCTTTGGGTCGCAGCTTCTGCCCGCCCAATCCCAAGGCACGGACGGGATCGGCATCGATCACCCACGTCGCCACATCCAGTGCATGGATGGCCTGCTCCACAATGAAATCGCCCGACAACGCCTTCACATGGTACCAGCGCCGCAACTGCTCCTCGACCGACGACGGCGGCAAATCCCGCCCACCGCTCGACCACGGATAGTGCGCCTCGACCATGACGACGTCGCCCAGGTCGCCTTTGCGAATGCGCCGCAGCGCCTCGCGGAACAGCGGGTTGGCGCGGGTCTGGAAGTCCACCAGGAAGACCAGTTTCTTCGCCGTCGCGCGTTGACCGGACTCGGCGATGCTGCGGCAACCCGGCACGTCCACCGCGATCGGCTTGGCCACGAACACATGCTTGCCGGCCTCGACGGCGGCGGCCGCCTGCGGCGCGTGGAAATGCGGCGGCGTCTCGATGACCACGGCGTCGAGCTTGCCTTCGAGGAGTCGTTTGTAGCCGGCAAGGCCGGTGTAGCGCCGCGCCGGATCAATCCCGTGCTTCCCGCCCACGACATCCACACGGTCTTGAAAATAATCGGCGCAGGCGACGAGGTGGTATTTGCCCGTGCCGACGAACAGGTCGGCGATCCAACTGCCGCGCCCGCCGCAGCCGATGAGGCCGAACTCGAGCTGCGTGTCGGCCTCGGCGCCGAAGATGGTAGCGCGCTGGAGCGCCGCGAAGGCGGTGACGGCGGCGGAACTGGCCAGGAACGTGCGGCGAGGGATGGAGGAAAGAGGGGAGGTGCTCATGTGATGGAATGGGGATTCAGGGTCGTCGGGCCGTGGTTCAAGCCATCCAAGGGCGCTCGCGCTGGGGCAGCGAGGCGACGGTTTCGCGGGCAAGCTGGCCGTCTTCCTCGATCTCGAAATCGAACATGCCGGCCAGCACGAAATCCGCCCCCAGCCGGAAGGCGTAGCGGAAGGCGTTCCGGGGTGGAATCGCGCCGGCCGCCATCGTCTTGAAGGCGATCCACGGCTTCTTCACGGTCTTCATGAAGGCCGCCGTCTCCTCGGGGTTCGCGCACCAGTAACCGGGAAACTCGTTGTAGGCGCCCTGGACTTCGTCCGGTCGCGGACCGGTGGGATAGGTGTGGTGGTGGAAGGTCTTGATGTAAAAGTCAGCGGGGACCCCGTGCTGCTCGCAGGCCTTGACCACCTCGAGGGCGTGGCCGCCCACGCCCGAGGGCACGCCGAACTCCTTGGGCAACTCGACCGCCTTGGCGAGCAGATCGAAGTTGCCCTCGTTCACGAGCGCATCGCCGCGGACGCCCCACAGGTAAATCGCTTCACAGCCGTCCTTGACCAGTTCCTCGACGTGGCGTCGGTACTCCTCGAGGCCCGGCTTGATCTCGGCCGTCGGGCAGATGATCCACTGGATTTTGCCGCCGCGCTCCTGCCGGTACCGGCGCAGCACGGACATCGGATGCGGGGGATTGTGCATGGAAACGGTGTTGATGCCGTTGGCCTCGGCCAACGCCAGGGTTTCCATGATCTTCTCGTCGGTGTTGTACTTCGCGGCCAGGCGATAGACGTACTGGAGGTCGCGGCTGTGCGTGTAGTGGGTCAGCAGGTTGCCCCCCAGAATCAGGCGGCTGATTTCCAGCCTGCCGATCCGGCCCCTGGGCATGGGGGTCGCGGCACCGGCGGGAGCGGCAGTGGCCGGCTCTCCGCCGCGCGCATCCAATGCAAGTCCAAGACCGGCCGACGCGAGCAGACTTCCCTTCACAAACGACCGGCGGTTCAAGGCGGGCTTCATAATTCGTCCATGGTCAGGTGTTCGGCGGGGAACCTACCGGGGCCGGCGATCGAACCCAAGCATGAATTGAGGAACCCGAACCGCAGCCGTCTTTTCCTCAGGCCGGGCTGGCGCACCGAGACCGTTCCGGCAACAATCCCCGCCGATGCCGCGGTACGCATCGTTGCCATGCCCATCCGAATCGACACCCAACTGACACCGCGGACGCTCGGGCCCCGGATCGAGCGGCTGTTCGCGCTTTCCGCCGCCAAGATCCTCAGCCTCGAAAGAACCTGGAATCCCGCGGAGGGCACGCCGGTGTTTACGGTCAAGGGCCGGTACACGTCGCGGGGTTGGACCGAATGGACGCAAGGGTTCCAATACGGCTCGGCGTTGCTCCAGTTCGACGCCACCGGCGAGGAACGGTTTCTCGAACTCGGCCGTCGCGGAACCGTCGAGCGGATGGCAACGCACGTTTCGCACACCGGCGTCCACGACCACGGCTTCAACAACATTTCGACTTACGGCAACCTGCTCCGGCTGATGCGCGAGGGAAGGATTCCCGCGAACGACCGCGAGCGAGAATTCTACGAACTGGCGCTCAAGGTCAGCGGCGCGGTGCAGGCGTCGCGATGGACGAAGCTCGCGGACGGCACGGGCTTCATCCACAGCTTCAACGGCCCGCACTCGCTGTTCGTGGATACGATCCGCTCGCTGCGGTCGCTGGCGGTGGCGCACCAACTTGGCCATGTGCTGATGGGCGAGCAGGACGAGCAGATTTCGCTGCTCCGGCGGCTGGTGGAGCACGCGCTGAACACGGCCCGCTACAACATTTATTACGGCGAAGGCCGCGATGCCTACGACGTGCGTGGTCGCACGGCGCACGAGGCGATTTTCAACCCAGCGAGCGGCGTCTTTCGGTGCCCGAGCAGCCAGCAAGGCTACTCGCCGTTCAGCACCTGGACGCGCGGACTGGCCTGGGCGGTGCTCGGGTTTGCGGAGGAATTGGAGTATTTCGCGACCCTTGGCCACGGGGCGCTCGACGCGGTGGCCGCGCCGTGGCCTTGGTCCTCGATTGTGGCAAAGGACGAGCGGATGGACGCAAACCTGCCCGGCTTCAAGTTCGTGGAACTTTGCCGCCGCGCCGCGCTCGCGACGGCCGATTTCTACCTGGCGAACTGCTGCGCCGACGGCATCCCGCTGTGGGACACCGGCGCGCCGAACCGGCATCGTCTGCCCGGCGACTATCTCGAACGGCCCGCCGATCCGTTCAACGCGTGGGAGCCGGTGGACAGCTCGGCGGCCGCCATCGCGGCACAGGGCTTGATTCGGCTCGGAAACCACCTCCAGGCGATCTCGAAGCCGCGGCCACCGACGAAATTGCCGCGTGGCGCCGGGGCCGCCCGAGAATCCTTGGCGGGCCAAGGCCGTCGCTACCGCCAAGCCGGATTGACGATCACCAGCACCCTTTTCTCCGAGCCGTATCTGAGCACGAACCCGCGGCACCAAGGTCTGATCCTGCACTCGGTCTATCACCGGCCGAACGCGTGGGACCACATCGCGCCGGGCCAGCAAGTGCCCAACGGCGAAAGCTCGCTGTGGGGCGATTACCATGCGCGCGAACTCGCGCTGCTCCTCCTGCGCGAGGCGCGCGGCGAGCCGTACCCCCAACTCCTCCTGAGCTGAACCATGTCCGACCAAGCCCAGTTCACCCGCATCCCCGCCCTGAAATCGGCCGCCGCTTTTCGTGCCTATGCCGCCTCGCTTGGACTCGACGTGCCGTGCGATGACTCCATTCTGACCGGCGACGCCTCGCCGCTGGCGCGGCCGGTCGAAGGCGTGACGATCAACGGCAAGCGTCTCGCGAACCGCATTTGTGTCCAGCCGATGGAAGGGTGGGATGGCACCGCGTCTGGCGGCGCCACGGACGAAGTGCGCCGGCGCTGGCGACGTTTCGGCGAGAGCGGCGCGAAGCTCATCTACGGCGGCGAAGCGATGGCCGTGCGGCCGGACGGCCGGGCAAATCCGAACCAACTCGTCCTCATCGACCGGAACAAACGCGACCTGGCGGGGCTGCGCGGAACCTTGCTCGCCGCCCATCGCGAGCGCTTTGGAAACGCGGATGACGTGGTGATCGGCTTCCAACTCACGCACTCGGGGCGGTTCTGCAAGCCCAACGACCAGGCCCGCCTCGAACCGCGCGTCGCTTACCGGCACCCGATCCTGGACCGCAAGTTCGGCGTCGTCAGCGACGCGCAAGTCTTCCGCGACGACGAGATCGGGCGGCTCATCGGAGACTACGTGGCCGCGGCGCGGGTGGCCCGCGACGTGGGCGCGGACTTCGTCGATCTGAAGCATTGCCACGGCTACCTGCTCCACGAATTCCTCGGCGCGCACACGCGACCGGCCCAATACGGTGGCAGTTTCGAGAACCGGACCCGTATCCTGCGCGAGATCGTGGCCGGCATCCATGCCAGCGGAAATCCGATCGACATCGGTGTGCGCCTCAGCGCCTTCGATTTTGTGCCGTTCCGGCCGGACCCGGCTCGGTCATCGCCCGGCAAGCCCGGCCCCGGCATTCCCGAGGACTTCAGCTACTGCCTGCCGTACCGCTACGGCTTCGGTTGCGAGGCGGCCAGACCGGTCGAGTGGAACCTCGCCGAAACCTTCCAGTTCGTGGACTTGTGCGCGGATTGGGGCGTGAAGCTCATCAACCTCACCGCCGGCTCGCCGTATTACAACCCGCACATCCAGCGCCCGGCGATGTACCCGCCGAGCGACGGCTACCAACCGCCTGAGGACCCGCTGGTCGGCGTGGCGCGGCAAATTCAGGCAACGCGGCTGGTGAAAGAACATTTGGCCAAGGCTCGAAACCCGAAATCCGACACCCGAAATCCGCTCCTGGTCGGTTCGGCGTATTCGTATCTCCAGGAATACCTGCCGCACGTCGCCCAGGCAGTTCTACGCGCGGGGTGGGTGGACCTGGTTGGCGTTGGTCGCGCGGTGCTCAGCTACCCGGCCATGCTGGCGGACGCGGTGAACCGCGGTGCGCTCCAACCGCGGTCGATCTGCCGCACGTTCAGCGACTGCACGAGCGCCCCGCGCAACGGCCTGATCAGCGGTTGCTACCCGTTGGACGATTATTACGCGACCCGGGCCGAGGCCGCGGAGTTGAAGCGGATCAAACGCGGCGGGACAAGCTGACGCCGCGGAGGCGATGAGCCGGGGCCACCGGCTTGGCGCTCCCGCCGCCTCGCCGCGTTGAACGTCGCGGTTGGGTTGACTCGCGCGGACGGGTTTCTTACGGTGGCGGGCACATGAACCGTCGGGTTGCCTTTTGGGCGCTAATCTTTGTCGGGCTCTTCGCCTGGCCGTTGACCTGTCCGGCCCCGCTGGTCTATCGACCCGGCGAAGGCTGGACCTACGAATCGCCTGGGGGCGCGAAGTGGCAGCGTGGCCGGGCAAAGGACCAGTACGATTTCGCCAAACAGGCCTTCGACGAAAAGAAGTTCAAGCTCGCCACCAAAGCCGCACGGCGCACCGTGAGCCGCTGGCCACTCTCGGAATACGCCGCCCAGGCCCAGTACCTCGTGGGCCTCTGCTATGAGGCGCGGAAGTGGGACGAGAAGGCGTTCAAGGAGTTCCAGAAGGCCATCGAGAAGTATCCCAAGATTCAGAACTACGAGGACATCCTCCAGGAACAGTTCACCATCGCGCAGCGCTTCCTCGGCGGACAGTGGTTCAAGCTTTGGGGCTTCATCCCGTTCTTCTCGTCGATGGAAAAGACGGCGGACATGTTCGCGAAGATCGTCCGGAATGGGCCGTATTCCAAGGTAGGCCCGCAGGCGCAGCTCGCGGTCGGCACCGCGCGCGAAAAGCAGAAGGACTATTACCTCGCCGTGAAGGCTTACGAGAAGGCGGCCGATACGTACCACGACGACGAGAAGATCGCCTCCGAAGCGTTGTTCCGGGCGGCCGAGGCGTACTTGAAACAGGCGAAGACGGCCGAGTACGACCAGGGCGCCTCGGTTTCGGCCATCGCCACTTACACGGATTTCATGACGCTTTACCCGAACGATCCGCGGGTGGAGCAGGCGCGGAAGACCATCGTCGAACTGCGGACGGAACAGGCGCGGGGCGCGTTTCGGATCGCGCAGTTCTACGAGAAGAAACGGCGGTGGGACGGCGCGAAGGTTTATTACAACGAGGTGGTGAGCAAGGACCCGAAATCGGAATTCGCCGCCACCGCGCGCAAACGACTGGCCGCGCTGAGCAAGGTCAAATCGCCGGCGCCCACCTTGCCTTAAAATGAGCCGTCCCGGGCTATTCGCGTGGGGTTTGCTGGTACTCGTCGCGGGTTGCGCGGGCTACCGGATGGGGCCGACCAACGGCGTCGAGGCGGGCTCGCGCACGGTGCGGGTGCAATACTTCGCCAACCAGACCCTCCAGCCGCGCCTCTCGGAGGCGGTCGCCCAGGCGCTGCGCAAGCGCTTCCAGGAAGACGGCACGTACCACCTGGCCAACGACACGGATGCGGATGTGCTGGTCACGGGTGAGATCCTGCGCTTCGAGCGCGTTCCGGTGACGTTCCAACCGGGGGATGTCCGCACCACGCGCGACGAGGAAATCATGCTCACGGCGCATGTGCTGGCCGAAGACCGCCGCAGCGGCACGAAGATCCTGGACCGCGAGGTGCAGGGCCGCATGACCGTGCGGATCGAGTCCGATCAAACCAGTGCCGAGCGCCAGGCACTGAGCCAGCTCGCAGAGGATTTGGCGAACAAGACCGTTCCCCTGATCGTGGACGGCTCGTGGTAGCACACCCGGGCGGGTTGGCCACCCGCCGCTCCGAACGAGGATCGTTCTGGACGGTGGGGGTGCCCCGGTGCCAGGAGTCGCTTGAGCTCGGGACCGCCGCCGATCCGGTGGACTTGAGGGTGCGGCTTCGGACGCTGGATGGCTGTCGCCCGGCTGGACAACGAGCCGCCACCCCGCAAGACTATGGTCCGCACCACTGCAGGCGGAATGCGCTCATGAAAAGCTGTCTCTTACTTGGTCTGAGTCTGGCGTTGTCGGGACTCGCGCGGGGCGTCGAACCCGCGCCGGCAAGCGGCGGGGCGCTCCCCGATTCCCCGGCCTTCTATCTGCCGGAAAACCCCGGCTATACCATCGTGGATTCGGTCCGCGATTCGGTCCGGTTCACGCTCGAAAAGACGCTGCGCCGCGACGAGCGCGGCCACCTGGTGGGCATCTCCAGCTTCGTCAACCCGGCGGGCGAGGTCATGGGCTGGCACGATTTCGGCAACCTGGAAGGGCCGGGCTGGGCGGCCAATGCGGCGGGCGGCGCGTGGGAAATCGACAATTGGAGTCGTTTCCTTGGCCAGCCGGACTGGCGCACGAACGCGCTCGCGATCCTCGACCATGTGCTGGAGGGCGGATTCCTGGACGAGGCGACCGGCTTCATTCGTGGCTACCGCGAAACCACGACCGGCAAGTTCTGCCTGAACTACAAGCACAAGTCCGACTGGTTCTGTCCCGGCTCGATGGCCAAAGTGGCGTACCAGCTCCTGTTGTTCGCCGACGAACTCCCGCGAAGCGACGCCCGCCGCGAGCGACTGCAAAGCATGGCGACGCGCACCGCGGCCTGGATTCGCGACCACGTCGAGTCGGTGCCCAACGGCTGGTATCCGCGCCGGACCACGCCGGACGGCAAGGTGTATCGCAAATCCCCGGAAGGCGGGGACGATCCGTTCTGGCAGACTTCCGCCGACAGCCTGTTCATTCTCCAACTGCAGGCCGCGCTGACGTCGCGCAAACTGGCCGATTACCGCGACCTCTTGCGGCAGAAGACCGCGGTCTTCCTGCGGGCCGACGGCATTTTCGGCAGCATCAACCACGACACCTACGACCCGCAGGAAAACGTGGCCTATTCGGTCGCGTTCCGCACCTTGCTGCCCATCGCCCGCCTGCTGACAGACGAGACCATCCGGACCTTCGCCTACGACCGATGCCTCGCCGGCCTCGATCAGTTCAAGATGACCGACGACCGCAACGGCGTCGCCACCCGCGGTCTGCTCTTCATGGAAAAATCCTGGGACACCGCCTATCTCTGGGAAAACGCGGAGGCGGCGTTGGCGTATTTCGAGGCCGCCGCCGATACGCGGCAAGCCGACCCGGCACGCGCGCGGCGATGCGAGGTTTGCGGCCTGACCATCCTGCGCGCGATCGCCAAACACCATTACGGGACGAATGGTTTCCTCACCGAAGGCGTGGACTGGAACAACCACGTGGGCCAGCAGCACCACATCGACCAGGCCAAGTACGGCGCCATCCAGTACACCGAACCGTTCCTGAACAACCAGCACATCGCCGAGCCGACGCTGTTCTACCTCGAACGCCTGGCAACCGAACGCACGCGCGACGGACGCCGGCAATGGCTCGATTGCGAAGGAAACGTGCTGCTGGAGTTGGCCGAAGCCGCGCGCTGAGTGGGCGATGGGCAGGAATCGGTTTGCCTTACCGCGGCCGGTGAGGATCATTTCGGCATGGCGACTGCAATGCTACCGCGCCCGAAGGAACCGCGTCTCTGGACATACGAGGAGATGCTGGCCGAGTTGCCGGAAACGAACCAACCCACCGAGTTGTGGAACGGAGAGATTCTCATGGCCCCCGCACCGAGCCCTGGACATCAAGATGTGGTTGCGAACCTCTGGTTGAGATTCCGCGAGTTCGTGGAGGCGCATCAACTGGGAAAGGTTTACCTCAGCCCCGTGGATGTGGTGCTGACCGCGCGCCGCGTCGTCCAGCCGGACTTGTTGTTCGTGGCCAAGGAGAACCTGGGCATCGTTCAGGACCGCATCCGGGGCGTGCCCGACCTCACCGTGGAGATCGTTTCCGAATCCTCCTGGCACCGCGATCGCATCGAGAAGAAGGCGCTATACGAACAGTTCGGTGTGAAGGAGTACTGGCTGGTCGATCCAGGCAGCCGGAGCATCGAGGTCTTCGCGCTCGTGAAGGAAGCGTACCGGCTGCACTCGAAGGCGTCCGCCGGCCAGAGCGCCAAATCGAAACTCCTGCCCGGCTTCACCGTCTCCTGGGCACAACTCGGACTCTGAACCTGCGGCTGCGCCCGCCGGTCCGCGCCCACACATTTCCCCCGCTCATGAATCGTCCCCAATCCGAAGCCCTGTTCGCCGAGGCCCTGAAGTTCATCCCCGGCGGTGTCAACTCGCCCGTGCGGGCCTTCCGCGCCGTGGGCGGTCAGCCGTTCTTCGTGAACCGCGCCGCCGGCGCCCACCTCTGGGACGTGGACGACAACGAATACGTGGACTATGTCGGCACCTGGGGGCCCGCCATCCTGGGCCACGCGCACCCGAAGATCATCGCCGCGATCAAGGCGGCCGCGGATCACGGCACCAGCTTCGGTATCCCGAATCCGTTCGAGGTCACGATGGCCAAGCTCATCTGCACCTTGGTGCCCAGCGTGGAAAAGGTCCGCATGTGCAATTCCGGCACGGAGGCGTGCATGAGCGCCATCCGCCTGGCGCGCGGCTTCACGAAGCGCGACAAGCTCGTCAAGTTCGACGGCTGCTATCACGGGCACGCGGATTCGCTGCTGGTCAAGGCGGGCTCGGGTGCGCTCACGTTCGGGAATCCCGACAGCGCGGGCGTGCCCGCCGATTTCGCCCGCCACACGCTGGTGGTGCCGTTCAACGATCCCGAGGCGCTCCGGTCCGTGTTCGCGGCCAACGCGGGCCAGATCGCCGGCGTCATCATCGAGCCGGTGCCCGGCAACGCCGGCTTGTACCTGCCGCGTCCCGGCTTCCTCGAGTTCGTGCGCGAGATCACGCGGGCGAACGGCGCGCTGTTGATCTTCGACGAAGTCATGACCGGCTTCCGACTTGCGGCCGGGGGGGCGCAGGAACGGTTTGGCATCCGGCCCGACCTGACCTGCTTTGGCAAGATCATCGGCGGCGGCCTGCCGGTGGGCGCGTTCGGCGGGCGGGCGGACATCATGGATTATCTGGCGCCGGTCGGCCCGGTGTACCAGGCGGGCACGCTCAGCGGCAACCCGCTCGCGCTGGCCGCCGGCCTCGCCGCCTTGGAGGAACTGCGGAGCGGCGAGGCGTATCGGAAACTGGAAGAACTGGGCGCTAGGCTTGAAGCTGGGTTGGTTGACGCCGCGAAGTCCGCCGGCGTGCCGGTGCAGTTCAACCGCTGCGGCTCGATGTTTTGCGGCTACTTCACCCACGAACCGGTGCACAACCTGGCCGACGCGATGAGGAGCGATCGCGAGCGATTCAAACGCTACTTCCACGGGCTGCTCGACGCGGGCGTCTATCTGGCCCCGTCGCAGTTCGAAGCCGGCTTCCTCTCCACCGCCCACACCGCCGCCGACATCGAGCTGACGGTCAGCGTGGCTGCCAGGGTGCTGCGAACGCTCTGACCGGCGGCTGCGGCCGCGTCAGGCCAGCACCGGAGCCAGCAGGGCCTCTTCGGGCACCGCCGGTTCCGGGACCGACGCGGGCGCGGCGTCTCCCGGCTCGCAACCTTCGAGCAAGCGCGCGACCACTTCCGCCGCGGTGTAGCTGTCGCGGCCCGGCACGAGGAAGCGGGCGATGCGGTCCACATTGTTGCCCGCGGTCATCAACGGCAGTTCGTCCTTGGTGTCCGGACGCACCTGCCCATATCCAACGGTGGTCGGGAGGCCGTTGCAGACGCACTTGCGGCCTTGCGTTTGCTCGATCGTGCCGCCCTTCTTCAGGAAATCCTCGACCGGTTCGGCCGGGCAACGGTACCCCACTGTGCCGTCCTCCTGCCGGTACAGGTGCCGCAGGTAGCCGAGGTCGCAAATCCGCTGCCGGGCTTGGTAATGCTCCGCCTCGGAGAGGGTGCCGGGCATCTGCACCACCTTGAAGGGGAATCCCGTCGGCGAGGCCACGGGATCGGTGAAGACGCGCGCCTGCCCCGCGCGGCTCAAGGCGATGGCCTGGCGCTTGAGGTCGGGGTGAATGCCGGATTCCTCGCAGAACGCGAACGCCGTGCCCACCTGGATGCCCGCGGCGCCGATCTGCAGCGCTTCGCTCAGCTTGCCTTCCTGTCCAAACGAGCCCGCCAACCAGAACGGCAGGCCCAGCTCACGGATTTTAACGAGGTCGGGCACGTCCCGCGGACCATAGACGGGTTCGCCGACTTCGCTGAGTTGGAGCGGTCCGCGGGGCGGCGCGTTGTGGCCCCCGGCCGTTTCGCCCTCCACGACAAAACCGTCCACGCGCCCGCTGGACTTGCGAGCGAGGGTCATGGCGAGCGTGGCCGACGCCACGATGCCGAGGAAGCGCGGGCGCTTAAGTTCGGTCCCCGCCAGGCCGAGGCACGCCGGATCGAACGCGGTCAGGTATTCCTCGCCCGGCAGTGCCCCTTCCACATCCACCCGCAAATCGGCCGGCTCGCCGCGGGCAAAGCGATCCAGGACGCCGGGGATCGCCCGCGGGATGCCGGCACCCATCAAGACGTAATCCACGCCCGCCAGCATGGCCCCGTAAAGGGAGGGCAGGGTCGGGAGTTGAATCTTCTCCAGCAAATTGACCCCGACCAGCCCGTCGTGACCTTCCTTGGCGAGGAACACCTCCACAAAGTTCGCCACCACAGTCAATTCGACGAAGGACGCGCCGGGCCGGAGCGTCGGCATCGCTGTCAGCCGGAAGGGTTCGGTGGCGGACTTGCCGCCCGGGACGTAGTGCTTCTGGTAAACGCGCTCGGCGATCGTTGAAATCGGAAAATGGTCGAGCGCGCGGTGCAGGTGGCCGCCGGGGTCGCCCATCTGGAGGCGGCGGGCCAGAATGACGGCCAGTGCGGTGCCCGAAACCACGCCGAGTTGGCCCAACAACGCGACGGTCCGCGCCAGGTTCCAGCCGGACACGGCCACGCCCATTCCGCCCTGAATAATCTTCGGATACATGATGCTTCTTACTGGCGTCCCGTGACAGGACGGGAATCGCTCGCGGCAGGAACGAAGGGAATCACCGGACAGGTGTCGCACACACCTGGGGGCAGAGTCCGTCGGAAACCGACGCGTTGCCCGGAAGATAGGCCAACCCGGCACACAATGAAAGGCCGAAAAGCAGACCTCTTTGAGAGGCTTCGCGCGATCGCTACGGCGGGGAAGGCTGCCGCCGGTAAATCGTGCGCAGTGGATGTTCCGAGCGCAGGTTCGAGTACAGCCCTCCCACGCGCGTCGGATCGTAAAACTCCATCCCGACATAGAAGAAGAGCGGGATGATCGGCGCCTGGGTTTCGACCAGGAGCCGTTCAACTTCCTGGAGCCGGCCCAATCGCACCGCCGGGTTCGGTTCCGCGTTCGCCGCGCGCAACCCGGTGTCGTAAGCAGGGGATTTCCACCCGGTGCGGTTGTTGGGATTCTCGCTGAGGAACAGGTCGAGGAAGGTGTTGGGATCGTTGTAGTCGCCCACCCAACTGCTCCGGACCAGGTCATAATCGAGCATCGACTGCGCGCGGAAGTAGCTCTTCCACTCCAACTGCTTCAACTCGACCGTGATCCCCAGCTCGCGCCGCCACATGTCGCGCAGTTCAACCCCAATCTTCCGATGCGTGTCAGCGGTGTTGTAGGTGTAGGTGACGGTGGGGAAACCGCGCCCTTCCGGGTAGCCCGCGGCGGCCAGCAAGGCACGCGCCCGCGCGGGATTGAAGGGCAGACCGGTCGGCGGTTGGTAAACGCCGCCCGCATTCGTGATGCCCGGCGGAGTCAGAGACCCGGCCGGGCGTTCGCCGCCGCGAGTGAGACGCTCCACGATACGCCGCTTGTCGATCGCCAGGGCCAACGCGTGGCGCACGCGCAGGTCGTCAAACGGTTTGCGGGTCACGTTGCAGCGGATGAAGTAGGTGCCCAGCGATGGGTAGGTATGGAAGTCCGGTCGCTTGCGCAGGAGATCCACAAGGTCGGTCGGCACGAGCTCCTTGTCCCAGACGACGTCCACCGCGCGCGTCAGGAATAGGTTCAGGGCGGTCGTGGGCGAGGTGCACGTCAGGAGATCGACCACCTGGCTGCGGGTGTTGGCGGCGTCCCAGTACCGCGGATTGCGGCGCAAACGGACGCGGTCGTTGAGCCGCCAGAAGTCCAGGGTGTACGCCCCGCTGGCCATGAAGGGGCGCGCGTGCAACCAGCGGTCGCCATAGCGCGCGATCAGCTTCCGGGGCACCACCGCGTAAGGTTGGTAGGCGACCAGATCCAGGAAAAAGGGCGTCGGGCCTTCCAGTTCGACTTCAAGCTGGTGCGGGTTTCGCGCCCGCACGCCGACCTGCGAAAAGTCCTTCAACGCACCGGTGGCGAACGGTTCGCCGTTCTTTACATAGAACAGCACCCCGGCGTACTCGCTGGCGGTGGCCGGATCCAGGATTCGCCGCCAGGAATAGACAAAATCGTCCGCGACGATCGGCTCGCCGGTGGACCAGGCGGCGTTGGTACGCAGGAAGAACTCGTAACTGCGGCCGTCGCGGGAAAGTTCCCAACGCTCGGCGATGCCCGGAACCGGGCCCGCGGTCACGGGATCGTACCGTGTCAATCCTTCGAACAACGACAGCGCGATCCGACCGTCGGCCTGTCCGGTTACCAGGTGCGGGTCGAGGGATTCAGGTTCGGGGCCATTGATGATCGTAAGCCCCGCCGCCGGTTCGGTCCCACCGCAGCCCATCAGCGCGAAGCCGATCGCCAGGCAGAACCCGAGCCACGCCACCGACGGGATGGGGCCGGGGGGATTCGCGCGCGCCGCCAAAGGCAACGCCCCCGGCAAGCAACCGGGGGCGTTGGCAAGGTCGGTCATGCGGGGCGCTACTTGCCCGGCGCTGGAGCCGCGGGCGCCGGGTTGGTCGCCGGGGCGGAATTAGTTGCGGGCGCGGTTGCCGGGTTCGGAACGTTCGTGGCCCCGGTCGCCGGCACGTTCGTGGTCTGAATCACCGGCAGGGTGATCGCGGCATTGGTCGGGGCGGGGGTGATCGCCGCGCTGGCCGCCGGCTGGCTCTGCTTCTCCAATTCGCGGACGATGTTGCTGCCGCTGGCGCGCGCCTGGTGGTTGCGCATCACGGACAGGACCAGCGAAAGCACGAGGAAGATCCCGGTGCCATATTTGGTCCAGCGGCTGAGCACGGTGCCGGAGCCGGCGCCAAACAGTGCGTCGGCCGTGGCCCCGCCGAAGGCCATGCCCAGGCCGGCCTCCTTCTTCGGCAACTGGACCAGGATCATCAGAATCAACAGGAGGCTGGTGAGCACCAGCGCGAGCGTCAGCAAACCAATGAAGAGCGAAAGCATAGGAGGTGAGATGTATCGGACTCAGATCGAATTCTTGACGATCTCGGTGAAGCTGCGGATTTCCAGCGACGCGCCGCCCACCAGGGCGCCGTCCACGTCCGGCTGACTCATCAACTCGCGGGCGTTGGACGGTTTCACGCTGCCGCCATATTGGATCCGGACCCTCCGGGACGTCGCTTCGTCGGCAATGCTCGCCAACACCTTGCGGATGAAGGCGTGGGCGGACTGGGCCTGCTCGGTCGTGGCAGTCACGCCCGTGCCGATCGCCCAGACCGGTTCGTAGGCCACCACGGTCTCTTCGATCTGGTCGTGACTGAGCCCGCCCAGACTCCCCCGGAGTTGCGCTTCGAGCACGGGCTCCATCCGGCCGCCCTTGCGCTCGTCGAGCGATTCGCCGATGCAGACGATGGGCTTGAGCGACGCGGCGTGCGCCGCCAGCGCCTTGCGGGCGATCAACTCGCTGGATTCCTGCTGGTATTGCCGGCGCTCGGAATGGCCCAGAATGACGTAGCGCACGGAGAACTCCTTCAGCATGGCGGCGCAGATTTCGCCCGTGTAGGCGCCGAAGTTGTGCTCGCTCATGTTTTGCGCACCGAGGCGGATGTTCGAGTCGAGGATGGCCTTGGTCACCTCGCTCAGGGCGGTGAACGGCGGTGCGACCACGAGGTCCACCTCCTTGACGGTCGCCAGCTCGCGCTTCAAACCGTTCACGAGGTCAATCGCCTCGGCGACGGTCTTGTTCATCTTCCAGTTGCCGGCGATGATCAGCTTGCGGTCTTTATTCATGAATCAGTGAAGATTGATCGTAAACGAGGCCGGTGGTCAACGGTTGCCGCCTGCGGCGGGCTTGTCCGAAAGGGCCGCCACGCCGGGCAGCACCTTGCCTTCCAGGAATTCCAGGCTCGCACCGCCGCCGGTCGAGGTGTGCGTGACTTGCTTGTCGGCGCCGTACTTCTTCGCTGCCGTGGCCGTGTCGCCGCCGCCGATGACGGTGGTGGCGCCAGCCCGGGTGGCGGCAACGATGGCGTCCGCCATCGCCCTGGTCGCCGCCTCGAACGCGGGAAACTCGAACACCCCGGGCGGCCCGTTCCAGACGATGGTCTGGGCGCGCCGGATGGCTTCCAGGAACAGGGCCGTGGATTTCGGCCCCACGTCCAGACCAAGCCAGCCGGCGGGGATGCCGGACGCGTCATCCGCGGCTTTGACCTGTGCGTCGGCGGCAAATTTGTCGCCGCAGACGTAATCCACCGGCAGTAGTATCTTGCGACCCTTTTCCTGGGCCTTCTTCATCAATTCCGGCACGATCTTGGCGCCTTCGGGGTCGAACAGCGAATTCCCGATCGCCAGGCCGCTGATGACCTTCTTGAACGTGAAGGCCATGCCGCCGCCGATGATGATTTCGTCCGCCTTGTCCAACAAATTGCTGATGAGTTGGATTTTGTCCGCCACCTTGGCGCCGCCCAGGATGGCGAGCAGCGGACGCCGGGGGCTTTCGAGAACCGCGGTGAAGGCGTCCAGCTCCTTCTTCATCAGGTAACCGCAGGCCCGTTGCGGCAACTGCACCCCGGTCATGGACGAGTGGTCCCGGTGGGCCGTGCCGAAGGCGTCGTTGACATAGACGTCCGCCAATCGGGTGAGCGACGCGCGGAACGCTTTCACGGCCTCGGGGTCGGCCTTGAGCTTGGAGCCGTCCTCGAGTTTGACCTTCCCCTCCTCCTCGATGTGGAACCGGAGGTTTTCGAGTAGGATCACGTCGCCCGGCCGGGCGGCGGCACATGCAGCTTCCACCTCCGGGCCGATGCAGTCGTTGAGGAACTGGACGGGGCTGCCCAGCAATTCCTCGAGCTTCCGCGCCACGGGGCGGAGCGAGAACTTCTCGATCCGCTTGCCATCCGGCCGGCCCAGATGGCTCATTAAGATGACCGCCGCCCCCTGAGCGAGCGCGTACCGGACCGTCGGCAACGCCGCCTCGATGCGTTTGGAATTGGTGATGGCCCCCGTGACCTTGTCCTGGGGGACATTGAAATCCACGCGGATGAGGGCGCGCTTCCCCTTCAAATCCAAGTCTTCGATGAACAATTTGGCCATAGCTCCAGCTCGAAAATCGAACGGCGAGCATATCGGCAGCCGGGGGTGAGTCAAAACCATTTATGCGCGGCGCGCGCCGCGGATCGGACCGCCGGCCGGGGTGGATCGGTCGGCCCCGGCTCAGACCTCCAGCAGCATTCGGGCGGGATGCTCGACGAAGTCCTTGATCCGTCGCAGGAAGGTGACGGCCTCGCGCCCGTCCACGATCCGGTGATCATAGGAGAGCGCCAGGTACATCATGGGCCGGATCACGACCTGGCCGTTGACCGCCATCGGACGGTCCTGGATGGCGTGCATGCCGAGCACGCCGCTCTGGGGCGGGTTGATCAGCGGGGTGGAAAGCAGCGAGCCATAGACGCCGCCATTGGTGATCGTAAACGTACCGCCGGCCAGGTCGTCGGGCTTGATCCGGTTCTCCTTCACCCGTTTGCCGAAATCGGCGATGGCCTGCTCGATTTCGGAGAAACTCAGCCGCTCGGCATTCCGCAGGACGGGCACCACCAGCCCGCGACCGCCGCCAATGGCGATGCCTATGTCAAAGTAGTTCCGATAGACAATGTCGGTGCCCCGCACCTCGGCGTTGAGGGCGGGGGTGTCTTTGAGCGCTTCGACCACGGCCTTCACGAAGAACGACATGAAGCCGAGCTTGATCTGGTAGCGCTCCACGAACTTCTCCTGGTACTGGCCGCGCAGCGTCATCACGCCCGACATGTCCACCTCGTTGAAAGTGGTCAACAACGCCATCGAGTTCTGGGCCTGGAGCAACCGCTCGGCGATCTTCCGCCGAATCAGACTCATCGCGACGACCTCTTCCTCGCGGTCGGCGGTGGTTGCGAGCGGTTTCGGCGCCGGGGCCTGGGGGGCTTCAATCGGGCCCGCCGACGACGACGGCTGGGGAGGCTGGAGGGAAGCGCGCTGCACGTCCTCTTTCAGCACGCGTCCGCCGGGGCCGGTTCCCGCGACTGCCTCGGCCTGGACGCCGGTCTGCGCGGCCAACCGCGCGGCGGCGGGCATCACGCGCGGTTCCGGCTGGCCGGTGGACTTGCTTTTCGACCCGGCCACGCCGGGCGCACTCGCCGCAACGGGAGACACCTCCCGGGTCGAAGCGGGCGCGGCGCCCGGTTCGAGATAGCCTACGACCTCGCCGATGCTGAGCTTGGTCCCCTTAGTCTTCAGCACTTTGCTGAGCACGCCGTCCACGGGCGCGAAGAGTTCCATCGTCGCCTTGTCGGTTTCGATGACCGCGACGGCCTCGTCCTTGCGGACCGGGTCGCCCTCGCGTTTGAGCCATTCGCCCAGTTCGACCTCGGTGACCGATTCGCCGACCGAGGGCACAGTAAGTTCGATTGCCATGGAAGTCGCAGGTTAGGCCAGTTGTTTGGTGCTGACGATGGTCTCGGTGCGCGGGCGCGGCTGATGATCCTTGCCGCCGAACGCGCTGTCGAGGATCTGCTCCTGTTCGAGTTGGTGGGCGGCGGCGGAGCCGGTGGCCGGACTCGCCGAGGCCGGGCGGCACACGCCGCTGAAGGGCAGACGGCCCAGGAATTGCATGCTGACCGTCACGCGCAGATAGCGCCAGGCCCCCATGTTCTCCGGTTCTTCCTGGACCCAGATGACGTTCGTGCCGTCGCGACAGTCGGCCAGCAACACTTCCAGCTCCGTCTGCGGGAACGGGTACAACTCCTCGAGGCGAACGATCGCGGTGTCCTCGCGGCCCAGTTCCTGGCGGCGGCTTTCGAGCTCGTAGTATATCTTGCCGCTGCAAAGCAGCACCCGGTTCACGTCCCGCATCGTAACGCCTCGCGGGTCGGGAATCACGCGCCGGAAGCGGCCGTGGGCGAGGTCCCCGAGCGGGGACACCGCCTTCGGATTGCGCAACATGCTCTTCGGCGTCATCACCACCAGCGGCTTGCGCCAGCGGCGCAGCACCTGACGGCGCAGCAGGTGGAAGAATTGCGCCGGCGTGCTGGGATTGGCCACCTGGATGTTGTCCTCGGCCGCCAGGGCGAGGAACCGTTCCAGCCGCGCGCTCGAGTGCTCCGGACCGGCGCCCTCGAAACCGTGCGGGAGCAACATCACCAGCCCGCTCAACCGCCGCCACTTGTCTTCGCCGCTGACGATGAACTGGTCGATGATCACCTGGGCCGCGTTCGCGAAATCGCCGAACTGCGCTTCCCAGATGAGGAGGCCTTCGGGCGTGTCCAGGCTGTAGCCGTACTCGAAGCCGAGCACCCCCACCTCGGAGAGCGGGCTGTTGACGATGTCCACCGGCCCCTGCGAGGCGCTCAAATGCTGGAGCGGGCAATGCTTCCGGCCGGTTTCGTAATCGTGCAACACCGCGTGCCGGTGGCTGAACGTGCCGCGCTCGCAATCCTGCCCGGAAATCCGGAGGCGGTGCCCGGCGCTCACGAGACTGGCCAGCGCCGCGGCCTCCGCGGCCGCCCAGTCCAGCGGCCGCTGGCCCGCCGCCATTTCGAGGCGATGTTCGAGGACTTTGCGCAGCTTGGGGTGAGGCTGGAAATCGGCCGGCAGGGCGGTGGTCTGTTTCAGCAAATCCGCGAGCGCGGCTGCGGGCAGGCCGGTTTCCGGATCGTCCTCCGCCGCCACCGCGCCGCCGCGGTACCCTTGCCAGATGCCCGAGAGGCTGCTGGGCGGCAGTCCGCAGAAGCTGCCCCGCGCCTCGCTGAGGTGCTGTTCAAGCCAGTCGTAGCGCCGCCGCGCAATATCGTCCGCCTCCTCGCGCGTGATGCCGCCCAGTTCGAGCAGCCGTTCGAGATAGGCTTCGCGGACCGACCGACGCCGCTCGATCAAGCGGTACAGCGCCGGCTGGGTAAACGACGGTTCGTCGCCTTCGTTGTGGCCGAGCCGCCGGTAGCAGTACATGTCGATCACCACGTCCAGCTTGTATTGCTGCCGGAAATCCAGCGCCAGTTGCACGCAGCGGGCCACCGCCTCCGGATCCTCCCCGTTCACGTGAAAGATCGGCGCGGGCAGCATCCGGGCGACGCTGGTGGCGTAGAGCGTGGACCGGCCCTCGCTGGGCGGCGTGGTGAAGCCGATCTGATTGTTGACGACGATGTGGATCGTGCCGCCGGTGCGGTAACCGGGCAGGCGGCTCAGGTTCAGCGTTTCCTGGACGACGCCTTCACCGATGAAGGCCGCGTCCCCGTGGATCAACAACGCCATCGTCTGCGCCCGCTCGGCGTCGTGGCCGCGGTCCTGCTTCGCGCGCACGCGGCCGAGCGCCACCGGGTTCACGAACTCCAGGTGGCTGGGATTGAAGCACAGCGAGAGATGCACGCGGCGGCCGGCCGCGGTCAGGTAATCGCTGCTGTAACCCATGTGGTATTTCACGTCGCCACCGCCCAGATAAAGGTCCGGGTCCTTGTCCTCGAACTCGCGGAAGATCTCGCGCGGGCTTTTGCCGATGATGTTCGCCAGCACGTTCAGCCGGCCGCGATGGGCCATGCCCACCACGATCTCGTGCACGCCCAGTTCGCTGGCCTTCTCGATGGCCAGATCGAGCAGCGGGATCAGGCTCTCGCCGCCTTCGAGGGAGAAACTCTTTGCGCCGACGAATTTCTTGCGGATGAACTGCTCGAAAACGATCGCGTCCGTGAGGCGGGTGAGGATGCGGAGCTGGGTGTCCCGGCTGAGTTCCGCGCGGAAAGGCATGCTCTCGAAACGCCCCTGCAGCCAATGGCGGATGCGCAGGTCGTCGATGTGCATGTATTGCGCGCCGATCGCCCCGCAGTAGATCGTGCGCAACCGCTGGATGATCTCGCGCAAGGGCAGCCGCCCGTCGGCCCGCAACGTCTCGACATAGAATTCGCGGTTCATGTCGCCCCCGCTGAAGCCGTAGTATTGCGGGTCGAGCTGCGGCACCGCCGGCGTGAAGTCGCTCAACGGATCCACCCGGGCCACGATGTGGCCGCGCACGCGGTAGGCCCGCACCAGCCGATCCACCCGTTGCTGGAGGAGGAGCATCCGGTCCAACTCCTCTTCGCGGGCGGGCGCCGCCGGGGCCGCCCCGCCGCCAGCCGGATTGAACAGGCTGCGGCGCGCGAAGCCGGGCTCCCGCCGGACCGGCCCAGGCGCGGGCGTTCCGTTGGTCAGGCCCGTGAAGTATTGCCGCCACTCGGCCGCCACCGACTCCGGGTTGGACTCGTAGGCGGCGAACAGGGCCTCGACATAGTCGAGATTCGCCACTTCCGGTGACTCCGCGAAATTCATGGGTGCTGTTTGCTGCCTGTCGTCGTCCATTCTGACCCCGCGAGCCCCACCCGCAATCCCCGTTGGCCGGCAGCCCAAGCGCACACCCGGCCTCGTGCGCGGGGGGCCGCGCGGTCCCGACGTTCGGACTCTTGGCCGATTCCGCCGGATCGGCAAGCCCGGAGCGCGTGCCGTCGCGCGCGGCAAAAAATGAGAAATGGAACGTTGACACCCACCGCCCGTTTTGATTGGATGCCCCGCCTTTGACATTGCGATTATGTACGCAGTTTTAGCAACCGGCGGAAAGCAGTACCGCGTGGCACCGGGTGACACGGTCGAAATCGAGAAGCTGACCGCCGAAAGCGGCCAGCCGGTCGTCTTCGACCAGGTGTTGCTCGTCAACGCCGACGGCAAGGTCGCGGTGGGCACGCCCACGGTGGCCGGCGCCAGTGTCGTCGCCGACGTGGTCGAACAGAAACGAGGGGACAAGGTTTTTGCCTTCAAGCTGAAACGCCGGAAGGGCTACCGAAAGAAAATCGGCCACCGGCAATCGCTCACGGTGGTCAAGGTGAAGGAAATCAAGTTTTAGGCTTATGGCACACAAGAAGGGTGGCGGCAGTTCGCGCAACGGTCGCGACAGCACAAGTCAGCGCTTGGGGGTGAAGGAATTCGGCGGCCAGTTCGTGACCGCCGGCAGCATCCTCGTCCGGCAGCACGGCACCAAGTTCATGGCCGGCCGCAACGTCGGCACGGCCCGTGACTGGTCCCTGTTCGCCCTGAAGGACGGCACGGTGAAGTTCGACAAGGACAGCAAGCGGATCAATATCGTGCCCAAGGAAACCGCCCCCGCGGCCAACTAGTCGGGAACGCCAGATTTTCGGGCGAGGCCGCCGGCCTCGCCCTTTCGTTTTCCGAAGCGGCCCGCGCCCCCTCGACCGTGGATTCCCCCGATGTTTGTCGATGAAGTCAAAATCTACGCCCGCGCCGGACACGGCGGCCGCGGCTGCGTCGCCTTTCTGCGGGAGACGTTCCGACCGAAGGGCGGGCCCAGCGGCGGCAACGGCGGCCGCGGCGGCGACGTCATTCTCGAGGCTGACCACGACCTGAACAACCTGGTCAACCAGTACTATCAACCGCGGTTGCTGGCCCAGAACGGCGAGCACGGCCTGGGCAAAGGCATGGATGGTCATGCCGGCAAGGAACTCGTCGTGAAAGTGCCTTGTGGCACGATGGTGTGGCGCGTGACGACGGGCGTGTCGCTGCCCCCCGCCGTCGGCGATTCGGAGCCGGCCACCACCCGACCGCTGCTCCTGGCGGGGAGCCGCCAACGCCCGGTCCTCCGCACCTCGGCCGGGGCGCGGGCCTGGGAGATCGACCTGGCGAAAGAAACGCCGCCGCCCGCTCCCGCGGCCGTCGAGCCGGGCGAACTGGTCGCGGACCTCACCGAGAACGGACAGCGCTTTGTCCTCTGCGCCGGCGGGCGCGGCGGTTTGGGGAACCGCAACTTCGCCACCTCGCGCCGCCAGACCCCGCGTTTTGCCCAGCCGGGAGAACCGGGCGCGGAAGGCGAGTTTC
Organism: uncultured bacterium; assembly: GCA_963735925.1. Lineage (GTDB taxonomy): Bacteria > Verrucomicrobiota > Verrucomicrobiia > Limisphaerales > J093 > DSVZ01. The sequence continues at coordinate 1,857,910 of CAVTMT010000003.1, forward strand.
GCCTGGAATTGCGCCTGCTCGCCGACGTCGGTCTGGTGGGCCATCCGAATGCCGGCAAGTCCACGCTGCTGGCCGCCATCTCGAAGGCCAGGCCCAAGATCGCCCCGTATCCCTTCACGACCCTCCACCCGCAGATCGGCATCGTCGAGTACGACGACTGGTACCGGCTGATGGTCTGCGATGTACCCGGACTGATCGAAGGGGCGCACCGCAACGTCGGCTTGGGCCATGCCTTCCTCCGACACATCCAGCGCTGCAAGGTGCTCGTCCTCCTGCTCGACATGGCCGGGACCGACGGGCGCAAGCCGTGGGAGGATCACCAGCAATTGCTGGCCGAACTCGGATTGCACGCGGCCGACCTGCTCGCCAAGCCGCGCCTGGTCGTGGCCAACAAGATGGACGAGTCGGTGGCGGAGGCGAACCTGCGCAGCTTCAAACGGCGCGTGCGCCGCACGCCGGTCCTGACGATGGCCGCCGCGTTCGACGAAGGCCTCGACCGCTTCAAGACCGCCATCCGCAAAGCGGTGGAGGAAGCCCGCGCGGCGGCCGCGGTCTGAATCGCCGGGTAAAGCGCTGATCCACCGGACCGCAACTCGGCGCTTGGCTGAAGGGCGCGGTCACGCCGCCGTGCGAAAGGATCGCTCCGGCAGTTGAGGAGCCACATCCTGGCTGAACGTCGCCGCCCCAGGTTTCCCCTGAAATCAAATCCACTCGACGAACCATGTCCTGCCGTCGTCCGACCGGTTTCCGCCGATGGCGTGCAGCGTCAGCGCGACGCCGTTCGAGCGAAAGCGCGCATCCACCCAGCCCACCGGATCCTGGTCGCGGAAGTTGTAGCCGACCGCCGGCAGGTTGATCAGTTTCAGCCGGTCGCGCTGGCCCAGTTCCCACACGTGCGAGTGACCGTAGAAGATGGCTTTGACGTGCCGCTGCGGCCTCGCCAGCGCGAACAACTGCCCGGCGTCGAGTAAATCCCCGTCCCCGTCCCCGAGCGTGTGATGCACGAACAGCACGGTGAGCCGGTCGTTCAACGTGGGCAGGTAGCGGGCCAGCCAGTCCCGCTGCGCCTTGCCCAGCAGGCCGGCCACCTTGTTCGTGTAGAGCAGCGAGTCCAGCACGATCAACCGCGCCACCGGATGCTCGATCACGGTGATGCACTTGCCGTCCACGGCGGGGTGGGTGCCGGGTCGCCGCGTGAAGGCCTTCAGAAAATTGGCGCGGTCGTCGTGGTTGCCCAGGCCGATGCAGACCGGCGCCCTGACGGCGAGCGGCTCCAGCAGCGCGGCCACCTCCCGATAGTCCGCTTCCCGGCCTTCGAGCCGGGCGGCATCGCCGCACAAGACCGCCGCTGCCGGCGCGGCGGCGAGGACCCCCGGCATGATGCCGTGCAGGTTCTGCCAGGGATTGAAGCCGCGGTACCCGTTCACCCGATCACCCGGGATGTGGGTGTCGGACAACAGGGCCACGTGCCATTCGCCCGGGGTGGCGGCCGCCGGCGCCAAGCTGCGACAACCGCTCACGGCCAGCGCGACGCCGCCGAGGGCGGCGGTTTTCAGGAAGGACCGGCGGTTCACCGGGGGCGACAACAGGATCGGCATGGTTCGATGTGCGTTGAACGTTGCCCGTACGATTTCATGCGCTCCGGCCGCTGGCAAGGCGGACGATCGCGCGGAAGATCGCGCCGCGCTGAAACGGACGGGGCCGCCGGAGCGGGGTCCCGGTTTGGTGACGGCGGGCTGTCGCCCCGCCCGGCGCCGCCGCCGTCGCGCGGCCACCCTGTCAACGGCAGGGCACCACCGCGGCCTTAAGTAACTTGACGGTTACTTGGCGGGATTTACCTTCCGCGCGGTGAATCGAGCATGAGCCGCCACGCCGCCAGTCCGAAGCCCCCCCGGGCCTCCCCCGCCACGCGGAATCCGCAGCGGACCCAGGAGAAGATCCTGGGCGCCGCCCTGCGCGAGTTTTCCGCCAAGGGACTGGCCGGGGCGCGCGTGGACGTGATCGCCCGCGGGGCCGGCGTCAACAAGCGCATGCTCTACCATTACTTCGGCAACAAGGACGGACTCTTCAGCGCCGTGCTGCGACAGAAGATCGCCCAGCGGGAGGCGCTGCTGGCCTCCGCGCCGAAAGACCCGGCGGCCACGCTCGCCTACTGGTTCGACGCCGCCTGTCAGGACCGGGACTGGTTCCGCCTGCTGGGCTGGGAAGCCCTCCAAGGCACGGACCGGAACCTGGTGCATCAGCGCTATCGGCGCACGGTGGCACGCCGCGCGGTGGCGTCGATTCGCGCCCGGCAGGACCAGGGTCTGCTCCCGGCGGACCTGGATCCGGGGCACCTGCTGCTCTCGTTGATGGCGCTGACCGCGTATCCGCTGGCGTTTCCCCAATCGACGCGTCTGGTGACCGGCCGGTCGGTTTCGAATCCGGTCTTCCAGCGCGAACGGCGCACGTTCCTCCTGCGGTTCGCGAAGCTCCTCCATCGGCAGGCCACCTCCTGACTCCTCTCCCATGAACGCTACCGCCTCGCTGAAGTGGGTCTGGCTGCCGGTGCTGCTGGCCGGCTGCAGCGTGGGCCCCAACTACCACCCGCCCCGGCCTGCCGTGCCGCCGGCCTGGTCGGACGCCGCCGCGGGAGGAAACACCCATCGCGACGCGCAGTTGGCCCACTGGTGGAAAACGCTCGCCGATCCGGAACTCGACTCGTTGATCGACCGCGCCGTGCAGGCCAACAACGATCTCAAGATGGCGGCCGCCCGCGTGAAGGCGGCCCGGGCGTTGCGCGGGGCGGTGTTGTCGGACTTCATCCCCACGATCGACGCCAGCGCCTCGCTCACCACGGCGCGACGCAGCCAGAACGCGCTGGCCTTTCCGGTCCGCCTGCTGGACACCGACACGTACCAGGCCGGCTTTGACGCGAGTTGGGAGATCGATGTGTTTGGCGGCAAGCGCCGCTCCTTGCAGGCCGCGACGGCGGATTTGCAGGCGATCGAGGAGAATCAACGCTCGGTGCAGGTGTCCCTCCTGGCCGAGGTGGCGCGCAATTACGTGGAGTATCGCGGCACGCAGCGGCAGCTCGCGATCGCCCAGGAGAATCTGCAGGCCCAGCAGGAAACGGTGGACATCAGCCAGTTGCGCTTCGACAAGGGCCTGACCAGCGAACTGGACGTCGCCCAGGCCAGGACGCTGCTGGCCGCCACCAAGGCGCAGGTGCCGACGCTGGAGACCGCGCTCCAGCAGACCAGCCACCGGCTGAGCGTCTTGCTGGGCGAAGCCCCGGGATCCCTGGACGCCGAGCTGGCGACCGGTTCGGCCATCCCGGCGCCGCCACCCGAGGTGCCCGCGGGTTTGCCGTCGGACCTCCTGCTGCGCCGGCCGGACGTGCGCCAGAGCGAACGCCAGCTTGCCGCCGCCACGGCCCGCATCGGCGTGGCCAAGGCCGAGTTGTTCCCGAAGTTCTTCCTCACCGGCACGGCCGGTTATCAGAGTCTCGACGCGGCCACGCTCATCGAGCCGGCGAGCCAGTTCTGGTCGGCCGGGCCGTCGGTGCGGTGGCGGTTGCTCGAATACCCGCGGCTCAAGGCGGAGATCAACGCGCAGACCGCGCAGCAGGAGGCACTGCTGGCCCAGTTCAACCAGACCGTGCTGCTCGCCCTGGAAGATGTCGAGAACGCGCTGGTGGCATACGCCAAGGAAAAGGAGCGCTACCAATCGCTGCGGGAGTCGGTGGCGGCGAGCCGCCGTTCGGTGGAACTGGCCAATCAACTTTACGCGAAAGGCTTGGGCGAGTTCCTCAACGTGCTGGTGAACCAGCGCTCGCTCTACCAGGCCGAGGACGCCCTGGTGCAAAGCGAGCGCACGATGACCGAGAACGTGGTCGCGCTCTACAAGGCGCTGGGCGGCGGTTGGGAAGTGCCCACCCCGCCCAAAAGAAGCTGAGCTATGAAGCGGTACGAAAGCATCCTGACACTCCTCGTGGCGGTCACGCTGTGGAACCTGGGAGTGGGCTGTTCGCCCTCCGGCACCTCTCCCGGCGGCCCGCCGATCGCCCAGGCGAAGGGCCGCAACCTCCCCGTGCCGGTGACGGTGGCGACGGTGGTCGAGACCAACGTGCCCCTCGAACTGACCGCCATCGGCGCCGCCCGCGCTTACGCCAGCGTTTCGGTGAAGGCGCGCGTGGACGGTCAGCTCGCGCGCGTGGCGTTCAAGCCGGGCGACGAGGTCAAGCAAGGCGACCTGATTTTCGAGATCGACCCGCGTCCGTTTCAGGCGGCGCTCGACCAGGCGGAGGCCGTGCTGGCGCGGGACCAGGCCGCGCTGCAAAACGCCCAGGCCGACATGAAGCGCACCGATGAACTGGCCGACACCAAGGCGGTGCCCGCGACGTTGGTGGACGCCAACCGCGCGAAGGTCGCCACCTTCCAGGCTTCCGTCGCGGCCGACCAGGCGGCCATCGCCAGCGCGAAGCTGCAGCTTTCGTTCTGTTCCATCACCTCGCCGGTGAACGGCCGCCTGGGGCTGCTGCTCGTGGACGCCGGCAACATGGTCAAGAACAACGACACCATCCTCGTCATCGTGAACCAGACGCGGCCGATCTATGTGGACTTCTCGGTGCCGGAGCGCGCGCTGCAGGAGGTGCGGACGGCGGCGGCCCGCGGGCCTCTGCGCGCGACCGCGGCGACACCGCAGCACCCGGAACTGGCGGCGATGGGCGAGCTGGAGGTGGTGAACAACCAGGTGGACAGCGCCACCGGCACGCTGCTGTTGCGGGCCAGGTTCGCCAACGCGGACGAACGCTTGTGGCCCGGCCAGTTCCTGAACGTCACCCTGACGCTCGGCGAACTGACCAACGCCACCGTGGTGCCGTCGCCCGCCGTGCAGTCCAGCCAGAGCGGCGATTTCGTGTTCGTCGTCCGGCCCGACGCGAGCGTGGAAAAGCGTCTGGTGACCACCGGGCCGCAGCGCGGGAACGAGACCGTCATCGTAAGCGGCGTCAAATCCGGGGAAACGGTGGTGACCGACGGTCAATTGCGCCTGGTGCCGGGGGCGAAGGTGAGTGTGGAAACGCCGGGCGAGCGGGCGGGAGCCAGGCCGGAGGGCGGGCGGGGAACCGGGGGGCCGCCGACCGCCAGCACCCCGAGGCCGACGGGCGGTTCGTTCGCGGGCGGTTCGGGGCCGGGGAGGTTTGCGTGAACATCTCGGAGCTGTTCATCCGCCGGCCGGTCATGACCACGCTGGTCATGTCGGGCATCCTCCTGTTCGGCATCGTCAGCTATCGCTACCTGCCGGTCAGCGACCTGCCCAGCGTCGATTACCCCACGCTCCAGGTCTCGGCCAGCCTGCCGGGCGCGAGTCCGGAGACGATGGCCTCGGCGGTCGCGACGCCGCTCGAACGCCAGTTCACCACGATCGCCGGCGTCGATTCGATGTCGTCGGTCAGCGCGCTGGGGCTTTGCCAGATCACGATCCAGTTCACGCTGGACCGGAACATCGACGCCGCGGCGCAGGACGTGCAGGCGGCCATCGCCAAGGCGGCGCGGCTCCTGCCGCAAGGCATGCCTTCGCCGCCGACCTACAGCAAGGTGAACCCCGCCGATCAGCCGATCCTATACATGGCGCTCACGTCGGACACGCTGCCGCTCTCCTCCGTGGACGAGTACGCGCAAACGCTCATGGCCCAGCGGATGTCGATGGTCAAGGGCGTGGCGCAGGTCGGCGTGTTCGGCGCCCAGACGTATGCGGTCCGCATCCAGCTCGACCCGGGGGCGCTCGCCAGCCGCGGCATCGGCATCGACGAGGTCCAACAGGCCGTGGCGCAGGGCAACGTGAACCTCCCCACCGGCACGCTCGACGGGCCGAAGCAGGCGTTCACCGTCCAGGCCAACGGCCAATTGTTCAAGGCGGCCGACTACCGCCCGCTGATCGTGGCCTATCGCAACGGGCAACCGGTTCGCCTCGGCGACCTGGGCCGCGTGATCGACAGCGTGCAGAACGACAAGGTCGCCGCATGGTTCAACACCACCCGGGCCATCATCCTCGCCGTGCAGCGGCAGCCCGGCGAAAACACCGTCGAAGTGGTGGACAACATCCGCGCGCTGCTGCCCACCTTGCGCGCGCAGTTGCCCGCCTCGGTCAACTTCGAGATCCTCTACGACCGCTCGCAGTCCATCCGCGAATCCGTCCACGACGTCCAGTTCACCTTGATGCTGACCGTCTGTCTGGTGGTGCTGGTGATCTTCCTGTTCCTGCGCAATTTCTCCGCGACCCTCATCCCGAGCCTGGCGCTGCCGATGTCCCTGATCGGCACGTTCGCGGTGATGTACCTGCTCAACTACAGCGTCGATAACCTCTCGCTCATGGCGCTGACGCTCTCGGTGGGCTTCGTGGTGGATGACGCGATCGTGATGCTGGAGAACATCGTCCGCCACATGGAGGCCGGCATGCCCGCGTTCGAGGCGGCGTTGCAGGGCGGACGCGAGATCGGCTTCACGATCATCTCGATGACCCTGTCGCTGGCGGCGGTGTTCATCCCGGTGCTCTTCATGGGGGGCATCCTCGGGCGGCTGTTGCACGAGTTCGCGGTGACGATCATGACCGCGGTGCTCGTGTCCGGCTTCGTCTCGCTGACCCTCACGCCGATGCTTTGCAGCCGGTTCGTGCGCCCGCCGGGCCAGACCCACCACGGCCGGGTCTATGCCGTGTCGCAACGGTTCTTCGACGGCCTGCTGGGGGTTTACGAGCGGACGTTGCGTGCCGCACTGCGGCATCGCCTCGCCGTGATCGGCGTGTCGCTCGCGGTGTTGGTGGCCACGGGCTACCTGTTCGTCACGGTGCCGAAGGGTTTCTTCCCGAGCGAGGACACCGGCCAGATCTTCATCGTCACCGAGGCCGGGCAGGACATCTCGTTCGACTCGATGCGCGACCACCAGTTGGCCTTGATGCATCTGGTGATGCAGGAGACGAACCTCCTCAACAACCTGACCTCGTCCATCGGGGCGGGCGGACCGACCACCACCGGCAACAGCGGCCGCATGTTCGTGCGCCTCAAGCCGCGCTCGACCGGCCGGCCGCACGTGGACCAGATCATCCAGCGGTTGCGCGGCAAACTGAACTCGGTGCCCGGCATCAGCGCGTTTCTCCAGAACCCGCCGCTCATCCGCATCGGCGGCACGTTCACGAAGGCGCTGTATCAGTTCACGCTGCAAGGGCCGGACTTGCAGGAGCTCTACCGCTGGGTGCCGATCGTGCAGACGAACATGGCCGCCCTGCCCGGATTCCAGGATGTCACGTCGGATCTGTTGATCAGTTCCCCGCAGGTGTTCGTGGACATCGACCGCGACCAGGCCCGGGCCCTGGGCGTGACCCCGCAGCAGATCGAGGAGGCGCTCTACACCGCCTACGGTTCGCGCCAGGTCTCGACCATTTACTCGCCGGTCAACCAGTACTGGGTGGTCATGGAATTGCAGCCGGAAAGCCAGAACGACCCGGCGGCCCTGTCGCAACTCTACGTCCGCTCCTCGACCGGCCGGCTGGTGCCGCTCCCGGCGGTGGCGAGCATCCGGCGCGGCGTGGGTCCGCTCACGGTGAATCATTTCGGCCAGTTGCCCGCCGTGAACCTCTCGTTCAACCTGGCCCCCGGCATGTCGCTGGGCACGGCGGTGGACGCGGTCAACAGGATGCTCACGCAGATCCGCCTGCCCGCCACGCTGACCGCCAGCTTCCAGGGCCAGGCCCAGGTGTTCCAATCCTCGCTCAAGGGCCTGGGCATCCTCTTGCTGATGTCGATCCTGGTCATCTACATGATCCTGGGGATTCTGTACGAAAGCTTCATCCATCCGATCACGATCCTCTCCGGGCTGCCCGCGGCCGGCTTCGGCGCGTTGCTGACGCTGCTGCTCTTCCGGATCGAACTGAACATCTACGCCTTCGTCGGCCTGATCATGCTGGTGGGCATCGTGAAAAAGAACGCGATCATGATGATCGATTTCGCCATTGCCGCGCAGCAGGAGGGCAAGTCGCCCTTTGACGCGATTTACCAGGGCTGCCTCCTGCGCTTCCGCCCGATCATGATGACCACCATGTGCGCGCTGATGGGCACGCTCCCCATCGCCCTTGGATACGGCTCCGGCGGCGAGGCCCGCCAACCGCTCGGCCTCGCGGTCGTGGGCGGGCTGTTGGTGTCGCAACTCCTCACGCTGTACATCACCCCCGTGGTTTATCTCTACCTGGAGACGTTCCAGCAATGGCTCCGCCGCAAACTCCGTCGCCCCGCCGCCGCTGAATCCGGCCTCGCCGCCGCTCCCACCGCATGAGTCACACCGCCGACCCGCCCCCGCCGCCCGCCGGCGCCGCCACGAAGAACGGTCCCACGGCGCGGCGGCTCGCAGCCTTCCTCCTGCTGGCCGCCGCCGCCGCCGCGCTGGGCTTCGTGGGCTTGCGCTATCTGGTGGATGTGTTCACCCACGAGAGCACGGACGACGCCTACCTCGAAGGCCCCGTCGTGGCCATTTCGTCCAAGGTTCCCGGCCTCGTTTCCGCCGTCCATATCCACGACAATCAGCCCGTGAAAGCCGGCGACCCGCTCGTCGATATCGACCCGCGCGACTACGCGGCCTCGCTGGCCCACAAGCGCGCCAGCCACGACGTTTCGACGAGCAACGAGAACACCGTCGGGAGCGCGTACGCGCTGATGAAGGCCCGGCTGGTCACCGCGGAACTCACGGCGAAGCAGAGCGAATCCGAGGCGGCGGCTTCCGAGGCCACCGCCGGGCGGGCCGAGGAGGACTTCAAACGGATGGCGTCGTTGCGCCAGGAGGACGTGAGCTCCGCCCAGGAGTATGACCTCGCCCGCGCCACCGCCACCGCAGCCCGCGCCACGGCCGCCGCCGACCGCGCGAAGGTGGCCACCGACCAATCGCGGGTCACCGAGGCGCGGGCGCAAATGGAAGCCGCCCGCGCCGCCTTCGGGATGGCGCAGGCGGAAGTCCGACAGGCGCAAACCGACGTGAAGACCGCGGAGCTCAATCTCTCCTACACGAGCATCGTTGCGCCAACGAACGGTTTCGTGACCCGCAAGTCCGTCCATGCCGGTGAATACGTCCAGGTGGGCCAGCGGTTGCTGGCCGTGGTGGTGCCGGATTTCTGGGTGGTGGCCAACTTCAAGGAAACCCAGCTTCAACACCTCCGCACCAACCAGCCCGTGGAGCTGCACGTGGACGCCTACCCCGACCGCCAATTCGCCGGACACGTGGACAGCATCCAGGCCGGCAGCGGCGCCCGGTTCAGTCTCCTGCCGCCCGAGAACGCGGTCGGCAACTTCGTGAAAGTGGTGCAGCGCGTCCCGGTGAAAATCGTGTTCGACCATCCGCCGGACGAGGCCCGGAAGCTGGGTCCGGGCATGTCGGTGGTGCCCTGGGTCCGCACCAGCGACTACCGGGCTTCGACACCGGTTCTGGCCTTGGCGTCCCTCGTTGCCGCGGCGCTGTTCGCAGCGTTGGTGTGGAAAGCGGTGCCCCCGGGCGGCCGGAACGGCGCGTCGCCGGCGGCCGGAGCATGAGCGCGTCCGCGACGACGACCGCGACCTGGCATCCGCGACACAACCCGTGGCTCATCGCGGCCACGGTCGTATCCGCCACCTTCATGGAGGTGCTGGACACCTCGGTGGCCAACGTCTCGCTCCCGCACATCGCGGGCAACCTGTCGTGCACGCCGGAGGAATCCACCTGGATTCTCACCAGCTACCTGGTGTCGAACGCGATCATCCTGCCGATGACGGGCTGGCTCGGCCGCTACTTCGGGCGCCGACGGCTGTTCATCGCCTGCATCGCGATGTTCACCCTCACCTCCATGCTGTGCGGCGTGGCGACGAGCCTGCCGTTCCTGATCGTCGCCCGCGTCCTCCAGGGCATCGGCGGCGGCGCCATGGTGCCCATCTCGCAGGCCATCCTGCTGGAGAGCTTTCCGCCGCATAAACGCGGCGTCGCGATGGCCGCGTTCGGCATGGGCGTCATTGTCGCCCCGATCCTGGGTCCGACGCTCGGCGGCTGGATCACGGACAACTATTCCTGGCGCTGGATCTTCTACATCAACATCCCGGTCGGGATCGCGGCGATGCTGGCCGCCGAAGCCGTGGTGGAAGACCCGCCGTACATTCGCGCCGCCCGCGTCGAAAGCATCGACTTTGCCGGTTTCGTGTACCTGGCCGTGTGGCTGGGCACGCTCCAGATCATCCTCGACAAGGGGGAACAGGACGACTGGTTCGCCGCCGAATGGATCCGGTGGTTCGCAGTGATCTCGGTGGCGTCGTTCGGGGCGTTCCTGGTCCGCCAACTCCGCACCCCGTATCCCTTGGTGGACCTGCGGGTGATGAAGAATCGCAACTTCAGCGCCGGCCTGGTCCTGATCGCGATGTTGGGCGGGGTGCTGTACGGCACGACCGCCGCCCTGCCCATCTTCCTGCAAACATTGATGGGGTACCCCGCACTCCAAAGCGGCCTCGTCCTGAGCCCGCGCGGCGTCGGCGCCTTTTTCACGACGCTGCTGGTCGGGCGGCTGGTGGGGAAGGTGAGCGGGCGCTGGCTGGTGTTCACCGGTTTTGCGCTGCTTTCGGCGTCGTCGTTCTGGCTGGGCAACATCAATCTCCAGATCAACCAGGCCAACGTGGTTATGCCCATTGTGCTCAGCGGCATCGCGGTCAGCTTCGTGTTCGTGCCGCTCACCACGACGGCCATGGGCTACCTGCGCCAGGAACAGATGGGCAACGCCAGCGGCGTGTACAACCTGATGCGGAACCTCGGCGGCAGCTTCGGCATCGCCATGGTCACCACGTTCCTGGCCCGACACGCCCAGGTCGAACAGGCCGCCTTGGTCACCCACCTCACCCCGTACGATATGATTTACAACGAACGCCTGGCGGCCCTCACCGCCGCGTTCGCGCCGCTGAGCGGCGCCGCGGCGGGCCAGCAAGCCACGGCCTTCATCGGCCAGACCGTCGCGCAGCAGGCACAGCTTTCTGCGTTCGTTTACAACTTCCGGCTCTTCGGTGTCCTCTGCCTGCTCTGCCTGCCAGCCGTGTTCTTGTTCAAACGCGTGAAAGGCGGCGCCGGCGCCCCGGGCGGTCATTGAGCCGGATGCCCCAGCCGGGGGAGCGCGACCGTCTCGGGCGCTCCTGGACGCGTCTCGCGGCCGGGTTCTTCCGCGTTGGCCCAAGGACAGCGTTCTGAAGTAATCCAGCGCCCACAGAGTCTTCCGCGAGGACGCGGAAGACTGCGCCCGGGACGGGCGCGCTCCCCGATTCAACCTTCGCGCCGCGGGTCCTGCAACTTCCGGGTCGGTGCAGGGACAGCGTTCTGGAGTCATCCAGCGCGCACAGAGCCTTCCGCGGGGACGCGGAAGACTGCGCCCGGGACGGGCGCGCTCCCCGCTTCAACCCTGCGGCTGACTCAGCGGCACCACGGTCTTCGACTCGCCATCGGTGGGAAGTCCCCGCGTGCCGCTCTCGCCAGACCAGCCTTCGAGATGCCACACGATCCGGGCCGGCGGTCGGCGCCGCGGCGGGTCGAGGCGGAGCTCGCCGGTCTTGCCATCCGTCGCCACACGGAACTCCAGCGAGAGCAACCCGAACGAAGTGAGGACGCCGTCCAGCTTCGTGACCGCGCCGGGTTTCGCCCATGCCGCCGGGAAGCCGGCGAACAGGTGCAGTTCATCGCCGCGTTCGAGGGCGATCAGGTGGCGGACCAGGCGGATGAACTCCGCACTCGCCCAGTTGTGCGGCATGTCGCCGACCATTTGCGAGCCTTCGCCCACCGGCATCTGCTCCTCGCGCCAGCACAGCAGCGGGGAGGCGTGGTTGCCAAAGGCGTAGAGCGTGCGCGCGGCTTTCGCGCCGTCGCCCAGCCAGAGCCAGGCGTGTCCGTAAAAGGAACCGAAATAAGTCCAGAGCCCGTGCTTCAGCCAGCCGGTGTCGCGCACCAAGCCTTCGCATTCCACGGCGCGCAACATCGCCAGGTTGCCGCGCACCAGCGGATCGTCCGCCGCAAAGACTTTGCCGGGAAACACCGCATGCAGAAACGCCCACTGCGCCTTTTGCGGCGGGATGCCTTCGCCTTTGGCCATGCGGATTGGAACGTAGCGATTGCCCTGCGCGTCGGTCTGTACATCGCGTTCGGCGGAACGGCGGAACGTGGCGTAAAAGTCGTCGTACTCGCGCTGCCAGGCCGCGGCGTCGGCGGTTTCGCCCAGCGAGCGCGCCGCCTCGATGGCCGCGCGCAACCCGGCGAGCGTCCAATAGACGTTCGTGTATTCCGGCACCTGGTCCGCCAGACCGCCGTCGCTGAAGCCGTCCGGGATCAACCCTTCGTTGGGCGCGCCGGCCGGCGGCAGCTTGCGCATCGCCTGGATGGCGGCGACGCCGCGCCGCACCTTCGGCCAGACCGACCGCAGCCAGTCCGCGTCGCCGGTCAACTGTGCGTGGCGCGCGATGGCCCAGAGCACGATGCCGGTCTCCTTCCAGTGCCCGTCGATGAGCATGAACGCGCCGTCCGGTCGCTGGAACCCGAGCAGATACGCCATGCCGGCGCGCGTCTCGTTGGTCCGCCCCAGGTACGTCACCGCCTCGATCAAAAAGGAACCGTCCACCACCCACAGCCCGCGGTAACAGGTGGGCCCGACCTGAAAGGCCGGCAGCCCCTGCTTGATTTCGCGCGCCTGGTAGATGTTCCGGATGCACGCGTCCAGCAGCCCTTGCCCGGCCGGGTCCGGCACCTCGAGGTGGCCGTAAGGCAAGTCCAGCTTCGCCCAATACTCCGCCGCGCGTTCGCGCGCCGACTCCGCCGCCGCCACGTCGCCAGGAAGAGCGACGGCGTCCTCGCCCCGTCCGATGCCGAACGCGAGCGTGTGCTCCGCTCCCGGCGCGAGCGTGACCGGCGCGAATTGCAGGCGGTGCTGCTGCCCGCGCGATTCCAGGCCGGTGCGCGCTACGGTGGTGAAGATCCGCGTGCGATCGCCGAACGCGAGTTCGCGTGCGAACTCGGCCGCACCCGCCGTCGCCGCCGTCTCGACAATCAACCGCGGCGTGACCGTCGCCGCGCCGGCACCGCGGTTGCGCAGGCGCACCAACAAAACGTCGTGCCGCGGCGGATCGGCGGAGGCCAGCGTCGTGGTCGCTTCGACGCTCGCCAACGCCCGGTCGGTGCCGTGCGCGGCGAGCAATTCCGTTTCGCCGGGCGCCTCGCCGGCGCGATAGATCCACAGCCGATTCAGAATGGAGTTCTGGTCCGGCGCACCGCTCGCGGCCGCGACCTCGAGGTTGACCCAGCCGTCGCCGTTCTCATCCGCCGCCTCGAAGGCGAAGGTCACCGGCACATTCCGACCGAATTCGCCGACCAGGTCCACCGTGCGCCGCGTCCGGCCTTCGACCCGCAGGTCGAGCACGCGCTGGGCGGCGTTGGTGTGCCAACCTTCGCACAAGCCGAAGACCACCGTGAACCGTTCGCCGGCCCGGGCCGGGAAGCGAAAGCCCAGCGGCTGGCCGTAGCCCACGCGGATGTTGCAGAACGCCACTTCGCACGGCTGGCGCGGGACCGCCCAACCGATCAGCGTTTGCGACGTGCCCATGCGCTCGACGCGCAGTGGCGCGGCTTTCGTTGACTCCAGCCGCGGCAACCCGGGCGCGACCGCGAAGGCTTCCTCGACGATCTCGACCGCTCCCGCGCGCTTGAGTGTGCGCACGATCGGGACCCGCGCCGAGTCGAGTTGCTGGCCCACCCAGGTTGGACTTTCGGCGAGGTCGAACGCGATCCGCGTGCCGAAGCCGGCGAACGGGCCGGGGTAGTCGTACAACAGCGCGCCGTCCTTGCCCACCAGCGTCTTCTGCCAGTCGTCCGGCAGACAGATCGCGGTCTGCCAGTTCGTCGGAGCGTAGCGGAAATCGAGCGCGAAGTCCCCCGCGCTCGCGGCGACGGCGAACGGGAGATTTCCGGTCAAGACCAGGGTGAGGGTCGAGATCAGGCCGGAGATCGCGACGGACACGGCATTCAGGCGAAATGGCATGGTGCCGGCAAGCTCGGGGCGGTGGCGACATCGGGCTTTGACCCGCGTCAAGAGAGAGCCGTCTCCGGGCTCCGGATCGCGATCACAGCCCGATTGACCCCGCGGGCCGAACCGGCTACCCAATGGCGGATGATTGACACCGCCGCCTTCACGGGCCTGGTCGAGTTTGCGCCCACGTTCGCGCCGTGCCCCGGCATCAGCCATGTGCTGTTCGATTTCGACGGCACCCTGTCGCTGATCCGGCAGGGCTGGCCGGACGTGATGGTGCCGATGTTCGCCGAATTGCTGCCGCCGCTGGCCGGCGAAAGTGAGGAGGAGCGGCGCCGGATCGCGTTCGAGGACATCATGCGGCTCAACGGCAAGCAGACGATTTACCAGATGATCCAGCTCACGGAGCGCATCCGGGAACGCGGCGGCACGCCCGGCGAACCGCTGGCTTACAAGCACGAGTATCTCCGCCGGCTCGACCAGCGCATCGGCGAACGCATCGCGGGGCTGAAGTCCGGCCGCGTGAAACCGGATGACCTGCTCGTCCACCAGGCCCGGCCGCTGCTCGAGGAACTCAAAAACCGCGGTCTCCATCTGTACCTCGCCAGCGGCACCGACGAACCCTACGTGAAACAGGAGGCCGCCTTGCTCGACGTGACGCGCTACTTCGGGCCGCATGTCTATGGCGCACTGGACGACTTCAAGCAGTTCTCCAAGAAGATGGTCATCGACCGCATCCTCCGGGAAAACGCCATCGATGGCGCGCAACTGCTCTCGTTTGGCGATGGCTACGTCGAAATCCAGAACACCAAGGAGGCCGGCGGCCTCGCGGTGGCGGTGGCCAGCGACGAGGCGCACAACGGCTCCGGCCGCATGGACGAATGGAAGCGGCAGCGGTTGCTCGGCGTCGGCGCGGACGTGGTGATCCCGGATTTCCGAGATGCAAAGGCGTTGTTGAATTGCCTTTTCGGTGAAGCGAACGCCACCGCCCGCGCGCTAGCGCCGGCTTGAACCAAACGGGCAAAACCCGGAGATTGATTTCCCATGAAGACTGAACTGCTCCAGCGAATCACAATTGAGCCGGGCAAGTGTGGCGGGCGCCCTTGTGTGCGGGGGTACCGCCTCCGCGTCAGCGACGTGCTGCAACTGCTCAGCGCCGGCGCCAGCTACGACGAAGTCCTGGTCGATTATCCGTTCCTGGAGCACGAGGACATCCTCGCCTGCATCGAGTACGCCGCCCGCCAGACTGACCACGCCGTCCTGCTGGCTGCGTGAAATTCCTCGTGGACAACCAACCGCCCGCGGCGCTCGCGCGCTGGCTGGCGCAGCTCGTCGCGGAATTGAATGCGGGCAGCAGGGTGGTTGAACTGCGCTGAAACGATTCGAATGGCCATGACTCCTCTCGATCTGACCCAGCTCAAAGTCTTCCCGCTCGTGGAGCGGAAGAGCCTGACGACGCTCGACGAACTCCTCGTCGAACCCGCCGATGACCCGCCGCCGATCAGCGAGGCGGTGGCTGCACAGGTCGCCGACTGCGCCCGACGGATCGCCGAAGCGCGCGCCCGCAAGGCCGGCGTGATGCTTATCTACGGTGCGCATCTGGTGAAGAACGGCGGCCAGTTGTTGCTCGTCCGGTTCATGGACCACGGCTGGGTCACGCACCTGGCCACGAATGGCGCCGGCACGATTCACGACTGGGAGTTTTCCTGGCTGGGCCGCTCGACCGAAAGCGTCCGCGAAAACGTGGCCACCGGCACGTTCGGCACCTGGGAAGAGACTGGCGGCCACATCCATCGCGCCCTGCTCCTGGGCGGCATTCGCGGCGAGGGCTACGGTCGCGCCCTGGGCCGGTACATCTTCCAGGACGGCGGGGTCATGCCGGCAGCCGAAGAACTTGAGCAGGCCATTCGCGACAATCCCGGCGATCCGCTCACCGCCGCCCGGGCCGATCTGCTGGCCGCCATCCGCCGGCAGCATCTGCCCGCCGGGCACCTGATCGTGAACCACCGGTGGCGCAACGCCTCGCCCCTCGCCAACGCCTTCCGTCACGACCTGCCGTTCACCGTCCATCCGGGCATCGGCTACGACATCATCACCAACCACCCGCTGTTCAACGGCGCGGTGATCGGCCGCGCGGCCGGATTGGACTTCCGCCAGTTCGCCGGCTCGGTCGAAACCCTCGACGGCGGCGTGGTGCTCTCGATCGGTTCGGCGATCATGGGGCCGCAGGTCTTCGAGAAAGCGCTGAGCTGCGTGAACAACCTCCGCCTCCAGGCCGGGCGCCCCATCGTCAGCGGGCACCACCTCTACGTGGTGGACTTGCAGGACGGCGGCGGCTGGGATTGGACCCAAGGCGAGCCGCCGAAGGACAACCCGGCGTACTACCTGCGCTTCTGCAAGAGCTACTCCCGGATGGGCGGGACGATGCACTACGTCCAGTGCGACAACGTGGCTTTTCTGCACCACCTCTTCCATGCGCTGCGCACGCAATGATCTCGCCTCGCCAAGGGGGAAGGCATAGAGTCGGCGACGTCACCACGGATCAGCGCCCGCGCCGCCCTGTTGGCAGGGTGGAAAGCTGACCAGGTGCGCTATGAACCACCGAGCCAAATTCCGCGCCACGAGCCGGAACGGTTTCACGCTCATCGAACTGCTGGTGGTCATCGCCATCATTGCCATCCTGGCAAGCCTGTTGTTGCCGGCGTTGTCGCGGGCCAAGGCGCGCGCCAGCAGCATCAAGTGCTCGTCGAACATCAAGCAGGTCGGCCTCGCGTTCATCCTCTATGCCGACGACTACAACCAGTCGTTGCCCGACCTCTACACCAAGTGGTGGACCGGGAGTGGGGTGGCCGGCGGGGGCCTCTGGTGGTGGCAGCTCCTCTCGACCAACAGCTACATGGTCGCCTCCAGCGTTTCCAACAACGTCTGGCGCTGCCCGGCCGTGCGGGAGCGCGACATCAGCACGGTCTTTGGCGCCCGTTGGGAAGGTTACGGCCCGGTCGAAAGCACGATCATCCGCTATGGCTTCGTGGTCGGCGGCGGCACCGCCCAACACAGCCGCCGCCTCACGGAAATCCGCCGCCCGAGCGAGGTCTGGTTGATGGGCGACACCGGCGTGCCGTACGATCCCAACAAGGTCCCCGCCAGTGGCTACATGACCGAGATCGTGACCTTCCCGCCGGACCCGGTCACCCACGACTGGAAGAACTACGTTCCGCCCAAACAGCCCGGTTGCCGGCACCTCACGCGGGCGAACGTGGCGTTTGTGGACGGGCACAACGAGACCTGGCGTTACCTGGACCTGAAGAACAATCGCGGCGACATTTTCGCCCTCAACGGCCTTTGACCCCGCCCATGCTGGCCCCGCGTTTCCACACCCTCACCGCCCGCTACCCTTCGCTCCGCGTCGCCATCGTCGGCGATTTCTGCCTCAACCGGTACCTCGAGATCGACCCGGCGCGGGCGGAAACCTCGCTCGAGACCGGGCTGCCCGTGTACAACGTGACCAACGTCCGCAGCCAACCCGGCGCGGCGGGCACGATCCTGAACAACCTCGTCGCGCTCGGCGTCGGGGCGATCTACCCGGTCGGTTTCTGCGGCGAGGACGGCGAAGGCTTCGAGCTCCAGCGCGCGCTCCGCGCCAAACCCGGAGTGCGGCTGGACCACATGGTGCCGACCTCGCTGCGGCGGACGTTCACCTACTGCAAGCCGCTCCTGCGGGAGTCGGGCAAGCCGCCGCGCGAATTGAACCGCCTCGACTCGAAGAACTGGTCGCCCACGCCGGCTGAAGTCGAAGACCGCCTGCGCGCCTCGGTCCGCCAACTCGCCGGGCAGGTGGACGCAATCATCGTCATGGACCAGGTGGACCTGGCAGACACCGGTGTGGTGACGCGCCGCGTCTTGGAGACGCTGGGCGAACTCGCGCAGAAGAACCTGGCCAACCTCGTGATCGCCGACAGCCGGCGCAGCCTGCGCGACTTTCCGCCGGTCACCTTCAAGATGAACGGCGCGGAGCTGGCGGCCTTGGCCGGCGTAGGTGCGCTGCAGGAACTGGAGGCCGTGAAGCGCCACGCCGGCGAACTCGCGGCGCGCAATGGCCAGGCCGTCTTCGTCACGCTGGCGGAACGCGGCATCGTGGGCGCCGCGCCGGACGGCACGATCGGGCACGTCCCCACCCTGCCCTTGCGGGGAGAGATCGACATTGTGGGCGCCGGCGACTCCGTGACCGCGAACCTGACCTGCGCGCTCGCGGCGGGAGCCACGTTGCGGGAGGCGATGGAACTGGCGATGGCGGCCGCCTCGATCGTGATTCACCAACTCGGCACCACCGGCACCGCGTCCATGCCCCAAATCGGTCAACTCCTCGCCGCCACGCCATGAACCTCCGCGCTTCAGCTCCCCGGCGGAGCGCCCGCAGGTTCTCCCGCGGGTGCCTGCTGTGGGGGATCGGCGCGCTGGGGGTCGCCGGACCGATCCTCGCGCAACCGACGAACCCGGTCGCGACGGGCATCAGCCTCGTGGCGACCAATGCCCTGGTGACGTACGAGACCGTGCAGTCACGGCTGGTGGCCTTGAGCAATCGGACCGATCTGGCCGTCGCGGTGCTGACCAACGCGCTCAACCTGTACCTCGAAGCGCAGCAGCGATTGACGGACGCCGGGCGGCAGACCGAGGACGCGGACCGGTTCCGGCGGGAAACCACCAACGCACCGGCTGTCCTCACCCAATTGCAGCAGTCCCTGGAAACGCCGCTGCCGCCCGCCGCGTTGGGGGCGGGCAGCAACCCGCCGCTTGCGGCCTTGGAGCAACGGCTCGCGACGCTGGATGCGGACCTCAGCCAGAGCCTCAAGGAACAGGACGCGTTGACCCGCGAACCGCAACGACGCGCCGCGCGCGCGTCGGAGCTGGCCAGGCTCCTCAGCGATTCCCGCGCCGCCCGGGACCGCGTGCGCCAGGAACTGCAGGCCGCCCCCCCGCCCGGGCAGGACCCCGAGATTCGCCAGGCCACTCGCGATCTCCTGCAAAGCCGGCTGCAATACCGGGACGCGGAACAGGCGCGTTACGAGGCCGAGGTTGCGAATTTGAACGCGACGGCGGAGGTGACCCGACTGCAACTCGACGTGGCCCGTCGGCGCGGGGCGGCGCTGACCCAGGAGCGAGAGGCGCTGGTTGGCCAGCTCAACCGACGGCGCGGCCAGGAGACGTTGCAGGCAAGTTCGCGCGCGGAACAGACACGGCGGCGGGTGGAGTCGTTGAACGAGCCGGTGCTCAACCGCCTGGCGGAGACGAACGCGGTGTTCGCGCGGGAACGCACCGCCCTCGCGGACCGGATTCGCGAGACGGCCGCGCGGCTCGAAACCGTGACCACGAACCTGGCGGCGCAACGCCTGACGTTTCAAAACTTGGTCACGCGCGTGGAGGCCGCCGAGCGGGTGGGGTTGAACCGCAATTACGCCATCGGTTTGCTGCTGCGCCGACAACGGGCGGGACTGACGAAGGCGTCGGCTTATCGCGACGAGGCGTGGCGGCAGCAAAGCACCATCAGCGAGGCGCAGATCGCCCAGTTTGCCGCCGTGGACGCCCGGGCACCGACCGAACCTTCGGAGTTCGCCGCGGCGGCGTTGCTGGCCGGGCTGCCGTCCGACCTCCCCGCCGAGCGACGGGCGGCCCTGATCGAGGAGGCACGCACGCTGCTCACCGAACAACGCGACCTGCTGGCCAGCCTGATCCGCGACTACGACAACTATCTGGCGCTGCTGCTCCGGCTCCAGACCGCGCTGGACCAGGCCGCCGCGGTGGCGACGGAAATGGCCGACTACCTCGACCAACGCATCCTGTGGATTCGCAGCACCGAGCCGTTGGACGGGCCGACGGCGCGGCGCGAGGCGGCCGCGATCTGGGCGGTGTTGCGCTCCACCGAGTGGCGGCAGGCGATGCGGATTCTCCCGCGCGAATCCGCGCAGGCCGCGGCGAGCGCGGTGGCCTCGGTGCTGGGGGTGCTGCTGCTCCTGGTTTTGCGACCGCGGCTGAAACGCCGGCTGGCAGAGGCCTCGGCGCAGGCGCGCCAGGGCCGGAACACCAGCTTTGCCCCCACGTTGGTCGCGTTGCTGTACACCGGCTTGCTGGCGGTGCCGCTGCCGTTGCTGATCGGGCTGATCGGTTGGCGCGCCAGCCTGGGGTTGTCCGCCGATCGTGCGATGTTGGTGAACCAGTTCGGCAACGCGATGAAGGTGCTGGCGCTGGTCCTGCTGATTTGGGAATTCATGCGCCAGGTCTTCCGGCCCGACGGTCTGGCCGTCGCCCACTTCCGCCTCCCGGAGGCGGATGCACGCCTGCTGCGTCGCGCGCTGGGATGGATGATGTGGGCGTTCCCGGTCCTGAGCTTCCTGAACCACCTGTTCGAGGGCGACATCGCGGAGGGTTTGTCGAACCGCCTGGCGTTCATCCCCACGACGCTCATGTTCGCCGCCCTGGCCCACCTGCTCCTGCGTCCGAACGGTGGCCTGGGGGCCTCCACGCTCGGCGAGGACACCGGCGATGCCTCGGGGCTCCGGCTGTGGCGTCGCCTGGCCCACCTGACGGCGGTGGGCATCCCCCTCTCGCTGGCGCTGGCCTCGGCGCTGGGCTACAACTACTCCGCGCGACAAATCTGGCTGCGTTTTCTGGGGAGCGTGCTGGTCGCGCTTAGCCTGCAGTTCCTCAGCGCCCTGCTGTTTCGCTGGCTGTACCTTTCGCGCCGGCGGCTCGCCATGACCCACGCCGAGAAGCTTCGCAGCGCCGAGGAGGCGGAGGCGGGGGTGGAGTCTCGCGCCGTGCGGTTGGCGGAGGACGACACCCAGACCGAACTGCTGGCGCTGCTGGGGCAGTCGCGGCGACTCTTGCGCTGGGCTTACGGACTGGCGCTGGCGGGTTGCCTTTGGGGCCTCTGGTCCGGCCTCCTGCCGGCGTTGCAGGCGCTCGAGAACATCCCGGTATGGCACGTGGAGACCACCGCCTCAGCCGCCTCATCGGCAGGTAGGAGTCCGCTCGCCGCTTTGGTCGGGACGCGCGTGGAGACGTCGTCCCCGGCGGTCACCCCGGTGGCCGCGTCCGCGGCGTTCGTCTCCGTCTGGGATCTGCTCATCGTCTTCCTGGTGCTGGGCGTCACGGCCATCGCCACGCGCAATCTGCCCGGCTTCCTCGAAATGGCGGTGTTCAGCCACGTCCGGTTCGAGCGCGGAGAGGGTTATGCCATGACGACCTTGCTCCGTTACGTGGTCGTCCTGGTGGGCTGCGTGATCGCCGCGCATGGGCTGCGTATCGAATGGTCCAAGGTTCAATGGCTCGCGGCCGCGGTGACCGTCGGCATCGGGTTCGGTTTGCAGGAGGTGTTCGCCAACTTCGTCTCCGGCCTGATCCTCCTGTTCGAACGCCCGGTCCGGGTCGGCGACATCGTGACGGTCGGCGACGTCTCCGGCATCGTGGCGCGCATCCAGATCCGCGCGACCACCATCCGGGACTGGGATAACCGCGAGCTGATCCTGCCCAACAAGGAGCTCGTTACGGGCCGGTTCGTGAACTGGACCCTGAGCGACTCGGTGACGCGCATCATGATCCCGGTGGGGATTTCCTACGACGCGGACGTGCGGCAGGCCCAGGCCCTGATCCTGGAGGTCGCCCGCCAGAATCCGGCCGTGCTGGCCGACCCGGCGCCAATGGTGGTGTTCGAGGGCTTCGGCGACAGCACGCTCAACCTGACGCTGCGCGCCCACGTCAGCCGCACCGATCAACGCAATCCCGCGCTTTCCGAGCTGAATGCCGCGATCCTGGACGCGTTCCGCAAGGCCGGCATCGAAATCGCCTACCCGCAGCGCGACCTGCACATCCGCTCCGTCCCCGCCGGATTTACCGGCGCGCCCGAGCCGAAACCGGCCGGCGAACCACCTGCCGCCCCCACCTCGTCCGGCGGCTGATCCGGCCCGCGGACCCGCAGGCAGGGATGGCGTCGAACGTTCGGGCTTCCCTGCGGCCGCCGCCTTGATAACCGTCGCGCGAGCGGACGGACGCAGCCTTTCCTCCCCCCAGACGGCGACCGGAAGGTTGTCGGCAAGGTGGAACGAGTTCGTCGGCCACACTCTGATCCCCTGAGCTTTCGCAGCCGGAAGGAATTACTTGGGCGCCTCCGTCACGATCAGGCCTTTGTAGAGATGGACGGTGCGGCTGGCGCGGGCCGAGGCGTGGGGATCGTGCGTGACCATAATGATGGTCTTGCCGTAGTCCCGGCTCAGGCCCTGGAGGAGATCGAGAATCTCGTCGCCGGCTTTGCGGTCGAGATCGCCGGTGGGCTCGTCACAAAGCAACAGGCTCGGGTCGGTGACGATCGCGCGCGCGATGCCGACGCGCTGCTGCTCCCCGCCGGAAAGCTGTCGCGGATGATGTTTCACGCGATGTCCGAGGCCGACGACCTGCAAGGCGAGCCGGACGTGGCGTCGGCGCTGGGCCGCGTTGAGATGCGTGAGCAACAGCGGCAACTCCACGTTGCGCTCCGCGGTAAGCGCGGGCAGGAGGTTGTAGAGTTGAAACACGAAGCCGACGTGCCGGGCGCGCCAGGCCGCCAGTGGCCGCTCGCCCAGGCGCTCGATCGGGTGACCATCCACGACGATCGTCCCGCCGGACGGCCGGTCCAGTCCGCCGATCAGGTTCAGCAGCGTGCTCTTGCCGGAACCGGACGGGCCCATCAGGGCCAGGAACTCGCCGCGTTGCACGGCCAGATCGATGCCCGACAGCACGTGGACGTTCTCGGCGCCGCGCCGGTAATACTTCTCCACGCCGCTGACACGGACCAAGACGTCATCGCCCGTACTCATCAAGGCTTCGCCCTCGCTTCGCGGACGCGGCCGCCTTCGTGCAGTTTATCGGCGCCTTCCACCACGACCTGCTCGCCCGCGGCGAGGCCTTTGGTGACGGTGGTTTCATCGCCCATTGACGGTGCCGCCGTGACCGTCCGCTGCTCGGCCCGGCCGTCCTTGACCACCCATACGAAGTCGTGCCCCTTTTCGCTGCCGAGCGCGGCCTTGGGAATCACCACGCCCGCCTCGCCTTCGGCCGGGTCGGCTTCGCCGCGGAACGCCACGCGCACGGCCATCTCTGGCAGGATGCGCGAATCGAGTTGATCGAAGCCGATGCGCACTTTCACGGTGGATTTCTGCCGGTCGGCGGTGGGTATGATCGCGATGACCCGGCACGGGATCTTCCAGTCCGGGTAGGCGTCGAGGGTGGCTTCGACCACCTGGCCGGCCGTGACCCGGTTGATGTAGCTTTCGCCGACGTCCACCTCGACCTCGAGCGAAGTCATGTCCACCAGCGTGCAAATCCCGGTGCGGGTGAAACCGCCGCCGGCCGAGATGGGCGAAATCATCTCGCCGGGTTGGGCGTTCTTCACGGTCACAATGCCCGCGAACGGCGCACGAATGATCGTGTCCTCCAGATCCTGCCGACGCACCGCCAGTTCGCTCTCGGCCACCGCGATCGCGGACTGCTGATTAGCGATCCGCGCCGCCAGCGCCTTGTCGTTGGCCTGGGCGGTGTCGAGGTCGGACTGCGTCCCGATTCTCGTCTCCACCAAGGCAGCGACGCGCCGCAACTCGCGCTGGGCTTCCTCCAGGCGAACCTGGGTTTCGCCCAACGCGGTCTTGGCCGCGACAAGTTGAGCCTCCGAGTAAGCCAGGGCGGCCCTCACGTTGGTGTCGTCGAGACGAGCCAGCACCTGGCCCTGGTCCACCTTCATGCCTTCTTCGATCAGCACTTCGACGACCTTCCCGGTGACTTTCGAGGACACGGTGGCCTCGCGTCGGGCGGTGACATATCCGGACGCGTTCAGCAACGTGCGCGGACCCGACGTGTCCGCGGCGCGGGCCGCGACGGTGCGAACTTCGGGTCCGCGTCGGGCAAACCACGCGACCGCCGCGCCGATCCCGGCGATCACCACCAGCCAGATCGCCAGACGCCGGCCCCAAGGTTTGGGCTCGAAGTCCTGCTCGCGCTCGATTCGGAGGCCTTCGAGGGCGGTGTTTGGTTCGTTCATGGCCCGCAACTGCTAGCGGCGGGCGGGGGCCGAGTCAAGGCGGCGACCGTGACACATTTTGTTGGAGCGCCCCGGCCACGCGGCGTAGAACACCGCCCATGACAACGCCTCTTTCCCGTCGTTCGTTCCTCAAGTGCGCGTCGGCTGCATCCACCGTATTTGCCTTGCCCACGCTGGTTCCGGCCGGTGTCTTCGGGGCGGATGGCGCCGTGGCCCCGAGCAACCGCATCACCATCGGCTTCATCGGCACCGGCGACCACGGCACCGGTTGGAACCTGCGCCGCTACCTGACCCTGCCGGAGTCGCAGGTGCGGGTGGTTTGTGACGTGGCCGGCGACCGGATGCGTCACGCCAAGGAAATCGTGGACGAGCAGTACCGGAACAAAGATTGCGCCATGACCAAGGACTTCCGCGAGGTACTGGCCCGGAAGGACATCGACGCGGTGATGATTTCAACCCCCGACCACTGGCACACGTTGATCAGTGTGCTGGCCGTCCGCGCCGGCAAGGACGTGCAGTGCGAAAAGCCCACGCTCACGATCGACGAAGGCAAGGTGCTCATTCGCGAAGTACGCCAGCACAAGAAGGTGTTCCAAACCAGCACCGAGGACCGGTCGGTCCCGGTCTATCACCGCATGGCCGAATTGGTCCGCAACGGCCGCATTGGCAAGCTCCAAAAGATCGAGGTGATCCTGCCCCAGCAGCCGAACGTCCCCGGCGATCCCACGCCGCAGCCCGTGCCGCCGGACCTCGATTGGGACCTGTGGCTCGGCCCCGCACCGTTTGCGCCGTACACGAAGGACCGGGTATTCTTCAACTTTCGGTGGATCTGGGATTACTCGGGCGGAATCATCTGCGACTGGGGCGCGCACCTCTTCGACACCGCCCAGTGGGGCAACGACACCGAGCGGAGCGGCCCGGTCGAGGTCGAAGGCACCGGCACGTTCTGGGAAGGCGGCCTCTACAACACGGTGAAGGACTACGACGTCACCTACCGCTACGCGAACGGCGTGGTCATGACCTGCAAGCCGGGCAACCCGAGCATCAAGTTCGTCGGCACCGACGGCTGGGTGGGCAACACCGGCTGGCGCGGTGACCTCCAAGCCAGCTCGGACGCAATCAAGAATTCCAAAATCGAGCCCGACGAGATTCACCTGTACACGAATCCCGAGGGCGAACACCACGATTTCCTCAAATGCGTACGGAGCCGACGGGACCCGTATTTCCCAGTGGACATCGGCCACCGCGTTTCGAGCGTCTGCCACCTGGCGAACATCGCCATCAAGCTCGGCCGCAAACTCAAATGGGACCCGGTGAAGGAGGAGTTCATAGGCGACGATGCCGCCAACGAAATGCGCCAGGTCCGTCCGCTGCGCAAGCCGTGGACGTTGGAGGGGTGAACCGGAGCGCCTTGACCCGCCCGCGGTTAGACCGCAGAGTCTAACCGACATGAAATCGGTCACCGTCCGTGAGTTTTACCACAATGCCGGCTTGGTTGACGGCCTGCCCGACGGCCGCGGCCTGGTCGTCACCGCCAAGGGAAAACCGAAGTTCGTGGTCACCAAGGGCGTCCAACCGCGGATGACCCGGGCGCTGGCCGCCGAGCGGGCGGTGGGGGACCCGAAGGCCCCGGTTTTCGACGGCACGGCTTTCCTCCAGTCGCTCAAGAAGTGAGACTCTACGCCGACACGTCGTGGTGGTTTGCCCTCAAATGCCGCCGCGACACCCACCACCCGGCGGCTCTCGCCCTGTTCGATGAGCAATTCGAGGCGGAGGTGCTTTGGACTCCCTGGCAGCGGGTTGAAGTGTTCAACAGTTTTCGTCAGGCCGAGCGCGCCGGCTTGGTGCGGGCCGGGGAATCGCGACAGTTGATCCGCCTGCTCGAACAGGAGATCCGGCTCGGCTACTGGCCCCACGTGGAATTCGATTGGACCGACGCCGTGCGCAATGCCTGCGAGTTGGGTGCCGAGCACGCGCTCAAATTGGTCGTGCGGGCCATCGACCTGTTCCACGTCGCCGTCGCGCTCGAGGTCGCCGCCGATGCGTTTCTGTCATTTGACGCCGATCAGAATGAGCTGGCCAAGGCAGCCGGCCTCCCACTGATCGACCTCACCCGCCGTGCGAAACTGCAATGAGCTCAAGCGAGAGCTCTGCGGTCGTTTCGGGGTCGCGACGAGAGGTCAACCCGTTGCACCAGGTCCGACCGCTGCGCAAGCCGTGGACGCTGGAAGGCTGAACGGCAACTCAGCCAGCCGAAGGCTTCAAATGCCTCGATCGCGGCACGTGAGCGGCGAATGCCGCGGGAGTGGCGAAACGGGACACGCAGAAGTCGGTAGTGTCCCGATTCGGTGGCGGCGGTGCTGCCACACCGCCCTGCGCCGCCGCAGCGGCGCAGCCACCCTCCTGCGATCTGGACACTACCCGGAAGTCGGGCACCGGAAGTCGGGCACGTTGACATCCCGAGCCAACGCATCATGATGCCTGCATGAGAACCACGTTGACGCTCGACCCGGACGTGGCGGCGAAAGCCCGGAAGGGAGCCGCCAAGCTGGGCAAGTCTTTCAAGGAAGTCGTGAACACCGCGCTGCGGGCGGGACTGGAGGTCGTGCTGGCGCCGCCGGCCGCAAAGCCCTACCGCACCAAGCCCCGCCCGCTCGGGCTCCGCGAAGGTTTTAGCTACGACAACATCAGCGAACTGCTCGCCCGGGCCGAAGGCGAAGACCACGCATGATCCTCGTGGACGCGAACCTCCTCCTTTACGCGGAGGACAATCTGTCCGAGCACCACGAAGCTGCCCGCACCTGGTGGGATGACCAACTGAGCGGGTCCGAGCCGGTGGCGTTGTGTTGGCCGGTGCTCACCGCCTTCATTCGTATCGGCACCAACGCCCGCTTGCATCGCCGGCCATTGACCTTGAAGGAAGCCGTCGAGCGCGTGCAAAGCTGGCTGGGCCAGCCTTGTGCCCGGGTCCTGATCCCGACTGAGGCGCATTGGGCCGTCTTCCAACAGATGCTCCGAGCCGGCAACGCCACTGCGAATCTCGTGACCGATGCGCACCTGGCAGCGCTGGCCGTGGAACACAATTGCGTGCTGTGCTCGACCGACACGGACTTCGCCCGTTTCCGCGGCCTCAAGTGGCGCAACCCGATTATCTGATGAGCCTGCTGCTTGCTTCCGCCGTCGCCGAAATTGATTCTCGGCATCGAGCTTGGCATTGCGGAAATGAAAGAATCCTCGGCGCGGACTTCAAACGCCTCGACCGCGGCACGTGAGCGGCGAATGCCGCGGGGATGGCGAGACGGGACGCGCAGAAGCCGGTCGTGTCCCGATTCGGTGGCGGCGGTGCTGCCACAACCTGGCACCGCAACCTGCCTTGCGTACCGGCGTGTCTGGTGGTTCCTCGGGCCCGGAACCTTGGGACGCGACACGGCAACCTTGCTCCCGCAGTCCCGTCGGCCGGGTCGGACGGCGGATGGCGCCAGGGCCATTGACCAGGCGACCGTCGCACGCGGCACACTTCCGCGTTTCCATTGTCGGCCGGGAATGCTATTCGCTCGGGCGCATGATTCATCCGACCGCCGTGATTCATCCGCAGGCGCAGGTGGACCCGACCGTGACCGTCGGGCCGTTCGCGGTCATTGATGAGCACGTCATCCTCGGGCCGCAGTGCACGGTGGGTCCCTACGTTCACCTCACGGGAAACACGACCATTGGCGCCGGCAACCGTTTTCATGCCGGGGCGGTGGTGGGCGACGCGCCGCAGGATGTGAAATACGCGGGCGCGCCGACCGGGCTGCGGATCGGCGACCGGAACGTGTTCCGCGAGCACGTGACAGTCCATCGCGCCAGCAAACCCGACGAAGCAACCGTGATCGGCGCGGAGAACTTCTTCATGGCGCACAGCCACGTCGGCCACAACTCGGTGATCGGCGATCGCGTGGTCATGGCCAACGGCGCCACTCTGGGGGGGCACGCGACGATTCAGGATCGGGCCTTCATTTCCGGAAACTGTCTGGTGCATCAATTCGTGCGGGTGGGCACGCTGGCCCTGATGCAAGGCGGTGCCGCCATCAGCAAGGATCTGCCGCCGTTTACGACCGCGCGCGGCGACAACGCGATCTGCGGGCTGAACGTGGTGGGTCTCCGCCGCGCCGGTTTCACGGCGGACGAACGGCTGGATTTGAAACGCCTCTATCGCTTTCTGTTCTTGAGCGGACGGAACCTGCGCGAGGCCCAGGCCGCGGCGCGCGAACAGTTCGCCAGCGCGGTCGATCGAACGCTGCTCGACTTTCTGGCCGCCAGCCACCGCGGCGTTTGCGTGCACGCCGGCCGCGAAGAATGACGGGGCGACCCTGGCGGTTTCCCGCTGCCAAGGCGGTCCCACTGCCAAGGCGGTTGGAGGGCGGAAAACAAAAACCCCTCCCGGGTCGCCGGAAGGGGTCGGTACCGACGTTGGGACGTCGGTTAGAACTTGTAGATCACGTTGACCGCGGCCGAGATGGCGTCTTCCTGCGTGCCGTCCAGGAACACGCCGGGACCCGACAGGGTGTGGTCCCAACGGACTTCGAGGCGCGTGATGGCGTTCGCCCAGAGCGAGTAGTCCAACGTCCCGGTTACGCCGAGGAGTTCCACCGGGCTGCCGGTGGACACGCCGAAGGCACCGAGGCTGGACCCCACCGCGGTTTCGCTGCCCGTGGCGTACTCGCCGCGGCCGTTGAGCTTGAGTTTCTCGGTGACCTGCCACGTGAGATATCCCCCGATGGAATTCTCGTAGGAACCGTCGAACACGCCGTTCGCCCGGTAATCGTAGGCCGCGCCCAGCGCGAACTTCGAGGACCCCAGCGGCACCGTCGCGCCGCCGTAGAAGTTGAGCACGTCCTTGTTGCCGAGCGTGTCGTCGGCGATGCCGGTGTCCACGATCCCGCCGTACAGTGTCGCGCCCTTGAGGAAGCCCATGCTCTCCGGGGCGGTCAGGGCCACGGCGCCGACGTAGCTCAGGATGTCGCTGGTCACGGCCCCGGGCCGGTTGTAGCCGGCGCGGTCGTTGATGCGATTGAGCACGGAGCGATCCTGCAGGCCGTTGGCCACGCCCCCGCTGAAGCTCAGCAGGTCGCTGACCTTGTAACTGGCCAGCACGCCGGTGTGGATGAGCGGTTCGAGATAGTACCCGTAGGAGCGGCTGTAATTCGGGTCGTTGCCGGCTTCAAACACTTCATAGCCCACCAGCGTGTCCCAGACGCCAAACTTGAAGTCCAGTCCGCGACCCACCGGCGCCCGCAGCGAAACGTAGGCGTTCTTCACCGCGAAGTCGCCCGTGCTGCCGCCCAGGGTCGAGAGCGACCCGAAGCTGTTGGCGTCCGGCCCGAACAGAAGCTGGGCGCGGTAGCCCGCCGACCAGTTGCTGTCGTCCAGCGGCTTCTCGACCGTCAGTGAAACGACGTTCAGGTTGAAGCCGTTCTGTTTGCTCGAACCGTCGAACGAGCGGCCGGGCACAGCCGTGCCGTTTCCGGCCCCGAAGAGCATGATGGCCGACGTGTCCACATAGCCACTGATGGTGGTGGACTGGAGGGCCGTCATCACGGGGTGTTGGGCCGCTTCTTCTGCTTGGAGGACCGACGCGGCGCTGATCACGCCCGCGGTCACCAAGGCCGATGTCCATAGGTGTCTGTTCCTGTTCATACGCGTTCCTCCTGCGCTGTTGTTGTTTTCGTTACGTTTCCGTTGCTCGCGATCGCGGGCGGGGAGGGCGCGGATTCGCTTTCCGCTCCGTTCCGGACCGCCCGGTCGCGCGGAAAGTAGCAGACGCCCCCCGAGTGACAACAAGCATTTTCCGGGCTTCCGGCACCCCCGGGAGCGCCAACCGGCCGGGATTCACGCCGCGACCGGAACCGGGAGAAATCGCTGTCGGGAGAAATCGCTTGAGTTGCGGCCACGATCGCGTTTCAACTCTGCGAGAGCCTCCCTGCGCGGACCACCGGGCCGCTTGTGGACGAGGCTGGCGCTGACCCAAGACTCGACGAACATGCCGCTCTACCGCGAAACGCACTTGCAGCACATCTCGCAGCAGTTCCGCATTTACGGCCAGATCCTCCATGCCGAGCCGTGCAAGATCGGGCACATCAACGAAACCTACACGGCCACCTACGATCAGGGCGGCGTCCTGGTCCGCTACATCCACCAGCGCATCAACCAAGGCGTGTTCAAGGAGCCGGACAAGGTCATGGAAAACGTGATGCGGGTGACCCGTCACCTGCAGAAGAAGCTGATCGAGACGAGCGCCCGCCAGTCCACCCGCCGAGCCCTGACGGTCGTGCCCACGCACGACGGCAGGGCGTTTTACCTCGATGGCGACGGCGGATTCTGGCGGACGTTCGTGTTTGTCGAGCGGGTGCAGTCTTTCGAGGCGGTGCAGACGCCGGCCCAAGCCTTCGAAGCCGGGCGGGCCTTCGGCGAGTTTCAAAGTCACCTGGCCGACCTGCCGGGGGGGCGCCTGCACGAGACGATCCCGGACTTCCACAACGCCCGCAAGCGCTTCGCTTCGTTACGGAACGCCGTCGAAGACGACCACTGCAATCGGGCCCAGAGCGCGCGGAAGGAAATCGCCTTTGCGCTCGCCCAGGAACCGTGGGTGGGAACCCTCCTGGACGCACAGCTTCGCGGCGAAATCCCGGAGCGCATCACGCATAACGACACCAAATTCAACAACGTCATGCTGGACTGGGAAACCGGCCGGGCGATGTGCGTGGTGGACCTGGACACCGTGATGCCCGGCTTGGTGCATTACGATTTCGGCGACATGGTGCGCACCACCACCAGTCCTACGATGGAGGACGAGAAGGACTTGACGAAAGTCGCCATGCAGATGCCCATGTTCCAGGAATTGGCGCGCGGTTACGTGGAAGGCACGCGCAGTTTCCTGACGCCGGCCGAAAAGGCCTACCTCGCGTTCGCCGGCCGCTTGATCACCTACACGATCGGGATCCGTTTTCTCACCGACTACCTCTTGGGCGACGTCTATTTTCGCGTTCACCGGCCGGACCACAACCTCGACCGCTGCCGCACCCAGTTCAAACTGGTGGAGTCCATCATGGAGCAGGAATCCGAGATGCAGCGCTACGTGGACAGCGTCTGAGGCGCCCCTGCCCCATCCTTGCCATGCCTTCCCGCGAAGCGATCGTCCGGCGGCTCACGGAGCCTGGCATCGTCGCCATCGTCCGCTCCAGTCAGGCGGTGTCGATCCTGCCGGTGGCGGAGGCCCTGCTGGCGGGCGGAGTGACCGCCGTCGAAATCACGATGACCACGCCGGGCGCGCTGGAAGCCCTGACCCAGGCGCGCACGGCACTGGGCGAACGCGCGCTCATCGGCATGGGCAGCGTGGTGAACGCGGCCGCCGCGCAGTCGGCGATCGCCGCCGGGGCGCAATTCCTGGTGAGCCCGATCTGCCGTCCCGAACTGGTCGGCCTGGCGCACGAAGCGGGCCGGCCCGTGATGCTCGGCGCCTACACCCCGACCGAGGCCCAGACAGCGCACGAGGCGGGCGCCGATTTTGTGAAGCTGTTTCCCGCCGACGGGGTCGGGCCGGCGCACATCAAGGCGCTCCGCGCGCCGTTGCCCCACCTGCGGATCGTGCCCACCGGCGGGGTGGACCTGACCACCCTCGCGGGCTTCGTCAAGGCCGGTTGTCCGGCAGTCGGGGTCGGCTCGTCGCTGGTGTCGGCCGCGATCCTGCGGGACGCCGACTGGGAGGAATTGACGCGCCAGGCCCGACGGTTCGCGGACACCATCCGGGCGGCAAAAGCCAGCCTTGCCGGGTCGGTTTAGGCGCGCGGCCGCGCCGCGCGGGTCGAGCGCAACGGTCCAATTGCCCCGGGTTCCTGTAATCGCCAGCGGGGGCCTGGGTATTACACTGCCGGCGACATTTGGTCCGAGCTATGAAAACCATCCAGAAAGACGAACTGTTCGAGCATCTCAGCGGATTCCTGCGCGCGAAAGGCATCGAACTCCAGAACGGCTCCTATGCCCACCGCATTCGCCAGGGCTGCAACCTGCTCGCCGACGCGGTCAACCTGACTCAAGGCGGTCTGGCCAAAGCCAAGGCGGAAATCGACGACAAGCTCTCGCGCATGCGTCAGGTCATTCACGAAAAGACCGCACCGAAAGCACGGCCGACCACTGCGACCGGCGCCTCGCCGGCTGCGGAGCCGGCAGCAAGCTCCGCCCCGCCCCGGAGCCGGCGCCGAAGCGCCTCGAAACCCCAACCCAAGCCGACCACGAAGCCGGCGAAGACCGCCCGCCCGCGCAAGCGCACGCCGTAGCCGTCCACGGCTTTGTCGGCGCCCGGGAGACGGGGGAAGGGCCAGCGAGCAACCCAGCAAAGGCCGGAAGCGGTATCGCCTCCGGCCTTCGTACATGCGGTCGCCGCCGGTTTACTTCGCGTGCTTCACCTTCTCCCACTTCCCGGACTTGCCGGACTTCAAGACGGCGTCGCAAACGTACTGCGTTTCCAACGCCTCCCTGAAGGTCGGGCTGGCCGGTTTCCCCTCGGCCAGGCCGGTGAGGAAATCCGCCAGTTGATGAACGAAGCTGTGCTCGAAACCGATGTTGAGACCGGGAACCCACCAGTGTTTCATGTACGGATGGTCGCCGTCGGTGACGTGGATGCTGCGCCAGCCGCGCAGTTTGCCTTCGTCCTTGTGATCGAACCACTGCAGCCGGTGCAGGTCGTGCAGATCCCAGGCAATGCTGGCGTGCTCGCCGTTGATCTCGAACGTGTAGAGCGCCTTGTGTCCGCGGGCATAACGGGTGGACTCGAACGTGGCCAGCGAACCATTGGCAAACCGGCAGAGGAACGCGCAGGCGTCGTCAATGCCCACCTTTTCCACCTTGCCGGTGAGGTTGCTCTTGCGCTCCTTGATGAACGTCTCGGTCATGGCGGATACGGTTTCGATGCCGCCGTTGAGCCAGAGCGCGGTGTCGATGCAATGCGCCAGCAGATCGCCGGTGACGCCGGAGCCGGCGGCTTTCACGTCCAGGCGCCACAGGGCATCGCCACCCTGGGGCAGGTCCTTCGAGATGGTCCAATCCTGGAGGAACTTGGCGCGGTAGTGGAAAATCTTCCCGAGCCGGCCCTCGTCGATGAGCTGTTTGGCCAGCGACACGGAAGGGATCCGGCGGTAGTTGAAGGAAACGAAGTTCGGCACGCCGGCCTTTTCCACCGCTTTGACCATGCCTTCGGCTTCCTTGCCGTCGCGGGCCAGCGGCTTCTCGCAGATGATCATCTTGCCGGCCTTGGCGGCGGCAATGGCGACCTCGGCGTGCAGGTTGTTCGGCAGGCAGATGTCCACCAAGTCGATGTCGTCGCGGGCCAGGAGCTTTCGGAAGTCCGTCTCCACGGATTCAAAGCCCCAGCGGGCGGCGTGCGCCGCGGCCTTCTCGCCGTTGAAGTCACAGATCGCCTTCAGGACGGGCTGGTATTCGAGGTCAAAGAAGTTGCCGACCCTGCGGTGGGCATTCGAGTGGGTGCGGCCCATGAAGCCGCAGCCGACGAGTCCGACATTCAGTGTTTTCATAGGGTGTTTGCTGGCACCAGATGTTCGGGAACCACAGCGCGGGCAGCAAGGCCGAAATGCGCTGATTTGGAAGCAGTCGGGCCACGGGCCTGCCCCGGCGGTGAGCGAGTGCGTCGGTGACGACGCCCGCCAAGCGGAACCGGAGCCGCGGACAACCGCGTCGCACCCTCCCTTGGTTCGCACCGCGAGGGGCAGCGCCGGGCAAACCCCACGTCACCGCCCTCCCGGCCGGCATTGCCGGCCGCGTTGCCGCCCCGAAGCCAAGCCGGCAACGCCCCGCGCGCCGTCGGCCTGGGCGCGCGCGGTTGCGGAGCCCGGGAATCGCCGACTCTCCGCACGGCCGGATTTGGCGCTTGCCCCGACCGGCCGTTGGACCCATATTGGCTGCGTCTTATCCAGGTCATTAACGAAGCAATTTGCCCTGAGCCATGTCAGACGCCCCGAATCCGCCCGCCGTTGTCCCTGCTGTCGCCGTTATGGAGGAATGGGAGGAATTCCTCAAGGCGCGCTACCCGGAACCGGCCGGGGTTTCCGCGCCGGCCCCGCCGTTCCAGGCGGTCAATCCGCACAAGACCCCGGCGGACTTCCGCAATTACGAAGCCGACGCCCGCCCGACGGTGCGCGAGTTCTACCGCCTGAACCACCGCTACCAGACGTACGATTTCGTGCGGGCCAAGCGGCGGGAGTATCTGGCGTTCAACCGACGCGAGATGGGCATCTGGGAAGCCGCCGAGTTCCTGAACACCCTGGTGGACGACAGCGACCCGGACACGGACCTCTCGCAGCTTGAGCATCTGCTCCAGACCGCCGAGGCCATCCGCCGCGACGGACGCCCGCGCTGGTTCATCCTCGCGGGCTTTGTGCATGATCTGGGAAAAATCCTCTGCCTGTTCGGCGAACCGCAGTGGGCGGTGGTCGGCGACACCTTCCCCGTGGGCTGCCGGTACTCGGACAAAATCGTTTTCCCACAGTTCTTTGCGGACAATCCGGACAGCCGGAACGAGCGCCTGCAAACGCGACTGGGCGTGTACGAGGAGGGTTGTGGCCTCGACCGGGTCCACCTGTCCTGGGGCCATGACGAGTACATCTACCAAATCGCCAAACCCTACCTGCCCACGGAGGCACTCTACATGCTGCGGTACCACTCGTTCTATCCGTGGCACCGCGAGGGCCAGTACGATTATCTCTGCAACGACGCCGATCGCGCGATGCTCCCATGGGTTCTGGACTTCAACCGGTACGATCTCTACACGAAGAGCCACGAACGCCCCGAGGCGGCCAGACTGCGCCCGTTTTACGAGGAACTCGCCGCGGAATTCTTTCCCGCGAAACTCCGTTGGTAGGCGGTCGGCGGGCGGATGAAGGCCGCCCTTGCCCCCGCCGGGCGAGCGAGCAAATTCAGAATTTGCCTTGCTGCTGCGGCCCGCGCTGCCTCAATTCCGCGCGAACTATGACGTTGCCCACCCTGTTGTTCATCGACGGCACCTGGCGACAGCCCGCCGGCGGGTGCCACACACCCCTGATCAACCCCGCCACCGAGGAGGCTTTCGTCGAAGTCGCCGCGGCGGACGTCACGGACGTGCGCGCGGCGGTCGAATCCGCCCAGCGCGCCTGGGAAGGCGGCTGGCGCGATCTGGCGCCGGGGAAACGCGAGGCCGCACTGCATGCGGTCGCCCGCAAGCTCCGCGAGCACCAGGAGGAAATCGCCCAACTCGAAAGGCTGCAGATCGGGAAACCGATCAGCGATGCGCGGGACGAAGCCGGCCTGGGCGCACGCTGTTTCGAGTACTACGCCGGAGCCGTCACCAAGTTCGGCGGGCAAACCCTGCCCGTGGCGCGCGGCGGCTTCGACTTCACCCTGCGCCAGTCCATGGGCGTCGTGGCCTGCATCGTGCCGTGGAATTTCCCGTTCCCCATCGCGTGCTGGAAGGCTGCCCCCGCGCTGGCGGCGGGCAATTGTGTCGTCCTCAAGCCGGCCTCGCTCTCACCGCTGACCGCGTTGAAACTGGGCGAACTCGCCGGTGAAGCCGGCCTGCCGCCCGGAGTGCTCCAGGTGCTGCCCGGCGCCGGCTCGGCCATCGGCGACGCCCTGGTGACGCATCCCCTGATCCGCAAGGTGTCGTTCACCGGCTCCACCGAAATTGGCCGGCGCATCATGGAACTCGCGTCGCGCGACCTCAAACGCGTGTCGCTCGAGCTCGGCGGGAAGTCGCCGAACATCGTGTTCGCCGATGCGGACTGGCAGCGCGCCGCCGAAACTTCCCCGCTGGGGGTGTTTGCCAATACCGGCCAGGATTGCTGCGCCCGCAGCCGTGTGTTCGTCGAGCGCAGCGTGTTCGAGCCGTTCGTGGAGAAGTTCGTGGCGGTCACCAAGAAACTGGTGGTCGGCGAGCCGGCGAATGAGGCCACGCAACTCGGCCCGCTGGTTTCGGCCTGCCAACGCACGACCGTGGAAGCCTTCCTCGCCGACGCGCGCCAGCGCGGCAGCCGGTTCGCCTGCGGCGGCGGGCGCCCGCACCCCAAAGGCTACTACCTGGAACCGACGGTCCTGCTCGACGTGGGCGAGGGCGACCGCTGCTGGCGCGAAGAAATCTTCGGCCCGGTCGTGGCCATCACCCCGTTCGCGGACGAAGCCCAGATGCTGCGAGACGTCAATGCCTCGCCTTACGGCCTGAGCGGCTCGATCTGGACGAACAACCTGAGCCGCGCACTCCGCGTGAGCCGGGCGGTGCAGAGCGGCGTGCTGAGCGTCAATTCGCACAGCAGCGTCCACGTCGAGGCGCCTTTCGGCGGCTTCAAACAAAGCGGTCTGGGCCGCGACCTCGGCATGGCCGCGCTCGAGGGCTACACCGAGTTGAAGAACGTGTACGTGGCGGAGTGAGGACCGGGCGCGGAGATTGCGCGCATCGAGGCGATGCCTTTATAGACGGGGAAGCCTCCGCCGTGCGCCGGGCGGTTTCCGCCTCACCACCACTTGAAGTTGATGTCCGGCGCCACGCCGATCCAGTTGTCCATCTCGGCGGGGAAATGGATGTACTCCACGTGCGTGTCCCCGAAGAGCATGTTCTCGAAGCGCTTGCCCTTGTAATTGTGCCACTCCGTGCGGCGATCCACGCTGCTGCGATTGGCGTGCCAGGGCCAGTCGCCCATGAGGATCTTCGTCGTCGGCGCCCGCGCCACTTCGCTGGCTTTGATGGGCTTGCCGTAGTCCTGCGACGGGTTCTTCGAGTCGCCGGTCACCTTCTTCACCCGAAACGCGTCCCCGGCCCATTCCACCAGGTAACTGTTGCCCCAGCCGAGGTAGCAACTCTTGGCCTGGGGGTTGAGCGCGTCCCCCCGATCGGCGGGACAACTGAACAACTCGACCGCGCCGACGTATTTGTTGAGGGGTCGGTTCGTCTCGGCGGTTTTGCCGCCGTAATCGCCCGCGAAACCCGCCGTGTAGGCGTTCGTCCAGTACTTGCCACCCACGGCCGCCCACCCGTCGTGAACCGGGTAGTTGTCCAGGTTGTCGTCGGTGTACATGGTGAAGGCGATGCCGATCTGATGCTCGTTGCTGGCGCACTTGATCTGCTGGGCCTTGGCCTTCGACCGCGCCAACGCCGGCAACAGCATCCCGGCCAAGATCGCGATGATGGCGATGACCACGAGCAGTTCGATGAGGGTAAACGCCGTCCGACGGCTCCGGCAGGGAAAGATATGGCGCATAGGCTTGGTCAAGTCGGCGAACCTTTAGCACAGGACAGACCGGACCGCGAGTCTGGATTTGGCGTACGCCGCTCCATATCGGCGAGACCCAAGCCGTTCTCGCCGCGCCCGAGACACTGGGGATTCGCAAGTTTGCCCGGGGTGTCAGTCAACTTTGCCACCTCCGGCCGATGTACCTTCGGCACACCGCCAAACCCAGCGAACCAAGACCGGCGAGTGGGGCCGTGCTGGCAGCTTCCAGCACGGGCTGGAGTCGCTCCCTGATGCCCAGAAAAGAGCCCGCGGCCGGCGGATCGTTCCATTCGCCAGACGGAACCATGCCGTCCACGATGTGCTGCCAACTCATCGCGACGTAAACTTCCTCATGGAGGATGCCGGGGCTCCGCCAGTCGTTCGGCTCACCAGCGCTCCAATTCGAGAAGGTGAGCGAATCGCCCTTACTCCAATGGAATGAGCCTTCGGTGACGGCCCCTATTTTACACGGATGATCCAGTTAACGTATGCGTTCATTGGCCGGGTTTGTTTACCGACTCGTGGCGGACCACCTCCGCGTGGAGACTCTTTGGGGTCGCCGATCTCGACAGCGATCCTCCCCAAGTCGGGATCAGCGTTCCATTTCTTGTCGTCGTCATCCACATCACGGGTCCGGTTGCTTCCGCAGATATTCTCGCGGATTACCCGGACTTCATGCGCGTGACACTGCATCGCGTCAGTCTGGAAGGAGCCCACCTTGTTCCCCTGGTTTCCGTTTGGGTGAAGACTGAAACGGTCGTCGGCTTCGCCGTCGTTCTGAGAAAGTGAGTTGACACCCCGTAAGAAGTACCCGCGCAGGTCGGGTAGGCGGAAGAGATTCCCCTCTCGACCCCATGCATACCCGATTTTGTCCCACACCAGGTGATTCTCGGGAAGATCAGGATCCAGTAGCCGCCCATCGCAGAGCTTCCAGTTTTCAGGTAGGATATTTTCCTCGCCAGCAAACGCCAAGATTGTCCCGATTGGCGGCGTGCTCTCGGCCGGATCCTTTGGCTGTTCATGCTTGTCCATAGTCCAAATCGTGCGTTGCGCTGAACCTGTGAGAAGTCTGGAAGGTCAATGTGTCCCGCTCACGAACCGATGCCTGCGTTGCCAATAGGCGGCAGCCGTGAGCCCCAGGGCCGCCACGAGTCCGAACTCAGCCGGTTCCGGCACTGCCACCAAGCGCACATCGTCGAGACTGGCGTCATAAGACTGTGTCGAACTCAGCCGCAACGTGTACGGGCCAGTCTGAGCGGGAGTGAACAGCAGACTCTGTTGGGTCCAGTCGGTCGGGAACTGGGGCAGACTGAAGGTGTGGGTCAATTCGGCGGAACCCCCTGTCGGCGAAAGCTCGACTGTCACTTTTCCGCCAGAAAAGCCTAAGGTACCAGACTGGAGGAAAGACAGTTCATAGGTCACGCCTCCCTGGAGCGGAGCGGCCAAATCCTGCCGCAACACCGCGTAACTGACGTTGTCGGCCAGATAGCAATACTGGTCACCGGCTGGTGTCGGCGAAAGCGCGTACACCAGCCCGCGCAGGATATCGGTGTATGTGTCGGCGTGCTCGACTAACCAGGCTCCGCCAATGCTCTGACCCGTCGTGTAGAGATCGTATTGGCCACCGAATCCGGTGACAACCGGGTCCTCAAAGCTCCCGTTCTGGACGAGGTTGGCGGCGGAAGCGGAGTGGCAGGCGGCCAGGAGGGCGATCGCCGTTACCGGCCGGACGGAGTGCAGTCGAACGGTCCGTTTCGGCGTGACAGGGATGTGGTTCTTCATGGTTGGGCATTGTTGTGGGTGCGGTTGACCGCCGGGCGTGCCGACCACGGTTACGACCGCGACCGGCCCGGCTGGGGCCGAATGGAATGAGTCCACTCGTTTCATGCCTCCACGATTGCCCGCGGCCGGTGTTCCCGCCATTCGCACGAACTGCGTATTCCGCAGACACCCGCCCGTGGGAATCACCCAAACATGCGAGTCCGCGGTCCGGCACAGCCACTCACTGCCATCCGGAGGCAGCCTGAAAGCTTGCTGGCCCGCGGCCAGCGCGCCAGATTCCCCCTATGCTGTGCGACGAACAACTGGGGCCTGAGCCTATCGGCCTGGCCGGATCACCTTGAGCATCGCCTCGGCGCGGGAGTGCACCTGGAGCTTCTCGTACACGTTCCGGATGTGCGTGCGGACGGTGTCGAGGCTGATGCCCAGGCGGTCGGCGACTTCCTTGTAGCGATGGCCCTTGGAGAGGAGGTCGAGAATCTCGCGCTCGCGCGGCGAGAGGCTCGGGAGCGCGGGGGTTTCGGCCGCGGGTCGGGGCGCGCCTTCCACGAGCTGGCGGATGACTTTGCGGGCGATCTGGCCGGACATGGGCGACCCCCCGGCGTGCAATTCGCGCAAAGCGTCCAGCAATTTGTCGGGCGGGGTGCTCTTGAGCAGGTAACCATTGGCGCCGGCGCGCAATGCCTCGAACACCTTGTCGTCGTCCTCGAACACGGTAAGCATCGCGACCTGCAAGTTCGGCAGGGCCGCCTGCAGACGGGCAATACATTCGATGCCCGACATGCCCGGCAGTTGGATGTCCAGGAGCACCACGTCCGGCCGGGCCGAGGGCAGGACGCGGAGGGCTTCCTCGGCCGAGGCACACGCCGCCACGCAGCGAAAGCCCGGCGATTGGTGGATCATGAACCGCAACCCTTCGCGAACGTCGCGCTGATCTTCCACGATCGCCACCTGGATGGTTGTGGGCATGTCAGAATTTCTCGTTTGCAGCCGCCCGCCGGGTTTGCCCCAGCCGACGCCGCACTCGCAACGAATTCTCCGTCGCGGATGGGCGCCGGGTCAATCGCATGAATGGGTGAGCAGGTTCGCCCGGCAGACCGGTCGGCGGGTCCGGAAGGCAAGCCCGGGCAGGCACGTCCAGGATGGATGTTCACGCGTCCGGCACCGGCAACGGGGCGCGCAGTTCCACCGTGGTTCCCCGACCGACCTCGGAAGTGACCTGTACGCTCCCGCCCACGTTTGCGAGGCGCTGGCGCAGGTTCCGCAATCCGCTGCTGAACTGGCCGACCTTCGCCGGCTCGAAACCCCGGCCGTTGTCGGTCACTCGAATCTCCAATTGGCGGCCCCGTACCCGCAGCCGCACCTCCACCTCCGTGGCGGCCGCATGTTTCAAGATGTTGCCGAGGGCCTCTTTCACCGCCAGGAAGACGTTTCGGCGGAACTCGCTCGTCAGGCTGCCGGGAACCGCCTCCTCAGCGAAATCCAGATGGGCGCGCAGGCCGGCGTCTTCGAGCAGACCCGCTGCGTATTCGCGCAGGTAGGCGGCCAGGTTCGCGAACCGGTCATTCCGCGGATCGGCGGCCCAAACCAACTCCCGGATGTTTTCGACCATGTCCCGGCTGGCGGTGGCGATCGTTTCCAACTGGCGACGCGTGGCCTCCGGCGGGAGCGGTTCCAGCCGCAGCCGTTCGCTCAGGATG
Source organism: uncultured bacterium (assembly GCA_963735925.1). Classification (GTDB taxonomy): domain Bacteria; phylum Verrucomicrobiota; class Verrucomicrobiia; order Limisphaerales; family J093; genus DSVZ01. The sequence continues at coordinate 1,898,775 of CAVTMT010000003.1, forward strand.
GCCACGCGACTGAGGTCCGCGCCGAGATCGTCATGCAAATCCCGGGCAATGCGCGACCGCTGTTGGTCGAGGGCATGGAGCCGTTCGAGTTGTTCGATCCGGCGCAGGCCCGTGATGCGCGCGAAGTGAAGACCGGCGCCCAGCGCCAGGACCGCGGCCGTACAGAGCAGGTAGAACGGCCAGGTTTCGTAGAAATACGGCGCCAGAGTGAACGCGAACTCGGCGGGCGCGCCCCACTCGCCGCCACGGCTGGCAGCCGAGACGCGAAAACGATACCGGCCGGGGCGGAGATTGGTGTAGTAGGCCACGCGGTCGGCATCCGGCGCCGGCTCGTTCCAGTGCTCGTCCTGCCCTTCGAGTTGGTGGCGAAACCGGACCCGTTCCGGCGCCGTGAAGGTGGGCGCAGTGTACCGGACCGCCAGCACCCGGCCACGGCCAGGAGCTAGTTTCCAGTCCGGCGGCGGGTTCGCGCTCGTGGCAGCGATGCCTGTGTCGGAGAGGACTTCCTGGTTGGCCACGATCCGCTCGATCACCACGGGCGGGGGTTGCTCGTTTTCAACCAGCGCGTGCGGGTCCGCGACCACGACGCCGCGGGTCGTGGGAAACCAGAGCCGACCGTCGCGGGTGCGACAGCAACTCGGCAACACGCCGGCGTTGCCTTCCGCGCTGGCCATGCCATCCGCCTCGCCATAGGTGATGCAGGTGATCCGTTGCCGGCGGCCATCGGCCAAGTCGTGCAACTCCTGCTGCCGGACCCGGTGAATGCCGTGATGCCCGAAGAACCAGAACCAGCCCTGATCGTCCGCCAGCAGGCCGCCGACCACGTCCTCGGCCAGTCCGTCCTGCGTCGTGATCCGGTGAAAGCGCCCCTCCTTCCAGCACAGCAGACCGCTGCCCGAGCCGAACCAAACACGCCCGTCCGGTTCCGCCAGCAACGGCCCCACTTTGTCCTTGGGCAGTCCGTCGGCCGCACCGTAAGCCGTGAAGCGCCCGTTCAACCGCCGATCCACCCAGCCGGCATTTTCCGCCATGCCTTGCTCCCAGCCGCCGCCGAACCAGAGGCCGCCCTCGGCGTCTTCCAATATACCCACGACGCTGGCGTGCGAGAGTCCATTGGTGGTCGTCAGGAACTCCGTTCGCGTGCCGTCCCAATGCAGCGCGCCCTCCCGGACTGCAAACCACAGCGAACCGTCCTTGGCCTGATAGATCGTCTGCAAACCGGAGGGAATCTCGTTAGTGTTCCGAGGATGCCGGAACGGTGGGAATTCGAAACGCGCTTGCTGGTAACATCGCAGAAACTCGCTTGCGGCCCAGACCACGCCGGCTTGCCCGGCAAACACCACGCGGAAACCGTTCGCGAATTCGTTGAAGCTGCCGTCCGGCTTCAAGACCGGTAAAGTCTCCCAGCGCTGGCCGTCAAACTGGCACAGGCCCTCGTTCGTGGCCGCCCATACACTGCCGTCCGGCCCCGCGCTCAGCGACCACACCGCGTCGCTCGCCAGACCGTCCGCCGTGGTGTAGTTGAGGAGCCGCCGAGGCTGGAGGCGGATCAAGCCGTGGGAACCGCTGCCCAACCACACATTGCCCTCGCGATCCTCGTGAATCACTTGGATGTCCACCGCGGGAAAGTCGTCCGGCTTGCCGAGCCAGGTGATCCCCTCGTCTCCGATGAAACCGAAACCCTGCGACCGTGCATACACCCAAACGCCGCCATCGCGCCGGGGGGTGAGCGCGGATACTGCTGAAAGCGGACCGGGCAGGAGATTGGTAAGTGTCCCGCCGCGCCACCGGAACACCCCCCTCTCGTTACCGTACCAAAACGCGCCGGTATCATCCCGACAGAGGTAATTCGCGCCGTGCGAGGCGTGGCCTACACCGGCATCCACCAGCTTCTCGAACGTCGCCGCACCAGCCTGCCGACCGGCAAACTGCCAGTGGTCTCCTACCCAGAGCGTGCCGTTCTGGTCCTCGATGAGTCCGGTGATATTGTTGGCCCCGCCGCGAACGTAGGCTGGATACTCCTCAATCAAACTGACGCTTCCATTTTGCCAGCGCCGCAAGCCGGCACTCGACCCGACCCACACGCTGCCGTCTTGCGAGGGCGAAAGCACCCACACCCGGTTGGCCCAAAGAACCGGGTCAATGTTGAAGTGGTCGAATTTCCCCTCGCGCAGGCGCACCAGGCCGTTGGCCGTGCCGATCCAGAGCGTGCCCGCCGGGTCCTCGGCTAACACGGTGCAACTGTCCGAAGGCTCGAGTGCCTGCGTGTTGTCGCGGTCGAAGATGCGGAACTTGAGCCCGTCGAAGCGGGCCAGGCCCCGTCGCGTGCCGATCCAAAGATAACCGTCGCGCGTTTGCAGCAGGCTCTGCACGCCGTTTTGCGGCAGGCCGGTGTCGGTCGTCCAGTGCCGGACCACGAACCGCGCGGTCAACGATGTCTCCGCCGCGCCAACCGAAAGCCCGTTCGCCGCCACCGCCGCCAGACAAAGCGTCAGCCCAAGCCAATCGCCCGCGCCGATCCAACCTCCCCTGCTCCCTCCATACTTGGTTCGATGGCCTGCCGGCATAGCCACTGGGTGGTCGCGGTGACCGCCTGCCGCCTCTTCACCACGCCCGCTCGATGGAACGACGCCGCCAGAGGAACTCGAACAGGTTGCCTTCGTGCGGCTGATCCCAGGAGATCTTCATGGTCGAGACCGGCCCGATGTTCAGCCGTTCGATTTCCGGGAACGCCTGCAGTTCCTCGATGAACGCCGGGTCCCTGGTGATTGCCGTGACCGCGAGGCTGTAGCCGATCCGCTTGAGCATCTCGGCCTGCGGCACCTGGATGACGCTGGCGTACGGACAAAGGAATTCGCGGTTGGCCAGCGGGTGCGCGAAGGAGTCGCACTGCACGATGGTCGGCCGCAGGTACACGCCCCCGTCGAACTCGACCTGGCGGGGGCCGTGGCGGTACTTCGCGGTCACCTCGACCGCCCCCGGAGTCTTGAGGCCCTCCTCGATCTGCGTCTCGATGGACTCGGCCATTCGGGGATTCGCGAAGCCCGACAGCCGCGCGTCCGGATCGTCGGCACGGGCGGGTCCGATGGGACCCAACCGCTGCGCGAGCGCGTCGGCGATTTCCGCGGCGCATTTCGGCACGACGACGGCGCTGGCGTTGATGCACGAGCGGCCGCCGTTCTCGCTGATCGAAGCCACCATCACGTCCAGGTAGTCGCGCCACTGCTCGATGCAATCCTCGCCGATCAGAATCTTGCTCCAGCCGGGGCCGTGGATCTGGATGGCCGGGTTGTTCGCGTATTGCTGGGCCGTGGATTTGTCCCCGAAGATCAAGGCCCGGCCGCAGGTGTTGAGGATCGTGGCGGCGCCTTCGTGGTCGGTCGGGTAAAAGCCAAACGCCTCGGCCGGCACCCCCGCCGCGATGAACGCCTGGATCAGCCGGTACGGCGTCCACGGCTCTTCCCGGCCCGGCTTGATCACGACCGGCGTCTTGAGCGCAATCGCCGGCAACCAGAGCGAATTCACCGCCGGCGAATTGCTGGGCATGACCAGCCCCAGCGCCCGGGTGGTCGGAAAGAAACTCAGCCGCGCGCCAAACTGTTCGCCCATGCCGGTGTCGAGGATGCCGAGGTCCAGCCCGCGCGTAAGCCCGTTGAGGATGGTCCCCAGGTTCGTGAGCGCGTAATGGATCTTGGCCATGTTGCGCCGGACCAGGTTCCACGGCAGGCCGCTGGTGGCGCTGAGGGTGACGATGTATTCCTGTGCCGATTGGGTGTGGCCCTTGTCACCCAACGGCAGGGTGCCGTTCAGAAACAAGTCGCCCGCCTGCGCGGAAAGCTCGATGAGCCGGGCGACGGTGAAGCGCTTCAAGGCCGCGTGGGCGGAGCCGATCTTGGCCAGGTCGCGCTTGACGATGCCGCCGTTGACGCTGGAGACGACGGCCTTCAACTCGCCGGTGCGGTGGTCCTTGACCTCGAGTTTCTCGAGGCTTTCGTAGGCGCGGCCAAACCGGAGCGCCGGGATGTGCGGAACTGTGTTCATGGTCCTCAGATGCCGCCCAGTATAATGGCGAAAAGCCCACCCGCCAGCGGCGAGTCTCAGGTTGACGGAGGTCGCTCGATCGCGGCTCGGCGCGGGACTATCGCGATCTGCCCGACGCCGGTTTGCCCAGCAACCGGTCCAGCCCCGTCCAGGCCAGCAAGGCCAACCCGACCGGCGTGCCGGTGACGGAAGTTGGCACCGCGGCGATCGTGCCGAGCAGCAACGCGAGCCCGAAAGCGCGCGCGAACCGATCCTTGTTCACGAGTTTTTGGATGAAGAACGTCGGCACCGCCACGCTTACGAAGCTCAGCGGGATCGTGAAAATCCACGTCACCACCGCCCACTCCTCCAGCATCCAGAGGTTGTCCACCGCCAGGAGGAGGATGGCCGAGAGCGGATGCACCGGAGCGCCGCCGGACCGCGGTGCTGCGCGGGCTCCGGCGCCCGGCGTTTCGGGGACGACCTCGACTTCGATGATTGGCGGCTTGTCCATCACACGTCACTGCCAGGCGGGCGGCGGCGTGGGTACCCATTCCGCCCGTCATTGTTGGAACCACAGTAAGGGCTGCGGCCCCAACGGGCAACCTCCCGGGGCGGGCTCCAGGGCGACGTTCCACGACCGTGCGACCGCGCCCGGTGCGGGCCCCGATCAGCGGTTCTGGCCCACCGCGGAAACCGGTGGGGGGAGGCCCGGCCGATTTCTGCCGGCGCTTGCCTGCGTCGGAAATGAGGAACCCAGAATCGCGGGCGCGGCGGTGGCGGTTTTCCGACTGACCTGAATTCCTCATTCGCATCCGGTTCCCCCGTGCCGCCATCGCGGAAAGCGCACAGCCGGGCCCTTCCCGCTTCCGCCTTGCCCGCCGCGGTAGAGTCTCGCCATACTCTCCTGATGCTGGACATCAAATTGATCCGCGACCAGCCGGACGGGGTCCGCGCCCGGCTCGCGGCGCGCGGCGCGGGTGACGAGGCGAAGGTGGACGCCCTGCTCGCTCTCGACGAGGAGCGCCGGCATTTGCTCTCGGCAACCGAGGGCCTCAAGGGCACGCGCAATCGGGTGTCCAAGGAAATCGGCGCGTTGATGGGGCAGAAGAAGCTCGCCGAGGCCGAAGCCAAGAAGGCCGAGACCCGCCAGCTCGGCGACCAGATCGCCGCGCTGGACAAACAGGTCGCGGAGGTCGAGGCCAAACGCGACGCGATCCTGATCCGGCTGCCCAACCTGCCCCACGCCAGCGTGCCGGTGGGGGCGACCGCCGCGGACAATCCCGTGGTGCGCACCTGGGGCGCCCGGCCGGAATTCCCGTTTCCGCCGCAGGCCCACGACCAGTTGTGCGAGAAGCTGGGGCTGGTGGATTTCAAGCGGGGCGCCAAGTTGTCCGGCAGCGGTTTTCTGCTCTACACCGGCTGGGGCGCACGACTCGAACGGGCGTTGATCCAGTTCCTGCTCGACCTTCACGTTCACGAGCACGGTTACACCGAGGTTTCGCCGCCTTTCATCGTGAGCCGCGACGTGATGACCGGCGTGGGCCAGTTCCCGAAGTTTGAAGACCAGGCGTACGCCGTGCAGGAGGGACTGGATGGCTCCACCCTCGGCCGGCTCTACCTGCTGCCCACCGCGGAAGCCCCGGTGGCCAACATCCATCGCGAGGAGATTCTCAAGGAGGCGCAACTCCCGATCTACTACGCCGCCTACTCGCCGTGCTTCCGGGCCGAGGCGGGCGCCGCCGGCGTGGGCACGCGCGGCATGATCCGCGTCCACCAGTTCGACAAGGTCGAGTTGATCAAGATCGTCCCGCCCGAGAACAGTTACGCCGAACACGAGCGGATGCTGGCCGACGCGGAAAAGGTGCTCCAGTTGCTCGGCCTGCATTACCGCGTGGTGCTGCTCTGCACCGGCGACCTGGGCTTTGCCAGCGCCAAGACCTATGACCTCGAAGTCTGGGCGCCCGGCCAGGGGAGTTACCTCGAGGTGTCCAGCGTGTCGAACTGCGAGGATTTCCAGGCGCGTCGGATGAACCTGCGTTTCAAGCGCGAGGCCGACGGTCAAAACGTCCTTCCGCATCTCCTGAACGGCAGCGGCACGGCGCTGGCGCGGCTGTTCGTGGCCCTCGTTGAAACCTACCAGCAAGCGGACGGCTGGGTGGCGATCCCGGAGCCCTTGCGGCCTTACCTGCGTGCGGATCGGATCCCCACCTGAGCCGCCCGCCATGATCACCCAGACGCGCAGCCGCCCCGCGCCACACCCCGCATCGCGACCTTCCCGGCCCACCCGGCCGGTCGTCCCTGCGATCGTCAACGGAGGGTTCCCGCGCATGCGCCTCCTCCTGGCCAGCAGCGAAGTCGAGCCGTACTCGAAAACCGGCGGGCTGGCCGACATGACGGCGGCACTGGGCAAGTACCTCGCCCGCGCCGGCCACCAGGTGGGCATCGTGACGCCGCTGCACCGCGGCATTCCGGCCCAGTACGCGAAGCGCCTCAAGCCGTTCGGCTGGTCACTCGATCTGCCGTTGGGCAGCGCCGCGGTGCACGCCGACGTGGCGGTGACGCAACCGGAGCCGAACCTGACGATTTACTTCGTGGACGCGCCGGTCTTCTTCGATCGGGCCGGGTTGTACGTCGATCCGACCTCGCGGGCCGAGTACTGGGACAACACCGAGCGCTACCTTTTCTTCTCGAAGGCGGTGGTGAATCTCGCGCGCTACCTGCCCTGGAAGCCCGAGATCGTGCACGTCCACGACTGGCATGGCGGCGTGGTGCCGCTGCTCATCCGCCACCAGGCATGGCACGAGGGCTGGACGCAGGCGCCGAAGACGGTGCTCACCGTGCACAACCTCGCCCCGCAGGGCCGCTGCGCGGGCGGCAAGTACGCGCTCACCAACCTGCCCAACTATTACTTCCACCCGGATGCCGCGGAGTTTTTCGGCGACTTCAACCCGCTCAAAACCGGCCTCGTTTTCGCCGATGCGCTGACCACCGTCAGCCCGACGTACGCGAAGGAGATCCTCACGCCGGCCTACGGCGAAGGCCTGGACGGCTTGTTGCGCCAGCGGCAGGACGTCCTGACCGGCATCCTCAATGGGGTCGATTACGAACAATGGCAGACCGAACGCAACGCCCAGTTGCCGCGCGCGTACAGCGCCACGGACCTCACCGGAAAGGCGGCGTGCAAGGCGGCGCTGCAGGCGGAACTCGGCCTGCCCGTGCGGGCGGACGTGCCGTTGTTCGGCACCATCACGCGCATCGATCCCCAGAAGGGCGTGGACCTGATCCTCAGCGCGCTCGAGGAGATGCTCGCCAGCGACCTCCAGTATGTCTTGCTGGGCACCGGCCGCCCGGACTTCGAAGCCGCGTTCCGCTTCCTGGCCGAGCGTTACCCGGACAAAGTGGCGGCGCAGATCGGCTACGATCCCGCGCTGGCGCAACGGATCGAGGCGGGGTGCGACTTCTACCTGATGCCCTCGCGCTTCGAGCCGTGCGGCCTGAACCAGATGTACAGCCTCCGGTATGGCGCCGTGCCCGTCGTGCGCGCCACCGGCGGTTTGCAGGACTCGGTGGTGGACGCGCGCGAGACCCTCGAACGGGCGGACGGCATCAAACTGCAGGCGCCGGCGGTCCCCGCGCTCGCCAAGGGCATCCGCAAGGCGCTGGCCCTCTGGCGCGAGCCGGCGTTGCTCGAACGCTACCGCCGCAACGGCATGACGGCCGATTTTTCCTGGCAGCGCAGCGTGCGCCAGTACGAGGCGTTGTACGCCAGGTTGCGGTCGTGATTCCGGCCGGCGATCAGTCGAGCCGCAGCCAGACCGTCTTCAAGTAGGCCGGCTCGGCCCGTGAGATCGGAAAGTCCGGCGGCTGCGGGACGTAATGTTGCTGCGCGATCCGGCGCCCCCCCGTCTCGATGGCGCGTCGCACCTGTTCCAGGAAGCGCTCCGGTTCCAGACCCGCCGCATTCGTGGACGCGAAGATCAGGCCGCCCGGCTGCACCAGCGGCAGCGATGCGGTGAGCAGTCGGCCGGAGTCGCTCGCGGCCCGAAAGACGCCGCTCGACTTGGAGGTCGAGAAGGTCGGCGGGTCCAGCAGCATGACCTCGAAGCGCCGGCCCTTCTTCGCCAGTCGCCGCAGCCATTCGAAGGCGTCGCCATAAATGAAATCGTGCGCCGCGGGATCCAGGCCGTTGAGCTCGAAATTGCGTCGGCCCCAGTCCAGGTACTTGCGCGACAAATCCACGCTGGTGGTGCGTGCGCCCGCCGTGGCTGCGCACACAGAAAAGCCGCAGGTGTAGGCGAAGACGTTCAGCACCTCCGCGCCGGCCGGGCCGGTCGGGAATGCCGGGAAGCCCGCGGCCACGTGGTTGACCAACAAGCGGCGGCGATTGTCGCGTTGGTCGAGAAACAGTCCGGTGGAGTAACCCTCGCCGAACCGTATCTCGAACCGCACGCCATTTTCGCGGATCGCGAACGCTGCGGGTGCCGTTTCGCCGAACACCGATCGTGGCGACGCCTCATCGCCCGCCTGGCTCCGCACGTCGCGCCGGAGGGACTTGTGGTAAACGCCGCGCAAGCCGTCGCGCTCGCGGAGCTGACGCAGAAGATCGAGCCAGTTCGCGGTGAGCTCCCCGGCCGATAGCGCGAGCAGGTGCTCACCGAACCGATCCACGTAGAGCGCCGGTGCCGCTTCCGGGAGCGCCCCACAGTCGCCGGCTTCGCCCGCCCCATGCAACATCCTCCAGGCGTCCGTCGAGGCACGGTCGATGACGGCTTCGCGAAGCGCGCGTCGCGGATCGAGCGCGAAGTCCGCCGCCGCTTTGAACTCGACGGGTTCGCCGGTGGCGGGGTGACGAAAGCGGAGCGACTCGGCATGCAGCCAGAGCCGCGTCGCCGGTTCGCCACCGTAGAGTTCGTCGCCGAGGATCGCGAAGCCGTGGGCGGCGGCGTGGACTCGAATCTGGTGGGTCCTGCCGGTCAGCGGCAGGGCCAGAAGTCGAGTGGCACCGCCGGACCGTGCTTGGACTTCAAACCGCGTTTCGGCGATTTCCGCACCCGTGTCGGCGGGGGTGGCGGCATACCGTTCGCCCTGACGTCGCAGACCGGTGCGAACCACCAGTCGCTCGAACGGGACGGCTTGCCGCGTCACGAGGCAATACGCCTTGGCCACCTCCCGCCGGGTGAACTGCTGGGTCAACGCGCGGTTGGCCAGCGGCGTTTTGGCAAATGCGAGGACGCCGGAGGTGGCCTTGTCGAGGCGATGGACGATCGCGAGGCCGGCCCAGCGAGGCTCGCGGTGGCGGAGCCAGTCGTACACGCCTTCGCCCGCGTGTGGACCGGGCGCGTGCGTGTTCCAGCCGGGCGGTTTGTTCACCACCAGCAGGTCCGCGTCCTCGTGGAGGATCAACTCAGGCACGACGGCGCGAGGCTAACGCGTCGCGGTGACCGTCGGAATGAGAAACCGCGCAGCGGGAGGACCGGCGGCGCAAACCGCTCTCCGGCGAACTGCCGGGGGAAATGACGGCGAGGCCGCGGCCGGCTGCGCACCCAGGCGACAACTTCTTGTTGCATATGCAACAAAAAGTTGTCGCGGACGGGGCGGGTCCGTTCACCCGGTTCTCGCGGATCCTTCGGTGTAGGCCGGCGGTGGCGGCCGGGCGGGGGCGCTTCCGGCGCGAGCCGCGCGCGAGCGACGGGGGCGCCCTCAATTGGATGGCGGCGGCGATGCCTTCCACAGTCGCGCGCTGAATTCGCCACCGTAACTCTCCCGGAGTTCGTCGGTGCGGCGGCGGAGTTGGTCGCGCGTCGCCCGGTGCCGGGGGCTGTTGATCAGATTCACCGTCTCGAACGGATCGGCTTCGAGGTCATACAATTCTTCGAGCACGGGCGAGGCCTCGAAGTAACGCGTGTACTTGAAGCGCCGGGTGCGGACACCCTCGTATTTGCGGATGCTCGGCTCCATCATGAGGTGCTCGAGCCAGACGTCCTGACGCCAGTCGGCCGGCGTTTCACCCCGGGCCAGCGGGAGCAGGCTGCGGCCCTGCATCGCTGATGGCGCCGGCACGCCGGCCAGGTCGAGCAGCGTGGGCGCCACGTCGATGTTCAACGCGAAGGCCGTCGGTTGGAGCCCGGGTCTGGCGAAGCGACCGGTCGGATCGAACAACAGCAACGGCACACGGATGCTCGGCTCGTAGGGAAGCCACTTGCCGGCATAACCGCGTTCGCCCAGGAAATAACCGTTGTCGCCGAGGAGCACGATGACGGTGTTGTCGGCGAGCTTCAGTTCGTCGAGCTTGGCGCGGAGCCGGCCGATGACGAGGTCCACGCCGCTGATCAAGCGCCAGTAGGCCTTGGTCATCGCCTGGCGCTTGGACTCGAAATCGAACCGCCAGTACCAGCGATGCCGGTTCATCGTCCCGTCGCGGAGGAAGTCGGGCAGATGCTCGTAGAAATCCGGCTCGGCGGTGGGCGGCAACGGCACGCGCACGTCGCGATACAGGTCATCGACCTCCTTTTGCCACAAGTACTGCTCCGGATTGGGATCCTCGGCGTGGGGGGCGTTGAAGCCGATCGTCAGGCAAAACGGTCTGCCGTCCGCCGCCCGCGCGTGCTCTTCGAGGAACGCCATCGCGTTGTCGCCTTCGATGTCCGTGAGATGGCGCAACGTCCCGTCCGGCTGCTGTTGCCAGTACGGGTGGGCCGTCACGCGCCGGAAGTCATAGAGCCGCCGGGCCGCCCCGGGCTGGGTGTTCACGCCGAACTTGCCGACATAGCCGGTGCGGTAGCCGGCGTCGCGAAGCCGCTTTGGAAAGCTGAGGTTCACGAAACGGTCGGCGAGCGGCGGCGTGAGGAAGGTGTATCGGTGCGTGCGCTCGACCAGTCCGGTCAGGATGCTCGCCCGGCTGGCCGCGCAGATCGCGGTGGTGACGAACGCGTTCACGAACCGCACGCCCTCGCGCGCCAGGCGATCCATCTCCGGCGTGTGGATCAGGGGATTCACGCAGCCCAGTTGGTCGAACCGCTGGTCGTCCGTGATGAGGAGCAAGAGGTTCGGCCGCGATGGTTCGGCGGCGGTCGCGGTGGTCGGCGCGCCGGCAAGGCAGAGCAGCGTTAGCAGCGCGGTGGCGAAGCGAAGGTTCGGTTGTTTGCCGGGGACGCTCATGACGGGGCAACGCCTCATTTTCCAGGCCACCAGGCATCCAGCCGCTCCTGAAGTCGCCGGACGCGCGCGGCCTGTTTCGGCGCGAGGTTGTTGGTTTCGAACGGATCGGCGGCCAGCTGATAAAGCTCGACCGGCGCGTCCGGCTCATTCGTCGGCGACGGCACGACGAGTTTCCAGTTTCCCTCGATGCCCCAGCGCCAACGGAGATTGCGCGCCGGATTGTCCAAGTCGAGCGCGGTGTGGACGTAACACGCGCCGAAGATGGCCCGGCGCTGCTTCACCGCGGCCGCGTCGAGCAGGTCGATGCCGGGCAGGGCGGCCGGCGGTTCGAGGCCGCAGGCGCGCAGCAAGGTCGGCATCAGGTCCACCGAACTGGCGAGCTGCGGCGACTCGTCAGGGCGGATGTGGCCCGGCCAATGCAGGATGATCGGGGTGCGCAGGCCTCCATCGTAGGGCGACTGCTTGGACTTCGGCGCATAATGACCGGTCGCCGGATCGGTGATCCAGCCATTGTCGGCGAGGAACACGACCAGGGTGTTGGGGGTCAAACCCTGCTGGCTCAGGTGAGCCAGCAACTGGCCGCAGGTTTCGTCGAACCACTCGACCATCGCCCAGTACTTCGCGACGGGCAGCGAAGGCGCCTGGTCGCGGTACCTGGCCAGCAGCCGCTCCGGCGGCGTGTGCGGCTCGTGCGGCATCATCGGTGCGTACCAGACAAAGAAAGGCTTCCCGCCGCGCTGCGCTTCGGCGATGAAATCATAGACGGGTTGCAGCGTTTCGCGGCCGATCTTCAGGCCGGCGTCGCCGTGGCGGCCGCCCTGGTCTTCGTCGCCCACGGTCATGCCGTGGGTGAAGCCGCCCCGCCGGAAGTTGCCCTGCCACCATTTGCCGGCCTGGAAGCTGAGATAACCCTGCTCGCCCAACACGCGCGGCAGCGTCGGCACCGCCTCCAGATGCCGGTCCATGCGCTCGCGCCCTTCGCGGAACGCCGGCGTGCGGTAGGCCTGGGCGGGCGGCACGTTGGTGGGTAGCGGCGGATCGTTGCTGGTGATCCGGTGCTGGTGCGGAAACCGGCCGGTGATGATCGAAGCCAGACTCGGGCAGCACAGGCTCGAAGTGACGTAGCCGCGCCGGAAGCGCAGGCCTTCGCGGGCCAGCCGATCGAGGTTCGGCGTGCGAATCCGCGGGTGACCCATGAACCCGTAATCGGTCCACGCCTGGTCGTCGGCAATCAGGAGAACAATATTCGGCCGTGGACGCGACGCCGCGTGAACGTCGGCGGTCAGACCGAGGCCGGCCGCGCAGCTCAGCAGGATGGCAGACAGGATTCGTTTCACGGGGGGGACGGAGTCGAGGCTACCGGGCAGGCAGAAGCCGGCATTCTTCCAGGATTTGCCGGACTTGTTCGCGCTCGGTCCGGCTCGAGGCCAGCAGCGGTTCGGCCATGCGGTCGCTGCACACGCCCAGCAAGGAGAGGGCGCACTTGATCGCTTTGAACACCCCGGCGCCGTGATCGCTGATCCGGTAAATCCGGCCCAGGCTTTCCACCTGCCGCTGCAAAAGGGCGACGCGCGGCTGGTCGCCGGCGAGCGCGGCCTGGCAGATTTCGACGAACAGCGTCGGATGTATCAACGCCCCCCCGGGCACGCCGCCGTGACCGCCGGCCGCCACGCCGGCCGCGATCATGTCCTCCGGCCCCATCAGCAGCGTCCAACCGGGCCGCACCTTCGTCAGTTCGCACAGGCGCACGAAGCCGGCCATGTCGCCGGAACTGTCCTTGAGACCGATGATGCGATCCACATCCAGCAGCCGGCGCACCGTCTCCCACTCGAACGCCGCCTTGGTATAGACCGGGATGTTGTAGAGAAACAGCGGCAACGGCGATTCGCGAACGATCGTGCGCGCCAGGCCCTCGAGCTCCGGCTGGCTCGGCGGATAGTAATACGGCACGGTGAGCACGGTCGCGGCCGCGCCGTGGTCGGCGGCACAGGCGGCGATTTCGAGCGAGTGCGCCAGGCAGGTGTCGGCGATGCCCACCAGCACCGGCAGGCGGCCGCGAATCAGCCGGCAGGTTTCGCGCACCAACTCCCGGCGGAGCCGCAGGCTGAGTCCGGGCGCTTCGCCCGTGCTGCCGAGGATGAACACGCCGGCCACGCCGCCGGCCACCAACCGCTCCACCTGGCGTTCCTGCGCCGCCACGTCGAGTTGGTCACGACCGAGGAAGGGAGTGACGAGGGGAGGAAAGACACCGCGCCAAGGAGTGTTCATGTTGAGGTCGGGATCCGGGACGGGGTTGGAGTTGAACGCTGCTGGAAGAGGATGGCCAGGCCGATGAACGCCGCCGCCACCAGGTACACGGCGCCGCACCACGCGATCGCCTCGCTCATGTTCGCCACTTCGGTGGGCTGTCGCCCGTACTTGGTGACCAGGCCCACAAACAGGGGGCCCAGCGCGCCGCCGCCCCAGCCGACGGTGTTCATCAAACCGGCCGCCGTGCCGCGGGCGCGCGGCTCCACCAGGTCGTACACCGAAGCGAAGATGCCGGAGTCGTAGAAGCCTTTGCACGCCCCGAAAACGGTCATTGCCAGGATCAGCGTCGTTTTGTCGTTGGTGTTGCCCACCAGGGCCACGAAGCCCGCGCCGACCAACAGACCCGACGCCTGGACCAGCATGCGCCCCCCGGCGAAGCGGCGCGAAAGCTTGTCCGCCAGCAACCCGGCGACGGGCACGCTGAACGCACTCGCCAGATGGATGAACACCGTCCCGGACAAACCCGCGCTGGTAAGCTTGAAGCCGAATTTCTCCACCAGAAAAGTGGGGGTCCACGTGAGAAAGATCGTCGCCACGAAATTCGCCGCCACGAACGCCAGCATCAGCAACGGCACCGCCGGACTGCGGAAGATCAGGCGCAGCGCCTCGTCCACGGAAACCGCCGCCCCGTCCCCGTCCGTCGCGGCCGGGTGGGGCTCGGCGGCCGCGTCGGCCTCGCCGCGCGCCGGTTCGCGCAGGAAACGAAAGAGCACCACGGCGAGCACCATGCCGAGGGAGCCGAACAGGTAGAAGCCCAGGCGCCAGCCGACATGTTCGGCGAACCAGGCGCCGATCCAACTGCCGAGGATGGTGCCCACATAGACGCTGGACTGGTGAAACGACAGGGCGCGCGAGCGCGTGCGGTGGTTGTGGTAATCGCTCACCAGCGCCATGCTGGCCGGGAAATAGAAGGTCTCGCCCAGGCCTTCCAGCGCGCGGACGGTGACGAAGTGCCAGAGCTTCGAGCACCACCCGGTGGTCACGGTCACGAAACTCCAGAACAGGCACCCGCCCAGGATGAGGTTTTTGCGCCGGAACCGGTCGCACAGGTAGCCGGCGAAGGGCGCGCCCGCCGAGTACACCCACATGAACGCCGAGCCGATGAGACCCAGTTGTACCGGGTCGAAGCCGAACTCCTCCTTGAGCTTCGGGAACACGGCGAAGATGGCCTGCCGGTCCGCGTAGTTGAAGAAGCAAACGAACCAGAGCATCGCCACCACCCACCACTTGTAGGTGGCGGATCGCTGGGTCGGCGCGCGCGCGGGAGTCATGGCCAGGTCAGCGCAACGGCGCGGCCGTTTCCCGGTCGGGGGCGTGCGGGGCGGCGATCATTCGGGCAAGGTTTCCTCGCGGACGCCAAGTCTGCAATCTCATTTCCGCGCGCAATCGCGCGCGCGGAGATGGGACGCGGCGGAGGCGTGGCTTCACGCTTGCACCGGCGCGGGGGCTGCCCGCAAAATCGCGCCCACTATGCGCCACGCTCCCATCGAGGCTCAGCTTTTCGTGGACAACCGCGCGCGACTCCGGTCGCTGCTACCGCCGAGCTCGCTCGCGGTCGTCAATGCGAACGACCTCCTCCCGATCAACGCCGATGCCACGCTGTTGATGCAGCCCGCCTCGGACCTGTTTTACCTCACCGGCATCGAACAGGAGGAGACGGTGCTCCTCCTGGCTCCGGACGCGTTCGATGAGAAGCAACGCGAAATGCTCTTCATCCGCCAGCCGAACGAACACCTCAAGACCTGGGAGGGCTACAAGGTCAGCAAGGAGGACGCCGCCCGCCTTTCCGGCGTCGAGCAGATCCGGTGGCTCTCCGAGTTGCCCGCCGAACTGCACAAGCTCCTGTGCGAGGTGGAGCGCGTCTATCTGAACTCGAACGAGCACAAGCGTGCGGTCATCGAGGTCGAGACCCGCGATGCGCGCTTCGTCCGGGACCTGCAACGGCGGTATCCGCTGCACCGCTACGAGCGCCTCGCCCGGATCATGCACCGCCTGCGCGTGGTGAAGTCGGCAGCGGAGATCGCCCTCATCCGGCAGGCCTGCGCGATCACGGCCCGGGGCTTCAAACGCCTGCTCAAGTTCATCCGTCCCGGCGTGAACGAATGCGAGGTCGAGGCCGAACTGGCGCACGAATTCACGCGCCGCCGCGGCAAGTTCGCGTACAACCCGATCATCGCCGCGGGGGCGAACTCCTGCGTGCTCCATTACAACAGCAACGACCAGACCTGCCGCCGCGGCGAGGTGTTGCTGCTGGACGTCGCGGCCAGCTATGCGAACTACAACTCGGACCTCACCCGCACCGTCCCGGTGGGCGGCCGATTCACGCGCCGGCAGAAACAGGTGTACGACGCCGTGCTGCGCACGATGCGCGCCATGATCCGCGCCGCGGTGCCGGGCAAGCTGCATCGCGACTGGCAGAAAGAGGCCGAGGCGCTGCTGACGCAGGAGTGCTTGCAACTCGGCCTGCTCAAGCCGGGCGAGGTCCGCAAACAGAATCCTGACGCCCCGGCGGTGAAGAAGTATTTCATGCACGGCCTCGGGCACGTCATCGGCCTGGACGTGCACGATGTCGGTTACATGAACGAACCGTTTGCTCCCGGCTGGGTCCTCACCGTCGAACCCGGCCTGTACCTGCCGGCGGAAGGGTTCGGCATCCGCATCGAGAACACGGTGCTGGTGACCGCGGACGGACCCGAGGACCTGATGGCCGACATCCCGGTGGAGGCGGCTGAAATCGAAAGGGCCATGAAGCCATGATGACCACGCTGGCCCTGGACCTGCCCGCCCACACCGCGGGAACCGACGCCGAGGGCACGGTCTTCAACATTCAGAGGTACGCCATCCACGACGGCCCCGGCATCCGCACGACGGTCTTCCTGAAAGGCTGCCCGCTTTGCTGCCAATGGTGCCACAACCCGGAAAGCCAGTCGGCCCGGCCCGAGTTCATGGTGGTCGAGAGTCGGTGTGTGGTCTGCGGCGAGTGCCGACGCGTCTGCCCCTTCGCCCGGGCGATGCCCGGTGAAGGCCCGCTGCCGCCCCGGGTCGAAGGCTGCACCCTGTGCGGGGAATGCGTCGAGGCGTGTCCGACGGGCGCGCGCCAGATGCTCGGCCGGCGGATGAGCGTAGAGGACGTGATGGCGCAGATCACCGCCGACGCGGTCTTCTACGAAGAGTCCGGCGGGGGCGTCACCTTCTCCGGCGGCGAACCGCTGAGCCAGTTGGGTTTTCTGCGCGGCCTGCTTCAGGCCTGCCGTTCGCGCGGGCTCCGCACCGCGGTGGACACCTGTGGCTTCGCCTGCACGGATTCCCTGCTCGACGTGGCCCGGCGCACGGATCTGATTCTGTTCGACCTGAAACTGATGGATGACGCCCGGCACCGGGCCTTCACCGGCGTCTCGAACGAACCCATCCTGGCGAACCTGAAGGCGCTGGATTGCATCCACAAGAACTTCTGGATCCGCGTCCCGCTGATTCCCGGGATCAACGATGACCCGGCCAACCTCGAAGCCATGGCCCGGTTCGTCGCTTCGCTGTACGGGGTGGCCCAGGTCTGCGTCCTGCCCTACCACGCCGTTGGCGCCGACAAGTTTCGCCGGTTGGGCCGGCCGGCCCCGCTCGCCCCACTCCCGGCGCCTGCCCCCGAACGGGTGCAGGCCGCCGTGGACCGCTTCCAGGCGCTGGGCCTGCGGGTTCGCGCCGGGGGCTGAATCCGCCACGCCTCCGTCCGCGCGATACTAACTCCGCCGTGACACGGACGGCGGCGTGCTTATACTACGGCCCATGACCGACCGGACCGACCGCCTTCGCCGCCTGAGCCTCGAGACGCCGCCCGCCCTCACCGGCGAGCGCGCGAAGTTGGTCACCGAGTTCTACCAGGCGAACGACGGCAAATACTCCGTCCCGGTCATGCGGGCGCAGACGTTTCTCCACCTCTGCCGGCACAAGACGATTTACCTCGGGGAGGACGAACTGATCGTGGGCGAGCGCGGGCCGGCGCCCAAGGCCGTGCCCACCTTCCCGGAGCTCACTTGTCACAGCGTCGAGGACCTGCGGATCCTGAACTCCCGCTCCAAGACCTGGTATCGCGTGGACGACGCGTGCATCAAGCTCTACGAGGAAGCGATCATCCCCTACTGGCGCGGTCGCTCGATGCGCGACCGGATGTTCGCCGAGCTGCCGGCGGACTGGCGCGAAGCCTACGACGCCGGCCTCTTCACCGAGTTCATGGAGCAACGCGCCCCCGGCCACACCGTTCTCGACGACAAGATTTATTCGAAGGGGATGCTGGATTTCAAAAACGACATCGCCGCCGCCATCGCCCGGCTCGATTTCCTCGGCGACCCGGAGGCCTACGCAAAGCGCGAGGCGCTGAAGTCGTTCGACCTTTCGTGCGACGCGTTGATCCTCTTTGCCGAACGCCACGCGGCGCTGGCGCGCGAACGCGCGGCGAAGGAGGCGCGCCCGCAGCGCCAGGCCGAACTGCTGAAGATCGCGGCCGCGTGCTCGCACGTGCCGGCGCACGCACCGCGCGACTTCCACGAGGCGCTCCAGTACTATTGGTTCTGCCACCTGGCGGTCATCACCGAACTCAACGGCTGGGACTCGTTCAACCCCGGCCATCTCGACCAGCACCTGCTGCCGTTCTACGAACGCGGCCTGGCCGACGGCACGCTCACCCAGGCCGGCGCCCGCGAGTTGCTGGAGTGCTTCTTCATCAAGTTCAACAACCATCCCGCGCCGCCGAAAGTGGGCGTCACCGCGGCGGAGAGCGGGACTTACACCGACTTTGCGAACATCAACCTTGGCGGCCTGCTGCGCGACGGCTCCGACGGCTCGAACGAAGTCTCCCACCTGCTGCTGGACATCGTGGACGAGATGCACCTGCTCCAGCCGAGCACGAACATCCAGCTCTCGCGCAAGAGTCCGGACCCCTTCCTCAGGCACGCGCTGCGGGTCGTGCGCCGCGGCTACGGTTTCCCCAGCATCTTCAACGCGGATACGGTGGTGGAGGAGCAACTGCGCCAGGGCAAGAGCCTGGAAGACGCCCGGGCGGGCGGTTGCAGCGGCTGCGTGGAAGTCGGCGCGTTCGGCAAGGAGGCCTACATCCTCACCGGCTATTTCAATCTGGTGAAGGTGCTCGAGCTCGCACTGCACGACGGCCGCGACCCGCGCACGGGCCGGCAGCTTGGGCCGAGGACCGGCACGGCGGAGCGCTTCCAGAGTTACGACCACCTCTTTGCCGCGTTCCGTCGGCAGCTTCGTCATTTCATCGACATCAAGATCGCCGGCAGCCGCCTGATCGAGCGGATGTACGCGGACCACATGCCGGCGCCGTTCCTGAGCGTGCTGATCGACGACTGCGTCGCCAGGGGCCGTGACTACAACGCCGGCGGCGCGCGCTACAACAACACGTTCATCCAGATGGTCGGCCTGGCCAGCATCACGGACTGCCTGAGTGCGATGAAGGAGGCGTGTTTTGAAGACGGACACGCCGGCGGCGTGTGCTCCCCGGGGACCACACGCGGCCCGCGTGTCGCGGCCGGCGGCGCGCCGGACGCTCCCGTGAACACGCTGTTCACCACCGCGGGAAAGCCGATCTCGATCGAGCCGGCTCCCGGCGCCCAGTACTCCCGTCGCAACCTCCCGCATTTCGAGAAACCGTGGGCCATCTACCACATCACGTTCTCCACCACCAAGCACCGCCAACTCGCCCCGGCGGATCGCGATATTGTCCTCAATTGCATCCGTCATTGGGACAACCGTCGTTACCGCCTTTCCGTCGCCTGTGTCCTGCCGGACCACGTTCACTTCATTATCCAACCGGGCATCGAGTCGCAGGACGCGGACGGTGATCCGATGTTCTACTCGCTGACGACCATCCTGCACACGATCAAGTCCTACACCGCACATGAGATCAACAAGCGGCAGCAAGCGAGCGGCGGTCTCTGGGAGAAGGAGTCCTTCGACCGCTACGTCCGCTCGGATGCCGACCTGGAGGAGAAGTTCCACTACGTCTGCCGCAACGCGTGGGATGCAGGTGTTGTGCCTCACACGGAGCCGTATCCGTGGCTGTGGACCCCCGAGGTGGCGGGGACCACACGCGGCTCGCGTGTCGCGGCCGGCGGCGCGCCGGACGCTCCGTGCGTGGCGGACGGCGTTTCGGCCGGCGGCCGAAACGGACACGCCAGCGGCGTGTGCTCCCCCGCGCTCCCGCTCTCTTCGCTCGTTTCGATCCTCGACCGGGACTTCGCCGACGCCGAACTCCTCCGCCAGCGCCTCGTCAACCGGACGCACAAGTACGGCAATGACGACGACTACGCCGACACGCTCATGCGCGACGTCTTCAACGCCTGCTTCGAGGAAGTCGATGGCCGGCCGGACGCTCGGGGCGGACACTACCGCGTCGAGATGCTGCCCACCACCTGCCATGTCTATTTCGGCAGCGTCACCGGGGCGATGCCCGACGGCCGCAAAGCCGGCCTGCCGCTCTCCGAAGGCATCAGCCCCGTCCAAGGCGCCGACCGACACGGCCCGACGGCCGTCATCCAGAGCGCCGCGAAGCTGGACCACGTGAAGACCGGTGGCACGTTGCTCAACCTGAAGTTCACGCCCGGCCTCGTCGCCACCGAGGACGGCCTGGACAAATGGGCGCACCTGGTGCGCGGCTACTTCAAGCTGGACGGCCACCACGTCCAGTTCAACGTGACCACCGCCGACACACTTCGCCAGGCCCAGGCAAACCCCGAACAACACCGCGACCTCATCGTCCGCGTGGCCGGCTACAGCGACTACTTCTGCGACCTGTCGCCGGCGCTGCAGGAGGAGATCATCGCGCGGACGGAACACCAGGGGTTTTGACTTCCGCGAAGCCCGTCCCATGAGCCCGTTTGGACACGTGATGCGCTGATGACTTGATGGCCGGAGCGCATGCCATGACATTTGCCATTTGGCATGGCATGAACCAGTGTCGCCCCATGAAGACGTTGATTCCAATGGACCCGGTCGGGCGCTTGGTGCTTCCGAAGAGCATTCGCCGGTCGCTAAACGCTCCCCGAACGGCGGTGTTTGAAGCGGAAGTCCTGGGCAACCGGCTGGAATTGACCCTGACGGAACCGGCACCGGCCAACCTGCGTCGCAAGGGGAAGTTGCTCGTCGTTCCCAAGCAGGGGGTGGTGGCAGATGCCGTCCAGGCGGTCGCTGACACCCGGAAGGACTGGCTGTGATCGAGTTCTTCGACACCTCCGTGCTGGTGGCCGCGATGGTGGAAGACGAACCGCGCCATGAAGCCTGCGCCCGGGCTTTGAATGAGGCCGCAGCCGGTCGGGCGGCGCTGCATTCACTGGCCGAGTGTTACGCGACCCTCACGGGAGGGCGGTTGGGAGTCCAATTGTCCCCCACCGATGCCGCCAGACTGGTTCGCTGCAACGTACTTGACCGCCTCGCTTCGGTGAGCCTCACGGCCGGCGAGTATATGAAGCTGCTTGATTCGGCCGGGCCCGCGGGAGCGCGAGGAGGAGCGACCTACGACTTACTGCTGCTGGCCTGCGCTCGCAAGGCCAAGGTGGAGAAAATCTACACTCTCAACCACCGGCATTTTGTCGCACTGGCTCCGGACTTGGCGGATCGGATTGGTTCCCCGTGACCACCGCCGACACGCTCCGCAAGGCCCAGGCCGCGCCGGCGCAGCATCGCGACCTCATCGTCCGCGTCGCCGGCTACAGCGACTGTTTTTGTGACCTCCCAAAGGAGTTGCAGGAGGAGATCATCACCCGGACGGAGCACCAAGGATTTTGACACGAACTTACTACCGGGGGTCAGACTTGCAGTTCCAGGCAGAGCGGGCGCTGTCGGTCCCGGAGGCAGCATGTTCTGAAAATGGCGCCCCAAACCTCAGCCCGTCGATGCTTCTTGGTTCTGTTTTCCTCAAAAGTTGAAGTTGAAGCCGAATTTCCCGGGTTCGACCTGGAAGTGAGTCACGACTTCCGCGAATATCCTGGCTTGTTCGGGAGTCAGCAACATTTGCGTCTCCGCCTTCCATCGTTCCATAATCTGCTTGAGCGCCTCCGCGGCTTCAGGGGCAGGAGACTCCTTCGAGAGCCCCTCTTGTTTGGCCTCTTGCTGGATTTTCTGCATCACGCCATGCACTTGGTTGAACTGCTGCTCATCCAGATTCAGCGCCCCGTAGAGCAAGCACGCGACTTCGTCCATCAACTCGTCCGACTGCAGGTCCCCTGGCTTGGCGGCATCGTGCCGCTTCGCGGCCTTCACCAGGTTGGGAAGGTCTTCAAGCGCCTTCGTCTTCGCCGCTTCGAGGGCGGATTTTTCCTCCGGCGAAAGCTTGCTGTCATCCTCCTTCGACAGCGCCGCCAGTCGGCCCATCCTGCCAAAAGCGGCCCAGACATGCCGCGAGGTAGGATACTCGTTCATGGGGTTCGTATCTGTGGAACTGGCTTGCTCGATCAGTTCGCTGTAAAGCGCGGCGCTGCGCCGGGCCTGTTCCCGTTCCGTTTCAAGCCGGGCCTTGTCGGCGTTGGCTTGAACGAGCGCATCGGTCAGTTCGGCGTTGCGAGTGGCGAACAAGTCAATTTGGTCCTGAAGTGCCGCGAGGGCGGCATCGTTTGATGATACGAGTAGAGGTATCTCCGTTAGCCGGATCATTTGAATCTGGGTGCGCAAATCGGAGGCTTTGCGGGTTTCGTAGATTCCGGTGCCGACGGCGACGACGAATGTTGCGGTAATCAGAGTCTTTTGCAGTGTGGTCATGGCAATGGCCTTGGTGGCAGTGACAGTTGCAGTGGTGGCGAGGCTCGCGCCGGCCAGCGCGGCGGCGGCGGAAATCGTGATCGGCCAACCCAACCGGCGCGGCTTGCACGGCATTGGCAGAGATGAAAACCGACGAGTCCGCTCGCACCGATGGTGACGCCGCGTTGGGCGAAGAATTCGCGCAGGCGTTCCACGGCGCGGCTGACGCGTTTTTGCGCGGCGTCCTCGCTCGTGCCGAGGGTCTGGCCGACTTCGCGGAGGGATTTGTTCTCGAAATAGCGGAGCAGAACGGCGGCGCGGTCAGCCTCTTCGAGCGCGGCCATGGCTTCGTCGAGCAGCGGTTCGATGTGCGTCCAGTCGGCGGCGGCGGCGTTCATGGCATTCATTTCGGAGGCGATTTGTTCGCGCAACTGGCGGCGGGTTTCGCGGCGGACGACATCAATGGCGGTGCGGCGGGTGACTTGGTAGAGCCAGGCGGTGAGGATGGTATCGGGTGCGAGGCGGTGCGCGTTGCGGGCGAGGTCGGTGAAGGCGGATTGGGCGACTTCCTCGGCCAGTTGCGGGGAGCGGACCTGGCGCAGCGCGGCGGAATAAACCAGATCAAGGTGGCGGCGGACGATTTCGGCGAAGGCGTCCTCGGCGTGATGCCGGGTGTAGCGCGCGAGCAGTTGCAGGTCGGTTTCGCTCATGTTCAGAAGTATATCGCCATGGGCGCCAGGAATCCGACAAGGATTCTTTCGCCTCCCTCAACCGCACCGACCGCCCGGGCGATTGTATCCTGCCGGAGCTGAATCTTGAGTTGTGTGTTTCAAATCAGTGGTGGCCGTGCGTGCTGCCGCGCTGCGCCGCCGCAGCGGCGCAGCCACCCTTCTAGTGCTTAGTTGCATAGATTCACGATAGTATTTCGGAGTTGAGCTCCTTTGACCTCCCGCTTCCTCCATTTGAAAGGTCGAGCATGTTGGGCGTAGGCCGCAACGAACGCTTCAATGGCTTGGCGCAACTCCATAGTGGTTTTGGCACTGAGCCCCCGCAGCGCCTTCCGGGACAGGATCCCGAACCAGACCTCCACCTGATTGAGCCAACTGGCCGAGGTGGGGGTGAAGTGGAAGTGTACGTTGGGATGCCGGGCCAGCCACGCGTCGCATTTCTTGTGCGTGCAGTAATTGTCCAGAATCACGTGCAGCTCCTGTTCCGGGGAGGCGTCGGCCACCAGTTGGTCCATGAATTGGAGAAACTCTTCCCGCCGCTTCCGTTGCGTGATTGCGGTCTTCACCTCCCCCGTGGCCACAGCCAGGGCCGCAAACAAGTTGAGGGTGCCGTGGCGTTTGTATGTGCTCTGGTAGGCGCGGACGATCTTGCCGTTGTCGGTTTCCACATAGCCGGTCTTTCGTTCCAGGGCCTGAATGCTGGGCTTTTCATCGACCGAGATCACCAGCGCCTTCTCCGGTGGGTTGAGATACAGGCCAACGATGTCCGCCGCTTTGGCGGCGAACTCCTTGTCGGTGCTCACGCACCAAGAACGCTGCCGCTGCAAGCAGATGCCCTCATGGCGCAGGACGCGCCACACCGCATGCACCGAACCGTGGAGCGCTGCGGCCACCGCCGGGCCGTCCCAGTTCGCTTGCCCCGCGGGCGGCGCTTGCTCCAACAACGCCAGCACCCGGTTGCGGAAGTCCGCGCCATAGACCGGCTTGGCCCCAGGCCGGGGCGCATCGCGCAGCCCGGCCAAGCCGCGTTCCGCGAAGCGCTGCCGCCATTTGATGACGGTGTTCGGGCGGGTGTGACAGGCGTCGGCGATTGCCTTGACCCGCTGGCCAGCCAGACAACCCAGGATGATTTGAGCGCGGTCGATCAGGTGTTTGGCTTCGGTTCGACTGCCGGCCAGGCGTTCAAGCTCTTGCCGGTCGGTTGGACCACAACTGATGGTGGAGACGCGTCTTGCCATGCGTCCCAGCATACAATATATCGCATATCATTGCAAGTAAGCACTAGCAGGTGCATACCATCGCGAATCGTGCGCGACCTTGCCCCACGGCCGGCAACCGATTAGGGTCCACGCATGAACGGCTGCACCACCTTACAATTCCAGAGCAGCAACTCGGCGGCCGCGCAGGGCCTTGCGCCGCCGGCGGCCGTGACCTTTTGAGCCCGTCCTTTGGCGAACTCACCATGCGCATCCTCGCCCTCGATCACGGCACCAAACGCATCGGCGTCGCCCTCAGCGACGAATTGCAGGTGCTGGCCACGCCGCTGGAGTTCATCCCCGCCGAACCGTTTGCCGCCTTCCTCGACCGCCTCAAGACCCTCCTGCGCGAAAAGGAGGTCGAGATGATCCTCGTCGGCATGCCGCGCAACATGGACGGCAGCTACGGCCCGGCCGCGCTCAAGGTCCAAGAGTTCGTCGCGGTGCTGAAGGACGCGCTGACTGTGCCCATCAAGACGTGGGACGAGCGCCTGACTTCGGTCCAGGCCCACCGCTTCCTCGCCGAGGGCGGCGTGCGCAGCCACCAGCGCAAAGGCAAGGTCGATCAGATGGCCGCGGCGATTCTCCTGCAAAGCTGGCTCGAGAGCCGGGCCTGAAGCCGCTGCTGCCCCGTGGCCCGCCCGCCTTCCAGCCCGGTCCGCTTGCGACTGACTTTGGCCTACGACGGCACGAACTACGCCGGCTGGCAGTGGCAACGTTATGGCGTCGGCGTGCAGCAAAAAGTCGAGGAGGCCCTGGCGAAGTTGTTTCCGTGCGCGCCGCGACTGCACGGTTCGAGCCGCACCGATGCCGGCGTGCATGCGCTCGGTTTGGTGGCCCACGCCGACGTGTCGCAGGCCGAATGGCGGATGTCTCCGGCCAGGCTGGTGCTGGCGCTCAACGCGCATCTACCCGAGGACATCCGCGTGTTGGATGCCCGCCGGGCGGCACCGGGGTTTCACGCCCGGTTCGGGGCCGTCGGCAAACAGTATCGCTACACGGTCTGGAATCACCCGGCCCAGAACCCCCTGTTGCGTCTCCAAGCCTGGCATGTGCCACGGGCCTTGGATGTCGCGGCCATGCGCGCCGCGGCCGGGCGCTTCGTCGGAACCCACGATTTTCGCGCGTTCACGGCCAATCGCGGCATGCCGCTGGCCGATTCCGTCCGCACCGTCACCCGTTGCGAATTGCAGCGTCGGGGGCCGCTGTTGACGTTCGTGATCGAAGGCAACGGTTTTCTCTACAAGATGTGCCGCGGCATTGTCGGCACCCTGGTCCAGCTCGGCCTGGGCAAGATCGCGGCCGACGACCTCGACCGCATCTTCGCCGGGCGCGACCGTCGCGACGCCGGCATGACCGCGCCGGCGCATGGCTTGGTGTTGTGGAAGGTGCGCTACGGCCGCGGCCGAAGGGGCGTTGCGCGGAAAGCGCCGGCCGCTGGCTCGCCCGGATAGGCCGCACTCGCCGCCATGCATGTCGTCCTCGTCGAGCCGGAGATCGCGCCGAACACGGGCAACATCGCCCGCCTTTGCGCCGCCACGCGGACCACGCTGCACCTGATCGAGCCGTTTGGGTTCCGCCTCGATGACGCCCAACTGCGCCGTGCGGGCATGGACTATTGGCGCCAGGTGGTGTGGCAACGCTGGCCGGACTGGCCGGCCTTCGCCGCGAGCGTTCCGCGCGACGCGCGATTGTGGTGCGTGGAACAAGGCGCGCCGCGGCACTATGCGGAGGCGACCTTCACGGGCGACGATTTTCTGGTGTTCGGCCGCGAAACGGCCGGCCTGCCGCGCACACTGCTGGAAGCCCGCCCGGACCGCTGGCTGAGGGTGCCGATGTTCCACGCGGAGGCGCGTTCGTTGAACCTTGCGAATTGTGTGGCGCTGGTCCTTTACGAAGCGCTGCGGCAACAAGGCTTTCCCGGAGAAACGGCGATTGAGAGGCCTTAGCGACCCGTCGCGCCGCGGTGGACTCGAATCCCGGTTTTGGAGGCGCGACTGGCGCGGTTGCTCCCGTCGGCGCCACGCCGCTGGGTTGGTGCGGCCAAAGGCGAAACCCAGCCGCACCGCTTTTATCGAACCTGGCGCCTTTCTTCCGGAGGCCGGGTAGAAGGGGAGCGCGACCGTCGCGGTCGCTTCGGTCGGCGTCGCGCCGACCGACCCGCAACCGGCACCGACCAGGCGGACCCGCCGGCAGGCAGAGGCGCGGGCTTAATCGTCCGGAGGCCGAAGACTGCGGGCGCGACGCCCGCGCTTCCCCCGCGTATCCCAACTCAGGCGCGCAGCAACCGCTCGATCTCCCGCCGCTTGGGAGCCGAGGGTTGGGCGCCCAAGCGCGTAACCGAAATCGCGGCGGCGGCATTGGCGAAGCGGACGGAATCGAGCAGCGGCCGACCTTCGCCCAACACCACGGCCAGCGCGCCGTTGAACACGTCGCCCGCGGCCACGGTATCGACCGGCTTCACTCTGAAGCCCGGCACGCGCTGGTGAACCTCAGCCGTCGCCACAAACGCGCCGCGGGCGCCCAACGTCACGATCACGGTCTGGACGCCGCGCGCCAGCAACCTCCTCGCGGCCTTCGCAGCCGTGGCCTCGTCGGTGACCTTCACGCCGGTGAGCCGCTCGGCCTCCGTCTCGTTCGGTGTGAGGATCGACACGAGTCTGAGCAGTTTGGCCGGCAAGGGCTGGGCCGGCGCGGGGTTGAGGATCACAGGCACACCCGCTTTCGCGGCAATTTCGGCAGCGGCCAGAACGGTTTCCAGTGGCGTTTCGAGTTGCATCACCACGGCGCTCGCGCCGGCGAAGGCCGGTTTTGCCTTGCGCACGTCGGCGGGCGAAAGCCGGCCGTTGGCGCCGCCGGCCACGGCAATGCAGTTCTCGCCATCTTTGGCGACGAAGATGAGCGCCACGCCGGATGGCGCCTGGCGGTCGCGGACGACGTGGCTCACGTCGATGCCGTCGCGCCGAAACCCGGCGATAGCCTGGTCGCCGAACATATCCTGGCCGACACGCGCGATAAAGGTCACCTGACCGCCGGCGCGGGCCGCGGCCACGGCCTGGTTCGCGCCCTTGCCGCCGGCGGCGGTGACGAATTCGCCGCCCAGGATCGTCTCGCCCCGCCGTGGGAGGCGGTCGAGTTGGAGGATCATGTCGGTGTTCGAGCTGCCGACGACCAGAAGGCGCGGCGAAGTCATGACTTTGGCTGGCTGGTGTCGTCATCCCGTGAGGCCTTGTCCTCCGGTTGGGGTAAATCCGGCAACCAGGCGGGCGCCGGGAATCCGCGAAGTACGGCGAACAGGTGCAACACGCCCAGAACGATCAGCAGAGTCGGCAGCTCGGTCTTCATGTTAAGCCGGCCCGTCTGTCGAAATATCGAGAGCAGGCTGGCGATGATGAAGAACGGGCCGAAGACGACGGTGAACCGGTCAACGCCCCAGACGATGAAGGCCAGGAAGCCGATCACGGCCAGTCCCAGGGTCCAGATCCAATCAACCTCGGGCACGATTCCCAGGCTGGTCAGCAGCCAGCCAATGCCGACCGCCATCACCGCCACGGGCAGTACGAGCGCCTTTTTCTTTGTAGTCATACGATCTGAGGTGGTTTGTACGGGCCTTGTAATACTCCGGACTCAGACCGCTCTCAACCGCGATTCATTGAGACCGGCATGATTTGCAGCGAAAGCCGATTGGGAGCGGGTCACGTCGAAGGTGCCGTGCTGCCGCGGTTCCGTTTCCCCAGCCTATACCGGTATTGGTCCAGGATCACCGCGCCGATGATCACCGCGCCGGTGACGAGGCGCTTGGTTTCGTCGCGTGCGCCGATGGCCGCGAGGCCGGAGTTGAGCACCGCGATGATCAGCACGCCGAAGAAAGTCGCCACGATGGAGCCGCGCCCGCCCATGAGGCTCGTGCCGCCGATGACCGCCGCGGCGATCGCCTGCAACTCGAGGCCCAGCCCCGCATTCGGGTTCGCCGACTGAAACCGCGCAGTGTCAATGACCCCGGCCAAGGCGACCAGCAGACCCGCCAGGATGAACACCGCCA
Source organism: uncultured bacterium (assembly GCA_963735925.1). GTDB lineage: Bacteria > Verrucomicrobiota > Verrucomicrobiia > Limisphaerales > J093 > DSVZ01. Next base: position 1,927,034 of record CAVTMT010000003.1, read on the forward strand.
GCTTGACCGAGCGCGGGTCGATGCCGCTGAGGCGGACGGCTTCCTCGTTCGTGCCGATGGCAACCATGTACCGCCCGAAGACGGTGCGGGTGAGCGCGAACTGGCCGGCGACGACGAGCGTCAGCGCGAGCAGAAACGGCAGGGACAAGCCGAGGACATTCGTCCCGGCAACCCAATCGATCGCGGAACCGAGATACTGGGTTTGCGAGCGCGTGATCGCATGGGCCGCGCCGCGCGCCATTTCCAGCACACCCAGCGTAACGATGAACGTGGGCAGCCGCCAGCGAATGGAAACCGCGCCGTTGAACGCGCCGCAAAGCCCGCCGGTCCCGAGCGCGGCCAGCATCGCCAGGCCGGCCGGCCATTTCCACTGGGTGATCGCCACGCCCAGCACCGACCCGCACAACCCGAGCACGGAGCCGACGGACAAGTCGATCTGGCCAAGCACGAGCACGAAAGTCATGCCCGTGGCCACCAGGACGAGCGCGGGAATCTGATTGGCGATGGTGGTGAAGTTGGTCGTCGTGAAAAAGTTCCTCGTGCTCAAGCTGAACACGAGCACCAGCAAAGCCAGCGCGGCGGCGAGGCCGAGATATTCGGTGAGGCCGGCGTGCCATCGAGATCGGTTTTGCATGGCTTGAGCAGAGGCGGGGCGGTCAGTTACGGGCGGCGGGCGGTGCGTCGCCGCTTCGCGACGGCGGCTTGGTCGTGAGGTGTTCGCTCAGCGCAGCGGTCATGATTTTATCCTGCGTCCATTCGCCGCGCGCGAACGTGGCGGCCAACCGTCCGGCCGACATCACAGCAATGCGATCGCAGAGCGCCATGAGTTCCATGAGGTCGGAGGAGACCACGATCACCGCCTTGCCGCGACCGGCCAGTTCGTTGAGGAGCCGGTAAATCTCGAACTTGGCGCCGACGTCGATGCCGCGGGTCGGTTCGTCGAAGATCAGAGTGTCGCAGTCGCGGAGGAGCCAGCGGGCCACGACCACCTTTTGCTGGTTGCCGCCACTCAGTTCGACGGCCGGTTGTTCCTCCGAATGGCAGCGGATGGCGAGTTTCTGAATCCAGTCGCGGGCCACGCCAGTTTCATCTGCGCGAGGGATCAACCCCCACTTTCCGGCGACGGCACGCAGCGAGGCGAGGGTGATGTTGGGGCGGACAGCGAGCGGCAGCAACAGGCCCTGCGCCTTGCGATCCTCGGTCAGCAGCGCGAGGCCCTGTCGCACCGAGTCGCGTGGGGAGCGGATGTGGGCGGGGCGATCGCTTCCGTGCAAGCGAACTTCGCCTTGGTCCGGCCGGTCCGCGCCGAAGACGGCGCGCATGGTCTCGGTGCGGCCGGAACCCATGAGCCCGGCAAAGCCGAGGATTTCGCCCTGCCGGACCTCGAAGCTCACGTCCCGCACACGTCCCGCGCAAGTCAGCCCGCGGACCGACAGGGCCACCGACCCGACGGTTCGCGGCTCGTGCAGCGTCTCGGCGTCCAAATCGCGTCCGACCATCAAACGCACAATCTCGTCGAGGCTGACTTCGGATACCGCGCGCGTGCCGACCAACCGGCCGTCGCGAAGAACGGAGATGCGGTCGGCGAGGCGCTGAATTTCCTCGAGCCGGTGCGAGATGTAAACGATCCCCGCGCCGGCACCGCGTAAACCCTGGATTTGCGTGAACAGCAACTCGACCTCCGGATCGGTCAGCGCGGCCGTCGGTTCGTCGAGGATCAGGACTTCGCACCGCCGCCAGAGGCTGCGGGCGATTTCCACGAGCTGTTGCTGCCCCACGCCGAGCCGGCTCACCGGCAGATCGGGATCGAGCCCGCCCAACCCGACGCGTTCCAGCAAGACCTGGGACTCCGAGCGCAAACGGGCGCGGTCGATCCAGCCCCAGCGGTTGGGGAGGCAATCGAGGAAGAGGTTCTCGGCAATGCTCAACGTGGGGATGAGGTTCAACTCCTGCATCACCATGGAAACGCCCTGCCGTTCGGCGTCCTTGCGATTCGCCGGCGCGTACGGCTGACCTTTGAATTCAAGTTGTCCTCGGTCCAGCGCCGTCAGCCCGGCGATGATCCGCGAGAGCGTGCTCTTTCCCGCGCCGTTCTCGCCGACCAAGGCGTGGACTTCACCCGCCCGCAAATCGAAGTCCACGTCCGCCAGCACCGTCACCGGGCCGTAGGCTTTCCCGAGCGCAGAAACGCGGAGCAGCGCTTCGCTGGAGCTCATCGCCTGACTGGGAGCCATTCGCGAGCAAGCCGGCTACTTGCCCGCGACAGACTCGGCCGTGATCAGGTCCACCGGCGTCTCGCGGTCGGCGGGCGCGGTCTTGGTCTGGAGCAATTGCAACGCGTACTCGATGCCGAAGACGGCGATCTGGTCGGCGTGCTGGTCCGCGGTGGCGAGGATTTTGCCTTCTTTGAGCAGCGTCTGGACGGCGGAGATGTTGTCGTAGCCCACCACCTTGACCTGGTCGAGCTTGCCCGCCGCGCGCAAGGCCGCCACCGCCCCGAGCGCCATGCTGTCGTTCGCGCAGAGCAACGCCTTGAGGTCCGGGTTCTCGGTGATGATTGCGGCGGCGACCTGGTTGGCCTTGTCGGTCTCCCAATAGCCGGATTGCGCGCTGACGATCTTCAGGCCGGCCGCTTTCATGGCGTCGTCGAAACCCAGTCCGCGTTGCTGGCCGTTGAAGGCATTCGGCGGTCCTTCGATGACGGCCACCTGGTCACCCGGCTTGAGCTGCTTCGCCAGGTAATCGCCGACCATCCGGGCGCCCTTCCGGTTGTCCGGGCCCACGAACGGAAGCTTGATCTTCTGCTCGGCAAGCACGGCGTCGTCAAACTTGTTGTCGATGTTGACGACCACGACGCCGGCGTCCTGGGCCTTCTTGCAGACGCCGATCAAGGCCTTCGAGTCGGCGGGGGCGATGACGATGGCGTCCACCTTCTGGGCGATCATCTGCTCGACCAACTCGACCTGCTTGGCCACGTCGAGTTCGTCCTTGATGCCGTTGGCGAGCAGGTCGTACTCGGCGGCGTGGGCTTTCTGGTGCGCGCGCGCGCCGTTCTCCATGGTCAGGAAGAACTCGTTCGCGAGCGATTTCATGATGAGCGCGATCCGCGGCTTGCCGGGCGCATTGCTTTGCGGACCGCAGGCGGTGAGCGCCAGGGCGAGAGCGACGAGGCCAAGCGCCAGGAGCGCTGTGCTTCGCATCGGCGACGAACGAGGTGTTGATGCAGTCATGGCTGAATTGTTTTCCCGGGTGTTCATGCTTGGCGCGAGGAGGCGGTCAGTGGCTGGCCCGGTAAACGACGGCTTCGCTGACGGCGACCCGGTGTCCTTGGGAGCGCGCGTCGGCCAGGCCGGTGGGCACAATCCGGAGTGCGTGTTCGCCGGGCTTGAGGCCATAGACCTGCCAGAGCACGTTGTCGTGCGTGTTTGGGACGATGTACGCATCGAGCGGGAGCTTCTGCTTCCGGCCGTCGAGAAAAACATCCGCGCGCCCACCGGCCTGATCCAGCCGGCCGAGCACAGCCACGGCCACACCGCTGAACTTCAAGTTGGCCTCACCGCCCGCGCCACTCGCCAGCCTTGTGTCCTGGTCCGCTTCCCAGACACCCGTCCAGGTCCAGGCCGGATCGCCGACGCCGATCCGCCGGTCGGGAATGCCCGGAGACCACTGTTCGAGCTTGGGTGCCTTGGGCTTCTGCGTCCTGATGACCACCTGCGTATCGCTGACCTCGCCGCCGGCGGCCTGGATGACTTTCAGCGCCCGCGCCTCGGTGGATTTCACGATGTCGTTGAAGGAGTAATCGGTGTAGTCGAATTTCGTGTTCTCGAGTTTCGGCAGGTCGGCCTTGAACTTGGCCGGGATGCGCTCGAAGCCCAGCATCACGCCGAGCACGCCCGCCGCGCTCGAGGGATTGCAGTCGGAGTCCTGGCCGCAGCGCGTGCTGATCTCCATCGTCTTCTCGAAATCGCCGTCGCCAAAGAGCAGGCCGAACGCGATATAGGCGCCGTTCAGCTTGGCGTCGATGTTGAACGGCCGCTGGAAACCGTCCGGGCACGGATCATCCCGGTCCCACTTGTCCTCGACGAGTTGCCACACCTTGCGCCAGTCGTTCGGGAACTGGGCGTGCCAGCGCAACAGGTCGGCGATCAATCGGCCGTAGTCGCTCTGCGCCGGAATGCACTGGAGCCCGGCGGCGACCACCTGGTGCGGGTCACTCTCGAGGTAGCCCATCGCGTACATCCCGCACACGAACATGCCGCCGTACAGGCCGTCGCCGTAATTCATCACGCGCCCGACCCGGTCGCAGTACTTGTTCGATTCGCGCGGCAGGCCCGGACACATCAGGCCGATGAAGTCGGCCTCGATTTGAAAGTCGATGTCGTTGGCGTGGAAGTTGTACTTTGGATGCCCCGACCAGGGCGCCTCGATGCCCTGGTTCAGAGCGCGGCGAGCGCCGGCGTTGGCGTGCCAGAGGTGATACTGCGAATCTTTGAACGCGCGGCCGTAATCGGCGCAGCGGGCATTCAGGCCGAGATCGTCCATCACCTTGGCGAAGGTCATTTCCACGTAGAGGTCGTCCTGGTGAATCGTGTTCTCCAACATGCCCGGCTTCCACGACAGCTCGGCGTCATTGATCTTGGCGCAGGAGCGGAACTCGGTGGGCGCGCCATAGGCGACGCCGATCATCTGTCCGGCCCAGCCGCCGCGGATTTTGTCGAGCAACTCGGCGCGGGAGAGCGTGCGGGTTTCAGCGTGGACCAGCGGGCCGAGACAGAGGGCGGCAAGCAACAGCAGGGCGCGGCTGGGGAAGGCGACGGTTTTCATGGCTGGCGGCATGGTGTCGGTCCCCCTCCGCCGCGGTCAATTCCGTTTCCGCGGCCGCCGGCCGGGGCGCGCGCGGCGCTCGGCGGCCGGGCGGCGCTGCGCCGTGTCGGAAAGCCCGCTTGCCAAGGCGCGGGGGCGCTCGTTTAATCCGCGGGCGTGGTTCAGAAGCAAACTCTTCGCGGCCCAATCAGCTTTTCCGGCATCGGCCTGCACAGCGGGAACCGGGTGAACATGAAGTTCCTCCCGGCGCCCCCCGGCAGCGGCATCCGGTTCCGGCGGGTCGATCTCGAAGGGCAACCCGAAATCCCGGCCCGGCTGGAATACGTGGCCGAAACCGACCGCTCGACCACGCTCGCCAACGGCTCGGTCAAAGTGCAGACCGTCGAACACGTGCTGGCCACCTTCACCGGCTGCGGCGTGGACAACGCCATCGTCGAGCTCGACGCCAACGAACCGCCCATTGCCGACGGCAGCGCGCGCGAGTATTGCCGCATGGTGGACGAAGCGGGCCTCGTGCCCCAAGGCGAGCCGCGCGAAAGTTACGCCGTGTCGGAGGCCCTCCAGCTCCAGGCCGGCGAATCGCAGATGTCGATCCTCCCGCATGACCGGCTCAAACTCACCTGCACGAGCGCGGACCGCCGGGGGCGTTACACCCAGTACTTCAGCCTCGAAATCACGCCGGAGACGTGGCGCCGCGAACTCTCGCACGCCCGCACGTTTTGCTTCTACGAGGAGATCGAGTACCTGATCAAGAACGGCCTCATCAAGGGGGGCAGCCTGCAGAACGCGATCGTCATCCGCGACGATGCCGTGCTCACCACCGAGCCCCTGCGCTACCCGGACGAATTCGTCCGGCACAAGATGCTCGACATCCTCGGCGACCTCGCCTTGCTGGGCGTTCCGCTGGTCGGGCATGTCGTGGCGATGCTCCCCAGCCACGCGGCGAACGTGGCGCTCGGCCAGCAGATTGCCTCGCAGATGCAGCGCCCGTTGTTGGCGGCGCAGACCTTCTCTCCCCCCGGCGAAGGCCACCGAACGACTGGCGGCGGGCGAATCGCCGGTGGTGGATGGCGCCACGCTGGACATCGATCTGGTCCAGCGCATGTTGCCGCACCGTTACCCCTTCCTCATGGTGGACCGCGTCACGCGCATTGCGGGCACCCAGATGACCGCGCTGAAGAACGTGACCGCGAACGAGCCCTACTTCCAGGGTCACTTCCCCGGCCACCCGATCATGCCGGGGGTCCTGCAACTGGAAGCGATTGCCCAGGTCGCCGGCATCCTGATGATGCGCCAGGCCGAAAACGCCGGCAAGCTCGCCTATTTCATGTCGGCCGAGTCGGTGAAGTGGCGCCGGCCCGTCCGTCCCGGCGACACCCTGGTCATCGAGGTCGAACTGACCAAGGCGCGCAGCAAGATCGGCCGCGCCAAGGGCACCTGTCTGGTGGACGGCGAGGTCGTCAGCGAAGCCGAGGTCACCTTCATGTTGCTGGACCGCTGAGCGCCGGCGCGCGAACCCCTTACCGCGTGAACCCCGTTCCTCCAGTCGATCCGCCCCGCAAGCGCCGCGTCCGCAGCACACCGCCGCCTGCGCCGTTGATGGCCGGTCACCTCCGTTGGGCCGGCCGCCTGCCCGCATGATCCATCCCACCGCCATCGTCGAACCCGGCGCGCAACTGGGGGCGGACTGCGAGATCGGCCCCTATTGCATCATCGGCGCCCACGTCGTTCTGGGCGACCGCTGCCGGCTGCACTCGCACGTGGTGGTGGATGGGCACACGACTTTGGGCGAGGGGAACGAGATCTTCCCCTTTGCCGCCCTCGGCCTGCGGACTCAGGACCTGAAATGGAAGGGGGGCGTCACGCGGACGGAGATCGGCAGTCACAACACGTTCCGCGAGTCGGTCACGGTGCACAGCGCCACCGACGAGGGGGGCGTCACGCGGATCGGCTCGCACAACAACCTGCTGGCCCATGCGCACGTCGCACACGACTGCCAGCTTGGCGATCACATCATCATGTCCAACTTCTCGGGCATGGCCGGTCATGTCCTGGTGGAAGACCACGCGGTGATGGCCGGTTACGTGGCCATCCACCAATTCTGCCGCATCGGCACCATGTCCATGATGGGCGGCTGCTCGAAGGTTGTGCAGGACGTGCCGCCCTACATGCTCGTCGATGGCAACCCGGCGGTGACCCGCACGCTGAACAAGGTTGGCCTGGTGCGGCGGGAGGTCTCGGACCAGGCCCAGTCCGCGCTCAAGCAGGCGCACCGGCTGCTGTTTCGCGAAGGCCTGACCATCCCCAACGCGCTCGCCCGGATCGAGCAGGACCTGCCGGCGCTCCCCGAAATCCGGCACCTGGTCGCCTTTGTCCGCGGGAGCGAACGCGGCCTCTGTCGCTAGCGCCGGCCGCCCCCTGCCCCAGCGTTCATGACCGACCGCGCCCTCCGGCTCAAAGCCACCTCCATGCTGGTGCTCTCGACCGCGTTGTGGTCGCTGAGTTTTCCCCTCATGAAGACGATGTCGCTGGCCCAGCAGGCGCTCTTGCCGGGTGGCAATTCGTGGTTCACGTCCTCGCTCTGCGTGGTGTACCGGTTTGGTGCGGCCGCCGTCTTGATGGGATTTTGGGCCGCGCCTTCGCTGCGGGGGCTCACGCGGAGCGAATGCTGGCAGGGCGTCGGTCTGGGGCTGTTCGGCAGTGCCGGCATTCTCTTTCAAATGGACGGGCTCGCGTACACTGCCGCCTCCACGTCGGCGTTTCTGACGCAGTGCTATTGCCTCATCATCCCACTCTGGCTCGCCGCCTGGGAGCGGCGCCGCCCCTCGCCGGTGGTGATCGTGTGCTGCCTCCTGGTCCTGGCCGGCGTGGCCATCCTGTCGGACCTGGACTGGCAGGAGTTCCGCCTGGGGCGGGGCGAAATCGAGACGCTCATCGGTTCGGTGCTCTTCACCGGGCAGATCCTCTGGCTCCAGCGGCCCCAATACGCGGGCAACGCCGTCAGCCGCTTCTCGCTGGTGATGTTCGTCGTGATGACCCTGGCCGCGCTGCCGGTGGCGGTGGGCACCACGCGCCAGGCCGCGGATTGGCTGCACGCGTACAGCACCGGGCCACTGGTCGGTTTCCTGGCAGTGCTGGTGATCCTGTGCACGCTGGGCGGCTACCTGCTGATGAACCGCTGGCAACCGCACGTCAGCGCCACCCAGGCAGGCCTGGTCTATTGCTCGGAACCGGTCTTCGTGAGTCTGCTCGTGCTCTTTCTGCCGGTCTGGTTGGCGCGGTGGACCGGCGTGGATTACCCCAACGAGTTGGTGACCTGGCGACTGTTGACGGGCGGGGGCCTGATCACCCTGGCCAACGTGGTCCTGACGCTTGTCCCACCCCCGCCCCACCGCCCCGCCGAACCTGCCGCGGTGGTGCCGCAGGCCGGCCCCACGACCGCCGAAGGCTGACCGCCCTCCTCCCGACGCTGCGCCCGGCTCTCGCGCCCCCACCCCGTTGCACTCAGGCCGTCCCCGATGCGGGCAGGACTTGTCAGGCCGAGCCGAACTGTGCTTCCTTGAACGCGAACGAAGGCACCAACGATGTATCTAACCGGCATTGGCGACGAAGCGGGCGCGCCCATCGACGCGCAGATTCAAGCCACCCAACAACTGGGCTGGCGGTCCCTCGAGGTGCGCACCGTCCAACTGGCGCCCTACCCCAAGGCGAACCTCCACGACCTCGACGAGGCCGCGTTCGACCTCGTCGCCGGCAAGCTCCAGGACGCGGGCGTCCGAGTCTGTTGCTTCGGGTCCACCATTCTGAATTGGGCCAAGACCGTCGCAACGCCCTTCCCGGTCACCCTCGAGGAGGTGCGGCGGGCCATCCCGCGGATGCAGCGCCTGGGAACGAAACTGGTGCGCATCATGAGTCTCAAACCCGCCGATGACACGGACGTTATACCGGGTGCCGTCATCGAGCGGGTCCGCGACGTAACCCAGATGTTCCTCGATGCCGGCCTGCAACCGGTGCACGAAAACTGCATGAATCACGGCGGCATGAGCCCGCGCCACGCGTTGCAGTTGCTCGCCGCAGTGCCCGGCCTGAAATGGGTGTTCGACACGGCCAATCCGATTTTCAATCCCGACCGCTCACAACCCCGGCCCTGGCCCAAGCAGGATCCGTGGGCGTTCTGGCTGGCCGTCCGCGAGCAGACCATCCATCTCCACATCAAAGACGCGACCTGGAATCCGGCCAAGAACGATGCGGATTACCAATGGCCCGGCGAAGGCCAGGGCCGCGTGCGCGACATTCTCAAGGACGCCCTCGGCCGCGGTTACGACGGCGGCATCTCGATCGAGCCGCACATGACCGCCGTCTTCCACGATCCGAATGCGCCGCAGGCTTCCGCCGAAGCCCAACTCGCCAATTTCGTCGAATACGGGCGGCGACTGGGCCGCCTGATCGACGAGGTAAAGGCCGAAATCGCCGCTGAAAAATGAACGCCACGCCTGCCCGTCTCCGGGCCCCTCCCGGCGAACCTGGCAGCAACTATCGAGGTCGGCCGGTGTTTGACCGAGCAATCCGGCCGTCGGAAACCATGCGAAGTCTCCAAAATACGTTGTCAGGTCTGGGCGCTTTCCTGCTGGCGGTTCAGTTGCACGCCGCGACTCCCGGCGAGACGCCGACCGTCCCACCTCCTTCCGCGCCGGACAACGGCACCGAAGCCGCCCCCGAGCCGGGAGGGAACTCAGCGGACGCGAATCCGTCCTCTGCGGCCGCCGCCGCCGCCGCCAATCCATATCAGGCGATCGTCATCCGCAATGCCTTCGGTCTGAGTAATCCGCCACCCCCGCCACCCCCGCCGCAGGAAACCAATCCGCCGGTGAACGTCACCGCCCTGAAGCTCACCGGGATCACGACGCTCATGGGCAAGCGGGCGATGTTCTCCTTCAACGATGGCAAAACCAACATCCTCTCCGACCTCGTCCGCGAAGGCGAACGCGACCGGTCGATCACCAACCTGGAAGTGCTGGAGATCAATGAAAAGGCCCGGACCGTCCGCGTGAAATTCGGCGGTGAGGATCTGCAGCTTGATTTCGTCAAAAACGGAATTCACCCACCCACCAATGTGGTCATGGCCGGGATAACGCCCGGCATGGCCCGACCTGCCTTGGGGACCACCCCCTTTACGACCGCCCAGCCGGCGAGCGGTTTTGCGCCTCCGGTCCTCCAGGCAGGGAACACGGCCTTCCGCGCCGGCGCACGCTCCCTCCCGGTGCGGCCAACCCGCCTCGGCAGCCGGGGGGCCGGGATCATGCAGGGAACGCCCGGAGCTCCCCAGGCGAACCAGCCCGACTCCGTGCTGACACCGGCGCAACAAGTGATCGTCCTTCAGGAACAGGAACGCCTCGCCGCCCAACAAGGAATCCAGTTGCCACCGATGCCGCCGGCTCCCGGCCACATCGGCGGCCAGGGGGCGCCGAGCGACGGCCCGCCAGCTTTGCCGGGCGTGCCCTGACGCCAGCGGTTCACCACGGCAGCGAGTGGATTCGCCAGGTCGCCGGGCGCCCGTCGGCGGGCAGGCGCAGGTCGCCGAAGCCGCCGTCTTTCAACAACTGGCAACCGGCCAGGGAATGGCACAGCGTCACCTTGAATTCCCGCCAGCGGCGCGCCTCGTTCAAGGCCGCAGTCATGCGCCGAGCGGACTGGCCCAGAAAACCGATCACCGGCATCCCGGCCAGGAGGCGGCTTTTCCAGAGGATCAACGGCGTGTGCAGGTGGCCGATGATCGTGCGCTCCAGTTGGCTCAGCCGCGAACGCACTTCGGGTTCGCGCCACAGGAACGGCACCGCGGTCGGGTCGTGACAAAACAGCACGACGCGCTGGTCCGCCTGTAACCCCGCAAACGCTTCGCGAATGCGCTCGAGGTGCGCTGCGCGAAGGGCCTCCCAGCCGGCACGCTCGGCCGGCAGGATGTCCGCTCCGAAGACGGGCAAGGCAATCAGCGACGACACGACCCCCAGCAGCACCCATGGCCCCAACTCGCGACGCCAGAAGGGCTCCAGGCCCAGTCCGCCGCATGACCGCTCCCAGCTCGCGAGGCGCATGCCGCCCACGCCGCCGAACAGGCTGGTCTTGCCCAATTCGTGATCGCCAAATCCCGCCACCAATCGGTCGGCAAAGCGTTCGCGCAAACGGCCCAGCACGAACCGGGCGCTCGCGAACGCGGCGTCGTCGCCCATGCCCACGAAGGCGGAGTCGCACGAGTAATCCCCGTTGGCCACGGTCAGGTCGCTTTCCCTGGCGGCGGCCAGAAACCGGTCCAGTTGGTGGTTGTGTCCCAGCGGGTCCTTCAGCCAGATGAACCGGCGGAACAGATGCACGAAGGCTTTCTGCGGCCAGGAGCGAATGACGCGGGCTTCGTAGCCACGCCGGGCCTGCTCGCCTGCGCTGGCGTAATGAACGTCGCTGACAACAACAACCCGGTATTCGTCCGACATGGTGTCCCGATGCGGCGCCGCCGAACGGGCGGCGCGCCCCCGCATTAGCCGGTCCGGAGCCTCATGGGGCAAGCGCATTCGCTGCGGACGCGCGTCGCGTGGCATTTTCATTGCCGACGGCGCCGGCGGGTTCTATTTCGTTCCGGGTGCCGCGCGCGGCGGAGAGCCGGCAAGCCGATCCGAACGGACTGGAAACCGCCGATGGACGCCCATGAACGCGGATAGAACAACGACCGGCAGGGGGTTGAGTGAGGGGAGCCGATTCAGGTCGCGGGTGGAGTTCACCCGCGACCGCGAGCCGGTTCCCGTCTGCGTCGTTCGGCTTCCCTCTGCGGTTGAATTACGAAAATAGGTTGATGCCATGCCCCGTGCAGCCCGGATCCTTGCCAGCGTCCTCACCGCCGTCCTGCTGTTTTCCCTGCTGGGCGTGGCTTACTGGCGGCGCGGCCAGGCGCTCGAACAAGCCCAGGCCGAGGGCGACGCCAATCGTGCGAGACTCCAGCGCGCCCAGGCCTTGCTCACCACCAACTGGACGCAGTTGACCTCGCTCACCTCGATCCTCGCCGAGGCGCGGCATCGAATCGCCGCGCTGGAAACCGAAAAGGACCGGCTGGCCCGCGAGAAAGAAGCCATCGCCCGCTCGCAGCAGAGCCTCGAAGGAGAAATGCGCCGGGCGCTCGAATCCAAGGACGTCACCATCTCCGAACTGCAAGGCAAGCTCACCGTGGACATCCTCGACCGCGTGCTCTTCGACTCCGGCGAGGCGACCTTGAAGCCCGAAGGCGAACAGGTCTTGCGGCGCGTGGCCGACGTACTCGCCCAGTACCCGAACCGGCAAGTCCACGTCATCGGCCACACGGACAATGTGCCGATCCGGGCCGAGGCGCGCGGCAAGTACCCCAGCAATTGGGAACTCTCCACTGCGCGCGCCACGGCCGCCGTCCGCTTCCTCAGCGAGCAGGCCGGCGTGGACCCGCGTCGGTTGGGCGCCGTGGGTTACGGCGAATTCCACCCGGTGGCGGACAACGGCACGGCCGAAGGTCGCGCCAAGAACCGCCGGATCGCGCTGGTGGTCCTCTCGGAGGAACTGGTGGGCGTGGACACCGCGCCGACGCTTCGGCCGGTCCCGCAGCCGGAGGGAGTCACCAACCCGCCCGCGCCCCCGCTCACCAACACCGTGGCGGCGCCCGTCACGATTACGTTCCCGACGCCCGCGACGAATTTGCCGCCCGCCGAAACCGCCAGCCCGCCGCCGCCGCCGTGAGCACGGCGGCGCGGCGCGGGTTGCCGTGGAAGCGCGGTTGAAAGCCTTGAAGCGCGGGGTCGCGGCGCCTTAAATCCCCGCGTGCCAACCAAAGTCATCGCGGTCGCCAACCAGAAGGGCGGCGTCGGCAAGACCACCACGGCCGTGAACCTGGCGGCCTGCCTCGCCGTCCTCGGCCAGCGGGTGCTGTTGCTCGATCTGGATCCGCAGGCCAACGCCACCAGCGGACTGGGCCTCGAAAAGACTCCCGGTGCCAGCGCTTACGGTGCCTTGCTGGGCGAGGAGAAACTGGCGGACAAGGTCAAGGCGTCCGCCTTCGAGCAGTTGAGTGTCATCCCGAGCGAGCTCGACATGTGCGGGGCGGACGTGGAACTGGCCCGCGTTTCGGATCACCTGCGCCGGCTCACGCTGGCCCTCGAACCGCTCCGCGCGGGCGGGGCCTACGACCTGATCCTGATCGATTGCCCGCCGTCGCTCGGGATTCTCACGTTGAATGCCTTCGCCGCCGCGAACTACCTCCTGGTGCCGCTCCAGTGCGAGTATTACGCGCTCGAAGGCATCTCGATGCTCACCCGACTGCTGGGCCAATTGCGCGACGGCGGCACGAATCCGGGCCTGGAATTGCTGGGCGTGGTGATGACGATGTTTGACGGACGCACCCGCCTCTCGCAGCAAGTCGTGGGCGAGGTGCGCGAGCATTTCAAAGCGATCGTGTTCGACACGGTGATCCCGCGCACCACGCGCCTGGCCGAAGCGCCCAGCTTCGGCAAGCCGATCATTACCTACGACCCGTACAGCGCCGGCGCCGCCGCCTACGAAGTGCTCGCCCAGGAGGTGCTGACGCGCCTCACCGAGCGGACGGCCGCCAAGCCCGGTTGAGCCGGGCGCAGTTCTCCGCACGCTCTGGATCGCCGGACCGCGAAGTAACGGCCCGTCTCACCTGGAGTTGGCAGGGCGACGCCCGCACGGAGCCCTGATTTTCTTGCCGTAAACGGGAGTCGGTTTCGCGCGCCGAAATATATGCTTGCCTGATCGCTGGCTGCCCTTACGCTGCCCATCATCCTCAGCTTCAATTGCCCATTCACCGGGCAGTCGGGGCGTTGGGGTGGAGTGGGGAAGGTGAATGAGGCGCAACCAGGCGGCGAAATCGCAGCGAAGGCCAGGGAGGCTGGAGAGGATCGGTGTCCGTCGATTGCCCGTACCGCTCCGGCAGTGCGACGCGGAGCCCGGTCGTGTCTGGATTTCAAATGGGTGGCTGCGCCGCTGCGACGGCGCAAAGCGGTGCGACAGCACCGCGCCACCAAAATCGGACGCTCCCGCGGAGCCCTGACTTCTGCTTTCGGCAACGGCTCGCCCATAGCCTCACTCGACCCGATTTCCTACGCGGCTATCCCCGGCCCGCGGGCGGTTGCCCGGCGCGACCGCCCGGTTGTCCACTCCGATCGCGCACCCGACCCGAATTCCCGTGCGGTCAGTCCCGATCCCTGCCCGGTTCTTCGCCCCCTTCCTGGCCCGCGACACGGCCTCGCCCTGCGTGGGCAACCGCCCGCTGCTCGTGGCGGGCAAACCCGAGACGCGCAAATACAAGGCGGTCTAAGGGGTGGGCGACGACGAAGTCGGCCAGTTCAGCGACGAAGTCACCGCCGTGGCCCAGCCGTGAAGGCAAGAATCCAGCACCATGAACCGCGCTCCCTCACTTGCCTTGACGGGCGGGTGATAGCAGCCGAAAACCCTCAACGATCAACGAATAACGAATCACCCATAAATAACCTATGAGAACCTTGAAAATACAGCGCAGTTCCCGCTCGCGGATTCTCTGCTCCATAATCATTGCCTTCGGAATGGGCGCGTCGCTGCCCTGGCCGATTGCGGCCGCCGACCAGGCTGCCGTCGGCTCGCCGACCACGATCACGGCGACCACATCTGGCGCGGCCCCCGCGTCCGACGCGGCAAAGCCCCCCGGGGATGAAACGTTGAACAACGATGCCATCATCGAACTGGTGAAGCTCGGTTTGGGCGAAAGTGTCGTGGTGGACAAGATCAAGGCTTCGCACTGCAACTTTGATGTCTCCCTTGACGGTCTCAAACGCCTTAAAGCCGCGGGGGGTCCCGGATGTCGTGGTCAGCGCCATGATCTCCGCCACCACGAAGGAGGCGGGGCGAACCGCCCCGAAAGCCGGGGACCCCAATGACCCGAAATCGTCCCACGAGGCGGGCATATATTTTTACGAAGCAACGGACGGCAAACCCAAGCTCACAAAGCTTGAACCTGCCGTGTACACGCAGACCAAAGGCGGCTTCGCGCTCTTCGCGGCGTATGGCCAAACCGCCCAGCAAAAAGCGGTTCTGCATCCAGCCCATGCGGTGCTGCAAAGCGGAAGCCGGAAACCTGTCTTCTATTTCTACTTCAAAAACACAACCTCCGGTCTGGGGGAAACCCGAAACGTCGCCACCAGTCCCAATGAATTCGTGCTGGCGCAAATGGACTTCAAGGACAAGGACAACCTGCGCACCCTGGTCGTTGGCCAAGTCAACGCCTACACCGGAACCCAGTGGGGCCCGAAAGACCAGTCCATCCGCGCTTTCGATTTTGAGAAACTGGCGCCGGGCATCTACCGGGTAACGCCCAAACAAGACTTGGCGAAAGGAGAATACTGCCTCTTTTACGGCGGCAACTCAATTTTCGGCACCTATACGACCACCAGCGGGGGAAAGGTCTTTGACTTCGGAGTCAAAGGCTCGCCCGAGACGGAACCGCCAGCGGCGGAAAAGTCGAAGAAGAAGAAATCCAAGTAAATGAACGTCGCTTGCTTTGATCGCCAGCGCCTCACCTCAGCCCTCTCCCGGCGGGAAAGGCCGGCCGGCGTTCGTACCTCCGGTCGGCGTCAGCGCTGGCCGGCCCATAGCTAGTCCCAACCAACTGGCAACCACAACTCCCAGATTTAACAACCGCAAATATGAACGCAAAGTACCGAATCACTATGAAATCAAGACCCACTCTCCTGCTCCTGTGCCTCTGTGCGTTTGCCACATCGGCATTCGCCGTTGGACCTCACGCTACCAGCGTCAATCAATACCGGTCAGACACATGAGCGGCTATCATATTCACCACAGGAACAGTTCCAACGGGAGTTGGAGTCTACTTTGAGGCCAATGTAACGAGTGAAGAGGGCCGCACCGTGAGAATGGATGTCGAATTGCGTCAACTGCCAGCGACGTTCACAGGAATCCCCAACTATTCCAGCAGCCTTGTTTCAAGTGGAACGCGCGCACGAACCAGCACCGCAACAGGAATGGCTGCAGGAAATTGGGGTTGGAAATACCGGATTGTGGATAGCACCGGCGTTTCGACCGGTTGGCTACCCGCAGGGAATCCCGATTCTATTGTCCAAAACACTGCTCAAGTCCCCACCGTCACCACACTGGCAGCCACCGCGGTAAGCACGACTTCTGTAACGTTGAATGGCCGAGTGGACAGCAACGGAGGGTCTGCCATCACAGATCGTAGATTTGAGTGGGCCAAGAACAGCGGCACTTGGGGCACTGGCACTCCGGGAGTGGATTGGGGACTGATTTATAACGCAAGCATATCCGGTCCAGACAGCGGGTTCAGCGCTGTTCTAAGTGGTCTGCATGCAAACACTGTCTATAAATATCGGGTTTACGCATGGAATTCGGTAGGACCTTCTTCCGCAAGTCTGGTAAACGTGGAGACCTTTACAACAGGAGTTTCTTGCGCATACTCACTTTTACCAAGCAGCGCTAGTCCCAGCGCCAGCTCAGGATCGGGCAGCTTCACAGTGTCAACAGCCAGCGGATGCACTTGGTCGGCAAGTCCGTCCGCCAGTTGGATTCACACCACGAGCAGCGGCACTGGGAGCGGCAGTGTCAGTTACAGCTACGATGCCAACACCAGTTCCAGTTCCCGTTCGGGCACAATCACGGTCGGGGGCCAGACATTTAACATCACGCAAGCTGGGCAGAGCGGAAGCGCTGATTATCCTGGAGCTACCTGGATACCCGCGGCAGATGGAACTTTTGGAACGGCAAGCCGCTCTTATTCAGACGTGCGTTGGATAGTAATTCATACAACCGAAGGGACAACAGCGTCCGCCATAGCGCGGTTTCAAAATGGCTCAGATCCAGACCGCCCAAGCGCCCACTATATTGTTTCCCGTGACGGCTCGATCACCCAAATGGTCCATAACAATAACGCGTCCTATGCTGCTGGCAATTTGAGCTACAATGACACGTGCATAAACATCGAGCACGAGCGTTATAGCACCTACGACTGCACTGCGGTGCAATATCAGGCATCGGCCACTTTGGTGAAGTGGTTGCTGGCACAATATAATGTCAGCGTGTCATTTCCTTCAGTTCCTACTGGAATAGCTCCGGCCAATCCATCAGCCGGTTCAGGCATAATCGGGCACGTTCAGGTTCCCGACCCAACAAACCCAACGCTTGGAGGGGGACTGAGTCATCATACAGATCCCGTTAATTGGGATTGGGCAGGTTATGAAGTATTGATACAGGGAAACACTCTGGCGAACATGTCGTTGAATTATAATGGCACGGTCATTCCCAATGGTGATACGACGCCAAGCACGGCAAAGGGAACGGATTTCGGTGTTGTGACTAATGGTTTTTCGTCCTCACCGAGGACCTTTACTATCCATAATTCTGGAAATGGTCCGTTAAACCTCACCGGAACACCTAGAGTCCAATTTGGTGGCCTCAATCCATCAGACTTTTACATGACCGCGCTGCCAGCAACGCTCGTGGGAGCCAATGGCGGTAGCACGACTTTTGATTTGGTATTCGAGCCGACAGTGAACACAGGACTACGAACCGCGACCGTTACCATTGCCAATGACGATCCCACCAAACATCCCTATACATTTACGGTTCAAGGCACGGCACAGATCCAACAACGTGTTGATCCACTCCTTGAGTATAGTGGCGTGAAGAGCCTTAACGGCGATCAAAGCCCCACGGTTAGTAAGGGGACAGAGTTCGGCAGTGTGAATGTTGGATCGCAATCTTCGACGCACTCGTTCCAATTCTACAATCACGGAACCATTAATATGACGCTAACTGGCAGCTTGGTGCAATTGTCGGGCGCAAATAGCGGCGATTTTGCCATCTTGTCTATGCCCGCTACCCCCGTTGCTCCGGGTAGCTATTCAACAATCGGTATAAGATTTGAGCCAACCGGACCAGGTTTGCGCACTGCGAATATGCTGATCTCCTTTGATGCTACCTATGGTCTCGGCGCCATTAGCCCTACACAGTTGCTCTGCAGGGAACTGGAACGGTCACGCCCACGCGCGTCATTTCGTTGAGCGGTGATTTGGCATTTAACAGTGTTGTGGTTGGAGCATCGGTGCAGCGCACGCTGACGATCGCCAACAACGGCAACTCGACGCTGACGGTCACCAGCATCAGCTATCCGGGCGGCTTCAGTGGCAACTGGTCCGGCACGGTTGCGGCAGGCGGTTCTCAGACAGTCGCCGTGACGTTCTCGCCCGATGCCGCGACGAGCTACAGCGGCAATCTCATCGTCAACTCGGACAAGACCGGCGGCATCCACACACTGGCCGTGTCGGGCACCGGCACGGTGACGCCCACACCTATCATCGCTCTGAGCGGAAACCTGGCCTTCGGGAGCGTCACGGTGGGGAGCACCAAACAGGCGACGCTCACGATTGCCAACACGGGCAACGCGACCCTGACCGTCAGTAGCATCAGCTATCCGAGCGGGTTCAGCGG
Source organism: uncultured bacterium (assembly GCA_963735925.1). Lineage (GTDB taxonomy): Bacteria > Verrucomicrobiota > Verrucomicrobiia > Limisphaerales > J093 > DSVZ01. The sequence continues at coordinate 1,945,379 of CAVTMT010000003.1, forward strand.
CGCGTGGTCGGGGGCCATCCCGGCGGGCAGTTCCCACGACGTGGCCGTGAGCTTCGCCCCGACGCTCGCGCAGGCTTACAGCGGAAGCGTGACCGTCACTTCCGACAAGACCAGCGGCAACAACACGCTGGCGGTGTCCGGGAATGGCGTGACTGCCCACACCTGGCAGATTACCTGGCAAAGTTCCGACGGCGGGTCGGGCGTGTGGAATATGAACGGCACGAGCCTGGTGACCGCCCCGCTGTTCAGCCCCAATCCGATCGATCCCGCCTGGCAGATCGTCGGCAACCGGGACTTCAACAACAACGGGCAGGCGGACGTCGTGTGGCAAAGCAACGCCGGCTTGATCGGTTTATGGTACATGAACGGGGCTCAGCAAACGAGTTGGTCCTACTTCAATCCGTCGAGGGGGGATGCGGGCTGGCATATCCGGGCGGTCGATGACATGGACGGGGATCACCAACCGGATCTCCTCTGGGAACACAACGACGGGCGCGTGGGGGTCTGGTACATGAACAATGCCGCGCTGCGGGATTGGGAGTATTTCGATCCCAGCCCCGTGCCCCCGGCGTGGAAGATCGTCGGCACCGGCGACTTCGATGGCGACGGCAAGACGGATATCGTGTGGCGGAGGGACGATGGGTGGATGGGGGTCTGGTTCATGAACGGCGCCGTGCAAAAGAGTACAGCGAACTTCGATCCCCCGCGGGTCTATCCGCCCTGGACGCTCATGGGAAGCGCGGACGTAAACGGGGACGGCAAGCCGGACTTGGTGTGGGAAGACAACTCGGGTTACCTGGGGGTCTGGTACATGGACGGATTGAAGCAAACCGGCTTTGCCTTCTTCGACCCCATCAAGGTCGATCCCAAGTGGCGGATCAAGTCCGTGCGGTAGGCAAGGCCCCGGCATCCCGTGATGTCGGCCTTGGCACGCCCAGATCGCCTCACCTTCTCTCCGGCTCGGTAGCGCGAGCCGGAGAGAGTGGCGGCGGGCGCGGCAGAACTCCGACCGAGGCGCGGCGCGCCGGCTTGCAGCCGGCTTAACATTCCAGAGCGAAGCGCCGGGTGGTATCCCAGCGGCACAGGCGTTTTCTGGCGCTGTAAGCCGCTTTGGAAAGCGGCGCGCCGTCCAACGCGGCGGAGACGCAGAGGTCCAATGAGGAACGCAGGAATGCAGGAACTGCGGGCTGGGCGTTCCAGCTTTCCTGCCTTCCTCATTCAAAACCCGCGCTTCGGTGGCCTGGGCTCGGCCGGAGCCTTACCTTACCGGCGCGCCGGCTTGCAGCCGGCTTAACATTCCAGAGCGAAGCGCCGGGTGGTATCCCAGCGGCACAGGCGTTTTCTGGCGCTGTAAGCCGCTTTGGAAAGCGGCGCGCCGTCCAACGCGGCGGAGACGCAGAGGTCCAATGAGGAACGCAGGAATGCAGGAACTGCGGGCTGGGCGTTCCAGCTTTCCTGCCTTCCTCATTCAAAACCCGCGCTTCGGTGGCCTGGGCTCGGCCGGAGCCTTACCTTACCGGCGCGCCGGCTTGCAGCCGGCTTAGCACTCAAGAACGAAGCACCGGGTGGTATCCCAACGGCGCAGGCGTTTCCTAGCGCTGCAAGCCGCTTTGGAAAGCGGCGCGCCGTCCAACGCGGCGGAGACGCAGCGGTCCAATGAGGAACGCAGGAATTCAGGAACTGCGGGCTGGGCGTTCCAGCTTTCCTGCCTTCCTCATTCAAAACCCGCGCTTCGGTGGCCTGGGTTCGGCCGGAGCCTTGCCTTACCGGCGCGCCGGCTTGCAGCCGGATTACCGCTCCAGAGCGAAGTGCCGCGTCGTACCACCGCGGCGCCGGCGCTTCCGGGCGGTTTAAGCCGCTTGCAAAGCGGCGCTCCGTCAAACGCGGCGGAGACACCGAAATCCAATGAGGAACGCAGGAAGTCAGGAACTGCCGCCTCGGCTTTCCGGCTTTCCTGCCTTCCTCATTCAAAACCCAAGCTTCGGTGGCCTGGGATCGGCCTGAGCCTTGCCTTACCGGCGCGCCGGCTTGCAGCCGGCTTAGCATTCCAGACCGAAGCGCCGGATGGTATCGCCCGGCGCAGGCGTTTCCCAGCGCTGTAAGCCGCTTTGGAAAGCGGCGCTCCGTCAAAAGCGGCTGAGACGCAGAGGTCCAATGAGGAATTCAGGAACGCAGGAATTCCGGAACTGCGGGCTGGGCGTTCCGGCTTTCCTGCCTTCCTCATTCAAAACCCGAGCTTCAGTGCTTCGTGGTTTGAATTGCCAGGCCCGGCGGAAGTTTCGCCCGGGCGCAATCGGAAGCCTGTCCGCGACTCAGCCAGCGACGTTCGACCGCCAAAAGGCCGAAAGTCGTCCATTGGACCCGCCGTTGGTTTGACGCCGCCACATTTCCAGGCAGACTCTCGCCATTATGAATTACGCGCTCCTGCACCCGGTCACGCGCCTCCTGGGCGGCGTGGCCCTGACGCTGGTCGTCTCCGCGTCGCTCGCGGCCGAGTGGCCGCAGTATGCCGGCCCGAACTACAACGGCACGACCCCGGACAAGGTCACCAGCGCCTGGCCAGATGGCGGACCCAAGCAGGTTTGGAAGGTCCCCACCCCGACCGGCTTCAGTGTGTTTTCGGTGGCGGGAGGTCACGCTTACACGTTGGTGAGCCGCGAAGCTGAGGGAGCCTTGCAGGAGGTCTGCCTCGCCTTGGACGCCGCGAGCGGCAAAGAGCTCTGGGCCACGCCGCTCGGCATCGCCAAGTATGACGGCGGCGGCGATTCGGGCGCCCCGGACAACAAGGGCGGCGACGGGCCGCGGTCCACGCCCACCGTGGATGGCGATCGTGTGTACGTGCTCGATGGCCGGATGAAGTTGCACTGCCTCAACACCGCCACCGGCCAGCCGGTATGGAGCAAGGACTTCGTCCAGGAGTTCGGCGCCAAAGGAATTCAGTGGCAGAGCGCGGCGTCGCCGGTCCTCGAGGGAGACTTGATTTTCGTCTGTTGTGGCGCGCCGGGGAAATCGTTGCTCGCCCTCAAGAAGACCGACGGCAGCGTCGTCTGGAGCGGTGAAAGCGACGTGCCCACGCACGCCACCCCGACATTGGCGACCCTGCACGGCGTGCGCCAGATCATCTTCTTCACCCGCACCGGGCTGGTGGCTTGCGAAAGCCAGACCGGCCAGGTGCTCTGGCGGCAGGCGTATCGGTTCAGCGTTTCCACCGCCGCTTCGCCGGTGGTCGCCGGCGACATCGTGTATTGCTCGGCGGGCTACGGCGTCGGCACCGGCGCTTACCGGATCGCCAAGGACGGCGACCACTGGACCTCGACCGAAATCTGGCGGATCACCGGCGACGAGCTGGCAAATCACTGGAGCACGCCGATCGTCAAGGATGGCTTCGTGTACGGCATCTACGGCTTCAAGCAGTACGGCAAGGCGGCGCTCAAGTGCGTCGAACTGGCCACCGGCAAGGAGCAATGGTCCGAGGCAGGGTTCGGTCCGGGCGGCGTCGTGCTGGCCGGCGGGCAACTCGTGGTGCTCAATGACCGCGGCGAACTGGTGCTGGTGGCGGCCCAGCCGGGCGGCTACCAGGAACTGGCGCGCGCGAAGGCCGTGAACGGCAAGTGCTGGAATCGCCCCGTCGTCAGCGGAGGGCGCATTTACGCGCGCAGCACCGCCGAGGGCGCCTGTCTGGACGTGTCCCCCGCGGTCGCCGCCCAAGGCCGTTAGCCGGCGGCATGGCCGACCGCGACTCACGGGGTGGCAACGCAATCGACAGAAACCGACTCGGTCTTGTCAATCCGAGGGGACTCCCCTACCTTGGGCGCAACACCGAAATCTATCGATCCATGAAACGATTCCTCCTGATCGCCTGTGTCCTCGCCGGCTCGCTGTTGGCCCTGAATGTCTCGGCCGCCGAAGCGCAGAACCGGCCGGCGCGACGGCCCGCACGCGGCCCCATCGTGCACGTGGTTTCCTTCAAGTTCAAAGCCGACGCCGGCGCGGAGAAGATCAAGGAAGTGGAGCAGGCGTTCGCCGCGCTCAAACAGAAGATCCCGCAGATCGTTTCGTACGAGTGGGGCACGAACATCAGCCCGGAGAAGCTCAACAAGGGCTTCACCCACGCCTTCGTTCTCACGTTCAGGAACACCGCCGATCGGGATGCGTACCTCGTTGACCCCGCCCACAAGGCCTTCGGCGCATCCCTCGGACCGATCCTCGACGACGTGTTTGTCGTGGATTTCGACGCGAGACACGAATAGGCCTCACGGGCGCGGCTCGCGCATCGTCGGTTCAAGGTTTGACCGCGAGCTCCAGCACCAAGGCCACGATCGTGAGGATGAGCATCAAGCCGGCGGGCATGAACTTCTTGGTCCTGAGGAACCGCGCGACAAAGACGATCAAGAGCACACCCTGGAGCGCCAGGACCAACTCCGGCCCCTTCGGCACGGGCGCGTAACCGCACACCGCCAGCGCGACGGCGAAGATTGTGGACGTGATCAGCGAAACCTTGCTGCCCGCCTTGAGATAGCCCATCAGGCCGCCGACCAGCAGCAGAACGAGGTACACCGGCAAAACGTAGGACATCATGCGCGCGGGAGCTTCGGTCACGCCTCCCGGACTTCCAAGGACAGAATCTCGCCCGGTTCGCACTCGGCACGAACCTCGAACGGCCGGCAACAGACTTCACAGTCCGTGATGAACTCGGTGGACCCCTGGCTGGTGTCCACCGCCAGGACGTTCAACTGGCCGCAAAACGGACAGGCCGCGTTTTCGGTAAGCTCCATTCTCGGTTCTCCCCTTGGCCGGGAGCGGCCTATGCCGCCGCCGGGTCGTTTTGCATCGCGCCCAGGATATTGCCTTCCGGGTCCTTGAAATAGGCCAGCCAACCCACCCCCGGAATGGCCGTCTTGGGCATCGCGATCTGGCCGCCGAGAGCGCTGACCTTGCCCAGCAAGGCATCCAGCGCGTCGGTCTGCACGGTGCAGACGAAGGCATTCACGCCCTGGCCTTCGACCGGCGGAGGCCCCTGCCGCAAGAGGAGGCCACCGTCGATGCCGGGCTGGTCGTTGGCCCCCGTGCTGACTAGCCAGTACGACGCGGGTCCGGCCCATCGCGTGAAGGTCCAGCCCAGGAGTTCCCGGTAGAAGCGGATGGCGCGCTCGGCGTCGCCGACTTGGATTTCGAAGTGAATGACGCGGTTCATGGATGGCGGTGCTGCAAGCTAGCGCAAAAAGCGCGACCCGCCAGCAGCCATTTCTGCGGGCGGGTCGCAAAACCGATCGGCTCGGGTCGTTCAGGCGAGCGTCTTGCGCAGGAACTTCACCCCTTTGGTCGCGATCTCTTCCCGGCTGGGCTCGATTTGGCGCCAGATCGCTGCTGCCGCGGCGATGATCTTCACGTCCTTCGTGAACGATTCGATGACGACGGCCCCGTCGTATTTGGCGGCCTTCAAAGCCTTGGCGATACCGTCCCAATCGAGGTGGTCGTTTCCAGGCGTTCCCCGATCGCTGCCGCAGGCGTGAAAGTGGCCGATCAGCTTGCCGGCTCTTTTGATGGCGTCGCCCTGGTGCTTTTCCTCGATGTTCATGTGGAACGTGTCGAGATGGACTTTCAGCGCCGGACTCCCAACGTCTTTGATGAGGTCCAGCACCCGATCGACGGTGTTGATGAAATCCGTCTCGAAACGGTTCAACGCTTCCACGCAGATCGTGACGCCCTTCTTGGCCGCGTGCTTGCAGAGTGGCTTGAGATTCTTCACCACGGTCTTCCACTGCTGTTTCTGCGCCGCAGGTTCTTCCGCTCCCTTGCGACCAACCGCCGAATAGACCGGCCCGGCGACCACCGGCGCGCCGAGAATCACCGCCTGATCGATCAACGCCGTGATGTACTGCTTCGAATTCTCTTGGGCTTCCGGCGTCCCGCGCAGGTCACGATCCAGTCCGAACGCCCCGCAGACCGAGCAACAGGTCAACCCGGCTTTGTCGAGCTCGGCCCGGATGTGGACCGGATCGATGGCCGCCGGAGTATCGATCGCGATTTCGACCGAGTCGAAGCCCCACTTCTTGAAGGTCGGGAACCATTTCGTGCTTTCGTTGGTGAACGGGAACGTGAACAGGAAGGTGTTGATGCCGAATTTCATAATGGTTGTGCTTGCAGGAAGGCTAAGGACTGCCCAACCGGTGTCAAAGGATTTTGCCGGCCAGGCCAGCACGCCGGCAGAAGCGAGCCGGGTGCCGCGGCGGGCCCGTCGTCCTGGTCGGCGGCTCGCGGTGAGCCTCGGCCGCTGGCCCGCCCGGCCGGTGATGCCTCAGCGCGGGCGGTAGTTCAGCGCCAGGCGGCGACGCAGTTCCTCGCGGTTGGCCGCGTCGCGAAATTCCACCGGATTGAAATCGTCCGTGAGCACCAGGCCATGCGCCGGGTCCACGGTGATCCGGCTGTTGAAGGCGTCCTCCGCCCCGACCCGCACCACCTCCGGCACGCGGGCAAAGTCCATCACCCGGCGCACCGTCAGCTCGGGCTGGTCCGTTCCGACCAGGAAGATGTTGCCGTTGCCCGAAGCGTGAATGCGCTGGGTGGCGAACACCGCCCCGAGGGTCCGGGACAGCGACGCGATCATGAAGTCTTTGCCCGTCTCGAAGTCGCCGAAGGCATTCATGACCAGCACGCCGCCGGGTTTCAGGCAACGGCGCATCGCGGCGAAGGCCTCGCGCGTCATCAGATGCGACGGCGGTGATTCGCCGAGAAAGGCATCGAGGAGGATCGCGTCGTAGCGGTTGGTCGTCTGGGCCAGAAACTGGCGGCCGTCGCCGATCGTCAGATGCACTTTCGCCGGCTCGAAGTCGAAGTACTTCTCCGCCAGCGGCACCACGGCAGGATTGATTTCGACGACCTGCACGTTGGCGCCTTCGCGGGCGAACTGCATGGGCACGATCCCGACCCCCATCCCGATGCACAAGACGTCGCGCGTCTCCGCCGCGTACGCCCGCGTCAATCCGTGCAGCATGTAGCTGAACAGCGACACGCTTTGTCGGGTCTGCGGTTCGTAGCTGTTCTGGGTGAGCAAATCGTTGAGGTAATAGCGCCGCTGGCCCGAGTCGTCCTCCACGACCTGGAGCATGCCGAAGTTGGAGTTGCCCCGGTACAGCTCGTGCCAGCCCGGTTGCATCGCCAGCATCGGCTGGGCCGCGCCGATGAAGCCGCCAAACGCCCCGAGTGCCCCGAAGAACAGCACCGGCGGCAACGCCTTGCGTTCCCACCCCGCGAAGTATGCCAGGGCCAGGAGGAGCAGCGCGCTGGCACAGGCGTACATCGTCACCGAATTCGCCAGCCGCGGGATGAGCACGTAGCTGATCAGGACCGTGCCGGCCACGCTGCCGAGCGTCCCGAGCGAAATCAGCCGGCCGACGATCCGCCCCACGTTCTCGATCGTGGCGGTCAGCATCCGCGCAAAGAAGGGGCCCACCATCGCCAACAGCGCCAGCGGCACGAAGTACAACAGCAACGCGCCCAGCAGCGAGCCCACCGGCAGGCTGAAGCGCAGACAGAAATACGCCGCCGGCTCCGCCACCGGCACTGACACGCAAAGCCACACTCCCGCCACGGCGATGCCCCCATAAATCCACGCCAGCCGCGGTGACGTGTCCGCCAGCCAACCGCCCGCGGCGTAACCGGCCGCCAGCGCCAGCAGCGTGACACCGATCTGGGCGGTCCAGACGAAGTGCGAGGTGCCGAAGTACGGGGCCAGGAGTTTCGCGCCGAGAATCTCGATGATCATCACCGCCGCCCCCGTCATCATGGCGGTGAACAGCAGGAAGCGACGCAGCCCCGGGGTGAGGTCCCGGCGGGGCGCGCTGGCGCGGGCGTTTTTCACCCGCTTGTTGTAGCGATGCGGCCGACGCGGTTCAAGCGACACGGTAAACGGGCGCTGCCCCGATTTTACTGGGTGGCGGTGCGGCAACTCTGCTGCCCACCAACCTGGAACACGATCCGCCCTCGGAGCCTCACCGCCCGGGTCACCATCGTCCCCGCGCTGCGATCCGCACCCGCGCGTGGAGCCTTGCGGCCACGACCGACGGCACCGTGCTTACCGCCTGCGATCCGTACGCGCACCGGGAGTGGACCCGTCCCGACGGCGATTGGAACCGCCGCGACTGGGTCGGTTTCGCGACGCGCCGATCCCTGGTTTGGATACATTCCGCCCGGTGTCCCGGGTGCGCTGCGGGTGTTCGCGCGACGGGCGGGCCGGCGTTCGCGCAGCGGGCCGGCGGGCCGGTGCGGTGTCGGCCGACGGGGCGAGGCGGAAATCAACCTGCTTCTTGAAACTGTTCACCTGGGCCACCTGCACGGTCAACTGGTCGCCCAGACGGATGAGGCGCCGGGTGCGCCGACCGATCAGGTGATTGCGTTCGGCGTCGAAGAGGTAGAAATCGTCCTCCACGGTGGAGAGCGGGACCAACCCGCTCATCGCCAGGCCGGGCACGTCCACGAAGAAACCGAAATTGCGGACATCCGTCACCAGCGCGGGATAGCGCTCCGGCCGGCCGGACTTCAGTTGCGCCTTCAGGAACGCGAACAGTTTGACATCCTTGCTGTCGCGCTCGGCGTCGGCGGAATTGCGTTCCGTGATGGAAATGTGGTCGGCGGTCTGCTTGAGCGCCGAGGTCGTGCCGGGCGTCCGCTCGAAAAGCGCGCGATGGACCACGAGGTCGGCGTAGCGGCGGATGGGCGAGGTGAAGTGCGTGTAGTTCGGCTTGGCCAGACCGTAGTGACCGAGCGGTTCGACGGCGTAGCGGGCCCGCATCAGCGATTTGAGGAAGCCGATCTTCAGCGCCGGGCCGATCGGCAGACCGGAGAGTCGATGCAGCAGGCGCTGCACTTCCGGGCGCTGGCCCAGATTGCCGCAGGGCACGTTGTGACTCAGGACTTCCTCGCGATATTCCTGCAGCCGGGTCTCGTCCGGGGCTTCGTGCACGCGATAAACCGCGGGACGACGCAGGTGTTTCAAACGGGTGGCGACGGCTTCGTTGGCCAGCAACATGCACTCCTCGATCAACTGGTGCGACACGTCCGTTCTCCACCTTCTCGATGCGCGCGACGCGGCCGCGTTCATCGAGCCGGACTTTCATCTCCGGGAAATCCAGCTCGAGGGAGCCGGCTTTGAAGCGCGCGCGCCGGAGGCGCTGGGTCAGTTCGTTCGCGGCATGCAACATCTGCTCGATCGGCCCGGCGGGCTTGCGCTGGAGGATGGCGAACGCCTCCTGATACGAGAACCGACGCTGCGAATGAATCACGGCGGAATAGAATTTCGTATCGAGTACGCGGCCCTCGGCCGACAGGAGAAACTCGACGCACCGGGTCAGGCGATCCACGGCGGGCTTGAGCGAGCAGAGCTCGTTGCTCAACGCCTCCGGCAGCATCGGAATGACGCGATCCACGAGGTACGTCGAGTTCCCGCGCCGGCGCGCCTCGACATCGAGCGCGCCGCCGGGCTTCACGTAATGCGACACATCCGCGATGTGCACCCACAACCGCCAGCGATCCGCCCCCGCCCGCTCCAGACAAATGGCATCGTCGAAATCCTTCGCGTCGTCCGGATCGATCGTGATGACCCCGTGACGACGGCAATCCACGCGCCCCTCGCAATCGCGTGGCGAGACGGTCGTCCCCAGGCTGCGCGCCTCCTGCAGGACGGGTTTGGGGAACTGCAACGGGAGGTCGTATTGGCGCAGCACCGAGAGCATGTCCACCCCTTCGGCGTCCGGGGCGCCGAGGACCTCAACGATCTCGCCTTCGGGGTTCGTATGGCGCGACTGCCATTCGCGCAATTCGACCACCACCTTGTCCCCGACCTGCGCGGCCCGGCCGACATCGCGCGGCGGCACCACGTAGATATCGTGGGGAATCCGCGGGTCGTCGGGCACGACGTAGAGAAACTGCCGGCTGCGCTGGAGCGTGCCGACCATCTGCGTGCGGCGACGTTCCAGGATGCGGACCACCGTCCCGGTGGCGGGCGCGGGCGCCTCCGGTCGCAGTCCCTTCGGACGCACATCGCGTCGCACGAGCACGTGGTCCTCGTGCAAGGCGGTGGCGGTCGCGCTTTCGGGAATGACGATTTCCTTGAGGTCCGGATCGTCGGGCTGCAAAAAACCCTTGCCCTGGCGGTTCATGCGAATCCGCCCGGGAATGAGGTCCGCCGCGCGCGGTTGGACATAGCGATCGCCCTTGATGCGGGCGATGCGGCCGGCCTGCTCCAGTTGACCCAGGACGCGCTGCAACTCGGGCAGGCGGTTGGACGCCAGGCGCAGTCCCCGCAAGAGCTCCGGGACGTTTAGCGGGACGTAGTCCTCCGCCGCGAGCAGGAGCAGCAGTTTCGATTCGATGTCGTTCATGTCAACGCCGCCACAGTGCGACGATTTCCCGGCCAACGGAAGGACGGAACGCGCGAGCCACCCCGGCGCACCCCCTCCGGACAACGGCGGACAGAGACCTCGCCGAACGCCTTCGCCGCCCAAGCCGCCCCGAGGACGGTTGCCCAGTAAGGGGCCAACCGCGGCTAAGGTTCGCGGTTCGCCTTTGGCCGCACGTCCAGGCAGACGAGTTCGCCCCGCGCGTTGCGGCAATAAATCAGCCGGTTCGCGAGCACGGGCATGGTCCAGCATTTGCCGCCGAGGACTTGCGTTCGCGCGATCGGTTTGAAGCCGGCGGGGCTGGCGTCGGCCACGATCAACTCGCCGTTGCCGGTAAGGACGATCAGCTTCCCCCCCGCCGCCGTGAGACCCCCATTGGGAAGGTTCGACTCGGTCCATTGCACCTGGCCGGTGGCAAAGTCCACGCACTTGAGTTCGTTGCCTTTCGTGGCGTCTCCGTGGAAACCGTACAAGTAGCCGTTCACCAACACCGGCGTGCTGATGTGCTGCCAGAAGTCTTTGCATTGCCAGACTGGCTTGGGCTCGGCAGTGCTCAGGTCAAACAAGGTGCCGGGTTGGCCGAAGGACGACGCGTATAGGAGGTTTCGGTACACCACCGCGTCGGGCACGTTCATGTCGTAACTGGTCTTCCAAGGCTGGCGCCAGAGCACGGCCCCGGCGTCGGTCTGGTCGGCGGCAACCGCGATCAAGTCCCGATGGCTCAAAAAGCAGAAGGCATGCCTGCCCCCGACGGTGACCGGCAGCGGTGAGGCGTATGCGCCCGGGCCTTGATCCGTGCACCACAACAACGCGCCGGTGATCTTGTGGACCGCCAGTCCGGCGCCGCCGGCATTCAGAATCAACTGGTCACCGACGACGGTCGGCGAGCTGGAGAATCCCCAAGCGGGCCGTTTCACGCCAAAGTCGGCCGTCAGGTTCTTCTGCCAAAGGACCTGGCCGTTGACGGCCCGAAAGCAGAAGAGCTGGCCTTCTTTGCCGAGGGTATAGACCCGGTCCAGGTTCACGGTGGGCGTGGCGTTGGGACCGCCTTCGTACAGGTTCGGGTCGAGCTTGCAGGGATAGCTGTGCTGCCACAGCACCCGACCGCGTTCGGCATCGAGGGCCCACACCGTGTCCGTGTTGTTGGCATTCCCCAGCGTGAACAGGCGACCAGCGCGTATCGCGACCGTGCAAAAGCCGGTGCTCACGTTCGCCGTCCACAATCGTGGCGGACCGTCCGCCGGCCAGCGGGCCACCCACCCGGTTTCCGGTGAGACGCCGTTGTGATAGGCGCCCCGCCAGCCCGGCCAATCCTCGGCGCGAAGGACGAGCGCCGGGCCCGCGAGCAGCAGCCAAGCCAGTTGTCGCATACGCATGCGGTGCCTATAGAAGCGTGCCTCCGGCGGGGGCGCAATTCGCGGCGGCGCCCTCCCGTCGGCCCCTGAAAACCGAAGGTGTCGGCCCGGAGCGCCCGGGAATACGGCATCTGCGCCCCACCCCGGTCCGCCGGGCGTGGTCGTGCCCCCTGGACATCGCCCGGTTGGGGGCGACGCAAAAAGCAGATATTTGATTTTTAACTGGTGTACCCCACAGGCTTTCTGATTGTGTTCCGACCGCGGTTCGATGAGCAGGACGGCCCTGACCAGCGGGCGACAACCGATGGCGCATCGGCTCACCACCTGTACGTTTTGTGGCGTGGGTTGCGGGATCTACCTGGAAACCCAGGGGCGGCGCATCTCGGGTGCCTACCCGAGCATGTCGCACCCCACCAACGAAGGGCGCATCTGCGTCCGCGGCTGGAACGTGCACGAAGTGGCCAGCTCCCCCGACCGGCTGCGGCGGCCGCTGCTGCGGCGCCAGGGGGCTTTGACCGAGGTGGGCTGGGAGGAAGCGATCGACTTCATCGCCGGCCGCATGCAGCAGATCCGGCACCAGCACGGCCCGGATGCCTTCGCCTTCCTGAACGTCCCCCGCTGCGGCAACGAGGAAAGTTATCTCCTGCAGAAGCTGGCGCGCGCCGTGATCGGGACGAACAATGTGGACCACGGCTCGGGCGTTTACACGCACAACAGCCTCGAAGTCCTGCTCGAAATGCTCGGCGTGCCCGCCAGCACCAACCCGGTGGGCGACCTGACCCGGAGCGAGGTGATCATCGTGGACGGCGTGGATCTCGGCACGCAATTGCCCACCATCGGCGGCCGGGTGCTGCGAGCGAAACTGGCCGGCGCACACCTGATCGTGATCGATGCCCGACGCCATCGCCTCGCCGAGAATGCGGATGCTTTCCTTCAACTGCGCCCGCACACCGACGTGTTTCTCTACGGTGCGATGGCGAAAGTCATTGCCGACCGCGGCTTGGTCAATCACGCGTTTGTCAAAGCCCGCGTCCGCGGCTATGCCGCCTGGCTGCGGGAAGTCGAACAGTACGACCTGCTCGCGGTGGCGGAGATTTGCGGCGTGCCGGCCGCCGCCATCGAGGCGGCCGCCCTGGCGTATGCCCGCGCCCGCCGCGCGGCCATCCTGTATTCCACGGGCGCCGAGGCCCGGAGCATGGACAGCATCCGAGGCCTGGTGAACCTGGCCCTCCTCACCGGCCAACTGGGCCACGAGGGCGGGGGCGTGTTCGCGCTCACGGAACACAACAATCTGCAGGGCGTTTGCGACATGGGGGTGCTTCCCGACCGACTTCCCGGTTACCGGCCGGTGACGGACGCGGGCGCGCGCGACGCTCTGGCCAGCGCCTGGGGTACCGGCCTGCCGGACCGGCCCGGACTCGACGCGCGGCAGGCCTGCGCGGGCATCCCCACGCACAACATCCGCGCCGTGTGGTTGGGCCGCTACGACCCCGTGGTGACCGCCACCTTCGGCGACGCCGACCGGATGCTGCGCGAACTCGACCTGCTGGTGGTCCAACAACTCTTTCTCACCGACTCCGCGCGGCTCGCCCACGTGGTCCTGCCGCTGACCGCTTTTGGCGAAGAGGAGGTCACTTTCACCAGCACCGAACGGCGGATCCAACTGGCGCGGCAAGTCATCGACCCACCACCGGGGCCTTTGTCCGGCTGGAAGCAACTGACCCTCGTGGCCCGGGCTTTGGGAGCGAACTGGACCTACAAATCCTCCGCGGAAGTCATGGATGAAATCGGGGCGGTCGTGCCGTTCTACGGCGGCGCCAGCCACGAAAATTTGGGCCGCGAATACGGTCGCCAGTGGCCTTGCACCACCGACCGGCCGCTCGGGACCGAGCGACTGTTCACCGACGCCGACGCCGGCCCGTCCTTCGCCTTCGCCCCCGTTCGGTTGCCGCCGCGGCCCAACGGCGTCACCGCCGAGTACCCGCTGGCGCTGGTCTTCGGCTACTCGTTGTACTACTGGCATCAGAACGTGCTGGTGCAGCACAGCGAGACGCTTCGCCGGGAATACCGCATTCTCCTGCTCGACTTCCCGGAGGGTTTCGTCGAGGTCCACCCCGAGGACGCCGCCCGGCCGGGCATCCGCGACGGCCAGCGCATCCGCGTTTCCTCGGTGCACGGCGCGGCGGTGACCGCCGCGCGCGTGACGACCGAGGTCCGCCCCGGCACCGTGTTCGTGCCGTTCTTCGTCCGCGAAGTGGCGCGCCAACTCCTCGGCCCGCGCGCGGAAGGCCTCGGTGCCGGAGAACCCGCGGCCTGTGTCCGTCTCGAAAAGGCCTGACCATGCGTGCCCGCATCCTCAGCGAATCGGACGTCCCCGGACTCGTGGACGTCTTGCGCCGGCAAGGCTACGAGGTGCTCGCGCCGTTTGGCGGTCGCGGGCGCGACACCTTCTTCGACCCGGTCACGGATGCGAATCGCGACCAGATCCGGCTGCACCTGCCCAACCCGTATTATCCGCCGAAACGGTATGTGCTGCCGCACATCGAGCAGATGCTCGACCTGCGCCGCGACGTCGGCGGCTGGACCGTTGAAGCCACGCCCCAGGCCCCGAAGCGCGCCCTGTTCGGCGTGCGTTCATGCGACCTCGCGGGCATCGGCCACCTGGATCGCTTCTTTCTGGGGCGCGACTTCCGGGACGGCTACTACGGCCGGCGCCGGAGCAACCTGTTGCTGGTGAATTTTGTCTGCACCGACCCGGAACAGGACATCGGCGACGATTGTTTCTGCGTGTGCGCCGATACGGGCCCGGCCGCGCGCGGTGGATTCGACCTGCAACTGATGGACCTGGGCGACGGCGAGTACCTGGCCGTGGCCGGCACCGCGGCCGGGGAGGCGCTGTTCGCGGAACCCTTCTTCCGCCCCGGCAGCCCGGCGCACGTCGAGAAACGGCGGGCGATTCTGGCGGCGGTGCGCAAGCGGTTCAAAACCACGACCAGCTGGTTCCCCGCCACCGTGCGTTACGTTTCGCAAGGCAAGGTCCTCGACGCGACCTGGGAGGAGATCGGCCGCCGTTGCCTGGAATGCGGCGGCTGCACGTACGTCTGCCCGGCCTGCACCTGCTTCACGGTCAGCGACCGGAAGGTGGCGGAAGGCCATTACGAACGGGTGCGCACGTGGGACGGTTGTGCGCTGGGGGGCTTTACGCGCATGGCCGGCGGGCACAATCCGCGCCGCGCCGTTCACGACCGGCGCAACCGGCGCTTCTTCCGCAAGCTGGCGCACTACTTCATCCAGCGCGAACTGAGTGTGGCGTGCGTGGGCTGCGGTCGGTGCGCCGCGGTCTGCCACGGCGAAATCGGCATGCCCAGCGTGGTCGAGATGATCCGGCGGGCGACGGCGGCGACCGAGAAACTCGAACCCGTGAACCCGGAGGCGAAGCCATGATGCCGAGCTCCGCCTACCCCCCGCCTCCCCGGAGCGAGCCGCCGCCGAACGCCACCGCCGAGAACATCTATCTTCCCAAGCTCGCGGTACTCGACCGGGTGGTGGAGGAAATCCCGGACGTGAAGACGTTTTACTGGCACTTCGAGGACGCCGCCGAGCAACGGCGGTTCGAGCGGTTCCGGCCCGGCCAGTTCGCCCAGGTGTCGCTGTTCGGCACGGGAGAGTTTCCGCTCTCACTGCCGCCCAGCCCGACCGAGAACGAGACCTTTTTCACCGCGCGCCAGGTGGGCAGTGGCACCGCCGCCTTGCACCAGCTCAAGCCCGGAGACCAATTCGGCGTTCGCGGGCCGTACGGCAACGGATTCCCCATGGAGGATTATCGCGGTCGCAATCTGGTGTTCGTGGCCGGCGGCATCGGTCTGATCCCGCTGCGATCATGCATCGTTTACGCGCTGGCGCATCGCGAGGAGTTCGCGCGCATCCTCATTTTTTACGGCGCCAAGACGCCCGGGGAATTGATGTACCGCGCCGACCTGCGCGAGTGGGAACGCTCGGCGGGCCTCGAATGTCATCTCACCGTGGACCGGACGGCCGAAGGCTGGAGCGGCAACGTCGGCGTCGTGGGCAGTCTGTTCCGGAAACCGGCCGTGCCGATGCCGGTGGAGAACACCGTCGCGTTCGTGTGCGGCCCCCCGGTGATGTTCCGCTTTGTGATCCAGGACCTGCTGGCCCTGGGCCTGGGCGAGCGGCAAATCGTGTCCACGCTCGAACGCTACATGAAGTGCGGCGTGGGCAAGTGCGGGCATTGTTGCATCGGGGTGGCCTACGTCTGCGTGGACGGGCCCGTCTTCACCTACGCGCAAATCAAACAACTCGGCGAGGACATCTGATGCCCAACCTGCCTGAACGCCTTCGCGATTGGCGCGCCGCCCGGACCTGCCTGGTCGGCGTGGGCAACGTGGGCGGCGGCGACGACGGTTTCGGCGTGCGGTTGGCGGAGAAGTTGCTCGACTCCGGATGGCAAGGTCGCGGGTGCCGCGTCCTGATCGCCGGCCTGGAACCGGAGCGAAGCCTGCCGGCACTGTGCGGTGGCGGTTTCGACCACGTCGTCTTTCTCGACGCGGTCGCATTCGGCGGCGAACCCGGCGCGGTCGTCCTGCTCGAAACCCCGGAAATCGCGGCCCGCTTCCCGCAGGTTTCCACCCACAAGCTCTCGCTGGGGCTGCTCGCAGAAACCATTCAGGCGTCCAGCGTCACGAAGTGCTGGCTGCTGGGGGTGCAACCGGCGTCGCTCAGCGCCGGGGCCGGCCTTACCCCGAAGGTCCAGACGACGCTCGAACTTCTGGCGGACTTGCTCGCAGGGGAACCCTCCGCCCGCAATTCGCCAGGCGCCCGGCCATGCTGACCCCCGAACAATCGGTTGTTGCCGCCATCCTGCTCTGCCTCGCGGGAGCGGTGCTGACGCTGCTGGTTTCGCGCCAGCGGACGGCTGCGGGGTGGCTGGCGTTCGCCATCACGGCCGGTTCGGCGGCGTTGATTCTGCCGGCGGTGTGGCAGGTGCTCACGCGGGGCCCCGCGCACCCGGCGCAGTTCTTCACGCTGCCGGCGCTGGGGTTCGCGCTGCGGATTTACGTGGACGGCTTGACTTCCGTCTTCCTCCTGCTCGCCGTGCTCGTCGCCGTGCCGGCCTCGCTCTATTCCATCCGCTATCTGAAGCACTACGCGGACTACGGCGTGGCCCGCTACCACCCATATTTTCTCCTGTTCCTCGCCGCGATGTTCGGCCTGCTGAGCACCACGGACATGATGTGGTTCTTCTTCATTTTCTGGCAGATGATGACCTTGCCCGGCTACGCGCTCATCCGCTTCGAGCACCGGAACCCGGCCAACGTCCGCGCCGCCAACAAGTTTCTCGTCATGATGCAAATCGCCTGCGCGGCCACGATGATCGGCGCCGAATTGCTCGCGGTGACCGGCGCGGCGGCCACCGGCAGCGCCACGCTCGAAATACGATTTCGACACCGTGAGCGCCAACCTCCCCGCCCTGCTCGCGGCCCGGCCCGCCACGACGGCGATCGCCTTCGGTCTGTTCCTCGTCGGCTTCGGCATCAAGATGGGCATGTGGCCGTTCGGGCAAATCTGGCTGCCCGACGCGCATCCGGCCGCGCCGTCGCCCGTGAGCGCGATGCTTTCCGGCGTGATGATCAAGACGGGGGTCTATGGCCTGATCCGCTACTTCCTCTGGCTCGTGCCCGCGAGTGCCCAAGCCGGATTACCCGCTCGCGAACTGGGGTTGCCTGGTCGCGATCCTGGGCACGATCACGCTGTTCACCGGCACGATGCAGGCGCTCAAGCAGGAGCAATCCAAGCGGCTGCTCGCCTTCCACAGCATCGGCCAGATCGGCTACATCCTGCTCGGCACCGGCGCGTGCATGGCGCTCCTGCCGGTCGCCGACCCGGCGGGAAGGATGCGCACGCTCGCGGCTTTGGGCCTGATCGGCGCGCTCTTCCACGTGCTCAACCACGGCCTCTTCAAGGCGCTGCTGTTTCTCAACGCCGGTTCCATGCTCCACGCCACCGGCACGCAGGACCTAAACCAGATGGGCGGGCTGATGAGGTTCATGCCACTCACCGCGATCACCTGCCTCGTGGCCTCGTTCTCGATCTCCGGCGTGCCGCTGTTCAATGGCTTCGCCAGCAAATGGACCATCTACGTGAGCGACGATCCAGGGCGCCGGGGCGGCGAAGTACCTCGCGGTATGCGGCGTCATTGCGATCCTGACCAGCGCGCTGACGCTGGCGTCGTTCATCAAGTTTTTCGGCGTGAGCTTCCTCTCGCGCACCAGCGGGCTGGTCAAGGAACAGGCCGCCCGGCACGGCCGGCTGGAAGTCGGCGGACTGATGCAAGGGCCGCAAGTGTTCCTCGCGTCGCTGTGCGTGCTGCTCGGCGTCGTGCCCGCCGTCGCCTTCCGACTCCTGGGTGCCGCCCTGGACGCCTCGCGCCAGGGCTCCGGCACCGCCTTGGCGGATGCGGCGCCGATGACCGCCGGGCCGTTGACCGGGCTCGAGACGGTGAACAACACCGCGCTGTTTGTGCCCTTGGTGTTGGCCGCCGTGCTGGGGCTGATGTTCGTGGCGGTCCGCGCCCTTTCAAAACTGGGCGGCGCCCGGCGTCGCGCCGATGTGCCGTGGCTCTGCGGCTACGCGCTCGAAGCGGAGTGCCACCGCTACGTGGCGCACAATTTCTACGGCGAAATCAAACGTTACTTCCGCTGGGTGCGGGGCGCGCCGCCGACGCCGCCAGGCAAACGGAACGCCCTGAAGGAAACCTGACATGGCCGCTCGCGACCGACTGCACCAACTGAGAACGGCGTTCGGCGCCGCGATCCACCGCGCGGACCTGCCAAGCGACGACCGGTTGTTCGTCCATGTCGATCGCCCGGCCATCAAGCGCGTCTGCGGCCATGTCTTCCGCGACCTCGACGCGCGTTACGTCGTCAGCATTGGCGCGGACGATCGCCCGTTCTGGCGGCGGGTTTCTCGTGGCGCACAATTTCGCCTTCGATCGCGACCACCTGCTCTGCAGCCTGCTCACCCAGGTGCCCGCCGACGACCCGCGCATCGACAGCATTTCCGACCTGGTCCCCGGCGCGAATTGGGCGGAACGCGAATTTCGCGACCTGCTGGGCATCGAACCGGTCGGGCACCCGTACCCGAAACGGCTGGTCCTGCCCGACGCCTGGCCGGCGGGGGCGCACCCGCTGCGCAAAGACGTGCCGTGGGATCACGTGCCGGCCGGCTACGACCCCGAGCGCGACTTTGCCTTCGATCCGCCGCCGGCCGGCTGCACGGTGGTGCCGTTCGGCCCGTTTCATCCCACGCTGGACGAGCCCGCGCATTTCCGCCTGTACGTGGACGGCGAGGTCGTGCGCGGTTGCGAATACCGCGGTTTCATGGTGCATCGCGGCATCGAGAAGCTGGCGGAGTCGGTGCTGACCTACAACGAAATCCCGATGATGGCCGAGCGGATCTGCGGCATCTGCGGCTGCGTCCACAACGTCGCCTACGCCCAGGCGGTGGAGAGCGCCGCGGCGTTGCGCCCGCCGCCCCGCGCCGAGTACATCCGCACGATCATGCTGGAGCTCGAGCGGCTGCACAGCCACCTGCTCTGGGTCGGCCTGGCCTGCCACATCGTCGGCTTCGACACGCTGTTCATGCAGAGCTTCCGCATCCGCGAGCCCGTCATGTGGATCGCCGAGAAGATCAGCGGCAACCGCAAGACCTATGCGCTCTGCCTGATCGGCGGCGTGCGTTGGGACATCACGCCGGACTTGAAGAGCGAACTGGGGGCCGTGCTGGACAGACTCGAAGCCGAGTGGCGGCCGGTGGTTGCGGCGGTGGGCCGGGACAAGAACATTCAGAAACGCACCCGCGGCGTAGGCATCGCCACGGCCGCGCAGGCAAAAGAACTCGGCCTGGTCGGACCGGTGGCGCGTGCCGCCGGCGTGGACATCGACGCGCGGCGGGACCATCCCTACGCCGCCTATGACCGGGTCGAGTTCGACGTGATCACCGCCGATGGCGCGGACGTGTGGTCACGCGTGGTGGTGCGCATGACCGAGGTGTTCGAGTCCATCCGCATCATCCGGCAGTGCCTCGACCGGCTCGAGCCGGGCCCGCTGCAGGCGGCGATCGCGGATGAGTTGCCGGTCGGACGGATCGGCCTGTCCTCGGTGGAGGCGCCGCGGGGCGAGGCGCACCATTTCGTCATCACCGGCGAAAACAACCGGCCGCGCCGCTGGCGGGTGCGCGCGCCGACCTACCAGAACCTCCAAGGCGTTCCCGCCATGATCAAGGACCAGCAACTCGCCGACATGACGATTTCGCTGGGCAGCATCGATCCGTGCTTTTCCTGCACCGACCGGATGGAAACGGTCGATCTCCGGTCCGGCGCCGTGCGGGTCTGGTCGCAGGAGGAACTGGTGAAACTGGTGCGGGCCCGCAAGCCATGAAGCTCTTCGAAGCCATCGGTGGCGGACTGGCCAACGCGGTCACGGTGCTGTTGCTGGCCCCGTTCTTCGCGGGCGTGCTGCGCAAGCTCACCGCGCGCATCCAGTCCCGGCAGGGGCCGCCGCTGTTCCAGCCGTACTTCGACCTGCTGAAATTGCTGGGCAAGGAAGACCTCGAATCCGGCGAATCGCCACGCATCCAGCGCTTCGCCGGCTATCTCTCGCTGGCCACCGTGCTGACGATCGCCGGCTTTGTCCCGCTGGGCCTGTCCGCGCCGCTGAACGCGGCGGGCGACGGGATCCTGCTGGTGTACCTGCTGACCTTCAGCGGCATCTGCACCTTGCTGGCGGGACTGGCGGCGGGTTCGACGTATTCGTTGCTCGGGGTCAGCCGTGAGATGATGACGATGATCGCCCTGGAACCTCTGTTCGCGGTGGCCATCGTGGTGGGGGCCGGGCACACGCACTCCTTTCGTCTCGACACCGTGCTGAACGGTTCGGTGTACGCCGTGGCCGGCTTCCCGTGGTCGGGCAGCATCCTCGGCGTCGTCCTGCTGCTCGCCTTCCAGGCTTTCGTGCAGCGCGTGCCGTTCGACGTGGCGGAGGCGGAAACCGAAATCATGGAAGGGCCGCTGATGGAGTACTCCGGCCCGAAGCTCGCGCTCTTCAAGGCTGCCCAGATGATGCGGTTGGTGATTCACAGCGCGCTGTTCGTGAACCTGTTTCTGCCGTGGGGCGGCACGCTGATGTTCCCGCTGGGCTGGCTGCTGTTTTGGGCGAAGGTGGGCGCGCTGGTCTTGCTGGTGACGGTTGTCGCTGCGACCCACGCCCGGTATCGCATCGACCAGGTGCTTCGCTATTTCGCGGGCCTGCTGGCGGTGGCGATGGGGGCGTTGATTCTGGCCAGCTATGGATACTGAGCAATCCCGAGACAGGATGCCGATGACCGGAAGCCATCCGAAATGCGCCGTCCGGCGTGACTCGCGGCCAGTCCGCCCGTCCGGCGTTCGCCATTGGGGATGCCTTCGGCCTGCGGAGTCCGGGCTTCGGCTTTCGACACCATGTCCATCCTGAGCAAACTCCGGGAGACAGTCATCTGTCTGAGGGCCGGCCGGGTCACCCTCCCCTACCCGGCCCAGCCGCAACCCGTGCCGGCGAATTTCCGCGGCCGGCCGATCTTCGACGCCGCCAAGTGCATCGGTTGCGCCGGCTGCGCGAACAACTGTCCGGCGCGCGAAATCCTCGTGTTCGATGTCTGCCAGGAGGTCCGCATCCTGAAATACCTGGGCCGTCGCTGCACCTACTGCGGACGTTGCGCGGATGTCTGTCCGGAAAAGGCCATCACGATGAGCCACGAGTTCGAGACCGCCACCGACACGATCGGGGACCTCGAACAGAAACTGGAGTTGTTCATGAGCACCTGCCAGCGCTGTGGGCGTTGTTTCCAGGAACCCTCGCCCTTGGAACAACTGAAACTCAAAGGTTACCGGATGGATGACCTCGGCAACGAACGATGGATCTACCGGTCCAAGGCCTTTCTGGACGAGGACCAGACGGTGGATGACGTGAAGATCGAACTGGATTGACGAACTCCTTGCCCGCTAAACACGCCAACTGACGCCAAAATGAAGAATGTCGTTGAAGACCTGATCTACAAAGATGAGGTGTACGCCATCATCGGTGGCTGTTTTGCCGTGTACAAGGACAAGGGCTGCGGCTTTCTGGAGCCGGTTTATCAAGAGTGCATGGAAATCGAGTTCGAGTTTCTGAACTTGCCAGCCGTGCCGAAGCCAGCGCTCTCGCTCGCCTACCGCAACCGTCCGTTGAAACAGACGTACCAACCGGACTTCATCTGTTTTGGCAAAATTGTGTTGGAACTCAAGGCGGTCTCCGCTCTTGTGGACGAGCACCGGGCGCAAGTCCTGAATTACCTGAACGCAACCGGCTTCAAGGTGGGGGTGTTGGTGAACTTCGGGCATTACCCAAAACTCGAGTGGGAGCGGATCGTGAACAGCCGCGCGGCTAAAGCTGCGGTCACGGGACGGCTCCCCAACGATTTTTCCCTTTAGCTTGGTTCGCGTGTTTAGCGGGGAATCTATGTTGAAAAAGCTTTGCCAGAAAATGTTTGGCCGTTCGCTCTGGGTCTATCACGCGAACAGCGGCGGCTGCAACGGCTGCGACATCGAGGTGCTGAACGTCCTCACCCCTTACTACGACGCCGAACGCTTCGGCATCAAGCTGGTCGGCTCGCCGCGCCACGCCGACGTGATGCTCTGCCAGGGACCGGCGATGCGCGCCACGGCCAAGGCGTTGCGCCGCGCCTACGACGCCATGCCCGCCCCCAAGCTGGTCTTCGCCATCGGTTCGTGCGCCTGCGGCGGCGGCATCTGGCACGACTCCTACAGCGTGCTCGGCCCGGTCGAGAAACTCCTGCCGGTCAATTTCTACATTCCCGGCTGCCCGCCGCGACCGGAGGCGATCCTCTATGGCGTGGCCGTGGCGGTGGGTTTGGTGGACAAAAAGACCGCGCCGGTCGAGTTCCGGCAGACCGCCTTGCCCATTCCGCGCTATCATCCCGAGGACCTGCGGGGCACCAATGAAATGGTCGTGTACGAGAAGGTGCAACGGGTGTGAGGAACCGGCTGCTAACGACCCGGCCGCGGTCTTGACGCCCGGAATGGGTTGATCCAGGGTTCGCGCGACACCCGAACGACGGCACGCCCCGCCCCGCGCACCAGCGACCTCACGCCGTCCGCTGCAAGCCCCGTTGAGGGCCGGAGGGCAGTGTGAATGATGAAGCTGTGTCCCAGGCTGGCTGGACCGCTGATCGGGCCCGAACAACGTAACGCCGTGCACTCCGGCCGAACCTGAAAGGCAGCCAATGAAAGCAAGGTACACCTGCAGCCTCATCCTGACCGCCACCCTTGCGCTCAATGCCCTGGACACACTCCAGGCGGGCGTCGTGATGATCAGCACGCGCAAGAACCAGGATAGCGCGTATTCCACGGAGCACCTCACGGAAGAGAAAGGACCCGGCCTCTGCACGCCCGGTGATGTCGGCATGGCCGCCCTCCTCGGTGACTACGGGTATTCATGCCGCCTGCTGCTGGACGCCCAGCTCAACGTGAACCTGGGCGGCGATCCCACGAGCTACCTCAATCCCCAGGACCCGAACCTGAAGATCGACCTGGTGATCTGGTCCGGCAGCAGTTCGTCCGCGGATGTCCCCGAGCCTCCGGCCGGTGTGCCCTTGATGATGGGAGAGCACGTGACCCTGGGGAATCGCACGGACCGCGTCGGCAGCATCTTCATGTATGCGGGACAGAACAGCAATGATCCGAACGATGCCAGCACGCCACCGGCGACGAAGTACATGAAGGTGCTCGCCCCGGACCACCCCATCATGAAAGGCATCCCGCTCGATGCCCAGGGACGTGTCAAAATCTTCCGCGAAGCCTATCCCGGTGAGGAAGCCCGCGTTCCCACCGGCGGCAAGAAGAATTTCGAGTATCGCTGGTGCACCCAGGCCGTGGCCGACAAGGCCGCGGGAACCACCGTGCTGGGCGTGTTGGACGGCGCCGAGGATCGTGCCTGTTTCGCCGTGGTGGACAAGGATGGCGCGCTGGCCGAAGGCCGCACCGCATCTGCCCGGATGGTCCAAATGTTCACCAACGAAAACGGCTCGGGCGGTTCCCGTCGGGTGTTCCTGGCTTTGACCGGCATGGGCCGGCTCCTTTTTGCCCGGGCTGCGCAATGGGCCATGGGGGAGGAACTGACGCCGTACGAGCCGCTGTTGATCCGGGAAATCACGCCGGGCGCGGCCCGCAAAGTAACGCTCAAGTGGGAGGGTTCGGCTTTGAACAACTACCAAATCCTGGCGAGCGCCAATGCCACCGACTGGCAGACCGTGGTTCAGGACATCCCGGGTCAGGACGGCCTCGTGATTTGCACGCTCGACCTGGCGGCCGCCCCCCAGACCGTGTTCTTCCAGATCGCGGCCATGCCTTGAGCGGGAGGCTCGTGTGGGGCCCTCTCGCGACGCGCTGGTGGCGTGACCGGGCCCGCCCGACACGGGGGCCGCGAAGCAGGGAAGGTGAATCGCCCGATTGCCCGGATCGCACCGGCCACGGCGGAGCAAATCGAAAGGGCTTTCGCCGGTGCGCGGGACCGGCGCCAGGGGGGATCGCGGGACGGCTGCGGGCGCGGGCAGCCGTGCCGGTGTCAATTCGTCCAGCAAAGGATGCTCAGGAATTGCCAATTCTGGTGAAGCCATCCTTTTGACACGTGCTACGGTTCGCCCGCGCCGGAATCAGGTCGCACCCCCAAACCGAGGCGCGTCTCTGGCCGGCCCCGACACGCTTTTATGAGCATTACCGCCGCGCCCCCGAAGGCTGCCTCCGTGGCGAAACCGCCGGAGCATCCCAGTGGCGACAAGCGCTTCAAAATCCTCGAGGTCTTCATCAAGCGCCAGCAGCAGCGCCAGGATTCGCTGATCGAAGTGCTCCACAAAGCGCAGGAACTCTTCGGCTACCTGGACGACGACCTGCTGCTCTTCGTTGCCCACGGCTTGCGCCTGCCGCCCAGCCGCGTCTATGGCGTCGCGACCTTTTACCATTACTTCAAACTCAAGCCGCAGGGCGCGCACACCTGCGTCGTCTGCATGGGCACCGCCTGCTACGTGAAGGGCGCCAATCGCCTGGTCGAGGCACTCGAACAGGTCGCCGGCGTCAAGGCCGGCGAAACCACGCCGGACGGCAGGCTCTCGCTGCTGACGGCCCGCTGCATCGGCGCGTGCGGCCTCGCCCCGGCCGTCGTGTACGACGACGCGGTCGCCGCCCGGCAAACCCCGGAATCCGCCCTCGAGCGCGTGAAAGGATGGCTGGATCATGGTCCTCGCTGAACTTCTGGAGATCAAAGAGCGCGAGCTGGCCGCCCGCAAACGGGTGCTCATCACCTGTTGTCTGGCCGCCGGCTGCATGTCGTCCGACGGCAAGCTGGTCAAGGAAGCGCTGGACCGCGCCGTAAAGGCCGCCGGCTTGGAGGCGGAAGTGGAGGTGCGCGGCGTCGGCTGTCTGCGGCTGTGCTGCGAGGGCCCGCTGGTCGTCATCGACCCGCCGGGAACGCTGTACCAGAAGGTGACCCCCGCCGACGCGGAATCCTTGGTGGGAACCCTCAAGGGCGGGACGACTTCGGTCCAGCGCGGCGATCTGGCGAGCACGTTCTTCGCAAAACAGATGTCCATCGTGCTCGCCAACAGCGGCCTCGTGGATCCGGAGCGCATCGAGTCGTACATCGCCCGCGACGGCTACCTCGCGTTGCGGAACGTGCTGCGCGAGCTCTCGCCCGCCGAGGTGGTCAGCGAAATTACGAAGAGCGGCCTCCGGGGACGCGGCGGAGCCGGCTATCCCACCGGCCTGAAATGGGCCACGGTGGCGAAGACCGAAAGCCCGAAGAAATACATCATCTGCAACGCCGACGAAGGCGATCCCGGCGCGTTCATGGACCGCAGCGTGCTGGAGAGCGACCCGCACCGGGTGATCGAGGGCATGATCATCGCCGCGTACGCGGTTGGCGCCGATCAGGGTTACATCTACGTGCGTGCCGAATACCCGCTGGCGATCGCGCGCCTCCAGATCGCGATCCGCCAGGCCAAGCAGTTCGGCCTGCTCGGCAGCGGCATCTTCGAATCGCCGTTCAACTTCAACATCGACATCCGCATCGGTGCCGGGGCGTTCGTGTGCGGCGAGGAAACCGCGCTCATGGCGTCGGTCGAAGGCCGGCGGGGCCAGCCGCGTCCGCGCCCGCCGTTCCCGGCGGAGAGCGGCCTGTTCGGGAAGCCCACGCTGATCAACAACGTCGAGACCTTCGCCAACGTGCCGCCGATCATCGTGAATGGCGCCGACTGGTTCGCCGGCATCGGCACCGAGAAGAGCAAAGGCACCAAGGTTTTCGCCCTCGCCGGCAAGGTGAAGAACACCGGGCTGATCGAAGTGCCGATGGGCATTCCGCTGCGC
This sequence comes from uncultured bacterium, assembly GCA_963735925.1. Classification (GTDB taxonomy): domain Bacteria; phylum Verrucomicrobiota; class Verrucomicrobiia; order Limisphaerales; family J093; genus DSVZ01. The sequence goes on from CAVTMT010000003.1 coordinate 1,971,598, forward strand.
GCGATCGTCGAGGACATGGGCGGCGGGGCCCCGGACGGCGCGCAGATCAAGGCGGTCCAGACCGGCGGCCCTTCGGGGGGCTGCATTCCTGCCGACCACCTGGACACGCCGGTGGATTACGAGTCGCTGACCAAGCTGGGTTCGATCATGGGTTCGGGCGGCATGATCGTGATGGACGAGAAGGACAACATGGTGGATGTGGCGCGGTTCTTCATGGAGTTCTGCATGGACGAGTCCTGCGGCAAATGCATTCCCTGCCGCGCGGGCACGGTGCAGATGCACAACCTCCTCCAGAAGATCATCGCCCGGAAGGCCACCGCCCGCGATCTCCAGAAGCTCGAGGAACTTTGCGACATGGTGAAGCACACCAGCCTCTGCGGCCTGGGCATGACCGCGCCCAACCCGGTCCTGAGCACCCTGCGCTTCTTCCGGCGGGAGTACCTCGATTTACTGGCCGCCGAACCGCGGCAGCCAGCCACTTCGCCGGCGCCAACCCCGGCCCCCGCAACCCCCGCTTAAGCCGGAAAGGAACCCCTTCTCATGGCGGCAAAAGTATTCACCATCGACGGGCAGCAGATCACCGCGACCGAGGGCCAGACCGTGCTCGACGCCGCCCAGGACGCCGGCATTGCCATCCCGACACTTTGCCATCTGGAAGGCGTCATGGATGTGGGCGCCTGCCGGCTGTGCCTGGTCGAGATCGCCGGCATCAACAAGCTCGTGCCCGCGTGCGTCACCCGGGTGGCCGACGGCATGGTGGTCACCACCAACAGCGAGCGGCTCCAGCGCTACCGGCGGATGATCGTGGAACTCCTCTTCACCGAGCGGAACCACATCTGCGCCGTGTGCGTCTCGAACGGCCATTGCGAATTGCAGGGCCTGGCGATGACGCTCGGCATGGACCACGTCCGCTACGATTACACGTTCCCGAAGTGTGCGGTGGACTCGACCCACCGGCTGTTCGGCATCGACCACAACCGCTGTGTCCTCTGCGGGCGTTGTGTGCGCGTCTGCTGGTACATCGAAGGCGCGGGCACCAAGAACTTCTCCGGCCGCGGCACCCAGTCGCGCATTGTCAGCGACCTCAACGCGCCGTGGGGCAATTCGCGGACCTGCACGAGCTGCGGCAAGTGCGTCCAGGCCTGCCCGACCGGGGCGCTCTTCAGCAAGGGCGCGACCGTGGCCGAGATGGAAAAGGACCGCGGCAAACTCGAGTACATCGTCACGGCGAGGGAGAAAAAGCAATGGATCGTCTGAAATTCGCGACCGTCTGGCTCGGCGGCTGTTCCGGCTGCCACATGTCGTTCATGGACCTGGACGAGTGGCTGTTCGACCTCGCCCAGGTGGCGGACGTGGTCTTCAGCCCCGTCGTGGACACCAAGGAATACCCGGAGGGCGTCGAGGTCTGCCTTGTGGAAGGCGCGGTGGCCAACGAGGACAACCTCGAGATGATCCTCCAGGTGCGCCGGCGCACGAAGGTGCTCGTGGCGTTTGGCGATTGCGCGATCACCGGCAACGTGACCGCCATGCGCAATCCGCTGGGCAAACCGGAACTGGTGCTCGAACGCGCCTACCTGGATCCCTCCAACCTCCGCCCGCGCATCCCGCAGGAGGCCGGCATCATTCCCGCCCTGCTGCCCCGCGTGCTGCCCATCCAGGAGGTCGTGCCGGTGGACTACTTTCTGCCGGGCTGCCCGCCGCCGGCGGCGCGCATCAAGGCGTTCTTGCAGGAACTCATCGCCGGCAAGGCCCCGCAAGCCACCGGCCCGGACATCCGCTTCGGATGAGCGGACCGCGCTTCGCCCCGGCGACTACAAGGAATCTCCACCATGCCGCAATGGATTAAAATCGACCCCGTGACCCGCATCGAGGGGCACGCGAAGATCACGATTCAACTCGATGACAACGGCAACGTGGCCGACGCGCGTTTCCACGTGACCGAGTTCCGCGGGTTCGAGAAGTTCTGCGAAGGCCGGCCGTTCAGCGAAATGCCCGGCATCACGCCGCGCGTGTGCGGCATCTGCCCGGTCAGCCACCTGCTGGCCTCGGCCAAGGCGTGCGACGCCATCCTCGCGGTGAACATCCCGCCCACCGCCACCAAGCTGCGGCGGATCATGAACCTGGGCCAGATCGTGCAGTCGCACGCGCTGAGCTTTTTCCACCTGAGCGCGCCGGATTTGCTGCTCGGCTGGGACGCGCCGATCGAGCAGCGCAACGTCTTCGGTCTGATGGCCGCCGACGCCGGTCTCGCCCGCGCCGGCATCCGCCTGCGGCAATTCGGCCAGACCGTCATCGAGATGTTGGGCGGGCGTAAGATCCACCCGGCGTGGGCGGTGCCCGGCGGCGTGCGCGAACCGTTGACCGCCGCGAATCGCGAACTCATCCGGGCCGGTCTCCCCGAGGCCAAGGCCACCGCGCTCAAAGGCATCGAGGTTTTCCGCAACCTCCTGGAAAAGTACGAGACCGAGACACAGGTGTTCGGCAACTTCCCCAGCCTGTTCATGGGCCTGGTGGGACCGGACGGCTCGTGGGAACACTACGGCGGCAAGCTGCGGTTCGTGGACGGCAGCGGCAACGTGATCGCCGACCAGATCGACCCGGAGCGTTATGCCGAGTTCATCGGCGAAGCGGTCGAGTCCTCGTCGTACCTGAAATCGCCGTACTATCGCCCGATGGGTTACCCGGCGGGGATGTACCGGGTCGGTCCGCTGGCGCGGCTGAACATCTGCCGGCGCATCGGCACGCCGTTGGCCGACGACGAACTGGTCAAGTTCAAGGCGCTGGGCTGGGGGGCGGTGACCTCCTCGTTCCACTATCACTACGCGCGATTGATCGAAATCCTGGGCTCGCTGGAGCACATCGAAAAACTGCTGGGCGAACCGGACATTCTCTCGGACCGCCTGCGCGCCGACGCCGGCATCAACAAGCTGCAAGGGGTGGGCGCGAGCGAAGCGCCGCGCGGCACCCTCTTCCACGATTACGAGGTGGACGACAACGGCCTGATCACCCGGGTCAACATGATCATCGCCACCGGCCAGAACAACTTGGCCATGAACCGCACGATCACCCAGATCGCGCGCCACTACATCCAGGGTCCCAACATCCCCGAGCCGTTGCTCAACCGCGTCGAGGCCGGCATCCGCGCGTACGATCCGTGTCTGAGTTGTTCGACCCACGCCGATGGCCGGATGGCCTTGCTAGTGGAACTACGCGCCGCGAACGGTGACATCGTGGACGCCGTGGGTCAGTCCTGACCTCGTCCGGCCACCGTCCACCAACCTCTCGGCCCCCGGCCGGCGTGGGCGTCGGACGCGTGGCTGGTGCATTCGCGGCGAGTCCGTTCAGGGCTATTGTTGGGTCGTGTACGGGCGACGCGTGACATGTGTCGATTGGCAGGCGACCGGGCTGCTGTTCATCGCCTACCTCGCGTTATTTCACCTTTGGCTCAGGCTACCGCGAATCGGCGTGAACACGACCGGCATTCTAGGTTCGGCCGCCTTGCTGGCGATGCTGATCGGCTACGCCCGGCGCGGATACTTCGCGAATGCCTGGGACTTTGCATTCCACTTGGTCGTCGTGGGGGACCTGCTCTTCGAGTCGCTGTTCGTAAAGCTCCACGAGGGCTACAGCTTTTACGGTTGCGCGCTGGGATTTGGCCTCGTAGTCGGCGGCTACCGATTCCTCCGCAAGTTCGTCTCGCAGCCGGCGTCCGCTGGCGCGGCCGGTTCTCACGCCTTCCCGCCCGTCTGATCAGCGTTGCATTTCCAACAGGCCGAGCCGCCAGGGGATGCCGCCATAATTCGTCCCCCGGTATTCCGCGTCGCTGGCTCCTTGAAACACGAAGCGCACGTCGGCAGGATCGACTTCCATGAACTCGTCCACCCCGGCGCGCAACACTTCGCCGTGGCTGATGTTCCCCGTCCACGCGGGAGTCTGCACGACATTCGCGGCGGCGGCGAAGGGTCTCTCCACCGTGTCCGCCAAACCGCGCCACGGCCCGTCGAGCCGGTCCGCCAGGTAGGCTTTGTAGTAACGCCGCCCGCCGCCTTGGGCCTCGATGATCGTCAAGTAACGGCCCAGGCCTTTCAGTCTGTAGGTGTGCGAGGCCTCGAAGATGTCGCCTGCGAGCGCGAGCCGCGGTTCGGACCAGCCGAATGGAAAATCCGCCTTGCGTGCGTCCCGCCGCCACATGTGCCCATCCAGGGAGGTGTAAAACAGGTGGGCGTTCGTCTCGTCGCAAATGACCCAGAAATCAAGCCACTTTGGCTTGGCCGGTGCGTTTGTCACCATCGCCTCCGGCCGGCTCCAAGAATGCGGATCCGCGAGGTTGGTGGTGGTCGAGAAGAACGGGCCGAACGCCGGCGTACGGTTGCTGTCCGCGAGTTGGTAAATCAAGTACCACCGCGGTTGCGGCGTGAATAAGAAAACCTGCGGCGCGCAATAATACTGGTGGTGCAGGGCAAGGTCGTGGCGCGGCGCTGCGTTGGCCTCTGACCAGTCGCGGAACGTCAGGTATTCGATCCCGACTTTGCCCGACTTCTGGCGCCGCGTGGCGAACAAGTGCCACAGCCCATCCTGGAAAACCACGCTGGGATCTTTGAGCGCAACCTGCGGGTCCGCCGCCGTCCGGCCCGAACCCGGATCGATCAGCGGCCCGGAAGCCCGCCACGCGAACTGCCCGTCCGCAAACGTCTTCCACGGCGGGTCGGCGGCGTGGACGGCGCAAGCCCAACCCACACCGAGCAGCGCCCAACCCATGGCGGTTACGAGTCGCATCGTGGCCTCCAGCACCCCCCCCGCGGGAACTCAACCGGGCGTGGACTGACCGGGTGCCTTGGCGGTCGCCGGCGGACGGACGGCGGCGCGCCCGCGAGCGAGGTCGGGCGAAACCGCCGGTCGCCGGTGCCGCCGGGCGAACTTCTCCAGCAGCTCCGTTTTGGTTCGAACTTTGACGTTTTCAGCGTTCATGCCTCCCTAAACAGCATTCCCTGTGCCGGTGAAAGCTCCGGACTCGAAGCACGCTCCCCTCCCCGCTCCCTGCGCCCGGCTAGCCGTCCCACGCAAAACCCAGTTGCTGCGCCAGTCGTTGTGACCGGATGCCGTAGAAGCCCGCCAGGGCACGAGCCTGCCCGGCCAACGTCTCGCGGTCGCCCGGCTCGGGACGTTTCGCCGCCGCGATCATCAGATTCTTCGCGGTGTGCTCCGTGGCGATGAACTCGAACACTTTGGTCTCGTAGCCCGCCCATTCGAGGAGCGCGGCCCGCAACGCGTCGGTGACCCACTCCGCGTGCCGCTCACGCAAGATCCCGTGCTTGAGCACGTCACTGAGCGGCGGCGGCGGGCGCAACTGCGGACGCAGTTCCTGGTGACAGCACGGCGCCACGAGGAGAAGCGACGCGCCGGCCTGGATGCCCTTGGCGATCGCGTCATCGGTCGCCGTGTCGCACGCGTGCAAGGCCACCAGCACATCCACGCGCTCCAAGGCGGTGCTGGCGATCGTTCCGCACTCGAAGCGGAGCCCGTCGCACTGCTCCGCCGTCGCCACGCGCCGACACAGTTCGGCGAGGTCGCGGCGCGTCTCGATGCCACGTACGTTGAGCGGTTGCCAGCCGGCCCGGTGCAACCAGTCGAAAGCCGCGAAGGTCAGGTAGCCTTTGCCGCATCCCATGTCCACCAGCGTCAAGGCGCGATCCGTGCGCGGCGGCAAATCGGCCAGGCTGTGCTGGAGGATTTCGACGAATTTGTTGATCTGGCGAAATTTCGCGGCCATGCCTTCGCGCACGTGACCCCCCGCATCCGTCACCCCCAGGGCGCGCAGCCAGGGAGCCGTCGGCTCGATGAGGCGCGGCTTGGCGCGGTCATGCGCGGTCGTCGCCGGTGCGTCGTGCCGGGCCGGGCGTTTCGCCAGCCGCGGTTCGCCGCCGCCAGGAAACTGCAGCTCCCACTCGGCCTCGGTGGTGAACAGGTGAGCGCTGCCAAAGTCCGTATCCAGAAGCCGCCTGAGCCATTCGATCGCCTCGGCGAGCGGCAGGTTCTTCGTGACATCCTTCGTGGTGTGTCGAAACACGAACGAAAGCCGTGCCCCCGCGCGCAGCGCGACCGGTCGCGCGAAGAGGTTCTGCAGCGACGCGTCGGCGCCCCGAGCGGCGCCCAGCGTCAACTTCACCAGCGTGCCTTGCTCCCAAGCCTGGCGGAGCTGGCCGAGCCATTGGTCGAGGGCGATGGACATGCGACGCGGTCAGCTTACGGGAAGGGGACGGTGGCGGGCACGGTTAATCCCCACCGCGGTCCGGCACGTTTTGTAATGCCCTTCCGGGCCGGGAAAGGTTTACGCTGCCGCCATGCACCGCCGCCATTTTCTGGGTCTGGCCGCCGGGTCTTCGGCCGCGCTCGCCACCGGTTGCGTGACGCCCTTGCATTCGCGCTGGCGTCTCTGGCAATCGACCTCTTCGATCCACTTCAAGTCGCTCCCGATCGAGCAGGCCTGTGAACGCATCGCCGGCCTGGGCTTCACGGGCATCGACCTCTGGTGCGCGTACGACGGTTGTCCGCACCTCGACGACGCATTGAACCGGCTTGGCAGCGCGGGCCTGAAGGCTTTGCTCGCGAACCACGGGTTGAGCCTGTGCGCCTTTTCAACCTACGTGGGCGGCTATGCGAAATACGCCCAACTGCTGGGCGGCCTGGGCGGCGGCCTCGCCATCCAAGGCAGCGCCGGCCCGTGCCCTCCCGCGGAATTGTCGGCGAAAATGCGGGCGTTTTTCGAGACGCTCAAACCGCTGGCCGATCTCGCGGCGCAGCATGACTCCCGGCTGGCGATCGAGAACCACGGTCAGTCGCTGCTGGATTCGCTCGACTCCTTCAAGGCGTTTGCGGACTTGAACCCTTTCCCGCGGGTGGGCATCGCGCTGGCGCCGTTCCATCTCCAGGCCGGAGGCACCTCCGTCGAAGCGGCGATCCGCGTCGCCGGCAGCCAACTGCTCTTCTTTTACGCCTGGCAGAATGTCGAGGGCCTGGCGCAACTTCCCGGTCACGGCCCGACCGATTTCAAACCCTGGCTGGAAGCGCTGCGGAGCATTGGTTACCAGCGCTTCGTGAACCCGTTCATGCACGGTCACGTGGCGCCGGACGTCATGGCCGCCGCGCTGGCCAGGTCGCGCGACTACTTGAAAACACTGGCCTGATGCGCGGCTGAGCCTGTAGAGTGCGCCCAACAGCTATGCCAAACCATCACCTCCCACGTCGTAGTTTTCTTAAACGATCGGGTGCCACCGTCCTGGGGCTGGGCGCGCTCGGTCTGCCCCAGCTTGTCCCCGCCCGCGTGCTTGGCGCGGACGGCCGCCCCGGCGCTAATGAGCGGTTGAATATCGCGCACATCGGCATTGGCGGCATGGGCGGCGGCCACCTGGGCTACATGCTCGCCCGGCAATCGCGCGGCGACCTGAACGTGGTCGCGCTGTGCGACGTGGACGAGAACCGCCTGGCCGGCGCCTTGAAGAGCGCCGGCGGCAAGCCAACGCCGTACCGCGATTACCGCTACGTGCTCGAACGCAAGGACGTGGACGCGGTGGTCATCGCCACGCCGGACCATTGGCACGCCTGCCAGACCGTCCACGCCTGCCAGAGCGGCAAGCACGTCTATGTGGAGAAGCCCGCGTGCTGCACGATCGAGGAAGGCAAGGCCATGGTTCGCGCCGCCAACGAGAACCGGCGAACCGTCCAGGTCGGCTCGCAAGGCCGGTCCCAGCGCGAGGCGTTCCTGGCCCACCAGTACATCGCCAACGGCATGATCGGAAAGGTCCACAAGGTCACCTGCTGGCATTACGCCAGCCCGGCGGACGACCACCCGGTGCCGGACTCCGCCCCGCCGCCGGAACTGGATTGGGACCTCTGGTTGGGACCGCTCCCTTGGCGGGCGTACAATCCACGCTATTGCCCCGGCTCGTTCCGCTGGATGATGGAGTCGGGCGGCGGCCAGATTCGTGACCGGGGCGCTCATGTGATGAGCAATGCGCTCCATTTCATGGACGCCGACCATACCGGCCCGGTGTCGATCGAGGCGCAGGGCACGTTGCCCACCAAAGGCGCCTGGGATACCGCCATCGACATGGAAGTCACCTACCAGTTCAGGAATCCGGACTGGACGCTCGTCTGGGCGCAGCCGGGCGAACCGGTGCCGTACTTCGACCGCGACAAGGTCAAGCGCGAAGGCATCCGCGAAAGCTACGGCGCGGTGTATCACGGCGACAAAGACAAGCTCGTCGTCTGGGTCGGGGACGGCCAGGTGTACACCGAACTCAAGGCGGTCAATTTCAAAGTGCCGCCCGGCGGTGTCGAGGTGCCGCACAGCCCGAATTTCGACCACCATCAAGATTGGTTCGAAGGCATCAAGACCGGCCGCCAGACCATCATGAATATCCAGGCCGGGGCCGCCACCGCCTTCCTCTGCGTGCTTGGCAATCTCTCCCTGATCCTGGGCCGCAAGCTGAACTGGGACCCCGTCAAACAGGAGATTGTCGGCGACGCGGAAGGCCATCGCCTCATGAGCCGACCCCAACGCTTTCCGTACACGCTCTGACTTGAACGCAGCCGCTCGATCGGAATCTCCACCCGTTTACCCATGAAAACTCCGACTCTCTCAACGGTCACCGCCGCCGCCACGTTAACGACTTCCGCCCTCGCCGCCGATGCCGGCAGCGTGAGCGAGCTGGTTGCCAAGGTCAGCAGCACCGACGACAAAGTGCGCGGCCCGGCCTGGCAAGGTGCGGCGTCGTACGGCGCCCCCGCGGTCAAGCCGCTTGCCGCAGTGATGACCAACGCCGATTTCGAGGTCGCCCGCGCCGCGAAACGGGGCCTGTGGAAGATCGTCCGCCACGCCGGCCGGCCGGGCGCTGACGCGGAACGTCGAGCCGTAGCCCAGGAACTCATCAACCTCCTCGCCGCCGCCCCTGCGCCTGTCTCCCGCGACCTGCTCTGGATGCTGTCGGAGATTGGCGACGACTCCGCGGTGGAGCCGATCGCGGCGCAACTCGCGAATGCCGACGTGTGCGAAGACGCCCGTTGCGCCCTCGAACGCATCCCCGGTCCGGCCGCCGTCGCGGCGCTGCGCAAGGCCCTGGGCACGGCGCCCGAGAAGTTCAAATATGCGCTGGCGAACTCGCTCCGCGTGCGTGGTGAACCGGTGGACGGCTACCCGAGCCAGAAACTGGTTCCTACCAAGCAAACCAGCGTCAAGGCGGGATAACCGAAGAGTCGGACGGGACACCGATTGAGAATTGGCGGAACGGGGCGGGCGGAGTCGTCCGCCGCCCCAAGTCGGCCGGGGCGGCCACCGACGTCCGCTCGAATCGTCACTGAAATGCGGACCCGACCGGTCGGCTTGGGCTTCAGGAAGGGCTGCCACCAGGCGAATCCATGCCCTCCGGCGGGACGATGGTGATTCCCACCACTTCGGCGGCATCGAAGAATTGAACTTCGGTGTCTTCGTCGCTCTCGAAGACGTATTGGTCCCCCTCGCGCCGATACCGATGGGCAACCACAAACTCGTCAGGTCGATCCCGCAGCAGGACTTTGAACGTGTTCATAAAGCCAGCAGGTCCATCCGGCGATCCATGAGTTGACTCGCCCCAACCAGCCCATACCGCGCCGCTGAGAGCGTGCAGCCGGGGTGGAACTGCACAACCGGTAAAGCCGACGGCGCTGCCGGTCAAGCCTCGCGTCGGCTTGACGACTCAGGTCCCGGCTCGGAATGCGGATGCGGCGGGCACATGGGAAGCCGCGACGTCCGGTGAACCGGAGTCCCTGCACGCGGCCGGCCAGTCCACGGGCCCGCCGACTCCCGCCAGAGGGGGCGCCGCCGCCGTCGCGCGCGCAGGCGCACGGACACGTCGGTGCCCTTTGCTCGACAGTCCTCGGGCCTGGGCTAACCTGCCGCCACGCCGAACCACAACCTCAAGTCCCAGCCCGATGGCCACCTCCCTGTCATGAGCGCGAAGTCGATTGGTTTTCCGGCCGGGCTGGTTGTGTTCGCGACCGTCCTGCTCCTGCCCGCACCCGCGACCTTTGAGGCCACTGCCGCCAGGCTGCTGGAGGGTGCGACCGCCGGCCTTGACCCGGCGCAGTTGGCGGCATCCATGAAGGCCGTGCTCGGAGTGCTGGGGCTGATGATCGTCTGGTGGCTGACCGAAGCGGTGCCCTTGCCGGCTACGGCACTGTTGCCCGCGGTGCTCTTCCCGTTGCTGAAGGTGACCGGTCTGCAAGGCAAGGCGGCCTTCGATTTCACCGCGAAAAACACGCTCCTGAACTACGCCAACCCGGTGATCTACCTGTTTCTCGGCGGGTTCCTCATCGCTGGAGCGATGCAAAAATGGAAGTTCGACCGGCGGTTCACGCTGTGGCTGCTCACGCGGGGGAACCTGGCCAACAGCGCCGGCTCCGTCCTGTTCGGCATGATGGCGGTGACCGCCTTCCTGTCGATGTGGATCTCGAACACCGCCGCGGCCGCCATGATGCTCCCGCTGGGGATTGGCGTGCTTTCGTTGGCGGGCGGCCGGCCGGGTCAATCGAGGTACGGCACGGCGCTGATGTTGGGCATCGCCTGGGCCGCCTCGATCGGCGGCGTGGGCACGATCATCGGCACGCCCCCCAACGGCATCGCGCTGGGCATCTTGAACACCACGTTCGCCGCCGACCCGGATTACCAGCGGATCACCTTCCTCGACTGGCTGAAGTTCGGCGTGCCGTATGTGATCCTGTTCCTGCCGCTCGCGTGGTTCATTCTGATGCGGATGTACCCGCCGGAGGTGCGCGTCCTGCCGGGGGGCAAGGCGCGGCTGGAAGGCGAGCGCGCCAGCCTCGGTCCGCTCGCGAGCGGCGAGAAGGGCACGATCGCTGTGTTTCTGCTGGCGGTGACGCTGTGGGTCACGAATCCGTTCTGGAACGCGCTCCTGCCCGCCGCGGTGTTCGCCCACCTCGCCTGGCTGGACGAATACCTGATCGGACTGCTTTGCGGCACGGTGCTGTTCTTCATTCCGGTGCGTCTGCGCGAAGGCGTGTTCCTTCTGGATTGGAAGGACACGGCCTGTGTGGACTGGGGCACGCTCACGCTGTTCGGCGGTGGCATTGCGCTGTCCGACGGCATGTTCAGAACCGGCCTGGCTTCTTGGATTGCGCAAACGTTTGTGGGTCTGCTCGGGGCGCCGTCCACGCTCGCTTTGTTGTTCGCCGTGGTGCTCCTGATTGCGATTCTGACCGAGGTGACCTCCAACACGGCGGTGACTTCCATGATGGTGCCCGTGGTGATCTCCATCGCGATGAAGACCGGTGCCAACCCGCAAACCGTCGCCGTCGCCACGGCGATCGCCGCGTCGATGGCGTTCATGATGCCGGTGGCAACCCCGCCCAACGCGCTGGTCTATGGCACCGGCTACATCCGCTTGCGGGAGATGGTGCGTGCCGGCCTGGTGCTGGATTTGGTGGGCTGGCTGCTGACCGTCTTCATCGTCGTCGTGATCGGCGGGAAGCTGTGGGGCGTGCTGAAGTTGTAACTGACAGCGTCCGCCCGGAGCGCTGCCTTCCCCCTGCAACCTCAGGCCATCCGGCAGCCGGCGCAGCCGGTGCCCTTGAGCATGATCGCGCCGGTGGGACAGACTTCGGCGGCACGTCGCGCGGACTTCTTGCAGCGCTTCCGCCATCGGCCGGTCGAACGGCACGGCCACGCCGACCTGGAATCCGCGCCCGATGAAAGAAAGGCCGAGTTCCTCGCCCGCCTGGCGCGGCCACTTCCACACAGGCGCCGCACATGATGCATTTGCCCGGCTCGAAGATGATGTCCGGGTGCGAGGTGTCGCGCGCGAAGTGGCGGCGTTCGCCGACAAACCGCTCCGGGTCCACGCCGTATTCGGTCGCAAACGGCGCAGCCGGCACGGGATCGCCTTGCCGCAGCCGCAGCCCAGGCAGCGCCGCGATTCGCGCGTCGCGTCCTCCGGCGTGAAACCCAGTTCGACTTCCTCGAACGTGGTCCGCCGCTTCTCCATCGGCAGGTGCGGCATCGGTGCGCGCGGCGCCTGCTTCGATCCCTCGCAGGAATGACCGCCAACTCGTCCTCGCTCAGCTTGCCCATCATGACGTTTACCGACTTCCGGCGCGCCCGATGACCTTCTTGCCGCTGCAGGTATTGGTCGATGGAAGCCGCCGCGAGCTTGCCGGCGGCCACCGCCCGCACGGCCAGGTCCGGCCCGGTGACCGCGTCGCCGCCCGCGAAGACTCCCGGCAGATTCGTCGCCAGCGTCTTGGGTCCACGGCGATGCCCCACTTCGAGAAGGTCAGGTCCGGCGCCTGTTCCGCGGCAAAGTCCACGGTCTGGCCAATCGCGGCGATCACACACGTCGCCGGCACCTCGAATTCCGAGCCGGCCACCGGCACCGGCCGCGCGCGACCGCTGGCGTCCGGGGCGCCAAGTTCCATTCGCTGACAGGTGAGGCTAAGCCGTCCGTTCTTGCGCTCGAGCTGAACGGGTGCGACGAGGAACTCGACTTGGACGCCCTCCGCTTCCGCCGCTTCGACTTCCTCCATGAGACACGGCATCTCGCGGCGCGTGCGGCGATAGAGCACGCGCACCGACTTCGCACCCAGCCGCACCGCGCAACGGCTGGCATCCATGGCCGTGTTGCCGCCGCCGACGATGATCACGTCGCTGCCCACCTCGGCGGCGGGCCGTCGGTGAGTCTTTCGAGAAACTCCACGGCCGGCAGTGGCCAACTCTTCGCCGGGGCAACCCAGGCCGCGCGAGCCCTGGGCGCCGATGGCCAGGAATACGGCGTCGAAGTCGCGACGCAAGTCGCCAAGCGCGAAGTCGCGGCCCAGCGTTTGCCTCAGGCGAAAGTCGGCGCCGAGTTGGCGGATGACCCGGATCTCCGCATCGAGGACCTGCCGCGGGAGGCGAAACGCCGGGATGCCGTAGCGCAGCATGCCGCCCGGCTGCGGGTGCGCGTCGAACAGCACCACGCCATGACCCCGTGCGGAGCAGACTGATACGCCGCCGCCAGACCCGCCGGCCCGGCGCCCGACGATGGCCGACCCGCTTGCCGGTCGGTTCGGCGCTATGCGCAGGCGTCACGCCTACGGGTCCGGCAGGCGCGACCGCCGTTGGTTGTCCGCGCTGAAACGATGCAGGTTGCGGATCGAAAGCGCCTCCTCCACGTCGCACTGGCGGCAGCGTTGTTCGCAGAGCCGCGGACAGACCCGGCCCAGCGAAGCCGGCAGCGTGAGGTCGTCCGTGACAATCTCCGCCGCCTTGCGGTGGTCACCGGCCGCAGATGCGCGCGATGAAGTTGGGGATGTCCAGCCGCGCCGGACAGCCGGTGCGGCACGGCCCGACGCAATCGCCCGCGTGATCGGAGAGCAGCAGCTCCAGCGAGGTCTTGCGCGCCGCGCGCACTTCGTCGGAATCGGTGATCACCACCATGCCCTCCGCGGCGGGCGTGGCGCAGGACGGCCAAAGGTTTGGCCGCCCTTCGATCTTCACCGCGCACAGGAAGCACGACGCGGATGGCTCGAAGCCTTCGACGTGGCAGAGCGTGGGGATCGCAGATGCCGAGGCGGCGCGCCGCCGCTAGGATCGTCGTGCCGGCCGCGACCTCGATGGAGCGACCGTCGATGGTGATTTTGAGAGTGCTCATGGCGGCAGCGAAATCCGGAGCCCAGAAGGCCGAATCCCGAAGGCCGAACTCCGAAAGAAGCCCGAAATCCGAAGTCCGACGTCCGAAGCGGTGAGGGCGCGAGGTCATGGGCATTTCCTCCAAATGGCGCCGAAGATGAGGTTCAGCTCTTTCGCCTCACGCCAAAGTACTGCGGGCTTCGGGCGCAAGGGTTTCTTCGGCTGTCGCGATCATCCGCAGGAACAACATGGTTTCTTTAGACTCCTTGCGGCAGGTACCGATGCTCTGTTCTGAAGTCCTTGCCAGACACGGAATCATCAGCCTCGCAGTAGTTCGCAGCCGACGCTGGTGCCTGCGCCCACAAGTCTGATCAATCAAGCCGGTTGGTTACCGGGCCACGGGGCACCTTCTTGGCAAAGCGGATGATCGCTTCAGCCAAACGGAGCCGTTCGCTCCAACAAGTTCGGCCGCGGCGAGCCCGCGACGTTCTTCCCTCAACACCAATGACTCCGTCGCCCCACTTTCTTCGCAAACTCCGGAATCTCGAGTCCGCGCATGCCTCGACACCGCAGCCCGCCAACTCGGATTTCGGAATTCGGGCTTCTCCCGGATTTCGGATCTCGGTCCTCGGATTTCTCATTTCACCTCCACCGCCCCGTGCGGACACACCTGCCGGCACGAGTCGCAGCGCGTGCACTTGTCCAGGTCAATCACGTGCCGCGCGTACGGCGTCATCGGGATGGCGTCCACCGGGCAGTGCTGGGCGCAGAGGGTGCAGCCGGTGCAGTTGTCCCGCACGCGATACTTGATCAGCGCCGTGCACTTGCCCGCCGGACAGCGGCCTTGCAGGTGCGCCTCGTACTCGTCGCGGAAGTAACGCAGCGTGGTGAGCACCGGGTTCGGCGCGGTCTTGCCCAGGCCGCAGAGGCTGCCCTGCGTCGACCTGCGGCGCCAGTTGCTCGAGTTCCTCGCAGGTGCTTGCGGCTGCGCCTTGCCGGCGCAGAGGCGTTCGAGCAGCTCGAGCATCCGCTTCGTGCCGATGCGGCAGAAGGTGCACTTGCCGCAGGACTGGTTCTGCGTGAACTGCAGGAAATACCGCGCGATATCGACCATGCAGTCGGTGTCGTCGAGCACCACCAGGCCGCCGGAGCCCATGATCGCGCCGATGTCGCGCAGCGACTCGTAGTCCACCGGCGTGTCCGCCAGGCGCGCCGGCACGCAACCGCCGGAGGGCCCGCCGATCTGCACCGCCTTGAACCTGCGCCCCGCCGCCACTCCGCCGCCGATCTCCTCGACGATCTGCGCGGAGCGTCGTGCCCATCGGAATCTCGATCAGCCCGCCCGGCGAATCTTGCCCGCCAGGGCGAACACCTTCGTGCCTTTGCTGGTCTCGGTGCCGATGCGCGGCGAAGGCTTCCCGCGCCGTGGCGGACGATCCACGGCACCAGCGCGAGCGTCTCGACGTTGTTGATGAGCGTGGGCTTGCCCCACAAGCCCGGACTGCGCGGGGAACGGCGGGCGCAGGCGCGGCATGCCGCGGCGGCCTTCGACCGAGGCGATCAGCGCCGTCTCCTCGCCGCAGACGAACGCACCCGCGCCTTCCTTGATCGAGATGCGCAGCGGGTAATCGCTGCCCAGCAAGCGCTCGCCCAGCCAGCCGCGCCGCTCGCACTCGGCCAGCGCGGCGCGCACCCGCCTGCACCGCCAGCGGATACTCGTGGCGGATGTAGAAGATGGCTTCGTGCGCGCCGACCGCCACCGCGGCGATGGCCAGCCCTTCGATGACGCGATAGGGAAACGATTCGAGGATCATGCGGTCCATGAACGCGCCGGGGTCGCCTTCGTCGCCGTTGCAGATGACGTACTTGGTCTCGCCCGGCTGCTTGCGGACCATGCGCCACTTCTGCCCGGTCGGAAACCCGGCCCCGCCGCGCCCGCGCAGGCCGGACTTCTCGACGGTCTCGATGATCGGATTCGGGCGCCAGCGCGCCCACGCGGACTTTGGACTGTCGCCGTTCAGACGTCCACGCCCAGACACTTCGCCAGCGCCACAAAGCCGTCGTGGGCGAGGTACTCGTCCAGGTCGAGCGGGTCGAGCCGGCCGTAGTGCTCCATCGCGATGTGGACCTGCCGGCCGAAGAACGCCTGCACGCCGGCGTCCCGCCCGTTCTTTTCGGGAAGCTTCGCCACCGGCTGCAAGCTGGCATCCGGCACCAGCAAGCCGTCCACCATCCGCGTCCACACGCAGCGAGACGCGCCGCGCCAAACTGCGGGGCCGGAACTGCGTCTCCACCAGTTCGACCGCGCGGGCGGGCGTCATGTCCGTGATACGTCACGCTTCGGCTTCCCCGGCGTGACGACCTCGATCATCGGCGTGCGGTAACACGCGCCCGACGCAGCCGACGCGCTTCACCGTGGCGTTCGCGCCGGTTCGCTCGACGCTTTCCTGCAACGCGCGGAAGACGCGGTCCGTGCCCTTGGCCACGCAGCAGGAGTCGAGGCACACCTTGAAACTCGGCCGCGTCGGCGCCACGCTTCGGCGTGCTGGCCAGCGGCTGGGTGGCGATCGGGCGTCTGCCTGCTCGGCCAGGAACTCGCGGATCGCGCCCGGCACCTTCTCCGCCGACGCGTAACCGATCGTCTCCTCCTCGATCCGCACCACCGGCGCGAGCGTGCAGCAGCCGAGGCAGGCGACGCGTTCGATCGTGAACTGCCGGTCCGGCGTCGGTGTTCGCGCCGGCGGGAATGCGCAGGTGGCGGCGCAGCGCGTCCTCGACCCGCTCGGCGCCGCCGACGTGGCAGGCCGTGCCGTGGCAGACGTGGACGATGTGCTTGCCGACCGGCTCGTGCCGGAACATGTCGTAGAAGGTCGAGACCCCGGTGATCGCGGCCGGGGTGATCTGGGTGTGATGGCAAACGTGTTCCAGCGCCTCCTCCGGCAGGTAGCCATAATGGTCCTGCAGCGCCTGCAGCATCGGAATGACCGCGTCCGGCGTGCGACCGAGCCGCGCCACGGCCTCCTCGGCAAAGGCAAGGTCCACCGTGACTGGAACGGTGGGGGCTGCCATCAACGTCTCGCTCATGGCCGCTTCGCCTCCAGTACGGGGCCAGCCTTGGCAGCCACGCAAAACAACGTTTTCACCGTGCGCACCACCATGACATCGCGCGCGAACGCCGGGCTGGCGAGCACGCCTTCGCCGAGATCGGTCTTCGCCAGTTCCCGGGCCTCGCGCGCAGCCGCCAGCACCACCAACCCGCCTTTGGCACCGAAGACATACACGCGGTCGCCGGCGATGGCGGGCGTCGCATTGACTTCCAGCTCGCACTCATGCTCCCAGAGTTTCTTGCCGTCCCGCAGCTCGAAACACGTCACCGTGCCGGACGAGGTAACGGTAAAGACCAGCTCGCCATTGCTGACCGGGCTGGTCACATCGGGCACGTTCTCGTCCGTCTTCCAGGCGACGTGACTCTTCGTGACGTCGCCTGCCCCATCGGGCTTGACGGCGAAGAGCTGATCCGAAGGACTGACCGCCACGACGAGCCCGCCGGCGAAGATCGGCGAAGGCGTGATTTCGCCGGCCAACATCTTGGCCCGCCAAAGTTCGGTGCCGTCGGAAACCCGGTAAGCGATGACCAGTTCGCCGGCGAGGGTCGCGATCTGGGCCTTGCCGCCGACCTCATAGACCACCGGCGTGGCCCAGGACTGGCCGACCGCCCGGGGCTTCTGCCACAGCACGCGGCCGGTGGCGCCGTCGAAGGCGATGAGTTTTGAGAGGTTGTTTTCCGGTTCCCCCTGGTCGTACTGGAGCAACAGGCGACCGGGCCACACCGCCAGCGAAGTGGCGAAACCGTACTGGTTCTTGGGCACGCCAAGGTTCTTCGACCAGGCGGGGCGGCCGTCGAGGTGGAAGGCCGCAAGGTCGCCGTTGGCGAACATCGCGAACACCTGGCGGCCATCGGTCGCCATCGTCGAGGCCGCAAAACCGGTGGAATCCGGCACCTCGGGCGGCGTCGCCGGCGTGCCCGGCACGTTCACGACGGCACGCTGCCAGACCTGGGTGCCGGTGCCGAGGTCGAACGCGCACACGCTCCGGTTGGTTGCATCGCCACCAGACAGGAACACGCGATTACTCCAGATCAAAGGCGAGTTGAAGCCCGGTGCCGGCACGGGCGTTTTCCAGAGCACGCCTTCACCGCTGGCGAGGTTGAACGCCAGGGGGAATGTGGCGGTGGTCACGAAGGCGTTGCCGGACGGACCCAGGAACCGCGGCCAGTTCGCCGCCAACTCCGCCGGCGAGGGCAGCGCCGGGGCGTCCTCGCCTTCGCCACGCAGTTTCGCCAGCACCTTGTCCACGCCGGCCGGGCTGGACGGCAGGCGGGTCTTGGCCGGCAGGGCCAAAACGAGAAACGCCGCCCCGGTGATCGCCGCCACCGCAACAGTCGCCTGGCGGGCCCGCCGCGCGGTCAAGGCCACCCGTTCCGCCGCCTCCGGACCTGCCTGGGGCGACGGCAGGACCAGGCGGAGCCGGGCGATGCCTTTGACCGCCAGCACCAGCGCCACCACTCCTCCCAAGACGAACCAGGCGCCGAAGCCGTTGAACGCGACCTGGCGGGTGTGGCTGCGACGGAGGTCCAGGTCGAGCAGGCGGATTTGCTGCTTGAGCGCCTCGTTCTTCGGCTCGGCCAGGAGCTGTTGCTTCAAGGCCGCGAGTTGCGGCGACTTCAGCGGGTCACGGGCCTGCGCGCGTTCGTGCTGGACCAGCAGCAAGAGCACCACCAACCCGCACAGCGCCGTGATCACCACCACGGTCTGCCGCAACGCGCGGAGCGCCGTTGAATCGGCGGCGGGCGGCGGCGGCAAGCTGGCGGTTGGGGCGGCCACGATTCAGGTCCGGGTTGGTGCCGCGACGTGCACCGCGGCCTGGTTGGCATTCAATCCTGCGGCTTCCGCCGGCGAGAGCAGCCCCACCCGGACGCGTTCGTTCGGGCAGGCCAGGTAGCAGCGTCCGCACGCGTAGCAGGAGCCACGGTCAGGTTCGAAATCGGTGCGCGCCGTGCGGGTGGACAAAACGATCAGTTTCAGGCCAACGACCAGGCCCACCCAGCCGCCGAACCACCAGCCGCCGATGGCGAACTTGTGCCGGACCGCCGCCGCCGTCGTGAGAATCGCCTCGGGATTCGTGTCGGCCCGGGCTAGCGCCAGACTCTCGGGCGTCGGGGCGCCCGGCGTGGGCGCGGCTTTCCTTGGATCGAGATATTTCTCGGCGAGCGCCACGGTTGGATGCAGCCGCGACGCCGGCACGCTCAATTTCGATCCCATCCACGCTCCGAGCGCGATCAGCACCGGCAACAGCACCAGCAGCGCGCCGAGGCGACGCCGGTCCGGCGCCAGCGTGGCGAGGTTGACAGTCGCGGCGACCGGTTCGCGGATCGCGCCGAACGGACACGACTGTTCGCAGAGCCGGCACTGGGTGCAGTAATCCGGCGTGATGCGGACACGCCATTTCGAGACCAGCGATCCCAGTCGCAGCAGCGCGCCGTACGGGCAGAGGAAGCGGCAGAACGGCCGGCCGACGAACATCGAGGTGACGAGAAAACCGCCCGCCAAACAAAGGATGAAGAAGCTCCCGGTCATCCGAAACAGCGGGATGAACGGATCGAAGCGGCAGATGACAAAACCCGCGCCCGTCGCGGCGAACAGGATTCCCGCGCCGAGGAAGACATACGGCACGATCCCCAAACCTTGTTCGAGCCAGAGCGGCACTTTCACCGGCTTCAGCAAGACCAGGTCCTGCAACGCGCCGTGCGGGCAGACGCCGGAGCAGAAGGTGCGTCCCGAAAAGAGCGAGAACAGCAGTGGCACGAGGAAGAATGCCAGGGCGGTGACGGGGATCGCATACTCCGGGTTGAACAGTCCGTAGGCCACGTTTTGCGGGGCGCCGATCGGGCAGATGCAGCCTTTGCGATAGAATCCAAAATAGACGAGCGAGAACAACGACAACGCGACCAATCCTCGGCGCGAGCGCCGGCGGTGCACGAGCCAGGCGGCCAAACCCAGCGCGGTTATGAGCACCGCGACGTCCACGTACTCCATCGCCAAGCCCCGCGGCGGCGGCGTCGGAATGCCGCGCATCTTGTAGTCAGTCTCGAATTCGGGTGGCGGAAAACGCTGTTGTGCCAGGGCCAACCCTCCGCACCACAGCAGCGCCCACAAGGCGAAGGCGGCGATTCTGAAACGGCGCAAGCTCATTCGTGCGCGGTGGTCTTGATCACGTACGGCTCGCTGGCCGGCACGCGATGGAAGGCGTCGCCCGCACACACCCGGGCAATGGAGCATTCGTTGCAGTTCAGGCAACGGTCATGGCGGACCTGGAGGTAGAACGAGCCGTTGCCAAACCGCGTGCACCCTTCGACGCATTTCGCGCAACCGATGCAACGGCTCTCGTCGATGTTGTACTCGAAGTACGGGTCTTCGATGAACTTCCGTTCGATGGCGGCCGTGGGACAGGCCTGGTTCTCCGCGCCGGTGTCCAAGGCGTTGGGCTCCGGCACGAAGTAGCCCGTGCAGAGGTCGCAGTAACCGCAGATTTCGTAGCTCTGCACGCACTTCACCGCCGAAGGTTTCAGGACGCACGCGGTCGCGCACTGGCCGCAATAGACGCACTTGCTCGGATCGATCTGCCAAACGGTGTTTTGGCTGGCTCGGCTGCGCGTGGCCGCCACGCCGAGAAACGCGCCCAGGCCGGTCATCGCCGCCAACCGCGCGCCATCGCGGAAGAATTGCCGGCGATTGACGGGGGGACGCTCGGGAGCGGGAGTGGTCATGCGGTTTGGGTCAGGCGGTCTCGTTCGGAACCATGACGCGAACCTCGGACGTGGCGGAGTCCAGGATGTAAATGCGGCCCAGGGCGTCCGTCGCGGCGTCGAGGCTGGTCTTGACGCCGTCCCCTGCCCCTTCGCCTTTGGCGGTCCGCGCATTCTCGGGGAAACTCTCCACGCCGGCCACCACGCAGTCGAAATCGCCATGCAGGCTGTACACCTTCACCCGGGGCAGACCTTTTTCGCAGGTGACACAGCGGCCGTCCGGAAGGATTGCCAGCGCAACGGGATTGCAGCAGCCGCAGAAGCCGGCGATCCCCATCGAGGGCCTGCCCCAGGACGCCTCCAGGTCGCCGCCCAACGTGAAGGCCTGCACCTGGTGCCGGCCGGCGTTGTTGACCCGGAGCAGTCCATCCGGATGCAGCGCCACGTCCAGGTACGGGCTGGGCAGGACGAAGCCCGGAATGTCACGCGCCGGGTTCTTTTCGCCGATGCGCTTCACCAGCTTGCCGGAGCGGTCGTAATGCAGGACGGCGCGGCTGCCGGAATCGGCGGCCAACACGGCATCCTCCGTCACGTCCAGGCCGGTGAACCAGGTCCGCTTGCCGGGCGAATCCCAGCTCGCCAGCCGTTTGCCTTGGGCGCCGAACACCTCGAGGTGATCGCGCAACCCGACGATCACGCTGCCGTCCTTGGCGACCGTCACGCAGCGCGCCGGCACGGCGAATGCGAGTTCAGTCACGCCGTTGCCTTGGGCATCGAGGGCGCTGACATAATTCCCGGCCGCGATCCACACCCGCCCATCCGGACCCAACGCGAGCCGGCGGGCATCCGGATGCGGAGATTTGAACCGGCGCAGCTCGTGGTAATGCACCAGCTTGGGATCGGTCTTCTCGAATCCGCTGACGTCGTACGCCCAGGGATTCGGTTTGCGGCCATCCGCTGCCTGGGTGGTCGTGGTCAGGGCCGTTCCGGCCAAGACAGCGCTGCCAGCACGGAGGAAATCGCGCCGGCTGAAGCCGGCGCCGCGACGATTGGACTTCATGATCGAGCCCCCTTTCCGGCTTCAAGCGTCGCTTGCGCGGCGGGCAGGTCACAGCGACCCCATTCCGCGCAACCGCCACAAGGCGACGCTTCCAGGCACGTCTGACCGAGCGGCCGCACCCGGCCACGACGGACGAAACCCCACACCACCCCGCCGATCGCGACGACGGCCGACCACCGTCCCGCAGACCGCAGGAATTCGAGTCGATCCATGTTTGCCGGCTTTTCCACAATGATGTTCCAAGACTAAGTACCCGCCGGCAACATTCAACCCCCACCGCCGCGAAGGTTGCCGTAGATCAAAGTCTGGCCGGTTAGCGTGGGTGCGCTAACACGGTTTTGCCAAAGTCCAACCGTATTTTGACCGGCACTGGACCGAAGGCGGGCGGCGACAAAGGCTTTGCCGACGAACTGGGAGGCGCTTGGCCGACCGCGGTGGGCAGCAGACGGTCCAGCCGCCAAGCCGCTGCGTCGTACTTGGCAGGAACGGGAAGCCCCTGCCAAATCACTGCGCGCGCTCGAGGTTCTGGCGTGGACGAGGCCGCCAGTCACCGGACCGCCCTCACGGGCCATCTGGGTGGCTGTAGCGAAAGCGTGGCTTGGAAGGGACAGGGACGAACCAACCGCGCGCCCGCGGACTTTGCGTCCCGCCCGCATCTGCCTCGGGTTGCGCCCAGCGGCTACGGATGTGAGAACTCACTCGTTGATCCCCCACCAACGCTTGGGGGCAGTCTGTTCGGCGAGGCTTTCAACGGGCAGTTCCTCTTCGTGCGGCAGGAAATCAAGTCCACCTTTGCTCGCAACCATGCGCAAGTATTCCCGCGTGGGCGAAGCTCGGTTTGGGGGTGTCTCGGTTATATCCAGTAACATCACCAACGCACCCGTCGGCTGGCGGCGACGGGGCAACCACAAGGTAATCCAGGTCCAGAGGTCTTCGGGCAGGTCTTCCGCTGCATGCAACGAAACCACGATGACATCAGCCACACTCGCCGCACGCACCGCCTCCTCAAACACCTCGGGCTCAGTCAAACGGACCAGCGGCCACCAACTGCACCGGATGCACTCTTCTCCCACGAGGTATCCCATCCGGCTGCACACGTGCTCGGCCCATTCCCGAGTCCGCCGGTCTTGATAGACGACCGTTACCTTGAGCGTGTATGGCGATTCCGGCGTGGTCGGTGCATCCGTGTCCGAAAGGACGGTTCGTTCCAGGGCACCGGTTAGTTTCAAGTCGATGATTTCCATAATTAAGCACCTGCGATTGGCTGAAGGTTTTCACCGCACCATGCCCCCCCCGCGAACTCCGCCCGGAGCCGCGGGGTCTGATACCCGTTGAATCCGTCACCGCCAGGCCAGCACCGGGGCGGGCAACGCGCCGCCGCTCCGCTGCCCGCCGCCACACGCAAGAATCTCGGGGAGGCCCGGTTTGGGCGGGACACGTCCTCACCGCGGTGACGCTTGCGGTTCCCGCGACAGACTCAACTGCCCGACTCATCGAGGCGCATTGGTCAGACCACGCACGTCAGTCCGCCGTTCGGGTCAGCGCCAACTCCCGGCTCGATCAAGTACCAGTGTTTGCAGGTGCTAATAGTTAGCATTACCCATGCCGTGCGGCCGGCGGGCGAGGGCCCGTGGGCTCCGTCAAACCGGCCGAGGATTTCCGGCACGACACCTCCAGCAGGCCGCACTTGGGCCCAGCGTTCGGATCCAAACAAAACGTCAGCACGTCTTTTCCCGGAACAGCATCGGCACCCATGGCAGCCGCGAGGCGCTGAACCGGGTTGAAACGGGAGGTTGTGGCCGGACCGGCCTGCCCGGTCGCAGACGCGAATCGGCGTTGCGTCGCGCTGCCCGAGCGACCACGGACCGGCCAGCACGGGGCGACTCAAAGGCCGCCTTGCGATTCGACCCATTGGACGGCGGCGTGCACCAGACCGGCCGAGTCCGTGATTCCCAGCTTTTCCTTGATGTGGTCCCGGTGCGATTCGATCGTCTTCAAGCTCAAATGCAGGAAAGTCGCGATCCGACGGGTGGTGCGTCCTTTGCCGTATAATTCGAACACCTGCAGTTCGCGGTCACTCAACCGTTCGGCAGGATCCCCGGCGCTGGCGACCGGGCCATGTCCGCACTGCGACAGAATCTTGTTCGTGATCTCGCTGCTGAAGTGGAACTGGCCCTGCAAAATGTTGTGGACGGCCTTGATCAGGTCCTCCGGCGGATGGTGTTTCATGACGTATCCACGCGCCCCGGCGCGCAGGCAGCGTTCCGCGTACAACGCCTCGTCGTGATTCGATAGCACCAGGATGGGCAGGCCAGGCCAGCGAAGCTCCAAATCCTTGATGAGGTCGATCCCGCTCGAATGATCCAAGGTGAGGTCCACGATGGCGACATCGGGCTGCGTGGCGGTGGCGGTGGCCAGTGCCTCCGCCGCACCGGCCACCTCGCCACACACAACCAGATCGGGTTCCGCTTGGAGCACCTTTCGCAGGCCTTCCCGGAAGATGGGATGGTCGTCGATGATCAGGACCTTCGTCCTGTCCGTCGATTCTGGCCGAACGGGCGAAGGGGCGGCAGGCTTACTTGTCGCGTCGCGATACATCGGTCTTGTCCGGAAGCACGCCATCCGGAAAGGGAAGCGAGCAGATCACCCGCAATCCATGCCGTCGCCGGGCTTGAAGGTTCAACCGTGCGCCGGCCGCGTGGGCGCGGTACCTCATGGTTTCCAGGCCCATGCACTGACGCGGTGGGGGTCCGGGCGGGAGCCCGTGGCCGTCGTCTTCAACGATCAACTCCAGTTCGCCATTGCGCCTGCCCAGATGGATGACGATCTCGCTCCCTTGACAGTGCTTGACCGCGTTATGCGCGGCCTCCTGCGCAATGCGGTACAGATGGGTGGCCAGCCCGTAGTCTCGAATCTGGAGACCCGGCTCGCACACGAACCAACAATCCAGGGCGGAAGTCTCCCGGACCCGCCGAGCCAGTCGGTGCAGGGCTACCGTCAAGCCGTTGGGCTCGGGTTTGACGGGAAGCAGACCGCGCGCCACGATGCGCGCCTGTTCGCCGGCTTCCGCGATCAATTCGTTGATGCGGGCGGCTTCTTCCGCCTCCGGGTGCAATTGAGCCCGGAGTTTCTTCATCAGCAGGTAAGTAAGATAAGCGATGCCAGTCAGTTGCTGGCTCAAACCGTCGTGGATGTCCTGGCCGATGCGACGCTGTTCGCGTTCACTGATTTCAAGCACCAAGGCCTCCAGACGCTTCACTTCGGAGATGTCGCGAACAACCACCGAGGCACCTTTCACCCTGCCGTCCTTGCCCCGGACCGGCGAGGCAGTCAGTTGCACCTCGATGGCCCGGCCATCCTTGCGGAGGCGGACGGTCTCGATCTGCACCAGGCTGCGACCGTGTTTAACACGTTGCAGGAGCTGGCTTTCTTCGTCTCTCCGGTCGGGCGGGATCAGCATGGCCATGGATCGCCCAATTGCCTCGGTCGCCCGGTAACCGAACATCCGTTCGGCTCCACGATTCCAACTGAAGATCGTCCCGTCCAAAGTCTTGCCGATGATCGCATCATCCGAGGCTGAGACCAGCGATGCCGCCAAAGCCAGGGCTTCTTCAGCCTGCTTCTGAAGAGTGACATCCTGGCAGTGGCCAAACACCCGGACGGTGAGATCTGTTTGCTGAATGACCTCGCCTTGCGAACGCAGGAATCGAATCTCCCCGTCCGGGCGAAGCATGCGGGCTTCGAAGACGAATGGTCGATGGTTGGACACGGCCGACTTGAAGACGCTTTCGAGCCGGTGCCGGTCGTCTGGATGCGCCCGCCCGAAAAAGGCATGGATCGACCCATTCAAGCCACCGACGGGGAGTCCCATGATCGCAAAGAGCGAGTCGGAACAGGTGAATTGATCTTTGGCTGCGTCCCATTCCCAACTCCCCAGGCGTACCAACCCTTGGGGTTCGCCGGACGGAAGCTGCTGCTCGCGTATTTGCAGCGCCGCGTCGGGTCGCCGGCCTTGGAAAAGGTGAGCCATCCGGGGCGCGGCGAGGGAGAGCAAGTCCACCAAATGCCGGTCTTCCGGTTGCGCGGTGTCCATCAGAAACACCAGCACAGCCACGACTTGCTCGTCCACCATGACGGGCAGCCCGGCAGCCGCCTTCAGACCCTCCGTTGCGGCGCGCACGGTCCGGCAGAGAATCTTGGCCTGCGTCAGGTCAGGGATCCAGAGCGGTTGTTTCGTCTGCCAAACGCGTCCCGGCAAGCCTTCGCCGGTTTCGTATCGGATGGCCTGGCTTGAGTCACGAAAGCGGCACGCGGTCGCTGTGCCCCAGTATCCGATGGAACTCAGCTCCAGACTGACCTCGTCATTCCCCGGAAGCCAGGACTCCGCGACGGTCCAGCCGGTGATTTCACAAATCTGCTTCAACACCCGGCAAAGCGCGTCGCCGGGACCTGCGGCGGCTGCAATGGCCGGACCGAGGTTCGATAGGAACTGGCGCATCCGGTCCGTGCGCCCGGCGGGCATCCCGGTGCCCTCGAAAAGACGCGGCACCACCTGCTCGGATTCGTTCTGCAACAAAGCCTTCATCGGTTCGCAGCAACCCGCTTCAGGTCTGTTGGCTGCCAGACCCGCGATTGCGGTCGCGCTGTGGCCAGGTTCAATCAAGGTGATAACCTAGTGTATCGTCCCATAATAGTCTTTACTAAATGAGACCGTCCGTGCCAACCTATGGACATGGCGCGTCCCAAACTGCCCTTCGAGCTTTCACCCGAGCAACGGACCGAGCTGCGACGTCTGGTCTGGGCTCCCGGCACTCCGCAGAAGTTGGTCCGCCGTGCCCGCATTGCGCTGCTGGCGGCCGAGGGCAAGGACAACAAGGAGATTGCGGCCCAGTTGGGCACCAGCCAGGTCACCGTGGGCCAGTGGCGTCAACGGGTGCTCGATCTGGGTTTGGCCGGACTCCAAGAGGCACCCCGAGCGGGGAGGCCTCGGACTCTGCCCCTGGACCGGGTACAGACCGTGCTCAACGAGGTCGTGCGCCCGCCCAAGGGACGGGCGCGCTGGAGTTGCCGGACCATGGCCCGACACAGCGGGCTGTCCCGCTCGGCGGTCCAGCGGCTCTGGGCCGCCAACGACCTCAAACCGCACCGGACCCGCACCTTCAAGCGCTCCAACGATCCCCAGTTCGAGGCGAAGTTTTGGGACATCGTGGGTCTGTATCTGGATCCGCCGACCCGGGCGATCATCCTGTGCTGCGACGAAAAGGGCCAATGCCAGGCGTTGGAACGTACCCAACCGGGCCTGCCGCTGGGCCAGGGGCACATCGCCACGCGCACCCACGACTATTACCGCCACGGGACAGTAACGCTCTTTGCGGCGTTGAACTATCTCAACGGGAAGGTGCTGGCCGAGCGCGCTCCCCGGCACCGCCATCAGGAGTGGCTGAAGTTCCTCAGATCGATCGCGGCGGCGGTGCCCGCGGAGCTTGACGTGCACCTGATTCTGGACAACTACGCCACCCACAAGCACCCCAAGGTCCTGCGCTGGCTGGCCGCCCGTCCCCGCTTTCACCTGCACTTCACCCCCACCAGTGCCTCGTGGCTCAACCTGGTCGAGCGGTTCTTTCGCGATTTGAGCCAGGACGTCATCCTGCCGGGGAGCTTTGCCAGCGTCGGCGAGTTGGTCGACGCCATCTGGGCCTACTTGGTCGAGCGCAACCTCAGGCCGCAACGCTACCAGTGGCGCGCCGAGGGGAAGGCGATCCTCGAGAAGATCCACCGCGCCCGCGCGGTTCTGGCACGGCAGCCACAGATTCCTAAAGACAATTCTGAGACACTGCACTAGGACGCCGCCAGGCCGGATCAAATGGGCTGGCGGTTTAGCCTTCATTTCTGGAGCGCGCTGGCCCGGCGACCGGCAACCCTCCGAAAGCAAATCGTTCCGGCCGCGGCAGCCAATCGCCTGGCCAACCGAGAAAACGTCCACCCAGCCGCCGGCACCAAAGACCGGCAGCCGGCTGGACCTGCTTGTCGCCCCATACATTTCCGCGGAAGACGCTTTCATCTTGCGGTGAAGGCCGGCTTTCGATCGATGAACTGCGGCCGGCCTAGTAGGGGTGCGGTTGGGTCGGGTTCGGTTGCGGTTCTGGCTTCTCCGGCCCTTTGGGAATCAGCGGGTTGGTCGCTGTCCCGGGAGGCCGGTCCTCCGAACGATTCTCCTGCCAGAAAGGCTCAGCGCCCCAGGCTGGATTCGCAATGCTGGGCCAGTGGTTGGGGTCGATGCCTTCGGCCTGCGCCAGTTTCTGTTTGTCCACGTGCAACGTCAAATACGTGCCGGCCGGACTGGCCTGGAAGGCGCGGAGCGGTACGGCCACGAGCTTTTGCTT
Organism: uncultured bacterium; assembly: GCA_963735925.1. Classification (GTDB taxonomy): domain Bacteria; phylum Verrucomicrobiota; class Verrucomicrobiia; order Limisphaerales; family J093; genus DSVZ01. The sequence goes on from CAVTMT010000003.1 coordinate 1,999,503, forward strand.
GGAAAACAAGCCTTCGTCCACGCTCAACACACAGTAGGCCACGGTGTTGGCTTTGAAATCGAAGACAATATCGCGGATTCTGCCCAAGCGCTCGGCCGCCTGATTCCGCACCTCCATGCCGAGCAGCCCACTGGCTTTGTCAATCCTGCTGGGCTCGGTGCCGACCGTGATCGGTGTCTGGGGAGGCGCCATTTCCTGAGGTGCCTTCTGTTGAGGCGCCGGTGGGGAGGGATTGTGTTCGTCGGGTGGCCGAAGCAGAGACTGTGCTTGCAGCAAACCTCCCGTGCCCGCGCATAAGGCGGCGATCCACAGCGCCCGGTTGAACATGCTTGACTTCGTCATACGTCTGCCTTTCTCGTAGTTTATCGTTTTCGTGTTGTGTTGTCGCTTACCACGGCCTTCTCGGTCGTCGGCGGGAACTCAGTGGTTCCCATGTTTCGACCGTACATATGGTCTCTGGGCGCGCCGGTTTCAATGGGGCGGCGGCCTGAATGCCGCATGGGTGAATCCCCCATCCCGCCCTGGGGATGATCCCCGTGACCCGCGCCGGTTGAACCGCGTCGCGGAAAAATGCCAATGACTGACTCAAATCAATGTCCGGCGGGGCCGGTTATCCCAATAGTAGAATCGCGCGCATGAAACCGAGCTGGAACGTGGCTGGAACCTCCCACCTCTCAGAACGTTTGACCCACCTTGACGGGTCCTCGCACCGGCGTTTGCCGACGGTGCGATGTTGGCTGTGGGTGGTCTGCCTTGGCGTAGTCGTGGCGACGCTGCCCGGGACGGTGTGGGGAGGAGAGTGGACCAAGCTCAAAGCGCGGCAGGACCTCACGCCCGAAAGCCTGCTCCGTTGCTTCGCCAACTTCAGCTTCGAGCTTGGGGAGCGCGTGCAAGATCCTGAAACCTTCTTGGAACGCAAACGCGGCGATTGCGACGACTTTGCCTGCCTGGCCGCGAGTCTGTTGGCTGAGCGCGGCTACAAAACGAAGCTCGTCACCGTCATGATGCAGGCACAAACCCACGTGGTGTGTTACGTGCAGGAAGCCCGGGGGTTCCTCGATTTCAATCACCGCGCCGATCCGCGGCCGGTCGTGCCCTCCGATGGATCGCTGGAAGACATCGCCCTGAAGGTGTCCACGTATTTTCGGAGCAAGTGGTGGATGGCCTCGGAAATCAAGTACGAAGGCTCGACCCCGGTCTTCCTCGACAGTGCATTTCCTTCCGGCCCGGCTTTGCTGCGTTCCGAGCCGGGCAAGGTCGAAGCCGCGCTGGGCGCGCCGCTTCCGGACAAGGCCAAGGCGTCGGTCGTCGCCGAGGTGGCGCGCAGGACGCAGTGAGGCAGGCGCCACGCGGCGGGCACTTCCTCCACGCTCGGGGATGCCTTGGGCCCCGGTCGTCGGCCACCGCTTGTGCCGGCCGACCCCATTGCCATTCAAGCTTCAACCATTGCCAGGCAGCGACCCCGCCCGGCCGCCACGGAAAGCAAAACGGGCGCAGCGTTTCATTCCGCTCCGCCCGTCGATTCTTTGAAGGCGTCGATTCGGGGCGCAACCCGGCCGCTGTCCGGCAACCGTGCACCCAGCTCCGCCGAGACCACGTTTACGCGAGTTTCCAGGGCGACCGGTAGGGCCGGCTCAGCAGCTTGCTGGCCGCCTCGTCGCCGATGATGATTTCCTTTTCCACGTCCCACTTGATCTTCCGACCGACCAGCATCGCGATCAGACCGAGGTGGCCGGGGATCGCCGAATGATGGGCCGTTTCGGCGGGGGTGATGGTGGGCTGTCCGGACTTCACGCAATCGATGAAGTTCTTTTGGTGGTTCCGCGAGTAGTAGAGCTTGATCTTGCGCATCTCTTCCGGCAGGCGGGACATGTCGTTGAACTCCTCGATCGAGGATTGGAACCGGCCACGGTCCACCCACACCCAGCCTTTGTCCCCGATCCACTTGGTGCCGCCGCGGATGTCGCCGTGGCCCCCGGCGATGATCATGGTGATGTCCTCCGGATATTGGGCGGTGATGCGGTACTTCGGCGAAGTGTTCCAGATGGCGTTCTTCGGCGGGAAATCCCCCTGCCCTTCGACCTCGTGCGGACCGTTGTTGTCGAAACCCAGCCCCCAGTGCGCGATGTCGCAGTGGTGCCCGATCCAGTCCAGCAACTGGCCGCCGCCCACGTTGTAATTCCAGCGCCAGTTCATGTGCGTGCGCACCTTCAGGTAAGGCTCCTCCTGCGACGGACCGAGCCATCGCTCGTAATCCAGTTCGGCCGGCGGCGCCGACACGGCGAGGTCCCAGGCCGCGGTGCCCGGAACCACCTTGGACAAGTCGCGCGGCTTGTCCGGCAGGGTGGCCAGTTTCGTCAGCAACTCCTTCGCGGTGCCCGCGAAGTCGGTGTGACCACCGGGAAGCCCCACCTCGACCCGCGAGATCTTGCCGGCGAGGCCGTTGCGGACGATCTCCGCGGCCTTGTGAAAATTCTCGACCGAACGCTGCCAGGAACCGGTCTGCCAGATGATCTTGTTCTGCTCGACGGCGCGCACAATCGCCTGCTGCTCCGCGATGGTCCGGGCGAGCGGCTTCTCGCCGTAGATGTGCTTCTTGTTGTTCGCCGCCTCCGTGGCCACCAGGGCGTGCCAGGTGTCCGGCACGGCAATCATGACGGCGTCGATGTCCTTCCGCGCCATCATTTCGCGGTAGTCGTGGTACGCCTGGCAATCCTCGTTGCCGTATTTGCGATTGACCGTGTTGACCGCCGATTTGAGGTGGTTTTTGTCCAAGTCGCAGGCCGCGACCACGTGGCAGTCCGGGAGGTTGAGGAAGGCCGCGGTGTTGCCCGGCCCCTGCATGCCCCATCCGACCACCCCCAGGGTGACCCGCCCGGACGGAGGCGGTTGCCCGTCGGCACCGAAGACGGAACTGGGAACGATCAAGGGCACCGCCAGCGCGGCCCCGGAGCGGGCGAGAAACTGGCGACGGGAAACCGGCGAGGGAGAGACGTTGTGCTTCATGGCTTGAATGATGAACGGATTACGGGCGACTTACCAGCGACAATCTCGGATTCTGACGCGCCCTGCCGCCGATTTGTTCAGTCCCGGAGAGTGGTCAGGACCCGCAGGTAATCCGCGACAAAGGCCCGCCGGCCCCGCTGGATCACCCGGTGCCCCTCCGCCTCCAACCGCGCCCGGACACCGGCGATGCCGCCGGGGTACTTCGGGTTCAATTCGCCCCCGGCCTTCAGCGTCCGCCAGTACGGCGTGATGCGCTTGCGGCCGGCCGTCGCGGCCTCTTCGGCGGCGTGGGCAGCCACCCACGCAAAGATCCCCGTGGTGATCGGGCAGCCAATGGTCGCGCGGTGCCGGACCGCCAGGGCCGCTCGCAATTCGTTGATCGTGGTCAGACGGCCTTTGGGAACGCGCTTCATCAAGGCGTCCACCTCGGCCGGCGCGCCAATGACCACCGTGCCTTCCCCCCACCGCCGGCTCATCGGGCCCGCGATGGGCACGACTTTCGGCAGATCTCTGGCATCCGCCAGCTTCTCGGCCCATGTCTTGCGTCGTTTCATCGCCCGTTCCTTTAGCGGTTCAAGCCGCCGGCTCGACATAGACCGCCGTGCCGTAACAGAGCACTTCGGTCACCCCCGGCGCGACTTCGTTTGCGTCGTAACGCACCCCGACGACTGCGTTCGCTCCCAGTTCGCCGGCGTGTTCGAGCATCAGATTGAAGGCTTCCTCGCGCGTTCTTTCGCAGAGGGTGGTGTAGAGGGAGATGTTCCCGCCGAACAAGGTCTGAATGCTGGCGCCGATGTTCCCGATCACGGAGCGCGAGCGGACGATGATCCCGCGCACCACACCCAGCGAGCGCACGGTGCGGTAACCGGGCAATTCGAAGGCGGTGGTCGTCAGATGGTGGGTTTGGCTCATGACGAGCGCATTCAATCCCGAACCTCGGAAAAGCCAAGCCGATTCAAAGCACCGTGACCGGCCGTTCGCCCTTGTCCAGCGAACCGCGGGTGACGCCCAGTTGGTGCCGCAGCTTCAACTCGCGCCAGAGCTCGCGGCCGCTGATCTCTGCGGTCAAGAGCCGTCGATAACACGCGATGGTGCGCCGGACCGTCTCCGGCGATTCATCGAGGAACTCGAGCCGGAACCGGCGGGCCCCGAGTGCGATCAACCGCTGCACGTACTCGGCGCCGGTCTGGGCCAGGGCATTGAAAACCGTGTTGCGGCACCCCGCGTCGGCCTTTACCGGATGCTGCGCGCCCACCCGGTCCCGCAGGCGCAGCTCGACCCGGTCGCAGGGCCGGCCACAGTCGCGGTAGTCCTTGCCCGAGGTCAGGAATGCGCAGAACACGCAATGCTCCATGTGAAACATCGGCATGTGCTGGTGGATCGTGATCTCGAACCACGCGGGCGGTGCCGAACTCAACAGCGCCTCCAGTTGCTCCGCGTTGAGGTCATAAGATGCCGTCACGCGCTCCAAACCGTGCCGGCCGATGAAATACGCCGCCGCCGCCGCATTGGCGACATTGAGCGGGAAGTCGCCCACGCGCCGGCAGTCCGCAAAGAAGGGCAGATGGTCGTAGTTGCGCACCAGGTATCCGTCCGCGTCACTCGACCGGACCTGCTTCAGAATCCATTCCTCGCCCGGCTTGGCAATCCGCGGCGGGGCGACGAAGAGGGAACCGGGGCGAGGGGTCAGGGAGGCCTCGGCAGCCGGCGCCCGGCTTTGGCGGTGCAGGGCCACGGCCTCACGGTATTGCTTCGGGTTCTCCAGTTCGCAATAGATCGTGGCCACGCCCGCCGCCAGCGCGGCTTCGAGCTGCGTCAGGCTGCGGACCAGGACGAGCAACTCGGGTTCGGCGAGATCAGCCGCGGCGGCCACCGGCTGTTGACTTCCGACCTCCGGTTCCTGATGGGCTCCTTCGTTCAGCGTCCACCGCTTCGGCCTCGCCCGCTGCACCTCGAGGTCGGCCACCAACCCGCGGCGCAACCGGTTCAGTTCGCTCACCGGCAACAGCACCGAACCGTGGAGGTGACTCACCATCCGGCCCAGCCTGAACGGCGTTCCGCCCAACCGGCCGAGTTGCTCCGCCAGTCGCGTCTCCGTCAACGGCTGCCTCTCGGCCGGCGCCAGCGGCATGGCCGAAGTCGCCTGCGCCACGTGCCCGAATTCGTCGCGCACGATCACCGTCAAGGACTCACCCGCCCGCCCGTGCACTTCGAAGACGACCGGCCGCTGAAATCGCGGCTGTTCGCCGGCGTAAGTCCGACGTAGGCGCCGATCGAGCTCCGGATCGCTGGTCTTCCACACCTTGTCGCCGACGTGCAGCCGGCGGAAGTCGATGTCGCCCCGTCCAAAGCCCAACTGGACCTCGACCGGCCCGGCCATGCCCGCCACCACCTCGTTCTCCCCGCCAACTTCCATCCTCTGACTTTTGGCTTCTGGCTTCTTCCTTCTTCCTTCTTCCTTCTGACTTCTGACTTCATACACCCTCCCCCCTTCCTCCGGCTCGTCCGGTCGGCCCGCGTCGAAGACCACGCCGTCGCCAGGCTTGAGCGGACCTTGCAACCCGACGCAAACCGAGTCGCCGAGCAGGCGGGTGACTTCACCGAGATACACCCCGCGCTTCTTCGGATACCGGGCGTGAACCAACGCCTGGTTGTTCGTCCCGCCGAACCAGCCGGTGTACAGCCCGCGGCTGAACGCCATCTCCATCTCGTATCTCGCCTCCGGCCGCGCCGCCTCCCAAATCCGCGATCCATCATCCGGCATCCGGCATCCGGCATCCTCCTCCTGCCTTCTGCCTTCCGCCTTCTGCCTTCCCCCTTGGTCCAGGGCCGCGCGATAGACCCGCGTGATGTTGGCCACGTACTCCGCCGACTTCAGCCGGCCTTCGATCTTCAGCGAGGCGACGCCCAATCGGATCAACTCCGGCAGCAGTTCCACGCCGGCGAGGTCTTGCGGACTGAGCAAATACCGACGGTCGCCGAGCGGCACGGGCTGACCGTTGGCGATCAATTCGTACGGCAACCGGCAGGCCTGGGCGCATTCGCCGCGGTTCGCCGAGCGGCCGCCCAAGGATTCGCTGGTGAGACATTGCCCCGAATACGCCACGCAGAGCGCGCCATGCACGAACACCTCGAGCGGGAGAGGCGAAGGACGAGGGGCGAGGGACGAGTCGGCGGAACCGGCAGTGGATTCCTGCGCTTCCTGAATCCGCTGGATGTCCGACAACGAACACTCGCGGGCCAGGACCACCAGGTTGCAGCCCAACTCCCGCGCGAACTCGACCCCCGCCGCGCTGGTGATCGTCATCTGCGTGCTGGCGTGGATCGGAAAATCGAGCGAAAGCGCGCGGATCATCCGGCAGACCCCCACGTCCTGCACGATGGCCGCATCCACTCCGGCGGCGATGCAGCCTCGAAGGAACTGCCCCGCTTCGGCCCATTCGTTCGCGAAGACCAAAGTGTTGAAGGTCACGTACCCGCGCACGCCGCGCCGATGCAGGAACGCCATCAAGCGCGGCAGATCCGCCTCCGTGAAGTTCTGCGCGCGCATCCGGGCATTGAAACGGTCGAGGCCGAAGTAGATGGCATCGGCCCCGTTCTCCACCGCCGCCTTGACGCATTCCCAATCGCCGGCGGGCGCCAGCAATTCGGGAAGGTCCCCCCGACGCGACGGCACACTCCAAGCTCCGCCCGCAGGGATTCCCGCGGACGTGAGCTGGGGCGACGCCGATGGCTCTGGCTTCGGTTGGCTCAAGTGATGTTCGCGCAGCTCGGGCAAGGGTATCGCCAACCACATCGAACCACAACCGGCGTTCCTTGCGGAAGTGCCCCTTCAACCATTTCCACCTGGGTTGCCTTCACCGCCGCAAAACCCCGGTCTGGGAGCGTAAGCCCGGTAGGGACGCGCTGCCGCGCGCCCCGACCGACCGGCAGGTCGGCCCTACCCGGCTCAGGGAGAGATCGAGGCCCGCCCTACCCGTGCCAAGCCGGGGCTCACTTCACCGTCGGTTCCTGCCGGTAGATCGGTTTGGGCAAGATCACGGCCGGCGCGCGCCCGCCGCGCATCTCGATCTCGATCCGACCGCCCGGAAAGCCGCCCCTCGCGCGCCCTATCGCTCGCGCCGGAGGCGGTAGAACTGGGGCGTGCTCGTGAGCGCGTTGGTGACGGAAATGACCTCATAGGGATCGCCGTAACTCGCGCGCGTGAACACCGTCTGCCATTGGATCGGCGGTTGCAGGCCGCTGGTCGCGTCCAAATCGTACCGGCGCGCGCCCAGGTCGTACCATTCGACCACCACTTGATCGCCCTGACGCCGGATGCGCAACTGTTCCCGGAGCAGGCTAAAACTCTTGAACCCGACCAACGGCATGACCGCATTCGTTACCACCATGCTGTAATCAGGGCTCGTACCCACCGTCACGTATTCCCCAAAGGGACCAACCGGCAACCTCTGCAACACTCTTACACTGTAAAAGACCTCTTTCCCAATGGAGACCCCATATTCCGGCAGGAGTGTCATTACCTGTGGCTCCCAATAACCGGCATTGGTACCCGTCCCGAACATCTGGAAACCACCGAAGGGGGCCAGGGAGTCGGGACGCTCCGCGGAGAGGAAGAGTTGCGCCATAAAAACGGTCGTCTCATGCGGCCCTACCAAAAGGGAGACGCCATCGAAATCGTACACCGGCGCGTCGAGCCCGCCGGGTATCCGGTTGCGGAAGTCTATCGCAACCAATTCGTCGGCAGCAAAAGCCGTGACGACGAGGACGATGACGCCAAGCCACCCGACGACACGCTGAAACCGAATCAATCGCAACAACGGAAGCTGGACTGCCGTATTCAAACGGGAGGAAGAACATGCACGGTTCATGGTCAGCTCTTCGTTTGGTAGTGTCTCTACTGTTTGTGTCCGCTGGGTGATTTCACAAGGCTGAGGCCCTTGCTCCGTCCCCGTTTCCGAAATGTCAAGAACGACTCTCAAGATGGCCAAAGGTTCTTCCCCAGCCATCGGAGGGGCGCGTTCTGGCGTGGGCTGGGGTGGAGGACGCCGCGCCGGCTGTGCTCCTCGGCGGCAGATTTCCATCGGAAGCGGGGCGGGCCGCCCATGCCACCCGGCTGGCAGCCGAGCTGGCCGTTGTTTTGACCCGATTCCCGGCCCGCTCTGAGGCCTGGGGGTCGCGCATGACGCGCGGCAAACGACGAGGAGGGCGGGGAACAACCGATCAGTGTTCAGCGGCGGGCGTTATTCCCCGACTTGGCCGTTACCCGCCGGCTCGGTTTCGCCGAAAGATCGGCTTGGCCACGATTTTCGCCGGGAAGCGGCGGCCCCGAATCTCGATGGCAATCGCCGTCTCGGGCGCGGCTTTGACCGCCGGCACGTAACCCAGCCCGATCCCCACGCCCAAGGAAGGACTTTGGGTGCCGCTCACAACCTGGCCCAGCGGCTCCGCTTCCCCCTCCGCACTCCAGATGGCGTAGCCCGGCCGCGGGGGCGCCGACTTCTCGGTCATGCGAAAGGCGACGCACTTCCGCGCCACCCCCTGGGCCTTCTGTTCGGCCAGGACCGATCGCCCGATGAAATCGCCTTTGTCGAGCGCCACGCAGAAGCCGATGCCCGCCTCGAGGGGCGTGGTCGTTTCGTTCAATTCGTGACCATACAGCGGATAGCACATCTCGGTGCGGAGCGTGTCTCGTGCGCCCAGGCCCGCCGGTTTCAGGTCGAAGGCGGCCCCGGTTTCCAACAAGGCGCTCCAGACCGCCTCGATGTGTTTCGCGGGCGCGACGATCTCGAACCCGTCCTCGCCGGTGTAACCGGTGCGGGCCACGAGCAGCGACACGCCGCGGAAGACGAATCCGCCAATCTGGTTCTTCCGCAGATCGGTGACGTGCGCCGCCAACGTGCCCCCGATGGACCCGCCGGGAACGACGCGGTTCAGGAACTCCGCCACGCGCGGACCCTGCACGGCCACGGCGCCGAACTCGGCGGAGGCGTCGCGGAGTTTGAAACCGTCGGGCGTGGGCGCATGGTCCACCTGGTTTTGCAGCCATTCCCAATCCGCCGCGATCCGCGAGGCGTTGACGATCAGCAGGTATTCGTGGTCTTTGGTGCGATAGACGTAGAGGTCGTCCACCGTGCCGCCGCGCTCGTTGCACAACACGCTGTACTGGCCCTGGCCGCTGGCGAGCCGGCGCAGGTCATTGGTCAGCGTGTGGTTCAAGAACGCCTCCGCGCCGGGCCCGCTCACGATGAATTCGCCCATGTGCGAAATGTCGAACAAGCCGCCCGCCGACCGCACGGCCAGGTGTTCGTCCACAATCCCGGTGTATTGAACCGGCATTTCCCAGCCGCCAAAATCGATCAACCGCGCGCCCAGACGCTGGTGCGCGGCAAACAAAGGGGTGCGCTGAAGCATAGAGTCCGCGCACCGTACCAACCTTCCCTTTCGCGTCAACCGGTTTGGCGCCCCCGGCGCATGCCCGGCGCACGGCTGTCTCGGTCACCGGGCCTTTGCCCGGCACGAACCCCCGGCGTGGCTTGTTGGCGTCGAATACGACGGCGCCGCCGCGTCCGAGACGGCCGCGCGCCGAACCAGGATTGGGATCGGCTCATCGCCGACCGCGCGCGCCGTGGCGTCGGATGCGGACCAGCCAGGTCAGGCCCACCATCAGCAGCCCGGTAACGGCCCAGGCATTCATGTTCGGCTGGGCGGGAAAGAAATACAGCGAGGCGGCACCCACCGCGGGTCCGCCAAAAATGCCCGCGCCGATCGCCGCTTCGTGGAATCCGCCGTGCTCGCCCTTGGTTTCGCCGACGTCCATCGAATAGTACAGCGACGAGTAGTAAATCAGAGCCACGGCGATGCCGAAGCCCACTTGCGCCGCGACCAGCAGCCACATGTTGCCTCCCAGCAAAATGGTCGCGAAGCCGGCGGCCATCGCCAGATACGCGCCGAGCAGCCAGCGGAAGCGGTAATGCCAGCGCGTCCACTGCCAGAGCAGGAGGAAACCGGTCGCCCGCGCCAGCAGCCACACCGAGGCAAACACGCCGGCCTGGGCCGACGTCAGCGCGAACTTCTGCGCCAGACTCGGGATGACCGGAATGACCGCGTTCATCGCCACGTAGGCAAAAGGATTCGCCACCCAGGCCATGACGAGGAACGTGCGCGGCGAGAGCGGCGACCCCCGGCTTTCCACCGCGGGAACGGGCGGCGGCGCCGTCGGCGGGGCGGTCGCGGTCCGACTGCGATGCGACCGTTCCAGCCCGATCACCAGAACGACCTGGATGGCGTGCAAGGCGGCGGGCGCGAGGTAAATGCTCTTGGCCCCCCAATGCTCCAGCACCGCGCCCCCGACAAACGTGGCCACGCCGCCGCCCGTGGACCAAACGATGTTGTAAATGCCCAATAACCGCTTCAGCCGCGTCGGGGACTCGTGTTCGCTGGTGACGGCTTCGAGGCACGGCCAGGTGAAACACATGCCCAGCGTCCAGAGGATGATCGCGGCATACTGGCCGGGCACCGTCTCCAGCCAACGGCCCAGGAGCATGGCGACGCCCATGACCGAGAAACCCAGTTTGAGCGCGAGGAAATAACCGCGTCGTTGGGCGAACCGGCCCGCGTACAACACCCCCGCCGTGTACACCAAACCGCTCGTCGCCCCCAGGCTCAGGTTCTGCAGGTTGGTGAACCCGAACCGGTCCCGCATGTTGAAGAAGACGTAGGTGAAATAGAGCGTGGTCGCCACGGCGTTCAGCCCTTCGAGGACGAACACACCGACCTTGACGCGAGGGGAGAACATAATGGGAGGGCGAAGCCGGCGGGTCGTAACGGGCCGTCGAAGGCTCAAGTGCGCGGCCCGTGCGGGGCGCCGTTCGTCTGTTCGGCGAGGGCCTGCCGGCAGTACCACTTCACCGCCGCCGATGCGGCCGGTCGCAAAGCGTCCAGTTCCTCCGAGGTCACCCAGCGGATGGCGTGATGTTCGTCCGGCGCGAGGGTCAGGTCGCCCGCCTTGGGCCGGGCCCAGTAGATCAGGCCGATGTGTTCGTGCGTTGCCGAAATGCGGTGGATGTCCAGAAACCGCGGGGCGATCAACGCGCGGGTGCCGTCGCCGGTCGTGGGGGGACGTTCGCCGAGCAATTCGACCTCGAGACCACTTTCCTCGCGCACCTCGCGCAGGGCCGCCGTCTCCGGATCCTCGTCCAGATCGATGTGCCCGCCCAAGGGCAGCCACCGGTCCAGTTTCCGGTGGTGAACCAGCAGCACCCGGTCGGCGTGCACCACCACGACGACCACGGTGAAATCAATCTTGTCATGGATATGCGCCATGTCGGGCCGGGACTGTGGCAAGCGCGCCCGTCCCCGTCAAACGCGTGTCCGCGGTTGCGCGTTCGAGAAAGTTGGCTGAATCTGCTTGCCGCGATTCCGCGCGCGGCTTTTTGTCGGGGCTGCGCTATGCATCCCTATCGTCAGTTGGCTGCCGACTTTGCCGAACTCGCCCGACGGGGCGCCCGCCTCCCGCTGGGCGGCTTCCCTCCCCTGCCCCACGCCACGCCCGGACCGGACGCGCCGCGGGCGCTGATCTTCTCGCCGCACCCCGACGACGAATGCGTGATCGGCGCGCTCGCCTTGCGGCTCATGCGCGAGTCCGGCTTCCGCATCGTGAACGTGGCGGTCACCCTGGGCAGCAAACGCGAGCGCCAGGCCGGGCGGCTCGCCGAGTTGAAGAACGCCTGCAGCTTCCTCGGCTTCGATCTGGTTCAGACTGCGCCCAAGGGCCTGGACGACGTGAATCTCAACGCCCGGGCGCAGGACACGGCCGGCTGGTCCGGCAAGGTGAAGATCATCGCCGACATCCTCGCCGGGCAGCGCCCGCGCGTGGTGTTTTATCCCCACGAAGAAGACTGGAACAGCACCCACGAGGGAGTCCACTGGCTGCTGGACGACGCCTTGGTGAGCCTGGGTCCCGAGTTCACCACCTGCACCGTGGAAACCGAGTTTTGGGGCCAATGCGACGATCCCAATCTGATGGTTGCCTCGACCGAGACCGATGTCGCCGACCTCATTGCCGGGATTTCGTTCCATGTCGGCGAGGTGCAGCGCAACCCGTACCACGTCCTGCTGCCGGCCTGGATGATGGACAACGTACGGCGGGGGGCCGAACTGGTGGGCGGCCAGGGCGGCGGCGCCCCGGACTTCACCTTCGCCACGCTGTACCGCGTCCGCCAATGGAAAAGCGGCCGCAGCGAGTCGTTTTACCATGGCGGGCGCACCTTGGCGCCCACGGAAAATGTCGGTGGCTTCTTCGCCTGATACACCCGACCTACTGCAGATGATCTCGGATGTCCAATCCATGTCGGCGGGCGCAGAAGGCTGTGCTGGTCCTTGCGGAAGCATTCACCTCCGTATGCGCACGGATTACCTATGAAACCCCTGCTTGACTGGTTCGCGCCGTTCTTGTGCCGCAACGCTTCGAGGCAACGCGGCTTGTGTTTTGGAACAGCCCGGACGCCATTATTGCTGAGCACCCTGTTCCTGGGGTTTTGCGCCACTGCCGAGTCGGCGACGACAGCACACCTCGTTGCCTTTGGCCGCCGGGTGATTCCGTACATTGAACCGGGAACCCGGTTCAAAGCCGTGGCGTGCGGTCCAAGCCACGCGGTGGCCTTAAAGACAGATGGCACTTTGATCGGGTGGGGCGACAACTTGCGTGGCCAGGCCGCGCCACCTGCCGACTTGTCCAATGTCGTTGCCGTGAGCGCGGGCGGCGCATTCAGTGTTGCGCTCCGGGGCGATGGAACGGTCTTCGCATGGGGTGGAACTTTCGCAAAGGAGGTGGCAGTGCCTCCGGGTTTGAGCAATGTCGTCGCCATCTCCGCCGGCCTGTCGCACACCCTGGCGCTGCGCGCCGACGGAACGGTAGTCGGCTGGGGCAATACGGCCGACGGGCGGTTGGCGTTGCCGGCCGATCTCTCCAATGTCGTTTCGATTGCGGCCGGCGGGCGACACAGCCTGGTGGCCCTCGCCGATGGCACCGTCCGCGCGTTCGGTTACAACGTGCAGGGGCAGGTCAGCGTCCCGGCCGGCCTCAGCAATGTCGTGGCCGTCGCCGCCGGACCGAATCACAGCGCCGCCCTCCAAAGCGACGGCCACCTTGTGGCGTGGAAAGGCGGAGGCGGCGGTCCAGGCTGGCCGACGAACGTCGTCGCGATTACGGCCGGAGAGAGCCGAACCTACGGGCTGACCTCCGATGGTTTCCTATTCGATCCGTCGATCCAGAACGTCCGCGATGACGTGGGCCCTGTGGTCGCCCTGGCGAGCGGGATAAGCCCGGCGTTTGCCGTGCGACCGGATGGGCAGCTAACGACGTGGGCGCAAAGCACCGCCGGAATCGATGAGTACACCCTGGCCTCCGAGGAGTTTGTTGCCGTTGCCAACTGCAGCGAAGGCGGCGCCAATCACCTGCTGGCGCTGCGCCCGGATGGCACGGTGGTGTCTCGCTGGTCCGGAGAGTCGGGCATCGTGGTTCGCCCGCCGCCGGATTTACGGGACGTGGTTGCCGCCGTGCCGGGAATCACCTATGGCATGGCGCTCTTGCAGGACGGAACGGTGGCGACCTGGCGGGACTTGGGGAAGCCGGATATATATCCAATCCCGTCAGGGCTTGGCAGCGTGGTCGCCATCGCGGCTGGAGCCTCTCTGCGCCTAGCCCTGAAGGCCGACGGCACCGTGGAGGATTGGGGGGTGAACGTCGCTGGTGGCCTGCCCAAACCGCCCGGGATCAGCAACGTCGTGGGGATCGCCGCGGGAATCTACCACAACCTGGCGCTCCGGGCGGACGGCACGGCGGTGGGCTGGGGGTTGAATCGGGTGGGCCAGGCGCGCCCGCCATCTGATCTCACCAACGTCACCGCTCTGGCCGCGGCTGGCGACTGGTCGATGGCCGTGACGGCCGAGGGAAAGGTCGTGGGTTGGGGCTATGGTCCGCTGGTCGGGGCGATACCTGCCGACATTGACCAGGTCGTGGCGGTCGCGATGACGGATTCACACGCCCTAGCGCTCAAGTGCGATGGGACCGTCGTCCGTTGGGGCCTACCCAGCGGTGTGACCGCCGTGGTTCCTGAACACATTCGTGACATTGTGGCCATCGCCGCGGGCAATGACGGGGATTACGCTCTCCGGCTACCGCTCAAATTCTCGCGGATCGAGAAGCCAGATCGGCCGCAGTTGTCATTCCGGGCGTTTGCAGGCCGAACTTATGTCGTCCAGACCGCTCTCAACCTCACGGATGGAAGCTGGACTGAGCTCGACACCAAACCGGTGATCGGTGAGGGACGGGAAGTCACCGTGGAGGATCCGGACCCGAACCCGTCGGGCGAGCGTTTTTATCGGCTCACCGAACTGCCCTGACGCGCGGCGCCGGAACTGTCTTTGCCGTAAGCTGGCGCCGGCTTGCTGGCCAAGGCGTCGGGGCAGATTTGCGGCATTGAGTTTCCACGCGGCTTATGGCTTAACAGGCCCGTGAATCGCCGCCATTTTCTCAAGACCGCGACCTCCGGATTCGCCCTGGCCGCGGCCAGTCGCTTCGTGCCCACCACCTTCGCCGCCGAGAAACCGCTCCGGGTCGGCCTGATCGGCACCGGTTGGTACGGTAAAGGCAGCCTCTTCCGCCTGCTCCAGGTGGCGCCCGCGGAAGTCGTGTCGCTCTGCGACGTGGACTCGCGGATGCTCGCCGCCGCCGCCGCGCTGGTGGCCGAGCGCCAGGCCTCGAAGAAGCAGCCGCGCACCTACGGCGATTTCCGCAAGCTGATCGCGGAAAAGGACCTGGACGTGGTGATGGTGTCCGCGCCCGACCACTGGCACGCGGTCCCGGCCATCGAAGCCATGCGGGCCGGCATGGACGTGTACGTGGAAAAACCCACCGCCACGGACGTGATCGAGAGCCAGACGATGGTGGCCGCCGCGCGCAAGTACAACCGGGTGGTGCAGGTCAACACCCAACGCCGCAGCACGCCGCATCTCATCGAGGCCCGCGACCGCGTCATCAAGGAGGGGCGGCTCGGCAAGATTCTCAGCGTGGACGTCTGCTGTTACTGGCACATGCGCAACGGCGACACCCTCGCCAGCGCGCCCGACATTCCGCCGCCGGATTACCTGGATTACGAAATGTGGACCGGCCCGGCGCCGAAGCGGCCCTTCAACCGCATCATCCACCCGCGCGGCTGGCGCGCCTTCATGGAGTACGGCAATGGCATCATGGGCGACATGTGCGTCCACATGCTGGACATGGTGCGCTGGATGCTCGACCTCGGCTGGCCCCACACCATCACGTCCTGGGGCGGGATTCTGAATGACCAGGCCAGCCGCGCGAACATCACCGACACCCAGACCGCGACGTTTGATTTCGACAATCTGCAGGTCACCTGGAACCACCGCACCTGGGGCCCGATGCCCGACCCGGATTATCCGTGGGCCGCCATCTTCCACGGCGAGAAAGGCACGCTCAAGACCAGCGTGTTCAAGTACGAATTCCTCCCGCTCGGCGGCGGCGAACGCCTCAGCGGCGAGGCCTTGTTCGAGTACGACAAGTACCCGGAGGACCGCACCGAAAAGGACCTCGAACGCCACGTCGCGTCCGCGATGCGCCGGCACTGGCTCAACTTCCTGGCCGCCCGCGAAACCCGCGGCCGGCCCGTCGCGGACATCGAACAGGCACACATCTCCAGCGCGGCGTGCATCCTGGCCAATCACGCCCAACAACTCGGCCGCACGTTGAAGTGGGACGCAGCCAGCCACACGGTGGTGGGGGATGCCGAGGCCAATGGACTGCTCCGCCGCCCGTACCGCGCGCCCTGGACGCATCCGGACCCGAACGCGGCGTGAATCCGCCGGATCGCGTCCCCGCGGCTTCAACCTTGGGCGAGGAGTCTGCGCTGCGCTTGCGCGGCGTGGAGTTCCGTCCGGCGCTGTTTTGCGCGCCGATGGCCGGCTTCACCCACAGCGCGTTCCGCCGGCTCGTATCGGATTTCGGCGGACACGGTGCGCTGTTCACCGAAATGCTCTGCGGCCGCTGGCTGCGCGCGGAAAACCTGCAGACCTCGGCGGCGACGCGGCGGCGGGCGCAGGAAGGCCCGGTGATTTACCAATTGATGATCGCCGAGCCCGGCGAAGTTCCGGCCATCATGGCGCGCATCACGGAACTGAATCCCGTCGGCGTCGATTTGAACTGCGCCTGCCCGGCGCCAAACGTCCGCCACGCCGGCGCGGGGTCGGCGCTGTTCGAGGATCGCGCCCGGTTGGCGGCCATCCTCCTCGCGATGCGGCGCGCCTTCGCGGGACCGCTCACGGTAAAAATCCGGCTCGGGCTGCCGCGCGACGACTGGCGAACGCAACTTGTGGATCGGCTACGCTTGTTCGAGGACTCCGGCGTGGACGCGGTGATCCTCCACCCGCGGTTTGCGGACGAGAAACTCCGCCGACGCGCGCGGCACGAACTGTTGCCGGAGTTCGCCGCGGCCACCCGCCTGCCGGTCATCGCCAGTGGCGACCTGCACGGACCGGAGATCGTGCGCCGTCATCCCGAACATTTTGCGGGCGTGGCGGGCCTCATGATGGGCCGCATGGCGATCGTCCAACCGTGGCACTTCCGGTCCTGGGCCGGCGAACGCGTTGTGCCGGATTACCTCGGAGTGTGGCAGCGGTTCGTGCGTTATGTGCACGAGGATTTCCCGGAGCGGAAATGGTTCTACCGGACCAAGGCCTTCACGGTCTATTACGCGCGGAACTTCCACTTCGGTCACACCCTCCTGGCGGCCTGTCAATCGGCCCCGGATCTCCCAACGCTCACGGAACGCGCGACCCGGTTTCTCGAGGCGTCGCCCCAGCGAGCGCTTTACCCGGACGTGGCGGGCCTGGCGTGAACCCGGCCTCGACCGCGGGCGGAGTCCTTTGCTTTAAACGGGTGGCGCGCCCCGCGGCGGTGCAGCAAGTCTGCCCCCACCAAAGCGCGAGTCGGTCCGAGTGCGTCCCTGGACCACCACACCGCCCGACCGCCGCGGGCCGGCGTGGTGAACAACTTTCCCGCAATTGGGTCCGATTCGGGATTGCTTGCGGATTCCGGTCTGGGATTGTCGCGGCACATTTTAACATGGCTTCTTCCATTGAAACGACATTCGCGAGCCGGCGACGGACAGCAGACGTTGACCGGCTTGATCCTGGCGCACTCCGGCGCCGCACGCGCGCCATTCTTGCCCGGCTTGGCGGCGCCGCGATCCTGCTCGCGGCAACGGCGCTGGCCGCCGACTCCAAGCCCAAGGCAGTGACCCCGCTACTGCCCCGCCAATCCGAAGTTGTTACACCCGTGGCGGTCGCGGCCGCACCGGCCCCAACCCCCGTCGCCTCCCCCAAACCCACGCCGTCCAGCCCCGCTCCCCGATCCGTGCCGGCCCCGCCGCCGGCGAAGGCGGTCGCCACCGGCGTCGAACCGGCCCGCCAGAACCCGCCGGGTGCCTCCGCGCCGATCACCAACGCAGTGGCGCCGGCCGTGAAGTTTCCCGCCCCCTTCTCGAAGCTGAACTACCAGCCCACGCCCAAGCCCGATTACCCCGGCAATCCCCGCCGCGAAGTGCGCGGGCTTTATCTCACGCTGTACACCGCCTCCTCGAGCAAGTCGCTGGAGGAAGTGCTCCGGAGCGTGGAGGGGACTGCTATCAACGCGCTGGTCATCGATGTCAAGGACGACTCCGGCAATCTGATTCACCACTCGGCGGCGGCCGAGCGGTACAACCCGAAGGCGAACGAGAAGACCCCCATCAAGGACCTGGCCGCCTTCGTCAAGCGGCTGCGGGACCGGAAGATTTACACCATCGCCCGGATCGTGACGTTCAAGGATCCGATCTATGCCGAGGCCCACCCCGAACGGGCGATCGTGTACCGGGCGAACGGGAAGATCTATCGCAGTCGCGACGGCCTCGCCTGGGGCTCACCTTACGACCCCGATTACCGGGCCTACGACCTCGCGGTGGCCAAGGAGGCGGCGCAGGCCGGCTTCAACGAGATCCAGTTCGACTACGTCCGCTTCCCGGAGATCGCGCGCGACAGTGCGATGAATTATCGCGACCGGGGCCGCCAGACGAAGTCCGAGGCGATCCAATCCTTCCTGTTTGAGGCGCGTCGGGAGCTGAGTCCGCTCCACGTGTACGTCTCGGCGGACGTCTTCGGGCTGATCTCGGCGACGCGGGACGACATGCGGATCGGCCAGTACTGGGAGGCCATGAGCAACGCCACCGATTACATCTCTCCGATGGCGTATCCGAGCCACTACGCGCCGGGCACGTACGGCTTGAGCGTGCCCGATTTGTACCCGTACGAGTTGATGAGCCGGACCACCCGCGATGCGCTCAAGCGCAACCGCAACCTCGCCACGCCGGCCATCGTGCGGCCTTGGATTCAGGCCTTCACAGCCAAATGGCTGCGCAAGTACCAGCATTACGGCGTTCCGGAAATCAAGGCCCAGATCAAGGCCCTCCAGGAACACGGCATCCACTCCTACCTGGTCTGGAACCCCAACAATCGCTACGCCGATCAAGCCCCGGCATTTCGATGAATCCCCATCCCTCCGGAGCCCGCACCCGACCGCTCACGTCGCGTCGCGAGTTCCTGCTGGCGGCCGCAATGCTGCCGTGGGCGGCGGGTTGCGCCACTTCCCGGCCCGCCCAGGCCGCTTACCAGCTCGGCTGTTACACGCGCCCCTTCGATGCCTTCGATTACCGCACCGCGCTGGACGCGATTGCCGAAGCCGGCTTCCAGCATTGCGGCATCATGACCGCGAAGGGCAAATCCTGGGTCATCATCACCGCCGACACGCCGCCCGAAGCAGCCGCCCGCGTCGGTTTGGAAGTGAAGCAACGCGGCCTGAAATGCGCTTCGGTGTACGGCGACTACCCGGCTTCGGCCGACCTCGCGGCCAACGTGCAGGCGTTGCAGCGGCTCGTGGAACATTGTGTCGCGTGCGGCTCACCGGACCTGCTGCTGGGCGGGGTCGGTGACGAGACACTGCGCGAGCCGTACTACCGGGCCATTCGTGAAGTCTGCGATTTCGCCGCGGCGAAGGGCGTCCGGCTCACGATCAAGCCCCACGGCGGCCAGATCGCCACCGGACCCCAGTGCCGGCAGGCCATCGAGTGGGTCGGGCACCGCAACTTCCGACTCTGGTACGACCCGGGCAACATCTTCTATTACTCCGACGGCGCGCGGAACCCGGTGGCGGACGCCGCCACGGTGGACGGCCTGGTGGTGGGAATGAGCGCGAAGGATTTCCGGCCGCCGAAAGAGGTCCTGGTCACCCCCGGCACGGGCCAGGTCGATTTCGCGGCGGTGTTCGCCCGCCTGCGCCAAGGCGGATTCGCCGGCGGCCCCGTGCTGGTGGAAACGACGGCCAAGGGCGACCTCAAACAGGTGACCGCCGAGGCGCGCCAGGCGCGTGAGTTCCTGGCCCGCCTGCTGGAGCCTCGGGGTTGATCCGCCCGTTCGCGCTCAATTCAGAACCTCCGGCCGATCCCGGATCGCGGCCAATGACTCGGCGGCCATCTGGTCGAGCAGATTGCCGTCGAAAGCCCGGATTGCGGCCAGGAAATCGCGCGCGGCTAGCAATCGCGGCAGCACCACGTAGTCGGCCCCCGCAGCGCGCAAGCGGCGTTCCTCGGCCAGCGTTTCCCCCACCGCCAGGATCCGGGCTTCCGGGTTCAGCGTCCGGACATGCTTGATGAGGTTGACCGTCGTCGTGCCGCGGAGCACCGAACTGTGAAGCGAACAGAGGATGAGTCTGGCCCGCGCGACCCCGCTCCGTTCCAACGTGTCGCGCCGGCCGAGGTCGCCGTACAGCGCCCGGATGCCCCGCTCCCGGAGGCTCTGGAGCACCACCGGATTGAAATCCACCACCGTGATCCGGTGCAGGACGCCCGGATCGGCGCTTTCCAGTTCGGCGATGAGCGAGCTGGCGATTTGGAAGAAGCCGAGCACGTAGATGTCGGTGGCCTCGCCATCGGTCGGGTGCCGCTCCTTCTCGGGTCCCTCATGGAGGCCGAGGCGGCGAAGGCCCGGCCAGGCCAGGCGATGCAGTTGATCGGAGTACGTGATCGCGTAACTGGAGACCAGCCCCAGCGCGATGAACGCGTACAGAATCGGGCCCGCCAGTTCCGGCCCCACGTGGCCCAACGGTTCGCCCAACACGATCAGCACCAGTCCGAGTTCGCTCACCTGGGCGAGGTTGACGCTGGCCACGAAGCCGGCGCGACTCCCGCCCCCCGTTGCGTACACCGGGACGAACACGGTGGCGAAGCGGGTGACGACCACCACGACCGCCAAGAGCAGCACGGTGCCGAGCAAGGCCAGCCGGGGCAGTGGAATTCCCAGGCCCAGCACCACGAAGAACAGGATCAGAAAAAAGTCGCGCAAGCTCGCGACCTTGGCCTCGATGTCCAGGGCGTAGGGGAACGTGGAAATGGCCATGCCCGCGAGCAACGCGCCCAGTTCCCGCGACAAACCCAGGCCATCGGCGCACGCGGCCAGCGTCAGACACCAGGCCAGCGAACCGAGGGTGACGAGTTCCGGGCGCACTGCGAGGCCGCGGAACACGCGCGGCAAGACATAGCGGCTGGCGGCCAGCGCGACGGCGGCCAGGAAGAGGATCTTACCCAGGGTGGCGGCCACCAGGGGCAGGCGCGGATCGAGAAAGGTCGGCTGCAAGCCCACGAACAGGATGGCCGCGAAGTCCTGCAGCACGAGCACCCCCACGGTGATTTCGCCCGCCAGCGTGCCCAGCTCATGCTTGTCCTGCAGGAGCTTCATGGCGATGACCGTGCTGCTCTGGGCCGCAATGAAGCCGAGGTACAAGGCGTCCAGCCGGCCGCCGCCGAGGCGATAGCCTAACAGCCAGAACAGTCCCACGCCCAAAACCGAACCGGCCACCACCTGGGTCAGCCCCGTCACCGCCACGGACCGCCCCAGGCTGCGCAGGCGCTTCAGGTCCAATTCGAGACCGACCAGGAACAGGAGCAGCACCAGGCCGATTTCCGAGATGGCCTGGACGTTCGTGGCGTTGCCGAGCAGGTCGAAAGCCTGCGGGCCGATCAGGAAGCCGGCCACCAGGTAGCCGACGATCAACGGCTGACGCAGCCATTGCGCGGCGCCGCCCGCCAGCCAGCCGGCGCCGAGGCAGATCGCCAGGTCAACAACCGGATGACGGCCCATAGCGTTCGTGGGGGGGCTGCCCGGCGGGCCGCCGGCCAGGACCCGCCGCCGGCGTGTGCTCCCCCGCGGGATTCGGATTCAACTCGAGGGCGCCGCCTTGGCCCAGACGTCCCGGAGCGTGATGGTGCGGTTGAAGACGAGCCGGGGCCGGCCGGAGGCGGCATCGGCAGAGCCGGCGTCCGGATCGAGGGCGAAATAACCCAGCCGCTCGAACTGGTAACGCAGTTCCGGCCGGGCTTCACCCAGAGCCGGCTCGCATCTGGCGGTGACGACTTCCAACGAATGCGGATTCAGGTACGCCTTGAAGTCGCCGCCGGCGTCCGGTTCGGGCACGGTGAAGAGCCGGTCGTACAAGCGCACTTCGGCATCGATCGCGTGCGCCGCGCTCACCCAGTGGATCGTGCCCTTCACCTTGCGGCCCGCGGTCGGGCCGCCGGTCTTGCTGCCCAAATCCGCCGTGCACCGCAGCTCGAGGACATTTCCCGCCGCATCCTTGACCACCTCGTCGCACTTGACGATGTAGGCGTACTTGAGGCGCACCTCCCCGCCCGGCCGCAGCCGAAAGTACTTCGGCGGCGGCGTTTCCATGAAGTCGTCCCGCTCGATGAAGACTTCGCGGCTGAAGGGCACCGGCCGCGTGCCGGCCGCAGGATCCTCCGGGTTGTTGCCGGCTTGCACTTGCTCGATCTGGCCCGCCGGATAATTGGTGATGACCAGCTTGATCGGGCGCAGCACCGCCAGGCGCCGCAACGCGTGGGCATTGAGGTCGTCGCGGATGGCCTTCTCCAGAACGGCGACATCGGTCAGGGCATTGTACTTGGTGATGCCGATGTGGTACGCGAAATCGCGCAGCGCCGGCGGCGTCACGCCCCGGCGGCGCAGGCCGGAAATGGTCGGCATGCGCGGGTCGTCCCAGCCGCTGACCAGCCGTTCGTTCACGAGCTGCATGAGCTTGCGCTTGCTCATGATCGTGTAGCCCAGGCTGAGCCGGGCGAACTCGAACTGGTGCGGCAAGGCGCGCGGCAGGTCGAGGTTCTCCAGAATCCAGTCGTACAGCGGCCGATGCACCTCGAATTCCAGGGTGCAGATCGAGTGGGTGATCCCTTCGAGGTAATCGCTCAGGCAATGCGCGAAGTCGTACA
This sequence comes from uncultured bacterium, assembly GCA_963735925.1. GTDB lineage: Bacteria > Verrucomicrobiota > Verrucomicrobiia > Limisphaerales > J093 > DSVZ01. The sequence continues at coordinate 2,021,897 of CAVTMT010000003.1, forward strand.
TCGGGTAGATGCACCATTTGTCCCCGGTATGATGATGCTCGCTGTGGCGGATGCGGTAGAGCACCGGGTCCCGCATCCAGATGTTCGGCGAGGTCATGTCGATCCGGGCGCGGAGCACCCGGGTGCCATCCGGGAATTCGCCGGCCTTCATGCGCTCGAACAAGTCCACGTTCTCCGCGATCGCGCGGGTGCGAAACGGGCTGTCCTGCCCCGGCCGGTCGGGCGAACCGCGGTACTTGTCCGTGTCCTCCGGCGAAAGATCGCAGACGTAGGCGAGGCCTTTGCGGGTGAGGGCGAGGGCGTACTCGTAGAGCTGCTCGAAGTAATCCGAGGCGTAGAAGGGTTCCAAATCCGATGCCGGATGCCGGATGCCGGATGCCGGCGCGATGTGGAAGTCCGGCTTGCCGGCACTCGTAACGGCCTCGGCCGTCTTGCCTTTGGGCTTGAGTCCGAGGCAATGGTCGGCCCAACCCTGGATCAACCAGCGGACATCGGCCGTGATGGAATCGACATACTCGACGTCTTCCTTGGTCGGATTCGTGTCGTCCATCCGCAGGTTGCAGATGCCGCCGAACTCGCGGGCGATGCCGAAGTTCAGGCAGATGCTCTTCGCATGGCCGATGTGGAGATAGCCGTTCGGCTCCGGCGGAAACCGGGTGTGGATCTTCGTGTGCCGGCCGCTCGCCAGGTCCGCGGCGACAAGGTCGCGGATGAAATCGGATGGCGCGGCGGCCGGGGACGCGGACTCGCTACTCATGCGCGGTGTTTCTAGCGTCCCGGTGGAAAAGCACAAGCGGGCGTTTGCGTCCGCGACGCGTCCGGCCGCTCCCGCGCCGACGAAATCCGCCTCCTGAAAAGGACGCGCCGGTCGGCGAGACTCTCCCCGCGACCGGCGCAAAACCTGGTCCAGCTCCGCCGCCGGTTTCCGCCGGCGGGGCGTCAGGTCAGGAGCGGGTTCAATCGAACGCCTGACCGGCGCAGCACAGGACGTTGCGCACCTTGTGCCGGACGAGTTCCTTCACCTTGGCGCGCGCCGGGCCTAGGTACTTGCGGGGATCGAACTCCTTCGGGTTTTCGGCAAACACCTTGCGTATGGCCGCAGTCATCGCCAGCCGCAGGTCGGTGTCGATGTTCACCTTCGTGCAGCCGGTCCGGCGGGCGATTTCGATGTCCGCTTCCGGCACGCCGGCCGTGTCTTCACCGAGCTGGCCGCCATACTGGTTGATCTCGCGAACGATGTCCTTCGGCACGCTGGAAGCCCCGTGCAAGACCAGTGGGTAGTCGCCCAAACCCGCGTCCACGAGGGCTTTTTTGATGTCCTTGAGGCGCTCGATGTCCAGGTGCTGTTCGCCTTTGAATTTGTAGGCGCCGTGCGAATTGCCGATGGCGACCGCCAGGGAATCCACGCCGGTTTGCCGGACGAACTGCACGGCTTCCTCCGGGTGCGTGTACACCCCGCCCTTCGAGTAACCGCCGCCTTCCTCGCCGTCGTCGTGCTGGGCGCCGACCAGTTGGCCCAGTTCGCCTTCCACGACGCAATCATGCTTGTGGGCATAATCGACGACCCGCTTGCACAACTCGGCATTCTTGGCGAAAGGCAGGTGGCTCCCGTCGATCATCACGCTGGTGAAGCCTTCGTCGATGCACTGCTTGCACAAGTCGAAGGAATCGCCGTGGTCGAGGTGAACGGCGATGGGGATGTTGGTCACGCTGATCGCCGCCTCAATGAGCTTCTTCAGGTACACCGGGTTGGCGTACTGGCGCGCGCCCTTCGAGATCTGCAGGATCACCGGCGCCTTCTCCTCCTCGCACGCTTCGACGATGGCCTGGAGCAATTCCATGTTGTTCACGTTGAAGGCGCCCAGGGCATATTTCCCTTTGAGGGCCTTCGCGAACAGGTTTCGAGTGTGTGTCAGTGGCATAAAGCTTGTAGGATCAATTAGTCGGGACCGCGCCAACCGAGGTCCGTGGCGGGACTATATCGCGGACCGGCGTTGCGAAAAGCTAAATTCCGGCAGTGTCCGCGTCCGCGAGTTTGCGCGTCAGACACTCTCGCCGAACGGGCCGGGCAGTTGCAGATTCCACACTTCGAGGAGTTCGCGCGGCAACTCGCCGAGGAATCGCGAGGGTTGCTGCATCGCTTCGCCGCCGTAATTGCCGCCGGCCGTGCGGATCAGCGGGTAGGTCAGGTACAGCTCGTTCTTGGCGCGCGTCACGGCCACGTAGAAGAGCCGGCGCTCCTCTTCCTCGGCGGCCGGATCCTCCAGGGAGCGCGCCGACGGAAACAAGCCGTCGCAAAGCATGATCACGAAGACGATGCCGAACTCGAGGCCCTTGGCCTGGTGGATCGTGGAGAGCCGCAGCCGTTCGTCATCGGCGGCCGAGGTCGATTCCGCCTCCGCTTCGACGTTCGTCAGCAACGCCAGTTGCGCCAGGAATTCCTCGGGCGTGGCGAACTGCCGCGCAAAGCTGGCGAGCTGCTCCAAGTCCTCCTGACGCGAGTTGTAGTTCGTGTAGGTCGCTTTGAGGTAATCCTCGTACACCGCTTCGAGCACCAGCCCGATCATGGCGGCAGCGTTCAACCGCGTCGGCTCCCCTTCGAGCTGGGACACGGTGGTCGAGAACTGAGCCCAGGCGGTCTGCGCCTTCTTTGGCACACCCGGGCAAAGCGCCTGGAGCGCCGTGGCCAGCGGGGAAGGGCCGACGGAGTTTGGGGAACGGGGAGCGGGGGGCGGGGAACGCAGGGCTCGCGGCGCCGACTCCGCCGCGGGACTCGCGATGCCGGATTCCGGATGCGGATCGAGTTGTTCCAGCTTGAAGCCCGCCCAGAGCTTGGCGGCCGCTTTGGGACCGACGCCGGGCAGCATTTTCACCAGGCGCTTGAACGCCATTTCGTCGCGCGGATTGCAGACCAGCTTGAGATAGGCGGCGACGTCCTTGACGTGCGCCTGCTCGAAGAAACGGATGCCGCTGGTGATGCTGAACGGGATGTTCCGCCGCGTCAGTTCCATCTGGAGTTCGAGCGCGTGGAAATGCGACCGGTACAGCACGACGATATCGTCCAGGGCGGCGCCTTCCTCGCGCAACTCCAGCACGCGCTGCGCCACGAAGGCGGCCTGCATATGCGCATCGCCGCACGCCACCAACGCCGGCTTGACACCCGTCTGCCGGACCGGCGTGAGCCGCTTTTCGTACTGGTGGAGGTTGGCCGCGATGGCGGCGTTCGCGAGCGTGAGGATTTCCGGCGTGCTGCGGTAATTGGTTTCGATGCGATAAATCGTTGCGCCCGGGTGGCGCTCCGGAAAGCGCAGGATGTTCAGGAAGTTCGCCCCACGCCACGAATAGATGCTCTGCGAATCGTCCCCCACCGCCATGACGTTGTGGTGGTCGGCCGCGATCAGGTCCACCAGATCGCTTTGGAGCCGGTTCGTGTCCTGGTATTCGTCCACCAGCACGAACTGGAACCGCCGCTGGTAGTGCGCGCGCACTTCGGCGTGCTCCTGGAGCAACTTGAGCCAGAGCACCAGCAGGTCGTCGAAGTCCATGACGTTCGTCGTGCGCTTGCGTTCGGCGTAGCGGCGTTGCAGGTCCTCGATCTGCGGGGCGAGCTGGAGGAAGTATTTGAACTGCCGCTCCAACACCCGCGCCACCGGCTCGGACGTGTTCACCGCCAGCGAGAAGATGTCGCCGAGCACGTCGGCCTTCGGGAACCGGGTTGCCTTCACGTCGATTTCGGCCTCACCCAGACAGGCGCTGACCAGGTCCTTGGCGTCTTCGCGATCCAGGATGGTGAAATCACGCCGATAGCCGAGCAGCTCGGCATGACGTCGCAACACGCGATTGCCGATCGAATGGAACGTCCCGCCCCAAAGCGCGGCGAGGTCCTGGCCGAGCAGGTCGGCCACGCGGCGCATCATTTCCTTGGCCGCTTTGTTCGTGAAGGTGAGAAGCAGGACGTTCTCGGGCGGGATGCCTTGCTCCAGGAGATAGGCGACGCGATAGACCAGGGTGCGGGTCTTGCCGGCGCCGGCCCCGGCAATCACCAGCGCCGGGCCGGGCGGCGCCGTGACGGCGGCGTGCTGCTGCGGATTCAGCTCCGCAGCGTAATCGATCTGGAGATCGACCTGGGAGCGGAATGCTTGCAGCACGTAGTCGCGTGACACGCCGTTGATTGAAGCGTCGTGTCGCCGGCTGACCAGCGAAAAGGGCGGTCAACCAGGCCAAGGACCCGCCCCACGTTCGACCGGGTCCCTGCCGCGGCGATCGGCCCGGACCGGCCCGGCTTGCCGCTGCGAGTCGATCCAAACGAAACCGGCCGCCTTGCGGGCGGCCGGCAACGAAAACGGATACGGACCCGAAACCTTTACTTCGGCTCCGGCTTGGCCTGCGCCTTTTCCTTGTCCTGCTCTTTGAGCTTCTCGAGGTCCGCCGCTTTGATGACTTCGATCTTCGCGCCTTTGTCGAGTTCCTCCTTCGACGGCACCTTGATGATGTCGCTGGTCACCGGCTGAGCGGGCGCCGCCGCCGGCGGCGCGGTCTGGACCGAGATAAGCTCCACCTCGAAGGTCAGGAGCGCATTCGGAGGAATGCCCGGGCGTCCCGCTTCGCCATACGCCAGTTCGGGCGGGATGAAGAACTCGAACTTGGCGCCGGGCTTCATGAGCTGCAGCCCCTCGGTCCAGCCCTTGATGACCTGGCTGACGCCGAAGCTGGCCGGTTGATTGCGCTTGTAGGAATTGTCGAATTCGGTGCCGTCCAGCAGCGTGCCCTTGTACTGCACGGTCACATTGTCGGTCGCCTTGGGCGAGTCGCCCTGGCCTTCGGCAAGGACCTTGTACTGGAGGCCGCTGGCCGTGGTCTTCACGCCCTCCTTGCCCTTGTTGGCGGCCAGGAACTCCTCGGCCGCCACCTTGTTCTTCTCGGCGAGTTTCTTCCGGGCTTCGGTTTGAAACGCCATGATCGCGCCGCGGGCCTCCATTTCGGTGAGCAGCGTCTTGCCCTCGGCGGCATCCTTCATGCCTTTTTCCAGCAGGCCGAAGTCCACCTGGGCCGGGTCCGTACCCGACCGTTTGAGATTGGTACCAAGGCTCATGCCGAGCCCGTAACTGAACTTCTGATTGGAATCCTTCAGGACATCCGCGTCGGCCGCCTGCGCCCCAACCGCGAGCAGGCCCGATAGCGCGAGCCAAGACCATGTGTATTTCATAAAATTAGCTGTCATTCGCGACGAAGATTTCGGAAACGGGGCGAGGATTCAACACGAAAAGCGAACGCCGGTGCGTTTCTCACTTCGCCGTGGCGCAGAATCGCGCGGCTGCTAGACTGCCGGCCATGCAAACCCTCTCCCGTCGCTCGTTCCTGGGCCGCTCGCTCGGAACCGCCGTGTTCGCCACCCTGGCGCACGGCGGTACCCGCCTCCCGGCTTCCGCCGCGGCAGAACGGCATCCCCCCCTTCCCCTCCGCTTGGGCGGCCCGCTGTTCAATGCGCCCGCCGATCCCGACGCCCTCGCCCGGGCCCATCGCGAACTCGGCTACGCCGCGGCCTATTGCCCGAACCTGTCCCTGCAGGACGCGGCCGCGATCAAAGCCACACGCGAGGCCTTCGCCCGCCACGGCGTCGTCCTCTCCGAAGTCGGCCGCTGGGTGAACCTCCTCGACGCCAAGCCCGGGAAGCAGGCCGAGCACTTGAAGACCGTCACCGACGGCCTCGCGCTGGCGGACGAGGTCGGCGCCCTTTGTTGTGTGGACATCGCCGGTTCCTTCAATGAAACCATCTGGTACGGCCCGCACCCCGATAACTTGTCGCCGCGGTTCTTCGATGCCGCCGTCGAAAACGCGCGCAAGATCATCGACGCCGTGCAGCCGAAGCGCGCGAAGTTCTGCTATGAAATGATGGGGTGGGCCCTGCCGGACAGCCCGGATTCCTGCCTGCGACTGCTCCAGGCGGTGGACCGACCGGCCTTCGGCGTGCACCTCGATCCGTGCAACCTGGTCAATTCGCCCCGCCTCTTCTACCGGAACACCGACCTGCTGAACGAGTGCTTCGACAAGCTGGGCCGCTGGATCGTGAGTTGCCACGCCAAGGACCTCGCCTGGGAGGTCGAGATGAACGTGCACTTTCGCGAAGTCATCCCCGGCCACGGGCAGCTCGATTACGTGACCTACCTGCGCCGGCTCGCCGAACTGCCGCAACAACCGCCGCTGATGCTCGAACACCTCGGCAGCGCCGCCGAATACGACGCCGCCCGCCAGCACCTCCAGAGCGTCGGCCGGGGCGCGGGTCTGGCGTTCGCATGAAGGGTCTTCCCGACCGGCTCCGGCAGGTGGATCTCACCCGGGTCGAGTGGCGCGGCCGGCCCTGGGTCTATTTCGGCGGCTGCGACTACTTCCGCCTCAGCCGTCATCCGCAAGTGATCGCGGCGGCGCGCGCAACCTTGGAAGCACACGGCTTCGGCGTCGCGGCTTCGCGGCTCACGACCGGCAACCATCCACTGTTCGCCGAACTCGAAACCTGGCTGGCGCGCTTCTTCCGCGCCGAACGCGCGCTGCTGGTGGATTCCGGCTACGCCACCAACCCCATCGTGGCGCGGGCGCTGGCCGGCGACGTGACCCACGCGTTCCTCGACGCCCGGGCCCACGCCAGCCTGCGCGATGCCGCCGCCGATCTGGGCTGCGCGGTGGTCGAGTTTGGGCACTGCGACGCGGAGGATTTGAGGCGGCGACTGCGCCAATTGCCCCCGCGTTCGAGACCGTTGGTGCTGACCGACGGCGTGTTCAGCCACGACGGCTCCCTGGCCCCGCTCGCGGCGTACCTCGAGTGGTTGCCGAAGACCGGCCGGTTGCTCGTGGACGATGCCCATGGTGTCGGCACGTTGGGCAGGCACGGCCGCGGCTCGCTGGAAGAAGCTGGCGTTCGCGGTCCGCGGATTGTGGTGACCGGCACGCTCAGCAAGGCGTTCGGCTCCTTCGGCGGCTTCGTGCTGGGCCCGCGGACATTGATCGACCGTATCATAACCGGCAGCCGCTGGTTCGGCGCCAGCACGCCGATGCCGCTGCCCGCGACGGCGGCCGCGCTGGCCGCCGGTCAACTCATCGCCAACGACCGCCCGATGCGCGCCCGGCTGCGGACCAATTCGGCGCAGATCAAAGCCGCGGCCCGGGTGGCCGGTTTCGACCTGCCCGACAATGTCTCGCCCATGCTCGGCCTGGCGCTGCCCGGGCCAGGGGCCAACGCGCGCTTGCGGCGCGCCTTGCTCGCGCGCGGAGTCTATCCCAGCCACATCCGCTACCCGGGCGGCCCGCCGGGCGGCTTTTACCGTTTCGCCATCTCGAGCGAACACCGACCCGAGGAGCTCGACCGGCTCGCCGACGCGTTGCGCACCTTCGACCGTTGAAAGCGGGAGAGTCCGATCGGGGCGCGGGTTAATCCTTGTTTCCGCGCGGCGGGTGTCTAAAAGGCACTCGACAGCCTCCCTATGAAAACCGACCTCAAGCCTCTCGACCGGGCGGAGGAGATCTTCGAACGCCATCCCGGCGCGCGAACGCTGGTCGTGCTGGTTCATGCCTACACGATGCGGCCGGCGAGTTTGGACCGGGTCGCGGCCGCCGTCCGGGACCAGCTCCCGACGGCCGACGTGCTGCGCCCGCATCTGCCCGTCCAGAACCCCTTCACCACGGTCGATCCGAACGGGCTCGCCCGCGCCCTGGTGCAGCGCATCACCCTGGCCTGCGCGGAAGCGTCGGGCGCCGGCGGGTATGCCGGCATCGTCCTGGTGGGGCACAGCCTGGGGGCCTTGATTCTCCGCCGGGCATTTGTCCTGGCATGGAACGACCGCTCGAATGCCTGGGTCGGGCGCGTCTCGCGGATCATCCTGCTGGCCGCCATGAACCGCGGGTGGACGATGTCCCACCACTTACGCCCCACGACCGCCCTGGTGTGGCGGATCGCCCAGGTCCTGGGCCGGGGCTGGGAACTCCTCCGGCGCCGCCCGCCGATCATCTTCACGATCCGCAAGGGCGGCCGCTTCATCTCCGAACTGCAACTGGCCTGGCTCGAAATGTTGGAACGGGCAGGCACCGGCGAGCGGGGCGGCACCCGCGGGCCGGACGCCCGGCCGTTGCCCCTCACGATCCAGTTGCTCGGCTCGGTGGATGACATGGTGTCGCCCGAAGACAACGTGGACCTGGTGACGGGCAGCGACTTCATCTACCTGGACGTGCCGCATTCGGGCCACGCCAACGTCATCGAGATGGACGACTCCCCGGCCGGCCGCCAGCGACGCGGGACGTTCCAAAGCGCGCTCGTGGAGGACGCCAAAGCGCTGGGCGCGCGGGCCGTCCACCCGGCCGATGACATCCGGCCGCCGCGGCGGGAGGACGTGACCGATGTGGTCTTCGTGATCCACGGCATCCGCGACGTGGGCTACTGGACCCACAAGATCGCCCGACGGGTGCAGGCCCAAGGAGTCCGGGAGGGGCGGCTGTTTGCCACCTGGACTTCCACCTACGGTTATTTCCCGATGCTGCCGTTCATCCTGCCCGGGCGCCGCCGTGAAAAGGTGCGTTGGCTCGTGGACCAGTACGTGGAGGCCAAGGCGCTGTATCCCCGCGCCCGGTTCGCCTACGTGGGGCACAGCAACGGAACGTACATGCTGGCCCGGGCGCTGGAGGACTACCCCGGGGTCAGGTTCCAGAACGTCGTGTTCGCCGGGAGCGTCGTCCGGCGACGTTACCCCTGGCAGGCGGCGATGCGACGCGGGCAGGTTGGCGCGGTGTTGAATTACGTGGCCACGACCGACTGGGTGGTGGCGTGCTTCCCGAAACTGTTCGAGTTCCTGCGGGTGCAGGATCTGGGCAGCGCGGGCCACGACGGTTTCGACGAGGCAGCCCGGGGCGCTCCCCACCTGGAACAGATCACGTACATCCGGGGCCAGCACAGCGCCGCCCTGGTGGAGGAGAACTGGGACGCCATCGTTCAGTTCGTGCTGCATGGCAGTCTGCGGGACCGACCGCAGCCGCCGGCGGCCGGCGCCGCGCAGGCGAGACGGCGGAACTGGCTGGTAACCGCCCTGGGTTGCGCCCCGTACCTGGTGTGGGCCTGCGTGGTGTGCCTGCTCGCTCTCACCTTCAAGTGGCTGCTCGCTTCCGGCGACGTGAGCTTGCTGCGGCTGGGACGGTTGGCTTGGGAACAGGGGGAGGACGTGTGGGCAAGGGATCCGGCCATGTACGCGCGGCTGGCCGCGACGCTGCTGCTGGCGGGGGGCATCAAACGGGTCCTGACCCGGCTCTGAGCCGGAAATTCGAGTGCGGGGGCCCGCCGCGGACCGGGGATCTCGTCCCGGACCAGGGTTTTTGACAAGCAGCCACTGTTATGATAGCCATTAACATCTGCGTTAACTGGCCCTATGTCCGGAAAGGTTGACAGGCGGTGGCGAAGCGTCCCCCGGTGGTCCTCTCCGGGGGGCGATCGACCCGGACAGACCGCGGGCTTCCAGCAGTTTCCAGGCTGAATCATGGCGACTCCAAGACACAAGGATCACGGTCCCAAACGCCCCCCATGCGGTGAACATGAGGGGCCGCTTTATCAGGTTCACGGCACGGTGACGGGCAGGAACGGCAAGGAACTGTCCAACGCGATCGTGATGCTGTGGTGGCAACGCATCCGCGAGCCCCTCCTGCTGGCGGAAGGGCGGACTTCGGAGGAAGGCCGCTACCACCTTCCTTACCGGTTGCCGGACGATGCGCCCGGGCGGGTCTTGCTGGTGGTCGAAGCCCGTGCGAAGCAACTCGATGCCGCCCTCGCCTCGCCCGTGACGCCGGCCCAGCCGGATTTGCAGATCGATCTTCACGCGCAACCGCGTGACCCGTCCGAATGGGACACCCTGCTCCGCGCCATCGAGCCGTTGCTGGACCGGCTGCCGCTGCGGGACGTGGTGGAGAGCGCCCAGCACCGGGACATCACGTTCCTGGCGCAGGAATTGAACCAAAGTCCGGAGCAAATCATGCGCGTGGTGGTCGCGGCCCGGCTCGAAGTCGCCTACGACGTTGCCGGTGCGGTCTTCTTTGCCTTCGTTCGCCAGCGTGTGCCCTCCACGCTGCCCAGCCCGCTGCTGGCGGCGAGCCAGGATTTCACCATGATTGACGCCTTGGTGGCGCGGGTCGGGTCGCTGGTCTTTGGCCTCTCTCCTGACGCCCAGGCACGGACACTGGCCGCGGCCGTGGCCCAAAATCTCATCGGCCGGCAATTCCAGGAGCGGATCCAAGAACTGGTGGACCAACTGCAGACGCACCGGACCACGGATTTACTCAAGCAGCCGTATCTGGTCGGCAAAGCGACCCTGGGCCAGCTCCTTGAAGTGGCCGAGATCCAACCGGCGAAGCAGTCGGCCTTCGCTCGGGCCCTCACGGAGAACACGCTTTCCATGCGCAACTTCTGGCGCACCCTGGGCGACGGCCAGCACGGCTTCACGGCCGCCGAGGCTTCCGCCATCGAGCGCACCCTCTCGGTTGGCGCCTTCGTCAAAAACCACGTGCCGCTCGTCCAGGTGCTTCTCCAGGGCTTTGCGGCCAGTACCTATCAATCCCTGTCCGACCTGGCACGTCTGGGCGTGTCGGACTGGACGCGGCTGGTGGATCAGGTTGGCCCACCGGCCAGCATCGATCCCGCCGGCACGGCCAGCCCGGCCGAGGTGTTCGCCCGCGTGGTGTACACCCGCGTCACACGCGCGTTTCCAACGGTCGCTCTGGCCAGTCGCCTCGTGGGGAGCAAGATCGTTTCCCCGCGCGAACAGACTCCCCTCAGCCAATTCTTCCGCAACAACTCTGACCTCGATCTGGTCCGGCACAACCTGGCCACGTATCTGGAACAGCAGGGCGACAAGGCCTTCGCCGGCATCGACGCCGCGGACCGGCCCCCGGTGGTCGCCAATGCCCGGCGGATGCAGCGGGTACTCTTCGTCACGCCGGAGGTTGACGCCGCGGAAACGCTCCTGGGTCTGGGCCTCCATTCGGCGACCCACATCGCGATGATGGGACGGCAACAGTTCTTTCTCAGCGCCACGAACGCCGGGCTTTCCAAGCGCGATGCCAACCGGGTTTACGAAACCGCCACCCAGCGCTACGCCGGCGTCGTGTCCCTCTACACCCAGTTCAACCGCGACGCGATGGGCCTCTGGCCCAAGGCCGTTGGCAACCGGGGCGACCTCGACGAACCCATCGCCGCAGCCATCCAACGCGACCAGTCGCTCGCCACGTTGTTCGGTTCGCAGGACTACTGCGCCACCGACTCCTGTACCTCGATCCTCAGCCCGGCGGCGTATCTATGCGATCTCCTCCACTGGCTCGCGCAGCGCAAGACCGGGGCACCCTCAGCGCTCGACGTGCTCAACGATCATCGACCCGACATCGGCAACCTGAAGCTGAACTGTCCGAACAGCGAAACGCCGCTGCCCTACATCGACCTCGTCAACGAAATCCTGGCGGACGCCATCAGCCCACCGGCTGACCCGAACTCTACGATCAACCCGCCTTGGAAGCAGACCTCCGAAAACAAAACGGCGGCGGATTTGCGGGCGGCGCCGGAGTATTTCAACCAGGACGCCTATGTCCGGCTGTTCGGCGCGGACTACCCGCACTCGCTGCCTTACAGCGAGGGACTGGACGAACTGCGCGCCTACCTCCAGCAATCCGGCATCGGCCTGTGGCAACTCCGGCAGGCGCTCCTGCCGCTGCACAATCCCGCGGTGGCCCAACAGGCGGCCGTGGCCGCCGAGCGGTTCCACATCGCTCCCCACGACCAGGACCTCATCACACACGCCGACTTCATCCCGCGCGCCACCGCCTGGCACACCGCGAACCCCCCGGTGGAGGTTGCACCCGTGCCGCCTTTTCTCCACGCGGCCGCCATCACCTACGAGCAACTCCTCCAACTCCTCGAGGCGGGCTGGGTGCAGGGCGGACTCCACATCACCGTCGCGGGAGTCAATGACCTCTGCGACACCAGCAAAACGGCGCTCGTGCCGGGCACCGCGCTCGCCGCGGACATCACCGCCGCGCAGACCACCCTCACGGTCGCGAGTGCCAACGGATTCCCGGCGCCGAACTTCAACATCTCCATCGGCGCCGAAACGCTGTTGGTAACAGCGGTTGGCGGACCGGACAACACGACGTGGACCGTCCAGCGCGGCCAGCTCGGCACGACCGCGGGGACGGCTTCGACCGGCGCGCGGGTGGCGGCGGTTCCGCCGGTGCCGCTCGACGTCGGTTTCCTGGACCGGGCGCATCGCTTCCTGCGGCTCTGGCGCCGCACAGGCTACGCGATGTGGGAGTTGGATCTCCTGCTCACTTCGGTGGCCGGGGCCAACGGCACGCTCGACGCGAACGGATTGGCGTCGCTCTTCACCTTCCGCCAGCTCCAGGATGCGACCCGGCTGGCCGTGGATCAACAGCTCGCGTTCTTTCAGCCCCTCGATACCGCAAGCCATCTGGACGCCGGCGGCCGGGCCACCACGTCGCTTTACGACCGCGTATTCCTCAATCCGGCCATCGTTTCGCAGCATCCCGATGCCGACCTCGCCGCCGTCGCCACCGGCGGGGTGATCAGCGACCCGACGCTGAGCAACCATCTCGACGCCATCCAGGCGGCGCTGGGAATTTCCGCCAGCGACGGCCGCCTGCTGGCGACTCTCTTCAGCCTGACGGTCCCCAACACGCTCACACTGGCCAACCTGTCGCTCCTGTATGGCGTCACTCAACTGGCCGGCGCCGCCCGGCTGTCGCTCGCGGATCTCCTGAGCGTGGCGCCCCTCATCAATCCCGCCGCGGCGAACCCGACGCAAGCCGTCGCCGCCATCAAAGCCCTGCTCGCCTCGCCGGCCGGTGTGCCCAATCCGGCCGACCTCGCCGAGGCGGCCAAGGCGGTTAAATCGCTCCTGGCCTCGCCGGCGGCGACGCTTGCCTTCCTCCAGCAGTCCAAGGCCGCCCAGCAGTCGGGTTTCACCATGGACGCGCTGGTTTACCTGCTCACGCCACCGCCGTGGGTCAGCCCCACGGGGCTGACGGATGCCGGCATCACGACGGCGCTCACGGCGGTGCGCGAGGCGATCCTCAGCCCGAGCGGAGGCGACGTGAACGGCAGCGTCATTGCCGCCGTTGCCTCCCAACTTGGCCTGGCCAATGACGTGACCGCGTTTCTCGCGCAACAGCTCCACGTACCGAACACGGTCCGAACATTGATCTCGGCCCTGACCGATGCTTCCCTCACCAGTCCGGCGGGCGGTCCTTATCCGGCGATCAACCGCGCGAACTACCCGGACCCGTTCCTCGCCCTTCAACTCCTCGACAAGGCCGGCCTGGTGATCAAACGGCTGCACCTCGTCCTCGCCGATCTCTCCTGGCTGGTCACCCGCGCCGGGGTGTACCGCGGGCTGGATTTTGCCGGGCTGCCGGTGGCCGGGACGCAGGATGCTCTTGGTCTGGGGCCGCTGTTGGTGACGGTCCTCCTGGTCAAACTCGCGCGCCTGTTTACCGCCGCTCCCCCGTCGTCCGCCATCCAGACGCTGTATGACCTGATCGGCGGCGTCGATGGGGGCACCATCGCCAATGAACCCGCGGCCCAGGCGGCGCTCGCGACGCTCACGGGTTGGCCCCTCGCCGACATCACGACCCTGGCGACGGCACTCGGAGTCTCCTTCGTGGGCGCTGACTACACCCAACCGGCCACCTACGAAGCGTTGCGCGTCCTCGAAGCCATGATCGCGGCCATGGCGGGCAAGGCCAGCGGCGGGCAACTCGTAAGTTGGGGCGCCGTGCCGCCGGACGAGCCGACCGCGCAGAACCTGGCCGCTTCCGCGCTGAACGTGCTCAAGGCCCGCTACACGAATGCCGATTGGCTGAAGGTGGCGCCGCCGATGATTGACCCGATCCGCGAACACCGCTCGGCCGCCCTGCAGGATTACTTGATCGGCAACGGCGACAATGCCGGACATAGCTTCGGCGATGTCAATGGCTTGTTCGACTGGTTCCTCATTGATACGCAGATGAGTTCCTGCGAGGTGACGACGCGCGTCATCCAAGCCTACATCGCCGTCCAGATTTTTGTCGAACGTTGCCGCATGAATCTGCTGGCGCCCGACGTGGTCATCGATCCGAACGACGACGCCTGGGAGTGGTGGAGCTGGATGAAGCGCTACCGGATTTGGGAGGCCGCGCGCGAGGTGTTCCTCTATCCGGAGAACTGGCTCGTCGAGTCCCAGCGATTGAACCGCACCGACCCGTTCCAGAAGCTCGAACAGGAGGTGCATCAGAACGAGCACACCGCGGATTACTTCGAAACGGTCGCCCTCAACTATATTGACCGGCTGGACGGCGTCGCCCATCTCTTCGTGACGGGCACGTGTTCGGACCCCGCTACCAAGACCATTCACGTCGTGGCCCGCAGCGTGGAAGACCCGCCCCAGTTCTATCACCGCTCGCTGACCGACGGCGCCTGGACCGGCTGGGAGCAAATTCCCCTGAACATCAAAGCTCATCAGGTGGTTCCGGCCGTGTACCGGCGGCGTTTGTGCCTGTTCTGGGCTGAAGTCAAGGTTGCCAACGAACCCCGCCAGGACCTCCCCTCGGCCCAGCCGTCCTCCAACCCGCCCAGCCAGGCCGTCGGCAAATACGTTTCCATCGCCCTGAACTTCTCCATCTTCCGTAACGGCGCCTGGGCTCCCCCGCAGACGGCCAAGGGCAAGCTGTTTGACAAGCCCATTCCTCTGTTTGGCGATCTGTCGGCACCGGCCCCTTCGGTGTCCGACAGCCGGTCGGTCGAGGCGTTATACAGCCTCAAGGTGCAGACCCCCGCTCCGGCTCCCGGGTATGGCGCCGCTCTCTTCGTGGACGTGTTCCGGCTGGGCGCTCTGCAAACCCACGAGATCTTCGGCCGCGAAGTAGTGGATGGAGTCGATGCCACCAAGGCCGTTCACCTAGGCCGGGCCCTGTTCGACGGTCGCTTTGGCGACTTGGAACTCCGCAATCTCCTGGTTCAGGACGCGTTCCTCGACTTCTTCGGAGTGCGGGTGCCGCTCGCCGATCCCCTGCTCTCTCACGCGCAAGCCAGCTATGGCCCCGACGCGCTGCCGCTCCTGCCGTTGCCCGACAACCAGGCGGATCCCGACCTGGCGACGGAGCCGGGCCTGATCCCGCAAGCGGGGGCACTGGCTACCCGGCCGGCCGACCCGAACCAAGGCAGCAACCAGACCCTGCCGCTGAGCTTCACCGGGGTTCCGCACCAGCAGAACCCGGGTACGTTGCTCAACACGGCGCCGGTCCCGTTCCGCGTCACCGGGCCGTCCTCCGATATCCTCTTCGATGCCACCGATTACTTCTTTTACCAGGACAATCGTCGCAGCTATTACGTGGAGGCCAGGAAGTACTATTGGACGGGGAGTGCGTGGTCGCCGGTCCCTCCCTCCGATCCCGCCACCGCCCTCTTCGAGGAGCGCTATTCCTTCCATCGCTTCTATCATTCTTACACCCGCCTCCTCTGGCATCAACTCGCCGGTGGCGGCCTGACCGCGCTTTACGACCAGCAGCTCCAACTCAACCCCGACCAGGTCGATCCCAGTCAGGCCGACGTCTTCAGCTTCCAGGGGACGTATCAGCCGGTGGCCCCCAAGGTGCAATGGGGCGAGGACAATGAGATTCTCGACTTCAGCCCCGACGCCGCCTATTCCGTGTACAACTGGGAACTCTTCTTCCACGCCCCGTTCTACCTGGCCCAGCTTCTCAGCCAGAACCAGCAATTCGAGGACGCCCAGACCTGGTTCCACTACCTGTTCGATCCGACGCGCCAGAGCGCCGATCCGGCGCCCAAGCGCTTTTGGATTCCCAAGCCGCTCTTCAACCTCACCAGTACTCAGATCCAGAGTGAGCGCATCAACAATCTCCTCCAGTTGGTCAATCTGGGCGATCCGAACGCGCTGAACCAGGTGGCCCGCTGGCGCCGCGATCCGTTCAATCCCTTCCTGCTCGCCGACCTGCGACCGGTGGCTTACATGAAGGCCGTGGTCATGGCCTACCTCGACAACCTGATTGCCTGGGCCGACAACCTGTTCGCAACCGACTCGCGCGAGGCCTTGAGCGAGGCGACCCTGCTCTATGTCATCGCCGCGGAGATTCTCGGCCCGCAGCCCGTGGCGATCACCCCGCCGGAGCACGCCGACGACTCCTACAATCAACTCGCGCCCAAGCTCGACGCTTTCTCCAATGCCTTGGTCGAGATCGAAAACGTCCTGGGCCAGGGCGGAGGCGGACAGGGGGGCAACGGGGGGGCGATTCCCGCGGCGCAGACCTTCTATTTCAAAATCCCGTCGAACGACAAGCTGCTGGGATACTGGAAGACGGTGGCCGACCGCCTGTTCAAGTTGCGCCATTGCCAGAACATCCAGGGGGTCGAACGTCAACTCGCGCTGTTCGACGCCCCCATCGATCCGGGCTTGCTCATCAAGGCCCGGGCGGCTGGCGTGGACATTGGCAGCGTGCTCACCGACCTGCAGGTGGCATTGCCCAATTATCGATTTGCCGCGCTCTACCCGCAGGCGCTCGACTTTGTGAACGCCGTCCGCGCCTACGGCGCGCTGCTGACCTCCGCTCTGGAGAAGCGGGACGCCGACCACCTCGCCGTCCTGCTCGCCACCAACCAGCAGCAACTCCTGAGCGCCGCCGATCAGATCTTCGGCTGGCAGGTCGAACAGGCGCAGAAGCAGATCGACAACCTGAATGCGGCGCTGGAGCTGGCGCAGGAGAAAGTCAGCTTCTGGGGCGGGCTGCCTCGCCAGAACGAGGCGGAGGGGATGGCGGCCTTCCTTTCCCAACTCGCCTTCATCACCAAGCACGGCGTGCCCATCCTCAAGGGCCTCGCGGCCGTGCTGCACGCCATCCCGAACTTTGGCGTGGGCGTGGCCGGCTTCGGCGGCTCGCCCAGTGCCGGCGCTCACGAAGGGGGCAGCAATGCCGGCCATTCCTCCGACAAGGGGAGCGAAGTGCTGAAGGAGATCACGAGCATCCTGGAAGACGGGGCCAAGCTCGCCGCCGAACAGGGGCGCCTCAGCTACCGCTATACGGACAACCAGCAGAAAGCCACCGAAGCCGGGTTCCAGGTCCAACAAACCCAGGCCCAGCTTGCGGCCGCCGAGCTCGCCCTCGCAATCGCGCAGCAGAACCAGACCAACCACCAGACGCAGGCGGATCAACTCCAACAACAGATCGATTTCCTGACCGACCGCTTCACCAACGAGGAACTCTACGACTGGATGGTGGCCCGACTCGCGGACACTTACTTCCAGAGCTACAAACTCGCTTACCGGCTCGGCAAGCAGGTCGAACGCTGCTACCGATACGAACTCGGCATCCCCGACAGCGACTTCATCCAGTTCGGATACTGGGACAGCCTGCATAAGGGCCTGCTGGCCGGCGAGGCGTTGAACCACGACCTGCGCCGCATGCAGGCTTCCTACCTCGACAACAACGTCCGGCGGTTTGAGATTTCCCGTTATGTCTCCCTCGCCACGCTCAATCCGGGCGCGCTCCAACAGCTCTTGCTGACCGGCGCCTGCGACTTCGAGCTCCCGGAATCGCTCTTCGATCACGATTACCCCGGCCACTATCATCGCCATCTGGTGCGCGTCAGCATCACCGTCGCCTATCCGGCCCCGGGCAAGTTCGACAATGTGAAGGCCACGCTCAAGCTGGCCCGGAACCAGGTGCGAACCTCGGCCGATCTGACCGGCGGCTATGCCGAAAACCCGCCGGGGGGCGACAGTCGATTCGTTTACAATTACGCCTTGGTGCCGCAGCAGATTGTCCTGGGCAACGGCCAGGACGACCCCGGTTTGTTCCTCACCGCGATCAACAACAACCTCGGCGATCCGCGCTACCTCCCGTTCGAGGGCGCCGGTGCCATCAGCGCCTGGCACCTGGAAATGCCCGCCGCGAGCAATGAGATCGCCCTCAACCAGGTGACCGACGTCATCCTCCACCTGTACTATACCGCCTTGGATGGCGGCGATGCCTTGAAGCAACAGGCCCAGAACAATGGCTGACACCGCAGTGATAGGCCAGGCCGGAGACCTTCGTCCGATCCCGCCGTTTTTACGGCGCGTGGTCGAACGCTACATTCGCGCCTTCGCGCCCGAACGCATCGTGCTCTTTGGCTCCTACGCCAAAGGGACGAGTCATCCAGGGAGCGACGTTGACCTCCTGGTGGTGACACCGATCCGCGGCAACGAGTTCTCCTGCCTGCGCCGGGCCCGGCAACTGGCGGCGGATTGCTTCCCGCCCGTCGATGTGGTCGTGGCGACGCCGGAGGACGCCGAGTCAGCGGCCGCTGCAAAGTCGCCCTTCCTCCTGTCGGTGCTCGGGACCGGAATCACGCTGTATCGTCGCAAGCAACCTCCGGCATGAACAGAGCCACCCGATCCGCCCTGAATCGCTTCGCGCGCTAAGCCGGCTGGCCGGGTCCCCTCTCCACTTCGTGGTCCTATGCTTCGGCCGGCCACGGCGCGGGTGACCGTTCTCTCGCGGAGGATGCGGGCCGGGAGCGCCTACCGGCGGCACTTGACAGGCTGGAGCCTCGAATTCACGATGCTACTCATGGCGATGGAAAGCACCATCCGTGTCGCGCGCCTCGAGGCTCAGGGAACCGGCCTTGGCATGACGCGGCAGCGTACACCAGTGTGGGCTGGATAGAAACCCGCTTCCCACCACCCCCTAAGCCTATGCCTCCCAAGCCCAAGACCGACCTATTGATCACCAAGCACAACCAGGCAGTTCTCGAGAAGCTGCGCAAAATGCGCCTCAGACCGAGCCTCAGCCTTTATGCCTGCGCTGCCGGGGCCACTTTCGCCTATGTCCAGGTTTCCTGGACCACCGTGCTGATCGAGGGGACGCTCCAGGTTCTCGTCGATCAGTCGCGAGACATCACCTCCGAACTGAAGGTTGATAGCGTCGCGATGAAAGCGATCGGCACCGTGGACCTCCAGGGCGTCGGGCTGCATCCTCTGGACGCCCGAGGGGAATTCCTGGCGCGCCTCCTTCCGCTGGCCACCATCCAGCTTTCGGCTTCCGGCGGAGTTTACCTGCCATATTGAGGCGGCTGATGAAAGATCGCCGCGGAGACCTATTCGCGGGATCCTGACTGCGGGTTCGAGAGTGGTTCAGTGCCTTGCGAAACCGTCACGGATGGAGGCGGGGGGCTTGCCGTCGGGGGCCTTGTGCCCTGTCACTTTCCACGGGGCTCGACTCCTGGCGGCACTTCCCGACTTAGGATCGCGGGAGTC
Organism: uncultured bacterium; assembly: GCA_963735925.1. Classification (GTDB taxonomy): domain Bacteria; phylum Verrucomicrobiota; class Verrucomicrobiia; order Limisphaerales; family J093; genus DSVZ01. The sequence continues at coordinate 2,041,216 of CAVTMT010000003.1, forward strand.
TTCCTGACAAAGTACTCCAGCCAGTCGAGGGTGATGGCATCCGCGAGGCTGCCCTTTTCCCGTCGGTATTCCGCAATGGTCTTTCCCCAGTAGAAGCCAATCCAGCCCGCGGCCAGCGGCCTCGATCCGTCAATGAACTGATCCAGTTCCGCCACCGAGCAATCCAGGGGAAACATCTCCTCGATCACAATGGGTTTGCCGATGTCGTAAACCGCCAGCGCCTTCAAGGCTTTGTCCACGTCGCCCTTCCGGGGATAGAAGTGGAGGCTCACGAAATCCAGGTTCTGACTCACCGGCTTCGCATAGAAGAGCGGCTGGGCCTGCGGCCAGGTCAGCGCCCACGGAATCGCCCCGACCGTCACGAGATGCGCCGGGTCGTGTTTCCGGATGGCAGCCACCATTCGATTGACCCACGCTTCGGCAATCTGCGCCGGTGTTCGTCCTGCAAAATCAAGCGTCAGCCGTTGCACAAAATACCGGTCGCCAAACGCCCCGGGCGTCCAGTCCCCACCCTGTTTGTCCTCGGTCACCACCGGTTCGTTCATCAGGTCGTAGCAGAACACGGCGGCGCTCGGGCGACAGGTTTCGGCCACCGCCTCCCAGAACTGGACTTGCACGTCCCACCGCTGGCCCTCGTTGAGCGCGCTGTACCACGACGGCACGTCCGTCCGGTCGTAACATCCCAAGCCGGTGATATCGAGGTGGAGGCCCGTCTTCTCCGCGAGGGCCAACAGACGGGCAAGCTGTGTCAGCGCTTCCTCATTCACTTGCTCGGGCGAGTTCATGAACCGCGACACCTGCAGGTGAATCCGGACCGTGTTCGCCCCGAGCTGCTTCATCTCCTCGAAATCCTCCACCACGGTGCTCCACTCGTCCTTCCAGTACGTTTCCAGGAGACGATTGGCGGCATCGTGATCGTAATTGAATCCCCACGGCCGAAACTCGGCTCCGGAACCGGACTGCACAAAACGGCTTCCGTCCTGACTGACCCGGATGTACCCCGGCGGCGGTTTCCCCGCCGCGCTCTCCGGCTGCGTCCGGCCCACGGCCGGCGTCACGAGCCAAACAAAGACGACCACGCGGAACCATCGCGCTGTCGGTGTCATGGCGGAGGTTGGATCGCCTGGGCCGGCTTGTCCAGCCGGGGACACCCGGCGAATCCATGAACCAACAGAGCCTGGTTTCGTCAGTTGGCCGACCGAGGAATCGCCCGATTTCTCCGTCACCAGCGACGCGCAGTTGATTTTGGCCATTCGGATCGCACCTGGAGACGGCCGTTTCCAGCGGCGCTGTGCGAACGCGAAGGCGGATTCCGGGACACCGCCGCAGTCGCCGGAGTTCTGGGGTAGGGTGGCATTGGGGTGACCTCGTGGTGTCCTGGCGCTGCCTTTCGCCCGGTCGCCAGAGTTCAGACCGGCGTCGGCGACGGTCGGGAGTCGCGACCGCGAATCCGCCCGAAATCCACTTGAAGTCTCGAACGTGGATCGGTCACAGGCACGCCCGTCAGGCTTTTGGGGCACCTGCTCGTGCAGACTTTATGCGAACCGGGAGAAAGGCCCGATTCCATTTGGGAAAATGGTGGTGGGAGAAGGATTTGAACCTTCGTAGGGCGTTAGCCCGACAGATTTACAGTCTGTTCCGATTGACCACTCCGGCATCCCACCAACAAGACTCAACACATTCTTGAAAAGGTACTTACACTATCTGCCATTTTTGCTCGCCTTCGCTTTTATCCCGCATTTGTGTTCCGCGCAACACTGCGAGCCCATGAACAGCACACCGACGCCCCTGAAACCACAGCGCGCCAGTCCACACCGTCTGTCAAAGGACGCAAACTGGCGCTCGTTCCCTAAGGTTCCGCACTTGCTCCAGTACGTCGGCAGCGGCACGTATTATGCAAGGGTCAAAATCGGCGGCAAGATCATTCGCCAAACCCTCAAGACCAACGTCTTCTCCACTGCTCGGCTGAGACTGGTTGGCTTCCTCAAGGAGAAAAGGGAAGCGGGTTCCGCTGGCGAGGCTCCGCTGTTTGCGACTGCCGTCGAGCTTTACCGAACGACCGTTCAGCGAGACGCGTCGATGAAGCCGAGCAGCAGGGTCCATCCACGACGAGGGTCGCACTTTTGGGAGCGCGCAGAGCCACGTGCAGGACGGCGCGCCTTTCGGTAGTGTTGATTTTATCGCCGCTGAACATGGCTTCGATCCTCCCACTCAAACCGGATTCGATGGCCAGTTGGACCAGCAGTTTGAGGGTCTGGTCGGTGATGCGATTCTTCGGATAATCCGCGTAAAGGCCCGCCGCCTCGACCGTCAGGCGTTCGCCGCGTTTTGAGTCATCGGCGAACAGCTTCCGCACGTGTAACATTTGCACCTGTTTGTGATGGACGGCGAGGGCCTTCCCCGCCGGCCGTTGGGTGAGCGGCTTGATATGGCTGCTGGTACTCATGATTCTTCCATTGATTCAACGGCCGGGTCAGGCGGCCCGCTTAAGCGCGGCGCTCTTGGATGCAATCACCGCCAGCAGTTCGTTCCAGGATTCCACGAAGGATTTTGCGCCTTTGTCCTGAAGGCGGGCGGCCAGGCTGTCCACGTTCACACCGGCCTGGGCGAACCGGTCCAAAACCATTTCGCAATCGCCGCCGTCCGCCGCCATGATCAGGCCGATTTCGCCATGGTCCGCGAGGGCCTTCAATGTGCCCTCGGGCATCGTGTTCACCGTGAAAGGAGAGGCGAGGGCCTTGACGTAGAGAACGTCCGGGGCTTTCGGGTCCTTGGTGCCGGTGCTGGCCCAAAGCAGTCGTTGCGGCCTGGCGCCGACATTGTATGCGCGCTGCGAGCGCGGATGGCTCAACAGGTCGAGGTATGCCTTGTAGATGCGACCGGCAATGGCGATGCCGAGCCGATTGCTCAACTCCGCCGGAACCTTGCCCGCCACGGCGGCGTCCCAGCGGCTAATGAACATCGAGGCCACGGAGCCAACCTGGGGATTGAGTCCGGCGGCAATGCGCCGTTCGATGCCGCGCAGGTAGGCCTCGGCTGCCGCCACGTATTGCTCGCGCGAAAACAGGAGGGTTACGTTGACTGGCACACCTGCAAAAATCGCCTCCTCGATGGCTGGCAAACCTTCCTTGGTGCCCGGAATCTTGATGAATAGGTTGGGCCGTCCTGCCCGCGCGAAAAGTTCCCTGGCGGCGGCGATCGTGTGGCTCGTGTCATGCGCCAACAATGGCGACACCTCCAGCGACACCCATCCGTCCACACCGTTCGTGCGGTCGTGAACCGGCCGGAACAGGTCGGCCGCCCTGGTGAGGTCGTCGAGTGCGAGGTCGAAGAAGAGGCTCTCGCCGGATTTGCCGTTCGCCAGCTCATCACGAATCGCCTCGTCATAGGCGGCGCTGTTCTTGATGGCGTGATCAAAGATCGTGGGATTTGAGGTCAGCCCGGTCACCGACAGTTCGTCAATGTAGCGTTGGAGCGTCCCGTTGTTCAGGAGATCGCGTGTGATGTTGTCGAGCCAGAGGCTCTGGCCAAGGTCGTGAAGCTTTCGGGTGGCTTTCATAATATTCGGCTGATGTTGCCGGTCGCAGTTGGGTTGAAGTCAATGCTCATTTGCTTTCCTTGAGTCCGCCGTGACCGCCGGACGGGAGCGCAATACCGAACGCGCAATCATCAGATCCTCGTCCGTGCGAATGACGCGAACCGTGACCCGGCTGGCGTCCGCGGAAATCACTCCCGCGGTGTCCACATTGCGCGACTTATCCAGTTCGATGCCAAGAAAGCTCAACCCCTCACAGATGCGCGCGCGGATGGCTGGCGCATTTTCACCGATGCCTCCGGCGAAGACGAGTGTGTCCAGTCCACCGAGGGCAGCGGCGAAGGAGCCAATCCACTTTTTCGCCTGATAACAAAACAGCGCCACGGCTTCTGCCGCCCGCACGTCCTGCGTTTCATGGTCGAGCAAGTCCCGCATGTCGGAACTGGTTTCCGAAACGCCGAGCAAACCCGATTCGTGGTTGACCATTTTGTAGAACTGGCTGGTGGTGATCTGCTCCGTGCGCGCCAGATACGGCGCGAGGCCGGGATCTAAATCGCCGGAACGAGTGCTCATCACCAATCCCGCCGTCGGCGTAAAACTCATGCTGGTATCAATACTTTTGCCGTCCCGCACGGCGACCATGCTTGCACCGTTGCCGAGGTGGGCAAGGATTGCCCGGCCCTTCGTGGCCGCCGGGTCGCCGAGCCGCGCGAGTTCTTCCATCAGATACGCGTAGGACAAACCGTGAAAGCCGTAGCGTCGAACTCCCTTGGCATCGAAGCGGCGTGGAATCGGCAACAACTTCGCCACGCGCGGCATGTCGCGGTGAAACGCTGTGTCGAAGCACGCCAACTGTGGCAGTTGCGGATGCCGCTGGCGAATGGCTTCGATCAGTTCGATCTCCCGGGGCAGGTGTTCCGGGTCGTAGGGGCGGATACGATGCAATTCATCCAGCAGTTCCTGAGTGACCGCTTCGGGCGCCGTGTGCTTCATCCCGTGAACCACGCGGTGACCCACCGCCCGAACAGATTCAAACCCAGGTCGCTGTTCGAGCCAATGAATCAGGAAGTCCGCCGCCGATTTATGATCGGCGGCGGTGATGCTGATACTGGGTTGCGGCTTTCCGTCCGGGTTTGTGAACGTCAGATTCGTTCCGCTCAAACCGATGCGGTCAACTTTTCCATGCAGCCCTCGTTTCAACGGCTCGCCCATTCCGTAGAGCGCGAACTTGATGCTCGACGAGCCGCCGTTGATGGTCAGGAGGTTTTCGTTTGGTGGTTTCATGCCTGACTCCCTCGGGGCTGGCCCGGTTCTGGGTTGGTATGGCTGATCGCGTTCAAGCGCGCCGGGCCGGACTTTCCGTTTTGCACGTGGGACGGCTCAACCAGACAGAAGAACCGAATGCCGCTGGTGAGATACACCGAAAGAGGCTGCGCGCCTTCCAGCCAGTTGCATTCGCCATCACCGCCGACCTCCGCCACGATCCAGACGGCCAGCGCGATGATCGCGAAGCCGGTGACGATGAAAAGGAGGGTTTCGTTCTTCCAGGCCGGAACATAGCGAATGGCGAAAGCCGCCGGCACCGTCAGCCGCAACCAATCGCTCGGCTGCCACATGCCGGGAACTAACCAACCGTTTGGTTCTCTTTTCACAGACATGTTTTGAACGCTCTCAGCCTCATGCCGCGGCCTCCCGCCGGGATCGCGGACACCGGAATTTCCGCGGGCGACCAGGACGCGTTTGCTTTGACAATTGGCATTCACTTCCGTCTTTTGTGTTTGTCATTGTGTTCTTCCCGCGCGCTGGCTGCCTCCACTGATTGTCCTTCCGACAGCCGAAGCTGAACAATGTTTGGAGGAAAAGGAATGTTGCAAGCCCAGCTTATCGCGACTTCCAGCTTGCGGCTGAACGTCGGCAGCTTCGACAAGTAAACTCCGCGCCATAACAACCAGGCGAGGAAACCGGACAGCTTGACTCCATAAATGACCGCCACTGCATTGCGATGGCCAATGGAGGCGAGAATGCCGCGCGGACGATAATTGAATGGCTTCGTCGCAATACCCTGTGAGGCGCGCTGAAGATTCGCCGCCAATTGCCGGGCTTGCTGCACCGCAAACTGCGCGGTCGCGGGAGACGGGTTGCCATCGTAGGCGTTGGCGACCAGCGAACAATCGCCCAGCGCCCAGAGATTGCTTGTGCCGGTCACCTTCATGTCCGGGTCGGTCTTGAGCCGTCCCCTTTCCAATGGCAGCCCCAAGCTCTTGATCAGCGGATGTGTCTCCGTGCCGACCGTGCAGACGATCATTCCTGTCTCGATCCGTTCACCTGAAGTCAGATGCACCGCGACGGAGTCCGCCCTTTTGGCTACGGTTTCGAGCCGCACTTTGATTCCGTTCTGCCGAAGTTTCTGCAACGTGAATTTCGACAAGGATGCGTGATGCAACTCTGGCAACAGGTGTTTGCCTTTCTGTAACAGAACAACGTGCGGGATTTCATGCTGCAACTCGGGATAGAAGCGCCGGATCGCCCGCATCAAATCCGCAATATGCCCCGCCACTTCCACGCCGCTGAAGCCTCCGCCAATGACGACCACGGTGAGCAGTCGCTGGCGCACTTTCGCATCAGGCTCGGTCGCGGCAGCTTCAAAGACGCCGATCAAACCGTTGCCCATGACGATCGCATCAATGACTGTCTTCAAGGCATAGCCCCGGGAAGCCAGTCCCGGAATTTCCGCCAGATTTGCCGCCGCCCCGCAAGTCAACACCAAATGGGTGTAACGCATTGAAGCCGTCGTCCCGTCCGGACGGTCGTAGTGCGCCTCGTTGCTTTCCCGATCAATCCGGTGGACACGCGCCTCAAGCCACTGGGTGCGCCGGGTCAACTGGCGGCCAGCCACGACGACATGCAGGGGAGAAATGGTCCGGCCAACCACTTCCGGGAGCAGGGGAGTGAAGACCAGATGATTCTCCGCACTCAGGACGACAATGTCCATGTGCGGTGGCAGCAATCGTTCGAGGCGTTGCGCCAAAGTCACTCCGGCAAAACCGCCGCCCACAATCACAATTCTCTCCGGAACGTCTGACGCGATGGATTCGGGTCCCTTCATGATCATTGTCGTTGGGCCTTGCGTGATGCCAGGAACGCCACGAGCGCGTCCATTTCCGCCGGCGTGAGGTTTGCGGCATAGGCCGGCATGTTCACGCCGCCGTTGGAGATGCGCAGAATTATTTGCGCCGACGAAAGCTTGTTCCCGATGTCGGTCAGAGGTGGTCCGCGACGGCCGCCATAGCTTTCGATGAGGTGACAATTCAGACAACCCTTGGAATGGAGCAGGCGCGCTCCTTCAAACACCGGGCCGCTGGTCGCCACAACCACGTTGGCCGGCAGCGGCTCGGCATTAAAATTGGGCGACCAGTTGGATTTTGCCCCGGCCACCCACAACGTAACGATCATCACCACGGTCATCAGAACGGCGGCGACCGCCCACGGACGCCGGCGCGGACTCCGTTCGCCGCGATTGGAGATGAACGGCAGCACGATCAACAGGAGCCCAACGAGCAGCGGCCCAAAAACCATGAAATACCTTTCGGTCCCGGGCGGCAGCAGCGCCAGCACCGCGAAATACCAGAGCAAATACCAATCGGGACGGGGCGACGCGGCAATCAGGCTCGGGTCCGGTGGTTTGCCCAATTGAGGGGCGCCAAAGACCAACGCCAGCGCCGCAATCACCACCAGCATGGTGACTGCGAAAACCACATCGCGCCAGGCGGCATCCGGCCAGAATGGGCGTCCGGTTTTCTTGAGCAGTTCAGTATATTCGCGGCGATAGGTTTTGGGATCAACCGGTTTGCCGGGTTTGGGCGGCTCGGAAATGCCGTGCCGCAAGACAAGCCACAGGTGCAGCCCGACAAAGGCGAAGATCAAGGCGGGCATGATGAAAACGTGAATGGCAAAAAACCGGGTCAAGGTCGCGCCGCCAACGGAGTCCCCGCCAAGGGTGAACCGCGCCAGCCAGCCGCCAATCAACGGCACGCGCCCCGCCTGTTCCGCCGCGACCACCACCGACCAGACGGCATTCTGGTCCCAGCGCAACAATTGTCCGGTGAACCCCATGATCAGGGTGAACCCGAGCAACAGCACGCCCGTCATCCAATTCATTTCGCGGGGGAATTTGTAGGAGCCGAACAGAAAGACTTGCGCCATGTGCAGCCCCACCATGAGCACCATCGCTGACGCGCCAAAATAATGCAGGCCGCGCATGAAGTGGCCGAAAGCCGCCTCCTGACTGATGAACTGAAGAGTAGAATAGGCTTCGTTGGCGGAAGGAATATAGGAAAACGCCAGCGCCACGCCGCTCACCACCTGAATCATAAACGCACACAACGTCGCACTGCCGAACACATACCACCAACGCGCGTCGGGTGGCACCAGATGGCGCGCCACGGGACCCAACGTTTCGGCAATGCCGGTGCGGTCGTCCACCCACTTCCAAATGGATTTGCCGAGTCGTTTAGGCATGAGCACCAGCCTTCCTTTTGAAACGACTGATGGACGTTGGCGCGGTTTGGATTTCAACCGTTCCGTTCCTCACCCGAACCTTGTAGCGGGCCAGCGGGCGTGGCGGCGGACCGGCGGCGACCGTGCCGTCCTGATAATACACGCCGCCGTGACACGGACACATGAACAGGCTTGCCTCCTTCAACCATCGCACCGGACAACCCAGATGCGTGCAGGTGATGGCGAAAGCGACAAATTCCTCCTCGCTTTCCCGACGCAACCACGCCGCCGTTTTGGCCGTCACCCCCGCCCAGGGAAGCGGCGAGGCATCCTCAAATACGACGGAAGATGTCTCGCCGACTTTGAACCCGCCGACCTTGCCCACCGAACGCCACACTGCGGGCGGCTTCCCAAACAACGGCGAAAGAATGAAACCAATCAACGGAACGCTCAGGATCAAAGTGCCGATCCCACCGGCGGCGAGACTCAATCGCGCAAGACATTTTCGTCGTGAAAGTTCCGCCGGTGAATCCGGGCAGCCGGTTGCAGCCGGTTCAGTGTTTGGCTCTTTCATGACGAATGTCTCGAATCCATCCTGCCAACGCGACGGCGAACAGCACGACGCCGACGCCGGTGATGATCAGTGTAGTAACCAGTCCCCACACCAGGAAGGTGATTCCCAACGCCAGGGTTACGGGCCAGATACCCGGCTCCGGCAGTTTTTCCTGCGGCAGGACTGTCCATCCCGGATACGATTCCGGCGGCACAGGTTTTGAAATGTCAGTGGCCATGAGGTTTCTCCATGAGAGCTTTGATCAATTGCGATTCAGGGATATTGGCTTCGTCGCCGGCCTGGCCATACCAGCGGGCGAGCAGTCCCAAAATCCCGCAGAAATAAATCAGGCACGCAGGCACCCACATCAGCAGGCCGCCGAGTTGCTGGTCTTTGGCGGGTGTCAGCCCCCATTGATCCTGAATGAGCGGCAGAATGCCGAGCCGGTCCAGCGGATGCAGATAAATGGAGCACACTTCCACGGGCGAGAACGTGATGATGATTCCCAGAACGGTGCAGCCGATGCACGCGCTGAACAGATAAACAATTCCCGCCAGCGGCGACAGCCGTTTCCTGGGCCATGAGCCGATGATCGGCCACCAAAAAGCGAAACCCATCAACAGCAACGAGACATACTGCAAACGATGAACCCACGCGCTCGTCACAGCGGCATTGCACAGCACGGGCGCGTGCCAAAGCCACATGCCGCCAACGCCCAATAACCAGGTGGCCACCGGAAAACGCAAAATCCAGTTCAGCCATTTCCAGCGACCAATGTGTAAACCCTCGGGAACGGGCGTTGACGGAAGGCTCAATAAAATCAGCGGCGGCACAACCAAGAGGAGCAGCAGATGTTGCAACATGTGCGCGCTGAACAAATATCCGTCCGCTAACGCGTCAATCGGCGATGCCAACGTGAGGAAGAACACAGCCATTCCTGCCAGCAGCCAGCCGATTTTTCGACTCAAACGGAAACCATGCCGCGCGCCATAAACTAAGGCCGCAGCGACACAAATTGCGATGACCCACGGATTCCAATCCCATGCGGACATTAAAACTTGTCGCGTGGTCATATCAGCAGCCTGAGATAAATCACCGAAAACACCACGAGCCAGACGACATCCACAAAGTGCCAGTAAAGCGCGATGGATTTTACCACCTCAATGCGGCCTTGCTTGAAATCGCCGGCCAGGGCCAGGCCCATGACAATCAGCAATGCGATCACCCCGACGCACACATGCAAACCGTGGAAGCCGGTGAGGGTGAAAAATGTAGTCGCGAACAAATTGGAATTGACCGTGACGCCTTCGTGGAAGACGCCGAGATATTCCCGGCCCTGACCGAAAATGAAAACGACTCCGAGCAGAATGGTAAGCCCCAGCAGCCAGCGGAACGCGGAATGCCTTTTGGCCTTCAACTGTTTCTCCGCGAGCCAGAGGGTCAGGCTGCTCGCCATCAGACAAAGAGTGTAAATGCCGGCTCGCTGCGGGTTCAGCGTGTCGGCGGGCGTCGGTCCACTCATGGCCCGATTGTTGTAAAAAAGATAGGCCAGAATCAGCATGAGAAAGAACATGCCTTCAGAAATAAGAAAACTGGCCATGCCCGTCTGATTTTTCTCCAAAACGAAATCGTCGCGCGCGGCAAGGCCACCGACGACCGGGTCGGGATTTTGCGGATGCGCCAGATCCCACAATGGCCGCCGGCTGCGGATCGGTGGCACGCGATCAAAATTGTGCGCGAGCGGTGGCGAGGTCGCCGCCCATTCCAGCGTCCAAGCCTGCCAGGGATCGTCGCCCGCCGGTTTGCCCGAACGCAGGCTCGCGATGATATTCCACAACAACACTAGTACCGAAGCGCCCAGCAAAAACGCGCCCACGGTGGAAATCATATTCAAAAACCCCCAACCCGGCAGATCGGGATAGGTATAAATCCGCCGCGTCATTCCCATCAAACCGAGGAAATGTTGCACGAAAAACGCCGTGTTAAAGCCAATCAAAGCCATCCAGAAATTGAGCTTGCCCAGCCGCTCGGACAGCATTCGCCCGGTGATCTTTGGAAACCAATAATACAGCCCGGCAAATACCGCGAAGAACGTGCCGCCGAAAAGCACGTAATGAAAATGCGCGACCAAATAATAGGTGTCGGTCACCTGCCAGTCTATCGGCACCACGGCAAACGTCACGCCGCTCAATCCGCCAACCGTGAACTGGATCAGAAACGCCACGGCAAAAAGCATGGCGGTGGTGAGCCGGATCGAACCGCCCCACATCGTCGCACTCCAGGCAAAAACTTTCACGCCCGTGGGAACGGCGATCAACATGCTCGTGGCGGCAAAAAATAGATCCATGGGATGCCCCATGCCCACGGCGAACATGTGATGCGCCCAGACCCCGAAGCTAAGCAGCGCGATGGCCACCGTCGAACCCGCGACAAATTCATAGCCAAAGATCGGTCGTCGTGCGAAGACCGGCACCACTTCGGAAATGATGCCGAAGGCCGGCAATGCCATGATGTAAACTTCGGGATGGCCGAAGGCCCAAAAGAAATGCTGCCACAGCACCGCCGACCCGCCGTGCGTCGGCGCGAAAAAGTTGGTGCCCAGGTGGCGATCAATGAACAGCATCACAATCGTCGCGTTCAACGCCGGCAGCGCCAGGATGACGAGAAACGAGTTCACGAAAATCATCCAGACGAACAACGGCAGCCGGCGGATGGTTAAGCCCGGAGCGCGCAACGTCAGAATCGTGGCGATCAGATTGATGGAAGCCGCGACCGAGCCGACGCCAAGAATCAAAAGCGACAGCCCCCAATAATCCACGCCCGGTGTCGAGGCATAAGGCGTTTCACTGAGCGGCGCGTAACTGAACCAGCCGACGGCGGGAGCACCGCCCGCCAGCAAACTGAAGTGCAGCAGCAAACCGCCGCACGGCAGAAGCCAGTAGCTCAAGGCGTTCAGTCGCGGAAAGGCCATGTCACGCGCGCCGATCATCAGCGGCACCAGGTAGTTCGCCAGCCCGAACAGGGTCGGCATCACCACCAGAAAAATCATGGTCGTGCCGTGCATGGTGAAAAGCTGGTTGTAGGCATCCGGCGAAAGGAACGTGTTATTGGGCCGCGCGAGTTGAATGCGCATGAGCAACGCCTCAATGCCGCCCGCCGCAAAAAACACGAGCGCAGTCAGCAAATACAGAATGCCGATGCGCTTGTGATCCACGGTGGCGACCCAGCTATAAAGCCCGCGCGCCGTGCTTCCCGGCGGGGGCGCTTCGATGGCGGCGGAAGCTGATGCGGCGGCGCTCATTTCAGAGTTTCCAAATAGCTTGCCAGAGCGTCCGCCTGCGCATCGGCCAGTTTCAGATTGGGCATGAGGCACGCCGGCTTGATGGCTTGCGGATTTTTCAACCAGCGAAACAGATTAGCTTCCGAATTGGATAGGACGCCCGCACCGATCATTTCGCGCCCGGCCAGATGCGTTAAATCTGGCGCGGCGCTGGCCGCAACGGAAACGCCGCGAATGGAATGACAATTGATGCAGGTCATCGTCTGGAAACTTTTCAAACCTTCCCTGGCTGATTCCGTGACTGGAAGAACGGCGGGGGATTCCTGTCCATGCAGCCACGCTGCGAATGTCGTCGGCGATTCCGCGATGACGGAAAACCGCATCCAGGCGTGCTGCGCGCCGCAAAACTCCGCGCACGTGCCGGCGTATTTTCCCGGCGCGGCGGCCTCCAGCCAAATGTGATTTGTATAACCGGGAATCACGTCCATCTTACGCGCCAGGGACGGCACCCAGAAATCATGAATCACGTCCGCCGATTCCAGGCGGACCAGCCATTTCGTACCGACAGGAATATGAATCTCATTCGCAGTCACCACGCCGGATTTCGGATAGCGCACTTCCCACCACCATTGATGGGCAATCACGATGAGATCAGGCTCGCGATTGGCGGGGGGATCAGACTGTCGCATCGCGCGCGCCGTTAAAACAAGGAGCCAGATGACAATCAGTGTCGGCCCGACAGTCCAGATGATCTCCAGCTTCCGGTTCCCAAAATAGGATGGCGGTTCTTCGGCACCGGGTCGTTGCCGGAAACGAATCAAGCTGACTCCAACGATGCCGACTACGATCAGTAGGATGACCGCGCAAACGGCCAGCACCACCAGGAACAGGCTTGAAATTGCCGCCGCTTGCGACGAGGCCGTATCGAAGACAGGACTGGAGCTGGCTGGCATTTCTTGTGGGTCAATGGACGAACCGTTCCTGAGTTGAACTGTAAAGTGTCTGCCACAAACGATTCCCGCCTTTGAAGGCGTTGGAATTGTCCCCCAGGCACGTGGCGGGCGGAAGCTGCTTGAGCAATCTGGCATTGCCTCCCCCGATCACCACGTACTCGGCCTGCACCGCGCCCATGAGTTGCTCGACGATCTTGTTCACATGATGACGCCATTTCTTCTTCCCCAGCCGCTTCAGGCCCGCCAGCCCCACATAATCTTCATAGCTCCGGCCTTTCTTGTAGGGCAAGTGGGCCAGTTCCATGGGCTCCAGCACATTTTGCACGATCAGCGCCGAGCCAAGCCCGGTGCCCAGACCGAGAAAGAGCATCCGACCCCCTTGATAACTGCCCAGCGCCTGCATGGCCGCGTCATTGACAATTTTGACGCGCGAGCCAAGCGCCTTGCTGAAATCAAATCCAACCCACCCGGAACCAAGGTGGCGAGGTTCAATGATCGGACGACCGTGAACCACAACTCCGGGATAGCCGATCGAGACGGCGTCATATTTCCAGCCGGTTGTGGCCGCTCGAACTGCGGCGATCATCAGCGCGGGCGTCATCTTAGGCCCGGACGGAACCTTTACCCGTTGCTTATGGCCGGTCGCCAGCACCTTCACGTGCGTGCCGCCGACATCAATGACCAGAATTCTCATGCCCCAAGTGTTTCCGGTGGTTGTCGGCCAGTCAGCTTGACTGGATCGGCTTCGTCATGGCCTGATACATCATTTCCGAGCTGACAAACGGGGGGCCATATAGCTCGTAGCCGCTGCTGAGTTTCTCGTTCACTTGCCTCGCCAGTCTTTCATGGGTTGCGGCGTCGGCGTGAAAGGGCACGGCAACAATGATGTATTCGATCGGGGTTTTCATAGCGTTTGCGTTACGGGTTCTTCCTCTTCTTCTGCACCCGTCCCACTAATTCGGTCGGCAACGGCCAACGATGTCCGGGAGCCAGCAGTCCTTGAGTGTTCTCCGGCCCCCATGTGCCCGCAGTGTAATTGGGAAAATCGCTCGGCGCCGTCTCCTGCCACGTTTCGAGAACCGGCATCAGTAATTGCCAGGCGGCCTCCACTTGATCGGCGCGCATGAAGAGCGTGGCGTCGCTTTTCATGACGTCCCACAACAGCGTTTCATACGCATCGGGTGAAGGGGCGTCGAAGCTCTCCCGATAATAGAACCGCAGGTCCACCGGCCGCAGTTGCATTTTCGGTCCCGGATACTTGGCCTGAAAGCCGAGCACGATGCCTTCTTCGGGCTGGATCGACAGGATCAACCGGGATGGCTGCCAGCCGAGGGAGGCTTCGGGCGGGAAAGACTGATGCGGCACCGCGCGAAATTGAATGGAGATTTCTGAGGCCTGTTGCGGCAGTCGCTTGCCGGTGCGCAGATAAAAGGGCACGTCCTGCCAGCGCCAGTTGTCAATAAGCAGCTTCAAAGCCACAAAGGTCTCCGTCTGAGAATCGCGCGCTACGCCAGCTTCCTCACGATAGCCGGGCATTTGTTTGCGGTTGAGACTGCCAGAACCATATTGTCCGCGCACCGCGCTTTGCGGGACGGCGTCGCGATGTATCGGACGAACCGCGTGGAGCACGTCCACCTTCTTGTTGCGAATCTCGTCGGCGTCGAAGGAAACCATCGGCTCCATCGCCACGAGACAAAGCAGTTGCATCAGATGATTCTGCACCATGTCGCGCAGCGCCCCGGCATGGTCGTAGTAACCGCCGCGATGCTCGACGCCCACCACTTCAGCGACCGTGATGGTCACGTAGTCGATGTAGCGCCGGTTCCAGAGCGGCTCGAAGAGCGGATTGGCAAAGCGGAACGCCAGAATGTTCTGCACCGTTTCCTTGCCGAGATAATGATCAATGCGGTAAATCTGGGACTCGTCAAAGCTGGCGGCGAGAACCGCGTTCAGGGCGCGCGCGGATTCCACATCATAGCCGATCGGCTTCTCGATCACGATCCGCGCCCATTGCCGGTCGCCCGCCAGTCCGGCCTTGCCGAGATATTTTGGGATTTCGCCGAACATGCTCGGCGGCGTGGCCATGTAAAAGATGCGATGAGCTTTGGTGCCCCAGTCCTTTTCCAGCTTCGCGCATTCTGCGCCGAGGGCTTTATAGGTTTGCAGCTTCTTGAAATCGCCCGCTTGATATTGGATGTGCTTCGCGAACTGATGCCAGCCGCTGGCCTTAGACTTTCCGAAGCGGGAGAATTGATTGACGCCGTTGTGCAACCGCCGGCGCAGCGCGAGATCGCCGAGCTTGATGCGGTCCACCACAATGATTGCAAACCGTGCGGGCAGGCTGCGATCCTGCGAAAGGTCGAACAAAGCTGGCACGAGTTTCCGCCAGGTCAAGTCACCGGCTCCGCCAAAAATGACGAACACCGTCGGTTCAAGTGTATCATTCGTTTTCATGATCAGTTCTCGCTCTGCCATTCTGTGTGAAACGTGCCCTTGGCATCGTTGCGCTCATAAGTGTGCGCGCCGAAATAATCGGGCTGGGCCTCAATGAGATTGGGCGGCAACCAGGCGCTGCGATAGGCGTCAAGATAACCCAGCGAAGCCAACACAACCGGAGCCGGCACGCCTGTCTCAATCGCCTGACCCACAATGTAGCGCAAATCTTCCTGATGCTCCGTGAGCTTGCGCGAAACATTGGGATCGAGCAGCAGATTCGTCAGCTCACACCGTGCGTTAAACGCTGCACCCGTATCTTCGGGCAAGGCCGCGCGATTGATGCAGCCGCCCCGCCAGATGCGCGCCACGGCTTCGAGATCAAGGTGATACTTGTATTTGCTCGCGCGCGGATTCCGAAGCAGTGCAACGAAATCAGAGACGTTCGCCGCGCAGAGGACATTGCGTTCGGCCGATTGCTTCCGGAGCGCCTCAGCCATGGTTTGGTCCTTATCGTAAGCCGCCACCGAAAAACCATGCTCGGTCATGTTCAGCACGAGATTACGCCCCATTACGTCCAAGCCGACCATGCCGATCTCACACTTTTGCTGTGCTTCTCTATTCGCCATCGTCTTTCCTTCAACGCACTTTGCGGATGACTTTCATTCCACGCCAACGTTTCGCGGTGACCTTTTGCCACTCCGTAATCCGAACGAAGCCAACTTCGCGAGCGTGGACTTGTGATCCGTGTGATGAATCCCTCGAATCCCCAAACCCTCTGCGACTTGGACGAACATTGGGG
This sequence comes from uncultured bacterium, assembly GCA_963735925.1. Lineage (GTDB taxonomy): Bacteria > Verrucomicrobiota > Verrucomicrobiia > Limisphaerales > J093 > DSVZ01. The sequence continues at coordinate 2,057,269 of CAVTMT010000003.1, forward strand.
TGTTTTCGACATACACAATTTGCCGGGCCGGCGTCTGGGCAAGGTCCAGTGCCAGCCGAAAGATGTCCGCGTCAGGTTTACGGAGGTGGACGAAGCAGGAGGAAACGAAAACATCCACAAACGCACCCAGCCTGAACTTACGAATCCGGAAAGCATTCAGTTCGCGCGCTTCGTTGCTGACCACGGCGATCTTCAGTCCATACTTCGTCTTGAGCTTCCGAAGCAACTCGATCATCTTCGGATACGTCCTTGACTGCGCGAACATGAAATGTCGAAACTCAGCTCGTGTGAACGGTCGCCTTTGGTAGAAGATCACCCGATCCAAATATTCTTCGAGCGTGAGCTTCCCCTCTTCGTAAGTTGCGAAGTTCAACTGATGCCGATCCTCCATGTCCGCCCACACCAGCTTGAAGCGATTCGCCGCCCGTTTGCGGGCCTGGTGATCCCAACCGTCGGTGAGCAGCACGCCGCCGATGTCCACGAACAGACAGGTGATTGCCGTCGCTCTCTTCATTGCACTTTCTCTTTTAGACTGGATCATCGTTGACAAAGGATTCCTGCGTCTGCCATTGGGATCGCGACGCCATCGAATTGCGGAATCACTCTCCCCGTGTAGTCCGCTGGCGGACCAGCCGCAGACACGGTTGCACCATAGTCGAAGCCACCTGATTCATCGGACAATGGGTGAAGGCAGAATATTTCCTGCCGCACCGGCGGGCTGTCATTCCGTCGGCGTAAAGCTCCACCCGCACCGCCTTGGAGTCAAGGCCGTGAAGACCTACTTGCACTTCCCTGATGTGCTTCCTGCCGCGCGGCTCCACCTTCACTGCGCCAAGGGGCGGCGTGGTCCATTTCTGATCCAAGCTGTGACGGCCAACCCACCATTTGCCCGTCCGACTACGCCCTGGTTGGCCACGCGCGACTGGCAGGCGATTGCGACCGGGAGATAGTGCTCTTCCGGGTAGTCGCACACAGCGCAGTTGGCGTGATAGGCTATGTTGACACTCTCCGATGCATCGTTCGGATTCTGGCGGCCCAAGGCCAGCAAATCATGGAGAGTGATGCCGAGCTCTTCCCTGGCATAGAGCGGCAACTTTCGCCAAGCGACGACGAAAGCGCTCCGCCCCGGTGAATCGCGCGGCCAGAAATGTCTGCGTCAATTCCCAGGCGAGCGCGTGACCAACCACAAGGCCGCCGAAACAGATCAGGTTCAAATCGTCGTCCTCGACACCTTGATGCGCCGAAAAGGCTTCGTGAATCAGACACGCCCGAACCCCTGGCACTTTATTCGCGCAAACGGCTGCGCCGACCCCGCTGCCACAGATGCCCACGCCGCGTTCCACCTTTCCGTCGGCGACCGCACGCGCCAGCGGCACGATGAAATCCGGGTAATCATCGTCCTCGTTCGGGCGGCCATCGCCGAAATCAATCACTTCATGACCGGCCTCGCGCAACTTCCCGACGAGGTATTCCTTTAGCTCGTAACCTCCGTGGTCGGCAGCAAGACCGATGAGCTTCAGCGTCTTTGGCAAGATGGTTGGGTGATCAGACATGTTCCCTTTTGAGCAAGGCCAGTGCTCGTTGGCACACATTCTCCACACTGAATCCGTACTCGCGCATCACGAGCGGTCCCGGAGCCGAAGCACCGAATCGATCCACGCCGATAACATCGCCGCCATCGCCAACATACCTGCACCAACCTTGAGTCGCACCCGCTTCAACCGCAAGGCGTGCGCGCACCGATGGAGGAAGCACCGAGTCGCGATACTCCTGGGATTGGGCTTCGAACAATTCCCAGCTCGGCATGGAAACGAGACGCACGGCGATTTTCTGTTCCTGCAATTCTTTTGCGGGCGGCTACGATCAAACCCACTTCCGACCCGGTGGCGATCAAGATAATGATCCGGTTTGCCATCGGGAGCATCGGCCAAAACATACGCACCGCGACGAAGACCATCTGCCGCTGAGGCAAACTGGCTGCGGTCAAGCGTCGGCACATCCTGCCGCGTCAAGACCAGCGCGACCGGCTGATTCCGTCTCTCAATAGCGACACGCCACGCCACGGCCGTTTCATTCGCATCGCAGGGTCGGATGACGAGCAAGTTGGGAATCGCTCGCAGCGAGGCCAATTGCTCGATCGGCTGATGCGTTGAGCCGTCTTCGCCAAGCGCAATGCTGTCGTGGGTGAAAACGAAGATCACCCCCTGTTCCATCAGCGCCGCCAGCCGAATCGGTGGACGCATGTAATCCGAGAAAATGAGGAATGTCGCGGTGAACGGAATGATGCCGCCATGCACCGCCAACCCGTTCGCGATGGATCCCATCGCGTGCTCGCGAACACCAAAGTGCAGGTTGCGTCCCGCATAACTCCAGCCACCGCCTGTCGATCCCTGCAGATTGCCGGCCTCGTCGGCCCGCATTTTCGAAATCTCCCATCGCTTTCAGCGCCGTGTGGGTGGACGGATCCAAATCAGCCGATCCGCCGATCAACCAGGGAAGTTTCTGCACTGATCGTATTCAACACTTTGCCCGACGCAACGCGGGTTGCCATGCCTTTCGGGTCGGCCGGAAAGATCGGGATGTCGGCGTCCCAGCCTTCGGGCAATTCGCCAGCCATCGCCCTGCTGAAATTCCTTGGCGAGGTCGGGAAATGCTTTCGCGTAATTCGAGAATCTCACATTCCATTCCGCTTCGGCCTGTTTGCCGTTTTCAAGCGCGAGACGGAAATGCGCGAGAGCCTGGTCTGGAATGTAGAAGGGCGGATCGAGTGGCCAGCCCATCGCTTGTTTCGTCAGCTTCACTTCCTTGCTCACCCAGCGGCGAGCCGTGCGCCTCAAAAGTGTCCTGCTTGTGCGGTGAGCCATACCCGATATGCGTGCGCACGAGGATCAGCGAGGGACGTTCCTTCTCGGCTTGCGCCGCACGCAACGCGCGGTCAATCGCTTCGAGATCGTTTCCATTCTCAACGGTCTGCGTGTGCCAGCCATACGCTTCGAAACGCTGGGCGCGATCTTCCGTGAAGGTGATGTGGGTCGAAGCGGAAAGCGTGATGTGGTTGTCGTCGTAGAGGCAGATCAGCTTGCCGAGCCTCAAATGACCCGCGAGCGACGCGGCCTCAGACGATACGCCTTCCATTAAATCGCCGTCGCTGACCAGCACGTAAGTGTGATGATTGACGATCAGGTGTCCCGGGCGGTTGTAGTGTGCGGCGAGATAGTCTTCCGCGATCGCCAGGCCGACGCTATTGGCGAATCCCTGGCCCAGCGGACCGGTCGTCGTCTCCACACCCGGCGTCAGTCCGCGCTCCGGATGTCCCGGACACTTGCTACCCCATTGGCGAAATTGTTTGATTTGTTCCAGCGGCAGATCGTAGCCCGTCAAATGCAGCAAACTGTAAAGCAACATCGAGCCGTGTCCGGCCGACAGGACAAACCGGTCGCGATCGAACCAATGCGGATTGGCCGGATTGTGTCGAAGGAATCGTGTCCACAGCACATAGGCCATCGGCGCCGCGCCCATCGGCAGGCCGGGATGACCGCTGTTGGCCTTTTCCACGGCGTCCACCGACAGGAAGCGAATCGTGTTGATGCACAGGTTATCCAGTTGAGCCGGATCGAGACTGGAAGCATTTACCCCACGATTTGACTCCTGAACACTCATCCCAGAAGCTCCACTTTCGTACGCACAGCCTGCTCGGTGGTTCGTCCGACGATCTGGTCCTGCACGCCGCCTTGGTTGAATAGAGGCAGGGTGGGCACGGAACGGACGCCGTATTGCGCGGTGAGCAATTCATGGTCCTCCACGTTTACCCTGGCGACTTTGGCAGGTGCGGCCCCGTCCTCGGCGGGGGATTCAAGCATCGGGACCAGGACCTTGCACGGGTCAGACCAGCCGGCCAAAAACTCGACCATCACGGGCTTCAGGGTACCGAGCACTTCTCGGTCGAAGTTCGCTTCGCTCAATTCAATAAAGTTCTTCTTCACAATTGCTTTCTCATTTGCGTGGTCACCGAAGTCTCGAATCCAAGAGAGCGCCGCCCGCGCGCTGCCTTGGCCACGCCGCGAAAATCACAATCACCCGCTTCGAGGTGATAACGCTGACGGGTCTCAATCGTGGATGTCCCAATGCTGATAGCCACGTTCCGATTGTACCAAGATGTGCTGAAGCGTCGGGGTAAGTAACACCTGACTTTCATGCAGGTCGCTCGCATCCATCGACGATTGGTCCTCGAGCAGTGCAGCTCAAGCCATATCGCCCGGCATACTGCGACAGCTCTGGCTGTCGTTCGCGTCGGGCGTGAGCAAACGCTCCACCATCCCATACCGACAGGCCGATCTCTTTGACCTGCCTGCAAGTCGCCCATTCCTCCAGCCGGTCCAACAGCCGGGGCAGAAAGGACCTAACCTGGTGCACCGCGCGCAACATCAATTGCGCTTCCGCGGCCTCCGTTAAGCCCCGTCCAGTTTCAGCATGTCCACGCGCAACGGTTTGACGTCCCAATGAGTTGGTCCATCCGTCCGACAACTTTCCAGCATCAGCTTCGCCTTCACCGCCAAATCAAATGTGTCGTAAATGATCACGGCGTTCAGCGTCGCGCCGTTAGCATTTTCGGCTTGTATTGCTGCCGCACTCAGACGTTTCCGCTTCTGTTTCTTCAGCGGCTCATCGCGGACGCGCTTACTGATGGCGCTCCAATATCTCCGGTTTGATGCCGTTGAGACTTTGGCCGGCCGGAGGTGCTCTTTGCATGTCGGCACCGGCAATGGCGGATGCGCTTACGTTGGAAACACTATCCCGGCAACCGTGCTGCCGCTATGGGGTGTTCACCCCATGTGTGACGATCACGGATGATTGAGGTGCTTTCCGCTTGAGCATGGGCTACCACTTTCCGTCCAATGAACACATTGGAGAACGTTGAACCAGAAACAGGGAAATGCGGTGTTTCATCGGGTGCTGCAAGCGGCCGCCGATCGCATCGACGCGGGTTACCAACCCTTGCCGGGAACGGTGTTAAAGCCAAGGAGCTACAAAGTGGCATATAGATCCATAAGGCGGAGCACAGCCACGGCTTCCGCTGCTTGATCACGAATGGCCTGCCGGATCCAGCGGACGAACTTTACGCTGCGCTGGGTGGCGCGGCGTGTGCGCGTCACGAGAGTAGAGATAGACTGTCCGGCCTTTTCACATTCTGCGACCGCGGCTTTGATCCGGTTCTTCCGGCGCTGATCCTCGGCTTGGTTGGTCACCCCGTGCTCATTTTCTAACTTTTGTTCGTAGAGCAGGAGCAAATTATGCGTGATAGCAATGAACAACGCTTGAGCCTCCTTGGCCACCAAACTCGTCGCCCAGGCTTTCTTCTCGCCCAGCTTGTTCTTGATCTGATCAAAGGTCTTCTCGGCCTCCCAGCGCCGCCGATACAGCTCACGATCACTCCCGGAGGCAAGTCCGGTTCGTTGGTGAGGAACTCGTATTCCTCGCCCGTCTGCGGGTCGGTGTAGAAGATGATTCGTAACAGATGTCCATCCCGACTCAGAACTCGCCGATCTTCGGTCACCCCACGGTTGCGCGGATCGGAAGCCTCCACCGTCACGCTCTCCAGCCAATCAAAGACCATGTTCTCTTTGACCCGACTGATGAAATAGAGGGCACACTCCTGACGGCAGCGCTTCCAGTAACCCAAGTCGATTCCGGCCTTGTCATAGATCATGAGAACGCGCTTTCCTTTGGGCACTCTTTGCCGCAGTCCCTTGGGGTTGGCCCTCTTGAGGGCGCTCATGTCATGCTCATGCAGCCCTTCACCCGCCACCAAATGTTGGAGTGTGTGGGTGCGCAGATTCAGGGCATAGAAGTGACCCACCGCCATTTTGCTCCCTTCATTTCGGGGATCGTGCGCGGCGGCCTTATGCCAATGACCATCGCCCGCAAAGCACTCGTAGTTGGCCAACTCAGGAATATCCGCCAAGCGATCGTGTAGAATCTGGTTGATGGTGCTGGCCAATGTCGTGTTGACGTCTCGGAGCACCTCACAGCGCCTGGCACTGCGCAAACTCGCAAAGTAGTTGCCCAAGTCCGGGGTATTCTCAAAGCGGAGCCCGTGCTCCTGCAAAACACCTCGGCCGCTTTCCGAACTCTCCAAGACGCGCTGCACGCCCAGTCTTAGGTAATCGTCATCCGAAACCTCGGGGCAGGGTTTAGAGGCGAGACTCTTGGCCGCGAGGCCTGCGAGCGGTCGAAAGAACGCTTGGTTCACAGTGATGTTAGTAGCGGCAGTAGGCATTGAGGTCAATTGGGGCCGACCTCATGCGTGTCAAGCCTATTCTTTGCGTTTTCCTTTGGTTTTACGGGGCTTTTCTCTCGCGGTCACCATTCGGAAACCCTCGGAATTGTGAGGCGCGGGTGGGCCTCCTGTGCACGCCTATCGCTGGTTTCAGCCCTCTTTCTCTCGTTCACGGGTTAACACCGTTCCCTTGCCGGACAAGGGTGCCAGGAGCGAGTCGCTTGCACTTTGTAAGGCCTCTTTGGCGCCTTCCTGCTGGTGCGAGACCATCCCTATCACGCGGGCAAGAGGCAGGGCCACTATCCGGCCGATGCGGCGCTGGGGTTGGAGGTGGGCCACCCGCCCGCCTTGGCGCGGATTCTGTGCTTAGAAGGCGCTGATCAAAGCAGCTACCAGAAGGCCGAATTTCACTTGGCCGAGACCGGCGGGATCAGCGTCTCGACGCGACAGATTCAGCGGGTGGTCCAGCGCATCGGCTCCGCGGCCCAGGCCTGGCAAGAGCGCGACGTGCAACCGGCGCAAGGCGAGCGCACCGACACGCCGGTGTTCTACGTCAGTGCCGATGGCACCGGGACACCGATACGCCTGTGGGCGTTGCCCGGACGCCGGGGTAAACAAGCCGACGACAAGACCAAGACCCGGCAGGTGTATCTGGGGTGCGAGTTCACGCAACACGAACTCGATGACCAAGGCCAGCCGGTGCGCGACATCGAATCGCTTCATGCCCGGGCTCGTTGGCCCTCGTGGCGGAATCACCTACGCCTTCGACATGATTCTTGAGGATGAAGGACCTCCGGTAGCACTGCAGGACCACCAGCCGGAGCCCCTTGTGAGCGATCCCGAGTGGCCGACGTCGGTACTGAGTTGTCAGCCGCACCACATGCCGATTCGCGGCGCGGTGCGGCTGCTCACACCGTCGGGCAAACCGCCGCCGAACCGCGTTAAGAACACGGGCCTTCGGCTCACCGGCCACCGTTCCCCGTTCGTACGCACGTAGTACTGCCCGGTCCCAACGGCACCCGGCCCAAAGTGACATTCAGACGGTTTACCCGGCGAAACTCCTTGATCGAAAGTCGCCGGTCGGCTTTCATCACACCATGCTAACAGATGCACTTCGGAAGGCAGGCCGTGCCCGGCACTGCGTACGCCGCCGCACACACCCGTTGGCATAATGACACTGTTACACGGCACCAGCGTCTTCATTTTATGACACCAACATTCGTCACAGTTCTTGGGTTCAACGACTTTGCCATCATTGCTTGACTGCTGATTGTCTTCACTGGAGCAGCAGCCTATACCACGCGGAAGTCGGCATATTCACAACGCATAGAGCGTGAATTGGATGCTTTGCTCACGCATCAGGGTATTATTACGACCATCCAGTGAGCTATGACCGTGCCGCCCAACGATAGAGGGATACTTCGGTGTTTTCATGACGGGGCGAGGATGCCCGCGAGCTCGGATGCCTCGCTTCTCCGAAAAGCCAAGCCCGACAACGATGCATCGGAACGCCGCCACCCGCGCCCGCCTCTGCCGCGCAGCGGCTCGGTCAAACATCCTGATTGTCGTGAATGCACTGAATACATTGGGCACGCCGATTACCCGCTGGCTTCAAACAGCCAACGATGTAACTTCGAAATAGAATGGCTCTAATCCCACGGTTACTCTTGGACAGTGCCTTCCCGGGACACAGACCGTCCTTCCGAGATGGATTCCAGCGAGAAGGCGCATTTGGTTGCCGGCCGTTTAAGACCAACTGAGTATGTCGGAAATCACGCAGATCCTCCGCGAGATACGGGGCGGCAACCAGCAAGGTGCCGAGCAGTTGCTTGCGCTCGTCTATACCGAGCTAAAGCGGATCGCGGCCCAAAAAATGGCCGGTGAGGCGCCTGGAAACACGCTGCAACCGACGGCCTTGGTCCATGAGGCCTGGCTGAGGATGGTCGGGGATGGCGACGCTCGGTTTGAGAACCGGGCACATTTTTTTTCGGCGGCAGCAGAAGGCATGCGACGCATCCTCGTGGACTCGGCGCGCCGGAAGCACGCAATGAAGCGCGGCAGCGGTGCAACCCACGAAGAACTGCAGGAGGATCGGCTGGTCCAAGCTTTGCCGGACGATGAACTGCTGGCCGTGGACGAAGCCCTGGAACTGCTGACGAAAGAGGACCCCGCCGCAGCGAGTCTGGTTAAATACCGCTATTTTGTGGGGATGAACATGGATGAAGCGGCAGCAACCATGGGCATGTCATTGCGAAGCGCCGAACGCACATGGACTTATGCAAGGGCATGGTTAAGGCGGCAGATTGGAAGAAGCCGTCAATCACCTGACGCAAGTAGTTGGCGGGTTTTGATTTGATCGTCCGCTTGTCATGCCACCTAGATTTTAGAATTCCGTCGGATGAACCGCGAACGCGAAATCTTTAATGCCGCTCTGGACCAGCCTTCACCGGAGTCGCGCGCAGCTTTTCTTGAGCGGGCAACCGCCGGGGATCCGAAGCTGAGGAAAGCCGTCGAAGAGCTGCTCGCGAACAATCAGGAGGACACCTTCCTCGAACAGGGTGTCGCCGAGCCTCTCCGGCACTCCATGGAAGCAGCCGGCAAGCTCACCCTCCACGAGGAGCAGATAGGCGACTGCATTGGCCGTTACAAGCTCCTGGAAAAGATCGGCGAGGGGGGCTTCGGCGTCGTGTATAGGGCTGAGCAACGTGAACCCGTTCGGCGCCAGATTGCGGTTAAGGTGATCAAGTTGGGCATGGATACCAAGAGCATCGTCGCCCGGTTCGAAGCCGAACGCCAGGCGCTCGCGCTGATGGATCATCCGAATATTGCACGCGTGTTCGATGGTGGGGCAACTGGAACCGGTCGCCCGTTTTTCGTGATGGAGTTGGTTCGCGGAGTTCGGATTACCGACTACTGTCAAGCGAATCAGCTCTCGCTGCAGGAACGCCTTACGCTCTTTATCCAGCTTTGCCACGCCATCCAACACGCCCACCAGAAGGGGGTTATTCATCGCGACTTAAAGCCCTCAAACGTTCTCGTTACGGTCCAGGATGGGAAGCCGGTACCGAAGGTCATCGATTTTGGTATCGCCAAAGCGATGGAGGAACCGCTGACCGAGAAGACCATTCTGACCAATTTCCATGCGTTCATTGGGACACCGGCTTACACCTGCCCGGAACAAGCGGAGATGACCGGGTGGGACGTGGATACGCGGAGCGATATCTACTCCCTGGGCGTTTTGCTCTACGAACTGCTCACCGGCGTGACGCCCTTCGATGCGAAGGAGTTGACACAGTCCGGCTTGGATGGGATGCGGCGGATGATCAAGGAGGTCGAGCCACCGACACCTTCGACCCGACTGCGCCGGGCGGTTGCCGGCGGTCCGACCAACGCGCCGGTCATGCTGGTGGACCGGGATCTGGATTGGATCGTAATGAAGTGCCTGGAGAAGGACCGCACCCGTCGTTACGACACCGCGCGGGAACTTGCGGCTGACCTCCAGCGTTATTTGGACCAGGAACCGGTCCTGGCCCGACCGCAAAGCACAGCGTATCGGCTGCGGAAAGCATTGCGGCGACACCGCGTCGCATTTGCGGCGGCGGCCACCATCCTCATTGCGGTGGTTGCCGGGACCACGGTCAGTATTTGGCAGGCAGTGCGCGCCACCAGCGCCGAGCGCGTTTCGGAACAGCGCCGGAAGAACGAGGAGGTGCTTCGCCACAGCGCGGAACGGGAACGAGAACGCGCTCTGGAGAGCCAGGAGCGAGCCCAGCTAAACGAATACGTGGCCGACATCAATCTCGCCCACCACTCCATCCTCGCCGGGAACCTGGCCCGAGCGACGGAGCTCCTGGCCAAGCACCGCAACACAGGTTCCCAACGGTTCGAGTGGCGGTATCTATGGCATGCGGCGCAAGGGGATGAACATCGGCTGTTTGCGCAGGAAGCATCCAGTATCCAGTCCTTGGCGAACTCGGCGGAATGGCTGACGGTTGGACTGCAGGATTCCGTTCGCATCTACGACGCGAAAACCGGCAGCCTGGTGAAAACTCTGGCCAAGTCGGGTTCTTCAGTTGCGCTGTCAACTGCCGGTCTGCTCGTGACCGCGGGCAAGAGCTCAGTTCGGGTTTGGCGAACTTCGGAATGGGCTGAGGCCTATTCTGTCCCCGACCACAAAGCTCCGGTAGCATTCTCGCCCGACGGACAATGGCTGGCAGCCACTTCGTTCAACGGGGTCCAGGTTCTTAATAGTTCCAACGGGAAGATCGTGGGTGACATTCCGCACGGCATGCCGCCGTTTTCCTTCAGCCCTCGCGGTGATGCGATTGCGGTGGACTCCACCAACGGGATTGTTCTCTGGGACCTGCACGCGGAGAAGGCTTTGCGAACGCTCGAACATTCTGAGGGGATGTTCAACACCCCCTGGCGGCAGAGCATGAATAACTTGGCGTTTTCTCCGGACGGTCATTTAATTGTCGCCGCCCGGAATACACTGCAAGATGGCACCATTTTCGTTCTCGAGGCCTGGGATTCCAAGACGGGCGCGAAGGTGGCTAGCATGCCCCAGCGTCCCAACGCGACTGAACATTCCGGCATGATTGCCAGCCTTGCTTTCGATCCCGGTGGCAGACTTCTCGCGTCGGGAAGTTGGGACCACTCGATTCGCTTATGGGACGTTGCCACCCTGCAGTGTGTTGAAAGGCTGCACGGGAATCCTTCTGAGGTCTGGGCGGTGGCTTTCACGGCCGATGGTCAGGGCATTCTCAGCGGTGCCAAAGACGGCACGGTCCGGCTATGGCCCACGAATGCCGCCGCGAGAGAGACGCTTTACGAGGGCAATTGGATGCCGCTCACGTTTTCCAAGGATGGGCGGATGCTCGCTGCAATCAGGGACGAGTCCAAGTTCGTGCTGCTGAACCTCAGGACTGCGGAACCCGAGGACAGTTTGCCATTGGGTAAGATCCCGTTCAGCCGGTGGGCGGGCGTGCTCAGCGATGATTTCCGCGTGCTGGTCCATCCCTTGCCCGAAGGCGGGCTCCGGGTTTGGGACCTGCAATCCAGGAAATCAGTGGACTTGGAGAGCCATGAAATGCGCAGATTTTGGGCGGCCATTTCCCCTGACGGATCAACACTCCTGGCCGGAGGAGACAGAGATTCCGTGCTGTGGTGGAATCTCCAGGCCCCTTCAGAAGCCCCATTACGGCTCCAAGGCAAAGGTGCGCTTTTCTCCCAAAACGGCGCGGCCGTCGTTACACTGCACGACGGGTCGATCAAGTTATGGGATCCAACTACGCGGTCGCTGAAAGCGGAATTCCCGCTGGCCGCTGACTTCGGCTTCGGCACCCCACTGGCACTCTCAGATGACGGCGGCATTCTCGCGGTGGGCTCCAACCCCATCACAGAGACTGAAAGCGCCATTCGTTTGTGGGACGTCCGCAACGGAAAACCCCTCGGGGTCTGCAAAGGCCATACCCAGGGAGTCAGGTGGCTTGCTTTCTCTCCCGATGGCGAGACCCTTGCGTCGGTCAGTGTCGACAGTACCCTTCGCTTTTGGAACGTTCGCACTCAACAGGAACTCCTCTCGATTCAACGGCTGGCGGATCCTATCAGGGATATCCTTTTCTCTCCAGACGGTCGCTGGCTCGCTGCAAAGACGCTGGGGGGCCTCAGGCTCTTGGACGGCTCAGGAGACCGTGCCGCAAGGAAGATGACCGCTTTGGAAAACAGCCCGGCCGCTCCGTGAGAAAGACATGTAGTTTCTGTCCCGCTGCCTGCCTTAAACAAGTGGACCGGTAGCGGCGCTGGAAGACCCAGAAACACTCCACTTCCGCGCTTCAGGCGGACGCCCCCAACCGCCCCCCGACTCCTTTATACACCAACGTTTTAGAGAGACGGCCACTGGGGGGGGCCTGTTTGGATTCCGAACGGATCAGAACAGTTGGCGGGTTCTGTTTGGATCCTCCGCATGTTACGTCGCCAAAATGGGCAACAGGTAAAAATGAATACTCGCTGACCTCAGCGTCACCGAGGCAAAGCTCTATGAACAAGAAAGATCGGGTGTCTTTCATCGCGCTCTGGCTGATGGCCGTCATCCTTCTTGCTTCCCCAAGCGCCCAAGAAGCCAAAGGGAACGAACCGGAATCAGCGCCCAAGCCCGTCACGCCGAGAACGGTTGTCAATTCTGCCCCAGCCGCGGCGCCGACAGTTCGTACCGAGTCCGGAATCGTGCGTGGCGTGACCGAAGGCGATGTATCCCGCTTCAAAGGGATCCCTTCTGCTGCTGCTCCGGTCGGTCCCCTCCGTTGGCGCCCGCCGCAACCTGTACCCGCATGACAGGGAGCGCGCGATGCGAGCCAGTTCGGGGCGGATTGTGCGCAGCGGGGCTTTGGCCCTGGCTCCGCTTCAATTCGGCAGAACTCCTCGGAAGATTGCCTGTTTCTCAATGTGTGGAAACCTGCCGAGGCCTCGCCACGGGCAAAGCTGCCGGTCATGGTGTGGATCCACGGCGGCGCCTTCGTGTTTGGCAGCGGCTCCCTTCCAGACTCTTCGGGTGTTCAATTCACCAAGCAAGGTGTTATCCTGGTCGCCTTCAACTACCGTTTGGGGCGCCTTGGCTTCTTCGCATTCCCCGCGTTGAGCAAGGAGCATTCGGAAGAGCCCAAGGGCAACTACGCTTACATGGACCAGATCGCCGCCCTCAAGTGGGTGCAGCAGAACATTGCCGCCTTCGGAGGCGATCCGAACAATGTGACCATTTTCGGCGAGTCCGCTGGCGGCGTCTCCGTGCATACCCTTCTGACCTCACCGCTTTCGCGCGGGCTCTTCCACAAGGCAATCAGTGAGTCCGGTGGCGGACGCGATGGTGTGCTGACGGGAAGACCGATGAACAAGGATGGTGCCGATCCGAACTATCCGGTGTCGGCCGAAACGATTGGTGTGAGTTTCGCACACAAGCATGGGATTGAGGGCACGGATGCGGCTGCACTTGCCGAGCTGCGCGCCCTGAGCGTGGCCGAGATTGTCGATGGGGGGCAAGAAAGCGCTGGAGGTCGCACTATCTACTCAGGTCCGATTCTCGACGGCAAGCTGACGACTGAAACTGCTGAGAGCGCATACAAGGCAGGGAGGCCGCCAAACGTTCCGATCATCATCGGATCGAACAGTGCGGAAGTCCCGGCTGGTTTCGTCAATGCGAATTCAAAGGAAGAACTGCTGTCGCAATTCGTGAACGTGAGGAACGACATGCGTGCGGTCTATGATCCTGATGGTACCAATGATCTCGCCCGGATGCTCACGTTGGTCAACACGGACAAGGTCTGGGCGGAGCCGGCCCGGTTCACCGCAAGGGCCTTCGCCGCCAAGGGCGTACCCGCTTACCTTTATCTCTTCTCTTACGTCTCCCCCTCAATGCAAGGAAGGATGCGGTACGGTGCAGCGCACGGATCTGAAATCCCTTACGTGTTCGACAACCTTGGCACTCGCGCCGGGGCTCCCGTGCCCCTCCAGGACGAAGCGGTTGCCCATCTGGCTAACACGTACTGGGCAAACTTCGCCAAGACCGGCGATCCTAATGGTCCGGGACTGCCGAAATGGCCGCGTTACGTTCCCAGCAAGGACGAGATTCTAGAATTCCGACCCGATGGTTCGGCGGTTGGTGCTCCCGATCCCAGGAAAGCGCGACTCGATGTGATCGAGAAGGCCGTCAAGGCAAAAGAACGCGCCCCGTTGAGATGATCGACATCACGGAGGACTAGAATGGAAAAGCGACCACTTGGAAATAGTGGCTTGGAACCTTCAGCCATCCCGCAGGGCTGCCGCGGACTAAGCTACGGCTACGGGCCGACCATCGAAGCAAGAACAAGCCATCGCGTCAATCCGAACCACGTCCGGACGCCGTGTGACTCTATTCGATACGCCGGAAGCCTACGGCCCTTTCACGAACGACGAACTGCCGGGCGAGCCGGCGTAGTCCCCGCAAAGAGTAACTTTGAGCAAAGACCAATGCGCCCTTAGCACACCGCAAGCATGAAAAGAATGCCGCGTGTCAGAACGCAATGTCTCATCAATGGTGTGACGACGATCGGACGCCATTCCGCAGGAGGTGTTCGAAAGGGAATGAACGTCACGATCGCTTCCGCATTGCTGGTGCTCGCCGGTGTGGCGCCCTTCCCACTGATCTCGCAGGACTGGCCGATGTGGGGTGGCGCGGCGCAACGCAACATGGCCTCCGTCATGATGAACCTCCCCGAGTCTTGGGATGTCAAGAGCGGCAAGAACATCAAATGGAAAGCGGAAATCGGTTCAACGTCATTTGGGAACCCGGTAGTGGCCGATGGGAAGATCTTCCTCGGTACTAACAATGGCAATCCCAGGAATCCTCGTATCCAGGAGGACAAGGGTGTGCTCATGTGCTTCCGGGAGTCCGATGGCAAGTTCCTGTGGCAGGCCGTCGCGGACAAACTGGCTTCCGAACCGCAACACGACTTCCCTGAGCAGGGCGTCTGCTCCTCCCCGGCCGTGGATGGAAAGCGCCTTTACTACGTGAGCAACCGCGGAGAGTTGGTTTGCCTCGGCACCGAAGGGTTCCTCGACGGCAAGAACGACGCGCCTTTCCAGGGCGAGGTCTACAAAGGACCGAGCGATGCCGACATCGTGTGGAAGCTCGACATGATGAAAGAACTGGGCGTGAATCAGCACTACATGGCCAATTCGTCGCCGGTCGTCTGGGAAGACCTCGTCTTTGTGGAGACATCCAACGGCAGGGGTGATGACAAGGTTCCTTCTCCGAAGGCTACCAGCTTCCTCGCCGTCAACAAGAATACCGGCAAAGTCGTTTGGCAGGACAACTCTCCGGGTGACCGCATCGTGCGGGGCCAGTGGTCGTCTCCGGCTCTTGGTCTGGTAGATGGCGTGCAGCAGGCGTTCTTCGCGGGAGGAGACGGATGGCTGTATGGCTTCAAGGCCCGGACGGGAGAGAGACTCTGGCAGTTTGATCTGAACCCAAGGAACGCCTCGCCCCGAGAGCGCAATTACGGAATCTCCACGCCTGTCTTCAGCGAAGGCAAGGTGCTCATGAGCGCTGGGCAAGATCCCGACAGCGGCAGCGGACGCGGGGCTGCGTACAGTATCGATCCCTCAAAACGGGGCGATATCACCGAATCCGGCAAAGTCTGGCAGTACGACAACATCAACCGCTCCATTTCGACCGCGGCAGTGGGCAACGGGCTGGCCTTCCTCTCCGACTTGGATGGCATTCTGCACTGCCTCGATGTCAAGACCGGAAAGCCATATTGGACTTTCGACCTCAAATCTCCGGTCTGGGGATCTCCACTGCTGGCGGATGGCAAGGTCTACCTGGGCGATGCCGATGGGGATCTGGCAGTGTTCAGAGCAACTTCGAAGATGGAGAAGCCATCCGTGATCGACATGGCGGATTCAGTTTACAGCACGCCGGTGCCGGCCAACGGCGTGCTGTTTGTGATGACGAGAACCCAGTTGTACGCCATCACTGCGAATCAGATGGCGTCCGGCAAGTAACAAACGAAAGGCAGTAACGATGAAAACTCGAGCTAAACTCATAACCACGGTCTGCGCACCGCTTATCGCGCTCAGCGCATTATCCGCGGATTGGCCTCAGTATTATGGGCCGAGCCGTGACAGTACATCCAGCGAGAAGGGGCTACTGCGAACCTGGCCCCAAGAGGGCCCAAAGGTGCTCTGGACTGCCCCCCTCGGCATCGGCTTCGGCGGCCCCGCCGTGAGCGCCGGCAAAGTTTATCTACTCGATCGCGACGACAAGGTCGGCGACACGTTAAGGGTCTACGATCTTTCCAACGGCAAGGAACTCTGGAACTTCGCCTATGCCGGTCCAGGTAAAGTAGAGTTTCCCGGATCCCGGTCCACCCCAACAGTGGATGGCGAGCGTGTCTACACCGTGGGTCTGGTGGGAGATCTGTACTGCTTCAGCACTACGACCCAGACGCCTGTCTGGCATAAGAACATCTGGACGGATTTCGGCGGCGGCAGCGGCGTCCCCGCCAACCCCTTCTCGCCCCCTAAAGAGGGCGGCCAACTGCCGATCTGGGGAATCGTTCAGAACCCGCTGATTTACCGCAATCTGCTGATCGTGGCCTCGCAGGCGCCCCAAGCTGGGGTAGTCGCGTACGACAAAGCGACCGGTGATATCAAATGGAAAACAGCTCCGCTCACCGGTATGACCTCGCCGTCATCGCCGCTCAACAGCGGGACCTCGTACGTCTCTCCCTCCTTGGTTAAAGTCGGCGCGGAAGATCAACTCGTCATGATAACCGCTGCTCAGGGATTTGGCCGCGCCGCAAGCGGCGGAAGGGTCAACGGTATTGACCCGTTGACCGGGAACATCCTGTGGACCTACACCAACTTCAACTGCTGGATCCCGGTCGCTCACGCGGTGGACGCCGGCGAAGGACGGATGCTCCTGGCCGGCGGGTATAACGCAGGGTCCGCCATGATTCAGGTAGCAAAGAAGGCGGACGGAACCTATGGGGTTACCGAGTTGTTCAAGAACCCGGACTTCGGGTCTCATACCCAACCGCCGATTCTGTACAAGGACCATTTCTATGCGCAGTACACGACCAACGAACGAAGGGAAGGGCTGGTGTGCATGAGCATGAGCGGCGAGGTCAAGTGGAAGACCGGACAGAATCCGGCGTTCGTCAAAGGCGGGGCAATCCTCGCCGACGGTCTGATTCTCGCCACCGACGGCAGCAAGAAGCTGTATCTCATCGAACCCGATCCGGCGGGATTCAAACCGCTGGCCAGCGCCGAGTTGATGGACGCCGGTAACAACTGGGCCCCCATAGCACTGTCAGACGGCAAACTGCTGATACGCGACCAAAAGAAGTTGATCGTCGTTCAGGTCGGTCAACAAGGACGATAATTACACCGGTGGCGATTCGCTGGAAGAACCGCTCCTGGTCATCAACGAATGGATGGCGGCCAACACCCATACCCTCGCCGACCCGGCGGATGGTGATTACGATGGTTGGTTCGAGATTTCCAATCCGAACGGCTGGGCGGTGCATCTGGCGGGCTAACGCGCGACTGATGAGCTGACCAATCCGGGCAAGTTCGTCTTTCCTTCGGGAATCACCATCCCCACGCACGGCCATCTCCTGGTGTGGGCCGATGAGGAAGGTTCCCAGTATGCCGACACCGGCCAAATCCACGTGAATTTCAAGCTGTCTCGCGACGGCGAGACCCTGGCCTTGATTAGTCCTTCCGGCAAACTGCTCGATCTGGTGCAGTTTGCCAGCAGCCGGACGTAAGCGAGGGGCGGCTGCCAGACGCTAACACCAGCGACTTGAGCGCTCTGCCATCGGCGTCTCCGGGCAGCTTCAATCAGTGCCCGCCGCCCGCCATTCTGCTGCAGCTCGCCCGGAACGCCACCGGCCAACTTCTGCTCTCCTGGAATTCCATTCCCGGTCAGGCGTACCAACTGGACTACAAAGCGAACCTCGATCAGTCGCCCTCGATAGCCGGTTGACTTCCGAATGATTTGTGATCTTCCGGACGTTGAGCCTGGGAGGTCCGTTCATCCACTTCGCTGTGCTTCATGGTAGCTGATCACCCAACAGGCAGGGACCTCAAGGCGTCCGGGCCTTCGAGCTGATGCTCAAATCCACCTCATCCACGTGCGCCTCGATGATGCCGTTGAGGGCGTAGAACTCAAACACCAGCGTCAATGTTTCGCCGACATGTGCCTGAAGCAGCAACGTGAGGTCCGCCGACTGGGTGAAGGTCTCCAATGGGTGCAGCGCTTCAACATTGATGAACGGACCCTGGCCGCGGAGCGACAATCGATTTCCTTGTTCGTCGCAGATCGGTACGCCCGCCGAATCCAACAGGTACACGTCGAAAGTCTGCTCTTGGGGAGGAGGGGGGATCAAATCTCCAGGGTCGTCATTGGCGGCCATGATGTCCTCCAACCAGGTCAACTGGGCGTAACCGACACTCCGAGGCACGTTGAATCCCTGGGTAAGGCGGCGGGTGGTGGGCTCCATGTACTTCGAGAACGACCAACTATAGACATCATTTGACCCGGCCAATGGAGGGAGAGCAGCATTCTGCCCCGCGTAAAGATACCAGCCTCCTGTACCCCCGGGTTCGCCGGTCTGAGTCCAGTACTTAAGGCCACTCTCGAACCCACCGTTGCGGATGTATTGTTTGCCGGCATGTGCGCTGGCGAGCATCACGAGGGCGGCAGACGCCACGATCTTGGGCAGCATTGTCTTCATATTTCTCCTTTTCCGCTTCACCACTTGAAACCACGGTATTGCTGATTCCTATGTGAACCATTCACGTCCGAACTCCATCGGACGTCTGTGTTGTTCAGCAAGATGATCAAAAGCCAAGCGATCGTCAAACTGTCAACTCTTTAGGGGCGAGCGCGTAGGTGCTATTGAGCATGGGCAGAATCATGTAACGACATGCGATCGCAATCTCAGCGACCTTAACCACGCTGGTGAACCAGAGCCATTCCAACAGAAATCGACAGCCAGCAGACTGTGCGCTCATGGGCGCCAACAGGGCGCGGCGATGCTTCGAAGCGATTCACCTCCAGCAACCGGTCACGCCTTGCTTCCACTGCCCTCATCACGCTCAGCGATCCCTGCCCACCCGCTTTCCAAGGAGAGAAGGACCCGGGGTGTTGACCTTGTCATCGAACACCTAAACTATCTTGGCACGTCCGGTGTTCACGGCCCGCTGTGTTCGCCTTGGCCTCGCAGATGCGAATCGGCTGCTGAGTCTGAGAATGCGGACGTCAACCGGCTGACTCGCTAGGGAGTTGCTCCCCAGACGCTGCACGGTTCGAATGAACGCAGGGCGATGGGACCCTTGGCATCCCAATTACTTCGCGTCTCGATCATTGCTTAGCCTAGCCCTTCGAGCTAAAGCATTTCGGGGCTAGCACCACAATCTCTGCGCGCTCTAATCTCTGTCGATCATGGCGTGGGTTGCTGGGAGGATGGAGGCCCGTCACGCGCACGCCACGGAGGGCGAGAAGCATGCAACAGCCTTTGTTCGACGACCAACCTTTTGATCTTACGTGCATGGTGTGTGGGTCGGAATGGCGGGTGAACACCGGGTGGTTGAAGGACCACACCTTTTTCTGCCCCCGTTGTGGCGCAGTTTTCAGTCCGAGCAAAGTTCGCCGGAATATCAGGGTCGCGTGGACGAACTGGAGAAGACTCGTCACCGAACTCTCGCGTATGCAATGGGAGCGCCGATCCCGACCGCGTTGATCGTTCGGCTGGCTCCCGAGCCTCTGGCAGACCGGACGGTGTGACGGCGTGCGCTGCGACAAGGCGCGACTGGTCCTGGCGGCTGGCAGGCGCCTTCGAACCGGATTGTCCGTTGGGCGTTGGTCCGGCTAATCGAGCGCCCGGGCATCTCGAGGGGCTCGATCGAGCAGTCTCCAGTACACGGCATAGCGTTGCCGATGAACTCGATAAAGGGGGGCCAGGGAGACGTCGGCAGGGGTGACGAGGCCCGCGGTGCGGAACTCGAGGGGCTGCCCCTCCACCGGCTTGACCCGGGCGAGGACGTCATTCGCGCTTCCCAGGAAGGCCGGCGCGGCTTCCAGGGGCAGCGCCTGGGTGGCCACGTAGTTGTGGGTGCCGCTGAAATCAAGGCCTTCGAGTCCAGCCTGGCCAAGTTCGCCCGCGAGCACGATCGGCCCCCACAGAACCGAAATCCACTCCTGACTCCGGGGCAGCATCTCGGTCCGCAGCGCCACCGGCCAGTCCACCTCGATGCTGTCCCCGGTTTTCCAGGTGCGCCCGATGACGAGATAGGATCCGGGCGGAGTCGCGACCGTCTCCGGCGAACCGTTGACCGTGAGTCTCATGGTTCCCGGTTTCAGCCAACTCGGGCAGCGGACGGCAATCTCCAATTTCCGCGGTTCCTCCGTCCGCAGGGTCAGGGTGGCCTTCCCCGCCTCCGGAAAGTGCGTGTCCAGACGGAGCTTCACCCTCTGTTCAGCCCAGTCGAGTTCCGAGGGGATGAGGAGGTCGATCCAAAGCCGGTCGCCCGAGTGGGCGTAAATGAACTCTCCGTACTTGGCATGGTTTTCCATGCCGGTATCGGTGCAGCACCAGAAGTCCTCCGTGTCGCTCGAGTAAGTCCGGTAGTGGCCCGGACGCATGGAGGTGAAATACACGCATCCGCCGCGGTCGGGTTCCTGCGAAGCGAGGATATGATTGTACAGCGCCCGTTCGATGAAGTCCGCGATTTCGCAGGAGGGCTTCGCCAGCCATAGCCGGCGCGAGAGCTTGATCAGGTTGTACGTGTTGCAGGTCTCGGGGCCCGTCGCCGAGGTCACTTTGGTCGGGAAGTCTTCCGGGGCGAAAAAGAACTCGTTCTCGCCGTGTCCGCCGATGACGAAGGAGCGGGTGTGGACCACGTCTTCCCAGAAGAACCGCGCCGCCTTCCCAAAGGCCGGGTCGCCGGTCAACTGATGGATACGTTCCATGCCAATGACCTTGGGGATTTGGGCGTTGGCGTGCAGCCCGGTCAGGACGTCCTCGCCCCGTGCGAGGGGCTCGAAGAGGCTCTGGTGGTTGAGCCGCTTTGCCAAAGCCAGGTATTGGGCGTTGCCCGTAATCGCGTACACGTCGGCCGCGACCTCCATGATGCCACCGTGCTCCGTTTCGAGCATTTCCCGAATCTGCGCATCGCTCAGGTCCTTGACCACCGTGGCCAGCCAATCGGCCATGCGGACCAGGACTTCGCGCGCGTCCCGGTTTCCGAGGAAGAGCCAGGCATCGCGCAGCCCGGCCATGACTTTGTGCGTCACGTAAAGGGGCACATAACCGCCGTTCAGATTGAACAGGTGGTCGGACTTGATCTGGCCCGCCGCGATCTCGGCGAAGATCTGCTTGCTCTCCGGGAACGCACAGAGGATCCCGGTCCCGGCGGCCTTCTGGCAGGCGCTCAATTCGCCGACGATGTGATCGACCCGCCTGCGGCACTCCGCATCGCCGGTCGCGCTGGCCATCAGTGAGAGCGCGCTCAAGTAATGACCGAGGGCTTGCCCGGCCAGCGAATAGCGGCCCTCCTCCGGAATGGTCTCCCAGCCGCCGTAGGGATCCGCCAGCTTCGGCAGGCCCGCCTCGCGTCGAAAGCCGGCGAGCAGGCGGTCGGGCTCCAGGCGCAGCAGATACGCCCGGTCGGTTTCCATCGCATGCCGAAAGGGACCCTCGAGGAGTCTCACCGCTGACAGAGGAAACTCCTGCGCCTGGAGGGGCACCGGGATGGGAGCCTCCCCCGCGGGAGAGGGTGGCGGGGCATTCTGGATCAACCTGCCGGCCCAAGCGATGAAGTATTTCATGTTCGAGCGGTCCTCATGTCCGCCGTCGTGTTGCCGCCACGCGAGTTCACCGTCGAGCAACCCCGTGTTCACCGGCGGCATCTTCGCGGTCCGGTAGTCTTCCTTCTCCCCGATGTCGCGTGCTCCCAACAACCGGTACACTTCCCCGGCCGCGACTGTGGCCATGTAGCTTCCCTGTTGATCCAACCAGTGGGCGTCCCCGCGTTCGGGCACCCCGTAACTGATGAAGGTCGGGCGGGGCGCACACAACGCGATCAACATGTGAGCGTCCACCGGCAGGTCGTTCGCGTTCTTGCTGCCGAACGATGAGTCGGCGGCGCCGTACTTCAGGAAGTTGCCGGCCATCCAATGGTACTCGCCTGAGCCCGTGAGGTTCTCGACCGCTTCGCCGAAGTTGCGGCGATGCAGCTTGGCGCCGCCTTCGCCCGAGGAGCCAACCAGCGCCAGCGCAAAGCGCGGTTCGAAGGCCATCGTGACAAGGGCCGCCTTGCCGAACCGTGACACGCCCTCGATGCCCACCTTCTTCGCGTCCACCGCCGGGTCGGTTTCAAGATAGTCCAGACCGCGGGCGGCGCCCCAGGCCCAGGCCCGCAGGGCTCCCCAGTCGTCGGGTTTGCGGGGCTGGCCTTGGTTGACCAGACCGATGATGCCCTTGGTCAGTCCGGCGCCGTTGTCCGCCTGGATGCTTCCCGGGTTGATCGTCGCGTAGCCCCAACCGGCCGCGAGCAGTTGTTCCGTGGACGGTGGATCCTTGAAGGGACCGCCGAATTCCGGAAAGCGGTTGGTGTCCGCCGGGGTCCCGGCCGGGCGCGGCATGCCGTCGCCGCCAAAGCCGCCAAACATCATCAGCAGCGGCACGGGTCCCTGGGCGTTTGCCGGGGTCACGACGGTCATGCGGATGTCAACGCTGATCGCCGGGCAGGCCGAGTTGTCCACGTGCCCGACGAGTCGCTTGCCGTGGGCCGGCCATTCGCCGACCAGACCGTCCGTCACCTCCGAGACCACGGTCCAGGTGACTTTGGGTACGTGTTGGGGCACGCGGCCGATGACTTCCCGCTCGAAGTCCTCGACGATTTCCGGGCGACGCTGTGTCCACCACTGCTCGGCGGTCGTGACTTTCCTGCCATCTTTGAGCGTGAGGATTTCGGGCAGGTCGGGATAAGGGTTCGCTTTGGCCGGATCGTAATTGGCCGCATTGGTGGCACCGGGTTGCCCGCTGGGTCCTGGGCGCAGCCGGATGATCCCCAACTGGTCCAGCATGTCTTTGTGATCCTGTTGGGTGGTCCAGTTCCGTGGCGCGGGCGCCTTGGCGGCGTCCGTGGCCTGAGCGCCCGCCGTCTGGCCCTGCAGATGCCCAGAGGCAACCACGATAGCTAGAACCGAGAATGCGAGTCGGGATGGAATTCCGCGGAGCCGAGCGAGGTTATGCATAAGCGTCTTCCGGCTATGGTGATGGACCGCGGACGGCACGGCTCCGCCGCCACCCTGCGCTCCGGCCAGCAGCGTCCCCGCGAGCTCCCAAGCGGTCGTGATGGCGGTGTTGAACAACCGGGGCGTGCCGTCCATCACCCATTTCACAATGCCTCCGCCTTCACGGTCTTCACGTCGCCATTCACGCGGACCTTGACGCGGCGGCTCTCGCTCGAAGCGAGGCGGTAGTGGGTGACCTTGCCGTCCTGCCATTCGATGTCCACGGTGAATCCACCCCGTGCGCGCAGACCCGTGACCTTGCCGCCGGGCCAGGCTTTCGGCAGGGCGGGCAGGAGTTCGATTTCGCCGGCATGGCTTTGCAGGAGCATCTCACAGACGCCGGCGGTGTAGCCGAAGTTGCCGTCGATCTGGAAGGGCGGGTGGGCATCGAAGAGGTTCGCGTACAGGCCACCGCCGTCGCTGTAGTTCATGCGCGTGTCCCCGACGAGGCGCAGCAGGTTGCCCATGAGCTTGTAGGCGCGGTCGCCATCGTGCAGCCGGGCCCAGAGATTGATCTTCCAGGCCGTGCTCCAGCCGGTGCTCACGTCGCCACGTGCGTTCAGCGATACCCGCGCAGCTTCGGCCAGCGCCGGGGTCGTGCGCGGCGTGATCTGGCGACCGGGATGCACGGCGACCAGGTGCGAGAGATGCCGGTGGGTGTCCTTCGGATCGTCGCGGTCCACCATCCATTCCTGAAGCTGGCCCCACCTGCCGATCCTCGGGCCGAGCAGATGGTCGCGCTTGGCGGCGAGGGTGTCGCGGAAGTCGCGGTCGATGCCGAGCGCGTCAGCCGCCTCGACCGTGTTGTTGAAGACGTCCCAGATCAGTTGCTGGTCGTGCGAGACGCCGTCTTCGCGCGGGCCGTGTTCGGGCGAGTAACCGTTCGGCGCGACCAGCGTGCCATCGGGCAGAGCCTTGAGCCGGTCGAGCCAGAATTCGCAGACCTCTTTCATCATCGGGTAGGCGAGCGTGCGCAGGTACTCCCGGTCGCCGGTGAAGGCGTAGTGGTCCCAGATGTTCTGCATGCACCACGCGCTGCCGGACTCGACCCATTCCCACGTCGAACCGCCGAAGATGCCGTTCTCCGCCCGCATCGTCCAACCGCGCGTGTGGAACGCCGCCTTCGTGGCCGCCGTGCGGACCTCCCGGATGGAGTTCAGCCACCGCGCGTAAGGCAGGAAGCACTCGCCGAGATTGGCCTGATCCACCATCCAGTAATTCATCTGCACGTTGACGTCGGTGTGGTAATCGCTGCGCCAGGGCGGTTTGAGGCTCTGGTTCCACAAACCCTGCAGGTTGGCCGGCAGGCTGTCTGCGCGAGGAGGCGATCATCAGGTAGCGCCCGTACTGGAACACCAAGGCTTCGAGGCCGGGATCCGGCGAGCCTTGGGCGCGCTTCAGCAGGCGCTGGTCGGTGGGCAGAACGACGGGGGCCCCGCCCAGGTCGAGCGTTACCCGATCGAAGAGCCGCCGGCAATCCGCCTCGTGCGCGGCGAGCAAGGCCGGGTACGGGGTCTCGGCGGCGGCCTGAAGTTGCTCCGTAATCCGCGCGTGCGGCGGTGCGCCGCGCCAGCCCTGGCGGCGGTCCGGCAGGAAGTCCGTACCGGCGTTGATGAGGATGGTGAGGCTGTCGGCGCGCTCGAACAGGATCCGCCCATCCGCCGCCTGGACCGAACCGCCCTCATGGAGCACGAGCACTTGGGCCTCGTAATCGAGGGCGATCGCATAGTCCGGGCCGCTGTCCTCGTACTTGTAGCCGGCCAGTGAACCGGTCGAGGTCAGCCGGTTGCCCTCGGCCGTGACCTTACCCTTGTGCGCGTCGGTCAAGCGGACCGACCCCGTGAACGCGCCGAGCTGGTCGGCGGTGAACCGCAGCGCCATCACGTGGGCCGGATGACTGGCGAACGCCTCGCGGCGATAAGTCACGCCGTCTTTGGCGTAGGTGACGGTGTGAACGGCCCGGCCGAGGTCGAGCTCGCGCCGGTAGGCGCTCGCGGCGTTCCTGGCCGGCTGGCCGAGTTCGATTTCCGCGACCTGAAAATGCGTCCGCGAACCGTGATCGTAGAACGTGAACCGGAAATGTTCGAACTTCCGGTCGTTGGCGAACGGGTACTCCCTGCGCTGACGCCGCGCAGGGAACGGCGGTTCATTGGTGTGCTTGTCGAGCAGCGTCCAGTTCCGGCCGTCGTTCGAGCCTTCCAGCGTCCACGATTTCGGGTCGCGATCCGGCAGGTCGTTGCCGGAGGTGAAGGCATAGGACGACACGGTCATACCGCCGGGGCAGTGGCCAACCCACACGACCGGCTGGTTGTGATGTTCGAGGCACCATTTGGTGTCGGGCGAGCCGTCAATGCTGGCCTCGACCGACTCCCCGCCGGGCGAGGACTGGCCACTGGCGCATTCCGCGGACGCCAGGCCGTCGCCGCCCAAGTCGATGAACACGTCGCCGAACGCCTGATACGCCCCCGTGTCTTGTTCGTCGCCAATCCAGAGGGTGTCTTCGTTGAACTGGATCTGCTCCCGCTGGACGCCGCCAAAGATCATCGCGCCGAGCCGACCGTTGCCGATCGGCAGGGCCTCCTTTTCCCAATCCCTGGCCGGTTTGTCGTACCAGAGGGTGGTGTCCGCCGCCATCGCGCTGACTCCCAACGCCAGCCAGAGAATCAAATTCAGTTTCATCATCTCTTCACCTCGGACTTCACGGTTTCGACTCCACCATTGACCCGTCCTTTCACGGGACGCGTTCTTTCAGATGCGACGGGATCGGCGACGACCATGCCGTCTTTCCGTTCGATGTCCACCGCGAACATGCCGCGCGAGTCCGGGCCGGCAACCTCGCCGCCGCCGGCGCCGGCAACGTTCAGTCGGGCTCCACAACCTCCCTCAGCTCCATGGCCATCGCGATGAAGTCTGGTGTGTGGCCGTCTCGCCCGACGGCACTCAATTGGCGAGCGGCAGCCGGGACGAAACCGTCCGCCTCTGGTCCGCCACGGTCCGGACCGGCGCGTTGGCGCACTGGTCATTCCCTCCCGGCACCGGCGAGGTTCACCTGGCGGAAGATGGCCAAACGCTCGCCACGATTTCCACCAATGAGCGGGTGCAAGTCTGGCGGACCTCGGATTTTCACTGCCTGGCGGATGGGCCCGTGCCCCATACCCATCGCATGAATTACTCCAACAACCAGTGGACCCAAGTGGCGCTTGCCCCGAAAGCAACCCAACTGGCCATGGGGAGCGGAAACTCATCAGGGGTAGGCGACGCCGGGGCAAGGTTAACCACCTTCGATCTCCCGTCCCTGCAGGCCAGCGTCGATTTTCGGGGCCTGCGGACCTGGCCGGCGGGTCTGGCCTTCTCCCCGGATGGGGCGCAACTGGCAGCCACGGGTTTCTTTGACGAGGACCAGGCACTCGTGTGGGAAGTTCGGTCCGGCCGGTTGCTGCATACGTTGACCGGCATTCCCGGGCGGTCTGGATACTTGAAGTTCTCTCCCCGCCAGACATGGATGGCGATCCGGTTGGACGAGGGCTGGACTTGGGGTTTGGCGGTCGGAATCTGGAAGCTGCCCAAGGCGACCTCCGAACGCATCCTGAGCAAACGCCGGCACCGGATTCTCGACCTGGCGTTCTCGCCTGATGACCGTTACCTGGCGACCGCCGGCGAGGACGCGTCGGTCTGCATTTGGGAGGTTGCCACCGGTGCGCGCCTCTGCGACCTGACCGGTCAGTTGACCGTCTTCACGGCTGTGGCCTGGTCCCCTGGCGGCGACCGTTTCCTGGGAGGAGGAGATGACGGCACCATCACCATCTGGGACACGGCTTCGCACCAGCAGGTCGGCCGCCTCAAAGGCCACCAAGCACCGATCCGCGGCCTCGCCTTTCTCCCGGACGGCAACCGGTTGGTCTCCGTCAGCCTGGATTCACTTCGCCTCTGGCCAGCCCCGCCAAGGGGCAAGTCAACGACAGCGGATTGAGCCGTCGATTGTCGATCCTCACACCCCATCCCCCAGCGCCTCTGAAACCGCGCAAGTTCCCAGGCTTCCGCCTTGGAAAGGCTCGGATGGGAGCCACGCCTGGGTGTTCTGAATGGACCGTTCGCGCTAAGACGCGCCCACGACGGAAGATTGCAGCCGGTCAGCCAGACCCTGAAGCAGCTTCCGCCGCTGCTTCAGCAGCGCCTTGAACTCTGCGTGGTCGGTATGGAGGATTTCGAGCTCGATCGTCGCCAGCGCATTCTGCACCACCAGGCTAAGCACCTCCTGCTCCTCATCGGTCAATTCGAGTGTCCTCATAGCGAGTGCCTCTCGGGTTGTGATCTGCCGCCGGCCGTCCAGGCGTGACCTTCTGCTCCGCTTAGCCGGGCCGGGCGAACGGGTTGGTAGCACAAGTTACGTCGATTGCCCGGGATTGCCAGCCCGGGCAGTCGACCGGTTGCCGGGGAAAGGCCGGCGCCTCCGGTTTTTAGCGGCAGGTGCGATGGTCGGTTATGATCGAGGGCTATGCGAAACACGGGTGAATACGCGGTCGGCTGGTTTACGCTGTCGCTGATCAACGCGGGCCTCGCCCAGGCCAAGGGCCGGAGCGGTCTGGCGTGGTGGCTGGCGTCCCTGTTCTTCGGCCCGATCTGCACGTTCCTGATCGTGGTTTTGGAACCGGTGAAACCGCAGCTCTGAAGCGGCATGACGGCGGCCCGGCGTCCGCCGGCGGCCGTCGTGGCGCGTTGCGGCGTCCGCGGTACCGGGCGGAACCCCGACGCCATCGTCGTGCGTGTCGGCCTCGGCGACAAAGGCAGCCGCGGCCTGTAGCCCAAAGCGGAAGCCGCGGCGGGCATCCTGGCCGGACTCGAAGCGCGCCGGGCGCGAACGGCGGACCGCGTCCCCGCCGGCCAACCGGACCTCGTTCGGCCGCTTGACGCCTGGCGGCCCGGCCGCTACTGAGCACCGGTGCCGGTCACGCCCACAGAGTTCCTTGCTCCGCGCGCCCACGACATTACGCGCCCACGATGGCCATGTGCCCTGAACTGATTCTCACGCCGCACGGGCGGTTGCGGTGCGAAGACACGGTCACCGCCGACGCCCCGCCGGGGGCGTGGGCGGAACTGCCGGGCGTCCGCGAAGCATTCGCGAATTCCTCCGCCGAGGGACTGCTCGCGCTGGCTGCCCTGCCCAAGGCGGGCGGTGCGTGGCCTCCGGAGTACGTGTTCTGGCGCGAATTCGCGGAGACCTACCTCACGACGCTGGCGCACGCGCCGGAGCCGGCCGAAGGCCAGGGTTTCGCCGAGGCCCAAGCACCGGCGGGCTGGTTCTTCGATCTCACGCTGCGCATTCCGGCCCTGCGCGGGGCGGAATACGCGACGCCGGAGGTCTTTGCCGGGCTCTGGCGCGAACTGGACGCCACCGCTCGCACGCAGGCACGGACCGCCGGCGGGTTGAAAGCGTGGCTCGGCAGGATCAATCCCGCGCTGCACCTGCTGGGCAAGGTCACCTTTCATCTCGCCGAGAACAAGCGCTCGCCCGCGACCCCGTTCGCGTTCATGGCCACCTACACGCACCGGCTTTCCGCGGCCGAGAAGCCCGTGCATCTGCCGCTGGCCCGCGCCTTGCAGGAGTACGCCGGCGCGAAAAACCGGGCCGCCTTGCGCTCACTGCTCGAACCCGTGCAGCGGGCCGCCGAACGCAGCGCGTGGGCGCGGGCCGCGCTCGAAAGTCGTCGCGTGTTCCAACCGCAGGCCTGGACGCCGGCGCAGGCACACGCCTTTCTGCGGGAAGTCCCGGTCCTCGAAGCGAGCGGCATCGTCACCCGCATCCCGAATTGGTGGCAGGCCGGGCATGGGCCCCGGCCCAAGGTCAGCGTGCGCATCGGCGATCAAGGCGGCTCGGGTTTCGGCGCGGACAGCTTGCTGCAATTCTCGGTCGCCACCGCGCTCGACGGCGAGCCCTTGACCCGCGAGGAATGGCGCACGCTGATGAACGCAACCGACGGTCTGGTGCTGCTGCGCGGGCAGTGGGTCGAGGCGGATCGCGACAAACTCCAGAGCGTGCTCGATCACTGGCGGCGGGTCGAAGCGGGCGTGGCCGGGCGCGGCGTGCCGTTCCTCGAAGCGATGCGCCTGCTGGCGGGCGTGCGTCTGGGCGGCTCGCCCGGGGAAGCGGCGGACACCGAAGCCGCCGCGGATTGGTCACAAGTCGTTGCCGGCGGCTGGTTGCGCGAAGCCCTCGAGCATTTGCGCCGGCCGGAGACGGCGGCGGCCTTCGATCCGAACCGGCAGCTCAACGCGCGGCTGCGGCCCTATCAGGAGGCAGGCGTCAAGTGGCTTTGGTTCCTCCAAAACCTCGGCCTCGGCGCCTGTCTGGCGGACGACATGGGCCTGGGCAAGACGATTCAAGTCATCGCCCTGCTCCTGCGGCTGAAACACGGCGAAGCGCCGGCAAAGCCTCGTGCCAACCGACGTAACGAGGCTCATCCGCTCAAGCCGTCCGCGGCTCCGCACTTCGGCGGCGGCGGCGATGGACTTGATTCTCCCGCGCTGGTCGTCACGCCCGCGTCGCTGATCGCGAATTGGAAGAGCGAGCTGGCCCGGTTCGCGCCGACGTTGCGCGTCGCCTTTGCACACCCGTCCGAGACTCCGGCCGCGGCGTGGCGCGACGAAGCGGCCGCGAAGACGTTCACGGAAGGACAGGACGTGGTGGTCACGACCTATGGCCAGGTGACCCGGCTCGGCTGGCTGGCGGGGCGCGAGTGGCGCCTCATCGTCATCGACGAGGCCCAGGCGATCAAGAATCCGGGGGCCAAGCAGACCCGCGCCCTCAAGCGCCTGCGCGCCCGCGCCCGCATCGCGTTGAGCGGCACGCCGGTCGAGAACCGCCTGGGCGATCTGTGGTCGCTCTACGACTTCCTCAACCCCGGCCTGCTTGGCGCGGCCCCGGAATTCTCGCGTTACGTCAAGTCCATCCAGGACGCCGCGCCACCGGACTTCGCGCCGCTGCGCCGGCTCGTCCACCCGTACCTGCTGCGCCGGCTCAAGACCGACCGCAGCATCATCTCCGATCTGCCGGACAAGACCGAACTCACCGCCTTCTGCGCCCTGAGCAGGAAGCAGGCGGCCCTTTACGAGAAAAGCGTGCACGAACTCGCGGAGAAGCTCAAAACGACCGGGAAGGACATCCAGCGGCGCGGTCTGGTGCTGGCCTTCCTGATGCGCTTCAAACAGATCTGCAATCACCCCAGCCAGTGGCTCGGCGACGCGGCATTCGCGGCCGAGGACAGCGGCAAATTCCAGCGCCTCGCCGAACTCGGTGAAGAGATTGCGTCGCGACAGGAAAAGCTGCTGGTCTTCACCCAGTTTCGCGAGATGACCGAGCCGCTGGCCGCGCGCCTGCGCGAGGTGTTCGGCCGCCCCGGCCTCGTGCTGCACGGTTCGACGCCGGTCAAGGAACGCCCGCGCCTCGTGACCGCCTTCCAAAGCGACGACGGCCCGCCGTTCTTCGTGCTCTCGCTCAAGGCGGGCGGCACCGGACTCACGCTCACCGCCGCCAGCCACGTGATTCACTTCGACCGCTGGTGGAATCCGGCCGTGGAGAACCAGGCGACCGACCGGGCTTTCCGCATCGGTCAGAAACGGAACGTCCTCGTTCACAAATTCCTCTGCCGCGGCACGATCGAGGAACGCACCGACGCGCTCATCAACGACAAGAAAGACCTCGCCGAATCGGTCCTCGGTGCGGAGGATGGCGCCCAGGCGATGCTTACCGAGATGTCGAACGACGAACTGCTGCGCTTCGTGGCGCTGGACCTGAAAGCGGCGGCCGGCGAATGAAGCTCAAATCCGCAAGCCCATCCTGGAACCGCCAGCCTTAGAACTGCGATCGCGCCCGCTCATGTCCTGGTACTCCTTCCGCCCCTACGTCTCCGCCGCCCAACGCCGCCGGCAGGCCGAACGTGCCGCAGCAAAAATGACCAAAGGCGGCCGCGCGCTTTCGCCCGTCCACCTGGCCGGACGGGCGATTGCCCAGACGTTCTGGGGCAAGTCGTGGTGCGCGAATCTCGAAGCCTACAGCGATTACGCCAACCGCCTCCCGCGCGGGCGCACTTACGTTCGCCACGGTTCCGTCATCGACCTGCGCCTCGACGCCGGCAAAATCAGCGCGCTGGTCCAAGGCAGCAGCCTTTACAAAATCGAGATCGGTATCGCCGCCCTGCCCCGAAAGGCGTGGGCACAATTCGTTCGCCGTTGTGCGGGCAAAATCACGAACCTGCTCGACCTGCTGCAAGGCCGGCTCTCGAAGGAGATTCTCCAGGAAATCGCGACGCCCGGCACCGGCCTGTTCCCCGCGCCCAAGGAAATCAAATTGTCCTGCTCCTGCCCCGACTGGGCCGACATGTGCAAACACGTTGCCGCCGCCCTCTATGGCGTGGGCGCGCGGCTCGACGAGCAGCCCGAGTTGTTCTTCACCCTGCGGGGCGTGGACATGCAGGACTTGATTACCTCCGCCGGCGCGACCGCCACCGCGCCGCTCGCGGGCGCACCCGCCGCCGGACCCGCCCTCGCCGACGCGGATCTCAGTGCTCTGTTCGGCGTCGAAATCGAGTCCCCGAGCGCCGGCACCAAACCGACGCCAGCCAAAACCTCCAGGCGGTCCCCTGCCCCCGCGAAACGCCGGCCGCCCGCGAAGCGAAAAGCCGTTGGTCGGCAGAAGTCCGCGCCGAAGCGGGGTTCCCGGAAACCGAAACCAAAGCGGTCAGCCTGAACGATTAACACGGACTTCAGTACCACCCCTGCCGGCGCCTCGCTTTATGGCGATCAAGGCGATGCCAATGCGGGCGTCATCGAGGACGGCGTCCTCAAACTCACCAAGGCTGTCGCCAGCCAGCAAGGCGGTTTCGTCATCGACGACCTGGACAACGGCGCGACGGTCACCGGCTTCACCGCGACGTTCAAGCTGCTCATCGGCGGGGGCAACGGAGCCGACGGTTTCAGCTTCAACTTCGCCTCTGACCTGCCGGATGGCGCGATCGGCGAGGAGGGCGCCGGCACGGGCCTGACGGTTGCGTTCGACACCTACGACAACGGGGGTGGCGAGGCGCCGGCCATCGACGTCAAGAAGGGCGGAGTCGTGATTGCGTCGGCGAAAGGCATTGGCGGCGTGTTTCGCAATAACACGTTTCAACCGGTGCGCATCAACGTGGACATCGATGGGTCGCTGGATATCTCGGTGGGCACCACCGTGGTGTACACGAACCTGCTCGGAGCGTTCACCCCGACGGCGGGACGCTTCGGCCTCGGCGCCCGCACCGGGGGGGCGTACGACAACCATTGGGTGGATGACCTGAGCATCACCACGCGCCTGGACACGCCCACCGGGCCGGTGGCCCTGTCCGCGGCGCCGCAAGGTAATGGCGTCTCACCGGATGCGAAGGTGCTCGTCCAGTTGAAGGACGGCTCGACGCAGGTCAGCCAGTCTTCGGTCAAACTCAAGTTCAACGGCGCCGAGGTGACGGCGGCCGTCTCGAAGGCCGGCGACGTGACGACCGTCGATTACGATCCCCCCGGCCTGCTGCCGCCGCTCTCGACCAACTCGGTCGAGCTTGCCTTCACGGACAATGCCACGCCGCCGAAAGCCGACAGTCTCGCCTACACGTTTGTCGTGGCGAGCTACGTCAGTCTCCCGCCGAGCACAAAGGTCACGCCCGACACGTCGAAGCGCGGTTTTATCTGGCGCATGTTCGCCAACCAGGCCAACCAGACCACCAGCAACGCGCGCGCCGAGGCGGCGCTCAACGGGGATTTGGTGGACGCCACCGGCGCCCCGCTGCCCAACCTGGCCGACTACTTCAACCAGGGAGTGGCCATCGCCCCGGCCAGTGCACCGGTGCCGGACAACGCCCCGATCAAATTCGAGATCGAGACCGTGATCAACGTCAGCCCGAACGCCGGCAGCTACGGCACCTTCCAACCCGACGACTACGCGCCGGGCCTGCCCGCCAGCGACAGCAGCAACAACGGCGTGGCGGCGGAAGTCATCACCTACGTGGAATTGCCGGCCGGGGCGACCACGATGGGCGTCGCCAGCGACGACGGCTTCAAGACCATGGGCGGCGCGATTCAGGACGCGTTCTCCGCGATCAAACTCGGCGAGTTCGATGGCGGTCGCGGGGTGGCGGAGACCTTGTTTACGTTCGTCGTGGAGGAGGCGGGGGTGTACCCGTTCCGCACGGTCTGGGAACAGGGCGGCGGCGACGCCAACCTCGAGTGGTATTCCTTGAAGGCCGACGGCACGCGCGTGTTGCTCAACGACACGGCCAACGGCGGCCTGAAAACGTACCGGGTTTCGACCTCACCCATCCCCCCCTATGCGAAATCGGTAATCCCCGACCCCGTGCCCCGCCAGGCCAGCGAGGTCAGCTCCTCGCTCACGATCGTCCTCGCCGATGGCACTCCCAACAAGTTGGATGGCGCTTCGATCACGCTGAAGGTTGACGGCCAGGCGGTGACGCCCACGAAGACCCGCAGCGGCAGCGAAGTGAAGGTCGTTTACACGCCCGACGGGCTGCAAATCCCCAGCGAGTCGCACAATGCCGACCTGACCTTCAAGGACTCCGCCGGCAACTCCTACAACTCCAAGTGGGCATTCCGTAATCTCAAGAACATCGTGGTGCCCGCGGCGAGCGTCACCGAGAACTTCGATTCCATGCCCGACGGCACGACGCCTCCGGGTTGGAACGCCTGGAACTTCACGTCCCGCTGCAACGACTCCACTGACCCCTCGGATCAGACTTCGACGGTGTACGAAAACTGGGCGGTGACGACAATTGACAACGTGATGAACGTCGATGGCACCCGGGTGTTCAACGTCGCCCCCGGCCAGTCCATCAATGGCGTCCCGATCGACACGCCGGAGAAACTGTTCTCCGGGAACGTGCTCTACGCCGAGTCCGACAGCCGCTGCAACACGGACACCTTGGGCCGCGGTTACAGCGGCCAGGCCCAGTTCATCGTGAGCAAGGCCTTCAACCTGTTGACGCTCACCAAGGGCGTCGTGATGACGCTCAGCAGCATCTATGAGCAGAACCAGGACAGCTACGGCGGCATCGAATACTCGGTGGACGGAGGTCAGACCTTCCTGCCCGTCGTGTACTTCCTGGATGGCCAGGACATCGTCCTGAACGCGGACGGGACCGTGGATGCGGTGAAGACCTTCACCAACGCCAACACCGACACAGCCGCCTGGGTGGACAACGGCGTAGCGAAGGGCGGCATCTACGGCGATGGCGTCGGCGCGCCCATCACGGCCGCGCTGGGCGACTACATCGCAGCCCGCGTTAACGACGACTCCGTCGAAGGCAAGCGGGTGGAGGTCTTCCGCCTCCCGCAGGCGACCGGCAAGTCGGACGTGCGCCTCCGCCTCTCCGCGCTGGGCACGGATAGCTGGTACTTTGCGATCGACAACATCGCGTTCTACGACGTCGCAGGTCCGACCGGCGGCGAAGCCCCGAAGTTCAACGCGCCCGTGCTCGCGGGCAGCAACGTGCAGGTCTCCTGGACCGGCACCGGAACGCTGGAAGAAGCCACGGCGGTGACCGGACCGTACAGCGCCTCGGCCAGCCAGGCCAATCCGCAAACCGTGCCCGCGACGGGCCCGGCAAAGTTCTACCGTCTCAAGCAGTAGGCTGATCGCACTTCACGCTGCGCAAAAGACACCGGACCGGGCCGCGAGGCCCGGTCCTTTTTGTTTGTGCGCGGTACGGATTTCGGCGCCGGGCACACCGGCGGACGGGTGCCGCGTGAATTCCTGGAATCTCTATGTTTTGGCCGGCAACGCGCGATTGGGTTGCGATCGCCGGATCGGGTTCCTTTGGCGATCAGGTCCCTCAACCATTCGCCTTGGCGCGGGCCGGCTCGTACCACCCATGGTTCTCCCGCACCTGGATCATGGCCGCGAGGATGTCGTTCCAGGTTTGCTGGCGCATCATGACCTCGTTCGGGAACATGCAACCGTCCCAGCAGATGTGTTTGAACTTCTTCGTCACCTTGCCGGCGTCGTCGCGCATCCAATAGCCGGCGTCGCGGGCGATGTTCAGCTTGCCGTTCGGGTCGGTGGCCATGCAGTGCTTGCCCGTCTTCTCGTGTTCGCCGGAACCCTTCACCGTGGCGTCGTTCTGCGCGATGTGGAAATCGATCGTCCAGGGCCGCAGCGCCTTGGTCAGCTTCTTCATCGCGGCGTGGAACTTGTCAGGTTCCCAGTTGAACTTCGCGGGCACGAGCCGGTGCTCGGGCGCGTTGTAGCCCAGGAGGTATAGGAGCGTGTGGGCCATGTCCGCCTGGAAACCCAGGTATTTCGGCATTCCAACGCCTTCGAGCACCTGGAGCATCCACTTCCAACTGTGCATCCCGCCCCAGCAAATCTCGCCCTCCGCGGCGAGGCGTTCGCCCTGGTCCCGGGCCACCTTGGCGGCCTCCTTGAACGTGGCGATGATCCGCTTGGTGTTGCCTTTGGGGTCCTTTTCCCAGTCGGTGACGCCGCAGGCGGAGTCGATGCGCACCACACCGTTCGGGCGGACCCCCAGTTCGCGGAACTTCTGGGCGATGCGGCAACCCTTGGCCACCTGCCCCACGAACTTCTTCCTATCCTCCTCGCCGCCCATCGCCGAACCGCCGCCGGTAGGCGCCCAGATCGGGGCCACCACCGAGCCGACCACCAGCCCTTTGTTGGCGATCCGGTCGGCGATGCGCTGCAAGTCGTCGTCGCTGGCGTCGATGTTCACGTGCGGCTCGAACAGGAAGATGTCCACGCCGTCGAACCGGGTACCGTTCACCTGGGCCTGGGCGGTGAGGTCCAGCATGGTGCCCAGGTCGATGCCAGGCTCCGCGCCGGGGCTGCCCTTGCCGACGAGGCCGGGCCACATGGCATTGTGGAGTTTGGGGAAGTTGTTCTGTGTGCTCATGAATTATTGCTGCGCTCGTGACCCGCCAGCCCGGCGGGCATTCACCCGCCGCGCCGGACCGGCGTCGGTTACTCTGCGTTGGAATTGTCGGCGGAGGCTACCAAGCAAGCCCGATCCCGCAACCGGAATCTCGGCCGGCGACCGTGTCATCCCGCTTGACCGGTCGGCAGCGAGCCGACACAAACGGGGCGGACGATCCCAAATCACCTAGGCGCAAGGCATGAAAAGCTTCCTTCGTTTTGTCCTGTGGCCGGCGGTCGCGCTCGTGGGGGCCGCGGCGTATGTCGCCCTGGCCTTCAAACGCGGCGAAACCGTGAATTCGGCATACATCCTGGTCGCGGCCCTCTGCACGTACGCGGTCGGGTATCGGTTTTACGCCAAGTGGATCGCCGCGCGGGTGCTGGCCCTCGACTCCCGCCGGGCCACGCCGGCGGAGGCGCATGACGACGGCCGGGATTTTGTGAAGACGAATCCGTGGATCGTGTTTGGCCATCATTTCGCCGCGATCTCCGGTCCCGGCCCGCTGGTGGGTCCGGTGCTGGCGGCGCAGTTCGGCTATTTGCCGGGCACGCTCTGGATTCTGATCGGCTGCGTGCTGGGCGGCGCGGTGCAGGATTTCGTGATTCTGTTTTGCTCGCTGCGCCGCGACGGCAAATCGCTCGGGCAAATGGTCAAGGAGGAATTGAACACCCCGGCCGGCTACCTCGCGCTGGTGGCGATCCTGGCGATCATGGTGATCCTGCTGGCCGTGCTCGCGCTCGTGGTGGTGAAGGCGCTGGCGGATAGTCCCTGGGGTGTGTTCACGGTGGGGGCGACGATTCCCATCGCCATGTTCATGGGCAGTTACATGCGCTTCTGGCGGATCGGGAAAGTGCTCGAGGCCTCGGCGATTGGCGTGGGGTTGCTGTTGCTGGCGGTCTGGGGCGGGCAATACGTCTATTCGCATGCCGAGTGGAAGGCGGCCTTCAAGCTGCGCGACCTGACGCTGGCGTGGGCCATCATCATTTACGGCCTGTCGGCTAGCGTGCTGCCGGTGTGGCTGCTGCTCGCGCCGCGGGATTACCTGAGCACGTTCATGAAGCTGGGCACGATCGGCGCGCTCGCGTTGGGCTGCTTCCTGGTGCTGCCGAACCTGGAAATGCCGGCGTTGACGAAATTTACCGACGGCTCGGGCCTCGTGGTGGCGGGCAAGGTGTTTCCCTTCTGCTTCATCACCATCGCGTGCGGCGCGATCTCCGGTTTTCACACGCTGATCTCCAGCGGCACCACGCCCAAGCTGATCACGCGCGAGCAGTACGCCCGCCCGATCGGCTACGGCGCCATGTGCCTGGAATCGTTGGTCGCCATCATGGCCATGATCGCCGCCTGCACGCTCGAACCGGGCGTCTATCTGAGCATGAACGTGAAGGGCGCCGGCGCGACGGCGGAGGCCCGCGCCGTCGATACGGTCCGGCAGGTGAACGCCACCGGCTTCACCGTGACGAAAGACGAAATGGAGTCGTTGGCGCAGCAGATGGGCGAGGACACGTTGTTCGGGCGGACTGGCGGCGCGGCCACGCTGGCGGTCGGCATGGCGCACATCTTCTCGAAGGCCGTCAATGGCCGCTGGCTCGATCTGTGGTACCACTTCGCGATCATGTTCGAGGCGTTGTTCATCCTGACCACGCTGGATGCCGGCACGCGCGTCGGGCGCTACATCCTCCAGGACTTCCTGGGCAACGCCTGGAAGCCGCTGGGCGAGACGCGCAACCTGGGGGCGAACGTGGTGGCCAGCCTGCTCATGGTGGTGGGCTGGGGTTACTTCCTGATCCAGGGCGTCCGCGATCCGCTGGGCGGCATCAATTCGCTCTGGCCGCTCTTCGGCATCGCCAACCAGATGCTCGCCGCGATCGCCCTCTGCCTGGCGACCACGATCATTTTGAAGATGCAACTGGCGAAGTGCGGAGAGCCAGCGGAGGAGTCAGGCGCGAGCGATCAGAAGTCAGAAGTCGGTCGGCCGTGGCTGGCGCTGGTGGTCTTCGTCCCGCTGGTATGGCTGCTCGCGGTGACCGTCACCGCCGGCACTCAGAAGATCTGGCATCCCGATCCCCGGATCGGATTTCTGGCGCAGGCCAGGGTGCTCGATTCCAAGCTGCCCGCGCTCGAACAAGCCGTGACCGCGGCCCAGGCGGCAGGCAATGCCGGAGCCATTGACGCCGCCGGCAAGGCCTTGAAAGCCAATCGCACGCTGCATTTCAACAACGTCCTCGATGCATTCATGGCCGGCAGCTTCATCCTGCTCGTGATCCTGATCCTGCTGCTCAGCGTCCGCGAATGGATCCTGCTCCTGGCCCGCAAGCGGCTGGCCGAGCTCCGGGAAACGCCGCCGGTCTGGCTGCCCGATTACGCCCTGGCCGCCGCGAAACCGCTGCACCTGCTCGGCTTGTTCGCGCTGGCCTACGCCCTGGCGCGGGAACTCTCCGGCGAAGCGGACCTCGAAAGGGCAACCCAACTGGCTGAGCAATGCGAGCTCGCAAATCCCGCCCATCACCACGACAAGGCCCGAGTCTATCTGGCCGTGACCGAGCGGCGTTACCGCAGCGTCCGGCGGTGCTGTTGAGCCGATCGCCAGGCCCTCCCCGCCACGTTCCGGGTTGAGTCTGGGAACCATTGCAGGATACTCCGCCCATGCCGTCACCCACGCGTCTCGTCGCCCGATTGCTGCTCGCGGTCGCCGCGCCGGCAATTTCTATTACCGCGTCGCGTACTGGTATCAAACCGAGCCGCACGCCGTTTCCGAGACTGCCCGGCCCGGATGAACGCGTCGCCTGGCAGGTCCAACCTTTGCCGGCACATTCCAGGAACTGAGTCCCGTCGAATCCGATTCAACATGAAACCAACCCTCCTCCTCCTCACGGTCATGACCGCCCTCGCAACCGCCAGCCTGCCAGCCGCTGCCGCCGCCAGCTTCAGCGACGACCTGGAGTTCCTCCGCCAGCACACGTCGATCGTGGTGTTGAAAGACAAAAGCGGCCTGGCCCAGGCCGTGGTGGTCCCGGCCTGGCAGGGCCGGGTCATGACCAGCACGGCCGCCGGTCTGTCCGGCGATAGCTTCGGCTGGGTGAACCGCGAGTTGATCAGCGCGGGCAAGCCGCAGCCGCACATCAACGTGTTCGGCGGCGAAGACCGGTTCTGGCTCGGGCCCGAAGGCGGCCAGTTCTCGATCTTCTTCGCGCACGATGCGCCGTTCGATCTCGAACACTGGTTCACACCCGCCGCGCTGGACACCGAGCCGTTCCAGGTCGTCAATGCCGGCGAGGACCGCGTCCTGTGCATCCGCAAGCTGGAGCTCACGAACTACTCGAAGACCCACTTCAATCTCGAAGTGATGCGCGAGGTGCGACTGGTACCGGTCGCGGACCGCTTGCGCCCGCTTGGCGTCGCCCTGCCGGCGGACGTCCAGAGCGTCGGCTTCGAATCGGTCAACCTGGTCAAGAACACCGGCACGCAAGCGTGGACCAAGGACTCCGGCCTCCTCTCGATCTGGATTCTCGGCATGTTCAACGCCTCGCCCGACTCCGTCATCGTCGTGCCGTTCCAGAAGGGACCGGAGTCCGAGCGCGGGCCGATCGTCAACGACGCCTACTTCGGCGAGGTGCCGGCCGACCGGTTGGTCGTCAAAGACGGCGTGTTGTTCTTCCGGGCCGACGCGAACCACCGCAGCAAAATCGGCCTGTCGCCGCGCCGGGTGAAGCCGTTGCTGGGCAGTTACGATGCGGCGAATCACACGCTGACGCTTGTTCAGTTCAGCGTGCCGCCGGGCGCAACCGACTACGTGAACTCGATGTGGAAGCTGCAGGACGATCCGTTCAACGGCGACGTGGCCAACAGCTACAA
Organism: uncultured bacterium; assembly: GCA_963735925.1. Classification (GTDB taxonomy): domain Bacteria; phylum Verrucomicrobiota; class Verrucomicrobiia; order Limisphaerales; family J093; genus DSVZ01. The sequence continues at coordinate 2,097,200 of CAVTMT010000003.1, forward strand.
CGACGGTCCACCCCAGCCGGGCGCGAAGCAGTTGGGCAAGTTCTACGAGCTGGAGAGTTCCTCCCCTGCCCTCGCCTTGGCCCCGGGCAAATCCGCCCGGCACGTGCACACGACGCTTCACCTGCAAGGCACCGAAGCCGAGCTCGACCCCATCGCCCGCCGCATCCTCGGCGTGAGCCTGGACGAGATCAAACAGGCGTTCCGGAAATGAGTCATGAAGCGCCAATCGAATGCGGAAACGCCTCGGATTGCTGACCGCGAATCGGCGAGTTGTGATGGCGGCGCGGTGATCCATACCGTGATCGCCACGACGCCGTGTTCGCAAAGGAGGTTGCTCGGACAGGTTCACCAGCCTAGCCTCTGACTGTGAGTACCATTGAGCAGGTCGTCGAGAAAGTGAGGGAACTGCCCGAGTTTCAGGCCGCGGCCGTGCTTAGCTTCATCCGCGAGTTGTCGCAGTCGCCGACGCTGAGTGCCGCCGAATTGCTACGGTTGCCGCCGGCGGAAAGGCGGCGCATCCTTTCCAACCAAGCCCGCCAGGCCGAGGCGCTTTACCGGCAAAACCCGGACATGGTCGCCGAAGACACCGAAGGTCCTCTGGATCATGATTGAGGCGAACCGCGGCGAAATCCGGGAAGTGGCGTTTCGCCCCGCCGTCGGCGCGGAAATCCAGAAGACGCGCCCGGCGGTGATCATCAACGTGCCCGAGGTGGGCCGTCTGCCGCTGTGCATTGTCGTGCCGCTCACCGAATGGAAACCTGCGTTTGCCCAATTCTCGTGGTTTGTCCACCTGCCACCAACGACGGAGAACGGCTTGACCAAGGTATCGGGTGCCGATGCTTTTCAAGTGAAGTCGGTTTCCGAGTCCCGTTTGTTGCGCCGGCTCGGTCGGATAACCGACGAACCAAGTGACCAAATCGCCGCCGCGATTGCCTTGTGCGTCGGCTATTGAACCTGCGAGCCATGCCGCCATTTCCCGCCCTGCTGTTGACACTTATCGCGGGTTTCGCGCTTTCTTTCCGCGGCGTCTCCGCCACGCCGCCGCCCAAACCCAACTTCGTCTTCATCCTCATTGATGACCTGGGCTGGACCGACGGCGCGTGTTTTGGGAGTCCGTTTTACCGCACGCCCAATCTGGACCGGCTCGCCTCACAAAGCCGGAGATTCACCTCGGCCTACGCCTCCTGCGCGGTGTGTTCGCCCACGCGGGCCGCCATCATGACCGGCAAGGCACCCGCGCGCCTGCACCTCACGGATTGGATTCCCGGCGAAGGCACGCCCAAACAGAGCCGCTTCCGCGTGCCGGACTGGCAGCAGCACCTGCCGCTGGCGGAAGTCACCCTCGCCGAGGCGTTGCAGAAACTCGGCTACGCCACGGCGAGCATCGGCAAATGGCACCTCGGCGGCCCGCCGTTCTATCCGCAGCACCAAGGCTTCGACCTCAACATTGCCGGCAGCGACATCGGCCATCCGGCGTCGTACTTCTGGCCGTATGGCAAGGAAGGCGCGTCGCATCGCGTGCCTGGTCTTGCGGAACAGGGCGGCCAGGATGGCGAGTACCTTACCGACCGGCTCACCGACGAGGCGCTGAAGTTCATCGACGCCAACCGCGCAAAGCCGTTCTTCCTTTACCTCGCGCACTACGCCGTCCACGCGCCCCTCACGGGCAAGCCGGACCTGATGGATGCATACGCCGACCGTCCCGGCGGCAAAGGCCAGAGCAACCGCGTCTATGCGGCAATGATCCAAAGCGTGGACGACAGCGTGGGCCGCATCCTGAAGAGACTCGAGGAGCTGCAACTCACCGAAAAGACGGTGGTCGTCTTCACGTCCGACAATGGTGGCGCGGTGCATTTCGGCCAACCGCCGGCCACGTCGAACGCACCCTTGCGGATGGGCAAAGGCTACGCTTACGAAGGCGGCCTCCGCGTGCCCTTACTCGTCAAGGTCCCCTGGCTCACCCGCGGCGGCAGCGTCTGCGATGTGCCCGTCATCAGCCACGACTGGTTCCCGACTTTGCTCGAACTGGCGGGTGCCGACCTATCCGCCAGCCGCACCGCCGTCGATGGGGTGAGCTTCGTACCCCTGCTCGCCGGCCGGGACCAGCGACCGCACACCGAACTCTTCTGGCACTACCCGCATTATTGGAACGGGACCAAAGTCTCGCCGTACAGCGTGGCGCGCGTCGGCGATTGGAAGCTGATCCGCTTTTATGAAACCGGCCGCGAAGAACTCTACCACCTCCACGACGACCTCAGCGAAACGACCGACCTCGCCGCCCAATTGCCGGAAAAGCGCCGCGAACTCGGCGCGCGCCTCGACGCCTGGCTCAAGGAAGTCGGAGCCCAAAGGCCGTTGCCTCGATAGCCCGAACGTCGGTCAACCAATGCCCCAATCGTCGTTCATCGGTGCGAACGGCTTTGCGCCGACAGGCTAAACGGGCTATTCCCTCTGAACGCATGAAGCCTGAAACGATCTCCCCCTTGGCGAGTCGGGCCGACAGCCGCACGCGCCGCTGTTACGCCGGCCCGGCCTTCCCCCTGCCCTCCCCTGCCCTGCCCTGGCCGACCCGGTCGATTCGACTCCTGTTCATCCTGAGCGCCGGACTGCTTTTCACTCATTCGCTGGCTGCCGCCGAAGACTGGTCCGTGACTTCGCCGAACGGCGATGTTCGCCTTGCGGTGCGACTCGCCGACCTGGGTGGGAGCGCTGACTACCTGAAGAGCCGCGCGCGACTCTATTACCGCGTCGAGCAAGGACCGGCCGCAAGCCGGGCCACGGTCATCGGCGATTCACCGCTGGGTCTGGAAATCGCCGGCCTCGATCTGCTCGACGGGTTGCAGTTCACCTCGTCGAGCCAGCCGCAACCGATCGACGACACCTACACCATGGTTCGAGGCAAGCGCCGCCAATGCCACAACCGCGCCAACCAGGTGACGCTCGCCTTTCGCAATCCCGCCGGCCAGGCGCTGGAAATCGACCTGCGCGCCTACGATGACGGCGCGGCGTTCCGCTACCGGGTGCCGGGGAACGGCAGCGAAGTCCGGACACTCACCGCCGAGGCGACGGGCTTTGCCCTGCCGGCCGACGCCAGACTCTGGATGGCACCCAGCGACAAGCCCTCCACCTACAGCCCGGCCTACGAGACCTATTACGAAAACGAAATTCCGGCGGGCACCGTCTCGCCGTCCGGCAAGGGCTGGTCGTTTCCCGTGCTGTTCCGCACCGGTGACAGCCGGCATTGGGGACTGATCACGGAAGCCAACCTGGGCACCGGTTTTTGTGCCACGCGGTTGTCCAGCACGGCACTGGGCGGTGTTTATCGCATTGCCCTGCCCGATCCCGAGGAAGGCCACGGCACCGGCTCGGTCAATCCGATGGCGCAGTTGCCTTGGGAAATGCCTTGGCGGGTCTTCATCCTGGGGAGTTCGCTCGCGAACATCGTCGAGTCCACGCTCGTCACCGATCTTTCCGCGCCGTCGCAAATCGAGAATCCCGACTGGATCCGGCCCGGCCGCGTGGCGTGGAGTTGGTGGTCCGATCCTCCGAGTCCGCAAGACGGTGAGAAGCAAAAACGGTTCGTGGATCTGGCCGCCGCTATGGGCTGGGAGTACATGCTGGTGGATGCCAACTGGACCATCATGGACAATGGCAACATCCACGACGTGATCCGGTATGCCCAAAGCAAAGGCATCGGTGTGTTGCTCTGGTACAATTCCGGCGGCCCGCACAACGTGGTCACGGAGAAGCCGCGGGGCAACCTGGCGGCGCCCGAGCTCCGGCGCTTCGAGTTCGACCTCCTGCGCAAATGGGGCGTCAAAGGGGTGAAGGTGGACTTCTTCCAAAGCGACAAGCAAAACGTCATCCAGCTTTACCAGGACATCCTTCGCGATGCCGCGGCCGCGGGAATCCTGGTCGATTTCCACGGTTGTACGCTGCCGCGCGGTTGGTCCCGCACCTGGCCGAACCTCATGTCGATGGAGGCCGTGCGCGGCGAGGAGTGCTACATCTTCGACCCGCAGTTTCCAGACCGCGCGCCCGTGCAAAACACCATCCTCCCGTTCACGCGCAACACGGTCGGACCGATGGACTACACGCCGGTGGGTTTCTCGAACAACCGGTATCCGCACCGGACCACCTGGGCGCACGAACTCGCGCTCGCGGTCCTGTTCGAAACGGGCCTGCTCCACTTCACGGACAAGGCCGAGGCCTACCTGACGCTGCCGGACGCGCCCAAGCAGTTCCTGAGGAACGTGCCGGTGACCTGGGACGACACGCGTTTCGTGGCGGGTTATCCGGGACAATTCGCGATCCTCGCCCGACGCAAAGGCGACACTTGGTACCTGGCCGGCGTGAACGGCGGGAAGGAGGCGCGAGAGGAACGCGTACGGCTGGGCTCGTGGCTGGGCACCGGCAGCTTCACGATGGAACGGATCGGCGACGGGGCCGATGGCCGCAGCTTCTCGAACGAGACGCAATCGGTCGTCGCGGACCGGGAGTTTGTCGTCAAGCTGCACCCGTTCGGGGGCTTCGTCGCCACGCTCAAGCCGGCCCGCTGAGGCGCAGTCCAAGGACGCCTCTCCGGCCGCGGCTCGGACCAAGCATCCTGCGACGCCATGCAGCCCTTGCTGGAAGTCCGGAACCTCAGCGTTCGCTACCCGGCCAAGCCCACGCTCCTGGGTCGTCCCACGGCCTGGGTGCGCGCCGTGGAGGCGGTCAGCCTCGAAATCGCGCCCGGCGAAACGCTGGGCCTGGTGGGCGAGAGCGGCGGCGGCAAATCCAGTCTCGGGCGCGCCATCGTGCGCCTGGTCGAGCCCGCCGGCGGCACGATTCGATTCGAGGGGGAGGAGATCACGCACCTGCGTGGCGCTGCGCTGCGGCGCGTGCGACGTCGGCTTCAGATGGTGTTCCAGGATCCGTTCGGTTCGCTGAACCCGCGCCTGACCGTGGGCCAGAGCGTCGCCGAAGCCGTCGAGATCCATCGCCTCGCGCCCGACCGTGACCGCTGCGAACGACGCGTCGCCGAACTCCTCGCCGCCGTGGGGCTCGATCCCGGCCTTGCCGGCCGTTACCCGCACGAATTCAGCGGCGGGCAACGGCAGCGGATCGGGATAGCGCGCGCACTGGCGGTGGAACCCCGATTGATAGTCTGCGACGAACCGGTCAGCGCGCTGGACGTGTCGGTGCAGGCGCAGATCGTCAACCTGCTGCAGGATCTGCAGCGCGATCGCCGTCTTTCCTATCTGTTCATCGCCCACGATCTCGCGGTGGTGGAACACATCAGCCAGCGGATCCTGGTAATGTACCTCGGCCGCGTGGTGGAGACCGCGCCGGCCCGCGAACTGCTGGCTACGCCACGGCACCCTTACACCCAGGCGCTGATCTCGGCCGTGCCGCGGATCGATCCGGCGTCGCGGCGGCAGCGGCTCATCCTGCCGGGGGAGGCGCCATCGCCGCTGTCGCCGCCACCGGGCTGCCCGTTTCATCCCCGGTGCCCGCTGGCCGAGTCACGCTGCCGCTCAGAGTTGCCCGGGCTGCGCGAAATCCAACCCGGCCATCGCGTCGCCTGCCATCTGGCATGAGGACCGCCAGCCACCGTTTCCGGTCCTGCCCGTCCGCGACGCTGGTACCCGCCGCGGGTTGGCCGGGCCTCCCGACACTGTTTCCAACCTGAACTCCCGCCGACAAATGGGCGTTTCCCGCTTGACTTGCCTTGGGCACAAATCTGCAATCGCCGGCGTACGCCGTTGTGTGAGACGCTTAGACCGACGACAGCCATCGAGTTCCCAATATGAACATGAATCGCCGCCAGTTCCTCCGCACTTCCACCGCCGCCGCTGCCGCCTTCGGCGCGGTGCCTCTGCTGGGCCAGGACCCGTTTGGCCATTACAAAACGGCATTGATCGGTTGCGGCTGGTGGGGCAACAACATCCTGGGTGAAGCCCTGCAGTACGCGCCGCCACCGCCCGGCGACAAGAAGTGCAAGATCGTGGCCCTTTGCGATGTGGATCAGTCAAAACTCGATGCCACCACGCAACGGGTGGGCAAACTCACCGGCGAACTCCCCCGCAAATACCGGAGCTACCTGGAATTGCTCGACCAGGAACGACCCGAGGTCGTGATCGTGGCCACCCCGGACCATTGGCACGCCCGCCAGACCGTGGACGCGGTCAAGGCCGGCGCGCATGTCTATGTGGAGAAACCGGTCAGCCATACCATCCGCGAAGGCCGCGCGATGGTGAACGCCGCCCGCAAGTACGGCCGCGCCGTGCAGGTGGGACTGCACCGTCGCGTATCGCCACACAACATTTCCGCCATGAAGTTTCTGCGGGAAGGCAAGGCGGGCAAGATCGGTTTCGTCCGCGCGTTCGTCGAATATGACTGGGCCCGCCAGCACGAGGCCCCCACCCGCAACGAAGACGTGCCCAAAGGGCTGGATTGGGAGGCCTGGTGCGGGCCGGCGCCGCTTCGGCCGTTCAGCAAGCTCATTCACCCGAAGGGCTTCCGGCAGTTCCTCGACTACGCGAACGGGATGCTGGGCGATTGGGGCGTCCACTGGCTGGATCAGGTCCTGTGGTGGAGCGAGGAGAAGTGGCCCAAACGCGTGTACTCGACCGGTGGCCGTCCCATCCTGGGACCCTCCGTGAATCTGCCCGATTACCAGACTACCGACGCGCCGGACTCCCAGAGCGCGGTGTACGAATTCGAGGCGTTCACGCTGACCTGGGAACACCGCATGTTCGCCGGCAACAATGCCGAGAAAGGCGAGAACGTCGGCTGTTACTTCTTCGGCACGGAAGGCATCTTCCACCTGGGCTGGCAAAACGGCTGGACGTTCTACCCGCGGGACAAGAGCCAGGCGCCCATCAGCGAAGCCGCGCAACTGCACGAGCCCGACCAGCAGAACATCAAGGAGCTTTGGGCGGATTTCATGTCCGCCATCGCGAACCACCGGCTGCCGGTGTGCGACATCGAGATCGGCCACCTCTCCACGAACCTGAGCCTCCTGGGGATGCTCTCGATGAAAGCCGGCCGTTCGGTGCAATGGAACGGCGGGACCGAGACGATCACCGGCGATCCGTACGCTAGCACGCTCCTCCAGCGCGAGTATCGCCCCGGTTACGAGTACCCGGTGGTGCTCTGACGAACCCGCCGGGAAAGTCGGACCTGAACTCACGCCGTCGCCTCACCCGCGACGGCGTTTCGCCGGGTGGGGCGACACTGCTGCCCGGCGCCTGCCACCCGGACTCCGCTCCTGTCAGGCCAAACCCGGCTTTACTTCCTCGGGCTGCCAGAGCCAGCGGCCTTCCATGCCACCGGCGACGACCAGCGTCTGTCCCGTGAGGTGACCGGCGAGTTGGTCCGAGGCGAGGAATACCACGGCATTCGCGATGTCGTCCGGTCGCGCCAATTTCGGCAAGGCCATCGTCGCCGCGAGGCGTCGGACTGCTGCGGCGTCGTCCAGCTTGTAAGCCGTACGCGGCACGAGCGTCCATCCAGGGCACACGCAGTTCACCCGCCCGCCGCAGTAAGTGGCCGTGTTCGGCGCGAGCCGGGCGATTTCATTCTTCAATGTGCGGGTGAGACCGAAGGCCATCGCCGCCTTCGCCGACGCGTAATCCGCATGGCCCGCCTCGCCAAAGACCGCCGCCGTGGAGCCGATCAGCACCGCGTTGCCGCGGCGCTGTTTCCGGACCGCGCGGAAGAACTCGCGCAGGCAGAGAAAGGCCGACGTGAGCACGGCCTCGAACGTGGCGCGCCACTGTGCGAGCGGCAGATCGGCAAGGGCGACATCGCGGTTTTCCCAGGCGCCGGCATTGGCGACCAGCACGTCCACGCGACCGAAGCGCTTCCGCACGGCAGCGAACATCCGTTGGACGGCAGCCTCACGCCGCAGGTCGGCCGCCAGGACCAGCGATTCCACGCCGGCCAATTCCTTGGCCAACGCACCCGCCCGCGCCTTGTGGCGATGGGCGTGCAGCACCAACTTCGCGCCCTCCGCGGCGAACGCCCGGGCAATCGCCGAGCCGAGGCCGCCCGAGGCGCCGGTGACCAGAATGACCTTGTCGCGCAACGCGGTTTCCATGTGCCCAATCTGCCGGGGCGCCGGCCAGCTTGCGAGCCGCCAGGCGGGCATCCGATCCCATGCTCTCCGGCGGCCACTGTTTCAAGGGCCGCGAAACCCGACCCGGCTGGGTGCGCATTGGTTTCGCGCCAGCTTTGACTGGCTTTTGCCGGCAGGGGCGGCATCTTTGGTCCATGAAGTTCATTCTGTCCACGCAGAACATCACGCTGACCCAGGCGATCGAGGACCACATCCTGGACCGGATCGACAAGCTGGAACATCTGAACCGTTGGGCCGTGGATGCGCGGGTGATTCTCGTGCATGACAAGACCAAGGTGCCGGAGAAGCAGTTCAGTTGCTCGGTTCGTCTGGGCGTGCGCGGGCCGGATCTCTTTGCCGAGGATACGAAGGGCGATCTCTATCTCGCAATCGACCAGGTTTTCAAGAAGGTCGAGCAGCAGATCCGCAAACGGCACAGCAAGCGGAAAGCGGCGAAGCACAGCCAGGCCTCGCGGCTGAAGACGAAGCGTCAGGAAGAACAAGCTTGACCGCCGGGATGGCGCCGGGAGTCCCGCCTCGCGGGCAGGTTGAGCCAGGGCGACGTGCCGGTCACAAACCGGCCAGGGCGCGCGCGGCGCAGAGCACGCGGTCGGTCACTTCCGCCACGCACGCAGCCACCGGCGGGGTCAGCGATTCGCTCAACGTGAATGCGTCCTGGACTTCGACCGCGAAGATGCGGATGCGCTCCGGCATGGCCAGACCCAGCAAGCGCCCGCAAGCGATGGTGTCTCCCACGCCGAGGAAATGTGGCGAGCCGCCGCGGCGCGTGAGGTGGTCGTCGCCATCGATTTCATGGAGGCGCCCCGGCGGTACGCGGCCGGTCTGGATGGAGTCCACGATGATCAAGTCGCGGCAGCCCACGATGTAATCCAGGAGGGAGAGCCCCATCTCCTCCACTTCCAAAGCGGCGATGTCCTCGCCGGGAGCGAGTCGTCCGCGGAGCGCGCGGATCACGTGGAGACCGACGGCGTCGTCGGACAGGATCGCGTTGCCAAGACCCAGGACGAGGACACCCGGGGAGGGCGTCTCGGCATGGCAAGGCGGCCGCGACGCCGCCGGTTCCGGCTGGGCCACGACCGCCTCGCACATACCCAACTCTCGATAACGATAACCCACAGCCCTGCTCACAGAGTAAAATGGCCGCCGTTCCGTGCCGCCGCGGTCTTCATCCCTGAACGAGCTCGCGCAGGAGCCGGCGGTCGCGATCATGGACTCGCACGCGGAGCGGCGTGCTCCCCGGCAGCGAATGGGTGGCGCAGCCCAGACAGGGATCGTACGCCCGGAACGCCATCTCGACCTTGTTGAGCAAGGCTTCCGGCACCTGCGCGGCGTCCTGGACGCCTTTGAGCAATCCCTTGGCGGCGCGTTCGACACTCATGGCGATGCGGGCCGCGTTGTTCCCGGTGGCCACAATCATGTTCGCCATCGTCACCACGCCGCGGTCGTCGGTCTGGTAGTGATGGAACAGCGTGCCGCGGGGAGCTTCCACCACGCCCATGCCTTCCTTGGGCACATTCGTCGGGACCCGACGCACTTCCGGGCTGGTAATTTCCGGATCGTTGATCAACTGCTCGATGCGCTCCGCCGCGTAGATCATCTCGATCACCCGCGCCCAGTGCGTGGCCAGGGTGTGGTGGACCGGTTTACCGCCGAGGGTGCGGTAAAACTCCTCGTAGGCGGCCTGGGCCTTGGGCGTGGCCATGCCGTCGGCGGCGTTCAGGCGGGCGAGCGGGCCCACGGCATAGATCGACGTGTCGGGGCCTTCCACGAAATCCTTCCAACCGCGTTGCTTCAGGAACGTGAACTTCATGTAGCTCCACGGCTCGACGTGTTCGGCCACGAACTCGCGATACTGCCGGGCGACGAACTTGCAGACCTCCTTGCCGTTGCAGTCCACCACGCGGAGTTTGCCATCGTAGAAATTGACCTTGTTCTGCTCGTCCACCGTGCCCATGTAGCATGTCTTGTGGGTGTAGGCGTCCGAAGTGATCATCTTCACGTAGTCGGGATTGCCGAGCACGATCTGCTTGAACACGTCGTTGGTCCAGAGGGCGAACTCGACGCCGTCCTGCGCCAGTTGCTGGAACTTCGGCAGGTCCGCGGGATTCAAGGCCTTGCTGACCCCGCCGGGCAAGCCCAGCACGGGATGTACGACCTTGCCGCCGAAGTAGGCGATGAGCTCCCGCAAACGCTTGCGGCTGCCGATGACCTTCTTGCCCGCTTCGAGCCCGACCTTGCCGATGACGCCGACGATATTGCGCTCGGCGGGCGGCGCATCCGGCCCCACGATGAAGTCCGGCCCGCCCAGCACGAAGACATGCAGCGCGTGGTCTTCGAGGACGAACGTGTTATAGACCAGCTCCCGAATCTTCCGGCCGGCCGAAGTCGGCTCGACCTGGTACAGGTCGTCCAGGGCCTTGGTGGAAGCCATGTGATGGGCGGTTGGGCAGACGCCACAAATGCGGCTGGTGATCTGCGGCATATCCTCGGCCGGCCGGCCCAGGCTGAACACCTCAAAGCCCCTCAGTTCGGGCACCTGCATGTAGGCGCGTTCGACGTCGCCCTTGGCATCCAGGTAAATGTCGATCTTGCCGTGGCCTTCGAGGCGGGTGATGGGGTCGATCGTCACGTTGCGCCGGGTGGCCTGGTAGGCCGCATTGGCGCGGAGGTTGCCCTGATTGAAGGCTTGTTTGACTGCAGGTTCCATAGGTCAGCGCCTCAATGTCCGTTGCCCGTCATGGCGAGATTCACTTTACGCCGGAGGATGCTCTTCGCCAGCCCGTACCGGTAAAACGTGCCGACGGGATCCGGGATGCCGGCGAGCGTCTTCTTGATGCCCGCCTCGTCCCGCGCCTCGACGTTTGCACAAAGCGACGAGAGGATTTTCGCGCCTTGGTCATGCACTCGCGAGGTGGGCCCGAAACAGCCGGTGCAGGGCATGTTGCCGCTGGTACAGGCCGCGCCACAGCCGCTCCGCGTCGCCGGGCCCATGCAAACGATGCCTTGGGCGAGAAAACACTTGGTCGGGTCGGCGAGCACCTGGTGCGGGCGTTTGAACTCGGTGAAAGCGACGTTCGTGGGCTTGGTCGCCTTGCGATCGCACTCGTCACAGAGCGCGATGTCCGGCGCCAGCACCGAGCCTTTGGGCGGCAGTTTGCCGTTGAGCAGGGCGTCGAAGGCGGCCTTGGTCAGTTTCGGCGTCGGCGGACAGCCGGGGATGTAGAAATCCACGTCCACGACCTGGTCGAGCGTGCGCACCACATTGCGGAATTCGGGCAGGTGCGGCGTGCGACCGGCTTCCTCGAAGTGCACCTGCGGGCGGGTCTTCTTTTCGTTCACCAGTGCCGGGCAATCCTCGTAGTTGAACTTGAGGATCTGCTCGCGCGGAAACTGGTTGGCCAGCGCGGGGATGCCCCCCAACTGCGCGCAGGCGCCGTACGCGATCAAGTATTGGCTCTTCCGTCGCAACAGCACGGCGAGTTCCTCCTGTTCGGAGGTGCGGATGGCGCCGTTGAGGAGCGTGGCGACAATCGACTTGTCCGGCATCGCCGCGACGTCCTTATACTTGAAATCCATCGCGACCGGCCAGAGGACGATGTCCACCTTCTCGACCACGCCGAGAATGTCCTCCGCGAGATCGACGACGGTTTCCTCGCAACCTCCGCAGGAGGCGCACCAGTAAAAGGCAACTTTGGGCTTAGGCATGGACGGCCTCCATCGGTCGGGGGTGGGCGCTGTGGGTGGGGCAAGGGCCCTGGGTGGCGTCGCGCGCCTGCACCTCGTCGGCGAGGTGTTCGATCTCCTTGTCCCAAGCGTCAAATCTCTGCGGCATTCCGAGCGGGCCAAGCTTCCGGATCTGCTCGGTCATCTCGTTGATGACGGTCTTGACCTTCTCGCCTTCGGCGGCGGAAATCCATTCGAGCCGGACGCGCTGTTCCTCGATGCCCATGTCGGCCAGCATCCGCTGCAGCAGCTCAAAGCGGCGCAGCATCTTGTAGTTGCCCTCGACATAGTGGCAGTCGCCCGGGTGGCAGCCGCCAATGAGCACCCCGTCGGCGCCTTTGGCCAACGCCTCGAGGATGAACTGCGGGTCCACGCGCCCGGAGCACATGAGCCGGATCACGCGGGTGTTCGCCGCATACTTGAGGCGCGACACGCCCGCCAGGTCCGCGGCGGTATAGGTGCACCAATTGCAGAAGAAAGCCACGATGCGTGGCGTCCATTCCTTAGTCATAGGCCAGCACTCCTTCGATCTCGCTGAAGATTTCCTGGTCGTCGAAGAGGTTCTGCACGATCGAGCCCGACGGACAGGAGCCCACGCACGTCCCGCAACCCTTGCACAACGCCTCGTTGATGTACGCCTTCTGGCGGCCTTCGTCGAAGAGGATCGCCGTGTACGGGCAGAGGGGGATGCACGATTTGCAGCCCGAACACTCGTCTTCGAGGATGTGCGCGGTATTCGGCTCCTGCTCGATGTAGCCCTTGTCAATGAGCACCAATGCCTCCGCCGCCGCCGCGCCCGCCTGGGCCACGGTGTCCGGAATGTCCTTCGGCCCCTGGCAGCAACCGGCGAGGAACACGCCGTCCGTGAACGTACTCACCGGCGCCAGCTTGGGGTGCCGCTCGAGGAACCAGCCGTCGCCGCCGCAGCTCATGTTGAAGAGCCGCCGCACGTCGCCGGCGTCGGCCTGCGGTTCGAGGCCGGTCGCCAGGACCACCATGTCCACCGGGATGCGGCGGACGACGCCGGCCAGCGTGTCCTCGACGCGGATGACCAACCGGCCCTCCTCTTCGGGCGTCATCGCCCAATCGGTGACCTCGCCGACGCGGCCGCGAATGAAGTGGGTGCCTTCCTCGAGCAGCTTGTTGTAGAACTCCTCGTAACCTTTGCCCGGCGTCCGCATGTCGATGTAGAAGTTATACATCTCGGCGCCGGTGTGCTCCCGGAGCAAATGTGCGAGCTTCATCGAGTACATGCAGCACACGCGCGAACACCAGAGGTTCGTCTTCTTGTCGCGCGAACCGACGCAATGGATGATGCCGATGGACTTCGGCGTTTTGGGGGAGCCGTCGGCATTCTTGCCTTCGCGGAGGATCACCTCGCCACCGGTCGGCCCCGAGGCGTTCACCAGGCGCTCCACTTCCAGCGCGGTATAGACGTTCTTGTAGATGCCGTAGCCGTAGGCCGGGGAGCGGCCGGCGTCATAAGTCTTGAAGCCGGTGCAGACGATGATCGAGCCGACTTTGACCTCCTGGAGCGTGTCCTGCTGTGTGAAATCGATGGCGTGCTTCTCGCCGCAGGCCTCGACGCACGTCTTCTTGCACTTATCGCCCACGACCGGGGAACCATCGGGATTCTTGTTGCGCTTGAAGTTGAGGCAGACCTCCGGGTCGATCAGCACCGCCTGCGGCGTTGCCTGCGGAAACGGGATGAAGATCGGCTTGCGTTTGCCCAGGCCCTCATTGAAGTCGTCGTCGAACTTCGGCTCCTTGAACACGCAGTGGGAGATGCAGTCCTGACAGCCGGTGCAGAGGTCCTCGTTGACGTAGCGCGCCTTGCGCTTGACCTGGACCGTGTAGTTACCCACAAAGCCGTCCACCTTGGTCACCTCGGAATACGTCCACAGCGTGATGTTGGGGTGCGAACCGACCTCCGACATCTTGGGGGTCAGGATGCACGCCGCGCAATCAAGGGTCGGGAACGTCTTGTCGAACTTGGCCATGTGGCCGCCGATGCTGGGCTCGCGCTCGATCAGATAAACCTTCTTCCCGGCGTTGGCCAGGGTCATGGCTGCGTGGATCCCGGCAATGCCACCGCCGACGACGAGCACGTCCGGGTGAATCTCCACCCTTTTGATCTCGAGCGCCTTGTGGTGGCCCACCCGTTGGATGGCGGCTTGCGCCAGCGCCTTCGCCTTGTCGGTCGCTTCCGTGCGATCGGTATGCACCCACGAGTCGTGCTCGCGGATGTTCACCATGTGGAAAAAGAACGGGTTCAACCCGCCCGCTTCGACGGCGCCCCGGAACGTGTGTTCGTGCAGCAATGGGGAGCAGGAGGCCACCACCACCCGGTTGAGCTTGAACTCGCGGATATCCTGCTGGATCAATTCCTGGCCCGGATCCGAGCACATGTATTTGTAATCGCGCGAGAGCACCACGCCCGGCAGCGTCTCGACGTACTTCGCGACCGCGACGCAGTCCACCATGGCGGCGATGTTGTGGCCGCAATGACAGACGTAAAACCCGATCCGGAGTTCTTCCTTCTTGGCACTCATGGTTTCGCCTTTTCGCAGAGGGGAAGCGCAGTTTGCGGTTTCAGGCCATCGCCGCGGCGAGCGGTTTCATGGGCACCATGCCGCGATTCAGCACCACCTGGTCCGCGGGCAGACCGAACGCCAGGCCCATGAGCTGGCTGAAATAGAGCGTCGGAATGGGTACCGGCTCCCACTTCGCGGCAATCTTGGGATGATAGGCGTCCAGGTTGAACTGGCACAGCGGACAGACGGTGGCGATGACATCCGCGCCGCGTTTGATGGCTTCCTTGAGCAGGATGTAGCTCAGACGCAGGCCCGCCTCCGGCAACGTGCCCGTCAGACTGCCTCCGCAGCACTTGGTCTTCAGCGGCCACTTCACGACGGTTGCGCCGAGGGCCTCCAACAGCCGGTCCATCGAGGTCGGGTTTGCCTGATCGTCGAAAGTCGAGTACGGGCGGACGATCTGGCAGCCGTAATACGGCGCGACTTTCAGTCCTTTCAGGGGACGAACGACCTTCTGCTTCACCGCTTCGAGGCCGACATCGTTGAGCAGGACATCGAGCGGATGCCGCACGGGTGTGTCGCAGCCGCAGCTCAGCCGCACCACGCCCAAGGCGCGCTGCACCGTCTCCCGCATCGCGGGGTAATCGTGCATGTAATGCTGGGCCTTGTTCAGCACCAGGTAGCACGCGCTGCATGGGGCCAGCACCTGCTGGAGTCCGCTCTTTTCAGCGATGGCCAGGTTCCGTGCCGCGGCGGCGCAGGCCTTGCCTTCGTCCACCGCCATGTAGGCGGTCGCGCCGCAGCAGTTCCAGTCCTCAAGCTCCTGCAACTCGACACCGAGGTGCTTCATCACCGGCAGCAACGACTCCTCGTAGGCGCGTCCGGTCCCTTTGAGCGAACACCCCGGGTAATACGCGTATTTCATGCCTTGGCCTTTCCGGTTTCGTGGTCCACCGCCTCCATGATCTGGGCCAGTTCTTCGCGGTGCTCGATCTTGTCCTGCTTCAACGAGAAGCGCCCGGTCTTCATGAGGTTGATCCCCAGACCCGCCATGCCCAGGGCGGCCATCGGGTTGGTGCGCAGGTACATCTTCGTGACCAGCCAGGTTTCGGAAATCCGACCGTAGTCATGCACCATCCTGGTGAATTCCTCCGCCAGCACCGGGATCGGGAAGCGCTTCGGATAGACCCTTTCCTTGATCGCGCGCTGCTTGAGCTCGTACATAATGTCGGTGATGCGGATCTGCCGCGGGCACTCGGTGGTGCAGGCGTAGCAGGAGGCGCAGAGCCAGATGGTGTGGCTCTGCAGCACCTCGTTCTTGAAGTCCGACCGCACCAGCTCCATCACCTGTCGCGGCGTGTAGTCCATGTAGATGCTCAAAGGACAGACGCCGGAGCAGGTGCCGCATTGAATGCAGTGTTCCAGCGCCTCGCAGCCGGGAACACTCATCACGTCGCGCCCGAACCCCGGAACCCGGTCGGCCTCGTACTTGATCGTGCGTTTGATTTCCATACCGTTTTGGCCTCCCGGTCGCCCCCGCACGCGACCGGCGATGCAACAGTTTTCGGGACGCAATGTGAGCCGATTCCCCGCCTTTGCTAACCGCGATTTGTTAAAAATCAACCCTTTCTTGGTAATGCGTATAAATTAGAATATAGAATGATACAGAAAATCCGTTTCGCCGGCGTGCCAACCGGAGAAACCGGCCGCCCGGAAGGGGTTCCCCGCACCCGGCGGGAGGGGGGCGTCACCGGACGCAACGGTAAACCAGGGCGGGAGGGACGTTCTGCCAGACCAAGGCGCTGACGCGGACTTCCCGGAACAGGGTCGAGAGCAGCCGCCAGTAGCGACTGGCGGAGGGCACGAGCCGCGAATGCAGGTAGGCAAAAGTGGTGAACACCCCGCCGGGCGCGAGCGCCGTTGCCACATTCGTCATGATCCGCCGCTGGAGATCGGTGGGCATGTTTGCCCACGGCAGTCCGCTGACCATGCAATCGGCGTGTTTGCGCCCGAGGCGGACCACCTGTTCATGAACCTCCTCGGCGGAGGCGTGGACGACATCCAATTGCGGAAAGCGCTGTTGCAGGTGCCGCACCGCCCGCGCGTCCAACTCCAAAGCAACAAACGCACTCTGGGGTCCGAGGCACTCCAGAATCACCCGGGTAAAGGCCCCTGTGCCGGGGCCCAACTCCACCACCAGATCAGCGTGGGCCAGATCGCTGCCGGCGACCATCGCCCGCGCGAGCGCGCGTGAACTGGGGCACAGGGCGCCGACGGTGCCGGGCGAGCGGAGGAAGGCGCGTACGAATTCGGCATGCTCACGCAGGACGCTGGGGAATCCCCGCCGGCGGCTGGGTCCAGCAACGCCGCTGCGCGCGGTGGTCGGGCGTCCGGATGAATTAGCTGTTTGTGCCCACATGCGGTTGCCGGTCTGGCAAATGCTGCGTCACAAACACCCTGCGCGATAAACCGCCCAGCGTCAACGCCCGCTTTGCGCCTCGCGTGGGCGGCGCGCCAGGCGGCCACGGCACGAGGCGGATGTCCGGGTGGGATCAACCCGCGGCGCTCTCCCGTTCGGGAAACTCGAATCCGATCTTGCCCTTCTCCTGCAAGACCAGGAATGCGCCAAAGGGCTTGCCGCTGCGACGCGAGACGAATTTCGACAACAGATCGGTGCGCCCCTCGGCCAGGAGCTTGGCCATTTGTGGGCGTTCGAGGGGTTGCTCCAAAACCACTTTGCCCGACTTGAACTTGCACGGGCGTGCGTCACGCTGGCTGTTCTCGCACAAATAGTCCGTCTCGGATTCGAACACCCGTCCGCCGCAGCGCGGGCACTTCCCGATCGGCTCCTGGCCGGCAAAGTCCACTTTGGCCGCCGGCGCCTTCGGATCCGTCTCCTTGCCGGCTGGGCCCGCTTTGGACTTCTTCA
The DNA here is from genome assembly GCA_963735925.1 of uncultured bacterium. Lineage (GTDB taxonomy): Bacteria > Verrucomicrobiota > Verrucomicrobiia > Limisphaerales > J093 > DSVZ01. The sequence continues at coordinate 2,114,511 of CAVTMT010000003.1, forward strand.
GCCGCGGCGCAAACTCGAAGCCGACCTCGCCGGCCTTCAGCACCAGGAAGGCCTCGAACTTCCGGCCGGTGCGCTTGGACACAAAGCCGGGGAGCAAGTCCGTCCTGCCTTCCGCGAGCAGTTTCGCGACCTGGCCCGGCTCAAGGTTCTGCTGCAGGATGACTTTGCCGGTCTTGAAGCGGCACGATTTCGCGGGGCCGACCGCCTTTTCGCAGACGTAATTCATGCCGGCGTCGAACACCGCGCCGCCGCACTTCGGGCATTTGCCGAGCGGTTGCTGGCCCGTGAAATCCGGCGGCGCCTCCTCGGCGTGGCCGCTGCCTTCCGCGTTGCCGCTGCCAAAATCGAATTCGGCTTTGAAATCAGGTGCCGGGCCCAGCTTCATCATCGCGTTGAATGGTCGGCCCTGCTTGCTGCGGAAGCCTTGCAGCGGCCCGACCTTGCCCTGGCTGAGCAGCGTCTCCACCTCTTCCGGTTCGAACTGACGGCCCAGGATGATCTTGAACAACGCCCAGTCGCAGGCCGTGCACTGGAAGGTCTTGTACTTTTCGTGCAACTCGCCGCCGCATTTCGGACAACGCGCCCGCAAGCTGCCGAAATCGCCGGGCACGGTGTCGTGTTCGTAGGACTTCGCTCGGTCCACCATGCGGCGCGTCATGTCGGCGATGCCCCGCATGAATTCTTCGCGGGGCAGGCGCCCGTGCTCCATGCGCTTGAGCCGGCTTTCCCAGTCGCCGGTCAATTCCGGCTTGGTTAATTCCTCAATGCCGAGCCCGCGCAGCAAGGTGAGCAGCGAGAAAGCCTTGGCGGTCGGCTGCAGTTCCCGGCCGGTGCGCACGAGGTAATGCTCGTCGATCAGGCCTTCGATGATCGCCGCGCGCGTAGCCGGCGTGCCCAGGCCCTTTTCCGCCATGGCCGCGCGCAAATCGTCGTCCTCGATCAACTTGCCGGCGCCTTCCATCGCGCTGAGCAGTGTGGCTTCCGTATAGCGGGCCGGCGGCTTGGTGAGCTGCTGCTTGATCTCGATTTCCCGAGTGTGAACCGTCTCGCCCGGTGTGACCGGCGTGAGTGTGGGCGCATCCGAATCCTGCGCCTCCCGGCCATAAACGACCATCCAACCCGGATTCACCATCACCTTGCCTTCGGACTTGAAGGGCTCACCGACGACCCGTGTGATCCGTGTGGTCACCAGGAACTCGGCGGCCGGGAAGAACACCGCCAGAAACCGCTTGACCACGAAATCATACAGTTTCTGTTCGGCGTCCGTGAGGTGCCGCGGCGGTTCGGTGGTCGGGATGATCGCGAAGTGGTCGCTGACCTTCTCGTTGTTGAAGATCCGCTTGTTCGGTCGCACCCACCCCTGCTCGAGGATGCGTTCCGCATGTGGCTGATAAGGGGAACCCCGCAGGGCCGCGAGGGTCTGGCGCACGGAGGCCGGGTAATCCTCCGGCAAATGACGCGAATCCGTGCGCGGATAGGTCAGGACCTTGTGCCGCTCGTAAAGCGCCTGAGCGATGGAGAGCGTGGTCTTGGCGCTGAAGCCGAACCGCGAGTTTGCCTCGCGTTGAAGGCTCGTCAGGTCGAACAGCAGCGGGGGCAATTGAGTCGTGGGCTTGCTCTCTTCCGTGACCACGCCCGGCTGGCCCAGACACTTCGCGTGAAGGGATTGCGCGAAGGCCTGGTCCCAGAGCCGCTCGGGTTTCAGATCCGGATCGGCGTCCTTCGCCGGGTCGCGCCTGAACCTCTCGTCGAACCAGCGGCCAGGGTAGAGACCCGCCCCGGCGGCAAACGTCGCGTGCAGCTCCCAGTATGGGCGGGGCTGGAACTTGCGAATGCGGTCCTCACGTTCGACTAGGATGGCCAATGTCGGGGTTTGCACGCGGCCCACCGTGGTCTTCACGAACCCGCCGGTCTTCGAGTTGAAGGCCGTCATCGCGCGCGTGCCGTTGATGCCCACCAGCCAGTCGGCCTCGCTGCGGCAGGTGGCGGCATCCGCCAGGCCCCGCATCTGCTCGTCGCTGCGCAGATGCGCAAAGCCGTCGCGGATCGCCTCCGGCGTCATGCTTTGGAGCCAAAGCCGCTGGATGGGCTGCTGCGCGCCGGTGTACTGGATGATGTACCGGAAGATCAGCTCGCCCTCGCGGCCGGCATCGCAGGCGTTGACCAGCTCCGTCACGTCCTTGCGCTTGAGCAGGCGCTGGATGGCCTTCAGGCGGTCCTGGCTCTTCTCGCGCGGGTTCAACTGGAACCGCGGCGGGATGACCGGCAGCGCGGCGAAGGTCCATTTGCCCCGTTTGGCCTGGAACTCCTCCGGGCAGTCGATCTCCAGCAGGTGGCCCACCGCCGACGTGATCACGTAGCGGTCGTTCTCGAAGTGATCGCCTTCCTTCTGCACCCGCAATGCGCGGGCGACGTCGGCGGCGACCGACGGTTTCTCGGCGATAACCAGCGCTTTTCCCATGGCGGAATGCATTCCGGCGAGCAGGCTTGGGCGGAGGACTCGGCCAGGCTCTCCCGTTTTGCGGGCGACAAGGTGGCGAAAAAGACCGTTCAAGTCAAAGGGTCTCTCCAATGGGCTCTCCAGGGTTTGTCTCCTACGTCGTTGCGCCAGGGGGAGAATGCGCCGTCGCGCACGAACCGGTCCGACGCCCGGCCGCTTGGAGGAAGTCTCGTTTCGCGACGTCGGCGTCGGGGCCTGCCGATCCAGATAAGCCCGGTTTGGCGAACCGGTGAGCCGCGGGCACGTCGCCCAGGCCCGGCGCTTCCGCTGCGCCCCTTACTCGTGTGCCTGACCCGCCGCCTCCGCCTTCAGACGTTGGCGCTCGGCCGCCTTGGCAAAGGGGAAATACACCGCCATCGCAATCAGAATCGAAACCACGCCCCATACCGCGGCCCGCCAATCGCCGCCCGAGACCAGGTAGTGGCCGATGATGGGGGGGGTGGTCCACGGCACGTTGACGAACGGCTTCCGAATGAGGTTCCAGTCCATGAGCAGGTACGAGCCGGCCGTCAGGATCAACGCATTGAGTATGTAGGGCACCATGAACACCGGGTTCAGCACGATGGGGAAGCCGAAGAAGATGGGTTCGTTGATCTGGAAGATCTGCGTGGGCAACGAAATGCGGCTGACCTTGCGGAAACCGGGTTCCTTCGAGTTCATCATGAGGAGCGCCAGGGCGATCGTGGCCCCGGTCCCGCCCACGTTGACAAACGTCGTGAAAAAGCCGTACGCCGTCACATACGGCAGCGGCTGCCCCTGGGTCGTCGCCGTGACGTTCGCGGCCAGGTATTGGAGAAAGATCGGGGCGACGATCGCATCCATCGCGTTGTCACCGTTGATGCCGACGGACCAGAGCAACGTCACCAGGAAGGCATAGACCAGGATGCCGGGCAGGGTGTTGAGGGCGAAGACGAGGGGCTTGAAGGCGACTTGGACCAGGTGGTCGATGTCCACCCCAAGCACGAAGCGAATCAGCCAGAAGACCACCACGAGGCAGAACAGCGGGCTGAGCGAGAGGAAGGACTCATAGACAATCGGCGGCACGTTCGCCGGCAACTTGACCACCAGATTTCTGTCGGTGAAAAACTTCTGAACGCGAACGCACACCAGGGCAATGACGACCGCCGTGAACAGCCCCTTCGATCCCAGGCTCTCCATGGAAACCGCGATGTCGTCCACCTTTTCCCCGAGCCGGAGCTGAATCATCAGGAAGATCAGCGTGGCCATGGACGCGCTCACGATGGCCTCCTGCTTGAGTTGCAGCCCCAGATCGTAGCCGATGGCGAAGCACACGAAGACCGAGAGCAATCCGAACGTCGCGCTGACCGGGACTTGCAGCAGTTGGAGGTACGGGGCAACAACCTTGTCCCATCCCGCCACCGGCAGAAACGAAACGATGATGAAGAAGCCGCCGATAATGGTCAGCGGCACCACCGACACCATTCCGGCCCGGATGGCGGAAAGGTAGGTGTTCTCGCTGAGTGCCGTGAGAGCCGGCACAATGTATTTGCTCAAGAACCCACTTGGCTGGTTCACTGTGCGCCCTTTCAAGCCGCCGGGTCGGACGGGCGACCTTCACCTTTTAGAAGCCTGCCCATGTAAATGCAGCCATCCGCCCCGGAGCCCACCCGGATCAACTCCCGAAAGCCCAGGCGTTCGTAAAAGCCATACGCCCGGCTGTTGAGCACGCTCAGGCCCAGATGCGCGCCGGGAGCGCCCCGCCGGCGCAGCGCCTCCATGACCCGTTCCATCATGCGCCGGCCATAACCGCGCCCCTGGGCCCGGGGCAACAGGTCGATATGGAGATGCGAGGGATACGTCGCGTACGGCTCGGGGCAGAAATAATCCGGGTGATGGTACCCATGATACACCTGCTGCAGACGTGTCCAATCGCCCGCGTCGCCGTGGGGTGCGGGGAATTGCGCGCAGAGCCCCGGCCGCCACTCTGACTCGTAACGCGCATAGAATGTCCGCGAATCGAAAGCGCCGAGGGCATAGCCGCAAATGCCGGTCCCGTCTTCCAGGATGAAGCTCAGTTCCGGCTCGTAGGCAAGGTAGGGCCCCACGAAGATCCGACCCAGGGCGTCGGGATCCTCCCGGTAGAACGGCTCGCCATCGCCACCGTTGTCGCCGGTCTTCAAGCAGACATGGTACGCCCCCGGCTCATCGCCGGGCCGGGAAGGACGGATCGCGCAATCCTCCATATTATTTGAATGCGTTGTGCCAGGGAACCCTTGCCGCCGCCGACACCGATTGCCCGCAGGGGGATTCCCCCGGAGTGGCTCGCAACGAAGCGAGTTGGCCAATGAGTTCGGTCAAACTCGCCGCGAGTGCGGCCGTTCGACGATGGGCCATGCGGAACGCCGGATTGAACACCGGCGGCAGGCTACGCGCGCCCGACCGGCGGTGGCAAGCCAGGCGTGGACCGGGTTCGCGCAGATCGGCGATGTGTCTGTGCCCGTCCAGCCATGGGCCGCAATCGGCGTTCCCTCACCAGCAACAGCCCAAATTCTACTGTGACGAATGCCGGGCCGGCGGCGACCCCCTATCGTTCAGTCCACCGCCTTCCCCACCCACTTTATGCTGATCTCCTGGAAGGCCCCGCTCGCGTCGGTAGGACGAACGGCTTTGGCTGCGGTGTACCCCCCGGCCGATTGTCCGCCCCGAACTCGATAATCATACCGCCGTCACCAAGCGAAACGCCAAGGAGGGATCACCAGGCGGTCTGCTCCGACTCCACTACCGGCTTCGTTCCCGCACCCGACCGGGGGGCCTGCGAAGCCGCCGCGACAGCGGTTTCGCTCCTTGTTCTCTTAACCCACGAGCTTCGCAGCCTGCGCGACTCCCGTGAGGCCCATCTTGCCTGGCAATCCTTTGCCCTGCCAAAGACTTGGCTGGTTGCTAACAGTGCGGAACCGGGACCGGCCAAAGCTATTGAGGTGACGGAATTAGGCGTCAATCAGAGGCCTCACGGGGCAAGGGTCCTTCGGGGCATTCAATCTCTACTTGCGTCACGACCGCGGGCAGGTGTACTCTGTCGCCCTCATGAACTTGTCGCAAATAACATCTGCTGACTTGCAACGGATAGGGACGCTCCTCGAAAAGAGGGAGGCTCTGCAAAGCCAGCTTAACCAGATCAATAGCCAGCTCGCCGCGTATGATTCCGGCGCGCCCGCGCCGCGCGCCAAAGGCAAGCCGGGTCGCAAGCCGGCTGCGTCCGCGCCGAGTGCGGCCCCCCGGGCCAAGCGGTCCCAGCGCGGCGCCTTGAAGGCCGCCGTTATGAAAGCCGTTGCCGCGGCCGGCAAGGGCGGTATCAGCGTCAAAGCCCTCGCCGGCAAACTGGGCTTGGAGTCCAACCGCATCTACACTTGGTTCTATACCACGGGTAAAGGGATCAAGGAGATCAAGAAGGTCGGGGAAGCCCAATACGCCTGGGCACCGGCCGTGGCCGCCGCCCCCAGCGCCCCGGCAGCCAAGCCGGTTGCACCGGCAAAGCCAGGCGCGCCGGCAAAGTCAGCCGCACCGGCGAAGCCGGCGGCATTGGCGAAGCCGGCCGCGAAATCGCCGCGGGCCGGCCGAACGCAGCCGGGCCACTTTACGGAGTCGATTCTGACCCTGATCAAAGGGGCTGGTAAACCAGGCGTCACCGTCAAGGCGATCGCCACCCAATTGGGCGTGGACCCACAGAGAATTTACGCCTGGTTCAACGCGACTGGTAAACGGCGGAAGGACATCAAGAAAGTGGCCCCGGCGACATACAGTTGGGCCGGTTGAACGACATGGCCGATTGACGTGGCGCTGTCTCGCCTGCCGTTGGGGCAGCGAGCCAGCGCCGAGAAGAGCGCGGCGCCCGGCGCCGCGCTTTCGTTTCTACCCCTTCCGACTGAACCCACGCTGGACCCGCCTTGAACTCTCCTGTGGCCAGACGGCGTGGCTCGGAGAGGGAGCCCGTGCGAGGCTTCCGAGTTTCACGGGCCGACTCGCAGCCTTCCCGTGGGGAAGACTGAGGGACTTTGACGCCGGCGACACCGACCGGCAGATTCAGATCGCATGAATCCTTCAGCGATCGATCGGGCCGGGATGCAGACTGCCCTGCGGGAGTTGGCCGCCCAAGGTGTCCTCTTGGGCACTTCGTCGTGGAAGTATCCCGGTTGGTGTGGGCAGCTCTACGACGCGGCTCGCTATGCGTTCCGCGGCCGTTTCGCCAGGACCCGATTCGAACGCGACTGCCTCACCGAGTATGCGGAGGTCTTCAAGACCGTGTGCGTGGATGCGGCCTACTATGATTTCCCACGCCCGGAGTCCCTCCAGCGCCTCGCCGACCAGGTTCCGGCGGACTTCCAGTTTGGTTTCAAGGTCACCGACGCGATCACGATCAAGCGGTTTCCTCAAGCGCACCGTTGGGGGGCCAGGGCCGGCCAACTGAACCCGGATTTCCTGAACGCCGATCGGTTTGCCACCGCCTTCCTGCGCCCGTGTGAAACTATTCGCGGGCAAGTGGGCGTTCTCATGTTCGAGTTTTCCCGTTTCTCGCCGGCCGACTACGGCCACGGTCGGGACTTCGTGCGGGAACTCGACCGGTTCCTTGACGAGTTGCCCGAAGGTTGGCCGTACGCGGTCGAGATCCGAAACCGCCACTGGCTCCGCGAAGAGTACTTCGGCTGTCTGGCCCGGCACGGCATCGCACACGTCTTCAACTCATGGGAGGCGATGCCGCCAGTCGGCGAACAGATGGCCCTGCCCGGCAGCCGCCCGCATCCGGATCTCGTGGTCGCCCGGTTTCTGCTCCGTCCCGGCCGGAAGTACGCAGCCGCCGTGCAGGCGTTTCAACCTTATGACCAGATCCGGGAAGTGAATGCCGAGGTGCGCGCCGCCGGCACCGCGTTGTTGAAGGAAGGTCAAGCCGCCGGATCGCGGCAACGGACCTTGATATTCGTGAATAATCGCGTCGAAGGCAACGCTTTGGGCACCATTGCGGCCATGCTGGCAGAGGTCGAGACAAGTGCGGCCAACGTTGTGAGCCCGGCTTCGGCGCGCTAGCACTCGCCCGTGCTCCTCATGCCTGGAAATCACTTCGCCAGGCGGTCGGCTGAGGGCGCTCTGGAGAACTCGAATCATGCTGCCCGGAGGCGCTGACGGAGCACTTCCTGTGACGAACGCGATGGCTCCGGTTAGTCAGGTGTGTCGATCGGCGTGCACCAACGTGATTGGAAAAGAGATCTGCGGGCAGACCGCGACTGCGCGCGGACGCGCCTCGCAGTGCGTGTCGTGATGGGTATGCGGAGTTCGTCCAGCGGACCCCGCAGGACTATCGGCAACGACTTCGGGAGTTTTACGCCATGGAACACCGATGGGATTCCGAATGCTGGCGCGTCCGCCGCTCACTGGATCCCGTCCGCCGGCAATCCACCTCGCAGTATTCCGGAGTTCGCTCCCCCAGCACGCGTGTCCTCCCTTGACGTCTCCCCCTCCTCTGTGAGTCACCTTGGCTTTGCCCGACTTCACTTCGCCGGGAACCTTCAGGCCGATGCTCCCACCGTGGACAACGACCCGGAGAATCAGGAGGCCCGGCGTGCGAACCGAACGCCCCCGTGCGGTTGGCTCGACGGCGCGGTTCATTAACAGGTCGGACGCGTGGAGTCGCCGCGGACTCCGACCGCCGGCACTTCACCCGCAGCACAGCCTCCACCCGGCCCAACCTCCAGCCCGTCGGCGGCCATCTGGGAGGACCGCAAACCGTGCCCGCCCACCCCTCACCCTGCGAATCGCGCTCACGGCCGGATGCCGGTGCCGGCGAAGATTTCCGGTAACAACCGACTCGTTTCCGTTTACAGACTTGGGCGGGGTTTCCGTCCTCGAATACGCTTGGCCAGACTATCGACACCATGAAAGCCAGACGCACAACCATCCTCGACCGGCTTCCTGCTCCGAATCGAATCCACGCCTCGCGCAGCGCCCGAAGGCTTGCCGTCACGGCCTGCCTGCTGCTCGCCGGCTTGCCGGCCATGGCCCAGACTCCGACGAACTGCGCGGCGCCTGCGAACTGGTTTCCCCACAGCCAGACGCCACCTTTCGATCCCAATACCTTCCCAGGCAACGCCGCGACTGATTGTGATTTTCACCAATGGGCCTGGCAGACTTTCCTGTATCTCACGCAGGACGCGGGGGGCGGGCCACGGTTTCTGAGCTATCATCCGGAAACAGACCTCTTTCCCGCGGACGCCACTCAAAAGCCGCTCCCGCTCGCGGTCCTGAAATCCCGGCCGACGCATGCACCGCTGCGTCTGAAGGTCCGCGTAACCAAGGCCCGGTCTGGCGGTGCCGTCGCCGCGACCAATGGCATCGCGCAGGCAGGTTCCAGCGGCATCCTGGTGGCCCAGGACGGGAACCCGTTGTTCTACTCCGTTTACTTCAACGATACGTTCTACGATTTCGTCGAGTCCCACCATTATTACGACTACGCCACCTATACCAATACCGATCCGAACGTGGTGTTCCCACCGGGCGCCCTGGAGTTGAAGGCGGCCTGGAAAATCGTTGCGCCGAACTCCACGCTGGCCGCCTACAAGACTCCCGCCCAGGTCCCCACCCTGGCTACGGATGCCGCGGGTAACATTACGGCCGGCCCACCGTTGCGCGATGTGACGGTCGCCCTGGTCGGCTTGCACGTCACGGGCGTGGTCCGGCATCATCCGGAGTTCATCTGGGCGACGTTCGAGCAGGTGTCGAACGCGCCCGATCTTCCCGCCGGGGTTTCGCCGGATGATGGCACCGCCGTGTCGGCTTCCAGCTTCACGTTCTACACCGCGAAGACACCGGCGAACCTCTGCAATCTACAGCCCACGAACAATCACTACACCTTGGACGCCCAGGCCCAGACCCTGACGCCAGTGACCCAGGTTTTTCGCCAGTTTGCGGACGGCTCCGGCAGTGCGGAAAACACCGGCGCCATCGAGGCGCTGAATGCGAGCGTGCATGCGCAACTCGCATCCACGGACGTCTGGAACCATTACAACCTGATCGGTGGCGTCTGGCTGCCGCCCGGGAAGCTGAAGCCGGGGCTGAAGCCGGCCGGCACACTGTTGCGCGGTTCGACCAATCTGGCCAACTCGTCCATGGAGACTTTTGTCCAGGCGCCGTTCCTGGACACCAATCCGCCGCCAGCGCTCCTCACAAGCTGCCTCGGCTGTCACACCACCCTGGCCACTACTACCGGGACGACCAGCACACATACGAATCTGGCGATTCCGGCCATGAACATGAACCTCAGCCACATCCTGACCGACGGCTTGGTGACCCGGGAAGCGGCGCTCAGGACCCTCCGAGCCAGATAACCGCCCAACCCGGTGACCGCGGCCGACTCGAACCAGCCGGGAGCAGGCCCGGCAACGAACCGACGAAGCATCCCGGGAGCACCGTCATGACGATGCAATCCACGGTTTCTTGAAGCAGTCGCCTTTCCACCAATCGTTCACCCGCGTTCGACCCGCCCCCAACAAGACCCGACATGTCCACCCAGCCCGCACGAACTCGCCCACCGGCACGATCCGGCTCCAGCGCTGCCACCCGCCCGGGAGAAGGCGCGCCGGGAACCCCATCAGCCGCGGCCCCAGCCGCACCGGGAACCGGGGAAGCCCGGCCAACGCCCCGGCCGCAATACATCTTCGGCTACGGCTCGCTGGTGCAAACCGAGTCGCGCACGCGGACTGTGCCCAGTGCGCAATTCGCCTCGCCGGTCATCGCCCGGGGCATATCCCGCGGCTGGTACGACCAGATCGGCGGCCCAAGCTGGAACCCGACGTATCTGGGGGCGGTCGCCGACACCAACGCCACCACCAACGGCGTGATCTATCCGGTGAGCGCGGCCGACCTGGAGGCCGACAACCAGCGCGAGGTCGGTTACCGGCCCACCCGGATCGATCCGACGGCGATCACCATGCTCGACGGCAGCCAGGCCGCGCCCGATGCCGACATCTGGTATTACGCCAACGTCGAAAAGAAGCCCGTCTCAGCCGCGCATCCGATCGTGCAGTCCTATGTGGACATCTGCATTGATGGCTGTCTGGAAATCGAGGCGGCGTATCCCCTGGCGAAGGCCGCCGGTTTCGCCGTGCAGTTCATCAAGACCTGCACCGACTGGCAGATTCCGTGGGTCAATGACCGGATCTATCCGTGGCGACCGACCATTTACATGGCCCGCGCCAACCAGATTGATGCGCTCCTTCGCCAGGTGCTGGGCGACGCCTTGGTCAACCAGATCGGGCTGCCTTGAGGCGGTACCCGCAAGCCACCCGCTAACCCGGCTTCCCGACCGCCTTCCGGTCGGCGCCTCGTTCGATTTCGGCGGCCTGCGGGTGGAAGCTCTGCCCGCCGTCGCGTTCGTACATCGTCAATACAATGAGCGGTTGAGTTGGCTTGGCGTGCCTTTGTCCCGGGAGCGGGGATGGGGGGAACGTGATGATGCCGGCAACCTGCAATGCCCGGGAACCCTCACGCAGGCGCAAAAGGCACGGTCAGCGTCCCCCGCAAGTAGCCACGCATGGTGTCGCCGTCGAACGCGCCCATCCAGAACCGGACGCGCCACTCCTCCCCCGGCGCCGTGAGGATGGTCCCGCCCAATCCGTCCGCATGTTCGAGCGTGATGTGGCTCCCGCGCAGGTCGTGGTGCCACCGGGCCAACATGCCCAGCCGGGTTCCCAACCGGTTGCCGACGCTGTCCGCGGTGAAGGCCTGAATGACATAGAGCCGGTTCGATAACGCAGCCCGCTGCAGCTCCAGCCGGCCCAGCCGGGCCCTATCCGCAGGGTGGCGGCGGGCAGTTTCCAGTTCCACGTTTACCCGCGTCAACTCCAGCTCCAGCCACTCCTTGCGCTGCTCGAAGTAGGTCAAGAAGTCGTCGGTGGACGAGAGACCGATGGCCGCGAGGGCCTCATCAGAGAGGTCGTACCACTCGCGCGGGCAGCGGCGGCGATACACCAGCGAGTCCGCGATCTGCCAGATCTCCTCGTCGGGACGGTCAGGCACCAGGGGATCATCGCGGCCGATGTGGATCGGGTGATCGTGGCCTTCCACCTGGATGTGGAACGGCACGATCGGCATGAAGATCCCGTCGTTATTGCCGGGATGAAAGGTGATCGTGTTGCGCAGCTCCAGCCGCGGACCTTTGAGTCGGTGGCCGTGCGGCAGCCAGCGGACCTTGCCGCCGACGAGCAGCTTCTCGGCCGCCTTCCAGGGCGTTCCAGCGAGTTCAACCTTGCTGATAAAAACGCCAAAGGGGGGCTCCGGGTGCTGCACGCCGCTGAAACAGTGCGATGCCGGCAGGACCGGAGGCGGCCAGGCGGGGCGGAAATCCTCGTCCGGAATCTCGTCGCGCTGGAGACGGATGATCTGGTCGAGATCGTTCTCGGTGCCGATTGCGTAAGTGTAGCCGCTGGCCCCGCGCGGATCGCGGGACGGATCGGGGTCGGTGGCCTGGCGGCATTGCCAGTAACCTTCGTAGTGGAGGGTAAGGGGGGCGCTCATTGGCCGCGGTTCCAGATGCCGTCGAGGTGGTTGGCGGTGGCGACGAGGTTCTCGTGCAGGAAGCGGAGATTCTCGCGCTGGGCCGCCGGCACGTCGTCCTTGAGCGCCGCGGTCGTCTTCGCCAACCGCGTAAGCCCGTCGCGGTAGAAATCGACATGCAACTCGGTCTTGATGACCGCGCGACGCAGACCAGGATCGTTGCGCCGGTCCACGACGTCCGGGTCGATGGCGAAGTCCGGTCCGGCGTGGGCGGCACCTGGCCCGGGGTCCGGGCGCTGGCCGCCGGCCGGCATGCGCGTCAGGATTTCCCCGAGCGGCCGGATCACCATGGTCATCAGCGGGAAGAAGGCCGCGTAGAAGAGCGCGGCCTGGGGTCGCGGTGCCGGCTGGTAAATGCCCGTGTAGGTGCCGAAGAAACTTTGCATCATGACCAGCATGAGAGAGTAGGCTTCATCGAATAGGCCCAGCACACGCCGCGTGTGCGGGTTCGTGATGGGCGTAAGGAGGTTCGCTTGCACGTTGCGCAGACCGAACGAGTCCGTGCCGAGCCGGGGATTGCTGACCACCGGCAGGGCCGGATCGAATTCCGGGTCGCGGGCGCGCGCCAGCTCGAGTTCCCGCAGGATGGCCAGGAAGCGTTCGAAGTGCGCCGGGTCAGCGGACTGCGGGGCTTCGGCGATGCCTTCACCCTGTTCGAGGATCAACTGCACGGCCTGGACGGCGGACTCCCGGTCGGAAACCGCCATCATTTGAACGCTGAGACCGAACATGTCCGGGGAAATCTGTCGCCCGGGATCGCCCCGGAATAGGTCACCCGGATCCAGGGTGCCAAACGCGGTCTGGATCGCCTCATAGAGCTTTTGAACCGAATCCAGCGAATTGAGAGACTCCGGCAGCTTGAAGCCCTCCAGGTCGGCGAGGTCGGAGCCGGCCGGATCGCCATGTCGCCGGCGCAACTCCTCCGTGAGGTAGGTAGGGCGCTCGTACCAGATGAACCGCTGCAGGGAGGAGACATCAAAGCGGTCGAGGCGGTACGGGGCGTGCAGCAGCGTGTGCCGGGCGGACACGGGAAAGTCCGGCCGGATCAGGTAGGGCTCTTCCCCGAGGGCGCCCAGCAGGTTCTGGACAATGCCCAGGTGTTCCATCTCCTGGCGGGCAATCAGGTAGGTTTGCGCGAGCCAGGGGCGGACGAGGTCCAGCTCGGCTTGGGCCCGCAGGCGTCCCGCCTCGCTCGCGCAACGTTCCGCCGGAAAGTCGGCGAGGGTCCGGCGCACGGAGAAGCCCGCATAAAGGTACTCGAGTGCCAGCATCTGCTCGATGATGGCGGCGAACCGGAGGGCCGCGATCAATTCGGAGCGGTCCTGAAGGGCGAGCGCGGAGGCTTTCATGGGGCGACGAGGGCGGACAACCCGGCAGCAACGGCGGGCGCAATACCGCTTTCTGGTGTTCCCTTCAAATCGAGGCACCGGCTCGCGACTTCGCCGCCGCGTTGACTGTCGAAGGATGGAGCAATGAGGACGTGGCTGTTTGACGGGGTTCTGGTTCGCATTTTGGCGAAGGACCGCGCACGGAAACGGACCGAGGACGACGGCGCGCAGCGCTTCTGATGTCTATTTAGTAAGGACACAGGTCATTGTTACGCGCGATCCTGGGAGTTACGCCTCAGGCAGCGGCGCCCCCACCCCAGGTTTAGCCGCCGCCGCCGTTCGCTCGTGGGACTGGCGGGGCGAGCCCCTGGCAAGCGGGTTCTTCACCCAACTCATCAAGACGTGTACGGACGAGCCGGTCCCGTGGATCAATGATCGAGTCCATCCGTGGCGGGCGACCCGCTACGCACCGCGTGCCAACCAGATTGATGCGCTCTTCCGCCAGGCGTCGGGCGCCGACTCGTTCCCTCAGATCACGTTGCCTTGAGATGGCAACCGCGGTTCCCCGGCCACCACGGAATCCTGTCCGCCCTCTCGTCGTCGGACGGGGCGGTCATGGGAGCTCACCACGGCGCGGATCGGTGAGAGTGACCCGGGCCGCCGCCACCCCGTCGCGGTGGACTCGGGAGGAAGCTCCCGGGCCGGGCGTTCGACTGGATGGCGGTTCTCCAAACCAGACGGTCACGGTGCCTTCCCCATCCGCCGCTGCCACGCGAGTGCCGTCCGGGCTGACCGCCACCTCCCAAACCGGGCTGCGCGTGGTGACGGGCAAGGTAACCAGCAGCGTCCCGGTTTCGGTGTCCCAGACTTTCACAGTGCCGTCCTGGGCGCCGGTGAAGAGGCGGGTGCCGTCCGGCGAATAAGCGACCGTCTCCACGCGGCCGTGGTGGCCCGCCAAGGGCGGAAGGACGAGCCGGCCGTCTTTCACGCTGCGCAGGTGGACGGTCCCGTCGGAGTTGCCGTGAACCAGACGCCGTCCGTCCGGGCTGAACGCGATGGTCCGACAGGTGGCAGCCACGTGTTCCCGGCGCCAGAGGAGGTGCCAGTCGGCAGTGCGCCACAACGCCACGCCGCCGTCGTTGCCGCAAGTGCCCAGCGTCGCTCCGTCCGGGGAGAAGCAAACGCCCTCCACCGCGCGCGGTAGGGCCGGGATGGGCGTGTCCAGCCACCGGCGCTCCTTCAAATCGAGGAGGCGCAGAGTCCCGTCGCTGCAGCCGGCCACCACCTGACGGTCGTCCGGGCTGAGGTCCAGCCACCAGATCTCCGCGTCTGGGCCCACGGGGTCCGAACTCCACTCGACCACACCGGCGGCCGCCTCGAGGAGGTGCAATCGCCCGGAGCTGCTGCCGGCAACCAGCAGGGTGCCATCGCGGGTTTGGGCGAGCGCGGCGATGAAGGCATCCTCCACGGGGATCCGGCGGGCCAGTTCGCGGGTCGCGAGGTTCCACTCCAGGATTTCTCCGTGCTGGGTGGCCACCCGCAGACGTTTTCCGCCATCCGCGAAGAGGACGGTGCGCAACTGACCGGTCGGACCGGCGAGCTGAAGGTGATCGGTCTCGCCACGCGTGAGCCGTACGACCTCACCGTCTTCGGCCCAGGTGAGAACGTCCGTCTCGCTGCCGAGAAAACTGGCCCCGGCCGCCCTCCGCTGATCCAACGCGATCACCGCGTCGAGCCGGCCCGTGTTCAGGTCGGCAATGAGCAAGGAGCCGTAGTAGGAGCAGGCCAGCGAGTGTCGTTCCGAGGCGTCGAAGACCGCGCTCCAAACGTCGGCGAATCCGGCGGGCACCGGCAGGTCGTGGCTCCAGCCGGCCGCGACGTTCCACACCCGCAAGCCGGTTGACTGGCCGGTCCGGGGGCTGCTGGTGACTATCTGCGTACCGGTGTGGTCCGGGACCAAGGCGATCACCCGCCCCAACTGGCGGCCCACCTCGATCGGAGGGCCGGTTCCCCCTGCGTCCCAGCGATAGATCGCACCGCGCTCATCGCCGACGAACATCACCCGGTCTTGGGCGAAAGCCAGGGCCGTGATCGGCGAGCCGCATCGGACCGCCGCAATGGGGCGCTCGCTTTCGAGACCCCATACCTTTATCGAACCGTCGCTGCTCCCGGTGGCGAGGATCGGTTCGTTTCGCGAAGCCGCCAGCGACTGCACCTGAGTCCCCGCGGACCACTCCCGGCGGAGTTTGCCCGCCGGCAGCGCCCAGAGGGCGACCGCTCCGGCCTGCGTGGCCGCCGCGACGAATCCGCCGGCATGGCCCGCGGCGAGCAACGCCACGTTGGTGGGACCGAAGCTGGCGAGTTCGCGACCGTCGGCCAGCGAGCGCAAGCGCAGCGGCTGCCGCAATCCGGCCGTGACGAACCAGCCCTGGGCGGGGTCGATCGCCACCGCCTCCAAGCCCGCGGGTTCCCGGCAGAGGGTGGTGGTCGGCCAGGTGCGCGACCAACGCCGGAGGTGTCGCCACTCCCATCCGCGATATTCCATCCGGGCGTGATCGAGCAGCGCGGCCGCGGCGGCGTGTCCCCCCGCCTGGAGTTCCTGGGCTGCCTGGGAAACCAGCGCGGCGTAAGCCTGCCGCGACAACTGGCGGTTGGCGCGGTGTTGGACCACGGTGACCCCGAGCAACACCCCCACCGTCAAGACCACGCCGGCGGCCTGACTGGCGGCGGCCAGGCGATTGCGCAGAATCCAGGCCTTCAACTCCGCCAGGGCGCCGGTGCGATGCGCGCGCACCACCCGGCCGTCGAGCCAGGCCTGGAGGTCGGCGGAGAGCTCCCCCGCATTTCGATAGCGGCCGCCGGCGTCGCGCTTCATGGCCTTGGCGCAGACGGCCAGCAGTTCCGGCGGCTTGTCCCGGGCAATTTGCCGCAGCGGGTCCGGCGGGCCGGCGCGGACCGCGTCGAGCACTGCCTGGGGAGACTTCTTTTCTCCGGGCCGGAGGTACGGCGGGTGACCGGCCAGCAATTCGTACAGGATCGCGCCCAACGAATAGACATCCGACGTGCTGTTGATGTCCTCGGTCCTGCCGGCCGCGTGCTCGGGGGACATGTACGCCGGCGTTCCCAACAACGTGCCGTCCATCGTGACCAACGGTGAGTCCGTGGTGGTCACGGCTCCCGCGGGGCGCGGTTGGGCGGGTGGGGCGGGGGCGACGGGAGACGGCGGCGCGACCTGCGGCCGGAGGTTGTGCAGATCGGCCCGGGCGGCGGGTTTGGCGAGACCCCAGTCCATCACATACACCTCGCCCAGGCGGGCGACCATGACGTTCTGGGGTTTGAGGTCGCGATGCACCACGCCGCGTTCGTGGGCGTGGGCAACGGCCTCGCAAGCCCGGAGCAGGACGCTGACCGCTCGTGTCAGGTTCCAACCCTCGGCATTGTTCCGGGCGAGCGCGAAGATTTCGTTGAGCGCGCGTCCTTTCACCAGTTTCATGGTGAAATAGATGCGACCTTGGGCATCGATGCCGATTTCATGCACCGGCACGATGTTGGGGTGATCCAGTTGCGCCGTGATCTGGGCTTCCTCAACAAAGCGATCGACCCAGGCGGGCGGGAGGGCTTCGAGGGAGATCGGCTCGGCACCGGCCAGGTTCGTGCCGATGACCTTCATGGCGATCTGGCGGTTGAGATCCCGGTCCTGCACGGCGTAGATGACACCCATGCCGCCGCGAGCCACCACGCCCTGGATCTCGTAGCGTCCGCCCGCGGGCCGAGTGAGGGCCGCAGGAGTTGGGGCTTCGCGGGGGGGCTTCGGCTGGGTGCCCGACGCGGACTCGATCGACGGCGGCTGGCGGGCGAGTGGGGATGAAACCGAGGTGTCGTGCTTCGCGCGCGTGGCTTTCGCGGCCTCGTGCAATCGGCGCAAGTCGTCCGCGAACTCCGGGTGAGCGGCGCAGAGCTCCGCGAAATCGGACGCCTCATCAGGGTGGTGCCCGGCCTGGAACCGGCTGAAGATCTCCCCCGCGGTCGAGAGGCCAGGACGCAGCCGGCAAGCTAGACAGATGGTGCCATCCGCCTCGGGAACGGGCTGTCCGCAGACCCGGCAGGAGTTTTTTGAAGCTGGCACTGCGGGAGTGTGAGCCACTGTGGAGGAATAACCGGAAAGCCGCGGAACGTTACAGGCGGTCGTCGCGTGCGGGCGTTTCATCGGCTGACCACCCGCATCAGGAAACGGAGCTCGTCTTCGATTTCCACCTCAGTGGCAACCGTGTCGGCGACCGCCCGGCGCAGCAGCTCGCGGTAGCGCTGCCGGAAACGGTGGAACGTGACGCGCAGGTTGACCGGTGTCATGTCGAAGCGGCGGCAGAGTTCGGCGTAGGGCACCGCCGTGGCGTCACCCCAAAGATGGACCTGGAACTCCCGGCTCAGGGTGCCCCGCCCATCCAGCTCCCACTCGTGTTGCAGGTCCCGGATCGCCCGGTCCAACAAGGCGCGTGCCCATTCCCGGTCGTAAGCGGTGGCGGGCGTTTCGGCGGCCGGCGGTTCCGCGGAGAACCGCCGCTCCGCGGCCACGGTGTCCAGCGAGATCGGAATCTGCCCCCCGCCCCGCTTCTGAGCGGAACGGCACCGCCATTCGTTGTGCTGGAAGTTCTCGAGCGACGCGATCAGGAAGGAGCGAAAGCGGCCCCGCGTGCGGTCGGCCCGGGCGATCGGATTGCGCGCCAGCAAGTCCGCAAAGAACGACTGGGTCAGGTCCTGGGCTTCATGCGGGTCCACCCCCTTCCGCCTGAGGAACACGTAAAGCGGGTACCAATAGGTCTGGCAGAGCTGGGTCAGGGCCGCGGCCGATTGCGGGCTCGGGGAGTCGCCGGCGGCGGTCACTACACTCCACTGGGTCGTGGCGAACGATTGGGCAGCCGACACCGAATCATTGCCGTCGCGGGGCATGGAACGCTCTGGATTTCCGTCAACTTTTAACGTGCGGAATCCAACAAACTTCGACTTCTAATTGCAACTCCGAATTGAACACGGCGCCGTCGCTGGCGGATCCGCGCCGCTCCCGCGCGAAGCGGGCGACGGATTCCAGGCGCTCGCTCCGCCGGCAGTCCGGCCCGCCTGCGCGGTGGCGCCCTCCGGTCGCCTCCCCGCCGGCGTCCCGCTCCCCGGCCTCACTTCACCATCGGCCAGCCGGCGGCCACCAGGCTGCGGTACCCGCCGATCAGCGAGGCCACGTGCCGGTAACCCATCTTCTGCGCGGCATCGCAGGTCAGCGCGCTGCGGTAGCCGCCGCCGCAGTACATGATGATTTCGGTGTCCGGGTCGGGGAAGCGTTGTTCGAGATCGCGTTCGAGGATGCCCTTGCCCAGGTGCTGGGCCTCCTGCGCGTGGCCCGCCTGCCATTCGCCGTCTTCGCGCACGTCGAGCAGGACCGCCTGCGGATTCCGGCGCAAGCGCTCGCGCGCTTCCTCGACACCGACTTCCTTGATGCGCAGGCGCGCGTCCTCCACCAGCTTCATGAAACCGGTCGCATGTTGCATGACCACAGGGTAGGCGGCGCGGGAGTCGGGTCAACGTTTTTGGGTTGCCAGCCGCACGCTCGATCGCAGATTGACCGGGTGATGATGGACGTGAAGAACCTCGATCAAGTGCCGCCGTTCACCACCAAGGACGGCTCGGAAATCCGCGAGTTGCTGGCGCACCGCAACTCGGCCATCCGCAACCAGAGCCTCGCCGAGGCGCGCCTGCCGGCGGGGGCGGCCACGCAGGAGCATTACCATGTGCGGACGGAGGAGATCTACTTCATCACGCATGGTCGGGGCCGGATGCGGATCGAAGGCGGGGAGCGCGAAGTCCGGCCCGGCGACGCCATCGCCATCCTCCCCGGTCAGCGACACAAGCTCTGGAACACGGGCGCGGAGGTGCTGCGGTTGCTCTGCTGTTGCGCCCCCGGCTACGAGCACGCGGACACCGTTTTGACCGAGGAATCCAGCCGGTGAAGATGGGGGGGACCTGGCGGCGGTGGAGCGGCGGCAAGGAGCAGTTCGGTTGGACCGAGCCGTGGGCCTTTCGCCGGCTCAAGTTGCGCGCGGACCTGCGGGCCTGGCGCCGAGGCCCCTTGCCGTGGTTGATCGCCCTGTTTCCCGCCTTGGTGCTGCTCAACCTCTGGATTCGCTCCCAGCGCGAGGACCAACCGGTCCACTGGGGGACGTCCGCGCTCCTGGCGGTGACGGGGTTGTTCGCCCTGTTGGGCGCGATGGCCTTGCTGGTCCGGCTGCCCGTCTGCGTGTCGATCCGCCAGGAGTTCGTGTCCTGGGCCAACGGCCGGGCCTTTCGCCGCTGGTCGGACCTGCTCGGCTTTGCCCTCGTGCGGCGGGACGAATTCAGCGTGCTGGTGCTGGTGCCCAAGAACGGCAAACCCTGCTTTCTCGGCGTCCCGCGAGAGGTCGCCCTGGCGGAGCTGGCGGACTTCCTGAAAGACCGGGGACTGGAAGCGCGGGTTGACGACGCGGGTCTGGCAGCCCAGTTTCCCGCGGCAACGAAATGAAACCGCAACGCGTTCGCTTGTTCATCAAACCCTTTTGCGGCTGGTGCCGGCAGGCCATCGATTGGCTGGACCGGCGGGAGGTCGCCTACGAAAAGCTCGACGTGCTGAGCGACCGGGACGCCTGGGACGAGATGGAGCGCCTGTCGGGCCAGACGCTGGCACCGGTGATCCAGGTGGACGGCCGCGTGCTCGCCGACTTCGGCGCCAACGAACTCGAGGAATGGTGGCGCGAACAAGGATTTTCCGGTGAGTGAACCACGCCTCATGCCGACCGCCCCGACGCTCCCGGCCCGCCCACGGTTGCCCGACTGGCTGCGGATCAAGCTGCCCACCACGGAGAGTTTCGCCCACACGCGTTCGCTGCTGGGGGAGCTGCAGCTCCACACCGTCTGCGAGAGCGCGAAATGCCCGAACCACTGGGAATGTTGGAGCCAGGGCACGGCCACGTTCATGATCGCCGGCGACCGTTGCACGCGCGCCTGCCGATTCTGCGCCGTGGACACGGCCAAACCCCGGCCGCTCGAGGCGGACGAACCGCAGCGCGTGGCCGAAGCGACGCGGCGGATGCGTCTGCGCCACGTGGTCATCACCGCGGTCGCCCGTGACGACCTGGCGGACGGGGGCGCCGACCATTTCCGGCGGACCATCGAGGCCGTTCGCGCGGTGAATCCCGGCATTGCCATCGAAGTGCTGACGCCGGACTTCAACGACGACGAGGCCGCCATCGACGCGGTGCTGGCCGCCCGGCCGCAGGTCTTCAACCACAACCTGGAAACCGTGCGTCGCCTCACGCCCGCGGTGCGGCATCGGGCGACGTATGACCGCTCGCTCTCGGTGCTGGCAAAGGCGAAACGGCGGGGCGCTCCGGGTCTGCACACCAAGTCGGGCCTGATGCTCGGGTTGGGGGAGACGCCGGCCGAAGTGCGCGTCGCGATGCGGGACTTGCGCGGCGTGGGTTGCGACATTCTCACGCTGGGGCAGTACCTGCAACCCACGCGGGACCATCTCCCGGTGGTGGAGTTCGTTTCGCCGGCGACCTTTGCCGAATTGGGAGAGGCTGGCCGCGCGATGGGTTTTGTCCACGTCGCGAGCGGACCGAAGGTGCGGAGTTCGTACCACGCGGACGAGTTTTCCGCCGGCGTCGAAACCCAGGCCCCGGCGCAATCCGCCCGGAGCCCGTTGCCCGCCTAGAGCTCCCGGTCCGGGAGGCCGAACGGCCTTGCCCCAAGCGGCGGAAATCGGCGGAAATCGGCAGGGCGATCGGCTTGATTGCAGGCCAGTTTCCGGCGGCTTGCCCCGTCGGCCAAGCCCTCCAACGTCGCCGCCTGGCAAGGGCGGCCCGTTCCCGGTCCAAGCCGCGAAAGACGGTTGCACCGTGGAGGAGGTTTTGTGATGCTCACCGTCAACGTTTCCGCTGGCAGGGGCGGCGTGCGGTTCGCCAAGCGGACCGCAACCCCGCCTCGCGCCAGCAATCCGGCTGATGTACAAAATCGTCGAAGCCACCTTTCTGTCGGCGGACGTCAAGTTGTTCCGCCTCGAGGCGCCTGAGATCGCGCGCAAGCGCCAGGCCGGCCAGTTTGTCATTCTGCGCGTCCACGACCACGGCGAACGGATCCCGCTCACGATCGCCGACTCCGACGCCCGGGCGGGCACGATCACGATCATCGTCCAGGGCGTCGGCAAGACCACCAAGCTGCTGAACACCTTCGAGGCCGGCGACTCGATCCCGGACGTGGTGGGGCCGCTGGGCCGGCCGTCGGAAATTCATTACTACGGAACGGTGGTGGTCATCGGCGGCGGGCTGGGCACGGCCATCGCCTACCCCACGGCCCGCGCGCTGAAATTCGCCGGCAACCGCGTGATCAGCATCCTGGGCGCGCGGACCAAGTCGCTGGTGATTCTCGAAGACGAGATGCGCGCGATCAGCGACGAAGTCCACGTGACGACCGACGACGGGTCGTACGGCGAAAAGGGATTCGTGACCGACAAATTGAAGTCGCTCATCGCGGACGGGGCTCCGCCGCAATGCGTGCTGGCCATCGGTCCCATTCCCATGATGCGCGCCGTGGCCGAAGTCACCCGGCCGAGCGGCATCAAAACCGTCGTCAGCCTGAACCCGATCATGGTCGATGGCACGGGCATGTGCGGCGGTTGTCGCGTGGTGGTGAACGGGCAGAGCCAGTTCGCCTGCGTGGACGGCCCGGAGTTCGATGCGCACCAGGTGGATTTCGCCATTCTGATGGCGCGCAATGCGATGTACCGCGACGCCGAGCGCCGATCGCTGGAGGCGTTCGACCACGGGCACACCGAGCCCCACGTCTGCCGACTCGGCGAGGCGCATCCCACGGCCGCTCCCGCTATCCGATCCGCGTCATGAGCTGCAATCCCCTCCCGCCGAAAGAGCGGATGAAAATCCCGCGCCAGCGGATGCCCGAGCAGGCACCCGGTGAGCGGAGTCACAACTTCACGGAAGTGAACCTGGGCCTGGCCGGCACCCTGGCGCACCAGGAGGCGTTGCGCTGTCTGCATTGCAAGAGCCATCATTGCTTCACCGGCTGCCCGGTGGGCGTGAAGATCAAGGACTTTGTGGAACTCATTCTCCAGGGCGATTATCTCGCCGCGGCGGCAAAGATCCGCGAGGACAACGTGCTGCCGGCGGTCACCGGCCGGGTGTGTCCGCAGGAGGAACAGTGCGAAGGCTGCTGCGTGCTGAGCAAGAACGGCGAGTCGCTGGCCATCGGGTACCTCGAACGCTTCGTAGCCGATTACGAGCGCCAGACCGGCCAGGTGGGTCTGCCGACCAAGGCGCCGGCCACCGGCAAGCGCGTCGCGATCATCGGCAGCGGGCCGGCGGGATTGAGCGCCGCCGGCGATCTGGTCCAGCGCGGGCACGAAGTCACGGTCCTCGAAGCGCTGCACGAAATCGGCGGGGTGTTGATCTACGGCATTCCCGAGTTTCGCCTGCCCAAGTCCATCGTGCGGGACGAGGTCGAGAACCTGCGCCGGCTCGGCGTGGAGTTTCGGACCAACGTCGTCGTCGGCCGCACCGTCACCGTGGACGAACTCTTGGGCGAACAAGGCTATCACGCGGTGTTCATCGCGACGGGCGCGGGGCTGCCGGTGTTCCTGAACATCCCCGGCGAGCACCTGTGCGGGGTGTATTCCGCGAACGAGTTCCTCACCCGGGTGAACCTGATGAAGGCAAACGAGTTCCCCGCTTACGATCAACCCATCTACGATTGCCGCGACAAGAACGTCGCGGTCATCGGGGGCGGCAACACCGCCTTGGACGCGGTGCGAACGGCGCTCCGGTTGGGCGCGAAAACCGCGTCCATCGTTTATCGCCGCTCGGAAGTGGAGATGCCGGCGCGCGCCGAGGAAGTGAAGCACGCGCGCGAAGAAGGCGTGCAATTCGTGATGCTCACGAACCCGATCGAGTTTCTCGGCGACGAGAGGAGCTGGTTGATCGGGATGAAATGCCAGCGCATGGAACTGGGCGCGCCGGACAAATCGGGCCGGCGTCGTCCCGTGCCGGTGGCCGGCTCGGATTTCACCCTGCCGGTCCACGTCGCCATCGTCGCCGTGGGCAACCAGGGCAATCCGCTCGTCCAATCCGCCACCCCCGACATCAAGACCAACCCCATGGGGTACATCGAGGCCGATCCCGAGACGCTGCGCACCTCGAAGCCCGGCGTGTTCGCGGGGGGCGACATTGTCACCGGCGGCGCCACCGTGATCCTGGCGATGGGCGCCGGCCGGCGGGCCGCGCGGGCGATCGATGAGTACCTGCGGACCGGTGCGTGATCCGCGCAACCCGCTTCAGCCGGTTGGTCGCCGGCACGCGCCAGACCGCCATTCCTTGACCTGTCGGTCCGCCACCAGCCGCCAGCCCTGTTCGGCGTAGGCGCGGACCACGTCGTCGAATTCGCCGGCCAGAATCCCGGCCAACACCAGCGTGCCGCCCGCGGCGACGCGACCGGTGATGCGCGGGGCCTGCGCGATCAGGAGGTTCGCGAGCAGGTTGGCGCAGACCACATCGAATGTCCGGGGCGCGCGGAGCGGCAGCCGGGCGAGATCGCGGCGCTGGATTTGCACCTGCCGGCGCACGCCGTTGAGCACCGCGTTCGCTTTGGCCACCCTCACCGCCTCGGGATCGAAGTCGAACGCCTCGATGGGCGAATAACCCAGTTTCGCCGCCGCGATGGCCAGGATTCCGGAGCCGGTGCCCATGTCCAGGAACGAAGCGCCCGGGGCCCGACAGCCCACGACGTGTTCGAGACAGAAAGCCGTGGTGGGGTGGTGGCCGGTGCCGAAGCTCAAGCCGGGATCGAGCAACACCTCCGCCTGTCCGGGGAGCGCACGCCGGCGGCTCCAGGTGGGTTTGACCAGCAGGTCGGTGCCGATGGGCAACGGTTTGAAATGGCGTTTCCAGGCCTCGGCCCAGTTCCGATGCGGGAGGAGTCTCGTCTTGAGGCGCCAGCGACCGAGCGGCACGCCCTTCGCTTGCAGGCGGCGCAGGCCGGCCTCGAGCCGCGCGCGTCGGGTCGCACCCAGG
The DNA here is from genome assembly GCA_963735925.1 of uncultured bacterium. GTDB lineage: Bacteria > Verrucomicrobiota > Verrucomicrobiia > Limisphaerales > J093 > DSVZ01. The sequence continues at coordinate 2,138,999 of CAVTMT010000003.1, forward strand.
CCGGACTCGGCGTCGAGAAACACGCTGACCTCGGTAATCAGAGTCTCGTCGTCCGTGTAGAGGGCGGGCGCCTGACCGAATACGCGTTCGACCACGTCCGCCACGTCCGCCTCCGCCTCGACCGGCGTGGTGACGGTGACCTTCAGCAGGTCGCCGTGGCTTAGAGGCGCCGGCGCCATGGGGTGAAATTGAGCAACTGCACCTCCGGCCGGTCGGGACGGTGATCGAGGATGGTGATGCTGGCGTAATCGATCTCGAAATGCGCCAGTTTGGGCAGCGGCAGTTCGAGCAGGTGCGCCAGCGCCATGCGGATCACGCCGCCGTGGCAGACCACCGCCACCGTCTGGCTGGCGTGTCGCGAGAGGATTTCATCGAGGCAGCCGGCGACGCGCAGGCGGTACCCGGCGGCCGGCTCCGCTTCCGGAATACCCCCGCGATCCAATTCGTGCAGCCAGTCGAAGGCACTTTGGCCAAAGCGCGTCTTCACCTCCTCCCAGGTAAAGCCGGTCCAGGCACCGAAATCGACTTCGCGCAAGCCGGGCAGCGTCACCGGTTGATAGCCGTTGGTGGCGGCGAGCGGCGCCAGCGTGCGTTGGGCGCGCTTCATCGGGCTGGCATAGACGGCGTCGAAATGCGTGTCGCGGAGGTGCGCGGCGACCTGTTCCGCCTGCTCGACGCCCCGCGGCGAAAGGTCGATGTCGAGGCGGCCGCCGAAGACGCGCTGGTAGCGGGCTTCGACCTCGCCATGGCGGATGAAATAGAAGCGGGTGGGCTGGGGCTTGCTCATCGGCACACGCGCCGCGATCGGCTAGGCGGCTTTCAAGGCTTCCTGCTGGGCGGCGAGCAGTCGGGCGATGCCGGCCCGGCCCACCGCCAGCAAGGCGGCGAGTTGGGCGTCGCTGAACGTGCCTTTTTCGCCGGTGCCCTGCACTTCCACGAACTCGCCGGTTCCGGTCATCACGAGGTTCAGGTCCACCTCGGCATTGACGTCTTCGGCGTAATTCAAGTCCAGCGCGGGTTGGCCGGCCACCAAGCCGACGCTCACGGCGGCGACGGGCGTGATCAGCGGGCTCGCGCCGAGATCGCCCGCGGCCAGCAATTTCTCGATGGCCAGTGCGAGGGCCACGTAACTGCCGGTGATCGCCGCGGTGCGCGTGCCGCCGTCGGCCTGGAGCACGTCGCAATCGACCCAGAGCGTCCGGGTGCCCAGCTTCTTCAAGTCCACCGCCGCGCGCATCGCCCGGCCGATCAGGCGCTGGATTTCCTGCGAGCGACCGTCCAGCCGGCCTTTGGAAATGTCACGAGGCTTCCGGTCGAGGGTCGAATACGGCAGCATCGAGTACTCGGAAGTCAACCAGCCACCTGGGACGCCCTGCTCTTTCATCCAGCGCGGCACCACGTCATCCACGGTCACGGCGCAGATGACGCGCGTGTCGCCGCACTCGATGAGGGTCGAACCGGCGGCGTACGGCGCAATCCCGTTCCGGAAGCGCAGCGGGCGCAGTTCATCCGGCCGGCGACCGTCAGGTCGGCCGGTCGAGGAGTTCGCGGGCGAAGTCGGCGAAGCAATCGATGCCACGCGGCTAGGCTAGTTTCGGTGAGCGAAGGGAGCAACGGCGAAAATCACGGCCGGCCATCACGGGCGGGGGGCAGTTTGGTGGTTGAGTTTCGCCAGGCAGGGCGCATCTTCGGTCGCGGCGGTGAGGCCGCCATTATGGACATCATTTACTTCATCGGCGCCGTGGTTGTCTGGTTTGTGCTCATCAAGTGGGTGCTGCCGCGCTTCGGCGTGGCCACCTGAGCGTCCGATGCCTGCTCGGTCGAGCAGCACCGCCGCCATACCCGCAAATCGGAGAAACCCGCCGAGCCGCCGCCTCCAGGCCCATGAACCGCGAGCAAGCCTGGCAGATCCTGACCGAATTCACGGAATCTGCGTCGCTGCGCAAACATGCCCTGGCCGTGGAAGCGGCCCTGCGGAGCTACGCCCCGCGATTCGGCGGCGATCCGGAAGTGTGGGGACTCACGGGCCTGTTGCACGATTTCGATTACGAGCGGTGGCCCAATCCGCCCGAGCACACCCGGGCCGGGGCGGCCATCCTGCGCGAACGCGGCGTGGACGAGGAGATCGTGGGCGCGATCCTGTCGCACGCGACGTGGAACGCGGCTGAGTATCCGCTCGACCGGCCGTTGCGGCGGGCGCTCTTCGCCGTGGACGAGTTGTGCGGCTTCGTCACCGCCGTGGCCTACGTCCGACCGGAGCGGCTGGCCGGCATGACCCCGGGCAGCGTGCGCAAGAAGATGAAGCAAAAGTCGTTCGCGGCCGCGGTGAGTCGCGAGGACATCGCGAAGGGGGCGGGGCTGCTGGATTTGCCGATGGACGACCACATCGCCAACGTGATCGCGGCGCTTCAAGGAATCGCCGATTCGCTGGGGCTGGCCTGACGGCCGCCAACGGTTGGCTTCATTCCGCGAACAAATCGTCACAATTGCGACGGTTTGTATGCACCGACCGGGGCGGATCAGGCGGTCAGCTTCAGGAAATTGGCCAGGATGGCCCGCCCGCTTTCGGTGAGGATGCTCTCCGGGTGAAACTGCACGCCCCAGATCGGCAGCGTCTTGTGGCGGACCCCCATGACTTCGCCCTCTTCGGTCCAGGCGGTGAGCTGGAGGCAGTCAGGCAGGGTGTCGCGCTCAATCACCAGCGAGTGATAGCGCGTGGCCGCGAAAGGATTCGGCATGCCGGCAAAGAGCTCCTTGCCGTCATGGTGAATCGGTGAGGTCTTGCCGTGCATCATCCGATAGTTGACCTGCACGGTGCCGCCGAAAACGTGGCCGATGCATTGATGGCCCAGGCACACCCCGAGAATGGGGACCTTGCCGGCCCACGCGCGGATGATCTCGTTCGAGAGTCCGGCCTCGCGCGGCGAGCACGGACCGGGGGAGATGAGAATGCGGTCGGGGTTCAACGTGGCGACCTGGTCGAGGCGGATCTGGTCGTTGCGATGCACCTGCATCTCGACGCCCATTTCGCCCAGGTACTGCACCAGGTTGAAAGTGAACGAATCGTAATTGTCGATGACCAGGACCATAGGGCGGCGCGAACGCTACCCGATGCGCCGGAAAATCAAAAGGGAAAGCGCGATCGCCCGACCACTTCGATCCCTCTACCCGGCGCCAATTCTATCCTTGGTTCTAACCGCACCGCCCGGCGTCCACGTTTCAGACGCAATGGGCATGGCCTGTTTCGCTACCGGTCCACCGGGATGCTCTACGGGATTCTCAAGCTCAACGGCAGAGCGGTCTGGCGCAGCTTGGGAACGACCGACAGGATGGCGGCCAGGAAGCGGCTGGCGCAGGAACTGAAGCCGGCACCGCCGCTTGCCCTCGGTGCCACCCGCCCACTGACCCTGGAGGCACTCATCCAGCTCTACGATCAGAGCCTCAACAGCTACGCCCCCGGAATCGCTGAGAACCGGCGGTGCCTGCTGGGAATTCTCAAGCGCACTTGGGCCCAGGGGTTGAGCACCCAGGTCGCTGACATTTCCCCGGTGCACCTGCGCCATTGGCTTGCCTTGCACAAGCGCCGGCTCGGCCACGCCACCTGGAACACGTACCTGCGTCTGTTGCGGGCAGTGTTCGACCTGGCCGTTGAAGCCAAGGCTCTGACGTGCTCTTCGAGGCTTCGCGTCCAACGCCGTGGGTGGGCCCTCCAGCCGCCTCGTCGCGCTCATTACCGGCCACCCTCGTTCCGGCCCCCAAGGGCGTGAGCTGCTCCGAAACGCCCAGACCTGCGGTACGCACCTTGGGCGCCTGGAGCAAAACCTGCCCGGGGCACGGATCACCAGCCGCGTGCTTGACGGAAGCCGCCTCCACACCATCCACCCTCCTCCAGCAAGTGGGCCAGTGGACCTAGTTTCCTACTTTAACGCGCGAGAGAAGGAAGAAGGAGATGCTGTGCCCTGGGCACAAAGTCGAGAACTTGCCCCACTGCCCCACTGCCCCACTGCCCGTCGCCGGTGCCGGGGTTGGCGCCACCTAGGCCGCCAGCGCTCAACTAAACTCCTCAGGTGGAGCCTTGGCCTCGGCCAGCGCCGGGGCTCCACCCCTCCTTTAGGCCGGAGTTGCTCTGTCGCTAGAAGTTCACGAACGTTCACTGTTCTCTGCACCCGAAGCACTTGTGCAGATCGACCGGTGGATTTCAGCGACATATTCGCCCTTGGACCCTCCCCCTCAATTCCGGTTCGCTTGCCTCATTTCCAGGTCGCTCTTGGCATCGCAGCCGCCCCGTTGAGGGATTCATGGGCGGCGTGATGCGACCTTTGCAGGGGGCGATGAATCGGCCTCTCGGTCACCCCCCCCAGTTTCTTCGAATTGCTTGGTTGGTTCCAGCGACAGGCACTCCCCCATCAACCCAACGACGACGACGGCACCAGCGACTCGTTCAAGGAGCGACGTTCCGGAACCTGGAGGTCTCGTTCAACCAGAGTTAGCCTTGGCGCTCCGGCCAAAGCTAACTGTCTCCGTTAGGCCGCGTCGTTCTCATTTCCACTCGCATCGGCTCCCGTATCGCTCCGTGACAGCCGCGGCTGCCTCGTCCGCCGTCATGTAAGCAACTCCATCAGCGGTCCAGGGCCGCTTGGATGGCACTGGGCCAAACACCAGGAAGTAAGCCTCGCCTTCGGCATTCAAGCTCGGCTCCTTCGGGAACTCCTCAGGCCAACGCACCCCATCCAACTCATCGGCCTTCCAAGTCTCGTAGATCGGGTCGTAATTCTGTCGCACGATGTGCACGGGCGTAGGAGTCTCATCGCCGTAATACCAGATTCCGGACCGCACAATCTTTTGGTAAGCCGTTGGCATGACGTGGAGCGGCCTAACGACAGTTCGGCGGTGTCCTCATGAATCTGAAAATAGCCGTGCTCCACACTTCAAGCATCGTCCAGTCTGAATGACGTCTCGGAACTTGGGATTCGGGCCAAAATACGATCCGCTCCCATCCTGACCAAACCAATCACCGCAATGCGGGCAGCGAATAAATCGCGCACACTTGGTGTGAACTCGGCGGATGGTGAGGTACGGAACTAAAATGAGGTAGGCGGCGGCAAGAACCAGCGAAGCGATGATGAACCGTCCGTCGGAATCAACTCTGCTGACCACGAATGCATAGAGGGCCAAACCTCCCAAGTAACCGAGATACCAGAGAAGCTGACGCCATCGGAACGCCCCATAGTCCTTCCAGTAGGCGATGAACGCCTCACGATTCGGTTGCTGTGTGGCTGTCATGCGCTCGCTGCCGCCGAACGCCAGAACTGAGCGACGCGGGCGGCCCAGCGCGTTCGAATCGCCACCAGACGTGGTCCGCCCGCGTTCGCTCCAGTGATCTCCGTTAGGTGATTTGGCGGCAGTCATCGGCTGTAAATGAGTATCAGATAGCATGCGACTATTGTCGCACATAGAAACGACTCTATGAGAAGCGCACGAAGGAAAGCCTTGGCCGGCACTAGCTCAGAGCAATAAGCTCGATAAACGAGCCAAAACGTGAAAGCGAAAGGCACGGCTGCTACGAGACAGCCCAGAGCTCGGTGACTCAAGCCCGGCTCGGGGCCAGTAATGAATGAGATACCAAACACCATCCAGCAGAATGCAAAACAACTGAGAAACAATCCGAAAAACAAACCGAGTGTCGTGGAGGCTCTCATACGCGAGGGTCATCTCACTTTGATTACACGACGGCCGGTTCGTATATGAAGGCCACCGAAGCGATCACCAACCTGCGGGAAGTCGTTCGCCGGCAATACAAAGCGCTCGCCACCGAAGCCAGCTACGTCCATTGGCTGCGACGGTACATGGCGGCCCTGGCGGACCTGCCCCTCACCCTCAGCCGCGAGCAGAAGCTCGAACGCTTCCTGAGCGCCCTGGCCCTGCGGCACGACGTCGTCGCCAGCACGCAGAACCAGGCTTTCAACGCCATCGCCTGCTTCTCCCAGGACGTGTTGGGTACCCCGTTGCAGAACCTCGACGCGCTCCGCGCCACCCGACCGGCTCACTTGCGTCATGCCCCGACCGTAGCCGAAACCGGCGCCTTGCTGCAAGCCGTTCGTGACGTGGCGGGTTATGGGCCACCACAGCTTGGAGACGACGATGGGCCATTTGCACAGCCGGAGCTTAGAGGTGGCAAGCCCACTGGAAACAATGCTGAAGTAGCTCGTTTTCCGCCACCCCCTCCCTGACTCCGCATCGCTTTCCGTGGCATAACACCTGAAGCCGCTCAATCCCCTGATTGACGGCTTCGTTGCTGCCCCCAGGGCCTTTTGGCTTGCGGGGGCTTTGTGTTTTCACCCCTCAACGGAAAGGAGTCCTCATGTCCCCCCAGCAAGGCACACTGTTGGTCCGTGAAGTCGCCCCACGTCTGCACTCGGCCATTCCCAACGCCGTCAGCCACGTCGGCAGTGAAGACACCCGGGAATTGCTTCAGGACGGTCTGGCCATGGCCGCCAAGATGCTCACCCGTGCCAACCACAAGGGCAAGAAAGTCACGGCGGGCAACGTGGCCGACTACACCCTGCAGCACTTGAAGTCCGGCCGCAGAACCGTCGGCTTCAGCTCGGTCGATGTGCTGGGTTCAGCGACCCAGCTCAACGGCCGCAGCGTCGTGTCCTCAATCGACGAGGACGTACCCCTGCCCGGTGAGGTCGAGGGCGACATCCCGGTAGCCGAGTTGATGAGTCGCGACGTGGAAGATCCCGCCACCCAGGCGGCCAGGAAACTGGACTGGCAGGAGTTCGTTGCCTCCCGGGAGTCGGTGGCGGGCGAACAGGGATTCGCCGAGGAACCCGCGGCCGACCCGCCGGCTCCTACCGGCCGTAGCCCGGCAGCGGTTTTCCGTCATCGCCCAGCTTGCCGCAGGCCCAGAGCAGACCGCGCGTCACCAGGTCGAGGTAGCGCGGATCCGCCACCGTTTCGTTGTTGTGCCCGATGGTGGTGCTGAACACACGGGTCTTGCCCTGATAGAGATTCGTCCAGGCGACGACGGTTTCGCTGCGCCCCTGTTTGCCCCGCGCCAACGCGTGCGCGCCGTCGAACACCTTGACGTTGTTGTAGAGCTCTTCGTTGATGGTGGTCCAATCCGCCAACCCCCGGGTGATCGGGTGGTTCGGTTCGAGGAAATGAATGGCGATGGGCGCTTGGGCCCCGTGGCCGCTGGACTGCAATCCGAGGTACTCGAACCAGAACCCGTGGGACGTGCCCGGCGTGACGGGATCGTTCGGATTGCCGATCCGGTAGCAGTGCATGCCGCAATGAAGGTTGACGCCGGGGATGCCATCCCGGTGCGGCTGAAGCACGCCTTCGACCACGGCCGGGTCGTTCACGTCGGCGGCACACTCGTCGTGGATCACCACGTCGTAGCCCTTGGCGTAATCCGGGTGGCCGTAGATGGGCAGCTTCGGGCGGGTGCTGCCGTCGGCCACGTACACGATGTCCACCGTCGCGTTGGCCCGCGCCTCGATGCCCTTCTTAAGGATGTCCTTCTGCGTCGCGTAATCGTGGCAACAGCCGCCGGTGACGAGCAGCACCTTCAGGGGTTTCGCCTCCGCGGCCAGGGAAGCCTGCTGGGTGGCCGCGCAAAACGCGAGCGCCGCCGCCAGGAAAAGGGTCGTTTTTGTGAACATGGGTAAGCTTAATTGGTTTAACAACGAGTCTCGAGGCGCAAACTAGCGCCATCCGGGTTGGACCGCCAATGCCGATTTCGTGCCGGTTTCCCGCGGGTGCCTCCGACCGCGCTGTATCCGGTCGCGCCGGGAGGAGGGTGGAATCCTGGTTTCAACCGGGTGGCGGCGCCGCGGCGGCGGCGCAGGGCGGGGCGGCACCACCACCCCACGGGGACACGGCCTGGCGGGGGCCCCCCTTGACTTGGCGGGGTTCGTTGCCATCATTTGCCCAACGAAGATGAGCAAGCGCGGCAAACGCAAACTCAGCCACCAGGAGCAGCGCGACCTCGACATCGAGATCGGGTTTCTCGCCGGCCTGACGCGGCGGGATCCCTCTTACGTCGAAGCCCTGCAGTTGCTGGGTGACGATTACGTCCGGCGGGGCCACTTCAGCGAGGGCTTGAAAGTGGACGAGCGGGTTGCCCGGCTCCGGCCGGAGGATCCGCATGCCCAGTACAACCTGGCCTGCAGCTACGCGCTGACTCAAAACCACCAGGCGGCTTACGACGCCCTGAACCGGGCCATCGACGCGGGTTATCGTGAGTTTCGCTGGCTCGCCCGCGACCCCGATCTGGCTGGATTCCGGAAACACCCGCTCTATCGCAAGTTGCGCGACCGCGTCCGCTCGATGCACGTCCGGGTGGATTAGCCGCCGGGCCTCCGCTCCCCCGTCTTTGCCATGAAAGTCCTAGTGCGCGGCCGACGCCGCCCGTTCCGCACGGTGGCTTTCGACGCGCCACGGAATGCCGTGCGGTTGATCGAACAGCGTCTCCTTCCCCACACCTTCAAGGTCGTGGCCACCCGCAATTACCGGGAAACCGCCCGGGCCATCACCGACATGGTGGTGCGCGGTGCGGGGGCCATCGGAGCCACGGCGGCCTTCGGCCTGGCTCAAGGGGTACGGGCGTTCCGCGGCAACGATCCGGTGCGGTTCGCGGCGCACGTCGAAACTGTCTGCCGCACGCTCGCCGACGCCCGGCCCACCGCCGTGGACCCGGTCAATGCCTTGAACCGGATCCGGCGGCAGATGGCGGCGGGCCAGACCGTGGCCGAACAGCAGGCGCGGGCACTGGCGGCGGCGCGGGCTTTCGCGGACGAGGACGTGGCGCATTGCGCGGCCATCGGCCGGCACGGCGCGCGGCTCATTCGGAACGGCACGCGGGTGCTCACCCACTGCAACGCGGGTTGGCTGGCCTTTGTGGACATCGGTTCCGCGACCGCCCCGCTCTACGCCGCGCAAGCGGCCGGCCGGCAATTCCACGTGTATTGCGACGAGACGCGGCCGCGCAGCCAGGGGGCCTCGCTCACCGCCTGGGAACTGGCCCAACAAGGAGTCTCGCACCAGGTGATCGCCGACAATGCGGCCGGTCATCTCATGCAGCGCGGCGAGATCGACGTGGTCATCGTGGGCAGCGACCGCGTCCTGGGGCGGACCGGCGAGATTGCGAACAAGATCGGCACCTACACCAAGGCGGTGCTCGCCCGGCGACACGGCATCCCGTTTTACGTCGCGATTCCGCTGTCCACGATCGACTGGCATCTGCGCTCGGGTCGGGACATTCCGATTGAAGAGCGGGCGGAAAGCGAGGTGCTGGGAGCCTGGGGAGTGCGGGCCGATCCGACGGCCGGAAGCCGGGGGAGCCAACCCGGAACGCGCGTGTACGTTCGGATCGCGAACCCGACGAGCGGCGCGCGGAATCCCGGTTTCGACGTGACGCCTCCGGACCTGATCACCGGCATTTTGACGCCGGTCGGGCTGTTCAAGCCGAGCGACCTTTGGAAGCGGCGGCGGGCGTTGGGCGGGTGAGGGCCCCGCCGCGTGGGGCATTGGGGGAACCGGGCGATGCGTCCGCCGTGGCGGCGCTTGCGGAGGGCGGCCGCGCACGGTGAAGTTGACAGGGCCGCGGCTCTGCCGGAAGTTAGCTCCGGCAAAACGCATGAAACGGAACCTCTCCATCGTCGCCGGGCTGCTCGGGGTGCTGTCGTTGGGGGTGGCGGTTGGCCACGGACAGGACGCGGCCAAGCCGGGCAACCCGCCCCGAGCCACAAATGCCGCACCCGCCCGACCCGTCGTAACGCCGTTTGCCGCGGTCGAGAGCAATCCCAAACAGGCCACCAATGCGCCCGGCTTGAGGCTTCCGGAGTTGACGGCACCCAAACCCATTCCGGACTCCGGCATCAAGTATGGCGGTTTTGTCAGCCAGGTGGCCCAGATGGAACAGCCGTTGCAGCTCATCAATCCGCTGGCGCCGCCCGAGTACGGTGACGGCACGCAGAATCTGTCCTTGAATCCCGAGACGGGGCGCGCCGAAGGGGTGACGCTGTTCTCGATCCACTTCTGGCACAAGTCCGATCCGAACAAGCCGCGGAAGAAGCCGCACAAGGCGCTTTGACCGGGGCTCCGGGTTTACGGGACCCGCGGTTTCCTCATGGCTTCAATCAGTGCCTCGTTCAACGAGAGGGCCGGGTTGTAGCCCAGGATTCTCAGCTTCATGTGGAACGCCGCCACTTCGACCAGGCGCGCGGCGTCCCGCCCCGGCGAAACCGGCACGGTCATGTGCGGCAAGGGAATCCCCAGGAGGTTCGTCGTCAGCAGGCGTTCGCCCACGCGCTCGATTTCCGCGCCCGGTTGCCATTCCTGGAGGGTGACCACGAGGTCCACGCGTTTCTCGGTCCGAATGCCCTTGATGCCAAACATCGCCGGCACGTCCACGACGCCGATGCCGCGCACCTCCATGAAATGCCGCCCCGTGGCGGGACAGGTGCCGATCAACTCGCGCCCGGCGTGGAGTCGGATCTGCGTGGCATCGTCGGCCACCAGGGCGTAGCCGCGTTCGATGAGACCGATCGCGCATTCGCTCTTGCCGATGCCGGGCGGGCCCATGATCAGCACCCCGATGCCCAGAATGTCCACCATGCTGCCATGCACCGTGCCGGTCGGCGCGAACCGATCTTCGAGCTCGATCGTGGCCTGGTTGATGAAATCCATGGTGATCCGCGGGCAGTTGAACACCGGGACGGCCGCGGCTTCGGCCAGACTCCGCACCACTTCATCCGGCTGGTAGCCGCGGGAGAACACCACCCCGGGGATCGGTTTGGAAAACAGGTCCGACAGGCGTTGGCGGCGCGTGTCTTCAGCCAGCGACTGCAGGTAGTGCATCTCCACGTTGCCCATCACCTGGAGCCGGTGCTCGGCGAAGTACTGATCGAAGCCGGCCAACAGCAGACCGGGTCGGTTGACGGTGGGTTCGCGAATCAGCCGGTCCAACCCCGCTTCGCCGGCGGCCAAGCTGAGGCTGAGACGGTCCTTGGCCTCTTCGAAGAAGCGCCGAACGGTAAGCGGCTTGGGTGCCTTCATGGTCGAGCGTGCCGGACTGGGAATTGCCACCCGCAGCGTGCCGGGCCGGGCCGGCCGCGCCAACGCCAAAATGCGCCCGCGGTCAGAGGTTGAACTCCGGCCCGAGATAAATCTCCCGCGCCCGCGCGTCGTTGACCAGGTACTCCGCCGAGCCGGCGCAGAGCACCTCGCCCTTGTGGATCACGTAGGCGCGGTCCACCAGCTTGAGCGTTTCGCGGACGTTATGGTCGGTGATCAAAATGCCCAGCCCGCGTTCCTTGAGCCGGCGCACGATCTTCTGAACCTCATAGACCGCGATGGGATCGATGCCGCTGAACGGCTCGTCCAGCAACATCAACTTGGGGCTGGTCACCAGGGCGCGGGTGATTTCGAGCCGGCGCTTTTCGCCGCCACTGAGCTGGTACGCCTTGCTATTGGCCAGCGGCGCCAGGTCCAGTTCGTCCAGCAGGTACTTGAGCCGCAGCTTGCGTTCGTCGCGGCTCATTTTGCAGGTTTCGAGGATGGCCAGGAGGTTCTGTGCCACGGTGAGCTTGCGAAACACGGACGGTTCCTGCGTGAGGTAACCGATGCCCAGCCGCGCGCGTTGGTGCATGGCCAGCGCCGCGATCGGGCGGCCGTGAAAGCGCACCGCGCCCTCGTCCGGCCGCACGATGCCAACAATCATGTTGAACGTCGTGGTCTTCCCCGCGCCGTTCGGCCCGAGCAGACCGACGATCTCCCCGGCGCGCACCTCGATGCTGACGCCATTCACCACCCGACGTTTCCGGTACTCTTTGACCAGCTTGTCGGTGACGAGCAACGGTTCTTCCGTGGCGGTGGCCACGGGCGGGGCACTCGCCGGCGGCGCAAGGGCAGTCTGCGGTTGCGTGGACGGCTTAGGCATCGGCGTATCCGGTAGTAAGCGGGCGGAAAGCAAGCGTGCCGGCGAACGGAAGACGAGACCGGAGTCGCCTCCCGGCCGCCGGTCGCGTCCCGGATCGGGCGAGTGTCGGCTGCATCGGGGACTTCTACCAACGCGCGCCCGCCAAGTAAACACACGGCTGCGCCCGACCGACCGGCGGGCGAGTTGCGGATTGAGCTCCGGAGCGGCCAACCGCAAGATGCCGTCGTGAACCGCAAGTCCGCTCCGACCGCCGCCGCTTTGGCTCCGCCTTCGCAGCGCACCTGGCTGTGGGTGGGGCTGAGCACCTGGATCGTCCCGCTGCTGGTCATTTCCGTGATGGTCGGGCTGCGTCCGCTCAACCGCACGGTGACCCCGCTTTACCACGAAGCGGCGGCGAACTGGTGGTCCCGGCAACCGCTCTATCAAGGTCCCTCCGGGATGAACTACCTGCCCCCGTTCGCACTGCTGTTCACTCCTTTTCACCTGCTGCCGCTGGTCGTGGCGGATATTCTGTGGCGGTGGACGGCAGCCGCGGGTCTGGCGGGCGGCTTGTGGCTGATGCTTCGCCGAACGACGGACACTTCCGCCGTGCGCGCTTTCGCCCTGATCTCGCTGGCCGTCGCCCCGTTAACGATGGCGGCCCTGCGCAACGGCCAGGCCAACGCCCATTTCGCCGCCGCCTTGCTCCTCGCGGCCGCCGGCCTGGCACACGGACGTTGGTGGCTCGCGACCGTTTTCCTGGCGCTGTCGCTTGCCATCAAGCCGCTGGGATTGGCGGCGCTGGGTCTGGCGATCATGGTCTTTCCGCCCGTGGGTTGGCGCCTCGCGCTCGGGACTCTGGTCCTGTTGCTGCTTCCTTTCGCGTGCGCTCCGACGGGTTACGTCCACACTCAAGATGCCGACGCCTGGCGGAACCTCAGCCAGTGTGCGGTCGTGACCGAGCATCGCTTTGCGGATCTGAACGGCTTGCTGCGAACGTTCGGAGCGCCGCTCGCGGGGACGGCCTCGCTGCTGGTGCGCGGGCTGGCAGGGCTTGCCTTCGCGGCGGGGTGTTGGTTCGCCGGCCGCCGGCTAAGCTCAAGCTCGCAAGCGCTGTTGTGGCTGGCCGCCGCCGCGGCGTACTTGATGTTGTTCAATCCGATGACCGAGGCGAACAGTTACGTGATCCTCGCGCCCGCGCTGGGTTTGTGGGCCTGGCACTTCGCCGAAACCGGCCGGCCGCGGTTGGCTTGGACGCTGGCGGCGATGCTCCTTTCGATGGGTTTGCTGCCGAATCTGCTCCGCCCCTGGCTGGGGAACGCATTCGCGCTGGCATGGCATCCGGCGATGACCCTGGTTTTCCTCGGCGTCGTCTTTTGGGCAACCACCGCCGGCCGGGGCCGCGCCGCGACCGGCCGACCCGCGAATTGCGAAGCCCTATGAACTCCGCGCCGCCTCGGCCTGATCTCCCCGCCCCCGAGCCGCCGTGGCTCTCGGTGGTGCTGCCGTGCTACAACGAGGAGGCGGTGATTGCCGAAACGCACCGCCGGGTCAGCGCGGTTTGCGCGGCGGTGGGCCGCACCTACGAGATCGTGGTGGTCAATGACGGCTCGCGCGACGGCACCTGGACTGAGTTGGTGCGCCTGGCTGGAAACGATCCGCACCTGGTCGCCGTCAATCTGGCGCGCAATCACGGTCACCAACTCGCCTTGACCGCCGGTCTCCATTTCGCCCGCGGCCAGCGCGTGTTGATCATGGACGCGGACCTGCAAGACCCGCCGGAGTTGTTGCCGGCGATGCTGCAGAAGATGGACGAGGGCGTGGACGTGGTGTACGCGCAACGCCGCAGCCGGCCGGGCGACGCCCCGCTGAAACGGCTCTTCTGCGCGGTGTATTACCGGTTGCTCCGCGCGGTGGCCGACACGTACATCCCGCTCGACACCGGCGACTTCCGGCTCATCAGCGGACGCGTGCGTGACTTACTGGCGGCCATGCCGGAACGCCAGCGGTTCATCCGTGGCATGGTGAGCTGGGTGGGCTTCCGACAGGAGCCCGTGTTCTACGATCGCGACGCGCGCTTCGCGGGAGAAACCAAGTACCCGTTCCGCAAGCTCGTGGCGCTCGCGATCGATGGCGTCATTTCCTCCACCCTCAAGCCCCTGAGTTTCGCGCTCGTGGTCGGCGGCGTGGCCGTAACGATCGGTCTGGCGCTCGCGGCCTACGCGTTGTTCTCGTGGCTCTTCGTGGGCCGGACTCCGCAAGGCTGGACCAGCCTCCTCATCACGGTGATTTTTCTGGGTGGCATCCAACTCCTGGTGCTCGGCGTCCTGGGGGAATACCTCGGCCGCATCCACGAACAGGTCCGTGACCGGCCGCTCTTCGTGGTGGACTCGGTCGTTCGCGGCGACTCGGCGAATTGAGGACGCGCCGGCCGGGCTTACTTCACCCGCAACGGCACCAGCTTCGTTTTCAACCCCGCCACGTTCGTGGGCAATCGGGTCCATTCGAGGCGGACCGGTCCCACGCCGCGGAACTTGCCGCCGACGCTGTCCCAATACAGCACCCGGGCGTCCGCGATCCGTCCGTCGGGCGTGGTCACCAACGGCCGGCCCGACAGCGCAAGGAGCCCGCTCTCCCCGGTAAACTCGACCCGCTCGCCTTGGGCCACCTTTTGGTCGCGTTCGAGCCGGACGCCGCCCTCGGCGACGGCGACCTCGAGGCGGTTCGTGTTGGCCACGAACTGCGCCAGCGCGTGGTCCGCCCGCAGGCGCGTTTCGACCGGCTCGGCGCGCGATGGGCGCGTCTCGCGCTGCCAGCCGGTGAGGCCGCCTTCCGCGGTCAGCGTGCGCAACACCCCGGCCGCATCGAATTCGGCGCGGAGGGTGGCGCAGTTCAGTTGGCGAGTCAGGACCGGGCCACCGGGTAAGGCGAATTGCTCGATCTGCACCTCGCCCGTCGCTTCCAAACCTTGCAGGCGTTGCCGGTAAGCGACGGTCAATTCGCGGCATTCCAGGCGGCCCAGCGGTTGATCGCTCGCCAGCAGACTCGCCCGCACCGGCGGCGTAAAGCGCAACCGGCCGCCGCTGAATTCGGCACTGTCCGATTCCACGACGATGACCTGGTTGGTCTGGAGGGCGAAGGCGGTGCGGCCGGTCGCGCTCAAACCCGGCCCCGCTTCGCCCAACGCCACCGCGGGAAAGCGAACCAGCGCGTGTCCGCGGGCGGCGAACGAGCGATCCGCGGTGTCCAGCCAGAGCTGATCGCCGCGCACCAGCCGGTCGCCCGCCGTCCAGACCGGGTCCCCGGTGAGTTCGAGTACCGCGTTGGTGAAGGTGGCCCGTGCGGCGGTGGCCCGCCATTGCGCGACCGCGTCCTGGATGATCACGTTCGTTTCCGCGAGGACGCTCTGCACCGGTCCGTTTGTGGGCGGGAGGATCAGGCTGACCGCCGCCGCCGAGAGCTCGATGAACCGGTCAGGCGCTTGCGCCGTCGTTGGGGCCGACGCCCCCGGCGCCCAGCCGCCGGCCAGGTCGTTCGTGCCGGCGGGAAGTCTCAGCCAGGCTTCGCCGAGCGCCTGCAGGACCTGCGGCTGCGCCGGTCCGCTGCGTCGGAGGACGAACCGTTGGGCTTTGGCTTCGCGCGTCGCATCGTGCCAGCGCGGTTCGCCGGTGAGTTCGATGACTTCGCCTTCGCTCGCGAGGACGTACTCGGCCCGCTCACTCGTGGTTTGACTGCCGTCGCGCCGGCTGACGATGCGCACTTCGCGTTCGGCCAGCAGGCGGTCGAACTTGCCCGACTCCGAGCGCCGGATCGTGAGTTCGCCGCACGCCACCTCCAATTCGGGATCCTCGACCCGGACATGGCCGGTGTAGGTCGCCACGTTCGCCAGGTAATTCAGACGGAGGCTGTCGGCGTGGATGGACAGCATGCCGGTATCGGGCCGCTCCGGATTCTTGCGAACGAGGGTGCGGATGCGGTTGGAAACCACCAATTCGCTGTTGGTCTGGCTCCAGGTGAAGCCGACGCCTTCGAGCGTAAGCTGGCCGTCGGCGGTCATCACCCGCAAGCCTGCGGCGGACCACACGCGGCTTTGGCGGAGGTCCACGGCGCAGTTCGTGGCCAGGACGATGATGTTCGCGTTGGTGCGGCCCTTGGCGTCGTACTGCTCGACGCGGGCGGTGGCGAGGCTGACCGTGCCATCGGGTCGGGTATCGGCGCCGGAGCCGGTCAACATGCCGGTCTGCCGGTTCTGGTTAAACAGCGGGAAGCGAAAATCCTGCGCCCGGCCGACGGGCTGGGCGCGCAAGACGGTCGTCCCGCTCCCAGCCAGGAGCGCGACGGCGAGCAAGAACGGTCGGACCATCACGGCAAGGGGTTCAAACGGAGTATTCCGCGACGAGTGCCGCCCATTTGGACTGGGCCTTCAGGATCATCTCCGCGATTTCGCGCACCGCACCGTGACCGCCCGCCGCCTTGGTCACGTAATGCGCGAGCGCCTTCGCCTCGGGCACGGCCTGGGCGATCGTCACGGCCAGACCCGCGCGCTTCAGGGCGCCCAGGTCCACGATGTCGTCCCCCATGAAACAGACGTCCTCCCAGACGACGCCCGCCGTGGCGAGGATCGCTTCGATGGCTGCGACCTTGCTGCCGGGGGCCTGGTGCAGAAAGTCGATCTTCAAATCCTCCGCGCGTTTGGTCGTCGCCACCGAGGCCCGGTGCGAGATCCAACCCACCTTCACGCCCTCGCGTTGCAGCAAGCGCAGACCGAAGCCGTCGCGCAGATTGAACCGCTTCGTTTCCTCGCCCTGGCCCATGAACACGCCGGCGTCGGTCAGGATGCCGTCCACGTCGCAAAGGAAGAGCTTCACGCGCTGGAGCCGCTGGTCGAGTTGCGGATCGCGCGCGGTCGGGGCGGCCTTGGCGGCGGCCGGTGCCGCGGCGTGGTAGGGCCGGTCCGACCGCGGACGCTCGTCTTCCCGCCAGGCCGGGCGCGGACGGTATTCCCGGGGCCGATCCTCGTAGGGGCGCTCGTAAGGCCGTTCGTAAGATCGCTCGGCCGATCGCGGATACGGACGCTCGTCGTACGAACGGTACGGCCGGGGCTCGTAACGGGCCGGTCGGTCTTCGGGACCGCGCGGGCCGTCGTATTCGCGGCGGGCGTAAGGTTTCGCGTAAGGTCTGGCGTACGGTTTGACGTAAGGTTTCGAGGGGGGAGGTGTCATGGGAGGGCTTGGTGGATGCGGAGGATTTCTTCGATGAGTTTCGGAAGTTGGCGCAGCGGAATCATGTTCGGCCCGTCGCTCAGCGCCGCGTCGGGGTCGGGATGCGTTTCAAGAAAGAGACCATTTGCGCCCGCGGCCACGGCGGCCCGCGCCAGCACCGGTGCGAATTCGCGCTGGCCGCCGCACTGGTCGCCATTCGCGCCGGGCAGTTGGACCGAGTGCGTCGCGTCGAAAATCACGGGGAAGCCGAACGTCCGCATCTGCGGAATTGCGCGCATGTCCACGACCAGGTTGTGGTAGCCGAAGGTCGTACCGCGCTCGGTCACCAACAGCCGCTCGCCGCCGGCAGCGACGGCTTTGGCCACCACGCGGCCCATCTCGGCCGGCGACAAGAACTGGCCTTTCTTGAGGTTGACGATCCGGCCCGTGGCGACGGCAGCTTCGATCAAATCGGTCTGCCGGCACAGGAAAGCGGGAATCTGGAGCACGTCCACGACGTCCGCGGCGGCGCTCGCCTGGGTTTCGGTGTGGACGTCGGTGAGCACGGGCACGCCGATTTCGGCGCGCACCTTGGCGAGCACGGCCAGGCCGGCGTCCAGCCCCGGACCGCGAAACGACTTCGCGGCGGTGCGGTTGGCCTTGTCGAAACTGGCCTTGAACACGTAAGGCACGCCGAGCCGGGCGCAGTGTTTGGCCAGAAACGCAGCCACGCGCAGGCACAGCGCCTCGGTTTCGATCACGCAGGGGCCGGCGATCAAGCTGAGGCGCCGCGGCGAACGAAGCTGGTTCCAAAGGCGGCCAGAAGCGGCGGACACATCCACGTTGTAGCAGTGATCCGCGGGCAAAGCAAAGCATTGCGACCGGGAGGATTCACCCCCAGCTTTGACGGCTTGATGAGGAGTCTGAATGAAGAAGTCCGGAAAACCGGAAAACCCAGCCGGCAGTTCCTGAGTCCCTGCGTTCCTCATTGGACCGCTGCGTCTCCACGGCTCCGTGGCCGCCCCATGGTGGGGCGAGACTCCGTCGAGCCCTGCAATCCAAGCCACCGAAGCCCGGATTTTGAATGAGGAAAGCAGGAAAGCTGGAAGGCCGAGCCTGCGGTTCCTGAATTCCTGCGTTCCTCATTGGATCGCTGCGTCTCCACGGCTCCGTGGCCGTTGCAAGGTGGGGCGAGACTCCGTCGAGCCCTGCAATCCAAGCCACCGAAGTCCGGATTCTGAATGAGGAAGCCAGGAAAGCAGGAAAACCCAGCCCGCAGTTCCTGAGTTCCTGCGTTCCTCATCGGACTACTGCGTCTCCACGGCTCCGTGGCCATTGCAAGGTGGGGCGAGATTCCGTAGAGCCCTGCAATCCATGCCACCGAAGCCCGGGTTTTGAATGAGGAAAGCAGGAAAACCGGAAGGCCGAGCCTGCGGTTCCTGAATTCCTGCGTTCCTGCGTTCCTCATTGGACCGCCGGATCTCTACCGTAAAGGTCCCGCCAAAAGTCCATGAACTCAGCCGGCCTGACCACCGCGCATCCTCGTCGCTTTGCGGCTGGAAAGTCAGCCAGATTGCCGGTCACCAAGTAATCCGCCGCCCCAGCCAACGCGACGGCGAGGAAGGGTTCGTCATCCGGGTCGGGCAAGTCCAGGAGTTGGCTGGAGGGGACGACGGCAACTCCGTCCAATTCGAGTTTGGCCAGGACTTCGCGGACTCTTTCGGGATCGAACTTGAAACGCGGGCGGGCCAAGACTTCAACGTACTCGGCGAGAATGCGTGGGTCGTGGCTAATCTGTACCGCCCCTGCCAACGCCAGCGCGACGACCTAGGCGGGATTTCCCTGTGAACGGAGCAGGCCCGACACGAGCACGTTGGTGTCGAGCACGATCTTCATCGGCGGCGGGCGCGCCGCGCCAGCGCGATCTCGGCGTCAATCTGGGACCGGGTCAGCCGATCAGTGCCCTCGGCGGTGGCGGCCTTTTGCAGCGCGGCCAGCGCCTGCAACGCGCGCACGCTGCGCAAAGCAGCCAGCGTCGGTCCCAGCGAGGCGGCGTCGGTGCGCAGCAGCACCGCCACCGGCTGCCCATCGGCGGTGACTACCAGGTCCTCCTTCCCGGCGAACTGCAACCACCGCTTGGCGGGTCTCTTCTTCAAGTCGCCGACGGAAGTTGTGCTCACAGCGGCAGCCTACGTTGCCCACGCGGGTCGCGCAAGACGCCCCCCGGCCTTGGCTGACTACAATCTTCATTTTGAACCAGCGGACTTGGGAACCCCGCTGCGCCCAGCCACGAAGCCACCGAAGCCCGGATTTTGAATGAGGAAGTCAGGAAAGCTGGAAGGCCGAGCCTGCGGTTCCTGAATTCCTGCGTTCCTCATTGGACTTCTGCGTCTCCACGACTCTGTGGCCATTTTTGAGGGGCGAGGCTCCGTCGAGCCCTGCAATCCAAGCCGCCGAAGTCCGGATCTTGAATGAGGAATGCAGGAAAGCCGGAAAGCCGAGCCCACGGTTCCTGAATTCCTGCGTTCCTCATTGGACCTCGGCGTCTCCGCGACTCCGTGGCCGCTTGGGTGGAGCGAGACTCCGTCGAGCCCCGCAATCCAAGCCACCGAAGCCCGGATTTTGAATGAGGAAAGCAGGAAAGCAGGAAAGCCCAGCCCGCAGTTCCTGAGTCCCTGCGTTCCTCATTGGACCGCTGCGTCTCCACGGCTCCGTGGCCGCCCCATGGTGGGGCGAGACTCCGTCGAGCCCTGCAATCCAAGCCACCGAAGCTCGGATTTTGAATGAGGAAGCCAGGAAAGCAGGAAAACCGGAAGGCCGAGCCTGCGGTTCATGCGTTCCTACGTTCCTACGCGTCTCGTGGGACCTCGGCGTCTCCGTAGTCGCATCAGCAACCGGCCGCTTGGTTCAGAGCGCCCCGGGGTGGGTTCAAGGAAGGTCCGCGGCGGCTTGCGGTGGGGCGGCGGGCCGGTCAAGGTCGGCGGCGCGTCCGATCCATGAACCTCTTTCCGGTCATCGAGCGCGAGCTGCGGGTGGCTTCGCGGCAGCAGGCTTCGTGGCATTTGCGTCTGGCCTTCGCCACCGGCGCGGTGCTGGCCTGCGTTTTCGGTTTGTTGCTGCCTCACCCGTTCCCGCAAAACCGCGGCCAGGTGGTGCTGGTCTGCCTCGTCGTTTCCGGGTTGGCACTGAGCTTGTTTGCGGGCGCGTACCTGACCGCCGACAGCGTCAGCGCGGAGAAACGCGAAGGCACGTTGGGACTCTTGTTCCTCACGCCGCTCACCGGCTGGCAGATCGTGCTCGGCAAAATGCTCGGCCATTCGCTGCAGGTCGGCTGCGCGTGGATGGCGACATTCCCGGTGTTCTTTCTGTCGTTGCTTCACGGCGGGGTCATCTGGGCGGAGGTGACGCGCATCCTGCTCGCGCTGTTGCTCACGCTGTTGCTTTCGCTCGCCTGCGGAATGTTCTGGTCCACGCTCTGCACCGAGGCGCGGAGCTCGGTGATGGCCACGGCGGCGTCGATGCTGGTCCTGAACTTTTTGCCCTGGTTGCCGGCCTTGTTTCAAACCGTGATTCTGAACCGCAGCGGCCAGCTTGGAAGTGTGGCTGGAAGTGTGGCCGCGTTGTCACCGATGACCATGGTGGTGATGGCGTTTGAGACAAACTACCGGCTGGCGGTCAGCCCACCGTGGACCCTCGCGCGCGGGGATGCCCTGTTCTGGAGCTCGGCCCTGCTGAGTATTGCCTTGAGCGTCGGCTCGGTCGCGGTAGCCGGTTGGCGGCTGCCCCGGCTCTGGCGGCTCGCGGAAGCCGGGGGAAACGACTTCCAGCCCAAACGCGGGCGGGCGTGGGTCGCGCGGCTCGGTGCCCGCCGCGAAACCCGCTGGAGCGATGCGGCCGGTCCGCCCAGTTTGTGGGCCGCTTCGCGCGAGTTGGGCGAGAATGCCGGGATGCGGGCGCTGCGGCGGCTGACGCTCGGCGTTTTTGGCCTGATGTTGGTGGCATCGGTGACGACCGGGCACTGGGAGGAGGGCTTCATCTCGGCGATGGGTGCGGCATACGCCTTGCATCTGCTCACTCGCCTGCAGGCCGCGCTGGCCGTGACCCGCCGGCTGAGCGAAGACCGGCGCAGCGGCGCGCTGGAACTGCTCCTCGTCACGCCGGTCGCGGAGTCCGAGATCGTGGAGGCGCATCGTTGCTCGCTGCGGCTGGCGTTCCGGCGCCCGTACCGGAGTCTGCTGGCGATCAACCTCATTTTGCAGGCGATGATCTTCGTGTTCTCGAAGCCGCTTCACATCGGACGCGAATGGGCCGTTTTTACGGTGTTCTTCACGGGCGGTCTGCTGATCACGGTGGCGGACTTTCGCGCGCTGAGCTGGCTGGGTCTGCGCGCGAGCCTCCGCGCCACGAGTCAACTGCGGGCTGCCGGGAGCGCGTTGGCGCAGCTCGTCGGGCTGCCGTGGCTGGGCTTTGCCGTGACCTTCCTGGCGGCCATCCAGTCGCGGAACCTCCTGGACGTCGGGGCGTGCTTCGCGGTTTGGGCGGTCGGCTGCCTGCTCTTCGATGCCTGGCTCGCCGGGCGGAGCCGGCGATGGCTGGCGGTGGGCTTGCGCCGGCGCGTATCCGAGGCGGGCTGAGTCGGCTGCCCGTTGCGTGTCGGAGTGTGGTTTGAAGTCGGGCGGAAGAGAATTCGGAATGAGGGACGCTCCGGCAGACCACGCGCGGCTTGCGATCCGTGCAATCCCGAGCAGAATAACGGCGGTCGTCACATCGTCGAATTCGCTCGCCATGACTAAACGCAGTCTCGCTCTGTTGGTTGCGCTCGCCGGCCTCTCGGTCAGCGCCGCCGAGCCGCCGATTTACCGGATGGATTTCCAGAACGCGGAGGTGGGCAAGGTGCCCGAAGGCATGCTGGTGCTGGACGGGGGCTTCGCCGTCCAGGAGGACGGTGGAAGCCGGTTCCTCGAGTTGCCCGGCGCGCCGCTGGACACCTACGGCGTGCTATTCGGCCCCACCGAAACGAACAGCGTCGCCGTGGCCGCGCGGATTTACGGCACGGCCAAGGGCCGGCGGTATCCGGCGTTCGCCGTTGGCCTGGGCGGCGTCAACGGCTTCAAGCTGCGCGTCAGTCCCGGCAAAAACGAACTGGAGATCTTCAAAGGTGACAACGACCTCCGGAGCGTTCCGTTCAAGTGGCCTTCCGGGAAATGGGTGCATTTGCGGCTGCAGATTCGCCCCAACGGCGCCGAGGCTTGGAAGGTGGAAGGCAAGGCGTGGCCTGACGGCGAGAGCGAGCCCGCCGCGTGGCTGATCACCCTCGACGAAAAGGCCGCGCCGCGCCCAGGCCGCGCCGCGATCTGGGGGGCGCCGTACGCCGGCACCCCAATCCGCTATGACGACCTGGTGGTGACCCAGGCGGCGGCGCCTTAGCGCCCGGCTTCACGGTCGCGCCGCGGCTGCGCTGGCCTTGCGGTTATTGCATCCGCACGCGGCCGTCACCCTTGACGATTTCGCCGATCCGCCAGGCGCGATGCCCGGCCTTGCGGATCGCGCCCAGCACGGCTTCGGCCTGTTCGGCTGCGACGATCGCGACCATGCCGATGCCCATGTTGAAAACCTGGTAGAGCTCGGCTTCGTCCACGCCGCCTTTCGCCGCGAGGAGTTGGAAGATCGGCAGCACTTCCCAGGTGCCTTTGCGGATCACGGCGGAACATTGCGGGGGCAGCACGCGCGGGAGGTTGTCCACGAATCCCCCGCCAGTGATGTGGGCGAAGGCCCTGACGGGCGGCGAAGAGCGAGGCGAGAGGGGCGAGGGGTTGAAGCGTTTCAGCAGCGCCTGGACCAGTGGGCCGTAGCTGACGTGGACCTGGAGCAACTCGTCGCCGACCGTGCCCTTCAATTCCGCGACGCGGCTGCCCGGCTTCAGTTTCAACTGATCGAACAGAATCTTGCGCGCGAGGGAGTAGCCGTTGGTGTGCAGGCCGCTCGAAGCGATGCCGAGGATGGCGTCGCCGCGTTTGACGGACTTCGGGCCGTTGAGCATCCGCGGTTTATCCACCGCGCCGACGATGGTGCCGCTGACGTCGTATTCGCCGCCGGCATAAAAGCCGGGCATCTGGGCGGTTTCGCCGCCGATCAACGCGCAGCCATTTTCGGCGCAGGCCTTGGCGAAGCCGCGAACGATGTCCGTGAAGACGCGGGGCTCCAGCCTGCCGGTGCCGAGGTAATCCAGGAAGAACAGCGGTTCGGCGCCCAGCACGGCGATGTCGTTCACGCAATGGTTCACCAAGTCCTGTCCGATCGTGTCGTGCCGATCCATCGCGAAGGCGAGCTTCAGCTTGGTGCCGACGCCATCGACGCTGCTCACCAGGACCGGCTGGCGGTAACGCTTGAGGTCGAGGGCGAACAGCCCGCCGAACCCGCCCACCTTGCCGAGCACTTCGCGGCGATGCGTAGAGGCGAGGAGTTGCGGCAAGGTGGCCTTGACCTGGTTGCCGAGGTCAATGTCCACACCGGCGGCGGCGTAGGCTTTTTGCTTCATGACGGATGCGGTTTCGCGGGCGGAATATCGCGGGCGCGGCCGAATTGTGTCGAGGTTGTTCTGGGCGAGCCGTAAACCGGCCAGGCATCGCGTCCTCAATTCCTGATTCCACCGATTCTTCCGCGGTTGGGCGAATCCGGGCTGAGATCTGGGTGGAGGGTGTCAGCGGTCGGCCGAGCGAGATTCGCGCCCAGCGCTCTGAGGACAACCTGGCGCGCAATCAGCGCGCCGCTCCCGCTGCGGTTGGCGGGCCGGGAATGTGAATCCCCTCGTAACCCGGCAACGTCGCCACCAGGCGGTCGCACGCGAAGCACCACAGGTCCCAGTGGCCGTCGATGTAATTGCCGTTCGCGGGCAGGGGACAGGCCTGCGCGTAGAGATACCACCTGCCTTCGATCGGATACAGCGCCGGGGTGGCAACGTGGTAGATCGTGTCGTCGCGATACAACCCCTCCCACTTCGTCTGGAGCACCGTATCGACATCCAGTTGCACCCAGCCGGCGTCGGGGCGTTGGCTCACGGCGAGGACCGGCCGCCAGCGTTGGCCGTGCGCCGTGCCGACTTCGATCGCGAGGACATAGGTGCCACCGATCTTGAAGACTTGGTGCCACTCGTAATACGCGCCGGGCGTGGACGGGAAGATCTGGCCCATGCCGCGCGGGTCCTTTGCGTTGAAATGACGCGTCCAGTTTCTCCCGTCGCGCGAGGTCGCCAGCCGGAGGCCGGGGAGGATGCCGTCCTGGCCGCGATAGGAGTAGTACATGAACCAGTCCCACCGCTGCTCCCGCGCATTCCACTCGCGCAACACCGCCGCCTGCGAGGCCATCGCCTCGCAATACGGCGCGGCCGGCTCGGGCGCGAGCACCGGTTGCGCGCCCGCGCGCTGGATGGCTGCGGGAGTGATTCCGGAATAGCCGTCCACCCCGGCCGGGCAGATCGCCAGCCCGATACGGTCCTGCACCGAGCCGGTGGTGCCGGAATAGTAGAGGTGGTAGGCGTCTTCTTCCGCGACGTAGAGCACGGTGTCGAGCCGGATGCTCCCCGAGTCCCAACCCTGTTTGCCGGGGCCGAACACCGGGTTTTGCCCGTCCTGATGCCAAGTGAACGGGTCGGACTTGAGAGCCCAGGCCTTGCCGACGAAGCAAACGTTGCGGTTCGTCGCGGGCACGCCCGAGTAGAACATCACCAGGCGCTCGGGGTTCTTCGGGTTGGGCAGGATGCAAGGTTCCTGTACCTGTTGCGACTCCCACGCCGAGGTCTGGCGATCGATGATGACTTCCCCGCGGATCGGCTTCCTTGGAACGGCCGCGTTGGGGGTGGGGAGCCGCGAGTCCGCGGCGGACAAGAGCACCGGAACCACGAGGGCGAGCAGGGCTGATTTCATCGCAGGAAACGGCCGCTTGTCTGGGCCTTTTACCGGGACTTGGCAAGCTCTTGTGTGCAGGCCCATGAGGTTGCTCCCCTGCCGAAGGGGGGCGAGGGAGTTCCACCGACCGGGCGAACAACTCCCACGAGGCGAAGTCCCGGCTCCCCGAGCGGAAGGGCTCGAAGCCGGCCGGGGCCTTCCCGGACCGGCTGCTGACCGCCGCGACCCGGCGATCCCCCGCAGAAAGGGGTTGACGAAATGACTTTGTATTGCAAAGTAAAGCCATGCAAAGCGACTGGGCCACCCAGAATCTCCAGGTCATCCGCACCCTGATGGAACGCTCCGCGCTTTACCGCCGCGCGCTCGCGCCGACGACCCTGGTCGCGGGTGCGCTGGGCACGCTGGGTGCCCTGGGCGGCTTCAGGTGGGCCACCGACTCCGGCGTTCAGTTCTGCGTGTATTGGCTCGTGGTCGCGGCCTTCACCATCGCCGCCTGCTTCCTCGTCGTGCGTCGCCAGGCCCTGCAAGCCGGCGAGCCGTTCTGGTCGCCGCCGATGCGGCGGGTGGTGCAGGCCCTGTTGCCGGCGCTGGTGTTCGGTCTGGTGCTGGGACTGGCCATGATCGTCTCGGGCGCGGACGAGGATTTCGTGCTGTTCCTGGTGTTCGTCTGGATCGGTCTTTACGGAACCGCGCTGCACGCGGCCGGTTTTTTCATGCCTCGCGGCATTCGTTTTTTCGGCTGGGTGGTGATCGCGGTAAGTTCGGCCGCCCTGATCGGGTTGTTGATTCTGGAACCGGACGAGGTCGGGCTGGAGGCAGCCAACGGGCTGATGGGAACGGCGTTTGGCCTGCTCCACCTGGCGTACGGCGGTTACCTGCTCGCGACCGAAAGACGGAGGCCGGCGGCGTGAATCCGGAACCGTTTCTGCAACTTGACCGGGTCATTCATGAAAAAGGGCGCTTACCGATCATGTCGCTCCTGGCCGCCAGCGCCGAACTGTCGTTCACCGAAATCCGCGACACCTTGAAAATGACCGACGGCAATCTGAGCATGCACCTGAAGACGCTGCAGGAGGCGGGCTACGTGGCGGTGACCAAGAGTTATCAGAACCGCCGGCCGCTCACCACCTGCGCGTTGACCGCCGCGGGCCAGCAGGCCTTCACCGGCTACATTGACCTGTTGGAACAAATCGTCCGCCAAACCAAGCCCGCTTGAACGAAACCCCGCCGCGGGGTCGAACTGTCCAATTACTTTGCAACACAAAGCCCAAGTTCACAAACGCGAAACCCTGATCGTGTCATGAAAGTCTTCCGCGCCTCTCACCTCGGCATGTGCTTCGGCGTGCGCGACGCCATCCAGCTCGCGCACCACGCCGTGCGCGAACAACCGGTCACCATCCTCGGCCAGCTCGTCCACAACGACACCGTCGTGAACGGCCTGAAGGCCGAGGGCATTCGCCTCGCCCACTCGCCGCCCGAGATCGACACCCCGGCGGTCATGATCACCGCGCACGGCACTTCCGGGCGCACGGTGACGGAGTTGCGGGAACGGGGGCTGCGCGTGATCGAGGCGACGTGCCCGCTGGTCCGGCTCGCCCATCAGGCGGTCCAACGCTTGGTCCGCGACGGCTATCACCCCGTCATTGTGGGCAAACGCGACCATGTCGAAGTGCGCGGCCTGACCGGCGATCTCGCCGCATTCGACGTCGTGCTGGCCGAGTCGGACCTCGAGCAACTGACCGAGCATCCGCGCTTCGGCGTGGTGGCGCAAACCACCCAGCCGATCGAACGCGTCCGGCGGTTGGCCGACCTGATCCGCCGCCGTTTTCCCGCGTCGGAGGTGAAGCTGGTCGATACCGTGTGCCGACCCACCAAGGAGCGCCAACACGCGGCCGAAGAACTGGCGGCCGCCTGCGAGGTCGTGGTCGTGGTCGGCGGCGCCGCCAGCAACAACACCCGCGAATTGGTGGCAACGTGTGCACGGTTCTGCCCTCGTGTGCACCACGTTCAAACCGCCGCCGACCTGCACCCGGAATGGTTCGGGGCGGAGGACACCATCGGCATCACCGCGGGCACTTCCACACCGGACTCCACCATCGCTACCGTGGAAGCGCGGCTGCGGGAGTGGGCGGCGGCGGCCGCGTCGCCGGCCAACCGCCGCGCCCCGGTGGCCGCGGGCGCGCCGGGTCGCGCCCCTGAGGAAACCGTTGGCCGGCCGGCACTGGCGCTGCAGGCTTGAGGTCCCATGAACGCGCTATGGTTTCAACGCCGGGGTTGGTTCTGCGTCCCGACCGAACCGGGCCAGACAGCGGCATCCCCGGCCGGAACGAAAGGCTGAGCGATGGCGTCCGAAAATCGTTGGGTTCGCTGGTCGGTGGTCGCGGTTTACGCGGTGGCGATGGCTTGGGTGGAATCCGCAGTGGTGCTGTATCTGCGCACCCTGGTCAACCGGCTCGATCCCTATCAGCCGCATCCGTTGCCGTTGGCCACCGCGTGGGGCGGGGCGGAGCTGATTCGCGAAGCGGCGACGCTGATCATGTTGGCCACGGTGGGCTGGCTGGCGGGGCGAACCTGGCGCAGCCGCGTGGCGTACGCCGTGCTCGCCTTCGGCGTTTGGGACATTGCCTACTATGTCTTCCTGGTGCCCCTCACCGGCTGGCCCAACTCGCTCCTCGACTGGGACATCTTGTTTCTCCTGCCGCTGCCGTGGTGGGGACCGGTGATTGCCCCGGTCGCGATCGCCCTGTTGATGATCGTGGGCGGAAGCCTGGTGGTATTCGGCGACTGTGCCGAGCGCCCGTTCTGGCCGGGGCGCACGGCGCTGGGAGTGAATCTCGTGGGCGGGCTGCTCGCGCTTTACGTTTTCATGGCGGGGAGCCTCCGGGTGGCGGGTCAAGGTGAGCAGGCGCTGCGCGAGTTTCTGCCGACGGAGTTCAACTGGCCGCTTTTCCTGGTGGCCTTGGCGCTGATGGCCACGCCGGTGATCGAACTCGCGTTGGAACGGCTACGCCGGCGCCGAAAGGAGAACCCCGCTGCCAGCGACACAAAGCTCGCTTCCACCTCGACCTGATGCTGGCTTATGAATGCGCGCGGTCAACTTGCACTTGAACTGGTCGTCGGCAGCCTGGCGTTGGGCGTGCTGGGCGATGCCTTGCTCCGGGCAGGACCGTGGGGACTCAACGTGCTGGTGTGGACCGCCCTGTTGCTGGCCGCCGCACTGATCCTGGTGATGCGCCACAAACTGGCGCTCGACGCCCGGGCTGCTTGGCTGGGAGGTGGCGCGCTGGTGGTCGCCGGCGGATTCGCGTGGCGCGACGCGCCCGCCTTGAAGCTGCTCGATTTCGCCAGCCTGTGCGGGCTGCTGGCGCTCGCGCTGTGGCGGGCGCGGGGAGTCCGTCTGGGCGTGGGGGGCGTGGTCGAGAACTGCGGGCGGTTCGCGTTCGCCGGCGTGCAGGCGGTCATCGGTTGCGTGCCGCTGTTCACCGGACCACCGCTCTGGACGACGGCGACACCCGCCGGTTGGCGCGGGCGGGCGCGAACCGCGGCGGTCGGCGGACTGCTGGCGCTGCCGGTGCTGCTGGTTTTCGGGGCGCTGTTCATGTCGGCGGACGCCGTGTTCAACAACCTGGTGGTGCGGTTGGTGAGGTTCAACCTCGGCGAAGCGGCCTCGCACTTCGTGCCGGTCGCGGTTTGTTCCTGGATCACTGCCGGGTGGCTCCTTGGGCTGTTACTGCCCGAACGCCTGCCGGTGCCGCGGCTCACGCCACCCCAGTTCCTGAAGTTCCGTCCCGCCGAGATCGGCCTGGCACTGGGGCTGGTGAACGTTCTGTTCCTCGCCTTCATTCTGGTGCAACTCCGCTATCTGTTCGGCGGCGCGGGCGTGGTCCGGATCACGCCCGACCTGACCTATGCCGAATATGCGCGGCGCGGCTTTTTCGAACTCGTGGCGGTCGTGGCGCTGGCGCTGCCGGTCCTCCTCGCCGCCGACTGGCTGCTCGGGGCCGCGTCCCGACGGGCATTCCGGGTCCAGGCCGCCCTGCTGATTCTGATGCTGGGCGTCGTGCTGGGCTCGGCGTTTGTGAGGATGCGGCTTTACCAGGCCGAATACGGGTGGACGGAGCTGCGTTTCTACGTCACGGCGTTCATGGGCTGCCTGTTGGTGGTGCTGCTTTGGTTTGCCGCCACGGTGTTGTCCGGCCGGCGCGAGCGCTTCGTCAGCGGCGCCCTCCTGGCGGGCCTGGGGGCGGTGGGGCTTTTGCACGCCTGGAATCCCGATGCCTGGATCGCGCGCCAGAACCTGGCCCACGCCCGCGCCGGTCACGAGTTCGACGCGGCCTATGCCCTGCGGTTGAGCGCGGATGCCTTTCCGCCGTTGCTCGCCGCCTGGCCCGAGCTCGATTCCCCGACGCGCGACCGGTTGACCACCCGGCTGACGAAGTGGCGGGCAAACACGCCCCCGGACTGGCGCTCGTGGAGCTGGTCGATCGCGCGCGCCCGCGAGGCCATCCGGCAGCGCGAATCGGAACTTCGCGAGCATCAGCCCGACTTTCGGCTGTCGGTTCCGGGCGGCTCCGACTAGGGTGGCCGGTGTGAAGCTCTCGGTTAAGAGCGATTATGCGGCGCGCGCGGTCTTCGGCCTGGCGCGCGTGTTCGCCATGGGAACGGCCCGCAAGGTGGAGGACCTTGCGGCCGAGCAAGGAGTGCCGGCGAATTACCTGGTGCAGATCCTCATCGAGCTGAAAGCCAAACAGGTCGTGCGCAGCCTGCGCGGCAAGGAAGGCGGTTACCTGCTCGCGCGGCCTCCCAAGGACATCACGCTGGGCGACGTGCTCCGGGCCGTGAACGGCGGCGTGATCGAGCCGCCGGCGTTGGGGGACAGCCGCTGCGCGCCGGAATTGCGCGAGGTTTGGGCCAAATTCAAGCACGCGGCCGAGGCGGCGGCGGACAGCCTCGATTTCCAGGCGATGATCGAGCGCGTCGAGGACCGGGCGAAAATGTACTACATCTGAGCCCCCGGCTGCCTGGCTGGCTCCGCGGCAACGACCGCCACCCGCACTTGCCCTCGCTCCACGACATCCTGCGCGCCGAGATCGAATCGCAAGGCCCGATTTCGTTCGCGCGGTTCATGGCCCAGGCGCTTTACCATGCCGAACTGGGTTATTACGAGCGCACGCCGGGTCGGATCGGGCGGGGGGGAGATTTCTACACCAGCGTGAGTGTCGGCCGCGTGTTCGGAGAGTTGCTGGCGCGGCGCTTCGCGCTCTGGCTCGACCAACTCCCGTACGAACAATTGTTGATTCTGGAGGCCGGCGCGCACGACGGCCGGCTGGCCGCAGACGTGCTGACGGCCCTGCGAGCTTTCGCGCCCGGGCTGGCGCGACGGGTCAGGTACGGCCTGCTCGAACCTTCCCCCCGCCGACGAGCCTGGCAGACGCAAACGCTCGCCGAATTCGGCGACCAGGCAACCTGGTTTGCCAGTCTGGACGAACTCCCGCCCGCCGGTGTCGCCGGACTACTCTTTGGGAATGAATTCCTGGACGCGCTGCCGGTTCACCGGCTGGGTTGGGACGCGCCGGCGCGGCGCTGGTTCGAGTGGCGCGTCGGCTGGTCGCCGGACCGGTTTTGCTGGGTGCGTCCGCCGGGCTCCGCAATTGGCAATCCGCTGCCGGCGCCGCTGGCCGAGGCGCTGCAGAACGAATTCGGCGACTGGCTGGTGCCGGATTTACTGGCGGCCTTGCCGGATGGTTACACGATCGAAGTGCGGCCCGCGGCCACCGCGTGGTGGCAACAGGCCGCAAAAGCGTTGCGAGCCGGCTGGCTCGTTGGCATCGACTACGGATTCACCGCCGCCGAGGCGCTGCGACCGGAGCGGACGCAGGGCACGGCGCGAGGCTACGCCCGGCATTGCCACGCCGACGACTTGTTGGGGGCGCCGGGCGAACAGGACTTGACCGCGCACGTCAACTTCACCCCGCTGCTCACGGCCGGCGAAGCGGCGGGTCTGGCGACGGAAGGCCTGTTTTCGCAAGCCAATTTTCTCGTCGCTGCCGTCCAAACGGCCGGCGCGGGAGTGGCGTCCAGGCACTGGACGCCCGCAGAGCAACGCCAGTTTCAGACCCTGGTGCATCCGCAGCATCTGGGCGAGCGGTTCAAGGTGCTGGTGCAATGCCGGACGGATCACTAAACCAGAGCCGATGCCCGACCCCCTGCTCATCTGTTTCGCTTTGCCCGAGGAGGCACGCCCGTTTCGCCGGCTCGCGCCGGCTCGCGCGGACCTGCGCGTGCTCGTGACCGGCATGGGCCGGCGGAATGCAACGCCGCGCACCCGGGCGGCGCTGGCGGCGGATCGTCCGCGACTCGTCTTCACCTGTGGTTTCGCCGGCGGACTGGATCCGGCGTTGGCACGCGGCGCGGTGGGGTTCGAGTGCGACGCGGCCTTTCCGCTCGCGGATCGACTGGAGGCCGCCGGCGCGCGGCGGGTGCGCTTTCACTGCGCGGACCGCATGGCCGTAACGGCGGTGGAGAAACGACGGCTGCGCGAAGCGACCGGGGCCGACGCGGTGGAAATGGAGTCGGCGGCCATCCACACGCTGTGTCGCGAAGCGAACGTTCCGTGCGCGACGGTGCGGGTGATTTCGGATGGCGCCGGCGAGGACTTGCCGCTCGATTTCAACCGGTTCACCCGCGCCGATCAAACCCTCGACCTCGGCAGACTGCTGCTGGCGGTCGGGCGCCGGCCCGGCTTGGTGGCGCCGCTCCTGCGCCTGCGACGGGCCACGCACGACGCGGCGGTGCGGTTGGCGGCCGTGCTGGCCGCGGTTACCGGGTCGTGACGGCCGGGGACGACGTGCCGGCCTGGGCCGCAGGCGGCACCGGCTTCGCGTGTTCGCTGTAGCTGATCAGTCCGGCGCCGACCACGATCAGCACGACGCCCGCCCAGCGCA
Source organism: uncultured bacterium (assembly GCA_963735925.1). GTDB lineage: Bacteria > Verrucomicrobiota > Verrucomicrobiia > Limisphaerales > J093 > DSVZ01. The sequence goes on from CAVTMT010000003.1 coordinate 2,170,977, forward strand.
GCGGGGACACTTTCTCCTGGAGGAACAGCATGGCGGCAAAGGTGGCGAAGACGAAGCTCAGCCCCGTCAACGGCCAGAGAAAACTGATGTCGCTCCGGGACATCAACACGAGCAGGCAGCCAAAGAACAAGGCTTCGAAGAACACCCCGCCCAGGATGGCGGGGCTGGTCGCACCCGCGCGCACGACCCGCACCACCTCGCGGACGCTGATCCGTTGGAAGTCGCCGATCTGGGTGATGCCCTTCTTGAGCAGCACGACACCGGCCGATTCAAACGCGAGGCCGACGAGGAGAATCACGAGCAATTTGACCATGTCACAAGTCCTGGTAGCGGATCAGTGCGATGCCGTGCGCCGCGGCGAGCGCCTTCACGCGCGGGCTCACAAGCGCTTCGAATTCGTGGCGAAAGTCGGTCAGCGATGGATGCGAGTAAAGCTCGGAATCGCCGGGCGGCAGTCGTGCGAGCAACCGGAGCAGGAACGTCTCGTCCACCCGGGCATTCTGGAGCAGGCCGAAGACCCGCTCGGTGTGGCGGACGCCGCGGCGCCAGAGCTGCGGACGCGCCCAGGCCGAGAGCAGGTTGAAGATGATTGCGTGACTGACCCGGTACGCCCAGCACCCGCCGCTCAGCGCCGCATTGAGCCAGAAGCGGTCGCGGGTGAGCCGCCACCGTGGCGAACGCCAACCGCCCGCGACGTCGAGGGCGAGCCGGAACACGGTCGGGTGCAGATGGAGGTTCAAGTGGCCATTGAGGTGATCCAATGGCAGACCCGTGGCGGCGAAGGCCTTGAATTGAGCGTCGATTTCGGCCCGAAGTTCCACCCGGAGGCGGCGCAGGAAGAAGTAGCGCAGCCCGGCCTGGACGGCGCTTTCCGTAAAGTTCCCTTCCGGGTTGGCCAAGACCGGGAGGGCCTCGGCCGGCAGCGCTGCGCGGCCGGAAACCAGCACCAGGTGCAGGCCCACGCCGAGCTGGGGATTGGCCCGCGCCAGGTCCACGGCCTCCCCGGCGAACGGCTCGTTCACCATCAGGCTGGCGGTGGTGAGGATGCCGTCGCGGTGCGCGCGGCGGACCGCCTCGTTGATGTCGCGCGAACGCCCGAAGTCGTCGGCGTTGACGATCAACCGGCGCGGGCGCTCAGGCGGTGCCATAGCTGGGCGCGAAGGGGCCGATGCGGAGCCGCCACCAGGTGCGGGCGACCAGCCACAATTTGGCCGGCTTGCTCACCCGCACGCGCGGGCCGGTGAAGACGTCGAACTGCCGCGCTTCGAGGCAGCCGAGCAGCCGCCAGTACACGGCGCCCATCAACTCGGCGGCGATCATGTTGGTGCGGTCCTCGACCGGCAGGGCGGCGCGGGCCTGGCGATAGAACTCGCGCGCCCGGGCCGCCACGCCGGCCGCGAGGTCGCGGAACCGGTCGCTGTACCGGCCGGCGAGGATCTCCTCAGGCCGGAGGCCGCAGCGATCGAGTTCGACCAGGGGCAGGTAAATCCGGCCACGTTCGGCGTCATTGCGAACATCGCGGAGAATGTTCGTGAGTTGAAACGCCTTGCCCAGCGCGACGGCGTATTCGCGGCAGACGGGATTCCGATAACCGAAAACCTCGATGCTCAGGAGTCCTACCGCCGAGGCCACGCGGTAGCAGTACACCTCGAGTTCGGCCCAGTCCGCGCAACGCTGGGCGTCCAGATCCATCTCGCATCCGCGGATGATTTCGTCGAGCAGCGCGAAGGGGAGTCCGCACCGGCGAATGACCGGTTGCAGCTCGCGGATGACCGGGAACCGGGGGGCGCCGCCGTGGCAGGCCGCGTACACGTCCTCGCGCCAGGCGGCCAGCCGGCGACGGCGTTCCGCCACCGGGAGCGTGTCTTCGTCCGCCACGTCATCCACTTCGCGGCAAAAGGCGTAGAGCGCGCACATGGCCGAGCGTTGCGGGCGCGGGAGCAACACGAACGCCATCGCGAGGTTCGAGGCGCTCTTCCGAGTGATGGCGTGGCTGACGGGGTCGCTCAAAGTCCGGGCGGCACCTGGCCCTCCGGGCGCGGGGGCGGCAACCCGCCGGTTTCGGCCAGGGTAGGGTTGCGGGACCGGTGGTCACGCCGGCGGCGGCGGCGGCGATGGTGGTGCGAGCCGGTCTCCGGGTCCTCCGACAGGTCATCGGCGTCCGCCGGATCCGCGGCGCCCGGGGCCGGCACGCGCTGGCGACGGTGGGCGTGGCGGTGGTGGTGCCGGTGAGAACGGCGGTGCTTGAACCAGATCGAGAAGGCCACCAGCAGCACGAGTCCCACGCCCGCCGTGACCAGCAGGAGGATCAACAGGTCCCGGCCCGCCCCCGGCGTGCGGGTGACTTCCTCCAGTTTATCGGTGGAGAGGGCGGCGGCAAAGAATGGCGGCAAAACCACGGCGTTCATCGTTCCTGCTCGGCGGGTGTCAATGCGTCATCGTCGGTCAAACGGTTCGCGTTGATGCTGAGGTTTTGCATCTTGTAACGCAAGGTCTGGGCGCTGATATGCAGTTGGTTGGCCGCGCGGGAAAGGCTGTAGTCGTTCTGCTCGAGGTAGCTCAGGATCAGGTCGCGCTCGTACGCGGCAAGGTGCTCCTCGAGCGAGGCGCCCGCCAGCGGGCTGGTCTGGTCGAGATGCCGCAGGCGGTTCTCCACCGCAAAATCCGGGAGGTTGACGGCCTGGATGGCGGCAGTGCCCTCCAGGATCACGGCCCGCTCGATCACGTTGCGCAGCTCGCGCACGTTGCCCGGCCAGTGATGCCGACGGAGTTTCTCGCGGGCGCCCGGCGCAATTTCGGTGATGCTCTTGCCCATCGCGAGGGCGAAGTGACGCAGAAAGTGCTCGGCGAGCAGGAGAATGTCGTCGCCGCGCTCGCGCAGCGGTGCGGGCCGGAACTGCACCACGTTCAGCCGGTGGAACAGGTCTTCGCGGAAGCTGTTCTGGCGGATGGCCTGGACGATGTCGCGATTGGTCGCGGCAATGAGCCGGACGTTCACGCGCAGCTCCTGGTTGCCGCCGACGCGGGTGAAGCTGCCGTCCTCCAGGAATCGCAGCAGCTTGGCCTGCAACGGGCGGCTCATGTCGCCGATCTCGTCGAGGAAGATGGTGCCGCCGTCGGCTTCCTCCACGCGGCCCGCCTTCTGGCGCATGGCGCCGGTGAACGCGCCCTTCTCGTGCCCGAACAGCTCGCTCTCGAGCAGCGTGTCGGGAATGGCGGCGCAGTTGATGCGGATGTAGTTCTGTTCGCGTCGCTGACTCAGGGTGTGGATGGCGCCGGCGACCAACTCCTTGCCGGTGCCGCTTTCGCCGAGGATCAGCACCGTGGCGTTCGTGGGCGCGACGGTCTCGATCAACTGGCGCAGGGCCTGCATCGACGGGCAGTCGCCGATGATCTGGTCCAACCGGATGGCTTCGCCCACCCGCGCGCGCAAGGCCGCAATCTCCTGGCTCTTGCGGTAGTCGCTCGCGCACCGGGCGATGGCGTGGCGGAGCTGCTCCGGCTCGAACGGTTTCCCGAGGTAATCGATGGCCCCGGACTGGATGGCCTCGACCGCCAGGCGCGGCGTGGCGTAGGCGGTCATGATCAGGACCGGCAGTTGGGGCCAGCGACTGCGGATTTGCTTGAGCAGCTCGTACCCGCTCATGCCCCCCAGCCGGGCGTCCGAGATGACCATGAAGAATTCCTCGGCCGTGATGAGCTTGAGCGCCTCTTCGGCCGAATCGACGGTGCGGATCTCGAACTCGGGGCACACCGTTGCCATCATGCTCTCGAAGACGCGCCGGGCGTTCTTCTCGTCATCGACAAACAACAGGGGCGGCAAGGGCACGCTCATTTGCGCAATCGCATCATCGTTCGAGCCGGGAACTGTAGGGTGAAGCGTGCGCCGTGTCCAAGCTCGGATTCCACCCAGACCCGCCCGCCGTACATTTCCACGTTGTGCTTCACGATCGCCAGTCCCAGGCCGGTGCCCTTTTCGCGCGTGGTGAAATAGGCGTCGAAGATCCGTTCGCGCAGGTCCTCCGGCACGCCGGGGCCGTCGTCTTCGAAGACCACCAGCACCGAGAAGTTCTCGCCTTGGCGGGTGCTCACCCAGATGTTCCCATGGCCGCCCTGCACGTCGCGGGCGTTCTGCAGGATGTTCACGAAGGCGTCCTCGATGTGGTTCCGCTGCGCCAGCAGGGGCGGCAACCCCGGGGCGTAATCGCGATGGACCTGCATGTCGAACTTGACCGCCGGCGGGAACACGCGCGCGATGGCGTTTTCCAGTTCCTGCTTCAGCTCCAGCTTTTCCACCCGGCCTTCGACCAGTTGGGAGTAACCCATCAACTCGGTGATCAGCCGGTCGGACTTCTCCACCTCCTCGCGGATGATCTGGATTTGCTGCGTGATGGTTTTGCCCTCCTTGACCGTCTTCTGCAGCGTGTAGGACGCGGTGTTGATGATGGCCAGGGGGTTTTTGAGCTGGTGCGCGATCTCGGCCGCGAGGCGGCCCGAGGCGGCGAGTTGCTCCCGGCGCAACGACAATTCGGCCTGCTCGTCGGTGGTGCGGCGCCGACGTTCCAGCAGCGCCTGCAGGCCGTAGCACCACACGGCCACGGCCACCAACAACACGAGGCGCAGCAGGAAAGGCTGGCCCAGACCCAGGGCGACGGTAAACGCATCCGGCCACTCCCCGTTGCCGGCGGTGAGGCCCTTGGTGTCCACGACCGCGATCATCGCGTCCACCACCGAGCCCCCGGCGTATCCCAGGATGGTCAGCAGACTCAGGGTGGCCTGGGGCGCCGTGGCCGGGACGCTGATGCAATTGCGCACCAGCAGCACGATGTAAACCCAATAGACCACACTGTCCACGCCGCCCGTGATCGCGATGATGGCTCCCAGGAACCAGGCATCCAGCAACGCCACACTGAAGACCAGGCTGCGCAAAGCCGATTCCCCGAGGTGTTCCGACCCCGCCAACAGCAGGCCGGTGCCAACGTTCAGCGCCACGTAAAGCACAAAGAGTCCCTGGACGACCCGGAGGGCGGCCTGCCATTGGGCGTGGATCGGCGGCTCCTGACCATATTGTTCCAGCCGCGGGTAGCGATCGCTCAGGAGGTCAGACCAGAACAGGTAGTACGCCAGCAGCGCCACAACGAGCACCTTGATCACCAGGATCAAGTCGCGCTCGTAAAGCCGCGGCGCGGCCGCATCATGCCGCTGCGGATCGCGGAGCGTGCCCCACTCCTTGAAGGTCTGTTTGAGGACGTGCCAACTCGGGAAGTTCATCGGGCCCGGGGTTAAGGCGCGGACGGCGGACCTCCCAGCAGCGCCAGGGCGCGCCCGGCGATCTGGTCCACCGGCCACAGCCGGCCAATCCCCTCGTAACCGCACGCCAATGACCCGGCCTCCGGGCCGATGAACTCGACTCCCCGGGCCGTGAGCGTGGCGACGTGTTGCTGCGTGGCCGGGTGGAGCCACATCTTGCCGTTCATCGCCGGCGCCACGAGCACCCGCGCTTCCGGTCGCAGCGCCAGTGCCAGGCAGCTCAGGGCATCGTCCGCCAGGCCCAACGCCAGCTTCGCGATCGTCTGGGCGGTGGCGGGCGCGATCAGCAGCAGGTCGGCCTCGTCGGCCAACCGGATATGCACCGGTTGCCAGCCTTCGGCGTCATCATACAGGTCGGTCACCACCGGGTTCCGGGACAGCGTCTTGAACGGCACCGGCGTGACGAACCGCTGGGCGTCCGCGGTCATGACCACATGCACCGCGCAGCCGGCTTTGGCCAGCGCGCTCGCCAGATCCACCGCCCGGTGAGCAGCGATCGACCCCGTGACGCCCAACACGATTTGCCTTTTCGTTTCCATGTGGTTCTGGCGGGCCGCACTCCGGATCACCCTCCCGCGGGAGCGGCCGAACGACGGGTGCGCAGCTTCTCGGCCTCGTAGATCGAGCGCACGCGCCGCAAATCGGCCTCCACGGTCGAACTCGGAACAAGGTAATCGAACCGGTGCCACTCCGCGACCTCGCGCCGCGCCGTGGCCAGTCGCCGCGCAATCACCTCGGGAGCATCGTGGCCGCGCCGCGTCAGGCGCTCGGCGAGGACGTCCACCGACGCGGGCGTGAGGAAGACGGTCACCAGTGCCGCCCGCAACTCGGCGTCGGCGGCCGCGCACCCGCGGATGCTGGCCGCCCCCTGCACATCCACCGTCAACAACACATCGCGACCCGACCGCAATCGCGTGACCACCTCCTGGCGCAAGGTGCCGTAGTGATGGCCGTAAACTTGCGCGTGCTCCAGGAAGGCCCCGATCGCCACCCGGCGCTCGAACTCCTCCAGCGGCAGAAAGTGGTAGTCCGCGCCGTCCTTTTCGCCGGGGCGGGGGGGGCGGGTCGTGCAGGTGACGATGCGCGCCAGGTCCGGGACGGTCGCGAGCAACTGCTGACAAACCGTGGTCTTGCCGCCGCCGGACGGGGCGGAGATCAGGAGCAAAACCGGATCCGGCGGCGCGGGGCGTTCGGCCGGTGCGGCGTCGGGCATGTCCATCGGCAAGTGCATCCCTCGCCGGGCCTATTCGACGTTTTGCGCCTGCTCGCGGAACTTCTCGAGCTCGGTCTTCAAGGCCACCACCGCGCGCGCGATGTCCGCGTCGTTGGCTTTCGATCCGATCGTGTTGATCTCCCGCCCGAGTTCCTGGGCCAGAAAGTCCAACATCCGCCCCACCGGCTCCGCCGACCGCACGCAGTCATCGAACTGGCCGAAATGGCTTTGCAGGCGGGTGAGTTCCTCGGTGATGTCCGAACGATCGGCGAAGAAAACGACCTCCCGGACCACGCGCTCGTCGTCCGCGCTGATGGTTTCCAGACCCGCGCCGCGGATCCTTTGGAGCAACTGCTTTTGGTAGTCGCGCGCCACCTGGGGCACCCGCTTGCGCACCGCGGTCACCAGCTTTCGCATCGTCGCCATGCGGGCTTTGAGATCCTTCGCCAGATGGCTGCCTTCGGTCTGGCGGGTTTTGAGCAACGCGGTCAGGGCGCGGTCCAGCGCGGCGGCCAGCAGCGGCCAGAGGGCCTCGGCATCGGCTTCCGGATCGTGCGGGCACACGACCCCGGGCACGCGCATCAGCGTGTCCAACGTCAGCCCGCCGGTCAGCCCGAGGGTGGCGGCGAGCTGGCTGAGTTCCGCGGCGTAGGCCCGGGCGAGCGCCACGTTCACCCGCACGGGGCCGCGCCAGTCGCTGTCGCCGGCGTGCAAGGCCACGCGCAGCGACAGCCGGCCGCGGGCGACCCGGGCGTGGACGGCATCGCGCACGCGGGACTCCAGCGGCTCCAGTTCGCGAGGCAGACTCAGCAGGATCTCGCTTTGCTTGCGATTCACCGAACTGACTTCGACGGTAAGCTTCAACCCGTCGCGCACCGCTTCACCACGGCCATAGCCGGTCATGGACTTCATTGGCGGTGAAGTATGCGAGCGCCCCGTCCGGCTGTCGAACATGGAGTGACCTCGAAGCCGGGGGGAGCCGGCGGCGGCCCGGCCGCGGGGCGGCGGGAGAGCGGCCCGGTGTCCGCATCGGCGCTTTCCCAAAACCGATTCAAAACAGGTCTTGCCAAGCGGAATCGGGTGCGGCTAAATTCCACGCTCTTTGCCGGCCGCCTGGGCGGCCGCAGGGTAACCGATGCCGGCACCTGTGGTGCCGGCCTGAATGTATTTATGGTCAAGATTCGCTTGAAGCGCGCCGGGGCGAAAAACACACCGGCCTATCGTATCGTGGTGGCGGACAGCCGCAGCCCCCGCGACGGCCGGTTCATCGAGGAACTCGGCTCGTACGTGCCTTTGCGCAAGGGTACGGACTTCACGTTGAAGCTGGACCGGGCCGAGTTCTGGCTCAGTCGCGGCGCCCAGCCCAGCGAGACGGTGGCGAGCTTCATCCGCCAGGCGCGGAAGCAGGCGGCGACGGTGCCCGCCACGGTCTGAGTTCCCAGGAGTTATGCAAGCCTGGCTCGATTACGTGGTGAAGGGCCTGGTGGACCAACCGGCGGCGGTGACGGTCACGCCGAAGGACAAGGGCGGCCTGACCCACTACGAATTGCGGGTCAACCCCGCGGACGTGGGCAAACTGGTGGGCCGGCAAGGCGCCACCATCAAGGCCCTGCGCGCTTTGCTCCAGGTCGGCGCCGCCAGGAAGGGCCAGCGGTGTTCGGTGGACATCGTGGAAGACCAGCCGCCGGAGTGACCGTCGCGGAGCCGTCGGCACCAACCAGGGACGAGGCGCACGGAAAGCCGCGTTCCCGACCGGTCATGACCATCGACGTGCTCACGCTGTTTCCCGGGATGTTCGCGGGGCCGCTCGACGAGAGCATCGTCCGGCGGGCACGCGATCAGGGGTTGCTGGAACTGCGTCTGCATCAGCTCCGGAATTGGACGCACGACCGGCACAAGACGGTGGATGACCGTCCGTTCGGCGGCGGGCCGGGAATGCTGATGAAGCCGGAACCGATCTTTGAAGCGGTGGCGAGTCTGCGGCGCGACGATTCGCGGCTGGTGCTGTTGAGTCCGGCGGGCCGGCTCTTTGATCAGACCATTGCCCGCGAACTGGCCGGGTTGCCGCACCTGCTGTTGTTGTGCGGGAGTTACGAGGGCGTGGACGAGCGGGTGCGCGAATTCCTGGTGGACGACGAATTGTCCATCGGCGACTACGTCCTGACCAACGGCGCACTGCCGGCGATGGTGATCATCGACGCGGTGACGCGGTTGTTGCCGGGCGTGCTGGGCCACGAGGCGAGCGCGCAGGACGAGTCCTTCAGTCACGGCTGGCTGGAGTACCCGCAATACACCCGGCCGGCGGACTTTCGCGGGATGAAGGCCCCGGATGTCCTGGTCTCCGGCAACCATGCGGACATTGCCCGCTGGCGGGCGGGACAGGCACAGTTGAGGACCCAGCAACGGCGCCCCGACCTCGGTCGGGGCCGGGCGGCGGAATCGGCAGCGGTCGGGAAACGAAAAACTTAAGCGTATGAATCAGGCACTATTGGACAAGATCGAGTCGGCGAACCTGCGCAAGGATCCGCTGCAATTTCACGTGGGCGACAGTGTTCGCGTTCACACCAAGGTCATCGAAGGCGACAAGGAACGCATTCAGATCTTCGCGGGCGTGGTGATCGGCCGACGCGGTCACGGCATGAACGAGACTTTCACCGTGCGCCGGATCAGTTACGGCGAAGGCGTGGAGCGCGTCTTCCCCACCCACTCGAACCGGATCGACAAAATCGAAGTGGAACGCGAAGGCGCCGTGCGCCGGGCCAAGCTGACCTATCTCCGCAAACGCATCGGCAAGGGCGCCACCGCCGTCAAGGAGAAGTCGCGCCGCATCGTCGTGCCCGGAGCCGCGGATGCGAAGCCGGCCGCGCCCGTCACCACGCCTGCAGCGCCCGCGGCGACGCCCTCCGCGGAACCGCAGGCCTGACCGCGGGACCTTTCGTGGATCGAGGAAACGCGCGCTGCGGCGCGCGTTTCTGTATTTCGAGTCCCGACGCACGCTCGCACAGGTGGGTCAACCGAGCGGGGAACCAGCCGCGATCCGGGCCTCGCCCGCGATCACGCACCACCCCACGAGGCTCCGATCGCTTCCAGGGATTTGCCCTTGGTCTCGGGCACGAAGCGCCACACCATCCCCACCAGGACCACACAAAAGGCCGCGTACACGTAGAACGGGAAGGCGTGATTGAACTGGCGCACGAACCACGAGCCGCGGGCGTCCATGATCGGAAACGTCTGGGTCACGGCGTAGTCCGCCATCCACAGGAAGAATGTCGCCAGGCCCAGGGCCCGACCGCGCACGGCAGTGGGATAAATCTCCGAGAGGATCACCCAGGTGACCGGTCCCACGGAGAGTCCGAAGCAGACGACGTAGAGTATGATGAACACCAGCATCCAGCCGCTGGCCGCCGCCGGGTCCGTCAGGTGCTGGGCCATCCACCCCATCGACCGCCAGACTCAGGCCCATGCCGGTCGCGCCCAGCAGCATCAACGGGCGACGCCCCCAACTGGTCCACGGTCGCGATCGCCACCAACGTGGACAGGGCACTCGCCTCCATTGATGACGATCTGTTGCAACAGGCCGGCATCCACGCCGGTCGAGGCGCTCATGTTCTTGAAGATCGTCGCGCCGAAATAGAGGAAGACGTTGATGCCGGTGACCTGTTGCAGGATGGCCAGCGCCATGCCGACGAACAGTGGCCGCCGCAATCGCGCGCGAGAAGAGCTCGCCCCACGTTGCCCTGTTCGCCGGCCAATGAGGCGCGAATGCCGGCCGTCTCCGCTTCGGCGAACGCCGGACCGGCCACTTGGTTCAAGACCGCTTTGGCCTCGGCTTCGCGGCCCTGCTCCACCAACCAGCGCGGACTTTCGGGAATCAGAAAAAGGAGCCCGCCGAAGAGCACCGCGGGTACCAGGCCCGTCCCGAACATCCACCGCCAGCCGCTGTTTGTGAGCCAGGCCTGGATTTCCGGCTGGGCGGGATCGCCCTGCGAATGGGCGATGAAGTAGTTGATGAACGCCGTCGCCGCGATGCCGCCGACGATGGCGATCTGGTTCACCGACACCAGACGCCCGCGCAAGTGGGCCGGCGCGATCTCGGCGATATACATGGGCGTCGAGATCGAGGCGATGCCGATGCCCACGCCGCCGAGGAACCGGAACGGGATGAAGGTGCCGATGTGGGTGGGCACGGCAGTGCCGATGGCGGACGCGAGGAACATCAGGGCCGCGAGGAACATGGCGAGCTTGCGGCCGAAGCGGTCGGAGATCGGCCCGACGGCGAGCACACCGGTCGCGCAGCCGATCAGCACGCAACCCGACGCCCAGCCCTTCATGAAGTCACTGAGCGCGAACTTCGCCGTCAGCGGCTCGATCGCGCCCGAAATCACGCCGGTGTCGTAGCCGAACAACAGCCCGCCCAGCGTGGCCACGAGGCAGATCGGGAGGAGGTACGGGAGGTTGGTTTTGGGGGTGGGGGTCATGGGTAAAGCTGCGAATCAGCAGCCGCGCGCCAATAAGTAACGGCATGGAACAAAAGCGCATCCGAGGGCTTCGATGCATCGGGCTTGCTGGGTAGGGCTCTCACGGCTGTCTATACCCACCCTTAATGTCCTCGACGAGGAATTTTCTCAAAGGCTCAAGGCCAGACTCGCTGAACGCCTGCTTAAGCAAAAACACGGGGCTTGTGGCAGCGACTTGTGCCAAGACTTCAGGCCTGCCTTCGAACCCAACGGCTAGGAAAACGACCATTACACCCGCAACTGTGGCGGCGGGAAGTGCAGCGACAATTGCACCCATCAGTTCCGCATTCTCCAGGCTCCGTCGTGAGACCAAGAAGACCAGGTGGTCAAGGGCTGGAAAACCCGCGGAAAGGGATTTCTGCAGCTGCTCCCATTGAGCATGCTGAGTTTCTTCGGTGAGAGTAATCGCCCCTTCACGGAAGATGTAATGCCAAACAAAAAGTCCGTCATTCTCGTCATCTTGTGCGTAGTGGACCTGTATGCGTGCTCTGAGTGGCATACGGGTACGGGTCATCGCCTCGCGGCTTCCACTAGCGATCAATAATCCTTCAAGGAAGGTATCGACGTGGTTGTGGAAACCAAAATAGTTGACATACTCAATCACCTGAACGCGACGATCACGCAGCAGTCTCTTCTTCTCGACCGCATTCCGGGCACCTCGTTGACTCAAAAGAAAATGCATAAAGACGGCACCCTCGTGGACTAGTTGATCCAAAGGCAATAGCACGTCAAGATCCGACAAGCTGTAACCGACAAACAAGAGAGTGAAATCGGCGAGCAAGGATCGAACGAATGACGCGTGCGTCGGAGTCCAAATCAGCCGGAGGTAATCTCGGTGCCCGAGGATGATGCTCGGGGGATCGTCGAGATCACCGTGCAGCTTGAGCAAGGGGCGCGCGCGTTGTGCAGTCGAGAAGAAGGAGCCAACTCCCTCTGGGAGGACCGACCGCAGCTGCCGGTTCTGCACGTGGGTGTGCGCACGTTCCAGCAGGTTGTCGTAGTTCGTCGTGATGTAGCCGCGGAAAGGGACTGCCGAAAGGAGTTCGTGGACCCTTGCCGGAACAACTCCGTCGGGGTCAAACACCTGGTTCATGAATTCGGTCAATTGTTCATCCCCGACAAGTTCACGACACTCCTGGGCCACCATCAAGTACTCGTTACGCGAGAGGAGTTGCTTCAGGTCTTCTACAGTTGCCCCGTCAAGGAGGTGACATGCGTGCCCCCACTCAATGAGATAGAGTAGAAGCGCTGGCCAATCAGGAAGGGGTGCTCGAGTCTTGGAGAGGCACCTTCGACTCACGCCGGCGCCAACGAAGGCAACCAGCCGATCATGCTTAAGCGCGTTGAGGAGCGCCTCCGGAATCGGGTCCGTGTAGTGCTCCCAAAAGGGTTGTTTCACTGGATTTATTGAATACTCACCAAGCAGTATTTGTTGGCGCAATCCCGCTGGCAGAAGGCCAACTGGAGGGTTCGGCTTAGGGAGAAGCATGTAGCGAGGTTGGGGGGCGGGCAAGCGGGACTTGGCGGCGGTTGCGGGTGTGGGCGCAGCTTGCCGTTACTGCCCAGTCCCGGAGGGACTGAATCCGAATAGCCGTGGGTTTCAGATCACAGTTGGTGTTGCCCAAGCCAGTTCGCCCCCTGCGGGGTCGAATGCTCCGCGCGTGCCAGTCCCGCTGGTTCCACCTGCGGCTATTCACTTTCAGTCCTTTCAGGATTGCGCGGCGACTGACGCCAACCCAGCGGAAGTCAGGTTCCGGTCGGTCACACGACTTGCCCAAACCGGAAAGGGGCGCGGCCTTCAGGCCGCTTCCGCGTTGATTCGCGAACACGTTTGAGAATTGTCCGGCGCTTGTGTGCGTTCGGACGTTGAAGCGGCGTGAACGCCGCGCCCCTTTCACGACAACTTGCTGACGCGCGGATTGTCCGGGCCGATTTGAGATTTCGCTTTTCACTGCCCGCTCTCCCGGATGGCCTTGAACATTGCCTCGACGTTTTCGATTGGCGTGTTGCCCTGAACGTTGTGGATCGCGTCGAAGACATAGCCGCCGCCGGCGTTGAAAATGTCGATCCGCTCGCGCACCTCGCGATAGACCTGCTCCGGTGTGCCGCGGGCGATGGTTTGCTGGGTGTCCACGCCGCCGCCCCAAAAGACCAGGTCCTGGCCAAACTCGCGCTTAAGCCGGCGCGGGTCCATGTCCACGGCCGAGCACTGGACCGGGTTGAGCACGTCGAAGCCGGCGTCGATGAAGTCCGGGATGAACTGATACACCGAACCGCACGAGTGGATGAAGGTTTTCCAGTTCGTCCGGCGATGGATGAAGTCGTTGATCCGCCGGTGAAATGGCTTGAACAGGTCGCGATAGGACTGGACCGCGATGAACGGCCCGCGCTGGGTGCCGAAGTCTGTGCCGGTGATCAGCGCCACCTGGATCAGGTCGCCAAACAGCCCGATCAGAGTCTCCAGGTTTTGCAGCGCGTACTCGCATTGCTTCTCGAAGATCGCCCGCACGTACTCCGGCCGGGTCTTGGTGGTCATGTACCACTCGGCCACGTCGCGGATGCCTTTGGGCTGCTTGAGCCACATGGCCGGGACGAGCGCGATGTCGCCAAAGCCGGTGCCCGGCACGACGAGGATCGTGCCGGTGTCCGGACGCTCGGCCAGCCATTGCCGTTTGGCGCGGTAATGCGCGAGATCGGCGTTGCCCAACGGGCCGAATTCCTCGCAGTTATCCGCCGGATCGAGCTTCGCTTCGTCGATCGGTGGCTGACGAATCACGGCATCGAAGAAGTACGCCCCTTCCGGCATGTGCCCGCTCGGGCCCACGCGAGTGTCGCCTTCCGGGTGAATGTACCAGCCGCCGTCCGGCGCAGGCGTCAGATTGAACTGTCCCGGCACCAGGCACGGTGTGCCGTCGAAGGTGGTGAATGGTTTCCAGTCGCGCGATTCGGTCCCGAAGAGCGAAAGCCGCGGAGCGACGCCCACGACGTCGATGCCCAGTGCGGCGCGCAATGCGTCGTCCACTTCGCCGAGCATCTGGTACGGCTCGATCACCTTCACGCGGTAATCCGGTTGGCCGAGCAGGCGCTGCCGGAGTTGATGCACGATCGAGACGTGGATGCCGGTGACGAAGGTGGCGCCGAAGTCCACGCAGACGCGGTCCGGTTGCCGGTGGTGGAGCGTCGCTTGCAGGCGTTCGCGGGAGTTCATGGTGGTTTTTGCTGGCGCCGATGAAACTACCGGCGCTCCGCCGTGACAACAGCGATCTCTTCGCGTGCGGAGCGAAAACGCCGGATGGTCTTATTCGATTGTATGGGCAGCGTCAGGCGCGCTCGCGAACCGGGCTCGATGCGGTCCCGCCAGCCCCGCGGCTGGCCACGACAGAACCGACCGGTCCGCCAAAGCCTTCAGCGGATTCGCTTGGACCACGATCGGTCGCGGTTCGGGAAATCGCGCTGCGACGGCGTCCATCTTTACACCTCGAACTGCGCCCAGAACGGCCGGTGATCGCTAAGGTAGTAGCGGACGTAGCTGCGGAATTGCGCTTTCGTCCTGGTCGCCCACAAGCCGGCGAAGACCGCACCATCGAAATCGAACACGCCGGCCTGGCCGGTGAACTTCGCGCCGGCCCCGGTCGGGAAGAATGCCACCTGATCGTAGTGCTGATCGCCTTCGAGATTGGAACCGACCTGGGTCGAGTGCTCCGGCAGTTGCAGGCCGGTCTTCGTCAGCGCTCTGAAGATGGGATCGGCGGGCGCCGCCTTGGGCAGATTGAAATCGCCCAGCGCGGCGATGACCGGCGTCAGGGCATACTCGCTCTTGGATTCCCGCTCGCACCAGCGGGCCACCGCATACGCTTCGAGGGCACGCCGTTCCAGGGCGGCCGTGGCGGTGTCGTCGCCGTAATAGAGGTGGACGTTCACCAGGCAAAGAACGGTGTTTCCGATCTGAAAGGAGGCGATGTAAGGATTGCGATCGAAGCCCTCGAACCTGGCCACCGTCGTCTCCGGTAGTTTGACGTTCTTCAGGTCCGAAGGCGCAACCGCAATCTCGCCGAGCAACTCGCGCGTCTTCACCTTTTCCGAGTCGTAGAGGAAGGTCATGCGCTCGTCGTTGCCGGCGGCATCGGAGTAGAGCGTGCGCCAGGATGCAGGCAGCGCGGCGACCAGTTGATCGAGGCCGTTGCGGTCGTTCTTCACCTCCTGCACCGCCACGAGATCGAACCACGACAGGACCTCGGCCAGCAGGGCATAATCCTTGGAGCGCCGGCCCTGCGCGCCCAGGTTGGCAATGTTCCAGGTGGCCAGCAAAAGGCGGTTCGGCGCCTTGGCGGGAATGGCGCGACCGGGTTGGGTGTCGCGCCAGTTTCGCAGCGCCGTCCGCTCGGTGTTGAGGTTGTAGTTAAACGTGAAGCCGGGCTTGGGAAACGAGGGCATAGTGCGCTGATGGGTTGGCTGCGGTTTGGGTCGGGCCAGAGGTTCCTTGCGCGAGTTGGGTGATGGGAGCGGAGAGGAGGCTCCGGGCGGTGGCGCAGGCGGCGGCCAATCGCGTTTCGAGCGTGGCCCCGGGGCTGGCGTGGCTTGCCCCTTTGGAGCTCTGAATAGCGAAGCGGGCTTTCCTCATCGCAACAACGCCTCCGGCAACAGTGCCTTCAACTGCCCGCGCGTCTCGGCCATCTGGGCGAGCCGCTTCCCGTATTCGGGCCGGAGCTGGTCCACAGCATCGGGGTCGGTATCCGTGCCATGCGGGTTACCCAGTTCATGAGCGGTGCGGCAGAGTATTGGTGGCAAGCCGACCCGAGCAATCTCAAAGCTCGCCGCCGGCGGCGCTCTCCTTTCACCGGGAGAAGGTCCGGGTCCAAACCGTCGTTCCCCTGCCCCACCGCGTCGAACCATGGTTGGCACCCGCCAGCGGATCGGAAGCCAGTCGGACGCCGCCCGAAGGCCGATTCAGAAAACAGTTGAACCGCCGGTCGCAATCCCGCCGAATACGGTCCGCATGACGACGTTGAACGACACCCAGAAACAGCAGGTCCGCCAGTGGCTCCAACAGGGCCTGCAGTTGGCCGAAATCCAGAAGCGCTTGAGCGCGGAATTCGACCTCCGCCTCACGTACATGGAGGTGAAGTTCCTCGTCGGCGATCTGGATCTCGTGCCCCAGGACCGGGAACCGGCCCCGGAAATGAACTTGCCGGCCAAGCCACCTGCCGGCGCCGACAAGCCCGCGACTCCGGCCTCGCCTCCGCCGCCGACACCGCCGGCCGCGGGAAAGGTCCGCGTAAGCGTGGACACCATCGCGCGGCCCGGAGCGATCGCCAGCGGCACGGCCACTTTCACCGACGGCAAGACCGCCGGGTGGTATCTGGACGAGGCGGGCCGCCTGGGGTTGGTCGCGCCCGAGCCCGGTTATCGGCCGCCTGCCGCGGATGTCGCCGAGTTCCAGGCGTCGCTGGAACGCGAGCTGGTCAAGCTGGGACTTTAGGGCCGATCGCGGCGCGACCCGCTTCAGTCTTCTGCCTGGGGTGCACTGGCCGAACTTCTGGCTCGGCAAATCGTTGGCGAAGGCTTCCGCTTGCGTCCGGCACGACCGCGCCGCGGACACGGGCCGCGGCCGGAAACCGAGGGGGCGAATGTCCCGAGCGAATGCGCGGGCGCTTGTTGCGAGCCGGCCGCTGTGCTACACCTCGTAGCGTGCTCAGCGAACTCGATCCCCGTTCCGGCTGCCACCGGCGCAACCCCGGCTTCACCCCCTACCCATGAGAATCACGCTTCACGGTGCGGCCGGCGGCGAAGTGACCGGCTCGGCCTATCAAATTCAAACCGAGCGGGCGAACGTGCTGGTGGACTTCGGCATGTTCCAAGGCATGCCCCACGCCGAGGCCCGCAACCGCGTGCCCAGCAGCCTGGACGTTCGCCAGATCGACGCGGTGCTGGTCACCCACGCCCACCTGGACCACACCGGGCGGTTGCCCTTGCTCGTGCGGGCGGGCTACGCGGGTCCGGTGTTCGCCACCCCCGCCACAATCGACATCACCGGCCTCATCCTGCACGACTCCGCCAAGGTCCAGGCGCAGGACATCGTGCGGCTCAACCGGAAACGGGAGCGGGCCGGCGAAGACCCGGTCACGCCGCTGTATGACAATGCGGACGTGGACCGGCTGCTCGCCCTGTGCCAGCCCGCGCCCTATGACGCGCCCGTGCCGGTGGCCCCGGGCGTGACGGCCCACTATGTCGAGGCGGGTCATCTGCTCGGTTCGGCCAGCATCCATCTCGAGATCGAGGACGGCGGGCGGGTGAAACGGGTGGTCTTCTCGGGCGACCTGGGTCCCAAAGGCGTGCCGATCTTGCGCGATGCCGAATGCCTGCGGGAAGCGGTGCAGGCGGTGTTCCTCGAATCCACTTACGGCGACCGCGATCACCAACCTTTCCCGCAAACCGTGGATGAATTCCGGTCGGTCCTCCAGGCCGCCGTGGCGGCGAAGGGTAAGATCCTCGTGCCCACCTTCGCGGTGGGACGCGCCCAACTGCTCCTGGTGTTGCTGGCCCTGATGTTCCGCCGGAAGGAGCTGCCCAAGTTTCCCCTCTTCCTCGACAGCCCGATGGCGGCGGAGGCCTCGCGGATTTACATCCACCACCCCGAGCTCTTCGACGAGGAACTCAACGGTCTGCGGGCGGAACGGCCGATCCGGGCGGACCTCGACACCCTGACCGTCACGGCGACCGCCGAGCAGTCGAAGACCATCAACGACGTGCCCGGACCCTGCCTCGTCCTGGCGGGCTCGGGCATGTGCAACGCCGGCCGGATTCTGCATCACCTGCGGCAGAACCTCTGGCGGCCCGAGACGCACGTGATGATCGTGGGCTACCAATCCGAAGGCACCCTGGGCCGGGCGCTCGTGGAGAAAGCCAGGGAAGTCTCCATCTTTGGCGAGAAGATCGCGGTGCGGGCCCAGATCCACACGCTGGGCGGTTTCAGCGCGCATGCCGGCCAGACGGATTTGCTCGACTGGTTCGGCTGCCTCGCCGGCGGACGACCGCAGGTCTTCCTTACCCACGGCGAGAAACGGGGGCGCGAAGCCCTGGCGCTGAAGATCGCGGAGCGTTACGAGCTGAAACCCGCTTTGCCGGCCTTGGAGCAAACGCTGGAGATCTGATCGCGCCTGCCGGCTCGCGGGCGGCGCGGCTCCGGTCCACCCATGAACACCCACCTCGGGCTCGACTTGGTGCGCAGTTTCGGAACCGCGCTGCTGATCGG
The DNA here is from genome assembly GCA_963735925.1 of uncultured bacterium. GTDB lineage: Bacteria > Verrucomicrobiota > Verrucomicrobiia > Limisphaerales > J093 > DSVZ01. The sequence goes on from CAVTMT010000003.1 coordinate 2,189,269, forward strand.
TGCGCTGGTGGGGATCGACCGCGAGAAACGAAAGGAAGAAGGCGAGGCGGGCGCGGGTGGGATCCGCACGTTCATGCTCATCGGATTGGCGGGGGCGACCTCGGCTTATCTCGGACGCATCTTCGACGCGCCCTGGGTCTTCATCGCCACCGTGGTGGTGGGAGGCGGGGCGGCGCTGGCGCCGGCCATCCGCGAAACGCCGACGCGTCCGGTCACCGCCGGGCTGACGACCGGTTTTGCCGCCTTGGTGGTGCTGCTCCTGGGCGGCTTGTGTGTGCTCGGGCACGCCGATCTCGCCGTGGCCCTGGGCATCGTCACCTCGGCCGTGCTGGCCTTCAAACAACCCATCCATGAATGGGTCCGCAAGGTCGGCACCGAAGATCTGTATGCCGGGCTGAAGCTGCTGATCGCCACCTTCATCGTCCTGCCGTTGCTGCCGCAGAAGACGATCGACCCGTGGGGCGCGTTGAACCCGTACACGCTCTGGCTGCTGGTCATCCTGATTTCCGGCTTGTCGCTGGTGGGATACGTGGCCACCCGCTGGCTCGGTTCGGAGCGCGGCATTGTGCTGACCGGCGTGACCGGCGGCCTGGTGTCGTCCACCGCCGTCACGCTCGCGCTGGCCCGGCAGGGTCGGGACCTGCGGACCGACCCCGCGACGGCGGGACCGCTCTCGACGGCCGTCTTCATCGCGTGGTTGATCATGGTGGGGCGCATGGGGGTCCTGCTGGCGGTGACCAACCCGGCACTCGCCCGGCACGCGGCGCTGCCCTTGACCGTGTTTGGTCTGGCGACGGCGGGCGCGGCGGTCTGGACCTTCCTGAGTTCCCGGCGGGCCGGCCTGGCGGGGGCGCAGAAGGCGGGCGAGGTGCCGTTGAAGAACCCGTTCCGGCTCACCTCGGCGATCAAGTTCGCCGCGCTGTTCGCGGTCGTTCTGCTGCTGGTGAAAGGGGCGCAGCACTACTTTCCCGGCGGCGGCATCTACGTCGTGGCCACCCTCGCCGGGATGACCGACGTGGACGCCATCACGCTCTCGATGGCGGACTTTGCCCGGCACGGTGGCGATCCCACCCAGGCCGTGCGGGCGGCGCTGCTGGCCGCGGCGACCAACACGGCGGTGAAAGCGGGCCTGGTGGCGGTGGTGGCGGGCGGGGTGATGTGGCGCCAAATCCTGCTGGGCAGCGCGGTGATTTTGGCGGCGGCGGCGGCGGCCTGGTTTTTGTGCTGAACGCGAACCGTACGGCGGCGCCGCGAATGCCGGGCTTGGCAAAACCGGGGCGCAATGCTGAACTGCCGCCATGCACACCTCGTCTTCGACGCTGACGCGTCGCGATTTTCTGAAGACTTCCGCGAGCGCCACCGCGGTGGGCGCGCTGGCGGCGAGCTACACCGGCGTGTTCGCCGCCGGTTCCGACACGATCCGCGCGGGCCTGATCGGCTGCGGCTCGCGCGGCACCGGCGCCGCGATGAACTGTGTCCTGTCCGCGCCCGGCGTGGAGATCACCACGCTGGCCGACGTGTTCTCGGACAAGGCGGCCGAGTGTTTGCAGCGCCTGAAGAACGATCAGGGGGGGCGTGAGTGGAGTTGCTCGCAGGACTGGACGCACTCCGCCCAGGTGAAGGCTACGCGCGACACGTGCTTCACCGGGTTCGATGCGTTCCGGCGGCTCCTCGAGACCGATGTGGACCTCGTGTTGCTCGCCACGCCGCCGCACTTCCGGCCGGCTTACCTCCAGGCCGCCCTCGAGGCCGGCAAGCATGTGTTCATGGAAAAGCCCGTGGCGGTGGATCCGGCGGGCATTCGTTCCGTCATCGCCTCCGCCGAGGTCGCGCGTCAGAAGGGTCTGGCCGTCGTGGCGGGCACGCAGCGCCGCCACCAGCACGCCTATACCGAACTGATGAAGCGGGTCCAGTCGGGCGCCATCGGTGAGATCGTGGCGGGGGAGGCCTATTGGAACGGTCCCTGTGTGCGCACCTACGGTTTCTATCACGCGCGGCAGCCGGACTGGAGCGCGATGGAATACATGCTGCGCAACTGGTATTTCTACTCCTGGCTCTCCGGCGATCACATTGTCGAACAACACGTCCACAACCTCGATGTGATCAACTGGGCCATCGGCGCGCCGCCCGTCGAAGCCGTGGGCGTGGGCGGCCGGCAATGGCGCGTGGAGCCTCAGTTCGGCAACATCTACGACCATTTCGGCATCCGTTACCGCTACGCCAACGGCGCGGTGGTGGTCAGCACGGCGCGCCAGATCAACGACACCCTGCCCCTCGTCACCGAAGGCATCATCGGCACCAAAGGCCGGGCGAGTGCGGGCCGGATCGACGGCGCGGGCGCGTGGAAATGGGAGGGTCCCAACCCGAACCCTTACGAGCAGGAGCATGCCGACCTGATCGCCGGCATCCGCGCGGGCAAACCGTTGAACGAGGCCCGCCAGGTCGCCGAAAGCACGCTCACCGCCATCATGGGCCGCATGGCCGCCTACACGGGCCAGGCCGTGACCTGGGACTTCGCGCTGAAGGAATCGAAGCTCAATCTTACTCCGAAGGAGATCGTCGAAGCCGGCTACCGCCTCGGCCCCGCACCCAAGGTTCCGCTGCCGGCCAGCGGCCGGGAGGAGCTGGTGTAGCCGCCGGCGGATCGACGCGGGCCGACGCGGGCATCGCGCTTCGCGGCGGAAGCCCCGCCGCCCGGCGGCCGTTCAGCGGCGCGCAGGGTTCGGGGTCGGCCGGGGGGCCTCGAAGTGAACGACGGTTTCGCCGGGCTTGGCGAAGCCGAAGCGTTCGCGGATGAGGCGCTCGGCCGCGGCAGGATTGTTCGTGAAGGACACGATCCGGTTGCGGAGCGCATCGCCGTAGGCACGCGCGGCGGCGAGCTGGCGTTCGAGCTGGAGCCGCTCGGTCTGCAACTCCTGGTTCCGCTGAATCTCAGGCAGGTACCAGATGCCGACGGCCAAAGCGCCGGCTGCGAACAGCAGCACGGCGACCACGGCGCTGAGGCGATTCCAGATGGTCGGCGCGTTCACTGCGTCAGAGTGAAGCACAATCGGCGAGTCAGGGAAAGCGGACTTTTGACTGGGTGGCGGCGGTGCTGCCGCACCGCCCTGCGCCGCTGCGGCGGCGCAGCCACCATTTTCAATCCCAACCGCCGATGGACGCAGATCAACGCCGATGGGAAAAGGCTTGCCGCCGCGGGTGGGTTTCGCCCGCGGGGTGAATCGGCGGTTACCCGGCCGAATGGGGCTACACGAGCCGGTGATTGCTGGGCTTGGGCACTTCCGGAAACGGCAGCGGTCCCAGTTCGTACTTCTCCGGGCCCCAGCGCAGCTTGGAATTGAGCGCCTGGTCCCATTCGATGGGTTGGCCGCTGTAGGCCGACTCGCGGCCCATGATGCCCACGAGCGTGGACTCCGCGAGGTTCTTCGCCTCGTTGATCGGCTGGCCCGCGCGGATGCTGGCGATCAGATCCTGGTGTTCCTGCTGGTAGGCATTGACCTCCTGCTCGCGGAAGCGCCACAACTGACCTTCCCGGGGCTTGATCCAGGTGGCGCAATTGCTCGCACCTTTGCTGCCCTGCACCGCCTCCTCCACCCTGCCCTCGCACCGATTCATCTGCCGCGCCTGGCTGAACATGCGCACGCCGTTCGGGTACTCGTACTCGACGGCGAAATGATCGTAGATGTGACCGTGAATCGGGTATTGCCGGTCCAGGCGGCCGCCCATGCCGTAGGCTTTGAGCGGGTGCGTGCCCATGACCCAGTTCATGATGTCGAGGTTGTGGACGTGTTGTTCCACATAGTGGTCGCCGCCCACCCAGGTGAAATAATTCCAATTCCGAAGCTGCCATTCCATGTCGCTCATCTGCGGCGTCCTCTCGATGACCCAGATGACGCCGCCGTTCCAGTAACAGCGCAGGTATTCGACGTCGCCGATCGCACCGTCGTGGATGCGTTTGATCGCCTCGTTGTAGCTCTTCATGTGGCGGCGCTGGGTGCCACAGGCGATGCCGAGGTTCTTCTGTTTCGCAAGCTCGTAGGCCTCGAGCAGCAGCCGCACGCCGGGCCCGTCCACCGCGCCCGGCTTCTCGAGGAAGACATGCTTTCCTGCCTGGATCGCGGCCAGGGCGTGCTGGGGCCGGAAGTGCGGCGGCGTGGCCTGGATTACGTAGTTGATTTCGGGGACGGCCATGAGCCGTTGGTAACCCTCGAAGCCGTCGAAGCACATTTCGTCGGGAATCTGGATCGGCGGGTTCAAGTTGCGGAGCTGCTCGCGGCAACGGTCAATGCGGTCCTTGAACATGTCGCAAAGGGCAACGACCTGGATGTTCTTGCTCGTCACCTGGGCGCCGGATTTCACGTCCTCGGTGTGGTAGCCGGCCGCGGGGTAGATGACATTGGTCGCCGCGCCGAGGGCGTCCAGCAACGCGCCGGTGCCGCGCCCGCCGCAGCCGATCAGGCCGATGCGGATGGGATCATCCGGCGCAGCGTGGGTGGTGACGATTGCGGGTAGCGCGGCGGCGCCGGCCGCAATCAGTGAAGACCGCTTCAGAAACGTGCGGCGATCCAGGGTGTCCGTCAAAAGTAGGGTGTCATCAGCGGGGTGTTGCATACGGCGGGCAGCCTAGCCGAGGCGGAAAGTCAGGCGAGCGCAAAATGAGGCGGGGCTCTGATTTAAAACGGGTGGCTGCGCCGCTGCGGCGGCGCAGAGCGGTGCGGCAGCACCGCCGCCACCCACCCAGGTCAGTATCCCGGGCGGTCCGGCGCCAACCGCTCCCCGCCATCGCCGGGCTTCCCATTGACCCGCGTCTGTGCCAGCGTCCGCGCCGAACCTGTCAATTCTGATTGTCTATGCCGCGACGCCTCAGTTCCATCGCCCCCGATTGGTGGGATTACACCACGCTCGACGCCGACCTGATCACCGCCGTGGCCCGGCTCACGCCGCGCGACCTCGCGAAATTGTCCCGGCCGGGATTCAAGGTCGTGCTGTACGACACGCTGCAGGAGTTCTATCTCGCCGAAGCGCTGGAATACATCAACGCCTGGCGGCAGAGCACCGCGGACAACCCGGTCGGCATTTGCGGCCCGATCGGCCCCACAGAGCAACTGCCGCTGGTGGCCCGCCTCGTCAACGACCTCGAACTCAACGTGCGCAGCGCCCACTTCTGGGGCATGGATGAATGGGTCGTCGATGGGCGTGAAGCGCCGATCACCCACCCCCTTTCCTTCGACAAGGCCGATCGGGAGCTGTGCTTTTCCCGCCTGCGCAGGGAACTGCGGATGCCCGACGCCAACCTGCATTTTCCCGCGGCCGACACCGCCGCCTACCGGGCGACCTGGGGCAGTGGCATCCGTTGTGCAGTCATGCAAGGCGGACAAGGCGACGTGAAACACTGGGCCTTCAACGATCCACCGCGCCGGCAAGGCAAATGGAAGCACGAACCGCCGCCGCCCGCAGAATTCCGCAAACTGGCCACCCGCGTCGTGGACCTGCACCCGCTGACCATCGCGCAAAACGCGCGCACCAGCGGCGGGGGCAATATTTCCCTGGTGCCCACGCAGGCGATCTCGGTCGGTCCGGCCGAAACCTGGCAGGCGGAGAAGGTCTCCATCTGGCAGGCAGGGATGCACGACAACCCGTTCGGTCAGCGCCTGACGGCGTTCATGATCTCCCAGCGGCTGCCCGACGCGGCAGTGCCGATGTCGCTGCTGGCCGACCACCCGAACGTCCAGTTCAATTACTACCGCGGCGGTCTGGGCACCTGCGACGTCGAGATGCATTGAGTGGCTCTGTCTGGGGCGATGGGGGGCACGTGGTCCCCGTCGGATCGGTCAGGTCCTCACTTGCTCGCGGCGCCGAATACCTTCTTGAGCAAATCGGTCGTGCGCGCCACGGGGTTTTCGCGAATCAGTTTCTCCTGCTCGGCGATTTTCAAGAACAGGCCGTCGAGCGCTTTGCTCGTGATGTAGCCGTCCAGGTCCGGCGTTTCAACGCCGAGCAGGTTGGCGCCCAATCCGCCGAACTCTCCGAGACTGCCGAGGCTGGAGCTGACTTTCCCGGTCATGTTCTTGTACGCGCTCGTCACGCCGGTTTGTGCCGTCGCCTGCCGGACAATGGGGAGAAAGCGGACATAGAGATTCGTTTCGCTCGTGCGCCGGAAGTACTGCGTCGCCGCGTTGTTGGTGCCGGTGAGGATCGCCTTGGCGTCGGCGATGGTCATTTGCTTCACCGAATCGCCCAACACGGCGGCGGCCTCGGGCACGGCCCGTTCGGCGGCGCGGTTCATGGTGGTCACGAACTCATCCGCCATCCTGTCCTGGCCCACCGTGCGCAGGGTCTTCTCCACTTTCTTCAGACTCTCGGGCATCGGGATCTTCACGTTGACGTCGTTGAGGAAGCCATTGGTTCTGCCGAGGGTGGCGACGGCTTGTTCCACTCCCTTGCCCAGCGCCTCCTTGAGACCGCGAACCATCTGCTCCTGCGAGAGCGCAGCGAGCGAGGCGGGAGCAGCCGAATCCGGGCCGGCCGCCGGCTTGCGTTTGAAGAAGTCCCAAAAATCCCCGCCGCGTGCCGACGCGGCGGTGGCGAACACCACGGATGCCAGGAGCAGGTTTCGGAGGGTCGAGTTCATGGTTTGTTTCTGGCCGAGGAAGGCGCCGAGCAACATCGGTCGATGGACAATCGCACCCGCCGCGCCACGCGCGGGAACAACATGCTGCGCCATGTCCGGCGGCAAGGGTGGGTGAGCGGATTCCCATGCGCCGCCGGGCGGAGTTTCAACCGCGCACGCGGCTGAAGGCCCGGCTTGGTCGTAGTGGCCAGCTTTGGACTATGGCTTGGGCGGCAACAAACCGCCGACGGATTTGGCCGCCTCCGAAGCGCCCTCGCCCGCCAGGGCCTTTTGAATCTCGGCCTTCAGGTCGTCCACCCATTTCTGCTGCTCCGCGGTGAGCTTGAGGTTGGCGAGTTCCTTGAGCGAGTTCAGGGCCTCCGGGTATTTCTTCTCGGCCACCAATTCCTTGGCACGGTCGATGAGTGTCTGCGCCTGGGCCTGTGCGGCCGCGGCCGCCGCTTCCGCCTGCTTCTGGGCATCGGTTGTCGCGGTTCCGACTGCGGCCTTGACTTCGCCGGCCTTCTGCTGCGCTTCGGCCGCGACGTTGGTCACGGCCTTGTGCATGTCCGTGGCGAGGGCACCCGCAGGCGGTTGCGCGTCACCGGCGGTGGGAGCGACTGGTTCCGGCTTCTTGCCGCAAGCCGACAGCAACAGCACGGTGCCGCCGAGCGCCAGCGCGAGCCATGTGGATACGTTGTTCGTTTTCATGTGTTTCATTTTCATGGGGTCAAAATCAATCGAGGTTTGGGGCTGGCGGACCCGACGGGGTCCGCCGGCCGCGGATTGTCATTTCAAGGCTCAGTAAACGCGCGAGCTTTCTCCGCCGTGGTCGGGTTTGAGATTTCATCGGTTATGCGGACCAACTTCACCCGTGCGCCGCCGTCGTGCAACCTCTTACTGCGACCATGTATTCAAAGGCCCGCTGGGGAACGCGGCGCGGGAACGCCGGGAAGGTGACGGTCTTGCCGCTCACCACTCTGTCGTTCGGGGCGTTCACCGGAACGATCTCGGCGGGGAACACCACCTTGAACTTCACGTCGGCGAATTGCAGCAACTCGAGAGCCGGGTGGACACGGTGGAGGTCAACCGGCCGGTCGAAGCCGCGGTCGAACAGGCGGCGGGGCTGGTCCAGGAGTATCGCATCGTGCGGCGGGCGTGCGAGGGACACCGGCGCTCCGGCTTGGCGGCTCAAGCCAGGACTCCGCGGAGGAATCGCAAGTTGGCCTGGTAGCTTGGGAGCATCTGAGCGCCGTCGGGCACGGCCCCTTCGATTTGGATCCAGCCCGCGTAATGGATGTCGTCCATCGCCGCGCGCACCTGCTTGAAATCCACCTTGCCCCGACCCAGCAACGAACCGTTTTCCTTGGCATGGAACTCGCAGATGAGGCCCTTCCTGCCCAGCCAGCGAATCTCCTCGTAAATGTTGTAGCCGCGATCGTTCGAGTTGCAGACATCGTAATAGACCTGCACTGCCTTCGACCCAACCCGGTCGATGATCGCCACGTGTTCGGAGGCGCTCAGCCAGGATTCGATGCCGAGGATGACACCCCCCTTCTCCGCCCGGGGCGCGATTTCCTTGAGCCGGCGAACCACTTCGTCCGTGCCGGCCACGTCGCCGCGCAAATCGTCGTTTCCGAAGAAGGCGAGCAGAATCACTTTGCAGCCCAGCGCGGCGGTCACGTCCACGCCATCGCGCACCCACGGGATCGTGCGCGGGTCTTTCTTGTAGGGGATGTTGTTCAACTCACCGATGGCGAGGGAGGCGATGGCGAGGCCGGCGCTTTTCGCCGCGTCTTGGTAAGCCTGCTGCACCGCGGCTTGGCGCAGGTGCATGTCGTCCTTCTCGGTGCCCAGGCTGACTTGGACACCATCGAGGCCGATTTCCTTCGCCACCGCGAAGGCCTCCGGCGTGGCCATCTTGCCGATGGACCAGTCGCACGCGCCGATCCGGAACCGGCGCTCGCCGGGGGCGGCGAACAACGGGGACCAGGCGGGGGACAACGCGAGAGCGGCGGCGCCTGGGACGGAACGGCGCAACATCTGACGGCGGGAGATCGAGTTCATGGCTTGTGAATTGAGTGTTGCCCAGGATGCTACCAGCCCACGCGGAAGCAGCAATGCTTTGCTGCACGCGCCGATCACCGCGCGATCCAGCCGCCGCCGACCACCGTTTCGCCGTCGTAGAACACCGCCGCCTGGCCGGGCGTGACCGCGCGCTGGGGCACGTCCAACTCCACGCGAGCGCTGCCGTCGGCTTGCGGCGTCACGACCGCCGGAGTCCCCGCGTGGTTGTACCGGATTTTGACCGACACGGAAAGCGACGCCGGCGGTTCGGCGAACGCAATCCAGTTGCAGCGTTCGACGCGGAATTCGTCCCGGCTCAACCCGGCATCGTCGCCCACGACCACGCGGTTGGCCGCCGGGTCCAGGTCCAGTACGTACAGCGGCTGTGGAGCGGAAACACCGAGGCCGCGGCGCTGGCCGATGGTGAAGAACTCGATGCCGTCGTGGTGACCCAGCAGGCGTCCCTGAACATCGACGATTTCACCGCGATGCCCGCTCACGAGTCTGGCCTGGCGCAGGAATTTGCCGTAGTCGTTGTCCGGCACGAAACAAATCTCCATGCTCTCCTCCTTCTCCGCGGTCTTGAGCGCCTTGCCCCGGGCCACTTCGCGGGTCTCGGTCTTGAGCAGTTCGCCGAGGGGGAACAACGCGCGCGCCAGTTGGTCCTGCCGGAGCGAAAACAGGAAGTAACTCTGGTCGCGACGCGGATCGCGGCCGCGCTGGAGCAGGTGGCGGCCGGTGTTCGCATCGCGCTCGATCCGTGCGTAGTGGCCGGTGGCGACGAAGTCCCCGCCGAGCTTCTGCGCGCGGGTGATGAGCGTGCCGAACTTGAGCTTTTCGTTGCACATCACGCACGGGTTCGGCGTGCGGCCGGCCTTGTACTCGTCCGCGAAATACTGGATGACCTGTTGCTTGAAGTCCTCGGCCTCGTCCACGAGATAAAAGGGGATGCCCAACCGATGGCAGACCGCCCGGGCGTCGGTGACTGCCTGCGGGCCGCAGCACTTGTCCTCGGCGCGCGAGATGCAGTCCTGGGGCCAGAGCTTCAGCGTGATGCCCACCACGTCGTAGCCCTGCTCGACCAGCAAGGCCGCCGCGGCGGAAGAGTCCACCCCGCCGCTCATCCCCACGATCACGCGCTGTTTCTTCGGTTCCGGCACCGGCGCAAGATAGGGAGCCGGGGGACGATGTAAAGCGGGCGTGCCGGCCAAAAAAGGTCGTCAAAGCGCTTGTGCGGCGGCGGTCGGCCGTTACTTTACCCGGCAACGAATTGATGCACATGCAACACGCGCTCGACAACGGACCCGTCCTCGCCAAGACCCTGGAACTCTGCGAGACCATCGTGAGCCAGCCGGACTTTGTGGCGATGAAGGGCAACATCGACACCTTCCTGGCGAACGAAGACGCCAAACAACTTTACCGCACGGTGGCGGAGAAGGGTGAGTACCTGCACCACAAGCAACACCAGGGCGTCAGCCTGGGCGATGACGAGATCGCCGAGTACGAACAACATCGCGAGTCGCTGATGAAGAATTCGGTGGCGGTGGCGTTCCTGGAGGCGCAGGAGAGCATGCGGCAGATGCAGGATACGGTCACCAAGTACGTGACCAAATCCCTCGAACTCGGCCGCGTGGCGAGCACGGAGGATTTCGAGAGCTGTGGCAGCGGCTGCAGTTGCCATCACTGATTTCGGTTTCTACCGACGCCATGGCGTTCGCCCGTTCGGGCGGGGGGACGGGCTTTGCGAACCGCGGTTCGGATTGAACCTCACCGCGGAACCCTCAGCAACACCCCGCCCACCCGGTGGATTCGGTCCGATCCGAGGCTGGCTGCTTTTCGGGCCTTGCCCGGGGGATGCGCGGGCCAAGGCAGATTACGACGCAGGCCGCCTTCCGCCCGGACTTCCTCTATCCTGACGGGGTTTTCGTATAAGCTCCTCGATGATGTCAGGGGTTTAACGGCAATAGTGGGTTGTCGCGAATACGGCCATGTTATCCTTGCAGCCTTTACCGCTGTGAAGACGAGCCGATGGTGGCCCCACAACGGGCGGGGAAGGAGCCGTAAACGTCGATCTGGAAGCGGCCAGCCGCTTCCTGGACCGGAAGTACTTGCCCGCGTTTGACCGGCGGTTTGGGCGGTCGGCGGACTGCGCTGCTCAACCGTCAATCCGCAAGCGATGGGGCGCCAGAGAATCCGGCCTCAGACGAGCAGATGCTTTTGCGTGACACGCGCCCCTGGGGCGGGTAGTTCTGGGAAGCCTTGTCATGAACACCACGAGCCGAACCCCGGACCTCACCCGGCGTGACTTTCTCAAAAGGACGCTCCTTGGCGGAGCCGGCCTGGCGCTTCCCCTGATCGTTCCCGGCCGAGCCTTGGGCCGTGACGGCGCCGTGGCGCCCAGCGAGCGGATCGTGTTTGCCGGGATTGGGCTGGGTCCGCGCGGCCAGTACGACCTCAGCGTGATGCTGCCGGAAAGGGACGTCCAATTCGTCGCGATCTGCGACGTGCAACGCGACCGGCGCGAACAGGTCAAACGGATGGCCGACGATCACTACGGGAACCAGGACTGCGCCCGGTACCGGGACTTGCGGGAACTGCTGGTGCGGCCGGATATCGACGCGGTGTTGATCGCGACCGGAGATCATTGGCACGCGATGGGTTCGCTGACGGCGGCCAAAGCCGGCAAGGACGTTTACAGCGAGAAACCTTGCGGGCTGACGATCGCGGAGATCCAGTCGCTGGCGGACGGAATTCACCGCTATGGCCGCGTCTATCAGGCCGGCACCCAGCGCCGCAGCGTGGCCAATTTCCAGTATGCCGTGCACCTGGCGCACAGCGGCAAGCTGGGACGTCTGCACACGCTGCATGCCTCCGTTTACGTTCCGCAGAAGAATTACAACTGGCTGCCCGGCGAGCCTGAGCCGCCCGGGGACGAATGCGATTGGGACCTTTGGCTCGGGCCGGCTCCGTGGCGCCCCTATAACCGCCGCTACGTCGCGGGCGGCTGGCGCGGGCACCACGATTTCGAAGCGGCCGGCAATTTCCCCGACTGGGGTGCGCACACCGTTGACCTCTGCCAATGGGCCAACCAGGCGGACGACACCATGCCGATCGAATACGAAGCCACGCCTACCTACATTGAGGCCCGCTACGCCAATGGCGTGAAACTCATCTGCGACTTCCTCCCGACAGCTTTCGGCGACCGCTCCCCCCAGTATCGGACCTCGACCGGCACCTGCCCCGTGCGGTTCGAAGGCGACGACGGCTGGGTGGAAACCGGTGACAACGGTGAGATCGCGCTTTCGCCGAACCTGGAGAAGACCCTGCGCCGCGATTTTGCCGGGACCGGACTCAGTTCCGCCGGGCACGGGCGCAACTTCTTCGATTGCGTCAAGTCCAGGGCCAGGCCCGTCTGCAACCAGGACATCATGCGCCATTCGCACATTGCCTGTTTCGCGGCCCAGCTTTCCTGGCAATTGGGCCGCAAGCTCACGCTCGATCCGGTCCGGGAAGAATTTGTGGACGACGAGGAGGCCAACCGCATGCGCCGCCGGGCCACGCGCGCCCCCTGGAGCTTTGTGCTGTAAGGGCAACTCGAACCGGCCCCCCCTATGATGATTCGATTTGCGCTCCTCGCCGCCACGGCCACGCTCTGCCTCGCGCCTTTGGCACCGGCCGCCGGCTCACCCGAAAGAACGAGCACGCTAATCGCCGTTTTGCAGCAGCCCGATGCCACTCTCTTCGAGAAGGCCCGTGCCTGCCAGCAACTCGGAGAAGTCGGCACCTCTGAGGCCGTGCCCGCCCTGGCGGCCCTGCTCACCGACCCGAAACTCAGCGCGTATGCGCGCTCCGGCCTGGAAGGCATTCCCGACCCGAGCGCCGCCGCCGCGCTCCGGGATGCGGCGCAGCGGATCAAGGGCCCGTTGCTGGCCGGCATCATCAATTCTCTGGGTGTCTTGCGTGACGCGCAGTCCGTGGATCTGCTGGCCAAACTGGTCACCGACCCGGCCTCGGACGTCGTGAAAGAAGCCATGCTGGCCCTGGGGAATATCTCGACTCCCGAGTCCATTCGCATTGTCAGCCAGGCGCTGGCGAACGGTCCGGAGGCCTTTCGCGGAGAAGCCGCCGCCGCCTGCCTGCTGGCGGCGGACCGACAACGCACCAGCGGCGATCTGGGGGAGGCCGTGGCCCTCTATGATTTGATTCGCCAGGCTGCGGTTCCCCTGGCCTGCCGGGTGGGTGCCACCCGGGGAGCGATTCTCGCCCGCAAGATGGATCGGGTGCCGTTCCTCATCGAACAATTGAGATCCGAGCAGCCCGCCATTCGCAACGCCGCCTTGCTCACCATCCGAGAAGTCCCCGAAAACGCGCTGGCAACCGCCCTGAACGAAGAATTAATGCGCCCCACGTCGAAGCCGGAACTGCAGCAGTTGCTGCTCTCGGCGCTGGCGGATTGCCATAATCCGCAGTCGATCGCTGCGATCCAGACACTGGGGGCCAGTTCGAATCCGGAGCTTCGCAAGGCGGCCTTGACGGCTTTGGGGCGCATCGGCCCCAGCGCTGCCACCGCGCTGCTCGAAGCCCTGCACAGAGAGCCAACCGCAGAGGAAGAGAAGGTGATCCTCAATGCGCTGCGGGCGATGCCGGACCCGGCCGTGGACGACTTGCTGCTTCACGCCCTGGCCTCGGCCGGCGCGCCGCCGATCCAGATCGACCTCATCCGGCTCCTGGACAGCCGGGGCGTGGCCAAGGCGACCGGTGAAATCCTCAAGCACGCCGCCGCGCCGGACAGGACCGTCAGCCTCGCGGCGCTTTCCGCCCTCCAATCGCTGGCGGGCACCGGCGAACTGCCCGTGTTGGTTGCCTTTGCCAAAACGTGCGGCGATGGAGAGCGGCTCGATGCCGCCGAAAACGCCCTGGCAGGGATTTGCACCCGCGCGGGTGAACCGGCCTCCGCAACCTTGTTGAAGGAGCTGAACGAGGCGACAAAATCCTCCGAGCGGAATAGCTGGATTCGCGTGCTGGCACGAGTCGCATACGCCCCGGCGCTGCCGCGAATTGAGTCGGCCGCGAGCGATCCGGACCCCGCGGTAGCCGCGAACGCGCTCGCCCAACTGGGTCGGTGGCCAGACCCCGCGCCCATGGAAACGCTGCTGCAGGCAATGGACTCCGCTCCGAGCCCGGCCTTGCGCCAGCACGCGCTCGGCTCCGTCTTTGACCTCGCGGCCACGGCCACCGACGAGGCCCAACGCCCGGAGACAACCATCGTGGGCTGGCTGCAACGCGCCCAACCCGCCGCCCAGGCCGTCGAAGACCAGCGGCGGCTCCTCGGACTCCTCGCCCGCCTGAAAACCGTTGAGAGCTTCCGGTTGCTCTCGCCCTACTTGGACAATCCCGACCTCCGGACCGAAGCGGCCTTGGGAGTGGTCCAAATCGCCCCCGCACTGGCGAACGCGGAGGTTTCAGTTGCTTTGAAAACGGCCTTGGCGAAGATCGCCGCCACCGAGGCCAACGCCGACCTACGAAACCGGGCCCGCAAAGTGGCGGAGGCGATCCCGGGAACTGGCGGGCCGGTAAGCCTGTTTGATGGCCGTTCGCTCGCCGGCTGGGAAGGCGACACCAACGTCTGGCGCGTGCGCGATGGCGTGATCCTCGGCGGCTCGCTGAACGGCAACCCGCGAAACGAGTTCCTCGCCACGTGGCTGCGCTACACGAATTTCGTTTTGCGCCTGGAATACAGATTGGTCGGCAGCGAAGGCTTCGTGAACAGCGGCGTGCAATTTCGCAGCGAGCACGTGAGCAACCCGCCTAACGAGATGAACGGTTACCAGGCGGACATTGGCGCCGGTTACTCCGGCTGCCTCTACGATGAGTCGCGGCGAAACCGATTTCTCGTCCAGGCCGGCGAGGCGACGATCAAGCGGCTGGAAAAACCCGGCGACTGGAACCGTTACGAAGTCCGTTGCGAAGGGCCGCACATCCAACTCTGGCTCAACGGAGAGAAGACGGTCGATTACACCGAGCCCGACGCCAGCATCCCTCAGAGCGGTTTGATTGGACTTCAAATCCACGGCGGGAATAAAGCCGAAGTATCGTTCCGCAATATCCGACTCCAGGAACTGTGACGCGGCCGGCCCGGAGCCGCGACGTGCCGGCAACACGGTGGTCGAGTTGCCCGTTCGCTGCGCCGCGAGTGTCGTTTGTCCGCGCCTGATCCTTCCGCCCTCAGCGCCGCTCTGAGGTCACCCCCTGCGGCGCGACGGTGAGGCCGTGGGCATCGTTGGCAACGGCGGTCTGCTGTCCATCGCCGCCAGGTTCTGCTCGGAGCGACACCCGAACACGCTACCGCAATTCACCCCTGCCGGGGCCGCTGCCGAGATGATCGCATCGCGACGTAAAGCGAATGCGAGCGAGGCGTTCGCGGCCGACCTCGGAACACGCGCGCTCGCGTACGCACGCACAGCGTTGACCTGCGTCCCCAAATCTCAGCAGGATTTACAGGGCAGAGCCGTTGGCGTCTCGCTGAGCGAGAGCCGCAAAGCTGGTGCGGCGGATCTCTGGATGGTAGCTCAATGAACAAACAGCGAGAGCGGCTGCTCTGAGACCGGGGAGACGAGGTTCGGGAGGTTGCGTCGATACCACTCCGTCGTTCACGAAACGAGCTGTTCCGGAAACCAGTCGATGCGATATCCGAGGTGCATTCCGCTCCGAGCACCGCAATGCCATATCCCGCGACTACTCCAAGCCGTTTGGCCCGCCTGACGGGCCGACGCCGCACGACTCAGCAGATGACCGCGGAGAAAACGAGGGCGTTTCTTGTGGCGAATCACAATGGCTCGCAGCCGTCGCCGGCCATGCGCGTCCATCGCCTTCCCGTTTCGTACCCCCTCCTCGCTGCACAGCCGGTAGGAGGCCACCCAACCTTTGATGTAAGTATTGAGTTTCCCAATGCAGCCTTGTGGCGGTTGGCCCGCTCCCTACCCCCTACCCGCGCGTGTAGCCGTTTGCGCGGAACCACGCTACCGCGTCTGCCAGCGCCTGACGCGGCGGGGTTTGTGGAAGTCCCAGTTCGTGCACGGCCTTGGCGGGCGTGAAAAACATCTTGTAGCGCGCCATCCGCACGCCTGCGAGCGGGGCCTTGGGCGGCCGGCCGGTGAATCGCGATTTCGTCTCGTCGAAGTGGGCGAAGGCCAGCGCCACACCGTATGGCACCCGCCACCTGGGGGCCGGCCGGCCACTGATTTCCGCGAGCACGGCGAACGCCTGTTCCAACGTCCAATTGCCGTCGGCGTGGCCCAGGATGTAGCGCTCGCCCACCCGTCCGCGTTCGGCGGCCAGGATGTGGCCGTTGGCAACGTCCCGGACGTGCACCCAGTTCAGCCCCGTGTCCAGAAACGCCGGCATGGCCCGGTTCAGGAAGTCCACGATGACCTGGCCGGTGGGCGTGGGTTTGACGTCGCGCGGTCCGACCGGGGCGGTGGGGTTGACGATCACCACCGGCAGGCCGCGGGCGGCGAGGTCCCAGGCGACCGCTTCCGCCTGCCATTTCGAGCGCTTGTATGGGTTGGTCATCTCGGCGAGTTCCGCCAACGCGGTTTCATCCGCTGGCCGGGGAGTTTTGGCTCCCGGTGGCGGCGGTCGCAGGACCCCCACCGTGCTTGTGTACACGATCCGCGAGCAGCCCGCCTCGCCCGCCGCTTCCAGGACTGCACGGGTGCCGTCCACGTTGGTGGCGTAAAGGGGCGCGTAGTCAGGCAACCAGAGGTGGTAGCTGGCGGCGACGTGAAAACACCAGTCGCAGCCGCGCAGGGCGGCCGTCAGCGCCCGGCGATCTTGCAGGTCACAATCAACCGGCTCGTACCGGGCGCCCTCCAAACCGCGCGTGTCACGGCCGCGCCGGACCAGCGCCTTGACCGCGTGACCGCGCGCGTTCAGTTCATGAACCAAGTTGGCCCCGACGAAACCGGTCGCGCCGGTGACGAAGCACTTCATGCGCGGGTTTATGCGGTTTGCGGGCGCGGCGCTTCAACGAAATTCCGGTCGGGGGCGAAACCGGCGAAATCGGCGCTTGCAATCGCGTCGTGACGCCTTAGTTTTCGCCCCGTTCGACGGAAGCGAGCGTAGCTCAGTCTGGTAGAGCGCAACCTTGCCAAGGTTGATGTCGAGGGTTCGAATCCCTTCGCTCGCTCCATTTTCACCCCCGCGTCACCGCGCGTCAGACTGTGACTAACATCGCCATTTGCAGGCACTTCCACGCCGTTTCCGTTCCCTCCGGCAGCGACAGGCTGCGCCACGTTTTGACCGTCTGCGCCTGAAATCTGTGCGTCTATTTGTGTACACCCCCAAAGGCTCGGAAGCGCTTTGATGGCGGCATAGATCGGAAGCTGTGATTCGTCCGTGTACACTTTCGCGGTCAGCTTGACGTCACTGTGCCGCATGAGCTTGGTCGCGAACCGCAGCGAAACGCCGTGCCTTTGCAGGAAAGTCGCCCAGGTGTATCGCAAGGCGTGAAAGTCCGCGTACCGCCCAAGTTCGTCGCGATACGCAACCCCGTTCCGTTCCGCGTCAACCTTAAGCCGTGACGCACGGGGGATGCCCTGGGGGAACACCAAGTCCGCCGGCGAACACCCGAGCGGCCGAATTCTCCGCAACGCCTCCACGACATCCGGAATGATGCAGACGGTCTCCTGCTTCTTGTTCTTCGACGTGACCGCCCGAACCACAATGCGCGGCTCGGCTTCGTCCAAATGCAGGTCGCCCCAGCCCAGTTGCCGAAGTTCTTCCTGTCGCAAACCAGTACGCGCCGCGGTCAGGTAGATGACCCCTCGCGGTCCCGACCCTTCGACAAGCCGCCGCAGTTCCTCGTCAGTCAATGCACGCCGCTCCCTCTTCGGGTAGCGACGCTCATCAACCTTCTCGACCCGCCGGAGCGGATTCACCTTCGCCCGGCCCGTTCGCTCCATTCAGTTCAGGAAAGCGCACACGCCCTGCAGGTAGTGATTGAGCGTGCGCGGACACTCCGTTTGCCGGTTGCGCCACGCGATGAAGCAATCCGCGTTCACCTCGCCCGGAAATGACCACCCGCAATCCTTGACCAAGCGGAGGATTCGGGATTTCAAGAGCCGCGCGCCGCGCCCGTTTCGCCCTGCCCGCTCACGCTTCGTCAGATCAGCCAGGTAGTCTTCGAGGTGATCGCAAAGCAGACGCTTTGCACTGTCACGAACCACTTTCGGTTCAACGATGCCCGCAGCCTCCCGCTCTCTTTCGGCCACCAAATCGCGCGCCTTCTTCTCGGCAACTTGCTTGTCCGTAACGCCCAAGGAAACCCACTTTTCACCGGGCATGTCCAGGACTCGATACCGCAGGTAGTAATTCCGCGTCTGCCGCAACACCCCGCCCTTGCGGAACCGCCGCTTCAAGACCTTGATCATGCCGCCCCCCTTGCCATGATGCCACGCAGTTCACTGAGCCTGTACCGCACCGCGCCCAACACTTTCACCCGTGTCAGCTTACCCTTTACCACCAGCCGATCGATCGACCGCCTTGAGACTGCCAGCAACTCGGCCGCAGTTCGCTTGTCGATCAACTTGTCATCATCGGTCCCATTCATCGCCTCCCTCCTTCCACTTCTCTGGCCCGCGCCAGACGTTCCCGAACAAACCTCGAATTCCATTCAAGGAACCACCCGTCCCAATCGGGCTTCTCACCCTCCAAGTCCTCGCGCGTGACCAAACCCTTCTTCTTCGCTCGCTCCTCCAGTTCAGCCTTCCACGCCTTGCACTCAACAACCGGGATGAACCCGTAAGGCATCTCTCGTTTAACCCTGGTTTGCCCGAACCAGTTTCGTTTGGCGGTCGTCACGTAGAGGAAGAACGCCGTCAGTTTGCCGTCCTTGATCCGCTGATGGACGGAAGCCCGCGAAACCGGGGCGTACATCGCCACACCACCGGGTGAAACCAATTGCCCAAAATGCTCGAAGAGCGCGTCACTCCAATAGCTGACTTCCGAGTCCGGGGCGTCCTTCCGATACAGTCGCGTTCCCGGAAGCGGCTCGCCCACGACCCGGTGCAGCTCCTCCGGCACTTCCACGTATGGAAAAGCATCCGTCATATTTCGAACTTACTAACGCCAGTTTACGCTCGTGAGTTTACAGTTGTCAATGATCTTTTGCGCGGGATTACCTCCTTCTGGGATCGCAGGCTTCAGGTCAAAGCGGCCGTTCCCCAAACGCCCCCAGCTACGCCGAGCTTCACGCACAAGGATTCAATGGCTCCGGGCTGGCAACCTCACGCTGGTCAGGACGTGCCGGGTCGTCCACCCCTCCCCGCCAACGCTACCTCCTTGAACGACCCAAACTGAGCAACGCAAGCGGCTCAGCGCGTCCGAACGCTTCGCCTCAGCCGCGCGAAGCGTCGGCTGCAGGCGGTGGTTCGGCTTCGCTCTCTGGTCAGACAAAGGTGAACTCAGATGTGATAGCTTACCTGGCATGCGAAAAGTAATACCGCAGGATCGAACGGGCCGATTTGGGCTTGAGACACTTTTCGCGTGTATCATCCCAGGAATCATGAACTTGGGCCCACGTCGGCCCCAAAACGTCTGCAGGTAGGCCCAAGGCTGGATTGTTATGTAGAAACACCCAATCCTTTGCGGTGAGATGTTTCATTCCCGCTGGTAGCGCTCGTAGTCTGTTGTTCTCCAGTCGCAGGACGACAGGCGAGGTGAACCGTCCGAAGTCCGATGGGAGGTTTGTGAGTTCGTTGTTTTCGAGATAAAGCCTCTTCAGAGACGTGAGTTGCGCTACTTCCGGAGGAAGCGTGCACATTCGGTTGTACTCGAGATACAGGTCTGTCAGCGCACGCAGTTGGCCAATCTCCGGGGGTAGCGTGGTCAGCTCATTCTCTGACAAGACCAGCGCCGTCATTTTCTGGAGTCTGCCGATTTCCGGTGGTAAGGCGCCAAGGGAACAATGGCTGGCAAAAAGGAGATTCAGGGAGGAAAGTCTTTCAATCTCGGGTGGGAGCGCCGCGATTGGGTTGTTGGAGATGTCCAGCCACGCCAACGATTTGAGCGAATACAGTTCCTGCGGGAAGCAGTTGAGTCGATTACCATCCAGAAACAGTTCGGTCAAGTTGCCCAATTGCGTAATCTCAGGTGGCAACGCAGACAGTTGGTTGTCCTGCAGCCGGATTTCGTTCAGGGCTGTTAAATGACAGATTTCCGGGGGTAACGTGGTCAGCTTGTTACCGCGGAGAGAGACGGACCTAATCGTTCTAAGCTCCGCCACCTCCGCGGGCAGTTTCGTCAGGCCGAGGCGATCCAAGTCGAGGTGAGTACGCTGCGGCTGCTTGTGGCAAGCCTCGATTATCTCCAGTGCTTTTTGGAGCGCAGCCTGCTCACTTGCGGTCATGGGGGGTGCCGGATGGGGCAAGCAAAGGGGGCAGTCTCGTAAGAGTATGCCGAACGAAAAAGCTGACCGACAGCCATGAGCGCCGCCGCGACCCAGGCGTCTGCAATGGCCCCAGACACGGCGCTCATGGCTGTTCGGTCCAGCGCATTGTTGGGCTCGTTATTGCGGCATCGTGCCATAGAAATCAATAGGACAACCAAGAATCTCCTTGGCCATCATCGCATATCGGCCAATCGAGTCCGTTACCTTGAGAAACAAGACCTCACGGTCCTCGCGATCTTGCCAAAGTGCGTCTTGGCTTAGATAACCCACGGCTCCGAGATCGTCTCGGAACTGAACCACTAAAGGATCTCCATCGAATGCCGATCCGATCTGGAAAAATCCGTGCTTCCGAATCTCTGGATAATCTTCGTTTTCCTTCCGAATTCTCTCCGGCGAATAGAAGTAAGCGACGCCCACGTGTGTCGTCCTGGTGAGGCAAGCATCCAGAACATGACGTTTCAACCACGCAGGGACGCGCTGCCGTTGTAGCCAATCGACGAACTGCTGGCGTGGTCTTCGCCAAAGTCCCTTCCGCTTCTCCGAGAATTGCTCCACGGCGCGGCGGAACTCTTCGACGCCTGTATCTTTCATGCCCAACAGGTATTGAACCGCATGCGGTCGAACCCGGCAATTCCGGGGAACAACCGCAAGCGGTGCGGTTGTTCCAGGGCACGGGTCCGGGAACAACCACCGAAAGTGCGGTTGTTCTCCTTCTTCGCGCGGTACGGTCTGGCTTGCATTTACAGGCCGATTTTGGTAGGGAAGAGTCCAAGGGCAAGGAAAAACGCGACAGGAAAAGCGCGACGGCACAACCGAGAACCTCGCTCGTGCGACGCCATGAGCACAGCGGCAGGGCAAATGCGGACAGAAGCCAGGCCGGTCAGCGACGCGTAGGCTTGTAGAGCGCGTCAGGTCGCCCAGCGATGGCTTCCACCTGGAACGGGTCCGGTGGCTCCCAAAGCTCCCGCACCCACCGAAGCCAGGCCGAACCCTCGCAGAACCAGGTGCATGACCCCCGCGGCCGCCAGCGGCGCCCCTTCTTGCGCACGCGGTTCACATACCGCCTGGCGGTCCTTCGCAGTCGGGCGGCCGGCCTCGGCCCCAGTTCAACATCCACGGCTTTCGCCCAAGGCAGGGCGTTCGCATTCACGGTCCCCCACCACCGGCCGACCGGCGACGCGTTCTCTTCCGCCTTCGCGACGTACTTGGCCGCGTAGAACATCACGCCACGATTGCTGCGAACCTGTTCGATGTTCGTTCCCGCCCGCAAGTGCGGCAACTCTTCGCTGCCGACGATCTCATACCACGCCAGCGAAAACCACTCACGCAGTTCGACCTGGCGGCAACCGCGCCGCCGGACGCCCAACTCGCGCATTTCTTGATCCAGGTGCGGCACGCCGTCGTGGAGCCACCATTCCACTGTCTCCCTTTCGACCAACTGCCCCCGCCGCTTGAACCGCTGCCGGCGGGAATGAGTCTTCAAAGTTCCGTCCTCCACCGACTGGCAACTTTCGGTGAGCATCCACGCGCCATTCTCGAAGACTTCTCGACGGACCAACCGGCGACCGTTGACGATGTTGTGACGGCACTGCAACTCGAACCGCAAATGCCACTCCCACCCTTTACGGTCTTCCCAGTCCCAGGGAATGCCCCAGAGGAGCAGGTGGAAGTGCGGCGCCAGTTGTCCGGCGTTCTGGCCGCTTTGACGCGCTTTCAATTCCAGCTTCCAAAACCCGCTCGCTGCCGGGAAGAGCCGGCGCAGCCGCTTCAAGAGTGCGTCCAAGTCGCGTTTCCAACGCGCCGGCTCGGGAGTGAATTCGTCCGGGTAGGTGACCGTAGCGAACACAGGCATCTCATCGCGCCGAAGCCGGCTCATCTTTCGCAAGAGCCGCGATCGGCTGGCCGGCGATAGGCATCCGATCCGCCCCCGCTTCGCGCCGCCCGGCCTTGCCGCTTTGATCCCAGGACCGATCAGTTCAACCAGTCCGCCGCCATCCCACACGCGCGCCATCCACTGCGGCAATTGCCCCGGTGAGTTATGCGCCTTAGACAAGCCCGGGCCGGCCGCCGCGATCCGTCCCGGCTCGTTGGCGGCCGGCCCCGGCGCTCCGTTAGGGGTGCCCTCGCCTTCGATTGAGTCAGGCCATGTTTCCGCCGTAATGCCGATGCGGTCGGTCTGAAACGGATCGGTGAACAACGCTCCAGGCCCTTCGGCTTGCTCGTCTGTGCGTGGCGAAGCTAGAGGCGGCAGAGCACCAGTGCCGAGCTTTGGTGTGTTCGACCGCTCGCGCGGATTTCGCGCCAGCAACCTGCCTTCGGATTTGCAGTTCTCTTGGGGGCAGGCTGCTGTCACGAACTCCGCTTCGGCTCGCTCGCCAGCGGCATCGCCACCCGCCTGCCCGTTCGATTTGGAGCAGTTCGACAAGCGAGCAGTCCCGAATCCCTTGTGGGGACTCTCGCTTGTCTCAAAGGGACGAAGGCTCGTCGCACTGCGAGGGCCTTGGGATGACTCGACCCCCAACTTGTGCAGCCGGCCCTCGCTGGAAGCGCTCATTGCCGCGGGGCTAGGGGGAAAAGGTGGGGGGAGGTGCTGCCCGCTTCGCGCCTCACGCGCGCCCCCTGGGGTCGGCGCAGTCATTCGAGGACCCCTTTGCTCCCGGAAACGGAATCGACAATCGCCAAGATCGCGGCCTTGAGCGGCGAAGCGAGTCCGGGCCAGGCTGCGACTACGCGCGCCAAATTGGGACTGCCCAAGTCTGCAATCTGTGCGCGTATTTGTGTACACTCCTGCGGAGCGTAGGTTGCATTATTTTGGAGATGAACAGGTTGTGAATCTTGTGCGCAGGGTTCGAATCCCTTCGCTCGCTCCATTTTGTTTTCCTCAGTCTCAACCGCTCGAGAAGGTGGTTTTCCTCATTCGGGGTTTTTCTTGCCAGTTTCATGACAGCTCTGCGTTCACTTCCATAACGATCCAAACGTGGAGCCTTCATGAAGCGGGAGAGGTTTCCGGTGCGCGTGAAGCGCGGATCGAGCGTCGTTTCCGTATGCAAGACGCCGACCAGAGGCTATGCCCTTTCCACCGTCGTCCATTACGACGCCGAGGGCAGGCGGAACCCCGGAGTCTTCGCTGATTGTGATCAAGCACGTCACGCGGCGGACGAGACCGGCTGAACTTGGCTGGAGGCAAGTCGCTCACCCATCCCGCTCCGGCCCACTTCGTCCTGCAGCCGTCGTTGGGCAGGTTCGCGATCCGACGTCTCCAAAGGTTTCCGGATCCTCTGTCGCGGCGCGACAGCTTTTCCAGATCTTCTTGCCGGCAACCTTGCAGATCGCATACTAGACCTTGTTGGCCGAGTAGCGGACGAGGTTCTGGCCAACCTTGCGGAACTCGCCGCTGCGCCTTGTGAGCCTTGCCCTTGGCGGAGCAGCATGGCGGGTAGAAGCGAGGGGCGGACCAGATTCCGAGTTTCCCTCGGCTAAATCCCCAAGTTATTCATGTACAACTGGTTTGGGCGCTTGGCGCAGTGGCTAGCGCGTCTCGTTTACACCGAGTAGGTCGGGGGTTCGAATCCCTCAGCGCCCACCATTCCACCAGTTGGGTCGGATTCTCGAGGAGGCACGACCGCGGTTTCACGCAAGAACCACGGGCTTTCTTGCCGTCGAGTACCCCGTTCGGGGCGGGACGCGGCGAAGACGGGAGCCGGCTGCTTGCAAGGCAAACCCGAAAGACTGCCTCCTCCAGGTTCAAGGCTGGGCTTGCTGCTTCGGTTTCGGCCCTGTGTAAGGCACGCTGTGCGCGCGATGCGCCTGCCAGTTGGCCGTGTACCGGGAGGCCAGCGCCGCATCGTGAATCACCAGGAGGTTCTCGGCGTTGTTCTCCTCGGCCGCCTTGGTGAAGTTGAACGAACCGGTGAGCACGATCTGCCCGTCAATGACCATGACCTTGTTGTGGGCGATGGCGTGCTGGGCGTCAATGAAGGTTGGAATCCCGGCATGGGATACGAAAGTGGCGGAGGAGTACTTCTCGGTCCGCTGGCTCTTGTCGAGAATGACCTGGATGTGGACGCCCCGCCGGTGCGCCCCGGCCAGGGCTTCGGCAATCGCTGCGGACGTGAAGCTGTAAGCCTGGACCAGAACCGTCCGCTTCGCCGCCTCGAGTTCGGAAACGACCGCGGCGGTGCAATCGCCGCGGGGCGAGAAATGCACCTGCCAATTGCCCGGTGCCAGCGCTTCGCCCGCCAGGCCCGACCGAAGGATCAGGATCGCGGCGAGCAAACCGTAAGATATCGTCACGGGCGAGATTGAAGCACCTCATGTCTGGCGGGTCCAGTGCGCGGGGACTCTGCCCCCGGAACGACCGCGTGCGAAACGGGCCCGGTCCTTCTCCCGGTCGATGGATTGTCCGGTCAGGGCGCTTCTCCGGGCCCGACCGGCGGGCACTTTGTCCCTCCGTCCCGTTCCCTGAAACGATCGGCCCAACGGGAAGACCGGCCTCAACCCAGCCCCTTGATCCGCCACCGCGTCATGAGCTTCAGGATGAAATAAGCGCAGCCGGAAACCACCGTCAGGAAGAGCAGGATCAACAACACGTCAACGATACGGTCTTTGAACTTGGGCTTCATGGGCGCGATGCGGAATGGCTGAGGACGAACGTAGCGGCGCCGGGGCGGCATGTCGAGCCGGGGAGAAATGCCCGCCGCGACAGGCGCCCCGCCGCGACCGACCTTGCCTGTCGGATCCTGCCGCGATACAACGCCCCGCAAAATCATGAAGATCGCCCCGCTGCGCGCCGGCATCATCGGCACAGGATTCATTGGCCCGGTCCACCTCGAAGCCCTGCGCCGCCTCGGCGTGCCGGTCACCGCGGTATGCGACCTGCCCGACCGGGTCCGCGGATTCGCCGACCGCTTCGGCATCGCGCGGGCGTTCGGCGATTATCGCGAGCTCGTCCATTCACCGGACGTGGACGTGGTGCACATCTGTTCCCCCAACCGGTTCCACGGCGAAATGTCGCTGGCCGCGCTGCGCGCCGGCAAACACGTCGTCTGCGAAAAGCCGCTGGCGATGAACACCCGCGAAACCGCGGAGATCGTGGAGCTCGCCCGCCGGACCGGCACCGTCTTCGCGGTGAACTACAACGTCCGGTTCTACGCGGCCGTACTGCAGATGCGTAGGCTCGTTGCCACCGGCGCACTGGGCGAGATCATCCACGTGAACGGTTCTTACCTGCAGGACTGGCTGTTCAAGGACACCGACTATAACTGGCGTTTGTTGCCGGCCGAAGGCGGCCAACTTCGCGCCGTGGCGGACATCGGCACGCACTGGATGGACACCGCCACCTTCATTCTCGGCGCCCGGATCAAGCGCGTCTTTGCGGATCTGGGCACCTTCCACAAAACGCGTCGGCGCCCGCTCGGTGAGGTGCATACGTTCGCAAAGGCCGACGCCCGGATGTCGTATGAGGAATACCCGGTGGAAACCGAGGACTTCGCCCAGGTGCTGCTCGAATTCGGCAACGGCGCCCGCGGCAACCTCGCGGTGTCGCAAGTCGCCGCCGGCCGCAAAAACTGCATCCGCATGGAAATTTACGGTGCGCAAAAATCCGTTTGGTGGTGTTCGGAAAATCCGGAGACCCTCCAATTCGGGAACCGGGACGCCGCGAACGAATCCGCCTTCCGTGGCACGCCCGCCTTCGGCGATGGCGCGGCCGGTTTTGTGGACTATCCGCCAGGGCACGTCGAGGGATTCCCGGACACGTTCAAAATGCTGTTCCGTTCGATCTACGCCTGCGTCACGGCGGGCAACCACGGCCCAGGCCTCTTTGCCACCGCCGCCGACGGCCATGCGGAGGTCGCCGTCTGCGAAGCGATTCAGGCCAGCCACCGGACGGGCGGGTGGGTGACGGTGTGAGCGGGTCCAGGCGCCGGCCAAGTTCCGGGTTGGGTTTGCTCAACGTGCCAGCACCGACCTCGCACCCGGTCCATGAGCCGATCAATTTTTAGCCTTTAACCTACGAAGCAGTGCGTATTGTGCTAATGCCTCGTTTAGCTGCATTCTAACCAGCATGGCATCAGTCATGGTGGCTGGCGAATCAACGAACCCGGGCACAACCAACGGGACGGTGAACTCCCCCATGTTCGCGGGTCAGTCTCTGGCGGGCGAATCGACCAACTGGACGCAGGAGGCCCGGCACGGCTCCGCGACGGCCTTGGTGCCGCGGTCTCCTCCCTCCCCCGCCGCGGGGTTGCTGCATGGCATTGCCTCGCCGCAACATTCTTTTCCCCTGGCGATGACGGCCGTGCTGGTGTTGGCGCTGTTCGTCCGGCGAAATCCGGTCCACCTGGCGTGGCGCTCCTGGTGGGAACTGCTCAGCGGGCTGGGGAGTGCCCGCGCTTCGATGCGGTTGGCGGAGCTTTGCCATGATTCCCGTTATACGTACACGAAGGCGGGCAGCGCCGAACGCGATCGTGAGGTGCGTCGGTATTTGAAGCGCGCCGCTCAGGCCGGCAACGTCGAGGCCGCCTTGCGGCTCGGGAAGAGCCATTTGAACCGCTCGACGCGGGATGTGCCCGGACTGCTGCGTGCGGAACGCTACTTTCGCCTGGCCGCGGAAGGCGGGTCGGCCGAGGCGCAATTCGAGCTGGGCAAACTCTTCCAGGTCCTGGGGAGGTTCAAGGACGCCTACGAGAGTTTCGAGCTCGCCGCGAAAGCCGGTCACACCAAGGCGATGTACTCGGCGGCCGAAATTGCCGAACAACACCTCCTCCCCACCCTCAGCGCGGAGGCCATTCTTAGCCTCTACCAACGGGCCGCCGTTGCGGGCAGTGGCTGGGCCGCGATTCGCCTGGCGGAACTGCTCTCGGACGGCCGGCTGGCCGCGCCCGATTACCGGCAGGCCCTGCAGTGGCTGCGATCCAGACCGTGCCGCGACCGCCAGGAAGCGCGCGCGAAGATCAGCCAGTTGCAGGCTTGCGGCTTTGACCCCGACGCAGGCGAGCGTGAAGTCATCGACAGCCGCCTCGACCTGGCCATGCAGCACTGGCAGGGGAAGGGAAACATCCGGAATCCGCGGCTGGCGTGGAAGTGGGCTTCCCTGGCCACGGAGACGGGTGATCCCCGGGCGGATTATTTGGTGGGGAAGTTCCTGCTGGATGCCGTGGGGGTGCTGGAGGATGTGGACGAGGGCCGCAAGCACCTCGAGGTGGCCGCCCGGCGCGGACTGGTCGCCGCGCAGTTCGAGCTCGCCCGGCTGCTCTCGCGGCCCGGCACGACGAACGGCGAGTGGGAACTGGCATACGCCTGGGGCATTCTCGCGGCCATGCAGGGCGAACCCGAGTGCGTTGCGTTGCGCGCCGAGTTGGCCAAGAAACTGGACCGCGCGGCCTGCGCACGCGCCACAGAACATGCCCGCCACCTCGCCTCGAACATCGAACTGTCCCCGACCGGCCGTTCGCAACCAGCCCTGCCTCGTTGGAGCCCGGCGACGAGCCCGGCGGAAACCACCCAGGGATCGGCGGCCGAGCTTCCGCGACTGGCGGGGGACTTGACTCTGTTGAGCGGCCCACGGCTTCGCGTTTCGTGAACAGCTTGGTCGCTCGTGCCTGACCGGTTTGCGGTGCTTGGAGCACCCCCAGTCGTCGCCCCGCGCAACCGGGCGTACCCTGACGAAGCACGCTCGTGGCGCGAAGCGCGAACGGGCGGGGCACACGCCAGGCCTTCTTGATGACGCTCCCTTGGCGAGTCCACGCCTGTGGAATCGCGGGCTCCGGATGAAGACATAAAGTCCGTGCCCGGAAATTCGGCGTCAGACAGAGGCGAGGTCCGGCAGCGTCCTGAATTCAAATGGGTGGTTGCGCGCGGGCGCCGGGCGGTAGCGCAACCACGCCACGGGCAAAACCAAGAGCCCACCCGAAGTCTCCTCGGAACGGCGCGCGTCTCCGCAACGGTTTGTTGCCGTGAGCCGCAGCATTCGCTAGTTTCCTCCCTGATCGTGTTATGACGCTGACTGAACAAATACTCGCCCGCGCCGCCGGCAAGGCGCGGGTCGAAGCCGGGGACAATGTGTGGGTGAACGCCGACGTGTTGATGACGCACGACGTCTGCGGTCCGGGGACCATCGGGGTCTTCAAGCGCGAGTTCGGCGCGAAGGCCAAGGTCTGGGACCGCCAGCGGGTGGTCATCATTCCTGACCATTACATCTTCACGGCCGACTCGAACTCGAACCGGAACGTCAACCTCCTGCGCGACTTCGTGCGCGAGCAGGACCTGCCGTATTTCTATGACGTGATCGACGACCCGAAAGGCACCTGGCAGTTCGATGCCGCCAAGGGCAACCGGTTGCGCCAGTTCGGGACCCACTATGCGGGGGTCTGCCACAGCGCCCTGCCCCAAAAGGGCCACACGCGTCCGGGCGAGGTGCTGTTCGGCACCGATTCCCACACCTGCACCGCCGGCGCGTTCAACGAGTTTGCCACCGGCATCGGCAACACCGACGCCGGCTTTGTGATGGGCACCGGCAAGCTCCTGCTCAAAGTGCCCGAAACGATGCATTTCCGGCTCGAAGGCCGGCTCCAGCCCGGCGTGATGGCCAAGGACATCATCCTGCACGTCATCGGCGAGATCGGCTCGGACGGCGCGACCTACCGCGCGATGCAGTTCGACGGCCCGGGCGTGGCCGGGCTTTCGATGGACGATCGGATGACCATCGCGAACATGGCGATCGAGGCGGGGGGCAAGAACGGCATCTTCGAGTTCGATGCCCGCACTGCGGAATACGTCGAAGCGCGGACGAAACTCAATGGTACGAAGGCGGCATACCAACCCGCCGAGCCGGACCGCGCGCAGAAGTTCGTTTACGAGTCGGTGGTGGACCTGGGCACGTTGGAGCCGACCGTGGCCTGCCATCCCGATCCGGGTCAGCGCAAGAAGGCGAAAGAACTCGGCGCCATCAAGCTCGACCGCGCCTACGTGGGTTCTTGCACCGGCGGCAAGACGAGCGATTTCGTCGAGTTTGCCCGGGTGGTGCGCGGCCGGAAGGTCGTCATCGACACCTTTGGCGTGCCGGCGACGCCGGAGATCATGCACGAATTGCAGGCCACGCGTTGGGGCGACCAGACCATCTGGCAAATCCTCGTTGCCGCCGGGGTCCAGATGACCGAGAACGCGGGTTGCGCGGCATGTCTGGGCGGACCCGTGGACACGTTCGGCCGGATGAACCAGGCTGCGCTCAAGTGCATCAGCGCTACCAACCGGAATTTTCCCGGCCGGATGGGCCACAAGGAATCGCAGGTTTTCCTCGCCTCGCCCGCCACGGTGGGGGCCAGCGCGCTCACGGGCCGAATCACCGATCCGCGCGAGTACGTGGGCTGAACCCACCGCCGCGTGTCGAATTTCCACCGCCTTCGAGGAATCGCCGAAAGCCGGCGGAACGATTTCCGCGTTCACCACCGGCATCGTTAGGCGTGCCCCGATCCCGAGCCGGCGCCTGACGGGCGTGGACTTTCCGCCACACTCTGACCGATGATCACCTATCAGTTGGGCAACGCCCTCGATGTGGACGCCGTGATCGAACTCTACCGCGCTTCGACGTTGGGGGAACGCCGGCCGGTGGAGGATCGCGAACGGATGGCGCGCATGTTGCGCGAGGCAAACCTGGTGGTCACGGCCTGGGACGGCGAACGGCTGGTCGGGATCGCGCGGTCGCTGACCGACTTCACCTACGTGACCTACCTCTCCGACCTGGCGGTTCACGTCGGCTGGCAGCGACAGGGCATTGGTCGCGAATTGATCCGGCGGACGCGCGAACTGGCAGGCGCGAAAGCGACATTGGTGTTGTTGGCAGCACCCGCGGCCACGGAGTATTATCCGCGGCTGGGCTTCGCCCGGCATGAACAGGCCTGGATTCTCGCTCCGGGCGACACGCCCAAATCCTGACCGGGGAATCCGGTCCGGGCGGGCGAGAGTATGGAACGGTGGCAGTGTTGCGCGGCTTGGCTTCTGCGGCCGGGCCGGGTCAACGGCCTTCCATCATGCCGGCCGGCAAACCGTTCTCCCAGCTCTTCGGAGCGTTCCACGGGCGCTCGGACATGTTCTCGGAATCGGTGGTCGAGGCGCAGCCGGCAGCGAAACCAACGAGTCCCAGAGCGATCAAAAGCCGGGAATACCGACGGAAAAAGCGGGTCAGGATTGCCATTTCACTTGAGGACTTCGTCGCCCACCTTCGGGTCCGTCTGCTTCCATTCCGACATCACGTTGGCGATGGATTGGTCTTCCTCGACCTTGGCGATCTTCACCTTGGCCACCAGCTTGCCGTCCCGGTTGACGAGCAACTCCCCTCGTTCGACGGCGCCTTCTTTGCGGCCGAGGTCGAGCACCACAAAGTCCCACTGCGGATCCACAGCCAGCACCTTGCCGTTGCGGGCGAGTTTCATGTCCGGCGGCAGGTCGCGACCACCTTCATAGACGTCCAGCCGCGCCTTCGTCTGCTGGTACTGGGTGAGGAGCAGCTTGTTCTCCGAGGTTAAGGCGGCGAGGGCTTCCTTGGCACGTTCCAGGGCGACCAACCGCGCGCGCACTTCCTCGACCGGGATGGTCAGCGCCTTCCAGGCCGCCAGGTTCCGGTTCGCGTCCGTGAGGTCGCCCTTGGTCTTGTTCAGTTCCGCCTCGTTCTTGTCGGCCCGGGCCTGCTGGGTATTCGCGCGAGCGGTCTGGGCGTCCAGTTGCTCCTTCGTGCCGGCCAAATCCCGATCGAGCTTGTCGGCGCGCTCGTTGGCGGCTTTCGCGTCGGCCGAAGCTTTCTTCTCTGCCTCCTGCGAGGCGGTAAGCTGCGTGCGCGTGTCATGCAGATCGGTCTGGAGACCGCCGATCTTGGTGGCCACCTGCATGTGGCTGACGACAAAGATGGCAATGCCGGCCACAATGGCGACGATCAGGCTGATTCGCTGGAGCATGGTACTAAATCGTTAAGCGTCTGAACTCTCCGGCAGCTTATTATCAGGACCGCCCGTGTCAACGCTGGTTTCCGCGCCCTGTGCCGGTCCCGCCGGCGATCGCCCTGCCACGCCGTCATTTATCTCGGCTGACGCGGCTTGCGCACAGGTACGCCCACGGGCCGTACTAAGCAAACCACGTTCCAACTTCGCCTTTGAGTCCGCCTGGCCCCGGTTCTGGACGCAGCGCGCCTTTAGGTCACGCCAGCCACACCAGCGTGGGCACAAGATCGACTTCGACCCAACGCGCGGTTGCCAACTTGCCGCCGCCGCCCACCCCCTGCTAGGCTGTGCCTTCCGGTCAAACCGGATTACGATGGACTACAAGAACACGTTGAACCTGCCGCGCACGGACTTCGCGATGAAGGCCGACCTGGTGAAGCGCGAGCCGGCCCGCCTCGCCCAGTGGGAGGCCACCCGGCTTTACGAGCGCATCCAGGCGGCCCGCGCCGGCGCGCCCACCTTCGTCCTTCACGACGGCCCGCCCTTCGCCAATGGCGAGATTCACCTGGGCCACGTGCTCAACAAGATTCTCAAAGACATCGTCATCAAACATAAAACGCTTCGTGGCTTCCGCGCGCCGTACGTGCCCGGCTGGGACTGCCACGGGCTGCCGATCGAGTTCAAGGTCACCCAGGAATTGCGGAAGGAGAAGCCGTTGGAGACGGGGGAGAAGCTGCCGGATACCGGATCCCAGATTCCGGCCTCTGGCATCCGGCATCCGGCATCCGATGTGTCTCCCGCCGCCATCCGCAATGCCTGCGACGCCTACGCCCGCAAGTTCATCGCCATCCAGCGCGACCAGTTCAAGCGCCTGGGCGTGCTGGGCGATTGGGACAACCCGTATCTCACGCTCACCCGTGAGTACGAGGCCGAGGAGTTGCGGCTCTTCGCCAACATCGTCGAGAAGGGCTTCGTCTATCGCGGCAAAAAGCCGGTCTATTGGAGCATCCCGTGCCGGACGGCACTGGCCGAGGCCGAGGTCGAATACCAGGACCACGTCAGCCAGAGCATCTTCGTGAAGTTCCCGGTGCTCGGCCACGCGAACACCTTCATCCTGATCTGGACCACCACGCCGTGGACGCTCCCCGCCAACCTCGCCGTGGCCTACAATTCCAGGTTCAGCTACTCGCTCGTGCGCGTGCCCCTGGACCCTGACGGTGAGCGCAGCGAAGACTATATCGTTTCCACGATGCTGCTCGGTGCGGTGGCGGCGAAGTGCGGGTGGCAGAATTACCAGATCGTTCGCAGCCTCGAAGCCGGCCATCTGAGCCAGATCGAATACCAACACCCCTTCTGCGCCCGCACCGGCCGGTTGTTCGCCGGCGATGACTTCGTGACCAACGACACCGGCACCGGCTTCGTCCACATCGCGCCAGGGCACGGTCTCGAGGATTACGGACTCGGCCAGCGCCAAGGCCTTCCGATCTACTCGCCGGTCGATGACGACGGGCGGTTCGCCTATTCGGACGACCTGCCGCGCGAGCGGCAGATGCCGGCTGAGTTGATCGGCAAGTCGATCCTGGAGAAGCACGGCAAAAGCGAGGCCAACGAAGCGGTGTTGCACGAATTGCGCACCCGCCAGGCACTACTCCACCAGGAGAATTACCATCACAGCTACCCGCATTGCTGGCGCAGCAAGACGCCGGTCATCTTCCGCGCGATGGACCAGTGGTTCGTGAAGATCGATCGGGAATTCGATGCCAGATACCAGATGCCGGATCCGCTAGCCGGCCATCCGGCCTCCGACGTCCGGCCTCCGATATCCGGTATCCGGTATCCGGTATCCGGCATCCCGCATCCGACATCCGCCAAGTCTTTCCGCCAACTCGCCATTGCGCAAATCGATCACGTCACTTGGATCCCCGACTGGGGCATCAACCGGATCAAGGGCGCCGTGGAGTCGCGCCCCGACTGGTGCATCTCGCGCCAGCGCTCGTGGGGCGTGCCTTTGCCGGCCTTCTACGATGCGGCGGGGCAGCCGATCCTCGATGCCCGCGTCGTGCGCAAGGTCGCGGATTTGGTCGAGCAACACGGGTCGAATATCTGGTTCGAGAAGACGGCGGCGGAACTCTGGACGCTCGTGCGGCCCGCGAATTGGTCGGGGCCGGAAGCAACGGCCAAGTCGGCCGACACGCTGGACGTGTGGATCGACTCCGGTTCGAGCAGTCACGCGGTCACCCAGCGGCGTGCCGAATTGCGAGGCTCTGGCCCTGGCGTGGATGGCCGCCTGCCGTTTCAGGCCGACCTTTATCTCGAAGGCTCGGACCAACATCGCGGCTGGTTCCAGTCTTCGCTGCTGCTCGCACTGGCGGGCAGCGGTGCGGCGCCGTTCAAGACCGTCCTCACGCACGGCTTCGTGGTGAACGACGCCGGCGAAAAGGAGGCCAAGAGTCGCGGCTCCAAGTCGGCCACGCTGTGGGTGAACGACTTTGGCGCCGACGTGCTCCGGCTCTGGGTGGCCAGCCAGGATTACCGCGGCGACATGGTCCTCAGCGAGGCGCGGATGCTCAAGGTGGCGGAAACCTATCGCCTCCTCCGCAACACGCTCCGCTACCAACTCTCCAACCTGTACGACTTCGATCCGGCGAAGCACACGGTGCCGGACGACCAGTTGACCGGGCTGGACCGCTGGATTCTGGGGGAATTCACCCGACTCGAGGCCGAGGTCGCACATGCCTATGACACTTGCGAATTCCACCTCGTCTATCAAAAGCTCAGCCAGTTCGTGGCCGTGGAGCTTTCGGCGATTTACCACGACGTGGTGAAGGACCGGCTCTACACCGATCCGGTGAATTCACCGCGGCGACGCTCCACCCAGACGGCGTTGCATCGCATGGTGGTCAGCCTGTGCCAAATGCTCTCGCCGATCCTGGCTTTCACGGCTGATGAAGCGTGGGAGTTTATCCCAGGAAAACCGGTGGACTCGGTGCATTTGTCGAATTGGCAGGCTTCCGCCAGTCCGCTCCCGCGGGATCCTGATCCGCGCTTCGCCTTTGGAATGGTCTGGCAGACTCACTTCGAGCTGCGCGAGAAGGCGCTTCAGCATCTCGAGCAGGCACGCCAGGCAAAGCTGATTGGCAAATCGCTCGAAGCAAAGCTAGTGATCGATGGGGTTGGACCGAAATTGCATCGCCTCTCGGCGGTGGAAGAGATTAAAGCCGACTTTCAGGAGCTGGTCGGGGTTTCGCAGTTGTTCATTTCGGCACAAGCTGATCCGACCCAGTCTGACACAGTGGTCGTGGGTGTAGCGAAAGCCGACGGTCAGAAATGCGAGCGTTGCTGGCACTGGGAAACCACTGTCGGGCAAAACGCCCAGCACCCGACGCTTTGCGCCCGCTGTGTCACGGCAGTGAGCGAGTCGGCCGGGGAACTTCCCACTCATGCCTGACACGGCTCCCGCGAATTGGCGCGCCGCGCTGATCGAGTACCTCCGCGCCCAAGCCCGGCCGGCGGACAAGTTCAGTCACCAACCTCGGCTCTACCGGCTCACGCGGGAACTCGCGGTCGAATTGCCGGGCGATGACGATGTACTGTTCGCCGCCGCCTGGCTCCACGACCTCGGCGTCTTCGTCGGCCATCGCCCGGAAGATCCGGAAGCGCTCGCGCGCTGGGACAACGTCGCCTACGCGATGCACAGCGCGCCGGAGGTACTGGCACCGCTGGGTTTCCCGCCAGCGAAGATTCCCGCAGTCGTGGAGGCGATCCGCACGCACCTGTCCAGTTCAGCGCCAACGACGCCGGAAGGGATCCTCCTCCGCGATGCCGACATTCTCGAACAGCTCGGGGCGGTGGGCATCTTGCGCACGGTCAGCAAGGTCGGCCGCGACACGCGGTTCCCGACCTTCGCCGAAGCCATCGCCGTGCTGCGTCGGAACTTGGAGGCACTGCCGGGCCAGTTACGTCTGGCCAGGGCGCGGGCGCTCGCCGGGCCGCGGGTTCAGGTGCTGCGGCAATTCCTTGAATCCGCCGCGAACGAGGCCGGCCCGATCCCTTGGTGAATTGCCGGCGTGCGTCCGTCTTGCCGGCAAGCCTCAGCGCACAAGCCGGCAACCGTTGAGAACGATGTCGCCGTCCTTCGCGCCGGCGCATTTGCCTTCGATCACAACCGGTTGGCCCACTTCCAGCAGATCGACTTCGCTGCCGCCCTCGAACCGGGCGGTCAGCTTCCGCGCGTCCTGCCGGGTGAAGACGGTCCGATACTGATCGATGTAATTGAACCGGCATTTCACAGTCAGGCCGCGGTCGGGTGACGCCAGCAGCACGCTGAAGTTGCGGGTGACCAGGCCGGTGCTGAACCGCTCCACCTCGCCTTTCACGCGAAAGGTCTGTTTGTCGTAGCGTTTCGCCGCGGCCACCGGATCGGCGGCAAAGTGGCCCACCAACTCGTCGGCCTCGACCTCGGCGCCTTTCCCGAGCGGAGGCAGTCCGCTCATCGGCCGGACCGGTTTCACTTCGCGCGCCGGCGGCGGCGATTGCCGTGCCGAGCGTTCCTGTTGTTGGCGCAGGCGCTCGTTTTCCTGCTTGAGCTTGTCCAGTTCCTTTTGCGCCTTCTTCTGGTCGGCCTCGCGTTGCTGGTGATCCTTTTTCTCGTTTTCCTGGCGCAGGCGTTCGTTGTCCAATTTGACCTTCTGGAGTTCCTGTTCCGCGTGCTCGAGCTGCCGTTTGAGGCGTTCGACATCATCGCTCTTCTGGCGCACCGTGGCGTCATCGCCGGCCCCCGTTGCGGCTTGGGCGGAAATCTGGGGAGTGGAAAAGACGCCCATGCCGGCGGCCGTGATGAGAGATGCCAGGAGTTTCGTGCGCATAGATCGGCGCCAGTCGAGCGACGGGAGCGGAGAGCGTCAAGCGCGAAGGCGGTCAGCACCGAGCCGTTCGTCGCGCCTCAATCCAGCCCCGCCGCAAGTGCCTGCCCGGCGATCCAGCCGGTGGTCCACGCGGCCTGGAAATTGAAGCCGCCCGTGACTCCGTCGATGTCCAGCAGCTCGCCGGCGAAATACAGGCCGGGGCAATTTCGGCTGGCCATCGTCCGGAAATCCACCTCGCCGAGCCGCACCCCGCCACAGGTCACGAATTCGTCGCGGTTCAGGCTCTTGCCCACGACCGGCAGTTCCGTGTGCGTGAGCTGCCGGACGAGTTGCTGTTGGGCGGACCGCGAAAGTCCGGCCCAGCGTTGGTCGGGCGAGAGCCCGGCAGCGAGGATCAACTGCTCCCAAAGTCGCGCCGGCAGGCCGGCACACGGCGTGTTCACCACGCACCGCGCGCCGTTGGTCTGGCGGCGGGCGGCGAACCCCGCCATCCACGCCGCGGCATCGTACGTCGGCACCCAATCGACTTGCAGCGGAAAGCGATAATCCAGGTCATGCAGAATCCGCGCGCCCCAGGCGGAGAGTCTCAAGATGGCGGGGCCGCTCACGCCCCAGTGAGTGAAGAGCAACGGCCCGCGCTCGCGCAAACGGGTTCCCGGCACGCACACCTCGACCGTGTCCAGCGAAACGCCCGCCAACGCGCGCAGCCACGGCAGGTCGATGTTGAAGGCGAACAAGGAAGGCACCGGCGGCACCAGCGTGTGGCCGAGCGTTTCGGCCAGCCGTCCGGCGGCGGGCGCGCGACATCCGCCGGTGGCCAGCAGGAGCCGGTCGCACACCAGCATTTCGCCGCGCGACAAGCCCAAGGTGAACCGACCGTCCTCGCCGCGCAGGATCTCATCGACGCCGGTGTTCGACCGCAGTTCCACGCCAGCCTTTCGCGCAGCGGCGAGCAGGCCCTCGACGATCGTCAGCGAGGAATCGGTCACCGGAAACATCCGGCCGTCGCGCTCGGTCTTGAGCGGCACGCCACGGGCGGCGAACCAGGCCACGGTGTCGCGCGGCTGAAAACGCTGGAACGGCCCGATCAAGGCCCGGCCGCCGCGCGGATACCGCTCCGCGAGTTCGCGCGGCTCGAAGCAGGCGTGCGTGACATTGCAGCGGCCGCCGCCGGAGATGCGCGCCTTGGCCAGAAACTCGGGGCCCTTCTCGAGCACGACGATCCGCCGACCCGGCGCGGCTTCGGCGCAGGCAATCGCGGCGAAAAGGCCGGCCGCGCCGCCGCCGACCACGACCACTTGAGAGTTCGTCGCAGGCGGGAGAGTTGGTGCGCTGGGTTCCGGCGCGCTCACGCGGATTTGCCCACCGCGTCCAATTCCTGCCAGCGGTGGTAGAGTCGGGCGACCTCCGCACGCGCGGTCTCCAGATCGGCGACCACGCGCGGCGACTCGGCGGCTCGGGTGGCAAAAAACGCGGGATCGTTCAGGATCGACTCGAGCTCGGCCACCCGCGCTTCAGCGGTGACGATCGCCAACTCGATGCCTTCGAGTTCGCGGAGTTCCTTGAACGTGAGCTTGCGGGGCCGGGCGGGTTTCGTCGGCGTGGTGGCTTCGTTTCCGTTTCCCGCGGGTCGCAAGCGGACGGCCAGCGCGGCGTCGCGTGCGTCGCGCTCCTGTTTCTTTTCGAGGTAATAGGAGTAATTGCCCGGCTGGAGGAAAACTCCGTTCGCCTCGAAGGCCACGATCTGGTCGCAGATGCGGTCGAGGAAGTAGCGGTCGTGGCTGACGACCAGCACCGTGCCGTCGAAGCTGGCGAGGGCTTCTTCGAGCATCCGCAGGCTGGGCAGGTCGAGGTCGTTGGTGGGCTCGTCCAGCACCAGCACGTTGCCGCCGCGCTTGAGGACCTTGGCGAGCATGAGCCGGGCGCGTTCGCCGCCGGAGAGCTTGCCGACCGGCTCGCGGATCCGTTCTTCGGCAAAGAGAAATCGCCGCAGATAAGTGCGCACGCTCAGGTGCTCGTCGCCGAACAGGACCGTTTCGCCGCCGTCGGCGATTTCGGCCATCACCGTCTTCGTGTCGTCGAGTTGCATCCGCGCCTGGTCGATGTAATTGAACTTCACCTGGCGGCCGATCGTGACCGTGCCTTCATCCGGCAGGCGTTCACCCAGGCAGAGGCGCAGCAGCGTGGTTTTGCCCACGCCGTTGCGGCCCACCACGCCCGTGCATTGACCGGGCTTGAGCGACAGGGTCAGGCCGCGGAAAAGCCAGCGGGCCGCCGAACCATCGCCCACTTGCGCGCCGGCCTGGATCAACTCCACTGCCGTGTTGCCCAGTTCCGGCGCGCGCGGAATGAGCAGGTCCATCTCGCGTTCTTCCGGCGGCGCTTCGAGGCCGGCGACGTCGTAGAACGTATCGAGGCGATGGCGCGGCTTGGAGCGTTGGGCGCGCACACCGGATCGCACCCAGGCGAGTTCTTCTCGGAGGAACCGCTGGCGGCGGCGTTCGGATTGTTCGGCAATCTGGTCGCGGATCGCCTTCGATTCCAGGTAGGCGGTGTAGTTGCCGGGATGCGAGAAGCAGCGGCCGTCCGCGAGTTCGACAATGCGCGTGGCGATGGTGTCCAGAAAGTAGCGGTCGTGCGTCACGAAAATCACCGCCCCAGCGAACGTGCGCAGGAAATCCTCGAGCCAGCGGATCGATTCGGCGTCGAGGTGGTTGGTCGGTTCGTCCAGGAGCAACAGATCGGGTTGCGCGACCAAGGCGCGGCAGAGGGCCACGCGGCGTTTCTCACCGCCGGACAGCGGTCCAACCAAGCGGTCAAGCGGCGGCGCGTCCAGGGCGGAAGCCTCGGCGGTGATGCGCGTCTGGAGGTTCCAGCCGTCAGCGGCTTCGATCCGGTGGTGCAGTTCGGCCAGTTCGGCTTCGCTGCCCCGGCCGGTTTCGTAGCGTTCCTGCCAGTCCAGGAGGTCCGCCGCGCCCGCCTGGATGTTCTCGCGTACCGTGCGCGCGCCATCCAACTCGAATTCCTGCGGAAGGTAACCGACGCGGAGGCCGCGCCGACGTGTCACTTCGCCGGCATCGGGTTGTTCCTCGCCGCTCAAGATCCGCAGCAGGGTGGTCTTGCCGCAACCGTTGCGGCCGACCAGGCCGACCTTCTCGCCCGCCTCGACCGCGAGCGTCGCGCCATCGAGCAACCGCTGGTAGCCGAAGGTCAGGCGCACGTCACTGGCACATAACATCACGCGCCTGAGTCAACGCGGGCCACGCCCGAAAAGAAAGGCGCGTGTGCGGGACCAGCGCAGTCCGGGCGCACGATTCTCCTGCCGGCGCAGCGGCTATTCGCTCGTGGCGACGCGCAGCACGGTCAGCGACCGCGCGGGGAAAGCGTGGCGGAACGTCGCGCCGCTGACTTTGAAGCGCGCGTTGACCGGCGAGACCTTCCGCGGCTCGGCGAGCGAGTTTTCGTCGGTGAGTTGCGAACTGGTGAGCACAGTGGACTCCGCGCGCGACTTCACTTTGCGGGCGCCGGCGAGGTCGATGTCCGCTTCCACCGTTTGCTCGGTGGCGTTCACGATTTTCAGGATTACCTCTTCCGTCTTCTGGTCGCGGGTCGCGCTCGCGTAAAAGCGCGGCTGGCCATTGGCAGGCTTCAGCGCGTTGCCGGCCTGGACGGGCAGGACCACGTCGCCGCGGTTGCGGCCGAAGAGTTGTTGCACGTAATAGCTGGGCGTGCCGTAAGCGTGGAGATTGTCGAACCAGATCAGGTTCGGACGCCACTGCCAGCCTTCCTCGTGGGCCATCAACGGCGCATAGGAACTCATCGTG
Source organism: uncultured bacterium (assembly GCA_963735925.1). Classification (GTDB taxonomy): domain Bacteria; phylum Verrucomicrobiota; class Verrucomicrobiia; order Limisphaerales; family J093; genus DSVZ01. Next base: position 2,229,015 of record CAVTMT010000003.1, read on the forward strand.
ACTACGTCCGCGTTCCGTTCCAGGCCGGTCATGAAGGCCGCCTCGGCGAGCGCGCATTCGAGGTTGTTCCGATTGAGCACGCTCACGGTCTTGTCGCTTTGAGCCGCGTATTCGCCCATGAAAACCTTCGGCCCGGTACGCGGGTACGAATCGTAACGGAAGGCGTTGTCGAGGAACCAGGCCGGGCGGTCGTAGCAATGCTCGTCCACGATGTCGGCCTTGAGCTCGCGCAACTTCGGCCAAAGGAAGTTGAACCGCTCGTCCGCCGGGCTGGGGCCGGCGCTGGAAACGAGCCGGATCTCCGGATGCTTCGCTTTGAGCGCCTTGGCAAACGCCGCGTAGCGCTCGAGGTATTGCGGCCCCCATTGTTCGTTGCCGATGCCGAGCAACTTCATGCCGAACGGCTGCGGATGGCCCATCGCCGCCCGGCGCGCGCCCCACGGACTGCTGACCGGACCGTTGGCGAACTCGATCAAGTCCAGCGCGTCCTGGATGAACGGATCGAGCTGGTCGAGCGGCACGAGTTCGCCCGTGTTGAACTGGCAGGCCATGCCGCAGTTGAGAATGGGCAGCGGCTCGGCGCCGATGTCTTCGCACAGTTGGAAATACTCGAAGAAACCGAGGCCGAACGACTGGAAGTAATCCGGCGCCGGCCGGTGTTTGAACTCCTCGTTCCAGCGGTTGATGATGAGCTTGCGCTCCGCCAGCGGCCCGATCGTGGTCTTCCATTGGTAACGATTGCTGAGGTCGCGCCCTTCGACGATGCACCCGCCGGGGAAGCGCATGAATCCGGGCCCGAGGTCGGCGAGCAGTTGAACCAGGTCGGGGCGCAGTCCGTTGACGTGGTGGTTCCAGGTGTTTTCCGGAAAGAGCGAAATCAGGTCCAGGTCCACCACCCCGCCCCCCGCCAGATAGACGTCCAGATGCGCCTTCGGTTCCGTGGCGCTCACGCGCAGGGTCTTCGCGTACCGGGTCCATTCGCCGCTGGCAATCGGCAGCACCTCGCCCGCCAGACGTTTGCCGGACGGCGAAACCAGGTCCACGGCGAGATTCACCGGGCCGCCCTGCGGGACGCGGGCCTCCACGCTGAACGTGAACCGCGCACCTTTCTCGACGCCCATGCCGAAGAACCCTTCGTTCGCGACGCCGAAACCGTCGCCCGACTTCTCGACCGTGAGTTGCAGATAATGCGGGTTGCTGGGATCGAGTGGTTTGAGATCGAGGATGCTCGAGGTGCCGACGGCGCCGCCTTTCGCGACTTCCTTCCAGCCCATGAGCGGTTCGGTGAACTCGAACGAGCGGTTCTTGACCCGCTCGGGGTAAAGCCCGCCGTCGCCGTTGTAGTTGATGTCCTCGAAGAAGATGCCCCACATCAGCGGACTGATCTCGGCGCCGGGCTTGTCGGTCTGGACCGTGACGGCCACGCGGGCCGGCGGGGTGGCTTCGCCGGCGAGTCCGGTCAGGTGCGCGCCCAGCAGCGCCAGGACCGCGCTCAGGACGAAGGCAACCTTGCGGAGGAGCGGAGAGGGCGTTGGAATCATGCGGAAAGGTTCGACGTGCGCCCGCGCCAACGCAAGGCGCAAAGCGGCGGCCCCAAGCGGTGGTAAAACGGCCACGAAACGATGGCCGTGAGCGGAAAGGCGCACGCGAGGCTGGCAGGCGCGGCAAGACTCCGGACACGATGGAATCCTGCCATGCTTCCGCGTTCGTCACCGCTGCAACCTTTTGTTGCCTATGCAACCAAAGGTCGTCGTAAGCGACCTACAAGATTGACTTCCTCGTTGGGCACTGAAGCCCGCAGGTTCTCATAGGGTGTCGCGCGCGCGCTTTGGCCCTTGCCAGGCTGCCGGCCCCGGCGAAACATCCGCGCATGAACCCGAAGCAAGTGCATCCTGAGAAGTCCTGCATACCTGAATCTGTGCGCGTCGGAGCGCCGGCTGGTAGCCAGCTCAAGACGCAAGTCGCTACTCCGAAGTCGATTCACGCGCCAGGTCGGCCGGAAGCCGGCGCGCCGTGGACGGTTTCGCGACGCATTGATCTACAAGGCGTTCGCCCCGGGCTTCCCTGTCTGCTGGCGCTGGGCTTTGCCTTGGCCCTCGCCGCCATTGAAACCACGCGGGCGGCGGAGGCGGTGGTCGCCCCCGGGGTCCGTTCCGTGAACCTCGCCGCGTCGCCGCTGGTCCGCAGGACCGCGGGCGGCGAGCGCGGGGCCGTGACGGTCGCGATCGACTCGGACGGCCTGTCCGACGTGGCGGTGCAACTCACCAGCCCCGGTTGGTCGGGCCCGTTCCAGGCGAGCGCACCGAAGCTGGGCCAAGGGACGCAGAGCCTGGACGTGGAAACGCCGGCCTTGACCGAGGCCGTCCCGGTGTCGGTTCACTTGCAGGCGGCGGGGTTCCAGCAGGCCTTCGGGCCGTTCACCGTCGAACCGCCTCGGCACTGGACGGTTTATCTGACCCAGCACACGCACACCGACATCGGCTACACGCGACCCCAGACCGAGATCCTCCCCGAGCACCTCCGCTACATCGACTACGCGCTCGACTACTGCGACCTCACCGACGGTTACCCCGACGACGCGCGCTTCCGCTGGACCTGCGAGACCTCGTGGGCCGTGCGCCAGTACCTCCAGGATCGGCCGGCCCGCCAGATCGAGCGGCTCAAGAAGCGCGTGCGCGAAGGGCGCATCGAGATGTGCGGCCTGATGTTGAACATGTCCGAGATCGCGCCCGAGCAGGCGCTGGCGGCGCTGGTGCAACCGTTGCGCGAAATGAAGGAGCGATTCGGCTTCCCGATCCGCACCGCGATGCAGAACGACGTGAACGGCGCCGGGTGGTGCCTGCCGGATTACTTCAGCGGCATCGGCATCCGGTACCTCACGATGGGCATCAACAAACCCGGTCGATCCTGCCGTTCGACAAGCCGACGTGCTTTTGGTGGGAATCGCCCTCCGGCAAACGGGTCCTGGCCTACCGTTCCGACCACTACATGACCGCGAACTTCTGGGGCGTCGAGAAGGGCGACGCCGACCAGGTCCGGCCCGCGGTGGCGAAGTATCTCCGTTCGCTCGCTGACCGCCACTACCCGTTCGACCGCATCGGCGTCCAGTTCTCCGGCTATTTCACGGACAACTCGCCGCCGTCCACCGCCGCATGCGACCTGGTCAAGACCTGGAACGAACAGTACGTCTGGCCGAAACTGCGGCTCTCCACGGCCCAGGAATTCCTGGGCTGGGTCGAGCAGGAGCACGCCAAGGACCTGCGAAGTGCATCGCCAGGCGTGGCCGGATTGGTGGACCGACGGCTTCGGGTCGGCCGCCCGCGAAACCGCCGCCGCGCGCGAGACGGAGACGGCGATGCAGGTCAACGACGGTCTGCTGGCGATGGCTTCACTGCTGGGCGCCGAGGTGCATCCGGAAACGTTGCAGCGGGCCGGCGCGATCCAGGACAACCTGCTCTTCTACCACGAGCACACCTACGGCGCGGCCGAGAGCATCAGCGATCCGCTGGCCGAGAACTCCGAGGTCCAGTGGGGCGAAAAAGCCTCGTACGTCTGGAGCGCGGTGAAGAACGCCCATCTGCTGCGCGAGGAGGCGTTGGGCTTGGTGCAGGACTTTCTGCCGCGCGCCGACGTGCCGACGCTGGCCGTCTTCAACACCTTGAACTGGCCGCGGTCCGGCCTGGTGCGCGTGTTCATCGACCACGAGATTCTGCCGCCCGACCGCGCGTTCCGCATCCTCGACGGCAATGCCACCGTGCTCGCGCAAGCGATGGAACGTCGCGCCGAGGGCACCTACTGGGCGCTCTGGGTGCGCGACGTGCCGCCGCTGGGTTTCAAGATGCTCCGCCTCGAAACCAGCGACCAGCCGCGGGCGAAGGAGACGCCGGCCACGGACGCGGCCACGTTGGAAAACGCCTTCTACAAACTCACGGTGGACACCACCAAGGGCGCCATCCACAGTCTCGTGGACAAGGAGACCGGGCGCGAGCTGGTGGATCAGAGCGCGGCCTGGGGTTTCGGCCAGTGTCTCTACGAAACCATGCCGGTGAACCGCGAGATGAAGCGCGACGTCTTCAAGCGCACCACGCTGCGGAACATCGAATTCAAGCCGGGCGCCAATGGCCCGATCTGGAAGAGCCTGTTGCTGGCGGCCGACATGGACGGTTGCGCCAGCAATCGCGGGGTGCGCGCCGAGATTCGACTCTACGAACCGGAGAAGCGCGTGGAGTTCCACTTCGATTTGCGCAAGCTGCCCATCCCGACGCCGGAGGCGGTGTATGTGGCCTTTCCGTTCAACGCCCCGGGCAGCCGGATGTTGTACGAAGCGCAAGGCGGTTTGGTCACGCCGGGTCAGGACCAGATTCCCGGCTCGTCCTCGGACTGGCAGACGCTGCAAAGCTTCCTCGCGATCCGGTCGCCGGACGGCCAGATCATCCAGGGCAGCGATCAGGCGCCGTTGGTCCAGTTGGGCGAGTTCAATCTCGGCAAGTGGCAGCGGGTCACCGAAGTCGAGAAGCCTTACGTGTATTCGTGGGTGATGAACAACTATTGGTTCACGAATTTCCGCACCGAACAGGAAGGCGAGTTCAAATGGAACTACTACCTGACCTCGACCCAGGACACCAGCCGCACCGCCGCCACGCACTTCGGCTGGGGATCGCGCGTGCCGTTGGCCACGCGGGTGCTACCGCCCAAGAAGGGCAGCACCCCGGCCGGCGCGCGTGAAGGCAGCACGCTGACGCTCCGCGCGCCCAACGTGCTGGTGGTTGAAGCCCGGCCGGCGCGCGCGGGCGACGGCGTGTGCCTCCACCTGCGCGAGGTGGAAGGCAAGGAGGTGACGCTCACCGCGGACGACGTGTCCGCCTGGTCGGAGGTGCAGGGAGCCGACGAGGTCAACGTGCTGGAGGAAGTCTTGGAACCGGGCATCGAATCGCTGACGCTCAAGCCGTATGAGGTGAAGTTCGTTCACCTGCGGTTCCGCTGAACGCCGCGGACGCGCGGTCTTGACGGCCCCGAAATCGCGCCTTGGTCTCACGGCCGCGGCGCGGGTTGCCTAGACCCTCGCCGCCGAGCCACCGGGGTGCGGGCACGGGCACCGGACCTCGCCTGACACCGCCCGAGCCGAAGGGCTTCGTGGAGCCGATCGTGCAGGGCGTTGAACGCGGCTTTGAGTTTGACGCAAGGCCGTTCCGCCTTAGCATATCGGCTTCATTCGACGAAACTCGGTAAACCTCGCCGGCGGAACAGGCCGGCAACGACAGAGCAACACATGGCTAAGATCAACTTCGGTGGCACGGTGGAAGAGGTCATCACGCGGAAGGAATTCCCGATGACCCGGGCCCGCAAGGTTCTGAAAGATGAAGTGATCGCGATCATCGGTTACGGCGTTCAGGGCCCGGCCCAGTCGCTCAACCTCCGCGACAACGGCTTCAACGTCATCATCGGCCAGGCGCCCGAGTTCAAGCGCGACTGGGACCGCGCGGTCGCCGACGGCTGGAAGCCCGGCAAGACGCTCTTCCCCATCGAGGAAGCCGTCCGCAAGGGCACGATCATCCAGGTCCTGCTCAATGACGCGGCCCAACGCGTGGTCTGGCCGTCGATCAAAAAGAACCTCAAGCCCGGCGATGCCCTGTACTTCTCCCACGGCTTCTCCATCACCTACAACCAGAAGACCGGCGTGGTCCCACCCAAAGACGTGGACGTGATCATGGTCGCGCCCAAGGGCTCGGGCCTGAACGTCCGCCGCAACTTCCTGACCGGCGCCGGCATCAACTCGAGCTTCGCCGTCGAGCAGGACGCCACCGGCCGGGCGCAGGAGCGTTGCCTCGCCGTCGGCATCGGCATCGGTTCGGGCTACCTCTTCCCCACGACCTTCCCACACGAGACGAACAGCGATCTCACGGGCGAACGCGGCGTCCTCATGGGCGCGCTGGCCGGCATCATGGAAGCCCAGTACGACGTGCTCCGCGCGCACGGCCACTCGCCGAGCGAGGCGTTCAACGAAACGGTCGAGGAACTCACCCAGAGCCTCATCCGGTTGGTGGACGAACGCGGTATGGACTGGATGTACTCGAACTGCTCGGCCACCGCGCAGCGCGGCGCGCTCGATTGGAAGCCGCGATTCAAAAAGGCCGTCCTGCCGGTGTTCAAGGAACTCTACCAGCGCGTCGCCTCCGGCAAGGAGGCCGAACGCGTCATCAAGGCCTGCGGGGCGAAGGATTATCAGAAGCAACTCGCCAAGGAACTCGGCGAAATCCGCGATTCCGAGATGTGGCGCGCGGGAGCGGCAGTGCGCGAACTGCGCCCCAAGGAAGCCAGCAAGGCCATCGGCAAGGGCGTCAAAGGCGTCGGCGGTCGCGCCACGAACTGACGCTGGACCCGGTCCGATTCCAATTCCTGCAAGGGCGGCCCACCGGCCGCCCTTTTCTATTTGCACGATGCCGTCGGTGGACCGAAGCCGCCTGGTTCCACCAGAAGCAAGCCGCCACTGTTCAGGGGCGTCCATCCGCGGTTTCCGAGTTCGTCCGGACACCAGGCCGCGTCGCGCCCGAACCCGGCTTCGCACGCCCGCCGCGGAGGAGCGCTCATGCGCCGGCGGCGGCGACGGGCAGGCTCAATCCGTTTTCGGTGCGCCCGCCAGCCCGGCCGGCAGATCCTCGCGATTCGCGATCGTCGGATTGGCCAACAGCTCCGTGGTGTATTGGTTGCGGGCCAGGCTCCACTTCGCGTTCCAGGACATGAAGAAGCAGGTCTTCCCGAAGTTCTGCTCGAGGCCGGCGAGGAAGCGTCGGTAGTCGTAGTCGCCCGGCGGATTGCTCGAGCCATGCGGGCCGTACTCGCTGAATCCAAAGGGCTTCGGCAGCGCCGCCACCTCGGCGTAGCCCTTGATGTGTTCGGGGTCGATGAAGTCGGTGTAGGCGTCCAGCCCGACGATATCCACGAAGCGGTCACCGGCATAGTAGGCGGCGGTCTTCTGGCCGTGGTTGGGGCCGTAAACCCAGAGCAGGTTGTCGAGGCCCTTGGTTTCGCTGAAATAAGTGAACATGTGTTGCCACACACGGATGAAGTGGTCGGGCTCCTGTGCGCCCCACCAAAACCAGCCTGCCGTTCATCTCGTGGAACGGCCGCCAGAGCACCACCACGCCGGCGGCCTTCAACTCCTGCAGGCCCGCCGCGAGCTGGTCGAGCTCTTCCATCCACCGCCGGTGGGTGTCAGTGTCGGGCTGGAGCAGGTCCGCGATCTTCACGCCCGGGTCGCGCAAACCGCCGCCCCGCGGGTTGGCGGGATTGTAGAGGTGGGCGCTCACCGTGACCAATCCGCCTTGCCTCCAGTAGGCGATGGCCGCTTGGTTCGGGGCCTCGAAGGTGAGTCCGCCGCGACCGAAGTCCGCGTAATCGACCCCCATGAGGGCCGGCCAATGACCGGTCAGATGGTGAATCTCCTCCAGCACCCGGAGATTGGTGCCGCGGCCAAAATCGGTGAACTGGCCGGACAGGATGCGCCGCGTCGGCTTCCCGGACAGCGAGTGGAAGTAGTCGAGCACGGCGCGGGTCTTGGCATTGGCCTTGGGGTTGGCGGGTTCGGCGGCGACCGCCGGGCACACGCACGCGCCGGCGAGGATGAGGGCGGGGAACCAGGAGCATGGCATGGCGGTTGGACGCTGGCGGCAGCCGGCCATTCAGGCGCCCGCGAGGCGGCGTAACCGGCGTCGCCTCGTGGGTCGCGACTGCAGTTGGACACTGACAGGGCTCGGGGAATGTGGTTGAAGGAAGCGGTTCCGGTGAATGGTGAGCCAGTCAAACGGTGGCCGTGGTTGCGCTGGGCGGGTTTCGCCGCCTTCTGGACGCTGCTCGGCCTGGCGTTCGGCACGCAGCTCTACGCGATGGCCGCGGCGCGCGGGCGCGCACCCGAGTGGGGCCACGCCATCACGCTGGGCTTGCGCGACTGGTACCTCTGGGCGCTGTTGTGGCCGCTGATCCGCCGGCTGGCGGATCGCTTTGGTTTCGAGCGCGGGACGGTGGGCCGCGATGCGGTGGTGCATCTGGCCGCCGGCCTGGCCGTGGTGTTGGTCTATGAAGGACTCAGCCTGTTGACGACGGAGTTGCTGGTCGGGCTCTTCGGCGAGGACTTGTTTGGGCGGCCGCCGGCCGGAGCGAACGAGAAACCCGCCACCGGTTTCGGCCGCTTCGAAGCCGCCCTGACCTTCCGCTTTTCTTTCGACCTGCTGACCTATTTCGTCCTGGTGAGCGCGAACCTGGTGATGGCCTACACGCGTCGGTTTCGCGAACGCGAACGCGGCACGCTCGAGCTCCAATCGCGGCTGACCGAGGCGCGTTTGCAGGCCCTGCGGATGCAGCTCAACCCTCATTTTCTCTTCAACGCGCTGAACTCGCTCGCGACGCTGGTGCACAAGGACCCCGACGCCGCTGACGAGATGATCGGATCGATCAGCGAACTGCTCCGGCTCACGTTGAGCCAGCCGGAGCGCCAGGAAGTGACGCTGGCGGAAGAAATGCAGTTCTTGGACCGCTACCTGGAAATCGAACAGGCCCGCTTTGGCGACCGGCTCACAGTCGAGAAGAGCGTGGCGGCGGAGGCTTTGGCCGGCTTTGTGCCCATCCTGATCCTGCAACCGCTCGTGGAGAACGCCATCAAGCACGGCATCGAGGCGCAGCTTGCGCCCGGCGAGATCCGCATCGCGGCCGAACGGGTCGGCGAGGAACTGGTCCTGCGCGTGCGCGACAACGGCCCCGGATTGCCCGCGACTCCCGCAACCCATCGGCCGGAGGGGGTGGGATTGGCGAATACCCGCGCGCGGTTGACCGAGCTTCACAACGATCGCGCGCGCCTGACCCTCCGGACGCCGCCCGAGGGCGGCCTGGTCGCCGAGGTCCGGCTGCCGTGGAAGGCGGGCATCGTGCCCGGTCTGGGTGGTGCCGGGCATCGCAATGCGTGAACGGCCGTTCCCCCACCAGCCATGAACATCCGCGCCCTGATCGTCGATGACGAACCGCTGGCCCGCGAGCGGGTGCGCCGGCTGCTGGCCGAGGAACCAGACGTCGAGGTGCTGGGCGAGTGCGCCAATGGCCCGGAAGCAATCGCAGCCATCCAGGCGCGCCGGCCGGACCTGGTGTTTCTGGACATTCAAATGCCCGAAGTCAGCGGCTTCGACGTGCTGCGCGCGCTCACGCCTGACACCTGGCCGCTGGTGATCTTCGTCACCGCGCACGACCGGCACGCGATCGAAGCGTTCGACATCCGGGCGCTGGATTATCTGCTCAAGCCGTTCAAGCGATCGCGCTTCCGCCTCGCCCTGGCGCGGGCGCGCGCGCAGCTCGAGTCCCACGCGACCGCGGGCTTGAATGCGCGTTTGCGGGAGCTGCTCGAATCGCCGCCGTCCGAACCGGTGCACCTGCACCGGTTGGCGGTGAAGAATGGCGAGCGCACTCTGTTCGTGAAAGTCGAGGACATCGACTTCCTCGAATCCGCGGCGAACTACGTGGTGCTCCACACCGCCAGGGAGAATCACGTGCTGCGCGACACGCTGACCAACCTCGAAGCGCGCCTTTCACCGAAGCGCTTTCTGCGCATCAGCCGCTCGACGCTGGTGAACCTCGACCGGGTCCGCGAACTCCAGCCGGTGGCGCCCGGCGAACACGTCCTGATACTCACCGACGGTCAGAAGTTGACCGTGACCCGCGGGCTGCGCGAAGTGCAGGAACGCCTGCAGTTTCTGTGAGTCGGAGCGATCGAATCAGCGCTCGGGGAGCGCGACCGTCGCGGGCGCTCCCGTCGGCGTCGCGCCGACGAATCTGAGCGCCGCAGACCAAGTCCCTGCCGCATCCCTGGCCCAGGACCGGCAGTTCCTCGGCCTCGGGCCGAAAAGAACGGAACGGGCGATGGCGTCCCGCGCTGGTTCCGTCCTTGTCCGCGTCGGCCCGTCGGCGGGACGCCGACGGAAGCGGCCGGGACGGCCGCGCTCCCCGTGTTCCAATGAAATGCTCCGGCTGCGCGCAGGTTCAGCCCCGCGCTTAGGCGTGCACGTTGGTTTCCCACTCCAGGCCGGGTTCGTTCCGCAGGTCGTCTTCGCCTTCGCGCAGGACCTTGATGCCGGCGAAGCGGCAGAACCGCCGGAGGTCGCGCGTGTGATCGCCGTAAAAGATCACGCGATGCAGCCCGCAGGACCAGTTCTCGAGGAACCGATCCGGGTTCGCCACCTTCATGGTCAACTTGGTGCGGCAGGCGCGTTCCTCGAACGGACTGTCCACCGCGTCGCCGGTCGAGAACAGCATCAGGTCCGTGCCGATGAGCCGGGCCATCGAGACCTTTTGCCCGACCGGCAGCCGCACCTGGAGCGACACGCCTTTGCCGTCCTCGAGGTGACTGCGCATCACATACGGCGTGGCCGGTTGATCCGGCCCCAGCATCTGCGTGGCCGCCACACAGTGCGCGTGGATGATCGTGCCGCTCGCAAGGTCGAACATCGGGTCGGTGACGAACCCCGGTTTACCGGCCAGGTACAGGAAGATCAGTTGGGTCATCGTGGACTTGAGGTCCGCCTCGCACACGCCGCACCGGCCGGTGTTGTTCAGGCGCGAGAAGCCCAGGCACGGGTAACCCATGCCGCGATCCACCAGCGCCATGCCGAGGCAGTTCATCGTCACCGCCACGGCGTCGTGCTCGGCCATGAGGTTCTGCATGGCCACGTACATGCGCGACGACTTCAGGATTTCCTCGCGCGTCGGCTCGACGATCTTCTCCGCCTCGCTCATCCAACGTTCGGCGTCGGCGCTGGCCGCGTCGGCATCGGCGGCCTGGTAGGCTTTCTCCAAATCCGGCAGATGCAGCGAAACGATCTGCGTCCCGAACTTGCCTTGGATGGCCTCGCAATACTTGGCGTCAGCCGCCCCCTGGCTGATGTGCAGCACCCGCGCCTCGCGCAACCGGTGCAGGGCGCGGAACGGCCGCACCGCCGTCGCCAGGTCCCGGTAATCGCTGCTGGGCAGGGCCTCGATGAGTTTCCCTTCGCGTTGCAGTCCGGCGATGATGTGCCATTCGTGCCCGCTGTATGGCATGAAGAAAACCATCACCGGCTTGCCGGTTTCGAGCAGGCTCTTGATGAACGGCCCGCAGCCCATCGTGACGTGCACTGCCAGGATGCCGTCCACCGCTCCGAATTTCGCCTTGGCCTCCGCGAGTTGCGCGTCCGATTGCACCAGCCCGCCGTCCACAAACTCGACGTCGGCCAGGTCGGTCGCGAGCTGGGCGAAGTAGCCCTCGAAGCGCTTCACCTCGGCGTCGAGATCGACGGTGAACGACGGCCAGCCTGGATGCGGATGACCGAAATAGACCTTGCCGACGCGGACCTTCGAGCCGCCGGGGGCGGCCGGCGCATTGGCGGCGCGGGTGACCAGGCGCATCAACGGCGACGCGGCGGTGAGCGTGACGACGCCCAGACCGGCGCGCTGCAAGAAACCACGGCGGGACAATGAATCGTTCATGGGAAACCTCGGGTTGCGATCGGCGACCATGCTTGCGAACACACGATTGTTTAGGCCTGCGCACACGCGACGCCCATCCAGGCGGGCGGTCCGGCAGGCTGATGAGGGTTCCTTTACCATGTGCTCTTCGCCAGAACAAGCGGCAATACGGGCAATGCGGGCGAACAAATCGCCAAGCCGCCTAAGGCACTCTGCACCCGGCCGTCGAAACGGACCCGCCGACGGCCTGGGCTCCCTGTTGCGCCGGACTCCAGAATCCATCGCCTCCGCTACGCGAGGCCCGCCGGCTCGCCGTCCGCTTGCCCGTCGCTCTGGCCCGAATCCGCCCGCCCCGCTCGCTGGCCGCCCGGGTCCTTCGTCGCGGGTTCTTCAGCCCTTGCCCCCGGCCTCCGACCCGGAGACGAGCACAACCCGGAAACCGATGCTGCCGTAGCGGAAGGACGGAAGGGACGTGTAGCGGAAGGCGGAACGGCAGTCCCTGGCGGAGTAATACCACGCGCCACCGCGCAGCACCCGGTACTGGCCCTGACCCGGCCCGGTAGGGTCGATCACCATCCCGGGCGAGTAACTGACATAACGGTCCTGGCACCATTCCCACACGTTGCCATGCATGTCGTGAAGACCCCACTGGTTCGGCTTCTTCTGGCCCACGGAATGCGTCCTGCCGTCACTGTTCTCGCCATACCAGGCGTATTCGCGCAGCGCCGATTCGTCGTCGCCGAAACAAAACCGCCCGGTGCTTCCCGCCCGGCAGGCGTGTTCCCATTCGGCTTCCGTCGGCAGGCGGCACCCGGCCCACTGGCAGAACGCCTGCGCGTCTTCCCAGGACACGCCGACGACCGGCTGCTGGGGATCGTTGAACTGGTGGTTGGAGCAGTACTCGGGCGGTTTCACTTTGGGGCTGGCTTTGAGGAACCGTCCGTATTCCGCATTGGTAACCGGGTATTTGCTCAGCAGAAACGGCTGCGATAGACGGACCCGATGGACCGGCTTCTCATCGCTGGCGCCATCGTTCGAGCCCATGTCGAACTCGCCGGCCGGGATGGCAATGAAGGCGATACCCGTGCGCGGCTCCACGTGCAGTTCCCGCGGTGTGCCCCCGACCTCGATCGCGGGACGCTCGATTTCGATCTTCCCCCGCTGGAGAACTTCGCGCGCCAGCGAGGCCAGTTCCCCGGGCTGCGACCGCGCAAGTTCCCGGCACGCCGCGACCAAATCCGGATGATTGAACGGCCGGAGCCGGCGCAGGATGTCGAGCCGGCGCGGCACGGTTGCGGCCGGGTCCCGCAGGGCCTCGATGAACGGTTCCAGCACGGCGTAGCGGGCCTCGTCCAGGCATTGGTCCACCAGGGCGCTTTCGCGCGCCACCGCGTCGGTCTGGAGCATGGCGCCGAAGAACTGCTTCACAAAGTCACGCGAGCCCACCGCCACGGCGACCAGGATGACCTCGCGCCACCAGCGCTTGCCGACCTGTCGCACCAGCGCCTCCGCCCGGCCCTCGCGCGCCCCATGCAGGCCGGCCAAGTACTCCTGGAAAGCCCGATGCCGGAACCCGCATTGGCTCGCGCTTTCCATGACCAGGATGCCGCTCTGGTCGCGCATCCGGCGGATGAATTCCGCACCGTCGCGGCCCAGACCCGCCCCCGGCGCAACTTCGGCCAGTGCCCGACCCGCCACCGCGCCGAGTTCCTCCACGGTCTGACTGGTGCAGTCTGCCTGCTCGTGCAGCCGCCAGGCCACGGAGGCGAGGACGCTTTCGGCCACCTCCGGATCGAAATCGGCCGCGCCCTGGTTCTCGAGAACTTCCTGGCGCCAATGCTCCACCAGCACCCGCACGCCCCTGGCGTACAGCTCCGCCCGGCGGCGGGGCAGGTTGCGGTCCTGGTAGTGCATCACGCAGAGGAGGCTGAGCAGGAGCGGGTTGGCCGCCAGCTCCGGCAGCCGCCCGACGCGATACTCCGACTCCTGGAGCATTTCCAAGAGCGGGCGGCTGAAACCGGCGGCCCGTTCCTCGGTGGCCTCGCCAGGGCCGTGGAGGCTCCGGCAGACGGCACGAAACCAGCGGTCCACGAACTCCGTCACCTGCGGCGCATCCAGCGGGGTCACGTGGAACTGACTGAAGGCCGGCCCCAAATCAGCGCGGCCCTGGTAGGCCTGGTAGCGGCTGGTCACGAGGAAGGAATCGTCGGGCCGCTCGGCGAGCGCCTGCTTGATCCAGTCGCAGACGAGCACCCTGCCCTGTTCGCTCGCCACGTCATCCAAGCCGTCGAAAATCCAGAGGATCCGGTTGCACGCGAGCAGATCGGGGCCGGGGTTGGCGAGGTCCGCCGGGAGCGCGGCCGCGGCGACCGAGTCGGTAATGAAGGCCTGCAGTCCGGCGGCGCCTTGGTCGAGGTGATGCGACGTGAGCTGGCAGAGGCGCAGGAACACCGGCAGCGTGCCGGCAGGCAGGCCGAGGGTCTGCGGAAGGTCCGGTTCCGTAAGCACACGCCAGCAGAACCGCCGAGCGCCGGTGGTCTTGCCCGCACCGGGATCGCCCAGCAGCAGCACGCCGCGGGAACCGAAGCGCGCCGCCCATTTGAAGACGTCGTTGAGCGGAACCTGCCCGGCGCAGGGCTCGCGCCGGGGGAGGGCCTGTTCGTCAAAACGCCAGTACCGCTCGTCGTTCAGGCCGCGCGTCATCACGACGTTCAGCGGGATGCAGGCCTGCTGGACGGGCAGTTCGATCTGCACGCCCTGCCCCAGGCCGCTGAGCGGGAGCAGGGCAGTGGCGGCTTTGAGTCGCCGGAGATACTCGACGATGGCGGGCGATAAGCCTGCGAGCTCCAAAGGTCCGGAAGGGCCGAAAACCAGCTCGTAAATTCGGTTCCGGAAGACGCGCGCCGGATTTCGTCCGCTGATGCCACAGAAATGCAGGGCTTCCTGTTCGAGCTCGGAAGCGCGCCCCCCCCGCAGCAGCCGGCGGAAAGCGTCGCGGGCCCGCGGGTCCCGCTCAAGCTGGGAGACAATCGACGTAAAGTGGACATTCTCCGCGGCGTTCTCAACCACTTGCCCGACAATCCGGCCGACGACTTCACTCGCGGCCTCGTCCGGTAAGGCCCGCAGCTTACCGGCGCGCAGGTGTTCCCAGAGCGGTTCCAACAAAAGCTGGGTCAGGTACACCGAACCGCCGGCGTAATCGTGAATCACGGCGGCCAAACCGATGGGAATCCGCTCCCCTCGCTGGCCCAGGAACGAGCACACTTTCGCGGTTTCTTCCGGCGTTAAATCCACCAGCCGGATCGGACTCCCGACATCGAAAGGGGGTCTCCGCTCGTCAGCCATCAACTGCTCAACCGGGGCGGCCCCAGCGACGACGACCTGCAGCCGGCTCAACTCCGGCCGCAGGGCCCGCTCGTTGAAGAGATTCCGCAGAACACTGAAGAAAACGTCCCTGCCCCCGCTGTTTGGCAGGGCATCCGCTTCCTCGAGAAAGAGCACGACCCGCCGGTCCGCAACCTGCCCCAGCAGGAGCTGGATCCCCTCCAGGAACCGTCCGGGAGAGAATCGGAGACCGCCGGCTACTCCCAGCCGGAAGCAGCAGTCGTCGAAGAACCGGACCAGGAACTTGTCAAAGTCCGAGAGCTCACCTGGCAGGAAGGTCGAGAAATCCACCCAGGCGGTGGCATACTGACCCGGCGGGAGTTTGGTGCGGACGTGGGCAATCAGGCTGGACTTCCCGCTCTGCCGCGGCGCGAGTATGCAGGGGAAACGCTGGTTTTGCTCGATCGCCTCCAGCAAGTCGCGGTCCGCCTGGCGTTCGACGTAGGACGGTCCCGTCCAAGTGCCGGCGGCACGGTATGGGTTCTCCGTCTTCATTCGTACGGTTGGGGATGAAGCAGCATTTCGGAAACCCGGCCGGTCCGGCAAGCGCCCGCCGGGACGCCGGGACCGACCAGGACGAGGATGAGCCGCCGGGGAACCCGTTCACCCAGGTTGGTTTCGAGACCGTAGGGCATGGCGGCGGCAGATTAGGCACCAGCCGCCCAGAAGGGAATTCCATTTCACCACCCGACCGGATCGACCGCCAGGACACCAAGGCCGCCATCCGGCGATGCCGCCGCTCTGTCCTGCGCCGACGCCGTGGCGCAGCCACCCACTGAAATCGAAACACGATGCTGTGCGGTCGCGGCAGAAGGCAGGGCCTCCAGCACTGCTGGAGGCGCGCCGGCTGGCACCCGGCTTGTGAGGCACGTCGTTGCCCCGGGGCCGGCTCAGGCCCAAAGCCTGCTGAAGGGCCGGCGCTCCGCAACTCGCGGTTCACTTTGCGCCCGATGCCACCGGCAGGACGATGTGTGAAGAATGCCGGGCATCGACAAAGACGACGTTGCGCGCGGCGCGGCGGTAGTCGCGGGCGCGAAAGGCATCGCCGGTGTTCGGGTTCGGATCGTAGCCGGGCGCGCTGCTGGAGGTGACGTGCACGCGCAGGCAATGGCCGCGGTTGAAAATGATGCTCGTCGAGGCGAGGTCGATTTCGAGCGGGTAAACCTGGCCGGGCTTGAGCGGCTCCGGCTTGGCGAAGGACTTCCGGAACCGCGCGCGGAGCTGGCCTTCGCAGATATTGATCGAACGGCCATCAGGATAGACGTCGCAGAGCTTGGCGAAGAAGTCGGTGTCCGGGGCGTCGCTGGACGCCCAGAGTTCCACCCGGACGCGGCCCGTCACTTCGATGGGTTCGGCCACGGGCGAACTGGTGAAGACGAGCACATCCGGTCGCGACTCGATCTTGCGCTGGTCCATGCCACCGGCCGGAATCGTGAGTTGCGGACCGCCAACCGTCGGCACCGGGTTCGACGGGTCGTAGGTGTAGGCGAGCGGCAGCGCCGCGCCGGGGCGGGTCTCGCTCAGGACGCGGTCGCCGTGGAAATACCACACCGCCGCGCGGGTTGGCACGGGCGGCCATTGGCTGGCCGTGCGCCACTCGTTGCCCGGCGCCTTTGGATCGCTCACGTCGCCCATGACGTAGTAAGTCACGGCCGGCAGCTTGCCGAAGCCGTTGTCCGCGCCCTGGAGGCAGAAGTCATAGAACTTCCACGCGTCGTGAACGTCGCCGGGCGGGTGCTTGGCGTTGTCCGGGAAGGTGAGTTCACCGGCCTTGTTCTGGAGCACGCCGTGAGTCCAAGGCCCCATGACGAGCTTCTGCCGGCCGCGGGCCGCGGGACCGCCGCGAGTCTGGTAGCCCTCGAACGAGTCAATCGTGCCCTGGCAGAAAATGTCGTACCAGCCACCGAGATGGACCGCGGCGGTGTTGACCTCGGGGTAGCGCGGCGTGGTGTCGCGGTCGCGCCAGTAGTCGTCGTAGTTTGGATGAGCGACCCAGGCCGCCAGGGCGTTGGTGCCCCACTGGGCGAGTCGGAGCCAGTCCTCAATCATCGCCTTTTTGAACACGCCGCCGGGGTACATGCCGGCGTACAGACTCGGCTCGCCCACGGTGATGTGTTCGCACGTGGGCTGCGGTCCCTCGCGGCCGACCAACATGAGTTGGGTGATGCCCACGGCCGAGCCGCCCCACATGCCGACTTTGCCATTGCACCAGGGCTGGGCCAGCAACCACTTCATCGTGTCGGGACCATCGCGCTGATCCAGGTGGAACGGCAGGTTTTCGCCTTCCGACGCGAACCGGCCGCGGCAATCCTGCGCCACGATGGCGTATCCGCGCTTCGCTCCATCCGCCCCGATCCCGGCGCCCATCGCCTTGTTGTACGGCGTGCGGATGAGGACCGTCGGGAACGGCCCCGCGCCCTCGGGCAGATACACGTCGGTGGCCAGCTTCACGCCGTCGCGCATGACCACCTTCTCGGTCAGTTTGCGCGGTTCGGCGGCGGTGAGGGTGACCAGCGCCAGCAGGGCGAGCCAGAGGGCAATGGGTTTTCTCATAACGATGACGGTTGAGCGCTATCGGTTGTCGCCGTCGAGCATACGCCCCAGTCCCCCGAGAATGGAACCTTCGCCTTTGCCCCCGCCGCCGGTCTGCGGCGCCGCCGCGTAGATGCGGCCGGCCAGGCGGCTGAACGGCAGCGATTGCAGCCAGATCCGCCCCGGCCCGCGCAAGTTCGCGAAGAACAGGCCTTCGCCGCCAAACAAGGCGGATTTGATCCGGCCAACGTACTCGATGTCGTAATCCACACCCGGCGTGAACGCCACGATGCAGCCGGTGTCCACGCGCAAGAGTTCGCCCGGCGCCAGCGTCCGTTCCATCAGCGTGCCGCCGGCGTGGACGAAGGCCCAGCCGTCGCCCTGCAACCGCTCCATGATGAAGCCTTCGCCGCCGAACAGGCCGACGCCGATGCGCTTGCTGAAAGCGATCCCCACGCTGACGCCTTTCGCCGCGCACAGGAACGAGTTCTTCTGGGCGATCAGTTCCCCGCCGATGTCCGCGAGTCGGATCGGCACGATCTTGCCGGGGTAAGGCGCGCCAAAGGCGGCTTTGCGGCGCGTCGCGCTCTGGTTGAGGAAGACGGTCATGAACAACGACTCGCCGGTGAGCAGTCGCTTGCCGGCCCCGAGCAGCGACCCCAGGAAACCGCTGTGCTCCTGCGAACCGTCGCCGAAGATGGTCTCCATCTCGATACCGTCCTCCATGTACATCATGCCGCCGGCCTCGGCCACGACCGCCTCCTGCGGGTCGAGTTCGACTTCGACGAACTGCATTTCATTGCCAAACACCTGGTAGTCGATTTCGTGCATTGTGTTCATAAAATCGCCGCGGTTCGGTCTTGAGTGCGCGTCCGGGCCCGTCGGGTGGGACGCGGTGGACGCGCGCACTGTAACCGACCCGGCCGCGGGCGCAAAAGTTTCCGCGGTTTGTCGCGGACCGGAGCGCGGCCGTCCGAGCCGCGCGGCGGCCGGGACCGTTTGAAATTAGTGTTCACACTCCGGGTGATCGCCTAGAAAGAACGCCATGCAGCGAACCGTTTTGGCATTCGTCGATGACCTCTACGAGGACCTCGAACTGTGGTACCCGAAGTTGCGGCTGGAGGAAGCCGGCCACGCCACGCGCCTGGCCGGACCGGCGCAGCGGACATTCACGGGCAAGCACGGCTATCCGGCCGCCGCCGACCTGCTGATCGCCGACGCGCAGAGCGGCGACTTTTGCGGGCTGTTCATCCCCGGTGGTTTCATGCCGGACAAGCTGCGTCGCGATCCGAAGGTGCAGGCGCTGACGCGGGAGTTCTGTGCGGCCGGCAAACTGGTGGCCTTCATCTGCCACGGCGGCTGGATTCCGATTTCGGCGAGAATCCTGTCGGGCCGGCGCGCCACCGGCTCGCTCGGCATCAAGGACGACTTGGAAAACTCCGGGGCGATTTGGGTGGACGAACCCGTGGTGGTGGACGGGAACCTGATCTCCAGCCGCACGCCACGCGACCTCGCGCCGTTCGCCCGGGCGATGGTCGAGTTCCTGGAGAACGAATGAGGAAGGCAGGAAAGCATGAAGGAACTGACGTTCGAGGTATTGACCGGGGTCGAACTCGGGGCGATTTCGAATCTGGCGGACACCCACTTCGACGTGGCTCGCTCTCGCGTGCAGACGGCCGGGTTGGAGCATGGCTTGCTTCTGAACTTCGCGGCCATGCCTTTGACCGTGAAGCCCATCCTCCTCGGTCCGCCAGCTTCCGCTTCCTGATTTCCTGCCTTCCTCATCGTCATGTCTTCCCATCCTGACTTTGTTTCGTATCCGCAACCAACATGCGCCTGCCCCGACAATGCCGTCCGCCGCCAGCGCGGAGACCCGCTCGCGCAGCCCGAGATCGATTCCCTGACAGCGAATGAGGAAGGCAGGAAAGCATGAAGGAACTGGCGTTCGAGGTATTGACCGGGCGAATCATCGGGTGCGCCATCGCCGTCCACCGCGAACTCGGACCCGGCTTCCTGGAGTCGATTTACGAGCAGGCAATGGTTGTTGAACTCCGGCGGTCGGGTCTGGGATTCGAGCGGCAGAAGCTGCTGCCAATCCAGTACCAGGGTGAGCCGATCGGTGAACATCGGCTCGATCTCCTGGTCGAGAATCTGATCGTGGTGGAACTCAAAGCGATCTCGGACTTGGAGGACGTTCACTTCGCGATCGTCCGTTCCTATTTGAAAGCGGCCCGGTTGGAGCACGGCTTGTTGTTGAATTTCGCGTCGATGCCTTTGACCGTGAAGCGCGTGATCTTTCACCTCCCGTTTTCGGATTCCTGATTTCCTGCCTTCCTCATTGCCATGTCTTCGCATCCCGACTTTGTCTTGTCTCCGCAACCAACATCCGTCCTCTTCGACGATTCCGTCCGCCGCCAGCGAGGCAATCCGTTCGCGCCACTCAAGATTGATTTCCTGAGAGTGAATGAGGAAGGCAGGAAAGCATGAAGGAACTGGCGTTCGAGGTATTAACCGGGGTCGCACTCAGGGCGATTTCGATTCTGGCGGACGTTCAGTTCGACGTGATTCGCTCCTGCGCGGATGCAGCCGGGTTGGAGCACGGGTTGCTCTCGAACTTCACGGCCACGCCCTTGACCGTGAAGCGCGTGATCTTTCACCTCCCGTTTTCGGATTCCTGATTTCCTGCCTTCCTCATTGCCATGTCTTCGCATCCCGACTTTGTCTTGTCTCCGCAACCAACATCCGTCCTCTTCGACGATTCCGTCCGCCGCCAGCGAGGCAATCCGTTCGCGCCACTCAAGATTGATTTCCTGAGAGTGAATGAGGAAGGCAGGAAACCATGAAGGAACTGGCGTTCGAGGTATTGACCGGGGTCGCACTCAGGGCGATTTCGATTCTGGCGGACGTTCGCTTCGACGTGATTCGCTCCTGCGCGGATGCAGCCGGGTTGGAGCACGGGTTGCTCTCGAACTTCACGGCCACGCCCTTGACCGTGAAACGCGTGATCTTTCACCTTTCGCTTTCGGCTTCCTGATTTCCTGCCTTCCTCATTGCCATGTCTTCTCATCCCCGCTTCGGCGCGCACACGGACCCGACCTTCAAGTCACAGCCCCGCCCCACCGGCGAGGTCGTGCGCCGCGTGGCGGTCTATCTGAAGCCGTATGTGTGGCTCGCGGTCGCCACCGTGGCCTGCGCGATCCTGTCGCTCGGCTTCGGCTTCCTGTACCCGAAGCTGACGCGCGTTCTGATCGATGACGTGATCGGCCACCAGCGCGGCGATCTGCTGGCGCCAGCCGCGGGCGGGTTGCTGGTCGCGTTCCTGATGCGCGAGGTCTTCAACAGCCTGCGCATTCGCGTGAACAATCACCTCGAACAAAACGTGATTCGCGATATGCGCTGCCAGGTCTATGCGCGCCTGCAGCGACTGCCCGTAAACTGGTTCGACCAGCGCGCGTCGGGCGATTTGATGACGCGCGTGATCGAGGACGTGAACAGCGTCGAGCGCCTGCTCATCGACGGTACCGAGCAGGGCAGCGTGGCCTTGCTGAGCATCATCGGGGCCCTGGTGCTGATGTTCGGTTACAGTCCGATGCTGACGTGGGTGGCGCTGATTCCGGCGCCACTGCTGGCCGCGGGCGCGCTGTGGTACACCCTCACGGCCCACCATCGCTACCGGCGACAACGCGAGGCCTCCAGCGCCATGAACGCGTTGCTCATGGACAATCTTCAGGGCATCCGGCAGATCAAAGCCTTCGGCCGGCAGGATCACGAAGACGGCCGGTTCGCCGCGCGCGCGGACGACTTGCGTGAAGGCACGCTGGTCGTGATGCGGGCCTGGGCCTGGTACGGGCCGGCGATGCAGTTTGTCGGCGCGCTCGGCATCGGTTTGGTGCTTTGGGTGGGGGGAGCCCAGGTGCTGCGGGGGCAGATGGAGGTCGGTCAACTCGTGGCGTTCATGCTGTACGCCGGGATGTTCTTCTACGAACCGATCGGCCGTCTGCACGGCTTGAACCAGATGCTCCAGGCGGCGCGGGCGGCGGCGGCGCGCGTGTTCGACATTCTCGACGCCACCGGCGAGCGCGCGGCCAGCGACGAGGCGCTGCCAACTTCACAACCCGCTTCGCCGATCACCCCGTTGTGGCGTGCCCGCGGAGAAGTTTCCTATGAAAACGTGGGTTTCGGTTACGGCTCGGGAAAGACCGCGCTGAAGAACATCTCGCTGCACGCCGAGCCGGGCGAGATGATCGCCCTGGTCGGACCGACCGGTGCGGGCAAATCCACGCTGGTCAGCCTGCTGCCGGCCTTCTATGAAGCCACCGCCGGGCGCATCGCCATCGACGGGCGCGACATCCGCGAGCTGCCGCTGGAGGTGCTGCGCGCCCAGATCGCGGTGGTCAGTCAAGAGGCCTTTCTCTTCAACGGCACGCTGCGCGAGAACATCCTGTACGGCCGGCTCGAGGCCACGGACCTGGAACTGCAGGGCGCCGCTCGCGCCGCCAACTGCCATGACTTCATCCTCAAGTTGCCCGACGGCTACGACTCGCGCGTGGGCGAACGTGGCGTGAAGTTGAGCGTGGGCGAGAAGCAGCGGGTCAGCATCGCCCGCGCGTTGCTCAAGGACGCGCCGATCCTCATCCTGGACGAAGCCACGGCCAGCGTGGACACCCAGACCGAGCGGCTCATCCAGGAAGCGCTGGAGCGGCTCATGGCCGGCCGCACCAGTTTCGTGATCGCCCACCGGCTCAGCACCATCGTTCGCGCCGACCAGATCCTCGTGGTTCGCGGCGGCGAGATCGTCGAGCGCGGCACGCACGGCCAGTTGCTGGCGCGCGGCGGCGTCTATGCCAAACTGGCGCGCATCCAGAGCACGACAACGATCGAGGAAGGTTTCGAGAAGCTGACGGAAGTTTGAGCGTTTGTTGAAGTTCTGCGCCAGACAGGAAGCTGGTAGCAGGTTCGTTGTGGGGTAATCGACATCGGGAATCGGCCTATGGCCTCTCCTCAGACATTAACCGAGCTTCGGAACGCCTTGGAGAGCGAGGGCGTCAATCCTCGCTACTACTCGTTCACATCGGACGGAAACGGCGAAGTCCTCCGGATCCAAAAGTTTCGTGATTCAGTTAGCGAAGGGTGGCGCGTGTATTACGCGGAGCGCGGCCTACGGACCTCCGAAAAGGTGTTTCGCACCGAAGCGGAGGCGTGCCAGGAGTTTTACAGGCGGCTTGCCAGTGATCCGACAGTCCATTCCCAGTGGTGATACTTCATACGCTCGAAGCGGTCATGACCGGCTGGAGGACCCGTGGTGGTTAAGGCTAGAACGACCCCGTTGCGTGCTCAGGCATTCTCCACTGTCGCAGCGCAGCCGCGACGGCATGTCCGTGGCTTAGTTCGCTGACCTCTCCGCCTTGCCGCGCCACCTTCTCTTTGACCGCCGGGACGGCGTTCGCCGGGCAGGCCAGCCAGTGGGCGATGCGGCGGTCGAGCATCGGCAGGTCGTTGAAATGATCGCCCGCCGCAAAGACCTGCTGCGGTCCAAGACCAAGTTCGCGCGCCAGTTCCGCCAGCGCCGTGCCTTTGCTGTAACCGGCGTGGCTGAACCGCGCATAGACGTCGTTCCGCACCACGGTGAGGCCGGGAATCTCCGCGCAGTAGGCTTCGAGGTAGGCACAAATGGTGTCCGCATCACCGTTCTGGCGGGCGATGAGGCAGAACGGCGAAAAGGCGTCCTCGTAAACGGCCGCGTCGAAACGCGCGTTCACCCAGGCGGTCAGCCGCGGGAGGTCCGGCCGGACGCGGGCGAACAAGGCGGCGTGTTCCTCGGTGCAGCGCTGGTTCCAGGGTTCCACCGGCACGTAACAGACGCCGTCGTGCCGGTAGATTTCGCGTTCCACCAGCACCAGAAAATCGGGCCGCACGTCCAGGTTTGCGCGGCCGAGGGTTTCCATGAGGCTGCTCAGGTCGCGGCCGGTGTTGATGACCCATTTGGCCCCGCCCAACTGGAGTTCGCGGACCGCGTCACGAAACGCGGCCGCCACCGGGGGCCTTTCGAACTCGGCGAAAATGGTGCCGTCGAAGTCGGTCGAGATCAGTTGAATCGGGGCCGTCATAAAGCCAGTTCCACGGAAACGGATCGGGGTCCACACCCTTGCGCACGCCAAGAATCCTGCGCTACCGTCCGCTGTCAAACTTGTATGGCGGATTGGCAGCACGAATACGACGACGCGATGTACGACTTCAGCCGGGGCGACTACGCCACGGCGGCGGCGAAGCTGGAGGCCATCCTGAAGGCCGACCCGACGCACTTCGACGCCCAGCTCTCGCTGGGCATGGCGTATTGCCGCCAGGGCGACTTGGCGCGCGCGCTCGTCGAAGGTCACAAGGCCGAGGCGCTGGGCCCGAACGAACAACTCGTGCACACCAACCTGTCGCTGTTTTACCTGAAGGCGGGCGACAAGACCAAGGCCGAGCATCACGGTTTGCAGGCGCGGATCGCTTCCTGGCGCGGCAACCTGGCGCCACCCGGCGCCGACCACCAGGGAGACCAGACTCTGGCGATGGCCAAAGCACCGCCCCCCGCCGCGAAAGTCCCCGACAAGTTCCCCGACATGCCGTGGAAGCGGAAGACCCCGCCCGTCCAACCCGCCGCCCCGGACCACGCGGAAAATGATCCGCGCTGACAAGCCGGGCCGCTCTGTCAGTCTCCCTGACCTCGATGAAAACCGCCTACGAACTTGCGATGGAACGGCTCGGCCGCCAGTCGCCGACCGTGACCCTCACCGCCGCCCAGAAACGCGAGATCGCCGAGCTCGATTCGCGCTGCAAGGCCAAAGCCGCGGAGCGCGAACTCGCGGCCAACGCCGAGATTGCGCAGGCCGAAGCGGCCGGCGACCTCGAAGCCGCGGAGAAAGCCCGGCAGGCACTGGCGTCCGAACGGCGCAAGCTCCAGGCCGACCTCGAACGCAAGAAGGCCGAGGTGCGCGAGCGCGGGGCGTAAGCCGGCTCAGCGGCTCGCAAAGGAGTAGTGGCCGGATTCGGCTTGGAAGACCGCCCGGCCGGTTTCCATGCCGATGAATTTCAGGCCCGCGGCCTGCTGGGCAGGCTTGCCGCCTTCGGTCACCGCGTTGGGGCTGGCCGCAGGCACGTAGAGCGTGGCGGTCGTGTTGGCGGGCACCGTGATTTGCCAGGACAGATTACCCCCTTCGCGACGCCACTCACTCGCAATCAGGCCGTAAGGCGAGCGGTGGGTGGCTTTGATGTGGGTGAGATCGCCCACCGGATGCGGTGCCATGAGGATGTGTTTGAAGCCCGGCTGGTCGCGGGTCCGACTTGATGCCGGCCAGGTCTTCGTACATCCAGATGACCAGGTCGCCGACGAGCATGACGTGGTTGCCCGGAGTTCATCGCCGGGTCGGCGGTGTCGCCGTTCCAAAGCTCCCAGATCGTGGTCGCGCCCTTGTCGACCATGTAGCCCCAGCTCGGGTAGGTGCGGTTCGAGGCCAGGATGTAAGCCAGGTCCGAGCGACCGTGGTCAGTGAGCATGCGCATGAGCCACTGGCCGCCAATCAGGCCCGTGCCGATGTGGTTCTTGGTTTCGTTGGTGATCTTGTCGACGAGGTGGTCGAAGACCCGCTCGCGTCTGTCCGTCGGCACCAGCCCGAAGGCCAGCGGCAGCACGCAGGAGGTCTGCGAGCCGTTGTCGTAGTAGCCCTTCGCGGCGATCGAAGAACTTCGGCGTTGAAGGCGGTCTTCAGCCGGGCGGCCAGGGCACGGAAGTGGCTGGCATCGTCCGCTTTGCCGAGCATCGTCGGCGTAGCTCGCCATCAGCTCGAGGTCGTGGTAGAAATAGGTCGTGCCCAAGCAGGTGCCTTGTCGGTCTTCCGCGCCGGATCCTTCGAGTGGATCAGCTTCGGGTCCTCGGGCGGCACGCACCAGTCGCCGTAGGTGTCGCGCGGCATGAGGTCGTCTGTGATGAAGCCGGCCATGTAGTCCATCCACTTCTTCGCGCTGGCATAGTGGCGCGCGATGAGGTCGGCATCGGCGAACTGGGTCGTACAGGTGGCCGGGGATGATGACCGTGCTGCTCGGCCAGGTGACGTTGTCCGAGTAGATCGGCCAGTACGCGGGGCAGACGTCGGGCACGCTGCCGTTGTCCTTCTGCGCATCGGCCATGTCCTGCAGCCACTTGGCGTAGAGCGCCGCGGTGTCGAACAGATACGTCTCGCCCTTGGATTCGTCGGAGCGGTCGCCCAGCCAGCCCTGGCGTTCGTCGCGCTGCGGGCAATCGGTCGAGATGCTGCGGTAGTTGCCGCTGACGCCCCAGACGATGTTCCGGTAGATGCGGTTCAGCAGCGGGTTCGAGCAGGACGAAGTCGCCGGCGGATTCGAGGTCGTCGTGCACCACGCGGCCCTCGATCGTCTCCAGGTCCGGCTTGCCCGGGAAACCGCGCACCTCCACGAAGCGAAAACCGTGATAGGTGAAGCGCGGTTCGTACACCTCGGTCCCCTTGCCCTTCAGCGTGTAAGTGTCCGTCACCTTCGCGCTGCGGATGTTGTCGAGGTAGAGCGAACCGTCCGGCTTTGAGCGTCTCGGCGTGGCGCAGGGTCACGACGGTGCCTTCGCTTGCCGCGGACCTTGAGCCGGCACCAGCCGACCATGTTCTGGCCCAGGTCGAAGATCCAAACCCCGGGGCTGAGTTCCTTGAGGGACACCGGCTTGAGCGTCTGCGACGACGCGGATGGGATGGATCATCTGGGCCGCGAGCCGGCCGCCCGGGCGCGGCCACGGTTTGCACGGCTTCCCAGTCATCGGCCTCGAATCCGGCCTGCGCCCAGCCGGGCATCTCCTTCCGCGCGTCGTACTCTTCGCCGTCGTATTCGTTGTTGGCGCGAATCGGCCCGTCCGTCGTGAGCTGCCAGGTGCTGTCGCTGACCACCTGTGCGGTCGAGCCGTCGGTGTAGTCGATCCGCAGTTGCAACAGCAGTTTGGGATAGCCATAGGTGCGGGTTCCGGTGGGAACCGTGCTCCGCGGGGCGAAATAGCGGCCGTTGCCCAGGAAGACGCCGACGCAATTTGCGCCGCGTTTGAGCAGGTCGGTGACATCGTGCGTGACGTAGAACACGCGCTTCGGATACTCGGTGAGGCCGGGCGACAACACCTCGTCGCCGACCTTCCTACCGTTGAGGTAAAGCTCCGAGAGACCCAGCCCGCTGTAATAAACGACCGCCTGTCGCACCTTCTTCTCGACGCCGAATTCCTTGCGCAACTGGCGGGCGGCCAACCGCCGTTCCTCAGGCCCGGCCACCGGCCCCCAGGGCGCCATGCCGGCCGGGCCCAGCACCTGCGCATCGGACCAGCCACCGTGATTGAACCCGCGGTCGGTCCAGCCTTCGACCGCGATCCGCGACGCCTTCCAGTGCTCGTCCGAGGCGATGAAGAAATGGCCGCCGGGGTTGAGGGTCGCTTCCAGCCGCGCGAGCAGGCCGGCCGGATTCGGACTTTCCCCTGCGTTGGTCACGGACACCGCCACCACGTTCTCGCCGGTCACCAACAGCGGGGCCACGTCGTACTCCGCCGCCGCCTTGAAATTGCTGCCGGTACCGAGCTGCTGTCCGTTGACGAACACGGTGAACTCGTTGTCGCCGGCGACCAGCAGCCGCGCCGCGTTGACCTGGGTCTTTTCCGGGATGTCGAAATGCCGCCGAAAATAGCGCACCCCGACCGGTGCGGACGTCGCCGGCTCCCCTTCCGGGAACCAGATCCACGACGCGTCGCCCAGGAACGAGGTCTGGTCCTGCTCGTCCTTCCCGATCCAGACCCCGTGCCAGTCGGCCGGTTCGAGCAGGCCCATGGTCCAGGACGCGGGCCGGCTCCAATCGCTCGGCACACCGGCCTCGTCCCAGACGCGCACCTTCCAGAAGCATTCCTGCGCGGAAGCGAGCCGCGCGCCTTCGTAGTGGACCTGGATCGACCGATCGCCTGCCACCTTGCCGCTCGCCCACAGATCGCCTTGAGCCGCGGCGAGCCGCGCGGCGGTGCTGGCCACGATCACTTCGTAAGCCGTCTGCCGCGGGCCGCGCGCCTTCGGGTCGCGCGCCTCCAGAATCCAGCTTAGCCGGGGCTGGGCGACATCGATGCCGGGCGGATTGTCGAGGTACTCGCAACGAAGTTGAACCGGACGAACGGAACTGGCGGCCTGCACAGTCAGCGCGGCCAGGCAGAGGACAAAAAGCCAGGGTGTCTTCATGTGTGGCGGAGAGTGTTACCCCTTGCCCGTCCGCGAGGCCAGACCGAAACGCGGAAGAAACGAATGCCCCGGACCGGGGCTGCCCGGAGCCAAGCGTGGGGCAGGCGCGGCGACTCTCCGCCGCCCGTCACGCGGGCGAGCGGCGGGCTTTACTTGGGGATGCTCCGCCGAACCTCTTCCACCCACATCTGCTGGCTGCGAAACAGTTCTTTGAGATCGATGTTGTCCAGGTCCACCCGCACATTGGCCCAGTCTTTGCGCTCCTGATGCACGGCGAGCCAGGCCAGGTAGTAGCTGGTCCGCTGCGGATCGTTGGCCAGCATCGGGGCGCAGGCATCGAGTATCTTGGCGGCTTCTTCGCACCGGCCGTTCAGCGTCAGCGCGATGGCATGGTTCAGCGCTCCCCCGACCGAATTCGGATCCCGGGCGGCGACTTCCACGGTCAGTCGGAGGGCCTCCTCGGGGCGCCGCCGCGCGATGAGCAACGCCGCCGCGTAGTTGAATTTCCATTCGGCACTGGTGGGATCGACCTCGTGGGCACGCGTGGCGGCCTTGAGCAGCCGCGTCTCGTCCTGCCGCATGGCGTAGGCCGCCGCAAAAACCTGCCGCCAGTAGCGCACGTCCTGGCCGAACTTGGGCTCCAACGGCTGCAGAATCTTGTTGGCGAGATCCGGCCAGCCCATCTTCAGCAGTTCTTCCGCGGCGAGGATGCCCACGGTGCCCAGAGGAAAACCAGCCTCCGCCGCCTCGACAAAGGCGTTGTGCGCGGAGGTCATGGCTCCGATGCCGTAGGCCGCCCGGCCCTCCAGGTAATAGCTGAATCCTTCCAAGGCCTCGTGTGTGCCGGGCATCGAGCGCATCTGGGTCGCGAGGTTGCGCAGCCCATCCCAGTCGCG
This sequence comes from uncultured bacterium, assembly GCA_963735925.1. Classification (GTDB taxonomy): domain Bacteria; phylum Verrucomicrobiota; class Verrucomicrobiia; order Limisphaerales; family J093; genus DSVZ01. The sequence goes on from CAVTMT010000003.1 coordinate 2,257,552, forward strand.
GATGGCGAGCATGCGGTCGGCGCAAGCCGCCCAGACGGCGACCCCCCAGGCCGAATTCGCCACGCCGAACTCCGCCACGTGCCGCTTCAGGAACTCCAGGCTCTCGGCGTTGAGGTCCAGCGCGGACAGCGCGTCCGCGAGCTGAACCACCTCCACGGGCGAAGTGGGGGGCCGGTTGAAGGCTTTGGCCAGTTGCCGGGCCTCCTCCTTGCGCCCCACCGACAGGAGCAGCCGCCAGTAACGGATATGGTCGAGCACCCGGTTCGAGCGAACCTTCGCGAAGCCGCTGCAAGGCCTCCTGACACGCCTCGGGATCCAGTCGTTGACGGGCCACCGCCATCTCCAACCGGCAGGCCAGCGGCCCCAGATCGACATCGTCCAGGGCGGCCTGCAACTGGTGGCGCGCGGTCTGCATGCCTGCCAATGGCCCCCAGCCGGCGAGGTAGGCGGCGCGATAGAGCGACAACGCAGGGGAATTGGGCAACCGTTTCTCGACCGCCTCCCAGCGGCTCCCGAATTCGTCGTAACGCCCCGCGACGAACAACGCCTTGAGATAAGCCGCTTCCAGCGGGGGCGTGAGTTGGTCCGCGATTGGCCGCAGCAGGGCGTACACTTCCTCCGACAGGTCGTACTTGTCGTACGCCGTGGCGATAAGCTCCACGTCCGTTTGATTGGTGCCCCCCAGACGCAGCAGCCAGAAAGCGGCCGTGAGCGTCGGCATCGCCTTCCGCAGCGGCAGTTCCGGCGCCTGGGCCAGTTGCTGCAACGCGCCGCGGTACAGGTCAGGGTCGGCCAGGTTGTTGGCCATGGCACTCTGCCACGCCAGCGCCGCGGCTTCATGCTCCCCCCGGGCCTCGAGCCGGTTGGCGGAAGCGCGCAGCGACCAGGCCTGGATGAGGTCCAGGGCGCTGACCTTCACCACCGGCTGAAATCCCGGCGGCGAAGTGACGATGAACTTCGGCAGGCAGGTGGCCGCCGACACTGCTGCCAGGATGGCCAGGGTCAGGACCAGGGCGAACCACGGATTGAGCAGCATGGTCCGCAGCAAGGGAAACTCCGCCAACCGCTCGCCCAGTCTCTCTTTGAAGGTCAGTTGCTGCATCGGACCCGATGTTTGGGGGCGGGCCGAATTCCCGCAAGTTCCGAGTGGCGCGGTGCCGTGAGGCACGTCTGAACGGACCGGGTATTCGGCCGGCTTTGCCAATCGACGATCTGCGGTCCCGGTCGCACAGGTCCGCCGCCTCCGCGAACCTGGGTTGGCCGGCGAATCGATTCCGCGTGGTGCCCCGGTTGGGCGCCGGCGGTGCTGCCACAGGCCGTGCGCCGCCGCTGCGGCGCGATCGCCCTTTTGGAATCCGGACCCCACGCAACTGTGGGTTTGCTTTTCCAACTCCGGCCCCCCTTGAATGGTTCCGGGATTTGCCAACTCGCACTTCCAGATTTGACTTTGCCGTTCCGCACCCGGCGAAGCGGCTCTCGGCCGGGGGAACCGGCGGCTCGCTGGCCCGGTCAAGACGCGCCCCATGACGCCGCCCGAGCCTCGCCCGCCCGCCCCCGCCGCCGGTCGGAATCGCCGCCTCCTCCCCGCCGCGGTGATCGCCGCCCTGCTGGCAGCCGCATATCCGGCGGTGCTCTTCGGCGAACGTTCGTTCTTCTACCGCGACTTCGGGGTCCTGGCTTATCCGACGGTGGCCTTCGCCCGGGAGGCATTCTGGCAGGGGACGCTCCCGCTCTGGAATCCACTCAGCCATTGCGGGGTTCCATTTCTGGCGCAGTGGGGGACGATGGCGCTGTACCCGGGTTCGTTGCTCTACCTCCTGCTCCCGTTGCCGTGGTCGCTCAACTGGTTCGCGCTCGCACACCTCTGGCTTGCCGGCTGGGGGATGTATCGGCTGGCCCACGACTGGACCGGCCAGGAGTTCGCCGCCGCGATTGCCGCGGTGAGTTTCACGTTCAGTGGCGTCGCCCAGGCGTGCCTGCTCTGGCCCAATTACACCGCCGCCTTGGGGTGGATGCCTTGGGTCGTATGGCTGGTCGGAAAGGCCGCGTGCACAGGCGGCCACAGGGTGGTGGTGGCGGCCGTCGTGGGGGCCCTGCAACTCCTCACCGGTGTGCCCGAAATCGTCGGCATGACGTGGCTGGTGGCGGTAACCCTCGCTCTGGGTGGCAAGCCCGGTCCGCGCCAAACGAACCCCGGCACGCCACCACCCGCGGTGATGGACACGACCCCGGACGGTTCGCGATACGCCTTCAAGGAAACTTCGACCGGCAAGCGGCTGGGCCGCCTGCTCAGGGTCTTTCTGCTCATGGCCGGCTTGTGCGCCGCCCAACTGCTCCCCTTCTTCCATCTGCTGGCGGAATCGCAACGCGCGGCTGCCGGGACAACCGGGAAATGGGCGCTGCCCGGCTGGGGTTGGGCGAACTTCCTGGTGCCGTTGTTTCGCTGCGATCAAACCATTCAGGACACCTGGTTCCAGCCCGGCCAGGAGTTCCTCGGATCGGTCTATCTGGGCATGGGTTCCGTCGGGCTGGCGCTGTGCGGCCTGACCCGTGGCCGCGGAAGGCGTCCCTGGCTCCTGGCCGGTCTGGGCGGACTCGGCCTAACCCTGGCAATGGGGGAAGCAAGTCCGGTTTACCGCGGACTGCAGGCGCTCTGCCCGCCGCTGGCCATGGTCCGCTACCCGGTGAAATTCGTCGTGCTCCTCGCGTTCTGTATTCCCTTGCTGGCGGGTGGCGCCTTGGCCGGTTGGCAGGCGAAAGGACCGGACTCGGCGGCGCGACCCGGACTCCGACTCGCGGCCTCATGTCTTGCGTGCGTTCTGCCGCTGCTGGGCGTGATGCTCGGGCTGGGCTTCACTTCGCGAGGCGCCGGGTCCGCCGGGTCGGGGGTGTGGGCCAATGGCGCGATCCGATTGAGCTTTGCCGTTGGCATCTGGATTGCCTGCGGTGTGCACCGGGCGACGGTCAATCGACGGGTTGCGAACCTGGCGGGGCTGGCAGTCCTGACGCTCCTTGTTTTGGACTTCCGGACTCACCTCCCCCGGCTGACGCCCACGCTGCCGTCGGCCTTGCTCGCGCCGCGCCTGGCCGGGACCAGCGCTTTTCCGCGGCCGGGTCAGGGCCGGGTCTTCATCACCCCCGAAGCCGAGGCGCACCTGCTCCACAGCCGGGTGGCCGATTTCGCCCTGGACTATCTGGGGAAGCGACTCGCCCTCTGGTCCAACCTCAATCTCCTGGAAGGTGTGGCCAAGGTGAACGGCGCCGCCACACTGCGCCTGCGCGGCGAAGCCGAACTCGAAGCCGAGCTCTATGCGGCGACAAACGTTGTCGCCCTGCCCTTCCTGGATTTCCTCGGGGTAACCTGGATCAACTCCCCCACGAACGTGACCGACTGGCAGCCGCGCCCAGATGCCCTGCCCCTGGTTACCGCCGGCGAAGCGCCGCGGTTCCTCGCCCCGGACGGAGATCTGCCGGAACTTCTCCGGCCCGACTTCGATCCGCGGCGCACGGTGATCCTGCCGATCGCGGACCAGGCGACTGTCGGGGCCCGGCACCCAACCGAAGCCATCGTGAGTCAACTGCGCAGTGGACCTGAAACCGTCGAGTTCACCGTCGTCTCCACGGCACCGACGCTGGCCGTGATCGCGCAGACCTACCAATCCGCCTGGCAGGCGACGCTGGACGGCGAAAGGACGCGGCTGTTGCGGGCCAATCACGCGTTCCAGGCCGTGGAGATTCCGGCGGGCCAGCACCGGGTCCGCCTACGGTACGTGGATCGATCCTTTCGCTTGGGTGTGGCGATTTCGGCCGTGTCGATGCTGGTCGCGGGCGTCGCGTGGCGGTGGAGGGACCGCCGCCGTCCGGGCTGAATCCTCGATCCGGTGCCAGGGGCACGCCGAGCGCCGGCGAGCTTCCGGGGCTACGCGGAAGACTCGGCCTGGGTCACCTGTTGGTGGAGACGGGCCAGGTTCGCTTCGATTCGCTCCAGGTACCAATTCGAGCCGCCGGGGTACGGGTCTTCGAGAAAGTGGTAAAGCCCGCCGAATTCCTTGTTGAGCCGCGGCCAGACATAGACCCGCCAGAACTCCGGCGTGTGCCGCATCAACGCGATTGCATTCGGGTAGCGGGTGTTGGGCACGCGCCGCTCCGGCTCGTAGGCGGCGGCCTCGGCGAATTCCTCGAACAGGACCGGCAGCTTTTCCACGTAATCGTCAGCCGCCATCTGGCCCAGCAAATCCGCGGTGCCCAAGGCGTATCCGACCAGGCGTTCCGTTTCGGTCTGAAAGCTGATGGCCGCCAGATTCACGCCCACGCCGGTGCAGCGAATCATGTTCTGGACGGCCCGGATATCGGGACCGCCGAAGCCTTTCTTCGCCAGGCACTCGGCGGCGAACTCCGCGCTGCGGGTCACGTGCACGGCGGTGTACTTGGCGCCGGTTCCCTCGTGATCGCCGGGACGCTTCAGGTAGCCCGTGTCGTGCAGCAGGACAGCGAACATGCCCAGCTCGAACAAGCGCCGGTCGAACCTGGGCTCAACCTGGGCGAAGTGCCGATGATGAAGCAGGCGGGCAAGGCAAAGGGCGCCCTGCAGCGTGTGTTCGAGGTCGTGATACCGGACGTCGATGGCCTGGTACTTCGGATTGTCGCCGCGGAAACAACCCGCGAGGTGACTGAAAGCTTCGCCCAGCAGCCCCGGGCTCTCACCCGGATACATGCCGAGATAAAGCCGTACTACCTCGCCGGTAACGGCGGAGGCATCCCTGGTGTCCACAGGCTGCCACATCAGGCGGAAGGTAGCGTCAGGGTGCATATTTGCACGCATTTTCCCGATTTATTCGTCCGTCGATACCCCACCGGAACCTCGCGGACTCGCGCCTCCCGGCCCGTTGCGTTTGCCGTGCGCCGGACCGCGTCTGGCGACGGCTGCGGTTCGCCCCGCTCTCCGCTGGCGGCGGCAAAGGCTAGGGGAAAAACCCCGTCTGCTCCGGCGCCAGGCCGGGTCCCCAAATCCGGATGCCGGTCACCTTGCCGGTATCGTCGAACGAGCCGAACCCAATCAGGCCAAAGTCGAAGTGCCTGTCGTTTGCGACCATGATCGGTTGGGAGAGGTCGTCGAAGAAGACGCGGATGGCGCCGTCGGCCAGGGTGCGCTCCAACCGGACCTTGTGCCAGACACCATCGCCCCAGTTGACGCCGGCGGTGGTCTGCTTCGCGATCTTGACCCGCGGCTCGTCGTTCACGAGGAAGACGTTGTGGGCATGTTCGTCCGCGGCCGAGGCAAGGTGCACGTAATAGAAATTGGCCGGATCTTTGGCTCCGAAGAACAGGCACATGTCCCGGTGTCCGTACTCACGGCCGGTCTGAAGCAGGTCGGCCTCCAGCACGAAATCGCCTAAGCGCTTGCCGGCGATGAGCGCGAGGTTGAACGGCGACCGCACGCGCGGCGTGTACTTGCTTGGTTGAACCAGCTCCAGCCCCGCCCGCCCCGCCGTCTGTGTCACGCGCCAAGCCGTCGGGTCGCTGAAGACGAAGTCCTTCCGGGCGGAGGCGTCGGTGAAGTCCTGTTGGTACAGGAGTCGGTAACCGGCTGGCAGCGGCGGCCCGAGAGGTTCAGCCGCCAGCATCCCGGCGGCGGCCAACAGGCAACCAAACGCAGCGAGGGTGCCGGCAAGGCAGTGGCGTCGCATACTCGATGGCGCTGCGGGTTCAGGCGCGGAGCCCACCGCCGCGCCGGTCCCTCGCGCCGGTTAGACCTGGGCAGGCACCACGAACGGCGGGCGGTAATCGCGGGTAAGCAGGGCGTTGGCCTGGTCGTTGTCCTCGAAGCGTTCGGTCTGCGGGTTCATCTTGAGCACCAGGCCGAGTGTGGCCTTGGTCTGCATCAGGTCCACCTCGTTGACCTGGAGATGTTCGTAGGCGCGCTGGCAGGCTTCCTCGGCCAGGGGATCCTCCTGGATGCGGTCGCGAATCTCGTCCGGCTCGAACTGGCGTCCGAGGCGGTACGAGTCGTTGCCGGTATGGCACAGGGCGCTGGAGAGATGGCCTTCGAGAATGTCGGCATGAAGGTCGCTGATCTTCCGGCTGCGAACCGCCTTGATGAAGTTGGCGTAGTGGTTTTCCGAGCCCGCGAACTTCTTGATTTCCTTGCCGTCCTGGTCGAAGGCAATGGCGCTGTTGTAATCCGGCACGAGCACGTAACCGCCTTCGCAGTCGATCACGATGCCGATCTGGGCGCCCTTGTACCGGTCCATCTTGTTGCTGCCCTTGGCCTCGGGCAGACCGCGCACTTCGAAGATCAGCGGCGCGCCGGGGTAGTCGTGATAGATCACCAACGTATTGGGGGTCTCGCCGTCATCCACGTAACCGAAGCGCCCGCCCACCGCGAAGACGCGGGGCGAGAGTTCATTGACCCCCAGGAACCAGCGGGCCACGTCCATCTCGTGAATGCCCTGGTTGCCGAGGTCGCCGTTGCCGGTCGGCCACACCCAATGCCAGTCGTAATGGAGCCGTTTGCGCAGGAGCGGCCCTTTGGGCGCCGGCCCGCACCAGAGGTCATAATCGATGTTCGGCGGAATCGGCTGGGGGCCGTCCACCTTGCCGATGCTGGCGCGGCGCTTGTAGCAAAGGGCGCGCGCGACCTTGATCTTGCCGAGGTTGCCGGCGCGGACCCACTCGACGGCGCTGGCAATGCCCTGCCGGCTGGATCGACTTTGGGTGCCGGCCTGCACGATCCGGCCATACTTGCGCGCGGCCTCCACCGCCCGCCGGCCTTCGGAAACGTTGTGCGAAACCGGCTTCTCCACGTAAACGTCCTTCCCGGCCTGGACCGCCCAGATCGTCGCGAGCGCGTGCCAGTGATTCGGCGTGGCAATCGTCACCGCATCGATGTTCGGATCGTCGATGACCTGGCGGAGATCGGTGTAGCCTTTCACCTCCTCACCCCGGTCGTGGAACTGCTTCACGCCTTTGGCCAGCACCTCGCGGTCCACGTCGCAGAGCGCCACGATGCGCACCTTCGCCTCCTGGCGGAGTTTCACCAGGCCGCCGATGTGGTCCGCGCCCCGGCCGTTGAAACCCACGACCGCAAAGCGAATCTCTTCGTTCGGACCGATCACCCGGCCGCGCCCCTCGGCGGCCAAGGCGGTTCGATTGAGGACAGGTGCCAGGCCCAGACCGGCCGCGGCCAGACTGGTCCCTTTGAGGAAGTCACGACGTGTGATTGCGTTGGATTTCATGATGTGATTCTGGATTTCGATGCGGTCCGGTCCCGGCGCATTCAGGCTTATTTCGAAGCCTCCTGCAGGTACCTGGCGAAGTGCTCCGCCACCTTGGCTTCCTGCTCGTCGCCGCGGTGAAAATAAAAGCGGTATTTGAAGTCAAGGCTCTGGCCCTGGGGCACCGTCAGGTCGCCGGGGGCCGGCGCATTGCGATCGAATTCCCGGATGCCAAAAGGATTGGCCGCAAACAGCCCGTAGTCCCGCACGTGCCACCAGGTCGGATACCGTGGATTGGCGGGGTTGTCGAACATGGCCACGCCGACCAACTGGCCTGCGACCGGGCCGTGGTAATCCACCCACTTGGCGCGCTTGCCCCAGGTGGCGCCGTCGCGCACGCCTTCGCTGTTCACGATGTGACCGGTCGGTTTGCCGACGTTTTCCTTGTTGGGCTGGAGCCGCATGCTCTCCGCCAACCGCATCCCCATCGTGCCCTCCTTCGTGTCGCCAAACTTCAGGTCGCCGGCATCGGCGAGGACGCGGGTTTCCCAGTCCATCGTCCGGCCGTCCTTGTGGCTGTAAAACGTGAGCGTGAATTCCAGTGTGCCGAGCACCTGGCCTTCCTTCGTCACGAGTTTGTTGAGCGATTTGATGACGCCGGTGTCGGGACCGGAGGTGACGGCCAGGAATTTGTCATGGACGGTCCGGCCGGCCTTTGCGGTTTCGGACCAGAAATCCACTCCGTTGATGGCCCCGTGCGCCCACCAAAGCGACTTCTGATGCGGGTGATCGTGCTCTTCGGCGGGCACGGTTTTCATCGGCCAGTTGCGCGTCATCGCCACGCCGCCCGGCCCCAGCACCGGGTAAAGGAAAGGTCGCGAAACATCCTGGTAATGGTACTCGGTGAAGAACTCGCCATTGATTTCGACGTGCAGCTTGCCGTCCTTTTCCGTGATGCTGACACCGTCCGCAGCAACCGCGGTGGCGGCTCCGGCCGATACCCAGGCGGCCAGCGCAGCCGCGAGATAAAACCCTCTGAAGTGGGTGTGGCAGTGGCTCATGAGGGAGAGGTTAGGACGTGAAAACCGGTGGTCAACCTCAAAGCCGGGCAACTCCGTGATTTGCCCCACACCGATCGCAAGGCGCGCAACCAGCCTTTTTCGCGTGACACAAGGGGCGCCACTCCTAGACTCCACACCTGCGGTTGACCCTATGGTCTAGCGGTTAGGACACCACCCTTTCACGGTGGGAGCCCGGGTTCGAGTCCCGGTAGGGTCGCCACCTCCCCAACTCGCCGAATCCCGACGCTGCCTCGTTCCGCTCATGCCGGTCCGGAGTCTGGCCACAAGTTTCGCTGCCCCGGACTTTCCCGGGCTCGCCGCCAGGCACGCGGCAGGGCGGCCATTCCCGATCGCCTCACTTCTCCAGATCGACCGCGCAGCGAAAACCGACCGTCCCGCAGCGGTCCAACCCCGGCCAGGACAACAGCATCTTGGCCGCAAAGTCGGCAGGCTGCGGCCCTTCATCGAAGTACCACGCCGAGCCCCCGTGGCGATAGAAGCTCCCGCCGCGGAGAATCGCGAAGCGCGTCCGGCCGTCGCTCCGCTGGCTTTCGGTCCATTGCCACACGTTGCCGCAGAGGTCGAAACAGCCGGAAGCGGAGCGGCCTTCCGGGAACGCCGTCACCGGGGTGGTGTCGCCGGTTTCACCGCCGTTGCACCGGCCGGGTTCCATCGCTGCGCCCCACGGGTACCGCCGGCCATCCGCACCCTGCGCCGCGAACTGCCATTCGTCCTCGGTGGGCAGGCGTTTGCCGGCCCAGCGCGCGAAAGCCCGCGCGTCGTCCAGATCCACGTACACGACCGGGTGTTCCGCTTTGCCCGCCGGGGGCGCACCCTCAGTCCAATGCGCGAGGAAGCGATGCGACTGGGCGGGACGGTAACCGGTCGCCCGCAGAAACTCCGCGAAACGCGCGTTGGTGACCAGCGTGAGGTCCATCGCGAACGGCCGCAATTCCACCTCGCGCTCGAAGGCGATCGGCTGATGCAAGGTCGGAAACCGCGTGTTGAAGTGCGCGTCCGAAGACTCGTAGAAGCCGCATTCGCGAATGCGAAAACCGGTCTTCATCCGCACCTTGCCGCCGGCGATCGCAACCATGCCGGCCGGCACCTGCGCGCGCGTGACGGGCACCGTGGGGGGCGGCGGGCGCAACACCGTCCGGCGTTCCGGAAAGCGGAGGCTCCAGCGGGCGCGCTTCAAGGTTTCGCGTTGGCGGCCCAGGAATTCGTTGAAGTCTGTGCCCATCGCTTCCGGGCGTCCGGCCACGAAACACCCGATGCCCCGCGGTGGCACGAAACCAAGGACCGGCATGACCGGCGCCCGGGCGGGATCGGGGCGCACCGGCCGCGCCGCCATGGGGCGTCCCACCATCGCCGGTTCGCCAATGACCGCATCCCAGACATGTTCCCCGTCGCCGAAGGGTGCCTCAAACAACTCGCCCTGCACGTCGTCGGCGGTGCGGTTCACCATCGTCCAGACCCTGACCCCCGCGGATTCCCAAAGGCTGGCATAGAGCCCGGCCTGGCGGGTGGGGACCAACGGCGTCCAGCCGTCGCCGGAGAACCAGGCGGCGAAACGGCGCTGGAGCGGGAGGAGCGAGCGCAACATGGATTTGTCGCGGTCGCACCAACCGTTCCAGGTGCCGAATACGTTTTCCCAGATCAGCATCCCGCTGCCGTTCATCCAGGCCGCGTGGAGTTCGCCGGTGTGATCGCGGTCCCAGCGTTTGATCTGGTGCTGCTGGTGGCGACGCTCGAACCACTTGTTCCGCAACACGCCCGGCACCGCGCTGTCGTCGAACCACTGCGCCCAGCTCAGGTGATGGTCATGTACCCGCTCCAGTGGCAATGCCCCTTCGCCTTCCAGCGCCACGCCCGGCCGCACGGCGTCGAGCCGGGCCCGGAACGCTTCCGCGCCCCGATCCATCGTGTCGAGGAACAGGCCATCGGCGGCGAGCGCCGCCACCAAGCCGGCCAGCGCCTCCAGGTCGTCCTGGCCTTCGCGGCGCGTCTGCGTGTCCCACGGGTTGTAGTCCAGGAAGACCCGCACGCCGGCGCCATGGAATTCATTGACCGCCGCGCGCAGGCCCTTCAGCCCGTCGGGTTGGTCGCGATAGAAATCGAACTGGTTGCGCGCGTCCAAGCCGATCCGCGGGTAGGCCTGCCAGAGCACCACGCTGTCGAAACCGCCGAATTCCGTCCGGCCGTGCTCCAGCAGTTTCGCCACCGTGTACGCGCCCGATTCCGCGTCGTAAAACAGGGCGTCGTTCAGCATCAGGAAGCAGCAGGCGAAGTTCGTGGGTACCCAGGCGAACTCCGGCCGGCGATAGAGGGCGTCCGAGTAATCCAATTCCCGCCGCCGGGCGGTGCGCCACTGGGCCAGTTGCCGGCGCCATTCGGGCCAGCGGGCCGGGTCGCCCGGTGCGGGAATCACGTTCGCGTCGGGCACAAGCGACCAGGCTGCGGGCGGGTTGGCGCCCCGCGCGCGAACCGACGCGAGCGCCGCGCCCGCGGCGCCGGCGCCGGCGAGCGACAGGAAATGGCGGCGGGTGATGACCACGCCGCATTCCAACGGTTCGGCGCCTCGCCGGCAATCCGGTTCGCATTTGGGTCGCGTTTGGATTCCCACCTGGCCCCCGGGGGGAAACCGCTGCCCGGTCCGGGCACGGTCAACGTCCGGTGCGCCCGGCCGCAACCCCCAGGTTGGATTTAGACTTGTTCTAAATATTGACAGGGGTCGAGAGGGCGCTAGCTTTGGGCCGCGTGAAGAAGCCAGTGACCAGTGCGGGTTTGGACGAGCAGCTCAACGAGCGGCTCGCGCGGACCGGCTCGCGCCTCACCGCCCAGCGGCGGGAGGTGTACAGCGTGCTGCTTCAGAAGCGCGATCACCCGAGCGCGGAGGAGGTGTTCATCCGGGCCAAGGGCCGGATGCCGGAAATCTCGATGGCGACCGTTTACAACTGCCTCGACACCCTGGTGAAATGCGGCCTGGTCAAACAGGTCCACCACGACCGGGGCGCTACGCGCTATTGCTCGAACATGAACGAGCACCACCACTTTTACTGCGACGAATGCGGGGGCACCTACGACATCGACACCGATCCCGAGGCCGGGCATCCGGAGATGAACCTGCCGAACGGATTCCGGATGCGGGGCTTCGAGATCGCCTTCAGCGGGCTGTGTCCCGATTGCGCCGCGAAGAAACGCAAATAGCCGCCCCGACTGCACGAACTGTATTCTGCCCCATGAGCACCGCCCTTTCAACCATCGAGGAATTCGTCAACACCGAGTACAAGTACGGTTTCGTCAGCGACATCGAGACCGAGAGCCTGCCGCCGGGGTTGAACGAGGACATCGTGCGCGCCATCTCGGCCAAGAAACAGGAGCCGGAGTTCCTGCTCGAGTGGCGGCTCAAATCCTTCCGGCATTGGTTGACCCTGAAAGAGCCGCGGTGGCAAAAGGCGCACTACCCGCCGATCGACTATCAGAGCATCATCTACTACGCCGCACCCAAACCGAAGCCGCAGCTCGCCAGCCTGGACGAAGTCGATCCCGAGCTGCGGAGCACGTTCGAGAAACTGGGCATTTCGTTGGGCGAACAGAAACGACTCGCCGGTGTCGCGGTGGACGCGGTGATGGACAGCGTGTCCGTGGCCACCACGTTCCAGAAAGACCTCGAGAAGTACGGCGTCATCTTTTGTTCGTTCTCCGACGCGGTAAAGAAACATCCGCAACTGGTGGAGCAATACCTCGGGTCGGTGGTGCCGTCCGCGGACAACTATTTCGCCGCGCTGAACTCCGCGGTCTTCAGCGACGGCTCGTTTTGCTTTGTGCCCAAGGGCGTGCGCTGCCCGATGGAGCTGTCCACCTATTTCCGGATCAACGCGAAGAACACCGGCCAGTTCGAGCGCACCTTGATCGTGGCCGAACCGGGCGCGTACGTGAGCTACCTCGAAGGTTGCACAGCCCCGATGCGCGACGAGAACCAGCTCCACGCGGCGGTGGTCGAGTTGGTCGCGTTGGACAATGCGCAGATCAAGTACTCGACCGTGCAGAACTGGTATCCCGGCGACAAAAACGGCCGCGGCGGCATCTATAACTTCGTGACCAAGCGCGGCCTCTGCAAAGGCCGGAACTCCAAGATTTCGTGGACGCAAGTCGAAACCGGTTCGGCGATTACGTGGAAGTATCCGAGTTGCGTGCTGCTGGGTGAAGACTCCGTGGGCGAATTCTACTCCGTTGCGCTCACCAACAACCGCCAGCAGGCCGATACCGGCACGAAGATGATTCACATCGGGCGCAACACCCGCAGCACCATCGTCTCGAAAGGCATTTCCGCGGGACACGGTCAAAACACCTACCGCGGCCTCGTCAAGGTGCAGAAGAGCGCCCTCGGGGCCCGCAACTTCTCGCAATGCGATTCGCTGCTCATCGGCGACCAGTGCGGGGCGCACACCTTTCCGTACATCGAGGTCAAGAACACCGCCTCCCAGGTCGAACACGAGGCCTCGACCTCGAAGATCGGCGAAGACCAGATTTTTTACTGCAACCAGCGGGGCATCTCCACCCAGGACGCCGTGAACATGATCGTCAACGGCTTCTGCAAGGAGGTGTTCAAGGAACTGCCAATGGAGTTCGCGGTCGAAGCCCAGAAGCTCCTGGGCGTGAGCCTCGAAGGGAGTGTCGGCTGAAGGCGCTTCGTCCGCCCCCCCCACTGCACTGATTTAGATCACGATGCAACCGATCCTCGAAATCCACGACCTGCACGCCGGCGTCCAGGGCAAGCACATCCTCAAGGGCGTCAATCTCACCATCAACCCCGGGGAAGTCCACGCCATCATGGGCCCCAACGGCAGCGGCAAGAGCACGCTCGCCGCCGTCCTGGCCGGCCGCGACGGCTACGACATCACTTCGGGGAACGTCCGCTACCAGGGTCAGGACCTCCTGGAACTCGCCCCGGAGGACCGCGCCCGGGAGGGCCTGTTCCTGGCGTTTCAGTATCCGGTCGAGATTCCGGGCGTGAACTCGACTTATTTTCTCAAGGCGGCACTCAACGAAAAGCGCAAGCATCGCGGGCTTCAGGAACTGGACGCGGTCGAGTTCCTGCAGTTCGTAAAGCAGCGAATCCACCTGCTGGAACTCGACGAGGACCTGCTCCGGCGCGCGGTGAACGTCGGGTTCTCGGGCGGCGAGAAGAAGCGGAACGAGATTTTCCAGATGGCGGTGCTCGAACCCAAGCTGGCCGTGCTCGACGAGACGGATTCGGGCCTGGACATCGACGCGCTGCGCGTCGTGGCCAACGGCGTCAACAAACTCAAACGCGACGACAGCGCCCAGCTCGTCATCACCCACTACCAGCGGCTGCTCGATTACATCGTGCCCGACTACGTGCACGTCCTCTGCGGCGGGCGCATCGCCAAATCGGGCGGGAAGGAACTGGCGCTGGAGCTCGAAGAAAAGGGCTATGACTGGATCCTCGGCTGCGACACCTGCGCGGGTTGCGCGGTGGAAGCGGCCTGAGGCCGGGAGCGACACCCATGGTTACCACCTTGGAACCTCAAATCGAAACCCCGCCCCGCGCGGCGGTCGGCAAAGACGGGTCGTACCACGCCGCCCTGGCCCGCTGGGCGCCGCTGGCCGGAGAACCGTCCTGGCTGCAAACGGTCCGCCGCGCCGGCCTCGAGCGCTTCGCGGCACTGGGCTTTCCGACCCTGCGCGACGAGGACTGGCGCTTCACCAACCTGGCCCCGCTGACGGCCTTGCCATTCCAATTGGCGCCGGCGGCGAGCGACCACGCGATCGGCCCCGGCGCGCTCGCCGGCCTGGCCTTCGCGCACCTGCCCGGCGATCGGCTCGTGTTCGTCGATGGTCGTTACGCGCCGGAATTGTCTGCCGTAAAGCCGCACCCGGGCGGCGTGGTGGTGACCAACCTGGCGGCGGCGTTGAAGACACACGCCGGCGCGCTCGAGCCGCACTTGACCCGTCTGGCCGACAGTGAAGGCCAGGCGTTCACGGCGTTGAACGAAGCGTTCTTCACCGACGGGGCGTTCATTCAACTGCCGCCTCGGCAGGAGGTGGCGGACCCGATCCGAGTCGTGTTCCTCGCCACGGACCGCACACCGAGCGACACCGTGTTCGCGCGCAACCTGATCGTCGCGGGAGCGAACAGCCGGGGCACAGTGATCGAACAATACGTTTCCCTGGGCAGCGCGCCGCACGTCACCAACGCGGTGACCGAATTGGTCACCGACGACGGCGCGACCGTCGAGCACGTGCGGCTGCAGGACGAGAACGACTCGGCGTTTCACCTGGCCGCGTTTCACGGCCGGCTGGGGCGAAGCACGACCCTGCAGCTCCATTCGCTGGCCCTCGGTGCCCGCCTCTCGCGCTACAACATCCGCACCTGCCTGGCGGGCGAAGGCGTCGAGGCCGTGCTCAACGGGCTGTACCTCGCCGACGGCCAGCGGCTCGCCGACCATCACATGATCGTGGACCACGCGCAGCCCAACTGCGCCAGCCACGAGTACTTCAACGGTATTCTGGCCGACCGGTCCAAGGGCGTCTTCCACGGACGGATCCTCGTCCGGCCGGGCGCGCAGAAAACCGACGCCAAGCAAACGAACAAGAATCTGCTGCTCTCGGACGACGCCACCGCAGACACCAAGCCGCAGTTGGAGATTTACGCCGACGACGTGAAGTGCACGCACGGCGCCACGATCGGCCAGCTTCATCCCGAGCACATCTTCTACCTGCGCGCCCGCGGCATTCCGCTGGAAACCGCGCGGCGGATGTTGATCCACGCCTTCGCCGGCGAGATCATCGACCGGGTGCGCAGCGAGCCGATCCGCACCGAATTGGACCAGATAGTCTGGGACCGCCTCGAGCGGCACGAGCACGCGCGCGTCGGCGCGCACAACTGAGCGGCCGCGAGCCGCCGGGTGACGGCGGCCGGCCTCGATCCGGCGCGCGCCAGGAAACGAAAACGATGTTTGACGATCTCAACGACCTGTACCAGCAGGTCATCATCGATCACAGCAAGAGCCCGCGGAATTTCCGCCGGCCCGCCGACGCCACGCGGATCGCGCAAGGCCACAATCCCCTCTGTGGCGACAACCTTGCGCTGTTCCTCGTGATGGACGGCGACGTGATCAAGGACATCGGGTTCCAAGGCTCCGGCTGCGCCATTTCCAAGGCCTCGGCTTCGCTCCTGACGGAGGCCGTGAAGGGCCACTCCAAGGCGGAAGTGAAGCAGATGTTCGAGCGGGTGCATGACCTGGTTACCAAGGGCCAGACCGGCGGCGAAGATCTCGGCAAACTCGCGGTGTTTGCGGGTGTCCACAAATTTCCGGCGCGGGTGAAGTGCGCCATGCTGGCCTGGCACGCCACGCTCGCCGCACTCGACGGCCAGGATCAACCCGTCTCCACCGAATGATTTCATCATGACGACTGCCGCTCCCATCCCCGACAAGGTTGTTCTCACCCGCGACGTCGAGGCCACCGTCGTGCCCGTCGGCACGAAGGTGCGCCTGCTCGCCGGTGAAACGGCGTACATCACCCAGGCACTCGGCGGCACTTACACCGTCGTCGTCAACGGCAACATGTTTCGCGTGGACTTCCACGACGCCGACGCGCTGGGGCTGGCGCCGGCCGCCAAGGCGCCGGCGGCGAGCGTCAAACCGCAGACGCGCGAGGAAGTGGAGAAGGAGGTTTGGAACATTCTGAAGACCTGTTACGACCCGGAAATCCCGGTGAACATCGTCGATCTGGGCCTCGTGTACGATTGCCAGGTCACCCCGCTCGCCGGCGGCGGGACGTACCAGGTGGACATCAAGATGACCTTGACCGCGCCCGGTTGCGGCATGGGCCCCGTGATTCAACAGGACGCGCAAAACAAGGTCCTGGGGCTCGAAAACGTGGACGAGGTCAATGTCGAACTCGTCTGGGACCCACCGTGGAACCAGCATATGATGACCGAGGCCGCCCGGCTCGAACTGGGTCTGATGTAAACGCGCGCCCGCGCCTCCGCCCGCCTTGCTCCACTGCGATGATCCCCGAGACTGCCCAACCGAAGCCGAAGGACAGCGTCCCCGCCTGGGAGGCGTTGCGGGCCGAGTTCCCGATTCTGCACCAGACGGTCAACGGCCACCCGCTGGTCTATTTCGACAACGCGGCCACCAGCCAGAAACCGCTCGCGGTGATCGAGACGCTCGACCGCTATTACCGGCAGGACAACGCGAACGTCCACCGCGGCATCCACGAACTGAGCAATCGCGCCACCGCCGCCTACGAGGGCGCCCGCGACCGCGTCGTGAAGTTCCTCCACGCCGCCGACCCGCGGGAAATCATCTTCACGCGCGGCACCACCGAGAGCATCAATCTCGTGGCCAACACCTGGGGCGTCGCGAATCTCAAACCCGGCGACCGCATCCTGCTCACGGAGATGGAGCACCACAGCAACCTCGTGCCCTGGCAACTCGTCGCCGCGCGCACCGGCGCGAGACTGGTTTATCTCCCCGTGACCGGCGACGAGGGGCTGCTCGACCTCCGCCAACTCGATGCCGTGCTCACGCCCGGGGTGAAGCTCTTCGCCTTCACCCACATCTCGAACACGCTGGGTACCGTCAATCCCGTCGCCGAACTCTGCGAGCGCGCGCGCAAGGTGGGCGCCGTGACACTCGTGGACGCTGCTCAAAGTGCGGGCCACCTGCCGGTCGATGTACAGGCGTTGGGCTGCGACTTCCTCGCGTTCTCCGGCCACAAGCTCTGCGGGCCGACCGGCACCGGCGTGCTCTGGGGACGTCCGGAATTGCTCGACGCCATGCCGCCGTGGCAGGGCGGCGGCGACATGATCTCGAGCGTGGACTTTTTCGAGAGCCAGTGGAACACGCTGCCGCACAAATTCGAGGCGGGCACGCCGCACATCGCCGGCGCGATTGGCCTGGCCGCGGCGATGGATTACCTCGATGCCGTGGGCCGCGACCGCATCTGGCGACACGACCAGGAACTCGGGGCCTATGCCTACGAAGCGATGGCGAGGCTGAAAGGCATCCGCCTCTTCGGACCGAAGGTGGGCCGGGCCGGCCTGGTCAGTTTCCTCCTGGACGACGTACACGCGCACGACGTGGTGACCGTGGCCGACCAGTTTGGCGTCGCTTTGCGTGGGGGCCATCACTGCAACCAGCCGCTCATGCGCAAGCTCGGCGTGGCCTCGACCGCGCGCGCCAGTTTCTATTTCTACAACACGCGCGCCGAAGTGGACCGGTTCGTGGAAGTGCTCCGCGAAATCCAGCGATTCTTCGGCGTTTGAACCCTCGCGAGGGTTTGGCGCAGGCCGCCTCGATGGACAGTTGAACCGCGTGCCTTACTTTACTTGGAGATGCCAGCGACAACGACAATCGGTCCGGATTCCACAATGGCGCAGGTGCTCGAGACCTTTCCGGGCGCACGCCGGGCACTGTTCCGGAAGTACCACATCGGCGGCTGCAGCAGTTGCGGTTTCCAGCCCGAAGAGACTCTCGGTGCGCTGTGCGGTCGCAACGGCGGTCTCGCCGTGGACGAGGTGCTCGCGGACATCCAGGCCAGCCACACACAGGACGCGAGACTCCTGATCGCGCCCGCGGACCTGGCGGCTTTGCTCAAGTCTCCCCGCCCGCCCCGGTTGCTGGACATCCGGCCGCGGGAGGAATGGGAAGCCGTGCGGATCGAAGGCGCGGTGCTGCTCACGCATGACCTCATGCAGGAAATCCTAGGGCGCTGGCCAAAGGACGAGTTGGTGGTGATGTGCGATCACGAAGGCCAGCAAGGGCTGGACGCGGCGGCTTATTTCCTCGGTCACGGCTTCACCAACGTCCGCTGTCTGCGGGGCGGCATCGACGCGTGGTCGCGGGAGGTGGACTCCAGCCTGCGTCGGTATCGCGTGCATTGAGCCGCACCCCGCCTCACGCGTTTCGACATTTCATTGCTATCGCCCATGGACACAGAACTCCAGAAGAAGATCGAGGCGCTCATCGCCAATCCCAGCAATCTCGGCGAACTGGCCGATGCCGATGCCGTCGGCACGGTCGGCAATTCGTCCTGTGGCGAGATGCTGCGGATGTGGATCAAGTACAAGCAGCAGGACGGCCGGCGCGTGATCGACCAGGCGACGTTTCAGAGCTTCGGCTGCGAAACCGCCATCGCCGTCGCCAGCCTCGCCACGGAACTGATTCGCGGGAAGACCGCCGAGGAAGCGCTCGCGCTCAAGACGAACGAGTTGGCGGGCGAACTCGGGGCGTTGCCGCCAATGAAGATCCACTGCGCCGAGTTGGTGGAAGGCGCGCTCCGCTCCGCGCTCGCTGACCGTCCCCAAACCACGCCCGCACTCCCAGCCGTGCCGGCCGCCGCGCCCAGTAATCTCCTGGCGGATTTCCTGCCCGCGAAGGCCGCCGGTGGCAGCGGCAAAATCACCTTCCTCGACGAACCCGGTTCGCCCACCTGAGCCGCCCGGCGGCGCGGCCGCACCCCGTTCGTTCAGTCTGCAGAAGGCGCCGCGGCTTCCTGGCGGCGCTGCAGTTCCGCCCATCCCGCCGCCACCTCCGCGCGACTGAAGTCGCCGGCGGCCAGCGCGTCGTCGCTGAGCACGCCCATTCGCTGGTAGAAGCCGGACCCAACCTCGACCGCCGCGGGCGCCTGCTCCGTCGCGTCCAGCAGGCGGAACAACGCGTCTTCGGCCTTCGCGAACTCGCCGCGCTGCTCGTGGTAGATCAACAACGCCGCGTGCGTGCGCGACGGCAGGTCGGCAGGCTGGAGCCGGGCCATCAAGTCGGACACCGCCGGGGCGAATTCCGGCCACTCGCCGCCGCGACCTTGCAGTTGGGTCGCCAACACGATTTGGAGTGCCTTGAGCCAGCAATCGCGCGCCAGATCGGGATTGTTCTGCCCGGCCGCGACGATGCCCAGTTGGTTGAGCAGGGCGGCAAAAAGCAGGCATTTGTCGCGGACCATTGGCGGGGGTTCGTCCACCGTGAGCCGGGCCAGCAATTCGCCGTCGGTCAGCGCGAGCACCGAATCGGGACCGATGCCGAGCAGGTCCCGAAGCGCGAGGTCCACCCGGCGCGCCGCGGCTTCGTAATCGGCGGTCTTCACGAAGCCGGCAATCTCCGCCAGCCAGCGGATGTACCGTTTGATCCAACCGATGATGTAGTCTTCGCGAATCACATGCGAATTCCTCGATCACGAGGCAATCGATTTCCAGCCCTTTCTACTTGGCGCGAGCCCGGAACCTCCGACTACGCCACCAGCCCGCCTTGGCATACACGGCTAAATCTTCCGGCGGACCTTCAAGATTGATGGCGTAAGCGCGAGGTCCGCTACAGTACCACCAGGTGGTCGTGGGGCAATCTCCGCGGCCGATTGCGCCCCCAACACTTGTCGAATCCGGAGGCCCGAGCAAGCTCTGGACACGGGCCGCCGTCATTCCGGTGGATACAACCGCCAACGCCATTCGAAACGCACCGGAGGAAACGCGCATGCCAGGAGCGCCGCAATGGCCGCCAGCGACCACACCGACCATCGCCGGGCCAGAGGTTTCACCCGGCATTTCTGTGGGGACGACTGAGTGTTCACCAACTCTCGGAGCGATTCGCGGCTGCACGTTGGCTTCGGCTTCCGGTCAAGTCAAGGGGGGCAGGCGCGCGAATTGCGCATGAGAACCGAAACCTGGCCGCCGGGATCGGACTTCCCTCACACCGGAGCCCAGCCTCGAAGCAGCTCTCGATGAACCTGCGCAGGACGGCCAGTTCCTCCTCGCCGGCGATGGAGTGGGCTTTCTCGAACTCGCGCCATTCGAGGTTGAGGCCGGCGCCTTCGCGCAGTTCGGCCTGCTGGCGCACCAGCGCGGCGGAAACCTCGGTTAAATACACCCCCTCGACGGAATCTCCAGATTGTATCCGCCAGAGACTCGGATGGCGTTGCTACAGCGTAACTCACTCATGCCGCCTAGCGCCGGGACTACAAAGTCGTTCGCTTTCGGATTTCCCGGTTACTTTTCGCCCTTCCCGGGCGGTAAGCTGCAGCGTGATGAAAGATCAGGGTGGTGCGGGATGTTCTCGTTTTTTCTCCCGGCGCTGCGCGCGCTTGTGGCCGCCAATTCCGTCCGTGAGTGTCCCGGGGGTCCAGGTGGCACAACTGGTGACACACTCCATTTTGAGTGGGGACCGCTCGATCTACCCAATACTCCTCCGGCTATGAATACACGCCGAACTACCTCCTGCAGCTTGACCTTGTTCGCGGGTCTGGTTGCGGTCCTTGCCGCCGCCCTGGTCCTCAGCGTGGCCTCGCGAGCCGGTGGCGACCTGACGAATTCGGCTGCGGTGGCAGAACCGACGGCCTCGCCCACAGCGCAGGGACTCCAACGCGCCTTCGATCGCCCGGCGGAACTCGCCGACCGGGAGGAACTGCGCACCCTGGCCATCCTTTACCCTGGGGAGTTGGAGCGGGAGCTGGCCCAGCTCAAGTCGGCCGAAGAACGGTCGGTTGAAGCGCTCGCCCAGTTTGCCATTCTGCAACCGGCAGCCTACGCGGCGCGGTACGGGCTGACCAACGCCGCGGCTGGTTTTGACCCGCTCCAGGACCAGAGCGGCCGGGGCGCGGGCTCAGCCCCAGACCGGGAACGGCTTGAAGTCCAAGCCGCCTTGGAACGCCCCGATCCGCAAGCCCTCCCTCCGCCGATGCGGCCGAGCGAAAACCCCAAACCGTAAGCCAATCGATTCGCGACCGGAGTAAGGAGGGATTTATGGATCAACGGCCAACGGGATTCAGCCAGAGGCGGGCCAGGCACGCCGGCTTTGGACCTCGCCGAAGGGTGGGTCGCGGCAAAGTACGCGGACGCGGATCTGGCGCGCTGCTCACGGCCTTGGCCTCCTGCGCGCTGTTCGACGGTTCACTGCAAGCCGCCACGACCGATATTCTTTGGCGCAACGGCAGTACGGGGAGCGACACGGTCTGGCTCATGCAAGGCGATGCCTGCAACGCCCAGGATTGCGCGCGCTACGGCGCCTCGGCTTCCATTCTGTCGTGCTCCGACCCGAACTGGAAGATTGTGGGCAGCGGCGACTTCAACGGGGACGGCCAGACCGACATCGTCTGGCGCCATTACGGCACCGGCATGAACGGCCTCTGGCTCATGAACGGCACCACCTATCTGTCCACCGTCTGGCTGCCCCCTGCCCGGACCTCAACTGGGAGATTGCCGGCACGGGCGACTTCAATGCCGACGGCCATCTGGACCTGCTGTGGCGGGAGGGGCACGTGACCGGCGCGAATGGCGTCTGGTTCTTCAATGGCACGACCTACCTTGGTCTGAGCTTCTTCCAGACCCAGGCCGATCTGAACTGGAAAATCCTGGGCACCGGCGACTTCGACAGCGACGGTCATTGCGATATTCTGTGGCGGAACGTATCCACCGGCCAGAACGCGCTGTGGTACATGAATGGTACGCCGGGCTACGCCGAGGGCTGCGCGTGGTACGGGTCCTCGGCTCCCCTCAACCCCTGCGCGGACCTGACCTGGGAGATCGTGGGGACAGCGTATCTTAACTTGGACGCCTCGCTGGACATTCTCTGGCGCAACCAGGCCAGCGGGGCGAATGTGGTCTGGTTTATGAGCAACGCCACCCAGCTCGGGGCCACCTACCTCTCGGGCCAGAGCGACCTGAACTGGCACATTGCCGGCACGGGGGAGTTCGGCGCGCCCACCCCGCCTGACAGCGACGGCGACGGCCTGCCTGACAGTTGGGAAATGCAGTACTTTGGCAACTTGAGCCAGAATGGCAGCGGAGATTTCGACGCCGACGGCCTGGTGAACGTTGATGAGTTTGCAGCGGGGACGGACCCAACCGATTTGAATACGGACCATGACCGCCTGTCTGATGGGGCGGAGGTGATGGCCGCAGGAACCGATCCGCTCAACCCCGACAGCAACGGTGACGGCGTTCCCGATGGCGATGACCTCGCGTGGGATTACACGCCGGAATCACACCCCTTCATCTGGAGCGCGTGGACCGACGAGCAGGTAGAAGGCGTCACGAAGGGCGTCTCGTTGCTGATTCCTCGCGGCATCGATGCCCTGTACATCCGCGTGCAAATAATGACCGAGGAAAGCCCGGAAAACTTCGATGACTTCAACGACACGTTGAGTTACTCGCTCACTGGCCCGGTGGTGCAGGGCAGTCAGGGAAGCTTCACCCTGACCAGCCTGGGACCGGAACCGTTTGTCTGGCGAGACGTCGAGGGACCTTCGTGGTGGGTCTGCCACGACAAAACCAAGGATTGTGGCTCCTACATCACGCTCACCGTATCCGCCACAGACGGCGGCGATCAATACTACCCGCCAATTCCTTCAACCCCCAGCGTGATCCGGATCGTCGGCGGCGGGATCCAGGTCGAAATGGAATCCCCCGGTCCCGACGAAAAGCGGGTGTTCAGCAGCGAAACGCCGGGCGTGCTGCAGTTCGATTTCCGGGTGCCAGCTCCGGTCGATGGCGTGGCCGTGGACTATTTGCGCGACCACATGCGGTTCACGATCGATGGCATCGGCGATTGCGCGCTGACCTGGGCGTATCCGGATGGAACGGCGTACTACGACGACGAGAATCGCATTTTCCGCAACACCGCAACCTTCACTGGACTACCAAGCACCAACGACGCTTTCGGCGAAAAGCAAGTCAGGCTCCACGTGGACCACTGGGGCCTCGACACCGAATGGACCAACCAGGTCTTCTACGTTGCAGACGCGACGAACCATCCGGGTGTCGATCCGCCCGCCGGACAGGGAATCCGACCTCCCAACTACTTCTACTACTACATGCAAACGCCGGCGGGTTCGCCCACCGCCACGATGTATGGCCCTTTTTACAGCGAATACAAGATTTCACGGACTGACACAACACCGCCGTACAAGTACTTCGCGGCCTATGACCTTAGCGAGCGAGTGGCAGGGAAGCAGGTTCCTATGCCCGGAGTCAATGGTCACCCAACAATCAAGCTTAAATACATTGATCTTTTCGCTTGGTCCGCCCGCCACGAACACGCCCATCACACGAACTGGACGCGGTTCTGGCCGGAAGGAATATCCGGAAGGACGGGCGATACGGATCCACCAAATGGCGATTTGCTCCCTGACTATGAGGAATACGAAATGCTCGCGACTGAAGGTGGGCCGTTTGAGCCTATATTGTTGGATTCGCACCCGAACGACGGCTACGTGTACGGCCCAGCCACGATTCCCGACTGCGAGCGTCACAACTGTAATTCAATTCATGCGATGGAATGGGACGTTGGAAGTGCGAATCGCTTCGACTGGGCCAAACCCGCCTGGAACTGGGAAGAGTAAGAGCAAACCACCAGACAAATCATGAAGACCGACAACCTTTCTACAGAACACAGGCAAGCGCACCGGGTGAACCTGCTGCTGGTGGCCTTGATCGGCACCAGCTTGGGTGCTGGGTCGGGTCTCTTCGCGGGTGACACGGCTGCAGAGGCACCCTTGCCCAGGCAGGAGGCGCAGGCAGAAGCTGTTCTCCGCGAGCACGGCTCTAACCGCTACGTGGCGATTCGAAAGCTGCGTGATCTGGGCACGACGGAGGCTCGCGCATTAATTCTGGAAATCGCCCTTGGGCGCCGCGGCCACTCCAATCAGGAATGGGCGGCGATCTGCTACCTCAAAACGTTAACGCAACGCCGAGAGGCGCGCGACTTGCTGAGCGCGACAAATCTTGATGTGGTAGCTATGGGTATCGGTCAATTGGCAGGGAGTCCCATTGACCGAGAACGGCTAGAGGATCTCCAGCGCTTGCTCCAATCTCGGAGCAGCATTGTTCGATCTGGGTGTGCGTCAGTGATCCAAGAAGCCCCTGCCAACGCATTTCCCACGGAGACGGTGCGTGCGGCAGCCGCTGCCCTAGAGACGGCCCACACGGTGGACCGGGCTGATGAAATGACGTCGTATGCGACTGAGCCTGTCAAAACTAGGACCCGCGCTGGCCAGCTCTACCAGACATTTATCAGCAGTTTGGCGTTTGCACCCACGATCAGCTTGGACACACTACAGCAGTTGACGCCCAACGATCCTGGCCCCGCTCGCGACTGCCTCCTGCTGACCCGAGCGACGCGTGGCGAGTGGGCGCTTCGTGATGAGGTAATGCGCATCGTTCGGACAGCGGCTGACCCAAGCGTCCGCTGGGCGGGACTGGAGGCTCTTCGACTTCATGGTACTCTGGCGGACATAACAATTCTGCAGGAAGTGACCCAGATCGACGCGTTTCTGGTCAAACTCACTGAGGGCCAGCGGCAGCTCATGTCAGATCTTAGGACTGTAACCGGGATAGGCGAGGAGGCGAAGACCGACTATTATCCCAATCGCTGGTATGCCAGACACGTCATTCTGGAAATCCGAACGAAAACCACGTCCTCCAACTATTGAGACCCGCCAGAACTGTCTGGTCATAATCCATTGACAATCCATTAGTTCGGAAGTGCCGATTACGAGTGCATGAGGTCGTTTGCCGCAAGTAACTGATGGAGAGGCGCTTTCTCAAACGCGCTCACCCTCAGAATTGGGAGCGTTAGGGCGAGGTTGTGGGTTACGCCCAACTCCTTCCTGACGAGTGCGATCAGCATACACACGCACACGGCGGTCCAGATCTGGGTCTGCACCGCCTTCTCCGAGGTGCTGTAGAAGTGGCGTATGCGCCGGTGGCCCTTGACCCATTTGAAGAACAACTCCACCTGCCAGCGACTCTGGTAGAGTTGGGCAATGATCCGGGCGGCCGCAGCGAACTGATTGCTCAGGTAAACGAAGAGACGGTAGTCATCGGGAAGGTAGTCGGTGACCCGGCGCAGCAGGGCGGAGTACACCGAAGCCGGCTTGCTTTACCGGCAGGCCATCTTGGCACTAGCCCGAGCGAAGGGAGTCACTGATGCCATGCTTAGGGAGATAACTCCCATCGGAGCCGGACTGGTTCGTGATTGTCTGCTGATCGCCAGGGCCGATCGCGGTGATCAATCCGTGCGTCCGGAGATCTGCCGCATTGTGAAACACGCAGAGTATCCCAACATTCGGATGGCGGGACTGCAGGCTTGCTTGACCATCGGCAACACCACGGACCTGCCGGTCTTGGAGGGGGTGGCCAAGTCCGCCCCGTTCCGAATCGAGTTGACCGAGCAAGAGCGACATCTGGTAATGCTCAAGCGTTCCGAAGGCGTTACGGACATTGATCCCGATCAGATATACCCTAACCGCCTGCATGCGCGGGAGTTGCTCCGAAGGATAGAGTCCCAAGCAGGGTTTCTGAAGTGAGCTGGATTGCCACGATCCACTGGCAATGTTTGGCTGCGTGAAGGGTCACCCATTAGCGCGAGCGGTCAAATGACAACAGGATCCCCAACTGCCAGCTCTTTATCTTTCAAAAGTTGTCTTCGGAAGGGGGTGGTGTTTACAAGTAACAATCCAACCTGGCTCGTGTATTTCGTGGACTGATTGAATCTTCATATTGGCGAACAAGGCCGCGCAGCCGGCTCGCCCTCGACCGCGGTTCCTTCCTTGTGGGGCTGCCGGTATGATAGTCGCGAGCTTGTTGCAGACACCGCACGTCTGTCTGCCAATGGCCAATGCTCCTCTCTTGGTGGTGGGAATCGCCGTAAAGCATCGCTCGCGCGGTGCCAAACGTCGGTTAAGGCGTGTAGGCCAGCAGGGAGTCCTGGTGCCGCGGTCATCTGTTTTAGATGGCGCTACCCAAGCTCATGACCAGCAGCGAGGAAATGATCTGCTCCAAAGCGAATTCAGCCGGCCGCGTTCCGCCTGCAGGGTCAGCTTGCCCCGGTCGCAAATTCAGGACGCAGCCGGTTTGAAGCAACCGCTGACGAACCGTCGAATCACCGCCAACTCTTCCTCGCCGGCGATGGTGTGGACTTTGTCGAACTCACGCCAAGCGAGATTGAGGCCGGCGCCTTGGAGGAGTTCGGCCTGCTTGCGGACCGGCGCTATCGGCAGCAGCGGATCCTCCGTGCCGTGGGTCATCAGGATGCGCTGCTCTCTGGCTACAGGCGAGAGTTCCTGCAACAGCGTGGCCAGGTCTTGGATATAGCCGCTGATGCCGATCAGTCCGGCAAGTTGTTTCGGATAACGGAGGCCGGTTTCCAGGGTCAGCAAACAGCCTTGAGAGAAACCGAACAGCACGGTTTCCACGGGAGCGAAACCTTGTTGGGGCAGATCGTCGAGGAGGCTCGTTAACAAGGCCCGGCTGCGGGCTACGCCGGAGCTGGCATCGCCGTAGATGTCGTACCACGAATAGCCGCCGAAGTAGTCGTCGGGCGCGTTGACGAGCAGGTAGTTCAGCCACGGCAACCGCATTTCGCCGGGCATCCAGCGGTAGCCTTCCATGCTGTCGCCGAGACCGTGCAGCACCACCATGAGCCGGCGCGAAGCGCGTTCGCGCGCAGGCAAGAGATCGGTGACGAGCATGGTTCAGACCTCTCCGCGTTCGAGTGCCGCGAGCGTGCCGGGATCGCGCACGTCCACCCAGCGGCCTTCGATTTTCAGGCCGGCGATTCGGTGTCCGGTCTCGATCATCGCGATGATCGCGTCCGTGAGTTCGTATTCGTGGCGGGGCGACTTCTTCAACCGCGCCGTGTACTCGAACACCACCGGCTGGAAGAGATAGATGCCCGCGTTGTACCAGGCTGGGTCGCCGGGCTTGAGCCAGCCGGCGGCGCGCAGTTCCTCGACCTGGGCGAGGCTCGGTTTTTCGATGAGCCGCTTCAGGCAGAACGCCTCATCGAAAAAGTTGATCGCGCCCTTGGTCACGTCTTCGCCGGCAGTCACGGTGAGCAGGCCGGAGAAGTCGCCTTCGCCCCAACGCCGGAGCATCTGCGCGTAAGTGTCCGGCTTGACGAGGATATCGCCATACGTGAGCAGGAAGGGCTCAGCGCCGACGAAGTCCTTGGCCAGCTCCGGCGCCTTGCCGGTGCCGTCCTGGACCTGCTGCTCGACGAACCGGATGCTCACGCCCCAACGCGAGCCGTCACTGAAATGGCGCTCGATCACCTCGCGTTTCCAGCCGGTGACGATGCAGAAGTCGCGAATGCCGACGCTGCTCAAGCCTTCCAGGATGTGTTCGAGGATGGGCGTGCCCTGAACGGGCAACATCGGTTTGGGGAGCTCGTTGGTGAGCTCCTTCATGCGGGTGCCTTTGCCCGCGGCGAGAATGACTGCTTTCATTCAGATTGACCGCCAAGGCGCCAAGACGAACTCTCTCCTTCCCTTGGCGCTCTTTGCGTCCTGGCGGTTCGTTTCCTCACGCCCCGTACTTGTCGAACATCTTCGCGTTGGCCTGCATGTACCGGATGAGGTACTTGGCCTCGAAGACGCCCAGCGAACCGAGGTTGGCGCCGGTTTCGGAGAAGCGCTCCAGCTTGTCGTTGCCGCTGTAGGCCGACTGGATCAGCACCGGCTGCGGGTGCCACGAATGGCCTTTCATCACACACGGCGTCGAGTGGTCGCCGGTGATCGCCAGCACGTCCGGACGCTTCTGGAGCAGAATCGGCAGCGCCGCGTCGAACTCTTCGATGGCCTGCTTCTTGGCCTCGAAGTTGCCGTCCTCGCCGTACATGTCGGTGTACTTGAAGTGGACGAAGAAGAAGTCGTAGTGGTCGTACTCGGCCAGGTAACGCTCGAACTGCTGGGCGATGGTCTGGGGGCCTTCGATCTTGGTCATGCCCACGAGTTGGGCCAGGCCTTTGTACATCGGATACACCGCCAGGCAGGCGGGCTTGAGCCGGTACCGCTCCTGAAAGGTCGGAATGTCGGGTTGATGGGCGATGCCGCGCATCAAAAAGCCATTCGCCGGCTTTTCCTTGGCGATGATCGGCAGCGCCTGCGCGTAAAACCCGGCGATCAAATCCGCCGTCTTCTTCTGTTTCGCGGATTGGGCTGAAACCGGTTTCGCGGCGGGAATCGCGAGGCCTTCACGGTGCGGATCGGCGTCGGTCAAAGGCCCTTCCAGCCCTTTGCCGCGGAAGACGACCACGAAGCGATGGCCCTTCCCGGCCCGGATGATCACCTCGGTGTCGCCGATCTTCTTCACCTTCTTCGCGATCAGGGCGCAGAGCTTCTCGCACACGGCCGTCTCGATCCGGCCCGCCCGGCGGTCGGTCACGATGCCCTTGGCGTCGAGCGAGCAGAAGTTCGCGCGCGCGGCGACGTCACCGGCCTTCAATTCCAGGCCCAAGCCGAGCGCTTCGATCACGCCACGGCCGACTTGGAACTCGATCGGGTCATAGCCGAAGAGGGCGAGGTGGCCGGGGCCACTGCCCGGCGTGATGCCGGGTGCCACCGGAATCATCCGGCCTTGGGCGCAGCCTTCGGCCACGAGCGCGTCGAGGTTCGGCGTGCGGGCGGCCTCGAGCGGGGTGAGCCGGCTTTGGGCGTTGGTGGCCACGTCGCCAAGACCATCCAGGACGATCAGCGCCAACTTGGCGGTGGTCTTCAGCGTCAGTTCAGAATAGAGAGAGTCGAGGTTCATGTGAGTCGAATTCAGCTTCCAAAGACAGCGCCCGCCGAAGCGGACCCCGCCTGGCAGGCACTGCGCTGGCATACTGGAAGCCCCGGTCCCGACCCGTCAACGCGATAATCCGGAGGTCCATCCGGGCAACCCAGCCGGCCACCGGCCGATCCGCGATCCGCCAATCCCGCTGAGACCGCCCGCCCGGCCGGGCGTTTGTCGTCTTGGGCTGGTCTGCTACTATCCGCGCGTGGTTTCGCTGTTGTTAAGGTTGGGGGCACATGTGCTCGGGTGGCTGTTGATCGCCGGCTGCACCGGGCTCGAACGCCAGGCGGGTCCCGGTTCGCCGGCGCGCCCGACGGTGGTTTCGGCCGAGCCGGCGGTGCGACAGGTGTTGCGCGCCGATCACGTGTGGTTGCTGAATCTGCCCGGCGGGCGACGCTTCGATGCCTCGGGACTGGTGCGCCGGGCCAACGGCGATCTGCTCACGATCAGCGACCGGGGGCCCCAGATTTACCGCATCCATGCGACGCCCGGCGCCGCCGCGGCGGACCTGGAGTTGGTGCCCGATTGCTTCACGTCCGCACAACTGATCGCTGCCGGCGTCGGCGGCGGGAGACTGGATTGCGAAGGGCTGGCCGTGGACCCGGAAGGCCGCCTTTATTTGTGCGAAGAATCGCGGCGGTTGGTGCTGCGCTGGGACCCGGCCCGCGGCGTCGTGGACCGCCTGCCGATCGACTGGGCGCCCGTCGCGCGCTTCTTCTCCAAGACCGACGATAACGCCTCGTTCGAGGGCATCGCGGTGGGGAACGGCCGACTTTACCTGGCGAACGAACGCAGCCAGGCGGTGATTCTGCGACTCGACCTCGCCACATTGCGGATCGAGGATTCCTGGGTCGTCCGTCCGGACCACCTGGGCCTCCTGGGGCCGCTGCATTACTCCGATTTGAGCTGGTATGAGGGCGCGCTGTACGTGTTGTTACGGCACCAGCGGGCGATCCTGGAGGTGGACCCGGCCACGCTGCGCGTTCGCGCCGAGTTCAGTTACGCGGCCATCGAGAACGATCGGGAGTGGGTGTACGAACGGCGTTACCCCACCGGGGTCATGGAGGGCCTGGCCGTGGACGCCGATGGCTTCTGGATGGTGACCGACAACAACGGCGAACCGCGGAAGAACCACCCGGGCGATCGCAGACCGCTCTTGATTCACTGCCGGCGGCCGGACGACTGGCGCTTTCCGCCGACCGCCGCGACCGAGCAGCCCGGTCCTACCGTGGTGCAGCCCCGCCCGGCGCGAGCACTTTCGCCATGATCGCGTCGAACTGGCGGTTCCATTGGGCCACGGACACGTTTTGCTCCAGCCAGGTGCGGGCCGTCGTGCCCATGCGGTGCGCGGTCGCGGGATCGAGCGTGCACACGGCGCGGAACCAAGCGTCGGCGTCACCCGGCGGGAGCAGGAAGCCGGTCTGTCCGTCCACGACGATTTCGCGCGAACCGCCGAGGTCGCTCGCGAGCACCGGGTTCTTGTACTGATACGCCTCGTAGATGCCGGTGGTCAGGGCTTCGTGGGCCAGATTCGGGAACACCATGGCGCGACAACCGCGAATCAGCGGCAGCTTCTCGTCGCCTTCCAGATACCCCGCCCAGCGAACCGACGGCGGCGAGATCTCCCGCAACCGCGCCGCCGAAGGGCCGTCGCCGGCGATCACCAGCGGGGTGGCGGCGAGTTCCGGCCGTCGCCACAGTTCGACCAGGAAGTCCGCTCCCTTGCTGAAGACGACGCGGCCGAGGAACAGAAAGTAACCGTCGTCCTTCGGTTCCGTCGGGGCCGGCACCGGGTTCCAGCAATGGCGCAGCGTATGGAGTCGATCGGTAAACCAGCCGGCGCGCCGGAAGACATCGGCCGTGGCCTCACTCACCGCCACCGCGGCGCGCACGTAAGCGAAATACCCGCGGGCCCGCGCCAGCCCATAGGCCAGCGCCAGGAACGCCGTTGCGAACGGCCCGTTCCAGGACCCGGCCACAATTTCCTTCCAGGCGCGGAGCGGGTCTTCGGGCCGGAGCGGCTTCTGGCCGGCGAACAGGTTGCCGCTCACGGTGACCGGCCGGCAGTTGTGCAACCAGCGGACGACCGGCACCCGCAATTCCCTCGCCAGGCGGTACACCCCCAGCGAAATCACCGGAACGATGTTGTGGATGATCCAGACATCCGGGCGCTCCCGTTCGTGCAAGGCGCGCAATTTGCCCAGCACCTCGCGGTTGTTCCAGCACAGCAGCGCCTGTCGTATTCGTGAGGGGCCGCCGGGCCGCTGCCAGTCCGCGGTGGCGGTCCAGAAGCGGAGCACGCGGTGCCCGCCCTGCTCCCAGTCGGCCGCCATGCGCGCGACCGAAGTGGCTTCGCCTCCGGGCTGCAAATAACGGTTGAAGATTTGGAGGATCTTCAGCGGTCGCGGGCTTACATAGTCTTCGGGTGACGGTTTCGACACGGTCAGTAAGGGGCTCGCACGCCGCTGGCGTTCGTCATCTGAGCGCTTTCGGCAAGCCAAGGTTTCGCCGAAGGCTTTGTGGCCGCCGAAGGGTGGAATCGCACCGCGCGGCCGGCGGACGCGACGGGGCGGGCTGGACACTCGCGCGGCGATTTCATGCGCAATCGCTCAGCGTTCGCCGGTTTCCGGGGCCACGGCAACCACCCCTTCATCGAAACTCGGGATAATCCTCCGCCCCGGAGGCACCGCCAAAAAGGCATCGTCCGCCCAGTCGCCTTCCAGCCAGCGGCGCAGCAGGCTGAGGTCACCCTCCAGGGCGTCGAACTGCCAGCTCTTCTCCTCGCAAATGTGCTGTACCTCCTCGCGACAGCGCAGCGGCCGGGTAAAATCGAAGTCGATCAGCGTGCCGTGCGTATAATGCGTGCTCCAGCCGGCCATCACCTCCATGAGGTACTTCGCCTGGTCCTCGCCGAACTTCGCGACCCAGAGCTGGTAATCGCTTTCGAGCGCGGCCGCCGAATTCGCCGGCATGAAGCCGCCGTGGCCCGTCGTCCCCTCGCCGCCCCGACGGCGGCGCACCTCCAGCCAGCCCGCCGTGAAGTAGTAAGTCCCGGGCCGCTCGGTGAAGCACCGTTGGTACCGCTCCTTGGAACCCAGGAAGAAGGTGATGCAGTCGTGGGCCCGCGGGATCACCAGCCGCGTGTGGCGCGCAACCAGATCCTTCAGGATGCTGCTGCACAGGCCGTAACCGATCAGGATGGCGTCGTACTTCCCGGCCGGGACGGCGTCCACCCGGCGCTGGATCTCGTCGCGCCCGCGGCCGGGCGTGTCGTGCAGGCCTTGCGGCAGGAATTCCAGGTCCACCAGGTTCGGGCTCTGCGCGGCGGCGTAACAGATTTCCCGCAGCGCGATCTCGCAGGCGATGACCTTCAGAAACAGCCGGCGACCCGCGTCGGGTGAGGTGTCGGGCGAGTCCATCATTCCCGGTGCGCGGTCCACCGGATGGCGTTGGCCAGGAGGCGGCGGTAGTTGGGGTTCTCGTAGGCCTGGTGGTCGTGGCCGAGTTGCAGATAGACGACCCGGGCGGGGCCGTAGGTCTTGGCCCAGGCCAGGTTCGGCTCGTTCTTGGGCTCGTCGGTGTGCAGGAGCACGGTCACGTCGGGGTGGACATCATATAGCTTGTACGTCTCGTCGTGGATGTCGAAATCGCTCACGCCGCGCGTGACGGGATGGTCGGGCGCGACGATGTGCAGGTGAAAATCGACGTCGTGCTGCCACAGCGACCGGAGCTTCTTCACCCCGTCACGCACGGTGTCGGCCAGGTAATACCGGGCGCCGATCACGCGTTCGTACTCGGGCCAATTCTGGTAGTTGGCGATCGCGTGGTGCGTCACCACGAGGCCTTTGCCCTCCTGGAGTCGGGCCAGAAAATTCGACTTGGCGGTATCGTCGATATCCTGCCAGAAATCGTAAAGCACCAGCACGTCCCATTGTTTCGCCGCGTCGGCGGCCAGCCAGGTGGGCGGCTGGGGATGGGCGACGTGCGTGAAGACGATGTCCGGGTTGTCGCGGAAGACCTGGAGAAACTGGTTGGTTTCGTATTCGTGTCCGCCGGTGACGAGCAGCACCCGCACCTTGCCCGGTGTTTCGGCGCCCCACGCCAGCGGCGACAGGCTCAAAGCGCACAACAAGGCGGCCAACGGCACGGCCATTCGGAATGGAGAACGGTTCATAGTTTCAGGGCCTGCGTCCAATAAGCAGCTTCGCGGCAGGCGGCAAGGCTTTTCTTTGGCTTTTCTCCGGCTTTGCCCGGACCTCCGGCGGACCGGGCCCGGATCGGGGCCTGCGACCGGCTGGAAGTCAGGCCCAGTACTCGTACTTCACGTTCGGAAACGGATTGTCCAGGGCTTCGATCCGGCCCAGCCACGTCTCGTCCACCGCGCCGGCCTTCAACTGGCGATAGAGCGAACTAAACCGCAGGATATGCTCCCGCAAGCGCCGCCGCGCGTAACCCGGACTCGTGCCGGTGTGGAGAATGAAGGGCCAGTCGCTCGACTGCGCCAGCAGCAACTCGCGGGCGGCCTGTTGCAGCGCCCGCCGCTCCAGGTCCGGCGGCGGCGGCCAGCGGTCCGCGAGTTCATGCATCCGCTCCTGGGCAACCGCCAGGTGCCGACGAATCCACTCGTTCTTCTCGTTGAGCCAGACGCCGAGGTGCCCGTCCTCGCCCCAGGTCGAAGCGACCGGTTGCACCAGTTGGTGGGTCTGATGTTGCCGCAGGTACTCCGTGGGCGTCGTCAAGGTGAACGTGTCCGTCTCCCCGGCCGCTGCACGCACAAAGGCGTCGAGGAACTCCAGTCCTTCGTACCACCAATGGCCGAACAACTCCGCGTCGTATGGCGCCACCAGCAGCGGCGGCCGGTCCAGGAACTCCGCCAGGCGGCCGAGGTGGTTTCGACGGGCCTCGAAGAAGTGCCGCGCCTGCGTGCGCGCCACCCGCACCGCCGCCTCGCGATCGTACACTTCGGTCGCACCGGCCGGCCCGCCGGTGATGCGGTGGTATTTGAAGCCGGTGAAACCGCGCTGGCCGGGCGCCGGCAGGTACGGTTGCACGTACTCGAAGTCCAGGTCGTAACCGATGTCGCGATAGAAGTCCCGGAAATGCGGATCCCCCGGGTATCCGCCGTGGCGGCTCCAGACCTGGCGCGCGGACTCGGGATCCCGGGCAAACGCCGCCAAACCGCCCGGCGTGAAGACCGGCGCGGCCACGCCGTAACGCGGGCGTGGGGTGCCGTTGAGCAACCCGTGCGACTCGAGCACGAACCAGCGCAGGTTCGCGTCGATCAAGGCGGGTTCCACCCCGGGATCGTACGCGCACTCGGGCAGCCAGAAGCCGGTCGGATCCACGCCGAAGGCGTCGCGGTACTGATCGCGCGCGGTTTGCACCTGGCCGCGGAGCGACGGCGGATGATCCACCAGCAGCGGCAGCACGGCGTGCGTGGCGGCGCAAGGAATGATCTCGATGCGCCGCGCCTCCTGCAGCCGCCGGAAGGCCCGGACCAGGTCCCGGTCACACTCCAGCCACAACCGCCGCAAGCCGCGGAAGCGTTCGAGGTAAAACTCCGCCAGGCGATGCAGCGGCGGCTGCCAGTGAGTGCGAAACACCTCCTTCTCGGCAAGTTCGATCAACCCGCTCAGCCGGCCCTCGTAGCGGGCGCAGAGGAGCGGATCGCGAAGCATGGCGCAGAGCGTGGGCGAGAGCGTCAACGTCAGGCGTGCGTTGAGCCGGTCGCGCTCCCAGCCTTGAAGCGTTTCCAGCAACGGGAGGTAACACTCGGTCATCGCCTCGAAGAACCAGCTTTCTTCAAGGAACCGTTCGTGTTCGGGGTGGCGCACGAACGGCAGGTGCGCGTGCAGAATCAGGGCGAAGTGGCCAGCCATGGTCGGAATCAGGAAAGCCGCGAGGCCTTGCGTGAGGCGGAAGGGCCGGCGGGCCCCGGTGGAGCGGGCAAGGCCGGATCGGTGGGATGCCGTCCCACTGCGCCTTGGTAGCCCGTGCGCCGCACGAAGGCGAGCCGGGCCGCGCGCGCCTCGGCCCCGTCGGCCGACGCCGCCAGGGCGCGCAACGTGTACTCGCCGTCCGGCAGGGCAAAACGCAGACTGAAACTGCCGTCCGGTCGCAGCCGAATCGGCCGACCTTCGATCGTTACGGTCGCATCCGGCTCCGTCGCGCCGTACACGATCAGCTCCGCGTTGATGTTAAACCAGAAACCCCGGCCACCGGGCGCGGACTCCGGCACGGCGGCGCCGCTGGACAACGCCTCCGGTCCCACCGCCGCAAGCCCGAAGCCCTCGACCGGTGAACTCGGCCGGGCCAATTGGCCTTCGGGGCCGGCTTCCCCGCCGGCACGGCCCACCATCTCCGCCGAACTCGGACCCTGCGGCACCGTCATCATGGATCCAACGAACTCGTCGAGCGCGACCTGTTGCGCCGGCGGCCAAGCCGGCGTCGGGGCCAGGATCCAAGGCGCCGGAGACGGAGCCGGCTGCGATTCCGGTTGCTCGGGTTTCAACGGCAGGTGAGCGGGCGGCGGCGGCACTGGCACAGGCAAAGACCCTGAAGTTTCCGCCGGAACGGCGGCGGGCGCCACCGAAGGCGCAGGCGCAGAAATCGTCACGGGCTCGTCTGGGGCCGGGGCCAGTGTCATTGCTTCCAGCGGGGGCAGTTCGAGTTCCGCCGTGGGAGACTCAAGGGCCGGCAACGGGATCTCCGGTTTCTCGAATGGCGGCGCAGACGGCTCAACCGCCGGCTCGGTGGCGGGCACCAGGGCGGGGGGCGCCAAGGCGGACGGCACGACGAAGGGCGCGCTGGGCGGAGCCGGCATTGGCGGTACGACGGTTACGAACTGAACGACTCGGGGCTCTTCCCCGGCGCGCTGAACCGGCGTCGTCACTGTTGCAGAGCGCGCAAACGCCTGCCAAACCCCCGCTCGGTCCAGCCAGCCGATCTCGGCCACATAGTTTCCGCCCGGCCGCTCGACCCGGACAAACGCCGACCTCGCCTTCACCGAGAGGGACACTTGCTGAAAACCGTCGCCGTGCCCGGATTCGGCGTAGATGCGCAGCGCAAGGGCATCGCCGGCCAGGCCCTGTTGGTGGACCGTCAAATCCCACGCCACGTGCAGCGTGTGGGGATCGCGCGCGGTCAGCCAAACCCGACCGGTGCCGTAGTCGGCAATGAAGTCGGCCTCGGGAACCGGGGCCGTGGGCGCCGGGGTGGACGCAAACCGCCGCCCTGGCCCGGCCACGGGCGGGGGAATATCAAAATCGTCTTCCAACAAGATCGGCGGGACCCGCACCGGCGAAATCGGCGCGGCAGGCGGCGGCGGCGCGGGGGCTTTCGCCAGCGGAAGCCGGGAAGGCGGGGGCGGCGAACTTCCGGCCCTCTTTCGCTGCGAAACTGCGCTGGCTGCCGACGTCGGCGCAACCACCCTTTGTTCTCGCCCTGCCCGGGTCGCGGGCGGGACGGGAACGGGCGGAGGAACGGACGGTGCTTTTGCGATCCTCGATGCCGGCGGAGGCTTCACCGGCGGTTTCCGGGCAAGGGTTCCTTTGGCCGTGCGTCCCGAAGGCGACGCGGCCGGGGCCGACGCAACGGCCTTCACCTCGCCTCGTCTGCGTGCCGGTTTCTTCGGCGGGGCGCCCGACGCAGCACGCCGTCGAGCCGGCTCGGGATTGGACGGGCTCGGTGCGGGTTTGGACTTGCGCCCCGCCTCCCCGGCGGGTTTGCGGCGGCGGGTGGCCGCAGGAGGAATTGAACGCCCCGGCTTCGAAGCGGGCCGCACGCTGGCCGACGGCGCAATGGGCTTCGGCGGGCTTGCTGAAGCAACGGCGCCAGCCTTGGCCGGACGGGGCTTTGCCAGCTTCAATGCCTTCTTGCCAATCATCTCCACGGCGGGTGCCGCCGGCCGGGCTGCCGCGCGGTTTCCCAGCCGGGCCGGGCCGGCCAGCGGCAGCTTCTGGGCGCCTTTCTCTGGGGCAGGCGCCGTGGCCACCGGTCGCGCGCCGACCGATCGCTTTTGCGGGGCCGGGGCGGCGGCGTTCGGTGCGGACACACGGGGCACCGGACGACGGGAGGGGGGCCTGGATTCTATCGGGGGATCGTCGGGGCTTCGCGGGGGGGATTTACCCGCCGAGCTTCGGGCCCGGGTGGGTTTGCGGCTAGAGGCCGGGGTCTTGTTCGTTTGCGGCTTCATGGCGCCGTTGGGATGGGGCGGATGGCATCCTCGCCGTCGTCAACAATAGGGAGTGCTTCTCGAAGGGTGCAATGCAAATAACGGGCGAACGCAGCGCCCCGCGGGAAACCGGGCCGCCAGCATCGCCAGAGCGAAGTTCTCGCGTCACGCCAGCGGGCGGGAGTTGCAGTCCCGACCCGGCACGGCCAAGTTACCCTGCGCGAGTTTTTGCGCTGGCTTTGCCCGGATTGGGGAGAACTCTTTTGAATGTCATGCGAGCCTGGCTTGAGAAACCAGATGGCGAACCCGTGCCGATCGTGGGCAACCTGTCCATCGGACGCGGGGCCCCGAATGGCATCGCACTGCCCAACGAGCGCGTGTCGCGTCGCCATGCCCTCATCCATTCCCAAGGCGAGAATGAATACTGGCTGGTCGATCTGGGCAGTCGCAACGGCACGTATGTGAACGAACGCCGCGTGAACCAGCCGGTGCCCTTGCGCGAGGGCGACCACGTCCGGGTCGGGCCGTTCGGTTTCCTCTTCCGCCAACCGGGACACGGCGGAGGAGACGCCCCGGCCGGCCA
This sequence comes from uncultured bacterium, assembly GCA_963735925.1. GTDB lineage: Bacteria > Verrucomicrobiota > Verrucomicrobiia > Limisphaerales > J093 > DSVZ01. The sequence goes on from CAVTMT010000003.1 coordinate 2,295,161, forward strand.
GACTACCAGCCACACGCTGGTGGACGTGCGCACGGCGGCCTGTTGGCTGCTCGTCGCAGACGTGGAGGGCTCCACGCGCCTGGCGCAGGTCCTGCCCGCCAGCCAGCTCGCCGTCCTGATGGGACAGTGGTTCCTCAACTGCAAACAGATCATCGAGGAGAGCGGCGGCACGATGAACAAGTACCTGGGCGACGGTTACCTCGCCTTCTGGTCCGCGAGCCCGGACACGCCGGCGGCGGTGGTCAAGGTGGTGGAGGCCTTGCGGCGATTGCAGCTCCAAGCGAACCCGCGGTTCCGTTTCGTCCTGCATTGCGGCGACGTCTTGCTGGGCGGCGCGATCTCGATGGGCGAGGAGAGTCTTTCGGGAACGGCGGTGAACTTCACCTTCCGGCTCGAGAAACTGGCCGGCAGCCTCGGCGAAAGCTGTCTGCTCAGCGAGGCGGCGGCGGGCGCACTCCGGCACGCGCTCCCGCCGCGGCCGGTCGGCGAGCATCCCCTCCCCGGATTCGAGGGCACATTTGCCTGCTTCGCGCTTTGAGCGCCGGGGAGCCGCGGCGGCTCCGGCCAGGCCGCCCGCCGGCGCTCGTCCCGCCTGCCCCGGGCCCCCGGGCCAGGCGGACGAACGCGTGCCTACGCCTCCCCGCCAATCAGGCGCCGGTATTCCTGCATCGCGTACCGGTCCGTCATGCCGGCCAGATAGTCGCAGACGGCCCGATGCAGGCCGTCCGCTTCGATGCGCCTGCGCGCCTGTTCCCCCATGTCCTCGGGGTGCGCCAGGCAATGCCGAAAGAGCTGCTCGAGCATCCGGCCCGCGCGGGCGTTGGGATCGTGGACCTCGGCGCTGTAGTACAGGTTCTGGTAGAGATAATCGCGGAGCTCCAGGTTCAGCTCCCGCCGGCGGGTGCTGTACCCCACCAGCGCCTGCCGCTGCCGCCGCACCTCGTCGGCGGTCCTGACCCCGGCGGCGCGCAATCGCCCTTCCGTATGCGCCACCACGTCGCGGACCTGGTCGTCGATCAGGCACCGGATCGTGAAGTACCGCCGGCACTCATCGGCCAGGCGGCCGTGCTCCCGCTGCACGTGCCGGGCGGCCTGGCGCCAGACGCGGACTTCGCGCGTCAGTTTCTTCTCGGACAACAAACCGGCGTCCAGGCCGTCGTCGAGGTCGTGGCTGTAGTAGGCGATCTCGTCGGCGAGATTCGCGATTTGCGCCTCCAAGGAGCTGTGGCGGGCGGGGAAGCCGACCTTGTGTCCCGGCTGATCGTAATGGGTCCGGTGTTTCGCGAGGCCTTCGCGGACTTCCCAACTCAGGTTCAGGCCGGGAAAGTCGGGATACTTCTGCTCGAGGAGTTCGACGAGGCGGAGACTGTGGCGGTTGTGCTCGAATCCGCCGTGCCGGCGCATCAGGCGGTTGAGCACCGCCTCGCCGCTGTGGCCGAAGGGGGAGTGCCCGAGGTCGTGCGCGAGCGCGATGGCTTCGGCCAGGTCCTCGTTGAGGCGCAGCGCGCGGGCAATGTTCCGCGCGATGGCCGCCACCTCCATCGTGTGCGTGAGCCGGGTGCGTAGGTGATCGCCGGTGCCGTTGAGGAAGACCTGGGTCTTGTTTTCCAGGCGACGGAACGCGCGCGCATGGATGATGCGGTCCCGGTCCCGCTGGTAATGGGTGCGCCAGTCGGGTGGCGGCTCGGCGTGTTCCCGACCCCGTGTCTCGGCGCTCAACTGCGCGTACGGCGCGAGCCATTGACGCTCGCGGAATTCAAGCTCTTCCCGGGAACAGGCCATCGCGGCAAGCCAGGGGCGCGCGGTTCAGCGGGCGAGGAATTCCTGGACCGAGAGCCCCCGCAGTTCGAAGAGCCGACGGATGGTGTCCTCGATCAGGTTGTTCGGGCAGGAGGCGCCGGCCGTGATGCCCACGGTGACCTCCCCGGCGGGCAGCCAGGCGGCCGTTTCCAGCTCGCGGCCTTGATGCTGATCCCAATGCCGGATCAACGAGCCCGAGACCATTTTCGAGGCGTTCTTGATGAAGTACGTGGGCAGGAGTTTCTCGCCCATCTCCGCCAGGTGCGAGGTGTTCGAGGAATTGTAGCCGCCGATCACCAGCAGCAAGCTCATCGGTTCGCGCAGCAGTTTCTGCAGGGCATCCTGCCGGTCCTGCGTGGCGCCGCAAATCGTGTCGAAAAACCGGAAGTGCTGCGCCAACTCGACCTCACCGTAACGATCCTGCATGGCCGCGCGGATGCGGCGCTGGACCTCCTCGGTTTCGCCGCGGAGCATGGTGGTCTGGTTCGCCACGCCCACGGCCTGCAGGTGCAGGTCCGGATCGAAGCCCGGCGAGTACGCGCCTTTGAACTTCTCCAGGAACGCCGCCTTGTCCCCGCCCCGCCGGAGGTAATCGCAGACGTAGTCGGTCTCCTCCAGCGTGAACACCACGAGGTAATGCCCGGCCCCGTAAGCCGTCGCCTGCGAGGTCGTCGCCTTGGTCTCCTCGTGCTTGGCCTTGCCGTGGATGATGCTGGTGACGGTTTCCTTCGAGTACTGGCGCACGCGCTTCCACACGCTCATCACGTCGCCGCACGTGGTGTCCACCAGGATGCACCCCTTCGCCTCGAGCTCCCGGCGGGTGGCAACCTCGGTGCCGAAGGCGGGAATGATGACCACGTCCTCGGCGTTGACCTGGTCGAGTTCCGCCGCGGTGGGGCGCGGCGAAATGCTCACGATGCCCATGCCGCGAATCTGATCGTTGACCTCGGGATTATGGATGATTTCGCCGAGCAGGAAGATGCGCTTGGGCGCGGGAAAATAGTTCCGGGCGGCATAGGCGAGGTCGATCGCACGCTCGACCCCGTAACAGAAGCCGAATTCCTTCGCGAGCTTGATGGTCAGGCCGTCGGCATGGATCACGCCGCCCCCGGCGCGGATGCGATCCACCAACTGGCTCCGGTAGTGGCTCACCACCAGCGCCGACACCTGCTCCATGACGTCCGGCCGGCGGAGATTGACTTTCTTCGAGGCCGCCGGAGCGGCTGTGACTGCCGTTGACATGGCAGGCAATCTAACATGGCCGGCGGGGGCGTCCAGCTTTGGGGCGGGGCAACGCGCGCCGCCCAGGGCGGCCGCAGCGGCCGGCCACAAATCCGGATCGGAGTCTCCGCGAACTCGCCCCCTGCCGAGGGGCGGTGCCTCCCCAGTCGTCGTCACCCAGGCACCGCCAGGCTCAGGACTCCTGATCCCGTGGAAGTGAGGTGGACCCAACCGGCTCGAAAATCAGTCGCAACTCGGTGCCCGGAAAGACCGTTTCGGTCGCCGTCAGCTCAGCACACAGGTGCGCCAGCGCGGCGTCATGGATCGCGCTGCTCAAGTGATGGAGTCGCACCGTCAGCGTCTTCTGTTCCGGCGTCGGGCACAGGTCCACGGCACTGTGGAAAACCTGGCGCACTAACGCTCGTGCCTCGTCGGCCCGCTGGAGCTTGTCCCGCACCACCTGCACCAGCGCCGTCTCCGCCCGGTAGGCGATGAGCTTGATCGTGTCCACAAAGTGCTTGGTGCTGGTCCGCAACTGCGCGAACCGTTCGGCTTCCGGCAGCTCCTTCCAGGTCAGGTGGCGCGGGGCTTCTTTCCGTTGCGCCTTGAGTTCGCCCAACCGGCGCTGCTGCTGGCCCCTCTGCTCCAACCACCGGCCCTGCTGTTGTTCATAGCGCGCGACCGCCTCCGGCTCGGCCGAGGCCGGTGGACTCAACGCCCCGAACTGCGCCTGGGTCCGCTGCAGTTGCGCCCGTTCCCGCCGCACCGCCTGGTCCAGCCGCCGCCAGGCCGGATTGACCACCGTGGTGGTTTCAGGAAGCGGCTCGGTTCCATACTCGACCAGCTTGTCCAGCCCATAGTGCCGCCCCATGTACTGGAAGAAGTTTTCCTGGCACCACCGCGCGAAGAGCCCCGCCGCCACCCCGTCGAGCACCCGCCGGTAATCGGTGGCCAACATCGCCACCTGGTGCCCCGAGGCCTCCAACTGCCGCCCCTCCCGCACCCAGAAGTCATTGCTCAGCCGCACGCCCCGCTCGGCCAGCGGCAGCTTGACGACCTCCCCGCTGACCAGCCGCACCGGGCGCACCGTGAACTCCTCCGCCGGCCAGGGCTCCCCAGGGAACTTGTGATAGGTGAGGACCGCGATCCGGTGCTGCTGCCAGAGCCGCTTCATGAACTCCGGCGAATACACCGCCCGGTCGCAGACCAGCGTGAAGCGCGCCCGCCACCGCTCAGCCGCCAACTCGGCTTCCGTGGGCTGGCCCGGCACCTCGGCCCGCAACCGGGGGAGGATCTCCGTCTCCAGGGTCTGCAGCAGCCCGGGATCGGCCGCCTGCGTCACCACGAAGAAGGGCTGCCCGTCCATCGCATTGACCCAGTAGTCGGTCGTGCCCCGCAGGCAGAGTCGCTGCCGGGCCACGTAGCGTCGGGGCAGTTGGGTCAGTTGGCCGTGATACACCCGCACATGCCCGTCCACGTAGAGCGTGCCCGCGCTCTGCGGTTCGGCCGCCATCCACTCCTGCGCCAGCGTGCTGCTCCACGCCTGGACCTTTTCCCCCGCCTGGCAGAGGCCCCGCAGCTTGTCCCGCAGGGTCCGCACCTCCGGAATCCGATCCAGCCCCAGCAACCGCCCCCATTCCCCGGGCGGCTCGTAGCGCAGCGCCTCCAGCGAAGGCACCCGCGCCAGCGCCAGCAATGCGATCGCCAGGAAGATCGTCTCCAGCGGATAGTACCCCGGCAGCCAGGTGAAGTACGTCGCGCTGTGGCGCAACAACCCCAGCGCCAGCAACGCCGGCACCGCGCACAACACCCCGCCTTGCGGCACGTCGGTGGCCGGTTCAAAGCGGATCGGGGCCGCGTGCAGTTTGCCCAACGAGGCCAGGATCCGTTCCTCCACCCGCGTGGTGGCCACGCCCAGCGCCGCCTGCTCATCCACCACGCTGCGCTCGCTCTTGGTCGGTGCCGCCCCGTTCAGCGTCGTCCCGTCCGCAGCGTCTTTTTTTTAACGCCCCGCAGCCGGCCATCAGCCAGCGCCTTGTGCCGTGTGCTGGGCAGGATGCCCAGCGCTGCGCTGATCGCCGGCACCCGCAGTCCCTGATCCAGCAACCGCTGCGCCTCGGCCAGCCGCTCCGGCGTCAAGCGCGAACCCCGACGCCGCGCCGGCGGCTTGAAGAAGGCCGCCGCCCCCCGCTCCCGGTACGCCCGGCAGCCCCGCTTGACGGTGGTCAGCGGCACCCCGAAGGCCCGCACGATCTGCCCCTGCGTCGCCGTGCCGTTGACGATCAACTGGGTGGTGAAGAGCCGGAAACTGGCCAGGTCCTTGGCCTCGTGCGTGAAGACCGGCAGGTGGCCGTTGGAATAGACCACCTGGTCCTCGCGGCGCTCGTAGGCCAGGGCCTCGTTGATGAGCGTCGTGCCCGACGGAAACAGCGGCATCTGCACTTGCGGCAGGGCGCAGGGTTGGCCGCTTGCCGCGCCCCAGCAAGGACGAATCGGGGCCGCATTTTGGGTTCAGTCCCCTTCCACGGCCCCCCGCCGTTCACGCTCAGGGCTCAGGAGTCCTGAGGCTGGAGATTAGAAGGGCAACGCTCGCGCGTTGCCCTCCGGCTCTGAAACCGACCGGTCGATCGCCCGTTACGGCGTCAAGGTCGAGTCGTAGATCGGACCGCCGTCAATCACGGCGTCTTTGACATCGTGCGGCACACCGACGAGCACCTCGCCCGAGCACGTCAGGCCCCGACCGTCATCGGCCGTGAAGTAGATGTGGTACATCCTTCCGTTGCCCGGGACCTTGGCGGTTCCGGATCGTTCGGCCCGGACCTGCGCGGTGCTGCTCCCAACACCGGTGCCGTCCGGTGCGAAGTTGCCATCGCCGTACGTGTTCACGGGCTCGTCCTGCCGGATAGCATCGATCGTGATCGTGACGGGATCGCCGTCGGGATCCGTAACGCCGAGCACTTGGACCGGTACGAACTTGTTGTTCGGCGGCCATAGCCGGGCGATGCTCGGATAGGCACCCGAACAATCGGGAGGCTGGTTGACAATCACGTGGATCGTCACCGTCTGATCGCCATAGCTCACAAAGCCCTTGTCCAGGGCACTGATGGTGAAGACATAATCGCCCTCGGCGGTACCGTCGGGTACGGTAATCTGGATCTCAAAGCACCGCTCCTCTCCAGGCAACACACCGTCGTAAGCGGGTGGCGCCACCGAGGTCAACCATGGCTCGTAACCGGCACCGGCGGCGATCGTGAGGCCATTCACCACCGGGACGGTCGCTGCACTCAGGATCTTCTCAGTCACTAGCGTCACGAACTCCCCGGCCGTGGTGTCGAACACTTGGCCGCCCGTGAGGCCTGTCCAATAGCTCCAAAGGCCGCCGGTCCAATCGCCACCGGTGTGCGCCTCGAGCAAAGAGACATTGGCTGCCGCCATGCCGGCGAGCACAGCCTGCAAGTCAAGGTCGTCGGCAGTTCCCATGACTTCATCGCGCCCGGGGTCGCCGCCGGTGGACCACACCCCGCCGGCCCAACCTTCGTTCAGATTGCAGTCGTGAGGCACGTTGTCACCGAAGTTCAGCAGGATGCGCTTGGCACCGGGACGCCAGCTCACGCTGGGGTCCGCAAAGCTTTCGTAAAAGATGCGCGTGTAGTCCTGGGGACCATCGTCGCCGCATCCTAGAACGAGATCGTTGATTGCATTGGAGACGGCCGCGGTGTCGTCTGTCAATGCTTGGTCCAAACGGTAGGCATAGTCACCGCATCCGGCGCTGCCATACCAGGTATTGTATCCACAGCTTTCGTAATAGCTTGGATAGTCCATATAGGAGACCACCGCAAACTGGAAGTCTGTGCCGGTCGCTTCCAACTGTGTCATGACCGCGATCGCGTTGGCTTTCGCCGTATCGATCACGCCCCCCATGCTCCCGGTCAGATCGAATGCGAGGATGACGTCCACCCTTGGCGGCAAATCGGGGATGGTAACGCATTTATGCTCCGCGACAGACTCTCCCGGATAGAGTGTGGCCTCCAATGTACTCGGGATGATTGAACCCTGGCCAAGCGGACTCAGGACCAAGGCCAGGGCGCAGAATGAAACGGCTGACTTTTTCATACGCTTACTCCTCTTTACTTTGCTTTTGGCTTCTCATGGTGGACCGGCCCTGCTTCGCTCCGGCGACACAACTTCCGGCGCCCGAACGAGCCGCGGGGTGAACCGTGGCCGCCTTCTTTGGGTGAACTGTGTGGCCATAGCGAACCCGTGCCGATCGCACCTGAAGTACGCATAAATACACCGGACTTTCCGCTGCTACCAACAGAGGATTCGTTGGAACAACGGAGGTGTTTTGTGATCTTCCGTGCTGCGCGAAGGGCGAAAGCAGGGGACCGCCTTGCCTATGCCGACGTCACCTTCCAGCCTCACGCCACGCGCTCGGCGACAGTCCGGTCTGCGCCTTGAAGGCGTGCCGGAACCAGTCATCGCTGGCGTACCCGCACTCGCAGGCGACCTGGGCGATGGGTCGTCGGTGGTCGCGCAGCAACTCCTTGGCCTTTGCCAGGCGCAGTTCGTCAAGGTAGGCGTGAAACGCGAGCCCGGTGGTGCGCGCGAACACCGTGGAGAGGTAGGAGACATTCATGCCCAAGGCCTGGGCTACTTCGCCGAGGCTCATCGGCTTCTGGCAATGGTCGCGCACATACGCCAGCATTCGGTCCACGATGTCTCCGGCGCGGGTCCCGCGGCCCGGAGGCGGTGCCAGCTCGGGGATCTCCGGCAGACGCGTGTGGAGTTCGTGCCGCAACCGGGCAAGTTCCGCCCGGAGGTGATACACGAGTTGTCGGGCAGCAGCCAGTTCTTGCCGGAGTTGCCGGACCTCGAGTTTGGCTCCCGCTCGATCAACCAACACCCGCAGCAACCCGAGCGCACGACGGAAGTCGGGCGGTTGCGGCATTCCGACCGATGGCTGCGCTGGGGCCTGCAACACAACCCGGCCCAACCTGACGCCGCCCACCCACAGATCGATCCAGAGAGTCGGCGCCCCACAGAATCCGCGAAACCGGCGGCTGCCGGCCCCGGGCCGTGGGCGGGGTTCCCAGTGCCGACGCCGGCAGGCGATGCACCGTGGCGGTGTCTGGCCGCCCACCCGGCGCTGGTGCCGCAATCGGGGACAGAAATCAGAGCCAACGGACTGCTTGACCGATGCAAACGGCCCCGCCCACGCGACGCAGAAGTCCAAACCGGTAAAGGCGGCGAACATACGCTCCACCTGCGGATCCACGAGCGACCTGAGCCCTTGCTGGCAGGACCTGAGGTGACTCAGCCTCGCTGCGGTCCACTCGGAAAACGGGACCCGTGAGGAAGTTTGCGGAGCGGTCGGGCATTCTGCCGGGCTGCTGGCGATGGCCAGGTGTGGCTGCAGGTCCGCCACGCCAGGGTCGAGCTTCATCGTAGTCGCCAAAGTCATGCGGGTTCGTTTCGCACAGGACGACCGCCACTGTCGGACTTCCATTACGCGCCTCATCGTACGCGCCCTTGTCGGCAGAACATACTCGGAACCGACTTTCCGTCCAGCCGGCTGCGGGGCCGGGAACGAACGACCGGCCACCCTCATCACGGCCGGGATCGCCGCACGGGGTGTCGAACCTGGCCGGGGTGAGACCGGTGCTCCCCGGCGCAAAAGGACTGCCAACGCCCTGCCCTCCCGCTAGACTGGCGCCGACAAATGCCTGCTCTCACCCGCAGAATTGAAGTCGGTCGCCTCGCCGCTTTTTGCCAGGCGGCCCTGGGCAGTGCCGGTTTGCGGGCGCGGGACGCGCACCGGGTGGCTGATTCCCTCGTGGCGGCCAACCTGCGCGGCATCGACTCGCACGGGGTCGCGCGGCTGCCGCACTATCTCCGCCGGCTCGAACTGGGCAGCATCAACCCGCGACCCCGCTTGCGCTTCGAACGGCTCGCGCCGGCCTGCGGCGTCGTCGCCGGCGACCACGGTCTGGGCCAGCTCGTGATGCACCGTGCCGCGCGGGAAGCGATCCGGTTGGCGCGCGCCAGCGGGGCGGGCTGGGTGACGGTGCGGCACTCGAGCCACTGCGGGGCGTTGGATTACTTCGGTCGTCGCATCGCACGTGCGGGCATGGTCGGACTGGTGTTCACGCACGTCGATTCGATGGTCCTGCCGTTCGGCGCACGGCAGCCTTTCTGCGGCACCAACCCGCTTTGCCTCGCCGTGCCGGCCGGGGCAGGCCGGGAGCTTTGCCTCGACATGGCCACCAGCGTGGTGGCCTGGAACGTCGTGGCCAACGCGGCGCTGGCAGGAGCACGCATACCGCGCGGCTGGGCCGTGGATCGGGCCGGCCGCGACACCACGGACCCGCGACGGGCTGCGGGGCTGCACCCCGTGGGCACTTACAAAGGCTCCGGGCTCGGGCTCATGATCGAGGTGCTCTGTGCCCTCCTGTCCGGTGCGCCTTACGGCCCCGACGTGCCGCGCATGTACGAGCAACTGGAGCAGCCCCGGCGGCTGGGAGGGCTGGTGGGGGCCATCGACATCCGGCGGTTCGTCCCGTTGCGCGAGTTTCAGACTCGCGTACGTGAGCTGCTCGCACGCTGGAACGTTCTTCCGCCCAGCCAGGCCGGCGGGCAGGTGCTTTATCCGGGCCAGCGTGAAACCCTGTGCGCGGCGCAACGCCGCCGGGAGGGCATCCCGCTGCCGCGGGCGTTGATCACGACGCTCGACGCCTGGAGTCGCGAGCGCGGGTTGGAATCAAGGCTGCTTGACGCGCCCCCCGGCTGACCCAGGCCGATCCCTCGTACCGTGAAACAGGACTCCGGGCCGGGGCCGAAACTCCCGGGTCCAGGCGCCGGTCGCGCGCCTGCGCCCCCACGCCTCAAGGCTCGTTCGTATTGCCGGCCTGCAGCACGACTTTCCACGAATCGTCCGGCTGCTTGCGCCAGACCGTGGTGTACTTGCCGGCGATGACCCGTTCGGTCCCATCGGGTGCCTGGACGCGGGCTTCGTAGAGTCCCCATGTATAGCCCAGCTCGCCGCTGAGGGCGACCGCCGCCATTTGCGGCTGCCAGGACAGTTTGACCGCCCCGGCCTGCTGCAGGACATCGTGGATGGCCTGCCGGCCCCGGACCGGTTGCATGCCCACCGGCAACCAGACGCCGTCGTCGGTAAAATAGAGGAAGAACGCCTGGGCCACTCCCAGGCGGGCGGACACCTGGGAGAACTCGAGGTCGGTCTGGAACAGGCGCGACTGCTCGGCCTGCGGGTTCGTAACCACGCGCCGCGGTTTGCCGCCGCTGGTGGTGCAACCGCCGGCGAAGACCAGCAACGCGAGGCCCAGAGCCGCCAGCGCGCGCCCTTGGCCGATGCGGCGCGGTCCGCCGGTCTTCATTTCCGTTCGTGCTGGAGCAGCCATTCGTAAAGCTTCGGATTCGCGTAGGCCTCGGTCCAGGAGTCGTGGCCCGCCTCCGGAAACACCGTCAGGTCCACTTCGCGGCAGCCGAATTTTTTCAAGGCCTCGACCATGCGCTGCGATTCGCCGAGGTTGACCACCGGATCTTTCCCGCCATGAAAGGCCCAGACCGCCAGCGTCTTCAGAGCCTCGGCCCGTTTGGGATCGGGCAACAGGATTTTCAACGGATCCCCGCCGCCGCAGATCGGCACAATCGCGGCGAAGCGGTCCGGGTGGGCGATGCCCAGGCTCCACGTGCCGTAGCCGCCCATGCTCAGGCCCGTGAGGTACACCCGCGACTTGTCCACCGCGTACTTCGCCTCGATGTCATCCAGCAACGCGAGCAGCTCATCGTCGGCCCAGGTCTTGCCCGACGGGCATTGCGGCGACACCACGATGAACGGGAAATCCGGTTTCTCGGCGACGATCTTGGGCGGACCGTGTTTGGCGACCAGCCAGATGTCGCTGCCGCGTTCGCCGGCGCCGTGCAGGAACAGCATAAGCGGCCACCGTTTGTCCGCCTGCGCCTCGTAGCCTCGGGGCAGGAACAACAGGTAGTTCAGGGTCACGGTGCGGCTGACCTGGGCGGAGAAGGTCTGGGCCTTCTGGACCTGGCTGGGCTTCACGGGCTGGGCGGTCGTGTTCAAGGCGACCACGACGGTGGTCACGGCGAGCGTCAAGAGGTGGCGAACGGCGATCATGGGCATTCCTGGTCTCGGCGCCCGGCTGGCTTCGAAAGCGAACCGGGCGACGCGCGGCAGGCTACTACATCAGTTTGAGCTTCGGCAAGTCCTGCGAGTCCACCAAGCCGACCGGTTCGCGCCGGGCATTGACCACGATCAGGTCGTCGATGTTCCGTTCGTTGAAAACCGCCAGCGCCCGGGCGGCCGGGGCGTCCTCACGGAGGCAGACCGGCCGGCGCGTCATCACCGTGGCCAGCGGGCGGGCCAGGACCTGCTCGTCGTTCGCCATGTGCCGGCGGAGATCGCCGTCGGTGAAGACGCCACACAATCTGCCGCGCGCGTTCACCACGCTCACGCTGCCCGCCTTGGCGCGGGTCATGACCAGCAACGCCTCCTTCACCGGGAGCGTCTGCGGCACGACCGGATTGCGCAGGCCGGTGCGCATGATGTCTTTCACGCGCAACAACAGCGCCCGGCCGATCGCCCCCGCGGGGTGGCGCCGGGCGAAGTCGTGTCGTTTGAACCCGCGCGCCTGCAGCACCGCCATCGCCAGCGCGTCGCCCATCACCAGCATGGCGGTCGTGCTCGTGGTCGGGGCGAGGTTGAAGGGACAGGCCTCGCGCGGCACCCGCACCCCGAGCACCACGTCGCTGTGCCGGGCGAGCGTCGATTTGGGATGGCCGGTGAACGCGATGACGCGGACGGAGAACCGCCGCAACGCCGGCAGCAGGTTGAGCAACTCCTCGGACTCGCCCGAATAACTCAAGGCCAGCACGGCGTCACCCTCGTTGAGGACGCCGAGGTCGCCATGCAAGGCGTCCACCGGACTGAGCACCACCGCGGTGGCGCCGGTGCTGGTGAGCGTGGCGGCTATCTTCTGCCCGACGTTTCCGGACTTCCCGATACCCACCACCACGATTTTGCCCCGGCCGTGGAGCGTTTCGCAGAGCGTCTCGACCGCCCGGGCGAAGGCGTGGTCGAGCTGGGCGCGGACCGCCTTCAAGCCGGCGAGTTCGAGGTCGAAGACCTCCCGGGCGCGGGCCAGGTGCGACTTCACTCGGTCTCCACCCGCGGCTTCATTCCGCGTTTGGATACGACCCCAGGATTTTGACGAAGCTGCAATGCTCACCGAGTTGCGAGATGGCCTTGGCCAGACGCGGGTCGCTCGCGTGGCCGTCCAGATCGGCGAAGAAGAAGTACTCCCACGCCTTCCGCTTGCTGGGGCGCGACTCGATCTTGGTCATGTTGATGCGGTACTTCCGGAACGGGGCGAGCGCCGAGTGCAGTGCGCCCACCTTGTCCGCAATGCAGAACATGATGCTGGTGCGGTCGCGACCGGCGGGCGGCGGCGATTCGCGGCCGAGCACGAGGAAACGCGTGGCGTTCTCGGCGTTGTCCTGGACATTGTGTTCGATCACCGGCAGGCCGTACTTCTCGGCGGCCAGCAGACCGGCCACCGCCCCGGCGTTCTTCTCGCGGGCGGCGAGTTCGGCCGAACGCGCGTTCGAGGAGGTCTCGATGATCTCGATGCTCGGGAAATTCTTCTGGAGCCAGTTCCGGCACTGGGCGAGCGATTGCGGGTGGATGTAAAGCTTGCGCAGCCGCGTGCGCGGCGAGCGGCTCATCAGGCACTGCTGGATCGGCAACAGAATCTGGGCCACGATCTTCAGGTCGCTGTCCATGAACATGTCCAGCGTGTGCGTGACGACGCCTTCGGTGGAGTTCTCGATCGGGACCACGCCAAAATCCGCGCGGCGGCGGGCGACCTCGCTGAACACGTCGGCGATGGTCTTCAACGCCACGTAGCGCAGGCTGGTGCCGAAGCGCTGCAGCGCGGCCTGGTGTGTGAAGGTCGCCTCCGGACCGAGGTACGCGATGCTCATCGGCTTCTCGATCGAGAGCGCGCTGGACATCACCTCGCGATAAATCGCCTTCAGCGATTCGTTCGGCAGCGGGCCTTTGTTGAGGCGCGCCACGCGTTGCAGCACGGCCCGCTCGCGGTGCGGCGCGTAGATTTCCTGGTGCAACCGGTGCTTGATACGGCCGATCTCGACCGCGTGCCCGGCACGCTCGTTCAACAGCTCGATGATGCGCCGGTCCAGCCGGTCGATCGCCTTGCGATGCTCAAGTAGGCTCATGGATCAAACGGCCGGATCGGCCTTGGAATCGGGTGTGCCGGCGCGGGCCTCCGACGCTTCGCTTGCCGGAACCGCCGCGGCGGCCGTGGATTCGCCGGGTCCGTCGGACCCGCCGGATTCCGCCGCCGCCGGCAACGCAAGCTGGTCGGGCGGCACGGTGGCGAGGCCGGGTTCGGCCGTCAGCAGACTGGGCGGACGCTCCACCGGGATGCGCCGCAGTTCATCGCCCCCGGGCAGGTCGTCCAGCCGGCCCAGTCCGAAGTATTCGAGGAACGCCTTCGTGGTTCCGTAGGTCATGGGCCGGCCCACGACTTCCGCGCGCCCGACGGTTTCCACCAGGCCGCGCTCCACGAGCGTCTGCATCACGCCGTCCACGGAGACACCGCGGATTTGTTCGATTTCGGCGCGCGTGATGGGCTGGCGGTAAGCGATGATCGTCAGGGTTTCCAACGCCGGCTGCGAGAGCTTCGCCGGCCGCGCGCGAGCGCCGGCCAGCACGCGCAACCACGGCGCAAATTCCGGCTGCGCCGCGAACTGCCAGGCCTCGGCCACGCACACCAGGCGGAAGCTCCGGCCCGCCGTCTCGTGTTCCTCGCGGAGCGCGTCCAGCGCCGCGGCGATGTCGTCGGCCTTGAGCTTCTTGAAGGCCCGGACCTCCGGCTCCTCGCCCTGCTCGGCGGCGCTGGCAAACAACGACTTCAGCTCGCCCACGTTCAGAGGCTTCTGCGAGGCGAACAGGATGGCCTCCAAAACTGACTTCAACTCGATCATGAGTGCTCGGCAGGGTCGGCGGGCGGCGCCGGCGCGGTGGCCCCGGTTTCGGCATCAGGATTCGGGACGGCTTCGGCGGGCGCGGCCGTCGCCTCGGGCGCCGCCTGGATTTCGATCTCGCCAAAGGGATCCGGCTGGACCACCCAGGCGCGTTTGAGCCGGATGATTTCCAGCAGTGCCAGGAAGGTCACCACCACCTCGGTGCGGCTGGTGGCTTCGCCGAACAACTCGGAAAAGCGGAAGCGCCCGCGGGCGGTCAACCGGTCACGGATCAGTTCGAGCTTCTCGCTGACGCTCCACTTGTCCTCGAAGATGTCGCGCGTCTCCTGCCGGCCTTGGAAACGCTTGAGAATGGCGCTGACCGCCCCGATCAGGTCGAACAGGGATACCTCGGTCTGGGCCGGCGGGGGCTCGAATTGGAGCTTCGGCGCCTGGCGGGGGAAGGTCAGTTCCTGCCGGCGCTCGCAATCCTGCAACCGCGCGGCGGCGTCCTTGAATTTCTTGTACTCGACGAGCTTGCGGATCAGTTCCCAACGTGGGTCGTCCACGTCGTCGTCCTCGGCGTCGCCCACGGCCTGCTGGTCGCGCGGCAGCAGTTCGCGGCTCTTGATGAGCATGAGCGTGGCGGCCATGACCAGAAACTCGCCGGCGATATCCAGGTCGAGTTCCTTCATCAACTCGACGTACTCGATGAACTGTGTCGCCAGCTTGGTCAGGTTGACCTGATAAATGTCCACCTCCTCCTTCTTTACGAGGTAAAGCAGGAGGTCGAGCGGGCCTTCGAAGACCTCAAACTGGACTTTGTAATCGACCATGCCAGGACGCGGCGCGTCGCAACGGATTCGGCAGGCTACCGGACCCGCCTGGCTTTGGCAACGGCGACGCAGGACAACGCAGGACCGGGGAAGGGCGATCGGATGGCCTCCGAAACCAGGCTTGCCAGCGCCGGCGGAACCCGGTCCCATCGCCGCGAACACGCCATGAATCGCCAGTTCAACGTCGGCTACCTGCTTCTCATCAGTCTCGTCGCCGCGTTCGGCGGCTTCCTGTTCGGCTACGACACGGCGGTGGTGTCCGGCGCGATCGGTTTCCTCAAGGCGCACTTCCAACTCTCCGCCGAACTCACCGGCTGGGCGGCTTCGAGCCTGCTCGTCGGCTGCATGGTCGGCGCGCTGGCGGGCGGGCCGATGGGCGACCGCTTCGGGCGGAAACCCAGCCTCATCTTCTGCGCCGTGTTGTTCGCCGTCTCGTCGGCGGCGTCCGCGCTGCCGAATTCGCTCAGTGCCTTCGCCTGGTCGCGGTTCGTCGGCGGCATGGCCATCGGGGCCGCGTCCATGTTGTCGCCGCTCTACATTGCCGAAATCGCGCCCGAGCGGATTCGCGGCACGCTGGTGGCACTCTACCAACTCGCCATCGTCGCGGGCATCCTCGTGGTGTTCTTCGTGAACCTGAAGATCCAACGGCTCGGCGACGAGACGTGGAACACGCACACCGGCTGGCGCTGGATGTTCGCCTCGCTGGTGCTGCCGTCGGCGCTGTTCGGCATCTTCATGGCCATCGTGCCGGAGAGCCCGCGCTGGCTCATGAAAATGGGCCGCCGCGAGCCGGCCCAACGCGTGCTGGAACGGATCGGGGGCGTGGAGAACGCCCGCCGTGAAATGGCGCAGATCGAGGACGCCCTGCGGCAGGAGGAAGGCCACTGGAGCGAGTTGTTCACCACCGGCTACCGGCGGGCGCTCCTGATCGGCATCGCGCTGGCGGTGTTCGGCCAGTTCAGCGGCATCAACGCGATCATGTACTTCGCGCCCGAAATCTTCAAAGCCGCCGGCTCGGGCACCGACTCGGCATTCGCGCAAACGGTGCTGGTGGGCCTGGTCAACCTGGGCTTCACTTTCGTGGCGATCTGGCTGGTGGACAAGGCGGGGCGCAAGCCGTTGCTGCTCGTGGGCACCTTCGTGCAGGTGCTGGCGCTCGGCTACGTGGGCACGCTGTTCGCGCTGGGACGGAGCGGCGTGGCGTTGCTCGTCGGCATTTTGGGCTTCGTGGCCGCGTTCGCCGTGGCGATGGGCCCCATCCCCTGGATCGTCAATTCGGAGATCTTCCCCACCAAGCTGCGCGGGCGCGCGATGTCGGTGGCGATCTTCTGTCTGTGGCTGGCGGACTGGATCGTGACCCAGACCTTCCCCATGCTGCGCGAAGGCATCGGCCCGGCCCGGACCTTCTGGGTCTATGCCGCGTGCAGCCTCGCGAGCACGGTGTTCGTCCTGCTCTGGGTGCCGGAAACCAAGGGCCGGACGCTCGAAGAGATCGAGGCCAGTTGGCGCCGCCGCGACTGAGCCCCTTTCGGAGACTCGACGGCGGAAGACAATTTCTGTCTTGGGCAGGGCGCAGGGCAATGGAACGGGCTGATTGGCAGCCTTGCCCGACAACGCAATCTATCTGCATGGGCAAAGTGATCGTCACCGTCAAGCTGACGAAC
Organism: uncultured bacterium; assembly: GCA_963735925.1. Classification (GTDB taxonomy): domain Bacteria; phylum Verrucomicrobiota; class Verrucomicrobiia; order Limisphaerales; family J093; genus DSVZ01. Next base: position 2,311,707 of record CAVTMT010000003.1, read on the forward strand.
CTGTTCGATCAGGCGTTTTACAGCCGGGGTTTCGCGAAGAAGAAGCCGCGTTCAGTGGAAGTAGAAGCGTTGGTGGATACCGGGGCCACGCGGTTGTACCTGAAGCCGTCGGTGATCCGCAAACTCGGCCTGCAACGGGTGGACACAGTCCGCTCCCAAACCACGAACGGTGAAGCGCTCCGCTACAAGTACGAACCCGTGCAACTGGAGTTGCTTGGCCGCAAAGAGAATTTCGATGTCATCGAGGAGCCCGAGGCGGTGCCCAACTTGCTCGGTCAGGTTCCGCTGGAGGTTCTGGATTTGGTGGCGGACAGCAAAGGCCGGAAACTGATTGCCAATCCCGCACATGGCGGCGAGCAGATGAGCGAGGAGTATTGACCGGCGGGCGGCCAGGAGCTGTCTTGGTTTCTGACACTACGCGGGAATGCCCTGCCTGCTCCGGATCAACGAGGCCGCCAGGCTGTGTCAATAGTGACCGCTCACGCTAATGGGCGACCCCTAAACAAACGCCTTGTAGCTGAAGGGCGTCTCAGCGCCAATCCAGCGACTCGGCCCATTCACCGGCCGGGAGTTCCAGCACGCTCTCTTGGACCATTGCCAGCGTCATGCCCGAACACTCCAATCCTGTCGAGGGTCGTGACGTGCGGGCGATCAGGAGTTGAATCAAACGTTGCACGTGAGCCTAAAAATGGCCCGCGTGCGCGCGGGTCATTTTGTAGCGCTCCACGTGCTTGTTCGGCTCGTCATGCTAAGGCCCTGTTAATCTTCTTGGTCACTTTGTAGAACTCGGCGAAGTCTTGCGTCTGCGGTTTGGCCACTTTTTTGAACTCCTCCAAGTACAAACTCTTCAGGCGGTTTCCGGCGGACTTCCGCTCCTCTTGCCTGTTGCTCTGCAGTTGCTCAACGAGGGCAGCATTGGCCTGATGTACGGTTGCTTTGACCGCGTCTGGCAACAGCCCTTCGATCTTCCGCTTGCCCGGTTGGTCAACGCCGAGCGCGGTATAGTGTTTGTCCACCGCGAAATCGAACGCCGAGAGAGCTTTCTGAACCTTGTCCTCGCTGTCCAAGTCGAACGTAATGAATGCATTCGTGAACTTGGCCTTGATCAACTTCAGAAGGCCACTCTGCGTCAGGTCGCCAAATCCACCGTAGGCGAAGATGTCACCATCCAACACGAGTTGCTGTGTGCCGTGCTCTGGCCCACGCAGCATCTCGAAGTATTCTTTGTCCGTGTCACCCTCCACCAGCAGTAATGCCTTGCCGTTGCTGAAGAACACGTCACGCCACGGCGCAAATTCGGCATTGTCGATGCCCAGAGCCTGACCGAAGGGCAGCATCCAGTTGGGGCCAGAGGTATCGGCACGAAGCGTTTCTTTCGGTTGATGGTAGAGGATGCGGCGCTCAAGAAGTATGTTGGCTGCCGGGTCACTCATGCTCAGAAAGTAGGGACTGTGAGTGGTGACAATCACTTGGACCTGAAACTCCGCAGCCAGATCCCGCAGTATTCTCCCAAATTCGGCTTGCGCAGAAGGATGCAGGAAGCTCTCAGGTTCCTCAACGATCAGGATCGGTGTGACCTTTCCGGCTGTGGTCTTCGAGTGGCTGATTTCGCGGGCACGGAATAGGGTGAGAAGAATGAGCGTTCGATTGCGCGTGCCGCTGCCCCATTCCGTCAGCGAAACATCCGTCTTGCCGTCTGAGAGCGCAAGATGGAAGGGCAACCAGTCAATATCGAATGGCGGCACCGAAACGGCTGACTTGTACTTCGTGCTCAGTCGGCCAAGGACCTCATTGAACTGTTCCTGCTGCCCCTTGGCCACTCTGCGAAGTTTCTTGTTTACGTCATTTATTACCGCGTCCACTTGTCCAGCGTAGTTGCCCGAGAGTTGGCGGAAAAGGCCGCCAAAGCCCCGTCCATATCCCATGTACCGCGGATGCAGTTCTGTCGAATTGTAAAACAGAACAGCACCTGTCCCTTGAAGTTTGTTGAGAACGTTCTGAGCCTTCAGTCCGTCGAACTCCGTCCCATCGACTGTGACCTTTACCAGTGTGTCGCGTTCGTTGGTGCAACACCGCATCGCCAGCTTCACCTGCATTTCGGAGGCGGCAGGGCTTAGTGATAGGTGGGTGCGAAGGAACTCAAAGAGACCCGTGTCATTCTGCTCAGAAAGAGTGATCTCAACAGCGATTTCAATCGTCCTGTCGGGAGTCGTCTGATCAAGCCATTTCGGATAGTCGTCCTTGACTGAGATGTTCTGTTCGTAGCGATAGCCGTAGGGATCGTCTTCTCGCATGAGGGCACGGAGTGACCTGATCACATTCGTCTTTCCCGAGTCGTTCCGTCCACAGATTGCTGTGTAGAAAGAAGGAAACGGAAGCTCGATAGACTCCAGCGTACGGTAATTCTTCACGATCGTCTTTGTGATCTTCATCTGGTGTCCTCGTTATGATTCTTCTGCCGAACAGTGATTGAGCCGCGTTCGGCTCAACTCGGATTTTCCGGGGTCAGACTGCAAAAAGGGATGTGTTCTGCGGCTTAACTCGGGTAATCGCCGGGGATAAGCCGCACACCGTGCGGTTCATCGCCGGAATCGTGGTTGGGCCTTGGGCTTGCATTTGACGGTGAGGCTGGCGGCGGTGGCCGGGTCCGGCAAGCGCAAAGCGCCCCACAAAGGCAGTCAGTGCCGGGCCGGAACCGGGCGGCAGCCCCGCTTCGATCCAATTGCTTCATTTCTGCGCGAGCCGATTCCTGAAATCCTCAGCCCTAACACAAACCCTGCGTTCCCGGACGCGTCCAATATGAAGACCACCATCGCGACCCTGGTCGCTGCCGGGCTGCTCACCCTGGCTGGCCTGCCTTTGCTGACGGATTCCGGCCGCCCCAAGCCCAATACCGACTGGCTCCACGACGCGCCGTACAGCGCGTTCATGCATTTCCTGCCGGGGGATGCGCGCGGCTTGAAGGCGCGGAGGCCTCACTTCCCCAGCCTTCGCACGAACTGCTCCATCCGGTCGAGGCCCTTCTGGATGTTGGCCAGGCTGGTGGCGTAACTGATGCGGAGGTAGGCGTCGGCACCGAAGGCGATGCCCGGCACGGCGGCCACCTTCTCTTCTTCGAGCAATCGGGCGCAGAACTCGGTGCTCTTGAGGCCGGTCTTGGCGATGTTCGGGAACAGGTAGAACGCGCCCTTGGCGTTCACGCAGGTCACGCCCGGCATGGCGTTGAGACGCCGGTGGGCGTAGCTACGGCGCTTGGCGTACTCGGCCAGCCAAACCTTGAGGTGGTCCTGCGGACCGGTCAGCGCAGCCACGCCGCCCTTCTGAGCGAACGAGGTCGGGTTGCTGGTGCTGTGGCTCTGGATGGCGTCCACTGCTTTGGCCACCGGCTCAGGCGCGGCCATGAAGCCCAGCCGCCAGCCAGTCATGCTCCACGCCTTCGCGAAGCCGTGGACGATGATCGTGTGCTCCTGGTGGGCCGGGCTGAAGCTGGCCATGCTCTGGTGGACCGCGCCATCGTACAGGAGGTGCTCGTAGATCTCGTCGCTCATGATGAGCACGCCGCGCGCGATGCACTCGTCGCCCAGCGCCTTGAGTTCGGCCGGCGTGTACACGCTGCCGGTCGGGTTGCTCGGCGAGTTGACGATGAGCAGCCGCGTGCGGTCGGTGATGGCCGCGCGGAGCCGGTCGGGGGTGAGCTTGAACTCGGTGGCGTCGGTGGTTTCGAGGATCACCGGCTTCGCGCCGGCGAGCTTCACCATCTCCGGGTAGCTGAGCCAGTACGGTGACGGGATGATCACCTCGTCGCCTTCCTGGCAGGTGGCCATGATCGTGTTGAAGCACGAATGCTTGCCGCCGCAGGAGACGATGACTTGGCTGGCCTTGTACGTGAGGCCGTTCTCGCGCTTGAACTTGTCGGCGATGGCCTGGCGCAACTCGACGATGCCGCTGCTGGGCGTGTACTTGGTGAAGCCGGTGTCGAGCGCCTTCTTGGCGGCGTCCTTGATGTGCTGGGGCGTGTCGAAATCCGGTTCGCCGGCGCCGAAGCCGACGACGTCGAGGCCGTCGGCCTTCATTTGCTTGGCCTTGGCGTCGATGGCGAGGGTGAGCGAGGGCGAGAGCGAAGCGGCTTGCTTGGAGATTCGATAGTTCATGTTCTTTGAAACCGAGAGGGTAAAACGGCGCGGCGCGGGTGCAAGGGGGAACTCACTGGTGGCGCGGCGGCGGGAGTGATGTCCTGGTTTCATTGGGGGTGGTGGTGCCGCTCGGTGCTGCGCCGCCGAGACCCAGCCACCCGTTTGGAATCACAACCCCATTACGACCGGTTCGCGTCGCGATGGGGTGGCGGCGGTGCGGCTGCGCCGCCGCCGCACAGCCGGCCAATGGCGATTAGGACATCGCCGCGGCGGACCGCGAATTGACACTGTTTCGCGGCCCATGATAGGCTCGCCTCCGAGTGGCGGCTGGCATGAATGCGTTTTTGAACCAACAAGTGCTGGTGCTCAACCGCCTGTGGCAGGCGGTCAATGTGTGCTCCGTGCGCCGGGCCCTCACGCTGCTGTTCGAGGGCCACGCACAGGTTGTGCTTTCTTCAGACGACGGTTCGTTTCGCACGTTTGGCTTCCGCGAGTGGCGCGATCTGTCCCAAGCCCAACCGCACCCGGAATCGATCGCTTCGGTTTCCTTCCGCATCCGGGTTCCCCGGGTGATCCTCCTCCTGGTCTTCGACCGGCTGCCCAAGAAGGAAGTGAAGTTCACCCGGCACAACATCTTCGAGCGCGACAAGAACACCTGCCAGTACTGCGGCCGCCTGTTTGAACGGAAGGACCTGAACCTCGACCACGTGATCCCGCGCGACCGGGGCGGGCCGACTTCGTGGGAGAACATTGTTTGCTCGTGCATCGCCTGCAATACGAAGAAGGCGAACCGCACGCCGGTCGAGGCGGGCATGCACCTGGTGCGCAAGCCCAAGCGGCCCAAGTGGCGGCCGTTCGTGCAGGTGACGTTCGAGGTGCCCCATCACGACAGTTGGAAACACTTCCTGGACCTCGCGTACTGGAACGTGGAACTGGGAGAAGAGCCGGCCGGCAAGTGAGCGGAGAGCCGCCGCCTCGGCGCTCACCGGGGCTCCACAGTCAAACCACAGGCCGATCGCACTCGTCGAGGCCGACAGGCTCCGTTTGGATCACCCCGCCGGGCGCCTGGCGGCGTCGATCATTTCCCAGAACTCGGGGTTCTCCTGCAGGGCCTCGTCCTCACCCATCGGCAGGTTGGAGCGGAACTGAAAATCTTTGAGCGTGTTGCGGTGAAGGATGCGATGCACCACCAAACCCAGATCGTGCCGTTCGAAATAGACCCGGAAATCGCCGATCCGGAAACGGTGCAGGGTCTTGCCGCCGCGCCGGAGTTTCCCGAACCGGTCCAACTCGTTGCTGAGCACTTCGGAGGGTACGCCCCGGAACTCGCCCAGAATCTGCAACTGGAGTTCCTTGGGCATGCGGGCCAGCTCCGCAGCACTCGTCGGGTTGAAAATGATCTGAAATGCTTGCACGTGTGCTTGCGGTCGCGACCCCTACCCCGACCCCGGAACCCGGCCGACGATCCGCATGGTAGCGCGTATGGGAATCGAACCCATCTTTCAGCCTTGAGAGGGCCGTGTCCTAACCGATAGACGAACGCGCCGATCGGACCGGGATTGTCTAACGGCCGGCGGCAGTGGTGTCAATCCGAAGCCGGCAAAAAAAAGCGCCGTCCTTGCGGACGGCGCTCTGATTACTGCAATTCGAATTAGCGGCGACGGCGCAGGAACAGGGCGGCCGCACCCATCACACCGAGAGCCATCGTCGAGGGCTCCGGCACCAGGGAGAAGCTGGTCAGCCCCACCATGTCGGGCGGCGTATTCGGAGCCACCGCCACGGTCAACGTGATCGGGTTGCTGCTGCCGAACATTCCACCAGCGGCCAAGGCGGCTTCATAGCTCGTGCCTTTGGCGGCTTCCCAAGCGCGCATCTCAACCGTCACCGACGTGCCACCAGCAAAGGGCGCCGTCACGATGGTCGAGGAGATGTAGCCGGCAGCCGCCCCGCTACGAAACGGAACGGCGGTACCTACGGGCGCGAGGCTGTTCGCATCCGCCCCTACATAGGCCTGGGCCAGGTAAGCCGCGCCATCCAACGGGGTAGCGCCACCGGGGGCGAACACCTTGGCGTCAATCCCCGAGATCGTGACCCTGTTTCCAAAGTTGAACTGCCCTTGGGCCAAAGCGCCAATGGCTGTCAACCCGACCGCTGCTGCTACAATCAGCTTTTTCATATGTGTTTGCTGTGTCGTCTGTGTTCAGTTTGTGTTGTGCCGTTCTTGGAAATCACCGGTTACTGATTCACCGAAAACGTGCGGGTCCAGGTCGCGGCTGCGCCTTTACGGGCCCAGAAGCCTTCGCCCACACCGATGGTCGGTTCAGCCGGATCCCACGCGCCCAAGTCAAAGGTCGAAATCGTGTACCCCTGGGTGGTCGCGTTGAACTGGTAAACCAAATCCCCGTCCGCCACCGGGAGCCCGAGGTCCGTGGTGACCTTTCCGGCCTGCGGGACTTGAGAGGCAACCAGGTTGAACCCGGTCACGAGCGGAGTCGTGAGGGTGCCCTGCTTGACCTCGCCCACGAACGTCAACGTCGCATCGGCAGCAACGCGCAGGAAGAAGCCGGTGCCCGGATCCAGCGTGGCATTCGGATTCGTCCACTCGCCCAAGTCGAGCGTGTTGATCGAGTAACCGCTGCCCGCACTGAACGTGTAAACGATCGTCCCATCAGCCACACCCGCCAGCAGTTTGGCAACGGTGTTGTTGCCTGCACCGGCGTCCAGCGGGTTGGCGATGAGGTTGAAACCGGCCTTGACCGCCGTGTTGACGTAGCCGACGGCGTTGACGGAGTACACCTGCGCGATGGCAGAGGAGACCGTCGCTGCACCCAGTGCAGCCGTTACCAGCAGTGTTTTTGTTCTCATATTTACCGTATTGTTGTTTCCGTGTGTGCCGGCAAATTCTCAAAGCGCAAGGGGCGTGTCAACGTTTTTTTCCGGGCCCCAAAGCCGCTCGCCTCCCGGGCCCGATGCCGGCCGTCGATGTGCGACATTCTGACTCGACGCGTTGCCGATTTGCGGACGGCCGGAATGCGCTTCGCCGCGTGTTCAGATCGTGCAAGCCAGCGCCGCCTCAAACATGGCCGTGATGTTTTCCGGTGGGACGGTGGCTTGGAGGTTGTGCACCGGCGCGAAGACGTACCCGCCGGCGGCGGCAAGGACCTCCACGTTCCGCCGGGTCTCGCGAGCCACCTCGGGTGGCGTGCCGAAAGCCAGCGTTGTCTGCGGATCGCACGCGCCACCCCAGAAGATGAGTTGTTCGCCAAAAGCCGCCTTCAGGCGATCCGGCGACATGCCTTCAGCCGCGGTCTGTAGTGGGTTGAGGATGTCCACGCCCATCTCAACGATGGACGGCAACAATGGGAACAGCGCGCCGTCGGAGTGCAACATCACCTTCCAAGGGGTGTGGGCATGGATCCAGTCCAACCCGCGCCGGTAAGCCGGCATGACCAGCTCACGAAACATCCGCACCGACAGGAAAGGGGCCCGCTGCGTGCCAAAGTCATCGGCGATTTGCAGGATTTGAACCCGCCCGCCCACGGCGTCCCAAAGCGCCTGCAAGTTGGCCAGCCAGGCATCCACCAGCTTTCCGTACAGGGCGCGCACGTAATCGGGTTCCGATGCGAGCGTGACCATCCATGGCTCGAATCCGCCCTGGCCAAGCCCGTTGAACAGCTCGTACGGTGGTCCAAGTGGCGCGATGAGCGCCTTGTCCGTGCCGTTAAACAGTGCCTCCGCTTGCGCACGGTAGTGTTCCCACGTGGCCGCACCGAGGCGCGGCGGCTCCCACGCCTCCAGATCGGGGTGCGTCGCGCCGGGGTATTTCTCCAGGCGGTCGAAATAAAAGCCGTCGCGCGGCATCAGGCCCACGATCTCGCCGCCCCGACGGAGCCCGAGGTCGCCGTTGGCCAGCGTCTCCGGTTCGAACGCGCCCGGCACCTCCACCGGCGTGCCGTCGAAAAGCGTCCACGGTTTCCAGCCTTCGTTGCGAATTCCGAAGGCGACTTCGGGCCGGTACAACCCGACTCCGAAGGCGACTTCGGGCCGGTACAACCCGACACAATCCGCGCCAAACCGCTCCGCCACGTCCTGCTCGACCTCGGCGAGCATTTGAAAGAGGTCGAACACGCGGACGCGCCGCTCGGGCAGACCCAGGTACCGGCGCAGCCGGTGGTAGGCCGAGGCGGCGATGCCCGACTGGCGGGTGCCGCCCAGATCGACCGGCAGCCGATCGACAGGCGCGCGGTTCAGCGTCGCCAAAATGCGCTCGCGGGAAGTCATCGGAACAAGCGGTCGGCTCCGGCCGGGGCGCGGGGCCTCGAGAATCTGCACCGCCACCGTGCGGGGTGCGCGTGGCGAGGCGCGGTCATTCGTAGTTCACCACCAGTTCGCCCGCGTCCACGGAGATGCCCGTGATCCGCGCGGCTCGACAGCCGGAGAGTCGGTAGAAGACGGGCGCGTTCGGAACGGCCAAGCGAATCGTCCCGGCGGCGGCGTCCACCACGGCGGCCACGGCGGTGTAAGGCCCACCGACGACCGGCGCGGCCAGGATTTGCGGGGCGAAAGGGGGTTCCGGATTCGCCGCGATGGTCGTCTGAATCCAGGCCAGGCGTACCGAAACCCGCGACGCATAGAACGCGGCGGGCTGCTTGAGCGCGAGAGGCGGGATGAATTGCCAGCCGGTGTCCGCCGCTTGATAGAGCCCGCCCCGGTCAAACAGCGCGGCACTGAAATCCGCCCCGTCGGCGCTGAACCGAAACGGGCCATCGACGGCGTAGGCGATGCCGGCCAATTCCCACTGCCCATTCCGCTGGATGAACAGCCCGCCCCCCGAATCGCCGCCCGCGACCATCGCCTCCTCGGCCTCGCCGTCGGCATCGAAGGTGCCGCGCAGGAGGGTCGCCTGGTTGGTGCTGTAATCCTCGTAGCCCGTGATCTGGTTGACGCCCCAGCGCAGCGGACCGGCATTGCCTCCCCAGCGCCAGCCCTGCGCGACGGCGGATTCGCCATTGGTCACCACGACCTCCGAGCCGCGCGACAAACCGCGCCCCAACAGGACGCAGATCCGACCGGCCTCGTTGGTGGTGGAATACAGCGGCGCGAACGTGTCGAACCGGCCGCACACCCGCCACAGGGCCAGGTCACTGTGCGGATCGGCAAACTCCGCCGTCGTGCGATAGCCCGCCCCGGCGAACTGGAACTCGTCGCCGACGCTGCCGCCCACGTGCTTGGCGGTGAGAAACCAGTTCGTCGCCACGGGCGTGCCGGTGAAGCCGCGCCAGTCGCCCTGCCATTGCCAGCCGCTGTCGGTGTACCCGCCGGTGGGCGGAGTCGTGTTGTGCGTGGGATCGTCGGTGGCGTAGAAGACGATGGCCCTGGCCGGCAACGCCGAAAACAGAAGCACCGCGCCGAGCACCCAACCGGGCACGGCGAGGCTATCGCGCAGGCGATCGGGCGGCACGGCTAGAGCTGTTGCATCGCCTCGTCCATCGCCGCGTACAGGCGGCCCATGCTCGACTCGGTCTCGTCGCCCATGTTCGACACCCGGAACGTGGTGCCCTTGATCTTGCCGTAGCCGCCGTCGATCAGGAAGCCGCGGTCCTTGACGAGCTTCTGCAGCTTGGGCACATCGACCACGCGGCCGCCAGGCTTGGCGCCGTTGTTCACGCAGGTGAGTGTCTGCGACTCGAAACCCGCGTCCGGAAAGGTGGTGAACCCGTGCCGGGCAGCCCAGTCGCGCGTCATCTGCGACAGTTTCCCGTGGCGGGCGTAACGGGCCTCGAGGCCCTCGGCGAAGATGTCTTCGAGCTTCGATGCCAGGGCATACACGTGGCCGATGCTCGGCGTGCTGGGCGTCATGCTCTGCTCGGCGTTCTTCTGGAATTCGAGCAGGTCGAAGTAATACCCGCGGTCCTTGGCCGACCCGGCCTTCTTCAAAGCGGCGGGCGAACACGCAAAAACGGTCAACCCCGGCGGCAGCGCGAAGGCCTTCTGCGTGCCGGCGAGCACCACGTCGATGCCCAGCGCGTCGAAGTCCACCTTCACCGCCGTGAGCGAGCTGACGCAGTCCACGATGAAAATCACGTCCGGGTACTTCGCCTTCAGCGCGGCGATCTCGGCCAGCGGGCTCATCACCCCGGTGCTGGTTTCGTTGTGA
>CAVTMT010000004.1:0-9011 GCA_963735925.1 uncultured bacterium
CGGATGGCACCTTGGACGTGGAAGACATCTCGCAGCATGTGCTCAAGCAATGGCCGGAGCAGCAGTACCAGACCGACACGTACATCCTCAAAGGCGCCGGTACCGAAACGTGGGAATCGCGCTTCACCTATTACGGTTTCCAGTACATCGAGGTCACCGGTTTTCCCGGTCGGCCGACGCTCGACAGCCTCCGTGCCCGGTTCACCCATTCGGACGTGCCGCAAGTCGGCCATTTCGAGTGCTCGAACCCGCTGTTGAACCGCGTTCAGCGCGCCGCGCTATGGTCATTCCTGAGCAACTTCCAAGGCATCCCCACCGACTGCCCGCAGCGCGAGAAGAACGGCTGGACGGGCGACGCCCACCTCGCCGCGGAGCAGGCGGATTTCAACTTCTTCCCGGTCGCCGTCCATGCGAAGTGGATCGACGACCTCGGCGACGAGCAGCGATCCACCGGAGAACTCCCGGGCATCGTTCCCACCAGCGGTTGGGGTTACGATTGGGGCAACGGCCCGGCGTGGGACAGCGCCTTCCTGCTCATTCCGTATTACGCCTACGTCTATTTCGACGACTCGGAGATGTTCCGCCGGCATTACGACGGCATGAAACGCTACGTGGATTACCTGGCGACAAAAGCGCAGGATGGCATCGTCAGCCTCGGTCTTAACGACTGGGCGCCTTACGAGACCCAGACCGGCGCGGCGATCACTTCCACGGCGTACTATTTTGTGGACGCGCAGATCGTGGCGCTGGCGGCGAAGGTGCTTGGTCGGCCTGACGACGCGGCCAGGTACACCCAGCTCGCCAAGGACATTCGAAGCGCTTTCAACGCCAGATTCTACCATCCGGACTCGGCCAGTTACGACAACGGGAGCCAGACCGCACTGAGCTGCGCGCTGTACCAAGGGTTGGTCGATTCCGGGAACCGGGCGCGCGTGCTCACGAACCTCGTGACCGCCGTCGAGCGGCGGAACAACCACCTGGACACCGGCATTCTGGGCACGAAGTACCTGCTGAACGCCTTGCTCGAAAACGGCCGCGCCGACGTGGCCTATCGCATCGTTTCACAGCAGGACCTGCCGGGCTGGGGTTGGTGGATCGAACAGGGGGCCACGACGCTTTGGGAACAGTGGAAAGGCACCGAGTCGCGCAACCATATCATGTTCGGCGATGTCAGCGCCTGGTTCTACAAGGCGCTGGCCGGCATCGTGCCGGACCCGCAGGCGCCGGGCTTCAAGCACTTCAAGGTCAAGCCGGGCGTCGTCGGTGATCTGACCTGGGCCAAGGCGGATTACGATTCCGCTCGGGGCCGGATCGTCAGCGATTGGAAAGTGGAGGACGGCGTTTTCCGGTTGCACCTCACCGTGCCGGCGAATACGACGGCGACGGTCTGTCTGCCCATCGCCGATCCGGACGTGGTGCGGGAGGGCCGGAAACGAATCACCAAGGACAAAGTCTTCATTGGCGTCCGTGGCGAAGGCGGCCTGACGGTGTTCGATGTCGGTTCTGGCGATTATCAGTTCAGCGGTCCGCTGGCGCGCTGAAGGGACCCGGTCCTCGAATTCGAACCCGAGTCCGGTCGAGCCGCCAGGCCGGGGGCACGGCACGGCTTGGATATGGAACCGGTTCTGCTAAGCTGTCGGGTATGAAGACGCGCATCCTTTCGCTGTCGGTCCTGGCGTTCGTGCTGGCCGGTTGTGGTCACAAAGAGGCGGCGCCACCAGCCCCGGATACCAACTCCGCCAGTTCGGGCGGCAATCCGATCACGGCCCCGGTGGACTACCTCGGGGCGGTCAACCAGGCGCAGAAGCACTCGGTCAAGGTGGTGGATACCGTCCAGGTGCAGCAGGCGATCCAGCAGTTCCAGGCCGCCGAGGACCGTTTTCCGAAGGATCTCCAGGAGTTGATCAAGGAAGGCTACCTCGCGAAACTCCCTGAGTTGCCGCGAGGATACAATTACCAGTACAACCCGACGAACGGCCAGATCAAGGCCGTGTCGGCACCGTAGTCCGGAGCCCGCGAACCGGGCCCCGGGGCGATCTGGCCCGCCCGGCGACGGAGGCCCGCCGACGCGCGGAAAGAGGCGGTTTCGCCAGGTCACCTGAGGGAGGGCGGTTTCCCGGGCGCTTGATTACTGTGGCGAAGAGCTTGCATTCGGCCGGACGGAGACTTAGCTTCAGCGCATTCAACAGCGACCAATCGTGAAGGGCCCTCTGCCATTACCTTTCTCGTCGCGCGAAACCATGGCCCCCCGGACCGCCGGTTTCACGATGGTGGAACTGTTGCTGGTTGTCGTGGTCGTGGCCGTCTTGGCCAGCCTGCTTTTGCCCGCCGTGGCCCGGTCGAAGGGCCGGGCGCAGGCGCTTTACTGTCTGCGCAACCTCCAACAACTCCAGCAAGCCTGGATGATGTACGCCGACGACAACAGCGGCTGGCTGCCTGGCGTCATCGGCGGTTCCTATCCGGGTCCGGGCCGCTGGGTTTCGGGCTGGCTGGACTTCAGCAGCAGCCCGGATAACACGAACACGTTGTACCTGACCGACTCGCGGTATTCCCAACTGGCCGGTTTCGTGTCAACGCCGGCGGTTTACCGCTGTCCTTCCGATCGTAGCGTGGTGCGAATCGACGGCCAGGAACACCCGCGCACCCGCAGCGTGTCCCTGAATTGCTGGATGAACTACGTGGGCTCGGCGCAGATTGGGCAGGACGAGTTCCGCGTGTTCCGCAAGGCCGACGACATCCTCAACCCGCCACCGGAGAAGGCGTGGGTCTTCATGGACGAACGCGAGGACAGCATCAACGACGGCCTCTTCCAGACCAATCTCAAGCAGCGTGGCGTTCAGGCCCGCATTGTGGATTTCCCGGCCAGCTACCACGGCCGAAGCGCCGGCATGGCCTTCGCCGACGGCCACGCGGAAATCAAGAGGTGGCTGGATCGGCGAACCACCCCGCCCCTGCGCATCCGACAGTTGCTCGACTTGGACGTGCCCTCGCCGGACAACCCCGACGTGGCCTGGCTGCAGGAACGTTCCAGCAGCGCTCGCAACGACGTGGAGTGATGGCGCCGTGAGGTTTCTGGGCCGGCCGCTTCATTCAATCTTCCCCCGCCACGGTGAAATCGCGCAGGTCCGGCATCGCGCCGGGGCGGGAGCAGACGAAGCTCGCCAGCCGGACTGCGCGCTCACCGATCGCCCGCAGCGGCCGGCGTTCCAGCCGGCCGCACACCATCGCCGCCGTAAACGCGTCGCCGGCCCCGACCGTGTCCGCCAACACCGCCGGCGGGATGGCGGGCAGATCGACCCGCTCGGTACGCGTGAGCAAAGAGGCGCCCCGCTCGCCACGAGTCAGCGCCACGAGTTCCAGCCGCGGAAAGGCCGTCCACAAGCGCGAGAAAACCGCGGCTTCGTTCGCGGGCAAGCCCAGAAAGCCGGCCACGACCGGCAATTCGTCTTCGTTCAGCTTCAACGCAGTGGCGATGGCCAGCGAGTCCAGCACCACCCCCGCCGTGAAATGCGGTGCGCGCAGATTCACGTCGAACACCCGCCGGCAATCGGGGCGCGTGGCGGCAAGGAATCGCCGGGCGGCGGCGCGCGCGACCGGCCCGCGTTGGCCGAGGCTGCCGAAACAAACCGCGTCCGCGCGCGGCGCCAGAGCCAGCGCGCCTTCGTCCAACTCCAGATAGTCCCACGCCGCGTTTTCGTGGATCGTGAACCGCGGCTGGCCCGCGGCATTCAGTTCCACTCCCACCGTGCCGGTCGGATGCGTGGCCATCTCGGCGACATGCCGCACGTCCAGGCCGGCGGCCCGCAACTGCGCCAGCGCCTCGCGGCCCAACTCGTCCCGTCCCACGGCGCTGACCAGCCACGTCTCGGCGCCCAATCCCTGGGCGTGATATGCAAAGTTCGCCGGCGCACCGCCGAGTTGCCGTCCGGCCGGCAGCAGGTCCCAGAGGACCTCCCCGAGACCGATGATTACAGGCGGTTTTCCAGGCATGGGTGTGGGGCGGCTGAAACGAGGCCCGGTCGTCGTGTCATTCGAGGCCCAGCCGCTCTTGGATTTGTTCGAGCGGCACGCCCTTCGTTTCGGGGACCATGAGTTTCACCCAGATGAGTTGCAGCACCATCATGCCGCAGAAGAACAGGAAAACGTAACCGGGCGCAAAGGCTGTGACCACCTTGGGGAACAAGGTGGTGATCAGGGCGGCGCAAACCCAGTGCGTGAAGCTGCCCAGCGCCTGGCCTTCGGCGCGATGGCGGTTCGGGAAGATCTCGGAAATGAACACCCAGATGACCGCGCCTTGGCCAATGGCGTGGCTCGCGATGAAGGCGAAGATGCAGAGCAGCACGACCAGGCCGCCCGAGCCGGCGGACTTCGAGGCCTTGGCCAGGGCTTCTTCCGCGATCTGCTTCGCCGCCGCCGGCGCGGCATCGTCCGGTATCCGCACCAATCCCGGCTCGTAGCGGGCATCCGAGGCGGCCTTGACGAGGGCCTTCCGGGCCGCTGCAAAGTCCTCCTCCACCCGGGCTCGATTGGGCGTGTCGGCCTGCTCCAGCTTCCCCGCCAGGCCAATGAGGTCCCAGGCATTCGAAGCGACGCCAAACTGCGGCGCCCAGTGGAAGAACGCCCAGGCGCACAGTCCCAGGGAAGCGATGTAACCGAACGAACCGATGAACAACAACGTGCGGCGACCCAGCCGGTCGATCAGCCACAGGCCGACGAACGTGAAGATCAGGTTGGTCACCCCGATGCCGACGGAATGGAGCAGCGCATCCTCGGCTCCGGAACCGGTGAGGCCGAAGATGCGCGGCGCGAAATACAGCACCGCGTTGATGCCGGAGAATTGATTGAAGAACGCGATCAGGAAGGCGAGCAGCATCGGGACGCGCAGCCGCCAACTCCAGAACCCGCCCGTGGATGTCCGTTCGGAGGAGGCCGCCACGATCTCGTTGGCGTGAGCCTCGAGCTGCGCGGTGGAGGCCCCGGGTTCGATGAGCCGGAGGACGTCCAGACCCTTCGCGCGGTCGCCCTTCCGGCCGAGCAACCAGCGGGGGCTTTCCGGCAGGCCGAGGCACATCACCGTGTAAATGATCGACGGAAACGCCGCGACGCCGAGCATCCAGCGCCAGGCGTTTTCGCCGACGCCTTTGAGGAAGTAGTTCGACGCGAACGCCACGAGGATGCCGAACACGATGTTGAACTGGAACATGCCCGCCAGCCGGCCCCGATACGCCGGGGGCGAGATCTCGGAGATGTAGAGTGGCGCGGCCACGGTGGAAATGCCGATGCCCAGACCGCCAATGAAGCGCGCCGCGATGAAGGAGGTGACGCCGGTGGCGAAAGCGCAGCCGACCGCGGAGACGACGTAGAGCACCCCGATCCACAACAGCGTGGCCCGGCGCCCGAACCGGTCGGTGGGCCATCCGCCCAGCAGCGAACCCACCACGGTGCCATAAAGCGCCGAGGCCATGGCGAAGCCGTGGATTCCCGGACTGAGCCCCCAAAGCGCCTGGATCTTCTGCTCCGCGCCGGAGATGACCACGGTGTCGAAGCCGAACAGAAACCCGGCCAGCGCGGACGTGATGGACCAGAAAAAGATGCGGCCTTTCATACGGTTGCGGGGCGCGGCCCGATGGGTTCCGAGGTCATGAAGCGAGTTTCACCACCCGGCAGCCGGCGGGCGTGGCGGAGGCAGTCCGCGGCCGGCCGGGTGCGGTGGGTGATTGCAGCCGGCGGGGCCGGCAGGCGGATATGCATGGCTTTTCGCCTATGGGACGCGCCGCGCGGCCAAATCGCAAGTCCGGAACGACTTGCCCACGGTGCTTCGGCTGGCGCAGTCCGCGCGCGGCTCTCGGCTGTTCGCTTCAAAGGGTAGATTTGGTTTGGCTGGGTTTGACTGGGTCGCTGCGTAAACTTTGACTCGAAAGGCTCGGCTGAATGGCCATTCTCGGTGACGAATGAAGTCCACCGCGAATTGCCAAAGGGTGCCCACAAGGTTCCAAGCCTGCTTCGAGGGCGGGGAATGGGAAGCAGCGGATGGCGAATGTTCTTTGGGCGGCATTTGGTTGCCCCGTGCAACTCCGCGTACGCGTTAAATCGCTATGTCCACTCGCTTTTTCGAGCAGCCCGTTCTCAATTCGCCCTACGCCTACCCAGGCCGTCACTGGGAACTCGACGCCGACGGCCAGCCCACGAACAACATCCTCGACCAGCGACGCCGCTCGGCCTTCATCACACCCGTCCCCAAGCCCCGCAAGCGCCGCCGTGGCGAGGCCGCCAAGCAGGGCGAAATGGTTTTCCCTGAGCCGGAAGGCATTTCCACTGCCGCGCAGCAATACGACCCCAACACCATCATCAACGAAATCCGCGGCTATGTGGACCATTGGCGCAAACTCCCCAACCCTGATCAGTGGCAGGTGACGCCCGAAACCGCTCGTCTTCTGCAACACTGGCGCCACTACCCGTTCCCTGGAATCAAGCCTTTCTTCTGTCAGATTGAGGCCATCGAAACGGCCATCTGGCTCACCGAGGTCGCTCCGCAGCAGGGCGAGCGCGGCAGCAAATTCACCGAGTACCTCAAAGCCGCCAACGAGCACTCCAACCCCGAACTCTTCCGCATCGCGCTCAAGCTCGCCACCGGCGCCGGCAAGACCACCGTCATCGCCATGCTCATCGCGTGGCAGACCCTCAACGCCGTCCGCCGACCTGCCAGCAGGACCTTTACGCGTGGTTTTCTGATCTGCACCCCCGGCATTACCATCCGCGACCGCCTCCGAGTCGTGCTGCCCAGTGACCCGGACAACTACTACCAGCACCGCGACCTGGTTCCGAAGGACCTTCTGGGAGAGATCGCGCGCGCCAAAATCGTCATCACCAACTACCACGCCTTCAAACTCCGGGAGCGTCTCGAAGTCTCCAAAGTCGGCCGCGCGCTCCTGCAAGGCCGCGGCCCTGACCTCCACACCACCGAGAGCGAGGGCCAGATGCTACAGCGCGTCATGCCTGACCTCATGGGGCTGAAGAACGTCCTCGTCATCAATGACGAAGCCCACCACTGCTACCGCCACAAAGTCACCCCGGCGGGCGTGGAAGGCGACGAAGACCTCGACACGGACGAAAAGGATGAGGCTGAAAAGAACAGCGAGGCCGCCCGGCTTTGGATTTCCGGCATCGAAGCCGTCAAACGCCAACTCGGTGTCCGCAACGTGTTCGACCTCTCCGCCACGCCCTTCTTTCTGCGTGGCTCCGGCTACGCCGAGGGCACCCTCTTTCCCTGGACCGTCTGCGATTTCTCGCTCATGGACGCCATCGAGTGCGGCATCGTCAAACTCCCCCGCGTCCCGGTCGCCGACAATGTGCCCAGCGCGGAGGTGCCCATCTACCGCGAGTTGTGGGCGCACATCGGCAAGCAGATGCCCAAGAAAGGCCGCAGCAAATCCGGCGCGCTCGATCCCCTGAGTCTGCCGGTGAAGCTCCTTACCGCTCTCGACGCCCTGTACGGCCACTACGAAAAAACCTACGCCCTCTGGCAAAAGGAAGGCCTCGGCGTGCCCCCGGTCTTCATCATCGTTTGCCAGAACACCGCCATCTCCAAGCTCATCTACGATTACGTCTCCGGCTTCTACCGTAACGGCGAGGACGGCCAGACTCCCGTTTACAACGCTGGCCGCCTCGAATTGTTCCGCAACTACGACGACGCCGGCAACCGCATCCCGCGCCCGCGCACCCTCCTCATCGACAGCGAGCAGCTCGAATCCGGCGAGGCCCTCGACAAGGACTTCCGCGAACTCGCCTCCGATGAAGTGGAGCGCTTCCGCCGCGAGATGATCGAGCGCGGCGACGTGGAGAAGGCCCGCAAAATCACCGACGCCGACCTCCTCCGCGAAGTCATGAACACCGTCGGCAAGGAAGGCAAATTGGGCGAGCCGATCCGTTGCGTCGTCTCTGTCTCCATGCTGACGGAGGGCTGGGACGCCAACACCGTCACGCACATCCTCGGTGTGCGCGCCTTCGGCACCCAGTTGCTTTGCGAGCAGGTCGTTGGCCGCGCCCTCCGCCGCCAGTCCTATGACCTCGACGAAAACCAACGCTTCGCCGTCGAATATGCCGACATCCTTGGCATCCCCTTCGATTTCACCGCCAAACCCGTCGTTGCCCCGCCCAAGCCGCCGCGCCCCACCGTTCACGTCTGCGCCATCCGCCCCGAGCGCGACGCCCTCGAAATCCGTTTCCCCCGCGTCGAAGGCTACCGCATCGAACTGCCCGACTCCGGCTTGGCCGCCAAATTCACGGCGGACTCAACTCTCCGCCTCACACCCAACCTCGTCGGTCCCTCAATGGTCCTGGTCGAAGGCATCGTCGGCAAAGGGCACACCCTCACCCTGGAGCATCTAAAAGACCTCCGCCCGGCCAGCATTGCCTTTCATCTCACCCGCCATCTGCTTTTCACCAAGTACCGGGACCCCGGCACGGAACCGCGCCTCCACCTCTTCGGCCAGCTCAAGCGCATCGTCCGCCAGTGGCTCGACGACGGGCAGATCCGCTGCGTCGGCGGCACTTTCCCCGCCCAGGTCCTCAACCGCGAGATCGCGGACATGGCCTGCGAGCGCATCAAAACCGCCATCACCGAGACACTCCAGGGCCAGAACCAGATCAAGGCCATCCTCGACCCCTACAATCCCGAAGGCTCCACCGCCCACGTCAGCTTCAACACGTCCAAAACCACGCGCTGGAAAACCGCGCACAACAAATGCCACGTCAACTGGGTTATCTGCGATAGCGACTGGGAAGCCGAATTCTGCCGCGTCGCCGAGGCTCACCCCCGTGTCCGCGCCTACGTCAAGAACCGAGGCCTGGGCCTGGAAGTGCCCTACCTCATGGGCAGCACGCCACGCAAATACCTCCCCGATTTCATCGTCCAGGTGGATGACGGCCGGCCCGACCCGCTCAACCTCATCACCGAGATCAAGGGCTTCCGCGGCGAGGACGCCAAGGAGAAGGCCAACACCATGCGCGCC
>CAVTMT010000005.1:0-1070327 GCA_963735925.1 uncultured bacterium
GCCGGTGATCCGTCGGACGATCTTCACCGCTTGCGCTTCCGGCAGTTTGAAGGTCGCCGCCAATTCCTTGGTGATGTCCTCCTTCTCCTTCCCGCTCAGAAAGAGGTGCGTGACCAGCCCGCCCTTGGTCTCCTTCAACTCATCGACGCTGGTCGGCAGCCGGTCCGCCGGTTCCTCCTCTTTCTCGACCTTGGCCGCCGGTTCCTTTTTGGCCTTGGGCGTCTTCGCCTTCGCGGCCGGGACCGGGGCCGGGGCTTGGGTTTGGGGTTGCGTCTTCGCTGCCGCTTCCTTCTTCGTTTCATTGCTGTTCTTCATGGTGTGCTCCGTTCTTCGTTTTGTTGTTGTTCCGCTCCGATCGTGAGGCTCGCTACGGTGGAGCGCGGTGAGTGTCCAAGGGTTTCCATGGCAATCTGGGCGGGGGCCTCATGCAGTATCAGCGAGGCCGGGGGCGCCGACTCCAGCCGGCGGATGACCTCGACTGCCCCGCGCTTGTACACGCAGACGCAGACCAGTTCCCCCGCCGGATCGCGGACCGCCCAGAACCGGCTCTGCCCGTGCCGGGTGACGGTGAAGCCGGTCATGAGAGGGGAATGAAGCCCTGGTTGTGGTCGCGGATCGCCTGATCGTAGGCGTGCTCGATGACGCCTTGCAGCGTGTCGCAATACACGTCCCGCTGGCAGGCCAGCACCATCGAGCCCGGCTTGCGCCCGGCATGGCCTTCGACCAGCCAGACCGTGTAGGTGTCGTCGGGTTCGTAGGCCACGATCAGCGTCCACGCCCGGCCCCGCTTCCCGTTGACCCGGCATTGGAGGCCGACTTCGTAATCCACGAAGCCGACCCCGCTTTCGGACACCAGCCGGGAAGGCCGGCTGGACCGGTACTCGCCGTGAGGTTCGGCGCAACGGTAGGTGAAGCGTTGGGCGCCGATGTAAACGAAGGCGCCGTGTAATCCCAGGCCGCCCGCTTGCGCGAGGATCGCCTGGACCGTCTCGGGTAGTGACTCGGTCTTCATCGGCTCGCCTCGTAAAGGGCGCGCCGGGCCAAGGTCCAGTGGCGATCAGTCCGCCTGCTGCCAGGCCCGCAGCCGCTCATCGAGCGTGTGCAACTGCGTGAGGATGTCATCTTCCTCCTCCTTCAACCGGGCCTCGATCACGGCGACCGACTGCCCTTCCAGGGACGGGGCCGTGCGATGGACCCGCGTCACGACTTTGCGGATGGCCGCGCCCAGTTCGGCCCCCAGGTGGGTGACTTCCTCGACCGGGATCAACTCCCGCTTCAGGTTGCGCAACTCGACCTTCAGCTTCGCGTTCTGCAGGATGATGTGCTGGGCGCGTTCCTGGTCGTAGTTGACCAGCGCGCGCTCGGGGGACTCGAACATCCACCGCAACAGGGCGCCCAGGTACACCCGGCTGCCCCGGAACGCGGCGCACCCCTGGCGCTTGGCGTGCTTGATCGTCGAGAGGGGGATGCCGGTGGCGGCAGCGCACGCGCCGATGCTGTCATAGGCATCGAGCATGACGCGTGAACGCTCGCCTTCGCGGTAGGACCGCAACAGACCTTGGATGGTCGGGACAAGCTGATACTGGCCGTTGACCGGTTTGGGGAACCAGCCTTCGGCGGCGAGTTCGCGCAGCCGACGCTCGGTCAGGCCGGAGAGCTTGACCAGTTGCTCGACCGAAATGGCGCCCGCATCGGCCATGCCTACCGCTCCGGGGCGGCGAGGATCCAACCGGCAAACTCGCCAAGCTGGAAGAAGGTCCGCGCTTCGGTGGGGAGCATCAGCGGATCGAGCGGGCGCTGGTAACCGGCGAGGGAGAGTTCCTTGCGCAGGATGTCATCGGGCTTCGCACCCACCGCGAGCTTCTGTTGCAGCGTGAGCCGGCTGAACGCGGTGCCGACGTAACCGCCGGGGCTTTGGACCTTGTCCACAATGAGCAGCGCCCCGCCCGGCTTGGTGAGACCTTGCAACCGGCGCAGGAACGCCGCCCGCGTCTCGACGGGCAGGAACATCAGGACCAGGAAGCACACGGCGAAGTCGAAGGGTTGATAGTCGAAGCTCACCGCGTCGGCCACGACCAACTCGGGCGGCCCCTGATAGCGGTCGGCCATCTCCCGGCTCTCTTCGATGGCGGTGAACCGCGCCCCGCGCTGGTCGAGCGTGTCTGCCAGCGCCAGGCCGATGTTCCCGGTCGAGGCGCCGATGTCGTACACCACACCACTTCGCGGGATGTAGTGCCGACCGAAGTGGGCGACCGCGTTGGTGGCGAGGTCATACCAAGGGAGTTCAGTCCGCACATGCCGGTCGAAGTGCTTCGCCACCGCCCGGCTGCGGAAGGTCCAGTGCTTGGGGATTTCAAGTGAGGATTTCATCGCGGATCGTTTCGGCCACCGCCTTCATCATTACGGGAGGAACCGCCCGACCCAGCCGCTCCCATTGCTGGGAGTAGGTGCCGCTCAGAATGAAGTCATCCGGGAAAGCGCAGATGCGCTTCAGTTCGGCGATGGTCAACTTCCGCTTCTCGGTCGGGTGCGTGACGCTGGCAACGCCCGGATGCCCGTGCGCCGCGCAGATCGTCGGGCAGGGCGCATCGGGATGCGGCCGCACCAGGTTGAAGTACTTGGCCGACGACTCACCCGGCTTCAACTTGTCCCACTCCTTGCCGATGGCGAAGCGGGTCATGTCCACCTCGAACTGGTTGGGCTTGGTCCCCAGGATCGTCGGGCAAGGTTGATCGAGGTCGAAGTCCTGGCCCTTCTCCGCGAAGGCCGCCCCCGTCCCGCCGCGCAGCCGGACCTTGAACTGGCCCTGGCCCATGACCGTGATCGCCGGACACGGCCGGTCGGTGACATCGCCAGCAGAGGGGAACTTCCCGCACGTGTCATGGACGACCGCCTCGACCAATTCGAGTCCTTGGTGGCTGGTGGCGGCGCTATAGGCCCGACCCGCGCTGACTGTGGGGCTGGGCACGGTCGCCGGTTTCCAGGCCGGGCCGTACTTCCCGCGCACGATCCAGGGCAACGCCTCGCGCAGGCTGTAGCGGTAGGGCAGCGGCTTCGGGAACACCGGCTCTTTGCCGAGGTCCTCGCGCACGCCGACGAAGATCGTCCGCTGCCGGGCTTGGGGAACACCCAGCCACTGCGCGTCGAGAACCTTGCAGCCGACCCGGTAGCCGCAGGCTTTGAGCTTCGCGAGGATTTCGAGGAAGTACCCCTTGGCCACGCCCTTCACCAACCCGCTGACGTTCTCGGCCACGAAAGCCCGCGGCCGCAACCCTTCGAGCAATCGCACGTACTCGAAGAACAGGTCATCGACCCTCTGGACAGTGTCACTGTACCGTTTCGATTTTCCCCAGTGCTTCTCGCGTTTGCCGGCGGTCGAGAATGAAGCGCAGTTGTGGACGATGAGCCCGTCAGCGAGGTAACTCTCATCTTCTTCAACTTGCAGGTTGTACACTTCTCCCGACCCAAGCGGCATCAGCTCTTTGATCCGACCCCAACAGTACTCGCCTTCGATCACGAAGGACTTCGGCCGGTCGCAGCCGTCGAGGCAGTACACGGCACCCGCGGTGTTGACTACGCGGTTCTCGATCTGCCGATTGTCGGTCCGCTCAACGGACCGGACCGATGTTGCGATACCGAGGCTGCGCGCAATCATGGCCATCCCCAACGTCAGTGCCCAACTGACCGAACTGGTTCGGAACTGACCCGGCGCAGGCCGAGTCCCATCGGTGAACACGTACCCCTCCAGCAGCGCCTGCCGCCATGTCGGACGCATGCCAAAGGACCAGTAGGGAACCGTCTTGCCGCGCGCCCCGCGCCCGAAGTCTTCTTCCAGCCACTCGGCAAGACCCTTGTGGCAAATCGTGAATCGGATCGAGGTCCGCATCTCGGCCTCGGAAAAGGGTAGCCCAGCCTCTTGAATGCGACGGCGAACCTCAGCTTGCTTGTGCTTGCCCGAGCAAATGAGGACCTCGCCGCGAGTCAGATGGGGCTTCACGTACGCCTGCCCCCGACGGAGCCACCCATTCCCAAGCCACATCCCGACGAGAAAGAAGAAAGCTTCACTGAGCGGGACTTCGGCGCTGCGCGCGTTGTCCCGGCAGACTTCGGGGATCGCATCATCGGGGTAGGAGCGCCGCATGCCCCAGAACCACGCCGTGGCTGAGCCACCCTTCTTGCCGTTAGGCAGTGAGTCGCCGATGCCGCGCCATTCGGGGGCATCGAGTCCGCGTCCGTGCTTGAACCGAACGTAGAAGGGATGATCGGCGGTGGTGGCAATGCCTGGATGACCATGCCCGCGAATCGACACCATTTCGGCCGTCCGCGAAGAAGCCCCCGTGACCCGCCGCCAACGGCCCAGGTGCGTTACGACCATGTCGCCCACGATGATCTCCTCGATCGGAATGAGACCGCGACGTGTCAGGACCAGGGTCCCGGCACGGAAGCAGGGCGGCGACCCTTCCAGCACATCGACTTCGCCCGCCTTCAACCCGATCGCCGCGAGGATTTCGGCAGGTTGGATGCGCCGGATGTCGCGCGTGTCCAGGATCGTGTCCGGATGGTTGGCCCGGTACACGGCCGCTGCCGCCGGGATGAACTCGCTGGCCCACAGGACCCGGTAGCCCGCCAGCTTGAAGCCGAGACAGGACCCGCCACAGCCGCTGAACGTGGACACCACGCGCAGGCCGTTGTCGGGAACGGCGGCGATCTCGGCCATGCAGGGGACGCGGTACGGAGGTTTGTCAGTCTTCACGGCACAGGTTCAGGATGGCGCGGGCCACGGTGGATGCGCCGGCCCAGCGCTGTTCGTAGCGGTGTTGGATTTCGGCTTCGCGGGTCGTGTCGATCGCGGGCAGCCCGACCCGGGCCTTCAACGCCTGGGCCTGGTGCGAGAGGCACACCCGGCAGGCCAGCAACCCGGCCAGCGCGTCGTCCAGCCCGTCGATGGCCCGGCGCAGGGTCTGAAGGCCGGCGTTGGGGGCGGTGGCGTTCACGAGGGCTTGCCGCTCCAGGCGTACTTGCAGCGCGGACAGACGAAGTCGGTGGGCAGGTTCTCATCCACCGCTTTGAAGTCCTCCGGGGGCGTCGGCTCGGGCGACTCGGCCAGCAGGCCCGCCAGCGCGTTCGCATCGAAACCCGCGAGGTCGAGGTCGAAGTCCGCCGCCTTGAGTTCGCCCAGGACTTCCTTCAACGCCGCGCCGTCCGCTTCGGCCAACTCCGCCAACCGATTGTCGGCAACCAGGTGCGCCCACTCATCGGCGTCGGTGGCGAAGTCCTGGAAGTCCACGGGCACCTTGGCCAGTCCCAACACCTTCGCCGCCTCGTAGCGGCCGTGGCCCGACACGATGAAGCCCGACCGCTTCGACACCACGATGGCCGAGCGCCACCCCTGGTGGGCGATGACCTTCGCCAACAACCGGACCTGAAGCTCGGGATGTTGGTTCGGGTTGCGGGGGTTGGGGACCAGCTTTTCGAGCGGGACCAGTTCGTCGTAGGCGCAATTGACGGCGGGGCCGGCAGGCGGCGGCGGGGATTTACGCGGGGGCATGGCAGGTGGGGTTGGATTGCGGAAACGGGGTTTGGCGCGGGTGACTTTGGAGGCGATTTCTGTAGTGTAGGTCGGGAGTGAACATGGGTTTTTACTGGGCTTTTCGCAGATTTGGCGGAACCGGTGCGCGTTTTTTTGTTTTGGCGACGTTCACGCACGCTTTCAGGGCTGGCGCCACCCCTCCACCCCAACGACTTACGTAAAAGATTCCTTGGTTGGGAGCCCTGGGAGCCGATTGTTAGCAGTTAACCGCCCGTTTTGGCCCGGCCCGCTGTCACCATACTGGCCACTCAAAACAGGCTCCGTAACCTCTTGAGGCGCAATGCTGGAAAATGCCTTAACTGCTAACTCATGACCCCGACGTTTGGCCATCAGGACGCGTTGGTTGGTCCGCCGTCTGGCGGCGGCACACGCCGGGCAAAACCGCCGCCTGGGTTCCATCGGGCGCTGGCATTCCGGGCAGAGGCGCAGGCGTGCGCTGGGGAGGTTGGTGGCCAGCCGGTACTGGCGCAGGGCCTCTTCGAACTGCGTGCGGTAGTCGCCGTCGAAGTGCTTCACGTTCGGTGCCACGCATTCCTCGAAGTAGAGGCAACGCTGACCGGGCGTGCCGAGGACACACTTGGGTTTTGGGCAGCAACGTCGGATGGCGAGGTCATCGTCGATGATGGCACCCAGACAACTCCCATTGGGTTGCCAATTGGCGCAGTGCCGTCGGGCGATCTGTAGCAGCGTCATAACGAGGAAGGCGGAACGTTACGCTTCAACTTGGATTTGAGCCTTGGGACGCGTCGCACCGGCGTCCCGTCCCGCAGCCAGTTCCAGGCGTGGCTTTGGCCCCGGTTGCGCCACTGCAACTGGCGGCTGTAGTACCCGGTGTAGTTGGGCAGGGCGGCGAAGCGCCCGCCACAGCGGCGGGGGGATCCTTGGAAACGGGCCGCTGGGGCCGGATCAAGCGTTGCTCATCGGGCCGAGTCGCCTGGCGCCAGTTCCAGGCATGCTGCTGCGCCCGGCTTCGCCATCCGAGCAAGCGGCTATATCGCCCCGTATGGCGAGCCAGCGCGCTCTGGGTCACCCCGCAGCGGCGGGCCAACTCGCGCAGCGAAGGGCTGCCCCCGAAGTAGGACGGGTCCAGCACCCAGGCCAGGGCCAGCACGCGCAGGCCGACGGATTCGACGCGGATTTGGCGTTCGGCATCGGGCACCAACATCTGGATCAATCGCCGCAGGGCTTCGGCCAGGCGTTGTCCGTCATCGCTCTCGCCAGCCTCTTCGCTGAGCCGCTGGTAGAGCCCCTGCCAGTCGAAGTCCTGATCGGGCGCGTTGAGCGGGTCCTGGGCCGCGGAACGGTACGTCTCATCGAAGGGCTGGTTCATGCGGGCGAATCACGGAGGACTGCGATGACCTGGAAGAACTCCCGGAGCCGGCGCACGAGCGCTTCGGCGCGCTCGGGGGACCAGGAGGCGGCCAGGGCGGCGCCGTTGAGGTTGGTGGTCAGGATCGTGGGCCGGAGATGCGCGCAACGCTCGTCGATGATGTGGAAGAACTCGGCCTCGACCCGGTCGGTCAACCGGCCCTTGCCGATGTCATCGAGGAAGAGGACCTCGACCCGGGAGAGCCGTTCGACGAACGCCTCGCCCTGGCCCGCCCCTTCGGCGAACCCGGCGCTGACCCGGTGCGAGAACGCGCTCGCGCTGAGGGCGCTGATCTGACGGCGCTCGCCGAAGTGCAGGCGGGAGAGGACCGCGTAGGCGAGGCGCGTCTTGCCGCTGCCCGGCCCGCCGTGCAGGAGCAGTCCGCGGGGACCGAACGGCCAGGCCAGCACGAGTTCGGCCACACCGGGCGCGCAGGGCAACCGTCGGAGGTCGGTGTCCCGAAAGATCGGCGGGCAGAGACTTTCCCACGTACGGGTGAGTCGGGCGCTCCGCTCGCGTTCCCGCTCCCGGTCGCGGTCGGCTTGAACGCGCTGGGCACACGCATTGCAGACCCGGCGGGTGAAGAGCGGCCGGCCGTTGAAGCAGCACTGCGGGGCAGTGAACGCCCGGCCGCAATCGGTACAGACGCACTCGACCAGCGGGGCGGTGTGAAGGGGGAGGACGGTGCTCATTAGAACCCTTTCGAGTGATCGATGGGCGTGGCGACACGGCCGCGCGCGGCGGAACCGGCTGGGACCTTGGCGGGTGGGGCACTCGGGGACCCATCGGCCCGCCACTTGACGGCGATGCGCTGGAGGACGGCCTCCCAGCGGCGGATGTCCCTCCCGGCGTAATCCTGCCAGCCGCAGCCTTCCATTTCGTCGAACCAGTCCCGAGCCTTCCACTCGGCCAGGCCCATCTGCTGGGCGCGTTGCAGGACGGCTTCCAGGTTCGGAATCACCCTCGAAGCCACTTCCGGAGGACCGGGTGTGTGTGCGCCTTCCTCGGTGGGTGCGCCTGCCGGGGGTGAAGCCACCTCCGGAGAGATGGCGTCACGCGCGCGCGGTGTGTGGGCACACACACGGGTTGGTTCGGTTGGTTGGGTTGGGTTGGGTTGGGTTGGGTTGGGTAGCCCCGTGACAGGCCGTGACTCGGCCCCGTGACCGGTGCGTGACGTAACGGGGGTGTCACGCGTGACAGGCCCGTTACGCTTCGTTGCCCGGTGCCGGTGCTGACGCTCGCGATTGGCTGCTCGCAAGCCCACGATCCGCCCCGCGTAGTCCTGCCAGTCGTGGATGCGGCCGTCGGCGTCGAGCCACCCTGTTTCCTCGAGCGCCGCCCGGAAGCGGCCCGCGTCCCCCGCCCATTCCGCCGCCGCCTCCAGTTCACCAGCGTTGAACGCGGACACATCCCCGTCGGGGGCGTAGTCGAGTACCCACCACCACAGCAGGTGCAGATGCCCGATGGCTTGTGCCTTGGGAATGTCCAGCATTCGCGCCAGACGCAGGAGCTTGGGATGCCGTACGAGACTTTGATGTGATTCAATCCAGGCCATGATTTCCTCCTACCAAACCAGCCGCACGGCGCACCCAGGGGTGGCGTCGGCATAACACTTCGTGATGCGCAGGGACCAGACGAGGCGGTCGTCGTGCAGGCAGCCGATGGCCACCAACGCATCGAGGACCGCCTTGGCGAGATTGTCGGCGTCGGGCTTGCCCGTGTGCGCGCGCGGCGCCGTGGGTTTGAGACCGCCCCGACCGAAGTGGGCCTTGGGCCGGGGCAGCCGGAACCCCAGCCAGAGGGCCGCGGGGGTGATGATGGGGGACCGGGGGAGATGCGCCTTGGCGGCCAGCGCCACCTGGCCCTTCCAGCCCTCGGCGGTGCCCGGATCATAGACCCGCGCGTGACCGTGACGGGCAAACGCCCGCGGTCGCGGCTGGCCCTTGGGCTCGCCGGCCACGAAGAACTCGACCCGGCTCACAGGCGGAACACTCCCTGCCCTCGCGCCAGGGACACGAGATCCTGGAGCGGGAGTTCGTTGACCTGTCGGCAGTGCTTCGTGCGCACGTAGAGACCGGTCTTGGTGAGTTCGATCCGGACGGGTTTGCCCGTCACCGGACAGGGGGCGTAAACCCGGCCGAATACACGTCGCGTGGTCTTCATGATTTTGGGGTGGGCTGGGACTGTCGGGGGTCATAACCCTTCTGGTAGCGCCAGAGCGCGGCGACGAGCTTGAACGCCTGCCAATCCCGCGTGGGATCGGGATGCTTGACCACCACGACCCGGCCGGGCTCGGTGGTCGAGATGAACACGTTGGCCGCCAGGAGCCGGCCGGTGTTCTCTTCGCCCCAGTACGTGGCGCCGTAGGCGGCCAACTGCATCGCCTGGTTGTCGTAGGACACGACTTCCTCACCCGGCTTGGTCTTCCGGGTCTTGTAGTCGAGGATGCCGATGCCCGAGCGGCCGTAGCGGAACAGGACATCGGCCGTGCCGGCAAAGCCGTGCTGCCGGTTCACCAGCTTGACCTCGCGGGCGATGATCTCGATGCCGGTTTCGGCCTTCCACTTGAGCACCGGCTCGACGTAGGGCCGGAGATCCTCGGCGTAGGACTCGCCGTTCATGGCCAGTTCGAGCGCCCCGTGGATCATGGTGCCCAGGTCGGCGGCTTCCTCGACCTGCTCGAACGCGGCGGTCCGGACGCGGCCACACCAGTAGTCCTCGGACTCTGCGGCGGTCTTGGGCGTGCGCAGGCACGCCAGCGCCACTTGGTCGAGCTTCCACTTCTCCAGGCCCGGCTTGGCCAGGATGCCGAGAATGCCGGTCACGCTCGGGAAGAGGCCCAACCGCTTGGCGTCACGGAGGGTGGTCGGCCGCTCGCCGGTACCGTCGGTGGTGGGCAGCTTGTGGACGGGAGTTCCGTCGGCCCGGTACCAGTGACCGGACGGGACCTTGGATTTGGTGAGGACAGCCATAGGTCAGAAGGGCACATCATCTTCGGGGATCGCGGGGACCGGCGCGGACACCGCGGGCCGCGGCATGGCGGCAGGAACTACAGTCCGGACCGGCTGAGGTCTCACTGCGGGGGCGGGCGCCGCGACGGGAGCGAGAGCGACACCCATGCCTTCGGGGACGGGTGAGAGCGCCGCGATCCCGGCGAATACGCCGCTGCCGTCGCGCTTCTGGACGTGCTCGACCGTCAGCAGGCATTTCGCTCCCTTGAGCGAGCAGTAGTCCCAGCCGAAGGTCGGCGCCCGGCCCAGCAGGTTCTTCAGGAAGTTGAACAGCGCGGACTTCTCGTTGCCCGAGATGCGCATCAGGCGGCTGGCCACGCGGTGGGGGTTGCCCAGCGTGTCCCGGAACCCGAAGAGGAAGCAGGTCAGATCGACCTTCTCGGTCTCGGTGCTCTGGAAGCGCTGGCGCTGGACGCCGAATTCATCGTGAATGTCGATGACGGTCGCGATGTACGTCCCCGCCGGGGCGAGGGCGTCGCCGATCTGTTGGGTGAACGGATTGCTGTGAGACGTAGGTTGAGTGAGGATTGCCATAACGGTGGGTTTCTATCGGTTGAGGGTTTCAGTTGCGGGTGCGCCGCTGGATCGCGGCAAACAAAGCCCAGTTCAGGAGACTGGCGCTGCTCACGGCCACCAGGGCGATGGCCTGGAGATTGCCGCCAGCGGTTGCAGCGGCCACCCAAGCGATGGCGGCCAGGACCGCCAGGTAGGTCGCGAGGCCCCAGACTCCCAAGGCGAGGTTGGCGTAGGATTTGAGCCAGTCGATTCTGCGCTGCGTTTGCGTTCGTGGTTTACTCATGATGCGGGTGTCGGATGGTTTCCGGCCGGATTGAGTTGGCGTCGGCTTGGCCGGGGAAGACCGTCGCCAAAGGGGAAGCGTGCGTCGGGAAGGGCATTGCGCCGTTCAGCGCGCAGAGCGGCCAGTCGGCGTTGGAAGGCTTCACTCTTGAAGTACTCCTCGACCTCGGTGAGGCGGTAGCGGCGGTAGCCGCCCAAGTCATGGCCTGGGACCTGCCACCGGCGCAGCGTCGTCCGGCACAAGCCCAAGCGCCGGGCCAACTCGGAGAGGCTGAGGTAAGCTTCCGGCTTGGGGAGTTGGCCCTGTAAGAGCCGCAACGCTGCCTCCCGGCGTTCGGGCGGGGCCGACATGGCGGCCTGGACCAGATCTTCGAGCGCACTCACGGATTCTCCTCGGCGTGGCCCCCCAAGTCCTCCGAACGGGTGGGTGCCGGGGGCGACAGCTTCCGTCGGAGGATGGGCAGGTACAGGTTCACGCACTGCCGGATGAGGTCCGATTCGGTCAGCCCGGTCAGCCGACTCAAATCCCGCAGCTTCCCCAGTTGGGCTTCCGGAAATCGGATCGAAAAGTTCGTCATCGGGGGGACACTTAGAACGTCACTCGGTCACACGCAACGCGTTTGTTGACTCGACCCTCCTTTTCATGTGACGTTGTCACACAACCATGTCCGAAAAGCTCAATTTCAGCATCCGGCTCGACCCCGCCCTCAAGGCCGAGGTCGAACGCGTGGCCGCCCTGGGCGGCGTCTCCCCCAGCGACGTGATCCGCATTTGCGTCAGCAAGGGATTGCCCCTCCTGGCCGAAGGCTACCAGTTGATCCACGAACGCTTCCTGGCCCTCGCGGCCCGTTCCCAGCGCGGGGGCGTCAGTTGCGCACCAGCTTCCGGGCTGGGAGCGGCCGAAGCGGCGGCCTTGCGCTCGGCGGCTGCCGCGCTTCCAGAACCCGCGCCGACACCTCGAGCTGGCGGACCCAGCGGCGCAGCTTCTGGGCGAAAGCGCGGCGCTTCCAAGCCGGCCACTCCGCCACCAACTCTTCCAGGCCCGGCTCCAAAGTGATGCACTTGCGTGTCTTCATGGGGCGGGATTGTGCCTGGGGGGGTCGGTCAAATACGGTCCTTGGGGATAACTTGGCCCCGATTGTGAATAACTTTTCGGCGTCCGGCTGGCGCGGTGGGACCGTATCTGTCCTACCCCGAGGCAGAATGGGGCAGGGAAATCGCAATCGGCACCAACCGCCGACGGGCATTCGCGGGCCGCGATCATCGGTGTGAGCGCCCGCTGCTACAGGAAGCCTCCACCATCCGTCCCGGAACCGCCTGCTTACGACGGCAACTTGGTGAAGAGCGCCGCTGGGCCCCCGAAAATCGGAAACCGCCACGCCGCGTCACCGCGCTACGACCAGAGCGCGGTCATTCGGCCACAAAACACGATGGCAGCGTGGGCAGAAGCCCAAAATATGCGCAGCGCCAGGGCTGCGCGGCGCGGGTGGCCGACCAACTTCGCGCCGGCCTGAGGGGCGCAACATTCCTATTCACCGGTTGTGCGGGACAGCCGGCGGTTTCGTTCAGTGTTTTTTCCTTCCCGGGAACTCGAATATCGAGCGCAGTTGCTCAGGATGCTTCCAGTAGTGGCGGCATGTCACCGCGAACTCATAGACAACAACGGGCGTGAAGATGATGAGCCAGGCGCTGACCATTTCAGGATCGAGCGAGAACATGGCTTTGTAGATGTCGAAGTAATCTCTGCCGAAGACATATTGTCGATCCAGCAACCCAGTGAGCACGCACCACAACAGCGCCGGAGTGACGAGAGAGCTAGAAATGAAGATCCAAAGGACCAGCTTCAGTTCTTTGGACGCGTTGGTTGACATGACGGTGTGCCGTCAATTTTCGATACGGCATCAACTCTCCAAGAATGCCACCTCAATCAAGGCGTCGTCGATTCCTTCGGCGGTCAGGTATTGGTGGCCTGGCTGTTTGCCAAACCCGCAAAGTAAATCAAGGCAACGCTGCCAACCGTCAGGGGAGTTCGTCCAAACGAACTCCGTGCCCCTGTGCAAACTGAGAGCTTTCGAGCGTGCAAGCTTTTTCGTTTGCTCTAGGAACACCAATTCCAACCTCGAGACATTCCCAGGGCGAACAAAATCCATCTTCGTGAGGTCTGTCTGGATTGCCTTTCCTTCAGCGAGGTTCTGGAAAACCGCCTTGAGCGATTCCAAGAGCTTTCGTGAAGGGATGTCGATTCTCAGCGTCGGGCCGTAAGCACCGCCGTAAAAATCCAACTGCACGAACGCTCTCGCTTCGTTGTCCGACGCCATAATTCAGTTAGCTTTGGGTGGCGTCGGAGCAGGCGTCTTCGGAATGGGATTTCCCTTCTCGTCGATGTTTCTCCAAGGGCTATTCCAGTTGTCCCACGGGTTGTAGTCCCAATGCGGATCGGGATGCCACTTGTCCTTGTCGTGCCGTCGCCATTCGCCACCGTCGGGGTCGAACCAGCGCCAGTCTCCTTCTTTCTCGCCGGTCGGTGCACCCCACTTCCATTTGTCATTCCAACCTGGTGGCTTCGGGCAATTCGCTGGAGGAGTCTGCCGCTTTTGTTGGTCATCCAGAAGTTTCTTCTGCAACTCCAGCGCTGCAAGAGCCGCAGCCGCATTGACGGCAGCGTCTTCAATCCCTTTGTCGCGCAAAACCCGCTGATAGAGTTCGGGCGTGCCCCAATAAACATCCGGTTCAGATTTCCAAAACTGCCACCATGAGGGGTAAATAAACAGCATACCTCCGCTGTAGGAGTATTTGAGCAGTCCCAGTGGATCAACAAAGTTGACTGGATCGTTCTCAACGTAGCTGTAGAGGTTGATCCCGCCCCGCTCCCCCAATGGGTC
This sequence comes from uncultured bacterium, assembly GCA_963735925.1. Classification (GTDB taxonomy): domain Bacteria; phylum Verrucomicrobiota; class Verrucomicrobiia; order Limisphaerales; family J093; genus DSVZ01. The sequence goes on from CAVTMT010000005.1 coordinate 13,651, forward strand.
CTGATTCAGCCACCGCTGCAAACTAGGCTCATAGAACCGGAAACCGTAGTAGTAGAGGCCGGAGACGGCGTGGAACTCCTTGCTGCTGAAGCGGTACACATTCGCCTCGGCCAGCGGGCCAGCCAGGCCCAGCAGGTTCCCGAAGGGATCGTACCGGTACCGCACTACCACGCTCTGCCGCCCATCCATCAAGGCCGTGATGTTCCCGCCCCCGTCGGCATAGTAGTACGCGTGGGCGTTCGTCGCATTGGATGTCAGCAGCGCGGCGTTGTCCGTCCGCGCCAGGAGGCCCCCGATGCCGCCGGCCCCTTGCAGCCGCGCGCTCAGGTCCGCTCCCCGCGTGTACGTCACCTGCGGCACGTTGTTGGCGTCGCGTTCCTGAAGCACCACCAGGTGGTCATAGACGTAGCGCGTCTCGCCCGCCGTCACGAACGCGCTCCCGTTCCACACCTTCTCCACCCGCACCCGCCGCCGCCGCCCAAAGCCGTCGTATTTGAACTCCGTCCGCCAGTTCCCGGCCACCTGCGCGGCCTTCAACTGGTCCGCGTCGTCGTACTCGAACGTCCGCCGTCCGTCCCCCGTCAGATTCCCGTCGTTGTCGTACGTGAAGCTGGTACTTACCGGCAGCCAAGGCGTCACCGTGTTCGTCGCCAGCCGCCCGCCGGCGTCCTGCGCCACCGCCGTGAACGTGTTCGCTCCGTCCACGGGACTGATCCCCGCGCGGGCGAAGCTCAGGTCCGCGTAGCGCGTCGCCGCCTGCGCCGGGTTGCCGTTGTCCTTCACCGTGACGCTGGTGGGCGTTCCCTGCGCCAAGCCCGCCACCGTGAGCGTGCCGCTCCGGCTGGCGGATGTGAGTTGATTGACGCTGTTGTTCAAGGTGAACGTCTGGATCAAGGCGTTGTTCGTACGATATGCCGAATAACTTAACTGGGTAAGAACGTCAGCAGTGCAGCTACACCCGCAATTCCGACAATTACGGTTAATACAAGACCCATACAGGTTATCACAGGTTCACTGTGTTCTTGTTTACACACTAACAATATGCCCAGAATAACTGTGCATGCGATCGCTAAGTACCACAACCATATTCGTTCAGTAAGTAAGAGAGTAGCGTTTGGAAAGTACACCACGTCCCACTTCGCAGCGCCGCGTAATACTGCGGATCGTATCAGCCATACTAAAGTGAGGCTAATACTCGCGTGAATTGTCACAATGCAAATGGTCAATATTCGGCGGTTCATTTAATTAGTATTAATTCCGCAACAAACTACCAATTGGCGCATTTTCGCAGCCGGGCTTGGTCTTTAGTATCCAGTGTGCCTTTGAGTTTGGCACCTTTGCATTTGCGCGATTGACCGCGTCTGAAACACTCAGATCGGGTCTCATGTTACCTAGCAGCGCACGCAGCAGTTCTCGATCATCGCCAAGACCAACCGTTGAATCGAGTCCAATAACGGCATCGACGCCTGTACTGTTAAGAATACCTCCCGAGAAGTCGGCACTAAGACAACTAGCAAATATTAATAAAGACGGCGCTCCCGGTGTTACGTTGATAGCTTTCGCCAAGCTCGACGCGGACATCGCATCACCACCCAGCACTTCGTACAACGGCCAGTCGCTATTAGCAACTATGCCACACGCAGGACCATCGTCAATCTGGTAGGAATGTCCGAAGAAAACTACGATGTCATCACTACCTGCGGTCTTCAGCGTTTCTAGTATTTCATGCTTTTCTGCCCACTTGTTCTCAAACCCCTCTTTCATACCAAGTAATGCACCTGCACGTTCCGCATCGCCTTCTAGCCATTCGCCCATAAGGCCTGTAGCATTCTCCACGACTAGGTAAGAATGTCGGCTGCAGTCGGTAAAGCCAAGCTGATCAACTCGATTAATTGGATCATTATGCGTAAAGGCATGTAAGTTTAATCCTCCTCGTTCCCCAATCGGATCCCGGTTGAGCCACCGCTGGAGGCTGGGGTCGTAGAACCGGAAGCCGTAGTAGTACAGGCCCGAAGCGGCATGCTGTTCCTTCGAGCTGAACCGGTAGAGGTTCACCTCCGCCAGCGGCCCGGCCAGGCCCAGCAGGTTCCCGAAGGGATCGTACCGGTACCGCGCCACCACGTTCTGCCGCCCGTCCACCAAAGCCGTGATGTTCCCGCCCCCGTCGGCAAAGTAGTACGCGTGGGCGTTCGTCGCATTGGATGTCAGCAGCGCGGCGTTGTCCGTGCGGGCCAGGAGGCCCCCGATGCCACCCACCCCTTGCAACCGCCCGCTCAGGTCCGCCCCCCGCGTGTACGTCACCTGCGGCACGTTGTGGGCGTCGCGTTCCTGAAGCACCACCAGGTGGTTGTACACGTAGCGGGTTTCGCCCGCCGTCACGAACGCGCTCCCGTTCCACACCTTCTCCACCCGCACCCGCCGCCGCCCGAAGCCGTCGTATTTGAACTCCGTCCGCCAGCTTGCGGCCACTTGCACCGCCTTCAACTGGTCCGCGTCGTCGTACTCGAACGTCCGCCGGCCGTCCCCGGTCAGGTTCCCGTCGTTGTCGTAGGTGAAGCTCGCGCTGGCCGGCAGCCAGGGCGTCACCGTGTTCGTCGCCAGCCGCCCGCCGGCATCCTGCGCCACGGCCGTGAACGTGTTCGCCCCGTCCACGGGAGTGATCCCCGCGCGGGCGAAGCTCTGGTCCGCGTAGCGCGACGCCGCCTGGGCCGCGTTGCCGTTGTCTTTCACCGTGACGCTCGTGGGCGTCCCCTGGACCAATCCCGCCACGGTGAGCGTGCCGCTCCGGCTGGCGGAAGTGAGTTGGTTGACGCTGTTGTTCAAGGTGAACGTCTGAATCAAGGCGTTGTTGGTCCGCGCCGTCAAGTTCCCCGCCGCGTCGTAGCCGTAGGTCAACTGTTCCTGGAGCCGGCTCGCGCCGCCGGCTTCCTTGCCCTTGGCGCTGGTCAACTGCCCCAGGGCGTCGTAGCCGTAGTCCCAAAAATTGCTTTCGGCCAGCGTCTGCCGGGTGCGCTGGTGGGCCAGGTCGTAGAGGTAGCTGTGCGCGCTGAGGACGCTGCCGCTGGAGTGCTTGAGCGTCGTCGCCAGCCATTGACCCAGCGGGTCAAAGCTGTTCGTCACCGTGCTTCCATTGGGGAGCGTGAGTCCCTTCACCAGTCCGCTGGCACCCAGGGGATAATAGGCGAAGGCCCCCGCCGCCGAGGTGACGTTGCTCAGCCGCCAGTTGCCGTCGTAACCGTAGCTCTGGCTCCACGCGCCGGCATTGGGCTGGAGCAGGCTCAGGCTCTGGCGCCGGTGCGAGTCGTTGTAGCCGTAGCTCACCGTGTCCTGCGCCCAGGGACCGTCCTCGCTCGCCAGCGCACCCCAGTCCGTCCAGGTGAAGGTGTGCGTGCCAACGCTGTCCACCAGGTTCGTCAGCCGGTTGGCCGCGTCGTAGCGCAGGGTCAGGTCCGTGTCGGCCGGGTAGTTCACGTTGGTGACGTTGCCGACCTCATCGTAGCCGTACTGGGTCAGCCCCTTCTGGGCCGTCCAATGCTTGGTCACCCAGCCGTTGGTGTTATACCCGTTGGTCCAGACGTTGATCGCTCCCAGCATCTTGCTCAGGGTTCGCCCGTAGGCGTCGTAGCTCCAGATCGTGTCGTGCTGCAGGCCGTCGCGGAGCATCTGCAAATCGCCCGCCGGGGTGTAAGTGAATCGGTTGGACTGCACACTGACCCAGTTGGCGCCGTTGCGATAGCCGAACCCCTGGCCCTGCACCCGGCCAAAGAGATCATACGTCAACAGCACCGCGTTGGTCGCGAGTTGGTTGGTATAAGCGATGGCGCCGGCGGTGTTCGCCGCATACACGAAACGCTCGACGGCGTTGGAATGCGTCTCCGTGCGCGTGAGCAACCGGCCGAGGTTATCGTAGCTTTGGGCGTAGTGGGCACCGGCGGCCAGCACCACGTTCGTGGGGCGGTCATTGATATCGTAGGATTGTTCCTGCCCCACGCCGAAGCTGTTGCTCACCGTGGTCTGGAGACCCTGATGGTTGTAATACAGATCCACGGACCCGAGGGCATCCGCGAGACGGTTGGGTTGGTTGATTTCGTTCCACGCAATCTGAATGCCCGTGCCACTGCCCGGTGATACGACGTTGGTCAGCCGGCTGGCCAGGTCGTAGTAATAGCTGGTCGTATGGGTGAGGGCATCGGTCACGGATTCCAGCACCCCGCAACTGCACCACTCGAAGTGCGTCTGGTTGGTGCGGGCATCGGTGACGGTTGTGACGCGGCGCAGGGCGTCATAATCCCAATACGTCCAGCGGCCCAGCCGGTCCTTCGACCCGGTACGATCCAGCAGGTTCGTGCCACCGGTGCCGCCGGTGTAGCCGGCGCCATCGCGCTTGTAGTAGATGTTCGACACCGACGAACCGTCGGGGTAGCCGCGGCCCGTCAACCGGCCGAGGTCGTCCCAGTAATGGTTCACGAGCAGCCCGCGGGCATCCGTCGAGGTCGCCACCCGGCCTCCGGCCCAGGTGAACCGGTTGGTGGCGAAGTTCTGGCCGCCGCTGGCGGTGGTGTACCAAACCCGGTTGGTCACCAAGCCCGTCCCGTCCAACTGGTTGGTCATCACAAGCCCGTTGGGATACTGGACCGAGGTGAGGATGCGATTGGTCGCGCCCAAGGTGTTGGCCTGCGCGGTGTACGTGTAGCTCGTCGCCTCTTCCCAGGTACCGCCGGAACGAACGTAGTTCGTCACCGCCGCGATCTGGTTGGCGCTGTTATAGACGTAGCGGCGCATGGGGAGGGGCGATCCCTGGCCATCGGGTTCCGGGCCGGAGACCCGTTCGAGGCGGGGAATTTCGCTGCCATCGTAGCTCAATGTGGTGGTACGCACCGGCAGCGGATCCCCTTCGCCGTAGGTGCCGGCGATCGCCGTAGGCTGGCCCCAATCATTGCGCTCAATGGAGGTATAGCGCGTAGTGTTGTCCGGCAGCAACTCGGCTACTTGAATCGGCCATATCAGGAGTTGGGGATATACCGTGTTCGTGTTGGCCGAGTACGTGAACCACCGTGAGTGCCCCGCAGTTGTCCCATCCGGACTGGGTTCTCTTTGCATGAGCAGCCTTCGAACCACGTTCGAACTCGCCCCGGTGCTCGCTACTTTCCAGTGGCGCATACGAGCCAGCTTGTAGTCGGTGGCGTTTAGATTGGTCCAGGTACCGGCGACGTGCTCCATCTGGCGTGCATTCCAGAAGAAGCTGTCGTATAACGGTGTGGGCGAGCTCTCGTAATCCGGCGACATGGACACGGGTGTGTTGGTCGGAATTGTCAGTGTTTCGTTTGTCACGAACAGCGCCTCGGTAAGATAGGTGAACAAGTTGCTGCTGCCGTCCGGGAGGACAGCCAGCAGTCGGCGCACCTGTGAACTGGTCCCCGCTTCGGTGGACTGGAATCGGGTGGCCCCACAGGGTGTCACTTGGTTCGTCAGCAGCCCGTTGTCGTTGTACGCGAATGCACTACGAATGCCGGCGACATCAACAACTCCCGTCAGATGTCCCAGGCTGTCATACTCCAGATGACAAGTCCGCCCGTGGGGATCCGTCACGGAGGTGATGAGCTGCGGGAAGCTCGAGTTTGTGTAAGTCACTATATTGGTGCGTCCGTCGAAATCGATCACGTTCACTAAGCGCACATATACAGCGCTCCCGTTGGTAACATTGGTCAGATTGAGTCGCATCAAGCGCCCCTGGCGATCTGTGAAGTTGCGAAGAAACAGATAGTTCGTATTGCCGATCAGAGACGAGTAGTCGAACAGCCGTTCAAGATAGCGAACATCTGCCAGGCGCACGCTCAAGAGCTGGCCCTGAGCCGAACTTTGTCCGGTAACATACTCGCCGAATGGACCCCGCCCGAAGTGGTAATTCGTGCCGCTATGGCTCTGTAGTGCGTATCCTCTCCGGCCTGGCCAAAGACCACGGGACCAAATCTGATTCGTTGATGCGGTCGGCAGCGAGATGTACGCCCGCCAGGAGCACTCCCAACCATTTCCCACACCATATATATTGGTACTGTGCGCTAGGTTCCGTTGACTATAGCGCAGGGTGAACGGAAAGATGCGTCCGTTGGACAGGGTGTAGAAGAGGGGAACATCCTTGACCCACAAGTTGATATTTGGTTCGCTCACTCCCCATACAGGCATGCCTTGCCCTCCGCACCCCTCATCTTGTCCCGGTGGACAGCTCTCCGGTGGTGGACATGGTTCGAGGTCGCCCAAGGAGGGAGAGCTGGGGTCGGTCGCAAAAGTGACCATTTCCTCCTCGGGCGCACAGTCGGCATTGTCGTCATCGTCGAGCGCGTGATACAGTGTGATAACGTATGCATTCGCCCGGAGCGCCAGCACCGCACAGCACGTAAGTGCTTTGATCCAACAGAGCGTAGATGCCCACCCAGAGGAGGTTCCGGACATTCTTCGACCAGTCTTCATGGTTCATTTCTTTCGTCTGCCACGTTATGGTGTCGGCGAGGTTCCTGATGGTCGCGTGATCTTCACCGTGAGCCCTGCGTCCTGGCCGTTGTTCCAATTGCCTTCTCCGCTATCGACGTCGCCATCTCCATTGCTGTCTTCCAGCCAGTTGGGAAGGCCATCGCCATCATCGTCCCTGGGTGCGTTCGATGCATCGACCCCGACGTAATGAAAGCCGATGTCCACCGTGGACGGTGTGTCGTTGCCTTCGTAGGTGTTGGTAGTCGCTTTGACCGTATGCCAGTAGAGCCCGGCAGTACCGCAGGTCCGACTGCCCCGCGCGATCAGGTTCGTCGTCGAGTGGTAGAACCCACCCAACGGCCCTGTCGCGTAATTGAAGCTCGTCAACTGAACGTCGTTGGGCGTGAGCGGCACCAAAGTTCCCTGGCCAGAACCCAGGTACGCGTTGTGGTCCATCGTCACCGAGTTGGTGTAGCCCCCCAACCCGGTGCCATGAAACGCATTGTCCCGAAACACGAACGGGGCGCCGCTGTAGGACTGGAGGTAGTTCGTCCCACCCCAAAACAGGTTGTTGTACGCCGAAAGCGTCGGCCAACCGTAGCAGTAGTTGAACACGCGCCGGAAGAGGTTGTTCTTCAAGTCGATCGTGGTGGCGTACTGGTAGGTGGAACTGAGGTAGTTGTTCCCCCCGAAGAACTGGCAATCGCGTAGCGTCAGGGCCAGCAAGGCGTACCAGTCGTTCATCGTGAACACACTGTAGCCGTAGCCTCCGGTTTGGCTGAAGGCGACGAAGCGCAGGTCGAGGCTGGGTTGAACGCTGTTGGCCAGGGTGGCGTGGGGTGGCCCGGTGATGAGCATCGGTTCCCAGTTGTGGCTCCCCCAAAACACCGACTGCTCTTGAACGGCGTTGTAACGAGAGCACCAAATCAGACGATCCGGTGCTCCCGCCGCCGTAACCTTGCCGTAGTTTTCGGCCACCAGGCCGAAGTCCCCGAATCCGGCAATCGCCGTCCCAGACGATATGGTCAGATCACAATTGGTCCCCACCACCGCGGACGTGACGGCATAATCCAGCGGCGGATAGTGGTACCCCAGGTCAGGCAGGTCGGTGTCCCGTCCCGCTTGGGGTGCCCACGTCACGCTGCCCGAAAGGGTTACGTTGGAAACGACCGTTGGCGGATACGTCGTCAAGTTCCGGAGTTCCGTCGCCAGAGCGGCGTTGATGTTCGTTGTCCCCGCGTCGCGGTAGGAACTGCCGGCTGCGAGATAATGAGCGGCGGCACCGACGGTGCTGTAGGCACCACTTGAGGGCCACTCGCAACTGGTTTGACTTACCGTCGTGTTGGTCCTCGCTCCGCTAAGCAGGCTGTTGGTCAAACAGAGAGTGGATTCGTAGCCTGTGTAGTCATTTGCGACCAAGGTAGTACATTGATCGACAGTCAGGTGTTCGGCGCGAATCGTAAATGCATATCCCTGCAAGGCCGTCGTCGTTTGATCGAATAGGGCATTCCGGATGTTGACACTTTGGGAAGTTCCGGTACCCACTGCGCGCACTGCCGTAGAACAATGCTCGAATTGCGCGTTTGTGATTATGTGCGCAGTACCAGCACCCGACGAGTCAAGGTAGAGTCCAGTGCTCGCATAAGCGAAGCGCACATTGCCCAGGCTTTGTCCGCTAACTTGGATCCTTAGCGCCGGACTCCCGTAGTAGTTGGTCGAGGGATTGCCGCCCGAGTCGGTCAATTTCTGTCCAACCGTATCGTCATCTCGTGCGGTAAAGATGACCGGCCGATAACGATCCGTAGCGAAGGTAACCGCACTGAGGGCCTGAAGGCTCTTTCCCGGCGCGGACTTGATCACCGCACCCCCTTCGAAGGTAGCAGTGCCAGAGAGCGTGACATTGTTGGTCAGGTAATACGTCTGGTCTGCCTGGAACGTATAGTTCGTGTAGGAACCGGTGAGCGTGCTGTAGTCCAGGACCAGGCCGCGAGCCAGTCCGATTTGCCGGGTGGCTTGGCGGATTGCCGGCCTGCTGGTCTGGGGAGCCGGAGTGGTTGCCGCCACCAGGCGTTTCCGCTGGGGCAACAGGCGTTCCGCCGAGGGAGTGGCCTTGTCCAGGAGGGCCAGACGGCTCAAGCGGCTTTGGTACCCTTTGCCATTGGCTGCCTGCCGCGGCCGCCGCGGCGCATCGCTGGAGGGCGGTAGCTGGTTCCATTGATCGGCCACCGACCAGTAATCGGCCGATTCGATGAGGACGGTGCGTCCATTCTCCTCCAACCAACGCTTGGCAATCGGCCAGGCTGCCGTGGCGTCTTTCGGATCCAACCATCCCGCCACGGTCAGGGCGCGTCCTTCCAGCATCCGCACCCCACCGAAATCGAGTTCTTCGTCCACCCAGTCGGGTGCTGCCATTGCGTTGCGCAAGGACGGATCGGTGACCTGGTCCAGGAGGTGCGGTGTCTGTGTCGGACTGGGGGCGCTGAAGAATTCGGTCAGCACTTCCAGCCGGGTGACTTCGGCCAGGAGACCGAAGTCCTCGGGGTCCGGCGGCCCCTCCCGCAGAATCAGGTCCTGTTCCAATCCGCTGATCCGGTAGGTGTAAACAACGTCCACCAGCAATCCGTCGAATGCGTCTCGATAGATGATCTGATTGGGTGGCACCCATTCACCCACCGTGTCTTTCACGGTGGCCAGAATCGCATCCTTGCCGCTGGCCGCATCGTAGTAGGCCAGGGCCAGGATCGAGGAACGCAGGGTTACCCCCTCGCGGGTGCTCACCGTTATGGCCCCATCCTCCTCGTTCACGTTAGCGGCAAACACGACTTGCTGCTGGCCGTGTCGGGCGACCCCGATCCCCTCCACGACCTCGATCTCCGCCCGCGCGGGCGCCCAGCCTTTTGCGTCCTCGTCCCAGTAGTTGAGGCCGTCGGCCAATACCGTGTAGGTGGCCGGCACCTGCACGGGCCGGCCACCCTCCCCCGTCTGGACCTTCGAGGTCAGCACCACGTCATGGTTGGGTCCCCGCTCGAGGACCCGCGGCACGAGCGCCGCGCCCGCGTCGGGCAGGGCCTGTGCTCGCACCCGCGCCCAAGCGCCAAGACACAGGGAGAGTGAAACCAGGAAGCAGACCGGACGGCAGCACCTTTCCTTTGGCATAACTGCCCTACGCCTACCCCATTCGCCCCCAGCCGACTACACCGAAATTGTCCATTTCACCGCGGATGTTATCCATTATCGGAACTGACCCTGCCCGCGGCACCAAGCGCAGCATCGGCCAGCAAGCTGGGGACCGGATGGCGCAGCAACTCCAGCAACCGTGCCCGGTCCCGTTTCCACGTCCGAGCCGTCATGCCCTCGATGATCCCTCGCATCTCCTCTTTCACCGACTGTTGCCCTCCTTCTCCCAGCATCTTGGGCATGGCCTTCAAGATCGCCGCTCGGAAGTCCTCCCGACCGGGCCGAAAGTAGTGCTTCATTACTACCTCGACCGTGCGATGGCCGGTCACACGCTGGACCAGTTCGAGCGGGACGCCTGCGGCGAGGGCGAGGGTAATCCAGGTGACGCGGAACGAGTGGAAATCCCGGACCGACGCGCGTCGCTTACCATTCTCGCGTTCCGCCTGCAACCCGTCGGTCTTCAGCGCCCGGCGGTGGCCCCGTATGATGGGGAACCCGGTTGCACGTTCAAGTTCATTGAGGTACCCGGACACCGACCCGCGGCTGCACCCGGTCGTCGCCATCACCTGGTCGAGCGTCTGGCCGTCCAGGTACGCGGTGAACCCCGTCCGCATCTTCTCGGCCTTCATGGTGGCGCCGAGGCGGTCGATGTACGCCAACCCCGCAGCCCGGACTTCCTCGACCGGCCGAGGCACTGCCTCGACCGCCTTTCCTGCCAGCGCTCGGGCCAGGACCTGTTTGACCCGCCAGGTGATACCGTCGGCGTTCGTACGGTACATCTCGGCCGCCGCCGGGAAGCAGTACCCCTTGCCCCCGGTCGCCGTCCGCGCCCGTTCCAGTTCCTCCCGCAGCATCGGGAACACGGGGATGTCCACCGTTTCGCCCGTCTTGGCGGTCTTCACCGTGATGAAGCCGGCCTTCAGGTCCACGTCATTCCACTTGAGCAGGCAACAGTCGCCCCGGCGCATCGCCGTACACATCCCTGTCACGATCACAGGCCGGATGAAGTCGTCTGACGCACACGCTTCGGTGATCGTCTTCAGTTCCTCGACCGTGAACGGTTCCCGGTTGACCGTCTCCGTCGCCTTGGTCACCAGGCCGTGGAACGGATTCATCCCGTCGGTCAGATGGGGATGCAGGTGCTTGAACGTCGCTCGCAGCAGCTTCAGCGAGTCATTCCACGTCTTGGGCGACACGCCCCGCTCAGCCTCCGCGTCCATGAACGCCTTCGCCGTCTCGGGCTTGACGGCGACAAACTCCTGGACCCCGCGCTGGTGGTCGGCGGCGAACGCCGCGAATCGTTCCAGGACCAACCGGCAGTGGTTGGCGTAGGCGGCCCCCGGTGGCTTCCGTCGCGGGATGGCGTCCCAGTGTCGGGCCAAGTCGGCCAGCTTGGGGAACGTGACCTTCCGCCCGGTCTTCAACTCAGCCAGTTTCGTCAGCGTCTTCTCCCCGGTCCGATCCTCGGCCAGTTTCCGAAGCTGCTTGTCATGGGCCTCCATCGCCCGACCGCGGGAGCGCTCGAACTCGTCATCCCCGATCATCGTCCGCTTGCGGGGGCGCTTGCCGGTGATGGGGACGCCGAGGTTGACGATCGTCTTCTTCCCGTTGACGACAAACACCCCGTACCACCAACTGCTGTTCTTTCGGATTTCGAGGCTCATGGTTCGGTCTATGTTCCAGTTTTCGCCAGTATTCGCCAGAAAGGCGCAGTTTTGCGGCTCAACCAAACAATTGCCAAACAAATCCCGACAACAAGCACTTAAGTAATTGATAGTCAGTTGTGCAGCTTTGGACTCATAACCTGAAGGTCGTAGGTTCAAATCCTACCCCCGCAACCAACCGCCGTTGGTCACCAAGGACTTATACCGCTGGCTCGCAGCAGGTTGTTCAGGATTTGGCATTCCCCTTGCTCCGTGTGCAACGCTCTGCAATTCCGTGCAACGCTATGCACGATTGCCAAACATTTGCCAAACATTTTGGCGGTCGGAGAGGGCTGGCGAGCGGAGGTTCAAGTCCGGCGTCGAGCTGGATCACGAGGGTTGTCGCCAAAGAGGAAGTACAGAGCGCTGTAGCCGGCGCGTTTCAGCATGGCTATGTTGCTGCGGCAAGCATGCGGGAGGTCTCCGCCGCTACGACCGGCATCAGGATTACGAACACCCTGATCACCCCCAACCACTCTTGCTCCAGCGCCCCCCGCCGAAATCGGTTCTGGTCGGAAGGCACCCTCCCCTCCTCGGGATGGGATCGGTTCCCGGACGCTGGCCGCGAGGCGCGTCCCGCCACAGCCGGGGGCGGGTGTGCTCCCCGACTTTGGTTCGGGGGGCTTACTGCGCTTCAGCGACGCGGAAGAAGCGGTGCGGATGGCCTTGCGCGTCCACGGCCACAGGCGATTCCCCCGTGAAGGTCCCGGGCAAAGTCGTCCACGCGGGGACTCCCAGGTCGTCCTTGAACTCGATCCGGTATTGTTTGCCGGCTTCTGCGTTCCAGAGCAATTCCACCTGGCCGCTGGAGAGGCTGTGCCGGATGACCACCAGCAAGTCGCTATCGGAAACGATTTCGACTTTGAAAAGATCCACCGCCTGGTTGTAGTCGCCGGGAGCGAGATCGGGCGCGTGGCTCAGGAAGAACAGGCAGTTGCCGTTGGCGCTGAAGAAAGGCTGGAGCGACCAACCGGCGCCGGCTTCACCCGCCACGGTGCGACTCAGCAACAAGGTCTGCCCAGTCTGCGTGTCCCTGAGAAACACGTCCTTCGCGCAGTTGGTGTCGTCCGCCACGAGGTTGCTGGCCAGGCTGGCGAAGGCGACGTACCGGCCGTCGGCGCTAATGGCGGCGTACTTCGAGTTGCCGTTGCCTTCGCTGGCTCCGTCCGGAGCCACGCTGAGGAGTTCAATCTGGTTGCCCTCCACATTCGCGCGCCAGACCTGGTTGGGACTGCCCGGCAGTAGCCCCGACGAAACCCAGACCGCGAAACCACCATCCGCGCTCAAGCCCAGGTTGGACGGGATTTGCTGGTTGAACCTCTTGGCGAACAGGAGTTGGTTGCGCGCCCAATCCATGACGACCACCGCGTTGATTCCCGTTGAAGAGACATTGAAAAAGGCCACCCGGCTGCCGTCGGCGCTCATGACCGGCTCCACGGCCTGGAGCGAGGAAGTCCAAAGGGCCGATTTTGGACCAATGCCACCCGAGAGCCAGGCCGCCACGTCGTGCACTTCGATACGCGGATTGGCGCCGCTAGTCGGCGTGCTGCTCCCAAAACTGACGGCGATCTTCTGCCCAGTCCGGCTGAAGCTGGGCAATCCCACCGCGACACCGGGAAATGCGACCGCGAATTTGCCGCTGGCCACGTCGGCAAGACGCGACACCGGTTTCGTGCCTTCCAGGAACGTCACGAAGGCAACGCCCCCGTCCGGACTGAGCAGGCACGGAGCTTGCGCCGGTGCCCCGGCGGTGAGCGGTGCCTGGCGCAAAATGCGGCGCTCGCCGGTCGGCAGCGTCTGAACGAAGAAATCCGCCGCACCGTTGATGTCGGCCGCCACCAGATTCGTTGCTGCGCTGGCGAAGAGAAGTTGCTTGCCGTCCGCGCTCAAGACCGGCGGCGCCGGATGCGCGCCGAGGAGGTTGCCATCCACGCCGCGCGAGAGGAGTTGGCGTGTGCGCGTCTGGGTGTCGTGCAGGTGAATCTGCATGTGGTTCGAGTCGCCGAGCGGGCCGGCCGGGAACGCCGTCAGTGCGACGTAGCGGCCATCGGCGCTGACTCCGGCCGGTTGGAGGCCGATCCAACCGCGGGCCGTGCTGGACTCTTCGACCGCCAGCGGAAGCCGTGCGTAGGTGACCGCCATCTCCGCCGTCTGGAGGTAGTAAACGGTCCGCGCGCCGGCATTCTCCGCCAGGAACGCCACCCACTGGCCATTGGGACTGATCACATAACGGCCATCCGGATCACCTTCGCCAAGGTCGCCGATGGCAGTCAGTCCAACTGTCTCCCGACTCCACATGTACAAGCGAATGGCTTCGGTGGTCGCGGCGGCAACGAGGTTGGTGGCGCGACTCACGAAGAACACGAACCGGCCGTCCGGTGTTAGCCGCACCTCCCCGGCATCCGCGTTCGCCGGAGTGATGCCATCGGAGGCGGTGCTGAGGAGGCGCGTGGTTTGCGAGGACGCATCGTAGAGATAGGCCTGTGACGGTCCGTTGGTAGGTATCGACGCCGAACTCTGATAAGTCGGCAAAGGGGCCGAGTAGGCCACGGAGTGGCCGTCGGCGCTCAGAACCGCGTTGAAGTCGGAGGCGGGAAACGTCTGGCGGGCCGTATCGTTCGTCCGCAGGCTCAAGAGCGTGGTGAGGCCCGAATCCACTTGGTGCAGGCAGAGGGCTTCGCGTTGGACGGTGCCGGCGAGCTTCACCTCGCTGCGAAACGCGATGAACTTCGTGTCCGGGCTCACGGCCGGCGCGCTGTGGGTGACTTGCGGTGTGCGGACTTCGGCGGGGAGGACGGCCGAGCAGTTCGAGTACTGGCCGGTGACGAGGTTTCGCCACGCCACGACGTTGGAGGCCGTGGTGCCCGAAACCGCGAAGCCGGTGAAAACGATCGCGTGGGCATCCGGCGAGGCGGCCCAGCTCCCCAGCCGCCAGATGGGCTGTAACGGCAGAGGCCGAAACGGCAGGTTCGTCGTGAGGCATTCGGTGCGGCCCTCGACGAGGTCGCGTCGGTACAGGTTGAACGCGAGCAGAAACGGGTTGGGCGCCAGGTCAACTGCCGGGCTGCGAAAAACCACGTAATGGCCGTCGGCCGAAAGCATGGGTTCGGAGGCCGCCGCGGCTGAACTGCCGCCTTGGCTTGAAGGACTGGCGAGCCGGTTCGTTCCGTTGGCCAATTCGTGAACGAACACATCCCAGGTGCCGTTCGTGTCCGCGGTGGCGAAATTTGAAGCGCGGTTGAGGAAGGCGATCTGGCCGGCATCCGGCGTCATGCCGCTGGCGAGCGAAGTGCCGTTGCCGGAGAACCCGCCTGGCGTCGCGCTGACGAGGCTGGTCCGGCCGACGATGCGGTCAAACAAGAACACGTCCGCGGCGGCATTCAGGTCGTTCGTGGTTAGGCCGTCGCTGGTCGAGGTGAGCAGCAGCCAACGACCATCATCCGAGAGGGCATGCAGGACCACCGCCTCCGGCGTGGGGATCGCGTCCGCCGACGGCGTAGCCACGCCCAACAGACGCGGCGCCGGACTTTGCGCAAGGCTGTCGATTACGGCGCCGGCGAACAGCACGAAGGCGAGGATGCGAGGCTTCATGGCATTGAGTTGAGCGGCCGCTCGTGACCCTCAACGATGTGGCGTGTGGTCCAACAACCACTGCACGTCTGGATTGCCGGTCCCCACGATCTGGCCACCGGGATAGCCGTAGGAGACCGACCGCTTGAACCCGGGGGTTTGCCAGAGCCTCCGCTCGGCGTGGCCATCCGCGAACGAGAACCAACAACCGCCCTCGTGTTGCGCGGCCGGCAAATCAAAAACCGCGGAGGGCGAAATCGGCGCGAAGAAAGCCGCGTCATTGATGCTGTCCGGGTGCTCTTCGACGAAGACAAACAACCGTTGCGGCGTGTTCCGGCCAAAGTCGGAGATCCCGGTGACGTGCAGCAGCGAGCTGCCCCAAGGACCGCTTTCCGCGTTGCCCGCGCCCATGCCGATGTTCATCGAATAGGAGCGGACGCGAGCGACCCAACTGTGCAGCCGCTGTGGCGGACTCAGGAAGTCGTCTGCCGGGCACTTGAAGAGTGTGACATCGGCGTTCAGATAAACCGCCAGCCCGGCGTAGCGCGGGGTCACGAGGTAGGTCGCGTTGGTGTTGTCCGGGGACGTCGTCCAGTCCAGCCAGCCCGAAGCCCAAGGGCGCACGGTTGCAGTCGGGCTGGGCATGGCTGCGCCGTGATAGCTGCCGACGAACTTCCCGCTGTTGTCGTCCGCGTAGAGGAGCCAGGCCGAGGCAAGGCGGCGGAAGTTCTCCAGGCAGAGCAGCCTCCGGCTGGCGCTGCCCTCGCCCCACACGGGCCGAGCCACCAGGGCGAGTGCGAACAAGCTGAGGAGCAGAGTGAGGAGTTCAATTCGACTGAAGCCGGCAGTCGCGTCCCGACGTTTGGGCACACCCGGTTGCACGGTGAGGCTTATAGCGCCCTTCTTACCGCTGTCGAGGCGGAAACAGCCTGCCGGGAGGCGCGCCTCGGGATCCCTTGACCCGCCAACCGGAGTCCGGGATCCACCTCGGTCCGGGGCAGGGCGCGTCGGGCGGCCAGCGGCCGGGCAGGGGTGAGGTTTCATCGACGTGGACGTGTTCCTCGCACCACTGCTACGGAGGGCGGCGGTCGGCGGGCTTGCAGGCCGCGCAGAAACCTGCGACGAGCGGGTGGCCGGACGTTCGCAGGTCCAAGCCGGAACGTTACGCTTCGACCCGCGGGCCGTAGCCTCAGGACTCCTGATCCCGTGGAAGTGAGGTGGACCCAACCGGCTCGAAAATCAGTCGCAACTCGGTGCCCGGAAAGACCGTTTCGGTCGCCGTCAGCTCAGCACACAGGTGCGCCAGCGCGGCGTCATGGATCGCGCTGCTCAAGTGATGGAGTCGCACCGTCAGCGTCTTCTGTTCCGGCGTCGGGCACAGGTCCACGGCACTGTGGAAAACCTGGCGCACTAACGCTCGTGCATCGTCGGCCCGCTGGAGCTTGTCCCGCACCACCTGCACCAGCGCCGTCTCCGCCCGGTAGGCGATGAGCTTGATCGTGTCCACAAAGTGCTTGGTGCTGGTCCGCAACTGCGCGAACCGTTCGGCTTCCGGCAGCTCCTTCCAGGTCAGGTGGCGCGGGGCTTCTTTCCGTTGCGCCTTGAGTTCGCCCAACCGGCGCTGCTGCTGGCCCCTCTGCTCCAACCACCGGCCCTGCTGTTGTTCATAGCGCGCGACCGCCTCCGGCTCGGCCGAGGCCGGTGGACTCAACGCCCCGAACTGCGCCTGGGTCCGCTGCAGTTGCGCCCGTTCCCGCCGCACCGCCTGGTCCAGCCGCCGCCAGGCCGGATTGACCACCGTGGTGGTTTCAGGAAGCGGCTCGGTTCCATACTCGACCAGCTTGTCCAGCCCATAGTGCCGCCCCATGTACTGGAAGAAGTTTTCCTGGCACCACCGCGCGAAGAGCCCCGCCGCCACCCCGTCGAGCACCCGCCGGTAATCGGTGGCCAACATCGCCACCTGGTGCCCCGAGGCCTCCAACTGCCGCCCCTCCCGCACCCAGAAGTCATTGCTCAGCCGCACGCCCCGCTCGGCCAGCGGCAGCTTGACGACCTCCCCGCTGACCAGCCGCACCGGGCGCACCGTGAACTCCTCCGCCGGCCAGGGCTCCCCAGGGAACTTGTGATAGGTGAGGACCGCGATCCGGTGCTGCTGCCAGAGCCGCTTCATGAACTCCGGCGAATACACCGCCCGGTCGCAGACCAGCGTGAAGCGCGCCCGCCACCGCTCAGCCGCCAACTCGGCTTCCGTGGGCTGGCCCGGCACCTCGGCCCGCAACCGGGGGAGGATCTCCGTCTCCAGGGTCTGCAGCAGCCCGGGATCGGCCGCCTGCGTCACCACGAAGAAGGGCTGCCCGTCCATCGCATTGACCCAGTAGTCGGTCGTGCCCCGCAGGCAGAGTCGCTGCCGGGCCACGTAGCGTCGGGGCAGTTGGGTCAGTTGGCCGTGATACACCCGCACATGCCCGTCCACGTAGAGCGTGCCCGCGCTCTGCGGTTCGGCCGCCATCCACTCCTGCGCCAGCGTGCTGCTCCACGCCTGGACCTTTTCCCCCGCCTGGCAGAGGCCCCGCAGCTTGTCCCGCAGGGTCCGCACCTCCGGAATCCGATCCAGCCCCAGCAACCGCCCCCATTCCCCGGGCGGCTCGTAGCGCAGCGCCTCCAGCGAAGGCACCCGCGCCAGCGCCAGCAATGCGATCGCCAGGAAGATCGTCTCCAGCGGATAGTACCCCGGCAGCCAGGTGAAGTACGTCGCGCTGTGGCGCAACAACCCCAGCGCCAGCAACGCCGGCACCGCGCACAACACCCCGCCTTGCGGCACGTCGGTGGCCGGTTCAAAGCGGATCGGGGCCGCGTGCAGTTTGCCCAACGAGGCCAGGATCCGTTCCTCCACCCGCGTGGTGGCCACGCCCAGCGCCGCCTGCTCATCCACCACGCTGCGCTCGCTCTTGGTCGGTGCCGCCCCGTTCAGCGTCGTCCCGTCCGCAGCGTCTTTTTTTTAACGCCCCGCAGCCGGCCATCAGCCAGCGCCTTGTGCCGTGTGCTGGGCAGGATGCCCAGCGCTGCGCTGATCGCCGGCACCCGCAGTCCCTGATCCAGCAACCGCTGCGCCTCGGCCAGCCGCTCCGGCGTCAAGCGCGAACCCCGACGCCGCGCCGGCGGCTTGAAGAAGGCCGCCGCCCCCCGCTCCCGGTACGCCCGGCAGCCCCGCTTGACGGTGGTCAGCGGCACCCCGAAGGCCCGCACGATCTGCCCCTGCGTCGCCGTGCCGTTGACGATCAACTGGGTGGTGAAGAGCCGGAAACTGGCCAGGTCCTTGGCCTCGTGCGTGAAGACCGGCAGGTGGCCGTTGGAATAGACCACCTGGTCCTCGCGGCGCTCGTAGGCCAGGGCCTCGTTGATGACCGTCGTGCCCGACGGAAACAGCGGCATCTGCACTTGCGGCAGGGCGCAGGGTTGGCCGCTTGCCGCGCCCCAGCAAGGACGAATCGGGGCCGCATTTTGGGTTCAGTCCCCTTCCACGGCCCCCCGCCGTTCACGCTCAGGGCTCAGGAGTCCTGAGGCTACGACTGGATGGCGGTCCAAAACCGCCTCGACCCAGGTTCTCGGCTGATCTCCAGGCGGTTCTCGAGTTCGGCCGGACACGAAAGAGCCCCCCGGTGTGCCGAGGGGCTGTGTCACTGGCGAGTTCGCCGCCTACTTCGCCGGCAGCCGCCGGCTCGATTTGGATAGAAGTCCCCGGTGTCCCCGCGGCCGTACACCGTAACTCCCCGCCCACCGATGCGCCAGTCTTCGCCAGAAATCGCGAGAAAGGCGCAAAACCAAACATTTGCGAAACATCTCAGCGGTCGGAGGGTGCCAGATGAGGGCGGGTTCAAGTCGGTGGCGAGGGTGGATGAACCGTGCGCGTGATGACGGCTTGAACCGTGGCCCATCCGCCAGGGCTGTGACACGCTACCGAGGGGGCCGCTCTAGCCGTCCGCGGCCGGAGCACTCAATCGCGCACCACTTGATCGAACGGTGAGCGCAGCCACGCCGGGCCGCTAGCGCTCGACTGCAACCGGCGCGGTCTCCCAGCGTTGGCTGGCGCGACTGGTTAGGAGGCAGGGTGTGATTTCTCTAAACATGCTCTGAGAAATGGCCGCACGTAGCGTGTCGTCAATGCGCCAACCACCCAACACCCAAGAGCAGCGAACGCCGTGATCACCAGCAATCCGACCCACCACGAATCTGGGAGCGTCGTGACCTTCGGAATGGTGTGTGCGACCGCTACACCCGTGACGAAGAAGAAGGCAAAAGTGACGACGAGAGCGAACGCGCGCCCGTGCCGAAATGCCTCTATGCTTGCCTCATGCAGCAAACGCCTCTGCTCCTCCTTTGGATAACGTGCAAGCTCCGAGAATGCCTTCGGATTATTGACAAAGAAAAAGTAGCAATCGGAACGGCGCAAGAACCATAAGACCGAAACGCAGACCAACGCCGTGATAGAGGGTGACCAGAACTCCAAGAGAAATATTCTTACTATGTTCATAGTGTCGAGATGCTTGCTGTCGCTTAACGACCCGGATCACCGACCCGGCGCCAGTGGTGACCGATGTGAAACTGAGGCGCTATCGCCGGGTTCGGTGCATCCGGTTTGTTAAGCCGGCTCCCATCCATAGTCACCCTATTCCTCCCGCAATCGCGAGAAATACCATCACAAGAGCGATGAAAAGGGCGGGTCCGAGTATGGCAGCCAGTATAACCTCGGTCGCGAAGTATGACCGTGGCAACGAACGGTGCCGGTAGCGGTATCTGGCAGCGAGCCAGAAGGTGAGGATCGAGCCCAGCAGCACGCACCAGCGCACAACCCGACCCCACGATGACTCGCTAAATGGTGCCATCAGGATCGCTCCAAGCACGAATGTCGAGAAGGGCACGCCCATCATAAACCCCACGCCTATGCAGAAGTCCAGTATGTTCCTGGCGTTTGCCATCAGCTTAACGCCACCGACCGTCGCCGACCACGGGCGCCGGCAGCGCATCCGGCGTCCGGTCAACCCACCGCAGCCGAAGTGGAGACGCTGGGCGGCGGTTCGGTGCAGCGACTGGTTCGGTCCTGCCTTCATCTCGAACTGAGGTAGGTGAAAACGTATGTCCGACACTTCGGACACACCAAATAGCGACCCACACGATCGTCGGGAATCGGAGCGTAGCGAATCTCCATAATCTGATGACACTGGAAGCATCGCAGCCGAGGCCGACCCATCAGATGGTAGACCAGACCATAGCCCCACGCGGCGACGAACACGATCACTCCGGCAACGGCAACGTACCACTGGTGCAGCACAGCCATGCAGAAAAGGAGCACGAACGCACCCATCATCAACACAAAGGCCCTCAGTAGACGCCGGTCTTTGCGGAGCGCTGCGGTGTGCATGCGCTGCTGGCCCACCTCGTCGCAGGTGAAGGCGGGATCCTCGTACGGAAAGGCTACGTAGTATTTGGCGAAGCGCTCCCACATCAGCGCAATCATTGGGCCGAACGTTGATTATATGACGGCCGGTTCGTATATTGAATACAAGGAGATACGTATATGACTGGCACCGAAGCCATCACCAAACTGCGGGAAGTCCTTCGCCGGCAACACAAAGGGCTTGCCACCGAGGCCAACTACGTCCATTGGCTGCGACGCTACATGGCGGCCCTCGCGGAGCTGCCCCCTACCCTCACCCGCGAGCAGAAGCTCGAACGCTTCCTGAGCGCGTTGGCCCTGCGTCAGGACGTCGCCGCCAACACCCAGAACCAAGCCTTCAACGCCATCGCCTTCTTCTACAAGGAGGTGCTGGGCACACCCTTGCAAAAGGTGGACGCGCTCCGCGCCACACGGCCGGCACACTTGCGTCATGCCCCGACTGTAGCCGAAACTCGTGCCCTGTTGCAAGCCGTTCGTGACGTGGTTCCATAGTCGCGAGACCTCGCACTCGCTACGCCTGCGGAATTTCCCACACGTACCCGCCGGTGTGGCGTTTGATGTGGCCGGTGGTGACGTTGAGGATCAGGTACCCCGTCGGGATCGCGCCGCTGGCTGGATCAGCCGTCACCGCCGCCGGCCGGATATGGATCCACGTTCCGGGCGTCCCCGCCACCGTGCAAACCCACTCCCCGCCCAGCGCATCTCGCCAGAACTCGTTCAGGACCCGCGTGCCAGAGGTCGGCGGGCCGATGATGGTGGTCGGACTGCCGTTCTGGTAGGTGGCCACGCGTTTGGCGATCTCCTCGGCCAGGAGAACGAAGTTGGATTGGGTCAGGGCCAGAAAAGATTCGGCGCCGCTGACATCGAAGAGGCGACTGGGACTGAGGGTGCTCATGATTGGGGAGTCGAGGGTCGAAGGTCGAAGGTCGAAAGCCAGAGGCCAGATACGGGAGACGGTGATTTCGTCGAAGTCGAGGCTGCGGTAGCCGGCGCGGGACAGGTAGGCCCGGACGGTGAACGTGATCTCGGCGCCCAGCCTAGCGATCAGCACGGCGTTGGGGATCGTGTAGGGGGGCCGTTCATCGGCGTAGAGCGTGGCTTTGAGCACGTCGCCAGCCCAGAGTTCGAGCACGCACTGGTCGGCGGTGCTGGTGACCGTCACGGTCGGTTCGACTTCGGTGCGGTCCTCGCTGGTCAGGGTCCAGGACACGGTCACGCCCTCGCCGCTCTGGTAGGTGGGTGCCACGCCGTCGTTCTGGGCCTGGAGGTTTTCGGGTCCCAAGGGCCGGCCGGCCCGGCGGGTGAACAGGTACGGGATCTCGGGCGCGTCGGTGAGTGCGAGTTCCCGCTGGAGCAGATGGGTCTGGACCTTGAACGTGACGCGGTCGCCGGGCTGGTAGCGGCCGCTGAAGGGGATCTCGGTCAGTTGCTGGCCGGCGGCCAGTTGCACGAGCCACACCTCGGCGCCCACGGCGTGGTCACCCGGCAGCGTGCCCTTCTGGCCGCGCAGGACGCTCACCGTGTAGCGCCGCAACCCCGTCAACACCGGCGACCAGCCCAGCATGACCTCATCGCCCACAGAGATCAGGAACTGTCCGGAGTCCACGCCTTCGGCAAAAGGCATGTCCTCGAGATCGTCGTCGGGACTGGTCAAGGTCACGTCCAACGCCCCTTGGGCATAGACCGCTCCCTCGCTGCCCAGGGCCAGTTCCAGCGTCCCCCGCCGGCCAAACACCTCGCCCTCGGCGGCGATCTGGAAGCTCTGCGGGCTGCGTTCCCAGTACACCGTGAACCGGTTGGAGAGGGTCTCGCCGCGAGCGGGCAGGATCAGGAGACGCGGGTCGGTGACGTGCGTCCAGGCGTGGGGCAACTCGAACACCAGGACAGCGTGGCAGGGCTGCGGTTCCCAGGTCTGGGCCGCGGTGGGACTGTCGGCGGGAACCTGGTACTTGGTGCCCAGGAGGTGGGCCGTATCCGGCTCGACCTGCCGCGCCGGATGACAGCATCCGAAGGATCCCGCTGAGAACGCCATCCCGCGTGGCCTTCCGCAGCATATTGACTCACCTATTACCCATCGTGGCGTCTCTTCACGCCTCCTCCGTTCTCCTCCCTTTGGTGGTTGGAGGTCGTCTTGGTCTGACGAAACGTGCTGTTCCTTCACGCGGTTGTAGGTTACGAGATAGTGCCTTGTGCCGGCGACGCTCTTCCATCCGGGAGCGACCGCGGCGGCACCCCGTAACCGTCGGCGGTGGTGCAAAGGAGCGCGTCAACGATCGGGAATTCAGGCCGGTTCCGGAGCCGGCCGCTGCGCGCGAACCGGTTCGCGTCCGTGCACGCCGGGAGTGCAGCCCACGGGATCGTCTTCGCGAACGCACCGACTTCTCCGGCGGGTCCCCACTTCGATGCGACTCGCCGCCTTGCGGAGCGTATCCGACGGGCTCTCGCCGAAGAGCCTGCGATATTCGACGGCAAACCGGCCAAGGTCCCAAAACCCGTTGTCCAGTGCCACGACCTTCACGCTGGTCGTTGCGGGCGTGGCGACGCTCAGCGTTCGCCGGGCCAGATGCAGCCGCCGCAGCTTCAAGTAACGCATCGGCCCCATGCCGCACTGCTCGAGAAACGCATCGCGCAGAGTCCGCTCGCTCACGCCGGTGTTGGCACAGAGATCGAGCAGGTACACGGGCGAGCCGTGGTGTGCGTGCAGGTACTCCCGGGTTCGCCGCACGATGGCGGACCGTTCGCAGGCGGGAATGCGTCCCGCCGTCGGCGAGTTCCGCTGGCGGTCCGCGGCGACGGCCAGCACCACGGCGCTCACCAGCGACCGCTCCATCGCCGCCTGCTGCACCGGGTTGTCCCAGGCGGACGGCGTCCCTTCCGCCTGTCGGCGGATCGCGGTGATCGTCGCGAGCAGATCCTGCCACCAGGGTTCGGCCGGCCGCACCCGTCGGAATTCGCCCGCTCGCACGGCGGCCTCGTGTCCGGTGGCAACCTGCCAGGCCGCCTGGAACCGGTCTTCGGGGATGGGCGCGTAGAAGTATTCGCCGGGTGAGGATTGGGAGTAGTGCTCCATGCCCGGACCGTACAATCCCAACGCCTGGACCTGGTAGATGGGCTGGCCATTTTGCACGGTCGGCCCGTCGCTGACCGTGTCGAGCACGACGGAAACATGGTTGGGCAGCGCAGTTCCGGAGCACAGGAACGGGTTGGGGTGAATGCCGTAGCGCACGAGGGTCGCTTCCAGGGGGAGCAGCAGCACCTGGTTCGAGAACCGCCCGGCCACCGTCTGCACCACCTCCAGCCCCTCATGCCGCAGGACCTCCGCAAATTGATCGCATTCGGAAAACGACAGCGCGACCACCCCGGCCGGGGGGAGCGGAAACGGGCGGGCGCGGGCCGGCTGCCGAATTTGCATAGCGATTTTCCTAGCAGGGCCGGTCGCCTTTGCCAAGTCTATGCTTTGCAGCGGGCGTGATGCCGGTCATAAGAATTGCCGGCTGCAACGTGTTTCACAACCCGAACGACAAGCCTGAACCCAATGCAAATCAGACCCAGCCTTCTGGCCGCCGTGTGCGGCTGCTTCACCCTGGCCTCCGCCCTCGCGGCGGACGCGAAACCCAACATCCTGGTTATCTGGGGTGACGACATCGGCACGGAGAACATCAGTTACTACAACCGCGGCATGATGGGTTACCAGACGCCCAACATCGACCGCATCGCCCACGACGGCGTTTTCTTCACCGACTACTACGGCCAGCAGTCCTGCACCGCCGGCCGCGCCGCCTTCATCAACGGCTCCTGCCCCGTCCGCACCGGCATGACCAAGGTCGGCATCCCCGGCGCCCCGGAAGGCTGGCAGAAAACCGACGTCACCATGGCCACGGTCATGAAGAGCCTCGGCTACGCCACCGGCCAGTTCGGCAAGAACCATCAGGGCGACCGCGACGAGCACCTGCCCACCATGCACGGCTTCGACGAGTTCCTGGGCAACCTCTATCACCTCAACGCCGAGGAAGAACCGGAAAACGAGGACTACCCCGGTGACATGGTGCTGCCCGGCGGCAAGACCTTCAAGGAAGCCTTCGGCCCGCGCGGCGTGCTCCATTGCTGGGCGGACGGCAAGGGCGGACAGAAGATCGAGGACACCGGCCCGCTGACCAAGAAGCGCATGGAAACCATTGACGAGGAAACCGTCGCCGCCGCCAAGGATTTCATCACCCGCCAGGTCAAAGCTGGCAAGCCGTTCTTCTGCTGGTGGAACGGCACCCGCATGCACTTCCGCACCCACGTCAAGGCCGAGCACCGCCACAAGGGCAATGACGAATACACCGACGGCATGATCGAGCACGACATCCAGGTCGGCCAACTCCTCAAGGTTCTCGATGATCTCGGCATCGCCGACAACACCATCGTCCAATACTCCACCGACAACGGCCCGCACTACAACACCTGGCCCGATGCCGGCACCACGCCGTTCCGCAGTGAGAAGAACTCGAACTGGGAGGGCGCCTACCGCGTTCCTTGCTTCATCAAGTGGCCCGGCCACTTCCCGGCTGGCGCGGTCCGCAACGGTATCGTCTCCCATGAAGACTGGCTGCCCACCTTCGCCGCCGCCGCTGGCAACCCCGACATTGTCGAGCAGTTGAAAAAGGGCGTCGATCTCAACGGCCGCCATTACCGGAACTACCTCGATGGCGCCAACCAGCTCGACTACATCAGCGGCAAGACCCAGGAAGACCCGCGCCACAGCTTCATGTATGTGAACGACGACGGCCAGATCGTCGCCATGCGCTACGATGCGTGGAAAGCCGTCTTCCTCGAAAACCGCGGCATGGCTTTCGAAGTCTGGCGCGAGCCCTTCACCGAGCTCCGCGTGCCGCTGCTCTTCAACCTGCGCCGCGATCCGTTTGAAAAGGCGCAGCACAACTCGAACACCTACAACGACTGGTTTCTCGACCACGTCTATATCCTCGGACCGATGCAGCGGCTGGCCGGCAACTTCCTCATGACCATGAAGGAGTATCCCCCCAGCCAGACCCCCGGATCCTTCAATCTGGAGGGAATCCAGAAGAAGATCGCAGAGTCCATGGGTGGACATTAACCCCCGAATCCATCTTGGCCGCCGTCCGTGAGGGCCGCGGCCTTCATTATTTTGCACTCCTGCAAGCCGCCATTCGTCTTCACCGGCACGATCCAGGAAATGCGCATCGAACTGAATTAGCCAGGCCCCATGAAGACCACGAACCTGTTCCGCACCGTTCTTTGCGGAGCCCTCACCCTGGCGTCCGCCCACGCGGCGGCGATGAGGCCCAACATCGTCCACATCGTTGCCGACGACCTCGGCTGGAAAGATGTCGGCTTCAACGGCTGCACCGACATCAAGACGCCGAACATCGACGCGCTCGCCGCGGGCGGCGCGAGGTTTTCGCAGTTTTACGTGCAGCCCATGTGCACTCCCACCCGCGCCGCCCTGATGACCGGCCGTTATCCGTTCCGCTACGGTCTGCAGACGATCGTCATTCCCGGTCCGGCGGGCTACGGCCTCGACACCAGCGAGTGGCTCATGCCGCAATGCCTCAAGGAAGCCGGCTATGCCACAGCCATCATCGGCAAGTGGCACCTCGGCCATGCGGACATCAAGTATTGGCCCAAGCAACGCGGCTTTGACTACCAATACGGCGCGATGATTGGTGAGTTGGACTACTACACACACAGCGACGCTGGTGTGCTCGACTGGTTCCGCAACAACAAGCCGGTGAAGGAAAAGGGCTACACGACCCAGCTCCTGGGCAAGGACGCGGTGAAATACATCTACGAGCGGAGCCCGGACAAACCGTTCTATCTCTACCTCACCTTCAACGCGCCGCACACGCCGTATCAGGCGCCGCAGGATTACGTTGACCGCTACCACGACATCCACGACCCCACGCGCCGCATCTATGCCGCGATGGTCACCTGCCTCGATGATGAGATTGGCCGCGTGGTTGCCGCGCTCGACAAGAAGGGCCTGCGTGACAACACGCTCATTCTTTTCCACAGCGACAACGGCGGCACGCGCAACGCCATGTTCGCCGGCCAGATGGCGGACTTGTCCAAGACCGTTCTCCCCTGCGACAACGGCACCTATCGCGACGGCAAAGGCTCGCTCTTCGAAGGCGGTTGCCGCGTCGCCGCCTGTGCCAACTGGCCCGGCCACATCAAGCCGGAAACCGTGGACGGCATCCTTCACGCCGTGGACATCTATCCCACTTTCGCCGCACTTGCCGGTGCATCCACCACCAAGTGCAAGCCGCTCGATGGCTTGAACGTCTGGGACACCATCGCCGAAGGCAAGCCCTCACCCCGCACCGAGGTCATCTACAACGTCGAGCCGTTCCGTGGCGCCGTGCGGCAGGGCGATTGGAAGCTCATCTGGCGCACGCTGATTCCCACCAGCGCCGACCTGTACAACCTCGCCGAAGACCCCCACGAGAACAACAACCTTGCCGCCGCGCACCCCGACAAAGTGGCCGCAATGCAGGAACGCCTCAACGGCCTGGGCAAAGAATCCGCCAAGCCGCTGGCGCTCGTTTACGTAGCCAGCGTGGGACTGGCACACGGCAAGCCGAACATGGGATCAGAAGGCCAAGCCCCGGCCAAGTCCGAGGGTAATGGCCACTCAATCACCGACGAAGGGTTCGGTGAGATCGACCAACTCGACACCCCGAAGTAGCGCTGGATTGGAACTGGCCATGAAAGCCCGCGGTTTCTCCATCCGGAAATCCGACAACTGGAAGCACGAAGATGAATGACCACCAAATGCTCCTGGCCACTGCCATCATGGCCGCGCTGGCATTCATCCCAAACATCGCCCGCGCCGACCCGCTCCCCGCATGGAACGAAGGCCCGGCTAAACAGTCGCTCATCGCCTTCGTCGAGAAGGTGACGAAGCCTGGCTCACCGGACCTCGTGCCGGTGCCCGAACGCATCGCCGTGTTCGACAATGACGGCACGCTCTGGAGCGAGCAGCCCGTGCCGGTCCAGTTTTACTTCGTGGCGGACCGCGTGAAGGCGCTCGCCCCGCAGCATCCCGAGTGGAAGACGAAGGAACCCTTCGCCTCATTGCTCCGGGACGACCTGAAAGGCGCGATCGCAGGCGGCGATCGCGGGCTCATGGAACTCTTCATGGCCACGCACACCGGTATGACCACCGACGCGTTCGCACTGCTCGTGAAAGATTGGATCGCCACCGCGAAACATCCGGAGACCGGCAAACGCTTCCTCGATATGACCTATCAGCCGATGCTCGAAGTGCTCGCCTATCTGCGCGCGAACGGCTTCAAGAACTTCATCGTCTCCGGCGGCGGCATCGAGTTCATGCGTCCGTGGACGGAAGCGGCTTATGGCATTCCACCGGAACAAGTCATTGGCAGCAGCATGAAGACGAAGTTTGAATTGCGCGACGGCAAGGCGGTGCTCGTGCGTTTGCCGGCGCTGAACTTCAACGACGACAAGGCCGACAAGCCGGTCGGCATCAACCAGCACATTGGTCGGCGCCCGATCATGGCGTTCGGCAATTCTCGCGGTGACCAGGAGATGCTGGAGTACACGCACAGCGGCAGCGGCCCGCGGTTCGAGCTGATCGTGCTGCACGACGATGGCGCCCGCGAGTTTGCCTACGGCCCGGCCCAGGGTTTGCCGGACGTCGCGCTCGGCGCGTTCACGCAGGCGGTTTACGACGAAGCGAAGCGGGACGGCTGGACCGTGGTCAGCATGAAGAACGATTGGAAGACCGTCTTCCCGTCCGAGATCATCGCCATTGACATCCTGCTCCAACCGGACGCGACGATGCTCCAACACGCCGCCGCCAACAACGCCCGCCTGCTCAAGGAATACCCGCAGGGCTTCTCCCTCGACGCCGCGCACACGCCGCACATCACGATGCTCCAGTGCTTCGTCCGCAAGGCCGACCTCGACCCGCTTTGCGCCGCCGAAGAAGCGGTGCTTGCCACCGCCAACGTGACGGCGATGAAGTTGGAGGCCTTCAAATACTACTATGCCCCGGCCGGCCCGACGGGTGTCGCGGGCATCTGCGCGAAGCCGACGCCGGCGATCCTCACATTACAGGCGGACATCATGGCCGCCGCGAAGCCGTTCCGGGTGGAGCGCGGCCCCATCGGCGCGTTCACCGCCCCGCACGACAATCCCGCCCTGGACAAGGCCCTCATTGATTACGTGTCGACGTTCGATCCGAACCTGTCAGGCGCGAACTTCAATCCGCACGTCAGCACCGGCGTCGCGCCGACCGCGTATCTCGACCAGATGAACGCCGGACCATTCGAGTCGTTCACCTTCTCGCCCGCGGGCGCGGCCGTTTACCAACTCGGCCCGTTCGGGACGGCGGCGAAGAAGCTCAAGGAATGGAATTGGAAACCCTGAGACCCGACAGGAGCAAGCGGAGTGAACGGGGATGAAGGCGACATTCCTCTGGTCTGTTCCCTTTGTTGTCTCCTGTTGGCAGAAGCCTTTATGAATTCTACACTGATCCTCCGCTCCGCCCTAAGCCCGGCACTGGGTGCGGTGTTCGCGACGGCGGCCATGGGGCAGCAAATCCTGCCGTTTCCGCCCACCCCTTCCGCATCCCAGGCGGGGGTGACGGTCCAGAGCTCCACCTACAAGAAGCGCGTCGAGCCGAAGCATCTGCCCGCCGACGCTCCGAACATCCTCATGATTCTGATGGACGATGTGGGGCCGGGCACGCCCTCGACGTACGGCGGCGAGATTCACACCCCGACACTGGATCGCGTGGCGAAGGCGGGCGTCTCCTACAACCGGTTTCATTCCACCGCCATGTGTTCGCCCACGCGTGCCTCCCTGCTGACGGGCCGCAACCATACCCGCGTGGGCAATGGTCAGATCGCGGCGCTCGCAAATGACTTCGACGGCTTCAGCGGCGTTATTCCCAAGACCTCCGCCACCGTGGCAGAAGTGCTGAAGGACTACGGCTACAACACCAGCGCCTTCGGCAAATGGCACAACACGCCCGAAGATCAGATCACCAGCAAGGGGCCATTTGACTACTGGCCGGCCGGTTACGGGTTCGAATACTTCTATGGCTTCCTCGCGGGCGAGGCGTCCCAGTGGGAGCCCACCTTGGTGCGCAACACCTCCTATGTCGAACACCCGCCCACCTCCGGTGGGCATAACTACTACCATCTGTCCGAGGACATCGCGGATGACGCCATCCACTGGCTGCGCGAACAGAAGGCCTACGCGCCGGACCGGCCGTTCTTCATGTATTGGGCACCCGGTGCGGCGCACGGTCCCCATCAGGTTCCGAAGGAGTGGGCGGACAAATACAAGGGCAAGTTCGACGACGGGTGGGACCGGTATCGTGAGCGGACCTTCGCCCGGGAGAAGCAGCTTGGCTGGATTCCGGAAAGCACCAGGCTCACCCCCCGTGCCGAATCCATGGCTTCCTGGGACTCGATTCCCGAGGATGAAAAGCCGTTCCAGCGCCGGCTCATGGAAATCTTCGCCGGGTTTGCCGAGCATGCGGACTACAACGCGGGTCGGCTCATTGATGAAATTGAGCAGGAAGGCAGATTGGACAACACCCTGATCTTCTACATCTGGGGCGACAACGGCTCCTCGGCCGAGGGGCTTTACGGCACGATCAGCGAGCAACTCGCGCAAAACGGAATTCCCACCAAGATCTCCCAGCACCTCGCGGCCCTGGCCGATCTCGGCGGCATGGATGTGCTGGGGGGGCCGAAGACCGACAACATGTACCACGCGGGCTGGGCCTGGGCCGGCAGCACGCCCTATCAAGGCACGAAACTCCAGGGAGCCTACTTCGGTGGCACCCGCCAGCCGATGGCGGTCGCCTGGCCCAGGCGCATCCAGCCCAGCGACACGCCCCGGCCGCAGTTCCACCATGTCATCGACATTGTTCCCACCATTTACGAGCTGATCAAGATTACCCCGCCGCGGGTGGTGAATGGATTCGAGCAGGATTCGATGGACGGTGTGAGCATGGTTTATTCGCTCGGCGATCCCAATGCCCCCGGCAACCGGCATCTCCAGTTCTTTGACATCATGGCCAGTCGTGGCGTCTATCAGGACGGTTGGTTCGCCAGCGCCCGCGGTCCGCGCGAACCCTGGGTCGGCGGCATCCCGCCCGGGATCAAACAATGGTCGCCCCTGACGGATACCTGGCAACTCTACAACCTCGACGAGGACTGGAGTCAGGCGACCGACCTTGCGGCCACGAACCCGCAGAAACTGGAGGAAATGAAAGCGCTTTTCCTGACCGAGTCCGCGAAGAACAAGAATCTGCCCATCGGCGGCGGCTTGTGGTCCACAGCGCTCTATCACCCCGAGGATGCCCCCGCGTCGCCCCTCACCGAATGGATTTTTGATCATCCCATCACTGGCATGCCCGAGTCCGCCGCTCCCAAGCTGGGCAAGAACGACAGCATTGTGACCATGGATCTGGATGTGCCCGCAGATGCTCACGGTGTGCTTTACGCGCTGGCGGGCTTTTCCGGCGGCGTCACCTGCTACCTGAAGGACGCCTACCTCTGTTACGAGTTCAACCTGTTCGAGGTCCAGCGCACCAAGCTCAAGTCCCGGCAGAAGCTGCCGGCCGGCAAGGCGCAGGTTGAAGTTGACTCCAGGCTTGTCGGCCCGATCGGCGGACCGATGGACGTCACGCTCAAGGTGAATGGTGTGGTGGTGGCGGAGGGCCGCGTGCCCGCCGCCATGTCGCTCCACTTCACCTCGAACGCGACCTTCGACATCGGCACCGACCTCGATTCACCCGTGTCACCTGACTACTACAATCAGGCCCCGTTCCCCTTCAATGGCACCATCGGAAGGACGCACATCCAGTATTTGAAGAAGTAAAAACCTCCTCCCATGAAGTCCTCCCTCCTCTGCCTGTTCGCCCTGCTGGTTCTGGCCCAATCCGCCGGCCGGGCCCAGCATCCGCTCGAACGGCCGGATACTTCCAGCCCGCGCGCCACCCTCTCACAGTTCCTCGATGCGGTGGATCGGATCGGGCGGGCGGCCGTCCTCTATCATGACGCGCCCAGCCGGGAACGGTTCCTGAACCTCGCCCGGGCGTTCCAGCCGCCGCGGGATTGCTTCGACTTGAGCGCCATCCCGGAAACCGCGCGGCGGGAAGACAGCGGCGAAGCCATTGTGCTGCTCTGGGAGGTGCTGTCCCGGATTGAACTGCCCTCGCCGGACCAAGTCCCCGACCGGGCCGGCATGCGGGAAGCCGTTGGCCGGGGTGAGGCCGACACCTGGACAATTCCCCATACGGAAATCACACTGGCCAGGGTGAAGGATGGAGAGCACGCGGGGGAATACCTCTTTTCGCCCGCCACCGTCGCACGGCTCTCCACGTTCTACCGGCGGGTGGAGGCCCTGCCTTATGTGCGGCCCATGACCATTACTCATCCCCGCCGCCTCCACAAGCTCTGGGCCGGCTGGATGATGCCGCCGCGGGTGGTCGAGGCCATGCCGGGCTGGCTCGTCGCGGAGGTCGGCGATCAAGTGATCTGGAAATGGCTGGCGGTCCTGTTCATCCTGGCCGCACTGCTGTTCACGACCTGGACCGTGCACCGCAGGGCCGGCCATGTAACCCGGGGCCATTCGTTGGGGAAGTACCTCCGCCCGCTGGCAGCGCCCGCCAGCTTTCTGGCGCTGATGTTTCTGGTGGAGTACCTCGTGCGGGTGCAGGTGGGGATCACGGGCGTGGCGACTGACCTGCTTCAAGCGCTCCTCCCCGCGATCTCCTATCTCGCCCTGGCGTGGCTCGTCTGGCAGGCCTCCTTGTTCCTTGCCGAGGCCATCATTTTCTCTCCCCGGATTCCCGACCAGGGCCTGGACGCGCACCTGCTCCGGTTGGTGGCCCGGGTGGTGGGCCTCGTTGGGGTGCTGGTCATTCTGTTTTGGGGCGGAAACCGGCTGGGCCTGCCGCTCTACGGGCTGATCGCCGGGGTCAGTGTCGGCGGCCTGGCCATCGCCCTGGCCGCGCAGAGTACGCTGGAGAACTTCATGGGGAGCATCAATCTGTTCGCCGACCGGCCGGTGCGAATCGGGGAATTCTGCCGCTACGGCGGCGACATGGGTGTTGTGGAAGAGATCGGGCTGCGTTCCACCCGCATTCGTGGGCCGGACCGGACCGTGACCACTGTGCCCAACTCGGATGTTTCCAAGATGCAGATCACCAACTTCACGCGACGCGACCGCATGTTGCTGAAGACGGTGCTTGGACTCCGCTATGAAACTTCGCCCGATCAGTTGCGCCACCTGCTGACCCGATTGCGGGAGTTGCTGGTGGCCCATCCGTGCATCCTCAAAGATCCGCTGCGGGTACGGTTCGTCGGATTCGGC
This sequence comes from uncultured bacterium, assembly GCA_963735925.1. Lineage (GTDB taxonomy): Bacteria > Verrucomicrobiota > Verrucomicrobiia > Limisphaerales > J093 > DSVZ01. Next base: position 46,405 of record CAVTMT010000005.1, read on the forward strand.
GATTCCTCGCTGAACGTGGAGTTGTTCGCCTTTGTCCGCACCCGCGACTTCAACGAGTTCCTCGCCGTCCAGGAGGATGTCTTCCTGCGGATCATCGATCTGGTGGAGGCATCCGGCACCGGGTTCGCCTTCCCCTCGCAGACCTTGTACATGGCCCGCGACGCCGGCCTGGATGTCCAACGGAAGGAGCAGGCCGAGGCGACGGTGAATCAGTGGCGCGAGCGGGAGGACTTGCCCTTTCCGAATCTGGATCCCGAGCACGCCAACACGCTGAAGGACTCCCTGGACTGGCCGCCGACGGGAGCCAGGAGAACGCAGTCCCCGAATCCGGCCCCGTAGCTGCCTCCAATGCATTCAATACCTCACGCCTTCCACGAGCCCGCCCTGTATTCACAGTCCAGCCCGTTCGCGGCCCTGACTTCCCGGTTTGCTGAACGAGGCAGCGTGGGCCAGGCGAAGCGCCGAAGGAGCCGGGAACAAGATGCCGAAGTCCAACCCGGAAAGGTCCGCCGCGGGAGAGCATGGCAACGGCGACAAGGCTTGAAGACTCAAACCATCGCGGCGGCCGCTCTGCTGGTGCTTCTCGCTGGCGGCTGCCGGTTCGCCATGCCGGAGCACAAGATGAAGGAGTCCGTTCACTCCCAGAAGGACGTGGCGGCGACCTACAATCAAATCCGGCTGCGGTTGCGTTCCATGGTGGGCCCCGCGTGCGGTGAAATCGAACAGGCGGCGGATCAAATCATCGCCGGCCTCCCCGACCCTGCCGTGCAACGCGCCGCCCTGCTTTGGAAGATTTGAAACACGCTCGAACCGGGAAACCATGAAATCGAAACCCTTCCTGCTTGCCGTCGTGTCGGGCCTGTTTGCCTGCACGGCAACCGCCGCCGTACCCGATGACGGCTCCGTGCTGCCCTTCCCCCCCGCTTCCTCCGCCAGCATCGCCAAGCCGCGCCTGCAAGACTCGGTGATGAAGCGCCGGGTCGAACCGGACCGGCTGCCCAAGGAGGCGCCGAACATCCTCATCATCCTCATTGACGACGCCGGCTTCGGCACGCCCGATACCTTTGGCGGCTTTGCCCACGCGCCGACGCTGTCCCGGCTGCGCGACGAGGGGATCAGCTACAATCGTTGCCACACCACGGCCATTTGTTCGCCCACCCGGGCGGCGCTCCTGACCGGCCGCAACCATCAGCGCGTCGGTTCCGGCACGATCGCCGAACGCGCGGTCGATTGGGATGGCTACACCGGCATCATTCCGATGACGTCCGCCACGATTGCCGAGACCCTGCGCCAGTATGGCTACAAGACGTCGGCCTTCGGCAAATGGCACAACACGCCGGCCGACCAGACGACCGCCATGGGGCCGTTCACCTATTGGCCGACCGGTTATGGGTTCGACTATTTCTACGGTTTCCTGGCCGGAGAGACCTCGCAATGGGAGCCGCGCCTCGTGGAAAACACCACGCCCATCGAGCCGCCCCACGACGCGAAATACCACCTCACCGACGATATGGTCGGACGGTCCATCACCTGGCTGAAGAAGCACCGTGCCTTTTCGCCGGACAAGCCGTTCTTCATGTATTGGGCGCCCGGCGCCGTCCACGGTCCGCACCATGTCCCCCAAGCATGGGCGGACAAATACAAAGGCAGATTCGACCAGGGATGGGACAAACTGCGCGAGGAGATCTTCGCCCGCCAGAAGGCCTTGGGCTGGATTCCAGCGGACACCCAGCTCACGCCGCGGGCCGACTCGATGCCGGCGTGGGACAGCATTCCGGCCTCCGAACGCGCCTTCCAATCGCGTCTCATGGAAATCTATGCCGGCTTCTGCGAGCACACCGACACCGACGTTGGAAAGCTGATCGACTATCTCGACGAGAGCGGGTTGCGCGAGAACACGCTCATCTTCTACATCTGGGGCGACAACGGCTCGTCCGCGGAAGGCCAGAACGGCTCGATCAGCGAACTCCTGGCCCAGAACGGCATTCCGAACACCATTGAACAGCAGATCCAGGCCCTCGACGAACTCGGCGGACTGAAGGCCCTTGGCACCTCCGTCACCGACAACATGTATCACGCCGGCTGGGCGTGGGCCGGCTCGACGCCTTTCCGCTACACGAAGCTCATCGCCTCGCACTTCGGCGGCACCCGCAACCCGCTGGTCGTGTCCTGGCCGAAGCGGATCAAAGCAGACCCGCGGCCCCGGACGCAGTTCTACCATGTCAATGACGTGGCGCCCACGATCTACGACTTGCTCGGCATCAAGGCGCCCCAGGTCGTCAATGGCTTCAAGCAAGACCCGATCGACGGGGTCAGCATGGCGGCGTCGTTCTTCAATGCGGCCGCACCCGAAAACAAGCATGTCCAGTACTTCGACAACAACGGCAGCCGCGGCATTTATCACGATGGCTGGTATGCCTGCACCTTCGGTCCCCTCATCCCGTGGGTGAATGCCCAACCTGGCCTCGCCGACTGGGATTCAGCCAAGGATCCTTGGGAACTCTACGACCTCACCAGGGACTTCTCGCAGGCGCACGACCTCGCGGCGGAGAATCCCGGAAAGCTGGCCGAGTTGCAGCAACTCTTCCTGACGGAGGCCACGAAGAACCAAGTCTTCCCGCTCGGGGCCGGCATCTGGTTGCGGCTTCATCCCGAGGACCGGATCAAGACGCCCTACACGAGTTGGACTTTTGACGACACCACCACGCGGATGCCGGAGTTCAGCGCGCCGGGCGTCGGCAATCATGACAACCGCATTACGATCGACCTGGAAGCCGGCGGCAACGCCAACGGCGTGCTCTACGCTCTGGGTGGGTCGGGAGGCGGCCTCGCGTGTTATGTGGACGACGGCCACCTGTGCTTTGAATACAACCTCATGATCGTCTATCGCACCGTGCTGCAGTCACCGGAACGCCTCACGCCCGGAAGGCACACCGTCGTGGTGGACACCACGCTCCAGGCGCCGAAGCCGGGCTCGCCGGCAACCATCGTCCTCAGCGTGGACGGCCGGGAAGTCGCGCGAGGCACCACGAGGATGACCGTGCCCGCCGCGTTTACTGCCAGCGAGACGTTCGACGTGGGCGTGGACCTCGGCTCGCCCGTGGCGCGGGACTATTTCGACCGCGCGCCGTTCAAGTTCAACGGGCGCATCCGCGAACTCAAAGTTGATTTGAAGTAGCTGGCTCCTTCCCGGCGGCCCTTCACCAAGCCCAATTACAGATTCCGTGTCAGCCCACACAGAACCAACAACACCAACAACAACCAAAACCCTCATGAAAAACAAACTCCTCGCCGAATTCTTCGGAACCTTCTGGCTCGTGTTCGGCGGCTGCGGCAGCGCCGTCCTGGCTGCCAAGTTCATCGCCACCGAAGGCGCCACGCCCATCAACCTGGGCATCGGCCTAGTCGGTGTCGCGCTGGCCTTCGGCCTGACCGTGCTCACGATGGCCTTCGCCGTCGGACATATTTCCGGATGCCATCTGAATCCGGCCGTCTCGGTCGGCCTCTGCGTGGGCGGGCGCTTCAAAGCTGCCGAACTCCTCCCGTACGTGCTGGCCCAGCTCGCCGGCGCCGTGGCCGGCGCATGGGTGCTCTCGATCGTCGCCGGGGGACAGGCGGGCTTCTCCACGGCTGCCGGGTTCGCAGCCAATGGTTACGGGGACCATTCCCCCGGCAAATATGCGCTGATGTCCGGATTCGTGTCGGAAGTCGTGCTGACGTTCTTCTTTCTCGTCATCATTCTGGGAGCGACGGACAAGCGGGCTCCGCAGGGTTTCGCCCCGATCGCCATTGGGCTCGGCCTGACGCTGATTCACCTGATCGGCATTCCGGTCACGAACCTGTCCGTCAATCCCGCCCGCAGTACCGGTCCGGCGTTGTTCGTCGGCGGCTGGGCGCTTCAGCAACTCTGGCTCTTCTGGCTGGCGCCGATCCTCGGAGCCGCGTTGGCGGGGGTGGTCTATCCCATCATGGCCGGGCCGGTGGAGGCGAAGAACCGCTGAGGCTGGGCGGCGGGAAATATCTCGCAGGGTAATTCTTCACCCGCGCCCCAATTGGGCGCGGGCAGCCTTCCCCCCCACGCACTCGGCCAAGGTCGGGTCGGCCATCCGTTCCCTGACCGGGCGGCAGGCCTCGAAGGTCGGGGTCAGCCGGTCGCGGAGGAAGTCCCGCAGTCCGTCCTTGGTCGCCGTCACCCACATGGCCGGGCCGGGGTCCTCGGCGATGGCCCAGCAGGCGCAGTTCATCACCGTCTGGGTCTTGGCACTCTGGGCGGCGCACTGGACGGCGATGTCCCGGACGCTGTTGTTGGCGAAGTCTTCCATGACCGGCTTCACCCAGGGCGAGGCGTCGGAACGCCAGCGGCCCGGCAGGGGTGAGGTCTCATCGACGTGGACGTGTTCCTCGCACCATTGCCACGGCGGCCGGCGGTCGGCGGGCTTGCACGCCGCGCAGAAGCCTTGGATCAGTGCATGATGTCCCACACCTAAGCGGCGACGTTCGGAAGGCGCGGCCTGTCTGCCGTCGCTTGGCGACAGGCAGGGCAGTAGCCTGCGACTGGACGGCGGCCGAAAACCGCCTCGACCCCGGTTCGCGGCTGATCGCGGGGCGGTCCTCGATCCGATCCAACCACGAAAAAGCCCCCCGGTTACCCGAGGGGCCGTGTGGCGGGCGGACTCGCCGCCTACTTCGCCGCCACAAGATCGAAGGTCCGGCGGAAGAACCGCGCCCGGCCGGTGATCCGGCGCACGATCTTCACCGCTTGCGCTTCCGGCAGTTTGAAGGTCGCCGCCAATTCCTTGGTGATGGCGTCCTTGTCCTTTCCGCTCAGGAAGAGGTACGTGACCAGCCCGCCCTTGGTCTCCTTCAACTCCTCGACGCTGGTCGGCAGCCGGTCCGCCGGTTCCTCATCCTTCTCGACCTTCACCGCCGGTTCCTTCTTGGCCTTGGGTGCCTTCACCTTCGCGGCGGGGGCCGGGGCTTGGGGTTGGGTCTTCGCCGTCTGTTCCTTCGCTTCTTTGCTGTTCTTCATGGTGTGCTCCGTTCTGTGTTTTGTTGTTGTTCCGCTCCGATCGTGAGGCTCGCTACGGTGGCGCGGGGTGAGTGTCCAAGGGTTTCCATGGGAATCTGGGCGGCGGTCTCACCGGTCCGCGGCGGCGCGGACTCATGCAGCAAGAGTGGGGACGGCGGAGCCGATTCCAGCCGGCGGATGACCTCGACCGCCCCGCGCTTGTACACGCAGACGCAGACCAGTTCCCCCGCCGGATCGTGGACCGCCCAGAACCGGCTGGGGCCGTGCTTGGTGACGGTGAAGCCGGTCATGAGAGGGGGATGAAACCCTGGTTGTGGTCGTGGATCGCCTGATCGTAGGTGTGCTCGATGACGCCTTGGAGCGTGTCGCAATACACGTCCCGCTGGCAGGCCAGCACCATCGAGCCCGGCTGGCGTTCCTTGTGTCCCTCGACCAGCCAGACCGTGTAGGTGTCGTCGGGCTCGTAGGCCACGATCAGCGCCCACGCCCGGCCCCGCTTCCCGTTGACCCGGCATTGCAGGCCGACTTCGTAATCCACGAAGCCGGCCCCGCTTTCGGACACCAGCCGGGAAGGCCGGCTGGACCGGTACTCGCCGTGAGGTTCGGCGCAACGGTAGGTGAACGCTTGGGCGCCGATGTAAACGAAGGCGCCGTGTAATCCCAGGCCGCCCGCTTGCGCGAGGATTGCCTGGACCGTCTCGGGTAGTGACTCGGTCTTCATCGGCTCGCCTCGTAAAGGGCGCGCCGGGCCAAGGTCCAGTGGCGATCAGTCCGCCTGCTGCCAGGCCGTCAGCCGCTCATCCAGCGTGTGCAACTGCGTGAGGATGTCGTCCTCCTCCTCCTTCAACCGGGCCTCGATCACGGCGACGCTCTGCCCTTCCAGGGACGGGGCCGTGCGATGGACCCGCGTCACGACTTTGCGGATGGCCGCGCCCAGTTCGGCCCCCAGGTGCGTGACTTCCTCGACGGGGATCAACTCCCGCTTCAGGTTGCGCAACTCGACCTTCAGCTTCGCGTTCTGCAGGATGATGTGCTGGGCGCGTTCCTGGTCGTAGTTGACCAGCGCGCGCTCGGGGGACTCGAACAGCCACCGCAACAGGGCGCCCAGGTACACCCGGCTGCCCCGGAACGCGGCGCACCCCTGGCGCTTGGCGTGCTTGATCGTCGAGAGGGGGATGCCGGTGGCGGCAGCGCACGCGCCGATGCTGTCATAGGCATCGAGCATGACGCGTGAACGCTCGCCTTCGCGGTAGGACCGCAACAGACCTTGGATGGTCGGGACAAGCTGATACTGGCCGTTGACCGGTTTGGGGAACCAGCCTTCGGCGGCGAGTTCGCGCAGCCGTCGGTCGGTCAGGCCGGAGAGCTTGACCAGTTGCTCGACCGAGATGGCGCCTGCATCGGCCATGCCTACCGCTCCGGGGCCGCGAGGATCCAACCGGCAAACTCGCCAAGCTGGAAGAAGGTCCGCGCCGACTTCGGGAGCGTCTGCGGATCGAGCGGCCGCTGGTAGCCGGCGAGCGACAGTTCCTTGCGCAGGATGTCATCGGGCTTCGCACCCACCGCGAGCTTCTGCTGGAGAGTCAGCCGGCTGAACGCGGTGCCGACGTAACCGCCGGGACTCTGGACCTTGTCCACGATCACCAGCGCCCCGCCCGGCTTGGTGAGACCTTGCAACTGGCGCAGGAACGCCGCCCGCGTGTCCACGGGCAGGAACATGAGGACCAGGAAGCACACGGCGAAGTCGAAGGGCTGGTACTCGAACGTCACCGCGTCGGCCACGACCAATTCCGGCGGCCCCTGGTAGCGCTCGGCCATCTCCCGGCTCTCTTCAACGGCGGTGAACCGCGCCCCGCGCTGGTCAAGGGTGTCCTGCAAGGCCAGGCCGATGTTCCCGGTCGAGGCGCCGATGTCGTACACGACCCCGCCCCGCGGAATGTAGTGCCGACCGAAGTGCGCGACGGCGTTGGTGGCGAGGTCATACCAGGGCAACTCCGTCCGCACGTGCCGGTCGAAGTGCTGCGCCACCGCCCGGCTGCGGAAGGTCCAGTGCTTGGGGATTTCAAGAGAGGATTTCATCGCGAAGAGTGCGGGCGACGTGGAACATCATGACCGGGGGAACGGCCCGCCCCAGTCGCTCCCATTGTTGCGAGTAGGTTCCTGTGAGGATGAAGTCGTCCGGGAACGCGCAGATGCGTTTCAACTCGGCGATGGTCAGCTTGCGCTTCTCGGTCGGGTGCGTGACGCTGGCCACCCCCGGATGCCCGTGCGCCGCGCAGATCGTCGGGCAGGGCGCATCCGGATGCGGCCGCACCAGGTTGAAGTACTTGGCCGACGCCTGGCCCGGCTTGAGCTTGTCCCACTCCTTGCCGATGGCGAAGCGGGTCATGTCCACTTCGAACTGGTTGGGCTTGGTCCCCAGGATCGTCGGGCAGGGTTGATCGAGGTCGTAGTCCTGGCCCTTCTCGGCGAAGGCCGCCCCGGTCCCGCCGCGCAACCGGACCTTGAACTGGCCCTGGCCCATGACCGTGATCGCCGGACACGGCCGGTCGGTGACGTCGCCAGCCGACGGGAACTTGCCGCACGTGTCGTGGACCACGGCCTCGACCAGTTCCAGGCCCTGGTGGCTGGTGGCGGTGTTGTAGGCCCGACCCGCGCTGACCGTGGGGCTGGGCACGGTCGCCGGTTTCCAGGCCGGGCCGTACTTCCCGCGCACGATCCAGGGCAACGCCTCGCGCAGGCTGTAGCGGTAGGGCAACGGCTTCGGGAACACCGGCTCTTTGCCGAGGTCCTCGCGCACGCCGATGAAGATGGTCCGCTGCCGAGCTTGCGGAACACCCAGCCACTGCGCGTCGAGGACCTTGCAGCCAACCCGGTAGCCGCAGGTTTTGAGCTTCGCCAGGATTTCGAGGAAGTAGCCTTTGGCGACTCCCTTCACCAACCCGCTGACGTTCTCGGCCACGAAAGCCCGCGGCCGCAACCATCTCATCCGCCACCGGCTTCTCATCCTGGAGCGGCTGCTGCATGACTTGATTGCTGCACCGGAGTTCGCTAACGGCGACAAGTCCCGCATAGCGAGAATCACGATTGAGGTCAACCGGGACTTGCGTGATCTCTCCGGCAAGACGCGCAAGGAGCAGGAGCAGGACCTTGGACTGCGCCTAGGCGATTTCAAGCGTGTATGGGAGGTGTTAAGACGGAAGAAAACACGCGCCGTATCCTGCGCGTCCGTGAGGATGGACCGTGGACCTGCAGCAGCGGGCACCGCGTGACGCGAAGAGCCGGACGGCACCAGCAAGCATCTCTTCGTGTATCGCGATGGCAGCTATCCCACGGCGGACCCGCTGGGGCTGCTGCCCGACACCTGGCCCAGCGCGGACTGGCCGCGCCAGGCGCCCGCCGCCGGCGGCCTGCCGGACGGTTGGGCTCCCACGTTGGATGGCAGCCAATGGATGCCGTATCGCAACAGCCACTATTGGAACCCCCACCAGTACGCGAGCCCCAATGCCACCTTCCGCGCCAGCAACGGGAACCTCAGCCTGTTGACGGCCGCCGACTTCGCGTTCGCCCGGCTGCGCCACTGGCTGCACCGCAATGATTTCTTCGGCTACATCGGCCAGGGGGTTTCCAGCACGCTCTCAATGGAGCGCGACCCCAGCCCGGACGGGACCACTGACGGCCAGACGACCTGGTACGATTACGAGAACAAGCCGTACGGCGGGCCCGAATGGGAAGGCAGTTACAGTCCCCAGCCCAGCTACGTCGCCCGGGTGCTGCCTGAGGGCACTTCCTGGTGAATCCACGTCACCCGGAACACACTGGGCCAGGTGACCGAGCAGGTGGAGTACTGGAAAGGCACGGACAACTTCGACCACTTCCGCACCAACCGCTTCGTCTATGCCGCCAACGGCGTCGATCTGGTCGTCCAATACGGTCCGGGGGAGGAACGGGAAGCGGGCTTCGTCTACGATGCGAACCATCCCCACCTGCCGGTCGCCCTCACCAACGCGCTGGGCGAGATCACGCGCTTCTACTACGACACGGCCGCCAACCACCAGTTACGACTACGACCTGGCCGGGCGCCTGACCCTGCAGACCCAGCCCGACGGCACCAGCGTGACCAATTGGTTCGACCGGGCCGGGCGCCTGGCGATCATGGACGACGCCTTCGGCAGCACCACCAATTACTACGACAACCTCGGCCGCCTCTGGGTGGTGGAAGACGCCGCCGGCTCGGTATCAGAACTCGCCTACGACGACCACGACCGCGTGCTGAGCCAGATCGACGCCAACGACGTGACCGTGACCAACGCCTGGGACGCGCTGGGTCGGCTGACCAAACGGGTCACCCCCGCGACGGGCGGCACGGAGACCTGGGCCTACACCGCCGGCGTGAACGGCCCGACCGCTTACACCAACCAGGTGAGCCACGTGACGCTTTACGCCTACGACGCCGCGGGCCGCAAGACCAACGAAGTGCAGGTGGGCCTGTTCACCAACCGCTTCACCTACCGGCCGGCCGGGGACCTGGCGACGCTGGCCGACGGCCAGGGTAACACCACCACCTGGCAGTACGACGCCGAAGGCCGGGTGACCGAGAAATGGTATCAGGGCCAAGTGACGGCCGACCTGCTCTACGGGTACAACGCCAACGGCTGGCTCGCCTCCCGGTTCACCCGCACCGGCACGGGCGCCAGCACCAACGGGTACGCCACGACTTACGCCTATGACAACGTCGGCAATCTCACCAACGTGACCTACCCCGCCGGCACCGCCTCGATCACCAATGGGTTCGACGCGTTGAACCGCCTCACCAACCGGCTGGACGCGCTGGGCCAGACGAAGTACACGTACGCTGTGCTTGGGAACGGCCAGCGCACCTTTGCCGAAGACGGTCCGTGGGCCAGTGACGACGTGACCGTGACCAACCGCTACGGCCTGCGCGCGGGCCTGACCCTCGCCCAGCCCACCGGCCAGTTCGTGGTCACCAACGCCTGGGACACCAGCCGGCGCTGGAAAGTGGTCGGTGGGACCGCCGGCATCTTCACCTACGGCTATCCCGCCAACTCGGCCACCGCGTTGCCCATCTCGGTCGGCCTGCCCGGGGGCCGCTGCCTCACCAACCAGTACGATTCGCTGGCGCGCTTGACCCGCACCGAGCTGCGCACGTCCGGAGGCACGATCCGCAACGCCCACGGCTACCAATACAACCTTGCCAGCCAGCGCACGCTGCTGGGCCGCACCAACAGCACGGTCACGACCTGGAACGGTTACGTGACCGCCGCCTACGACGCGACGGGCCAGTTGACCAACGCCCCACCCCACCACCGTGCCATCCGCCCGCAGGGCCAGGCTGTGAAGGTCGCCCGCCGACACGGCCACCACATTGCTCAGTCCCCGAGGCACCGCCGTCTGCCCCAAACCGTTGTCGCCTCAGGCGACGATGGTGCCGTCGGCTTTCAAGGCCAGGCTGTGGGTTCCACCGGCAGACATCGTGACGATGCCGGAGAGTGCCGCGGGGGGCACGTTCGTCTGCCCATACTCGTTACGTCCCCAGGCAACCACCCGGCCGCCCTCCAAGAGCGCCAGATTATGTTCGCGCCCGGCTGCAATGGCCAGAACCCCGGTGAGATTCGTCGGCACGATGGGCTTTGCCAGCTCGGCGGCCTGGCCCCAGCCCACCACCGTTCCGTCGTCCCGTAATGCCAGGGAGCGCGAATCCGTGGCGGCGATCGCGACCACGTTGGTCAAGTCCGCCGTGAGCCGGAACATTCCCGGAGCCAGGCCGGACCGTGGTCCCCGACCCGCCTTTGGGTTTGCCGGGCACGTGGGGAGTGCACTACCTTCGCCTCGCATGTGGGCGTTGCTCAAAGAATTCCTCCAGTTTCTCCGCCAGGAGAAGAAGTGGTGGATGGTGCCCTTGGTACTCGTGCTGGTGGGCTTGGCGGCTTTGCTCATCTTCGGCTCCAGCTCGGGTATCGCCTGGGCGCTTTATCCGTTCATGTGAGTCATGCCCGGCGGGCCGCACATCCTCGGCATCTCGGCTTATTACCACGATTCGGCCGCCGCGCTCGTTACGGGGGGGAAGATCGTGGCCGCGGCGCAGGAGGAACGCTTCAGCCGCCGCAAACACGACGAAGGCTTTCCGAGCCAGGCCGTCCGGTTCTGCCTCCGCCACGCCGGGCTGGAATCCGCGCAACTCGACGCCGTGGTGTTTTACGACAAGCCGATCACCAAGTTCGCGCGCATGCTGGAGAGCTACCTCGCGGTCGCGCCGGGCGGCTGGCGGGTGTTCCCCCGGATTTTGCCGAGCTGGCTGGGCGAGAAGCTGAATTTGCGCGGCACGATCCGAGAAGAACTGCCCGAGCTCCGCACCGATTGCCCGATCCTCTTCAGCGAACACCACCAGGCGCACGCGGCCAGCGCGTTTTACCCATCGCCGTTCACCGAGGCGGCGATCCTCACGATCGACGGGGTGGGCGAATGGGCGACCACGACCATCGGTGTCGGGCGCGGACGCGAGCTGCAGTTGCTCAAGGAGATCCGGTTCCCGCATTCGCTGGGGCTGTTGTACAGCGCGTTCACCGGCTACTGCGGGTTCAAGGTCAATTCCGGTGAGTACAAGCTCATGGGACTGGCGCCGTATGGCGAGCCGCGCTTCGCCGACCGGATCCGGACCGAGCTCCTGGACCTCAAGCCCGATGGCTCGTTCTGGTTGAATCTGCATTACTTCGACTTTCTCCGCGGGCTGACGATGACCAACGAGCGATTTCACCGCCTCTTCGATGGGCCGCCCCGCCGGCCGGAGGAGCCGGTCGAACCGCGGCATATGGACGTCGCCCGCTCGATCCAGGTCGTGACCGAGGAAGCCATGCTCCGCCTGGCCCGGCACGCGCGTGAAACGACCGGGCTCGCGGACCTGTGTCTGGCCGGTGGCGTGGCGCTCAATTGCGTCGCCAACGGACGGATCCACCGCGAAGGCATTTTCGACCGGATTTGGATTCAACCGGCGGCGGGCGATGCGGGCGGCTCGCTGGGCGCGGCGTTGGCCGCGTGGCACCTGCATTTTCGCAAGGACCGGAAACCGGGTGATCATTCGCAAGCCGACCCCCCAACCGCGATGCCGCCGGGTGAGGATGTCCGATGCCGGGAAGTGCCGGCTGCCGGGGGCGAAAGGACGGGACATAAACCAGAAGTGGGAAGTCAGAGATCGGAAGTCAGCAGTCCGGAATTGGAAGCGCTGAGCGACAGGGCCGCACGCCCAAACGCCCCGCGCCCGGAGCCTGGCGCTCCGGCGTCCGATGCCATGCAGGGGGCGCTGTTGGGGCCGGAATTCGGCGACGTGGAAATCGAGGCCGCGCTGCGCGGTCATCGGGCGGTGTTCGAGCGATTCGAGCGGGACGCGCTGCTGGCACGAACGGTCGGGTTCCTCAACGCGGGGAAGGTGGTCGGGTGGTTTCAGGGGCGCATGGAGTTCGGCCCGCGCGCGCTGGGCAGCCGGTCGATTTTGGGCGATCCCCGCTCCCCGGTGATGCAGTCGGTGATGAACTTGAAGGTGAAGTTCCGCGAATCCTTCCGGCCCTTCGCGCCCATCGTGCTTCGCGAGCGGGTGGGCGAGTACTTCGAACTGGACACGGACTCGCCGTACATGCTGCTGGTTGCGGCGGTGAAACCGCAGTTGCGCAAAGCCGTGCCGGCCGGGCTTCTCGGCCTGGACCGCCTCAAATCCGTGCGCTCGACCTTGCCCGCCATCACGCACGTGGATTACTCCGCGCGCATCCAGACGGTGGATCGCGTCCGGAATCCCTGGTTGTACGATCTGCTGCGCCAGTGGGAGTCCGTGACCGGTTGCGGGGTACTGGTGAACACGTCGTTCAACGTCCGCGGCGAGCCGATCGTCTGCACGCCGGACGACGCCTACCGCTGCTTCGTGAACACGGAGATGGACCACCTCGTCATCGGCCATTTCGTGCTCGACCGGCTGGCCCAACCGCAACGCCCGGTGGCGAGGCGCGTGGCGCCGCAGCCCGACTGAAGAACGCCAAGGCGCCCAGGCGCGGAGAGGAAATGACATGCAGTACTCAGAAGGAAGAAGTCGGAATTCAGAGGTCGCGATCTCGCGGACTCCAAAGCAGCCGGCTCGGCGGCCTCGCGTCTTGGCGGTAACAGGCCGGCGATGAAACTGCGCCTTAAGGAAGACCCGCGGGAGTGGCGCAAGTTCGGGCTCAGCTCAAGCCTGGTTCTGGCGCTCCTCGTCGGCCTGCTGTGGTGGCGCGGGAAGGTGTCGTCCGCGGAGGCCGTACCTGCTCTAAGCTGGCTGGCGCTGGTGGCTTTGCTGGCGGGCGTGCGGCCAGGTTGGTTCCGCACGCCTTACCGGGTGGGCATGCGGGTGAGCCACTTCCTGGGCCGAATCGTCAGCCCGCTGATTCTCGGCCTCGTGTTCTTCCTGGTTGTGACCCCACTCGGATTGGTGATGCGCCTGCTGGGTAAAGATTTGCTGCGACTCCGGCGCAATCCGACCTCCGCGACGTACTGGCAGCCTGCGCGAAGCCACGGCGACCTGACGAAGATGTTCTAACAACGCGGACCTTCACCGACACGACTGCGGCCGGTGTGCGTCAACGCTTCTGCCGGGCGGTGTGGTCGCCCTGAACCCGGCGCGTGCCCTGGCACTGTCCGCCGCTCAGGCCCGGGGTTCCGAATCGAGCGCGCGGCCGGTCGGGCTTCTCCAGCGTCAAGCTCCCACGCCGGCGGTGGCGAGGAGCCAAACAGAGTGGGCTTCCGGAAGCAACGACACCGGACTGGAAGACGACGGCAGGAGGGCAAACTGCCCGGGGCGCAGGTCGAACTCCTGCCCACTGGCCGGGTGGGCGGTTCGGACGTGGCCCGACACGACCCCCAAAACGGCCGGCCGGTCGTCTCTCCAAATTTGCCGCACGCCTTCCATAGCGCGGCTTTCGGTCACTTCGAACAGCGGGTCGTTGACCAGGCAGCGGCATTGGACCGCTCCCTCACGGCGCCATTCGGCCGGCAGCAAGTGTGGCTCGTGATCCTCGAAATCGATGCACGCCAGCGCCTGCGAAACGTGCAATTCGCGCGGCTGTCCGTCGGCCCCGACGCGGTTCCAATCGAACACGCGGTAGGTGGTGTCGGAGTTCTGTTGAATCTCGAAGATGACCATGTTTGCCCCCAAGGCGTGAATCCGTCCGCTGGGCAGAAACATGGCGTCGCCGGCCCGCACCGGCACCTGGTGGATGCACCCGGCCACCGTGCCGTCGCCGAGCCGGCGTTCGAGCTCGGATCGGGTCACGCCCGCCTTCAACCCGGCGCTCAATTGCGCGCCCGCCGCCGCGTGGGTGACGTACCACATCTCGGTTTTGGGTTCGCCGCCGAGGGACGCGGCGACCCGCGCCGGCGGGTGCACTTGCACGGACAGGATTTCGCGGGCGTCGAGAATCTTCACCAGCAGCGGAAACCGGTCGTGGGGCGCGGCGGCTGTGCCCATGACTTCAGCGCGGTGATGTTCCATCAACCACCGCAGATCCCGGCCGGCCAGCGGGCCATTGGCGATGACGCTGGCGTCGCCGGCACGGTCGCTGATTTCCCAGGATTCGCCGATCGGCACGGCGGGCGGCAGGGCCTTGCCATAGAGCGAGCCGAGCTTGCGGCCACCCCACAGGCGCGCTTTGAGGATGGGGGCGAAGAGGAGCGGGTAGAGCATCGGAAAACCGCTGGAACGTGGGTGCCGTGGCCGGTCGCCAAGCTGGGTTGAGTCCGGCGGGACCGGCCGGCATCAGGCGACCGGTGTGGGTACGGCGGGAGCCGCGGGTGGGGGGGCTTCCGCGAACGGTCCCATCGCCCGAAACTTGTCGTAACGGCGTTTCAGGAGTTCCGGCACCGACAATTCCGACAGTTCCTGCAAGTGCCGCCACAGATAAACCCTCAGCGTTTCGGAAGTAGTCTCCAGGTCGTTGTGCGCGCCGCCCACCGGCTCCGGCACAATTTCGTCCACCAGTTTGAGTTCGGCCAGTTCGCGGGCGGTGATCCGGAGTGCCTGGGCCGCCCGGGGGGCGGCGGATCGATCCTTCCAAAGAATGGCGGCACAACCTTCCGGGCTGATCACCGAGTAATAGGCGTTCTCGAGGATCAAAACGCGGTCGGCCACGCCCAGACCCAGCGCGCCGCCGGAACCGCCTTCGCCGATCACGGCCGCGACGATCGGCACCTCGAACAACGTCATCTCGCGCAGGTTCACGGCGATCGCTTCGGCGATATGCCGCTCTTCGGCGCCCACGCCGGGATACGCCCCGGCGGTGTCGATCAAGGTGATGATCGGCAGTCCGAACTTGTGGGCCAGGCGCATGAGGCGTAGCGCCTTGCGGTAGCCTTCCGGGTGGGCGGAGCCAAAATTGCGGAGAATGTTCTCTTTCGTGTCCCGCCCTTTCTGCGTGCCGATGACCATCACGCGCTCGCCTTGGAGCCGGGCGAAGCCGCCCACGATCGCACGGTCATCGGCAAAGGCCCGGTCGCCGTGCAGTTCCTCGAAATCGGCGAAGGTGGTGCGGAGGTAGTCCCTGCTGTAGGGCCGGCGGGGGTGCCGGGCGAGCTGGACGCGTTGCCAGGCGGTCAGATTCTCGAAAATCTCACGCCGGGTCTCCTCGAGCTTTCGCTCCATCAACGCGATCTCGTCCTCGAGGCTCAGCCCCAGAGAAGGCGTCTCCGCGTGGTGCCGCAGCTCCTCCAGCCGGCGCTGCAGTTCGACGATCGGCTTTTCGAATTCCAGGTGGTTTTTCATGCAACACCGGGGCGCCGCGGCCCCGCATACCTTCGGTGAAACTAGGCCGGCCGCGGCGCCTCGGCAACGGCGAATTCCGCCGGCGAAACGGCGGCTGGATGCCGCCGCCGCCCGGTCCTGCGCGGGCACCGCCGAGCCGGCGGACTGCATAAATAAACTGCAAGATGTACATAAACAAAATTTGCAATTTGTCCGTTGCGGGCTAGCTTCCGCAAAAGCAAAGACGGCGCGTAAGCGCATGCTCCCATGAACGGACACAACATCTGAAGAACGGCCTCCCGGCTGGCCCGGACCCGTTCCGGAGACACGGCGGGACTGGGATCCGGCGTTGCGAGCGGGCTCCGGATGTGTCCGGCGCCCGCCCACGCGCAAGCCGATCCGGCGAAGCCGAGCCCGACGAAAAACCCGGCCGCCCCGAACCGCCAGGCTGCAAACGGAGGATTCAGGTCGCGGCGTACTCCAAGACCCTCATGACCACCAGATCCCTCATCGAAAAGGCCACCGCCCTGGCGGCCAGGACGTACAAGCTCGAGAAACCTCATGTCGTGGACCGCAGCGACGCGATCCACCCAGCCACGGGAAAACCGATTCACCGTTTCCGAATCGTCAGCGCGGCCAACGCCAACGGTCCGGCCTTCATGCTGGTGCTCGACGATCGCGGCGAAGCCCTGGCGGACGCCCCTTCGCTCCTGTCCCTGTTCGAGCGAACCGTGCTTACCCCAACGGGCCTCCCGACCGGGACCGGCCTGGCAGCGGCGCCCATCACCGTTCAGCCGGACACCAACGTGCTCACGTTGAACCCGGGTCAGACGCTGGACGAAACCATCACGGTGACCGTCCCGAAGAGCGCCGGGCCCGCCAAGGTGGACGTGTACTTTCTGGCCGATACCACCGCGTCGATGGGGAGCATTCTCAACGCCGTCCAGACCGGGGCGAACAACGTGCTGCTCGCGCTCAATGGTTTGGGAGCGGACATGGTTTTCGGCGTGGGGAATTACAAGGACTTCCTGTCTGGCGACCCTTTCGCTTTCCAACACCAAGTGAGTCCGACGAACGTGGTGGCCACGGTCACGGCTGCGATCAACAGTTGGTCGCCGACCGGTGGCGGTGACACGCCGGAAGCCGCCCTGTTCGCGCTCGACAGTCTCGCGGTACCCCCGGGCGGGACCGTCGGTTGGCGGGCGGGCAGCAAACGCCTCATTGTCTGGTTCGGAGACGCCCCTTCCCACGATCCCATTTGCCCGGCGGCCTCGGGCGCGGCGGTGGCGGTCACGGAAGCGAGCGCGACGGCGAAACTGGTGGCCGAGGGCATCGCGGTGCTCGCCATCTCGACGGCCACCCCCGGTCTGGACGATGATCCCACGCTGAGCGGCGGAGGTTACGCGGCGGCCTGCGGTGCGCCTGGCGGCCTGGCGGGACAGGGAACCCGCATTGCCACCCAGACCGGCGGGCAGTTCGTCACCGGCATCAATGCCGGCAATATCGTTAATACGATCATCAGCCTGGTGAAAGGCGCAGTCGGCGGCATCCAGAACCTGAAACTCGTGCCGTCGAGCACCATCGCACCGGTCGTCACCTCGATTACTCCCGCCACCGGCTACGGTCCGCTGGCCGCCGATCAGGAACACGTTCTCAAGTTCGAGGTCCGCTTCACCGGCCTGCCGTGCAAGGCGGAGGCTCAAGTCATCACCGGAACACTGGACGTGGTCGCCGACGGCTCGGTGGTGGCGGCCAAGCGGGTACAGATCACCATCCCGCCCTGTCCGGGCATCGTCTATGCAGCGAAGTTCGTCTGCGGCGTCCAACCCGCTTGCGAATGCAGTTGCGGGCCGGTGGTCCCCGGCCACTACGCCACCGAGATCAACATCCACAACTACTCGCTCAAAGAGGTGACGATCCGTAAGCGGTTCGTGCCGCTGGTCCTCGCCGGCGCTCCCGTCGGACGCGAACCGCGGGTCGCCGCCCCGCGCGCCGAAGACAAGATCGTCCTGCCCCGGCAGACCGCCACCTTCGACGATTGCTGCCGCATCGTCGCGCTCCTGTTGGGTGGGACGCCGCCTTCGCCGATGCCCCTCCTCATCGGCTATCTTGAAATCACGGCCAGTGCGGAGGTCGCGGTGACGGCCGTGTACACCGCCAGTGGTCTCAAGGCCGGCGGCGTCTCCATCGAAGTCGTGCAGGTCACCGGTCGGCGTCTCTAATTCACGCGCATTCAAAAAGGAATCCCGCCATGTCCCATATCACCGGCACCGTCCAGGTCCTCGCTTCGCCCCAGACCATTGGGCCCGGGACCACTCTCTTCAACCCGCCCCCCGCTCCTGGGGGGACGAAACTGCTCATGCTGCACTTTCGGAACCCGGACTTCCGCCCGGGCGACCAGTTGCAGGTCAGCCTGGGCTATGACGTGGACACCTTCACCGCCGCCGATGGTCCGGAGTTCTGGACCCGCCCGATCAATGTGTACGCGTTCCCGGCCGGGGTGCCCGTCACCTACATTCCGGCCGGTCCACCCACCGGCAGCGTGCAACTGTTCGAATACGGGCGGGGAGAACGGCACCTGGCCGTGCCCGATCCCGGCCATTCCAGTTTCTCGAACTGCGACCCTTTCTATCAAGCGCCGGCCTACACGGAGCCGACCTACGATCCCTTCTGGTACTGCACGGAGCCGCCCGACTGGGAGAACGTTGCCTGCACCACCCCGCCCACGGATGTCCGCGCCCGCGTCGCGCGCAGCGTCGGCATGATCCTGACGGTGGATACCCAGGCCGGCGTCCGGGGACTCTCCACCTGCTCCGTGACGTTGGTGGACGCGGACAAGGTCCTCACCGCCGGACACTGCCACACGCCGGAGGAGGCGCTGAGCAGCTCCGTCATTTTCGACTATCAAACCGAATGCGACGGGAGCCGTCCGCCCGGCTACAATCCGCGGTTCTACAAGGTCAAGGCGGTGCTGGCGCACCACTATGATGGGGTGGGCGACTTCAGTCTGCTGCAGCTTGCCGAGGCCCCTGCCGGCATTCCCGCCATTCAAATGCGGCACGACCTGCCGACCGCTCCCTCCGGGGCGACGCCGGGCGAAGCCGTGTTCGGCATCCATCATCCCAATGGCGCCGTCAAGAAGCTCTCCCTGCCGCACGCGGAGGGATTTGCCCGGGTCGAGAGCAGCAGTCCGGCCGGCATCACGGTGCCCACCACCGTCGATGTCTCCGGCGGGAGTTCCGGCTCCGGCTTGTTCGACGCGGCGGGACGCATTGTCGGGGTGCTCTCCAACGGCGATCCCTGCCACGGCGGGAGGCTGAGCTATTTCCCGACGGCGACGATCCTGAGCGTGATCGCGCCCGCGCCGCCGCCGCCGCTGGTCCGCGACGTCATGCTGGTGTTCGACCGCTCCGGGAGCATGTCAATGGACGATGGTACGGGGCGCTCGAAGGTCGAAGCCGCGCGCGATGCCGTATCGCTGTTCGTGCAACTGGTGCGGGCCGGCACCGGGAATCGCGCCGGACTCGTTTCCTTCAGTACCGCGGCCAGTTCGCCCGTGGACTTCGGCATCGCCAACGTCACCGCGGGCCCGGGGGGCACGAAGACGGCACTGATCGGACCCGCGCCGTATTCCACCGGCGTGGTCGGTGGGTTGTTGCCCGCCGGCGCCACGTCGATCGGCGACGGGCTGAAGGCGGCGCAGTCGCAGTTCCCCGTCCCCGGCGGCAATCCGCGAGCCATCCTGCTGCTGACCGACGGTCTGGAGAACACCCCGCCAATGGTGGCGGGCCTCGAATCCGCGCACACGCTGGACGGCATCACGGTCCACGCGATCGGATTCGGCACGGAGACCAGTTTGGATGGTGCGTTGCTCACCGCGCTCACGGCCGCGCATGGCGGCGTTTACATGCGCGCCGGTGGCGGCCTGGCACTCGAGAAGTTCTTCTCGCACGCCTTCGGAAACATCTTCGAAGCCGGCATCCTGCTCGATCCGGAGTTTGGGCTCCCCGCCAATCAGTCGTCGGGCAAGCCGGTCCCCTTCCGCGTCTGCGGCGAGGAGACGCTCACTGCGGTCGCCGGTTGGGATCGCACGGATGCGGCGTTGTTCCTCCAGGCAACCACGCCGGGGGGAACGGTGATCACCGGAGCAACCCCCGGCGTGGAGACGGCGTCGGGACGAACCTGGACCTTTCTCCGAATCCCGCTCCCGATCGGTGGCGAACGCGATGGATTGTGGAGCGTCAACGTGGTCCGGCCGGGTGGCGGCGGAGAATTTCCACCGCCCGCGCCGGCGCTCCGTTATTTCCTCAATGTGATCCCGACGGGCGGCCCGCTCATGACCCGGCTACCCGATCCGAAGCGCTACTACACCGGCGACACGATCAATCCCGTCGTCCTCGTGCGGCACGACAACGGCGGCTGGCCGGACGGCATGGCGGCGTCCTTGACGATCACGCGCCCCGATGCCGGCGCGGGCAACCTCTTGAGCGCCGCCGGTCTCGGCGCTCCCGGGACGCTGGACGCCGATGGCATTCCCGCCCGCCAGGCGACCTTGCAGGCTCTGGAGCAGGCGCAGGGCAAACCCTTGATCCGCTATACGGAAACGACGATCGACCTGCGCGATGACTCCGAGAATACGCGCGGCAGCTTCGAGGCTACCGCGACGTTCGGCCGAGTGTTGCCGGACCTGCTGACCGTCGAGGGCAACTACACCTTCCATGCCAAGGCGACGTACGGCGGGGATTGCTCCGGCATGCGAGAGCTGACGTGGTCCGTTTACGTGGAGGTCGGCATCGATCCCGGCCGGACCACTGTCACCTCGACGCCGCTGCCCGCCACTCCGGGTGGCGTGCGCGTCACGTTCACGCCGCGCGACAAGTACGGCAATCTGCTGGGCCCCGGCCGGCTGGGCGCGTTCACGCTCGAACCGCGGCCCGGGAGCACGCCCACAGGCCCGGTGACCGACCTCGGCAACGGCTCCTATCAGGTCGATGTCGTCTCCGATCCGGCTTCCCTCGAACCACCGGGATTCGGCATCGTGCAACCCGGCCGGCCGGCGGTGGGACTCACCGTGCCGGACTTCAAGCTGTTCGTTTATAGCGTGAAGTTCGTGTGTGGCGAACAAGCCGGCGACGGCTGTGGCTGCGCACCCGTGCGGCCGGGCCGGTACGCCACGGAGATCAATATTCTCAACTCCGGCGACAAAGAGGCACCGGTCCTCAAGGGCGTGGTCCCCTTGGTATTGGCGGGCGCGGTTTCCGGCCGCGAACCGGCATCCCGGGGCGTGGCGGCCTCCGAAGTCATCCGGCTGCCCGCGCACTCGGCGACGATGGACGATTGCTGTCGCATTCTGGAGCTGGCCCTCGGCGCACCGCCGGCGGGGCCGGTACCGCTGACCATTGGCATCCTGGAAGTCATCAGCACCGTTCAACTCAGCGTCACGGCCGTGTACACCGCCAGCGACGGCAGCGGCGCCGCGCCGTCGATCGACGTGCAACCGATCGGGCCACGGTTGTTGACGGTCTGACCGGCCAAAGACCGGCGATCGGAAACGGCAAGGGCTGACAGCCGAATCAGTCGGGTCGGTCGCGACCAGCGTTTGGTTGACGATCGACCTACCCCTTCGCCGGGATCGGAAGGCCCGATCGCCGGCGGCGCACTGTGGTGTTTCTGTTGGCGGTTCGCCAACCGGTGGGAGGGCCGACCTCGCCGCCGGCACGCGACTACCGGCCGCGCGACTTTCCAGCGAGTGCCTTCAGGACGCCTTGCATCCAATCCACGCTCCGGCGGGTGTTTTCTTCCGTGCCGCTGCATTCGAGCGAAACCACGCCCTCCCAACCGGTGCCGTGCAAGTAATCCATGCAGGCCCGGATGTGGTCGGCATTCACGCCGCCTCCGACGAAGACTTCCGAGCTGCCGATGCCGGTCTCCTCGCCGCGCGCCGCCGCGGCCAGCGCCGGACTGACGTCCTTGATGTGGCAATGGACGATGTATTTGCGCAGCGCCCGGCAGTAGTCCAGCGGGTTGTGCCCGGCGATGAACGTGTTGCCCGTGTCGAAATTGCAGCGCAGCCACTCGGACTCGAAATACGCGAAGAGCCGCTGCATGAAATCCAGGTCGTTGGTGTACGGCCCGTGCGGTTCCACGTTGATGATGACCCGGTAGTCCTCGGCCCAGGCGAGGCACTGCCGGTAGTTGTCGCACGTGATGCGGAATACCTCCTCGCGGCTCAGGCCGGGCGTCTCGAACGCCCCGTCCACCGTATCGACCATCGGACAACCCAGTTCTGCGGCGAAGCGGATCGTCTGCGTGACGTATTGCACGCCGAAGGCGGAGCCGTTGGGCCCCATCATCGGATACGAGCCGTCGATCTGCGACACCTGAAGTCTCAACTGCTCGAGGAAACGGCGGATGGCCCGCGGGTTCGACTGCAGCGAAACGCCCGGATCGTAGCCGAGCGCCGCAATGAAGTTCTGGCCGTGGATGGCGCAAAACTCGAGGTGCTCCAGGCCGGTGGCGGCGATCTTCTGGCAGGCGGCTTCGAAGCCCACGCTGAGCGGACGCCAGTTGTCCGCGTGAATGCCTAGGTGAATCATCCGCTCCGTCTAAGCCGGTCCAGCGTCGCGGTCAAGCGTGACAACGTCGGCGACGCCGACCTAGCCTGTCCGGCATGAATGCACCCCGGCACGCGGAACGTTCACGGCTGGCTACGGTCGGGCTCCTGCTGATATCGCTCCTTGCCGGCGGCCTGTTCACGCCGTCGGCCCAGGCAGCGAACGCTGGAACCGAAACCCTCCCCGCGATCCCCGCCGAACTGCAATACCACCGCGTCGAACTGCCTTCCGAAGACAACGCCGTCATCGACTGGCTCAAAGCGGTGCCGCTCCGCCAGCCCCTGTCCGAGCCGGCGAAGACACGAGTCCGCGTCGCGTGGACGCCGGGTGCGCGGCCGTTGCCGCCGGAAGACTGGGCGCCGGTCGAGGCCTGGCTGCGGGCGAATGCCGAGGCCTTGCGCCTGATCGAAGACAGCCTGCGCAGGAAGCAGGCGCAGTGGCCCGTCCGGGGACCCGATGAGGTGCAGCCTGAACTCCTTCTTCTGCCTGAATTGGCGAAGGCGCGCCTGGCCCAGGCTGACGTGTTCGCGCGCACCGGCCAACCCGCGAAAGCCGTCGATTCGTTGTTGGGCACGCTGCGGTTGGGCCAACTGGCCGCCAGCGGTGGCGGGGCGCTGATTCATTACCTCGTGGGCTCGGCGATCCGCAGCCTGGCCCTGCAAGGCATGCAACGGCTGGCTGGCGAACGCGACGTCCCCGCGGCCGAGTTGCGCCGACTGCTGGACGGCCTGCCGTCGCTCGACGACGAACCCGACACGTACACCCAGACGATTCGAGTCGAATTCACGGATTACATCGTGAAAGCCATCGACCCGGACAAGTTTGCCCGGGACTGGACGGAGGCGTACCGAAAGAATCCGAACATCATGGCGCTCCTGGTACCGGAGGAAATGCAACGCGCCTTCCCGATCTTCCTCACACCCGCGTTGGTCGCCGGGCATCCCCATGCATACGATCATGCCGCCGCCGTGCGCCGGGCCATCCCGCACTTCCAACGGTTTCTCCGGAACGCCCGGGCCACGTGGAAGGCGCAGGAAAGCGATCCGGACGATCAAGCCGAGACGATGCACCGGTTCCTGGAAGCCGCGGAGCCGGTGTTGGAGCCGGTGAAAGGCGAGCCGTTGCCGTTGAGCCGGGCCGCCGCCGACCGGATTCGTGAGGCCTACAACGCTTTCGACAATCCGCTCGGTCGCCTTCTGGAAGCCAAGCCGGACTTCATCGATTTGTCCGCCCGCCGCGTCTTCCAAGCACGCGTCGAGCACGAAGCGACGCGGGCCATCCTCGCCTTGCGCATTCACCAACTCCAACGCGGCGCGTTGCCGGTGCGACTTGAGGAACTTGTCGAACTGAAGCTGCTCCCGGCGCCGCCGCCCGATGGCTTCAGCGGCGGAAGCCTTCATTACGACCGTGCCCGTAAACGACTCTGGAGCGTCGGTGCCGACGGGGAGGACGATGGCGGCGAATCTCCGGCCGAGGGCCGCTGGCAGCAAGACGACGCGGTCTGGCTGCTGTCCTTCGAAAATCCCTGAGCCGGACGCGCGAGTCCTCCCGGCCCGGTCAGAGATCTAGGGGCCGGTAGGCTGCGCGCAGCGTCGGTTTGCCGGCGGCGAGGAACTCCACTTCGAAGTCGGTCACGACCGCCGCCAGTTCCGGAGGTGTCTCCCAAGCTGCAAAGCCCGCGTCGGCACCGAACACTGCCTGCATCTGCGCGAAGTAATCGGCGTCGTCGGTCCGGAGATAGACCGACCCGTGCGGCGCCAACGCGGCGTGGGCGAGGCGGACGAATTCTGCATTCACGAGCCGGCGACTGCGATGCCGCTTCTTCGGCCACGGATCGGGGAAATAGATGTGAAAAACATGAACCGACCCCTTTGGAGTGAGGTACCGCAGCCAATACGCGGCGTCGATGCGCAGTCCACGCAGGTTGGTGAGTCCGAGTCGCGGTGCCTTACGCTCGAGTTTGCGGATGCGGCCGAGGAGTCGCTCGATCCCCAGAAAATTCCGCTCCGGGTGCAACCGGGCGTAACGCATCAGAAAACCGCCATCGCCGCTGCCCAGTTCCACTTCGGTCGGCGCCGGGCGCTCGAACACGACCCCAAGGTCGAGCGGCTCGAGGATCGAATCGAGCCGCAGCAGCACGTTTGCGGGCGGCGGCTGCGCCTGTCTGGCTGCGGGCGGCGGGGTGGGCCCGGCGGGTGGCAAAGGTGAATCCATGGCGAGGCCAACGGACGGCGGGTTTCGATCGAGTGCCGCGCGCGGGCCAGACGGGCGCTACTTGGAGAGGAACAGTGCGAGCGACGCGGTGTAGCCGTGGAGGAAATTGCGTTTGCCGACCGGGCCGATCTCGCCGTTGCAGAAAAAGCCGGTCAGGCCGAGCGGTCCCAGGTGATGTTGGGCCAGGTGCGCGTCGTGGTTCGGGCTGCCGAACAGGCCCTGCCCGCGTCCGTTGCAGACGCAGAGACAGCCGCCGAACACCTGGCGTCGCGCGACCTGCTTCCGCGCGCGTTGCAGCAATTCCACCAGGTCCTCCGTGGCGGCGGCGGCGTCGCGACACTGGAACTGCAACGATTGCCCCAATCGAGGACGCGCCCCCACGGCCAGCGCGCCGGACGTGGGGTCGCCGCCCAGCAGGTTGCGGATCAGGAAATCCCCGCGGTGGAATTCCTCCTGATATTCGTTGACCACGAAACCCACCATGAGATTGCCCTGCGCGCGGCGCTGCTGTTCTTCCGGGAGTTTGTTGAAGGTTTCGACCAGGACTTTGTAGGCCGGCTGGTTGCCGATCTGTTGAATGACGTTGCCGTCCACCTTGGTGATGGTCCACGGCTCGCCGATGGGCGTGCAGCCTTGCGAAATGACGGTCGCCAGCTCCACGTCGCCGCCAAACGAAATCGCCACGCCGCCTTCCTCGAAGACCTCGCCATCCAGGTACAACTGCGTGCGCTGCTCCTTGGCTCGTCCACTGGCGAGACCGCCGGCGATCGGGATGGACGGGTACGCTTCGTTCCAGCCGTCCACCCAGTTCTCGCAATCCATGTGAAACGGATCCGCAAAGGCCAGCCAGCCGTTCGATTGCTCCGGGCCCACGCCGGCTTCGTGGTGCCAGTAGCCGGGGCCGTTGGCTTCTTCGACCTGGGCCTGCGTGAAATGAGTGGTCTTCAGTTCCGCGCCGGGCAGGTGGTAGAGCCCGAGGACCAGCCCGCCCTTGCCTTCGATCTCCTGGTCGGAGGCGATCAGGCTGGCGCTCGAACAGCCCGCCAGCACGCCCACCCGGCCATGCACCTGGACCAATTCGAGGATCGTTTCCGCGTGTTCGAACAGCGGGGGCGAAATGAAGAGCAGGCCGAGCGTGGGTTGCTTTCCGCCCAGGCGCGCGCGCAAGTCTTCGACCCAAGGCTGCAATGCGCCCTCATCGAAACCTTTATCCCAATACCCGGTCACCGCGTGTTCCGTCACCTGTACTTGCACAACGCAAAGCTATTGACCGGGGCCACAAAAGCAAACCCAACTCCGAGCCGGTTCGCGCCTCACGGCGAGCGGAGGCGGTAGAAGCGGGCGGGATAATTCGTCCACTGGGGATCGCTGAAATAGGACGAGCCGCCGGCTGAGGGTGTTGGTTCTCACGCGGAGACCAGGTGGGATTGGCCAGGTCCGTGCAGGCTTCCACCACGACGACCAGGTTGTTGGTTCCCAGGTGATGGTGAAGCCGAACCGATTCGTCCGCACGCCGAAGTTGGCACCGCTGGTCGGTAGCTGCGGGTTCCACAGCACCGTCGGCCGACCGCCAAACGTCGCGCCCCAGCCCGTGGTCCCCGGCAAGTAATAGACGGTCGCCTTATTGGCACCGTAAAACACTTCCGAACCAATGCCTGGGGGCGTTACCTTGGAAATAGACGCTGCTCAGGCCGGAGCACCGGGAGAACGCACTGCCCCCGATGCTGGTGACGCTGTCGGGGATCGTGACGCTGGTCAGGCTTGGTGCAGCCATAGAACGCATTGTTCTCCGATGCTGGTGACGCTGTTGCCGATCGTGACGCTGGTCAGGCTGGAGCAGTAAGCGAACGCCCCGTCCCCGATGCTGGTGACGCTGTTGGGGATCGCGACGCTGGTCAGGCTGGTGCAGTAAGCGAACGCACAGTCGCCCGATGCTGGTGACGCTGTTGGGGATCGTGACGCTGGTCAGGCTGCGTGCAGCCATTGAACGCATTGTCTCCGATGCTGGTGACGCTGTTGGGGATCGTGACGCTGGTCAGGCTGGTGCAGCTTAAGAACGCACCGTCCCCGATGCTGGTGACGCTGTTGGGGATCGTGACACTGGTCAGGCTCCGGCATTCAGCGAACGCCGCGTCCCCGATGCTGGTGACGCTGTCGGGGATGGTGTAGCTCCCGGTCTTGCCCGCCGGGCAGGCGATGAGCGTGGTCTGCCCCTGGTCGAACAAGACCCCAGCCACACTGCTATAGGCGGGGTTGAGTGGCTCCACCGTGATCGCCGTCAGGCTGGTGCACCGCCTGAACGCCGCGTCCCCGATGCTGGTGACGCTGTTGGGGATCGTGATGCTGGTCAGGCTGGTGCAGTCATAGAACGCCGCGTCCCCGATGCTGGTGACGCTGTTGGGGATCGTGACGCTGGTCAGGCTGGTGCAGCCAAGAGAACGCCCAGTCCCCGATGCTGGTGACGCTGTTGGGGATCGTGACGCTGGTCAGGCTTGGTCGCAGCCAGAGAACGCCTGGTCCCCGATGCTGGTGACCGGCAGGCCATTGATCGTGTCGGGGATGGTCACCGCACCGCCGGGACCGGTGTATTGGGTGATGGTGATCGTGCCGTTATTGGTCGTGTAAGTGTAATCTTGGGCTTGCACCGCGGTGATAAGCGCCAGCACCAGCAGCCACGGCAGGAGCCGGGCCGCGCCGAGAGGCTTGAGCTTCATAGAAGGTTCGGTTGGGAAGGACCGGGCAACGTCGAGGCGAAGCGGCGGTAAGTCAATGGAAAGCAGGAAAGCGGATGAATTGGGTTCGGATCTACAGCCACGCTTAGCGTTGCCGGCAAGCGTACGCGGCACCGTGAGCGTTGGCCGCGGGCAGTGGTTGTGGCTCGCCCTGGAGGTTGCCGCACGTCGATCGCTTCTCCCTTCCCCGGGGAGAAATGCCACGGCCCGGGAAAAGCTGCGATCTGTGCCCTTGAACCTGGTAGGGACGCGCTGCCGCGCGTCCGGGCCGACCCGCAGGTCGGCCCTACCAGGTTCATGGGTGAAGGGGAACCGAACGTCTCGCAAACCGGCGGAGCAGCCGATTCCACGGATGGCACGGTAAGCGGACGCGCTGCCGTTGGTAGGGACGCGCTGCCGGGCGTCCGGGCCGACCCGCAGGTCGGCCCTACCAGGTTAACCCGCGCGGTTGCCCACCGAAGCATCCGACGCTTAACTGCGCATCATGCAGAACGAAGACAGCCTCGCGCCGCCGCCGACCAACCCGCGCCATCGCCCCGTTCGGTGGTGGCCGGCTTGGGTTATTCTGGGCCTGCTCGCGGTGGCGGTCGGGATCATCTGGCTGCGCTTTGATCTGCCGTACCAGAGCCGCAATCTCGCCACGATGTTCACGCTGGCGATCGGCGGGGCGTTGCTTTGGTTGTGGTGGATGCTCCTTTCGCGCACGCCGTGGCATCAACGCTTGTGGATTGGTGGCGCGGTCGCGCTCGCGGTAGGATCGGGAGCCGTGCTCTTCCGGATTCGAGGCGTGAGCGGCGATCTGTTGCCGATCTTCGAATTCCGCTGGGCGTCCAGCGCCGTGCCAGTCGCCCCGCCTGGGGCGGGCACTTCCACGAACGCGCCGGCGAGGACCGCGCCCGCCATCGCCGGTCTGGTGCGACCGGACTTTCCCCAGTTCCTCGGCCCCACCCGCAATTGCGTCATTGCCGGACCGCGTCTCGATCCGGACTGGTCCGCGCACCCGCCGCAGATTCTCTGGCGCCAGCCGATCGGCGCGGCCTGGTCCGGTTTTGCCATCGTCGGCGGGCGGGCCCTGACGCAGGAACAACGCGGCGAAGAGGAACTGGTGACGTGCTACGACGTCCTCACCGGCCGCCAATTGTGGGCGCACGCGGACGCTGCGCATTACCAAACGACCATCGCCGGCGAAGGTCCGCGCTGCACCCCCACAGTGGTGAGTAACCGCGTCTTCACGCTCGGCGCCACCGGCATTCTGAATTGCCTGGACCTGACGGACGGCCGCTCGCTTTGGAGTCGCCAGCTCACGAACGACGCCGCCTGTTCCATGCCGGGCTGGGGTTTCGCCGGCTCGCCGCTATGCCTCGACGGCCGGGTGATCGTGAGCGCCGGCGGTCACGATAATCGCTCGCTCCTGGCCTACCGGGCGGACACCGGCGAAATCGCCTGGACCGGTGGCTCGGCGCCGGCGGGTTACAGTTCGCCGGTGCTGGCCGAACTGGCGGGCGTGCCGCAGATCCTGATGTTCAACCAGCGGCGGATCACCGCGCACGCACCGGCCACGGGCGCGGTACTGTGGGAATATCCTTGGGGCATCGGCCAACCGCACGTCGCGGTGCCGGTGATCGTGGGTACCAATCGCGTGGTGTTCTCCAGCGGCTATGGCGTGGGCGCAGAGTTGCTCGACGTCGCGCCGGCCAGCGACGGTCACCTGGCCGCGACGCGGGTTTGGAAATCGATCCGCCTCAAGGCCAAGTTCGCCAACTTCATCGCGCGCGGCGGCTATTTGTACGGCTTGGACGACGGTGTGCTGGCGTGCGTGGACCTTCGGGACGGTTCGCAGAAATGGAAGGAAGGCCGTTATGGCCACGGCCAGATGCTCCTCATCGGCGACCTGCTGCTGCTCACCGCCGAGAACGGCGAGGTGATCCTGTTGCGTCCGACTCCCGAAGGCCCCAACGAACTCCAGCGGTTCAAAGTCTTCGACGAGAAGACCTGGAACCCGCCCGCGCTGGCCGGCGATTTGTTGCTGGTTCGCACCGACCAACACGCGGCCTGTGTCCGCCTCGCATTGGCCCCGTGAGGCGGCGCGATACCGCCTCAACCTGGCCGATCTGCAATCCGCCACGAATGCCGCCTCACGCTACTTGAGCCCTTGAATCCGGTAGGGCGGCGCTGCTGCGCCGCCGGGCCGAGCGGCAGCTCGGCCCTACCAGTTCATGGCAGAAAGGGAAATCTCGTGCCTCCTCGGACGCGTTTCCGGCTCACCCGCGAAACGCCCAGCGCAGGATGGTTCCCAGACTCGGCGCCTTGCCTTGCATGAGCAGGCCGATGCGGAACACCCGCGCCGCCGCGAAGACCGCCAGCCAGGTGAACACGAACATCCCCGCCAGGCCGACCAGCGGTTGCCACAGCGGCACGCCGCCGGGTGTGCTTTGGCGCAGCAGCATCAGGACGGGCGTGAACGGCGGGACGAACGAGGCCCAGACCGCGAACGAACTGTGCGGTTCCTTGAGCAGCGGGCCCAGCAGGAACATGGGCAGCATCACCGGCAGGAGCGCCGGCAGGGCCAGGTTTTGCGCGTCCTTGGCATCGTTGCAGGTCGATCCCAGCGCCGTCGAAATGGCGCCCACCATGAGGATGGCGAAGATGACGTAGATCAGAAACCACGGGATAAGGCCAAGCGGGAAGAAACCAAACGCGCCCAGTTGCAGCAGCCCGAAGGCGCCGGCACCCACGTAAAACGTGGCGCCCGTCAACGCCACGCCCACGCTGCCCAGCAATTTGCCGAGCATCAATTCGAACGGCGTCGCGCAGCCCAGCACGACCTCGGTCACCCGCAGCGTCTTTTCCTCCATCACGGCACCCAAGAGCGGCGAGGCGCCCATCATGACCATCATGAACATCATCACCGAGGCGATCACCGGCACCGCCACCGCTTCGGCCTCGCTGCTGCGCCGGGCCTGTTCCACTTCGCCGGTGCCTTCCTGCGCGGAAACCAACCCCATCGCCTCCGCGCGGGTCCATTCAAACAGATTTGTCACGCGCGCCTCGTCGATTCCGGCCTCCGCCAGGCGCAGCCGACGCAATTCGTTGTTCGCGGGCGATTCGAGCCAGCGCCGCAGGTCGTCGAGCGCCGCCGCCTTGGCGTGATACGTGATCCGCGCGTTTTCGCGGTTCGTGCCGGGATGCAGGATGTCCGGGCCGATTTCCACAAAGGCGTGCAACTCGCCGCGCCGAACGCGGTCGGAGAGCGCCAGTCGCTGTGCCTGCAAATCGATTTTGTCCGGGGTGACCGCTTCGAACAGATAGGCGGGTTGGAGGTGCTTGCCGGTCTTCGCGTCCACGGTGTCCTCGCGGTTGCGCTTCTCCGCGGCCTGCGCCAGCGCCGGGGCCAACAGACCGGACCGGTCGAGGACTGCCACGCGCTTGTCGGTGACATCGACTTCATGGCGGAGCGCCACCATCGCAATGCCGCTCCCGAACATGAGCAGCGGCGCGATCAGCAGGCTGACGAGAAAACCCTTGGTCTTGACCGAGGCCAGGTATTCGCGTTTGGCGATGCACAAGGCTCTACGCATGGTTCGACTGGGCCACGACGGGCGGCGATTCGCAGGCGGGCGTTCGACTCGTCACCCGTTGGGGAAGCTGCAACCCGACCGGGCAACGAGCGGAGCATGCCCATCGGCAGTTTCGCGGCAAGCGGGAAAGCGTCGGTGGAGGGATGGCATCGTTGACTTTCGGGCCTGGTTGCGACAGCCTGCCCATAATATGCCTAATCCGTCGGCTGCAGAAGAAAGCCGCCCTCGCATCCCTGGTGGTTGTGGCGGCCAGAGCGAGTCCCGGTCCAACGCGCCCAAACCGGCCGAGACGGTCCGCGGTCGTTGGAATGCCTATGCAGTTGGCGCCGGCCTGGGCGTGCTCAGTTGGATCGTCTTTGCCGTCGTGGATGACCCGCTGGGGATTTCCACCGCCCTGTCGGCACTGGCCGGGGCCTGCGCGGCGCCGGTGCTGGGCGCGGAGGCGGTGGCCCAGAATCCCTATTGGACGAAGAACGCCTTTGCCTGGAACTACGGGACGTTGTTCCTGGTGGGGACGTTCTTGGGAAGCCTGGTCAGCGTCCTCGCCAGCCGAACCTTCCAGTGGGAAACCGTTCCCGCCACTTGGGCTCGGCGGTTTGGTGGCGGTGCGGGGCGCCGGCTTTTCATGGCCTTTCTGGGCGGCGTGGTGATCATGTACGGGGCGCGCATGGCCGGCGGTTGCACCAGCGGACATGGCATCAGCGGATCGCTCCAGCTCGCGCTGAGCAGTTGGATTTTCTTCCTGACCATGTTCGCTGCGGGCGTGGCCACCGCCGCCCTCCTGTTCCGCACCCGTCCGAAACGCTGAACCCCAGTCCCCTCTCCCATGCATTTGCCCATTATTGGTGAAACCGCCCGGTGGCTCGCGCTGCCGTTTGGCATGATCTTTGGCGTGCTCCTGCATCGCGGGGGCGTGGCCGACTACAACGTCATCGTGAACCAGTTTCGGCTTCGCGATTTCACCGTCCTCAAGGTGATGTTCACCGCGATCATTGTGGGTGGTTTGGGCGTGCTGGCGCTGCACGCCGCCGGCCACGCGGCGTACCACGTGAAGCCCACGAACCTGCTCGGCGTGGTGCTCGGCGCGGCGCTCTTTGGGGTGGGGATGGTGCTCTACGGCTATTGCCCCGGCACGGGTATCGCCGCCATGGCCACCGGCAGCCTGCACGCAGTCGTGGGGGTGCTCGGCATGCTGCTGGGGGGCGTTTTGTACGCCTTGAGCTTTTCCTGGGTCGAAGCGCACATCCTCAAGGTCGCCGCCTTCGGCACGGTTCGATTGCCCGACGTGACGGGGGTGCCGGATGTCGTATGGTTTGGCCTGCTCATCGCCATTGCGACCGGCGTCTTCTGGTGGCTCGAGACCCGGTTCAAGCCCCGCCCCGAAACCGGGGCTCGTTGATCGGCGGATCGGCGGATCGGCTCCCAGCCCCCGCGCCGATCCCCGCAGCGAAATCCCGCCCGCCCGCTTGCACGGTCAAGCTTATGGTTTACATTCGAACCGCAAACACAGCGGTTATGACTATGAAAACCAAAACCATGAGATTATGCGGGGTGTCGCTGGCCGCGGCCGTTCTGCTCGGCCTGGCGACCCCGGTCCTGACGGCCCGGGCGGCGGAAACCAAGAGCATCAAGGGAGAAGTGGTGGACCTGATGTGCTACCTGGATCACGGCGCCAAGGGCGAGAAGCACGCTTCCTGCGCGAAGACCTGCATTGAGTCGGGCGGGCCCGTGGGAATCCTCACCGAGGACAACCAGCTCTATCTGGTCATCGGCGAGCACAAGCCCTTGAACGACAAGCTGGCTCCGCTCGCGGCCAAGACCGTGTCCTTGAAGGGCAAGGTCGTCGAACGCAACGGCATGAAGATGATCGAAAACGCCGAGATCGAAAAGTAGTCCGTGAACGCGGCATGCCCGCCCGCCAGGCATTTACCCGGCGGGCGGTGTCGCTTGCGGGTGTCGTTCCGTTTTCGCGGAGGGTGAGTGTGTTGAGCGTCCTTTCGAAAAGCCTCCAGCAACCCGAGTACGTCCACGTCGTGTTGAATCATCTGCCGATCACCGGACTCGGCGTGGCGTTTCTGGGTTTGGTCGCGGGCCTGGTCCTTCGGCAACGCGCCCTGCTATTCCTCGGTCTCGTGCTGGTGAGCCTGCTCTCGTTGTCCGCCTGGCCGGTGGCCGAATACGGCGAGCAGGGTTACGACCGGGTGCTCTCCATGGCCGATGACGACGGCCAAATCTACCTGGAGCGACATCGAGACCTGGCGGAGAAGTGGTTGTTTCTCTTTTATCTTACCGCGGTCGCCGGTGCCGCGGCGATTGCGATCGGGTGGAAGTGGTCCCGCTTCCTTTGGCCGGCCTCGCTGGCCGTGGCGATCTTGTGCCTGGGCAGTCTGGTGGCCGCCACGTTCATCGCGGAATCGGGCGGGGTGGTCCGCCATCGCGAGTTTCGCTTCGGCCCGCCGCTGCACGGCGCGGGCAGTCAATCGAGTTCCGGACAACCGCTTCCTTAACGGACTCGACCGGCCCGCGAAAGGCGGCTCTTCGGCGGCGGCTTTTCGGTTGCACCGACGGGCCGACTGCCTACGATGCCGCCTCCCGTGCCCACGCGCGGGGCAGGATTCTCCAGCATGAAGAGCTACAACATCGCAGTCATCGGCGGCGACGGCACGGGTCCGGAAGTCGTGCGCGAGGCCGTCAAGGTCCTCGACGCCGCCGCCACGAAGTACCATCTCAAACTGAACTACACGCCGTACGACATGGGCGGCGAGCGCTACCTCAAGACCGGCGAAATCCTGCCCGACAGCGTGCTGGCGGACTTGCGGAAGTTCCCGGCCATTCTGCTGGGCGCCATCGGTCATCCGGGCGTGAAGCCCGGCATCCTGGAGAAGGGCATCCTGCTCCGCACCCGCTTCGAGCTGGAGCAATACATCAACCTCCGGCCGGTGAAGCTCTACGACGAGCGCTTTTGCCCGCTCAAGGACAAGCGGCCGGAGCACATCGACTTTGTGGTTGTCCGCGAAAACAACGAAGGCCTCTACACCGGCGCGGGCGGTTTCCTCGCCAAAGGCACGCCGAACGAGGTTGCTACGCAGGAAAGCATCAACACGCGGCGCGGCGTGGAGCGATGTCTGCGTTACGCCTTCGAGTACACCCGCAAGCGGAATCGCGCCAAAAAGCTCACGCTCTCCGGCAAAACCAACGTGCTCACTTACGCGTTCGATCTGTGGTTTCGCGCGTTCGAGGAGATCGGCGCGAAGGATTACCCGGACATCACCCGCGACTACGCGCACGTGGATGCCACCACCATGTGGTTCGTGAAAAACCCGGAGTGGTTCGACGTGATTGTCACCGACAACATGTTCGGCGACATCATCACCGACCTGGGCGCGATGATCCAGGGCGGCATGGGCATCGCCGCCGGCGGCAACATCAACCCGCAGGGCACCTCAATGTTCGAGCCGATCGGTGGCAGCGCGCCGAAGTACACCGGCAAGAACGTCATCAACCCGCTGGCGGCCATCTGCGCCGGCCAGATGATGCTCGATTTCCTGGGCGAAACCGCGGCCGCCGCAGCCATCGAAACCGCCGTGATCAAGGTCGTCCGGGAAAAGCTCAAGGATCTTGCCGCCGGCAAGATGGGCTATTCCACCACCCAGGTGGGGGATTTGGTGGCGTCCCTGGTTTGATCCGGCCCGGGTTTGTTGGTCACGGCCGCTCTGCGTTTACGGGGCGGCCGCATCGTTGTCATGGTGCCGCCGGCATGTCGAAACCGAACAACCAGCCAATCGAAGGCGGACAGGTCCGATGCGAATGGTGTCTGGGGCACGAACTCTACCTCGCCTATCACGACGAGGAATGGGGTGTGCCGGAGCATGACGACCAGAAGCTCTTCGAGAAGCTCATCCTCGATGGCGCCCAAGCCGGGCTGAGCTGGCTCACGATCTTGAAAAAGCGGGAAGGCTATCGCCGCGCCTTCGACGGTTTTGACGCGGAGAAGATCGCCCGCTACCCGGCCCGAAAGATCGAGGCGTTGCTGGCCGATCCCGGCATCGTTCGCAACCGGCTGAAGGTGCAAGCGGCCGTCCTCAACGCTCGCGCCTACCTCAAGCTCCGCGAAGAGGTGGGCAGCTTCGACCGCTTTCTCTGGCAGTTCGTGGATGCCCAACCGCAGCGAAATGCCCGGCGCCACCGGGAGCAAATCCCCGCGCGCACGCCGGAGTCGGATGCGCTCAGCGCCGCATTGCGGGCACGCGGATTCAAGTTCGTCGGCAGCACGATTTGCTATGCCTTCATGCAGGCTGTCGGCATGGTGAACGATCACCGCACCGACTGTTTTCGATACGCTCAGGTCGCCGGCATGAGGTGAGCCGGCCGGAGGACGCCCCGCCGCACGTATTGGACAGCCAGGTCGGTGCTCCCGGCGTGCCGGCTGAGGAAAGCCGCTGCCGCTGCGCAGCGAGCCCCACTTGATTCGCGGCCGGATGGGAGCACATTGCGGCGTGACTCCAAACCCAACGCCGGCATGAACTCACCTCTCGCTACCCGCGCAATCGCCTCGGAATTTGGGCGGCTCCTGCTGCTCGGCTGCCTGCTGCTCGGCGGACTGGCCGCCACGTCCTGTCGGAGCACGAAGTTTCCCGACCATCCCCAGGAACACCGCCTGGCTGTCGAGTTGCGCCAGGCGCCGCACCCTTACTACCGGTTGCTGGCCAACGGCGTCTTCAGCCGTACGGTGGGCCTTCAACCACCCGAGGAGGCCAAGCGGATGCTGGCCGAGATCAAGACGGACCATTGGGCCGCCCTTGCCACGATGGACGCAGCCCCGGCGATCACGACGTACCTGCGGGGCCATGGCTTGAATGCCGTTGCGGACGCGATCCAGGCGGCGATGGATGCGTTGGCGAATCAGCAGCCTTCACCGCTGGACGGAAAACTGGAGGCCGCGGCGGTCAAACAAGGCTTGATCCAAGCCTATTACGGGCTGTTCCCACCGACCTGAACCTCGGTTACCCGGCCGGGAGAGCCGGCTGGACAACTCCAAACCATCCCATGAAAAATGCATTGGTCATCAGCGGTGGCGGCGCGAAGGGCGCGTTCGCGGTCGGGGCGGTCGAGGAACTGCGCCGGCAGAACCTGACCTTCGACCTGGTTGCCGGCACAAGCACCGGGTCGCTGATTGCGCCGCTGGTGGCGACGGACGACATCCAGGTGCTGCGCTTCATTTACACCAGCGTGCGCAACGCCGACATCATCACCGAGCGGACCGTGGCGGATATCCTGACGCACGACGCCATCTACGACACCAACCCGCTGTGGAGCCTGATCAACTCCTTCCTCGATCAGGCTCGCTATGACAAAATCCTCGCGTCCACCACCGAGGTCTATCTCACCACTGTCAACCTGCAGTCGGGACGGATCGAGTACTGGAACCCGCACTCCAGCGGGCCGAACGGCCAGGCCCTCGAATTGCGCGCGTTTCAGAAGGCCATGCTGGCCTCGGCGAGCATGCCGGTGCTCATGCCGCCGGTGGAGATTCGCGATGGGGCCAGTCAGTACGTGGACGGCGGGGTGCGCGAAATTGCGCCGCTCAAGATCGCCATCGATCAGGGCGCCACGGACATCTATGCCATCCTGCTTGCGCCGACGGACGGCGCGCCGAAGACCGACAGATTCGTGTTCATCGTCAACACGCTGCTGCGCACGATCGATCTCTTCACCACGGAAATCCTCGCGAGCGACCTGGCGAACGCCGTGCTGTACAACCAGGCGATCAAGCACCGGACCCGGCTCCGCGCCCGGGCCGAGCGGTTGCTCGACCCGGGAGAAGTCGCGGCGCTCTTCGACGATCCGCAAAACCCCGATCCGTTTGCGGGCAAGCGCTTGTTGAATTTGTATGTGATCCAGCCCGAGACCGAGTTGCCGCTCGACGCCCTGCAGTTCGATCCGGTGGCCATGTCCCAGATCATGGCCCTGGGTGGAGAAGCGGCGCGGCGGGCACTCGCCGCCGGCCCGCTGGTATCCACCTGAGTCGGGTCGGGCGCGCGTGGGCAGCGGCTTGCGCGGTCGCGAGAACCAACGGAACGAAAGCGACTCAGATTCAGGCCGGGCTCCGCAGTCCGGCCGGCGCGGTTTTGGAGTCCCCCGGGCCCTTGGCGGCGGGCGGCACCAGCTTCTGGCCCCGCAAGCTGGCCCAGTAACGCGGGGGCAGCAGACCCAGACCGATCAGCGCGAGCTGGCTGGCGATGAAGCTCCAGAGCCAGAACGCGGCTTTGTCCATGAAGCCGTACGAGTGCAGGCCCACGCCGAGCATGTTCACCCCGAACCACGAAAAGCTGGTGACGATGTTGCCAAAGACGGCGAGGTTCATCAGCCCGCGTTCCTTGACCATGCCTCCCCAGCGGGCATGGAGGATCAAGGCGTTCCACAGGACGATGATCAGCGCGCCGTTTTCCTTGGGATCCCAGCCCCAGAAGCGGCCCCAGGATTGATCGGCCCAAATCCCGCCCAGCACGGTGCCGACAAAACTGAACAAGGTGGCGAAACAGACCGTGCCATAGACCATGCGGTTGAGCGCGCTGCGCGCCTCGGCATTCAGGCCGCGCGTGAATACGCCGCGGAAGATGAACACGATCGCGAGGAAGCCCGCGACAAACGTGGCCGAATATCCGAGCGTCACCGTGATGACGTGCGTACTGAGCCAGAAATTGCTGTCCAGCACGGCCCGCATCATTTCCATGGTGTCGCCGCCCACCGACAAGTTGTGGGCGATGATCTGGGTTACGAAGCCGATGGCCGACGCCATCACCAGCCCGACGCTGTCGCGGTAGATGCGCTCCAGCACCACGCCCAGCACCACCGCGCCCCAGCCCACGAAGACCGCCGACGAATACAAGTTGGTCACCGGCGGCCGCCCTTCGAGCACGACCCGGAACAGGATGCCGGCCGTGTGAACGGTCAGACCGAGCACCAGAAGATAGAACCCGCTGCGGTTCAGCATCCGCGGCCAGCCGAACCAGGAAGCGCAGCCGAACAGGAAGGCGACCACGTAAATGGTGATGCTCAGGTAGAACGGCTGCCACTGGTTGAAGAGATACTCTTCGCGGCCCTTCTTCACCTCCGGGGCAAACGGGCCGGCCAACGACTGGCGGTAGCTGTCCAGCGCCTGGTTGAACGCCGCCGGCTGATCGTGGCGGAAGGCCGTCACCATCGCGGCGTAAGCTAGGGCGGCGGGCGGCACCTGCTTCGTGCTCAGCGCGTCCAGGAGACCGGTGCCGAGGTTCGACCAGGCATCCCGCTGCAGCTCGGGATGGACGGGCGGGAGGATCATCGCGTAGGCCGTTTGCGCGAGGTCATTGTAGCGGCGCACATGCCCCACCAATGCATTGAGCGCCTTCTCGTCGTGCG
The DNA here is from genome assembly GCA_963735925.1 of uncultured bacterium. Taxonomy (GTDB): domain Bacteria; phylum Verrucomicrobiota; class Verrucomicrobiia; order Limisphaerales; family J093; genus DSVZ01. The sequence goes on from CAVTMT010000005.1 coordinate 84,747, forward strand.
CCTGGCCGGCTTCGCTCTGGGCCGCTGCGGCCAGACCGGGCGCCAGGTCGCGCTGGAAGGCCGCAAGTTCGGCACTGAAGTCATCGATGTCTTCGGGCCGCAAGGTGCTCTTGAGCCGCTGGTAGAGGATCAAGTTCTGCTGCAGCTTGAAGACCGCCTTCTCGAACGTCGTCCGGCTGGCCGGCTGGATCGCCGCCGCCCGTTGCCCCTGCTTGTCGATCTCCGCGAGCTGCGGCGCCAGATCGTGCAACGAAAAGTAGAACGGTCCGGCGGCCGGCAGGCGCAACAGGCTGAGCAGCTCGGGGTGGTCGATGCGGAACACCTTCCGGTGGTCCGCCTGTTCGGGTTTGGCGGCCAGTTCGAGCAACCACTCCAGGGCGCTCATCCGCGTGTATTTCGCGGACGGCTGCCACCACGGGGCGTCCGGGTTCTTCACCTCGGCGAAGGCCTGGCGCGTGCGGATTTGGAGCAACGCGTTGCGGGCGACCGAATCGAGCGGTTGCACGCGGCCGTTGAGCAACACCGGCAGCCGTCCGAAATCCACGAGGTCGAACGCCGTCTTCTCGGCGGGCGGACGCAAGCCGCCCAGCACCCACAAGGCAAAGACACCGACGACGATCCAAGGCACGTACTTTTTCATGACATTCTGGGGAAACAAGATCAGCGGGCCAACGCCTTCGCGGGCTTGCCCTTGGCAGGCTGCAGCCGGGTCCCCCGCTCGCGCACCACGGCGGGAGCGGCCGCGGCCGTGACCTTGGCCAGACGGCGACGGGCAAACCCGACCAGGTGCGTACCGAACTGGACGAGCAGCCCCAGCCCGACCAGCACACAGGCGATGTACGGGGTCAGCCAGCCGGGATTGCGAACGACCTGCAGCGTCGAGGTCGGCTTCTGTCCCGCCTGCCGCAAGTCTTCGCCGGCCATCATCTGGTACTGATAAAACGTGTAGCCGCCATAGCGGAGCGGCTCATTCATGCGGATCAGCACTTCGCGATCCTCGCCCGTGGCGGGATTCCGCACGCGCACGCGACTCGAGAAATTGCGCGGGATGTCGGTGCCCTTGTAATTGTCGTGCCGTGCCTCCAGGAGCGTGATTGAAAACGGGTGGTAGTAACGGGCCAGCCGCATGGACAACTCGTATTGCTTGCCGGCCACCTCGACGGCTTGCGGCGCGAGCAGCCAATCGCTGAGCAGCCAGGTGCCCAGCGACCCGCGATCGCCGACGAGTTCGACCACCGCGGTGGGGACGTTCCGTTCGTCGGTGCTGGTGACCGCCGGTCGCTCAACGAACTGCTGGTTCCGTCCGGCGCCCTGGGTGGCCATCGGCACCACTGCGTTCGTCTGGCCCCGCCGCGGCGCGGAGTTGATCCAGAACTGCCGCACCTTGATGGCGAATGGCAGGCTGGGAAGTCGCACCTCGGCGCCGGGATGCAACTTCGATTCCGGGATCGCGACCACCTGGTCATGGTTCGGATCGCTCACGTCCGCCACCGCCAGTTCCGTGTGGCGCTGCGATTCCGAGTAGCTCTTGGTCTCGCCCTCTTCCAGGCGCACCACGCTTTCGCGTTGCGCGAAGTCGGTCCAAAGCTGGCCGAGCAACAACAACACCAGGCCCGCATGGATGAGCAACAGCCCGGCGTGAACCCGGCGAAAGCCGATGCGGGTGGCGTAGGCCACGACCAGGTTCACCAGCAGCAGACCGCCCACCAGGTACCCGCCGGGGAAGACGGGGATGTGCAGGGCCGTGCCCGGCACCTGCCAGAAGATGAACAGGCTCTGAAAATAGTGCGCCTGGACCGCGTACAATCCTTCGTTGACCTGGGCCAGCGTCCCCACAAACACGAGCACCGTCGCGCACGCCAGGCAGGCGACCGTGAGCTTCAGCGAGGAGAAGAAGCGAACCAAAGGGTTAGAGCGCATACTTGACAGTCTCGACGAATTGAACGAAGGCGGCCTTCTCCTTCTCGGCGACGGCGGGTTCGCCATTCAGCTTGTAGAACCAGGTCTGGCCGCCGCGGCTGACGGCCGCCGCGATCATCCGGCGGTGCGACGCGTCGTTGGTGAGGTCCACCAGATACGCCTGAGCGCCTTCCACCTTCAAGGGCGTGGACACTTTCGCCGGGTCGGTTTCGGTTGTCGGCTCCAGGCCGAGTTGCCGTCGCCAGCGGTTGATGTTGGCGAGCTCGCCGCCGCCATCCCCCGGCAGGACGACGACCGTGACGTCGGCCTTGCCCTCGGCACCTTCCGGGACGTACTTCACCAGTTGCATCGGGCCGGGCGCGGCTTCCTTCCAGTTCGCGGGGGGCGTGAAGGTGGGTTTGGCACCCGCGGTGGCCGGGGCTTCGGCCGGCCCCGGCGCCGTTGGCGGTACGGCGGCCACGGCAGGCACGTGCGCCGGGGAGCTTGCCCCGGGGGCGGTTTCGAAGGTCAAGGTCTTGAGGAAACTGACGTAGGCCGGTTTCTGCTGGGCGACCAAGGCGTCGTCCCCGGTCATCTTGAAGAACCAGGCGGTGCCTTCGCGCCGCAGAATCGCCGCGAGCATCCGTTTGCGCAGCTTCTGGTCTTCCGGTCCGGCGAGGTCAAACAACTGACCGTCGCCGCCGCCCACGCTGACCTTCTCCGCCAGCTTGCCCAGGGCCTCGGCGGTGATGGGGGCCGCACCCAACTGGCCGAGCCAACGGTTGACGTTCTCCAGGTCGCCGCCGGCCATGCCGGGCAGGGGAATGATCGACACGTCCGCTTTCTGCCCGTTCTCGCCCGTAACGGCGAACGAGCCCACCCGCATCTGGCCCGCCGGCAATTCCTGCCAGCCGGCGGGAAGCTGCCACTTCACCTGCGGAACGCCGGCCGCCGGTTCCGGCGTCAGCATGCCCGCGGGCGGGTTGGGCGCGGCGGCGGCGGTATCTTTGGGCGCCTGATACTGGCGAACGCCCTCGCGATCGCAGCCGGTAATCCCCAGGAACACCACGGCCAACAGGGCCAGCGCGCCGGGCGCCGGCGACCGCCGTGAACCCGGCCGGATGGTCGAATAAACAAAACGCATACAGGATTGTTACTTGGCAGCGCAATTTTGGCAAATACTCCCGGTGCGGTTTTTGAAGCGGGGACGAACCCGGCGACCGGCGGGATCGTGGCGGGGGTCCGCCTGCCCGGTATGGCTCGTCCAACCGCGACGGTTCGTCCAAGCCACGCTTGCCCGCGGGGCGGGGATTCGCATACGTTCGCGCGGCATGATCATCGCACCATCGTTGCTCGCCGCGAACGCCGGCCGGCTGGCGGCCGAGGCCGGGCGCGCCCAGCGGGCGGGCGCCGATCGGCTGCACGTGGACATCATGGATGGGCACTTCGTCCCCAACCTCACCTTCGGCCCGCACATCGTGCAGGCGGTGCGCAAGGCCACCCGCCTGCCGCTCGAGGTGCACCTGATGTGCGACCGGCCCGAGACGCTGCTGGAGCCGTTCCGGGAGGCCGGGGCCAGCCTGCTCACCGTCCACGTCGAACTCGGCAAGCGCGTCGCCCCGTTGCTCTGGAAGATCAAGTCGCTCGGCGCCCTGGCCGGCCTGGCGATCAATCCACCGACCCCCATCGCCGAGGTGCGGCCATTCCTGAAGCAAATCGATTTGTTGCTGGTGATGACCGTGAATCCGGGGTTCGGCGGCCAGGCCTTCATCGCGGAAACCGTGCCCAAGATCCAACAGGCGGCCGCGTGGCGACGCGCGGCGGGGTTGGACTTCGACCTGGAAGTGGACGGCGGCGTGAACTTTCAGACGGTTGCCGAATGCGCCCGCGCCGGCGCCGACACGTTCGTGAGCGGCACGACCCTATTTGGCCAGCACAGCCTGCGGCGGGCGATTCGCAGGTTGCGGCAGATCGCCGAACGCCATGCGCCGCCCCCGGCCACGCACGCGGTCTCGCCCGGGTTGGCGGCGGCGGCCTTCGGTCCGGGCCCGGGTTGACCCGAACGCGCCGCCCATGAAGCGACCGTCGCCCAAAAACTACGTCAACCGCGAGTTGAGCTGGCTGGAGTTCAACCAACGGGTGCTCGATGAGGTGCTTGACCGGACGAACCCGTTGCTCGAGCGCGTGAAGTTCTTCGCCATCGTAAGCTCCAATCTCGACGAGTTCTTCGAGGTGCGCGTGGCGGGGTTGAAGCAACAGGTGGCCAGCGCGGCGAACGAGCGCGGACCCGACGGGTTGACGCCCGGCGAAACGTTGCGGGCCATCGCGACGCGCGTCCGGCGGATGGTCGCCGCGCAGTACCAGGTCTGGCGCGACCAACTCGTGCCCGCCCTGGCGAAGCGCCGCATCCGGTTTCTCGATCCGGCCGCGCTCCCCAGCTCGGACCGGGAGTGGTTGGATGCGTTTTACCGGGCGCAGGTGCAACCCGTGCTCACGCCGCTGGCCATCGATCCGGCCCATCCGTTTCCCCGGCTACGCAACAAATCCCTCAACCTCATCGTCCAGGCGCGACGCCCCGGCACCAAGAAGACCCGTCACCGCCTGCTGGTGGTGCAGGTGCCCCGCGTCCTGCCCCGGCTCATCGAACTCCCGCGTCCGGACGGCGAAAAGGCGTACCTCCTGTTGGAAAAGCTCATCGGACGCTATCTGGCGGACCTGGTGCCCGGCCAGGAAATCGAGGGCTGCTGGGCCTTCCGTGTGACCCGAAACAGCGAGTTGTACATCGACGAGGGCGATTCCGCCAACCTGCTCAAGGCCGTGGAAAACGAGGTCCACAACCGGCTCAAAGGCGAGGCCGTGCGCCTCGAGGTCGAAGAGGGGTGTCCGCCGGCCGTCCGCGAAGACCTGCTGGCCACGCAGCGGCTCGCCCCCGACGACCTTTACCTGGTGAACGGTCCGATGAACCCGTCACGCCTGATGACGCTCTGCTCGAGCATCGACCAGCCCGAGTTGCACGACCCGGCGTTCCTCGCGCCGGTCGCACCCGCCCTGCGCGGGCAGGCGGACCTGTTCGCCGCCATTCGGCGGGGCGACATCCTCTTGCACCACCCCTACGAGACCTTCGAGAGCGTCGTCACATTCCTCCAGCAAGCCGCCGCGGACCCGCAGGTGCTGGCGATCAAGCAAACGTTGTATCGCACGGGCGGGGACCCGCGAATCATCGGGGCGCTGATGGATGCGGTGCGAAACGGCAAACAGGTGACGGCCGTGGTCGAACTCAAGGCCCGCTTCGACGAGTCCAACAACATCCGCTGGGCCCGCCAGCTCGAAGACGCCGGCGTGCACGTCATTTACGGCATCGTCGGGTACAAGATCCATTGCAAGACCACCTTGGTCGTGCGGCGCGACGAGGACGGCCTCCGCCGCTACCTGCACTTGGGCACGGGCAACTACAACCCCGTCACCGCGCGCATCTACACCGACCTGGGCCTGCTGACCTGCCGGCCGGATTTGGGCGAGGACGCCACGAATCTCTTCAATCTCATCACCGGCCTCTGCCAATACCAGGGCATGCGCAAGCTCCTGGTCGCCCCGTTTGACCTGTTGACCCGCCTGCTGGAGAAGATCCGGCGCGAGACCGAGCACGCCCGGCGCGGCCTCCCGGCGCGCATCATCGCCAAGATGAACGCACTGGTGCTCCCCGAACTCATCGATGCCCTCTATGAGGCGTCCCAGGCGGGCGTGAAGGTGGACCTGATTGTGCGCGGCATCTGCTGCCTGCGGCCGGGCGTGCGGGGTCTGAGCGAGCACATCACCGTGCGCAGCATTGTGGGCCGCTTCCTCGAACACAGCCGGGTGTTCTACTTCGAAAACGCGTGCCAGCCGGAAATCTTCCTCGGCAGCGCCGACTGGATGCCGCGGAACCTGTACAAGCGGATCGAAGTCGTCTTCCCGATCGAGGATGGCAACCTGCGGGAACGGATTCTGAACGAACTGCTCGACGTGCAACTGGCCGACAACGTGAAAGCCCGGTTCATCCGGGCGGACGGCACCCATCGCCGGGTCACGGTGCGGCGCGGCGAACGACGCTTGAACAGTCAGGAGGAACTGATCGGGCGGGCCCAGGCGGGGGCGGTCGCCGACGTCGGGGTGACTCCGGCCGCGGTCCGACGCAACCGGCTCACCCCCCTGCCCCGGCGGGCTGCGCCACCGGTCTGAGCCGCCGTGGACGGTTCGTGGCGGCGCGCAACCGCGCGGGTGGGGCACCCGGGCTGCGGACGCGGATTGGTCAGCGGGTGATGGGCCGCGCGTCCACATCCACGCCGTTTAGGCTGTTGTAAGCAAAATCGTCAAACATCGTTTCGCTGTCAGCTTTGGTCCAAAGTCCGACCAGGCCGGCCTCGCCAAACGTCGAATCCTCGACCTCAAACCGCTTTCGGTCGTCCAGAAAGACCGTGTGCAAGCCCCCGACGAACTCGACCCGCAGCGTGTGCCAGACCATCGGTGCGACCGGCACTTCCACGCCGTAGCCACCGCTGCGCCCAACGATGTCGAGCGCCTTGCGCTGGCCGGCTTCCACCTTGTAGAGCACCAAGTTGTTTTCGAGCGCATTCGCCCGGCAGACGTAATAGTTTTGGGCATCCTGCGCCCGCCACACCACGCCGCCGGCCTGGTCCTTCATGCCCGTAATGGCTTTGAACTTCACCTCCAAGTAGCCGTCGCGAACGCGGCTGCCGGTCTTGAGGCAGAGCGGAAAGGTCGCCACGCCGGATTGCTTGAGCACGTTCGGCGAACTGGGCGCCCAAGGGTCGCGTTCCACGCTCCACTGCGGCTGGCCCGTGCCGGTCAAAGTCGCCTCCCATCCCGACGGGACATTGCCAGCCGCGGTCGTGTCGAAGCGCTCCATCTCGGCCGGCGATGGGCTGGGGCTACCGGCGAGGTCGCTGGGATGCGTGAGTCGGGCCGGATCGGAGCCCTGCGCTTCGGCCGGCACGACCGGCAGCGCGAGCGATGCCAGAAGAATCCAAAGCCATCCGAGTTTCATGGCCCTCAGATTCACCCGGTTCACGGCAAAAGGGAAGTACCCAGACAATCGGGTGGTGTCCCTATCTGGTGGCGGCGGTGCAGCAGCAGCGCCCTGCGTCGCCGCCGGGGCGCAGCCACCCGTTCGAAATCAGGACACCACCGTCCATCGTGGTCCGCCGGCAGGAGGCGGGGCCGCGCAGAGCTCCAAATCGCATACGGATGCGGCTGCACCCGCCGTGGAGAAGGAATCCTTTTCAACTGTTCGGCGTCAGCGTAGGCTGCCCGCCATGTCAACACACCCATCGTCTCGTCCGGCTCCTCCGGCCGGAGAATTCCCGTCCGCGACCGCCGGCAGCCCGCTGAGCCGGCGCCAATTCCTGACCCGCGCCGCCCTCGCCGGCGGGGCCGCGGCCGTGCCCCTGATCGTTCCCGCGTCCGTCCTCGGCCGGGACGGCGCCGTGCCCCCCAGCGAAAAGATCGTCCTGGGCGGCATCGGCATCGGCAACCGCGGTTCGGACGACCTGCGCTGGATGTTGCCGGAGAAGGACGTGCAGTTCGTCGCGATTGCGATCCGCAGAAGGCCCGCCGCGAGGCCGTGAAGAAGATCGTCGATGCGAAGTATGGCAACAACGACTTCCAACTGTACCGCGACATCCGCGAGTTCCTGGCGACGCGCACCGACATCGACGCGGTGTTGAGCACCACCGGCGACCGCTGGCACTCCTTGATGGCGGTCTGGGCGATGCGCGCGGGCAAGGACGTGTATTCCGAGAAGCCGTCGTCCATGACCATCGCCGAGGGCCAGGCGGTGGTGGAGACGGCGCGGCGCTACGGCCGGGTTTATCAGACCGGCACGCAGCGGCTGAGCGAGGCGAACTTCGTCTTCGCCATCGAACTGGCCGCAGCGGCCGGTTGGGCAAGGTCCACACCGCGTACGCCCACATTGCGCCGTGGGACGCCGCGGAGATGCGCCACGACTGGCTGCCCGGCCAACCCGAGCCGCCCAAGGCCGAGTGGATTGGGACCAGTGGCTCGGCCCGTGTCCGTGGCGACCTTACAACGCGGAGTACTGCCGCGGCGGCTGGCGCGGCCACTACGATTTCCACACCAGTTGCATCGGCGAATGGGGCGCACACACCTTCGCCCAGGCCAGGCCGGGCTCGATTTGCTGCGAGCACCTCGCCGGTCGCATTACGAGTACGTGAACAACCCCACCGGCGACGGCATGGTCACACACTTCGCCAACGGCGCGAAGATGATCCTCTCACGCGGCGACAAGTACTGGCACGGCTCCTGTGGCGTGCGGTTCGACGGGCCCGAAGGCTGGGTCTCCGTCGCCGACGGCTACTCGCGAGCCGGAAGTCTCGAATCCCCGCCTCGCTGGCCGACTTCGGCAAGATCGTCAACGACTACATCGCGCGCACCCAGCGCCCGATGAGCCACGTCCGCAATTTCCTCGAACTGCATCAAGTCGCGGCGCCCGACCGTGGCCAATCCGGTGGTGATGCACCGCTCCATGTCCACCGTGCACGCGGCCAACATCTGCATGTGGCTCAAACGCGACATGAAGTACGACCCGGTCAAGGAGGAGTTCGTCAACGACGTGGAGGCCAACCGCCTCCGTTCCCGCGCCATGCGTGAGCCGTACATTTTCTAAGACCAGGCCCCCAATACCCACCCAAGGAATCAAGACTATGAAGTCAAATCACTCGCTCCTCGCCCTGGCCTTCACCCTCGCGGTCAGTGCCGCGCTCGCCCAGGATCCCACCCCGCTCGTCACGCAAGGACCGGACCAACTGGTCGCCGTGCTCAAATCCGACGCGGGGCGCAAGGCCAAGGCCGACGCCTGCCGCGAACTGGCCGTGGTCGGCGGCCCGGAAGCCGTGCCGACGCTGGTCGGCCTGCTCCCGAATCCGGAAATGAACCACATGGCGCGCTACGCCTTGGAAACCATGCCTGACCCGGCCGTGTCCGATGCCTTGCGCGACCAACTCGGCAAGCTCAAGGGCCTGCCCCTCGTGGGCGTCATCGGCAGCCTCGGCGTGCGGAAGGACGCCAAAGCCGTCGAACCGCTGGCGGCGTTGCTGGCGGACAGCGACCCGGAAGTCGTCCGGGCGGCGGCACGGGCCCTGGGCAGCATCGGCACTCCCGCGGCAGCCCAGGCGCTGAAGGATGGGTTGTCCAACGTGACCGAAGACAACCTGCTGGCGTTCTGCGAAGGCTTTGCGCGCTGCGCCGAAGCGCTGGCCGCGAGCGGTCAACGCGATCAGGCGCTCGAAATCTACGGCGAGGCCTACAAAGACGACCGCCTGCCGCATCAAGTCCGGGCCGCGGCGTTAAGAGGCGCGGTGTTGCTGCGCGGCAAGGACGGATTGCCGATCCTCCGCGAAGCGCTGCACAGCGACGATTACACCCAGTTCGCGACGGCCAACCGCATCGCCATGGAGATGCCCGGGCCGGAGGTGACGGCGTTGTTGTGTGACGAACTGGCCAAACTCAAGACCGACGAACAGGTGGTGGTCATCGGCACCCTGGCCGAGCGGGGCGACCCGGCGGCGTTGCCGGTGCTCGTGGCGGCCATCCAAAGCGGAGCCAAAGACGTCCGGATCGCCGCCATCCGTGCGTTGGCACGCATCCCGCGCGCCGATTCCGTGCCCACGCTGGTCAAGCTCTTGACCGATGGTGACCGGGAGGCGGCGCAGGCGACCAAGGAAAGCCTGGCCAGTTTCGCCGACCCGGCGGCGGATGCGGCCATTGCCGGTCTCCTGGCCAGCAATCGCACCGGCGACCGGCTCACCGCCGTGGACCTGATCGGCCGACGCCGCTCGCTCGGGAGCGTGCCGGACCTGTTCAAAGCCACCGGTGACGCCGATGCGGATGTGCGCTCGGCCGCGCTGAAGCAGATTGGCGATCTGGGCGGCCCGGGCGAAGTGCCGAAGGTCATCGAGGTCCTGGTCTCGACCAAGGAAGCTCGCGATCGCGGCGCCGCCGAACAGGCCCTGGTCACGTTGTGCGGCCGGGCCGAGGATTCGCAGGCCAGTGCGGCCGCCATCTCCGGCGCCCTCGCGCAGGCCCAACCCGAGGCGAAGAGCGCGCTGCTCAACGTCCTCGCCTCGCTCGGCGGGCCGGGCGCTCTCCAGGCGGTTTCGGCCGCCGCGAAAGACAGCGACGCCCAGGTTCGCGGCGCGGCCATTCGGGCGCTGAGTTCCTGGAAGACGGCGGATGCGGCGCCCGCCTTGTTCGATCTCGCCCGCCAGGCGAGGAACGACACCGACAAGACCCTCACCTTGACGGGTTATCTCACGCTGGCTGCCAACACCGACCTGCCCGCGCCGCAGCGCCTGGAAATGTGCCGGCAGGCCGCGGGTCTGGTGACGAAGACGGGCGAGAAGAACCTGCTGCTCGCGGCATTGGGGGCACTGCCGTCGATGGACGCGCTGCCCTTGGCGCTGCCTTATCTCGATGACGCGGCCACGCGCGATGCGGCGGGCGCGGCGGTGCTGACGATCAGCGAGAAGCTCCTCCAGGACCAGACATCGGCGGCCACCGCCGCGGGCCTGATCGAGCCACTGCAAAAGGTCGCCCAGGTGACGACCAACGCCGACCTGGCAAAGCGCGCGAAAGCCCTCACCCAGCGGGCCCAGGCCAAAGCCGGCAAATAGCGGGCAGCCCCGCGAGTTTGGTTGGCGCAACGAATTCAGCCACCGCTCTCCCCACCGCCGCCCGGGCGAAGGGAGAGCGGTGTTTTCATTCGCCCGCCCGGCGTCGCCGCCTGGAAAGTGGCGCACAACGGCCGGGATTCCGACGCCCGGCGGTTTGCCTCCGGCCGCCCATGACCGAAGCACACAGGGGCCGGGTCCGGGGGCCGGTCCTGACCCGGAATCTCCGGCTTGGATGGCTCTCCTGGAGGGGCGCCGGTGCCGGTGGGCTAAAGCGGGCCGGCAAGATCAGGCTTCCCAGAAGGCCCGCGTTCTGGCTTGATCAACCGATTGAATTCGCCGGCCCGCCGGCCAAGCCCTGTTTACAAACCATGTTGCCACCGCATTCCACCCTCCCCACCGTTCTCGTCCGTCCCGGCGAAGCCGACCGTCTGGTCGCCGGACATCCCTGGCTTTACGAAGGAGGCGTCCTGCGCCTGACCCAGGCGGTCACCGACGGCGAGGTCGTCCAGGTCAAAGACCATCGCCAGCGCTTTCTCGGCGTGGGCTTCTACAACTCGAAATCCAAGCTCCGGGTCCGGCTGCTCTCCGCCGAACGCGAACCGCTCGACGCGGCGTTCTTCGAGCGACGCATCCGCGAAGCGCTCGCGCTGCGCCGCAAGTACCTGCCGGACGCCACCTCGTTCCGGGTGGTGAACGCCGAGAGCGACCGGCTCAGCGGGCTGATCGTGGACAAGTACGGCGATGTCCTGGTCCTCCAGACCTCGTCGCTGGGGATGGACCGGCGCAAGCCGCTGATCGCGGACGTGCTCCAGCGGGTGCTCGAGCCGCGCGCGATCACCGAGCGCAACGACAGTTCCGGCCGGCGGTTCGAAGGCTTGCCCGAGGCGCACGGGTTGCTGGCCGGCGAGCTGGCCGGCGAGGTTGAAATCGAGTTGAACGGCTTGAAGTTCCAGGTGGACCTGCTGAGCGGGCACAAGACCGGATTGTATCTGGACCAGCAGGTGAACCATGCGCGGGTCGCGGACTTGATCCGGCTGACCCCGAACGCGCAGGTGCTCGATTGCTTCAGCTTCGTCGGCGGCTTTGGCTTGTCCGCCGCCCGAGCGGGCGCGGCGCATGTCCACCTGCTCGACCAGAGCGAAGAGGTGCTGGCGACGGCCCGCCGGCACGCCGAGGCCAACGGCCTGGCCGACCGCTGCTCCTTCGAAGCCACGAACGTGTTCGACTGGCTCAAGGCGCGCACCGCGCGGGGCCCGCACGAGCAGCTCATCGCGCCTTTCGACGCGATCATCCTGGACCCGCCTTCGTTTACGCGGACCCGCTCGGCGGTGGGCGACGCGCTGCGCGGGTATAAGGAGATTCACCTGCGGGCCTTGCGGCTCCTGAAGCCGGGCGGGCTGCTGGCGACCTTCTGCTGCTCGCACCACGTCGATGCCGGGACCTTTCAGGACGTGATCCTGTCGGCGGCGTTCGACGCGAAGCGGACGCTGCGGCGCGTGGCGGTCTTCCAGCAATCGCCGGATCACCCCGTGCTGCCGGCGATTCCCGAGACGGAGTATCTGAAAGGCTACGCTTTCGAGGTGATCTCCTGACGGGGCGGACCCGGCTGAGCTCGCGGCGCCGAGGGAAATAGCTTTACACCCCCGCAGGCGCCTCCTACTTTCTCGCTTCTATTTGGAAGTTCACTCGAACGGTATGGAATCGAAGAGCAAGACGATCGCCGACTTTCGCATCCACGAGAAGGACACCGGGTCCGCAGATGTGCAGGTGGCCCTGTTGACGCACCGGATCAATCAGTTGACGGAGCATCTGCAGAAATTCAAGAAGGACCACAGCTCGCGCCGTGGATTGTTGATGATGGTCAGCCAGCGCCGGCGGCTGCTGGATTACCTCCAAACCACCGATCATGATCGGTATCAGGCGGTGACCAAGCGGCTGAAGCTGCGTCGCTAGTGGCGCCGGTGGCGCTCTCGGTTCGCGTTTGAGCGCGGACTTCAGCGCTGCCAGCCTGCCCGCCGGACGGGCAGGCGGGGACGGCATCCGCGCGAGTCGTTCCCATCGGCAGCCACAAACCCGATCGCGCACAACAAGACCCGTTGGCTTTGGGAAATTTCATTCAGCTCCTCGTCCGGGGGGTTGACTGAAGTTCCTCCAGGCCGACGGGTCGCGGTTCATCGTAGATATGCCAGAAAAAGTAACGATCCCAGTCGGATCCCAGCAGATTCACATTGAAACCGGTCGTCTGGCCAAGCAGGCCGACGGCTCGGTCACGGTTCAACTCGGAGAAACCATCGTTGTGGTGGCGGCCGTGGCGGCCATCGCGCCCCGCGAAGGCCAGGAGTTCTTCCCGCTCACCGTCGATTATCGCGAAAAGGCGGCGGCGGTGGGGCGCTTCCCCGGCGGCTACTTCAAACGCGAAGGCCGGCCCACCGAGAAGGAAATCCTCACCTGCCGCATGACGGATCGGCCCATCCGGCCGTTGTTCCCGAAGGGCTGGTTCAACGAAGTCCAGGTGCAGAGCATCCTGCTCAGTGCCGACGGCGAGAACGACCCCGACGTCCTCAGCATCATTGGCGCCTCGGCGGCGCTGATGGTCAGCGACATCCCCTGGGCCGGCCCGCTTGGCGCGGTGCGCGTGGGCCGGGTCAACGGTCAGTTCGTGGCCAATCCCACCCACAACCAGCGGAACGAGAGCGATCTGGATCTGGTCTATGTCGGCAGCGAGAGCGAGTTGGTCATGTTCGAGGGCGCGGCCAAGGAGATCAGCGAAGCGGACTTCGCCGCCGCGCTGCAATTCGGCCACGCCTGCTGTCAGCCGATCATCACCGCCCAAAAGGAGCTCGCGGCCAAGGTCGGCAGACCCAAACGCGAGGCCAAGGTCACGGTCGTGCCCGATGAAATCCTTGCCGAGGCCAAGGCGCTGGCCGGCGACCGCGCGGTGCCGGCCCTGCTCACGCCGGGCAAGATGGCGCGCGAAGCCGCCTGGCGCCAGGTCACCGAAGAGGTGGGGGCCAGGCTGGTGGAGAAATTCACCGCGGAGAAGGTGACGCCGTTCGTCCTCAAGGACGTGTTCTACTACCTCCAGAAGGCGGCGGTTCGGGACCTGGTCATGAGCCAGGGCAAGCGCCTGGATGGTCGCGGCATGGACGAAGTGCGCCCCATCACCTGCGCCGCCGGCCTGCTGCCGCGCGCACACGGCTCGGCCCTGTTCAGCCGGGGCGAGACGCAGGCGCTGTGCCTCACCACGCTCGGGACGACCGAGGATTCCCAGGACCTGGATGCCTACACCGGGGGCGAAACCGAGAAGCAGTTCATCCTCCACTACAACTTCCCGAATTTCTCCGTCGGCGAAACCGGGCGCATCTCCGGCCCCGGCCGGCGCGAGATTGGCCACGGCTCTCTGGCGGAGCGGTCCATCGAACCCATGGTGCCGTTGAAGGAGTTCCCTTACGCGGTCCGGGTGACGAGTGAGATCATGGAATCGAACGGCTCGACGTCGATGGCGACCGTCTGCGCAGGCACGCTGGCCCTGCTGGACGCCGGCGTCCCGCTGGTCCGTCCCGTGGCGGGCATCAGCATCGGCGTCTGCACGGAATCCGGTCCGCAAGGCGCGATCGCGCGGCATCAGTTGCTGACCGACATCATCGGCTGGGAAGACGCGTTCTGCGACATGGACTGCAAGATCGCCGGCACCGAGAAGGGCATCACCGGCTTCCAACTCGATTTGAAACTGCGCGGTCTGCCGCACCAAATCATGGCCGAAGCGATCGAGCGCGCCCGGGTCGCCCGCCTGAAGATTCTGGCCATCATGGCCGAGACGCTGGCCGCCCCGCGCCCGGAACTCAGCAAGTACGCCCCGCGCATCCTCACCTTGAAGATCAACCAGGACAAGATCGGTGCCCTCATCGGTCCTGGCGGCAAGAACATCAAGCGCATCTGCGACGAGTCCGGTTGCGAGATCAACATCGAGGACGACGGCACCGTGAAGATCTACTCCCACAGCTCGGAAGGGATGGACATCGCCAAGCGCGAAGTCGAGGCGTTGAGCGCCGAGATCGAGGTGGGCAAGATTTACCGGGGCAAGGTGGTCACGATCAAGGAATTCGGCTGCTTCGTCGAGGTGCTACCCGGCAAAGACGGGCTGGTCCACGTCAGCGAGCTGGCGAATTTCCGCGTCAAACAGGTCGAGGACATCGTCAAGCTCGGCGACGAGATCTCGGTCAAATGCCTCGGCGTGGACGAGAAGGGGCGCGTGCGCCTCTCGCGTCGCGCCGCCATGGAAGATCGCGACCGGCAGGAGCGGGACAAGGACGGCGGGCAAGCGGCCCCTTCCGAACCATTGGCTGAAGGCGGAGCGGAAAGTTCGTTCGAAGGCGATTCCCACGCCCCGCGAGGTGCGGATCGTCCGGCAGGAGATCGTTTCGCGGGGGAACGTCGCGAGGATCGACCTTCCGGTGAACGACGCGAAGACCGACCTTCCGGTGAGCGTCGGGAGGATCGACCTTCCGGTGAACGGCGCGAAGATCGACCTTCCGGTGAACGGCGTGAAGACCGACCTTCCGGGGAGCGTCGTGAAGACCGGCCACCCGGTGAACGACGCGAAGATCGGCCGCCCGGAGAACGGCGTGAAGACCGTGACCGTCCTCCCGGCCCTCGTCCGCAAGGGGACCGCCGTGGACCCCGGCGCGGCCGTTAGCCTCCGTCAGTTTTCGCAAACTCCCCTGTCTGGCTCGCCGCTGCGCGACCGGACAGGGGAATTCGCTGTTTCGACGCTCAGCTCAACGCCGGTAAAGCTGGATTCCATCCGTGATCGCCTCCGCCAACCGGGCGCGATATTTCGGGTCGGCGATCTTCCGCGCTTCGTCCGGGGCGCTCATGAATCCGCCTTCGACCAACACCGCCGGCATGGTGGCTTCGCGCAGGACCACGAACCGCGCGCGTTTCACTCCGCGGTCGGCCAGGCTCAAGCGGCGGATCAAAGACTTCTGAACCTGATAGGCCAGCCGCAGGCTTTGGGTGGCCGACCGGTCGCCCGGCAGCGGTTCGCTCGAGACCGCCGCGGCGGGGGAATGCGTCGAGGCGGCGGTCGTCGGCGTCAGGCAAAAGACCTCCAAGCCGCGCGCGGTCGCGTCGTCGGTGCCGCGCGCGTTGAAATGGAGGCTGACGAACAGGTCGGCGTGGGCGCGGTTGGCGACGGCGGCGCGTTCGGCGAGGTCCACATAGGTGTCGCGACTCCGGGTGAGCAACACCTTGAAACCGGCGGCCTGGAGTTTGGCGCGGAGTTGCTGGGCGAGCAGCAGCGTGTAGCGCTTTTCCTGCATCCCTCCCTCCTCATTCCCCGGGTCCCGGCCGCCGTGTCCGGGATCGAGCACGATCGTCCTGATCGCGCCGGCCGGACGGAAACGCGTGGGTCCGAGCAGCGGGGCCAGCACCGTCCGCACGTCCAGCGCCGCGATGTGGACCTTGTTGCCCTGGACCGTCACCGGCAGCGACAGCCACACCTTCACCCCGTTGACGATCGACTGCTGCGAATCCACGGCGAACACCAGCCGCGCGGTACGGTTGGTGAGCTGCATCAGCCGCGTCTTTTGATGCCAGGCGAAGTGGAACTCGTTCGCGCGGGCCCAGGCGGCGAGATCGTACCAATCGCGGCCCAGGAAATTCACGGCGCTCGGAGCGGTAGCGGCGGTGGCCGGCAACCCCGCCCTCAGGACCAGTCCCAAGCAGCAGAGCAGCAGATGATACGAGCGCTTCACGATGGCCCGACGCTGCCGGCCGGTCGCGGAGCGATCAAGCAAAACTGTGCCCGCCGCCACGGAGCGTCGCCCGGCGCGCAGACGGAACGCCGACGCCAGCGGGCATTTTGAACGTTGAACGGGTCGGACCGTCCCGCCACACTGCGGCGGGTAATAAGATGAACATTCACGAGTATCAGGCCAAACAGCTTCTGGCACGATCCGGGGTCGCCGTGCCGCCCGGCGAAGTGGCGGCCACGCCGGACGACGCGCGCGCCGTGGCCAAGCGCCTGTTGGCCGAAGGCCATTCCCGCGTGGTCGTCAAATCGCAAATTCACGCCGGCGGCCGGGGCAAAGGCACGTTCAAGAGCGGCCTGCAAGGCGGGGTGAAAGTCTGCGCCACCGCCGATGAAGCCTTCGACCACGCCTGGGCGATGCTCGGCCAGGTGCTGGTCACCAAACAGACCGGACCCGACGGCCGCGTGGTGAGCAAGCTGCTGGTCGAGGCGGCCGCGAACATCCAGCGCGAACTGTACTGCGCGGTGTTGCTGGATCGCGCCGCCGGACGGCCCTTGATGATGGTCAGCACCGAGGGCGGGATGGACATCGAGGAGGTCGCCGCCCGGACGCCCGAACGCATTGTGAAGGAATCGATCGACCCCGCCACGGGCATGATGCCCTTCCAAGCGCGCAAACTCGCCGCCGCGTTGGGGCTTCAGGGCGACCTGGTGAATCCGGCGGCGAAGTTGCTGCTGGGCGTGTACCGGACGTGGTGGGATTGCGACGCCTCCCTCGTCGAACTCAACCCGCTGTGCGTCGTCGAAGGTCCGGACGGTAAGCGATCGTTGATGGCGCTCGACGGCAAGATCGGCCTCGACGACAACGCGCTCTACCGCCACCCGGAGATCCAGGCCATGCGTGACCTCGCCGAGGAATCGCCCCTCGAAGTCGAGGCCAGCCAGCACTCGCTCAATTACATCAAGCTCGATGGCAGCATCGCCTGCCTGGTCAACGGCGCGGGGCTCGCGATGGCGACCATGGACATCATCAAGCACTACGGCGGCGAGCCGGCCAATTTCCTCGACGTGGGCGGCGGGGCCACGCAGGAGCAGGTGACGGTGGCGTTCAAGATCATCCTCAAAGACCCCAACGTCCGCGCGATCCTCGTGAACATCTTCGGCGGGATCATGGACTGTGACGTCATTGCGAAAGGCATTGTTGCCGCCGTGAAGGAGACCGGTCTCCAGCTCCCGTTGGTCGTCCGGCTCGAAGGCAACAACGTCGTCGCCGGCAAGCGCACGCTTGCCGGCTCCGGCCTGACCATCATCAGCGGCGACACCATGGCCGACGCGGCGCAGAAAGTGGTGCGCGCAGCCGGAAAGTGACACGGCTTGGCCATGTGCCTGCCTCGCCCAACCGCGCGCTACGTCTCGTCCTGGAATGGACCACCTTGCAGCAGGCTGAACGTGCCAACCGGGCCGGACACATCGACGGCTTGACCCCGCTCCCGCCGCTGCCTTGATCTGCCAACGTATGCTCAAGATCACCGAACTTGCCTTCGCCTGCTATGCCGTCACCGACGTGGCGCTTCACCGGACCCCGGCGCAGTGGCGCGGAGCCCACCAGCGCGCGCGGCACCGGATCCCGGTACTTCTCTGACTTCAATCCGAAATCGGCAACCGACAATCAGCAATCCGGCCATGTCCATCCTCGTTCAACCCGACACCAAGGTTCTCATCCAAGGCATCACCGGGGGCTTCGGCGCACGGCACGCCCAGCTCTCGCTCGAATACGGCACCCAGGTCGTCGCCGGCGTCACGCCCGGCAAAGGCGGCCAGGTCTTCGAGCACCAGGGCGCAAAGGTGCCCATCTTCGACACCGTGGCGCAGGCCGTGCGGGAGACCGGTGCGCAAGCCTCGGCCATCTTCGTTCCGCCCGCCTTCGCCGCGGACGCGGTTCTGGAAGGCGCCGACGCCGGCCTCGCGCTCGTCGTCTGCATCACGGAGGGCATTCCGGTGACGGACATGCTCAAGGTGCGGCGGGCCATGGAGGGCAAAGCCACGCGCCTCATCGGACCGAACTGTCCCGGTGTGGTCTCGCCGGCGAGCGGGCAGGGATTCGCATGGCGGCTGCCGCATCGGCATCTCGCCGGGATACATCCATAAACAGGGCCACATTGGCGTGCTCTCGCGCAGCGGCACGCTGACTTACGAGGCGGTCTGGCAGCTCACCAGCAAAGGCGTGGGCCAAAGCACCTGCGTGGGCATCGGCGGCGATCCCGTGCCGGGCATGTCGCACCTGGACGTGATCAAGCTCTTCAACGACGACCCGGAGACGCACGGCATCATCATGATCGGCGAAATCGGCGGCAGCGCGGAGGAAGAGGCGGCGGCCTGGATCAAACAACATTGTCGCAAACCGGTGGCGGGCTTCATCGCGGGCGCCACGGCGCCGCCTGGACGGCGCATGGGCCACGCGGGCGCCATCATCAGCGGGGGCAAGGGCACGGCCGCCGCCAAGATCGAAGCGATGCGCGCCGCCGGCATCGCCATTGCCGAAACGCCATCCGTGATGGCGGAGGCACTATTGAAACGGCTTTAGTGCCCGGCGGCGGGGCCGGGCTGCCGCCGGAGTCTCCCGATGGATCTGGTCAACTTCATCCTGAACCTGGTCGCACTGGTGCTTTGGGTCGGTTGGCGGCTGGCGGGGGCCGACGCGAATCTGCGGCACGCCGCACGTTGGCTGCTCCTGCCGGCGGTGGCGGTGCTGGTGGTGGCGCGTTCCTGGATGTACCGGCAGGTCGGGCAAGCTGTGCATTGGATTGCACCGTTGGACCTCGGAGCGGTGCGCCTTGATTTCAACAGCGCCGTCCCCGAACGGATGCTGGCGTTTTCCACGGCCAGCTTCGTGCTGTTTCTGGGAACGTTCTACGCATGGCTGCTGCTGCTTTCGGTCATCAACCGAGCCACCCGGGACCCGAATCCGTGGCTCAAGTTCATGTCGATTCAACTCGGCCGGCTGCGGAAGCTGCCGACCCTGCTTCGGCTCATCCTGCCCGCCGCGTTGCTGGCTGTGGCCTGGGTGGGCTGCCAGGCCGCCTTGGTCGAGTCCGGACTGGTCGCCGCGCCGCGATCGACCGCGCATTTGTGGCAACAAGGTGGGGTGGTTGGCCTGGGGGCCTTGCTGGTCTGGAAACCCCTGCTGCTCGGACTGCTTGGATTGCACCTGCTGAACTCCTACGTCTTCTTGGGGAATCGGCCGCTGCTGGCGTTCGCCAATCTCACCGCGCGGAATATCCTGGGTCCGGTGCGGCGGTTGCCCTTGCGCATGGGGCGGGTGGATCTGGCGCCGGCGATCGGGATCGTCGCCGTCTGGTTCGTGTTCGACTGGGGCAAATCCACCTTGGCCCGACTGTTCTTCAGCCTGCCGCTCTGATGGCTCCCTGTCTGCAAACCCGCGGCGACACGGTGTTGCTCAGCGTCAAGGCGCAGCCCCGCGCCGCGCGGAGCGAACTCGCCGGCCTGCTGGGTGGAGAGTTGAAGGTGCGCGTGGCCGCGCCGCCGGTCGAGGACGCTGCGAACGCGGCGCTGATCCGGTTTCTGGCGGACGTCCTGGGCTTGCCCCCGCGCGCCGTGCAGTTGGTGCGCGGACGCACCTCGGGCCACAAGACGTTCGCGATTACCGGCCTGCCCTTGGCGGAGGTCGCCCGGCGGCTGGGGCTGTGACCTCCCGCCGCCCGCCTCCCGCTGCTCGGGAGTTGCCAGGCGCGGCCGATGGTTCCATTGTGCCGCCGGACCTGCGCGTCGAAGCGCGGCCTCGTTCTCATGGCCAAAGTGCATCAGTCGTTGAAGGGCCAGTTGCTGCTGGACGGCGGCAGCCTCGCGGGGTCGTGGTTCAGCCGCACGGTGGTGCTGATCTGCCAGCACGACGCCGAAGGCGCCTTCGGTCTGGTGCTGAACCGCAGCAGCGGCAAGAAGGTCGGCGACGCGCTAGTGGCGGATCTGCCTGAATCGCTCAAGGAACTCGCGCTCTTCGTCGGCGGACCCGTGCAGCCCACGGCCATGAGTTTCCTCCATACCGACACGTTTCTGCCGGATGCCAACGTGCTGCCCAACCTCAGCCTGGGTCACTCCTTGGACGAATTGATCGAGCTCGGCGAGTCCTTCTCCGCCACGCGCCAGATCCGGCTCTTCGCGGGCTACGCCGGCTGGAGTCCGGGGCAGTTGGACAACGAGATGCAACGCAAAGCCTGGCTCACGTGGCCGGCGACGATCCCGCTCGTCTTCTCGACCGCTCCCGAGGATCTCTGGCGCTCGGTCCTGCTGCAGAAAGGACCGTCCTACGTTCTGCTGGCCCATTCGCCGGAGAATCCTTCACTGAACTGAGCCGGGAACGATCCGGCGGCCTGCGGTGCGTTTGAACCCGAGCCGCGAACGACACCACGGCGGGAGGGACGCCTTCGGTCGGGGACGTTTTCTTGACTTGCTCGCCCCGACCGCTAATTAACGCGGGCACAACTCATATTCAGTTTTACCTGCGACGCGCGCCTGAACCAATCCGCATGAAATTCTTGTTCCGCCGCCGGCACGTGCACGACGTGCAGGCCGAGGCTGCCAACGACCAGCGTCTGCACCGCGCCCTCGGGCCGGTCAATCTCACCGCGCTGGGCATCGGCGCCGTGATCGGCGCCGGCATCTTCGTCCTGACCGGCCAGGCCGCCGCCAAATACGCCGGGCCGGCCATCGTGTATTCCTTCCTGCTGGCGGGCCTGGCCTGCGCCTTCGCCGGCCTGTGCTACGCCGAGTTTGCGGCCATGATGCCGATGTCCGGCTCGGCCTATTCCTATGCCTACGCCACGCTCGGCGAGTTCATTGCCTGGATCATCGGCTGGGATCTGATCCTGGAATACATGTTCGCCGCCTCGACCGTCGCGGTCGGCTGGTCGGGTTACGTGGTCTCTTTCCTGAAGGATCTCGGTCTCGTCATCCCCGCGGCCTTCACCGGCGCGCCGTACAACCACCTCGCGCCGACGGACGCCGGCTGGAACATCTGGCGGCTCTTCACCGAGGGTTGGACGCACACCGGCGCCGTACTGAACGTTCCGGCGATGGTGATCGTTGCTCTCATCACGATCCTTCTGATCCTGGGTATCAAGGAATCGGCCACGTTTAACAACCTGATCGTCGCGGTGAAACTCCTCGTCATCCTCATCTTCATCGCGGTCGGCCTGGCCTATCTCAACCGGCACAATTGGGTGCCGTTCCTGCCGCCGGCCCAAGGCCCGGGCACGTTTGGCTGGGGGGGGGTGTTGCGGGCGGCGGGGGTGATTTTCTTCGCCTACATCGGGTTCGATGCCGTGTCCACCGCGGCGCAGGAGGCAAAGAATCCCCAGCGTAACATGCCCATTGGCATCCTCTGCTCGCTGGCGATCTGCACCATTCTCTACATCGCCGTGGCGCTGGTGCTGACGGGGATCGTGAAATACACGCAGCTCAACGTGCCGGATCCCATCGCCGTGGCGATTGATTCGCTGGGGCGTGGCGTGGCGTGGTTGCGGCCCATCGTCAAGATCGGCGCCATCGCCGGGCTGTCGTCGGTGATCCTGGTGATGATGCTGGGGCAGCCGCGCATTTTCTACTCGATGTCCAAGGACGGCCTGCTGCCGCCGGTGTTCAGCCAGGTCCATTCGCGCTTCCGCACGCCGTGGCTGGCGACGGTGCTGACCGGTTCGGTGGCGACTTTGATGGCCGGGCTGTTTCCCATCGGATTGCTGGGCGAACTGGTGTCCATCGGCACGCTGCTGGCGTTCCTGATCGTGTGCGTCGGCATTTTCGTGCTGCGTTTCACCCAGCCGGAGATTCATCGGCCGTTCCGCACGCCGCTGTTCTGGCTCGTGTGCCCGCTCGGTGCGTTCTTCTGTGCCTGGCTGATGTACGGCCTGCCGCGCGACACCTGGGCGCGGCTGTTCATCTGGCTGTTCATCGGCCTGGTGATCTACTTCGGCTACAGCCACCGAAATTCCCGGCTGGCCAAGCACCCGGCCAAGTGAAGCGCCGCGCCGAGCTCACGACGGTTGCCCACCCGCGCGGAGATAGAATTGTAAAGGCGATGTAAAAAGCCGGACGTTTCGCCGCCGTCGTGTTAAGCTCGCGTCCATCGATGAATGCGACGGCTGCCAAAGAGCGCGACGAGGCCGATGTCGCTCCGGACCCCAACCGGACCCGGCTGCTGGTCATCGATGACGACCGCAAGCTGTGCCGCTTGATCCGGGATTATCTCGAACCGCTGGGCTACGCCGTCGCCCTGGCGCACACCGGCCCGGAAGGCGTGGAACGCGCGCTCGCCGAACCGTGGCAGGCGGTCATCCTCGATGTGATGCTGCCCGGTTTCGACGGCTTCGAGGTGCTGAAACGCATCCGTGCGAAATCGGAAGTACCCATCCTGATGCTTACCGCCCGGGGCGACGAGGCCGACCGCATCGTCGGCCTGGAGATCGGCGCGGACGATTACCTGCCCAAGACCTTCTCCACGCGCGAACTGCTGGCGCGCCTCCGGGCCGTGATCCGGCGCTCGGGACGACCGACCCAGCCCACCCCGGCGGCCGAGCCGGAGATCGTCGTCGGACCGCTGCGCATCAACGACGGCGCGCGGGTGGCGGTCCTGGATGACCGACCGCTGGAGTTGACCGCCGTCGAGTTCGACCTGCTGACCGCGCTGGCGCGGGCGCGCGGGCGCGTGAAAACCCGCGAGCAATTGCTCGAGGAAATCCGCGAACGCGACTACGAGGTGTTCGACCGCTCGATCGATGTCCACATCTCCGCGTTGCGGAAGAAGCTCGGTGACGATGCCCGCGAACCGCGGTTCATCCGGACCATCCGGGCGGTGGGTTACCTGTTCATCCGGCCCGGTGAATCCGGTTGATGCCGTGAAACTGCGCTTTCCGCTGCTGGCGCGAATACTGGGTTGGTTCTTCCTGAACCTGCTGCTCCTGGTTGGGATCGGCTACGCCATTTTCCGGGCCCAGTTCAGTTTCGGCCTGGACCTCCTGCTCGCCGGGCGCTCGGGCGACCGGCTGCAGGCGCTGGCGGACAGTATCGCGGCCGAGGTGAGCGAGCAACCGCGGGCCCAGTGGGACGCGGTACTGGCCCGATTCGGCGAGGCGCACGGCGCGAGGTTTCTGCTGTTCCGCCAGGACGGTACGCAGCTCGCCGGCCAGCTTGAACCGCTGCCGCCGCGTGTCCGCGAGCGATTCGGGGCCGAGCGACGCGGGCCGCCGGGCCGCCGCGGTCTTTCCGGCGACGATTTCCGCGGCCCGCCGGCGCAGCGGCCGGGCCTGGGGCTTGGTCCACCGCATTCGCCGTTCAACCCACCGCTCCGCGACCGGCCGCCGTTCATGGTACGTACCGAAGGCCCCACCCAGTACTGGGTGGGCATCAGCGTCGGCGTGCGCGAACCGGAGCTGCCGCGGTTGGTCCCGGCCGTACTGTTGATCGTTTCGGGCAGCGTCCACGGCGGTGGACTTTTCTTTGACTTCAAGCCGTGGATTGTGGTCGGCAGCGCGGCCGTGGCCGTGTCGGTCTTCTTTTGGCTGCCGTTGGTGCGCGGCATCACCCGCGCCTTATCTCAAACCACCCATGCGACCGAGCAGATTGCCGAAGGCAAGTTCGACGTCCGCGTGCCGACGCGGCGACGCAATGAACTGGGCCACCTGGGCGAGGCGGTCAACCGCATGGCCCAGCGCCTCGAAGGGCTGGTGAATGGCCAGAAGCGCTTCCTGGGGGATATCGCTCACGAGCTCTGCTCACCGATCGCGCGCATCCAGATGGCGCTGGGGATTCTCGAACAGCGCGCGGATGCCCGGCAGCAAGGCTACGTGGACGACGTGCGCGAGGAGGTGCAGCACATGTCGGTACTGGTCGCGGAACTGCTGTCGTTTTCCAAAGCTTCGCTCGGTTCCGGCGCGGTCAAGTGCGGCTCTGTGAACCTCCGGGCCATCGCTGAACAGGCGCTGAGCCGCGAAGCCCAGCGGGGGGGCGACGTGCGTTTGGAGGTGCCCGCCGATCTGCAAGTCGCAGCCGCGCCAGATCTGCTGCAACGCGCGCTCGCGAACGTCATCCGCAACGCCATCCTGCACGCTGGCGACAGCGGCCCGATCCAGGTCGCCGCCCGCTGTGAAGGCGACGCGGCGGTGGTCACGGTTGCCGACTCCGGCCCCGGGGTGCCCGCCGAGAGCCTGCCGAAACTATTCGATCCGTTCTATCGCGTGGACCAATCCCGGGCACGCGAGACCGGCGGCGTAGGGTTGGGCCTGACAATCGTGAAGACTTGCGTCGAGGCCTGCGGTGGCCAGGTCGCTTGCCGCAACCGCGAACCTCGTGGGTTCGAGGTCAGATTCGTGTTGCCCATCGCACACGCGGTTTCGGTGGCGGCAAACCCGCCCGGTGCGGTTTGAAGCTACCCCACCCGCTCGCCCTGCCCGTACCGACGGCGAGAATCGCCGGCCCGACCCCCGCCGGTACTGCCGGGCCCGTGCATAGGGGCTGATCGGGATTGCAGCCCGTTTCCATTCCAACAGCATTATGAGTCATTACGACACTTATTGCGACTCACCATCGCTCGCCTAAATGAGACTATATGGCTCGTTCATGATTAATCCAAGGTTTGATCTGTTTTAGCAACCACTTGATTGCAAAATGGTTAATAAACAAGGACAATTCGTGAATCGAATTGGCATATCGGAAGCTATCAAATGGTCACGTTAATAAAAACAATCTGAAAAGAGAAAGGCAATGAACATGAAACTGGTTCGATACACGCGACCGGATGTGTGGAGCGTCTCCCCGTTCGAGCAGATGAACACGCTGCGCGACGAGATCAACCGGCTCTTTGAGATGCCGTTCGGCGAACTGACCCGGCCGGGCGAGTTCTTCACCGGCTGGGCCCCGGCGCTCGACCTGCGCGAGGACAAGGATCACCTCGTCGCCACCGTCGAACTGCCCGGATTGAAAAAGGAGGACATCGAAGTCTCCGTTCACGAAGGCGTCTTGAGCGTTTCCGGTGAACGGTCTCAAGAGAAGAAATCCGAGTCGGGCGAAACTTACCGCAGCGAACGCTTCTACGGGCGGTTCCATCGCACCCTCGCGCTGCCCAAGCCGGTGAAGGTCGAGGGCATCAAGGCCGCCTACAAAGACGGCATCCTCACGATCATCATGCCGAAGACGGAAGAAGCCAAGCCGAAGCAAATCGCCGTGAACGTTGGTTGAAAACACCCCTGTGCCCGGCGTGGTCTGCACGGCCCGCCGGGCACGTCAAACCCTGGAACATCATGAACACACTGACTCCCGTCGAAAAGAAACGCGAAATCGCCAAGGCTGAACCCAGCTACGTGGCCCCGGACGTCGATGTCTTTGAAACCAAGGACGAGTATCTGCTCGAGGCCGACATGCCAGGCGTCAACAAAGCCGGACTGGAAGTCCTGCTGGAAGGGAATGAACTGACCCTCACCGGCCGACGACAGCCGGCGAGTGGCGAAGGCACCTACCTCCACCACGAGAGCGCCCGGCACGATTTCCGCCGGACCTTCGTGCTCGATCCGGTCATCGACGCCGCGCGCATCAGCGCCCAGATCGATCAAGGCGTGCTCCGCGTGCGCCTGCCCAAGGCCGAGATGGTCAAGCCGCGCCGCGTCGCGGTGACCGATTGAGCGCGCGCCGTCTGACACACCGGCCCGTGAACCTCGTGGGAGGTTCGCGGGCCGCTTTGCTTTCCGCGGGCAAAAACGGCGCCTGGACGTGGAAACGGATTGAATTCTGGCTTGCGCGGTCCAGAGTTCCACCTCGTCTTTCGATCGAAACCAAGAGACCGCCTTGCCTATGTCCACCCTGCACGTCAAACCTGCCGCCTCCTGCCAATACGACCTCCTTTCCTTGGGCGAAATCATGCTCCGACTCGACCCCGGTGAAGGCCGCATCCGTTCCGCGCGCGAATTCAAGGTCTGGGAAGGCGGGGGCGAGTACAATGTCGCTCGTGGCCTCCGGCGCTGCTTCGGCCTGAAGACCGCGGTGGCCACCGCCTTCGCCGATAACGACGTCGGTCGCTTGATCGAGGACTTCATCCTGCAAGGCGGCGTCGCCACCGAATTCATCAAGTGGCAACCGTTCGACGGCGTGGGTCGGGTCACCCGGAACGGCCTCAACTTCACGGAGCGTGGCTTCGGCGTGCGCGGGGCGGTGGGCATTCCCGACCGTGGCCAAACCGCCGCCAGCCAGCTCAAGCCCGGTGATTTCGATTGGGATCACATCTTCGGTCGGTTCGGCGTGCGCTGGCTGCACACCGGCGGTATCTTCGCCGCGCTCAGCGACACCACCCCGCCCCTGGCCATCGAAGCGGTCAAGAAGGCCAAGGAACACGGGACGATTGTCAGCTACGACCTGAACTACCGCCCAAGCCTCTGGAAGTCCATCGGCGGCCAGCAGCGCGCCCAGGAGGTCAACCGGGAAATCGCCAGGTACGTCGATGTCATGATCGGCAACGAGGAAGACTTCACCGCCTGCCTCGGCTTTAAAGTGGAAGGCGCCGACGAGCACCTGCTCCACATCGACGTCACCGCGTTCAAGCGGATGATCGAAACCGCGGTGAAGACCTTTCCCAACTTCAAGGCCACCGCCACGACGCTGCGCGCTGCGCACACTGCCACGCGCAACGACTGGGCGGCCATCGCTTGGATGGATGGGAAGTTCTACGAAAGTCGTCCGTACCCCAATCTCGAAATCCTTGACCGGGTCGGTGGCGGCGACAGCTTCGCATCCGGTTTCATCTACGGCTTGCTGACCACCGGCGATCCGCAGAAGGCGGTCGAGTACGGCGCCGCCCACGGCGCGCTCGCCATGACCACCCCCGGCGACACCAGCATGGCGACCAAGGCCGAAGTCGAGAAGCTCATCAAGGGCGGTGGGGCGAGGGTACAGAGGTAGGCCGGCGGCTGCGGTGGTATCCCCGACCCTTGCTTGAGCTGGAATGCCGCCGTCGGATGCAAGCGTGGCGCCCCGCGCTGGGATTCAGCAGGTCCCGATCAGGGCCGCCTCGTTGCTGCGCCACGGCGGACATTGGGCGGCATTCCCAGGCGGCAACGTCCCGCCCAAAGCGCCACGGGCATCTGGCGCGAGACCAGCCACAGACCTCCTGAGCCGTGAGCATGGAGCGGCGGGAGGCGAGGCAACCGGCGATGGCGATGCTGCTGGGAGCGATCTACGAGGAGGCGTTCTACGACTTCTCCGACGGGTTTCGGCCCGGACGCTCGCCGCATCGAGCGCTGGAAGCCTTCTGGCAGCAAGTCACCGGTCTCGGAGTGCGGTGGGTGCTGGAGGTGGACAACCACCGGCTCTACCCGGAAGGCTTCTTGCCGATCAGGATTTCGCGCACCCGAGCCCGATCGGCAGTTACTTGGATGCTTGCGTCTTCTTTGCGACGCTTTCGGGCCAGTCCCCGGTGGGACTACCGGCAAAGATGAAGGTCGAAGGCAGTACTTGGGATTCTACCGCAGTCTTGGGAGCGGAACGTCTCGGTCAGTTAAGGCGAATTGCCCAGTACTGTTCCCAGGAATCACGGAGGGAGTGAACCGACTTGCCCAAGTCAGGCAGTCTCGTTCGGAAATCCGCTCAACGTCCAGTTCCTCCAGTTCCGACCACGACTTCAACAGTGCCTCGATACACTTCCGGCGGTGAGGCTTCGACGAAAATTTGACTGCCGGCTTCCGTCAAGTTGAGATCGGTAGAGGTTCAAGACCTCGCCGAAGATCGTCCGGCCCTTACTTGCCTTGCCGCGGGCTTCGAGCTTTTCGCGTTCCTCCTTGACCAGATCGTTGAGCCGTAGTCGGGCGATGCTGATCTTGTCGGTGCGGAGTGACTGGTGAATGAGCTTGCCCCCGACTCGTACGCGGGCAAAGTACGCCCCCGAGGGCACGTAACGGGTCAAGTTGGCGACGGGGGCTTTCACCCATTGAGGGTCTGCGCCGGTCGTTCTCATGCAGGCAGTATCAGACTGCAGTGTCAAAATCGGATACCGTCTGAAATCCAAATCTGTAAGTGTTCTATTCTTAGTATTTTGGGCCCATAGCTCAGCGGTTAGAGCAGGCGACTCATAATCGCTTGGTCGGGGGTTCAAATCCCTCTGGGCCCACCATACTTACGCAAACTGGCCAAGGTCTCTTGGCCACTTCTTGGCCACTTTTCGAGCGCCCGTGGCGGTCGTCCCGAATCGAACACGCCCGCGCTTCGGATCCGGCGAGTGGTGCCAGACCAGCAGTTCGTGTCCGTTCAGAACAGCGTATGAGTCGATTGGATGCATGATTCCAGGATGCGCAAACGAGTCGCGCGCCCCAACGAATCAAAGCACAGCGGGGCGCTGAGGTCAACTTCAGCCAAAGTTCAGAAGTCCGGCGCAGCGAAGTGCTGGATGAGCGATGCGGGCAGATCGAAACAGGGGGTGAGCGAGTCCCGACGAATGAGACCGATTTTCGCGGTAAGCTTACCGTGAAGACAGATACCGTTGGAGTTCTGCTTTCGGAATCAAGATTCGCCTGAGCCCGGGCAGTTTCCGCAAGACTTTTCGTCGGACAAGGCGTCGCACGGTCTCCTCGCACACACCCAGCTCGACGGCGCTGCTCTTTACGTCGAACGTCTGGCATTCAGGGATCGCTGTCGTATTCATGGCTGTCAAGCTCACGACGACAGCCTACGACTCATCGCGATTCTTCCGGTGTAGCTGCCACACAATATTCTCCACACCTGTGGTCCGCACGGCATCCGTCCGGGGCGGCGTTGCACAGGCTCGGAGCCGAATCAATCAATTGCGGTGATCGCAGTGGCACGCATCGCTCATCGAGTCGGCCCGCATTCGGTCGGGACTTCGAGTGCTCATGCCTTCGCGGGTTGGCGCCTCTGGTTGCTCCGCGCACCGGCGCGCCGGCATCAGCCGTCACGCCGCTGCTCCGGCTCCGCGCCCGCCGACGCCAATCCGCTCAGGTGTGTTTCGGCGGAGCGGTCGTGCTCTCTCGGTCCGGGGTGAAGAGAGCACTCCCGCTCCTTCACGAAACACAAAAACATGAGCACCAACGAAGTCATCACCCCGACCGCAAACCAGTCCGTCTCAACCCCAATGATGGAGGCGATTCAATCAGTCACCCGGCAAGGCGCACGCGCGCTGAGGAACTACAATCAACCCCAGGAATGGAAGCTGATCTCACTTCGAGAATGTCCAACACCCGAATCTCTCCAACTCTGCGACACGCCGGATATGGCGGCAAATTATTGGCGGGCGAACGTCGTCACCAACCCCTACTTCAACCCCGAGTGCGAAACTCTCGCGGTTCTGATGCTGAACACCAGGCGTCGTGTCAAAGGTCACTGCGTCGTCTCAATTGGAACGATGGATACCATTCTCGTGCATCCTCGCGAGGTCTTTCGATTGGCAGTCATCGCCAGTGCTCATGCCATCATAATTATGCACAACTTATGTGCTGCGGCACATAAGTTGTGTTATGTGCAGCGCCGGTTTATGTGGTGCTGGATTGCTGCCACCTCGGAGTGGAGCTGATGAATGAAGTGTGTCTTGGGTGCGACGCTGCACATAATCAGAGCCCCGATAACCACGAAAGGATGTCGGGGCTTTTCTGCCACGAGCTTCCGTGCTTGCCCTGAGTTGGGATCAGTTTCTCCGCCGACTGAAGCGTCTTGCGTTTCATCTCCAGATCAATCTCGACGTAGCCATGGGTCGTCTCGATGGAAGCATGGCCCAGCCAGGAACGGATCATGTTGAGATCGACATTCGACTGGAGCAGGTGCATCGCCGTGGTGTGGCGCCAGGTGTGGGGAGTTACCTTCCGGGTGAAGAGCGACGGGCATTCGGTTGCAGTTTCGGCCACTCGATGGGCAATGATGTGCCGCAAACCGAAACGCGAGAGCCGATTCCCCTCCGTGTTGACGAACAGGGGGACGGCTTCATCCAGGCGCACCGGGCGCGCCGCCAAGTAGGTTTTGATGGCTTGGACTGTTTCCGTCCACAGCGGGCAGGTTCGCTCTTTGCGGCCTTTGCCAAGGATGCGCACGTGGTAAGGCCGGCTGAAGCGGACGTGGTTGACATCCAGGTTCACCAGCTCTTGGGCACGCATGCCCGTGTTATAGAGCAGCCGGAGCAGGCCGTCGTCGCGTCGTCCCAGCGGCGTTCGGCAGTTGATCTGCGCGAAGATCTTCAGGACCTCCGACCGCTCCAGGTATTCGGGCACGCGCTGCGCATGGCGCTTGAACGGAACCGCGAGAATGGATTCGCAGTGGGCCAGGTAACGCGGGTCGGTCTGGGCCACGTATTGAAAGAAGGAGTGAATGGCTGCCAACCGGTTGTTCCGCGTGGGCACCGCATTGTGCCGCTCGCGCTCCAAGTAGGCCAAGAAGTGACGGACCGTGTCCGGTGTCAGCTCTTCCAACGTCAGACCGATGCTGGTTTTACGATGTCGCCTGGAGGCAAACTGCAAGAAGAGCTTCCAGGTGTCGCGATACGCCAGCACGGTATGGCCGCTGAGCCCCCGCTGCGAGACCAGGTATTGCTCGAAGAAGTTCCGAATCAGAGTTCCGAGGTCAGGCCGTGTCATGGCGTTTGGTCCGAGGGCGGAGTGGAATGGCAAAATGGGCGTGAAAACGCTGGCCGGCGCTCTCCAGCAACTGGGCTGTGGCCTGGAGGTAGATTTCCGTGCCGGTGATGGTGCTATGACCCAGATAGGTTGAGAGCAGCGGAAGTTTGGCCGCGAGATTGGCGCCCTGCCGATACCACGCCAGGAGGCGATGCACGGCAAACGTGTGGCGCAAGTCGTGGATGCGCGGGCCGGATTGCCCCTTGGGACCGCGCAGGCCAAGGCTGCGCAGCAGTTCCAGAAAGAGCGTCACGAAGCCCGGATGTCCGTGCCGGGTGCCGATGATATTCAGGAACACCGGCGCCGTGGGAGCGATTGAAAAGCCAGCGCTCCGACGCTGGCGCAAATACTTTTTCACCCGCCGGGCTGCGGAGGGCGAGAGGGGCACGTATCGGGACTTTTGGAACTTGCCCTCGCGAACCTCAATGACCCGGCGCTGGAGATCAACATCCCGCAGCGTCAAATTCAAGGCCTCCCCGATGCGGAGGCCCGTCGCGTAAAGAAGCCCGATCAAGTTCGCGGCCACGACTGGTCGCAGGCTTCCCGACGGGCCGAGTTGCCGTGCCGCTGCCATGAGGCGGCGGATGTCCTGACGAGTATAGATGTGAGGCGCCGGCCGGGTCCGCCGCGGCGAGAAGCTTTGATGAATGAGGCAGGTCTCGGGATCAAAATAGTGCAGGTAGCGGCAGAACCGGCGCAGAATACAAAGCCGATTGATCCGGGTGTTTGGACTCAAGGAAGCCATGCTTTCATTCCAGCGCTCCACAACTGGGCGACTGATCGTTTGCCCCGGTTTGAGTTCGCCAGTCAGGAAGCGATCCAGGTAAATCAGGATTTTCTGATTGCTGAGTCCACCCCGGCTTCGTGCGTAATGCGTTTCCCAAAAGGCCTGGAGCCGAGGCGCCAGCGGACTGCGAAAAAGACATGTGCCCATAAACTCAGTCCTTGACTGGCCACGGCAGGGCGACCTGACGAAGTGAGGCGAGGTTGGCCTTGGCGTAAATGAAAGTCGTGTCGATGTAACGATGGCCCAGAACATCGGCAATAGCCTTGATGGGCGAGTCATGGGCCAGAGCGCGAATCGCCCAGGAGTGGCGGAGGCTGCGTGAGCCGCTGCCGGCGGTTTTGACGCCCGCGTGTTCGAGGTGGCGGCGCACGATCATGGAGATGGCGACGCTGTCGAGCGGACGAAAAGGAGCTTTGGCGCTGAGAAAAAGCTGGCGGCACAGGGTCTGTCCTGGGCGATGTTGCAGGTATTGAATCAGGGCTTCACCCACCGCCTGCATGAGCGGCAAGACCACTTCCTTGCCGCCCTTTTGGGCGCGGATCCGGATCCGCGAGTGCTGCCAGTCTAAATCATCCAAAAGCAATTGGGCCGCTGAAACACCCCGGATGCCGTAGGCCATCAGCAGCACGAGGATCGCATGGTCCCGAGCCCCAACGGGTGTGTCTCGCGGGATCGCCTTGAGCATTTTTCCCAGCACCGAGTCATCCAGCCCCTTGGGCAGGGAGGCATGCCGATAGCGACGGATGGGCGGCACCAACCCCGAGAAGTCGGCGGGGGCGTGACGCCGGGATGCGCAGTAGCGGAAGAATCGGCGTAAGGTTCCAGCCAAGGCTTCTGGGGCCGTGCTGATTCGGAGCAACTCTTTGACGAAGCCCTCGACCGTGGCGGCCTTGAGGGCTGGGAACCGCTCGCGCTGCGCGCTTCGGCCCATCGCCTCAAGCAAGGAGCTGACTTGGACGCGGCACCGTTTGATCGTAACCTCGGAGAACTGGCACTCGACTCGGAGATAACGCGTATAGGGCTCCAGGAGCCAGTCAAAGGGCTGGACGATCCGTTCAGGCTTCGGTGGCTTCAGGACTTGGATCTGAATCAGGTAATCGAAAAGATGCCTGATCGCGGCCCGCGCCGTGTGAAGGGCTGAATAACCCCGGGGTGGGTTGGGAAGATGGGCGAAATAGGCCCGCAAGAAAGCTTCGACCTGGGCCTCGCCCAGTTGGTCACAGTGCGAGACGCGTTGCTCCACCAGGAAGCCATTGAGTTGGCAACACTTGGCGAGAATGACGCAGCCTGTGTGGGGAGCGTAGCCTTTGGCTTGGAGATAAGCGGCGAAGCCGTCGAAATGAGGTCCGAGCAGGCCTCGGCGGAAATCGACCAACGTGCGTTTTTCTTTGAACCAGAATTCGAGCATACGGGTTGACCGTTTGGGATTGAAAACGGCGGAGCCAAAGTGAACGGTTATGGTTTTGAAGTTGCAGTGTCCAAAATCCGCCGCGATCGCCCCGGCCTTGCCACGCGCAGTCCCGCCTTCTGGAAAAAGCCGCTGCGTCCCGAAAGAACGCAGCGGTTATGTGGAGTTGTGTCGAGCTGAGGATCGCGTCACAACGGATGTTCGGACTGCCCGGATGAGGTCGGCTTCGATTCATCCGGCGCGGCGTCAGAGGCGCGGAGCTCAATCATTCCGGGAGCAACGCACGTGACATGAACGCGATTCCCCGGTCGGAACCCAGCTCGCTCAAGCCAGCGTCCCATGAGCCGGATTTTCGGTATTGTGAGGCCCTTCCAGAAATCGCCCACAGCCTCGATCCTCAATCTGCGAACGGGCGGGTCTGGCGGAGGACGCAGGAGTGATTTACCTTCAAGCATAACCCTCCTTTCGCCGTAAAACCCGCGCGAACGTCAGCACCGCCGATCGGTGGCTGCACATAAATCGGCGCTGCACATAACATAATCATCCAAGCGGGGAACCAGCTCCGTCCGAGGCGGACATCCGCATCACCCGCGATCTCATCCGCGCCGGACAACTCCTCAAGGTCGAAATTCTTGACCACGTGATCCTGTTATCCAAATGTTTGGATAAGATGATTTAGGCCAAGTGCCGGATTATCCCAAGTGGGTGACGGATCTAGCGTGAACACTGTGCCGCCACCTGATTGGCACTTGGCATAATGTGAAGGTGGCGGAGGACCGGCGACTTCGGCTGGCGGCGATGTGAAGTTGATGCCGTGATGGGGGTCTATGATCAAACGACCCCGTTACGGACCATATCACATGGGCCGGAACGTTTGTTCCTCCGACCTTCAGCTCATTGACGGAGCGTTCGCCAGGCATATGCGTGAGCACGGCTATTCAGTGAGCTCAGTGGCACAATATCGGAAGCACCTCGTTCGCGTCGCGGGTTGGCTTGCGGTCCATCATCGCCGATTGACCAGTCTTACCCGCAAGGAACTCCCTCGACTTGCGCGCCTGATGGTGCCGCAGGCGACATATCCCGCACTCTTTGGTGCGCTCAATCGGTGGCTGAAGTTCCGCCAATGCTACGCAACAGAACCGCGCGAGCCATGGGCCTCTTCGCTCAACGACTATAGGGCATTCTTGCAGAACCACCGTGGTTTCGTGCGACTGACCGCTGACGGATATGTCGCCTTTGCACGGCGTTATCTCTCGTGGCAGTTCGGCGACCGCGAAGCACGGTGGGCCAATGTCCGCGCTCACGATATCTGGCGATTCGCGGAGCTTTGTGCCCAGGGTCACACTTCCGGCTACGCCAAGTCCTTTCTCAGTGCGTTGCGACGGTTTCTCGGTTTCGTTCAGCTGCGCGGCGCCTGTCCCGCGCAACTGGTGCAGGCGATCCCCACGGTCGCAAACTTTCGCCAACACTACAGCCCCGGCGGACTCACAGGCACTCAACGGAAGAAGTTGCTGCGCTCCTTCGATCGGCAGACCGCCCAAGGCTGCTGTGAGCACGCGGCGGCGCTCTGCATGATCGAGTTGGGGCTACGCAACTGCGAGGTGGTCCAGCTTCGGTTCCAAGACATCGACTGGGAGGCAGGTTTGGTTCGTGTGCCGGTGATGAAGAGCGGAGTCGCCCGAATCGTCCCGCTCCCTGCACCAATGGGCGACGTGTTGCGCCACTATATCCAACGCTTTCGCGGAGGCAGCCAGAGTGACCGTGTGTTTCTGCGGCACGCCAAGATGGTCGGAACCCCGGTCAGTACCCATTGCGTGCGGATGGCCATGCGGCGCGCTTACCGGCGTTGTGGGTTTCCTGGAGCCTACGGTGGGACGCACGTGTTGCGGCGGACTTTCGCCACCCGCCTACACGCGCGCGGTGCAGACCTGCGCGAGATCGGCGATCTCCTTGGCCACCAAGACCTGATGACTACCAGCCTCTACACTGACCTCACCGTCTCCGACCTGCGCGTGCTGGTTCAACCCTGGCCCCTCCCATGAAACCCACCACCATGCATTCTCGGGTGCGCGCGTATCTCGCGCACCGTCGCAAGCTCGGGTTCGTGCTGAGCAGGCAAGCCTATCACCTGCGCAAATTCGCCTCCTTCGCCGACAAGACAGCATCGGGGCAGCCACTAACCGCCGCCCTCGCGTTGCAATGGGCCACGTCGGTCGGCCACAACCGATGCGGGTATCACGCCATGCGCTATCAGTCGGTACGCGGCCTGGCGCGCTACCTCGCCGCCCTCGATCCTCACACGGAGGTGCCACCGGCACGGATGCTCGGTTCGACCTGTATTCGGCGCCAGCCGCACATTTACACCCTTGAGCAGGTCCGGCTCATGATGAAGCAGGCGCGGCAACTCCCGCATCGGTTCCGCCACATGGCACTCCGGTCACGGACGTTTGAAACAATGATCGGGTTGGTGTTCTGCACCGGCCTTCGCCCGGCCGAGGTGTGTAAGTTGCGGCTCGTTGACTTTGACCCTCGGGCACGCACGATCGTGATCAGCCAGACCAAGTTCAGTCCGCAGCGGACCTTGCCCTTACATTCGACCGTCGTGCGTGCGCTGGAACGTTACCAAAAGGCGCGACGGCGGATCATCCCGTTCGGGGATCATCTCTTCGTCGGCCGGCGCGGGGTCCCTTTCACCTCCGAAACGATTGGCGCTGTTTTCCGCTCCATCGTCCGAGGCATCGAGCCCAACGGCGCGCGGCCCGTCGTTCGCTTTAGCGACCTGCGCCATACGTTTGCCTCCCGATTGATTTCCGCCTGGAGCCGCCGAGGCGAATCGGTGCCGCACTATTTGGTGCTGCTGTCGCGCTACATGGGGCACAAACGGTTCAACGCCACCTGGTGGTACGTATCGCCTGACTGTTCGTCGCTGAGCAAGGCGGCGCAGCTCTTTCAACGCTTCCAGCAAAATCAACCATCCCACGATTCCCCACTATGACCTCCAATCCCTTTCCCACTCTCATCGAACGATTCTTTGTCGATCATCTTCGCACCCAACGCAACGTGAGCCCGCGGACGATTGAGGCCTACAGCGACACCTTCCGCATTCTGCTGAGGTATCTCGCCGAAACGCATCACCAGACGATTGATCAGCTCACCTTCCGTGAGTTCGGGGCCGACGATATTCTGGGCTTCCTTGACCATCTCGAACGCGTACGTGGAAATTGTGTGCGTTCCCGCAACGCGCGCCTGGCTGCCATCCGGGCTTTCGCACATTTTGCCTTGGCCTATTCCGGCCCAGCTTTTGCGGTCGCCAGCCAACGGATTCTGTCGATCCCATGTAAGCGCACCACGAAGCCAGTGTTGACCTTCATGACCCGCGAAGAGGTCATGGCGCTCCTCGCCGCCATCGACACGACGACGAACTCCGGCCGACGGGATCACCTGCTCTTCAGTCTGCTGTATCAGACCGGTGCTCGCGTTTCGGAGGCGTCACAACTTCGCCCCAGTGACGTTCGGGATAGGTTTGTGCGCCTGCATGGCAAGGGCCGAAAGGAGCGGGCGGTTCCCATCGCGAACGACTTGCTGCACCGACTGCACGAGCATGTCAGGACCAACAAGGTGTCACCAGACTGCCCCTTATTCGCCAACCGGCAGGGTCTCGCGCTGACCCGTGAAGGCATCGCGCTCCGGCTTGATCTTGCGGTCCGCAGGGCGGAGCAAACTTGTCCGTCCCTGCGAGGACGCCGAATTACCCCGCATACCTGGCGGCACTCAACGGCGATGCACCTGCTGCAAGCCGGCGTGCCGCTGGAAGTCATTGCTCTCTGGCTCGGCCACGAGCAACCGGCAGCGACGCATCCCTACGTGCAAGCCGATATCAAAATGAAGCGGGAATGTATGAAGCTCCTTGAACAACCCAGCAAGCCCCGACGCAAAAGCGACCCGCTGCGGTTCTCCCGGCTGTTGTCATTTCTGGAGGCCCAATAATTATCCCAAGTTCCAATCGGCTATCCGTGCTGTCTTTGCTCGAAATCACACATTGGACTATCACTAACTTGGGATAATCCGGCACTTGGCCTAAATCGTGGGGCATGGCAAACATGCCAGTCTTCGAGAATTGGGGTTCTTCTATAGCTGAGCGATTCGCTCCAATGCTGGCCGCAGCACAGCGGACCAGCCGAATCGTCATTGGCGCAGGCCAGAGATGAACTCGGCGACGCGCGAGAACGCAGCCGCCAAATCCTGGCTCAGCCCGCACTTGCCGGCCATCTCCGCAAACGGTCCGGCCCAAGCCTGGGGAGGAGGTTCGAGCGACGACGGGACGGGGTGAGTGTCGCGGCGGCGGAATGTCGCCTCGATGCACTGGCCCACGCGGTCGACATCGAGCGTGCCCGATTCGATCAACAGCAGCAGGTCCACCAAGTCCTTCACCCGCGAATTCGGTCGGCCCTCACGGGGCAATGAATAGGCATGCAACTTCTCAGCGAACTGTTCCTCCCGGGAAATCGCTGGCACTTTCGAGGGCGCAATCCCAGCGAAGCCCATCCAGTCCTGCCCTTCCAGAAGCTCGAAGGGTTCTCGGAGCACGTCGCCCGAACTCACATCCAAGTGGAAGCTGGCGAAACTCCGGTCGCCCATGGAAGCTTCGACCGGAAATCGTGATCCGCCATAGGGCGCCGCGTCCAAATCCATGGTCGGTTCGCCAATAAGGAACTCGAAACCATCGCCCAAGTCTGCATTGGCGAGGTCCTGAAGAAGAAGTCGGACTGCGGCATCACCCCATGGACCGCCGCTCCCTGGCATCAACCTCACGGCAAGGTCAATGTCCCGTGTTGTCCGGGCCGACTTAATCCGCAACTCCATCGCATAACCGCCCTTGAGCAGCCATGGCGCATTCGGATTGGCGAACAAGCGGCACAGGAGTCGATCGAACGCGACCTGTCGCCTCATCCTTGGGAGATCGCCACCTCCGTGCCGGGACGTGGCAATCAGCCGGTCCTCCAGCGCGCGGCGAAGTGCTTCCGGTGTTCGATAGGTCTTCATGGCAGCACGGCCTTCAGCAGTGAATCGGTCTCGCACTCCTTGTGCTTGGCTGCAAGCTCCCGTTCGGTGACTAGCCCTCGCCGCCGCGCATCGGATACAACCCGGCGCAGATCTTCAATGGCGGTGGGATTGGCCTTGGCCAGATCCATCACTGCTCGCAGCGCCCGGCAAACGGCAAATCCCCGCAGACGGGTGCATTCCGCAGCCGGTACCGTCCCACGATGGAGAACGACGCCTTTCGGAACGGGGCCATTCCGGCGAAAAGTCAGTGGCACGATCATGTGCAGATCCGCCGGGTTGAAGTCTCCGAGGTCGAACACACTCAGTGCCGTCTCGTGGGAGTACACACCCACAGGCTTTTCGTCCCGTCCCCGCGACCACAGATACCAGGCCACTTTGTCACCGTCCTCCGGCGATGGGTAGTGGCGCAGCCGATAGATGCCACGCCAAATCCGCTCCCAGTTCCCCGCCCGGACATGGTAGGGATGGGTGTTGTCGGCGTAGCCTGCCTCAATGGCCTGCTTCGTCGTGAAGAAGCCTTGCTGGTCCTGGGCGATGCTCATCAGGGCGGCAAACGGATCGCGTTTCTTTGCCATGCACACATCCTCAACATATTTGAGGAACTGTGCAAGGCTGCTTTTGGTCAATTCGACGGCGCGATCGCTTTGGCCTCGCTGTCCTTCACTTCCTGGACGGCGATTTCACGAACGAACGGTTGCCCATCGGCCAGAAGGCTCCGGTAGCTGCCGGGAAGACATGCCAGGTGAGAAAGCTCCATCCTCTGCATCGCTGTTTCGATCCGGCGCAGGGAATGGCCCCGGAGCACGACCTCGTGGGTGGCGAAGACCAGACGGAGCCGCTGCTCTTTCTCTTCAGTGTGGCATTCGGCGAGTACAAACTGGTCGAAGGGAAGCAGCAGAGCACTTCCGGGGGCGGTTTCGACGCGAAGGGCGCGAGCGTTGGCATCACTCGCCCAGCATTCGGGTGGTTTGGTGGTGTTCATGGTGTGGGGTGGTTGAGCTCAAGTGGCGACGAAGCGGTATCACGCGGGAAAGGCGGTCGGCCGCCTGCCGCCCGAAACGCAGCACATGCCTGCGGAGCGTATCCCAAAGCCTGCGGGGCGGCTGGAAGACGAGTCCCGGTGCAAGGTCGAGGGCCAGAGGCCGATGCCCCGAGCGGCTGACGTTCTCACGCAACTGTTCCTTGTCCGGCGTGAAGATGCGGATACCCCGACGCCCGCGCGAAATGGTCACATACCACTGCTGCGCGTTGGTCGCGGCCTTGATGGTCGAGTCGGAGAACAGGACGTAGTCCACCGTCTTGCCTTGAGAGCCGTAGGAGGTCACCGCGTAGCCCGGGGAGAACTCGCGGTAGCTGGCGTCCAAAACCCGTCCGTCTTCAAGTTCAACGGCACCATCCGGGCGAACAGACTTCACGGTGGCCAGTTCGCCATTGGCAATCCGATTGCCGGAAGCCAGCTTTCGATTGGCCTTCAGGTGAATCCGGTCGCCATCGGCCAGCGCCAACTCGCGGGGGACACACACATTGATGTGCCCGAGCAGACGGTTTTGGACGGTGACGAACTTGTCGTCCACTTCAACCAGCACCCCGGCGCTGACAATGCCCGCCAGTTTGCCCTTCGCCCCGGCTTCCGCATGGCGGACCTTCTGATTGAACACCACGACGCCTTCCGGCGGGTAGAACCGTTCATCGCGCTTTTGGGCGTTGGTGAGGTCCAGACGTTCAAGCGTCTCAACCGCCGAATCGTGAGCACCCAGTAACCCCTTCGCCTTCAGTGCATCGCGAACGCGCAAGTTCACGTGTTGCACTTCCGTCCATGTCTGCGAGACCACCACGGCAGAGCCATTCTGGCCGGCCAGGCGCAGATACTCGTCCGCGAGCTTGTCGGTCTGGTCGGTGAGGCCGCACGCCACGACCGCTCCCAGCTTGTCGAGGCGCTCAAACGAGTCGGTCAGTCGACCTGCCGCGGCAATCTCCACCGCTTTTCGATACCGGCTGATACTCCTCCGCTCGTCGTCGTCACGACCGAGTGCCGGGTCTTGCCGACGAATCGTGTGCAGTTCCACCGGCGCCACCCCGGAATGACGCTCGATAGCCATCAAGGCGTCGGAGGCTTCAACCGGCCCATGCTGCCGCGTGTCCCCGGAAAGGACGACACGGGCGTGGCGTTGGTGTGCGAGGCGCAGAAGCTCCAGCATCTGCCGACCGCCGATCTGGCCCGCTTCGTCCACGACGATGACTGCCCCGCTCGGGACATCTCGCTTTTGCAGAAAGGCCGTGACCGACGTTGGTGAAGGAAAGCCGGCCGCCTCCATGTCCGCGACCTGTTGCCGTTGCGGCGCGAGCACAACCACGGCACGTCCGTTTTGCTGAACCTGCGTGGCCAGCTCGCGGAGCACAAAGCTCTTGCCGGTCCCGGCACCGCCCCGAAATAGAGTTACCTCGTTCGTTGATGCGAGGAGGCTGTCGAGCGCCCGCCGTTGTTCGTCGTCCAGCGCTGGCTGCGGCTGGCCCGGCTTTGCGACCAAGGGATGGAAGCTGCCCGCGCCTTCCCGGACCAGGTGAACAATTTCCCACTCGCGCAGCAAGACCTCGCGCAGCGTCACATCATGCGGGCGATCCTGTTGTCGGATGTAGACCCGCCGACGAGTCTCGTCCTTCAACTCGCGAAGCGAGAAGTCTTCCCCTCGTGCCCGGCCCAGCGCCTCCTGCCACACCTGGCATTCCATGACGACGGATTGGCGGTCGAATAGATGTTCCTCGGCCCACTGCACGGCTTCATTCAGGGACGGGCGCCGATCATTGGGGACCGATGGGGTGAGACCGCTCGACAACTGCTGGAGGGTCACTCTCTCCTCGTTCGTTGTCTGGGCGTCCCAAAGGCGTCGTAGTTCGTCCTGGCTGAGGTCCTTCTGCTTGCGCGAGCGTTCGGCGGCGGCGAGATGCCGACGGAGGGCCATCACATCCGCACGTTTCAGCTCGGGCTTGTCGGCCAGCAGCTTTTCCAACGCCGCATCAATCTGCGCGTGACGCTTCGAGAACCGGTCACACAGTTCATCCGAGACGCCCTCGATCTGGAAATCGCCGCGTGTCCGATTCCGGATGCGATACCCGAAGCCACGCAGCTCGCGGGCGAGTTCATGGTAATAGGCATTCTCGGCGAACTTCCGGGCGCGAAGCAGTTCGTGGTTCTGAAGCGCCTTCCACCTGTCTTCGGTGGCGTCGAACGTCGCGTTGAACACAATGCAATGCGTGTGCAGGTGCGGGTCAAGAGCGCGCGACGTGTCGTGAGTGAACAGGGCTGCCGAGAAGTTGCCAGTAGAACGGTCGTTCTGAGCACCACCAGCTCGGATGCGCGTCGCCGCAAACGCCTCGAACTCGCTCAAAGCCGACCGGACGGCGCGAGTGTGGGCGTTAATTATCCGTTCGTCGTTGCCAAGGAACGCCGCGAGAGACACCGACTTCGGCGGGGAGAATGTGAAGTCGTAGAAGATGCGGCGATTGGCTGCGACCCGGCCGTGCTCTGTCCGCGTCCCTTTGAGCCGCTGCGTCAGGGTCTCGCCGGTGGACGGATGCTGGTTCTCACACAGTCGCAGAAAATCCTCAGCCTGGACTTTGCCCGCTAATCCCAGCCGTTCCGCACCCAGCCCGAACCACTGCCCGGCTACGCGCTGTCCTTCCTCGTAGTAGTCACCGACGCAGAGATGCTCCGTGAAGTAATCCTTCGCGTTCGTGAGGCTGTATTGCGTCTTCGCGGTGACCACGGATCGGACACTACACGGATTGCGCGTGCAGCTTGTGTAGCAGATACACCAATGAATGGTCTCAGGCTGAGCTGTTCCGTGGGCGTGACGTAGCAGAGCATCGCGCAGTCACACCGATCGATCATCGCCGCGCCGACGCCGCTGGTGATGTGGTCGTAGCCGGGCGCGATGTCTGTGCGCCGTCCGAGCGTGTAGAACGCCGACACGTCGCGATCAGACGGAGCTTCGTGACACTACTCGAGTTGCCTGGCCCTGTTGTCCTCGATCATCACCGACAATCTTCGGGAGTGGCTTGAGTGACAGTGTGACTTGCACCCTTCATTCATCACTGACACGCCTTTGGCGCAGGCGCGCTCGGCCAGCTCGCCCTGCACTTTGAGCCGGCGGCTGCGTGCCGCAAGATCGGGTTGGTGCAAATGTGAGTGTGGCTAGTGGCCACGCTTATGACTGAAGCACCAAAGGATAGTTGCCGGAAGAGACTTTCTATCGGGAAGCAGTGCTCTTGGTTCGCGCAAAAGCCTCCAGCGCCACTTCGCGCGCGATAGCATGGCTAACGATGGGTTCGGGATAATCACGCCCAAGTGCCAAACCAGCGTGAGCGAGGGTTTCACTCTGCGCTTGCCACGGCTTATGCAGCCACTCGCCGGGAAGCTTCGCGAGTTCAGGACACCAGCGGCGCACGTAGTCGCCCTGCGGATCGAACTTTTCGCCCTGGCTGATCGGATTGAACACGCGGAAATAAGGTGCGGCGTCCGCCCCGCAACCCGCAGTCCATTGCCAGCCAAGCGTGTTTTGCGCGAGGTCGGCGTCCACGAGCGTGTCCCAGAACCAGCGTGCGCCCTGCGTCCATGGCAGCAGTAAATCTTTCACGAGAAACGACGCGACAATCATGCGCACGCGATTGTGCATCCAGCCGGTTGTCCACAGTTCGCGCATCCCGGCGTCCACAATGGGATAACCGGTGCGGCCTTTCTGCCAGGCGCGAAGCCACGCCGCGTCCTTGCGCCACGGGAACTTCTTGAAATCGGCGCGCAAGGGTTCGGTGGGCGTCTGGGGAAAGTGGAAAAGCAAGTGGTGGGCGAATTCGCGCCAGCCAATTTCAGCGAGGAATTGCGAACCGCTCCATCGCTCGACTGGCAAGCCCCGCTTCGTCGCCAGCCGCCGCAACCCATGCCACACCTGGCGCGGGCTGATTTCGCCAAAGTGTAAATGCGGCGACAGACGCGATGTGCCGTTGAGATCGGGCCGGTTGCGCTGTTCGGAGTAATCGTTGAACGCCCGGGTGAGAAAGCGATTCAAGTTCGCGGTCGCACCGGCTTCACCCGGTTGCCAGGCGGCGCGCAGCCCGGTGGCCCAATTCAGCTTCGGCTCAAGCTTCAATTCTTCGAGCGGCACGGACTGCGGCCACTTCGCCGGTGCGGACAGAATTTTCGGTGCGGGCAGCGGCTCGGCGGGGTCGGGTTTCGCAAGGCAATTTCTCCAGAAAGGCGTGAACACCTGAAACGGTTTGCCGCTTTGATTTTGAATCGTCCACGGCTCGCGCAGCAGCGCGGCGTTGAAGTCCTCGACAACCAGACCCTCCTGGCGCAAGGTCTCCTTGACCTTTGCGTCGCGCGCGATGACGGCGGGTTCGTATCGGCGATTCCAAAACACGGCTTTCGCGCCGGTTTCTCTCAACAGCGCGCGCACCGTTTCGAGCGTCGGCCCTCGCCGAATGACGAGCCGCGAGCCGAGCTTTCTTAACGCACCATCCAAGGCGGCGAGCGATTGATGCAACCACCAACGCGACGCGCCGCCCGGTGGCCAGTCGCCTTCTTCCTCCGGCGACCAGATGAACACGGGCACGACCGATCCGCCGCGTTTCACCGCAGTTTCGAGCGCGGGGTTGTCCACGAAACGGAGATCGAGGCGAAACCAGACAATGGAGTTCATGCGCTCATTATTTCACATTTTTTGACAACCACGCCAGTAGTTGCAAGACGGCCAGTTCCTTCGCCTTCGCTTCGACTTCCACGGTGAGGGCGCGATTTTTCCAAACGGCCGGAAAGTCGCGCGGGTCAATGTAATCGTGATGCCGCTGCGGCTTCGGCCCGTGCCAGCCTTCGATTGGACTGGAGAGGTGAAAGAGCGGCTCGCGCTTCCACGTCGCCGCGGCCTGCTCCGTTGCGGCTTCAATGCTCAATCCATCCGGCAGGCAACGGTGGTGATGCACGTCATAGACAAGTGGCACGCCGGTGTCGGCGCACACGGGCAACAGGTCGGCCGGCGTGTAAACCTTGTCGTCGTTCTCCAGCGTGAGCCGCGAGCGCACAGGCGCTGGCAAGCGTTCGATGCTCTCGCGCAAAACCCGCAGCGCAGCGGGCTTGTCGCCATAAGCTCCGCCGCCGTGAATGTTGATGGTGTCCGCGCCGACCCACTCGGCGACCTCGGCTTGATAGTTCAATTCAGCCAGCGAGTGCGCGAGCGTCTTCGGGTTGGGCGAATTCAACACCACGAACTGGTCAGGATGAAAAGAAAGCCGCAACTCGTGAACGCGGGCATAAGCCCCACACTCCCGAAAGCGCGCCATGATCGCCCGGCTCGACGGCAAATCCTCAATCTCGTAACCCGCCTGCAGATGCGTTTTGATCGGCAGAATCTGGCTGTTGACGCGAAACGCCCCGATGCCATGCCGCGCGCAGAATTCGAGCGAAGCCATGAGCGCATCGGCGTTGTAACGGCAAAGTTCAGCGAACCGCGCGAGCCGTTCCGGGCGTGAGAGGCGCAGCATGGCCGTGGCGGTAGTCGTGCGAAACTTGATTGGCTCGCGCGCAAACTGGCAGCAGAGGCCCAGGCGCAGT
Source organism: uncultured bacterium (assembly GCA_963735925.1). Taxonomy (GTDB): domain Bacteria; phylum Verrucomicrobiota; class Verrucomicrobiia; order Limisphaerales; family J093; genus DSVZ01. Next base: position 129,614 of record CAVTMT010000005.1, read on the forward strand.
CCGGAGCGTCCGGGTTTGCTCATGAGTTCAGTCTCCCCAACGTGTGATTCAAGGCTTTGCCGAGTGCGGGAAAATCAAAAGCGAAGCCGCGCTCAAGAGTCGCGCGGGCTGAACCCTCGCGCTGGCGAGCAGCGCCTCGCGGCCCATTTCGCCAAACGCCAGCTTCACGGCAAAGCATGGCACTGGTAGAAATGCGGGCCGCGACAGTGCCAGCGCCAGCGCCTCGGTGAAATATGCGTTGGTGGCGGGTTCTGGCGAGACGGCGTTCACCGCGCCTTTCAAACCGGCGTCGGTCAGCACCAGTTCGATCACGCGCAGCAAATCCTCCATGGTAATCCAACTCCAATACTGCTGGCCCGTGCCGAGCCGTCCGCCAAGTCCAAGCCGGAAAACGGGCAACATCTTGGCCAGCGCGCCTCCGTGTCGGGCCAGCACGATGCCGAGTCGCAAATGCACGACGCGAATGCTGCGTTGCTGCGCCGCGTCCGCCGCCGCTTCCCAGGCCTGGCAAATTTCCGGAAGAAAACCAGTGCCGGGGGGGCTCTTCTCGTCGAGCACTTCCTCACCGCGATCGCCATAAAAGCCCGTGGCTGAAGCGCAAATCAGGACACGCGGCGGTTGCGGCAGCCGGGCCAGCGCCTCGCACAGCAATCGCGTCGCGTCCACGCGGCTGGCGCGGATGCGCGCCTTGGCTATGGGCGTCCAGCGTTGGGCGATGTTTTCACCGGCGAGGTGAACCACGGCGTCGAGCGGGCCAGCCGGTTCGAGACGGATTTGCCCAGCCGCAGGATTCCACGTTGGCCCGGCTTCACTCCCAACTGAAAGAACGCGGCGCAACGGCACGACGCGATGCCCGTTCTTCGACAGCCGCGAAATCAGAGCCGAACCGATGAAGCCACTCGCGCCGGTGAGGAGGATGTTCATGCTCAGTTGCCCGCGCGCGCGGAAGCCTTGATCCACGCCACCTCCAGTTTGAATGGACCTTCCTGCTTGTCGGAAATCAGAAATCCAACCGAGGTTACCTTCGCCGGATTCAGCGGTGGCACGTCGGTCAGGATGCGACCGTGAAATGTCGGCACGAAATCCTTGAATGGCAGCCGATGTTCCTCCCACTCGCCGCGCTTCGTCGTGAACGCCAGTTGGTAAAGCGGGGTGTCGAAGCCCGCCCCGGTGCGCACACTGAATTTGTAACTGCGTCCATCCCCGCGCACCCGCAGGACGAAAACGGTGAGGCCGGTGAGATTCTCGCGCAAAGGCGCAGAGCGAACGGAGGCGAACCCGCCGTTGTTCTCCAACCGAACCGTGCCGCTGAAAACGGCGCAACCGTTCGTCAGCACCTGAAACCGACTTGTGGAAACACCACCCATTACATCGTCGTTTACCACTTCCCAGGCGGGCGAATTCGTTGCGGCCTGAAAGTCGAAGAGGGTTTTGCTGGTTGCCGTGTCAGCTTTCATGGTGATGACCAGGGATGTCAGCGCGAACGCGGGAATCAGTCCCGCGAAGTTGGTTAAAATCGAAGTCACTTCAATAGTTCAAGGGTTCAGTCGCCACAAAGTGAAGTTCAACGCTGCGGCGAAACTGACCCAGGCCAGATAAGGCACAAGCAACAGCATCGCCGTGCGACTCACGGGACGAAAGACCACGATGGTTGCCGCGATGGCCAGCCAGAGCAGCACGATCTCGCCAAACGCCATGCCGGGCCGGTGTAAGCCAAAGAACAGCGGCGTCCAAAGTGCGTTGAGCGCCAGTTGCGCGAGGAAGATGAGCAGCGGCTTGCGCTGTTTGCCCCAGCCACCCTGCCGCCACACCAGCCATGCGGCCACTGCCATCATCGCGTAGAGCGCCGTCCAAACCGGACCAAAAATCCAGCCGGGCGGATTCCATGACGGCTTGTTGAGCGCCGCATACCACTCGCCCGGCATGAACACCGCGCCCAGCGACGCGGCGCTGAAACAAAGCGCCAACCATCCTGCCAGGGCGAGAACCTCCCTCAACCTCGACGGAGAAGTTGTTCCCGCCTCGGGGCGATTCACGCCGCCTGCCGCCATTGGAGATGAGGTCATTACTCAGCGCTTCTCGTATTCCTTGAGGAAGCCGATGAACTCGCGCCGGTGATCTTCCTCGCCGCCGAGGATGCCGATGACCATGTCCTGCGTCACATAATCCACGCCGTCGCAGAGCTTGATGATTTTGGTGTATTGCGCGATCGCACCTTCCTCGGCGGCGATGACGCCCTTGATGACGGCGACGATGTCGGTGGTGTCCTTGCGCGGTTGGAGGAACTTCTGACTGCGTGGCAGGTCGAGTGAGCCGGGGACGAGGCCGCCGATGGTTTTGATGCGCGTGGCAAGCTGCTGCGCGTGCTGAACCTCGACGGCGATGTCAGCCGCCAGGGCCTTCTTGATGACTTTCGAGCGGACGCCATCGAGGTTGACGGAAGCTGCGATGTAATTTTGCACCGTCTCCAGTTCCATGGCGTAGGAGAGGCATAGTTCCTGAATGATTTTTGTGTTTTTCATATTGGAAGACTTTTAACGGATCTGGACGCCGAATGCGACTGTGTTGAATTGTCGAATAGTCTTCATTCAATGCAAAGGTGGCGGGGTTTCCGGAACGGGCGGACGGACAAGCTCGGTTACAGCCGCGACAGCCATGGCCGCGCGACCCAAGTTGCGAATCATCCCGCGAAACACCACTTCGTGCAGCGGATAGAGCGCATACCAATAAGCAAGCCCCCACACTCCCACTGGATCAAACGTCGCTGTTTGCCGGAGGATTACGCCGCCCGCGGTGGGTTGCACCTCGAATTCAAGCCATGCCCGGCCCGGCAGTTTCATTTCCGCCGATAGCCGCAGGTGTCGTGACGGCTCGATTGATTCCACCCGCCAACAATCCACCACATCGCCCGGCAGAAGGTGACGGGCATCGCGCCGTCCGCGACGCATGCCGACTCCGCCCACGAGCAAATCAAGCCAGCCACGCAGTTGCCACAGCGCGTTGCCAAAATACCAGCCCGTTGGTCCGCCAATTCGTTCAATCGCCGCAAAGGCCGCCACCGGCGGAGCGGTCACCGTGACCGTGCGCGTGTCCACAATCCGGTTGCCGAAACGGACGCCGCCCCAGTCGCGCTTTGGATTTGCGGTGCTGAGCGAGTCTGACCAGCGGCTTTGCGCGAACTCGTTGTCCTCGTTGCGCAACGCAACCGCGATGGCTTCTACAATGCCCTTGGGGCGGATGGGAAAGACCTCCAACGCCGCGCCATCCCGCACCACGGTTTCATGACGCATGCTGTCCACGAGGATGCGACCGACGCGCGCGTAGAGTGGCGTGACCAATCCCAGCCACAAGCTGGAGAGTTTGGGCGTGAGCAGGGGCACGGGAATCATGAGGCGCTTGAGTCCCCGCTGCCGGGCGTATTCGCGCATGATGTCGCCGTAGGAAACGCGATCCGTTCCGCCGATCTCGAAGGTCCAACTGCCACCGAGCGGCACGTCCAAGCCGGCCACCAGATACGCCAGGATGTCGTTGATGGCAATGGGCTGGGCAATCACATTCACCCAGCGCGGCATGATCATGGCCGGCAACCGCTCGACGAGTGCGCGGATCAGTTCAAACGAAAGACTGCCCGACCCGATGATGATCGAAGCGCGGAACTCCAACACCGGCACTCCGCTGGCGCGCAGGACGTCACCCACCTCGTGCCGACTGCGCAAGTGGGCCGAAAGCTCCAGCCGATCGTCGCCCAGCCCGCCAACGTAAATGATCCGTCGCACACCAGCCGCGCGCGCGGCCGCGCCAAAGTTTTGCGCGGCCTGACGGTCCTTTTCCGAGAAGTCACTACCTCGCTGCATGGAGTGAACCAGGTAGAAGGCGGTGTCCACACCGCTCATCGCACGGTCGAGACTCACGGAATCCAGCACGTCGCCGGCGACAACTTCAGTATGACCCGCAACGCGCGCGCGCAGGAATTCCGGCTGTCGGGCAAGGCATCGAACGTGACGCCCTCGCGCTTCGAGCGCCTTAACCAGGCGTCCCCCAATGTAACCGGTGGCGCCGGTGAGTAGGATCAGTTTGGCGGAGACCATGGTGCCTTGCCGGGCGGGTGAAAGATACGGTTTGGATTAAGTGGTTCAGGTCGCCTTCTTCCGCAAGGCTTTCCACTCGTCCAGCACGGAAAAGAATTGAAGTGCCTCTGCATCGTTCGGGTTGACGAGCAGCCTTTGTTTCAGGCGAAGCGCCTCAATCTCGGTCACGTCCTCCTGCTCCGCCACGTAGTAAATCGGTTTGGGCCGTTCGCCATAGATGGCGTAGCAGTACCAGTTCATGAGGAACGGCTCGCCGCTCTTGCGGTAGTTCCATGTCTGTCCATGAAATACCTCCCGGTTCAGCAGCTTCTGCTTCAGCGAACTGACCACGGCGCGGTCCGTGTGCTTGCCCTGCAAGATGCGCGGGGTTTTCCCGCTGATTTCGTCGCGACCGTAGCCGGTCATCTTCAGCCAGGCGCGGTTCACGTAAATGATGCGGGGGCCTGCGGGAGCTTCCAGCGCTGTGTCGGTCACCATGATTCCCCGGCGCAGGTTCTCCAGCACGATCAACCAGTCGAATTTCAGTTGCATAGTCGTTGTTCTGTTGGGTGGATGGTTTCAGCGGAGCACGGCAACTGAAGGCTGAATCTGCTCCGGAAGGGACGCCTGTTTTCCGGGCGCTGCCCAGCGGTAGGCGGCGAGCCCATTCAGTTCGCGCACGAAGAGATTGTTGCCCGCCACGGCGAGATGCGCCCACGATTCCGCGTCGTTGAGGCGGCGTTTGTCGAGCAGCTCGAATTGCTTCGGATTGGCGCGCAGGAGATAGAGCAATCCGCGCTGGTCGAGGGCGAGAATGCGGTCGCCTTGCGCCACCAGGCTGGCGTATTTGCCAAACCCTTCGCTCGCAGTCCAAAGCTCCCGCCCGGTTTCCACTTCGATCGCCATCATGCGCTGGCTCTTGAGGTGTTCGTAGGCGATGCCGTTGATGACCACGGGCGTGGACATGTAGCCCTGCGCTTTGTGCGTCCAAGACTGGGTGACTTTGAAGCTGCCGTCCGCCTGCGTGACTTTGAAGCCGATTGTCTTGCCGCCATAGCTGCTGGTGAACAGCATGTCGTTGTGAGCGACCGGGGTCAGGATGTTCATGCCGCGGAAGGCGTCGATGGGCTGGCTCCAGAGCACCTTGCCATCGGCGAGGTTCACGCCGGCCAGTTGGTCGCGCGTCTGCACGAGAAGCTGCCGCTGGCCCACCAGCGTGGCGATCATGGGCGACGAAAACGCGCTGCCCCACATTCCGCCCTGGTCCGCCAGGGTGCGCCACACGACTTCGCCGGTGTGCTTGTTGACCCGCACCAACGCAGCAGCGGCCTGAACATAGACGGCGTCGCCGTCCACGAGCGGCGAGCAGACGAAGCCGAAATCGGGCGGCGGCGACTTGAGTTCTTTCACGAAATCCCTCCGCCAAACTTCCTTGCCATCGCGCGCGTTGAGACAAACCAACACGTCTCGCATCCCGGCGACATAAAGGCGGTCGCCATCCAGCGCGGGAGTCGAGCGCACCCAGTCGCCGTTGGACTTTGCGAAGAAGGGCACGCTGATCGCACCTTCCCACTGCGTGCGCCAGAGTTCCTTGCCGGTGGCGCGGTCGAAGGCCGTCACGATCTCGAATTTCTTGTCCTTCGTTTCGGTGGTGAAAACCCGGTCAGCGCCCACGATGGGGCCGGAGTAGCTGGGACCCAGTGCGACGCGCCAAACTTCGCGGAGGTGGTTCGTGTCGAGCTTCTCAGGCCAAGCAGGGCCGCAGATCAAGCCATCGCGATTCGGGCCGCGCCACTGCGGCCAGGTGGCGGTTTCGGCAGTGGTGTTCAGTGCCATGAGGTGAATGGCGGTCACCAGAGTCACGAGGGAAAGCCGCAAGGAGTTCATGGCAGTGGGTAATAGGGCAGGATTGTATGAGGTTGGAAACAAGATTCTGAATGGCCTGAGAAATGAAGCGAAGTCACGGATTGGTGGTTGCGCGTGCCTGCAAGGAACTCAGCCCACCATCCACGGCGAGCACCTGCCCCGTCACCCAACTTTGGTCGGGCGAAAGAAACCAGCGGATGGCGCTGGCGACTTCGTCAGGTTCGCCAATGCGCCCCAACGGATGCAAAGCGACGGAGAGTTTTAGTGAGATTTCGTTTTTCGTGAGCGCATTCGTCAGCGGCGTGCGGGTGAGACCGGGCGCGACGCAGTTAACCCGGATGTTGTAGCAGGCATAGGTCGCCCCCGCAGAGAGGGCAAGGCCCACGACGCCGGCTTTGGCCGCGGCGATGGCTTCATGGTTGATCATGCCCCGCTGCGCCACCGCAGAAGCCATCAACACAATGGACCCGCCGCCGCTGCGCATCATCAGACGCACCGCCGAGCGCAGAATGTAAAAAGAGGAAGTGAGGTTCGTCGCCAGCACCTCCGCCCAATCCTCGTCACGGGTCGCGTGCGCGGGCTTCAGGAAAAGCGAGCCTACGCAGTTGACCACGCCGTCCAGACGCCCATACCTCTCGCTGGCCTCGGCGAGACAACGGTCCACCGCTTCGGAGTCCGTCGCCACAACCGAACAGGCTTCGGCATGAAGCTCCCCTGACAGGGTGTCGAGGCGGGATTGATCTCGGGCCGCGAGAGTGAGCCGACAGCCCAGCGGCGCGAGTTGTCGCCCCAGCGCGGACCCGACGCCACCCGTGGCACCGAAAATGACTAAGCTGCGATTCTCGAAAGACATTTTTGCTTGGGGCAGGCCCGAAGTTGAGTAAAGCAAAAGGCGGGGGGTATAATGTCCCCCGCCTCACTGTTGCGAATCGTTCACTTGGGCAACACAACCGTGTCGATGACGTGAATGACGCCGTTGCTGGCGACCACGTCGGTCTTGATGACCTTGGCGTTGTCCGCCGTCACGTTGCCGTCTTCCACCTTGATGCTGAGTTCTTTCCCGTTGACGGTCTTGGCCTTCATGGTTTTCACATGCGCCGCCATGACCTTCCCGGGCAGGACGTGGTAGGTCAGGATGGCGACCAGCTTCTCCTTGTTTTCAGGCTTGAGCAGGTCCTCGACCGTGCCCGCCGGCAGCTTGGCGAAGGCGTCATCGGTGGGAGCGAAGACCGTGAACGGCCCCTTTCCTTGAAGAGTTTCCACCAGGCCTGCGGCTTTGACCGCTGCAACCAGGGTCTTGAAACTGCCCGCGCTTGAGGCAACTGCCACGATGTCACCCGGCTCGTCTGCCGCTTGGGCCATCGGCAGCGTCAGGGTCGAGGTCAACAGGGCAGCAAGTGCTAATATACGTGTTGTTTTCATTTTGTGTTCTTGTGTTTGTTGTTTGATTGCGTGTTTCGTTTTGAACTTTGTTCAGGTCAGTCAGGCTTTGGGGATGATCACGGTGTCAATTACGTGAATGACGCCGTTCTCGGCCATCACGTCGGTCTTGACGACCTTGGCGCCGTCCACCGTCACGCCCGTGTCAGAAACCACGAGCTTCACGCTCTGGCCCTGAACGGTCTTGGCTTCGCTCGTCTTCACATCCGCCGCCAGCACCTTGCCGGGGACTACGTGATAGGTGAGGATGGCCACGAGCTTTTCCTTGTTCTCTGGCTTCAGCAGGTCTTCAACCGTGCCGGCGGGCAGCTTGGCAAAGGCCGCGTCGGTGGGGGCAAAGACCGTGAACGGTCCCTTGCCCTGGAGCGTCTCGACCAAGCCCGCCGCCTTCACGGCTGCGACTAGGGTCTTGAAGTTGTCGGCGCCGGAAGCGACGGCCACCAGATCCTTACCCGCCGTGCAGGAGGCGGCCGAGGCGGTCTTGCTGGCGCTGCATTCGCCGGCGAACAGGCTGGGGGTGAGGGTGACGGCAGCGGCTAGGACTGCCACGGTGAGGATGCGATTCGTTTTCATGTTTCTATTTTCTATTTCGTGTTTCGGTTTCTTTTCGGTTCAACCGCCGACTTTCGGCCGCTGAGCGTGTGTAACAATTGTCTAATGGTTGTGCTTTGTCAAATATTTGTGTAAATATTGTTCGGACGCGGAGAAATCCGCCATTAAGGCGTATTGAACGGCATTGTGTGGATTATTCGCTTGCTCGGCGCCTACGGTTGTATAACTTTTGTAGAAGATATGAACGAAGCTCAGTATCCCATTCAATTGGTCGCCCGGCTCACCGGGTTGAGCGCCCACGTCATTCGGATTTGGGAGCAACGCTACCGCGCCGTCGAACCGCGGCGGACCGCCACCAAGCGTCGCCTCTATTCCCAGAGCGATATCGAACGGCTCAACCTGCTGCGGGACGTGACCCAAGCGGGCCACAGCATTGGCCAGGTCGCGCAGTTGCGCACGGACAAGCTGGGCAAGCTCGTGGCCGCATCGCCCAACCTCCAGGCTCGCGCCCCGCGCGCTGCAGCCGAAGCGCCGAAGAGCGTTTCGTTTCTCGAAGAGTGCGTGGTTGCCGTCAAATCGCTCGACGCGCACGCTCTGGACGACGCGCTCAATCGCGGAGCGACCGCGCTGGGCTGCTTGGGATTGCTGCAACGCGTGGTGGCGCCACTCACGCAAACCCTGGGTGACTTGTGGCGCGATGGCACCCTCACCGCCGCTCACGAACATTTCGCCAGCGCGGCGATCCGGGTTTTTCTCGGCAACGTCGCCAAGCCGTTCGGCGCCATAGACGATGCGCCCGTCCTGGTGGTGGCCACGCCGGCGGGGCAGGTTCATGAACTCGGCGCACTGCTGGTCGGGGCAACCGCGGCGAATCTCGGCTGGCAGGTCGCCTACCTCGGGGCAAGCCTGCCCGCCGCGGAGATTGCCGGCGCCGCCCAGCAACGCCGGGCCCGGGCCGTCGCCTTGAGCCTAGTGTATCCCGAAGACGACCCTCGGCTGGAAGGCGAGTTGACTCTGTTGCGTAAGTCCCTGCCGGGAGAGGTCAAGTTGCTCGCCGGCGGACGCGCCATGCCAGCTTACCGCGAGGCCCTGGAAAAAGTCGGCGCGCTCCCGATAGAAAACCTCGCGCAACTGGGCGCGACCTTGGATAACTTGCGCAAGCCCGCGAGAAAGGCCAAACGATGAAACCGCTCTTCGATCGCAACCTCAGCAACACTGGCCGACTTGTGCGCGGCCTGGGCGCGGTGGGATTACTTATCGGAGCCGGGTTCGGCTTCTTCGTTTCAATATGGCTGGGCGTGGCGTTGGCGGTTGGCGGCGTGTTTGTGCTGTTTGAAGCCCTGCGCGGCTGGTGTGTGATGCGCGCCTGCGGCATCAAGACCCGGCTCTGAGCCTTCCTCCCATGAACGAATTCACGCTGCAAACCGAGCTTTGGCAGCCCCGCCCGCGAGCCGAGGTGTTTGCTTTCTTTGCCGACGCGCGGAACCTGGAAACCCTCACGCCGCCCTGGTTGAATTTCGAGGTGTTGACGCCCGCGCCCATCGCCATGCGGCCAGGAACGCTCATTGACTACCGCATCCGTGTGCATGGATTACCCATCCGCTGGCGCACTGAAATCACCGAATGGCAGCCGCCGCATCGCTTCGTGGACATCCAGTTGCGCGGTCCTTACACCTTGTGGCATCACACGCACAGCTTTGAGGAACAGGATGGTGGCACGCTCTGCCGTGACCGCGTTCGCTACCGCCCGCGCGGTGGTGCCTTGGTCCACTGGCTGTTTGTGCGGCGCGATGTTGAACGAATTTTCCAGTATCGGCAGCAGCGGCTGAAGGACATTTTTGCTTCTACGGAAAACGCAAATCGCAAAAGTTCCCTTTCAGAATGCGATTCAGCAGCCGTTGCGTGATGGCGAGATGTTCTGACTAGTGTAGTGTCTCATAAATGCATGGCATTATAGATCTAGCGGTATATGGTGTGGCCATGCCGCGCGTCGTTGCCCCGATTTGCCTTGAGGCTCAGGACCGTCTGGAACTCGATCGGTGGGTTTCCGCCCACAACACGCCCCAGCAGGTGACCCAACGCTGTCGCATCATCCTCGCTGCCGCCGCCGGAGGCCAAAACCAGGAAGTGGCCCAAGAGTTGGGGATCAATCCCAAGACCGTCGCCCTGTGGCGCACCCGCTTTGGTCGTGAAGGTACCGATTGCTTATGGGAGGTGGCTGAGGGACGTGGGCGCAAGCCGCTCTACGACGCCGACAAGGTGGCGGCGATCATCGAACAAACGCTGCAAGCGCGTCCGGTGGGAGCCACCCATTGGAGTTGCCGCACCATGGCCAAGGAGCACGGAATCAGCAAAGCCACGGTCAACCGGATCTGGCAAAGCCATCAGATCAAGCCGCATCGAACCCGAGGATTCAAACTGTCGCGGGATCCCCGGTTCTTAGAGAAGTTCACCGATGTGGTGGGGCTGTATCTGAATCCCCCGGAAAAGGCGTTGGTGCTCTGCGTTGATGAAAAGAGCCAGATTCAGGCCTTGGATCGCACCCAACCGGGACTGCCGCTCAAGAAAGGCCGCTGCGGAACCTTGACCCATGACTACAAACGCAACGGCACCACCACGCTTTTCGCGGCGCTGGAGGTCTTGCAGGGCAAAGTGGTGGGGCAGTGTTACGCGCGGCACCGGCATCAGGAGTTCCTGAAGTTTCTCAAGCGCCTGGATCAGGAGTTCCCCCAAGATCTGAAGTTGCATGTGGTGATGGACAACTACGGCACGCACAAGCATCCCCGAGTGCAGCGCTGGCTCAAACGTCATCCCCGTTTCATTCCGCACTTCATTCCTACCAGTTCGAGTTGGTTGAATCTGGTCGAGCGTTGGTTTGGAGAACTGACCGGCAAACGCATTCGCCGCGGCGTCTTCGTCAGCGTCGAGGATCTACAGCAAGCCATCGCGGAATTTCTGTCCGCGTGGAACGCCGAGCCCAAACCCTTCGTGTGGACGGCCACCGTCGACTCGATCGTGGAGAAGTTAAGCCGCTGCAAGCAGACGCTCGAACGGATTCAACCCGGCTGCACTCGCCCTCGAATGCGCCAAAACAAAGGAAAATAAATCCAGTCGATTGTGAGACACTACACTAGGAATGCGGATTTGGATCATGCACTTCTTCAACCATTACTCCGCGCCAATCGTCGCGGCACTATTGCTGGCTGGCGGACTGTCGCTCGTGGTGCGGCGCGGCGGGAAGATGCGCCACTGGCTGATCTTGGGCGGGGCCATGGTGACCCTCGGCGCGTTGTGACTGGTGTTTCGGCCGCTGGCAGGACCGGACGAAACACCGCTTGCTGGCCAGCCGTTGCTGTTGGAAGTGCAATCGCCTTACTGCCTCGGTTGTGTCGCGATAAAACCAGAGGTAGATCGATTGGAGAAAGAATTGCGTGGCAAGTTGGTTGTGCGCCGCGTGGATATCCAAAGCGCCGAGGGACGCAAACTCGCAAGCCAATACGGGATTGAAATGACCCCGACATTCATTTTCTTCGACACCGCTGGCAGGGAGCAATGGCGCAGCGCCGGCCAACTCGATGCCGTGCGGGTGAGAACCAGCATGCACGAATCGGCAAAGTAATTGGCTCTGGCAAGTCAGGTTTCCCCAGACGCGCGGTTTACGCCGCCCGGCCCAAATCGTCCAGCAGCAGGCGCGAACTGATGCGCGCCGACTCGAAGATGACCGGCAGACCGCTGCCGGGATGCGTGCCGCCGCCCACCAGATACATCCCGTCGAATTCCTCGAAGCGATTTTGCGGACGCAGGTGCAGCATTTGCGCGAAGCTGTGCGCGAGGTTGAAGGTCGCGCCGCGATACACGTCCACCTTGCTCTCCCAATCCGCCGGCGTCACCACGCGCTCGAAGCGGATGCGCTTCTCGATGTCGGTGATGCCCAGTTTTTCGAGCTGACGCAGGGCCACCGCGCGATACCGCCCGCGCTCCTTGCTCCAGTCCACGTTCGGATGCTGATGCGTCACCGGCAGCAGCACATACAGCGCGCTATGTCCCGGCGGCGACATCGTGGCGTCGGTTCGCACCGGGTTCGCGACATAGAACGACGGGTCTTCCGACAAAACGTGCTGCCGCTCGATTTCGTCGAGGTTGCGACGGTAATCTTTCGCGACGTAAATGTTGTGGTGCGCGAGGTGATCAAATTTTCCCTCCACACCGAGATACAACATGAACGTGGAGCAGGAAAAATCCTTCTTCGCGACCTTCGCGTCGCTCCAGCGGCGGCGCAGGTTGTTCGGCACGAGCTTCGTGATGGCGCTGGCAAAATCGGCGTTGACCATCACGGCATCGGCGCGCTGTTCGCCCTGCGCCGTGCGCACGCCCACGGCGCGGCGGCCTTGAAACAGGATTTCCTCCACGGCGGTGTTGAGCTGGATTTTGACGCCGAGTTCCTGCGCCACGCGCGCCATGTTGCGCGAGATGGAATTGCAGCCGCCCGTCGGATGCCAGATGCCGTGTTCGTATTCGAGGAACGACAGGATGGAAAACAGGCTCGGGCACTGGAACGGCGACATGCCAAGGTATTTCGACTGGAAGGTGAACGCGAGTTGCAGCCGCGGGTCTTTGAAGTAACCCGCCAGTTCCGCGTGCAGGGATTTCCACGGCTTGAGGAACGGCAACACCATCAGCAGGCGCAGGCTAATCAAACTCTTCCAGCCGGGAAACGGCACTTGCAGACACGGCGCGAATTTTTCCAGCTTCACGCGGTTATATTCCATGAACCGCCGGAAGCCTGCGCCATCGGTGGGCGACAGACGGGAGATCTCCGCCACCATTCGTTCGAGGTCCGGCGTCGCATTCAACTCGCCCCCCGCGCCGAAGGTGATGCGGTATTGCGGGTCGAGCTTCGTCATCGGCACTTCCGCGTAGAGGTCACGGCCGACTTCCTGGAAAATCTCCTGGAGGATTTGCGGATAAAGAAAAAATGTCGGGCCAAGATCGAAGCGATAGCCATCGCCCTCGATAACTGAAGTGCGCCCACCCACGCGCGGCTGCTTTTCTAAAATGGTGACATCCGCCCCAGCCTTCGCGAGCAACATGGCTGAGGCCAATCCGCCCGGGCCTGCTCCGATGATGATGACGCGCCGCGACATGCTCAATGGTTAAACAAAATCGGCAATGGGAGCAAGGTTACTCGCCCAAAAGAAAGCGCATCGCCCGCTTCAAGCCCGCCAGCGAAAGTTTTTGCGGCGGATAACGAAACGGCAGGTCCAGCCAGGTCGCCCGCCGCAACACCGCGCGCTGATGTGAGAACGCCTCGAAACCCGCGCGCCCGTGATACGCGCCCATCCCGCTTGCGCCCAATCCGCCAAAGGGCAGTCCCGCGCCAATCATGTGCGACACCACGTCGTTCAGGCACGCGCCGCCAGACCGCGCGTCCGCCAGCACGCGGGCTTCCGTGGCCCGATCGCGGGTGAACAGATACAACGCCAGTGGCGTGGGCCGATCCCGCAGCATCGCGAGCGCGTCGTCGAGTTTGTCAAATTCCAGCACCGGCAGGATTGGCCCGAAAATCTCTTCCTGCATCAGCGGCGATTCCAGCGAAACGTCCGTAAGCATCGTTGGCGTGATGAACAAATCCTTCGCGTCATGCCGGCCGCCGTGGACGGTTTTCCCGTCACGCAGATAATTCACAAGCCGCTCGAAGTGCGCCTGATTGACGATGCGCCCGTAATCCTCGCACCGGGCCGGGTCGTCGCCGTAGAATTCGTGCAACGCCTTTTGCATTGTCGCCACGAAAGGGTCGCGAGTTTCGCGCGCGACAAGAACGAAATCAGGCGCGACGCAGGTCTGCCCGGCATTCATGAATTTTCCCCACGCAATCCGGCGCGCGGCCAACTCGACTGGCGCGTCGGCACAGACGATGGCCGGACATTTGCCGCCGAGTTCGAGCGTCACCGGCGTCAGGTGTTTCGCCGCCGCCGCCATCACCAATCGTCCGACCCGCGTGCTGCCAGTGAAAAAGATTTTGTCGAACCGCTCGCGCAAGAGCGCCTCGGCCACGTTCGCCCCGCCGGTTGCCACGGAGATGTATTCGTCCGCGAAGTTTTCCCGCACGACGGCTGCGATGGCTTCCGCCGTGCGCGGGGCGAGTTCGGAGGGTTTCACCACGGCGCAGTTGCCAGCCGCGATGGCGCCGACGAGCGGGCTGAGGAGCAGTTGCACCGGGTAATTCCACGGACCGAGGATGAGCGCCACGCCAAACGGCTCAGACTGCACCCAGCCGCGTGCCGGCGCGACAAACCACGGCGTGCAGCGGCGCTGAGGCGCGGCCCAGCGACGAAGGTTGCGGAGCGCGTGCCGGATTTCCATTTGCACCAGACCGAGCTCGGTCGCGTAGCCTTGGAAGCATGATTTGCCCAGGTCGGCTTGCAGCGCGGAGAGCAAGGCAGCTTCGTGCCGCTCCAACGCGCCCGCCAACCGCCCGAGCTGCGCGCGGCGGAACTCTGCTGACCGGGTCGCGCCAGTTTGAAAAAAGGCACGCTGACTTTGGCTGGCGGCGGCAAAATCCATAATCGGCTTGGGCGATGCCACGTTATCGGGTAATAACTGAGGGAGCAATGCTGCGCGTCAATTCCATCTTGATTGGACTCCTGGCCTCCTTGTCAGTCCAGGCCAGTGCGGCCTCGAACGACTTGAGTGCCGCGGGAGTCGCGGAGTTCAACGCCGCTTACCAGGCGTGGGACGGAGCACGGTTTGCGACGGCGGCGGAATTGTTCCGGCAGGCCAGCACCAACGCGCCCGCCAACGCCACCAATTTCTACTGGCTCGGCGCGGCGCAGTTTCATCGCATGTTGCAGTTGCAGAACGCTCCCGCCAATCGCACGAACGAAGCCGCCGCCAAGGCGGCGCTCGACGCTGCGGTGGACGCGCTCACACTGGCCGTAAAACTCGACGAACGCCACGCCGAGAGCCACGCGCTGCTCGGCACGCTTTACGGCATGAAGATCAATGGCAGCCTGCTCCGGGGAGTGAGGTTTGGACCGCGCGTGGCCAAGCACCAGGAGCTGGCGCTGAAACACGGGGCGTCCAATCCGCGCGTCCAGTATCTTCTTGGGATGTGCCAGTTTCACACCGCCAACAAGCCCGCCGACTGGCAGGTGGCGCGGCAAACATTTCTGAAGGCCGAAAAGCTTTTTGAAACAGAGGCGAAAACAACCGCCGCCCCGCTCGACCCGCGCTGGGGATACGATAGTTGTCTGACGTTCCTCGGCCGCACTTACGAACTGCTGGGGCAACGGAAGGAAGCTGTGGATTATTTCCGCGAAGCACTGGCGATGCATCCGGCGGATCATCTGGCAAAGGAAGGTCTGAAACGGGCTTCGGAAAACAAGTGAGGCAAGTATGAGCAGCAAAAAAGTCATCGTCATCGGGTCGGGGCTGGGCGGCTTGTCCGCTGCCATCTCGCTGAAACAATCCGGCTACGACGTCGAAGTCTTCGAGAAGAACGACAAGATCGGCGGCAAGCTGAACGTGCTGAAGCAGCAGGGCTACACTTTCGACCTTGGGCCGTCCATCCTCACGCTGCCGCACATCTTTGAGCAGTTGTTCGAGCGCAGCGGGAAGAAGATGAGTGATTACTTCGCCATCCGCGCGCTGCGTCCGCATTGGCGGAATTTCTTCGAGGACGGCGTCACGCTGGATTTGTATCCCGAACCCGAGAAGATGGCCGCCGAGGCGCGCAAAGTTGGCGAGCCACCGGAGAACATCGAACGCTTCCTCAAGTATTCGGCCGACCTCTACGACCTCACGAACGACGGCTACTTCGAGCAGGGCCTCGATAACTGGCAGGGTTTCGCCAAGCACTACGGCCTGTTCAAGTTCTTCCAATTCGATCTCTTTCGCTCGATGCATCAAGGCGTGGCGTCGCATCTCCAGACCCAATACTTCCGCGACATCTTTGACTTCTTCATCAAATACGTCGGCTCGTCGGCCTATCGCGCCCCGGCGTTCATGAATGCCATGCCGACGATCCAGTTCCGTTACGACCTCTGGTACGTGGACGGCGGGCTTTACCACATCGCCATTGGCCTGCGCCGCCTGATGGATGAACTCGGCATCGAGGTGAACCTCAATGCCGAAGTCAGCGAAGTGCGCCGCGACGGTTCACGCGTAACCGGCCTCGTGGCGAATGGAACTTTTCACGCGGCGGACATCATCGTGTCCAACATGGAGGTCATTCCCGCTTACGAGAAGCTGCTCAACGAGGACAAGGCTTTCATCGCGTCGCTGGAAAAGAAACTCGAACCCACCTGTTCCGGCCTCGTGATCGAACTGGGCCTCGATTGCCAGTATCCGCAGCTCGCCCACCACAACTTCTTTTTCAGCGGCCATCAGAAGGAGCATTTCGCCAAGGTCTTCGAGCGATATGAGTTGCCCGACGACCCGACGATCTACCTCGTCGCCGCGTCCAAGACCGATCCGACCGTTGCGCCTGCCGGTTGCGATTGCCTGAAGATTCTCCCGCACATCCCCCATATTGACGACGCACACCCGCTGACACGCGAAGACTATTCCAAGCTCAAGGAGCGCATCCTGGACAAGCTGGAGCGGATGGGCTTGAAAGATTTGCGGAAGCACGTCGTCTTCGAGCACTTCTGGACGCCACTCGACATCCGCGCACAATACAACTCCAACAAAGGCTCGATCTACGGCGTCGTCAGCGACCGCTGGAAAAATCTCGCCTTCAAAGCGCCCAAGCAAAGCACGCTCTACCCGAACCTGTTCTTCGTCGGCGGCTCGGTGAACCCCGGCGGCGGCATGCCGATGGTCGTGCTCTGCGGCCAGAACGTCGCCAAGAAGGTTGTGGCCTGGGACAAGTGACCCCGTCGAACGCCGCGCGCGCGGGCACGCCGGGCTTCTTCAACTCGATGACCACCAGCGGCAGGCCGTTGACGAAGCCGTCCAAGCCCGGTCGGCAGCGCGAGGCTGAACAAACTGTTTCTCACGGGCGCAACAACGCTTTGATCGCGCGGCGTTCATCCATCGCGCGGTAGCCTTCCGCCACCTGTTCGAGAGGCAGGGTCAGGTCAAAGACTTTGCCGGGGTTGATCTTCCCGTCCAATACAAGGTCAATTAACTTGGGGAGATATTGACGAACTGGCGCAGGGCCGCCGTGAAGATGGACATGCGTGTAGAACAATCTTTCGCCACCGAGTTCGACTCCGTGGGGAACGCCGACGTAACCAATCGCTCCGCCAGGTCGAGTGCAGCGAATCGCTTGCATCATTGATTCTTGAGTGCCGACACATTCCAGCACGGAGTCAACGCCGATGCCATTGGTCAAATCCTTGATGCGGGCAGCACCCTCATCGCCGCGCTCGGTCACGATGTCGGTTGCGCCAAACTCACGGGCGATTTTTTGCCGCGTCTCGTGACGGCTCATCACAATGATTCGCTCCGCGCCCATCTGTTTTGCGGAGAGCGCCCCCAGGAGGCCGACTGCGCCATCACCGACGACGGCGACCGTCTTGCCCGGTTTGACATTGGCGGCGACGGCAGCAAACCAGCCAGTGCCGAGAACATCGGATGTTGCCAGCAGGCTCGGGATCAAGTCGTCCGACGGAATGTCCGGCAAGGGCACGAGCGTCCCGTCCGCCTGCGGCACGCGCAACACCGGCGCTTGCGCCCGCAGCATCCACTCGCGATTCACGCACGACGACTGGTAGCCCGCCTTGCAATGAGGACAGGTGTTATCGGAAGCGGCGAACGAGCCGATGACGAACTGCCCCGGCTTGACCGACCGCACCGCGCTGCCGACTTCCTCGACGATGCCGCAGTATTCGTGACCCATCGGTGTGGGTTCGTTGACCGGCTGCAAACCGCGATAGGGCCACAGGTCAGACCCGCACACGCAGGTAGCGGTAATGCGAATGACCGCATCCGTCGGTCTTTCGATTTTCGGTGTTTCGCGCTCCTCAAAACGCACATCGCGCGGGCCGTAGAGAACTGTCGCTTTCATGTTATTCCTTTCAATTTTGGTGTTTGTAGTGTCGTTCGATTGAATCTTTGAAAATCACGCCACCGTTATGCCACCGTTATGCCACCGTCATGCCACCGTCCACCGTCAGACCGTGACCGACGACGTAACTTGCGCCCGGACTGCACAGCCACAACACAACTGATGCGATTTCTTCCGGCCTGCCAGCGCGCCCGATGGCGACGCCTTTCGCAGCTTCGGCATACACTTGCTCGTTCCCCTTGAAAACATCGTGGCCAATTTGGGTGTCAATCAGGCCGGGATTCACTGCGTTCACGCGGATGCCCTTTTTGACGTATTCGAGCGCCGCAGTCCTCGTCAGACCGATCACGCCATGTTTCGATGCGATGTAGGACGCAATGCCGGGATTGCCTGTCAATGCTCCGACCGAGGCGTTGTTGACGATCGCGCCGCTGCCTTGACGTTCCATGCGCCGCAGCTCGTGCTTCATGCAACTCCAGACACCGCGTAGGTTGATGCCGATGACTCGCTCCCACTCCTCGCGCGTGCTGTCGGCAATCGGCGCAATCTGGGCCATGACCCCAGCATTGTTGAACACGGCATCGAGCCGACCGAACTCGGCAACGCTGCGGTCCACCAACGCGGCGACTTGAGCGTCGTCGCTTACATCGCAACGGACGGCGAGCGCCTTGTGACCGGCGGCGCGCAGCTTCTCTACTTCCGCCTTCACTGCGTCTTCTTTGAAGTCGGCGAGCACGACAGCTGCGCCCGCTTCTGCGAAAGCCCGTGCCGTTGCGAGGCCCATACCGGCGGCTGCCCCGGTGACGAGCGCCACTTTGCCACTGAAGTCTAATGGATTGTTCATATCGAATTCCTTTCAGTTGTTCGCGTAGCAGGACACTCTATTCCAGATCGAACGTAACCCTTACGTTTCCTGAACCGACTGCGGACGAAAGCTCAGATGGATTTTCGATGCGCCCGAGTTTCGTGTAACTGTAAGACGTCGGGAATGTTTTATAGAAAAGCACCAGACTGTTGTCCCCCCAGAGCATCAGATCGCCGCTCCTGATTGTTCCAGGGTTTGAGGCATCGGTTGGAAGGTTGGTGGAGAGATGAAAATACTTCTCGTTGCCGTTCAACTCGCTCATGTCCAGGGTGAGCGGATGGATCGTTTTGAGTCTAGTTGCTGTTGGATTGTCAAAGAGCGTGGCGGTGAAAGTCCGCGAGCCGATTTTAATTTTCATTTTCGTAGTGGTTGCACGGTTGTTGTCGCCTTTTCCTTCAGCGGTATTTCCACGCCGAGGAGGCGCGGCTTTGGTGCATGAAGTGGAGCTTACTGCAATTCCGAATGTCAGAAGCGCGATGAGAAGCAGGTGATTCACAGGATGTGATCCGTTTAGTTATTGGACTTTAGATGTTCGGTGAAAAAGGAGGTGAGCTTGTCCCACGGGATCAGGTTCACACGGTCATAAAGGTCCACATGTCCCGCGCCGGGAACGATGAAAAGTTCCTTCGGTTCAGCCGCCAGCCTGTAGGCGTCTTCGCTGAAATATCGCGAATGCGCCTTTTCTCCGGCGATGAGCAAGATGGGCCGGGGTGAAATCCAGTCCAGATGCTCGAACGGATAGAACTGCATCAGCGCCCCGTTGCTGGTCAGCGTCATGGGCGATGAGCGGGGATGCTGCCCGCGCGGTGTGCCGTAGTAGTCAAAGAACTCCCGTCCCGCCGCAGCCTGCTTGTCTGTTAGCTTCTTGGGGTCGGGTATCAGGAGTTTCCTCGCGCCTCCCTCGGCTTCGATCCAGCGATGATCGGCGACTTCTTCGAGCGCCTTACGCCGGTCTGCTTCCGTGAGGTTATCGCCCATGCCACTGCGTCGCTCCCGGCCCATGTCATACATGCTCACCGTCGCAATGGCTCTGATGCGTGGGTCAATCTGAGCTGCCGCCAGGGCAAACCCGGCGCTGCCGCAGACGCCGATGACCCCGATGCGCTTGCGATCCACAAACTGGCGTGTGCCCAGGAAATCCACGGCGGCGCTGAAATCCTCGGTCAATGCTTCCGGCGAGGCGAGGTTGTGCGGCTGCCCGCCACTTTCGCCATTGTAAGACGCATCGTGAGCCAGCGTGACGAAGCCGCGCTCGGCCATGGTCTGGGCGTAGAGACCGGAACTCTGCTCCTTTACGCCGCCGAACGGATGGCCCACCACCAAGGCAGAATGTTGGCGCGAACGATCGAAGTTTTTGGGGACATACAGGTCCGCGACAAGCCGAAGCCCAAGCCGGTTAGTGAAGGAGACCTTTTGATGGATCACTTTGTCGCTCTGAGGAAATACTTTGTCCCATGACGATGTATCTGCCGCGCGGGCGACTTGGACTGTGGACATTGCCAGGCCCAGTGCCATCCCGGTGAGGACTTGCAGGGAGCGAGTGCCAATAGAATTTACTTTCATATGCACACGTTGCCCCAAGTGGAGGAATCCTTCTCTCGCGATCCTGCGACCCCTGTCGCAATCCTGCGGGAAACTAAAGCGAGCTGCGGAACTCGGTTGGCGTGACACCAACCACACGGCGGAAGACTTGCGCGAAATGACTCGGGCTGCTGTAGCCCACTTCGAGCCCGACATCGATGAGGCTGCGCGAAGTTTCGCGAATCAACTGCTGGGCACGAGTAATACGCTGGCGCGTGACGAACTGGAGTGGAGTCATGCCCGTGGACTCCTTGAAAACATGGGCGAAATGTGACGAACTCAGTTCCACCAATTCAGCCAGGAGTTCGACTGAGATTTCCTCCTCAAGATGCGCAGTGACGTAATCCTCAACCTTGCGTAGCTGCCGGATGGGGAGACCACCCCGAACTGCTGGCGTTTTGGTGGCGGCTTTCGTGTATTGCTCGGCGAGATGCGCGGCGAAAAGTTGCGTAAGGGCGGCGACGCGAGGCGATTTTCCCGGCACATGCGCGGCCAGAAGCTCGGCGCAGGTCAGGCAGATGGGCCACAAGATTTCGTCGCGACCGAAAAAGTCCACGACCTCCACGCAGTTTGCTTTACCAGGATAACGGGCTTGGAGTGCGGCCATGAACGGCTCGACGGCGATGTGGAGGGAAAGAGTTTCAAGTTCCTCGCCGGGCCGGGATTGAAAGCGCACCTCGTAAGGCGTGACCGAGCGGGTCACGAACAGGTCGCCCGCGCGGATTTGTCGGGTGATCCACGCGCCGCCAACGTCGCGTTCACGGAACTCCGCCACGCCCCGGAGATTGCAGGAGATGTGGGGCTCAGGAGTGGCTGGCACAAGAAAACGATCCACCACGCGCGGATGCCGCAAGCGCCTGGCATAAAGCCCCGGCCACCGGAGCGCCACGCTATCGGCCACCACTTCGCCGGTGAGATACCGGGGAAAGGCGGCGGCGGTGCTGCGTCCGGGCGTGGTGGTTGTCTTCACCATTTTTGCATGGGCAGTTTAGCAGAAGTGTCTCAAAAACTTCAATGAGTCGTGTGCATCAGTGTCTATCGGTGTGCTTCCGTGATTCACCTCACCTTTGCTGGCGATAATCGCTGGGACAAAGGCCGGTTTCCCGGTGGAAGGGCTGCGCGGAATGGCTAGGATTGGTGTAGCCGACACCCAGAACAACGGTCACCACAGCTTTGCTTGGTTTCGCGGAGCAGGCGTCGGAGCCGGAGTTGGCCGTGACGAAGTCGGCTCAGCCCTTTTCATTGAGTGCGGAGTGGAAGAGTTAAATCCAGAGGTAATGGAGTTCAGTTTCACGGACACTCCTGCGGTCAGGCTTCGCAAGTTTGATTTTCGCGCTCGCGCGCGTTGCAGTGCCTTTGTCGGTACGGGGCAGTGCATGGCGTTGGTGGGAGTCTATTTGAAATGGTTGCCGGAGCGAACAGAAAAGAATGTTTCGCCCGGCGCGAGCCCATTCAACTCGCGGGCGGGCGATTTACCGGGCGGTTCAATCCTTCATCATCACGCGCGCCTGGCTGGTGATCAGCGCCGCGGCGGGATGCGCGATGCGTCGCTCGGCGGTGATGGCGTGGAACTGCACGCGGCATTTCTCAGTCTGGCCGATGGCCTGGAAATCGTAGTGGCCCACCGCGTCCTTCACCGCCACGCTGGGCAGGGCGATGAACCCGCGACCTTCGGCGGCCATGACCTTCATCAGCGCGAGGTCTTCAAACTCCGCCACGATCCGCGGCTGGAGGTGTTGCTCGCGAAACCACGTTTCCAAAGCCCGGCGCAAGCTGGTGTTCTCTGTCGGCAGCAGGGCGGGCGCATCGTGCAGCGACTTGGGAAAATTGCGCTTCAGTTTCGCGGCCAGCTTTTTCTCGGCGCAAAACGTCGTGCCGGTTTCGCCGAGCGAATGGTTGTAGGTCTTGAAGTTGGTGCTGCTGGACGCGGGTTCGTCGGCGAGGACGATGTCGAGCCGGTGCGCGGCGAGTTGGGCGAGCAGATCCTCCATCTTGCCCTCGCGGCAGATGACGTGCGCGGTCTGCGGCATGGCGAAAACCGGCTTCAGAATCTCGTTGGTCACCAGCTTGGGGAAGGAATCCGCCACGCCCACATAAAGCCGCAACGCCTTCGCGCCGGGGCGCTGTTTGACGGCGTTCATCAGCTCGCGGCCGAGGGCGAAGATTTCCTCGGCATAACCGAAGACGACCCGTCCGGTGGCGGTGAGCTTGTTGTTGCGGCCTTCACGCTGGAAAAGTTTTTCGCCGAATGCGGATTCCAGTTCGCGGATCTGCTCCGAGATTGATGGCTGGGAGACGTGCAGCTTCTCGGCGGCGCGGGCCAGGCTGCCTTCCTTGGCCACAGTCCAGAAGTAACGCAGGTGGTGATAATTGAGCCATTCCATCGTGGCCTAAGGATGCTTCGGATTAACCTAATCGTCCATTCGGAAAGGCGTATTAGTCGCCTGCCGCCGACGTGCCTATCGTTCACCCATCACGACCGACCAGGTGTTGGCTCAGGTGAGCCTCGCGGCGGCGGACGAGAAAACGAAAGGCAAATTATGATTTGGATACTATTTATCGGCACGATGGCGCTCTCGCTCTGGGCGATGTGGCGCGTGAAGTTAGTTTACAAACGCTACAGCCAGGGCGTGGTCCGCTCCGGCCTGACTGGCGGCGAAGTGGCCGCGCAAATCCTGCGCCGCACCGGTATCTACGGTGTGGAAATCACCGTGGGTGAGGGAATGCTCGGCGACCATTACGACCCGATCCACAAACGACTCGTGCTGTCGCCCGACAACTATCACGGCCGCTCGCCCGCCGCGCTGGGTGTCGCCGCGCACGAATGCGGCCACGCCATTCAGCACGCGCGGGCCTACGCGCCGCTCCACTGGCGCATGGCGGCCGTGGGGATCACCACCTACGCCAACTACGTCGTGATGTTCCTGCCGCTGCTCGGGCTGTTCACGGGCTTGATCACGCCGTTGACGGGCGCGCTCTTCATGGCGGTGGCGTGGGGCATCATCATGTTGTTCAATCTGGTCACGCTGCCCGTGGAGTTCGATGCCTCGCGCCGCGCCCAGGCGGTGTTGGCCGACTTCAGTTTCATCGCGCCGGGCGAAGAGGCGACGGGCGTGAAGCGGGTGCTCGATGCCGCCGCGTGGACCTATGTGGCGGCGTTCATCACCTCGCTGGCTTATTTCCTCTGGCATTTGCTGCCGCTGCTTGCCGGCGGAAGGCAGCGCGACTGACCCCCCTTCCAATTCGAAATGACTGACACAACAACCATGCAACATCTAAACCAAATGAAAAAAAGCAATCCAACCATTCTCAGCCCTGGCGAAAAGATTCACGTCATACACCGGCGGCGCTTTGAGAAGGACGTGCGCCGGCACTTTGTCGGCGAGGTGCAAGGCTATGAACAGGGCGTCGCCCGGGCTTCGGGCTACGTCTTCGTGATCGACGACCTGAACAAGCACCTGTTCGTAAAACGGCCGGATCTCCGGACCAAACTGATTCCGATCATGTCTCGGTGACGTGATTGTGAACGTCATTCCCGAAACCGTGGATGTGGAGAGCGTGGCCTATGAACTCAAAGACCGCAGCCTCATCGTCACGGATGGCAGCGCCTGGACTATGGACGTTAAAGAATTCGGCTGGGGATGAACCCTGAACCTCCGAACCAACGAAAGGCAAACCACACATGAAACTGAACCTCGAACATCATAACCTACGATCTACCGACGAGCTGGATTCGCTGATCGAAAACCGCATCCTCGCCCTGCAACCCCGGTTGCGGATTGACGAGGCCCACGTCCGGCTGGAATGCCGCATCGAGTCCAGTCCCGCCTTCGGCGTGCGCATTCATCTCGTCACGCCCGGCCCGGATGTGTTCGCCGAGGGCCGCGATCACACGATCCGCGCCGCGATCCACAAGGTCTTGGGCGAGATCGAGTCCCGGCTCGATCATCGCGTGGCGAAGCGCCAGCAACGCGCCCGAAGCAATCTGCAGGCGCCCGCCGCCCGTGCCCGCAAAGCACACGCCGGGCGGTAAAACAAACTCAACGCCACGATCCAAACACGAGAACCATGAAAGAGAACAGAAAGCCCTCGGTTGGCTGGTCCATCAAACTTGGACGCCTGTTGGGTATTGACGTTTACGTCCACTTCACGTTTCTGCTGCTGCTTGGCTTCATCGGTGTTTCGCACTGGATGGCCGAGCAAAGCCCTGCCGCAGCGGCGAACGGGATGCTGTTCTTCGTCACGCTCTTTGGGTGCGTGCTGCTGCACGAGTTCGGCCACGCGCTGATGGCCCGGCGCTACGGCATCCAGACCCGCGACATCACGCTGCTGCCCATCGGCGGACTGGCACGCCTCGAACGCATGCCGGAGAAGCCCATGCAGGAATTCTGGGTCGCACTGGCGGGGCCGGCGGTCAATGTCGTGATCGCCGTGGCGCTCGCGGCCTGGTTGAGCCTGACCAACTCGTGGCAGCCGTTGTCATCCTTGAGCGCGACCAGCGGCAGCCTGTTCGAGCGCCTGCTGGTGGCCAACGTGTTTCTCGTGGTGTTCAACCTGCTGCCGGCGTTCCCGATGGACGGTGGCCGCGTGTTGCGCTCGCTCCTCGCCCTGCGGATGGAATACGCCCGTGCCACGAGCATCGCCGCCACCATCGGCAAAGGCATGGCCGTGCTCTTCGGTTTCGCCGGCCTGTTTGGCAACCCAATGTTGCTGCTGATCGCGTTGTTCGTTTGGATCGGCGCGACCCAGGAAGCCGCCGCCGCGCAGATGAAATCCTCCTTCTCCGGCGCAACCGTGCGGGAGGCCATGCTCACGGACTTCCGCGGGCTCTCGCCGCAGGACTCGCTGGCCGACGCGACGCAACTCCTGCTCGCCGGCTCGCAGACCGATTTCCCGGTCGTGAACGCCGGGCGCGTGGTGGGCATTCTGGATCACGGCGCTTTGTTTCAGGCGTTGCGCGAGCGGGGCGACCTCGCGCTGGTTGGCGACGTGATGCGCTCCGAATTCGTGACGTTGCGGGCGGATCAATCGCTGGAAGAGGCCCTGGCCGAAGTGCGCGCCGAGAGTGGACTGACCATGGCGGTAACGGAAGAGGGCCGGTTCGTCGGCCTGTTGACCCCGGAGAACGTGGGCGAATTCTTCATGATCCGCCGCGCGCTGGCAAATCGTCCGCCCGTCCCGCCGCGCCTCCCGCCGGTCATCGCCGTGCCGCCGGTTATCTCCGGATTGCGTCCGAGCCGGCCCGGGACAACCTGACTTCAACGAACCACAGAACATTCGCCATGACCAACCCGCTGACCTGCGCCGAAAAAGAATCCCTGCTTACGCTCTGCCGCATGGACGCTTTTGCCGACGGCGGCAAGAGCGACGTCGAGCGCGCCGAGTTGAAACGCATCACCGAGAACTTCCCCGAGTCGGACGTCAACCTCGCCGCACTTTACCACCGCGTCCTGCTGCGGCAGGTTTCGGCCGCGCAAACCGCGCCAGCGCTGACCAGCGCAGAGGCGCGGCAGTTCGCCTACGAGATGGCGGTGTGCGTGTGCGAGGCCGACGACGTGCTGAACGAACCAGAGAAGCAATTTCTTGCCGGGCTGCGGCGCGAACTACGACTGGACACAGCCGAGACAGCCCGCATTGAGCAACAGGCGGACCGGCTCGCCGTCGAACCGCCGGCCGATCTCACGGCCGTTCCCCCGGTCATTCCCACCGCGCCCGGCACTGCGCCCACGGCCAGCGCCGCAGAAGTGGACAAGATGATTTTGAACTGCGCCATCCTGAATGGCGCGCTGGAATTGCTGCCCGATTCGCTCGCCACCATGGCGATCATTCCGCTTCAGATGAAGATGGTGTATCGCGTTGGCAAGCAGCACGGCCACGAACTGGACCGCGGGCACATCAAGGAACTGCTGGGCGTGGCGGGCGTGGGCCTGACCTCGCAGGTTGTGGAAGGTTACGCCCGTAAACTGCTCGGCGGCTTACTCGGCAAAGTAGGCGACGGCGTGGCGAAATCCGCCGGTAAACAAGTTGCCAGTTCCGCCATGTCGTTCGCCACCACCTGGGCGCTGGGCCGGCTGGCGCAGCAATACTACGCCGGCGGCCGTAAGCTTTCGGCCATCGAACTGCGCCAGCTTTTCGGCTCGCTCACCGAGCAGGCGCGCGGCCTGCATGGCAATTGCGCCAGCGCCATCCGCGACAAGGCCGGCTCATTGAATCTGACTCAACTGCTGCCCCTGATCCGCGGGCAGTAGTGAGCAGACAAAACTGATACCAATCCTCAAACGAAATTTAAAGCCACTGGAAACAAATATGAATAAACTCAAATCAATCCTTATAGGTGTGGACTCCTCGGCCTGCGCGCGCAGCGCGCTCGAACAGGCGGTGCGGCTGGCCAAATGGAACCACGCCCACCTCCACGCCCTCCATAGCGTGGAGTATCTCACCCTGAGCGACGCCGCGTGGGCCAGCCACATCCCGCACGAAAAGCTGGAGCAAGACGCCATGGCGGAGGCTCGTAACACGCTGAGCCAATGGCTAACGCAAGCCGGGGCTTCCGGCGAGGCGGAGGTCTCGGTGGATCTCGGCACACCCATTGATTGCGTCCTCCAGCGCGTGCGGGAGACCAAGGCCGACCTGCTTGTGTTGGGCGTGACCGGCTCCTCCATGATTCCCATGGGCGCGGGCACGCTGGCCACGAAGTGCCTGCGCAAGGCGCCCACCAAAGTGATGCTGGTCCACGAGGGGCACTCCGGTCCCTTTCGGAAGGTGGTCGCCTGCGTGGATTTTTCCGAGCAATCCCGCGAGGCAGTGGCGCAAGCCCTGCGCGTGGCGGCGCAGGACGACAGTCAGGTGCATTTCCTCCATGTCTTCACTGGTTCGTGGGGTCGCTACGCGCTCGTGCCAGATGCCTGGGAAGTGGATGAGGAAAAGGCGGCGCAGTACCGTCATGCGCTGGAGCAGCGACTGCGCGAGTTCGTCGATGACACCGCCGGGCGCACGGCCCGGTTCGCGGTGGTCGAGGCGGCGAACCACGGCCACGGGATTGCGGAATACGCCCGGCGGGTCGGCGCCGACCTGGTCGTCCTGGGCACGAAGGGACGCAGCAACCTAGGCTACGTGCTCCTGGGTTCAACCGTCGAGCGGCTGCTACGCGAGATTCCCTGTTCCGCCCTCGTCGTGCGGCCACTAACCGGGCAAAAGACAGACTCCGCCACCGGAGGCACTGAACCCGTAACGTGAGTCACGGCCGGCCGACCCGGCTGCCACCTCTTTCCAATTATGAATAAACTTAAGACCATCCTCGTGGGAGTGGACTTTTCGGATTGTTCCCGTTGCGCGCTCGAACAGGCCGCGCGGCTGGCGCGCTGGAACGATGCCAGCCTGAGCGTCATTCACGTCGTGGACTCGTCCGCGCTGGATAACTCCCTGACCAAGCTCCCGCCCGAACTCGACGAGTGGCGGCGACTCAACCGCGAACACGCCATCGGGCGGTTGGCCGATTGGACGAAAGAAGCCGGCGCACCCGAAGGGCACAGCCGCGAGGTGATGAACGGCGCGCCGCTCGACCTGCTGCTTCAGGAAAGCCGGACCCGCCACGCCGACCTGCTCGTCCTCGGCGTCACCGGCGACTCGCTGCTGCCCTACGGCGCAGGCACGCTGGCCACGAAATGCCTCCGCAAATCCGCCACTAAGGTCTTGCTCGTCAAACAGACCCACCCGCGCCCGTTTCTTCGCATCGTGGCGTGCGTGGACTTTTCGGAAACCTCCCGGGAAGTGGTGAAGCACGCCCTGCGCGTGGCGGGCCAGGACCAGGCCGAGTTGCACTTCTTGCATGTCTTCCAAGCCGAATGGAACAACTGGACTTCGCAATCGAAGTTGTCCGCACTGACGGATTTCGAAAAGAACTGCCGGGCGATCCTGGAGAACAACCTGCGCCAGTTCGCGTCGGTGCCGCAAGAAACGACCGCGATCTACTCGGTCACGCAGGCCAAGACACACGGCCACGGCATCGCCGAATACTGTCGAAACGTGGACGCGGACCTGGTCGTGCTCGGCACCAGAGGGCGGACGACGCTGAAATACATCCTGCTCGGCTCGACGGTCGAGCGGTTGCTGAAGGAAATTCCCTGTTCTATGCTGGTCGTGCGCCCGCCAGCCGCTGATGGTGGGAATCCAACCGGGGCGGTGCGAGACTGATTCCTACTCGGCCTGGCGGGCACCGAGTCGGCGGACACGCTTTACGCGCTGCACGATCCGCTCCCTACGGAGGTGCCACGCTTGCAACTTGAGCGCTGCCAGTTCGGGGTCCAGACGGGCGAAGAACCAATAGGCAAGGCGCTGTTTCAGTCGTTCCCACCGCGAGCGGCCCTGCTGGAGCGCGTCGCGGGTGATGGGGATCGCGTGCTGCGCCAAATCGAATTCGAATTGTTGGCGCGCGGTCGCGGCCAGGGCGGCAT
Source organism: uncultured bacterium (assembly GCA_963735925.1). GTDB lineage: Bacteria > Verrucomicrobiota > Verrucomicrobiia > Limisphaerales > J093 > DSVZ01. The sequence continues at coordinate 158,450 of CAVTMT010000005.1, forward strand.
TCTGGATGCGCAGCATGATCTCGAAGTTGATGCGCAGACTGCGCGGGTCGAGATTCGAAGAGCCAACAAACACGATGTCGTCCACGACGATTAATTTCGCGTGCAGCACCTGCGGCTGATACTCCCAAAGTTCGATGCCCTTTTGCACCAGGCGCCGGTAAAGCGAACGCGACGCGAGCTGCATCAGGCGCACGTCACTTTTCCCCGCCAGCAGCAAGCGCACCCGCGCCCCGCGCGCCGCCGCGTGTGCGAGCCGGTGACGCAGCCGCTGAGGTGGCAAAAAATACGCGGCGGTAATCGCCACGTCCTTCGCGGTCGCCAGATCCTGCCACAACGCATCGCGCAGTGGATTCCGGCCCAAGCCGGGCTTGATGAAGAGCGCTTCAACCTCGCGTCCCCCGCCAGCCGACGCCCCTTGGCGCATGCCACCGTGAGAAAAGGTCCAGTGCTGCCCGGATGCCCGCTCCCACTGGCGGTCGAACTCTGCCGCGAGCACCGCAGCCACCGGTCCGCGCACCTTGACGCCGCCATCGCGCCAACCCGACGCGATGCCGTCGCCGTCGTATTCCGGCGCTATGTTGCAGCCACCCACAAACGCCTGCGTGTCGTCAACGACCAGCAACTTGCGGTGGTCCCGGAACGAGAACGACGCCAGGCGCAGTTCATTGAACCAGCGCATCGCCCCGCCTGCAGCCACCAGTGCATCGAAATAATCGCGCCCCAACCCGAACGAGCCGACCGCGTCCACGATCAGCCGCACGCGCACCCCACGCCGCGCGGCCATCGCAAGCGCCGACCGGAAACGAAGGCCAACGTCCGAATCTCTGAAGATGAAAGTCTCCATGCAAACGGACGACCGTGCCGCGTCAATGGCGCGCAATTTGGCCTCCAGCAGTTTTTGCCCAGTGCCATGCCAGGTGAAACTGTGGGTGTCAGCCATGACGCCTGGATTGTTATGCAAGGCGGGTGGCACCACAACCGATTTGACGCAGTCAACCTGTTTCGCAGGTTCGTTGGCTCACCCATCTTTCGCTTTCTCTCCCTTTTTTCCAGAAAGCGCCTCGATACTGCGCAAGGCAAGAACTGAGGCCACAATACCCACGAGCAGGAGCACCGCGAGACCAACTCCGCCCGAAGCCCAGGCGATTGAATCTAGGAAAGTCCACACACTCCTGAAGATCAGAATCGAGGCGCCGATGAGCACCATTTCCATCCAGATGATTTTCTTCATTTTCTTGCTTTGGTCTGATTGATCCCAGTCTCCGCTTCGAACAGCACCTGCGTTTGCTGGACGGACGGCTTGGTCCGGAAGTCTTTCACGCGTTCTCCGACTGTCGCATTTGCGCTCAGTATCTGCGGATGCGGCAGCGCAGCAAGACGATTGGCGACGGCGCAACGGGACCGAGTCGGTCACGCCCACTTTTCGTGCCGGTCAGATCGCCGGCGAGCCGGCTCTCTGAAAACACTTCGGATTAAACTATGTGACACTTCTGAACTACCGATTAGTCGCCTGGCGGACGGCTGCTAACCTGAGCGGAGTTAAAAATACTATGACTGAATCAATCTGGCTCTGGGTCGGGTTCAACGTGTTCGTCCTCGCGATGCTCGCGCTGGACCTGGGCGTGTTTCATCGCAAGGCCCATGTCGTGTCGCTGAAGGAATCGCTCACCTGGACATTCGTCTGGATCGGGCTGGCGTTGGTCTTCAACGTGGGCGTGTGGCACTACGCCGGCTCGACGAAGGCGCTGGAGTTTTTCACCGGCTATCTCATCGAGAAATCGTTGAGCGTGGACAACGTGTTCGTCTTCGCGCTGTTGTTCTCGTATTTCGCCGTGCCGCCGTTGTTTCAGCACAAGGTGCTGTTCTGGGGCATCCTCGGGGCGCTGATCATGCGGGCCATCATGATCGTGGCGGGCGCGGCGCTCATCGCCAAGTTCGCGTGGATCATCTACGTGTTCGGCGGTTTCCTGATTCTCACCGGCATCAAGATGATCGTGAAACGCGAGGAGGAGATTCATCCCGAGCGCAACCCGGTGGTGAAATGGTTCAAGCGGCTCATGCCGGTGACGCCGGATTATCGCGGGGACAAATTCTTCGTGCGCGAGAACGGCATCCGCCTGGCCACGCCGCTGTTCGTGGTGCTGTTGCTGGTGGAAATCTCCGACGTGATCTTCGCGGTGGATTCCATCCCGGCGATCTTCGCGGTCACGAAAGATCCATTCATCGTCTACACCTCGAACGTGTTCGCAATTCTCGGCCTGCGCTCGCTCTACTTCGCGCTGGCGGGCGTGATGGACAAGTTCCATTACCTCAAGATCGGCCTGGGCGTGGTGCTGACGTTCGTGGGCGTGAAGATGATCCTCGCGCATACGGCATGGAAGATTGACACGCTGGTCTCGCTCGGCGTGATCGTGCTGATTCTGGCGACGAGCGTGGTGTGGTCGCTCATGAAGCCGAAGAAGGCAAAACATGTCGTTCCAACCCCCGGTCCGGGCGTGTTGAAGGTTTAGCCTGTCAAGCCATGACTGCATTGATCATTGAAATCGTCGTCATCCTGCTGCTGCTGGTGCTGAGCGGCGTGTTTGCCATGACGGAATTGGCGGTGGTGTCATCGCGTAAAACGCGGCTGCGTCTGATGGCAGCGGCCGGCAACTCCGGAGCAAAGGCCGCGCTGGCCTTGGCGGAATCACCCAACCGTTTCCTGCCCACGGTGCAGATCGGCATCACGTTGGTCGGGCTGCTGGCGGGCGCGTTTGGCGGCATCACCGTCGCTGAGCAGATCGCCGCCGTGTTGAAACCACTGCCGGCGCTGGCTCAATACGCCGCGGCCATCGGCGTGGGCGTGGTGGTGGTGGCGCTGACCTATCTCTCGCTGGTCATCGCCAGTCGTTTGGCGCGACCGGTGGAACTCCTGAGCCGGCTCACCCGGCCTGTCGTTGGGTTGCTCGGCGCTTCCACCGACCTGGTGCTGCGGTTGCTCGGCGCGCGGGCGGCGAAAAGCGCGGCGATCTCCAACGAAGAGGTGAACCTGTTGCTGGAAGAAGGCATGAAGACCGGCGTCTTCCATCAGAGCGAACCGCGCATGGTGGAGTCCGTGCTCGCCTTTGACCAGCGGCCTGTGCGGGACATCATGACGCCGCGCGAGAAACTTGTTTTCCTCAACCAGGACGACCCGCATGAGGCGGTCTGGCACAAGGTCGTCGTGTCCGGGCACTCGAATTTCCCGATCTACGCCGCGAGCCGCGACCAAGTGGTGGGCGTGGTTTCGGTGAAAGCCATCTACGCCAATCTCGCCGCCGGCGCGGGGGTGAAGCTGGCCGACGTGATGACGCCGCTGTTGCTCGTGCCGGCCGCGCAGACCATCACCGGGTTGCTCGAAGTGTTTAAGCAAACGCGCCGCCATATTGCGCTCGTCACCGACGAAGCGCACATGGTCGTTGGGTTGGTGACGCTGGTGGATGTGCTGGAAGCCATCGTCGGCGAGATTCCTTCATTGGAGGAACGCCTGCGACCTCAAGCCGTGCGCCGGGACGACCGTTCGCTGTTGGTGGACGGTGGATTTGCCGTGGCCAAACTCGCGCCGTTGCTGGGTGAGTCCCCGCTGGCGGCGGCGCTCGCGCCCCGCAGCGAAACCCTTGCCGCGTATGCCACGGCGCAACTGGGTCAGCCCAGCAACGAAGGCGCTGCGTTCGTCCGCGAGGGCGTGCGCTTTGAAATCATAGACATGGATGGAAGTCGCATAGACAAGGTGCTCGTCAGCCGGGAGAAAGGTTCGCCATGACCAAATCCGTTAATCAACTTGTTGCCGCGAAGTCATTCCACCACTTCGTCGTGGCGGTGATCGTGCTCGCAGGCGTGGTGGCGGGATTGGAGACAAGCCCCGCCATCATGGCGGAGCACGGGGTGCTGTTGCACGCGCTGGATCGAGTGATCCTTGGCGTCTTCGTCGTCGAGGCGCTGCTCAAGATGGCGGCGCACGGACGGCAGCCGTGGCGTTACTTTGCCGACGGCTGGAACGTGTTCGACTTTCTCATCATCGTCATCTGTCTGCTGCCGGTGGGCGGACCGTTCGCGGCGGTGCTGCGGCTGGCACGGGCGTTGCGGTTGCTGCGGCTCGTTAGCGCTTTGCCTAAACTCCAACTGCTCGTCGGGGCGCTGCTGAAAAGTCTGTCCGCGATGGGCTACGTGAGCCTGCTGCTGGCGCTGCTCTTCTATATCTACGCCGTGGCGGGCATTCATCTGTTCGGCGCGCATGACCCGAAGAATTTCGGCTCGTTGCCGTCGGCGTTTCTCTCGCTGTTCCGGCTCGTGACGCTCGACAATTGGGCGGACTTGTTCAACGCCCAACTTGGGCATGTCCCCGGCATCAAGGTCGCGATTTACTTCGTCACGTTCATTGTGTTCGGCACGATGATCATCCTGAACCTCTTCATCGGGATCATCATGAACAGCATGTCCGAGATGCACGCCGAGCTCGCCGAACGCGACCGCGCCCAGCATGAACGCGAAACCGGTGCGGCGACGCTGGAGGACGAACTCCAGTCGCTAGAACGCGAGATGAAGGAAATGCACACCCGGGTGGCCGGGCTGCGACGGAAGTGGAGTCGGGACACACGCCAGCGCGCAAGCGCGGGGCATTCAGAAGAGATTGCGGCATGAAGAAGTTCCTCATCGCGATCATGGGCGGCACGGTGGTCTTGATCGGCGTCGCCATGCTGGTCTTGCCGGGGCCGGGCGCGCTCGTAATTGCCGGCGGACTGGCGATCCTAGCAACGGAATTCATCTGGGCGCGGCGGGCAATGCGGCAAGCGAAGGGCGCGGTTGCCAAAGTCCGCCGCAGGTCCGGCCTGAAAGAATGGCTGCGGCGGCTCAAAACGCGAGCGGGCGTGAAGCCAACGCAGCCGTAGAGAACTTGAAGCGCGATTCAGATCAGTTGTAATCAAGACGCCATTCTTATGTCGCCGGAGTCGCGCCCGGCGGCTTATCAGTTACCGGCTTCAACTCGCAGCATTACCTCGTTGCGGCGCAGAAATGACGGCGTCCACGGCGGGTCAAAATAGCCATACACCGGCGTCGCCGCCGTTTTCAAGCCTTGTGCCGCGAGCCAGGTTTGCAGGCGCGCGAGTGTTTCCGCTTCCTGCTTCGCGTTGCGCCCGCCGCTGAAGCGCAGCACGGCGAACCGACCGCCCGGCAACTCCCGCACCGCCACCGCGCCATCGGCGGGTTTCGGCGCACTGGCCGCCTTGAGTTTCGCCGGCAGCACAAACGCCATCGTGCGGTTCGAGTCGCTGCCGGACATGAACACGGGCGTGGTCATGGCGATTTTCTGTTTGGCCGCGTTCGCGCCGGTGATGAACTGGAACAGGCGCATGAAACTGCCGTCGTCCGAGTTGCCGCTGGTTGCCATCGGCGTCTCCACCACCGCGAGCGAAGGATAATCGCGCAATTCGAATTGCCCGTCGGTGCGCACCACTTTGTAGGGTGCAGACTCGTAGCCGCTCCGCGTGGCTTGGCAGCCCACGAAAATCAATCCCGCACCGACGAGCAGTAGGACAAACAGGATGATCATTTTCTTCACCGCCAGAGCCTATCCGATCCGCAGGCAGGAGACGAACACAAACCGCCCGACACGAGAAGTTGGAAGGTGCGTTGCCGGTTGTTACATCGCTCGGGAACGTGTAATAAGAACCGGCTGATGAACACCGAAGGCATCCTGCTGACGCTCACGCTCACGCTCTGGGCGGCGGGTTGGGTTGTGTTCAGTCGGATCAGAAAATGTCCCGGCAGTGCAGGCAAATCAGTTCCGTCGGACAAACTCTCCGTCATGATCCCTGCACGCAATGAGGAGCAAAATCTGCCCATGTTGCTGCGCTCGCTGGCCGCGCAATGCATCCGTCCGCGCGAAATCATCGTCGTGAACGACGCCTCCACCGACCGCACCGCCGAGGTCGCTCAACAACTCGGCGCGCGGGTCGTCAACTCGCAGCCGTTGCCCGAAGGCTGGCGCGGGAAAACGTGGGCTTGTCACCAAGGCGCGCAAGCGGCGACGGGCGAACTGCTTTTGTTTCTTGATGCAGACACCTGGTTCGAGCCGGAGGGCTTGGCGCGGGTGCTGGCCGACTATGACGGCGGCGCATTCTCGGTCGGACCTTTCCACGCCGTGCGGCACGCTTACGAGGATTTGTCGCTGTTCTTCAATTTCAACATGACCATCGGCACGTCGCCGGGCGGATTGTTCGGACAAATGCTGCTGGTGGACCGCGAAAGCTACCGGCGCGTCGGCGGGCACGAAGCCGTGAAAGGCCGGACTTTGGAAAACTGCTTCCTCGCACTGCAGTTCCTCGCCGCTGGAATACCCGCTCGCAGCGTGACCGGGCGCGGCGTGATTTCGTTCCGCATGTATCCGAAAGGACTGCGCGAATTAATCGTCGGCTGGACAAAAGGTTTTGCCTCCGGTGCGGGCCAGACGCCGCGTGGCGTGTTGCTGCTCGTCGTCGCATGGATGATCGGATTGATGCTCGCGCTGCTGGGCTGGCTGATGACGGGCGACGCGCTGCGCTGGGGCGCGGCTTACCTGCTCTGCGCCGCGCAAGTGCGCTGGTTCAGCCGGCAGATTGGTGCGTTTCATTGGTTCAGCGCGTTACTGTATCCAGTGCCGTTGATTTTTTTCTTTGCTGTCTTCGCGCGCTCGGCGATGCGGTCGGGCAAGACCGTCGCCTGGAAAGGACGCGAGATTCGTGCCGATTGAACTGCCCATCTTGTGGATTATCGTGTTGAATGTGGCTGGCTGGCTAGTCATTCAACTCGGCTTGGCGTGGGCCTTCACGCGGATTCCGGTGTCGTGGTTCAACCCGGGCGGAGCGCGAGCGTGGGAACGAAGCGGACGATTCTACGAACGCGTTTTCGGCATCAAAAGCTGGAAGGACCGCCTGCCGGATGCCGCGCGCTGGTTCGGTGGCGGGTTCGCCAAGGGCACGCTGACTGGCACGAAGGCCGACTACCTGCGCCGTTTCATCCGCGAAACCTGGCGCGGCGAACTCTGCCACTGCTTCGCCCTCGGCTGCACGCCGCTGTTCTTTCTTTGGAATCCATGGTGGGGCGATGCGGTGATCTTGGTTTATGCCGTGGCGGCGAACCTGCCGTGCATTGTGGTGCAGCGCTATAATCGTCTGCGTCTTGGGCGGCTGCTTGCCCGCCGGTCATGATCGTGCAGCTCCGGCGTCGCTCTTCGATGATCACAATCCGACCAAAGGATCTTTCGCTCGCAACATTGCGGGCAACCCGATCCATTCGTCGGCGACCCGCTGCCCCTCATTGTGGTAATCACCGACGCTGAGGTGTTCCTCGAAGTATTCGCGGGCGTTCTTGAGGTTCTATTGTGTCTTGGCCGCGACTACGCGAAGGACATTACCCGGACTGGAGGTGCATGTTGTGTATCCTATACACCGCCGCGTCTCGGTGCTCTGCTGAACTGGCGGCATGAGATTAAACGCGGTTCTCAGTCCGAAACCCGGCAATCAGCTCTGGGGCATTTACTACACCGACCGGGAATACGCCCGAGAACACGGTGACCCGCTTCGGACGGTCATCGAGGCGGCGACCAAGCTCTCGGCCGAAGAAGAAGCCGCCCGACTTGGCTTTGGCGACCCGTGGGCGCACCCGGTGACGTCCGACCAGGTCCCGCAGGCGCAGTGGTTGCCGATGCGGCGCGCAGGTCATCGTCAGGAATTGGCCAGGAAGTCGCCACGTTGCATCCGGGTGTGACCATGAACGCTCCCACGGCTCACGAGTTCCGCGCAGCCATCACCGTCCTCAACCGGCTGTCTCACCGTATCGACAACGACGCCGCAGAACGTGTCATGCGCCTGCCGGAATCCCGTTACGGTGATCAGCACGCCACCCGGATTGAGGCGCAGACCATGGAGCAAACCAGCCGCATTGCGGCCGTCATCGCCCAACTCGAAACCTGGCGGGACGAATTGCAGCAGCAGAGGAGGCACCGTGTCTCTCATCGTGTTTAACAGAAGGCACGCGTTACCCCTACCAGTCGGTAGGTTTTCGCGTCCGCGAGCCGGTCGCGGGAAAGGCGCGCGATGTCCGCGCAACGACTGCCCTCAGTGGTCATGGCAACAGTCAGTCCACGACCTCGATCAGGCCGCGGAACAGCCGCGGTCTCGGACTATCCAAGTCATCGAATCGGCCGTGTCCTCGCACTGGCAGAAACCGCGTCCGAGACCACGGGCAGTCCGCATCCGCCTTTCGGAAAGGCAGCGACTGGGCCGTGGACAGGCACCCGGCGCGGAAGCGTATTTGCCGTGGACAGTCCACACGCATGGTCAATCCACGACTAGGCCGTGGCAACGGATTGTCCGTGTCCACGAACGTGCATTGGCTCCTGCCATTCCGTGTCCGGGAACCCGGTCTGTCCGCCATCGACCAGAGTGTGGCCCGGTTCAAACCCAATCGAATCGAGCGTATGTCCTCGTTTGACCCAGCCTCAGTCCGGCAGGCGGTCGCGGAATTCACGCCGCGCCGACCGCAGCGTTTCCAGGATCTTGCCCCGGCCAAAGATGTCATCGCCGAGCTCCGGCAAAAGCGCGCTTCCTACCGGGCGATTGCCGAACTGCTCACGCAGCACTGCCTCCCCATCAGCAAGACGGCCGTGGCCGCATTCTGCCATGAGGTGCTCGGCGAAATCGTTCGTCCGCGACGACGTCCCGGACGCAAACGCATTGCGTCCACCTCAACTCCAATCGTTGAAACCGCCGTGACCGCTGCGCCGACCACGGCCACAGAGGCCGGGGCCTCAGTCCCGCCCAGCGATGACCCCGAAGTTGACCACACTCGGCCCGTGCGGCCACGCGGCCCGCGGATTGCCCAAGTCCGCATGCTGACCACTCCAAACACATGAAACGACTCGACCTCATCCTCAATGGCAAAGGCGGTGTCGGCAAAAGCTTCTTTGCCGTCAACTTCATCCAGTTCCTCAAGGACAAAGGCATCGCCCATGTCGCCATCGACAGCGACAACGAGAATTCCACGCTGAAGCGATTCCACCCGGAGACGCGATTTCTCGACCTAGGGAACCGGCGCGAGATGGACGCCATCTTCACCGCGCTGGAGAAGTCGAATCTGGTGGTCGTGGATTGCCGGGCCGCATCGACGGACCTGTTCCTAGTGCAGTGTCTCAGAATTGTCTTTAGGAATCTGTGGCTGCCGTGCCAGAACCGCGCGGGCGCGGTGGATCTTCTCGAGGATCGCCTTCCCCTCGGCGCGCCACTGGTAGCGTTGCGGCCTGAGGTTGCGCTCGACCAAGTAGGCCCAGATGGCGTCGACCAACTCGCCGACGCTGGCAAAGCTCCCCGGCAGGATGACGTCCTGGCTCAAATCGCGAAAGAACCGCTCGACCAGGTTGAGCCACGAGGCACTGGTGGGGGTGAAGTGCAGGTGAAAGCGGGGACGGGCGGCCAGCCAGCGCAGGACCTTGGGGTGCTTGTGGGTGGCGTAGTTGTCCAGAATCAGGTGCACGTCAAGCTCCGCGGGCACCGCCGCCGCGATCGATCTGAGGAACTTCAGCCACTCCTGATGGCGGTGCCGGGGAGCGCGCTCGGCCAGCACCTTCCCGTTGAGATAGTTCAACGCCGCAAAGAGCGTTACTGTCCCGTGGCGGTAATAGTCGTGGGTGCGCGTGGCGATGTGCCCCTGGCCCAGCGGCAGGCCCGGTTGGGTACGTTCCAACGCCTGGCATTGGCCCTTTTCGTCGCAGCACAGGATGATCGCCCGGGTCGGCGGATCCAGATACAGACCCACGATGTCCCAAAACTTCGCCTCGAACTGGGGATCGTTGGAGCGCTTGAAGGTGCGGGTCCGGTGCGGTTTGAGGTCGTTGGCGGCCCAGAGCCGCTGGACCGCCGAGCGGGACAGCCCGCTGTGTCGGGCCATGGTCCGGCAACTCCAGCGCGCCCGTCCCTTGGGCGGGCGCACGACCTCGTTGAGCACGGTCTGTACCCGGTCCAGGGGCAGAGTCCGAGGCCTCCCCGCTCGGGGGGCCTCTTGGAGTCCGGCCAGACCCAGATCGAGCACCCGTTGACGCCACTGGCCCACGGTGACCTGGCTGGTGCCCAACTGGGCCGCGATTTCCTTGTTGTCCAGGCCCTCGGCCGCCAGCAGGGTAATGCGGGCACGGCGGACCAACTTCTGCGGAGTGCCGGGAGCCCAGACCAGACGTCGCAGCTCGGTCCGTTGCTCGGGTGAAAGCTCGAAGGGCAGTTTGGGACGCGCCATGTCCATAGGTTGGCACGGACGGTCTCATTTAGTAAAGACTATTATGGGACGATACACTAGATTACTTCGCCGAAGTGGACCTCACCGCCGTGCTGAAGGCGTTTGGCGCGGCACTGACGCTGGTCATGCCAGTGAACCACGAACTGGACAGCGTGGACCAGGTCCAACGTCTTGCCGAACAACTCGGGAAGACCGCCGGTTACGTCGTCGTGCGGAACGCGGCACACAGCGACAGCTTCGCCCTGTTCGACTCCGCCGAGGTGCGGGTCCGGCTCAAGAGCGAATTGGGCGGCAAGGAAATCACCATGACCCGGTTGCAGGACTGGCTGGTCGAGGCGCTCAACCGCGAGAATGTCACCATCTCGTCGGCAACCAAACATGCCGGGTTTAGCCTGCTGGACCGACAACGCCTCCAGACCTGGCAACGGAAACTCTTCGCCGAAATCGAATCGGCCTCGGACCTTTTGTTGCCAACGAAATAGCCCCCTGGCCGCAATGGAAACGCGCGATTTCGATGACGAGTTCGAGGAAGCGGTCGCCGAATGGCGGTCGCGCCACCATCTGGCCGAGGATGACGCCGTGCTGCTCCTGATCGAACTGTTCCGCCTTCACCAGCGGCATTGGGACGAGACTCCGTCGGCGCGAACTACCGTCGTTCGAGCAGTTCCGGTCGGACATCGCGAAGCTCTCCGACGCAGCAAAGACATTCCGGAAGGATTCCGCCGCCCTGCTGGAAGTGCTTCGGTCGCAGCCGCGCAGGGGGGCGAGTCCGCGCGTTTTACTCTCGGTCGCGACCGTTGCGGCCATCCTCGCCCTGCTGGCGGGCTTTCTCATCGGAAGGGCATTGCCATGAAACTGGACTTCCTCCCAACCGGGCCGATCACGTTCCTCCCCGATGCGCTGCGCCATTTTCACCTGTCCCGCCACTGGCTCCTTGCCGGCGGCATCTTGCTCGCGGTTTTCGCCCTGTGGCTCTTGTTCCATCCCGGGAAGCGCAAGGGGCACGTCGCCAGGCTTGGCGGACTGACTTGGCGACGGAATCAGTTCTGCCGCGGCTGGCTGATCACCGGGGACACCGGTTCGGGCAAGACGAGCTTCCGGCATCAACCAGCTTGCCCACCAGGTCTTTCAGAACGAACCGCACTGGGGTGGATTGTGCATCGACGAGAAAGGGGTGTATTGGGAAACGCTGTCGGCAATGGCACGGTATTACGAGCGGGAACCTGACCTGATTCACCTGCAAATTCGCGGCGACGACTCCGACCCGGCTTGGACGCCTGCGCACCGCTACAACCTGACGGGCGACCGCAGCATCCCGTTCACCACCTACGCCAAGTTCGTCGTGGACACGGCCACCAGCCTCGGCCAGGGCGGCGACAAGGGATTCTTCAAGAGCCAGGCACAGACGCACATCGCCCATGCCCTGGAGCTGCTCTACGAGCTGAAACGGCCGGTGACGCTTCAGGGCGCCTTCGGGCTGCTCTCGGACACAGCATTCCTGGAGGAGGAGTTGGAAAACCTCGCCGATCTTCTGGAAACGCCCCGCCGGGTGGCCGTCCACGCCCACTTCACGAACCGCTTGCTCCATCAACCCGAGGAGCAGCTTGGCGGCGTCCGCGAGACGATCGGCAATTACCTCCAGTATTTCCTGACGCCGGAAGTCGCGGAGGTCTTCTGCGCGCAGGACAGCACCTTCGACTTCGGTTCGATTGACCACGGCAAAATCATCCTCGTCACCATGCCGCAGAAGTTCCAGACCGAGCGGCGCTACGTGAACACCTTCCTGAAGCTGCTCTACTACAACCACGCGCTCCGTCGGTTCGACAAATCGAAATCGGAGCGCGCTGCCGACAACTTGCTCATCCTTTGGGCAGACGAGGCCCAGCGGTTCATGACCGCCAGCGAGGACGGCACTAGCGACTACAACTGCGTGGACGTGATCCGCGAAGCCGGGGCCACCATCGTCGCCGCCGCCCAATCGACGACCTCGCTCATTCCGCCCCTGGGCAACGACAAATCCAAGGTGCTGACGTTGAACCTCCGCAATCGGATGATCTTCCGCGCCGCCGACGAAGGCGACGCGGTCCAGGCCGCGGACTTCCTGGGCAAGAAGCGCGTGGTGAAGCGTTCGTGGGGCTACAGCGCCGGCAAACGCAACGTCAACTACTCTGAAACCGAGGAACACAAGCTGAAGCCCCACAAACTCCGCAGCCTCCGGGATCATGAATGCGTTCTGATCCACTGCGAACGCGGCTTTCGGCGGGTGACGCTGCCGCCGCTGGAATCGGATGGTACCGTGGCGAAGTGGTTCCCAAGGTCGCGGCGATGGCTTTGAGCGGACTACACCAGCCGAGTGCGGACCTCTCGCCAACAGGATTCAAAACTGTCACGACGCCAGGCCAGGACGGAGAATCCTTGCTGAGCGGCATCCTCGAACGGGACGGTCTTGGAGGGAACCAAGCCTTCCTGCACGTCTGGCGAAGGGTCTTCGCGCTTGGGCAGCGCTGGCAATTCCGATGCACGCGCCGCGAACACGGATTGGCCAGGCGACTCGGCGTGCCCTTGAACAGCCTGGTCGTTCATCGCGATGGCCGAGGGTGGTCCAATGAAGAAATCGTCATGCTTCTGCCGTGACCAACGCGCGCTCCGCTCCGCTACACGGGCTGCCGGTCGGCCCGTTCCCCCTCTCGACCTCGCCCGTTTTGCTTCCCTGCGCGCGCGCTCGTCACGAGCGAGAGGGTGAGATGGCAGTCGCCACGGCTTCCGTCTGGCCCTCGGTTCGCGCCGTTTCGCTCCTGGCTGCATTTCGCTAAACGCTGCGTTCCGCCCTCCGCTTCTCTCCCGCTCGCCGACAGCCAGACCGAAGCCTGAGTTCTGAACGCCGGAGCACCCCGGCGGCTCTCCGCCGCACCCCGGAGTTATGCCTCACGCGGGAAAACGCCTCCCCGTGGAGGACCTTCACCCCCAGGTAATCGGCCGGATTCGGCGACATGCCTGGAGTGTTTACAGCCATCCGGCAGGGCCGCCGTCGCGTCCGCAGCGCGATGAGACCGAGGGCGATGATAGGGCGGCGGCGGGCGCGTCAAGGATGCTACGGGTCCGCTCGCACACACGGCTCGCGTCTTCCGTTCCTCCTCTGACCCGCCCGCCTCCGCCAAGGCCCTCGCTTTTAGGTTTCCTCGCGCACCACCTGTCGCTGCGCGAGCAAAACATAAACCCTGAACGATAGGCCACATATGATCCATCAAGTCCATAACACTCCATCCTTCATCCAAGCGCGACCCGGTCTGCCCGATTCCGCTCCCGCCGCGTGACGACCGAGGAAGCCACGACGGTTGCCGTGCACGCCCTGCGGATTCGCTTTGAAGACGAAGTGGCCTGGCTCGTCACCCCGGTCAAGCTGCTCGAAGCACGCCGTTCCGAGGATCGAGGCGACGACCTGGGGCATACGCTCAACCGCCTGCATTCGAACTTGCCCCAGGGCGGCCAACGTGGCTAGAGCCGTCGAAGGGCGGATGGTCGCCGATTACCCCGGACGCGGCGGTGACCGGGTTGGACCCGAACATCCGCATCCACAAGGAGCTGTGGGAACTCGCCCGCCGTGTGGCCGCCGGCGAGCCTTTGAGCCTGGCCGAGTGACCGCCTGCCTGGCGCTCTCCCGACGGGGGCGCCCGGCTGTCCTCCCAACCCGGCGCGCGTCACCGGACCGGAACCAAGGGTCACCCCCAGAACGAGGCCAAGATGAGGCATTGCCCGCGATGCCGCCGGAAGGTAATCTTCTGACTGATAGCCGCATCTGCGGCAACGAATGACATAACGAACAAAAGCAATTTCGCGTCGCAACGGCTCGGTCCCACGAGAAAACCGCGAACTTTCAGTGAAGGACGAGAGAGCCGCCGAAGCACGCGCCCAATCGGGCGCGGCTTGGCGTGCTTCTCTCAAAGGCGCTTCGCGGTGCCTCTCGTGGGTGGCATGTTGAGTTCGCGCCCCTTCTCTTGCCTGACACAACAACGAAACCAACGCAGCTTTGGCCCCACCCGATTCTATGGTATTGAATTGGGCACAGGCGCGAGTTTGGCTACAGGTTGAAATGCACGCACATTGACCACGAACGTCCAACGACAGCTTTACCGCAGCGGGCAACTCCGACAGGCAGTGCCTCTACGCGAGGGCAAGAGACATGGCGCGGTCCGCACCTGGCACCGAAACGGCGTCCTCGCCTCCGAAGAGCACTACCGGAACGGCCTTCTTCATGGCGTCTGCCGCCAATGGGATGAGGGCGGGAAGTTGCTCGGCGAGTTCGAGATGAATCGGGGCACCGGAATCCAGCGGGAGTGGCACGATAACGGGCGGCGGAAGATCGAGGTCTCGACCGTGCGCGGGGTATTTTGCGGCCGGAATCGCATTTGGCTCCGGGACGGTACTCTCTTGTCCGAGCGGTTCTATCTCCACGGCAAGCAGGTGACGGCGGAACACTATCGCGCCGCAACGAAGGCTGACCCGACTCTGCCGCAGTTTCGTGGGCGCCCCGGTAAGCCGCTGCCGCCAGGCCCCACGCGGGAGCAGCGTATTCACCGCACGTTCGTCCGCGGGCTGCTGGGCAAATCGAACCGGGTCGAAGCCTGGGAATGGCTCCAGCGTGCCGCCACAGATAAAACCGGGCGGTCACTTGGACGCTTTAAACGCGAGGCGGACGCTGCGAGGTTCGTCGAGGCTCTCCACCAAGCCGGGGCCACCAAAGTCATCGTCCCGGACATCTACGCGGACAAGCGCGGGAACCTGTTCGCGGACGGCCTCCTTGTGAGGCTTCCGAAGTCCCCTGCGCTGAGACGAGCGGTTCGTAAAGCCTGCGGGCAGTTGCCGCAGCAGAAGCTTGGCGCGGTCCAACCGGAGACTGACTTCGGCGAAAGCCACCTGTTTCTGTCGATGGCCTGAGTCAGCCGACCACGAGGCGATCCCCAGGCTCATCCACGGCCAGCAAACCGCCCGCGGCGCGACCAGCCAGCAGACACTCGGCGACCGCGTCCCCGACGAGCTTCTCCACCGCATCTCGCATCGGGCGCGCGCCGAGCTTGGGATGAAATCCCTTGCGCACGAGAAAGGGCAGGACGCTGGGATGCAGTTCCAAATGGTGGCCACGCTCCGCCAGGAAGGCGATTTCTCGGGCGAGGAACTTTTCCGCAATCTCCAACTGGTGCTCGTAGCTCAACCGGTGGAAGACCAACTTCTCGGAGATGCGGGCGAAGACTTCGGGGCGTAACGCCTGCTGTGCGCGCGTCAGGACGTGGCGTTCCAGCGTCGCTTCGCTGGAATGTTGGAGGCTCATCAACTCTGCGGAGCCGAGGTTCGTGGTCATCACGACGTAGAAGCCGGAGAAATCCAGCGCCTCCCCGGTGGCAATCGTGAGCCGCGCCGCGTCGAGCAGTTGGAGGAAGAGATCCATGATGCGCGGATTGCCCTTCTCGATCTCGTCAAAGAGGAGCGTGCCTTCGCTGGCGCTCTCGCGAATCGCGCCGAAGAACCCTCGCTCGCCCAGTTTGCGCGCCGAGGAGCAGTCCCAGGGCTTCCTGATTCTGAAACTCCGACATGTCGAAGCGGAACAGCCGCCCCGGTCCGAACAGGTGATTCGTGAAGACCACGGTGACCTCGGTTTTCCCCACGCCCGTCGGGCCGAGCAGGAGAAAGCTGCCGCGCGGGCGGCCAGGTTTGCACAGGCCGAGTTCGCCGCGCTTGAGCGTGGAGATGATGCGCGGCAGTGCGTGGGACTGACCACGGATTTCGCGCGGCAGCAACGAGTCCAGTTGGTGGAGGTTGGCCAGCTTGTCCGCGTTCAGCGATGCGTTCATTCCGTAACCATACGCGGCCAGAGCGCGCATGTTGTGTAGCACATACAACTTCGCGTGAGCCTTTCGTGGCAAAACCTCCCCGTGATCAGCGGGGAATCCGCTGGTCCGAGCATAAGAAAACACGAAAGGCATACCATGAAGAGACTTGTTCAACTCCGGCCCACCACCACGGTCCGACTCCGCAACGCGGCGTTGGTGGTCCTGGTGGTGTCGGCCAACGCCGGGCGGCTGTTCGCCCAGGCCTTCGACTCGACCGAGTTGAAGACCGGCATCAGCAACAGCCTCGCCGTGATCATGATGTTCGGCTTTGTGCTGGGCATCGCCGCCGTGATTGCCGGCGGGTTCGCCATCCGGCGCGGCGACGTGGATCAGGGCAAGATGTCCATCATCGGCGGGGCCATCATCGCGGCGGCACCGGCAGTCATCTACGCCTTCTTCAAAATCTTCGGCATCGACGACAATTCGTCCGTCGGCGTCGGGAAGTTCTAACCATGACCACGAACCTCCGACTGACCGACACCAACGCGGCCTCCGACTCGAAGGGCCGCACCTGGGGTCTCGAAGGCAACCTCGTCTGGTGGCTCATCGGAGGCGTCGGAGGGAGCATCCTGCTCTTTTTCCTGGTCATCGTCGGACTCACGGCCCCCTTGATGACCTCATTCGGCGTCGCGGTCGTGCCGGTGCTGCTCTGCCTGGGCTACATCTTCGGCTTCCGGCATGGGAAACCGCCCGGTTACGACCGCGACTGCTTCGAACGCTGGCTGCTGGGAACGGGTTTCGGTCCAGACATTCGGCACGCCGGAGTTTCGAAACATCCACTCGCGGAGAACTGATCTATGGACAATCGCCACATCCTTCAACTCCTGAATGACGCCGAGTCGGCCCTGCGGGAGAACTTGCATCGGCACGACCTGGACCCGAACGCGCGCGCTCACATGGAACGAGCCGTCAGCCACGCTCGCGAGGCGTACATCGCCACCAACGAAATCGGAAAGGCACGCACGGCCCAGCGCCTCGTTGACGACCTGGACAAAGCGGACCGCCTGATTGCCAAGCTGCGCGGCCTCCGGCCCCAAAGCGGCAACGTGAAACCCATCCGCGTCTGACGTATGCCTGAGCGTGCCCCCAACGGCTATTTCGTCCGCGGCCTGGTTGTCTTCAACCATCTCCGGCGCGGCGGTTACGTCGCCAAAGGATTCGTCTTCGAGGCGCCCGACCTGACGAATTCCCCGGTCGCGGATCTCAACGCCTTCCAGGACCAGCTCTGTCTCCTGCTCGCGTCCCTGAACGAGAATCAACGCCTCCAAGTGCAATACTTCTGCGATTCCGACTACAAGGGGGAACTCCTGCGTTACCAGCAGGAGACAGAGCGATTCACCAACGTCTGGACGAAACGAGCGCGCAACGAACGCTTCACCCGCTACTGGCAGTCCATGTCCGAGCGCAAGCTCCGCCGGCAGCGGGTCATCCTGTACGTGTCGCGTGCGTTGGAGAACGTGCCCACGTCCTTCCAGTCCGCGAAGGCGCGCCGGGAATACTACTCCACCTTGCTTGACCAGCTTGAGTCCGAGTTCGAGCACGTTCACCGTTTGCTACTCGAAATCTTCGGATCGGCCGGGGCGCGCGTGCTGCCGATGTCGGACCTCGACCATTTCCGGCACATCAAACGGTTCCTGAACCCGTCGCTCAACGACCGCTTTGACTTTGACCCCGCCGACGGGTTCGCGCCCGAACTGACCATCCACGAAAACTGCTGGCACAGCGAGGGGAACGGCCAGTCCGATTTCGGCTTCTTCCTCGATGGGCACTACCACTCGCTCATCGTCCTGACCCGCTGGCCGCGCACGACGTATCCGGGCATTATCCAGCGCCTCACCAACTTGCGGCTGCTCGATTACACCATCACCGTGAACGTGGATCCGCTCCCGGTCACGAAGGAGATTTCCAAGGAGGAGAAGGAACACGACCGCGTGGCGGGGGACTACGCCAGCGAGAAGAAGATCTCCCTGCTCACCGTGATGGAGAAGAAGCAGAAGAAGATCCATGCCCTGATGCAGGGGCAGACCATCCCGTTCAACGCGCTCTTCGTCATCCGCGTCTGGGACAAGACCCGGGACGGACTGAACGCCAAGGCCGGAGCCATCAAGAACGCCATCAACTCGATGAACGCGGCGCAGTATTTCGAGAGCAACCTGCCGAGCACCTCGAAGAACCTGTTCTACCAGACCTGGCCGGGCTGGACCTGGGGACGTTACGAGTATCGCAAGCTCTACGCCGAGCACCGCTACCTGGCCGACATGCTGCCGGTGACGAGCACGTTCACCGGCCACCTCGCCACGGCCGAGGCGATCTACGACGGGCCGAACAGCAACTTGATCGGCGTGGAGACGTTTTCCGGTTCGGACGACAACAAGGCCCCGCAGCACGCGGTGTTGCTCGGTATGTCGGGTTCGGGCAAGTCGGTCACCGTCTGCGACCTGCTCACGCAGACCGAGGGCTACTTCGCTTACACGGTCATCATCGAGGAGGGGCTGTCCTACGGCATCTACACGGCCACGGTCGAGGAGGGCGCGCGGCCCATCATCATCCATCCGGACGGCGACCTGACCATCAACTACCTCGACACCAAGGGCCTGCCGCTCACCCCCGACCATCTGTCGGCGGCGACCGCCCTCGTGGCGCGGATGATTGGCATCAGCAGCCAGGAGGACAAACAGATGCTCCGGCAGGCGCAGATCGCCAAATATATCAACCTGCTTTACGAAGATTCGTTCCAGGACTGGTGCAAGAAGCGGCACGACCAACTTGCTGGCCATCGCCCGACACGCTCTGGCCCTCCAGCGATTCCGCGAGGAACACATGCCGCCCGGCGCAACCAGCCTCGAAACCTTCGCCGACTTCCGGGACCAGGCGGGGCCTGGACCCAATGCGCCTGCGGCGCCAGGCATCGGTCAGTGGAATGAATGGGGTCGCGAGTACATCGCTCAGTTCGACGAAGCCGAAGCGCTGAAGTTCCTCAAAGATCCCAAGACGAGCAAGGAAGTCCGCAACCTGGCCTTCGCCCACTTCGCGTCGGACGAATTCCCGACGCATCGGATGCTCCAGGAGTTGATGATGCTCGATCCGATGGGCGCGGAGCGCGACCAAATCATGGAGATTGCCACGCTCCTGCTCCCGTGGTGCCGCGACGGCAACTACGGCTGCCTGTTCGACGGCACGAGCAACCTGTCGCTGACCGGCCGCATTGCGCACTTCGAGTTGGGCTACATCCCGGAGTCGGCCAAGGAACTGAAATCGGCGGCGGGCTTCCTCATCACCAACCATGCCCGCAAACACATCATGACGCTGCCGCGGGCCGTGCGGAAGCGGAACGTGTATGAGGAGGTTGCCCGGTTTCTCGACATCCCCGGCGGCCAGGAAATCGTGCAGGAGAGCTACGCGCAGCTTCGCAAGTTCAACTGCTGGAACATCTCCATCGTGCAGCAGTATTCCCGGTTCAAGCAGAGCCGCATCCGGTCGGCCGTGTTCGGCAACAGCCGCCAGTTCTTCATCATGCGGCAGAACGATCGCACCGACCTGGAGGACATGGGCAAGGACATCGCGCTGCCAGAGGTCACGCAGCACGCCATCATGAATTACCCGCTGCCGGACCATCAGACCGGCCAGAAGTATTCGCCGTTCACCTACCTGCACACCGATTCCAACCGCAACCTCTGCGGCACGGTTCACAACGTCGCGTCGCCGGAGATGCTCTATTGCTCCAGTTCCAGCGGCGAGCACTTCGACCGCCGCGCCCGCGAACTGCGCCAAAGTCCGAGTGTCGTCGAAGGCATCATCCTTCACGCCAACCGCAAATCCGAATCCCGTCACTAAACCACCCAATACCTATGAAACACCAACGTCTTTACCAACTCCTTGGACTTGTCGCCTGCGCCACCAGCGCCGCGCTGTTCACTGGCTGCTCATCCACCCGGGCCATCAGCGACATGGCCCTCGGCGCCGGCGGCGCCTATCTCGGCCACGAACTCTCGGACGGAAACCCCTCGCCACCGCCGCCGGGGCGGCGGGCGGAGTCCTGCTGAGCGAGGGGCTTCACTACGCTGCCAAGAAGGAGAGCCAGAAGGCTTACGCCACTGGCTACGACAAAGGGAAAAGCGACGCCGTGAAGCAGCAGTATTGGCTCTACGTGTCGCTTCAACGCCAGCGCAACCAGGTCGGCTCCGTCCGGCTTTACCCCGTGCAACTGCCGGAACAGCGCATTGACGGGGTGACGTTCCAACCATCAACCAAATACCTCCGCATCGAGGAATAGGAAGGCACGCCTTGCACAAGCGAAAGGACACACCATGAAAACGTTTATCACCATCGCCGGTTTCTGTCTGCTGTGCGTGACTCAGGTTCGCGCCCAATGGACGGTCTATGATCCGTCGGTGCATACCCAGACCATCCTGAACGGTGTCCAGGAAATCGCGAAGTTCGTCGAGGTCATCAATAATCAGGTGCAGCAGATCTCAGCGCTCACCGAACAGGTAAACGAGTTCAAGAAATACGAGGGCCTGTTCGGCGACCCGTCCAGAGTGCTACTCGGCACCGTTAGACCGCTCATCGACGACCTCCGCAAAACCGAGTTGGGCGAGACGCTGACAGCGCTTGAAAATGCGGCCGACGCCGGAGAGGCCCTGGTCTATACGGCCAGTGGACTCTACCGCAGCGTCGGCACTCGGTTCACCACCCCGGGCGGAGCGACGGTGACCCGGCGCCGTGAACCCTACCTCGCGCTCGCCGCGGTGCAGAAGACGACGGACAATTACCTCGCCGTCTCGACCGACGCCGCAGCCCGGCGGGTGACCCTCAAGCAGCAGATCGCGGCGACGACCGAGCAACTGCGTTCCGCCACGACCGACGCGGAAGTTCAGAAACTGAGCGCGGTCCTCACTGGTTTGTCGGCAGCACTGGAGAGTACCGACCAAGAGGTCGGCCAAGCGACCGCTTCCGCCGTGGTGCAGGACATCGCCAACCGTGCCGACGCACAACGGCAGATCGAAGCGAAGAAGGAGCAGCAGCACGCCGAGTTCACCGAAGCGGTGACGAAGTACGGTCAGACGTTCCGGCTGCTCAACGCGCCGGTGACCTTCCCCACCCGTTAACCCGAAATCGTCCCGGCGTATGGCCCCGTTCGAAGACATCTTCCCGACGTTTCTGCGCAAGTGCGCCGAACTGCATGACCTGTTGCAGGTGGTGGCCTTCATGCTGTTCATCGTCGGGACGATTCTGTTCGTGCTGCACGGGTTCTCGGCGAAGACGGTGACGCTGCACCTCGTGCGGATCATGGTCCTGACGGCCCTGCTGGTCATGCTGCCGACGTGGGGCAACCGGATTCAGGGAAACCTCCAATCCTCCATCCTGAACGGGCTGGGCATCGATCCTGCCAACGTGCAGGACCAATACAACGCGCTCCTCGTCGTCAAACGGGACGCCGGGGCCGACCGGTCCTGGTGGGACATTCTGGGCGACCTGAACGGCTTCACCGTCGAGTTGCTCATCTCCGGCCTCCTCTGGCTCATCGGGCACTTTGCCTCGCTGATGGTGTTCTGGGCCTATGTGTTCCAGAAGTTCATCCTCTTCACCGGCTACGCGTTGTCCCCGTTGCTCATCGGGTTGATGGCGATCCCGCCGCTTCGGTCCATCGGGAGCCGCTATCTGATGCACTTGGTCGGGGTTCTCCTTTGGCCATTGGGATGGGCGGTCGCTGCCCTCATCACCCAGGGGATTCTCGACTTCATGACCGACCCCGCGCTCCGGTTCGTGGACCCGACCGCGACGTTCTATTCGCTGCAAGCGTCCCTCGGGGCCGTGGTGCTGGCGTTCTGGATCGTGTTCAGCACGGTGGCCGCGCCGGTGGTCATCCAAAAGGTGTTCTCGGACGGCGCTCTAGCGGGCGGCCAGCTCATCAGCGGCGCGTTCAGCGGTTTCTTACAAACAGCGGCGACCACCGCCGGTGCCGCCGCCGTTGCGGCCACAACTGGGATTCCTCTGGCCACCGCCGGAGCCGCAGGGATGGCCGCCGTTCTGAGCACGCTCTCCACCGCCGCCGGGCACGGCAGCGCCGGAGCCATCATCATCGCCGGGAGCGGACTCCCACCACGCAGCGCCCGCGGCCGGCCGGGGGATGACATCACCGGCGACCGCGCCGTGCGTGAACTCATCGCCCGATCCAAGAGCCACTACTACTGAAGCCTATGGAATTCCACCGAGTCTCCGCCAAACCACCGCCGCCCCGCATAAGGCTGGCCCGCCCCGCCGGGCCTTCGACCCGACGCAACTCTTTGCGCAGCGGGACCGGTTGCCCTGGTTCTGGTTCTTCGTGGCGGTCGCCGTCACCGTGCTGGCTGCGTTCGACCGGTATCACCTGGTCAAGCAGTTCAAGCAGCGGGAACGGGTGGTCATCGTGGACCCTTCGCAGACCTACTACATCAGCCCGTTGCTCCAGTTCCAGGAGGCCAAGGATCTTCACGCCCAGCAGGCGGAACTGGCGGCCATGGCGTTTCTGAGCCGCAACCCGAAGGAGTTCGACCACCTGGACCTGTTGAAGCAGGTCTTCCTCAAAACAGCGCTCGCCAAGGCACAGGACCAGCACTCCCGCGAAGCGGTCGAGTTCCGATCGAAACAACTGCACCAGAAGCCGGAGATTGCCCGAATCGACATCCTCGCCACCCGCGAGAACGAGGTTCTGGCCACCGTTTCCGGCCAGGTCATTCGGACCGGTATCTTTCAGGAGAAGGCGTTCACCGAGGCTTTCAATTTCAAGCTGAGTCTTCGTTTGATCCGCAACCCCAACATGGCCAGCAACGGTCGTTTCCCGACCGCGGTTGGCGACTTCAAATATGAAATCATCAAGTAGCCTCCTGTTGCTCGTCGCCACCGTCGCGCTGGCGGAGCCGCCCGAAGCCATCCAACGCCTCATGCTGGACGACCGCGTGGTGGTCACCGTGCCGGTCGCGACTAACCGCGTCACCACCATCAGCTTTCCCGGTCCCATCTCGGCCATCGACGCCGCCGGCGTGAGCGCCGATCCCAAGGTGCCAGGACAGTTCCAGCTCGCGCACACGAAGGGCTCGGCGTTCCTGTCGGTGCGCGCACTGGCACGCAAGGCGGCGACGAACCTGAACATCCGGTGGAACAAGCGCACCTACGTCTTTGAGTTGATCGAGAGCGATGTCCCCGTGCTCGCCCTCAATCTCGAAGACCGCTCCGCCGCGCAGACCGTGCCATCGGCGCCGGTGGTCAGCCCCACCCGCCTGCTCGCTTTGCTCGACAAGGCGAAGGCTTTCCCGCTGCTCAAGCAGCAGCACCCGGACGCCGTGGCGCAGGTGGAGGCAAAGACCTTTGGCGACACACCCCAGATCACCGACTTCGGGGATTACGAGATCCGGATCGAGGAAATGTTCCGTTTCAACCCCGAGGACACGGTGGTATTCCACCTCACGCTCCGGAACAAATCGGATCAGGAGATCCGCTACCGGTCCGACAGCTTCGCGCTCCGTGCCGGCAACCGCCTCTACCACCCATCCATCAGCGATGCTCCCGGTGTTCTCCCACCCAGGGCGGCGAGCACGGTCTATGTCGCCATCACCGGGACGCCGGACGGCGGGCGCAACGAGCTGTCGTTGAAGAACGAGTTCAGCGTGTTGGTGACCCGCGTGACGCCGCAGCCTGCCTTGCCCGAGCTGTCCCCCGGGGCGCCGGACTGGATGGAAACACTCCCGAACGAGCCGAAACCATGAAACCTCGCGACTTCATCAACTTCTTCAAGACCAAGAGCGGCAAACTCGTGGTGTTCGCTCTGTTGTTCGGCGGTGGACTGGTTCTGTTCGGGGTTATCCGCGACCGGAGCCGTAGCCAGGATGAGATGGATGTTCGGGTGGGCCCCTCGACCAATCACACCGACAATCCGCAAGTGGTGCAAACGATCCAGCGGCCCTCGGAACCGTATCGACCGCCGCCGCTCAAGCTTGAACGACCGCCGGTCCCGAAGCCGGCCACGAATGAACTTCCGAAAGTCGTGGCACCACCGAAGCCCCCGGAACCACGACCGGTCCAGATTGAGCCCATCAGTCTGTTCGCTGACGCCACGGCCGGCGTGGCCGAACCCAAATCCCTCGGTTCCATCTACGCGCCGTTTGGCCGGCTGATCTCGTGTGAAACGGTGATCACGGTGGACTCCGCCTCCATCCAGACGCCCATCGTCGGCTTGATCACCGAGGATGTTTACCACGCCGGCAAACTCGTGATACCGGCGGGCACCGAAGTCCACGGCACCGCACAAACCGACCGCCATCGTGAGCGCATCGCCAGCGGCACCGCCTGGACGCTCGTCTGGCAGACCGGCGAGGAATTACGGTTGAAGGCCATGGCCCTCGACCGCGAGTTCTCCGGCGACCAGGAGGGGTGGGGCATCACGGACGGCAGCGCCGGACTGCGCGGTCGTCTGATCAAGTCCGACAACCTCGCGGAGGTCAAACTGTTCGCGGCGACCTTCCTGGCCGGAGCCGCAGGCGCGTTGACCGAAAAGGAACAGACCATCTTCGGCACGGCTGATAGCCGCTCTCTCAACAACGCCCCGTTCAAGGGGGCCGAGAAGGTCCTTTCGGTTTACGCCCAGCGCATTTACGAAGCCATCCAACGAGACGGCTTCTATGTCCGCGTTCCCAGCGGAAAGCAGTTCTATCTCTACGTCCTCCAGACCGTCGACCGCGATGCCGCCACGCTCGGCGGCTCTGCCACACCGTTCGCCGGGGCTGACACCGCCAAGCCAGCGTCCGAGGTGCAGGCCCCGACTTTCGGTGTATCAGCTACACCCCCATCGAACCCCATCAAGTCACCCTCTAATCCTGTGTTTGAACCATGAAATACCTGGCCCTCATTCCTTTGGTGTTGGTCGCCTCGTGCGCCTCGCGCCCGAAACCGCAAATCGCCGTGCGCCCTCTGCCGCCCCCCGCGCTGGAACCGATCGAAGCCGTGCGCTACGCGGAGCTCGTCCGCGCCTACCACGTTGGCCGTTACGTGGACCCGAACCATCCGCTGGCCATGCACGAACAGCATCCGGTGTATCGGGTCGAAGCGTCGGCGCGCTGGAACCTGCACCCAGGACCGCTTTGGCCGGCCACGACGAATCTGCTCAACCCGCCCCCCGATGCCGCCTCTTCGCCGCCGCCCGTCAATGACGCGGTGATCGCCGAAATCGGCCGCCAGCGAGAAGCGACGGATCGAGTGATAAACGAGGC
Source organism: uncultured bacterium (assembly GCA_963735925.1). GTDB lineage: Bacteria > Verrucomicrobiota > Verrucomicrobiia > Limisphaerales > J093 > DSVZ01. The sequence goes on from CAVTMT010000005.1 coordinate 183,864, forward strand.
CCGGCGTCTCGCTCAGTCGCACGAGGAATTTCAACGCGTCATCCAGCAGATGCAAACGGTGGTGACGAACCAGGTGCGACTCAGTTCGCGCCTTGCCGATACGGAGCAGCGGGTCTCGGATTTCGCGAAGGACCTTCAACGCCTTGCCGCCCCTGCAACGGCCCCGACAACGAATGACGTGCCCGCACCCGAGCCGGAAGTTCCGGGGCGAGGGCGCTAGCACCGCTTTGCCGACGGGGCACTGCGGGTGTGCTCAAACGAACACCCGCGGCCCCATCGGCGAACACGGCAGATGCCGCGCAACGAAAACCATAACGAAACAAGCCATGACTAAGCCAAAGCCAAGTGCGCCACCGAGCGCCGGCGGCAATGCCGCCCCCATAGAACAGCCCACCTTCCGGAGTAATCCCGAGGTGGATGCGAAGATCGACGCCTACATCAAGGAAAACCCCAAGTATTGGGCCTACGTCCAAGCCATGCCTCGCGAGCGGCTCGAACGGAGCGTGGTGCTAAACGAAGTGCGCCAACTCGACCGCCAGCAGCGCATGAGGGAGGGCGTCCTAAACCAGATCAACCGCAACCCCGAAATGAAGCGCGCCTACGACATCCTCGTAAAGGATCTGCCCGAAGACCAGCGCGAGGGCGTCATCGCCCAGATCGCCCGCCAGGCGCGCCGGGCTGTCGTGCGCTCACAGGCGCAGGGGCAGAGGACCGGAGAGACCGTCGGCGTGTGAACCCCAACCGGCTGCGGCTTGGCTGCGACCCAGCAGCCCAAGCCGCAGCGAGGCGGACCCGAAATCATGATCATGTCGCTGCACGCCGAAAGCCAACACTTGCTTGCGAACACGTGCCTTTGCGCGCATGTTGGAGAGCAGTCAGCGAATGTGCGCGTGGCCTTTGTTGGCACATGCGCCGCACGCAGCGAGAAACCGGGTGAACGCCGGCAATCTGATGCAACATCCAGTCCAATATCTGACGGTGGTGACGAAGTTCCTGGATCGCATGATCGAGGAGCACGGGGATCGCCTGTTCGTGGTCTTCGGCTTCTTTTGCCTGGGTGTGATCGCCTGGATTCTGACGCGGAAACGCAAGCACCCGGTTCAGGATTTCTCGGTGGTCATCCTACCATTCGGCATCGCGCCGCGAAAAGAAACCGAGCATCTGCCTGGACCGTTCGAGGATCGGTCGGGGCTGTAGTCTCGGCCTCAGCCCGTTTCGCCTGCGCCTCGCGACAGGACGCTCTACTTCTCCGTATCCAGCCAACGCTCGATGAGCACCCGAGCGTGAGCTTTGTCGGCGATCTCTGGGGTCAGCGGCTGAGGGGGTTCTTCCGGCAGGTTCAATCCCACAAAGGCGAAGACGGGCCTCTTCAGCCATTCGCCAAACCGCAGTCGAACGATCCGGTTCCAGAGCAGGTTCTCGTAGCCGCCCATGCTGAAGGAGACGATCGCTCCACATGGATAGCCGGTGATCTGCTTCAAGCGCAGGAAGCAGCCGACCGCGTTGAACTCCTTCGGCGCTTTGACCGTGCGGGTTCGACCACCCGCAAAAATCTCCATCGATCGGATGGTGGCTTTGCCTTTGGTGTGGAAATTCAGCGCGGCCATCGCTTGCGAGTCCGCCGGCAACAGCTTCTTCGTCTCCTCCGTCAGGACCACAGAGTAGCGCGAGATGTGACTGAAGAACGATTCCAGATCCTTGAACAGGGCGTTCTCCAGGTGGTCGTGGCTCCGACTGACATATCGCTTGTCCTTGTCTTCTCCTTTGTGCGCGGGGTCGCCAGGATAATCGCTGAGCGGGGGACGGGTGGTCATGAGGATCAGATCCCCGGCGTGCAGAAACGTGAACTTCTCCGCGAGCTGATGGTGATTGCGGTAGTTGTGAATGACCGTCCCATAGTCATAACCCGAGAGGCACAGACCCACCGCCAGTTCGCTGAACGCCGCGCCGTCACGGACCATATGCAAGCGCGGTCGGCCCTCTCCGGGCGGGTTCGTGTAGGCGAAGCGGTAGAACTTCCTGGTCATAAACAGCGTGGCGGTGGACGTTTCATCGGTCGTACCCGCAGGAAAACTTACCATGATTGGACGCAAACCGCCTCAATAATCATCATCCGATCCGTCCGAATGATCATTCCGCCGGAATGCAGGTTCCGCTCGGGCGAGCGTGCTGTCGGAATGATGGTTTCTCCATCACCGCGATACAGCAGGGGACGTGGGTTTGCTCGCTCTTCTGGTAAAAGGTATGCCCATGAACCCGAGACCGCCTCCGACTCTTGGGTCGGAATCTGTGACGGCTCAGATGGAGCGCACCCGAGCTGCGCCCCTGCGAATCTCTTTCGCGGGGCGTATCCGAGGTCGACAACGGCATCCGGCTCTGGCCGGTGGAGATTATCACCCCAACCCCGAGCCGCGCAAATAAACCTCCCCCGGTGATGTTGCCAGGAAGCCATGCGCCGCGATGCAAATGTGATCGGACGAGCCGTAGCCAAGCTTCGCTACCAGAAGGGGTGGACGCAGGCGGATCTGGTCGGGAAATTGCAGATGCTGGACTGCTACATGACACGGGACATCCTGGCGAGCATCGAGACCCAACGCGCGCCGGTGACCGACAAACACCTTGAGTTCCTTTCTGAAGTCTTCGGCGTGCCGGTGGGCGCCTTCTTCCCTCCGAAACCTCACTTCGCCGGCCGTCCGGTGGGATTCACCCAGGACATCCGCACCCGCCGCCGTCGCCGACCGAGGCGTCCGCGCAAAGCCCGAGGTGGAACCCGCTAAGAGGGCAGCTTGCCGAGTCCCAGAGGACAGAGGAAGATTCAATGCCGCCGCGACGGAACAAAGTCAACCCGGACGACCAGCTTGATCTGTTTTCCTACCGGAGGCCGACACATGACACCCTTGACCCAATACGGCCGAATGGCCGAGAAACACTGGCGCGAATTCCTGCCGGGGATGGTGCGCGAATTGGAATCGAAGGGCCAGTTGCACCAGGCGCTACTGGAGGCGGAGGAGAGGACCAAAGACGAAATGGTGAGCCTCCGAATGGATTTGATGCGGCAGGGGTTGACGGCCGACCAGGCCCACCGTCAGGCCTGGGAGATGGTCCGGGAACGCTACATCCTGCTCCCGCCGGAGAGCTGAACGCCACGATCAGGTCGGCGCGCCGGTCGGCGCCGGAAGTTCGCAACGAGAAGAACTACCGGATTTCAGACACAGACAGGATTGGAGAGGGTCCGCCCCGCCAAAAATACCGGGAGAACATCGAGGCCATCCGCACCCTGCGGACGTTGGAGGCCGAAAGCCGACCCGCCACACCCGACGAAAAGTCAGTCCTCGTGCGTTACGTGGGTTGGGGCGCAATGCCGCAGGTCTTTGACCCGCGCAATTACGAATGGCGCGCGGCTCGCGCCGAGTTGGAGGAGCTGCTGACCCCGGAGGAGTTAGCGGCGGCTCGCGCAACGACCCTCAATGCGCACTACACCTCACCCACTGTGGTCCGGGCCATGTATCGCGCCCTTCAGAGGTTCGGATTCGAGGATGGACGAATTCTGGAACCGGCGTGCGGCATCGGTCATTTCATCGGCCTGATGCCGGAGGCAATGCACCGGCACTCGACCATCACCGGCGTTGAGATCGACTCGCTCACGGCCCGAATCGCCAAGGCGCTCTACCCGGACGCCGACATTCGCGCGCAGGGATTCGAGAACGCCCCACTCGCCGATGGGTTCTATGACGTGGCGATTTCCAACGTGCCCTTCGGCGATTATCCCGTCCACGACCCGCGTCTGAATGCCTACCGGTTCCCCATCCACGACTACTTCTTCGCCAAGGCCCTGGACAAGGTCCGGCACGGTGGTCTGGTGATGTTCATCACTTCACGGGGAACGATGGACAAGGTGAACTCCACACTCCGGGAGTATCTGGCTCCGAATACGGAGTTCCTTGGGGCCATTCGTTTGCCCAACACCGCTTTCAAACAGAACGCCGGCACCGAGGTAACAACGGACATCGTCATGCTCCGGAAGCTGCATCCGGGCGAAACCTCACAAGGACCGGCCTGGCGGGAGGTGCGGGATTACACGAATCACAATTGGGAGAGAATCCCCACCAACGAGTATTTCGTGGAACGTCCCCACCTGATGCTCGGGCATCTTCAGTTGACCGGTCGGATGTATCGGGACAACGAGCCAACCTTGGAAGGGGATGGGAGGGTGCTCGCCGACGCGCTCGCCGCAGCGATTCCGGAGCTTCCGGGAGGCATCTACCGCGCGCAGCGGATCGAACTGGCCGAACCGACACTTGAGCAGTCCATCCCGGCCCCTGACTACGTCAAGCCCAACGCCTACTGCCTGCACGATGGCATGGTGTGTATCCGCGAGGACACCGTCCTTCGTCCGCTCAACGACCTTCCAAGTGAGACGCGAGCACGCATTCGCGGCCTCATCCCGGTGCGCGACGCCGTTCGCGACTGCCTCCGCGCCCAACTCGACGCCAGTCCCGACGAGCGGGTTGTCGAAACCCGCCAGCGACTCAACATCGCCTACGATCGGTTTGTCGGGCGGTTTGGACCCGTCAATCGCCGGGCCAATCAGCGCGCTTTCGACGGGGATCCGGATTTCCCATTGCTGCTGTCGCTGGAGCATTACAACGACGAGACGAAAGTCGCCACCAAGGCCGCCATCTTCCGCGAGCGGACGATCCAGCACCGGCAGCCCGTGGCGTCCGCTGCGTCTCCCAAGGAAGCGTTGCTCGTAACCTTGAACGAGCGCGGTGGCGTGGACCTCGATCACATGGCGGGACTCTTGGCCCAACCGGTAGAGGACTTCCTACCCGATCTCAAGGGCCTCATCTTCCTGAACCCGCAGACCCGGCAGTGGGAAACCGACGACCAGTATCTGTCGGGCAACGTCCGCGAGAAACTGGCCGTCGCCGAGGCCGCGACCATCACCGATCCGGCTTTCGCCCCGAACGTCGAGGCGCTGAAGTCCGTTCAGCCGGCCGACCTCTCTGCCAACGAGATTGACGTGCGGCTCGGCGCGTCATGGCTGCCCCGGGAAGATGTGGAGCGGTTTGTTCACGACCTGCTGGGCGTTGGGGCAGGTGTCGAGATCGGGCATGTCCCCGCCCTGGGGACTTGGTATGTCAAGGGTGATTGGGACGTGAAACGCCAGACCGCGAACACCACCGACTGGGGCACCGACCGCTACTCCGCCCTGGACTTGATCGAGGATGCCCTGAATCTCAAGACGCCAACGGTGTACGACCTGGATGAGGACAAGAAGCCGGTGATCAATGCGCAGGCGACGGAAGCCGCCCGGGAGAAGCAGGAGCGCATCAAGGAACGGTTCAAGGAATGGGTCTGGTCGGATGACGAGCGCCGAGAGCGGCTGTGCCGCCTATACAACGACACGTTCAACCACACTCGCCTGCGCACCTTCAACGGTGAGCACCTGACGCTGCCGGGTGCCAGCCAGACCATCACTCTGCAACCACACCAAAAGGCCGGTGTCTGGCGCATTCTGCAAACGCCGAACACGTTGCTGGCCCACGTCGTGGGAGCGGGGAAAACGTTCACGATGGTCGCCTCGGCCATGGAGTTGAAGCGACTTGGGCTGGCCCGGAAGCCCCTGTTCACCGTGCCCAACCACATGCTCGGCCAGTTCTCGACCGAATTGCTCACGTTGTATCCTGGCGCGAACATCCTGGTCGCCGGCAAGGAGGATTTCGAGGCTGCGAACCGGAAGAAGCTTTTCAGTCGCATCGCCACCGGGAACTGGGACGCCGTCATCGTCACGCATTCCGGTTTCGAACGCATTCCGCTTTCCCAGGACACCCAGCGGCGTTTCTTCGAGGAACAGCTTCACGAGTTGGAGATGGTGAAACGACAGCACGCCGACAGCAGTAACCGCCGGCTCGTGAAGGAACTGGAACGCGCAAAGAAGCGCCTCGAAGCCCGCTTACAGGCTCTCGCTGCCGACCACAAAAAGGACAACACACTGACCTTCGAGGAACTCGGCGTGGACCGACTTTATATGTGGATGAGGCGCACTACTTCAAGAACCTGTTCTACGTCTCCAAGATGACGCGCATCGCCGGGCTGCCGCAGACCGCCAGCGAGCGCGCCTTCGACATGTTCCTCAAAGTCCGCCACGTCCAGTCGCTCAATGGCGGGGGCGGCGTGGTCTTTGCCACCGGCACGCCCATCGCCAACAGCATGGCCGAGATGTTCACCATGCAACGGTATCTCCAGCCGGATGAGTTGAGGAAACACAGCCTGCATCACTTCGACTCGTGGGCGGCGACGTTCGGCGAACCGGTGACGGCGATGGAACTTTCTCCCGATGGTGCGGGCTACCGGATGAACACCCGATTCGCTCGGTTCATTAACGTTCCTGAACTGATGCAGATGTTCCGCCAGGCGGCCGACGTGCAGACGGCGCAGATGCTCAACCTGCCGCGCCCGACGCTGGAGAACGGCAAACCGGCCATTCGCAACGCGCCGGCGACGCCGGAATTGAAGGAATTCGTTCAGGAGTTGGCCGCCCGTGCGGACCGTTTGAGGACGGCCCGAGTGGACCCGCGTGTGGACAACATGCTCAAGATTACCTCGGAGGGTCGCAAAGCTGCCCTCGATCTTCGGTTGATCGAACCGAGTGCCGGGGACGACCCGTCCGGGAAAGTGAATCTCGCTGTCGAGAACATTCTCCGCATTTGGCAGGAAACCGCCGACCGCCGCTGCGCCCAGCTTGTCTTCTGCGACCTCTCGACGCCGAAAGACCGAGGCTTCTCCGTCTATCGCGACATGGCGGACAAGCTCCAGGCCCGTGGCATCCCCGAGCGCGAGATTGCCTTCATTCAGGACTACGATTCGGATGCCTCGAAGCTGGCGCTGTTCAAGGATGTTCGCGCCGGAAAGGTTCGCGTGCTCTTCGGCAGCACGCAGAAAATGGGGTCGGGCACGAACGTGCAGGAACGGCTGATCGCCCTCCACCATCTCGATGCCCCGTGGCGTCCGGCGGACGTTGAACAGCGGGAGGGACGCATTCTGCGGCAGGGGAACAAGAATCCCGTGGTCAGCGTGTTCCGCTACGTGACCGAGGGCTCGTTCGACGCCTACATGTGGCAGACGCTGGAAACCAAGGCCAAGTTCATCGCCCAGGTCATGACCGGCGACATGACCATCCGCCGGGTCGAAGACCTGGACTCGGCGGCACTCACCTACGCCGAGGTCAAAGCCATCGCCTCCGGCAATCCGCTGGTTATTGAAAAGGCACAGGTCGATGCCGAATTGATGCGGCTCACCCGACTTCGCTCGGCCCACGCCGAGGAACAATACCGCATCCGCGGCAATCTCCGCCATGCTCACGACGATGCTGCCGCGTTTACCGCCCGATTGCACAACCTCCACCAGGACATCGCAGCCCGCGAAGACACGGCTGGCGACAAATTCAGCATCGTCCTTGACGGCGAAACGGTGACCAACCGTGGCATTGCCGGCGAATTGCTCATCCGCCGCGCGGAGAAGTTGAAGAACCGTGTGTGCGAGGAAGTGCGTGTCGGCAGGTTCGCCGGGTTCGAGCTTTTCGTTCGCACCAACCTCGGCGGGGATGCTGACCTGGTGCTGCGCGGTAAAAACAGCTACGCCGCCCGAGTCACCGATACGGCGCTCGGCACCATTCGGTCCCTGGAAGCCACGGTCCAAGGATTTGAGGAGCGAGCAACAAAACTCGACACCGACATCGCCGACACGCAGAAGCGTGCCAAGGAACTCGAAGGCAGGGTGGGCGCCCCTTTCGAACGGGAGATGCGCTATCAAGAATTGTCACGGCGGCAGGACGAAATCGAGGAACAGCTCGACCTCACTAAGAACCAGGCACCCAGTCAAGCGGAGTCCACTTCAGATGACGTCCCCGAGGAAGCAACCCAAAAGCAATCTACCACCAAGGCCATTCGGCCCGCGCGACGCTCCACCATCCACGTCTGAAGCGCCGTGACCAACGTGCGCTCCGGTCGGCGGACGGGCCTGCGCTCATTTCGCTCTGGTCCGCTCCACCTCGCTCCGCGCGCGCTCGTCACGGCTGAAGGGGCGCGCATCGGCGCGGGGCTTCCGTCTGGCCCTTGGCACGCGACACTCCACTGCGGCTTTGCTCCGCGCATTCCTCCGCTCCGCCTCCGTTCCGTTCCCGCGCAGCCAACGGCCAGACCGAAGCCCGCAAGGCCATCATTTTCACAGTTTCTGTGAACTCTGCGAGAGCCGGTTGGCTTGCACCGTCGCGCCTCCAGGTTTGCCGATTTACAGTATCTGCATTCCGTCAATATTGCATCGCTTGACAACCGCCCGAAATGCGATACTGTATTAATCGACAGTGCTTAAGAAAGGCACCGCCGGCGACCGGAGATGCCTTTCCAACCAACCGTCAGCCTTGCGGCCGCGATCAGGTGTTGCGACCAAGAGAGTGGCAAAGAGGACGACGGGGAACAACACAATTCGGGGCCGAGTCGCACCCTGCACCGCGATATATGATCGCCCTCAAGCCACATGGCACACGGCAGATGCCGCGCATCAGCGTCACCAAACTGGGTGAATACGTTGGCAGGCGGTCCGCTGCCCGCCGCAAGACAATCCTCACGGACCAGAAACATCCCAAGGCGTTCCAGACCGCGATCTACAATGAATGCTTCGACCCTTTGGTCGCCTTCTTTGTTGACCCCTCCCACGACCCGGGCGCGATTCGGGCGGCGATGAACGCCATTGTTGCCAGGCCCGCCATCACGAGCGCGGATCTGACCCGACGAGAAGTGAACTGCCAGGCGCTGGGGCATCTGTTGGCCTGTGTCGCCACGCTTCCTGGGGCTGGCGTTACGTTCCGCAAGGCCCCTGAATCGGCTCCGCCTCTGGTTATCGCCGGCGTAACCGTAAGCGTCCGACCAGAACTCGAACTCGTGGTCACCAGCAAGGACGGTCAGGTTCGCTACGGCTTGCTCAAGCTCTACCTCGGCAAGAGCCATCCGCTCACCGATGACGCTGGCGGCTACGTCGCGACAATCGTCCATGAATATGCAGAAAAGCGCTTCACCGGCCCTCAGTCCGTGGACCGCAAGCACTGCCTGGTGTTCGACGCGTTCCAGGAGAAGCTTTTCGTCGCGCCGTCGAGCCACAGACAGCGCCGGAAGGACATCGCCGCCGCGTGCGAGGAAATTGCTATCCGTTGGCCGTCTCTCTAATCCAAATTACCAGGACTCGATTATGGCAACCAATCCTCCCAAAGGCGACAACCACCGCCACGGCGCGGTGACGAACCGCTCCCAGGCCTGGAATCCGCATACTCAGCGGTGGGTGAAGCGCGACGGCGGTTCAGGACAGTTCATGGACATGAAGTCCAACCCCAAACCGTTCAAGGGCGTGCGGAAAGAAAAGTGAGCATGACCGTCCCCCTCGGACATGTCGCTTCGCTGCGGGCCGGCTATCCATTCCGGTCGGGTGTCCCGCTTGACCCCGATGGGACCGTGAGCGTGATTCAAGGACGCGATGTGGATGCCACCCGGCTCCGCATCGCGTCGTCGGCTGCCGCCTTCGCGCGCATCTCGGCAAGAGGAATCCGCAACCTGGCCGAGCACACTCTCGCTTCCGCCGACATCATTCTCATGGCCCGCGGGCCGCGCAACTACGCCGTTCCCGTCGGCCACGAACTCCCGGCGCCGTCCATTGTCTCCGGCAGCTTCCATGTCCTCCGCCCGGACGAAAAGCGCGTCATTCCGGCGTTCCTCGCCTGGCTGCTGAACCAGGAACGCGCCCAGACCTTCCTGCGGATAAACAACTCCGGCACGACGATTCCCATGATTACCCTCGACGTGCTCCGCGCTCTGCCGGTCCTGCTGCCGTCGCTCGACGTTCAACGCCACGTGGCCGAACTCAATGACCTCGTCGAGCACGAGCACAACTTGATGACACAACTCACCACCGCCCGCCGCGAGCTCCTGCGCGGCTGGGCCAACGCACAGACCTCCCATGCCTGACCCCATCACTGACCGCCGTGACGAAATTGCCCGTGTTGCCTGGAAGGCGTGCGACACCTTCCGGGGCGTCATGGACTCCTCTGTCTATAAAGACTACGTCCTGACGATGCTATTCTTGAAATACCTGAGCGACGTTCGCCGCCAGCGCGTCGAGGAATTGCGCGCGCAATTCCCGCGTGACGAGGCGATGGTCCAGCGTCGGCTTGCTCGCGAGCGGTTCATTATCCCGGAGCCCGCCTCCTTCGACGCTCTCTACGCCCAGCGCGACAAGGACAACATCGGTGAACTCATCAACGGCGCGCTCGATACCATCGAGGACGAGAACAAGGAGAAGCTCGACGGAGTGTTCCGCAAGATTGATTTCAACTCCGAGGTGAATCTGGGCGAGACTCGTGACCGGAACCGACGTCTCAAACACTTGCTCGAAGACTTCGCCCCGCTGGACCTGCGCCCGCGCACGCTCGGCACCGCCGACATCATTGGCGACTGCTACGAGTTCCTCATTGGCCAGTTCGCGTCTGATGCCGGCAAGAAGGGCGGCGAGTTCTACACGCCCTCCGAGGTCGCCACGCTGCTTGCCCGGTTGTTGGCTCCACGGCCCGGCAACAAGATTTGCGATCCGACCTGCGGCTCCGGGTCGCTGCTCATCAAGGTCTCGCGCGAGGTCGGCAGTCCGAACGTCGCCGTCTTCGGCATGGAGAACAACAACCAGACCTATGCGCTGGCGCGGATGAACATGTTCCTCCACGGCTTGGATGCCGCGCGCATCGAATGGTGCGATGCGCTCAACTCCCCTAAGCTCGTCGAGGACGGACGGTTGCTGAAGTATGACATCGTGGTCGCCAATCCGCCGTTCTCCCTCGACAAGTGGGGCGCGGAGAAGGCCGCTGCCGACCCCTTCGGCCGCTTCCATCGCGGCATCCCGCCCAAGAGCAGAGGTGACTACGCTTTCATCTCCCACATGATTGAAACCGCGATGGCGGGGTCAGGACGGGTGGGCGTCGTCGTGGCGCATGGGGTGCTGTTCCGGGGCGCGGCGGAGGGGAAGATTCGCCAGAGCTTCATCGAAGAGAACCTGCTCGAAGCCGTCATCGGCCTGCCGGCAAACCTCTTCTTCGGCACCGGCATCCCCGCCGCGATTCTGCTGTTCAACAAGGGCAAAAAGGAAGCCGGGCGCGGCACCGACATTCTGTTCATTGACGCCAGCCGCGAATTCCAGGAAGGCACCAACCAGAACAGGCTCCGTCCGCAGGACATCGACCGCATCGTCGAAACGTTCTGCCGCTTCGCGAGTGTGCCCAAATACGCCAGGCGCGCCACGTTCGAGGAAGTGAAGGAAAACGACTTTAACCTGAACATCCCGCGCTACGTGGACACGTTCGAGGAGGAAGTCCCGGTGGACCTGAAGAAGGTGCAAAAAGAAATCACCCGCCTCGAAGACGAACTCGTCGGGGTGCGGAAGGAAATCAACCGCTACCTCAAAGAGCTTAACCTCGCCTGAACACGACGCACCCCATGAGCAACCAACTGCCGGTCCCACCCGCCAACAACACGTTCGAGCGCATCAAGCGTTCCCGCGCTGACGGAGCCGAGTTCTGGTCCGCCCGCGACCTCGCCCGCGTGCTCGAATACTCCATCTTCCGGAACTTCCTGCCGGTCATCGAAAAGGCCAAAGAAGCCTGCGTCAAGAGTGGGCACGCCGTGGCCGACCATTTTGCGGAAATGCGCAACATGGTGGACATCGGCTCCGGCGCGCAGCGCGAAATCGAGGACTGGGCGCTCTCCCGCTACGCATGCTACCTCGTCATCCAAAATGCAGACCCGAGCAAACCGCTCGTCGCGCTGGGCCAGACCTACTTCGCCGTCCAGACCCGACGGCAGGAATTGGCCGATGACAAGGCTCTCAAAGAGGACCAAAAGCGCCTTCTGCTTCGGCAGGAGATGAAGAAGCACAACAAGCACCTCGCCGGCGCGGCCAAGGACGCGGGCGTCATTCAGCCGCTGGACTACGCCATTTTCATGGACCATGGCTACCGCGGCCTCTACGGCGGGCTGGGGATGCGCGACGTCCACGAGCGCAAGCGGCTCAAGCCCAAGGAACACATCCTCGACCACATGGGCAGCACGGAACTCGCTGCCAACCTGTTCCGCGCCACCCAGACGGAGGAGAAACTCCGCCGCGAGAACGTCCGCTCAAAAGACGAGGCCAATCGGATTCACAAAGAGGTGGGCCGCAAGGTCCGGCAGACCATCCACGAGCTTGGGGGCACCATGCCAGAGAACCTGCCCGTCGCCGAAAGCATCAAGAAGGTGGAGAGCCGGGAGAAGAAGCGACTCAAGGCTGAGCAGAAGAAGGAGCTGAAGAACCCGCCGGAGAACGAATGACCAAGGTCCCCAAAACTTGGCAAGTCATGCGGATGAACGAAGCGGGCGACGTCGATGCCGGCCGCCAACGGTCGCCCCACCTCGTTGCTGGCAAACCGCGCCCTTATCTCCGCGTCGCGAACGTGATGGACGGCTACATCGACACCTCCGATGTGAACCAGATGCCATTCACCGACTCCGAATTTGCGCAATTCAAGCTTCGACCGGGCGACATCCTACTCAACGAAGGCCAGAGCCTCGAACTCGTGGGCAGGCCCGCGGTTTACGAAGGTGTTCCAGCCGAGTGTTGCTTTCAGAACACTCTCGTTCGATTCCGTGCCCGCGATGGCACGGACAGCAAGTTCGCACTCCAGCTTTTCAAGCACCTGTTGATAACAGGCCGGTTCGCTGGTATCGCAGTGCAGACGACTTCGATTGCGCATCTCGGCGTGAGTCGCTTCGCTGAGTTGAAGGCCGCTTTTCCTCCCCTGAGCGAACAGCGGAAGATCGCCGCGATACTTGGCGTGTGGGACCGGGCCGTTGAGAATCTGCAAGCGTTGGTGGTGGCCAAGACCGAACGCCTTCGCGCCCTGCGCCAGCAACTTCTCACCGGCACACGCCGTTTCCCGGAATTCAGGAAGGAGCACTGGCGTCACGTTCGTCTCGCTGAGGTCGCTGAGAATGTCAGCGAACGCAACGAAGGGCAATTCGACAACGACCGGCTTTATGCCGTGACCAAAGCCGAGGGGATCGTTCCTATGCGGGAGCGGGTGATGGGCAAAAGTCACGAGCGATGCAAGATTGTCGCCCCTGAATGGTTTGCCTACAACCCGATGCGCTTGAACATCGGCTCCATTTCGCGGTGGCAGGGAAAGCAGCCTGTCATGGTGAGCGCCGACTACGTAGTGTTCCGCTGTAGCGAAAAGCAGCTCAAACCCGATTTCCTAGACCACGTTAGGCGCTCCGCGGGCTGGAACAGCTTCGTGAAGTCGGCCGGAAATGGAAGTGTTCGCGTTCGCATCTACTTTGATGACCTCGGCCGCTTCACCTTTCCGCTGCCATCTCTTCAGGAACAGCAGCGCATCGTTGTGGTCCTGAACGCCTGCGACCGGGAAATCCGTCTGTTGGGAGCCGAGTTGGACGCCCTCAAACAGCAAAAGCGCGTCCTCATGCAGAAGCTCCTTACTGGCGAAATCCGCGTCTAAATCCCAACGCGATGACAGAACCAGCACCATCCACCACATCTCATGACCCGAAGCCCGCGAAGGTTCCGTTGGTGTTCGTGTCGTATTCGCACGACACCAAGGAGCACAAGGCATGGGTCGCAGCCCTGGCGCAGCGGCTGGTCCAGAAGGGCGTGAATGTGCTGCTCGATCAGTGGGACCTCGGTCCTGGAGACGACGTGCCGAAGTTCATGGAGAAGGCTGTCGCCGCGTCGGACCGCGTCCTCATGGTCTGCACCGAGCCGTATGTCCGCAAGGCGGACGACGGCAAAGGCGGCGTCGGTTACGAAGCGATGGTCGTCACCGGTGAACTGGTCCGGGACTTGGGCACGAACAAATTCATTCCCATCGTCCGGCAGGCGGTCAATCCCAAGTGCCTGCCTCGCTGCGTCAGCACCCGTTTCTACGTGGACCTGAGCGACGAGGCACAGTTCGAGGAGAACTTTGAGCTGCTTCTCCGGGAGATTCACGATGTTCCCAAACTACCGAAACCGCCACTCGGGCAAAACCCGTTTACCCCTGGAGCCTTCGAGGGAACGGCGAACTCCGCCCAGAGAGATGAGCGCCGCCTGGAGTTCGCAAATTCGCTCGCCACTCCGGACGCCGCTTACGAGCGCGCTCTCGAAATCATCCACGCCGATGACCGGGTTGCCTGGCGAAAGCTGCTGCTGGCGGCCACTGAATCCGGGGCCGCGGCGTTGAAGCGATGGAAAGTCGAGCAACCCGACATTCCGCCCGTAACTGAGAAGGATTGGTTGGGACGGTTCGCTCATGCGCAGGCCGGTGTCCAGAGTTTCGCACCGCTGATGGCTTGTCTGGTGGCAGCCGCCGAGACGGCCAAGCCGGGTTACGCTGACCAGCTCGGCTGGGTCGAGACCTTGCTTGAACCGGTTGGCTACGAGTCGAGTGGGACCGCATATCACGCCTACTTCCCACAGACCGTGTTTTTCGTGACTCAGGCACTGGTCGGCGGGATGTTGATGCTCAGCGGTGCAGGCGAGGCCGCGCACCAACTCGCCATGACCAAGCTCCCCGACCGCTACAATTCACGTGAGGCGCGCCCCCTTTTCGACATGACAAGATTCAACGGCTGGCCCGAGTCACTGGACCATCACTGCACCGTGGCCTGGAAGTTCCTGGATTCCCTCGTCGCATCATGGAGCTGGCTCAAGACCGCGTTTGGCAATGAACTAGAATGCCGCGCCGGGATCGCAGCGTATTACCAACTCTTGAGTTTCCTCAACTTCATCAAGCTCACCAAGGACGGTCGGCTGGATGTTGACGAGAAAGCCGAGGGAGGCTTCCCGGTGACGGCGCCTCTCTGCTTCTGCGTCGGGCCGCAGCAGGTCGTCGAGAGGGGATACACCCTGTTCACGAAGCAGAGCCAGATTCTCAGGCGCGTGCTTGAGGCGAATCAACTGGACGATGCCGCCTTTTCGGCTGCCTGGCCGAAGTGGGTGGCAAAGGTGGGGGCCTGGCTGGGGGGCGTCTATGTTGGCTGCTGGCCCGAAATGCATGTTCCTCAATCGAAGCTTCCGGAGCACCTAAAAGGGAGTCCGTTCACAGTCACGTGACTCCGAAAGTATGCAGGTTTACGACCATGCCTGAACCACCCACCACCCCCGAGACGCGCGAGAAACTGGCTTCGCAGGTTCCCGCGGTGGACCTGCTGATGAAGCTGGGTTTCCGCTATCTATCGCCTGCCGAGGCATTGGCGTTGCGCGGAGGGCGGCGGTCGGAGGTGTTGCTGGCCCCCATCCTGCGCGAGCAACTCACCAAAATGAACCGGGTGCGGTGGCGGGGAACGGAACAGCCGTTCTCGCCTGAGGCCATCGAAGGGGCTATCGCCGCGCTTCACGACCTGCCCGATGAAGGTGTGGTGCAGACGAGCGAGAGAGTTTACGACCTCCTTTCGCTCGGCAAAAGCTTCCCGCAGACCGTGGCGGGGGACACGCGCAGCTTCACTTTGCGCTACTTGGATTGGGACCGGTGGGCGGACAACGTGTTCCACGTCACCGAGGAGTTCGCTGTCGAGCGCACCGGCAGCCGGGAGACGTATCGCGTTGACCTGGTTTTGTTCGTGAATGGCATCCCGTTCGCCGTCATCGAGTGCAAGCCCCGCGGCGAAAAAGAGCTTCAGCAAGGCATTTCCCAGCATCTTCGCAACCAGCGTCCCGAGGGCATCCCGCAACTCTACTGGTTCGCGCAGGTCATTCTCGCGATGAATGGTGAACGCGCGTCTTACGCAACGGCACGAACCCCGGCCGAGTTTTGGTCCCGATGGAAGGAACCGATTCCCGACGGGGATGTTCTCCAGGCGCTCAACACGGCCCTACCAGTTGAGGAGATGGTGAAGCTCTATTGGCGGCGGGACGAGACCGGTTTGCTGCGCGAACGAAGCGTCACCGCCCAGGACCGCACGCTCTACGGCCTCTGCCGACCGGAGCGGCTGCTGGAGATGACGCGCCTGTTCATCGTGTATGACGGCGGGCAGAAGAAAATTGCCCGCCACCAGCAATACGCCGCCGTGAAGGCCGCCCTAGCCCGCGTGTTGGAGCGTGAAGCGGATGGCAGCCGCCGGGGCGGCATCGTCTGGCACACGCAAGGCAGCGGGAAATCCCTGACGATGGTGATGCTGGCCAAGGCGCTGGCGCTCCACCCGGCGATTCGCAATCCCCGGCTCATCCTCGTCACCGACCGTGTGGAACTGGACAAGCAGATTTGCGACACCTTCCGCTACTGTGGCCACGAACCCGTTCGCGCCCGCGACGGGAAGGAACTGCGTGAGTTGATTGAGGCCAAGAAGGCCAGTGTTATCACCACCATCATCAACAAGTTCGAGCGCGCTGTGAAAGGCGTCAGCCATCTGGACGAAGACGACAACCTTTTCGTGCTGGTGGACGAGGGGCACCGGACGAACTTCGGGTCCTTCCACGCGATGATGCGCAAGGCGCTACCGCGCGCCTGCTTTCTTGGCTTTACCGGCACGCCCGTCGTGTTGGACGAGAAGCGCAACAACGTGCGGGTGTTCGGCGACTTCATTCACACCTACACGCTCGACCATGCCGTCCGGGACCAAGCGGTGGTGCCGCTCCTTTACGAGGGCAGGCACATCAAGCAAGACGTGGACGAAGCGCAACTGGACCTGTGGTTCGAGCGGTTGATGCGCGGCAAGACCGAGGCGCAAAAGGCGGACTTCAAGAAGAAGTTTGCCACGGCAGACCACCTGAACCGCGCCGAACAGCGGCTATGGCTCGTGGCGTGGGACATCTGCGAACACTATACCAACACGTTTGCCAGCAATGGGGCCAAAGGGCAGTTGGTCGCGCCACGCAAGGACATCGCGCTGCGTTACAAGGAAATCATCGACGAAATCGGACGCTCAAACCTGGAGCTGCGGGTTTCGACTGAAGTGTTGATTTCTGCGCCTGACAACCGGGACGACTTCGAGGATTGCGAACCGAGCGAACTACCGCGGGTGCAGGCGTTCTGGCGCGAGATGATGGCGCGGTTCAGCACGGAGGAGCGTTACAACGAGAGCCTGACGAGCCGGTTCAAAGGTGACGGCGACCCGCAAATCATCATCGTGGTCAGCAAACTCCTTACCGGCTTCGACGCTCCGGCGAACACCGTGCTCTACATCGACAAGAAGCTGACAGGGCACACCCTGCTCCAGGCCATCGCCCGCGTGAACCGAAGGAACGAGGGGAAAGATTTCGGCTACGTGATCGATTACTACGGCGTTCTCGGTGACCTCAACGAGGCTCTGACGCACTACGAGGCGCTGGCCGAGTATGACCCGGCCGACCTCGCCGCCACGTTGACTCCACTTTCGGACGAAATTGCGAAGCTGCCCGGTGCCTACTCCGACCTGTGGCAGTTGTTCCGCGAGGTGAAGAACAAACAGGATGACGAACAGTTCGCGGCCTGCCTTCAACATCAGGACCAGCGCGACGAGTTTTATGCCCGGCTGAGTGTGTTCGCCCGGACTTTCCAAGTTGCGCTCTCGTCAGCGCGCTTCCTGGAAGACACGCCCCAGGCCACCGTCGGCCGTTATCGGCGCGACCTGAAATACTTCCTCAATCTGCGCACTCGCACGAAGCAGCGCTACAGCGAGGAGGTAGATTACGCCGAATACGAGAAGCGCATCCAGACCCTTATCGACAAGCACGTTGGCGCCACCGAGGTCACCAAGATCACTCCTCTCGTCAACATCTTTGACAAGGAGCGGTTCGACGCGGAAGTGGAAAAACTGAAGAGTGAGTCGTCGCGTGCCGACACCATCGCCAGCCGCACCGCCAAGACCATCCGTGAGAATTGGCAGGAAGACCCGGCGTTCTACGAACGGTTCTCGCGGATTCTCCAGCGCATTATCGAGGATTATCGCACCAGGAGGCTCACCGATGCCCAGTATCTCGCGAGCGTCAGCGAGGTGATGCAGAAACTCCGCGACAAAGGGGCGAGCGGTCTGCCGGAACATCTCCAACACCGGGCGGCGGCCCGGGCGTTCTACGGCGTGGTGAAGCGAGCGTTGGCGAAGGTGGATGCACTGGATCTCGCACAAGCCGAAACCCTGGCCGTTGAACTAGGGCTAAGAATTGACGACCTGGTTGGGGGCATGGTTGTCGTCAACTGGACTGCGAACCCCGACGTGAGGAACGGGATTCTCAATGCCGCTGAAGATGCGCTCTTGCACACCGCCCAGAGAAGCGGCTTCACGCTCCCAATGCTGCTCCTCGACGAGATCGGGAAGGACCTGCTGCCGATCGCGGAGGCGCATTACCGCGAGGGGAAGGTGAATACATGATCCGCGAAACCCGATACGGGAGCCGGACCATCCGTTTTCGCCTGGAGCGTCGGAGGGTCAAGACCCTTGCGATCCGGGTCCAACCGGCCGGCTTGGTTGAGGTCATCGCCCCGGTCGATGCCGAAGAAGGAGAGATTTGTCGCCGCGTCGCCCGGCGCGGGCGATGGGTTTTGAAGCAACAACGCGCGTTTGCCAGTTTGCTCGCCCTTCCTTCGCCTGCCCCGCATCGCAGTGGGGAATCCCTTCGTTACCTCGGCCGACAGTATCGGCTCCGCGTCAGGCACGGCCAAGCCCCGCGTGTCAATCTCACGCGCGGCACCCTGGAAGTAACGGTCACCGCCGGGGCACCGGCTCGCGATGCCCTCACCGTTGTTGAAACGTGGTTCAGCGAACGCGCTCGCGAGAAGCTAGCGGACCGCTTCCGGCGCTGCGCTGAACTGGTTCGCCCGTTCGGCATTCGCGCGGAAGGTTTTTGGATTCGGCACATGCCGCGCCGCTGGGGGAGTTGCAGCTCCAGGGGGCGGGTGCTGCTGAACCCTGCGCTGGTCAAGGCGCCCACGGATTGCATCGACTACGTCATCGTCCATGAACTCTGTCATTTGGAACATCACGACCACGGCCCGGAGTTCTACCGTTTGCTCTCCCGCATCCTGCCGGACTGGAAGCGCCGCAAGGGCAGGCTGGAACGGTTCGCCGTCTGAACAAAGGAACACCATCACGATCTGACATGAAGCCTCAAGTGAACTTGGTAAAGCTCGCCCTTTGCGGCCCCAGCGACGTGGCCAAGGAAATCGACATCGCGAAGGCCGTCGTGGAGGAGTGGAACTTGCAGCACGGTGAGGCCAGTGGCTTTTGGGTGAAGCATCAGCATTGGTTCACCGACAGCCACCCTGATCTCAGCGACCGGCCGCAAGCGGTTATCAACCACCAAGTCATCGACGACTCCGACATCATTGTCGCCATTTTCTGGTCGCGGTTCGGCTCCCCAACCGGTGTCGCCGGGTCTGGGACGGAAGAGGAGATTCGACGCGGTATCAGGCTTCGTCGAAAGGTGATGGTCTATTTCTCGGATTTAGAGCGGGTTGCTCCAGAGGCCAACAGGGCGCAGTTCGAGCGGATGTGGAACTTTCGCCGAGAGCTCTTTGCCGAGGGACTTTGCTGGAGCTTCTCTTCGCGCGATCAGTTCCGTCGGGATTTCAACCGGCATCTGGCACAGATATTGAACGCGTTCAAACCAACCAGCCCACCAGCACGCGCAGCGTTTCCTGGCCAGAGCATCACCGGCGATCACAACATCCAGGTCGGGCGTGACCTCACTGTTTTCAACCACCCGCCGGTCATCAAGAATGTCATCGAGCGGAGAGAGGGCAGCCTTTCCTCGGCGGAGGCCCGCCAGGTCCAGTTGTGGATTGAAGAGTTGGCGGAGGGAACGGTCGGCAGGAACCGGCAACAGGCTTTTGGAATGTGGTGGAAGCGCTTCAAGCTGCGCTTTGAGGTGGAGAAATATGAGGAACTGCCGTCGGCACGCATGGCGGAGGCCGAGGCCTGGTTCCGGCAACAGCGCGCCATGCAAACGCGCGGGCTGAAATCCAAGGCTCCAGACCAGTGGCGACGGAAACGCATCGGCGCCATCAAGGCGGCAATGAACGGAATGGGCGTAGCCAAGGAATCCTATTACCCGGAATTGGCTCGGCGGCTCCGCATGAAGAAGCCCTTCGGCTCGCTGAATGATCTTACCAAGCGTGACCTTGACCGGGTGTATGGTCTCGTGCTCCGAGATGCGCGGGGAAATTGAGCCTGCCGTGACCAAAAGGCCATACTCATCACTCTCGTCACGTCGTTGCCGAGGCTCGGAAGGTTGGACTGTTTCTGTCGCACCTTCTTGCTTACAATCGCCCACAGATGTCAGGACTTGCTGACCAACTGTTTCGTGAAGTCCGCCCCGATTTCTTCAGGGTGTTGTCCGGGCCATTGGCCCGATTGTATGTGGACGCACTCGATTCCATCGAGCACGAGGCGGCCCAACGGAGCGCCGGTATTGAACGCGATGAGGTGCTGGCCATCGTTGAGCAGGTGGTGGAACAGTACGGTGAACTGGCCAGCGATGAAAACGATCCCCTCGTCCTCGCGGCCACGGTCCGGGACAAGGCCCGCATCGTGCTCGACAACTTGAAACAGGCCGGATGGTTGGAGGAACCCGAGCGGTCGGACTGGCGGCGGCTCGTTTTCTTCGATTCCAACGGCACCCTGATACTTCAGGCGTTGCGCAAGATCGCCTTCCCGGAAGCTGCGGTGTTCTCGGACAAGCTCGTCAACGTGTGCGTCACCCTGGCCAGCCGGGGCGCGCTGGCCGAACAGCCGTGGGCCCAGGTCGAGAGTTGTGTCGCCAGCCTTCAAACCGGGCTCGCCGAACTGCGCAGCATGGCGAAGTCCATCGTCCGGCATACGAAGCAACAGCTTGCGGCAACGACCCTCAAGGAGAACCTCGCGCTTCTGTTCGACCAGTTTGTCGAGCGCATCGGACGCGCATGCTACGCGCACTTGGTCCATGCCCGGCTTCCATCGAGACTGGCCGAAGCCCGTCGTGCCTTGGAGGATCTGGAAAGCAATGCGGACCTGATGACGAAGATGCAGACGGAAGTCATGCGGCGCGACTTGTCGCTGTCGCCGGAAGCGGCCATGGCGCGCGTGCGGTTGAGGGTGAACGACCTCGCCGAGCTTCTCGACCAGGTTGAACCGCTGGCCGACGCAATCGATCGGCGCACGGCAGAGTTTGCCCGACGCTCGCAAGCACGCTTCCGCTATTTGCAGGAAACGACCAGCGAGAATCGCGCGCGGGTGCAGGAGTTCTTCGAGACACTGAACCGGCATTTCGCCGGCCAGCGGGTGAGAGATCTGGACGACCTGGACGTCGGGTTTCCTGCGCTGCTGCTGAACGACGCGCGCATTCTGGGTGGTTTGGAATCCCTCTATACCCCGCGTCTTCGCCGCGCGGCGGGCGAAATTGAGCCGCTCGAGGACTCTGATCCGCGGCAGCATGACCGCACCCTGGCCCAGTTGGAAAACACATTGCGGGACTCGCTGACGGTGAGCAGAGCCAATCACTTCGTCGCGGCGTTGCCCGGCGGACGCGGCGCTCGCGTGGACTCCTCCGCTGTGCTCCGGGATCATGTCCACAACGACGAAGACATCGCCAGTCTGATCGCCTGCCTGCTTCACGCCCGGTCGGCCGACGCCAAGTTTCGTGTCGAGGTCCCACGTCGGGAAGCCGAGGCCGATACTGGCGAGTTCGACCAAAAGCTCAGCTATCGCGTGGAACGCTTCACCCTCATCAAGAAATGATCCCAACCGCCACAACCCCGATCTCCTCAGGCTTGCTGGCGCGGCTATCGCCGAACGACCGCGAGCGGCTGGGCGAAGCCCTGCGGCGGTTGCTCGCGCACGGCTCCATTCTCGGGCTGGAACCCGCGCAAACCGACCTGTACCACTGGTGTTACCAGAACCGCGAGTGGGTGGACGAATTCGCGGCGCTCCTTGACCTCAAGTTGCACTGGGACCACCAGGACCGCACGGTCCAGGCGGTTCCGCAAAGCGCCGCCTTTCTGTTGCGGCTGCGTCTGGACGCCACACTGGTCCTGTTGACGCTGTGGTACGAGTTCGACACGGCCGTGCGGGACCGAGGGGAGACACCGCCCATCCGTCTGACCGCCCAGCAGCTCAACGACGCGCTCAGCGCCAAGTTCGAACCGCTGCGCAAACATCTGCCCAGCCCGACGCGGCTCCGTGAAATCCTCGCCTTAGCACAGCGGAAAAACCTGGTCCGCTTCACGCCAGACGTGGCCCTGGAGCGCTCGCTCATCGAAGTCCTTCCCACTCTCAAGCGAGTGATTCCATTTCAGAACATCGAGGAGTGGAACAAGAACGCCGACCGATACCTCGCCTCCGCGAAGGAAATCACACCCGACGATCCCGTGGAACCGGAGGGCTCGGATGACACCCCATCGGAGGACGGCGAATGAGCCGCGCGATTCGCCTCAGCCGCATCCACGCACTCAACTGGTATGGATACAAGGACACCATCCCGGTCGAGGGCAACGTGCTGCTGGCCGGTGTCACCGGGTCAGGCAAGTCCATCTTGATGGACCTCGTCCAACTCGTCCTCGTAGGCGACCAGCGGCTCATCCGTTTCAACCAGTCGGCCACGGGGGACCGGTCCGGGCGCACGCTGAAGGGCTACTGCCTGGGGGACACGAAGGAGGAGGAGAACGGTGCCACGCAGTACATGCGCCAAAGCGCGATCACCTACGCGGCACTGGAGTTCACCTGGCCGGGTGACCGTAAAGCCGAAACGTGGGGCCTGCGTGTCGAGTTCGCCAGCGCGGCGGAGGCACACGGAAAAGTGACGCCGTTTTTCATTCCCGACACTCTCGAACGCGGTGATTTCCTCGATACCGAAAAGCGTCCTCTTGACTACGCTGCGTTCAAGGCATTCACCGAGGGCCGCGGGGGCCGGCTTTACACGGAAGGCATAGAGGCCTACCTGCGTGACATGGCGCAGCCGGTGCACCTGAACTTCGAACGCGGGGTTCTCCGCTCGCTGCTGCCCACCGCGATGTCTTTCACCTTCCTCCGGAGTTTCAACGAGTTTTGCCGGCAGTTCATCCTGCCCGCCGACAGGCTGGACGTGACCGACGTGACCGCCAGCTATCGGACCTTCCTCGGCTACGAGCGTGACCTCACCGAACTGAACGACCAACTCGTACGGCTCCAGGCGATCCGCAAGGCTTTCGTCCATTTGATGGAGCTGCGTCGCGACCGTGCCTTGGCTCGTTACCTGGAGGCGCAACTTCGGCACGAACATGCCAACGAGCAACTCCAGGAGGACGAAGCAAAGCTCACCAAGCTGAAAGAGGAATATGCTGTCGAAGAGAAACGGCTGATGGAGCTCGACGAAGCAATTCCTGCGCTCCAGCGCCAGATTGACGGCATCAAAGCTGCCATCAACGAGACACCCGAGGGCCGTCTCTATGGTGAGTTAAAGTCGCAGAATGAAAAGTTGGCTCGCCAGATTTCCCAGCTCAGCGGCGTCGGCACGACGCTGGAGGAAGCGCTTGCGAACCGTGCCCGCAACGCTCGGGCCTGGGTAAAGGAACTGCGAGCCCTGCCGCTGGATCTCGACGCCGATCCGCCTAGCATCGTCGAGCGAGCCATTCACGGTGTCGAGTCCGGCGGCGTGACGAAGGCGGCAGAAACGCTGCGACTGTTGGGCGAAGCGGCGCAGCGGGCTGCCGTGGAAGTGAACCGTACAGCCGCGCCCACCCAGAGACGGCTGGGGGAGATTCGCCAACTGCTTGGCCAACTGCGCGATGAGATCGGCGCGCTCAAGGTCGGCAGACTGCCGTTCCCCACTCGCCTTCTCGATGCACTCAACAACGCTCTGCCGCCTCGGGGCTCGGACCTTCCTGCCCACCCCCTGTGCAAGCTCTGCGAAGTGACCGACGAACGGTGGCGACCCGCCATCGAGGTGGCGTTCACCCGCAAGTTTGCGATCGTCGTGTCCCAGGAGCATTACGAACAGGCTGAGAAGATTTACCATGCCCTGAAAGCCTCCGAGTTGGGTCTGGAAACAGGCCGCGAGTCGCTCATCAATCCCGCGAAGGCACTCAAGCTGAAGAAACCGTCTCGTAATGGCTCGCTGGCTGAGAAGCTGAAGACGAACCATCCCGTGGCCGAGGCCATCGTTAATCGTCTGTTCGGCGACCTGATGTGCGTCGAGCGGCGGGAGGAATTCCATGAGCACGACTACGCCGTCCTGCCCGACGGTTTCATGACCCGCGGTGCCTTTGTCGAGCGGCCGCGCTTTTACGACGGCAATCCGTTCGTGGGCAAGCGAGGACTGGAACAGCAATTGGCCTGGAAAGAGAAGCAGGTCGCCGACCTGGAAGCCGAGGAACGCCGGCTGATGCCAGTCGAGCGGGCGGTGAAAACCATCAGCGACGGCTGGCGCGAACGGTTCGAGGTACCAGCGGATCTTTACCAAGATCTCGCCCGCGCGCAGGATTTGCCCAAGCTAAAACAAGATCTGTCGGACAATATCGCCAAGCTCAACCATATCGACCGTGCAAGGTTTGATGATCTGGCCAGGCAGCAGGCCAAGCTAGACACCGACCTGAAGCGATTGGAGGAGGAACGACGGAATCTTGACCGCAGTGAGAAGCGAGGCGAACTGCGCCGTCTGGAGACCCACGTCGCCAAGGCTCGGGAGGAGGTAACTCGCTTGGCGGAGAAGTTCGAGATGATCCGCAACGAGACCGACGTCTCCCCGTGGTTCACGTTCCTTGATGAACTCCGTTCCAAAGTCCTGGGCAGCTTTCCCGCGAAAGATGTTGCGGCGGGGCGATTCAACGAGCAGTTCCACGATTGCAGCGAGAAGGCCACGGGAGCTTGGGAGCAGTTGAAAGCCCTACGTCGGGAACTGGCCGTGGTCCACTCCAGGTTCAGTGATCTGCCCATCGAGTCGAATTCTAACGAAACGCACGACAAACAGCTCGCGAAGCTGGAGGAGAGCGACATCCCGGAATACACCGAGAAGTCAAAGCGCGAGCGCAAGAACTGGGAAGGGCTCTTCCGCACGCACGTCTTGGAGAAGCTCCATCAGGCTTTGAGCGAGGTCGTGAACCTCGTTGTCCTGCTCAACACCTCGTTGAAGCAGCGTCCGATCGGCAACCACCGTTACCAACTCCATTATTGGAAGAATCCTGACTTTGTCCTTTATCACGATCTGCTCTCGGCCAACGCATTGGCTCGAAGCGACGAGTTGTTCTTTGCCTCAGCGGAGCCGCGTTTCCGCGATGCCATCGAGCGACTGCTCAAGACGCTGACCGAACAGCCTGACAGCGCCGAGGCCACGCGTCTGCTCGACTACCGCCACTATTACGAATACGACCTCGAAGTCGTCGAGGAAGACGGTCGCAAGACCAGCGTGGACCGGCACTCGGACAAGTTCAGCGGCGGCGAGAACCAATCGCCGTACTTCATTGCCATCCTCGCCAGCTACCTGCGCGCCTACCGTCGTTACGGCACCCGTCGCCACCAGGAGCCTTCCCTCGGCCTGGTCCCGATTGACGAAGCCTTCTCGAAACTCAGCGGCGAACGCATCAAAGACTGCATCACCGCGCTCAAGGCATTTGACCTTCAAGGCGTCTTCTCGATGAGCACCGGGAATATCCCTTATGCCTTTGAGCATTGTGACTGGCTGGTGGTCGTGTCGAAGGAGGAACGACGCCTCGGCAAACGCACCGAGATCCGCAACATCCCGGTCAGCTTGGCCCGGGACTCCGAGGACGCGAAGCGGTTGATGAACCGGTAAGCGACCTAGGCCATGAAGACGCCATCGCCTGTCTTGGAAGCTCTGGCTCGACGCTACGAACGCAGTCAAGCTGGACGAAGGGGCGTAGCGAGCCGTGATGTCTTGGTGCTGCTGGAAGATCTGCTCGCCGACGCTGGATGTCGAGAGGGCGAGAAACGGGCGGTCGCCGAACGGCAGCTTCAAGATGCAGAGTCCGCCGGCCTGCTCAAACGCGATCCGGTCCACAAGCGCGACCAGGCCAACATCCACCAGATCCGGTTTTCCCCGGCCAACGAGGCGGCGCTTTATGCGGCGATCGATCGTGTGTCCCCCGCCCAAAGTCGGACGGCGTTGGCTGCCCAGTTTGCTGCCGCAATGTCAGCCGATGTTCCGTTGCGCTGGCGCGACCAGTGGCGCGCGTGGTGCGAGCGCATGCGGGCCGCGGCCTTGGCGGGCCAGTCAGTGGCGCCCTTTGACCGCGACGCGAGCCAGGCGAACTCGAGCCTTCTTGATTTGCTCCCGAAACTCCTGGTATGGGAGGGGGAATCACTTCTGCGGTTCGCGAGCTGCGTCCTATGTGGCGACTCAAAGCGCCTTGAAGCGCAGTCAACCATGGAACGCGACGGGGAATTCGCCGGCCAGTTGCGGGGCAAACTGGGCAGACTTCTGGAGGACATCACCGGTGGGCAACTGCGCGCGCTCGACGACTTGGGCATCGTCCCTAATCCGCGATCCGCCCTGGTTCACGGGCCGCTGCGGCTTCGCCTGGACGGCGAGTGGCTTGACTTTGGCCTCCTTCATGGTTCTTTTCGGCTTGCACAGGAGGACATCCAACGCGCCGACGAAGTCGCGACGATCGCCCGACGCTGCCTGACGGTGGAAAACGAAACCTCCTTTCAAGAGCTTGCCAAACTGCGGAGTGGCGAACTGCTCGTCCAAACGAGCTATCCCGGTTCGGGCACACTTGCCTTAATGCGCCGCCTGCCCGTGACAATGGAATTCTGGCACTTCGGCGACAGCGACGAAGCCGGCTTCGACATCTTGCGCGTCCTGCGGGACAAGTCGGGGCGTGACATTCAGCCGCTTCACATGGAGCGCGGTCGCATCCCCTTTGAGCAAGAATCCCTTGGGCGCCCAACAAAACCGACGTGGCCGTTCTACGAACGACCAAGACAGAACTGACAGTGCTCGCAAGCAGCACCGTCCATCCCGACGAGGGTCTCTATTGTGTCCCCGATACACCAAGAAGTGCCTCCGGAGGACTTATCCTGTGTGGCATGAAGGCTATTGAGCAACAGGCCGAGTTTCTGAACTGGAAGATCGCCCCGGCGCGCCTGAACGCGAGTCAAGCAGCCTGGTATCTCGGTTTCGAACCGCACGAGATCACCATCCTCGCTGCTACCGGGCTGCTGAAACCGCTGGGCCATCCGGCTCGCAACGCAACCAAGTTTTTCGCCACGGCCACCCTGGAGCAGCTTCGGCGAGACGAAAAGTGGCTGATCCGCGCAACCGACGCCGTCGCCGCCTACTGGAAGGAAGGCAACGCCCGCAAGCGGGGAGCCTGCGGGCGCGGCGCTGTGACGAGAGGCAAGGCAATCAGGCGAGGTGCACCTGCGGCCGAGAAGGTTACTGCTCTGCCGCCGGCATCTGCGCCGGCTGGAACGGAATGACGTTCCCGGCAGCCGCCTGTTTCTCGTAGTTCTCCAAAGACGGCAGCTTCACCTTGGCCTTGCGCGAATAGGCGCGATGGACGGCCTTGCTGTTATGACCAAGGGCTTCCTGCGCGAACCGCTCCGGGTACTGAAGAATTCACTGAAACTGCTCTCGGAGGATCGACCGGTCATGTTCCCTCTTCCCCCGCTTCCGGAAGAAGGCGCTCGCCAACCCCGCAGCCAATCGGTAGCCTCCATGTCCGAATTTGTGACGAGACCACCGTCTAAAGTGCGATGGAAGCGGGCCAGATCGAGCTTGCTGCTGCTGGCCCTGGCGACGCTTTCTGAACAGACCGCTGGATGAGCCTGGAAACCACCAGCCCACATGCCGAACTCGAAGCTCGCCTGCGCTTCGAGACGCTGATCGCCGAACTTTCGTTGAAGTTCATCAGCCTTGCACCCGGCGAGGTGGACCGCGAGATCATGGATGCGGAACGCCAGATTTGCGATCTTCTCGGTCTTGATATTTCGGCCCTTTGGCAATGGTCGGACGATATACCGGGTTTCTTCATGCTCACCCATTTCTACAGCGCCCAGGAAGGTCCTCAGCCTGATCGGCGGCTGAACCAGGAGGATTTCCCCTGGTTCCGGCAGCAAATGGTGGCCGGTCGTATCGTTGCCATTTCATCTTTGGATGATCTGCCGACAGAGGCAGCCCACGACCGGGAAGTCTGCCAGAAATTGGGTATCAAATCGAATTTGTGCCTCCCGCTCTCAGTGGGCGGTGAGTCGGTTGGAATTCTGGGCCTTAATACCACGCGAGCGGAGCGCGACTGGCCAGAGGTGCTGGTTAAGCGGCTGCAACTGCTGGCGCAAGTATTTGCGAACGCGCTAGCGCGTAAGCGCGCCGACCAGGCTTTGCGCGAGAGCCAGGAACGGCTAAGCCTGGCAGCGGACTCGGCCGAGGCCGGACTTTGGGTGCTGGATTGGCGCTCTCTTGTCTTTTGGGCAACCCAGGAAGCTCGAGCGCTTTTCGGGTTTTCCCCGGACGAAGTCCTGAGCATGGACCGTCTCAAAGCGATGGTTCATCCCGAGGATTGGGAATTGGTCCACAATAGTCTCGAGCGGTCTATGGAGACGGGTGAGCCCGTGAATGTGGAATACCGCATTCGGCTTGGTGATGGCCGCACGCGCTGGATCGCCTCCCGTGGGAGGCTCCATTCCGCGTCCAATGGCGAGCCGAAACGCTTAATGGGGCTCTCCATGGACATCACGGAGCGCAAAGGAACTGATGAGCGAATCCATCAGTTGTCCCTCGCGGTTGAGCAAAGCCCGGTCTCGGTGGTCATCACCGACCTGCAGGGCAAAATGATTTATGTGAACCGCAAGTTCGTCGAAGTGTCAGGCTATTCCCTGGAGGAATGCATCGGCCAAAATCCTCGCATGTTGAAATCCGGCGAATGCGCTCCCTCGACTTATGAAGAATTGTGGAAGTGCATCACCAGCGGGAACATCTGGCGGGGGGAGTTCCACAATCGCAAAAAGAACGGCGAGCTTTACTGGGAGTGGGTGGTTATTTCGCCTCTGCTCGATGCCTCCGGCAAGGCCACACACTTTGTGGGCGTCAAGGAAGACATCACCGACCGCAAACTCGCCGAGGAAGCGTTTCGAGCGAGCGAGGATCTCTTGGAGGCGAGCGCCGATCTGGCGGGATTGGGCTGCTACGAGGTGGATTTTGCCGAACGTCGATGTTACATCGATAACCGATTCCACGAAATCTGTGCTGTTCCGGCAGGCCGGCAATCCGGCCTTCTGCCGGTGCAGCTCTGGGCGGAACGAGTTCATCCTGACGACCGCCAGCGCGTGATGGACGAGCGCGATAAGTTGCACGGCGGCCAGATCGAGCGGATTTCCATATAGTATCGGTACCTTCATCCGACCCAGGGGGAGAAGTGGCTGCATCATTCGGCCCGAGTTGCTGCGCGCGACGCCACTGGACGCACGGTCCGCTCCTATGGTGCGGTTCGCGATATCACGGCGCAAAAGCAGGCTGAGGAGGCACTGCTTACGTCCTACGCCGAAATCGAGCGGTTGAAGGACAAGTTGCAGGCCGAAAGCGACTACCTGAAGGCCGAGGTCAAGGTGACTCAGGCCCACGGGGAGGTCATTGGAAAAAGCCCCCCCATCCGAAAGGTGCTCAGCCAGGCGGAGCAGGTTGCGCCTACGGATTCTTCGGTGTTGATCTCCGGCGAGACGGGCACGGGCAAGGAACTCATCGCCCAGACCATCCACCGCCTTAGCTCGCGCGGTAGCCACGTGATGGTCAAGGTCAACTGCGCGGCGCTACCCGCCGCACTCGTAGAGAGCGAACTGTTCGGCCGCGAGAAGGGTGCCTTCACCGGTGCGCTCATGCGTCAAATCGGCCGCTTCGAGGTCGCAGACGGCTCCACCATCTTCCTGGATGAGCTTGGCGAATTGTCCTTGGAAGTGCAGGCAAAGTTGCTGCGCGTACTGCAGGACGGCCAATTTGAACGGCTGGGCAGCCCCAGAACTATAAAGGTAAGCGTTCGGGTCATCGGGGCCACCAATCGCGACCTGCGCGAGGAGGTGCGCAAAGGGCGCTTCCGGGAAGATCTCTACTACCGGCTCAACGTCTTCCCCATCCGCGTGCCGCCCCTGCGCGAGCGGATCGAGGACATCCCATTGCTAGTCTGGGCCTTGCTCGAGGAATTCTCCTCCCGCATGGGCAGGAAAATTACTCGCGTGCCCCGCAAAACCATGGAAATCCTCCAGCGTCATCCCTGGCCGGGCAACATTCGCGAACTGCGCAACGTGATCGAGCACAGCACCATCATCACCACCGGTGATACGCTCAGAGTCCCCCTGTTCGAGCAGGCGCCTCCGGAAGCACATGCTGTTCAGACTTTGGCCGATTCCGAGCGCGAGCTCATAATAAAGGCGCTCGAGAAAACCGGCTGGCTTATCAAAGGACCTAAAGGCGCCGCGGCATTGTTAGGGCTTAATCCCTCGACCCTGTATGGCCGCATGAGAAAACTTGAAATACCGGGTCATCGGCGGAAGGATGCTGCCGAAAGCTAAACTCACGCTCGCGTTTAGCGATATACGCTCCCATCGAAAAACCCGCTTCTGAAGCGGGCGCACCATCAGGTTTGCCTGTTGCTTCTCCATCAAGAAGGGTCGCATTTGGTCTTCAGGGGTTTTATTTGGTCTTTAGTGGCGAGTTAGGCGTTTTTCAACAGCCTCAGATTAATCAACTGAACATATTGTTGTTAAGTAACTTACCATCTATATTCTTCCACAAGTAACGCCCTGGCACGGATCACGCATATAGCGTGACCTGTGATTCTCTCAAAACTCCGGCTTTTCCCGGCGGCAGATCAACGCCGTCAGACTCTGGCAGTTCTACGGTCGGTTCAAGGGCCGACCCAAGCCGAGCCGTCCTGTTCGGTAGCTCAAGTTTACGAGGAAGACGGCCCTGCGGCAGCCATCCTCTATGTCGAAGAATGGGAGTCCGAATCGGAGTTTCGGGAGCATGTGCGATCGGAATTATACCGCCGAGTCCTGGCCGCGGTTGACCTTTCGAAGTCAGCCCCGGAGGTCCGCTTTTACCACGTTTCCAAAGTCGAGGGTCTCGAATTAGTCCAGCAGATACGTGACTCCAGCGGTGAGCGGCCAGCGGCGCATTCTGCGCGGGGCGGCTGAGCCAGTTTCGAAAACACGATTAAGCGAAAACCAAACAAACAATATGACAACACAAGAACAAATAATATGACAAACAAAACAAATACCACGGAAAAGCCAAACACCACCAACGCAGCCTCCACAGCCCGGGTCAAGGCCGACAAGGCACGTATCGACCGTCTAAAAGAACAACTCAGGAGCACGCCTCAGGCGGTTGATTTTGAGCGGGTCAGGATCATGGCAGAGGTGTACGAAGACACCGCTGGCTACCAGCAGATTCTCCGCAGAGCCAAATTCATGGCAACCCTGCTGGAGCGGAAGAAGCTTTACATCGACGACAACCTCTTCGTGGGCAGCATGGCGAGCACCGTCAACGGCATCTACACGTATCCGGAATGGAACGTGGATTGGATGAAGGAAGAGAAGACCGTTGAGAAGTCGAAGACCCCGGAGGATAGGAAAGCGAACGAGTGGGCGCTCAAATACTGGGACAAGCGTGCGCTGAAGCCCCGGACGCTCGAGATCTTCGAGAAGAGGTATGGGTTTGATCCGCGCCCAGCCTTTGAATCCGGTTTCGTCGTTAGTTTCTTTGACTGGCCGGGTGGCGGAGGCAATCTCAACTACCCCAGGGTCTATAACGAAGGCCTTGCGAGCATGATCAAGGAAGTCGAGGAGCGACAGAAGTCCCTCGATATGCGGTTGCCGAATGCTTCCAAGCTATACTTCTTTGAAGCTTGTCTCATCACCATGAAGTCCATTATCCGCCTGGCTCATCGCTATGCCGAACTGGCCCGGGAGATGGCGGCAAAGGAGAAGAACGCAACCCGCAAGGCAGAGTTGATTGCTATTGCGGAAACCTGCGAATGGGTGCCGGAACATCCTGCCCGCAACCTAAGAGAAGCCATCCAGTGCCACTTCCTCTGTCACATCTGCGCGGAAATCGAGCAGGTGGGCTGCGGCTATTCCGAGGCCTACTTGGGCCAGAACCTTGAGCCGTTCTATCAGGCCGACAAAGCGGCAGGCCTGGTCGATTCCGAACAAGCGACGTTCATGCTCCAGAATCTCTTCGTCAAGCTGAACGAAATTGGGTATTACTACGGCGAGAAAGTCGCCTTGCAGAACTCTGCCGACCTGGGGCAGAGCATCTCCCTCGGAGGCTATACCGAGGACGGTGAAGATGCCACCGCAGAAATGGACTATCTGGTTCTGGATGCATCAAGCTATCTCAGTCTGCCTCAGCCTCCGCTGTCATGCGTCTACACGGAGAGGATGAGTGGCAAATTCCTGGAAAAGGTCCTCGATGTCATCGACACCGGTGTTGGCATGCCTCAGTTCGTAAATGGCGATGTGATGATCAAGCGGGCCTTGCATCTCTGGACCAACTCCAAGGCCGGCGAACTCACACTCGAAAAAGCCAGACGCACCTGTGTCGGGGCTTGCGTGGGAAGCTACATCCCTTACGAGACCGGTCATCCAGTGGAAGGTCAACCCAACCTGGGCAAGGTAATTGAGTTGACGATGAACAATGGCTTCGATCCCCGCACCAAGAAGCAGCTCGGACCCAAAACCGGGGATCCCGCGACCTTCAAGAACTTCGAGGAACTTTATGCGGCATTCGAGCAACAGCTTCAGTGCTGCGAGGATATCCTCCGCCGGGGTGCCTGGATCGCGAGCATGCTGACCGCTGAATTCCTCCCGGTCACTTGGCGCTCCATCCTGACCAAAGGATGCATTGAATCCGGCACCGAGACCTGGAGCGGCGGGGCCAACTACTACACGGTCGCCCAGATCTCTGTCGGCGCCGTGGATGCCGCCAACTCGCTGATGGGCGTGAAAAAACTGGTTTATGACGACAAGAAGCTGACCATGGCCGAATTGAAGAAAGCCCTGGCCGCCAACTTCGAGGGGGAATACGAGAAGGTCGGCAAGATGTGCTATGAAGCGCCCAAGCACGGCAACGACATCCCCGAAGTGAATAAGCTCGTCCGCAGGGTCTATGACAGCATCTTGCACGCGTTTAACAATGTGGATGGGGGTGGCAACTACCTCAGCAAGGACATCAAGACGTCACTCGATGCCTATACCAAGAGTATCCACAACCTGATGGGTTTGGTGACCGGAGCGCTGCCGAACGGCAAGAAAGCCGGAGTGGCACTTACCGATGGAAGCATTTCGGCCATGCCGGGAACCGATGTCAATGGACCTACCGCGTTGGTGATGTCGGCAGCAAAAGGTGTGGATGCCGTCAAGTGGTGCGCGACCCACATGAACATGAAGCTCCCGCCAGATCAACTCAAGACCCGCAAGGGCCGGGAAAATGTGCTGCGCCTGGTCAAGACCCTGTTTGATAACGATGGCTATCACATTCAGTTCAATGTGCTGAACACCGACATCCTCAGGGACGCGCAGAAGCACCCGGAAAAATACCGCGACCTCGTGGTCCGGGTGGCCGGGTTCAGCGCGTTCTTCACCAAGCTGCACGTGGGCGTGCAGAACGAGATCATCGAACGCACGTTGCAATCGTTCGACGGTCAACGGGGCTAAGCGTCAACGGAACCGGTATGGCGTGGCTCTTTCGTCGCGCCATACCGGGACCCATTTGGTCAGCAATCAAACACCGATCAAAATTATGAGCACAAACAAAAAACGCATTGCCATCATGGTGGGCGCGGGCTTCGTCCCGGGGATGAATGCCGTGATCAAGGGGGCCGCGCTGGCAGCGAGCAAATTGGACTGGGAGGTCGTCGGCATCCGGGATGGATTTGAAGGGTTGCTGCACCCGGACCGCTATCCCGAGGGCGGACTCTTGCCGCTCACGCCCCACTTGATTGAGAATCTGGACCCGTCCGCCGGCAGTGTGCTGGGCCAATCAGGCCGCGTGGATCCGTTCCATGTCCGCCAGATCAACCCCGACGAAATGGTGGAGGAAGTGGATCAGTCCGATGAGTTGCTGGCCAAGCTGAAGGCGAAAAGAATTGACTCCTTGATTTCTGTCGTCGGTGGCCAGGGGTTGACCATCCTCTACAAGCTCCATGGTAAAGGGCTCAACACCGTTTGCGTCCCCCGGGCCATCGAGAATGACATTGCCTCAACACAGGTATCTTTCGGTTTCAACAGCGCCCTCAGCTTCACCATCGAGATGCTCGACAAGGCTCGGCAGGCAGCGCAAGCGGCCCGGAAAATTGCGGTGGTCGAAGTCCTGGGAGCGCAAGCCGGCTGGCTGGCGTTGCAGGCTGGCATCGCCGTGTGTGCTGATGCGGTTCTTATCCCAGAGATCCCCTGCGACCTGCAAAAGCTGGCCGCGAAGTTGAAGGAAAAGATGAGCAACCGGCGAGCTTACGGTCTGGTGGTGGTGGCCGAAGGCGCGAAGCTGGTGGTCAACCCGAAACCCGGGGCGGGCAAACCATCCGATACCCTCAAAGCGTCCCTCTCGCCGCTGGCCACGGGTGATAACAGCACCCACGTGATTCAGCGCTCCGGTCAGGCCGCCGAGTCGGTCGCGACCCGGCTGCAACTGCTTATCCCCGAGGAAACTTATCCATTGGTGGTCGGCGCCTGGGCCAGAGGCGGTGCTCCCACGGCTGTGGATCGACAACTGGGACTGGCTTACGGTGCCGGAGCCATTCAAGCCCTCAACGCCGGTCAAAACGGAGTCATGGTGGCGTTCCAACCACCCCACATCAAATTCGTGCCGTTGGAGGAAGCGATTAATAAAGTTCGGACCGTGCCCCCGGATAACATGTTCATCGCGATCGCACAATCCCTCGGCATTCATCTCGGTAACTAAGGAGCATCGCTATGAGCAATCAAACTACCATTCCTTCCGCTCCGACCGGGATCGTCCTGAACATCCAGCGCTATTGCAGCCATGACGGTCCGGGCATTCGCACCAACGTGTTTCTCAAGGGCTGCTCGCTGCGCTGCAAATGGTGTGGCAATCCCGAGAGCATCCGCGTGAAGCCGGAACTGTCTTACGACCCGAAGAAGTGCAAGGGCCGGGAGTGCAGCCTGTGCTTGAAAGATCCCTTCCCGAAGGGGGCGTTCTATTTTACCGACGGCGAAGAGGGTCCCGTCAAAGTCAACTGGGACCTCACCAGCGGCTGCGACGAGGCCATGTGCTCGCTATGCCCAACCGGCGCGCTCGAAATGTTCGGCAAAAAGATGAC
This sequence comes from uncultured bacterium, assembly GCA_963735925.1. Lineage (GTDB taxonomy): Bacteria > Verrucomicrobiota > Verrucomicrobiia > Limisphaerales > J093 > DSVZ01. The sequence goes on from CAVTMT010000005.1 coordinate 219,142, forward strand.
TGTGGACGAAGTGCTGGCCGAGGTGGAGAAGGATGAGTCCATCTACCGTTCCTCGGGCGGCGGCATCACCCTGAGCGGCGGCGAGTGCATGCTGCAACCGGATTTCAGCGCCGCCCTCTTGAAGGGCGCGCACGAGCGCGGCTTCAACACAGCCGTCGAGACGGCGTGCAACGTGCCGTGGGCCAACATCGAAAAAGTGCTGCCCCACGTGGACACGATGCTCCATGACCACAAGCTCACGATCATCGAGCGGCACAAGAAGTGGACGGGCGCGGGCAACGAGCGGATCCTGGCGAACTTCAAAAAAGCCTACGAGACGTTTCCCAACGTTGATTTCATCGCCCGCACCCCGCTGATTCCCGGCGTAAATGCCGACGAGGAACATATCCGGGCCGTGCTGGCCTTCATCCGCCCGCACAAGAACGTGATTGATTACGAGCTATTGCCGTATCACCGCTTCGGCCTGGGCAAATATGAATACCTGGGCAAGGTGTATGAGTTGGACGACTACAAAACACCCTCCGACGATGTGGTGAAACATTTACAGGCCATCATTGACGAGGCCTTTGGCCGCACGGGCGAAAAAGCACCAAGCCCGAAATGACTCCGCTATAAGAGCATAACAACCAGAAGCCGGACCCAGTCACAAAACACATGAAAAGCAGAGGAGACATCCTATGATAAAAATAATGGGCCATGCAGGTTATCACAGACGAGTTGCTATCAATGTCGGGGCGGGTTTCGTCCCGGGGATGAATTCCGTGCTGATGGGTGCGGCTTTGGCGGGGGGTAAACTGGGATGGGAGCTGGTCGGCATTCGGGACGGTTTCGAAGGGCTGCTGCACCCGGATCGTTATCCGGGTGGGGGATTGGTCCCCCTGAGCCTCGACCTGATCGAGAACCTAGACCCCGCCACCGGCGGGATTCTCGGCCAGGCACCCAGGCTGGATCCCTTTCATGCACCCACCACGAATGAAGCGGGGGTCGACCTGTCGGATGAACTGTTGAAGAGGCTCCAGACCGAAGGCATCGAGGCCGTCATTTCCGCAGTGGGCTACCAGGGACTGGAGATCCTCTATAAGCTGCATCTCAAAGGGCTCCACACGGTGTGCATTCCGCGGTCCATCGAGAACGATATTGCGGGCACAGCGGTTTCCATCGGGTTCAACACCGCTCTCAGCGTCACCATTGAGATGCTGAACAAGGCTTATCAGGCGGCCCGGTCGGCCCGGAAGATCGCCGTAGTGGAGGTCTCGGGAGAGCAGGCCGGTTGGATTGCGCTGCAAGCCGGCATTGCCGCCCGTGCCGATACGGTGCTGATCCCTGAGATTCCCTGCAATCTGAAGCACGTGGCGGCCAGGCTGAAGGATAAGATCTCACCCAGGCGGCCCTATGGGTTGGTCGTGGTGGCGGAAGGGGCGAAGTTTGTAGATGACTCGCCGGCACAAGGCGCGGCGGATGACAGCATCGTTCAGCGATCTGGGCAGGCCGCGGAGCGCACGGCAAAGACGCTGCAATCGCTGATCGCCGGGGAATTCTACCCGCTAGTCATTGGTCCCTGGGCCCGGGGCGGCAATCCCACTGCCGTTGACCAACAACTGGGCATGGTCTACGGGGCCGGGGCCGTAGAGTTGCTGAAAGCCGGGCAAACTGCGGTGATGGTGGCTTTTGTCCCGCCCGACATCAGGTTTCTGCCCCTGAAGGAAGCGGTCAACAAAGTCCGAAGCGTGCCCGCTGACAGTGAATTCCTGCGAATCGCCCAGTCGCTTGGTATCTACCTCGGGACGCCCTTGTGAAGGCTTCGAGGAAGCATCATCGCCAAACCAGAACAACAACTTCCGAAGAGGATTATGAACAACAATAACAAATCAGTGGATGTTTACGAGCGCTTGGCGGATGCCATGGACGCGCTTCCCTCGGGCTATACTCGGACACCCTCCAAGATCGAAATCGAGCTGATCAAGATTGTGTTCACCTACGAGGAGGCCTCGCTGGCCGGGCAACTCACCCGTACCCCCGAAACCGCTGCCGAGATCGCGAAACGGGTTGGCCTCGATGAGGAGAAGGTTACCGTTCTCCTCGAGAGCATGATTCCGCGGCGGATGGTGCGCGCTGACACGCTGGCTCTCGAAACCGGTGTCAAGGGACTCGGAAAGGTCGAGGCTAAGGCCGGCGACACGCCCAAGGCCACGCCCGTGAAGAAATATCGGCTCTCTCCTTTTCTGGTTGGCTGGTTCGAATCCTATCTGCAGGAGAGCCACCCCGACACCGAGAGATTCGCCAAGCTTTACGAGCAATACGTGATCGAGGGCGGAGGCGAACGGATCTTCGCGCCGCGACCCGGCCCGCAGGGCGTCATTCCGTACCGTGGCTCGCTCAAACCGGAGTGGCTCAAGCGGGAACCGCACAATGATATTGATGCTCACTTCCAGAGATATGACCGCTTTCTCGTGCTTGATTGCGTCTGCAAAAAGGACCAGGTGGCCTGTCACGGCCACAGTTGCGATATGCCCATGAAGCGTTGTGGCTTCGTCGGCATGCCGCCCATGGTCCCACTGTCGGAAAACGTGATCCCCCGCGAGGAGGCGATGAAGCTCTGGGCTGAACTGGACGCCATGGGAACGATGATTATCGAGGGATTCTATGGATTCACCATGGGGGCGGAGGCTCCTCAGTTCGTGGGTGGCTGCCACTGCTGCGGTTGTTGTTGCGCAATATTGAATGCAGCACGTCTGGGTACCCTGAAGGAAACCGTCCAGCGCTCGAACTACCGCGTCGTCAAGGATTATGAGAAGTGTCATGCCTGCGGCGAGTGCGTCCGGCGTTGTCAGGTTTTCGCCCACACCTTTGATAAGGCCAACGATGAGAAGCCGGTATATCACCGGGACCGCTGCGTCGGCTGTGGTTCCTGCGGTCAGGGATGTCCGTCGGGTGCCCTTCATCTGGAGCCGGTTTCGGAAGACGAGTGGTTCCATGTCGCTTCCAGTTTCACCGATTGGGAAGAACAGCGCCTGCGGAACCTAGCCTCGCAGAAGTAATAAAGAACGCAGCAAAACAATAACAACACAGGAGAAAAATAATGAAAGTAATCATCGTTGGTGGAGTAGCCGGTGGAGCGTCGTGCGCGGCGCGTCTGCGCCGGTTGGATGAAAAGGCCGAAATCCTCATGGTGGAACGCGGACCGTATGTCTCGTACGCGAATTGCGGACTCCCTTACCACGTGGGGGGCTCGATCCCGAAGGAGTCCAGCCTGCTGGTGGCAACGGAACAGACCTTCAAAGAGTCGTTCGCCATTGACTGCCGGACGCGCTGCGAGGTGGTCGGAATCTCGGCAAAAGACAAGACCGTGCAGCTGAAAAATCACGCCACGGGAGAAGTGACCACGGAGAAATATGACAAGCTCGTGCTGTCGCCCGGGGCGGCCCCGATTCGTCCGCCGCTTCCCGGCATTGATCTTCCAGGAATCTTCTCGGTGAGAACAGTTCCTGACGCCCGAAATATCCGGGAGTGGCTGGACCGGGGTGCGGCTGATTGCTCTGGAATGAACTCTTACACCGGCTTTCAAACCGTGAATAAACCGAAGCGTGCCGTCGTGGTCGGCGGCGGCTTCATCGGCCTGGAGATGGTGGAAAATTTCGCCGAGCGCGGCCTGGAGGTCACCCTGATCGAACGGATGAACCAGGTCATGCCTCCCCTCGACCCGGAAATGGCCCGTCTGGTAGAACGCTACATGGTCAAGCACGGCGTCAAGATCGAGCTAAATGACGGTGTCGCCGGATTCAAACAGTCCTCAGATGGTTCGCTGGAAGTCCTCACCGTTTCAGGCAAGAAACACGCGGCGGACATCGTGATCCTTGCGATCGGCGTGAAGCCGGAAACCGAATTGGCGAAGCTGGCCGGGATTGAGCTCGGCCAGCGCGGCGGAATCCGAGTTGACGATCACATGCGCACCAGCAACCCGGATATCTTCGCTGTGGGTGATGCCATCGAAGTGAAAGACTTCGTCACGGGGCAGTGGACCCTCATCCCGCTCGCCGGGCCCGCCAACCGGCAGGGTCGCATCGCGGCGGACGTGATCTGCGGTCGCGATTCCCGATATCGCGGCACACAAGGCACCTCGATCTGCAAAATATTCGAGGGGACGATCGCTTCCACCGGCGCAAGCGAAAAAGTTCTGGTCCAAATCGGCGACAAGGATTTCGAGAAGATCTACCTCTACCCGAATTCGCACGCGGGTTACTACCCGGGCGCGAAAATGCTTGCCATCAAGGTGCTCTTCCGGAAATCCGACGGACGCCTGCTTGGCGCGCAAGTAATGGGGGAGGACGGAGTTGCCAAACGAATTGATTCTTTCGCCATGGCCATCCAGGCGCGTCTCACGATCTACGATCTGGAAGAGGCCGAACTGAGCTACGCGCCACCCTACGGAAGCGCCAAAGATCCCGTCAACTTTGCGGGCATGGTTGCGGTGGACATCGTCCGCGGCGACATGCCGATTTGCCACTGGAGCTCCGTAAACGGCGAGTTCCTCCTCGACGTGCGCAATCCTCCGGAACTAGCGGTGGAGTCGGTTGCCGGCGCGGTCAACATCCCGCTGCCACAACTCCGGGCGCGGCTGGGCGAACTGCCCCGCGACCGCGAGATTCTGATCATCTGTCGTTCCGCTCAGCGTGCCTATTACGCCACGCGCATCCTGTTGCAGAACGGATTCAAAGCCCGAAATATCTCCGGCGGCATGCTGGCACGATCACATCGTGCCGTGGATTGAAATGACAAAGGGCTACTTATTACCAGCCGATCCAACAGCACCACCAGTTCGCTCGAAGAGTAACAGATTATGAACGCTGTCATGCAGTTCCTTCAAACTACATTCGGCCCATTGGTGTTCATCTTCACCGTGTCGAACCTGGCGGCCATGGGCTTGCAGGTGAAGGTGCCCGAGGTTGTCGTTGCGTTGCGTAATAAGAAGTCGCTGGCCCTGATCTTCGTGTGGGGCTGGGTGTTGGGGCCAGCGGTCGGCTATCTGATCACCAAGGTCCTTCCACTCGCGGAGCCTTACGTAGTCGTGGTGCTTCTCGCCAGCTTGGCGCCCTGCGCGCCGTTTCTCCAGCAGATGGTGGGAAAAGCGCGCGGGGACATGGGCTTCGCGGGCGCCTTCATACCGCTAGTGGCGGTCGGCACGGTGGTTTTGATGCCATTGATGGCACCCCTGTTGATCAAAGGGGTGACGATCAGCACTTGGTCTCTGGCGAAACCGCTCCTCCTGACCATCCTGCTGCCACTGGTGGTTGGGGCGGTGATCCGGCATTACGCCGGGACTGCGGCAACCAAGAGCTTTCCGGCGGTCAAGGGTTTGGCCCTGCTCTCCACGTTGCTGACAATCTTGTGGTGCCTTGTGATCTACGGCCGGGGGATGCTCAATACGGCGGGCAGCTTTGCCCTCCTCTCAATGACCGTGTTCATGGTTGGGATGGGCCTGATCACGTATTGCTTCGGCTTCGGCATGAAACAGAATCAGCGGAGCGTCATGGCGCTGGGGATGGGCACGCGCAACGTCGCCGCGGTTTTGGCGGCGGCGCTTGCCATTCCGAATGCGGACCCCGGCATCGTGGTGATGACGATCATGTGGACTTTGTGGTCGGTCGTCCTCGCGGCCATTGGAGCCAAAATGTGCTCAAAACAGGCGGGCAAAACCGAAGCAGACGGTCAGGCACCAACCGCACCCTTGGCTTGAAGTCCAGAATGATTGAAGTAATCCCAGTGAATTTGAAAGGAAAACGGCGATGAACGCTCAGAACGCCTTCAGCATGGTGGCTTTGTTTTATTCCGTGGCGAATCTGGGGTCCATGGGCCTCGAACTCAACCTGCGCGAAACGCTCAAGTCATTGCGGAGCGTCCGGGTTGTCGGGCTGACGCTCGGGTGGAGTTGGCTGGTCGGACCGGCCTTGGCGGTCCTGCTGACGAAGGTCCTGCCGATGGCCGAACCCTACGCCGTGGGGTTGCTCATCTTCGGTCTGGCGCCAACCGCGCCGATGTTGCCGATCCTAATCAGAAAAGCCCGGGCCGACATTTCCCTCGCGGCGGCGATCATGCCCCTGGCCGTGGTCAGCACGGTGATCCTGATGCCGTTGCTGGCACCGCTCCTGATCCCGGGGCTGACGCTGAGCTGTTGGGACATCGGAAAGCCGCTCCTGCTCACCGTGCTGCTACCGCTGGTGATCGGCGCAGCCATCAGGGGTTACGCGGGGCGGATGGCCGACAAGATTTTCCCGTGGGTGAAAAAGATCGCGGGGATCTCCACCTTGCTTCTGCTCGGTTTCGTTGTGCTCGTGAATTGGCGGGTGCTCCTCAGCACCCTTGGCAGTTTTGCCATTGCGGGCCAAGTCCTGTTTACCCTCGGCTTGGCGCTGGGGGCTTACGCCTTCGGTTTCGGTCTGAGCCAGGCCCAGCGCGGAACCATGGCGCTGGCGGTATGCTCGCGCAATGGCAGTGCCATGCTGATGGCAGTCACCGCCTTTCCGGTCATTGATCCGAAATTGATGGCGATGGCCCTCCTGGCGGTCCCGGTGCCGGTGGTCGTCTGGCTGGTTTTGGCGAAGTTCTTCGCCTCCCGCGCCGGCAAGACCGCTGAAGGAGGTGCGGCAGGACTTCCGGTTCAGTGAGCGAAATGAACGGCAAACTATAACAATGCTATGAAATGGAAGCTCAACCTTGTGTTGGCCTCTTGCGCTCTGCTGGCTACCTTAAACCGGGCCCAAGCCGAATCGGACTTTTACCGCCCGCTCACCCTGGCACCCGCCGACGTGGCTGACTCCGCTGGCGGTGGCGGGGGCGACGATGCGAAGGCCAATGCCGCCGATCTGGCCAAGACACTCGCGAACCCCATCGGGGCCCTCATTAGCGTGCCCTTCCAGAACAACTTCGACTTTGGTGGGGGCCCGGCCGGCGATGGCTTTCAATACAAGCTGAACCTGCAGCCGATCGTTCCAATCACGCTCAATCAGGACTGGCTCCTCATCTCACGAACGATTCTACCCTTCGTTTACCAGGAGAACATCATCGGCACCTCCAGCCAGTCCGGTCTGGCGGACACTTTGCAGAGCTTCTTTCTGTCGCCGGTCAAGCCGACTCAAGGCGGCTGGATCTGGGGCGCGGGGCCGGCTTTGCTGCTACCCACCGCCATCGATGATTTGCTGGGCGCGGAGAAGTGGGGCGCCGGGCCAACCGCAGTGGTGCTCAAGCAGCAGAAGGGTTGGACCTATGGCGCGCTGGCGAATCACGTCTGGTCCTTTGCCGGCGAGAACGGTCGTGCGGAGGTCAACGCCACCTATCTCCAACCGTTTGCCTCCTTCACCACGAAAACCGCCACCACCTTTACCCTGAACACCGAGTCCACCTACGACTGGCAAGCCCATCAGTGGACGGTGCCGCTGAACCTCATGGTTCAGCAGTTGGTGAAGATTGGCAGACAACCTGTCGCCTTAACGGTTGGGGGTCGCTATTACGCGGACAAACCCGATGGCGGGCCGGATTGGGGACTGCGTTTCGCCGTCATTTTCCTGTTTCCAAAGTAATAGATGAACAGTTCCTTTCTCTCGAGGATTCCCTGGCCTCGCCCGTTCGCGGGCCTGCGAGGGGTCACGCTGGCCGACGTCCCGCGGGAGGTATCGGCAGGAGTCACGCTGGCCGCGCTGATGATTCCGCTGAACATCGGTTACGCTCAGGTGGCCGGCCTGCCCCCTGCCGCTGGTCTCTACGCGGCCATCATTCCGCTGGTGGTGTTCGCCCTGCTCGCCAGCTCGCGCCACCTGGTCACGAGCCCCGACGCTTCTATGGCCACGCTCGTCGGGGCCGCCCTCGTCGCCTTTGCCGCGCCCGGGGATCCGCTCCGCATGCAGTACGCCCTGGCACTGGCCGTGGTCTGCGCGGTGCTGTTTTTCATCTTCTGGATCTTTCGGCTGGCGTTCCTCGCCAACTTCCTCTCGCGCGCCGTGATGGCGGGCTTCATCACCGGGCTCGGCGTAGAGGTGTTCACCAACCAGTTCAGGAAGATCCTCGCCGCTCCTCATGTTAGCGACGCCACGTCGGGCTTGCTGGCGGCAGCGGAGCACCTCAAGGAGACCATGGCAAGCTCGGTGAATACCGAGGGTTATTTCGTGGAGGTTCTGGCCCTGGTCCATTCTATTCCGCACGCCAACCTCTACTCGGTGGCGATCGGGGTAAGCGCCTTCCTCATCGTGCGGCTGATGAAACGCTACGCGCCAAAAGTCCCCGGGGCGCTAGTGGCGCTGGTGCTGCTGACGAGCCTTGTCGCGATGCTCGGCCTCCCGGCGAAGGGCGTCGCCGTGCTCGGCAACGCGATCCCCTCGGGGCTTCCGGCGTTGACCTTGCCCACAATCCCTTTGGCCGACTACTTGCGGCTGCTGCCGGGCGCTTTGGCTATCGTTGCCATCCTCCTGTGCGAAGGACTGCTGGTGGTCCGCAGCTACAGCAATAAGTACGGCTATAAGGCGGATGGCGACCAGATGTTGTTCGCTTACGGCGTAGCCAACCTGGCCGCGGCCTTCACCGGGTCCCTACTCACGGGCAACAGCCCTTCCCGCTCGGCGGCAATGGATGCCTCGGGCTCGCGCAGCCAGTTGCCCAGTCTGGTGGCAGCCGGGACCATCGCCGTGGTGATGCTCTTCTTCACGAAACTGCTGGCCTTCCTGCCCAATGCCGCTTTGGCCGGCATCGTCGCCAACGCGGTGCTGTCGTTGATTGAGGTCCACGAGTTCAAGGAGCTTTGGCGCATGCGCCGTTCTGAGTTCTGGATCGCCATGGTCTGCTTTCTGAGCGTGCTGGCCCTTGGCCCGTTGCGCGCCGTCATGATTGCCTTTCTCCTTTCGGTCATCGATGTGATCCGCCGGGCGTCCCGTCCGGACGCTTCGGCGCTCCTGGAAGCGCCCGACGGCAGCCACTTCCTCCCCGCGGAGCACGGGCAGACTTCCGGTTCTTCCGGCCTGATGGTATACCGTTTCGGCGCTCCGCTCTACTTTGCCAACGCAACCTTGTTCCTTGACGACGTCGAGCGGTTGGTCACCCAGTCGTCCACCCCCGTTCGTTGGTTCGTGCTGGATGCCCAGGCGATGGTTGACGTCGATACAACCGGTGCGGGAGTTCTTGGCCAGACGATCACCCTGCTGAAGAAGCGGAACATCACCTTCGCCGTCAGCCGCGCCGACCGGTCCTTCCGCTCGTGGCTCGATAGGTACAATCTGGCTGAAAGGATCGACCCGACCCGATTCTACCCGACTAACCGGCACGCCGCTCAAGCCTTTCGCCAATCTTCAGAAAGCGCGACCGCACAGGCTGGCTCAAGTTCCGTGGATATGCCTGATGAAAAAGGAAGCAATGACTGACACTGAAGCCGACACCAACGAGACATTGGCGCCGGACCGCAGTCGGCTGATTGCCGAACGCAGACTCATGGCCTGGGTTCGGACCGCTTTTTCCATGATCGCCTTCGGCTTCGGCATCTACAAGGTTCTGCAATTCATCGGTGAGCAGAGCAAAGTGCCTCTTCCGCGGCCGGATGCACCGCGCAACGTGGGACTTGCGCTCATAGGCATCGGGACTTTTGCGATCACCACCGCCTGTATCCAACACTGGAAACACCCAAAGAGCCTGTGGTCAGATCAACCCCGCAAGCCCTGGGACCTGACCTTGTTCGTCGCCTGCATCACGGCACTTCTCGGCTTCCTGCTGTTCGGAAGCGTCCTTTTCCGTTCGGGCCCATTCGGTTGACCTGTCTATGAACTGGATTCAGCGTTACAAGCTTCGGAATTACGTCCGGAATTCGATCTGGCTTCTGCCGGTCTCCGGCATGGTGGCCGCGCTGGTGTCGGTTAACTGTCTTAACTGGATCGAGCAGCAGGCCGGCTGGCAATCCAGCCTTGACCCGTCTGCTGCCCTGGCGCTGTTCGGCACCCTCGCCGGGTCCATGCTCACCTTCATCGTGTTCCTTTCCTCGAGCCTGTTGCTCGTGGTGCAGTTGGCCAGCGCCCAACTCAGCCCGCGGATCATTGGGGTCGTGTTTCGGGACCGGGTGACTCGGTTCGCTCTAACCCTGTTTGCCTTCACCTTCACCTTTACGCTGGCCGTCCTCGTGCGCATCCATGCCTCTGTGCCAGGGATCACAGCGCATCTAGCCGCCTACCTTTGCCTGCTCAGCGTGGGCGTTTTCCTGTTCCTCATTGATCATGTGGGCAAGACGCTGCGTCCGAGCGGGGCCCTACGGGCGGTGGCTCGCTTGGGGCACGAGGTGATCCAAAACGTCTATCCGCGGCGTCTTTCCGGGCAGCCAGACGCCGGACACCGTCCCGAGAATGCACCGAGCGGTGAGCCGGCTGGCACTTTCCCCAGCCCAAAGGACGGAGTACTCCTGGCTTTTGATCTCGAGGGGCTCGTGGCCTTGGCCCAGAAGACAGGTCGTGTCGTCGAGTTGGTGCCCCAAGTGGGGGATTTCGTGGCGGCCGGGAGCCCGCTGTTCCGCATCTTCGGAGGCAAAGGCGGGCCATCCTCAAGTGCGCTTTGCCAATCGCTGGCTTTGGGCCAGGAAAGGACCATGGAGCAGGACCCGGCTTTTGCCTTCCGAATCATGGTGGATATTGCTTCGAAGGCGCTTTCCCCAGCGATCAACGATCCGACCACTGCGGTCCTGGCGATTGACCAGGTCCATCACCTCCTGCGCAGTGTGGGCGGGCGGCGCCTGGACGAAGGACTGGCCCACGACACGACAGGCTCGCTGCGGTTGGTCTATCGGACGCCCGATTGGGAGGATTTCGTCCGCCTAGCGGTCACGGAAATCCGTCAGTTCGGCGGCACGAGCATTCAGGTGGCCCGCCGCCTCCGCGCCATGCTGGAGAACCTAACGGAGGTCTTGCCGCCCGAGCGCACCGCGCTCCTTCGCAGTGAACTGACGCTTTTGCAGCGTTCCGCCCAGCGATCTTTTCTCGAGCCCGAAGACCAAGCCCTGGCGCACGTCAGTGATTTGCAGGGCGTGGGTGGAAAACACTCAACAGACAAGGCGCTGGCCGGAGATCTTCAGTCCACGCCGGCCGGACCGACGGCTACTTGACGTATCAAGCCAAAAACAAAATGAAAGCAACCATCACAACAGACGAAAACAGAACCACGATGAAAACTCCCCGCACACAGATCCTGCTCGCCGCCGCGCTCATTGCGCTGGCTAGCCTCTCGGCCGTTCGCGCCGAGGAGAAAAAGGTCACCATCCCAGCCGGCGCCAGCTTGCTGGTGAAACTGGATACGGCCGTTTCCTCCAGCGACAAACCCGGCACCAAATTCAGCGGCATGCTCCAGGGCGACCTGACCGGCGATGGCGTCGCCGCCGTCAAGGCCGGTAGCGCCGTCTATGGCGAGGTCGCGGAAGCCAAGAAAGCCAAGCGCGTCCGGGGCAAAGCCGAGGTGACGTTCGCCCTCAGTCAGGTTCGCATTGACGGCCAGCTCGTGCCGATCGTGACCCAGCCGATCAAGGACATTGCCGCGAGCAGCACGAAGAAAACCGCGAAGGGCGCCGCCGCTGGCGCTGCCATTGGCGCCATTGCTGACGGCGGAGACGGCGCGGCCAAGGGCGCAGCTATCGGCGCCGGGGCCTCCGCGCTGAAGAAGGGCGAAAGTGCCGGCAACGCTGCCGGTGCCTTGGTGGAGTTCAAGTTGGCCGCTCCTCTGACGGTCACGGTGAAGTGATGCCGAAAACAACCGGAGACGCAACGGCCCTGGTGCCCGCGCCGTTCAAGTTCAACGGCAAGATCGACGACGTGAAGGCGAAATACACGAAGTAAAACCGTTCGACCGTGAGCCACGCGGGCCGCTCATGGGAACGATCCGCGAATTCGAGTCGAGTGGAAACACGAGCCAAACCAAGAGTGATGATGGTAAAAGCAAAAGAGTTCCTGGATGGGGCGCTGGTCTTCACGCTGGCCGTTACTTATCCCGCTGCATGACTCCGAGCCTCGCCATGCTACGCTCCGCAGGCCTGGTCTTGCTTGGACTCGGTCTGGTGTCCTGTTGCTCCACGAGGAGTCGCGTGGACGCTCCAGCCACCGTAGAGGTAGTGGACCTTGGCCTTTACACGGGCCGCTGGTATGAGATCGCGCGGCTGCCGATGCGGTTTCAAAAAGCAAACGAGGCGGCGATTGCGGAATATGGCAGCAATACCGATGGCACGATCTCGGTGCACAACATCGCGATTCGTCCCGATGGTTCGCAGCGTGATATTCGTGGCACCGCGAAGGTGTTGAACCCGCCAAAAAACACAAAGCTCGCCGTGCGCTTCAACACCTGGTTTGGACCGCTGATTCCCGTGCCGAAGGAAGGCAACTACTGGATCCTCCATGTGGATGATCACTATCAGGAAGCCATCGTCGGCACGCCGAACCGGAAGTATCTCTGGCTGCTCGCCCGCAATGCCACGATTCCCGAACCACGCTACGCGGCGCTGGTCGCCAAGGCCGACCAGCTCGGATTTAACACGTCGCGCCTCATGAAAGGTCCTCAGTGATAAGGCGTCAAGTCTCACGAAACACGACTTTGAAAACTGCCCTCAGACCATACCGTTTCGCCGTCACGCTGGTTGGCGCGGCGGCTTTGACTGGCTGCACGCACCTTGGCCCCAGGACCGTGGCCGTGGACCGTTTCGACTACAGCACGGCCATCGGCGACTCCTGGAAACAACAGACGCTCCTCAACATCGTCAAGCTGCGCTACATGGATTTGCCCGTCTTCGTGGACGTGGCGTCTATCGTCAGCGGGTACTCCATGCAAACGGGCGTCAGCATCAACGGCACCCTCTCTTCGGAAAAGGCTATCCAGGGCAACTACGCGTCGATCGGTGGACAGGCCATCTACACTGATCGGCCCACCATCACCTACGTCCCGATGACCGGGGAGAAGTTCCTGCGCGGGCTTATCACGCCGCTGGATCCGAAGAACATTTTCTTCCTGCTTCAGTCCGGTTATGCGGCGGACTTCATCCTGGGCCTGGCTGTCGAGTCGCTCAACGGGGTGCGAAACCGCTCGACGGCGGGTGGAGCAGTTCGGGAGGCGGATCCGGATTTTGTCCGCGCGCTGGATTTGCTACGTGAGGTGCAGGCGGCTGGGGCGTTCGGGATGCGTATCGAGGAGAACAAGCTCAAAGGTTCAACCGCCGTGGTGTTCTTCCAGCGTGACGACGTGTCCCCCGACATCGCCGAAAAGGGGGCGGAAATCCGGCGGTTGCTCAAGCTGCCTCCGGATCAGCAGAAATTCGCACTCAACTATTCACCAGCGCGCGGGTCGGAAGGCGAACTGGCGGTAAACAGCCGCTCGATGCTGCAAATCATGCAGGCCTTTGCGAGTCGTATGGATGTGCCCGAGGCGCATCTCAAGGACCTTAGCGCGTGGCCCTCCGTTGAAAACGCCGCGGCGGCACAGAACCCCCAGAAACACGTGCGGATTCACAGCGGCAAGGAGAAGCCGGCCAAGGCGCTTGCTACCGTTCGTTATCGCGACTACTGGTTCTGGGTTGACGATGGCGACATGCAAACAAAGCGCGCCCTCACGGTCGTCATGTTCTTCTTCACGCTGGCGGACACCGGGAGTCCCGAGAAACTGCCGCTGATTACCATCCCGGCGCAATAGGGGTGAGCTGCAACCAAATGAATCAGCCGATTAACAAAAGAAAAGGATACTAAATGAAAACCACTGAGCAGATTCGACTTGAAGAGGCTCGTGACCAGAAGGTCCCTTGGAAGAAGTGGGGACCCTACCTGAGTGAGCGGCAATGGGGAACCGTCCGGGAGGACTACAGTGAGAGTGGCGACGCCTGGAATTACTTCCCGCACGATCATGCGAGGTCGCGCGCCTACCGCTGGGGCGAGGATGGACTGGCCGGCATTTCGGATGACCAGCAGCGACTCTGTTTCGCGGTCGCATTGTGGAATGGGCGGGACCCCATCCTCAAGGAGCGGCTCTTTGGGCTGACCAACAGCGAGGGCAACCACGGTGAGGATGTGAAGGAATATTATTTCTACCTCGACTCGACGCCGACGCATTCCTACATGAAGTACCTGTACAAATATCCCCAGGCGGCCTACCCGTATGACAACCTCGTCGCAACCAACCGTGATCGCGGCCGCGGTAAGCCGGAATATGAGCTGCTCGACACAGGGGTGTTCGACCACGACCGCTATTTTGATGTCTTCGTGGAATACGCCAAGGCGTCACCAGAGGACCTGCTCATTCAGATCACGGTTCATAACCGGGGGCCGGAACCGGCCACGCTTCAACTCTTGCCGACTCTCTGGTTCCGTAATGGGTGGTCGTGGGGGGAAACTGTGGTTCGCCCCTCGCTTCGGCAGGTGTCTCAGGACAAAAGCGGCGGGGTGATCGCGATTTCACACCCGGACCTCGGTGAGCGTTTCTGCTACGCGGAGGGCGCTTCGGCATTGCTCTTTACGGAGAACGAAACTAATACGCAACGGCTCGTCGGCACGCCCAATTCCTCTCCCTACGTCAAGGACAGCATCAACGACTTTATCCTTCACGGCAGAAGCGACGCGGTCAATCCAGAGAGGAAGGGGACAAAGGTTTCGGCCCATTACCCGCTGACAGTCGGCGCCAGAACCTCTCACACTATCCGCCTCCGGCTCACCGATCAGGCACCGAAGAAATCCAAGAAGCCGCTGGTCGAAGTTTTCGGAAAAGCGTTTGATTCCGTTTTCAAGACTCGGCTCCAGGAAGCCGATGAATTCTATGCAAGTGTCATTCCTGGCTCGATTGACCCCGACGCCGCTAGTGTCATGCGCCAGGCCCTGGCCGGCATGCTCTGGTCCAAGCAGTTGTTTTATTACGACGTCGGCAAGTGGCTCAAACAGCACGGCGTTGAGCCCTTTAAATCGAATCAGCGCTCGATCCGCAACGACCGCTGGGGACACATGGTGAACGCCGACATTATCTCCATGCCCGATAAATGGGAATATCCATGGTATGCCGCCTGGGACTTGGCCTTTCACGTCACGGCTCTGACGCTGGTGGATGAGGATTTTGGCAAAGAACAGTTGGAGCTTTTTCTTCGGTCGCGCTACCTCCATCCGAGCGGACAAATTCCTGCTTATGAGTGGAACTTCGGCGACGTCAATCCTCCGGTGCACGCCTGGTCCACGATTTTCACCTATCTGACAGAAAAAGCGCGCCGGGGGGAGGGGGATCTCGCCTGGCTCGAGCGCTGTTATCACAAGTTGCTGCTGAACTTCAATTGGTGGGTTAACCGGAAAGACCGTTTCGGAAATAATGCGTTCGAAGGCGGTTTCCTTGGATTGGATAATATCGGCGTTTTTGATCGGTCTTCGCCTCTGCCCACCGGGGGTTTTCTGGAACAAGCCGACGGCACCGCGTGGATGGCCCTGTTTTGCCAGAACATGCTGGAAATCGGAGCCGAGTTGGCGGTTGCCAATCCGGCCTACCTCAATCTTACCCTCAAGTTCCTCGATCACTTCCTCCTGATCGCTTCGGGCATGATTCGGCCGGGCGAGGAGGGCGGGATGTGGGATGAGCAGGACGGGTTTTTCTACGATGTCCTGCGGTCCCCGGACGGCCGATTTGAACGTCTAAAAGTCCGCTCCATGGTCGGGCTGTTGCCCTTGTGTGCCGTGACGGTTTTTGAAGGGAAGTTATCGGAGAAATACCCTGAGATAGGCTCGAAGGTGCGCGAGTTTTGCGGGCGACGCCCTGAACTGATGGCTTTCATTCATGACCCATTCAAGCCGGGCCAAAAGGGTCGCCTCCTCGCATCGATCTTAAATGAAGACGAATCTCCGTCGGGTGCTGAAACCCATGCTGGATGAGAAGGAGTTCTTGAGCCCTTTCGGGATCCGGGCGCTCTCTCGTATTCACCAGGATCACCCCTATGTCTATCACGCGGGCGACCAGGAGTACCGCGTCTCGTATCTGCCCGGGGACTCGGACAACGGCATGTTCGGCGGCAATTCGAACTGGCGGGGCCCAATCTGGATGCCGGTCAACATGCTCATCGTGCGGGCTCTTCTGCAGTACTACCTCTACTACGGGAACTCATTCCGGATTGAATGCCCAACCGGATCCGGCAAAGAGATGAATCTGTACCAGGTGGCGGAAGAGATTGCTGCCAGGCTCTCCAGGATTTTCCTAAAGGATGCTCAAGGGAACCGGCCTGTGCATGCGGCCTCACAGAAGTTCCAGCAGGATCCGCATTGGCGGGATTACCCTTTATTCTACGAATACTTCCACGGGGACACAGGCGCCGGGGTCGGCGCGAGCCACCAGACCGGATGGACCGGAGCGATTGCTCGCATCATGCACCTATTCGCATCCGTGGACGCTCAAGACATGCTGGAGCAAAAAAAGGACACCTCCGTCGGCACTGCTAAACCGAAGCGGAACCCATGCGTCTGAGGAGAAGCAACAACCGAAAGAAATACTCAAATGAAAGCCATTACTGTAGAGCCAAAGAAACCCGAATCAGCCCGCTACGAAGATTTTCCAGAGCCAGATCCTCGTGACGGCTCCATTCTCGTGGAGGCGGTGGCCGTCGGTGTTTGTGGGACCGACGTCGAAATTGTTGAAGGCAAGTATGGCTGGGCGCCTGAGGGAGCCACGCGCCTGGTGCTGGGCCACGAATCGCTGGGCCGCGTCATTGACCCGGGTTTTAGCAGTGCCTTCAAGAAAGGCGACCTGGTGGTGGGAATCGTCCGGCGTCCGGACCCGGTTCCCTGTCCCGCATGCGCGGTGGGTGAATGGGACATGTGCCGCAACGGCCAGTATACCGAACGCGGAATCAAGCAGATTCACGGGTTCATGTCGGAACGCTGGCGCATCGAACCCGAATACGCCATTAAAGTGGACCCCAGCCTGGGTCTTCTCGGCGTGCTCTTGGAGCCGACCACCGTCATCGCAAAGGCCTTGGAACAAGTGGTGTTCATTGGCCGTCGGTCCTTCTGGGAACCGCGGACCCTGCTGGTGACGGGTGCAGGTCCGATCGGGCTTCTGGCGGCGCTAGCCGCCAGAATGTTCGGACTTGACGTTCATGTGCTGGACCGCATGGAATCCGGCACCAAGCCGGACTTGGTGCGCGCACTGGGCGCGACCTATCATTCCGGATCGGTCAAGAACATCGGCATAGTGCCAGACGCCATCATTGAATGCACAGGGGTGGGCCAGGTGATTGCCGATTCGATCCAGGCGATTGGCTCCAGCGGGACCGTTTGCCTGACCGGCGTCGGACATGGCGGCGTAGTCACTGCGGAAGCCACTGCCAACTATCGCGGCATCCGCGGTGTTGAAGAACAACGTCATTGTGGGCAGCGTCAACGCCAACAAGCGGCATTGGTACAAGGCCGGAAGTCTGCTGGTTCGCGCCGACCGTGCCTGGCTGAGCCGTTTGATCACGCGCCGTGAGAAACCCGAGAACTTCAAGCAGGCGCTCGAGCGTAAGCCCGACGACATCAAGGTGGTCATTCAGTTTTCTGAAGCGTGATGGAAGCGCAGGAGAGTCGATCCTTCCCGTGGCGGCTGTTCCTGTGCGAGATGTGTGGCACAGCCGTGCTCGTGCTGGTGGGGCTGTCTCTGGTTATCGGGATGTTCGGGACCGGCAGCCCGATGACCAAACTGATTCCGAGTGAGGGACTGCGCCAACTCATCACCGGGTTCCTTTTTGGGACGACCGGTGCCTCGATTGCACTCTCCGTAGTGGGAAAGGAGAGCGGAGCCCACATCAACCCGGTGGTTACGATGGTGTTCTGGCTCTTTCGCAAGCTCGATGGGCGGACCGCGATTATTTACGTTTTGGGGCAGTTGGCAGGTGGCGTTATCGGCTCTCTTCCCCTCCTTGCCTTTGGCACGAGGGGCCAGAGCGTCGCGTTTGGCGCCACGCTGCCTGGCGCAGGCTACTCGACTCAAGCAGTTTTGCTGGGTGAGATCGTGACCACCTTCACCATGGTCTCACTCCTGGTGGTATTCATCGGGTTCAGGCGCCTTCGTCCGTTCACCCCCGGGATTTTTCCCCCGTTATATGCCGTGATGGTCTATCTGGAGGCGTCGATTTCTGGCACTAGCACGAACCCGGCTCGCAGCTTGGGGCCGGCTTTGGTCTCGGGGCAATGGCAGGGCTGGTGGATCTACTGGATAGGTCCGCTGATTGGAGCTTTATTGGCATCACTGGCCTGCAGTCTCCTTGCAAAGCGAATCACTGTTGCAAAGCTCTACTACTTCGACAGTGACCGCGATGGGCTGTTTCGAAGGATGGGCCAGTCGGAGCGAACTCATTCATGAGACCCGGAGCAACACTGCGGTTCTACGGTGCCGTCGGTGCAGTCCTTGCTTTCGGAACCGCCTTGGTTCACTCGGCGGAATCCGCCGCCACCAATGCCCCGGGCGATCAAATGCTGATGACCGACGATTTCGGCAAACTCGTCGTCGTTCCCACCAATGCGGTGTCGTCCCGGTTCCGCCCGCCATCCGGCATCAGCCTCACGAACCAGGTTCCTTCACCGATTCCCGGCACGCCGATTCCAGGACCCATCCAGGAACGTGAACAAAACCAGCGCGCCGGCCGGGACCAGTTGCAGTTTTTTCCCCCCTTCGCGCCGCGGTTGGCGCCGTACCTTGCCTCGGTGGACCAATTCGGCAACACCGCCCTCAGACCCGGCGCCCTCTTTCCCTGGGCGCCCAACGATGTTCTCCCGCAACGCGTCAAATACTGGGCCTCGGAAGTCGGGCTGCGCTACTCACTCCAGCAAACCGTCACCTACGTCAATATGACCGACGTCATGCAGGGGGACAATACCCTCGCGTATTACACGCTGGCCTTCGCAGCAAAATGGGCCGTCTATAACGATCCCCCGTCCGCCACCGCCGGCTGGCTCAGCACCCAGATCAAGGTCAAGACCGGCCTGGATGACAGCGGCAACACCCAATCCGCCAAGTCAAACCTCGGCACCATCACGGATCCCACTGGCCTCTGGTCGGGCTACCGCGAGGTCGTTCGCCAACCACTGCTTCGGTGTGACCTCACCCCAATGGCCGCTCTCATGGAGCGCCAAGGCCATCATGAATTCATACCAAGGTATGCTGGCTACCGCCGAGGATGTGGCGCAAATCGCCGCCGTTTTGACTACTGGCTTTCGCCCGACCGGTGACTCCGGAAGAAATACCTGGGAGAGGTTTGTGTCGTTCTGGTTCACCATCCGCATGCGGAAGCTACAGTAATCCAGAGCGGGGCATCCGCGCCGGGCCGCCCGGAATTGGTGAATGCGGTAAAGGGCATCGTCGGAGGGATTCATGGAGGCTCCTGAAGTTCGGGGTATGTCGAGTTTCGTTCAGGTGCTCATTTTGTTCCCGCCCATGGCCGGAAGGGTTTGCGCCTTCGGGAACGGAACGATGTTCTGCTCTCGGGTGTTCTTCTCAAAGGAGGCCAGCCACGGCAGCACCACCTTCGCTTTGCGCGCATAAGCGCGGTGAACCGCCTTGCTGTTGTGCCCGAGCGCCTCTTGTGCAAACCGCTCCGGATAACCCGCAACCCGAGCGCGCTCCGCCCAGGCATATCGATAGGAATGCAGCGTGACGCCCTCGATGCCCAACCCTTGGCAACGTTGACGGAACTCGGTCGCCCGATCCGCCTCGCGCACCCCGCACAGATACGGAAAGAGGGGTCCAGTGGCTGGCCGTGAACGAAGGATTTGCTCGACCTCCTCGTCGAAGCGCACTGACGCCATTTCGCCAGTTTTCTTCCGGTGGTAGGCAATGATGCGGTTGGGCCAGTCAATATTCTCGGCCTTGAGCAGAGCGACGTCCGTCTGTGACGCGCCCAAGTGCCACGCCAGCTCATAAAACGCTTTGCGCTCGGGATTACGTTCGCGCGCTACGATGGCCTGATGTTCTTCCAGCGTGATGGCGCGCTTCTCGCCGAATTGGACGGGGGGCCACTGTTTCTTGGGAACCACGGGCCAGGGCAGCCACCCCATGTCGAGGGCAAAATTGTGGATGCGCCGCAGGTAGATGTTGGTCGAAACGGTGCCGTCCTCAAGGACCCGAAGGAAGTGCTCCGCATTGGTTTCGAGGATCACCCGGTCGCGGATGGAATCGAAGGCTTCGTCCTTGATCGCAGTTCCCCACCTGTGGCGCGTGTTGTCGTGCTTGGTCTTGAAGATTTCGTCCATCACGAACGCCAGGTGCGGGTGGTCGCGGCGGGGTCACCGGCCTTCCAATAAACCCGCGCCAACTGGAGGCTGAAGGCGGGATGCTGCTCTCCTTCGTTCTTGGCTTGGACCAGGCGTTGGGCTTCCAGCTTGTGGGCGGTGCCGAGGGATTGTTGCTTGCCGGTGTGGGTGTCTTCGAAATAATAGACCCCCCATCCGCGGCGGAACAGACGGTAGCGTTGGCTCATGTTCGAGTTCATGTTGTAAGCATGAACCGACTCGCCGACGCACCATTAACGAGCCGTGGCCGAGTTAAAACCGGTTAACCCGAATTGTGCCGGAGTAACGCCGGCACTGAAGAATCCACTGAAACTCGCGCCTCCGAGTTTCACAACTCTCATCTGCCCAATCAGTTAGAGCTGGAGGCGAGGCATTATGTGAAATGTCACATAAGGGTCGGAATCGAACCGACGCGCCAGACTACTCTCCGCCAGCACCGAATTCTAATTGTCGTTCTTCAGAGGTGGCAGTTTGCGGTTGAATGACATATTGCGGCGCAGTCGCTGCCGGTCTTAGCGGGATCATCTCTTGGCTTCGAGCAGTGCTCCCACCGGTAAGACTGCGCGCTGCCGCGGATCAGCGTAGTGGCTTGCCGTCATCTGGATGGTGGAATGCCTGAGCTGGGCACTGCCAGCGAATATCCCGTTCCTCTTCACGATTGCATCGCCGAACAGTTTCCGAAGCTCATGCACTTTTTTGCGAGCCGTGATGCCCTTGCTTCCCAGCCAATTCAAGAGCGTTTCCCAGTGGGGTTCGCAGCGGTAACGATTGTACGTGGTGCGCTTCCATCTCCAGGGGCTGTTCACGACGAACGTGGTCGTTGCCCCCGATTTGAGACCTTGGAGTTCGTTCATCAAGGCCGCGTCCACGTAGACTACCCCGCCCGAGTCGTGCTTCGGCTGCAGATAAGGCGTTTGCTCGATGCTGATCGAGTTGTCTTCTTGGTTGAGTTGGTTCCACAGAAGGGTATCAGCTTCAGCCCTGCGGAGGCCGGCACACAAACATAGCAAGAACAGCTTGTAAGCCTCGGTGTGCTCGCTACGGAGTTCGCTCCGCGCATCGTGCACGAGACCCTCGTAAGAAACGCCCGTCGGGACGCGGAACTTCATCGAGCCATTCTTCTCGAACCTGAGCACTTCAAACCAGTATGCCTCGCGTTCTCCTCGCTGGCCGTCCCTCACGGTGAATCGAGGTACGGTCACAGCGAAGTTTGGCTGGTTGATGACTCGGGGGCTGAAGAGGCTCTTGCAGTGTCGTAAAACCGCATTGAAGGAACGGTTGACTTCCAGTTTCCGCTGAGGGTCATCTCCGGCCCGGGATAGATAGGCCAGCCGCCAGTTGGCCGCAGCCTCCGGGGTGACATGCCGAAGCGGGGTGGAATCCACTTTCTCACGCCAGGCCGCAAGCCGACCATTGCGGTAGTCATATTTGGACTTGTCTGAGGCAATCCCGCGGATCTGAGCAACAACCATCCTGAAGTACTGCGCGTAACGGTGAAAAGTCCGAGCCTTCAAGCCCGCGACGCGCTCGACCTCAGCTAGGAATGCTCCGACAGTCGGTTCCCCAGATTGAGCAGGTGGCGGAGGCGAACCAGGACGGCTGAACTCAACGAGCGTCGCTTCCCAACCCTTTGCGACGAGCGAGAGATAGATGTCTCTCGCTTTGACGGCCGCCTCCTCTCTGGTGGGTTCGTCAAGCTCGAAGCTCCTCCGAACCCCAAGATGTTTGATACGTACCGACCATCCGCCCGTCTCTTGGCTCTGGCCGCGGTAGGTGTAAGAGTGATGCTCCAACCGCGCCTTCCAGTACCCCGAGTGGGTCTTGGGGAACGCCCGCCGCGGCGTTTTGTCCGGGTTTGCCGTTTCCGGTGCCGACGGATTCTTGGCCACTTCTTGGCCACTTTTTCTGTCCTGAGCAGTCGCAACGAGTTGCTCCATAAACCAATCTTGCCATGTATGTCGTTTGTTTCACGTTGGTTATGGCGACTTATTGCGACTCGCTGCTACCCTGGACAACTCCGCACTTCCAGACTCATAATCGCTTGGTCGGGGGTTCAAATCCCTCTGGGCCCACCACTCCACCAGTTTCGTCTGAATTCAGGAGGCACGACCACGGTTTCAGGCAGTAACCACGGGCTTCTTTGCCGTCGAGAACCAGGTTCGAGCCGGACACTTGAGCGGCGAGAACCCGTTTCTCGGGAAGCGAACCGAAATCAGCGATTTCCCCCATGTTTTTCGCGGTTAGAATTCATTCTTGGAACGGTTCGAGCCATGTGGCGCGACTGGCCGAAAGGTGACTGGATTGTTCCTCCAAAGTCTTCTTGCGGCTCATGAGTTCAGCCCGCTTGGCGGTGTACGCCTCGCGGTCCACGATGCCGTCGAGGGACGTAGTATTTGCTCCGGCCGAACATGAGGTTGAGCGTGAATTTGCCCCGTGGGTCGGATTCGAAGCGGAAAACCGGGAATTTCAGGTTCCTGATCTTGCCGAGATCGAGCAGGTAGATGATCTGGCCGCCATCAACGCTGTTCCGGGCCAAGCGGTCGGGGTGCCATGCCAGGATGCCGTCGGCCTCGCCGGCTTCAATGCGGGCGAGCATGTCGTTGAAAATGGGGCGGCCGGGAATCTTCGCCGATTGCTTCTCGATGAGTTCGGCCACGGCCATCAGGCGCTCGCGCTCGGCGAATTGCCGAAGCTCGGCGAGCTGGGCGTCGATGGACAGGACCCGCTTGTCCTCGACATCGGTGGATTTGCGGACGTAAAGGAAGAAGGTGGTCATGGCGGGTGGCGGCAGTTGCGCATGGTCCCATTATGCGGGAGCCTGCGCGGTGATGCAGGGAGTGGACTGGACGCCGCTCACGCGTTGCGGCCGGCTGTGCCTGAACACCCGTTGAATCGGTCCTGCGGTGCCGTCTTGACTCAAAGCCTGCGACCGCCCCTTCCCTTGACAAACCTCAGGAGTTGCACTAATAGCTACAACGTGCAAGCCTCCGGACATTTGCGTTTCCGAGATAGACCGCAGCTTTCTGCGACGCGTCCCCGGCGATTACCCGAGTTGAACCGCGGAATACGCTCCTTTTGCAGTTTAGTCCCGGAAGAATCGGGTTAAGCCGTTTGCGGTTCGACGACTGGTTCTGCGTGAAGATCCCGCCGCGTCTATGAGCGAGCACCTGTTCACTTTTCGACCAGAGGAAGAGGTCCACATGCCGACAAGGTGCCAACTCGATCTCGATCCTAATGCCAGATGCGGTGCAAGCATGACCTATCCGATGAAAGGGTGCCCTTGGCGCCGCAACCCTGTTTGCTCATACGAGTCTCACATGACGCCGAAGGAAGCGCTTGAACTGTTCGATGAGCTGAAGACCGTGCAAGCGAGGTTTCCGGGAGACTGCCTTGACCATGAACTGTTTTGGTCGGACCAGTCAGAGAAAGCGAATCGAATCACGCGAAATGTAAAGACCGGAAGGCTATGCCATACGCTGGCCATATGCAAAGCCGCAGGTGAGGCAGTCGTCCATTTCTCGATGGAGGAAGATTCTGTGGCACTATGCTGTTCGCAGGTTTATACGACAGTGGCGACATTGATTGCCCCCTATGGGGCACTGTGCCTCAGAAGAGCAGACCCATGCGCTGCACCTATTGGCGACTCAGCCACGCGGCCTGGGGATTCGGCAGTCACTGTGGGAACGCCATCGGTGAACTGATCATTATATGGCACATCCGGCCACGACACCTATTGAAAGAGGCTACAAGTGAAATTCCTTGCTCGTCTTCCAGCCACGCTGGTGGTGCTGATGCCTGTTACGTGCTCCTTCGTCTATCGTGTTCCACTCTCGCGTTTTCCATTGGTTGAGGCGCGTTGGACACCCAGTACCACCACCTTGCTCTGTGCCATTGGTGTTTGTTGGTATGTCTGGAAAGCGTTCGGCTCTGTGCCAGTGGATTGATTTCGAGTGGACGGGGCGGAGCTGCTGCAGAGACGGCTCGGAGTGCTATTGTTGAGAGCGGTCGGACGCAGTTAGAAAGAGTACTACCATTGTGTTGTTTTAACCACACGCCAATTCAGTTGAAAGAGAGGAGACACGCGTATGCCCAATATTCGAGTAACCGATGAGACAGATCTCAACAACGCGAGAAGCGAGAGCAGTCTCGCGATCAATCCAAACAATACGCAACAAATCGTCGCCGGGTCGAAGAGGTTCGTCAACTACCACGCCTACGACTTCACCCTCGCCACCTCGTATTCCACCGATGGAGGCCTGCATTGGAACGATTCCGCTCCCTTAGCGCTGCTGCCCGGTTGGACCGGGATCTCGGACCCAGCCATCGCGTGGGATGATTCCGACAACGTGTTTCTTGTAGCACTCCCGTTCAACAACCCGCCCGGCGCCACCATCCTCGGCATTGCCGTCTACAAATCCACCGATGGTGGCCAGACTTGGAGCGCTCCTAACCTTATCCACACCAGCTCCGCGGATGATAAGCAGTGGGCGGCCGGGGATGGCAATCTAGGGAGCCCTTTCGGTGGAAGGGTGTATGCCGCTTGGGACGGACCCGGTGGGTTGTGCTTCGCACGCACGTTGGACCATGGGAGCACGTGGATCGGAACGGGGACTTCTCCCGCCGGCACGGCCATCGCGCCGAGCTCCTTTTCACCCGAGGTCAACGTCGCCGCCGACGGCACCGTTTACATCATATTTATGGTCGGAAACGAGATCAGGATGGTCAAATCGACCGACGGCGGCGACAGCTTTCAAGCCACTGCCTCTCCAGCCACCGGCATCGGTTCTTTCGGTCTCACGACGCTTTCGGGCGGCAATTTCCGAGTCGTAACCGTGCCCACGGCCTGTGTGTTCGGGTTGATGATCTTCGTGGCCTGGGCCGATATCCGGGAAGGCAATCAGAGGATCTATTACGCGGCTTCGACCGATGGCGGAGCTTCGTGGAACACGCCACTTTCGGGGCAGCCGTTGCTGGCAGGCCTCGCCATTGATGCCAACATGTTTCACTTCCATCCCCAAATCGTCTTCAGGCCGAACGGTGTCCTTGGGTGTGCATTCTACGAGTTCGGCCCCAAGCCGGTCACGCTGAAGATCGATACGAAAATGGCCCTCTCCTTCGATAACGGCGTCTCCTTCTCGCAGCTCTTCACCGTCACGGATCGGCCTTGGGACCCCACCGTGGATGCTCCGTGGGCTCACGGAAATCCGAGTCTAACGTTTATCGGCGAGTACTTCGGCTTTGACGCCAGCGCCAACGGCTTCTACCCGCTGTGGACCGATACTCGAACGGGGATCCAAAATCTGTGGATGGACATCATGCCGCAGAAGACTTGCGCCTTCATTGTCGAGAGATCGACATTTGGCCAGGACGAGATCGACGCCCGTCGAGCGGGCATACCCGGGCATCACGCGGTCGTTTCCGACGCGTTTCGCGTGGTTGTCGATGGCTTTACTGCCGCGGAACTGGGCCTTATGGGAGCCGCCAACGTGCTCAACGTGGCATCGCCCACTTCCGGCATGAGCATCCTGTGCACGGGAAACACTTCGGCAACCGGTGGGTATGGTTCCGAAGTTCAGCGCTTCACCTTTCATTACAACATCGATTTCGGTGTGGATGACACCGTTTTCAACTTTACGCAGCCCACCAAAACGCTCACGCTTACCGCTGCGGTCGCCAGTGTGGCCGCATCTGCGCAGATCGAACTCATAAAGCAGCCGGATCCCTTCATGCTTCACGGCGATCCGTCGTGGCTGAGCATCGACCTTCGCGTCTTTCACGTCAGAGCCGGTGAGCACCGATTCGGGGCGACGATGGGCGCTAACGCGTCCTTGGCGCCGCAATACATCCGGGACGTCATCCAGAACTTCACAGCCGGCCACGGCACGGCGGGTGGCGAGACCTTCGACGGTCTCGAGCGGCGGGAAGAACCATCGGCGCTTTACATATTCCCGACGGATGGGCCTGGGGGTACCGGCAATAAAGTGTTCAACTTCGCTCTCGCGAAGGTGCGTTACATTGGGACCATCGGCGCGGCAAACGTGCGCGTCTTCTTCCGCTTGTTCACATGCCAAACCACAACCGCAGCCTACGATCAGTCCACCTCGTACCGAAGGTGGCCAGCGAATCCGGCCGGGCATCCAATTCCTCTAGCTGGAATCCGGGGTAACGAGTACGTGACCCTGCCGTTCTTTGCCGAGGCTCGAGTGGACTCAACCGCGGTGAATATGAATCGGCAGACCGATCCGGCGAACATTCAGCCCTTTGCGCCGACAGGCGGTGCTGAAGTCGACGTCTTCTATGGTTGTTGGCTCGACATCAACCAACCGCTTAAGCCGGACGGAAGCGCCAACAACGTGCTTCCCGCAGTCGTGCCGAGCATCAACAAGGATGGGCCCTTCTCGAACGCGGTGCCCATCCAGCAGGCGATCATGCGGAACCCTCACCAGTGTCTTGTCGCCGAAATCGCATTTGACCCTATTGCTATCCCGGCAGGAAAGGATCCCTCAAACTGGGACAAGCTGGCCCAACGCAACCTCGCGTGGAGCGATCTGCCCAATCCAGGCGTCGATGGTTCTCGAAGGGCCCTCAACCCGTTCGAGGTTCGACCTTCGGCGTTCAACCTGCAGCGCGACCGGAGTCCGGACGAGCTTATGATCGACTGGCGCAACTTGCCAGCCGGTACCACGGCGTCTATCTATTTGCCGGCGGTTCTCGCTAATGAGGTCATTGGCATGGCGTCTCGAATGTACACCTCCCATGACTTGCGGGCGTCAGACGAATACACCATCGAGTGCGCCGCGCGCGGAATAACCTACATCCCCGTTCCGATTGGATCGGGGATAGATTTCGCAGGCTTGCTATCAGTCACACTACCTCCATCGATTCGACGAGGCCAGGTCTTTAACGTTGTGGTCCGACAGGTAACGGACGCCTTCGGTTTGAGAAAGTCATCCACACCTGAATTCGAGGAGCGCGGGCAAACCGCCGCTTCGGCGGCGCGAAGCTCCGAAATCCGGTGGCGCAGGACGGTAGGCGCGTTTGAGCTGGCGATTCCCATCCACACGAAGGAAGTCCTATTGGAGCCTGAGGAACGTCTGCTGTCCCTCTTGAGATGGGTGCAGATGGCCATTCCCAAGCAGAGCCGCTGGTTCTCTGTCTTTGAGCGTTACCTGGGTTATGTGGGGGATAGGGTTACCGGCTTCGGCGGGGATCCAGCTCAAGTTCCCGCTTCCCCGTTCGGCAATACGGAAGCAAAGCCTTGCCGGCCGGAACCGTGCGGACCCGAGGACCGCCTGCACTGTACCGGCAAGGTCTCATCTCTGATCTTCGATCAGTTCGGCGATTTCGAGGGCTTTATCATAGAGACTGACGAAGGCCATCGTCGATTCGAGAGTCGCGAGCGGGACGTTGCGATTCTGATCGAGCGCGCATGGAGGGAACGCCTTCGGGTCACGGTGATCGTGAGCAGTCATCTTCCTCAACGCCCGTGCTCGATTCTGGTTCTACAGCCGCCGGTCACTTTCGACTAATTGGGGATTGGAGCCTATTGAAATAGCTCGGGCCTGATAGCCGTAAGGAACGCGCGGCACAGCAATGTGAGTAGTTGGATGTGCCAATGATCAAGTTCACTCGTACGGATTCGTTGGTTATGGGAATCGCAACTCGATGTCCTCGACGGCAAGAAGGCCCGTGGTTCCTGCCTCAAACCGTGGTCGTGCCTCCTCAATTCAGACGAAACGGGTGGAATGGTGCGTGTCTATGAGCCGGCTCGAACTTGCTTTCCAGGACCGTAGTGCTTTTCGCCCGTCTTGGACGGGGTCTCAGGATATCCCCCACCCTTCCCCACAGTGGGGAGTGGGGGCGTTGTGCGTTTCGCTCGGTGCTGCAAGGCGTTCCGAGCCTGGGACCGGGATCAGCCCATCTCCGACTTCGGTCGCTTTTGAAGCTCGCACGGCGGCATTCATTTTGGGGTGGTCGCCGTGCTCGCCAAAACCTCCCTCGTCGCTCACGCGACCCACAAGTTCCCTCCACGGACGGGTAGCGCGGTGTCAACCGCTGGAACGTCCGTCGTGAGGCGCGTTGGCGTTGTGAGTTACTTGGCCTCGTTCACGTCGATCATGAACGTGAATGTCTTCACGTTGACATCGCCGCCATCGACTTCCTTGCCCACCAACAGCGGCAGGACCAAGCGATAGTAGGGATAGTTGGCGAGGGTTCCGCCGACGGGATAGTAATTGATGGTCGCTTTCACGCTATTCCCTGGAGCAACCTCGGTGAACTGCGCCTGATATTCGCCAGTGATTCTCGGGGCCTGGCCCAAGCCGCTCACCCAGCCGAAGGACTGACCGGTGGTGTACTGATCCCCCCGTTTGTTGATGAGAGTGGTGGGGGACACGTCATACGTGAGCGCGATGTTCACGGCTTCGGACGCGTTGAGATTGACGAAAAGGAACGTGGTGATGATCTTGGCAGTGAGGTCGATGTTCATGTTGATGGGCGTCAGGGTGCCCGGAATGAGCGCGTCCACGCCGGCGAACATGCCAAGCTTCTTGGCATTTTCGGGATCGTCACGGTGAGCAACGCCCTGGGGCGTCTCTCCAGCGTGTCGTACGACGTGTTGGACCGGACCAGTTCGCAGACGGACGCCAACGGCGTAACCACCAGCTACGCGTACGATGACCTGGGACGTACGCACACCCGGCTGGTGTCCGGCACCGCCACGGAGACTTTCAACTACAACACCCGCGGCCTGACCAACTACATCGACCCGCTGGGCACAAACACCTGGTACTTGTACGACGCCCTGAGGCGGAAGATCGCCGAGACCAATGGCAACTCCGAGGTCACCCAGTTCGCCTACTCGCCGGCGGGCGACCTGTGGACGCTGACCGACGGGCGGCAAAAGACGACGAACTGGCGCTACGACGAGTACGGTCGCGTGACCAACAAGGTGGACCACAACAGTGTCGAAATCCTGCGCTACCAGTACGACGTCGGGGGTCGCCTGACCAACCGCTGGAGCAAGGCCAAAGGCAACACCGCCTACACTTACGATCCGGCGGGGAACCTGAAGGCGGTGGATTACCCGGCAGGCACAGCCGACCTG
This sequence comes from uncultured bacterium, assembly GCA_963735925.1. Taxonomy (GTDB): domain Bacteria; phylum Verrucomicrobiota; class Verrucomicrobiia; order Limisphaerales; family J093; genus DSVZ01. The sequence continues at coordinate 248,518 of CAVTMT010000005.1, forward strand.
AGTTTTGACTACGACGGGGATAACGAGCTTACGACGATGGTGGACGGCACGGGCACGACGGCGTATTCGTATGCCGATGGCCTGCTGGTGGCCGAAGATGGCCCGTGGGCCAATGACACCGTGAGTTACGGGTATCAGAACGATTTGCGCAGTTCGCTCACGCTGCTCCTGCCCAACGCGGCGGCGTGGGGCGAGAATTACGCCTACGACGCCGGCCGACGCTTGACCACCGTGACCAGCCCGGCGGGGACGTTTGGTTACAGCTACGCCGGTCCGGGAAGTCTGGTGACGAACCTGGCTCTGCCCGGCAGCCTGGCGATCACCAACCAGTTCGACGGCGTGGGCCGGCTCACCGGCACCTGGCTGCGGAACGCCACGAACACGGTGCTGAATACGCACCAATACAACTACAACAACGCCAGCCAACGCACGCGGCAGACACGGTTGGCGGGGAACTACGTGGACTACACTTACGACGGCGCCGGGCAGTTGAAGACCGCAGTCGGCAAGGAATCAGGCGGCGGGACCAGCCGGGCACACGAACAGTTCGGGTACGCCTACGACGCCGGTGGTAACCTCCAGTACCGGACCAACAATGCGCTGGTGCAAACCTTCAGCGTGGACAACGTAAACGAACTGACCGGCGTAAGCCGCAGCGGAACGCTCACGGTGGCCGGCGGCACGACCGGGCCCGCGACCAGCGTCACGGTGAACGGCCAGACCGCCACCCGCTATGGCGACAACACCTTTGCGCGAGCCGGGTTCACACTGAACGCCGGGCCGGACACGTTCACCGCGGTCGCGACCGACGCTCACCGGAGCGACACCAACGCGGTGACGGTGACCCTGCCGGCGAGCGTGTCCTACACCTACGACGACAACGGCAACCTCACCAGCGACGGGCAGCGGAGCTTCGAGTACGACGCCGAGAACCAATTGGCCGCGGTGACGGTGAGCAATGCGTGGCGGAGCGAATTCAAGTACGACGGCAAGCTGCGGCGTCGGGTGCGCAAAGAGTACCTCTGGACAGGCACCTGGACGCTGACCTCAGACACCCGCTACTTCTATGACGGGATGCTGGTGGTCCAGGAACGGGACGCCAACAACATCCCGACCGTCACCTACACCCGCGGCCGGGACCTCTCCGGCAGTCTGGAAGACGCGGGAGGGATTGGCGGTCTGCTGGCGCGAACAGATCAGCGCCTGCTCTTGGGCGGTGATCCCACGCCGCACGCGTTCTACCACGCCGACGGCAACGGCAACATCACCGCGCTGGTCAACGGGCTGGGGACCCTTGCGGCCCGTTACCTTTACGACCCGTACGGGAACCTGCTGGCCAAGGGCGGCACCCTCGCCGACGGGAATTTGTACCGCTTCAGTAGCAAGGAGTTCCACGCCACTTCCGGTCTCTACTACTACGGTTACCGGTACTACGAGCCGGCCTTGCAGCGGTGGGTGAATAGAGATCCGATCGGAGAGAATGGTGGGGTCAGCCTCTACACGTTCTCCGGAAATCAACCGGTTTCGCAGATCGATCCGCTTGGCAACCAATGCTGTAACGGAGTGGTGTATGACCCGGAAACACAGTGCTGCGAAGATGGTCATGTGGTGAGCAAAGTCAGCGTTTGGATTTGCATAAGAACGGTCGGCGCGTGGTGGGGATCGACAGGCCCCGGCCACAAGGACGTTTGCTGCGATGGGCCGTACAAACACTGCTATGGACATTCGCACAATCGAATCAAGAAGGGACAGCCGATTCCGCAGCAGAATCCAACGCCGGACGTATCCAAGTGCAGAGAGAAGAAAGTCTGCCCGAAGAACAAGAACGCGCATTGTAACACCCCAACATCCCCGACGGATGCCAACTCCCTGGTCTGGAATTGCCGCGACTGGGCTGAGTGGGATGGAGTAACTCCACCTGAGGGCATAATTGAGCGGAAGTTTGCATGTTGGGATCGCCGCGATAATCCCCTGTAACTCATGAATTCTGACATTCCACGAGGCAAGGGATTCATCTCAAGAGCGGCCAGCGCTTTGCTCACCCTTCTCTTCTGCCTGATGTGCTCCTCCTGCAGCTCCAAAAAGGTGGTGATTCCGCGCGAGAGAGTCGGCTTGCTTGACGAAGCGGAAGCGCTGCGTATCTCTGAGAATGCCTTGGCCCGGACCGGCATCGAGCGGAGCGATTTTGTTCTGAGACCCTTCGACGGCACCAACTTCTACGCGAGGAACCACTTGAATCCGATGAACGGCTACGTCCTATGGCAGAACAGGGCCAAGCGGTTCGCCGGATACTGCGTTGACCTGACCGTAGAAGGAACGAATGTGGTATGCGAGGTGGTACCAACCCATTAGACCGTGAAGCAAGAAGCAGCCCCGCATCGTCCCAACGGCATTCGAGCTACGTGGGCCGGCTCACCGGCACCTGGCTGCGGAACGCCACGAACACGGTGCTGAATACGCACCAATATACGTACAACTATGCCAGCCAGCGCGCGCGCCAGACGCGGCTGGCGGGGGACTACGTGGACTACAGCTACGACGGGGCCGGGCAGTTGAAAACCGCCGTCGGCAAGGAATCCGGCGGCGGGACCAGCCGGGCGCTCGAACAGTTCGGGTACGCCTACGACGCCGGTGGGAACCTGCAATACCGGACCAACAATGCACTCGTGCAAACCTTCAGCGTAGACAATGTAAACGAACTGACCGGCGTGAGCCGCAGCGGCACGCTCACGGTGGCCGGCGGCACGACCGGGCCGGCGACCAGTGTCACGGTGAATGGCCAGACCGCCACGCGCTATGGCGACAACACCTTCGCACGAGCCGGGTTCACACTGACCGCCGGGCCGGACACGTTCACTGCGGTCGCGGCGGACGCTCACCGGAGCGACACCAACGCGGTGATGGTGACCCTGCCGGCGAGCGTCTCCTACACCTACGACGACAACGGTAATCTCACCGGCGACGGGCAACGAACCTTCGAGTACGACGCAGAGAACCAGTTGGCAGCGGTGACGGTGAGCAATGCGTGGCGCAGCGAGTTCAAGTACGATGGGAAGCTGCGCCGCCGCGTGCGCACGGAAAAGGTGTGGACCGGGAGTGCGTTTGTGACGGCCAACGAAACCCGTTATGTCTATGACGGGATGTTGGTGGTCCAGGAGCGGGACGCCAACAACGTGCCGGCCGTCACCTATACACGCGGCCGAGACCTCTCCGGCAGTCTGGAAGGCGCGGGCGGGATTGGCGGTCTGCTGGCCCGCACTTCTAACTCCTCACTTCTAACTTCTGACTTCTCGGGTGCCCACGCCTACTACCACGCCGACGGCAACGGCAACATCACCGCGCTGGCCAACGGCCTGGGGACCGTTGTGGCCCGCTACCTTTACGGCCCGTACGGGAACCTGCTGGCCAAAGCCGGCTCGCTCGCCGATGCCAACCTGTACCGGTTCAGCAGCAAAGAGTTCCACGCCAACTCCGGGCTGTACTACTACGGGTATCGGTACTACGAGCCAGCATTGCAGCGGTGGCTAAACAGAGATCCCTTGGGCGAACTGGATGAATCCAATCTCTTCGAGATTCTGAGTAATGACCCCGCCACTCTCGTTGATCCATTCGGCTTGCAAGGGGGCATACCGCCAGGATCTCCACCTGGAACTCTGCCATTCCCCGGGCCAAGGGAACTGGAAGTACCTGGAAGCCTTCACAACATTAACGAAGAAATGAACCACGGTGAGGTTTGTCCCGAAAAGTCCTGGATAGACGAATTGATCCAAGACTTAATCAAGCGTATTCTCTTCATACACGATCCACCGTCAACCAGCGAACAAATCTCATGGGACATGCGGTACGGGCCATACAGTTCTCACTACCCACGTCCGAGCACCCCGATTATTTATCCTGCACGCCCTCCCGACCGCCCAACGTCGAAACCATCGCAGCGGTGTGCGGCTGTACCGGAGTGTACCGTCAACGTAACCAATGGATTGACCGTGGCCCAACTGTACACTCTTCCAGGTTCCAGAGGTCGCAACAACGCACCTCCGTCGAAACCTTACCTACCACACGTATTCCAATGAGGCGTTACTCAAAAACAGGTCCCTGTTGCTATTGAGAGCACATATTGGCTGTAGTGCGTGCTTTAAGTTGTGGAACCACCGCCGCCGTGTTTAGTAGCTGATCGCTCGCGCCAAGGGCATGTCTTGGAGGCGCGCGTAGGGTGGCGATGCGCATTATCGCTGGTGGTGTTTGAGCTTGCGCTCCCCGCTGCGCTCGGGACTGCACGCATACATCCGTTGTCGTCGGAATGGATGACGTCACATGTGTATCCAGTGCAAGTGGCCACGATGTTATTGAGGATGGCGGTCTGGATGCTCGTTGCGTATCGCGCTTCGCGCGCCGAGGCGTGGCATTCGTTCGCGAAACTGTTGGCACTTAGCAAAGGGCCTAGTATGTTCGGCTGGTTTGTGGCCTGGGTGAGCGTCGGTATTGCGTGGGTGGATTTGTACTGTGTCCACAAGGGGTGGACTATGCGGAACGCGGTCGCGAAGGCGTTCTACAGTAGAGGGGGATCCCTTCAGATATTCTTCCTTGTGTATGTAGTGGCTATCGGGCCATTCTTTGAAGAAGTGGTATTGCGGGGCGTTATATATCGCTCGTTCCGGGGACAATATGGCCGTACGGCCAGTGTAGTTGGTGTGGTGCTGTTAGAATGGTTTTTCCACCGTAACTCGATCGGCCCTGCGGCATGCACTCTTGTATGTTTTTTTGCATTATGTGCCGCACTTTGCGTCGTAATAGAGCTCACCTCGAACGTGTGGGATTGCGTTCTATTCCACGCCCTTTACAATGCAGCGGAGGTTGGGAATTGGATGTGGTACGTGAGTGGAATGCTCTTAGTGGTCGCGTCCCAGCCTCGTGTCTGGCAATTGGCGAAGGTGAGTATATCTGGAAAATCAACGGACCCAGGAAGACCGCGCAAATTGGAGTAGAGTTTGTGCTACGGAACGCTCACTGTGGCCGTTGGCATGTGTGAACCGGCATCGATTAGATCATGAGACCATGTCGTAGGATAGTCCTTTGGTTGACTTGCCTTCAGACTTTGGGTTTAGCCCGGCATTACGCTGGGTCGGTGGCGCCAGCCACTGACGTACAGAATGATGTTGAGCACCTGACGGAAGTCCGCCCTTCGGCGCGTCAATTGGCCTGGCAGCAGCGGGAGGTCGGTGTGTTCATCCACTTTGGCATGAACACCTTCACCGGGCGCGAGTGGGGCACGGGACAGGAGGACCCCAAACTGTTCAATCCCACGGCGCTGGATTGCCGGCAGTGGGCGCAAGTCGCTTGCGACCTGGGCGCTCGTTCGATTGTGTTGGTCGCGAAGCACCACGATGGCTTCTGTCTCTGGCCCAGCCGCTTCACCGACCACTCAGTCAAGGCCAGCCCTTGGCGGGGCGGTCACGGCGATGTGGTCCAGGAGTTGGCGGCGGCTTGCAGGGAATTCAAGCTCACACTGGGTCTCTATCTGTCCGCGGCTGACCTCCATCATCCCTTTTTCGGCCTGGATCACGCGGCTTACAACACGTATTACAAACACCAATTGCGGGAATTGCTCACCCAGTACGGCGAAGTCAGCGAGGTATGGTTCGACGGTGCTTCTCCGGGACAACGTCGCCAACAATACGATTACCCCGGTTATTACACGTTGGTCCGCGAACTCCAACCGAACGCGGTGATCGCGATTTGCGGGCCGGACGTGCGCTGGGTGGGCAACGAGTCGGGCGAGGCGCGCGAGACCGAGTGGAGCGTGTTGCCGCTGCCCGTGCCGCCGGAGCAATACACTTGGCCCAACCTCCAAGACGCGGACCTCGGGAGCCGGCGGCGGGTGCTAGGTGCTCCGTATCTTCACTGGTATCCGGCGGAGGCCGACGTTTCCATCCGGCCAGGCTGGTTCTACCGGGCAAGCGAAGAGCCGCTGGTCAAATCGGTTCGCCAACTCCTGGACGTGTACTACTACTCGGTGGGCCGAAGCGCCGTGCTCCTGCTCAATCTACCGCCAGACAAGCGGGGCCTGATTCCGGACCTGGACGCCCAGCGAGCGCGAGAGTTTGGGGCCAAGCTTCGGGCCACCTTCGCGACGAATCTGTTGGCGGGCGCCCAAGTCACGAGCACGAGCAACAGCCAGGAGGATGTGAAGTCGCAGCCAAGCCATACTATAGACGGAGATCCGCGGACGTACTGGCGCGCTGAAGACTGGTGTGGTCCAGCGGAGCTGATCTTCGTGCTGGAGAAGCCGGTGTCCTTCAACCGCATCCTTTTGCAGGAACGCATCGAGTTGGGCCAGCGAATCGAACGGTTTGCTCTCGATGCATGGGAACGGGACACGTGGCAGGAGATCGCACACGGGACGACGGTTGGTTACAAACGCTTGCTACGTCTGCGCAGCCCAGTGACGACCGGGCGTGTGCGGTTGAGGATTCCCGAAGCGCGCGCGGCGCCCACGCTGGCGGAAGTTGGCGTGTTTCTGGGACCATGGAGCGAAATGCTGGGGACGGTCTAACTGATCTTTCCTCAATGGGCGAAGTTATGCCGGCGAAGTGGCTCAAGCTTAGCAAATGAAAGAAGCCCGACCGTGACCGGCCGGGCTGTGGGCTACATCGCGAAGTAGCCGAGTGCACGCAAAGAGCAGTGGTTTGGATTCCCCATGATGACGTGATCCGCCACGTCGATCCGCATCAACTCGCCCGCACGAATGAGATCCCGCGTCACCCTGATGTCCGCGTCGGACGGCGCTGGCTCACCGCTGGGGTGATTGAGTTATGTGCAGCGCCGGTTTATGAGGTGCTGGATTGCTGCCACCTCGGAGTGGAGCTGATGAATGAAGTGTGTCTTGGGTGCGACGCTGCACATAATCAGAGCCCCGATAACCACGAAAGGATGTCGGGGCTTTTCTGCCACGAGCTTCCGTGCTTGCCCTGAGTTGGGATCAGTTTCTCCGCCGACTGAAGCGTCTTGCGTTTCATCTCCAGATCAATCTCGACGTAGCCATGGGTCGTCTCGATGGAAGCATGGCCCAGCCAGGAACGGATCATGTTGAGATCGACATTCGACTGGAGCAGGTGCATCGCCGTGGTGTGGCGCCAGGTGTGGGGAGTTACCTTCCGGGTGAAGAGCGACGGGCATTCGGTTGCAGTTTCGGCCACTCGATGGGCAATGATGTGCCGCAAACCGAAACGCGAGAGCCGATTCCCCTCCGTGTTGACGAACAGGGGGACGGCTTCATCCAGGCGCACCGGGCGCGCCGCCAAGTAGGTTTTGATGGCTTGGACTGTTTCCGTCCACAGCGGGCAGGTTCGCTCTTTGCGGCCTTTGCCAAGGATGCGCACGTGGTAAGGCCGGCTGAAGCGGACGTGGTTGACATCCAGGTTCACCAGCTCTTGGGCACGCATGCCCGTGTTATAGAGCAGCCGGAGCAGGCCGTCGTCGCGTCGTCCCAGCGGCGTTCGGCAGTTGATCTGCGCGAAGATCTTCAGGACCTCCGACCGCTCCAGGTATTCGGGCACGCGCTGCGCATGGCGCTTGAACGGAACCGCGAGAATGGATTCGCAGTGGGCCAGGTAACGCGGGTCGGTCTGGGCCACGTATTGAAAGAAGGAGTGAATGGCTGCCAACCGGTTGTTCCGCGTGGGCACCGCATTGTGCCGCTCGCGCTCCAAGTAGGCCAAGAAGTGACGGACCGTGTCCGGTGTCAGCTCTTCCAACGTCAGACCGATGCTGGTTTTACGATGTCGCCTGGAGGCAAACTGCAAGAAGAGCTTCCAGGTGTCGCGATACGCCAGCACGGTCTGGCCGCTGAGCCCCCGCTGCGAGACCAGGTCTTGCTCGAAGAAGTTCCGAATCAGAGTTCCGAGGTCAGGCCGTGTCATGGCGTTTGGTCCGAGGGCGGAGTGGAATGGCAAAATGGGCGTGAAAACGCTGGCCGGCGCTCTCCAGCAACTGGGCTGTGGCCTGGAGGTAGATTTCCGTGCCGGTGATGGTGCTATGACCCAGATAGGTTGAGAGCAGCGGAAGTTTGGCCGCGAGATTGGCGCCCTGCCGATACCACGCCAGGAGGCGATGCACGGCAAACGTGTGGCGCAAGTCGTGGATGCGCGGGCCGGATTGCCCCTTGGGACCGCGCAGGCCAAGGCTGCGCAGCAGTTCCAGAAAGAGCGTCACGAAGCCCGGATGTCCGTGCCGGGTGCCGATGATATTCAGGAACACCGGCGCCGTGGGAGCGATTGAAAAGCCAGCGCTCCGACGCTGGCGCAAATACTTTTTCACCCGCCGGGCTGCGGAGGGCGAGAGGGGCACGTATCGGGACTTTTGGAACTTGCCCTCGCGAACCTCAATGACCCGGCGCTGGAGATCAACATCCCGCAGCGTCAAATTCAAGGCCTCCCCGATGCGGAGGCCCGTCGCGTAAAGAAGCCCGATCAAGTTCGCGGCCACGACTGGTCGCAGGCTTCCCGACGGGCCGAGTTGCCGTGCCGCTGCCATGAGGCGGCGGATGTCCTGACGAGTATAGATGTGAGGCGCCGGCCGGGTCCGCCGCGGCGAGAAGCTTTGATGAATGAGGCAGGTCTCGGGATCAAAATAGTGCAGGTAGCGGCAGAACCGGCGCAGAATACAAAGCCGATTGATCCGGGTGTTTGGACTCAAGGAAGCCATGCTTTCATTCCAGCGCTCCACAACTGGGCGACTGATCGTTTGCCCCGGTTTGAGTTCGCCAGTCAGGAAGCGATCCAGGTAAATCAGGATTTTCTGATTGCTGAGTCCACCCCGGCTTCGTGCGTAATGCGTTTCCCAAAAGGCCTGGAGCCGAGGCGCCAGCGGACTGCGAAAAAGACACGTGCCCATAAACTCAGTCCTTGACTGGCCACGGCAGGGCGACCTGACGAAGTGAGGCGAGGTTGGCCTTGGCGTAAATGAAAGTCGTGTCGATGTAACGATGGCCCAGAACATCGGCAATAGCCTTGATGGGCGAGTCATGGGCCAGAGCGCGAATCGCCCAGGAGTGGCGGAGGCTGCGTGAGCCGCTGCCGGCGGTTTTGACGCCCGCGTGTTCGAGGTGGCGGCGCACGATCATGGAGATGGCGACGCTGTCGAGCGGACGAAAAGGAGCTTTGGCGCTGAGAAAAAGCTGGCGGCACAGGGTCTGTCCTGGGCGATGTTGCAGGTATTGAATCAGGGCTTCACCCACCGCCTGCATGAGCGGCAAGACCACTTCCTTGCCGCCCTTTTGGGCGCGGATCCGGATCCGCGAGTGCTGCCAGTCTAAATCATCCAAAAGCAATTGGGCCGCTGAAACACCCCGGATGCCGTAGGCCATCAGCAGCACGAGGATCGCATGGTCCCGAGCCCCAACGGGTGTGTCTCGCGGGATCGCCTTGAGCATTTTTCCCAGCACCGAGTCATCCAGCCCCTTGGGCAGGGAGGCATGCCGATAGCGACGGATGGGCGGCACCAACCCCGAGAAGTCGGCGGGGGCGTGACGCCGGGATGCGCAGTAGCGGAAGAATCGGCGTAAGGTTCCAGCCAAGGCTTCTGGGGCCGTGCTGATTCGGAGCAACTCTTTGACGAAGCCCTCGACCGTGGCGGCCTTGAGGGCTGGGAACCGCTCGCGCTGCGCGCTTCGGCCCATCGCCTCAAGCAAGGAGCTGACTTGGACGCGGCACCGTTTGATCGTAACCTCGGAGAACTGGCACTCGACTCGGAGATAACGCGTATAGGGCTCCAGGAGCCAGTCAAAGGGCTGGACGATCCGTTCAGGCTTCGGTGGCTTCAGGACTTGGATCTGAATCAGGTAATCGAAAAGATGCCTGATCGCGGCCCGCGCCGTGTGAAGGGCTGAATAACCCCGGGGTGGGTTGGGAAGATGGGCGAAATAGGCCCGCAAGAAAGCTTCGACCTGGGCCTCGCCCAGTTGGTCACAGTGCGAGACGCGTTGCTCCACCAGGAAGCCATTGAGTTGGCAACACTTGGCGAGAATGACGCAGCCTGTGTGGGGAGCGTAGCCTTTGGCTTGGAGATAAGCGGCGAAGCCGTCGAAATGAGGTCCGAGCAGGCCTCGGCGGAAATCGACCAACGTGCGTTTTTCTTTGAACCAGAATTCGAGCATACGGGTTGACCGTTTGGGATTGAAAACGGCGGAGCCAAAGTGAACGGTTATGGTTTTGAAGTTGCAGTGTCCAAAATCCGCCGCGATCGCCCCGGCCTTGCCACGCGCAGTCCCGCCTTCTGGAAAAAGCCGCTGCGTCCCGAAAGAACGCAGCGGTTATGTGGAGTTGTGTCGAGCTGAGGATCGCGTCACAACGGATGTTCGGACTGCCCGGATGAGGTCGGCTTCGATTCATCCGGCGCGGCGTCAGAGGCGCGGAGCTCAATCATTCCGGGAGCAACGCACGTGACATGAACGCGATTCCCCGGTCGGAACCCAGCTCGCTCAAGCCAGCGTCCCATGAGCCGGATTTTCGGTATTGTGAGGCCCTTCCAGAAATCGCCCACAGCCTCGATCCTCAATCTGCGAACGGGCGGGTCTGGCGGAGGACGCAGGAGTGATTTGCCTTCAAGCATAACCCTCCTTTCGCCGTAAAACCCGCGCGAACGTCAGCACCGCCGATCGGTGGCTGCACATAAATCGGCGCTGCACATAACATAATCACCCCAGCGGCGATCCCACACCTAGCGAGCAAGACATCCGAGTGACACGGGACCTGATGCGGGCGGGGCAACTGCTCAAGATCGAAGTGGTGGACCATGTGATCCTCGGCCGGCGAACACCGGAACGACCGCGGGACTATGTGTCCCTCCGCGAATTGGGTTACCTGGCCGGTGGTTGAATGAGTCCGACTCGTTGCGCCCAATCACTGCTGCTGCACATAAGCCCACCCTTCCCATAACACAACCTATGTGCTGAATCACATAGGTTGTGTGCCAGGATGAGTTTCGCCCCCCGCTTCGCAATGGCGGGAGCGAACACCTCGCGGGGGTGAACCAGCAAAGCGTCCAGGGTGCCCTGCGAGAGGCGCTCGACGCTGATCAGGCGGTGGCGCGCGTTGAGCAACACCACCTGCAGATTCTCCACCGTGTACGCCCGGTTCTGCTCCCGCAAGAGATCCGCCACCCGGTCCGGGCTCTCGAGCAGGGGCGTGTCCGCATACGTCTCGCGCGACAAGCGCTGCGCCAACAGGAAGGCCGACTTGATCGCCGCGGCCTTCGACTTCCCGATCCCCCGCACCAACTGCAAATCCTCAAACGACACCTGCGCCAGTTGCGTCAAGCCCGCATAATTGCGCACCAAATCCGCCGCCGCCACCGGCCCCGCCAGGTGCGCCAGCAGGACCTCATTGTTCGCCTCTTCCAATGCTTCCATTTCGCTCCCTCCTTCGGAGAGCCAGGATTCTACCACCGTTTGATTCGGTAGGGAACCGGACCCGCCACCGGTTTTGTCACCGGCCAGGACGCCCGACGGGTCGGTTAGCACGCTGACTTCTCCCCGGCCCGAATGCCCGTTCGGTGACACCCGCCGATCCCTTGACTTCCGAACGCCGTTTGCGGCATGGATCGGATGGGGGTTCTGCCGGGAGTACTGCCTTCATCCGCACTTTGCCCTGACCCGATGTCCCGCTGCGGGACACCGGGGGCAGGGACTTCTTCCCGCCGGCCAGCAGGTGCCGCAAGCGCCCGCCGGGAGGAAACGGTCACACCCAGCGCCGTCCGGCGTCAAAACCCGGACGCGGCACCAGAAGGCAACCCTCCCTATGAACCCACAGAACCTCACCACCAACTTCAAGGCCACGGCCTTGGATGAGGACACCCTCCGCCAACGGGCCCCGAGCATCTTTGCTCCGGGACCGATGGGAGGTTTGAGTCGCCGGTACACGTTTGTGCCCACCGCCCGCCTCGTCGCGGGACTCCGGGAGCACGATTGGGTCCCGGTGGCGGTCGAGGAACAACGCATCCGCAACGCCGCCCGGCGGGGCTTCCAGAAGCACTTGCTGCGCTTCCGCCGGGCCGAACAAATGGAGACCCTGGAGGAATGGAACGTCGAACTGGTCCTGGTCAACTCGCATGACGCCGCTTGCGCCTATCAGCTCCACGCCGGCCTCTACCGGCGCGTGTGCGCCAATGGCCTGGTCATCGGAACGACCACCTTTCCGACGTTACGCTTCCGGCACGCCGGCCTCCAACCCGAGGAAGTCGTTCAGGCGAGCTTTCGCCTCTTCGAGTTCCTGCCCCGGGTGGGCGAATGGGTCGGCCGCTTCCAGGCCCGCACGCTGGCGCCACACGAATCGCTGGCCCTGGCGGAGCACGCGCTCGTGCTGCGCTATGGCGGCCTCGCGCAGGCGCCGGTCAGTGCCCCGGCCCTGTTGGTTCCGCGGCGGCCCGAGGACGCGGGAGACGACCTGTGGACCGGCTTGAACAAAGTCTCCGAACAGGTCATCCGGGGCGGGCTCTCGGATGGACATCGGGACCGGAACGGTCGCCTGCGCACGGTACGCGCCCTGCGCGGGATCGACTCGAAGGTCCAGCTCAACCAGGCGCTCCGGACCCTGGCGGAGCGATTAGCTCAGGGGGAAAGCCTGCCCCCGGTGGAAAGCGTCGCACTCGCGGCCTGAGTGCCGGGCAAGGTTGACGCGGGCGGAAGGGCTCCGGCCGTTCCGCCCCCCCGGAGGCAGCGCGCGCCGAAGGTTCTTCCTACGGTTATGCCCCACGGTTTTCGAGGATTGTGCCGCACATACAATCCTCACCCATTTCGCAGAACAGACAAGACGCAACACCGACCAGTGTTTTCAATGGTCGAACGCATATTGGCCATTTGCGGCTTGTGTAGCGTCAGGGCGGCATTTCGGCCCGTGTGTTGTCGGCAACCGTAGGCAACGGTGTCCGAGAGTCCATCCTCGGAATTGCCTCGGTGATCCTGCTAGTGCTTACTTGCAATGATATGCGATATATTGTATGCTGGGACGCATGGCAAGACGCGTCTCCACCATCAGTTGTGGTCCAACCGACCGGCAAGAGCTTGAACGCCTGGCCGGCAGTCGAACCGAAGCCAAACACCTGATCGACCGCGCTCAAATCATCCTGGGTTGTCTGGCTGGCCAGCGGGTCAAGGCAATCGCCGACGCCTGTCACACCCGCCCGAACACCGTCATCAAATGGCGGCAGCGCTTCGCGGAACGCGGCTTGGCCGGGCTGCGCGATGCGCCCCGGCCTGGGGCCAAGCCGGTCTATGGCGCGGACTTCCGCAACCGGGTGCTGGCGTTGTTGGAGCAAGCGCCGCCCGCGGGGCAAGCGAACTGGGACGGCCCGGCGGTGGCCGCAGCGCTCCACGGTTCGGTGCATGCGGTGTGGCGCGTCCTGCGCCATGAGGGCATCTGCTTGCAGCGGCAGCGTTCTTGGTGCGTGAGCACCGACAAGGAGTTCGCCGCCAAAGCGGCGGACATCGTTGGCCTGTATCTCAACCCACCGGAGAAGGCGCTGGTGATCTCGGTCGATGAAAAGCCCAGCATTCAGGCCCTGGAACGAAAGACCGGCTATGTGGAAACCGACAACGGCAAGATCGTCCGCGCCTACCAGAGCACATACAAACGCCACGGCACCCTCAACTTGTTTGCGGCCCTGGCTGTGGCCACGGGGGAGGTGAAGACCGCAATCACGCAACGGAAGCGGCGGGAAGAGTTTCTCCAATTCATGGACCAACTGGTGGCCGACGCCTCCCCGGAACAGGAGCTGCACGTGATTCTGGACAATTACTGCACGCACAAGAAATGCGACGCGTGGCTGGCCCGGCATCCCAACGTACACTTCCACTTCACCCCCACCTCGGCCAGTTGGCTCAATCAGGTGGAGGTCTGGTTCGGGATCCTGTCCCGGAAGGCGCTGCGGGGGCTCAGTGCCAAAACCACTATGGAGTTGCGCCAAGCCATTGAAGCGTTCGTTGCGGCCTACGCCCAACATGCTCGACCTTTCAAATGGAGGAAGCGGGAGGTCAAAGGAGCTCAACTCCGAAATACTATCGTGAATCTATGCAACTAAGCACTAGCTCGATCGTCCCCGTGTTCGACTCTGGCCACATCGCCACCGGACGTCGCCCACACGCGTAGTCCGTCGTCTGACCGGACGGGCACCGTTTGTATCGGAGTGTCTATCGCCGCCTGTGCAGAGAGCGTCGGCGGTTGGCAAACCACGAGGATGTTAGGCCTTGGGGGTTCGGACCGCTCTCCAGGCGGTGGGCGTCAACTCACCGACCCGGTTGATTAGCCACTCGCCCAGCTCGCTGAACGATTCTGCCAGCAGGAAAGGGAGCGCGGAGAGTTTGAGGAGTGACACGGTGTTTGGAGTTGGCTTACGAATTCAGAGGCTCGACACCCGGGGCGGATGACGCGGACTGCAATGCAGCGCACTTTCGGGCAGATTTTCGAAAGCCGAAAGCAACACTGTGAAGCGATGCCGCAGATTGCTGCGCAACTGGGTTGAGGCGGCGGGCTGCCTAGCCCTGGAACTTCAACTCGACATAGGGCTTGTCGGGATCGTCCAGATTCGACACCACCCGGCCGCACCGATCGCGCAGGCGTTGGATCGTGGGGGCGTGGGGAATGCCTGAATACGTGTTCTCCCAAGTGCAAATGAGAGCCCGCCGTTTCTTCTTCTCCGACGAGTTTTTCGGAAAGATCTGTTCGAGTAGGTCGTCGTCAGGCGTCCCGTTGCTGCTCGAATGATGAGCGACCTTCAGGAAATCGACCGGTCTAAGGACCCCGCGCTGACTCATCGTCCGCCAACTGCGTTCCTCTGCGTCGCCCGCAAACAGAAGCCGCCACTGGCGCCATTCCAGGCAGAAGACCACGCTGGTGTTGTTGGCGGCCTGGTCGATGGCCAACAGGTTGTCCAAGACGCTGTGCGACCGCATTTCGACCAGCTCGTAAAAGGCGCCAGCATCGACGCCCGCGGGCGGCAAGGCCCTCCCCTTTGCAGGCTTCTGCCCGGGCTGAGACGCTGCTCCCGCTTCAACTCCCGTAAGGTTGGCCTGCAGATGCCCATAGTAATCGCTAGTGTCCTCCTCGGGCGCCCAGATCTCGAACTTCGCCTCCCGGAAGGGATGTGCGCCTGCCAACGGACACCCGCGAAACACGTAGGTTGGCGGGTTCTTGGACAACTTCCTGAAGTATTCAACGCACTTGTCCGTGCTGCGGTAATCGTTGATCGCCAGCACGGCAGCAAGGCCGGGCACCTCGCCTGCGCGGAAGGAGGCCGCAAAACTCCTGATGGCCTCGTACGCCATCTGAAACTCGCTGCGCTTCTTCTTGGCCTTCGGGAATCGCTGGCGGTAATCCGCGGCTGCCGAGGCTGTCAACCAGGCATACTGGACATTCAGGTCCTGCTTCAGTTGGTCGTTGGGATAGAACTTCTCCGCGACGTAAGGTAGACCCTGAACGTGGTCCATGTGCTCGTGCGTCATCACGTAAAGGTCTATCGGTGATCCCTTTAGCCGCTTCAAGAGATCATCAACGGCTGGACGGAACACCCGGTCATCTCCGCCTTCGGTGCTTGCTGCGTTGCCAACGTCGATGAGGATTCGACGCAGCGTCGTCTGCTGCGTGGCGGGATCGCGGTCGGGAACCTCGATGAGAATCGCATCGCCAAAGCGAACGTTGTAGGCGCGCACGACTAGCGTGTCCATATTGTCCTCCTAAACTCGGTTCAGTGCCATCATGGAAGCGGTGCCGCGTACGCGCAAAACGCCACCCGGCGTTTCGGCGCGTGCATATGATTGGCGGGGCCGTCCCAATAATCCCGCGGCGCGATCGTTCGTCCTCAGCAGATCCTCGTCAACCAGACGCTTGAGGAATCCATCCCGCTGCACCCGGAGAGCGTCGCTCTTGCCCAGCGTCAAGAGCGCCCGAACCTGCTTGGTCTGCCAGTCGATCGCCAAGCTGGTACCACTTGTAACGCGTCTGCTCGCCGGCAATCCACCCCCCTTTTCGTTGGGCTCGGTCTCGGTCCACGAGACTTTGAACAGGCACTCACGCACCTTTCTAGGACCGTCACGATGGTAGTACTTCTTCTCGACAGCCAGTCGCGGATGCACTTGAAACGGGACCTTCTTGGGGATACGCAGGAAGTTCCGATTCCGGTTGGCAAAATCGTAAGCCAGCCAGTCGCTGGCCATGAACTCCTGCAGGTCAAGGCGCAACACCGCACGCTCTTCGAAATTCACGGGCACGACCAGTTCGCTTGAATCCGCCACCATGCCCCGTTCTTTGAATTCCTGGCAGAGCCACTCCCGCTGCTGGTCGCTTTCGGGATGGTACGCTGTATCCGCAGCCATCATGGCTCGGCCTAGGTCGGCGAACGAGGCTTCGCCTGGAGGCAGGTAGTCCAAGCCGCGGAAGAGCAATCGTTTGAGGCGGTTGGCTGCGATCCAAAGCGCCTTCTCGGAAGCAACCAGGGGCGTCAGGGGCTGCCCCAGGGTTTGGCTCAGCTCCTGGCTTGCGCCAGCACCTTGCGCGCTTGCTTGCGTCATACCTTGCACTTCCCACGGCGCCATCAAGTCCTCGGACGGCACCCCTGTCCGGCCGAATTGGTCGCGCAGGCTATCGTGCAGCTTAACAACCGTCAGATAAAGAGCACCCGAGAGCACCTGACTAAGGGAGTGCGGCTCTGTTGAATCGACATCCCGGTACCTGGTGTGGTTGAGCAGATCGCGGAGGAAAAGTCGCCCCTGGCCCAATCCCCCGGCGAATTGCTCGGCCAGTCCGTTGAACACACTCGACCGCTCGATCGATCCTCCAGTCTGCGCCAAAACCGTTCGCGCCAGCTCGCGCGATCGAAATGCCGTCAGGACGGACGCGATATCGGCGACGGCCTCATGCAACGCTAGGGATTCGGGAAGTGTGGCATCGTACAAATCGGGGGCTATTCCGTCCAGAATCGCATGCGTGGTCTCGTGTGTGATGATGTCCTGCGACTGGCTGGAATAGACCATCGCACCCGCCCCGTGGTCGGCCTTGAAGAAGAACAGCTGCAAGCTGCGAGAGTCACGTTGGTAAAAGGCGTTTTCCCACAGGCCAGCTCGCGGCACAACCAGGAGCTGCGGCCCGTCAAACGCCCAGCGAATGCGACGTCCCAGAGCGTCCGGCTCCTCAAACATCTCCAACGCCTTGTAAACCGTGCCAAAGACACTCACCTGGATGAAATCCCGGGCGCACAGGTCGTTCTCATTCATGATTCGATACCCGCCTAAACCGGCAGTCCTTTCTGGGGGCAAGAAGGGCGCACCCGGCAGAAGCACGCCCGCTGGTTCATCGAAATCCAGAACCGCAACCCGCGGGCTGATCGGCCCGTCGAGAAAGAACTCCTCTTCGATTATCACCCACTCGATTGGCGACACTTCCTTGAACTGCGTCACCTTGGGATCCTTCACGATGATCGGCACCCGGACTTTCATGGCAGGAAGGCGATCGGTTTGTTCGACTATGGGACACAATAGACGCTGGAGGGAGCGAGGTCAACAGCGGTTTGGTACCCAAAGCCTACCTGCCGCTGGTCATCACGCAGTCCGCCTTAAGCGCCGGCAGCCTGCTGACGGTGCTTCTGCTCAAATTGGGGAAGACGCCCAGTCTCCTGCGCAACCGCAACCTCGAACGGCTCGAAGACGTGTTGAAGGAGTTGGCCATTTGTCTGCACCTGAGCTGGAACTCACACTCGCCGCAATGCCGGTTCAGCACGAGATCCGGGGGTGACGTGTGGTGGGAAACCAACGTGGTGGCCTTCTCGATGACCTTCTGCACTCGTGCGGCGAGACTCGACGTATTTACCCTAACCGCCGCCTGCTCGTCGCCGTGGACTATTCTGCCAACCGGCATTTTCCGCCCCCATATTTCCGACACAGCATGGGCATCAAATCCCAGCAGGAGTTTGTCCTCTGTTGGCAGTTTGTTGGCCGGGAAGAAGCGGATCGGCACGATCTGGGCGGGCTTGCCCTGTGTCGCTGGGATACGTTCCAGTGCCTGAATGCGGAATTCCAGACGATCTGTCTGCACCGGCACATCAATCGCCAGCCGCCACTTCGCCAGCCGCAAGTCGCCCGAAGCGGGAGACGTCAAGCTCCGGCCTTGCCGGATTTGTTGGCGCAGTCGTTCCAGCCCGGCGGCGTGGTACGACGTAGTATGCGCCTGAAGCCAATCAGCGACCTCGTTTCCGCTCCCTGCTTCGTCGCGCGACCGCAGGTAGCACTTGGTGGGGCACTTGAGGACGGCTTCGAATAGACTCGACGTGATTTTCGTCACCGTGAACCGCCGTGCTGCTGTTCCCGCGCCCTTTCCAGAGCTTGGAGACGGCCTCGCAGCGGAATGCAGGTTTGACCAAGACCGTTTCTGAGGGTCACGCAGGCGCCCGCCCCCACATCAGGCAGCATCGGATATCTGCGCGTTTACTTCCCTGTTGGTTTATGCCAGGTTGTCGCGCATGGGCACAGCAACAGAATCCAGCCGGCCCGGAGAAGCTCTTGGAACTCGATCACGAGTCTTGGCCAAAGCTTGGGAACTGGGCTTGAACGTGCCGCTCGATTTGGAGCGGCTCGCGATTACACGAGGCTGCGGTTACTACGACCGGGACCTCGGGCCGTTCACGCGCACCGGCGAACGAGTCCCGCTGTCCAATGCCGAACTGGCGATTGCGTTACTTGCGCCTTGGCACCAGCCAACAGCACGCCAAATCCGACTGGCGGCTGCCCTGCTCGGAGCGGCGGACGAGTCGGCGGTGGACGTGGCCACCTTGGCGGTGGATGAGAATTGCGCAGGCGTCGTACGCTACATCGCGTCCTGTGGGGGTCGGTTTGAGCCCCAGAACCGGTTTTGGACTGATTTGCTCAACGCACTGCCGGAGACGGAGATTGACCGCGACCATCTGCCGCACCCGACTCGGTTTGTTGAAATGACGGGTATCGATCGCGGCAAAGTCGGCACCTCCACTCGGTGGGTTCGCGCCCGAAGCCAGGTAGCCGCATGAGCATGGGTCCGGCCAACCCGGAACGTCTCCTGCTGGCGTTGGACGAGAGCCTCGACCACCGGGTTCAGCTTATCATTTACGGCCGCAGCGCGTTGTGGCTCGGCTTCGACCATCCTCCGGCCGTCGCGGCCGCAACTTTCGACGTGGACGCAATCGTTCCGGACGCACAGGTTCAGGCCCTGGCGGATGACTCGAGGTTTTGGGATGCTCGCGACGCGGTCAATCAACGCTTCAAGGCGGAGGGGCTCTACATCACTCACTTATTCCCAGAGAGCGAGGTGTTCCTGCGCCGCGACTGGGCAGAACACATCATCCCGATCACCCGCCTCCAACTGAGTCACCTGGACTTGTTCCGACCCGCGACCGTGGATCTGGTTTTGACGAAGATGATGCGAGGCAATGACGAGCAAGACATGGCCGACGCCGAATTCATGATCCGCCACGACCGCATCACGGAGGGACAACTCATCGAAGCGTTTTCGCGGATGAAGCCCGTCGGTTTGGTGGAGTTGCGTGATGCGTTCGCTCGCGCGAAACCGATCGTGCTCGACCTAGCACGCAAGGCCGCAACCTCGCCCTGATAGTATGGATGACGCTATCGGCAAGCCTCCTCATTGGGACGACGCTCGCCGCCTTTGCTTCGGTTCGATGGCGAACCACGCCTTGCCTTCAGTCTCGGTGGCGAGAGCTCGGTAGTGGGAGAAGATGGTGGCCGCAGAATTGCCAGCCTCGAGTGCCGTCTGCGGGACGTTCTTGGTGGCGGCAGCGCGGTAGGTGCAAAATGAGTGCCTCAGCGAGTTGTGCCGCCACGGCAGCAGTCCGGCGGCCTGGGCGGTGGCGTTTTGTGCGGCGGCGATGCTCCGCGCCCGCTCCCGCCACGTCTGACCGGTCGGCCAAACCAGACCGCTCTCCCGGACCAGGGGCGACAGCCACTTGGCCAGACTATCAGTGATCGGTGCCAGGCGCGTGCCAGCACAACGCGCTTTGCGGTGCGCGATTTTGATGGTTCGCTCCGTCAGCCGAACGTCCCGCCAGTCCAAAGCAAGGATCTCGCTGGTCCGAAGCCCAGCGAAGCCTCCAATAGCCAGGCAGGGCAGGAAGTCCCGCGTCGCTCTGGCGAGCAGCTTGACCATCTCGTCGGGCGTCCAAACCTCGATCGCGTTTTCGTGGGGGCCATTGAATCGTTCGGTGTCCGTGAAGGGGTTAGCGCCCCGAGGGATGTAGCCTCTGCTTTCGCAATGGGCAAACAAGCGCCACAGAACTTGGCGAGTGGCGTTCTTGGTGCTGCTCGCCCCCTGCAAGCCGTCCAAATAACGCTGGCAGTCGGCTGTCGTCACGCTGGCCGGATGGACGGGAAAGGCCTTTGTGAAGTGCCCGGTGCGGCAGCGCAGGTCCGTCAGGTAGGGCTCGCTTGCCTTGGCCTGCCGTCGGAGTTCGATCATCTCGGCGGCGGCATCGGCGAGCGTGATCTGCGGGAGGGTGCTCGGGTGCCGTTCGAGGTAGAACCGCGCGGCGGCGGGCAGCAGGCTGCCGTTGCCCAGGACGCCAACGGCCTCCGCATACCTGGCGCAAGCCAGTTCTGGTGGATCACCTATCGCACGCAGGAGTTCGATACAACGGGCGAAGCTGGCAGCCTCACGGCCAGACATGGCGGCAGCCATCGCATCACCAGTGGCAAGCTGCCGCGCGAGGCGTTCGGCTTCACGCACTGCGGCCTGGTGATCGGCGAAGCTCCGCAACCTCCGGCGGCCGCTCGTGTAGTCGCAGACCTCAAAGGTGGGGTAATGGTTGCCGTCGACATTGCGGGTACGGCGGTAAATCTTCACCGTGGCATTGCCGGCGCGGACCGTCTCAATCCGGCTTTTCCTGCGCTTCATGCCGCGAAATGTCGTCAGAACGTAGGCAAGCGTCAAACGAAATACGCAATATTCTATAGAAAACTGGTGGTTTTGCAACATTCGAGTTGTGCCGCACAAACAACCTTCTTCCTTCCCACCCCTTCCCGAGCCCGTAGATAAGTTCCGTGAATAAACTGCTGGACAACCAACTAGATAAGTTCTACTTGTGTAGTAGATGAACATCATCAAGACCATCGTGGCCCCCCCAGTGCGCCCACGGCGCCTGTCCGGCCTTCCACCTCACCGACACCGGCGCCGTCCTGGTCCAGGGCGCGCGCCTCCCGGAGAAGTCCCTGGATTCGCTCACGATTCCCGAGCACGAGGCGGTCGTCGCCCTGCCCAAGGAAGTGTTCGAGGCGCTCCTGGCCCGCTACGCGCCGTAGCCCCTCAAGTTTGGCCCGCGCCCGGCCGATGCTCTCTGCGGTGGCCGGATCGCCCTGGGGGCGATGGCCGCCTGAGTTTAACGGGAGGCAGCGGGGGACATGGGGGACATCATCGGGATCGGAGCAACGTGGTTGGCGAATCTGGAACTGGGGGAAGTGGCGACGGTGGGGGCGTTCTTCGCCGCGCTGGCGGGCATTGGCCTGACGCTGGTGCAACTGCACTTCTTCCGGCGCCAACTCCAACTCGAGGCCCTCATCCAGATCATGGACTCCAACCGGGAGATCGTGAGCCTGGGTTTCGAGCATCCCGACCTCTGGCACGCCCTGGAGGCGGCGGACGGTTCGCTCCTGGCGGAGGAGGCGGCGACGCGAAGGCGGTACCTCCAGTTGTGGACCAACCACATGCAGGTGATCTGGGCGGCGTGGCGGCTGGGGTTGGTCTCAGGGAGCGAATGGCAGGCCTACCGCTTGGACCTGGCGGAGTTCCTCCGCAGCCCCGCGCTGCAGGCCCACTGGGCCAGTGTCGCGCGCTATTACCCGCGGGAGTTTCAGCGGTTGGTCGGCCGGTTGTCGCGCGGCGGGCCGGGGAGAGGATGAGGGTTGTTAAGGCACAATCCTCGAAAGCCGTGTGGAACCTTGCCAAGAACCTTAGCGCTCGCCGTCCGACCCGGACGACGTGGCCTTGGTCGCGCTGTGATCCTCCTGGTTCTGCGCACAGATCCAGGAGTGGGTCAGGTCCGCCACTTTGGCCACCACGAGCAGATCGTCCCGACCGAAGCTCTCGGTCGATTTCCACTGCTCCCCGTCCCGGTAGAGACGGCTCAAGGTGGTGTTGTAGCGCACGCCCGTTTCGGTTTCGTTCTTCCAGACTGCGGCCTTGATGAGACCGAGCCGGACCTCATGGATGGGTTTGGTTGAGTTTTTCATAACTACCTCCGCGAAAGTCATTCCCGTCTCGTCCTGCATCTTCGCCTCCGTCGTGAAAGTGGGGATAAACCAAAACTGGCATGAGCCTCCGTTCTAGCACGATTTGCCTTCCTTAGGCAAATGGCCGGCCGCCCCCGGCAAATCGGCTCTGAATCCAGCCGGTTGGTGGCGCCGGGGATCCGGCCCGGTCCCCGCCGATTGGGCGGAAATCACGGGGATGGGGGGTGGCGTTCACCAGGTCCATTCCAGTTGCGCGCCCGGGAGGCGCAGGTCCCGCCAGTAATTGGCTTCGTCCTCGGGGAGCTTTTCGATTCCGAACGGGAACGCCAGGCGCACGGTGGCCGGCCCCGGCAGGATCACCGCGCTCCGGCCCCGGAATGCCGTGATCCCATTGGCTGGCGTTGCTGGCGAGAGCAGCGCGCCCAGAGTCACCTCCACCACGCCGACGTGCCGGCGGTAAGCCTCGCATCGGCCCTCGAAGAACACGGGCCGCCCTTCCGCGGTGTGATTGTCCGGGAGGATGAGCTGGGCGGCGGGGATCATGTGCGGCAGCGGTACACCGTGAGAACGGCGGGGCAGGAAGGCCTCCACCGCCAGCCGGACCGGCTGCCCCAGGAGGCGGTCCAGACGCAGATCAATCGCCCATTGCGGCCGGACGATTTGAGCGGACGGGTTCATCGCGTTCAGCTCCCTCAGTCGCCCGTGCGGTCCGGAAGCGAACGGGCTTTCTCGTGCGGCCGTGCGGTGATCCCGCCCGCAGCGCCGGCACTCCGGTACTCTTCGGGCAGCAGGACCGTGGTGAGTTGGAGATCCGCCTCCGTGATGATCCAGAAGCACGGACCTTCCCCGGCCCGGCTGGCGGTGAGCACCCGGCATCCCGCCAGTCGCGGACGGGCCGCTCTCGCGGAACGGACGCCGGGCTCCTCGCCCCAAGTCTTCCGGGCGTGGCGCAGCAACGCCCTCGCCACCGCGTCGTCCCGGACGCGGGCCCGGACGTTGGGCGTCATGATCACGCGACCCAGCCGATAGACCGGTCCCCAGTCCAGTGGCAGCATGGTTCCTCCTTCCACCCCGGCCAGGACACCCCGCACTGGCGGGGACTTGCTCAGGGTGTCGCTCGGGATCCTATCACATTGCGCGGCGTTAAGGAAGATGAGGGGGGCAACGGCCGCAAGTGGGCGTCGCGCAACGCCCTTCAGGGACGCAGGACTGGGGGGATGACCGGGCCCCGCCGACCTTGGCGGCGGCGCGGACCTCCCGGCCCACGAGTCGGGCCAGGCGCCGGTCGATGTCCCAGGCGGGGCGGCTTGGCTCGGTGTGCGTTTCCATCGCTGCAACTTCAGTCGTCGGCTACGGCCGGAATCGAACACGCCTTCGGCCAGCAGGCGTGTGGTACAAGGCGCCATGCGCGGGCAACCGCCGCCTGCTCAACGTCGGTTGTACCACAGCTCGACTCGCAAACCAGAGGGACGAACCTTGCGTCGGTTGGGGGTGTCGTCCGAAGCGCCGCCGCCGCCCACGGGCAGGCGGCGGGGCTGCGAGACTTGCCGAGTTGGAAGCCAACGGTTCGCCCCACCGCGCCCGTCCTCCGCTGTCCCCAGAACTGGTGACTGTCGGAACGGACGGGCCGGGCTAACCTGTCCCCGTTGTTACTGCGCAGGCGTTCTCGTGTGCAGTGTGTGTGAAAGGGCCGGACCTGTTTGTCCGGCCTTTCTCTTTATACCCGGTCTCCGCAAGCTCCCCGCGCTTTGCCATCGCCCACGCCAGCGCCCCATCCCGAAGACCTCGCCGGCCTGATCGAGCGGGTCACCTTCTTCAACGAGGAGACCGGCTTCGGCGTGCTCAAGGTCAAGGTCAAGGGCCACCGCGACCTGGTCACCGTGGTCGGTTCGCTGCCCTCGGCCAGCGCGGGCGAATGGATCAACGCCCAAGGCCGCTGGGTCCAGGATCCCGAGTTCGGTCGCCAGTTTCGGGCAGATATCCTGACCAGCACGCCGCCCACCACGATCGAAGGCATCGAGAAGTACCTGGGCAGCGGCATGGTCAAGGGCATCGGCCCGGTCTATGCCGGCAAACTGGTCGCCAAGTTCGGCGACCAGATCTTCGACGTGATCGAGCACACGTCCGCGCGGTTGGAGAGCATCGAGGGCATCGGCCCCAAGCGCCGCCAGCGGATCAAGGAAGCCTGGGCGGAGCAGAAGGTCATCCGGGCCATCATGGTCTTCCTCCATTCGCATGGGGTGAGCACCAGCCGGGCGGTGCGCATCTACAAGACCTACGGCGAGGACGCCATCGCCAAAGTCCGGGCCAATCCGTACACGCTCGCGCTGGACATTCACGGCATCGGGTTCAAGACCGCCGACCAGATCGCCACGAAGCTGGGCATCCCCCACGCCTCGCTGGTGCGGGCGGGCGCCGGGCTGAGTCACGTCCTGCTGGAGGCGACCGACGACGGCCATTGCGCCCTGCCGCGGGAAACGTTGCTCGACGGCGCCGGCAAACTGCTGCTCGTGGACGAACCGATCGTGGTTCAGGCCCTGGAACGCACACTGGCCGCGGGCGACCTGGTGCTCGACCCCATCGGCGGACAGGACCTGCTCTTCCTGCCGCACCTCAAGCGGGCCGAGGAAGGCATCGCCACCCGCATCCGTCGGTTGGCCGCCAGTCGACCGAACTATCCGGCCATCGATTTCGAGAAGGCAGTCGCGTGGGTGCAACAGAAGACCGGCAAGGAATTGGCCCCGAGCCAGGTTGCTGCGCTGAAGCAGGCATTGACCAGCCGCTTGTTGGTCCTCACCGGCGGTCCAGGGGTGGGCAAGACGACGTTGGTCAACGCCATCATCCGCATCCTCCGCGCCAAGCAGGTGAAGTGTCTGCTGGCGGCCCCCACCGGGCGGGCGGCCAAGCGCCTGTCCGAAACCACCGGCGTCGAGGCCAAGACCATCCATCGCCTGTTGGAGGTCAACCCGCGCACCGGCGGCTTCCTCCGCAACGAAGCCCATCCGCTCGAAGGTGACCTGGTCGTCATCGACGAAACCTCGATGGTCGATGTGCCCTTGATGAACCATCTGCTGCGGGCCGTGCCCGTCCACGCCAGCCTGCTGCTGGTCGGCGACGTGGATCAACTCCCCTCGGTGGGACCGGGCATGGTGTTGCGGGATCTCATCGCCAGCGGCGTGGTGCCGGTCGTGCGGCTCACCGAGGTGTTCCGGCAGGCGGCCCGGAGCCGGATCATCACCAACGCCCACCGCGTCAACGAAGGGTTCCTGCCCGAATCGGCCGGCGCGTCCGAGCTGTCGGACTTCTACTTCCTCGAACGCCAGGAGCCGGAGGCCATCACCGCGACGCTGCTGGACCTGGTGAAGCACCGCATCCCGGCCCGCTTCCAGGTGGACCCCATCGCCGACATCCAGGTGCTTTGCCCGATGAACCGCGGTTCGTTGGGCGTGCGCGAGCTGAACGTCACGCTACAAAACGTTCTCAACCCCGCCCGGCCGGACGAACCGATGGTGGAGAAGTTCGGGTGGCAGTTCCGGGTCCGCGACAAGGTGATTCAGACCGCGAACAACTACGACAAGGACGTGTTCAACGGCGACATCGGGCAAATCGCGGCGATCGACCCGGTGGAACGCGAACTGACGATCCGGTTCGAGACGCGGGAGGTGAGCTACGACTTCGGCGAACTCGACGAAGTGTCGCTGGCCTACGCGATCACCATCCACAAGTCCCAGGGCTCGGAGTTCCCCGTGGTGGTGATTCCGCTGGCGATGCAGCAATACCTCCTGCTCCAGCGTAACCTGCTCTACACCGGCCTCACCCGCGGCCGGAAGCTCGTCGTGTTGGTCGGACAGAAGAAGGCGCTGGCCATGGCGGTAAAGAACCATCGCACTGCCCAGCGCTACTCCGGCCTCCCGGCACGGCTCAAAGCTGAATCGGGCGGTTAGTTGACGGGAGATCCGGTTGGAACAGGCGACGCCGTCAGGGCCGGCCGGCTCGGCGCCGATTTCGGATGGTCCTGGTCTGTAGTGGCCGTAGCGTCTGTAGCCCGTTTTTGCATTGATCTAAGCGGCTGGCCGGCAATATGCTGCCGCACCGCTCATGAACTGGGGAACGCTCAGGGAACCGATCGCCAAGCAATCCGACTTGGTTTGCCAGGCTACCCACCTCGAACGTGTCATCGGTTGCCTGGACCCAGCCTCCAAATTCGCCAGCTTTCGTCACCCATGATCTGGATCGCCCCATCCGACAAGGACACCGAGACCGCCGCGCTGGAAAAGCGCCTCTGGGACGCCGCCGACCAGTTCCGCGCCAACTCCGGCCTCAAGGCCCAGGAATATTCCGCGCCCGTCCTCGGCCTCATCTTCCTGCGCTTCGCCGAAGTCCGCTTCGCCGCCCAGCGCGCCAAGCTGGAGCAAGCCAGCGCCAAGGTGGCGGCATCTTGCCGCGCCGCGGCAGCCGCGTGGATGAACCCGCCGCCTACCACGCCGAAGGCATCCTGTATCTGCCTGCCGAGGCACGGTTCGATTACCTGCTCAACCGCCCCGAAGCCGAGAACATCGGCGCGAAGGTCAACGCCGCCATGCGCGACATCGAGAAGCACAACCCGCAGCTCGCCGGCGTCCTGCCCAAGACCTACAACCTCTTCACCAGCACCCTGCTCAAGGAACTGCTCAAGAAAGTCTCCGAGATTCCCGCCACCGTGGACTACGACGCCTTCGGGCGCATCTACGAATACTTCCTCGGCGAGTTCGCCCGCACCGAGGGCCAGAAGGGCGGCGAGTTCTACACCCCCAGCAGCATCGTCCGCCTCCTCACCGAAGTCATCGAGCCCTACCACGGGCGCATCCTCGACCCCGCCTGCGGCTCGGGCGGCATGTTCGTCCAGTCCGCGCGCTTCGTGGCCGAGCACAAGAAGAACCCCGCCGCCGAACTCTCCATCCACGGCGTCGAGAAGACCGACGAAACCGGCCGCCTCTGCCGCCTGAACCTCGCCGTCCACGGCCTCGAAGGCGACATCCGCCACGGCGGCAACGTCAACAGCTACTACGACGATCCGCACGACGCCACCGGCCACTTCGACTTCGTCCTCGCCAATCCGCCGTTCAACGTCAACGCCGTGGACAAGGAGCGGTTGAAAGACATGATGGGAGCAAACCAAAACCGCAAACCCGTCGGCGAAGTGACCAATATCTTCTAGCCGAGCTTCCCCCATGTTCTCCAAACGAATCTTTCTTTCCGCCGCAAGCAACGAGTACGGCGACCTTCGCGTGAAGCTCGCTGCAAACCTCCAGCGTTCAGGCATCAATGTGGAGCACCAGGATATTTTCCCGCAAACCACCTCCGACACCGTTCGCAAGCTCGGCGACCTCAAAGGTTGTTCGCTGCTCGTCCACATTGTTGGTCATAATCCCGGCGCCGTTGCAGCCCCTGCGGCCGTGGCTGATCTCCTGGACGAGATTCCTTCAGAAGAGTTTCTCGCCAAATTGCCCGGTCTTCGGAGTGCTCTCGGCAATTTGTCCGGCATCACCTACACCCAGTGGGAGGCATTCCTCGCCCTGCACTTTGACGTCAAACTTCTCCTTTACGCGCCCAGTGATGCCTGTGAGCCAGGCACTAAAACGCTCAAAAGCGACTTCGCCCAAAAGAAACACCTCGACCGACTTTTCCTAACTAGAAAGCGCCCGGAATATTGTGCAGCCGAAGTCGATTTCATTGGGAATATCCTTGCTGACGTCTATCGCCACTTTGGTCTGCCTGAAAGCGGGTTACCCGCTGTCACGCCGAGCTATCTGCCGGAGCGCAACCGTCACTTCCGCGGGCGGAAAACGGACTTGGCGCGCCTGAGCGATTCACTGAGTAAATCGACCACCATTGGCATCACACAACAAGTCGCGGTTTTTACTTCTGGCGGCGTCGGTAAATCCTCCCTCGCTCTCGAATTCGCCTGGGATTGTCTCGCCTCCAGTCCCGCGAAATATCCAGGAGGAGTGTTTTGGTGCGATTGTCGGGGGCGAGACGTTACTAGCTTGGCAGACGGGCTCGCAAACTTCGCTGGGGCGCTTGGAATTGAAGTAGATGAGAGAGCCGATCCGGTCACGACAGCACGCCAAGTGCGAGACCGTCTCGTGCTTGGCCCTCCATCACTTCTGGTCCTTGATAACGTCGTCGATTCCGAACAATGGAAAATCAAAGATTGGAACGAACTCTTGCCGGGCGGTCATTGCCACAGGGTACTGACGACAAGAGCAGAGAATCTCGGCGATCACCGCATCCCCATGCTTCGACTCGACCGGCTTTCGATGGCGGACGCCCGGGCTTTGCTTCACGCCTACCGGGATGATGTCTGTCTGGAGGACAAGGACGATGCAGTGAGAGCCATCGTCAATTGGTTCGGCGGCCTAGCCATTGGCCTCACAGTTGTAGGCATTTACCTCGGGATCAACTCGACTCTCTCGTGGGATGCCTATTGCAAGAGCCTCCGCGAAAAGAAACTCGATGCCGTGCGGGGAACGGAAGACCTCGCTGCACCGGCGGATTATTCCAGTCGCGTTGATGCCGTTATTGACGACCTTTTCCGTTCGCAATCTCAACCCGAACAGCAAGCGCTGCTCTACGCATCCATCTTGCCAAGCGACGACGTCAACGACCGTTGGCTTATTGAATTGCTCAGTGATGATTTAGCGGCAGGAAAGAGTAGAGGCAATTCGCCGCCTGGATATCCGTCGTTCCCGGAAGCCGTCATCGCGAAGCTGACGCAGCGCGGCATCCTCGTACGTTCCATCGACACTCCGGCCCGGAAGGCGCTCTTCCTCCACCAAGTGATTCGGGAACGACTCAGAGAACTCTTGCAACGAGATGCCAGCCGCAGCCGCGACGTTTCTACTCATGCCCGTCAGTTCGCCATCAGGAATTATCACCGTTCACGGCAATGGACTCAGGCAATGGTGGAGGCGGCCGATTTCTCGGAAGCTAAACGGCTTTTTGCGTCAATGGGCGAGGCGAACTTCGAGCCCGATGTGTTCACCTTCACCACGCTGCTGTCGAAAGCGGACACCTACGCGGCGGCGCAGGAAGTCGTGGCGCAGATGGTGAAGGCCAAGTGTGAGCCCAATTCGAAGACACTCACAGCATTGTTCTCGAAGGCGGCCGGTCTGCCGCCTGTTGGTGAAATTCTCAGTTGGTATTACGCAATACCATTCCATCCTTCTGATCCGCTGAATGCGCTGATTGGCAGCCTCAAGAAGCTCAACCGTTTGGATGAAGCTATGGCAATCGCCCTGCAGCATCCTCACCTCTCAGCCGGGCAGCGGCTAATGCGCGACTTTCCAGAAAGTGCCCAAGCGTGCTTTCAGTCGGCCAAAGCCGGCGATTCGAGCCACCCGACAGCCGACTTCGCCCTTGGGGTGTTGGCGATGGAAACGAACAGGCCCGACGACGCAAGAGTTCACTTGGAGGAAGCCCTTCGGCGGGCTATTCACCCGCTCCAAGTAAAGACCATTCAATCGAAATTGAATCGTCTTGTACATGGAGGCCCGGACTCCCGCAGCATATGAGCAATTGAAACCCAGGATCACCCAGCCATGAGCCAACCAGCGACCGCTCCCGCCCTTCCATGCCGCCCGCGTGTTGTCCTGCGGGCGGGCTTTGCCGGGCACAAAGAACTCACTCCCAACGAGCGCAACCGGCTGGAACAGGGGCTGGGTGAGGTGTTGGGCACTCTTGCCCACCGGCTGGCGGCAGTGGCACCCGGCGTGCCGGTGGACATAGGCACGGAGTCGCGGGTCTCCCGCTTCTACGCGCCGCAATGCCCCTTGCTGCGTCTGGTCACCGGCCTCTGCGAAGGCGCCGACGCCTTGGCTGCACAGGTGCTTGAGCGGGTGAGGAACGCGCCAGACCCGAGCGCGGTTTGCGTGCCGGAAACGCGCTGCCTGGAGACGGAACTGGCTGCGGTGCTGCCTTTCGATGTAGCAGACTACCGCCAGAGCCGGCCCGAGGGGTTTCGGGCGGAGTTCGACCGCCAGCTTGCTGGCTGCGGCTGGGTGCTGGCGCTGGATGGCATTTACGACAGGCCGGACGTGGTCACGCTCGCCGCCCTGCCGCAGGTTGATCAGATGAAGCGCGAGGCACTGGCGAAGAACCGCCGCGCCCGCGCCTACCGCGCCCAATCGGCCTTCCTGCTTCGGCACAGCGATCTGCTCATCGCAGCAGCCAATCCCGACGATCCCAGCAACGCTGGCGGCACTCTGGAAACGGTGCGGGCGGCTCTGGCCTTCGAGTTACCGGTGGTGTTCCTGCACACCGGCACCGGCGAGGTGTACCTCATCGAACCGCAGGACGACCTACACTCGGTGCTGGCGGAAAAAGCGCCCCGGCCAGAGCGTTGGAAGGCAACGCTGTGCCAGTGGGTTTCGCAACTGACCACCGATCCGGACAGCGGCCTCGACCCCGCCGACCCCAGCCACCGGACACATGAGAAACACGGCGAGGCGTTGCTGCAAGAGTTCTTCCACGATTCGGCAACCCCGCCGCGCGATGCTGCGGGCGAACAGAAGACAAGTTGGCGTGAGAAGGTTTGGATTAGTTTCGAGAAGCGCTTCCGCTCCGGGCCTGAATCGAAGTCCGACCCCAAGCTCCAGCCCTATTCAGCCTATCGCTCGCGCGCCACCGAGTTGAACCGCCACTATAGCGGCCTGTATCGCGGCGCGTTCCTGCTGAACTACGTGTTGGCAATCGTGGCGGTTACCCTGGCAGCCGCGAGCCTGGCGCTGCTGGGCACCGCCGGACACACCGGCCCCGGCGAGGAAGCCGCGGTGCTGGCACAGGCCGCTGGTCTGGCCCCGGCGCAAACGCCCGCCCCCGTCGCTCCGCGCGGCTGGCTGGTACCTACTCTGCTGGGGTTTGCCGTGCTAAAGCTGGCGATCCTCATCTCCATCTCTCGCAATACCCGCCGTGCCAACCGGGAGAACTGGAACGACCGCGCGGTGGATTACCGTTATCTCGCCGAACGCCTGCGCGGGATGTTCTACCTGCCGCAGGCAGGCAGCCACCAACCGCCCGCCGCCGCGCCACCGCAGTTCGCGTCACGCGTTGTTCGTCAGAGCGCGGTGGACTGGCTTTTCGATTCCATCGTCCGCGCCATCTCCCCCGCCAATCTGCCGCTCGCGCAAGCCGTGGAAATCCCCGCCCACGACGGCACCGGAACCGTACGTGTGAAGAAACTTCTCACCCTTCAACCGCGGCAAATGGTGGAAAACGTGCGGGACGCGTGGGTCGGCGAGCAAACGAAGTATCACGAGCGCAACGCCCGCACCATGCACGCCCTGCATCACTCGGCGGAGCGAGTCGCCGCCTGCCTCGGCTGGACCGTCATTGGGATCGTGGCGCTCGACTTCCTCGTCATCGGCGGCGAACTCATGCACTGGCTTCCGCACGCATGGGAACCCAAGGCAAAACTGGCCACGCCCTGGCTCGTGTTCATCTCCGCCGTGTTGCCCGCAGTGGTGGCCGCGCTCAACGGTATTCGGTTTCAGTCCGAATGCCAGCGCCTCGCCGAACGCTCCGCCGTCATGCGTGTAATGTTGCATGGCCGCAGCGCCGTTGCTGCCGGCGAACCCCAAGGCCGCTGGCAGCAGGCCGACGATCTCGCCCGCCGCATCGCCGCCACGCAGGCCTCGCCGGACGACGATCCTGGAAGTTGGGCTCACGACGCCCTACGCCTCACTGAGCGGGTTGCCACCGACTTCGTGCAAGAAGCCGCTGAATGGTCCGTGCTTTACGCCAAGGAGGTGAGCGATCCAGGCTGAGCCGGGCCAGCAGCCTTTGCCAGTTCGCACGCCATTCTACTTATGCCTGCCTCCGACGCCAAACTCGTTCTTCGCGATGCTGCCACGGCGACACGCCTGCGCGCTGCCATCGCTGCCGGACGGACTCCACCGCTCTCCGCCGTGTTCCAGGATTCGGAGGTCCGCAGACTCGATGACGCTCAGAAACGCGGTCATACCTTCGTGCAGATGAGCTTCCTGATGACTAACCCCGCCCACGACGTCCTGCCGGTCGTCCGGGCCGCGCATGACGAAGCGAAGAGCCCGTCGGGGCATACGCTCCTGCAGGGAGCGTCGTTGCTTGTCTCTTGGAGTCCGATTGAGAATCGCAACCGAACCCATCATCCTCGTGAGATTGCCGATATCGAATTCTTCTATCGGAAGGAAGTCGAGGACCAGCCGGAAACCGGGCGGCCAACTTTCCAGTTTCTTGGTTTGATCGAGAATCACGTCGCGGCGAAAGCCGCCACCTACCTATTCTACCTCTGGGAGGTCATCTATGATGCGCAGCGGGGCCAGTGCCCTGTGTTGGCGCAGTTCCAGAAGGACCGCTACGACCGGCCCGACGTACTCCAACCCCTCACCTGCGGGTTGCTGGAGGCGATGCAAGACCGCCGCGCGGAATTGCAGGCCGTGAATGCACTGGCCGCGCGCTATAAGCTCCCGTTGGATTGGCCGCCCGGTCTCGATCTAGCCGGCAGCCGCTTGGTCGCGGCCGCCCCGACGGACCCAGGCCGCATGGGTGATCTGATTGACGAACCGTTACCACACGTTTTCCTCTCGAAGACCAAGAGTGATGCAGTCTTCGTGGCGTTGCTCCGCAGCGCGCTCCACTCCCGGCACATTCGCACCT
The DNA here is from genome assembly GCA_963735925.1 of uncultured bacterium. Taxonomy (GTDB): domain Bacteria; phylum Verrucomicrobiota; class Verrucomicrobiia; order Limisphaerales; family J093; genus DSVZ01. The sequence continues at coordinate 281,444 of CAVTMT010000005.1, forward strand.
GGGTGGATGAAGACCAATTGCATACCGGCACGCACTGGTACGCTCAGGCAGAGACGGCGATCCACTATGCGCCGATCTTCGTGTGCATATCACAGACCGCGAAGGTCACGGACGGCATGCAGCGGGAAATTAGTCAAGCACTGGACCTGCATTGGCAGCGGCGGTCATCCGGTCTGGATTTGGATTTACCCTGGATCGTGCCGGTGGTTGTGGGTGACGCAGACTGGCCGAAACGCGAACAAGTGCCGCCTGCCTTACGGGGCTTCCCCCCGCTGCCCGCTCCGCGCACCCCAGCCGGTTTCCGTAATGACGATATCGAGAAGATAGCCGACATCATAAAGGATCATCTCCTGCGGCAAGGTTATCTGTGAGCCACACCTCAAAGGGGCTGAGTAACTTCTCCACAGGTCGAACGTCAAACTGGGGCCTGGGCTGTGATGCAAGGTCGTTTTCTCTCCGCCGTAGCGCGCGGAGTTGGAGCGGTTGAGTTGGCGTGCTGATTGGGAGCAGCCGGAGAACAATGATTTCCTGCTGGTCAGCCAGTTCAGCGTCACCGGCGCGCTCTACACCTGCCGCCCGGATTTGGTCGGCTTCGTCAACGGCCTGCCGCTGGTGGTCATCGAGTTGAAGAAGCCCGGCGTGCCCGCGCGCGCGGCGTTCGACGAGAACCTGACGCACTACAAGGCGGAAATTCCGCAGCTCTTTTGGTTCAACGCGCTGCTCATCGCCTCGAACGGCACGGATAGCCGCGTCGGCTCGCTCACGGCGGATTGGGAGCGGTTCTTCGAGGTCCGAGCCAGACTGGCATTCAACGCATCGAGCGCGAGGACGAGCCGCGCCGGGTGTCGCTGGAGGTGATTCCGCGCGGGAATCATCGCTGTGTCTTCGCGCTCATGTGGCTGAGCAGTTCCCAGAATTCCTCCACATTGTGAACAGGCTTATGGGGTGAATACCCCATGGCGCGAACCCATTGCCAGCTCTACGCTCCGAATATGTCAACGGAAACGATAATCATCATCCTGGTTGTGTTACTATTGTTCGGCGGCGGCGGCGGCTACTACTGGAGCAGACGAGGACGCTGAGGCCCATCGGCCCACGCGATGCTCTCCGCTCAGCGTTCCCTGTGAGCTGATGTCCGCATGACTTTCGGACTAAACGCCACCAAGTCCGCAGTCGTTATCGCTGAAACCAAAGGTGCCAACGACTCGTTCGTTATCACTGCCATCAGGCCGATTCCGTTCCAAGTCCGCTCCGGGGACGATCTGGCCGAGTTGCTGCAAACCCTCATCGCCCTTTTCGGCCGCAAGGCAAAGCGCGCCGGTTCTGTCATTGCGCTATTGCAATGCTCGTCGGGTCGCTTTGGTTCTTGCCTTGAAGCGATCAAGGGAGAGGCGATGGTCGAACTCGCGGCGTCTCAGCACGGACTACGCGTCGTCAAGATTGCGCCGCAAAGCCTCAAAAAGACACTCGGCTGTGCGAAGGATCAAAAGTGGCGAGACCGCGCCGGGGAACTGTTCAATCCTGACGGTAAACGCCCGAACTGGTCCAAGGGCGCAGCCGGAGCCGTTGCCGCCGCCTTTAAGGTTGCTGGCGAGTGACGAGACTGGGTCGGCAATGTAGGACTTGCGCCGAGCGACTGCTGTCTTCACTTCCTACGCGTTTTCCCCGCCCGCGTTGCTCGCAACGAAAAGCCCCCCCGTTCTCGAACGGTTCGACGGTCGCGGTGACTTCCAGCACTAGACCCCGCGCCCTCGCCAGCCCGCAATTCTTGTGGGTTCGCGCGAAGAGTTCCGTCTCCACCATTCCCGTCCCATCCTGGGTTAAGCTCGACACCTCACCCTCGGCCCTCTTGCTCCCCGGTCGAGGCGGAGAGGGAGTTCGCTGCAAAGGCCGCGTCCAGTTCATCCTCGATTTCGCGTTGGCGCTGGATCAACTCCGCGAGCCGTTCGGCATACTCGAAAGGAACCTCCAATTGCTCCTGGGTGTCAGCCAGACGCTTGCGCGTGTCGGCAATGTTCCGCGTTAGCGCCTCAGCCAGTTCTTCAAGGTGCTGTGGGGTGTATTCGACGGATCGGATCGTACCGTGCGCAGTGTCGGTGACCTTGGCGCTGTAAGTCGTGGCGCCTTTGAGCACGATCTCCGGGCCGCCCATGAAACTGTCGGCGACGAAGACCAGGAAGCCAGCCACGTTGCCGACCAGGCGCTCGGAGCGACTGCCCCGCAGCTTCTCGGCGCGCCGGAGCAGCAACTCGCCGGCGATGCCCCGGTCCCGAATCTCCTGCCCGTCGATCGTCATGACGAAGTTATCGCCGCGGGTGTCTTGCCGGGTGGCCAGGTCACGGCGCACGGCCTCCAGCCGTTGTTCCAACCGTGGAGTGTCTTCGGTGAGATGGCGCACGCGGCTGCGGAGTTTGTACTGGGTCTCCTGGTGTTCGCAGTGGAGCCGACTCAACCGGGACAGTCCGGCATCGACCCGCGCCTTCTCGATGACCAACGGGTTGCCCGGGGCAATCGCCTTGACCTCGGCATAGGTGAGCGCGGCGCCGTCGATGTCCTCGATCCGGCGCAAGTCGGTTTCGCCGGTCATCACCTGGGCGATGAACTTGGCCTTGCTCTCCAGAACCTGCCATCCGTAGGCGTCGAAGGACTGCTCGGTGACGTAACGGTAGATCTGGACTTCGGTATTGCGGTTGCCCTGGCGGAGAATGCGCCCTTCGCGTTGCTCGACATCGGCTGGTCGCCACGGGGCATCCAGATGATGCAGCGCGATGAGCCGTTCCTGAACGTTGGCACCGGTGCCCATCTTCTGCGTGCTGCCAAAAAGGATGCGGACCTTGCCGGCGCGCACGTCGCGGAAGAGTTGAAGTTTGGCGGCGTCGCTGTCGTGATTTTGGATGAACTCGATTTCGCAAGCGGGGACGCCCCGTTCGATCAGCTTGTCGCGCATGTCCTCATAGACCGAGAAGCCCTTGCCGGCCGTGGGCACGGAGAGATCGCAGAAGACCAGTTGGGCCGAGCGCTCGCTCGCCGTCTCCCGCCCGATCCGCTCGATCTCGGTCACCGCCTGGTTGACTTTGCTATCGGGGAGATCGGGCATGCGGGGATCGTGGAGGCGAAGGTCCAGGGCGGCCTTTCTACCATCGGTCGTCACGAGGAGCATGTTGTCCTCGCACGGGTTCACCCGACCGATGCGCAACGCCTCGGCCCGTTCGACCAGCGCCTGGACGATCCGCTTCAACTCCGGCGAGCACGGGGCGCTGATCACGGCGGGCTTGCCCCCGCGCAAGTCGGGCACCGGCAACTTCAGCATCGCCTGGGTCTGAATGTCGGCCACCTGCCGAAACATCAGCATGAGTTCCGGAACATTTACGAAGCGCGAAAACCGGGAACTCAATCGGTACCCGGAGCCGTCCGGGGCGAGTTCCATCGCGGTGACCGGCTCGCCGAACGTGGCCGCCCAGGCGTCGAAATGCCCTACGTTTTGGGCCTTGAGCGTCGCCATCTGGAGGAAGCGCTGCATGGTAAACATTTCGGCCACGCTGTTGGCAATGGGCGTGCCGGTGGCGAACACCACCCCGCCGCCGCCATTCATCCGCTGGACGTGCTGCACCTTCAGGAACATGTCGAAGGCCCGCTGCGACGCCGTCTGGGGCAAACCGGCGATCCGGGTCATCTTCGAGATGTAGAACAGGTTCTTGAACTGATGGGCTTCATCGACCATAACCGAATCGACGCCCAGCTCTTCAAACGTCAGGCCGTCGTCCTTCTTCTCATTGGCCGCCAACTCCTTGAGCTTGGACTCCAGTTGCTTCTTCGCCCGTTCCAGTGCCTTGACGATGCGCGAATCGCCGTCCTTGCGTTGCTGTTCGATCACCAGGGCCAACTCGCGCAACTGCTCGCCGAAGAATGCCGCCTGCGTCGCGCGCGAGACTGGGATCTTCTCGAAACCGGAATGAGTGACGATGACGGCATCCCAGTTGCCAGTGGCGATGCGGCTCATCAGCGTCTTGCGCTTCGCCTTCTCGAAATCGTCCTTGGTGGCCACGAGGATGTTGGCGCCCGGATAGAGCGCGAGGAACTCGGAAGCGAACTGGCCGAGCATGTGATTCGGGACGGCAATCAACGGCTTCCGGGCCAGACCCAGCCGCCGCACTTCCATGGCGGCGGCGCACAAAATCATCGTCTTGCCACTACCTACGACCTGGGCAAGGAGGCAGTTGGGCGTCTGGAGAATGCGCCACACGCTGGCCTTCTGATGCGGACGCAAGACAATCGCCGGGCTGGCGCCTGGCAGTGTGAGATGCTCGCCGCTGAAAGTGCGAAGGCGCGTGTGATTGAATTCGTCGTTGTATTTGCGAACCAGCCGCTCGCGGCGCTCGTCATCCTGCCAGAGCCATTGGTTGAACCGCTCTTTCAACTTCTCCTGTTTGTCCCGGGCGGCTTCGGTCGCCGGGCCGTTGACGATGTCACGGTCGGTGTCCGGATCATGGTCATAGACCGTGGGCACGCGCAGGTTGAGAGCGTCCTCGATCAACTCCAGCGCACTACGCCGGTCGGTGCCCCACTCGGTCGTGTTGGCGACGCTGAACCGGACCCCATACCCGCCGCGCACGACCCAGAGGCCCAACTGGGGCGCACGGCTGACCGAGATGCCTTCCTCGCCGAGCGTCTCTTCGGCGAATCGCTTCACGTCCTCCGCCGGAATCCACGTACTGCCCAGACGGGCGTCGATCTCCGTCGCGGTCAGGTCCGTGGGCTGGACCTGTCGCAGTGCTTCGACGTTGCCGAGGAACTGCTCGTCCACCAGGGCCGCCGCTTCGGCTGCCGCCAGCTTGGCGCGCACGTTGCCGGAGAGATACTCATCTTCGGTCTCCCAGCGTCGGGTCTGGGGATTGAGAAAGATCGTGCCCTTCAGGTCGGGCAGGAACTCGGCCGCGGGGCGATGGAGCAGCCCGGCAATGAAATCCAGGTCCACGCAGCCTCGCTCGTTGAGCGTGACCAGCAACGCTTCCTGCGGCGTGCTGACCGAGGGCACGGGCCGCTGCTTCTGAATGGTCCGCTCGCGAAAAATGGCGGCTTTGGTCGCCCGGCCCGATTCCTCGTCGTACTGTTCCAGCGACAACAACAGTGGCAAATCAGGATCGCCCCGGAAAGCCGAGGTGTTCGCCCGTTGGGAAATGGGACCCAGCCGGGCGACGAAACGATCATACGTGAGGTTGAGGTCTTCCCGCGCGGCGACCACGTCCTCGTCCGGCGTACCGTCGAGTTGGGAGCGCAAGCAGCGCCGAACCGCATCGCGCACGCGGATCAATCCCCGAATGCGCTTGGCCACCGTGGTTGATAAGCCGGTGAGCACCTGAAGTGAGTCGCCCTCGCGCAGGGCGATCTGGTCGTTTACGAGCGCGTAGGCATTGGGCTTGATGTGTTCCGGGGCGGGAAAAGACTGGGCCAGGGTGGGCGCGGCCAATTTCCGCTGCTCGACCTTGAACACGTCCCGCGGCAACAACGCAACGGCCTCGGCCAGGCACTGGGCCAGGGGACGGCCGTTGCTGACCAGCGTGGGCTCGCCGCGGCCGTACATCCGGCCTTCCAGCCGCATCTCTCCCAGCATCATCTCCGGGTGCGCCGCGAAGTACTCGTTCACGGCGATGGTTTCGCCCTGCGAGTTGGTGATCTCCACCGTGCCGTCGCTCCAGGCCGGGCCGGATGGGGGTTCGCCAGGAAGGCGTTTGCGCAGAATCACGAGGTCGGTGGTGACCTGGGTGTTCGCGTTCTTCTTGAAGGCGTCGTCAGGCAGGCGGATGGCGCCGATCAGGTCCGCCTGACTGGCGACGTACTCGCGCAGGGCCGCGTCGTGTTTGTCGAGCGTGCCCTTGGAGGTGATGAACAGGATCAGGCCACCGGGTCGGACTTTGTCCAGGGCGGCGGCGAAGAAGTAATCGTGGATGAGGAAGCCCCAGCCTTTGAATCGCGGGTCGTATGGCGCGTGGCTGCCGAAGGGCACATTTCCCAAGGCCACGTCATAGAACCCGTCGGCCAGTTTGGATTCCTCGAAGGGTTGGTGCCGAATGTCCGCATCGGGGTAGAGCGTCTTCGCCAACCGGGCCGTGATCGAATCGATCTCGATGCCGGTGATCAGCGAGCGGGCGTGCATCGCATCGGGCATCAGGCCGATGAAGTGACCCAGACCCAGGGCGGGTTCGAGGATGCGACCATGCTCGAACCCGAGCCGTTCCAGCGCGGCGTACATCGCCCGAACCACCACCGGCGCGGTGTAATGGGCGTTGAGCGTCGTGGCGCGGGCGGAGTCGAGTTCCGCGGGCGTGAGCAGTTGTTCGAGGCGTTCACGCGATTCCTTCCACTCGTCGTTGCACACATCGAACACCTGGGGCAATCCGCCCCAGCCGACGTAGCGGACCAACACCCGCCTCTCGGCATCCGTGGCTTCGCGTCCCTCGGCTTCAAGCCCTTTGAGCAGTTCGATGGCGGCGAGATTGTCCTGGCACTTGCGCTTCAGCGACCCGACCCCGATCCGATCCGCGTCCGTGATCCGGTAATTGCGAGGGTTGCGGAGGGGTTGAAACTGAACAGTTCAAGTTGCAGGTCGTCGTTGCGGGCGACCCGCCGGAGTGCTGGCATCGTACCTCCCGTGCGGGCGAGAATGCGCCGGTCGACCGGGAGCCTGCCTCGCCACCCTGCCGATCTACCGCACTCCGGAGGCCCAAGTCAACCGGTGCCAAACGCCGTTCTCGGCAGCGGCTCCGACCCCGTTGCAGCCGTGTCCCGTGGGATGCCAAGGAGAAACCTGCGAAGAAACGGTATCCCAGACGACCAAGGGGGTGGGAGCCAAAACCGGCGCGGGCCGGTGGGGCAGCCGCCCCGGCACACCCGCTTCCCGACACCGGGCGGCGGCGGCCCGCGCCTGCCTCCAGTGGTTGAAGCCCGCCCATTCCATCTCCGATTGGATGCGCGACGCCTGGCCGGCGATGCGAGCGGGGGCTGTGTGTGGCGGTGAGAGCCTTTCATTGGGTGTCTCTCAGGAAGCGCTCGAGTTCGTCCCTGGGGATGAGGATGTGTCGCAGGGCACGGGAGGGGCGGATGAGGCCGCGCAGGATGAGTCGCCGGATGCTCTTGTCGCAGACGCCGAGGAGCCGCGCGGCTTCCTGCACGCTGTAGGCCAGCCGCGGCGGGGTGCCGTTCAAGGGAAGTGGTATGTCCATAAGGTGTCGTGGAGGGCCGAGTGCGTCCCCAGTGACCTTCTCGCCGCTCCAAGACGCCAGTCGTGGACACCCGGCAAAAGCGAACAGACGGATTTCGATCAAGTGCGCCAAGCCGGCTCCGGCGCCACAAAGTATCGAGCAGGGCGGGGCGCCTGGCGTCGAGCCGAGGGACGGGCGTTGTCTTGAGCTGCCACGGAGGGGGCTCCGTTGGTCTGGGGGCGTGACGGCACCCCGGCGGGGTCCGCCCTACACGCTCGCCTCAGGCCGCACCCCCCCTGAATCTTGTTCTGCGCTGTTCGCTTTCAGTCCGGTGCCGCGACTGAAACCGGTGAAGGGCGTCTCCGGGCCGGTGAACCGGCATCGGGTGCCGCCCCTCGCGAACACCATGAATGGATCGTCACAGTCGCGGCCCGGCCCGAGGCCCCAGAGCGACAAGGACCCCGCGGCGAAACCTCCCCGCGATTCCACCCCGACTCGTTCGCTGGCCGTGCATTTCTCGTCGCGCTCGGACGAGTGGCCGACGCCCCAATGGTTGTTTGACGCGCTGAACCGGGAGTTCAGCTTTTACGCCGCGTTCTGAGTAATGCCGAGTTGATGGGGTGATTTCCACGGAAGCCCAAGGAATCACCCCAATTTCGCTTTGTATGCTCGGCATTATCAAAGGCTCTGGAGGAAGGCCAGGAGCCGGTCGGATGGACGGTAGCGGCAGGACTGTCCGGGGAAGGGTTCGGTCTTGGCGAGCGCCTGTTCTTTCAATTGCAGGTTCGCGTGCAGGTACACCTGCGTCGTGTCCATATGTTCATGGCCGAGCCACAACGCGATGACGGAACGATCCACGCCATGCTGCAACAGATCCATAGCCAGGGTGTGCCGCAGTACATGGGCCGAGACCCGTTTGCCTTCCAAGGAGGAACACGCCCGGTGAGCCGTAGCCAGGTGTTTGGCCAGCAGGTACTCCACCCCGTCACGACTCAAGGCGGCACCGCGGGCGTTGGGAAAGAGCACATCGTTGGGCTGTCCTCCTCGCTCCTTGAGCCAAGCGCGCAACACCCTCACAGTGTCTTTGCGCAGGGGGACACAGCGCGTCTTGCGCCCTTTGCCGGTGCAGCGCACGTGAGCTCCGGAACCCAAGGCCACATCCTGACACCGTAGGCCGATCAACTCGGAAACCCGGAGTCCGGTCTGCACGGCCACCAGCAGCCACGCATGATCGCGCCGACCGGACCATGTGTTCTGATCCGGCGCCTTCAGCAAGACCTCGGTCTCGGCTCGACTCAGAAAGTCGACTGGCTTCTTGGGAAAGCGCTTGCTGGGAATGGCCAGAACGCGTTGCGCCACGGCTCCGAAGCCGGGTTCCTGAAATGCGACATAGTGGAAGAACGAGTGGATCGCCGCTAGCCGCACATTCCGGCTCTGAGGGGTGTTGTGCCGCTGCTTTTCCAAGTGATCGAGGAAGCGAACGACCAAAGGTGCATCCACACCGCAAACGCTCAAGGTCGCGGGTTCCTTCTTCAGCTCCCGGCAGGCAAAGGCCAGCAGAAGGCGAAAAGTGTCTCGGTAGCTCGCGATGGTGTGCGGGCTGGCACTGCGCTGGCCCATGAGCCAGTCCGTGAAATACGCTTGCAGCAACTCGGAGAAGGTCGCCTGGATTTTCATCGCTCGGCCTCCATCTGTTGGCAACGTCGGGTAGCCAATTGCAGCAACTCGGGCACCGCCGAAAGATACCAGTACGTATCGCAGACATGCACATGACCGAGATAGGTACTCAGATCGGGCAGATGCGTTTCGACGTCCGTCTTGGACCGATACCAGCGCAGCAGGGCCTGGATGGCAAAATGGTGCCGCAGATCATGCAAGCGGGGTCCCTGTCGGTCGCCGGGTTTGCGTAACCCGATGCGCCAAGCGACTTGCAGGAAGCAATAGTGTACCGAGTCGTAAGTCAAACGGGTTCCCCGCTCGGAGACAAAGAAGCCCGCACAGGACGGTCTCGGAAAGACTTCGTCCCGGAGGGCCGCATATCGTTGGAGTGCTTCTCGGGCTGAGGCATGGAGGGGCACCAGTCGTGTCTTGCCACCCTTGGCATGGCGGATGGTCAGAACCCCTTCGGTGAGATCCACGTCCTCACGATCCAGGCCGATGGCTTCCCCGGCGCGCATGCCCGTCACTGCGAGCAATCCGATCAAAGTGGCATAGGAAGCCCCTTTGATGGGGTGAGTAGGATCAATCTGCCGCGCGCCTTCAACTAACCGATGCACGTCCTCGACCCGGTAAAGGTGTGGCACTCGCCGACGGCAATGGTAGGGCAACAGTTTTGGCGCGGGCACCTCTGTGCGTGGATCGATCGCGCTCATGTATTGGGCAAAGCGACGGGCCATGCCCAGTCGGTTGGCCTTTTGCACTGGCTGGAGGTTGGGCACCTGGGTCGCCCATCGCAAGGCCAGCTTCGTCGTGATGAAGGCCGCGCGTTGCTGCTTGGCGAATCGGACAAAATTGTGCAAGAGCCCGCCGGCCACCTTCAACTTGAATCCGAGTTGGCGCCGTAGCTTCAAGTAGTCCTCCAAATGAGCAGTTAGCGCTTTCATCGCGCACCTCCAGGCCAGGGGTGCGTTAAGCGACGCAGCGCCTTCAGATCTACTTTCGCGTAGATCTCAGTGGTCTGCACCAAGTGATGTCGGAGCACCTGGCCGATTTGGGCCAGCGAAGCGCCGCGTCGAAGCATTCTGGTAGCCAGCGAGTGGCGCAGCAAATGGGCCCCTTGATGGGCGGGGCGAAGTCCAGTCCGTGCCACTGCGCGCTCGACGACGCTTGCCACCGTGGTCGCCGCCAGGCCTTCATAAGGCGCGTAGCTCCGAAGGAAGACCCTGCGAGCGTCGCCATGACGCCGCCTCTTCAGATAGCTCGCGATGGCTTGGCCGACATCCTGCGGCAGCGGCAGAAGGTCGAACGCGGTGCCCCTTGCCGCGGATGCAGATTTCCCCGGCACGCCAGTCGATGTCTTCCAAGCTGAGGTGGGCCACCTCGGCCGCCCGCAGGCCCAGTCGAGCCAAGAGCAGGAGAATGGCATAGTCCCGGCGGCCCAAGCCGCAGCCTCGGTCGCAACTGCCTAGAAGCAGCCCGACCTGGGTGGCTTCCAGGAATTGAGGCAGTTCAGACAACCGCCGGGCCGCCACGGTCGGAACCGCGCTCGCCAGCGGCGCGCTGATTTTCCCCCGCTGCAGCAGAAAGCCGAGAAAGCTACGCAGACGACTCGCGGTCACCTGGAGGGATCGTCGCCCGCAGCTCGAACCCGCGTGACGGAGGAAATCGGACGCATCGCCCGCCCGCAACTCGCGCAGATGGATCTGGCCCGCGGGGAACCGGTGACGGAGGAAACGCTGAACCACCCGAACGCTATCGCTGATCGTCTCGGGCACCAGCCCTCGTTCCTGCCGCAGGAACTGCTCGTAATCTCGAACCAGACGGTCTAAGGAACTGCGCATCGTCGGGGGCCGAAGGGCTGGAATCGCGCCGGTCTGGCGCAAGTACTTGAGCAGCAGCGTGAGCGTGCAGCGATCCCCCTCGAAACGGTATCGTGGTTGTCGCGGCGCTCGGAGAAAGATGGTCGCTAGCGTTTCATCAAGCTGATCGATCGGGAGGCGGTGCTCCGCCAGCCATCGGCTTAGCGCCGCCACCAAGCGGACTTTTCGCCAGCCGTGTCTTCGACAATAGCCCTGCCCAGCCAGCAGAGCCGCGATGCCCTCCAAGTGAGGTCCCAACGGACCGACTCGGAGAGGAAGCAGGTCCTGAGTTTGTGGCCGGAAGAACTCATTCATATGTGTCATTTCCTTTCTGTGTTCCTGTTGGGGTCAGCAAGGGGATGACATCCAGATAATGCCGAGTGTACAAAGCGAAAGTGGGGTGATTCCTTGGGCTTCCGTGGAAATCACCCCATCAACTCGGCATTACTCAGAACGCGGCGTAAAAGCTGTAATGCCGTGCGCGGCATTACAAGTTCAACCTCGACCCGTGCGCGACCCACGACAATGCCAAGTGCGTGCGTCACTTCACCCGGGAGGAGGACGGCCTGGCTCAAGATTGGGGTGCCGCTACCGTCTTCATGAACCCACCCTACGGCCGCGAGATCCGGCATTGGATGCGCAAGGCGTTCGACTCCGCGCAGGCGGGGGCGACTGTGGTGTGCCTGGTCCCGGCGCGCACGGACACGGATTGGTGGCATCGGTACGCCATCCGGGGTGAGATCCGGTTCCTGAAGGGCCGGCTCAAGTTCGGCGGTGCGCCCCATGCGGCTCCCTTCCCGAGCGCGGTGGTGGTCTTCCGTTCCAGGGAGCTGCGCCAATGGAATCAACCCCACGGCGGCGTTGTGGCGGACAGCAGGCCTGCTCCGCTGCCGGCAGCGTGCGCGAAGGCTCCGCCGGCTGCACAACCGGGCGCCGCCCTGTGGTCGGGGCGCCGCGGTGTCCCCACCGGTGCGCCGCGCTGGCATCGGCTTGCGCAGATCACCGGTCCCCGCTCTCGGCGATGATCAGTCGGCTCTACGGCGACGACGGCGAAATCGTCAGCGACGGGGAGGGGGACATGGGCGCGCGATTCAAAATCAGGCCGCAATTCGTGCACCCATCGCGTCATTGTCACCCGGTTTTGTCAGTGCGCCGTGAAGAGTACAGGACTTCAGTGGGAGAAGTCGGAAACGGAAGACCCACCCGGCAACTTTCGCTCCGCCGGTAGCAGTTGGAGCGGTGAGGTGCAGCAATGCGCCCGCCGAAGCCTCCGACGTCAAAGGTCCCATTTGGGGATCAGCGAGCAGGCAGGCCGTAAGATGAATGAACACCGAGCAAGCCTCGAAAAGGGTAATGCGAACGCCGACCCGGTTGACAAACGGGGAAGGCTGGCATCGGGCGGGAAGCGAGCGAAGTTGGCACCGTCCGAGTTCGCCGGGGTAGGGGTGACGGCATGCTGGGCAGCAGGAGTCCTGCGCAAGCACGGGAAGCCCGTGTCGGTGGCCGTCGCGCACGGCCAACTTGGATCCCGCGAGGGACAGACAAGGCCGATGCGGGTGACGGAGAGGCTCGTAGTAGCGATGAAGCCGGGTAATGCCGGGGGAGCGAAGGGGCCTCAGTTCAAGGGCATGGCCGAAGAAGGGAAAACCCGGAGATTGGCATGAGCCTAACAACTCCAGAGAGTGTTTGGAACCTTCAGAAGTCATTGCAGGCCAAAGCGAAGGCAAATCCGGCCCTGCGTTTCTACAGCCTCTACGACAAGATCTATCGTCGGGATGTTCTGCACTTCGCCTGGCAACGCTGCCGTGCCAACGGTGGCCGCGCCGGGGTGGACGGACAAACCTTCGAGCAGATCGAGGCGGGAGGTTTGGGAGCATGGCTGGATGGATTGACGGAACAACTCCGAGCGAAGACGTACAAGCCGCAAGCCGTGCGACGGGTGTACATCCCGAAGGCCGACGGCAAACTCCGACCGCTGGGCATTCCGAGCATTGTAGATCGGGTGGTGCAGATGGCAGCCGCCATGCTGCTCAGCCCCATCTTCGAGGCGGACCTGCCCGAAGAACAGTACGCCTACCGAGCCGACCGCGGCGCTCACGACGCCATCCGCGCCGTGCACGGGTTGGTCCATCGAGGATACCGTGATGTGGTTGATGCTGACCTCAGCGGCTACTTCGATACCATTCCCCACCACGAGTTGATGAAGAGCGTGGCGCGGCGTGTCAGTGACGGGGCGGTGCTGAAGCTCGTCCAGCAATGGCTGGAAATGGCGGTGGAAGAAACCGGCGACCGAGGGCGCACACGGCGCACGACGGTCAACAAGGATACGGGAAGAGGCGCTCCGCAAGGGGCGCCGATTTCGCCTTTGCTGGCCAACCTCTACATGAGGCGTTTCATCCTGGGATGGAAGCAGCAAGGCTGGGAGCAGCGGTTGGAAGCACGCATCGTGAACTATGCCGACGATTTCGTGATCCTGTGCCGAGGTTCGGCGCGGGAAGCGCGGGAGCAGATGCAGCAGATCATGGGTGTGCTTAAACTGACCGTGAACGCGCAGAAGACCAAGACCTGCCGTGTGACCGAGGAGAGTTTCGACTTTCTGGGGTACACGATCGGGTGGTGCTACTCGCCCCGGACGGGCCGCGCCTACCTGGGTACACGCCCGGCCAAGAAGCGCGTGGAGCGCATCTGCGCCGAGGTGAGCGAACGGACTGGAAGGTCAACGTTGCGGGACCGGACCGTGGAGGTGGTGGCCGATCTGAATCGCAAGCTGCGAGGATGGGCCAACTACTTCTGTCTGGGACCTGTGAGCAAAGCCTACCGGGCAGTGGACGGCCACACCCGGCATCGGCTCCGTCAATGGTTATGCGGGAAACACAAGCAGGCCGGGTCGGGCACGGGACGTTATCCCGACAAGTTTCTGTATCAGACGCTTGGCCTGATCCGACTGGAACCCCAAACGGCGAACCTGCCGCGGGCGAACGCCTGAACTCCTTGTCCGAGAGCTGGGTGCCGGAAATCGGCCCGCCCAGTTCGATGAGCGGGGGGTGGAAACGGATGCATGGTCGGGCTCGTGAGGCACCCAATAGCCGAAAGGCCGGGTCAACGGATAGGCTTCGACCTAAACACACCGCGCCACCCCTCGACTCTACCCCGGCACTGCGATTTGGGGCAATCAGAGTTCGCTTGAGTCCCACGACCGACGACGCACAACTGATTGCGGAAGAGCCTTCAGTCCCATGCGGTCCAAGCCGTGGAAGTTGGGGCGAGATGCCCGGCGACGAACCCGGAGATCTGGGGTCGATCTGTAAATCACTTGCGCAGATGGCGACGCGTGATTCTGGTCCCCTCGGTTCGGAAACATGGTGCGCCGACCGCTGCGCTCGCGTCTTTGATTGACGCCACATTGGGCGGCGCGACTCGGACCAATAAGAACCGCCTTTGTTGTTTTGCCGCTCTTGTTCTTTGTCTTGGGCTCAGGGGCTCAATGTGTGTCCGGGGTCGAAAGTCATCCGCTTCGCCATCTCGGTCGAGTGCGAATCACGCAGGTGACCGTAGGTCTTGGCGACCAACACACCGCCGTCCTTGTGGCCTATCCAGGCAGCGATGGTCTTGAAGTCCACCCCTGCTTCGATGGCGTTGCTTGCGAAATAGTGCCGCAGGGAATGGTGATTGAAATGCGGAAGGCCGGCCTCTCGGCAAGCGGATGCGATTGCCTTTTTCGCGGTGGTGATCGCAATGACCCGCGCCTCTGGTGACGCCGGCGGTCTGCAATTTCGAATCCGTTCGAGCAGGAGACGCAGACCGGGGAACAAGGGCACCGTGCGTGCTTCGTGGTTCTTGGTTCCGACTTCACCCCCCGTGACCGTGAATCGCTCGCTAATGAAGTCAACCTCGTCCCAACGAAGCGCCGTTGCCTCTGCCAATCGCATTCCCGAATAGGCCAGCAACTCGACCAAATCTGCCCCCGCCCAGGCGCGGCAGTCCATTCCGCGGATGGTATCCACGAGTTGCCGAAACTGCTCTCGCGTCGGAATCACGAGTTTCGCCTTCCCGAGCTTGCGGCGGGGGACGACTTCTGCTGGGTTGTCCAGCAGGATGCCGTCACGTTTCCCAAGGTCGAGGATGGCACGGAGCGTTTCGCGCTCGTTGTTGAACGTCGAAGCCGCAATTTCGTTGCCGCGCCAGACGGTCCATTCATCGCACTCGCGTGGTCCGATGTTCCGCACGGCCATCGTGCCGAAGTAAGGCGTCAATTGTCGGATGCTTGTGTGGCGGCGGGCGGCGGAGGCTGGTTTAAGCCGGAGGCGGATGGTTTCAAACCAGCGAGCGGCAAGTTCCTCGAACGTGATTTGGCCCCGGGGGCCGCAGTCGGCCAGCCGCGCGACTTTCTCACGGAACTCGGCCAACCGGCGTACGGCAAGCTGGCGGTCTTTGGTCCTGAGCGAGCGGCGAATCTGCTTGCCGCGCCGCTTCACCAAAACATAGTAATTCCCCGATGGTTCGTGACGGTAGAGACACTCTGCGACCTTGCGGAAGCGCGCCTGCTCTGACGTGGCAGATTCGGCTTGTGAGTTCATGCCTCGACCTTGTGGGTTACAAAACTGGGTTACAATCAAAAAATGCGCAACTTCCTGTTTCGTCTTAAATACTTTATTGCCAATTGTTGCCCCCATAGCTCAAATGGATAGAGCGCCGGTTTCCTAAACCGTGGATCCCTGTTCAATTCAGGGTGGGGGTACCAACGATGAGGGCCTGAGCCTTCAAAGCCCAGGACGCGAGCCCCGCACGGAGCGTCCTGCGCTCGTGTCATGCTGGTGCATCGGTACGAGCCGGTGCGGTTCTCGTCGCTCGCCCGTCCCGCAGGGCCACAGACCTGGCCGCGCACCGTCTCCACGGGCCGCAAGATCATGGCCATGTGGCGCCGCACATACCCGCAGGCAACCGGGGGGTTCAGGCGGCCAGCCACATTCCTGGCAGGCACCGGTTCGACCTTGGCTCACCGGGGAGCCGTCTGGAGAATGGGTGCCGAAGCTTGGCCGCTCTCCAAAGTCGGGTCTTTGGCCCACGCGTCCAACCCCCGCGGCCAGATCAACGCGAAATCCTGCGGACTGGCGGCGGTTTCGGCCGGAGTCAGAAAGCGCGCGGCCGCCTCCAGGTAAAGCTTTTCGCGTGGCCTAACCCAGGCCCGGAATGCAGACGTCACCACAAAAACGAAGTTCCCGTCGCGGTCTTGAGCCAAACCCAGGAGGCCGGGACGGTTGAACTCGTCCGGCTCGGCCGAAACGGCTGTCTGGAGCTCGCAACGTTGCGGGCCAAACTCGATATGTCGGCCCTGGTTCGCATACACGAGCAGGACGTCCTGCGAGTTGAGATGCGTGAGGTAAAACCCCGCGAAGGTTTCCGAGCGGAGGTCCTGCACACTTTCGATCCCACGACCGTCGAAGGCCAGAACCTGGAACTGCCGGTCGGTGAACGCCAAGGGCAGACTCAGAGCCACCTCCTGCACCGGAAGTGCCAGACCTTCGGCCGCCGCCTGGAAGACCCGTTGCACCGTCTCCAGCGGATCGGCAGCGCGAAAACCATCCGCCTCCGCAATGCCGGGCCCTCCTCCGGACAGTGGCACGGCCGGCTGCTCCCGCGCCGCGACTCCCGTCCCTCCGAGGGGACGCCGCTCATCAAGGGGCGCCACGTGCGCCGGTGCCTGAACGGCGGGGGACGGCGAGCGGGCGGCGGGGGCGGCCGGCAACGGACTCATCGGCGTGACCGGCGCGAGCAATGGAGTGGTGGAATCGCATCGGGAATCGGTCGGCCGGGTTGCTGCGGACGCAGGAGCGGGCGGCCCGGCCCGGGGGTCCAAGGCGGGCCGCTCGACCGGAACCGGGTGCGGAGCGACCTCCGGATACGCAGCCGGCTGCGGTGGGCGCGGTATCGGAGTTTTAAGCGAGGCGGTGAGCATCCGCCCGGCGCGGGCCAGGTCCTCGTCCGTGCTGTTCGCGTCCACGATCAGGTGCTGTTCTTCGCCCGTGCTTTTGTTCAAGACGCTGAGCTGCTTGTTGTCCAGCGAGAGCGCGACGTCCAGATGCGGCAGGAAATGCCCTGCGTGCTGGAATTCGGCGAGGTTGTGGCGGGTGAAGGCGCAACCCTCGGAAGTCCGGCCTTTGGTTGTCACCGGCTCCAGCCACAGGGAGAGTTGGTTTTGCGGCCGGCGACGAACCCGCAGTTCCACCAGTTCCGCCGGCGCTTCCGCGCGGGTGGCGGGGGTGGCGGAGCCGGCGCCGCGGCGGACCAGCGGGTGGTTGAGGAACTGCTGGATCTCGATCGCCGTGGAGCGGAGATATTGCAGATCGGGCAGCTCCGGCACCTTCTCTTCGCCGCCATCGGGGCGGCGGCGGCGGACGATCAGGAAAGGTGGGGTCAGGCGCAGCAGCATGCCTGGCTTTACCAGGTTGCTGCGGATCGGGTCCTGCAGCATTTCCAGTTTCTCTTCGGACAGATGCCCCTTCACCTCGGAGCGTGCGCCGGCGCGAAACGACTCGAAGCGGATGTCAAAACCCGTGGGGGATGCGGGATTCTCCCTCACCGAGATCGGAGTCTCGCGGCTGTCCTTCAGTGCCGGGGCATAACTGTAATTGAGCGCGTTTTCCAGTTGCCGGGCGCCGGCTTCGTTGCACTCGAACAGCACTCCATCGATCTCGACGTGCCGCTGCATGGGATCCACGTGGAGTTGGCCCGGTTTGAGCATGAGTCCATTCTGGATCAGCGACGACAGGCCGCGCAGGCTGGTGGCCGTCCGCTCCTCCCCGGCACAGCAGTCGATGTGCAGATGCCCGAGCTGATCGAGCCGCACGCGGAAGACCACGTGGTCGGGCGCGTGCGCGGCGGCCGTTGCCGTGGTGGTCCCGATCCCGGCCGCGGATTCCTTCCGGGCGGCTGGAAGGTCATGGTGTTTGTTGATCTCCAGTTCGAGCCTGGCCGTACCGACCGGGTCGTGAAGGCTGATTTTCTCGCCGTTGATTTCCACCGTGCCGTCGGCCTCCACGTGGAAGGACTGCGGTTGCTCGATGATTCCACGGACGATCCACTTGCCGGTGTCGGCCCTTGCCCAGGAAATGCCGGGGTCAAGATAGATCGTTTCGCTCCCGATACTGAGCGTGAACGCGGTCGGTTTCCCCTCGGGGTCGCGCCGAACGTCCGCCGTCACGAGGCGGGAAGATTGAGCTCGGATTTGCATGGCAACTCCTACTAGTAATCCGGCCCCAGCGGGCTTCGCCAGGACTTTATTCAGCTCCGGTTGGCCGCCATTGGGGGGAGAGCTTGCCCCCGACCCGCTGTATTCGGGGAACGGCAATCCGACCGTTCCCCGGCCGTTTCCGCCGTTTTGCGGGCAGCGAAGTGTCATCGCGGAACGGCATCCGGTGCGTACGCGCGACAGTGAGGCAGTATCCCGATTTGAGGGTGGCGGCGCTGCTGAACCGTCCTGCGTTCCCGCAGCGGCGCGACCACCCCTTTGGAATCACGACATTGCCGACACTTGACCCCAACGGGCAAAGCGGCAAGTTTGCGCCACATCCATGCGGGTGGGGTGCGGGTTCCAGTGACGATCGTGAAGGGCCGGTCGGGGGTGCCCGGATCGTTGACCCCGCCCGGATCCGGGTGCGGGTGGGAACGGCGGCCGATGCCGGATCGCCGGTCGCTGGCCCCGGGAGACGGGTATGGGCTTGGACAGGCGACGCGGCATGGGCTATGTGTTGCCGGTTAACGCGAACGGTCATAAGCCCGCCGGGTCTTTCGTGGTATCCGATCGCCCGATCGAAGAACGGCGGGGCGTGGTTGAGTTGTGAACATCGTTCAGATCACCCCGGGTACCGGGGGCATGTACTGCGGAAACTGTATCCGCGACAACGCGCTCGTCGCCGAGTGGCGGCGTCTGGGTCACTCTGCCCTGATGCTACCGATGTACCTTCCGCTGAAGCTGGACGAAGCCAACTCCGGCGCGGACATGCCCATCTTCTTCAGTGGCCTCAACGTCTTTCTCGGCCAATACGGCGCCTTGTTGCGGGCCAAGCCTCCGTGGCTGCATCGCTTCCTGGCGCAGCGGTGGTTGCTCCGGCTTGTGGGGCGGTTCGCTGCCAGGACCCGCCCCGAACAGGTCGGCAACCTCACCATCTCGATGCTCCAAGGCGAGCACGGCAACCAGTCCCGCGACCTCGACGAACTCGTCGGCTGGTTGAAGACGCAGGCCAAGCCGGATGTGGTCTGTCTGTCGAATATTCTGCTGCTCGGGTTGGCCCGGCGCTTGCGCCAGGCGGTCGGCTCGCCGGTGGTTTGCCTGCTGGCCGGCGAGGAATCGTTTCTGGATGCCCTGCCGGGGGCGCAACGTGCCGAGGCGTGGAAGATCCTGAGCGGAAACACATGCGACGCGGACCTGTTCATCGCCCCCAGCCGCTACTTTGCCGATCGCATGGCCACGCGCCTGCGGCTGCCGGCGGAGCGCATCCGGGTGATCCCGCTGGGCGTCAACCAGGCCGGCTACGGGGACGCCGATCCCCCCGCGACCCCGAACGGCTCCCCGTCGCCAACCATTGGCTTCTTCGCGCGGATGTGCCGCGAGAAGGGCCTGGACACGCTCGTGGAGGCGTTTTTGCTGCTCAAGCAGCGGGGGCGGATTCCCGGCCTGCGCCTCAAAATCGGCGGCAGTTGCGGCCCGAGCGACCGGCCCTTCGTGCGCGAACTCAAGGCGCGCTTGCGTGCCCGGGGCGTGGCCGGTTCGGTCGAGTTTCACCCGAATCTGTCGCGCGCGGAGAAGATCGCATTTCTGAAATCCCTGTCGGTCTTCTCGGTCCCCGCGGCCTATGGGGAGTCCTTTGGACTCTACCTCGTGGAGGCGTTGGCCGCCGGTGTGCCGATCGTCCAGCCGCGCCTGGCGGCCTTTCCCGAGATCGTGCAGGCGAGCGGCGCGGGCGAGCTATGCGAACCCGGCGATCCGCAATCGCTGGCCGACACGCTCGAGCGCCTCCTGCTCGATCCGTCCCGGCTGCTCGCGTTGTCGCGCGCGGCCCGGTTGGCAGCGCGCGACCAGTTCAGCGCCCGCCGGATGGCCGAACAGACGGTGCGGACCTTCTCGGAAGTCGTGGGGGATAACGTGCACACCTCGGCGCCGGTCGCGGCCTGACGGCCGGCCGGCCCATTCCCCACGTGCGCCCGTCCGCGGCGCCCCACCTCACTCGCGTCCGTCAGGGCAGTTCCTGCAGGCGGATGTTCCGCCAGTGGATCTGCAGCTTCTCCTCTCGGTTGCCCACGCTGTGCACCTGGAGCGCGATGAAGCCCGACGGCGTCACCGAGTCCTTCAGGTCGGCCGCCGGCACGCCGTTCAGCCAGGTCTTGATCGAGTCGCCGCGGCATTCGATACGAAAATGGTTCCACGCATTCGCCTTGAACGCCTTCCGGGCCGGCACGTTGTTCTTCAAATCGACCAGCCAGCCGCGCCGGGCTTCATCGTAGATGCCGCCGGTCCAGGCCCGGTCGCTGGGGTCGATCTCGACCTGGTAGCCGTGCACGCGGTCGGCGGGGAACTTGTAGGTCTTGCCGCCGATCTCCGCGGTTTTCGGCTCCGCGAAGCACTCGCTGCGGATCTGCACGCCGGAGTTCAAGCCGGTCACCGGTTTGAAATCCAGTTCGAGGATGAAGTTGTGAAACGTGCGGGTCGTGCACAGGAACGAATTGGGTGTGTTGGCGACCGTTTCGCCCACGAGTTCGCCGTTTTCGACGAAATACTTCGCCTTGCCGCTGTGCTGAACCCAGCCGGTCAGGTCGGTCCCGTTGAACAGCGGCGTCCACTTCGCGTCATCCGCGGCGAGGCAGGTCAGGAGCGCGACACTCGCGGCGCCCAGCCAGGAGAGGAATCGTTTCATGCGACCCGTTATAGTCATCCACCGGGCTCGGGCCAGAAGAAAGTCCGGTCATGCTTGGGCTGGGCCCGCCTGCGATCGCAGCAGGTTGACGATCGCCGAGGCGGCCCGCGAGCTCGCGCCAGGTTGTCCGAGCTGAGCCACCACCTCGTCCAATTTGGCGCGGACCGCCTCGCGCAGGAAGGGCCGGGTCAGGAAGTTGCCCGCCGCCTCGGCCAGTCTTTCCGGCGTGGCCGCGCCCTGCAAAAACTCGGGCATGACGCGCGTGCCGGCGAGGAGGTTGGGCATGGCAAGCGAATTCACGGTGGCCAGCCGCTTGCCCACCCAGAACGTCAGCGGTGACGTCTTGTACAAGGCCACGGTGGGCACGCGGTAATACGCGCATTCCAGCGTGACGGTGCCGGTCGAGGCGATCGCCACCGCTGCCTCCGCCAGGGATTCGGCCAGTCCCCCGACGCGCAACTCCACGGGCACCGAACGGGTCCGCAACTGGTCTTCCACCGCCGCCCGCAGCGAGGTGTCGGGCAGCACCATCCGGAACCGCACGCGGTGCCGGATGTCCAGGAGCCGCACGGTTTCGAGCAACACCGGCAGATGCCGCCGCAACTCGCCGGCGCGACTGCCGGGCAACAGCAGGACCAACGACGTCGCGCCCGAGGCTGGTGCAGGGGCGGGCGCCGACGGGCGTCGTGCCTGGTCCCGGTGCCGGTCGAGGATGGGGTGGCCCACGGCCACCACGGGGAGCCGCGGAACCCGCCGCGCATACCACTCCTTCTCGAACGGGAAAAGGCACAGCAGCAAATCGACGTCGTCGGCCAGGGCATGAGCGCGCCCCGGACGCGAGGCCCAGACTTGCGGCGAGACGTACTGGACAATCCGCGGCCGCCAGTTGTTGAACCGGCTCCGCTGCGTGTTCACCCGTCGGCGCAGCGCCCGGGCGAGCCAGCGGTTGAAGCCCTGGAAATCCACGAGCACCACCGCATCCGGCTGCCGCTCGCAGGCCAACTCGAGGAGCTGGTGCATCCGCCGGCGAAGGTCCCCGAGCACGCGGACGACCTCGACCAACCCGGTGACGGCGTGGCGCGTCAGGTCGAACGCCAGTTCCATGCCCGCGGCCGCCAGGCGCGGTCCGCCGGCGCCGAAGAATCGCGGGGCGAAGGCTTCGCCGGCCAGTGCGGTTCGCAATGCGCCGATCAACTCCGCGCCCAGTTGGTCGCCGCTCGGCTCCCCGGCCACCAGCATGAACGTGAGCGGCCTCATGCGGCGGGGAAACCGGCCCGTGCCTGCCGGGTAATCTCGAAGGCCAGATCCAGCGCCTGCTTGGCCGCCTCGCCCGAAACCACCGGCGCCCGCCGGGCCTGGACGCATTCGATGAAACTCCGGAGTTCGAGCTTGAGCGGCTCCTCCTTCGCGATCGGCACCGGTTCGCGCACAATGCGGCGTCCGCCGAATTCACTGACGATCGACGATCCTTTCGCGGCCAGGAGCTTCTTCAACAGCGAACTCTCGCTCTCGTCCGCGCGCGCCAACCGGTAGAGGTAACCCTCCTGGGCGCGGTAATCGAGCGAGACGTAGCTCGGCGTCGGGCCGCCGCTGAAGACCCGGATTTTGCGCACCTTCTCGACGCTGACGCGGCTCGCCGTGAGGTTCGCCAGACAGCCGTTGGCGAATCGGAGGCGGACGTTGGCGATGTCCTCGGAAGCGCTCAGGACCGGAATGCCCACCGCATCCACGCTCACCACCGGTGACCGCACGAAGGCCAGCACCACGTCGAGGTCGTGGATCATCAAATCGAGCACCACCCCGACGTCGGTGCTGCGCGCCGGGTAGGGCGAAAGCCGGTGGGCCTCGATGAACCGCGGTTCGGCGATGACCTGCTGGAGATAGCGAAAGACCGGGTTGAACCGCTCGACGTGACCGACTTGAAGCAGACAACCGTTTTGCTGGGCAAGCTGAACGAGCGCCTCCGCCTGCGCCGCATTGTCGGTCATCGGCTTCTCGACCAGCACGTGCCGGCCCCGCGCCAGCAGGGATTTCGCGAGTTCGAAATGCGTGGTGGTGGGGGTGACCACGCTGAGCGCGTCGCTGGCCGCCGCCGCTTCGTCCACGGTGGCGAACACGCGGGTGCGGCAGGCGTCGGCGGCCTTGCGGGCGCAGTCGGCGAGCACGTCGTACACGCCCGTGAACTCGACCGCTCCGGCCGCCGCCAGCTCGGCGTAGATGCGCGCGTGTTGCTTGCCGAGCGAGCCGGTGCCGAGCACCGCGACCTTGATGAGCGCAGACATGGCGCGGAGTCTAGGCGCGGTGGCGGCGGCGCAGAAGGCGATTCTTGCCGGCCGGCGGCAAGGGGGGCCGCGAGACGGCCCGGACGCGGCGCTACTTGACCGGGTGGGTGGCGCGGTACTCGTGAATCAGCCGCACCGCCTCGTCGAAGACATCGGCCGGGACCACCTTGCCGCGAATCATCGGATATGATTTCTCCGCGGCCGCCCGCCACTGGGCCTCCGCTTCCCGCGTGACGGGGATGATCTTGAGGCCGCGCTTCTGCATCGCGGTCACGGCTTCGTCGGCCTCCTTGCGGCCGTTCTTCTTAATCTCCTGGCCGGTCCGGGTGGCGGATTTCAGCAACTCGACGCGTACGGCGGCAGGGATGCGTTCCCAGGTTTCCTTGCGAATCACGCAGGCGCCCACGAGCGGCGCCCAGTTGAGCTCGAGCATGTAGGGCGCGCGCGTGTCCACCTGCGTGGCGAGCGCAAAGACGGGCGGCAACGGGGCGGCCTCGATCAGGCCGGTCTGCAGCCCGGGCAAGACGTCCGTCGTCTCGAGCGGGACGGCGTTGAAACCCAAGGACCGGTAGATGCCCACCTCGTCGCTGCTCCCGGCCCAGGTGAACAGCTTGAGCTTCCGGAGATCGTCCGGCGTCGCGATCGGTTTCGTGGCGAAAAAGCGCACCCAACCGGCGTCGGACCAGAAGAGCACGACGAAGCCTTTCTTCGCGAGATCCTGCTCGAGCAGGGGCTGGAGTTTCGTCCCCACGTAATCGACCTCCGCGAAGTTGTGGAATCCCATCGGCAGGCTCTGCAAACCGGCGACGCCCGGTTCGATGTCCGACAAGCCCACGGCCGTGAGCATGGCCGCCTGGATCGAGTCCACACTCATGAGGCCGACCGTGTCCGCCTCGCCGCCGAGCTTGCCATCGGGGTAGATGACGAGGTCGATCGCGCCGTTGGAGGCTTTGCGCCAGGCCTCGCGCATGGCGAGCAGACTCTTGTGGAACGAGCTGCCGGTCGGCGCCAGCGTGGCCAGTTTGATCCGCTGGGCGGCCTGCAGGCCGTGGGTAAGGGCGAGGGCGGCGATCAGGACGACGACGAACCGGGTAATAGAACTTCGTTTCCGCATGGGGGGTTGGACGCTAGGGCGCCTTGGAAGGTTCAGGAATCAGGAAAAGGTCTTCGCGCTTCGATTCCAGCCAGCGCGCGCGGCGTTGCATGATGAGGTTCACCAGCCGATTCTCCGGTTCCGCGTTGACGTCCACCGCCAGTGCCCGTTGGAGCAGGGCATCGAACTGTTTCAAATCCTGTGTCTGCACGCACACCGCCTCGGCGTAACTCACGAACGGTCCCGCCAGGTGGCCACCCGACAGCGCCACCGCCCGCTCGAATTGCTGGCGTGCGCGCGCGGCCGGGTCGCCCGGCGCCCCTTGTCGCGCCATCTCGTACGTGATGAGAAAACCGTGGATGGCGCCCTCGCCCCAGCTTTCATCGAGCGCCAGCGCCCGGTCGATCAGGGCCTCCATTTGCGGGACTTCGGCCACCCGGTCGGGATCGTCCTTGGAGAGCGCGATGGCGGCGCCCCACGAGACCGCGGTCCAGTAAAGCAGCGGCACGTCCGCGCGACGCATCGTCTTCACGGCGGCGGGGGCGTTGGTGCGGAGTTGGGCGGTGAACCCCCGGTGTTTGGTTTCGAGCCCGCGCAGGCCGTAGTCGCGTGCGCGCAGGTAGAGCTTGCGCGCGCGTTCGCGCATCGCCGTGGCCGCCGCGAGATCCCGGTCCTCGAGCTCGTCCGCGTCCATCTGGACGAAGGCATACGCGTACTGGGTGAACCCGCTGGCCGAAGCGAAGAGCAGGCCGCGGTGCTTCGGGCTTTCGGCCAGGAGGCTTTCCATGAGCTTCAAACTGAACGGCACCGCGGCGCGGATCAGCTCGGGGTCGTCGTCGCTGGCAAACGTGGAGCCGCTGCCGGCCAGCGCGTTGCCGACTTGATTCACGGCAAACTTCTTGAGCGAACAACCGGCGCCGAAGAACCATCCGGCCAGAACCAGGACCGTCAGTACCGACCGGTTCGCCAAAGACCGAATCTGGAAAAGCCGCCTGTGCACGGCAGACGGTGTACCACGAACCGGCCGCACCGGTGAATCGAAAATCGCGAGCCCGGCATCGGGCTTCGCCGCGTTCCGGGTTTTCGTTTGGCGCGGACGAGCCAACACGTTACGGTGCCGCGGTTTCGACTTACCGCGCATCCCCCGGTATGAATACACGCATGAAATCGATCCGCCTCCTGGTTTCGGCCCTCGCCACACTCCCTGGCTGCGCCCTCGCGCTGGGTGACGTCGCCGTCACCGTCAATCACCACGGCAACGACGCCGCCTCGACGGCCTTTCGCTTCGCGCAAGTCCCTTCGCCCGCGCGCGCCGACGCCGGTGGCCGCGCCCGGTTCACCGTCATCGACGGCACGCGCGATCCGAATGGCGGCGACCTGGACCAACTCAACGACGGCCGTCTGCCCACGGAGGAAGACCAGCCGTCCGCGAACTTCTTCTTCCGCGCCGGCACGGACGGTGGTCGCCTGCGGGCCGACCTGGGCAGCGTGATCGAGGTCAAGCAGGTGAACACTTACTCCTGGCACCCCGCCACGCGCGGTCCGCAGGTCTATGCCCTTTACGCCAGCGAGGGCATGGCGGCCGGATTCGAACCCGCGCCCAAACGCGGCACCGACCCGGAAACCTGCGGCTGGAAGCTGATCGCGCAAGTGGACACACGGCCCAAGTCGGGCGAGCCCGGTGGCCAATATGGCGTCAGCATCTCGGACTCCACCGGGCTGCTCGGCCGGTACCGTTACCTACTGTTCGACTGCTCGCGGACGGAAAGCGACGACGGCTTCGGCAACACCTTCTACAGCGAGATCGACGTGGTGACGCCGGCGGATCAGGAGGGCACGGTTGCCGCCGCGGCGGAAGCGCCCGGCGCACCGTTCGTCACGCACTCGACGGACG
This sequence comes from uncultured bacterium, assembly GCA_963735925.1. Classification (GTDB taxonomy): domain Bacteria; phylum Verrucomicrobiota; class Verrucomicrobiia; order Limisphaerales; family J093; genus DSVZ01. The sequence continues at coordinate 307,341 of CAVTMT010000005.1, forward strand.
GCGCCTGCGAAATCTCGATCGACACGTCCGGCGCTCCGGATTTGAAAGCATGGGCGGAGACCAGGCTGGCGCCGGTGCTCACGGTGTGGTACCCGAGGATCGTGGCGCTCCTGCCGAGCGAAGGCTTCACGCCGCCCAAGCGGTTCAGCGTCACCATCAAACCCGGCCGCGGCGTCGCGGCGACCGGCGGCACCCGCATCACCGCCAATGCCACCTGGCTGCAATCCGAGCTTCACCGCGAGGCGATTGGCTCCATCGTGCATGAAGTCGTTCACGTCGTGCAGCAATACGGCGGCCGGCGCCGTGGTGGCACGCGCCCGCCCGGTTGGCTGGTCGAAGGCATCCCGGACTACATCCGCTGGTACTTGTTCGAACCGCAGAGTCACGGGGCCGAAATCTCCGCCCGCAACCTCGCCCGCGCGCGCTACGACGGCATGTACCGCGTCTCGGCCAATTTCCTGAACTACGTTGTCCAAAACCACGGCGCGGCCGTCATCACCCGGCTCAACGCCGCCTGCCGGCAGGGTCAATACGCACCGGAACTGTGGACCGAACTCACCGGCAAGACCGTCGAGCAACTGAACGAGGAGTGGAAAGCGGCCTTGGAAAAGCAGATCGCCGCGGCCGCGGCCGCCAACACGCTCACCGAGGCCGAGCAGACCGCGGGTTGGAAACTCCTGTTTGACGGGAAGGACTTCAATGGCTGGCACAACTTCAAGCGCGAGGGCGTCCGCCCTGGCTGGCAGGTGCGCGATGGCGCGCTGGTTTGCGCCGACCCGCACAACGCGGGCGACCTGGTCACGACGGAGCAGTTCGGCGCATTCGAGCTCCAGCTCGACTACAACATCACCGAGGCGGGCAACAGCGGCATCATGTACCACGTCACCGACCAGGGCGGCGCGGCGTGGGCGACCGGACCCGAGTTCCAGCTCGAGGACAACGTCAAGGCCGCCGACGAGATTCGTTGCGGCTGGCTGTATGGCCTTTACCAGCCGCCGGACGATCCCCGGACCGGCAAGCCGCTCGATGCCACCAAGCCGGTCGGCCAGTGGAACCACGTCCGCCTGCTCATCAGCGCGGAGAAGTGCGAGCACGAAATCAATGGCGTGAAATACTTCGACTACGTGCTCGGCAGCGACGATTTCAACGCCCGCGTGGCCAGGAGCAAATTCGCGCGGATGCCCGGCTTCGCCAAGTCCAACACCGGCTACCTTTCCCTCCAGGGCGACCACGGCCAGGTCTCGTTCCGGAACATCAAGATGAGGCCGATCACGACAACGCAATAGCGCGAGGTCACGCCGGCAATCTATACCTGGCCGAGTGTGGGACGGCAAGATTCGGAAAGGATGGCCGGCCGAAGCGCCCAAGTTGGGGAAACCGGTGGCATCGCCGGACGGCTCGGTGCAGATCACGCTGACTGGGGCCGTGGGCAGTCGTTACACGCTTCAGGGTTCAAGCAATCTGGTGGAGTGGATCTCGCTGAGCGACTGTGTCAGCACGGATGACTCGATGACGTTGACCGCCCCGGTTGCGGCTGACTCCCCGGTCCGCTTCTACCGGGCCGTGCTGCAGTAGCCAGGTCGCAGGCTTCCAAGTGGCGCCGATTCTCGTCGGCGACCACCTCAGTTCTGCCTCCCGCGCGGTCAGGCGAGCCCCAGTTCCTTTTTCGCCTCGGTCCAAGGTACGAGTGGCTGGTTGCCGTTACGCTCGATGGCTTGGTTGAGTTCGCGCAAGTCCTCCAAGTCCTCGACGCGTCGGCTGAGCGAAGCGAGCTCGACCTGGAGCGCACGCAAACTCGGCCGTTGCCTGGCCGTCCGCCGGGGGCGTCTTTCAGCGAGGAGGTCACTCATAGGCTTCTTTGCGATCTTTCACAGCGTACACCTGAATCTGCCTGCCAACGAGCCGAAACAAAACGCGGTGGCTGCCCACGCGCAAGCGATATTTGCCCTCCGCTCCAGCGAGTTTCTTGATGTCGCCCTGGAAGCCGCCCTCCAAACCGTTCAATCGCTCGCCGATACGGCGACGAAGTTCCTTCGGCAAGGAGCGCAATTGCTCCAAGGCTTCACGAGAAAGCAGCAAATCGAAGTTCGCGCCTGCCACGGCTCAGTACTCTTCTCTCGCTTGAGGAGACCCGCTCCGGTTACCGACTTCCCCGTGCGGTGGCGTTTTCCGGGAAAATGGTCTCGGGGCGAGGAACCGGCGGCAGCATGGTTTCAGCGGATGCAGCGTCAAGCGATGATTTCCCACTAATCCGCGAGCGACAGCCGGCCGGAAGTTAGCACGCCCTCCTCGTCTTGGTTCGGAGGCATTTGATGCTCAGGAGGGCCGAGATCGCGCCGGAGATTGCATGTCCGAATGCGGAACAAGGTGAGACAGAGTCTCACCCGCGGCCCGCCGCGCCAGTCACCAACCTCCGCAGCGCCCAATAAACCTCGGTGGACTCGACCGGTCCCGCGGGCAGCGCCTCGGGTGAGTCCGCCATCAACACCGGCCAGTCGGCTTCGCCCGCCGGCCGACAGCCGTGCGAGCCTTTCACCAGCGTGGCGTCCAGTGGCACCACGTCCATCAGCATCCGGAAACCGAGCCGCTTTTGGAGCAGGCGCCACGCAATCTTCGCCTTGAGCGCGAGCGGCGAGAGCGCCGGGTCGGTGAACAACTCGACCGGGTCATAACCGGGCTTGCGGTGGATGTCCACGCAGCGCGCGAAGTCGGGCGCAACCGCATCGTCGAGCCAGTAGTAGTAGGTGAACCAGGCGTTCTCGCGGGCCACGGCGATGAGGTCGCCGGCACGCGGATGGTCAACGCCCGCCGCGCGTTTCTCGTCGTCGCCCAGCACTCGTGCCACGCCGGGCTGCGCCTCTACCAGGTTTCGCAACGGCGAAAGGAGCGAGCGGTCGTTCAGGTAAATGTGCGCGACCTGGTGGTCGGCGACGGCAAAGACGCGGCTCGCGCCGGCGTCGAGCAATTCGAGGCCGAGTTCGTCGCGGAGGGTCAGCCAGCCTTGCTCGCGGAACCGCCGGTTCAGGTGGATCGCCGTATCCACGCCGGTAATGCCGTACTCGGAGAGGATCACCACTCGCACGCCCCGCGCATGAAAGAAAGCGACGAGATCGCCGACGATGGCGTCGATGGCTTGGAGATCAGGAAGGATGGAAGATGCCGGAGGCCGGATGCCGGATGTCGGGACGGGCCTTCCCAGTTCCGCCTTCTGCCTTCTGCCTTCCGAATTCCGGATCCCGAATTCAGGTTTCCGATTCCCGACTCCGCGCCTTTGCAGGCTGTAATCCAGGTGCGGCAGATAGACCAGATTCAGCGTGGGCGTATAGGTCCGTTCGATCCACTTGGCCGATTCGGCGATCCAACGCGACGCCGCGTCGGGCGCGCCTTGCGGCGACTGCATACCTGCCACCGGGCCCCAAAACGTGGCGAACGGAAAGGGGCCCAGGTCACGCTGGATGCGGTGGCGCACGTCGCCGGGCTGGGTGTAGATGTCGAAAACCTTGCGGCCGTCGGCGGGGTACATCGGCCGCGGCGTGATCGAGTAATCCGCCGTGGAATGCATGTTGAACCACCAAAAGAGCTTCGCGCAGGTGAACTGAGGATCGATCGCGCGCAATTCCTCCCACAGCTTCGGCGCGGCCACGAGGCGATTCGATTGTTTCCAGAAATGCACCTCCGCGAGCTCACGGTGGTACCAGCCGTTGCCCACGATGCCGTGGTCGCGCGGCGGTTTGCCCGTGAGATAATTCGATTGCGCGGTGCAGGTGACGGCCGGGAACGCCGGCACGATGCGGGAGGACGAGCCGCTCTGCTTGAACCGGAGGAGGTGCGGTGTCGCCTCGCCGATCAAGGACCCGGTCAGGCCGACGACGTTGAGTACCACGGTGCGTTTCATGGCGGAGTCAGTCCTCGCCACCACACGCCGGTCGCGCACGCCAGGCGAGTTCGGCAATGGCGTCGGCCACCACGTGCGCATTCATTTCGTGCACCTCGACGCCGCGGCCAATGCCTTCGAGCAACGTCACGGTGAGTTCGCCGCCGAGGTGCTCGCGAAATTCCTCCAGCCCGCTCAGGACCAGCAACCGACCGTCCGGTCCGCGGCGTTGAAGCTCGTCCGCATACAGCGTGAAGCCGAGTCGCTCCAGCAACGCCAGCACGCGGTCGGCAACGGTGATTGCGATCATGCCCACGCGCCGCGCATAGACCGTGTCCAGCGCGATGCCGATGGCAACCGCCTCGCCGTGCCGCCGTTCATACCCCGAGAGTTGTTCGAGTTTGTGCGCGGCCCAGTGGCCGAAATCGAGCGGCCGGGACGAGCCAAACTCGAACGGGTCGCCGCTGCTCGCGATGTGGTTCACGTGCAGTTCGGCGCATCGCCGGATCAACTCTTCCAGCGGCGCAGGCTCGAAGCGATTCAGCGCCTCGACGTGCGTTTCGATCCAGTCGAAGAAGCCGGCGTCGCGGATCAGCGCCACCTTCACGGCCTCGGCGTAACCGCCGCGCCGCTCCCGGGGTGGCAGGGACGTCAGCAGGTCGAAGTCGTTGAGGACCGCGAATGGCGGCGCGAAGACGCCGACGAAATTCTTTTTCCCGAACGCGTTGATCCCGTTTTTCACGCCGACGCCCGAGTCGGCCTGGGCCAGTGTCGTGGTGGGAATCCTCACGTGGCGCACGCCGCGATGCGCCGTGGCCGCCGCCAGACCTACGACGTCCAGGTGCGCGCCGCCACCGATGGCGATGACGTAAGAGTGCCGGCAAATCTCGTGGCGCTCGATGCTGGCCTGGATTTCGGCGACGTGAACGGCCGAGTGCTTCGCGCGCTCGCCGCCTTCGAGCCGGATCGGCGGACACACCAACCGCAGCCGGTCGGCATGCGCGGAGAACCAGGCGGCGATCCGGTCTGGCAGGGAGGGCAGCGCCGTCGCCAGGCCTTCGTCGAGGGTCACCAGCGCCTTCGCGGGTCGGGTTGGATCGGGTGCGACCAGCAAACCCTGTAGCAGGGAATTGGCGGCGTCGAACACCCCGCGCGTGAAGTACACGCGGTGGCGGTAGCTGACGGTGATGACCCGTTCGATCAGCGACATCGGACCAGTGTGCGTGCAAGGCCGGCCAGGTTTCGAGCCCGAACTGAGGGGGGTTGAACCGCCGTGATCGTGCTTGTGAAAGACGGCGGCGCGTGTCAATACCAAGACCGTCCCAACCAGCCCACCCCGATCCGTATGCACGCCACGCCCGGGCATTCGAAGCGCAGCGGTCCCGTCCGCGGGCGTCGGCCGGTGGGCTCGCGCCGGTTCGCCGGCATCGACGGCCGGAATCCAGAGACGGGGTTTTTCGATTACGCCGTGCGCACGCACTCTGCCTATCCTCCCGCCATGACCTCGACCGACACCGATCCCACCCGCGCTTGCAGACTCCCGTTGCGCCCGCCGCCGATGGTTGTGTTCCCCTGGGATCGCGCACCGCAGCCCGCCGCTGCTGCCGGAATCCCAATCCATTGACCCCACCCTTCCCACCCTGACGCGTATGGAAATCCTGATCCTCATCCCCATCGGTCTGCTGGCGTTGTTGTTTTGGGCGGTGATCGGCCTGGGGCTGCTGCGCGGTCGGGTCACCAAGCTCGAAACCGAGCTTGCGACGGTGAAGGCCCGGCTCGCGATTCTGGTTTCGCCCCCACGGCCCGAAGCAGAACCGGCCCAAACGGCGCCTAATGTGCCTCTCTCCGGCACCAGCGAGACGCTGGCACGCCGCGTCGAAAGCCGGCCCGGCACCCCCGTCGCACCGCCCCCACTCGTCCCGACCTCGCCTGCCTCGGCCGCGAAACCACCCGCACCGACGATGCCCAGACCCGCGTCCGCGTCCGGCACACCTCCGGCTCCAGTGCCGCCCTTGCCCGTGCTGCCGGCGCCAGCGCCGGTCTTTACGAAAGTCGCCGTGACGGAAGGCAGCCGGTTCGGCGGCCTGAACCTGGAGCAGTTCATGGGCATCAAGTTGTTCGCCTGGATCGGCGGATTCGTGGCGTTCCTGGGGGTGGCGTTTTTCGTGAAGTACTCGTTCGATCAGGGCTGGATCTCGCCGCAGTTGCGGGTGGCCGCCGGATTCCTCATCGGCCTGGGACTGCTGGTGGGTGGCGCCCGGCTCAGGCGCCAAGCCTACCAGGTCACGGCCCATGCGCTGTGCGGGGCGGGCGTCGTGATCCTGTACGCGGACACTTTTGCGGCGCGGGCTTACTACGACTTGATCGGCTATTCCACCGCCTTTGTGCTGATGGTGCTGGTCACGGTCACGGCGTGCTTCCTGGCCATTCGCCTGCCGGCATTGGTGGTCGCCGTGCTCGGTCTGCTGGGCGGATTCCTGACGCCCGTCCTCCTGGGCTCGAACGTGGACCGTCCGCTGGGTCTGTTCAGTTACATCGCAATCCTTGACCTCGGGCTGGTGGTGGTGGCGCTCCAGCGGCGCTGGCACTTTCTGGTGGCGCTGGCCGCCCTCGGCACGGTGCTGATGCAAGCCGGTTGGGCCGGGAAGTTCTTTACCGTCGAGAAGGTTTCGACCGCGCTGGCGATCTTGGCCGCGTTCAACGCCCTCTTTCTGGGCGCCTTCGTACTGGCCCGGCGCGCGAAACAAGCCAGCGACTGGTGCGCGGGGGCGGCGGCGAGTCTGCCGTTCGTGACGTTCGCGTTCGCACTGTGGTTGCTCAGTTATCGCGAACTGGGTGCGCGGCCCGGCATGATCTACTCGTTCCTGCTCGTCGCCGACCTGTCGCTGCTCGCCTTGATCCTGCTGCGGCCGTCGTGGAACCACGCCCACCTGGCGGCAGGTGGGACCACGTTCCTAGTGCTCTCGGTCTGGACGTTTGGCCACCTCCAGGTGGAACTGCTGAACTGGGCGTTGGGCGGTTACCTCGGCTTTGCGCTGCTGCACTCGGTGTTCCCGCTGATCATGCAACGAATCCATCCCAACGCCGGACGCGTCTGGCTCGCCCACCTGTTCCCGCCGCTGGCGTTGGTGCTGGTGCTGTTGCCGATGTTCCGCGAACTGGCCGTGCCCTGGGTGGTCTGGCCGGTGGTCTTGTTGGTGGACGCACTGGCGATCAGCCTGGCGTTGCTCACGGGCGCGTTGCTGGCGGTCCTCGCGGTGCTGGCGCTGACCGTGGCGGTGACGGCGGTCTGGATCCTCCAGGTCCCCGCGGAAGTGACGGGCTTGCCGCCCGTACTCCTCGTGGTCGGCGGTTTTGCACTGTTCTTCTTCCTCGTGGGCCTGACGTTCGCGGACCGGATCCTCGCGAGACTGGAAGCCGCCGCCGGTGGTTCGACCGTGGCCACGCAGGTCCCAGGCTGGCTCAACCTGAAGGGCGATCGCACGCTGGCACTGGCGCAAATCCCGGCCTTCGCCGCCATCCTGCCGTTCCTGCTGCTGATCATGGCGGTTTCGCGGCTGCCGCTGGTGAGCCCGACGCCGGTCTTTGGCCTGGCGCTGGTGCTGGTCGCGATGCTGCTCACGACGGCGCGGTTGCTGCGCGTGGACTTGCTCGTGCCGGTGGGGTTGGGGTGCGTGCTGGCGCTCGAATACGTCTGGTACAACGCGCGCTTCACCGTGGAAGCTGCTGGAGCCACGCTGGCCTGGAACCTGGCTTTCGCAACCACCTTCATGGCCTACCCGTTCGTGTTTCGGACGGTGTTCGCCGAGCGGATTCTCCCTTGGGCCACCGCCGCTTTGTCCGGACCGCTCCATTTCTTCCTGGTCTATCGCGTGGTCAAAATGGCCTGGCCGAACGAGGTCATGGGTCTGCTGCCGGCGGCGTTCGCCGTGCCCATGCTCGGCGCCCTGGCGTTTGTGCTGCGGGCGTTGCCGGTGACCGGTCCGAACCGGACGCGGCTGCTGGCCTGGTTCGGGGGCAGCGCGCTGTTCTTCATCACGCTGATCTTCCCGATCCAGTTCGACAAACAATGGATCACCGTGGGCTGGGCTCTCGAGGGCGCGGCGCTGCTGTGGTTGTTCCATCGGGTCCCGCATCCGGGCCTGCGTGCCTTGGGCGCCGGGTTGCTCGCGGTGGCCTTCGCGCGGTTGGCGCTGAACCCGGCCGTGCTCGAGTACCACCCGCGCAGCGGGACACCGATCCTGAACTGGTTCCTGTACAGCTACGGTATGGTCACGGCGAGCCTGCTCGCCGGCGCACGCCTGCTCGCACCGCCGCGAAACCTGGTGTTCCGCGTCAACACACCGCCCGTGCTCTACACGCTAGGCGCGGTGCTGGCGTTCCTGCTGTTGAACATCGAGATCGCCGACTACTTTTCCACCGGTTCGACGCTGACTTTCGACTTCGACGCCAGCCTGGGCCAGGACATGACGTACTCGATCGCCTGGGGCCTGTTCGCCTTCTTGCTGCTGGCCCTGGGATTCAAGAACGCCAGCGCGGCCGCTCGCTACGGCGGGATGGGCCTCCTGGTGGCCACGCTGCTGAAGCTCTTCCTGCACGACCTCTGGAGGTTGGGCGGGCTCTACCGGGTCGGTTCGTTGATCGGACTTGCCGTGGTGCTGATGGTCGTCTCGTTCATCTACCAGCGTTTCCTCGCGGCCCCGGGCGCCAGAAAGGACGCCGTGGAAACGGCCGGACCCACGCCCGCCTAACCTGACGCCATCCCCCTATGCAACTCTGTCCGACATCGCGCCCGCTGCTCTGCGCCTGCTTGGCGTGTCTAGGCCAAGCCCCGCTTGCGGCCGCGACCTTGCCGTCCGCCGAATGGCGAAACGTCCAGTCGCTTGCAGTGCCGGCGACCGGCCTGGTGAAGATCGCGTTGCCCCCTGAAACCCTCGGTGCGGCGCGGCCAGGCCTGGCGGACTTGCGCGTGGTCGATGCCGAGGACCACGAGGTGCCGTACGCGATCGAACGCACCGTGCCCGCAGCGCCGCACGCGGCCCCGGCGAAATCCTTCGCCGCCACCCTGACCGGCGACGCGACAGTGCTCGTGCTCGAGACCGGATTTACGCAAGCCCTGGAGAGCGTGGCGCTCCGCACCACCGCGGTGAACTTCATTAAAGCCGCCCAGGTGGACGGATCCCAGGACGGCCGCGCGTGGACCGTGCTGGCTCGTGGCGTGCCGCTGTTTCGACAGGCGGGCGCCGAGCAGCTTCGTGTGCCGTTGGCGCCGCAGCGTTGGCCGTGGCTGAGGCTGACGGTGGACGATCGGCGTTCGGAGCCGGTCGCTTTCACCGGGGCGGACCTCCAGGCCACCGCCACCGAGGCGCCGACCCACAGCTATGCGGTGGACATCCTGGGCCACGACCTGGCTCGCAAAACCTCTCGCGTTGCCCTGCGACTCCCGGCGGCGAACCTCGAATTGGCCGCGCTCGAACTCGAAACGCCAGAGCCGCTGTTCACCCGCGAAGTCACGGTGTTGGCCCGCGAGGTGACCGATCTGGGCACGAACGAAGCCAGCTTGGCCCGCAGCACCCTGTTTCGGCTGAGCTTCGACGGGCAACCGGCCATGTCCAACCTCACGGTGCGCGTCGAGGCCCTCGCGCCAACACGCGATCTGGTGTTGGAGATCGCCAACCAGGACAGCCCGCCGCTGGCAATTTCAGCGGTCCGGGCCCGCGTGCGGCCGGTGTACGCGGTCTTTCGTCCGACGGTGGCCGGAAGGTTCCGGTTGCTGACGGGGAATCGCGCCTGCCCGGCGCCGCGGTACGATCTGGCCGCGCTCGGCACCGGGCTGGCGGGTATTGCGCCGTCGTCGGAGCCGCTTGGTCCGCTGACGCCGAACCCGGCTTACCAACCACCGCGGGCACTGCCCGGCGTCGAGGACCGCGCGGCTGAACTCGACGTGTCGAACTGGCCGTTTCGCAAACCGGTCTGCGTGACGCGGCCCGGCGCCCAGATCTTGGAACTCGACTTGGAGGTCCTATCGGCGGCGGGCGCCGATCTGGCGGACCTGCGCATGATGCGGGGCGCAACGCAGGTGCCGTTCCTGCGTGACCCCGGTGCGGTCCAGCGCGCGGTGGCGGCCGACGTCGGCGTGATCAACGATCCCAAGCAGGCGCGACTTTCGCGCTGGCAGATCACCCTGCCGCATCCCGGGTTGCCGTTAACGCGCCTGACCTGCGACTCGCCGGACACCTTGTTTCAGCGGCAGATGTTGCTGTTCGAAGAAGTCGGGGACGAGCGCGGCGCGCGGTATCGCCGGTCGCTGGGCCAGGCCACCTGGGCGCGAACCCCGGGCCAGGTCCCGACGCCGCTGGAGCTGGAACTTATCGGCCGACCCGAATCGGCAACGCTCATTCTCGAAACCGACAATGGCGACAATCCGCCGTTGAAGCTGGACCAATTCGAGGTCACGGCGGCGGTGCCGCGCCTGGTTTTCACGCTCGGCACGCCGGCAGCGGACCTGTTCCTCTATTACGGCAACCCACGAGCCCGCCCGCCCAGCTACGACCTGAGCCTGGTCGCGCGCGAACTGCAGACGGCGGAAAAAGCCACGGCGACGCTGCGTGCGGCCGAGCAACTCCAGCCAGGCGCCTGGCGGAACCGCGGCGCGGGTGGCTTGGGCAGCCCGATTCTTTGGGTGGTCCTGGCGCTGGTCGCCGGCGGTCTGGTGGCGCTGATCGTCGGCTTGTTGCCGAAGCCTGCCGACGCTGCGGGCGACCAGCCGGATGCGAAGTAGCGCCGCGAGCCCGCCGAGTGGACACCGGCGTTCCGGTTGGGCGGTCAGGCTGCACCGTCCACGACCTGACAGATCCACGATTCGAGCGCGCGCCCCGTCGCTTGTTGATAGCCCTCGGCGACGCGGGTGCGGAATTCCTCGGCCGCCCCGCGCCGGACCAGGTTCAGCGTGGCGCCGCCAAAACCGCCGCCGGTCAACCGCGCGCCCAGGCAGGCGGGTTGTTGGCGCGCCAGGTCCACGAGCACGTCGAGTTCCGGGCAACTGTTGTGGAAGTTCCCGCGCGAGCTGGCATGGCTTTCAAACAACAGCCGGCCGAAGCTGTCCAGATCGCCGCGCCGCAGCATCGTGGCGCCGCGCTGGACGCGGTCGATTTCGCCGACGACGTGCAAGGCGCATTCGTGCTGGTGCGGGGTGAGCTTCGCCCGATTGACCGCGAGGGCGTCCAACGTTACCGGGCGGAGCGACGGCTGGCCCAAAGCGGCCGCGGCGGCTTCGCAGTTGGCCCGTCGGTCATTGTACTCGCCACCCACCAAGGCGTGGCGCACGCCGGAATGGCAGACCACCACGGCCAGGTCAGGCGCCAGGGGCGTCCACTCGACCCCGAGTTGCTGACAGTCGATGAGAATCACCTGGTTGGCCCGGCCGAACAGGGAGGAGATGTGGTCGAGCAAGCCGCAGTTCACCCCGACGAACCGGTTCTCGGCCGCCTGACACATTTTCGCGAAGAGCAGCTTCTCCTCCGCACCGGGGACCGGGAGTTCGCCGGCATCGAGCCGCGGCATGGCGCTGGCGTGACCGTCGGGGGCGAGCGCGTACGGATAGAGTTTGCGCAGCAACAGGGCGGTGGCGACAAGCAGCGCCGCGGAACTGCTCAGTCCGGCGCCCAGCGGGATGGTGCTGTGGATGCAGGCGTTGAAGCCGCCGAGCACCAGGCCGCGCTGCCGGAGCTGGACCAGGAGGCCTTTGACGTAATTGGCCCAGGACGCGGCGGGGTCCTTCTCGATCGTGCCGAGCCGGAAACGTACCGCTTGCGGGAAGGCCGTCGAGACGAGTTCGACCCCGTCGTCGTTGCGTGGCGCGCCCGCCATGCAGACGTACTTGTCCACGGCCACCGCCATGACGAGCCCCTGGTTGTAGTCGGTGTGGTTGCCGAGGAGTTCGACGCGGCCGGGCGCGCGCACCATCTGGGTGGGCGCGGTTCCGAAGTGGCGTTGAAACGACGTGGCAGCTTCAAGCATGAGCCACCGAGGTTGGGCAACCCGGGCCGGCACGGCAAGGGCGTTTCCTGAACGTTTCCTGAACGGGGCGTTTCCTGAGAGGTTTCGGCCGCCTCCAACGTGAGTCGAAGGCGGGGCTGGCCTCGCTCCCGCCGCTCGGCTCGCGACGGTTCCCCGGTCCCCCGACGCGCAGGAACGGCGCGGGGTGCCCGTAAAACACCGGAGCCCCGACGGTCGTGAAACCGCCGGGGCTCCAGAGTGTGAGGAGGGGGCAACTAAAACTTCTTGGTGAGCGTGATCTCGCCCATCTGGCCCTGCGGCCGGCTTTCGGCCATCACTTCGTAGGCGTAACGGACGGCGACGAAGAGTCCGCACTTCGGACAGTTCCAATTGATTTCCGGACCGACGCCGACGCGGCTGTACTTGTCCGAGGAGGTGACACCTTTGCCGGTGTCGCCGGTGATCTGCTGTTGCCAGTACCCGGAGATGCCCAGTTCGAAGGCCGGGTTCAGCGCCTTGCTCAGACCCCATTCGAGGTCCAGCGTGTCGCCGGGATACAAGTCGTAGTCGCTGTTCTTGGTGTGGATTTCGTAGCGGCCCAGCGCCGAGAGCGACCAGGTCTTCTCGGTGTCGAAGAAGTACGTCGCGCCGCCCGTGGCCATGTGGGAGTAGTAACCGAGGCCGGGGTCGAATTCGCCGGGGTCATGGTCCCCGGTCGGGATCCACAGCCCATAACCAATGCCGAGGTCCAGCTTCTGCCAATGCCAGGAGAAGGTGACCGGTTCCGCGAAGATATCGCCGAGACCGGACGTGTCCTGGCGGACGCCGTTGACCTTGACTTCCTGGTAAACGATGGGCACCAGCACGTCCATGCCGTAGCTGCCGCCCAGGAGCTTGAAGTTGGTGATCCAAATGGGGCGAATGGCATTGGCGTAACCGAAGGAGCTGAAGTCCACGGGGGGATTGGCCCCGCCCGTCGAGGACATCATTTCCGGCTGGGGAGCCGGCGCGGAGACTTTGTTGCCATCGGCGTCATTCATCTGCGTGGCGCCGTAGAAGTAATTGTAGTCGCGAACGTAGAAGCCCGGCGGGGGCAGGGTGCCGCCTTTGACGCCTTCCACACCGATCGGGTAATGCCCGGCGGATTGGCCGAGCAGGATTGAAGGCAGCGCCAGCGCGCCGCCGAGGAACAGGGGGTTGATGTGTTTCATGGGTTAGGTTGTGAGTACCGAAAGCAGAATCCGCTCAGCCTTGTCCGTCTTTGAGGTTGCCGGAGAGGTAGGTGTCGTAGGCGGCCAGGTCGAGCATGCCGTGGCCGCAGAGGTTGAAGAGAATGACCTTCGCCTTGCCTTCCTGGCGGCACTGGATGGCCTCGTCGATCACCGCCGCGATGGCGTGCGAGGGTTCCGGTGCCGGGACGAGGCCTTCGGTGCGCGCGAAGAGCACCGCCGCCTCGAAGACCTTGGTCTGCGGGTAAGCCACCGCGTCGATCAGCCCCAGCTTCTTCACGTGGCTGACCGTCGGCGCCATGCCGTGGTAGCGGAGGCCGCCGGCGTGGATCTTGGGCGGCATGAAGCGGTGTCCGAGCGTGTACATCATCAGCAGCGGCGTCATTTCCGCCGTGTCGCCAAAGTCGTACCGCAACTCCCCCTTGGTGAGCGACGCGCAGGATTCCGGCTCCACCGCGACGATGCGGTACGGCTTCTTCGCGACGAGCTTCTGTTGAATGAAAGGAAATGCGAGCCCGGCGAAGTTGCTGCCGCCGCCGACGCAGCCGATGATCACGTCCGGCTCTTCCCCGGCGAGTTCCATCTGCTTGATCGCCTCCTGGCCGATCACGCTCTGGTGCAGGCAAACGTGGTTCAGCACGCTGCCCAGCGAGTACTTGGTGCCCGGATGCTTGACCGTGTCCTCGATGGCCTCGCTGATCGCGATGCCGAGACTGCCGGGGCAATCCGGATCTTCCTCGAGCATTTTCCGGCCGAAATCGGTGTGCGCGCTCGGACTGGCGTGGACCTCCGCGCCCCAGGTCTGCATGAGCAATTTGCGGTAAGGCTTCGACAGAAAGCTGACCTTGACCATGTACACCACGCAGTCGAGGCCGAAGAGCTCGCAGGCAAACGCGAGCGACGACCCCCACTGACCTGCGCCCGTCTCGGTGGCCAGACGTTTGGTGCCGGCGATCTTGTTGTAGTAGGCCTGCGGTACGGAGGTGTTCGGCTTGTGACTGCCGGCCGGGCTGACGCCTTCGTACTTGTAGTAAATGTGGGCGGGCGTCTGCAGTGCCTTTTCCAGGCGGACGGCCCGCAGCAACGGCGTCGGGCGCCACAGGGCATAGACTTCGCGGACGGGCTCCGGGATTTCGATCCACCGCTCGGTGCTCATCTCCTGCCTGACCAGGTTCTCCGGGAAGATGGCGGTCATCATGTCCACGGTCACCGGCTGTTTCGTGCCGGGGTGCAGCGGCGGGGGCAGCGGCTCGGGCAGGTCGGCGGCAATGTTGTACCACGCCTGGGGCACTTCCTTTTGCGTCAGATCGAATCGAATGTCTTGGCTCATGCAGTTATGCTTTGGCACTGAAACGAGCAGCCAACTACCAGCCGCCCGCCGAAATGGCAACATTTTCCACCGCCGCCGGGATTGACTGGAGTCAACGCCCGGCCAGTTGGGGCCGCGCGCGTGGCGCCGCTCACGGCCGCTCGATGAAGCCCTGATACAGCCCCAGGTAGTACGGGAGCAGGAACACCGTGCCGGCGGCCAGTTCGTTGCCGTTGCCGGCATAATCGAGCGCCCACGGATCGGTGTTCCAGTGGTTGAAATGGCGGTTCTCCACCGGCAAGACCTTGCCGTTCACCCGGCTCCCGCGCCGGGCCCGCGGGACCTCGTAAAGGTCGGCGGTCTGCTGCCGACCCAAAGGCCGGAGGTCCAGCCGGTGGCTGTTTCGGTGCGGCCAGTTCAAGCGGTCGAGCGGCAGACCGTACAGCGTCGCCATCCCGTCATCCAACCAGCCCGGCCAAGGCTGGATCCCGAAGCGACCGTACGGGTTGGCCGTCGCCGCGTCGAGGTTATGTGCGGCGTAGGCGAAATTGAAGAACGGGTTCAGCTCGGGGGCCTCGTTCGCCCAGTACTCGAAAAACGAATACCGAATCTGGGCCTTGAGCGCCTCGTCCGCGGAGCAGCGCAGCAGGCTGTAGTAGCTCATGAAGGCCATCTCGTCATCGGATTGGTTGCCCGACCCGGGGCCGCGCTGGAGCTTGGGATACATCGCGTTTTGGGCGTAGCCCTCGCGGTCGATCAGTTCGCGCGAGGCGGCCGCGTATTTCGAATCCCCGGTCACGTGAGCGGCGACCGCGAGATAGCTCAGCAAGCTCAACGAATTGAGCCCCCGCTCCGGAAACCAACGCGGATCCCGATTCAGGAATTGCGGTCCAAACACCCCCCAGCGCGTGGGCCGGCCGTCGTGATCCACCAACGTGTAGTCGTGCGCCAGCAGGTGATCCGCCAGATCGCGCACCACCTCGCGCACTCGCGCCTTCTCCGCGTCCGTCTCCGCGCAGAAATCGTAGTACAGCGGATAAAAGAAGAAATGGCCGTCCAGCTCGTCGCTGCTCGTATCGCTCTTCCAATACCACTGGCCGTCCTCGCTCCTGGGCCAGCGGGGTTCAAGGACCTTCCATAACCGGTCGTGGTTCTGAGACTCCCGATCCGCCTCCAGCCGGCCGGCGTTCGGGTCCGGCCACGCGACCGGCCGGATGGTCCGCGCCACGAATCCCTTCGGCGGCGAGTGCGGACCGCCCTGGGTGACCTTCTGCAAAAACCGCAGCGCTTCGAAAGCCTGCTGCGCGCGCGCCCTGGCCTGGGCGTCCTTCGTCGCCGCATAGGCAAAGCACTCGCCAGCGCCATACATCGCCGTCCAAAGACCGTCGTTGTCGCTGTCTTGCGGATTCGCGGTGCGCTTGTCGCCGGCGCTGCGCAGCGGAGCCTCGGCGACGTAGCCGAAAGGCGTGCGTTTGATGTAACGCTCGATCTCGTCTTCGTAGAAGGCCGCCTTCGCCGCCAGCGTCATGGACCGCCGCTCCAGGCAGCCCACACCGCCGGCGGTGGCAAACCAGACGGTGCCACGCGCATCCACCGCGATCTGGCGCACGTCGTCCTGCGGCAGCCAGAGCGGTCCCTGGCGGTAGGCCCAACCCGCTTCGTCGAAACGAATCGCTCCCAGATGGGTCCCGAACCACACCGTACCGTCCGGGCCGGCGGCCATGCCGGTGAAGTCGTTCCCCGGCAGGCCGTCCTGGCCTTCGAAGAACCGCCAACCCGCCTCGGTGCGACAACCCACGCCGGCCCTGGTGGCGAACCAAAGCTGCCTCCTGGCATCGACGGCCACGCCGAGCACGTCCTGCACCGCCCACGCCCGCCCCAGGCCGTCCGTGATGCCCAGAGGCGTCCAGCCGTCGGCGACCTGCTGGAACAGGCCGCCGCTGGAGGCCACGAACAGGGTGCCATCGTCGGCGACGGCGATCTGGTTTACCCGATGACGGCTCGGCCAGCCCAGCGCGGTGACCCGGCCATTGACCACCGCCAACGCATCCGCCGGCGTAGCGATCCAGATGGCCGCGCCGCGGCGCAGAATCTGGCGCACGTCGCGCCACGGCAGCGCGAGGGTCACCGGTTGGCCGTCCGCGCCCGCCAGCACGAACTCACTCCCGGACGGCGCCGCCAACGCGGCCACGTCCTGCCACCGACCCTCGCGAAGCTCGCTCCAGCGGCCGGCCGTGAAGGCGCGGGGGAACCCATCGGCCGCCAGATCGAGCAGTTGAACCTCCGCGGCGGGCAGGCCATCGGCGGTCGTGAAACGGGTGGCCACCTCCTGTCGGAAGTGCTGCGGGGCGGGTCGCTGGTCCGCCGCGCGACCCCGCATCGCCGCGCCCAGGGCGGCGATGGCAAGGACCAGGTGAAATCCGGTCATGGCGCGGTATGCGGAGCGAGCGGTGACCAAACTCGGCGATGCGCCCGCGGACTGCCGGCCGGCGCACCCGCGTTTGGAATCCGCAGCCCTCACTTCTGTTTCTTGAACTTGACCGTCAGGGCCGCGCTCGAGTCCAGCTCGCCGCTGTCGTTCACCCGGTAGAGGCGCACCTCCAGACCTTCGCCGGCGCTGCCGGCATAGACCACGGCCATCTTGGAAACGCCCCGCTCGGGACTGTTGCTCTCCAAGCGCAGCGTGAGGTTGCCGTCCTCCATCGCCCACGAGCCTTTGCCCACGGTGCCGCGGGTGTCGAAACTGACGTACTTCGGCGCGGTGACCCCGGGCTCGACCACGGTGTAGCCTTTGAATTCGGTGTCGTTCATTTTCCCGTGCTGGACGATCACGTGCTTGTCCAGGTCCCACGACACGTCCAGGGTGACGGTGCCGCCGTTCTCGAGTTGAGCCTCCCACTTCCCGAGCATCCACTCGGCGTCCGCCTGGCTGACCAGGTCCGCCAGCGTCGGCTGGGCGTGCAACGGCAACCAGGCCGCGCACGTGAGCAATCCCGCCATCAAGTATCGAGCGATCATGTTAGGTCTTTCGGTTTGGAGTTTTGGTTTTCGCCGCCGCTGCCGCCCTGCAAGACTTTTGCCCGGCCGGGAAACCGCGGAGGACTTCGTGAGTCTAGGGGGGCTGCCCGGGAGGTCAAGGCGCGCAAATGCCGCGCAAATGCCGGCGCACGGGCTCCGCGGCGGCAGCCGGGTTGCGACCCGGCCGAATGGAGGTCGGTCCCGGTGCGCGCGGCTCAAACCGGGGGTTCTTCGTCGCGGCGCGGAACGGCCCCGCAGGTTTGGCGACGCTGCATGGCCCACAGCGACCAAATGATCGACGCGAGAATGACCCCGGCCACTATGACCAGCGAAAAGCCGATGGGGATCGGGACCCAATCGACGATGAGCATCTTGAAACCGATGAACACCAGCACCAGCGCCAGACCGTACTTGAGGTAGCAGAAGTACCCGATGGCGCCGGCCAGCACGAAATAAAGCGAGCGCAGTCCGAGGATCGCAAAGACGTTCGACGTAAAAACGATGAACGGCTTCGTGGTGACGGCAAAGATGGCCGGGATCGAGTCCAGCGCGAACACCAGGTCCGTGGTTTCAACCATCAAGAGCACGAGCACCAGCGGGGTCAGGGTCCGGCGCCCCTTCTCGACTGTGGTGAACCGCTGGCCGTCATAGGCCGAACTGAAGCGGAAATACTTTCGTGCCAGTTGGAGCACCGGATTGCGCTGCGGCTCCATTTGGTCGTCCTCGCCCAGGAGCATCTTCGCCCCGGTGATGACCAGGAAAATCCCGAAGAGGTAAAGCGTCCAGTCCCACGCCGCGATCAGTTCCGCCCCGAGCCAGATCATCAGCCCGCGCATCACCAACGCGCCCAGAATGCCCCAGAACAACACCCGGTGCTGGTACTCGCGGGGCACGTTGAAGAAGCCGAAAATCATCGCGATCACGAACACGTTGTCCATCGACAGCGAGAGTTCGATCAGGTAGCCCGTCAGAAACTCCAACGCCTCCTGTTTGCCGCGGACCGGGACAAGCGTGGCGGCAAAGACCATGGCCATCACGAACAGAAAGCACGTCCAGGTGAGCGCCTCGCGGAAACGAATCTCGCGCGCCTCGCGATGCAGCACCCCCAGGTCGAAGGCCAGAAACAGCAACACTGCGAGAATGAATGTGGCCCAATGCCACCAATGGATCTCGGTAACGGCGAACATGACAGGCCGCCAAACTACGCCACTTCCCCCCAAACCACAAAGGCTGCGGACGGCCTGCGGGCGGTCATGCCCATTCGACCGGCGCTGCCTCGGCGGTGATTCCCACGGATCGGATCACCGCGGCGGACGGGCGCCGGGAAGGCGGTAAATCCGCGGAGCCGCCACACGGAAGACAACGCGCTCGCCCGCGACCCCCAGGTACCCGCCCCAGCCAACCCGGATTTCCGCGATGCGGTCCAAATCCAGGCGCCCGTTTGCGTCCGGTGACCAGCCCGCGGGCTGGAAGGCGCTGAAGGCCACGCGGACCTGCCGCCGGCCGGCCACGCTTAGCAGGCGCCCGGTGTGGGCAATGAAATCGCCGCCGCCTGCCTCGCGCAGAATCACCAGCAGTTGCGCGGGCGTGTGCTGGCCGGCAGGCACCCACGTGTCCAGCACCAGGCCTTGTCCCCCGCGCAGGTCGCGCGCCGGGGAGGGCTGAAAACCCAGGAACAGCCAGGTGTCGGTCTGGTCCTTCGTCAGAGTGGCTTCGGCCTCCCAACCCGCTGCCGGAGCGCTGTCCGGCAGGGGTTGCTTCACAACGTCCGCGCGGACGAATTCGCCCCGCGCCAGCGCCGGTTCGCCCAGCGGGAGATCCGACTCCGCGAACCCGGGGAGCACGCCGCCGACCAGGCGGCGACGCTCGGGCAAAAGGGCCCGGGCGAACGTGAAGGCCGTGGCCGCATAAGGTCCGAGCGCCACCGCCAGGGTATTGCTCGCCGTCGCTTCCGCCGTGCCACTTTCCAGCCGCCAACGTTCGCCGTCGCCGACGGCACGGAAGCTGACGCTGCCCGCCCACGCTTCCGCGCTGTCATTGATCAGGTAGTACCACTCGCGGCCGTCGCGGCGCCGATGCGTCACGCGCAACGGTGCGGATTCATCGCTGAGCTGCACGTCCGGCGCCACCACCCGATCCAGCACCGCCGGCAGCAGCGACTCCAGCCCCGGCGGCAGCCAGACGCCCGCGCCGCCGGCCGGATTCGTTTCGACGTGCGGCTGATCGTCCGCGGGCCCGAAGACTTCGGCGGTGGGCAGGGGGGCTTCGACCTCGCCCGGCAGCGCGCCCACCGCGATCAGCACCCCGCCGCCGCGGACGAACCGCTCCAGGTTCTGCCAGGTCGCGGCGGGCAGAACCTCGGTCTGCGGCAACACGACCACGCGCCAACGCAAGGCGCGGTGGACCAGCGTTCCGGACTCGGCCTGGGCCGCGGCCAGTGTCGGCGCATCCACGAACGTGAAATCGCGTCGCGCGGCGAACAGGGCCTCGGCGACGGCGCGGAAGGTCTGCTCCACGGCGAGTGCGCCCGGCGCATCGTTGGCCCATTGCCGCGAAGGCCGGAAGTTCGCCCAGGCGCTCTCGATCGGGTAGAGCACCGCGATGTCCGCCACGGCCTGGCTGCCGCGCAGCAACGCGCTGCCGCGCCCGACCCATTCGTTGAGCCGGCGAAGCGCCGCGTCGTCCAATCCGGCGAACGAGTAGTAGCTCGTAATGGTGTTCACGCCGCTCACGAACAGCCGGTTGCACGTGCCGCGAATCTCGGCCTCGGTCACCCGGCGTTGGGGCCGGGTGTCACCGGGCGGGCGCCATTGCTGGCCGTGGTCCGAGGTCTCGCACATGGTCACCGAACGACCTTCCAGCTCGGCCGCACTGCCGCAAAGCCGCGCGATGTGCCACGGCACTTCGGCCGGCACACTGGTCAGGCAGTCGATGCCCGGCGCCTCCAGCCGGCGCAGGCACCGAAAGAAATCGCCGTACAGCGGCACATGCACGGCCAGGCCTTCCTCGGCGAGCAGGTGACCGCCCGAGGCGATGTCGTGCCCGGCACACCACGCTTGGATTTGCCCGAAATAGTTCTCGGAAACCAATTCCCCGATGGTCAGCCAGAAATCGTGCCGCACGCGCCGGCTATCGGCGCCCGCGTCCGCAATCAAGGCGGGGAGCCGCGGCGCCAGAGCGTAGCCGCGCCGGCGTTCGAACTCCGACGGCAAGGTCGTTGACCACGGCAGGGCGCCGTACGGCATTCGCCGGATGAAACAGCTCATCAGCGACGGTTCGTCCGTGAATGTGGCTGCGAACCACTGGCCCAGGTCCGGGCCCAGCCGCTCGGCGTAGCGCCGGTGGGTCAACTCGAGAAAGCGCGCCGTCGGCTCGCGCAAGAGCAGATTCGGGTAGGCCTGCTTTTCGTGCAGGTTCAACTCCGCGTGCGTGCCGGCGTAAAGTCGATCCTCCGTGACGATCAGGACGTGCCAGCGCCCGGCGGGCGGCGCCCAGGCCAGCTTGCCGTCCCGGACGCGATCCGCGAGTTCGACCCGGCCGCCCAACCCGATCGCGTCGTTCGCGACCGGATACGCCGCGGCGAGCATCAGCCGACCCGGCGGCACGTCCAGGCTGATCGCCGCGCCGTTGGATTCGGCCTCGGCCACGAGCAGACCTTCGGCCTCCCATTCCGGATGCCCGCGCAACACCAGACCGCCCGCCGTGCCGGACGGATAGCCCTTCTCGTCGTACAGCCAGAGGGCCAGGCCGGCGTCCTTGGCGGCGCGGACGGCGCGCGTGAAGGCCCGCCACTTCGCGTCGCTTTCGAGGTAGTCGGTGAACGAGACGTTGCACACCACGCCGCCGAAGTCCTGGGTCTTGAGCTGGCGGATCAACTGGTCTTGCGCGGCGGCTTGGTCCGGCCAGCCGTGAATGATCTTGAGGATGCGCGAGTCCGCGGGCGGATGGGCGAAGCGGGCCTTGAGCGCGGCGAGGCGGGTCCCATTCGGGTCGGCTGAAGCGGCGTCCGCGGCGTGGCCGGCACCGGCGACGCCGGCCAGCAAGAATGCAAAGCCGAAAAGCGCGGCCAGGGCGGGGCTCATTTCCGGGCCGCCGCCAACCGGGCGACGAAGGCGCTGTGTGCGTCGCCGGCGAGGCCGCTTTGGACGACTTCGAGAACCCGCCTGGCGTCCATCGCGAGCAGCGCCGCCACGTCGAGGACCAGACCTGGGAAGCTGACGCTGGCGATCCGCCCTTGCACGTCGGGCGTCACCGATTGGTATTCGTCCCTCACCAGTCGTCGCCAGTCGAACCGGCCTTCCACGGTGCGCCAGACCAGATACTCGGCGACGCCGCACCGGCGATACACCCGCAGCTTGTCGCGGACATCGATCGAGGCCCTGCTGGCCGCGATTTCCACGACCAACTCCGGCGCGCCGCGCAGGTAACCGTCTTCGTCGGTGATGCACCGGCCGCCATTTTCCGGCAGCACGCGCAGCAAGGCGTCGGGTTGGACCACGTTGTCGGCGTCGAGGTGGACGGTGGCGTTGACTGCGGCCTTGGTGCCCGGCGTGTGGGCCGCGTATGTGCCCAGCCAGGTCTGAACGAGACTGTCCGGGTCTGCATGGATCTGTCGAACTGGTGACCCCATATAAACGACTCCTTCGATCAGCTCCGCCTTCTTGACCTGCGGCATGGCCTCGTAACGCCGGAGGAACTCCGACGCTGCGAGTTGATCGCCGTTCTCCAGCGGGTCGGGCCGGCCCGGCTCGACTTTCGTGACTTGCTCGGCAATGACCGACATGGCCGAAACCTACGCGCCATCAAAGGGGTTGACGAGCGCAAATCCGGGCGGCGCGCCGCCCTAAAGCCGCTTCAGTTTGGGGCCTTTGGGTGTGTCTTCCACCACCCAACCGAGCGCCTTCAGTTCGTTGCGGAGTGCGTCCGCGCGGGCAAAGTCGCGCGCCTGGCGGGCAGCCTGGCGGGCGTCGGCGAGCGCCACCGCCTCCGCCGGCACCGCCACTTCCATGGTGGCGCCAACGCCCAACACGGAGTCCACCCGTTGCCAGGCGGCCAGAGCGGACGCCGCTTGGGCGGGCGTCAACCGGCCCTCGGCCAGCGCCTTGTTCGTATCGCGGACCCAATCGAATACG
The DNA here is from genome assembly GCA_963735925.1 of uncultured bacterium. GTDB lineage: Bacteria > Verrucomicrobiota > Verrucomicrobiia > Limisphaerales > J093 > DSVZ01. The sequence goes on from CAVTMT010000005.1 coordinate 329,901, forward strand.
GCAGCCCAGGCGGCGGAGATGTTCAGATCGTCTTCGAGTGCCGCGGTGAACCGCGTGATCAACCCCGTCTCCGCCTCGGCCAGCGTTGCGCCTGCGAGCTCGCGCAACTTGCCGACGCATTCGTCGATGCGGGCGAGCGCCGTACGCGCGCCGGCCAGTCCTTCGAGGGTGAAATTGAACGACTCGCGATAGTGCGCGCCGAGCAGCAGATACCGGATCTCGCGACCGGTGAAGCCCTTCGCCAGCAGATCGCGCAAGGTGAAGAAATTGCCCAGCGACTTGCTCATCTTCCGGCCCTCGACCAAGAGGTGCGCCCCGTGCAGCCAGTGGCGTACGAAGGGCTGTCCGGCCGCCTGCACGCCCGCGCCTTCGCTTTGCGCGATCTCGTCTTCGTGGTGGGGGAACACCAGGTCTTCGCCGCCGAGGTGCAGATCGAAGCTGGGCCCGAGCAGCTTCATGCTCATGGCGCTGCACTCGATGTGCCAGCCGGGCCGGCCCTCGCCCCACGGGCTGGGCCAGAACACCGCCCCGTCCTCGGGCACGCGCGCCTTCCAGAGCGCGAAGTCGGCCACGGATTCCTTGGCGTATTCGTCGCTCTTCACCCGCTCGCCGGGACGCATTTCGTCGAAATTCAAGCTGACCAACCGGCCGTAGTGGCAGCCGCATCCGCGGTACTTCTCGATGCTGAAATAGACGGAGCCATCCGCCGCCCGGTACGCCACGCCGCGCGCCAGCAGTTTTTCGATCAACGCGATGATGTCCGGGATGTGCCCGGTCGCGTGCGGACGGTGGTGCGGCGCCCGCAGGTTCAGCGTCTGCGAATCCTCCAGGAAGGCGCGCTCGTACTGCGCGGTGTAATCGCGCAGGGTCTGGCCGGTTTCATGCACCCGGCGGATGATCTTGTCCTCGACGTCCGTGACGTTCATGACGTGAGTCACCTCCCAGCCGCGCAGTTCCAGCGTGCGCCGGACCAGGTCGGCGAACACGAAGGTGCGGAAGTTGCCGATGTGGCCGAAGTCATAGACGGTCGGTCCGCACACGTACATCCCCACGTGCCGGCCGGCCGGGTCCAGGGGTGCAAAATCCTGCACCGAGCGCGTCAGCGTGTTGAACAATCGCAAGCCCATACTCGAAGAATGCCGGGCAGGCTAGTTCGCCCCGCGCACCGGTAAAAGGTGAAAAGCGACCGGCCGGATTCCGCCGCGGGGCGGCAAATTCCGACCTTGCCACAACCCGGCTTCGCCCGTCACCTTGTCCGGCTCGACAACAACCATGTCATCGCTCGCAGGTAAAATCGGGATCGTCTTTGGAGTCGCCAACAAGCGTTCCATCGCCTGGGCCATTGCCCAGGCGTGGGCCGGGGCCGGCGCCACCCTCGCCTTCACGTATCAGGGCGAGCGCGTGAAGGAGAACGTCGAGGAACTCGCCAGCACGTTCGGCGCCGACACCCTGATCCTGCCCTGCGACGTCACGCGGGATGACCAGATTGCCGCGGTGTTCGACACCGTCGGACAGAAGCACGGCAAGCTGCACCTCCTGCTGCATTCGGTGGCGTTCGCGCCGCGCGAGGCCCTCGAGGGCGAATTCGTGAACACCAGCCGCGAGGCGTTCCGGATTGCGCAGGACGTCAGCGCTTACTCGCTGGTCGCCCTGGCGCGCGCCGCCCGGCCGCTGATGACCGAGGGGGGCAGCATCATCGGCATGAGCTATTACGGGGCCGAGAAGGTGGTGCCGCATTACAACGTCATGGGGGTCGCCAAGGCGTCGCTCGAGGCCTGCACGCGCTACCTCGCCTACAATCTGGGACCGCAGAACATCCGCGTGAACTGCATCAGCGCGGGGCCGGTGAACACCCTCGCCGCGCGCGGCATCAGCGGCTTTCTCGAGATGCTCAAGCACTACGAGCAGAAGGCGCCGCTCAAACGCAATGTCACGGCCGAGGAACTGGGCGCCACCGGCCTCTTCCTGGCCACCGAAGGAGCCGCCGCCATCACCGGCCAGGTGCTCTACGTGGACGGCGGCTACCAGATCATGGGGATGTAGGTTCCGTCGCCGCCGGGCTCCTCCCTCGAGCGGGGGCCCTACTCGTACCGCAGCGCCTGAATCGGGTTCAGCCGGGCGGCTTTGAACGCGGGAAACAGGCCGGCCACGACGCCGACAGCGGCGCTGAAGACGACGCGCGATGATCATCGCCGTCGGGGTGATGACCGGGGCGTTGGCCGTCGGGGCGACGTGCTCGAGCACGCGCACGAAGCCGTAGGACGCGCCGACGCCCATCACCGCGCCCAGCAGCGCAATGACGACGCTCTCGACGAGGATCTGGATGAAGATGGCGAGACCGGTGGCGCCGACGGCCTTGCAGATGCCGATCTCGCGGATGCGCTCGTTGATGCTGGCCAGCATGATGTTCATGATGCCGATGCCGCCCACCAGCAGGCTGATGGCGGCGATGATGCCGCCGCTCATGCGCGCGTTGCGAATTTGCTGGTTGATGTTCTCGAGCTGGTTTTCCTGGGTGCGAAAGCCGAAGTCCTCGATGCCGCGGTGGGTCAGCATCAGGACGTTGCGGGCCTGCTGCAAGGCGGGTTCGAGCATGTTCGAGGTCCGGCCACCTTCAGGTCGATGTCCGTGAGGCGCGGTGTCCGGGAATGCCGTCCTGTGTCGCCGGCGGCGCGGAACCGGAGCCAGGCGGTGTTGAGCGGCATGTAAACGGTCATGGTTCTTGCGCCAGAACGCCCAGTTGCCGCGGCGCCCCCAGCCGCTTGCGACGGGCGGGACCGGCCTGCGGCTTCTGCGGCCGGCGGCTTTCTGGCCAGCTCGCGCTCCTTCTTCTCCTGCTCGCTTTCGTAGTGCTGAAACATGCCCACGATGGTGAAGGGCTGGCCGTTGATGATAGATGATCTCGCCGAGGGGGATGATCTCGTGCCCGACCTTGTCCGGTGAGCCAAACAGCTCGTCGCGAATGCCGGTGCCGATGACGCACACGGGGTTGGCGTTTTCCTCGTCGAGGTCGGTGAAGAACCGGCCGTGTTCGAGCGTGTGGAGGTTCATGTCCAGCACGGCCGGCCAGACGCCGACGCACTCGGAGGGCATGGTCATCTTGTCGCCGCGGGTGAGGATGACGTCGTCCATGTCCATCTCGGGCGAGACCAGGCGCAGCAGCGGGGCGCTCTCGCGCAAGGGCCCGGACGTCGACCATCGTGCGGCCCGGGGCCTGGTCGGCCAGGTGTTCCTGCTCGACGGGCACTTCCTGCTCGCTCGAGCAGCACCTTGTCCGCGCCGCCCATGGCGATCATGGCTCTCCTTCATGCCGTTTTCCATGCCCTTGATGATGGCGGCCATGCCCACCAGGCTGGCGACGCCGAGGATGATGCCCAGCATGGTGAGCAGCGAGCGGAACTTGTGCGACCAGACTTCCTTCAGGCCGACGATGATGGTGTTCACCAGGTTCATGGCCTATTCGTAGCGCAGGGCCTGGATGGGATTGAGCCGGGCGGCTTTGATCGCGGGAAACAGGCCGGCCAGGATGCCCACGAGCACGCTGAAGCCGAAGGCGAGCGCCAGCGCGGCGACCGTGACGATCGGCGCGTTGTCGGTGGGCGAGAACGAGCTGATGCAGGTGGACCAGGCCGAAGGAGGTGACCAGCCCGGCCAGCGCCGCCGAGGATGGCGATGACCACGGACTCTCGACCAGGATCTGGATGAAGATGTCGCTGGTCGACGCGCCGACGGACTTGCGGATGCCGATCTCGCGCACGCGCTCGGAGATGCTGGCGAGCATGATGTTCATGATGCCGATGCCGCCGACCAGCAGGCTGATGCCGGCGATCAGGCCGCCGCTCAGCCGCGCATTGTGGATGAAGGTGTTGATGTTGCTCGGCCCAGTCTTCCTGGGTGCGGAAGGTGAAATCCTCGATGCCCTTGTGGGTGCTCATCAGCACATTGCGCACCTGCTGCAAGGCTTCGGGCAGCAGGTCCACGCTGGCGATCTTCGACTTCCAGGCTCGAGAGCCGCGGATCGCCGCGTCGCCGCCGGTGGCGGCTGCGGCTGCCGCCGCCGGACCGTACGGCGAACTGGCTCGCGCCGGAGCGGAACTTCATCCACATCGTGTTCAGCGGCATGATAAACCGTGGCGTTCTTGAGCCAGAAGACGAAGCCGCCGCGCCCGTGGCTGTGCCCGCGGTCACGGCGCGGCGCCGGCCCGGTTGTTGGTCTGCCCGGGCTTCGGCTCGAGCTTCGCCAGTTCGCGCTCCTTGCGGTCCTGCTCGCTTTCGTAGTGCTGGAACATGCCGATGATGGTGAACGGCACGCCGTTGATGAAGAGCGTCTCGCCCACCGGGATGATTTCGCGGCCCACTTCCTCCGGCGAGCCCCAGAGTTCGTCGCGCGTGGCGGTGCCGATGACGCAGACGCTGCGCGCCATCTCGTCGTCCAATCTCGTTGAACATGCGGCCATGCTCGATGACGTGCTCGCTCATCTCCAGGGCGACCGGCCAGACGCCGCTGCAGATACCACGGGCGGAAGGTCTTGCCGTTGGCCGACACCGTCGCCGGGAGGCGCATTTCCGGCGAAAGCCGCGTCACCAGCGGCGCGCTCTGCTTGCAGGGCATAGACGTCGTTGATGGTGATGCCGACCGCCTGGTCGGCCAGGTGGCGCTGCTCGATCGGCAGGTCCTGGGGCTCGACGCGCACCTTTTCCAGGCCGCCGATGGCGATCAGCGCCTCTTTGGCGCCTTTCTCCATGCCCTTGACCAGGGCCGACATCGCCGACCAGGCTGGAGACGCCGAGAATGATGCCCAGCATCGTCAGCAGCGAGCGGAACTTGTGCGCCCAGATCTCGCGCAAGCCCACGCCCACCGTGGTCTCGAGACTGAAGCCACGCTGCCCGCGCTTCCTCCGACAACGAACTGGCCGGCGTGGGTTTCATGTCGGCCGTGGCGGTTTCGCCGGGCCGGATCCGGTCCAGGCCGGCCAGGGTCAGGTCCACCTTCTCCGCGATCTTGCCGTCGCGGATTTCGATCCGGCGCGGCGTGACGGCGGCAATCTCCGGGTCGTGCGTGACCAGCACGATGGTGCGGCCTTCCTGGCTGAGCTTGCGGAACAGGCTGAGGATGGCCTCGCCGGTGTGGGAGTCGAGGTTGCCGGTCGGTTCGTCGGCAAAGATGATCCGCGGGTCGTTCACCAGCGCGCGGGCGATGGCCACGCGCTGCTGCTGGCCGCCGGAGAGCTGGCTGGGCCGGTGTTTGGTGCGGTTCGGCCAGGTCCACCAGCGTCCAACGCCTCCAGCGCGCGCTGCCGGCGTTCCTTGGCGGAAATGCCGCTGTAGATCATCGGCAGCTCGACGTTCTGCACCACGTTGAGCTTGGGCAGCAGGTTGAAGAACTGGAAGACGAACCCGATCTTCCGGTTGCGCATGGCCGGCGAGTTGCCGCGGCGACGCATCCTGGATCATCATCCCATCCAGCTGGATCGTGCCCTTGCGTCGGGCGAGTCCAGGCAGCCCAGGATGTGCATCAGCGTGGACTTGCCGCTGCCCGACGGGCCGATGATGGAAATGAACTCGCCGCTCGTCGATGTCCAGCGAGACGTCGTCCAGGGCGCGGATTTCCTCCTCGCCGAGGTGGTAGATCTTGCTGACGTTGCGAAGTTCGACGAGGGCCATGACAGGAATGAAACAAGCGCCCAACGGCCCGGAATTCAAATCAGCGGCTCGCACGCCCTCCGCTGCCGCCCCCCGCCGTGCTGCCGGTGCTGGTGGCGGGCGCGGTTGAAGTCGCGGCCGGCGCAAGGATCGGGGCCGGGGTGTTGGTGGAGGCCAGGGCGGGGGTGGCGTTGGTCTGGACGGCGGGGTGCGGCGCCTTGGCCATTCCATTTGCCCCCGGTCCGGCGCCGGCGAAGGCGGTGCGGGCCAACCGCTCCTGCTCTTCCTTGGGCAGTTCGAGGGCGACAATTTCGCCGGGTTTGAGACCGCCTTGCATCTCGGCGTAGAAGTAGTCCGAGACCCCGACCTTGCACCGTGCGCTTCTCGAAAGTGTCGCCCTTGCTGCACGTAACACGAACCGTTCCATCGGCGCCCGTTTCCGGGTTGCTCTCGGTGTAACACGGCGGCCAGCGGCACGGCCGTCACGTTGTCGGCGGAGGCGACCGGAATCTTGACGTTGGCGGTCATGCCCGGCCGCACGCGGTGATCCACGTTTCGCAGCAGGATGCGGGCGGCAAAGCCTTTGATGTTGTTCTTGATCGTGGCCTGCGGCGCGATGCGTTCGACGGTGCCGTTAACGGTCAGGCCGGGCACCGCTTCCACCGTGACCTTCACCCGCTGGTTGACCGAAAGCCGGGGCACGTCCGCCTGGTTGACATGCGCGTTGATGATCATCGAGTTCAGGTCCGCAATCGTCAGCACCTCGGTGCCGCTGTTGAACCCGCCGGAGCCGGAAACCGCCTGGCCGACGGATATCGGTCGCGTCAGCACGGTGCAATCGAACGGCGCGCGGACTTCGGTCTTGGTCAGCCGCTCGTCGATGAGGGCCAGGTCCTTTTGGGCTCGATCGACGGCGTTCTTCGCCAGCTCGTAAGTGGTCTTGGTGTCGTCGAACAACTCCTGGGAGATGAGCTTGTCCGCCAGCAAGTCCTGGGCGCGCTCATAGTCCCGCTCGGCCTTCTCCAGCTCGAGTTGGGCGCGTTCGATGTCGGTCTTGTTGGAGGCCTGTTGCTGCCGGAGTTCCTTGTCGTCGAGCTTGAAGAGCAGGGAGCCCTTCTTGATGGTGTCGCCGATGTCCACCGGGAGTTGGTCGATCTTGCCATTGATTTCCGGGCGCACGGAAACCTGCTCGGCGGGGATGATCTCGCCCGCGGCGTTCACGGCGAAGTTGATGTTGGTCTGGATCACCGGCGCGGTCGTGGGACGGGCAAGGTCCACGGCCTGCTGTGCGGTGCTCCGGTAGCCCTGCCACCAGCGGAACCCGGCGTAGCCCGCCGCCAACAACACCACCAGCACGATGATTTTCTTCATGACTCGCAGCCGGGCAGGTTAGTTCGTTCCGCCGCCGATGCAATCTTCCTGGACGCGCCCACCGTTCGGAAGCCTTGGCGCCGGCGTTTGGGCGCCGGCGTCAACAAGATGGACGCCCAGCCTGCCCGCGACATTCAGGCTCAGGCAGGCGTTGGTGGAGTCCCGAAAGGGATGGCGCCCTGGCTGCCGCCCGACCGGCCGCACCACCAGTTTGGAACCAGGAAACAACCGGCAGGCGGGCAACCTTGCGAACCGCCTTCCTGATGGCACTCTACGAGGCATGAAACGAACGCTTTGCGGCCTTTGGGCCGGCTTGACGCTGGCGGTTTGTGGGTGTGGACCAACCGCCGCCTCGGGCGACACCCGCAGCGGCGCCACGCAGATTCAACACGTGGACCCGGCCAGCGCCGAAAAGCTCCTCACGGAGAAGAAGGTCGTCGTGATCGACGTGCGGACGCCGAAGGAATTTGCCGCCGGCCACATCAAAGGCGCCAAGTTGATCAACTTCAGCAGCGCGGACTTTGCCGCCAAGCTGGGGGAACTGGACCGCAACCAGGAGTACCTCGTCCACTGCGCCACCGGTGGCCGCAGCACGAAATCACTGGCGGTGTTCAAGAAACTCGGCTTCAAGCAGGTGGCGCACCTCGACGGCGGGTTCGAGGCCTGGAAATCCGCCGGCGAACCGGTCGAAAAATAGGTCGCCGAATCCGGAACCTCCCGCGTGCCTGTCTTCTATGAATGCCAGCGATGCACCGCCTGCTGTCGCTGGCCGGGGCAGGTGAAGCTCACCGCGGTCGAAATCGGCCGGCTGGCGGCGTTTCTCGGCTTGGCGGAAGCCGAGTTTGTCGAGCGCTTCACCCGGCTCCGCGGTGACCGACAGGGCTTGGCGTTGGTGGACCAGCCGACCGGCGACTGCGTGTTCCTGGCCGGGGCTGACTGCGCGGTCCAGCCGGTCAAACCGCAACAGTGCCGGGATTTCCCGAACCGCTGGCGGTTTCCCGGCTTCGAGCAATCCTGTCGCGCCGTGGCTCGTGAAGTGAGCGAGGCCGAATACGCCACGCGCATCGCGCCGACCGAGGGACTTCACCACCCGCTCCAGGAAACAGTGTTGCCACCCGAGCGGATTGCCAGAGACTGAACGGGTTCGTTGCATGAGCACCGTCACTTCCGAAACCACGCCACGGGCAACCGCGGCGCCGTCGAGCCCACCGGCTGCCGCCCGGCCAGTCGTGCGTCCCCACAAGGGCCTGTTCCAGCTTGTCGGCGAGGTGCTCGACCACGCCGGACCGTGCTACCTCCAGTTCGCCATCACCAACATCTGCAACGCCGACTGCGGCTTCTGCGGCTTTGCGCGGTCGAAATTCGACCCCCAGGCCCGCCGCAGCGTCACGTTGAAGGAGGCGCAGGACGTGATCGACATCGCGGTGCGCAACCACGTCGGCTACCTGCTCTTCGTGGGCGGCGAGCCGATGGTCCACCGTGAGTTGCGGGCGATGGTGCGTTACGCCGCGGAGCGGGGCGTCAGCCCCATGATTTGCACCAACGGCGGCCTGTGGACCGAGGACAATATGCGCGGCCTGGCCAACGACGGCTTGAGCAGCGTCATCATGTCCATCGACGCCCACGATATCGCCCGGCACGAAGAGAACCGCGGCCTGCCTGACGTGTGCCGGAAGATCAAACGCGCCAACGAATTCTTCCGCGCCGCCGGCATCCAGACCACCGCGAGCATCACCGCCAGCCGGCTTATCGACGATTACGACAAGCTGCCCGCGTTCCTTGAGAGCCTCGGCTTCACGAGTTGCACCTTCAGTTACCCGCTCACCACGCTCGGCTCCTCCTACCTGAGCTTCAGCGACAGCGGCCTGGTGAATTACACCCGCGATGAGCTCTTCGCGGTCTTCGACAAGATCAAGGCCATGAAGCGCCGGAGTGGCTTCCCGGTGGTAAACCCGCACGAGTCGCTCTCGGAGATGCAGCGGCACCTGCACGGGGAAAAGGAGCGATTCGGCTGCCTGGCCGGCTTCAAGTACTTCTACCTGGACTGGAACCTGAACCTCTACCGCTGCCATTACTGGGAGACTCCGATGTGCAACATCTACGAGTTTGACCAGTCCAAGCTCATCCGCGACGGCTGCACACGGTGCATGATCGACTGCTACCGCGACCCGAGCGTGCTCCAGTACGTGGCGGTGAGCGCCCAGCGACGCCTGGCAAAACGCGAAGCGAGGCCAACTCGTCGCCGCGGCGAAAAAAGTTTTCGACCGACGCAATCTGACTTCGCTCAAGGCAGTATGGGATGACCGGAAGTACATCGGCGGCGTTTAACCCGGGGGCTCGCCTGCGCGATTCGCACCGGGTGTCGGGCCGGCACGAGATCTGCGGCCAAACGCCGGAATGCACACCCATTCTCGAAAGTTCCTGGTTCTCTGCCTTTGCCTGACTGCGGCGCGGGAGACCCTTGCCAGTTATGTGCCGCCGATTTGGCAGCAGGAAGTCGCTCAAAGCGACTTCGTCGGCATCATCGAATGCGAACGGGCCGGATACGGGCTTGGCCAAGTCGTGGTGACGGACTCTTGGAAGGGGGCGCCGACAGGAACCCGATTCACGCTCAGCGCGGCAATGGAACCCGCCTCTCGGGTTCGTCGGTTGTTGCTCGCGGGGCGGCAATACTTGCTGTTCGCGAACCGTTTGCCTCCCCAAGAACCGGAAGAACTGAGATCCTTCGGCTATCATTCGCCAACCAGCCTTTCGCGGAAGCAGGCCGATTATGGGGCCGGCATTGTCTGGCGCTGTTTTCCGCTGCCGAACCCAAATCCACTCACTGGCGATGTCTCCTTGCTTTCGCTCACTCACAATGGAGTACCTGCACTGAAACGAGACGTGCTTCGCCTTCTCGCGCTGTCCCCGGCGGACCAGGAGAAGGAAGCGCTCCGAGCCGTGTTCCTGGCAAGATTGCCACGCGATTATTCCCAGGCCGAACGGCCTCTGCGGCCGGAAGCGGTGGGGCTGGCAATGGAGATCCAGCAGGCAACCCGTGTCGAGCAAGTCCTCGGGGTCCTCTTCCAGCCGGGTCCGGGAGAGAACGCGGCCTCTTCGGCCATGTATGCTGGCGGCGAAGCCACCCTCCGCGTTTTGCTTCGCATATCGCCAGGACGGTCGGCTTTCAGCCCGCACGTGGTCAGAGCCATTGTCGAGTTCATCTGTTCGCGGCATTCCGAACTGGCGACGAACCTCACGTTGCGACCCCGCTGGTCACCCGCGGAGGAACTGCAGCGGATGCGGGGCGTGCTGGCCACAATCAAGCTGACCTCCACTTCGCCGGGCGGCCACCAACGACTCCGCGAGCTGCGGAACGGACTGATGCGTGAACGAAGGCCGGGGGATGTGGTTCACACGCTTGACGTTCACGGAGCGGAGATCGATCCCTCAAGGCGCGAGCCATGGGCCGAGGTCATCGTGGCCGGCGGTCCTCGGGCCCTCGACGCCTTGGAGGCCCTCGCGCCTGAAGATTTTGGCCTCGGTGGGGGAATTTGGGAGTGGTGCCGCGCGGTGCTTCGTCTCCAAGTGGGCTTGCCCGCCGCTGCCCACAAATTTAGCGGCTACGATGATCGGTTGGGCGGAGACTGGTGGCTGGGGCGAGCCCCGGTCGAACAGGTCCGTCGGTGGCAAGAGCTGCTCGCCGGGAAAGACGACGGCAAGTATATGGTCGTCGGCTATCTGCCCAGCCAGGCCTTCAGCCGCCTCACCTTTCATGCCCCTGGGATTGCCGCGGAGTGGCTTCTCCGACGCCAGCCAGGAGCGCAGCTTCCCGATGGCTGGCCGGATGTCAGTGCCTTTGCCGGGTACTTCGCGGACTTTTGCCCCACCAACCGGGCCGAGTTCCTGGGCCGTCTGCTGACGGCACCGCATCCGAGTGTGCGTGCAATCGTAGCCTCAGGACTCCTGAGCCCTGAGCGTGAACGGCGGGGGGCCGTGGAAGGGGACTGAACCCAAAATGCGGCCCCGATTCGTCCTTGCTGGGGCGCGGCAAGCGGCCAACCCTGCGCCCTGCCGCAAGTGCAGATGCCGCTGTTTCCGTCGGGCACGACGGTCATCAACGAGGCCCTGGCCTACGAGCGCCGCGAGGACCAGGTGGTCTATTCCAACGGCCACCTGCCGGTCTTCACGCACGAGGCCAAGGACCTGGCCAGTTTCCGGCTCTTCACCACCCAGTTGATCGTCAACGGCACGGCGACGCAGGGGCAGATCGTGCGGGCCTTCGGGGTGCCGCTGACCACCGTCAAGCGGGGCTGCCGGGCGTACCGGGAGCGGGGGGCGGCGGCCTTCTTCAAGCCGCCGGCGCGGCGTCGGGGTTCGCGCTTGACGCCGGAGCGGCTGGCCGAGGCGCAGCGGTTGCTGGATCAGGGACTGCGGGTGCCGGCGATCAGCGCAGCGCTGGGCATCCTGCCCAGCACGCTGCACAAGGCGCTGGCTGATGGCCGGCTGCGGGGCGTTAAAAAAAAGACGCTGCGGACGGGACGACGCTGAACGAGGCGGCACCGACCAAGAGCGAGCGCAGCGTGGTGGATGAGCAGGCGGCGCTGGGCGTGGCCACCACGCGGGTGGAGGAACGGATCCTGGCCTCGTTGGGCAAACTGCACGCGGCCCCGATCCGCTTTGAACCGGCCACCGACGTGCCGCAAGGCGGGGTGTTGTGCGCGGTGCCGGCGTTGCTGGCGCTGGGGTTGTTGCGCCACAGCGCGACGTACTTCACCTGGCTGCCGGGGTACTATCCGCTGGAGACGATCTTCCTGGCGATCGCATTGCTGGCGCTGGCGCGGGTGCCTTCGCTGGAGGCGCTGCGCTACGAGCCGCCCGGGGAATGGGGGCGGTTGCTGGGGCTGGACCGGATTCCGGAGGTGCGGACCCTGCGGGACAAGCTGCGGGGCCTCTGCCAGGCGGGGGAAAAGGTCCGGGCGTGGAGCAGCACGCTGGCGCAGGAGTGGATGGCGGCCGAACCGCAGAGCGCGGGCACGCTCTACGTGGACGGGCATGTGCGGGTGTATCACGGCCAACTGACCCAACTGCCCCGACGCTACGTGGCCCGGCAGCGACTCTGCCTGCGGGGCACGACCGACTACTGGGTCAATGCGATGGACGGGCAGCCCTTCTTCGTGGTGACGCAGGCGGCCGATCCCGGGCTGCTGCAGACCCTGGAGACGGAGATCCTCCCCCGGTTGCGGGCCGAGGTGCCGGGCCAGCCCACGGAAGCCGAGTTGGCGGCTGAGCGGTGGCGGGCGCGCTTCACGCTGGTCTGCGACCGGGCGGTGTATTCGCCGGAGTTCATGAAGCGGCTCTGGCAGCAGCACCGGATCGCGGTCCTCACCTATCACAAGTTCCCTGGGGAGCCCTGGCCGGCGGAGGAGTTCACGGTGCGCCCGGTGCGGCTGGTCAGCGGGGAGGTCGTCAAGCTGCCGCTGGCCGAGCGGGGCGTGCGGCTGAGCAATGACTTCTGGGTGCGGGAGGGGCGGCAGTTGGAGGCCTCGGGGCACCAGGTGGCGATGTTGGCCACCGATTACCGGCGGGTGCTCGACGGGGTGGCGGCGGGGCTCTTCGCGCGGTGGTGCCAGGAAAACTTCTTCCAGTACATGGGGCGGCACTATGGGCTGGACAAGCTGGTCGAGTATGGAACCGAGCCGCTTCCTGAAACCACCACGGTGGTCAATCCGGCCTGGCGGCGGCTGGACCAGGCGGTGCGGCGGGAACGGGCGCAACTGCAGCGGACCCAGGCGCAGTTCGGGGCGTTGAGTCCACCGGCCTCGGCCGAGCCGGAGGCGGTCGCGCGCTATGAACAACAGCAGGGCCGGTGGTTGGAGCAGAGGGGCCAGCAGCAGCGCCGGTTGGGCGAACTCAAGGCGCAACGGAAAGAAGCCCCGCGCCACCTGACCTGGAAGGAGCTGCCGGAAGCCGAACGGTTCGCGCAGTTGCGGACCAGCACCAAGCACTTTGTGGACACGATCAAGCTCATCGCCTACCGGGCGGAGACGGCGCTGGTGCAGGTGGTGCGGGACAAGCTCCAGCGGGCCGACGATGCACGAGCGTTAGTGCGCCAGGTTTTCCACAGTGCCGTGGACCTGTGCCCGACGCCGGAACAGAAGACGCTGACGGTGCGACTCCATCACTTGAGCAGCGCGATCCATGACGCCGCGCTGGCGCACCTGTGTGCTGAGCTGACGGCGACCGAAACGGTCTTTCCGGGCACCGAGTTGCGACTGATTTTCGAGCCGGTTGGGTCCACCTCACTTCCACGGGATCAGGAGTCCTGAGCCTCAATACTGGCTGATGAAGACCCCATGACTGCGCTGCCGGTTCTCCGCGAGTTGCGTAACGCCCCAGACGGACCGGGCGATCTCGCTCGCTTCCAACTCGCCCGGCGCGGCGACAAAGCGACGATGGACCGGTTGGTCGAGTTGCTCAAGCCGCCGGTGTACACGTCCACGAATCGCCCTCTGGTGCGGGTGACCTTTGCCTGGCCAGTCGCCGAAGAGAACAAAGCGTTGCTGAGCAACTCGGGCAAGGCCTGCGGCCTGCCGCCGTCGGCGGAAGACTATTCGGGCTGGTAGGCGACTTGCCACGATCGCGTGAAGCTTGCCGATCCGTGGCTCCCGGAGTCGGTTGCGTCTCAGTGAGCCTTCACGTCGTAGCACCAGAGCATCTGCTGATCGCGCAGGTAGAGGCGGCCATTGGCCAGCGCGGGGTAAGCCCATGCCTGCTCCATCGGGCTGGATCGCTTTGGCCGATAAAGGGGTCAGTTCTAATTATTGATAATCAAGGTGGCGGTGGCTGTTCTCCTGGAATGACCTGCACGCTGAGGGTTGGGTTGGAGATTGCGTTTGCCGGGCAATCGATGCGTCGCCCCACGGCGAGCCGCACAGGACATCGGCGTTGTCCGCTACTTCAATGCTGGGGAGGGACGGGTCGATCCTACAGTCCAACAGAATCGCTCTGGCCAGACGAAGTGCGCCGCCGTGGACATGGACGATCGGCGGTCGCTTCTCGCCGGCTTTCAACAGGTACAGATCAAGACAGTGAGAGCGCGGGCGAATGACGGTTACTGAGTCCCGGCGCCTCCCGCTCTCGCTTCGCTCGTCGCCTTCATCGCAATCCAGGTTCACCGCGGGCTCGTCGTCGGCACCGCCGGCACAGGTTCCGGCTCAAGGTGCGGAGCGATGTCGCGCGTCCAAAGCCTGTACCCCGCGGCGCTCATGTGGAGCTGGTCCGCCACGAACAATTCCGGTCGCGGCAGACCGTCGGCGCCCAGCAGCGCGGACGCAGTGTCGATGTAGGTCAACGTCGGGTCGGCTTCGCAGAGCGCCCGGACGAGACGGTTGGCGGCGCGGACCTGCTCGATTTCCTTCCAGCGGGCCGGATTGCCGGCGATCGAGATGAAGGCGATCGGCACCTTGGGCAGACGGGAGTGGACTTTGGCCGCGAAAGCCAGGAAATCGGCCGTCACCTGCTCGGGCGACTTGCCGGCGTCGATGTCATTGGCGCCGGCATACATCACGATCTGCCGCGGGGCGTAGGGGAAGATGATCCGGTCGGCGAAATGCGTCGCATCCACGATCTGCGAGCCGCCGAAGCCGCGGTTGATCACGCGGTGGCGCGGGAAATCCTGGGCCAGCGTCTTCCACAGGCGGATGCTCGAACTGCCGATGAACAAGATGGCGCCTTTCGGCGGCGGCGCCTGGGCATCAGCGGCCTCGAACGCCGCGATGTCCTTCTCCCAGCGGGCGAACGGGTCGCTGGTCGTGCCGGCGTGGAGGTGGGAAGGCGCCACCGCCCCGGCGGCGAGCAACGCGAAGCAAAGGAGCGCTTGGATCTGCATGGCGTGAATTTGCCGTCATCCGCCCGGCCTGGCAACGCCGCTGCGCGGTCCGCGCCGGGAGTTTCCCGTTGACGCGATCCGCTGCAAGCAACCTAATTTCCACCCATGCGGCGGCTGATAACCTCCACGGGACCCACCCTTCCTGGGCCCCATTGCGGCTGGCGCCCGACCTGCCGGCCGGAGTCATCGCCGGCCGATGGCCGGGGCGCCGCCGCCGCCGTGCCCGCTGTTGACTGCTGCCTCGCTCTCGCGTGAAAAAACCTTCCCTGCTCGTCATCTTCCTCACGGTCTTCATCGACCTGATCGGCTTCGGCATGGTGTTGCCGCTGCTTCCGCGCTACATCGAGCGCTTCGGTGAGCAGGGGTGGAAGATGGGGGCGATCATCGCCTCGTTCTCGGTCATGCAGCTTTTCCTCGCGCCGTGGTGGGGCCGGCTTTCGGACCGGATCGGGCGGCGGCCGGTGATCTTGATCAGCAACGCCGGCTCGACCATCGCCTACGCGATGTTCGCGCTGTCCGCGACGCCGGCGCTGTCGCCGGGCACGGCGCTGACGGTGTTGCTCGCCTCGCGGGTGTTTGCCGGCGCCTGTGGCGCGAACATCTCCGTGGCCTCGGCCTACATCGCCGACATCACCCCGCCGGAGAAGCGCTCGCGCGGCATGGGGTTGATCGGCGTGGCCTTCGGGCTTGGCTTCATTCTGGGGCCGGCGATTGGCGCCCTGAGCGCGGCTCATCTCGGCCTCGCCGGTCCGGGCTGGGTGGCCGCCGGGTTTTGCGGAGCGAACCTCCTGCTCGCGATCGCCATCCTGGCCGAAAGCCGCAAGCCGGGCACCGCCCCCATCGCCCGCCCCCGCCTGCAACAGATCGGTCACACCCTGGGGCTGCCGCGCGTCGGGTTCCTGGTGGGCCTGTACTTCCTCGCGACCTTCTGTTTCACCGTGTTCGAGACCACCCTGCCGTTGCTGCTGGGCTCGCCCCGGTTTCACCCGGACGACTTTGCCCAGCCCCAGGCGCTGGCCCGCCGGCTCGCGGCCGCGGCTGATCCCCTCGCCGCCCAGCTCGCCGCCCGGCTCACGCCCGACTTTCGCGCCACGCTGGCCAAGGCCGACGCCGTGTCGCCGGCCGTGTTGCGCCGGGGTTTCTACCAGGAGATCAATGCGGTGCTGGGCCAGACCAACCTCTTCGATGCCGCGGCGCTCGCCGGGTTGAAACTGCCGGCCGAAGCCACCACGCTCCGCAACGGCCCGCAAGGCCGGGAAACCCGACTGCGCTTGAACCGCCTGGAGCTGGAAACGGCGTTCCCGGACGAGGTCAAGCGGCAGCCGTACTACTTCGACGAACGCAGCGTGGGCTATGTCTTCGCCTTCTGCGGTCTGATGTCGGCGTTCATCCAGGGCGGCATGATCGGCCGGTTGGTGAAACGCTTTGGCGAGCCGAAACTCATCGTGGCCAGCCTGGCGATCTTCGGTGCGAGCCTGGGCTGGCTGCCTTACACGGCCAGCATCGGCACCCTGCTGGTCGCGTTGGCGATCGTGTCGATCGGGTCGGGGCTGAACCGCGCGCCGACGCTGGGCCTGGTGTCGATCTTCGCGCCCGCGGCCGAGCAAGGCGCCACGTTAGGCGTCACGCAGAGCGCCGGCACGCTGGCGCGCATCGTCGGACCCGTGTTCGCGACGACGCTTTACGCCGGGATGCCGCACTCGCCGTATCTGGCCGCCGGGGCCCTGGCCATCGCCGCCGCGATCCTGGCCTGGGTACGCCTGCCCAAGACCGTGGACCACTCGGCCGGCGCGGCGGCGTGATCTCCCGAACGGCGGCAAGCTCGCCGCACTTCAGCCCTCCGGCTCCGGGCCTTGGCCAGGAACCGGCATGGCTCCACCGGGCGGGTGTTGGCCGTGCCCCCCGCGGATCGACGATTCGCGGGGGCGATGCTTCCCGCGACTGGATCGCCCCTCCCCCGCGTTGGCGAGCGACTCATCCTGTCTTGGACCCGGGGTGCCGGGAACTTGGTTTCGACCGACGGTTGACGGCGACACGGGTCGCCATCCGTCACGTGGCCGGCGGTTGATTTCACAATTCCGGTAACATCCGGCCGATTTCGCTTCTGAGGCGGGTGTCGGTTCATTATGAATGGCGATCAACCATTGAAAACCGGACGCACATGCCCGAGTTGCGGGGCGCTGCTGGCGGTGGACGCACCCGCTGGGCTTTGCGCGGCCTGCCTGTTGCGCGAAGGCCTCGCCACCGAAACGGCTGCCGGCGGGGAGAAGCCCCCATTTACGCCGCCGCCGCCGGCCGAGCTGGCGCGGCATTTTCCGCAACTGGAGATTCTCGAATTGGTCGGTCGGGGCGGGATGGGTGCGGTGTACAAGGCCCGCCAGCCGGCGCTCGACCGCTTGGTCGCCCTGAAAATCCTGCCCCCGGCCAAGACCCAGGAGCCCGGTTTCGGGGAACGCTTCAATCGCGAGGCGCGCGCCCTGGCCCGGCTCAGCCACCCCAACGTGGTGGCCGTGCATGATTTCGGCCAGGCGGGCGGTTACCCGTATCTGGTGATGGAGTTCGTGGACGGGGTGAACCTGCGGCACCTCGAACGCGCGGGCCGCCTTTCGCCGCGAGACGCGCTGGCGATCGTGCCGCAGGTCTGCGACGCCCTGCAGTACGCCCACGACGAGGGGGTGGTGCACCGCGACATCAAGCCGGAGAACATCCTCATCGACCGGCGCGGCCGGGTGAAGATCGCGGACTTCGGCCTGGCGCGACTGCTCGGGGTCGGGCCGGCGAACGCGCGCCTCACCGGCGAAGGCCAGGTCATGGGCACGCCCCACTACATGGCACCGGAACAGGTCGAGCATCCGCGGGAAGTGGATCACCGCGCGGACATTTTCTCGCTCGGCGTGGTGTTCTACGAGCTGCTGACCGGCGAACTTCCGCTGGGCAAATTCCCGCCGCCTTCGCGCAAGGTCCAGATCGACGTACGGCTGGACGACGTGGTGTTGCGGGCGCTCGAGAAAGAACCGGCGCGGCGTTACCAGCAGGCGGGCGAGGTCAAGACGGAGGTCGAATCCATCGCCCGGACGACCCCGCCTTGCGCGGCGGCACCCGCGATGGCCGAGCATCCTCGCCGGTGGTGGGCGCCGCTCGCGCTTGGCCTGTTCCTGCTCGGCACGTTGGGCACGTTGCTGTTGATGACGGTGTCATACCGGCACGAGTTGGCGCTGATCTTCGGCGGGCTGGCGCTGATGCTGGCGCTGGTCTTTGGTTGCCTGAGTTGGCGGGAACGTCTCAGCAAAGGGGTCGTACTGGCCACGGCCCTCATCTTCATCGCCGGCGGGCTCACGGTGGCCATCCTCACCGGAGTCGCACTGCCGGGTGCCAAACTGCAGCGGTTGCGGCTTCAGCAGCAAGTGGACGAACAGCTCAGCGCGAAAGTCGCCGCGGAGCTCGCTTCATGGCTGCCCCGACTCAAGGCTGGGAATCTCGAAGAACGCCGGCAGGCCGCCCTGCGGCTCCACAGCGCCGGACCTCGCGCGGAGTTTGCCGTTCCGGACTTGATCGCGGCCCTGCGCGACGAGGACTGGCAGGTCCGCATGTTGGCCGCCGCGACGCTGGGCTACATCGGCGAGCCGGCCGGGACACAGGCCGTCGCCGCGCTGCGCGGCCGACTCCTGGACCCCGACCAGCGCGTGGGGTTCAACGCCGCGCTCGCCCTGACGAAAGTCGCGCCTGACGACCAGTCCGGCATTCCGTTGCTGATGGATACGCTCACCAATCGGCCGGCGGGCGATCGGTTTGGGATTTGGCAGGTGCAGCGTCGCGAAGCCACCGAGGCGCTGGAGAAGCTGGGATTCCGCGATCTGCCTGGCCTGCCCGCCACGAAGGAGACGCGCGAGCAAGCCGAAGCCAGCCCGTCCGGGCCGGCAGGTCCCGAACCCGATTTCCCGATTGCACCAGCCGCCGCGCCAGCCCCGTCCGCACAGCCGGTGCCCCCGGTGGTCATTGCCACCGTGCCCGAATCCGGGGCCGCCGCCGTGGACCCGGCGCTCGCCGAAATCCGCGTGCGGTTCAGCGAACCCATGCGCGACCGGAGTTGGTCCTGGGGCGCCTGGAGCGAGGCCAGTTTTCCCGAAACCGCAGGCAGGCCGCGCTACCTCCCCGACGGCCGCACGTGCGTGTTGCCCGTCCGACTCCAGCCCGGGAAATGCTACGCCGTGTGGGTGAACATGAACACCGAGAACGCACATGAATTCGCAGACCGGGACGGTCAACCCGCGGTCCCGTACCTGCTCGTGTTCCGAACCGGGAAGTGACCATTGGTGGGCGGCAGAATCTGCGCCGCAGGTTCGCCCCCGAGTACAAATGACAAACCAGAAGGAGAAACCTATGAAACGAATGATTGCCCTCTCCCTCGCTGCGATGGCCGTCCTGCCTTGGGGACGCGCCGTCGCCGACGACATCTCCCTCGACTCCGCGCCGGCGGTGGTGGTGAAGACCACTCCGGTCGCCGGTGCCACCGGCGTCGATACCGCGCTCGCCGAACTCCAGGTCACCTACAGCAAGGCGATGCAGGACGGCAGTTGGTCCTGGTCCACCTGGGGACCGGAGAACTTCCCGGACACCACGGGCCAGCCCCGCTACCTGGCGGATGGCCGGACCTGCGTGCTGCCCGTGAAGCTTCAGCCCGGCAAGTTCTACGCGATCTGGCTGAACAGCGAAAAGTTCAGGAACTTCAAGGACACCGCCGGCCGGCCGGCTGTGCCCTACTTGCTCAGCTTCAGCACGGGCGGGACGGCCCCGGCCAGCGAGGCGGCGCCGGACGGCACCGCGGCCGGCACTGCCCCCGTGCCAACCTACGAAGTCAACAAGGCCGTGGCGGAGTTTCCGATCGCGGAAGATCTGTCCACGCCGGAAACGGCCTGTGCCGCCTGGCAGCGGGCGAGCGCCAGCAAAGACGCCCAGGCGCTGAGCCGGTTGAGTTGGGTGCCGCTGGATCCAGCGCAGGAAGCGGCCTGGTATCGCCAAGAGGAGACGCGCGATCCGGAAGGTCTGGCGGTCTATTTGAAAGCGCTGGCGGATTCCAGGATTGTGGCGGTGCAGACCTGGCAGGGGGACCTGGCCAACGTCGTCACCTTCCTGCCTTTTCCGGAAGGCCAAGGACGAGATCCATTCAGTGCTCGGGTATTCGGCAGGCGGGGTGGCGAATGGAAGAACCTGGGCGAAGACCGCCTGCCTGACCTCGAGACGGCCAAGGCGAACTTCCTGCAGAAGAAAGCGGCGATGCGGCAACAATTCGCAGGCTTGAAAGCCACGAACGCGCCCCGGGCCGACACGGAGAACGCCGCCCCCGCCGCCGAGCCTTACCTCTCCCGGCTCAATGCCGATCAGCGGCTGGTCCTGGAATGGTCGAACCGCCAGTTCCGCAGCTTCTTCGACGCGCGCACGTTCGAGGGTTGGTCGGCGAAGGAGCGCGACGAACTCGAAACCCGGCTGATCGATGCGCTCAAGGGCCCGCAGAACCGGGATTATTACCAGGCCATCAACACGCTCGCGGCGCTGCGTTCGCAGAAGGCGGTGCCGGCCTTGCGGGGCATCGCGGCCGATCGCCGCGAGAAGGACAATCGCGACCGCTGGATGGCGATCCGCGCCTTGGGGATCATCGGCGACAAATCGGTCGTGCCCGAACTGGTCCACCTCGTCTATCACGCCAACGTCAACACGCGGTGGTGGGCGCAGATCTCGCTGGTCCGCCTGACCGGGCAGAATTTCGAAAAGGACTGGAAGGCGTGGGGCGCGTGGTGGAACTCGCAAAATGGCCAACCCTCGTTTCAGCCGGAAATGGTGCGGTGGTACAGCGATCCGCAGTGGAGCGACCCGGCCCAGATCGAGAAGAACCTGGCCGAGAGCGATGAGAAGTTCTTCGCCCGCCTACGGCCCGCCTCCGGGGAAGGCAAAAGCCAGGAGTAACCGTGCAGTCGGACGCGATTGAACCGAGCCGTCGGCGATGGGGTGGCCTCGGCCGGGGTGCGCCGGGGATTCTGGAGCGGCGCCGCCCCGGCCGCTGCGCTTGTCTTCGCGCCACAGATGCGTCGCCCGCGGGCGCGAGGCGCGGGATGCCACTGTGTTGACCTCGACGAATTCAACCCCGGCTGACGGCGCGTCCGGCGATGTCTTTGCCACGACCCACTGGACGGTGGTGGTCGCGGCCGGTTTGCGGGGCGCACCCGCCGCCGACCGCGCGCTGGATGAGCTCTGCCGCGCCTATTGGTACCCGCTTTACGCGTATGTGCGCCATCGGGGCTGTTCGAAGGAGGACGCCGAAGACCTGGTTCAAGGCTTCTTTGCCCGGTTCCTGAAACGCAATTACCTCGAAGGCTTGAGCAGCGAGCGCGGCCGCTTCCGCTCCTTCATGCTGGCGGCGTTGAAGCATTTCCTGGCCAACGAATGGGACCGCGCTCAACGGCAGAAGCGCGGCGGAGGCGTGACGCCCATGACGCTCGACTGGCAGGGCGCCGACAGCCGTTACCGCATCGAACCCGCCGATCCACTCAGCCCCGACAAGCTGTACGACCGCGCGTGGGCGACCGCCCTGCTCGAGCTGGTGATCGGCCGGTTGCGCGCGGAATTGGCGGCGCACGGGCGGGCGGATTTCTTCGACGCCGTGAAAGAGTTTCTGGCGGTGGGTGAAGCGGCAATCCCTTATGCGGAAGCAGCGGCCCGCACCGGTTTGAGCGAAGGCGCCGTGCGCGTGGCGGTGCATCGTCTGCGCAAGCGGTACCGGGAACTGCTCCGCGAAGAAATCGCCCAAACACTGGCCGATCCCGCGCAAGTCGAGGACGAACTGCGGTCGTTGTTCGCGGCGTTCGGGTGAAACGCGGGGGGATGCCCAGGGAGGGACCCGACCACCAAGCCCCAGCGAGCCTTGCCTGATGGCGGCGGAATGCTCCGGATCGCCATCGTGGTACCCGTGGATGCCATCGAGCTCACGGTTCCGCGCTGCCGGCTTGTCGCCCCAGCGCAAAGCGCCGGCAAACCGGTCGCGCTCCCAAGGCGCTGCGAGAAGCTGCCCGCCTGGCGCTCGGACCGGACCGGCGCGGCGACCTGGCCCGGACCTCCGCGCGCTCGAGCCGGACTCCTTCGCTCACCCCACCAACGGCCGGCTAACCAAAGGTTTCGGGAACGTCGTGGAATCGTGGTCACCAAAGTGGCGCGGGGGCCTTCGACGCGGTTTAACCTGCGCGGGAGTGTACCTCAATCTGGCCTTGTTGTCGGGCATACCGGGTCGAGAGAGCGTCCGGTTTCGCCCATCAGCGTCAGGTCCTGCTTCAATCTCTGCGCCGCCGCCATGCCGCGACGGCGAGCAGACCCAGCCCCACTGCGGTCCCCCACTGAGTTGGCTCCGGCACAAGCGTCAGCGTGCCAACCCATTTTATCGCTGAATCCCCGCCTAACATGGCCGGGTCGGTGAAAATAATCAGGGCCTGCAGGTTTCCTCCGCAGGTGGCGCCCGCAAACATTCCCGTGCCTCCGCCGAACTGAAAGGTGCAAGGCGCGGTCATGATCGCCGGGTCCGAAGTCGGAACCAAGATGCCCGCGAAGGTGCCTTGGAGTTGGTCGCCTCCCGCGGCTGTGAATGTGAATATCCCATTCGCGATTTCCGGCGGCCCCGGCGGTGACGCCAGGGTAGGCGTGAAGTCCACCTCTTCGTGGGCCACGAGCGTATTGAGCACGAAGGGAAGCGGTGCTGCGATGGCGACGTTCGGATGGTCGATGTCCACCTGCACCGGATTCGCGCCCGCGGGTGGAGGCGGACCTCCGGCGCTGAAGCTGCCGGTGCTATCCGCGTTGAAGAAGTACGTGGAGGCGTGAACTCCAAGGGTGGTGACGAGTGCCCAGCCGCTGAGAACCGCGGGCAGGCGTTTGAGGCATGGTGCGTTCATTGAGGTTCCTTCGGTGGTTGTCAGCCAACTACTCCCGTACCCTTTGCGCTCCGAGCGCCTCCCTCCCTAATGCTCGCAGCGTATCACAGGCAAATTGCTTCCTCAAGTACCGGCCAGTCGCGTGCCGGTCGCGTGTCAGTCCCATAAGCTTCCCGGGACCGGCGCACGCGTCCGGCAGGCCCCGCCGCATCGGCTGCATCGCGGGGCCGCCAGGAGGCGGCTCTTGGGAGGGAATGACTCCGGCTGTGCAATCCCGTCGCTTCAGACGGTCAAACCGCGGCGAAGTGACGACGGACTGCGTCTTCCACCTCCAGCAGCCAGGCTTGTCGTTGCTCGGGCGTGCTGACGATGACCGGGCTGAAGTTGCGACGGAAGACGGTCGGCACACCGCACAGGCCGAACACGACCTTGCGCCAATGCACTTCGAGCGGATCGCCAAACAGGGCTTCCTCCTGTTCCTGCGGCGTGTTGGCGGTGTTGAAGACCATGCCCACCCGCGCCTTGAGCAGGCCCACCGGCTTCGCGCCGCCTTGGCCATCCGGCACAAAATGGTACGCCCTTCCCGCGCGCAGGACACGGTCCACCCAGCCGCACACCATCGCCGGGGGCCGGCTCCAATAGTTCGGATGCACGAAGATCAGGCCGTCCGCGGCGCAGGCTTCCTCGACGTGCCGGGCCAGCGCCGGCGGCAAGGTGGCGTCGCGATGGACCTCAACCGCGGTGAACAGCGGGTCGAAGCCCTCGGCGTACAGGTCGTGAAACCAAACCGCGTGTCCGAGCGCCTGGAGCGTGGCCGCGGCGGTGTGGGCGAGGGCGTGGTTGAAACTGCCGGGCGTCGGATGGCCCAGGATCAGCGAGACGTTCATGTGACAAACCGGGGTGGCGTCGGGAAATCGAAGGAGCCTCCGAGCCGAACCTCTGGAACATCCGGCGCGGAGGCGCCCGAAACGTGACGTCGTTTAGGAGCTTCAACCGCGCACCGGCTTCACCCACTCGTTGGCCTTGCAGCCTTTATACATGGCTTCCATGGCGGCGACGCGGGCAGCGGCCTCGGCCGGCGTGACCAGCGGTTGGCCGGCCTGGCCTTCGACGGCGTTGACGAACTGGTGCAGCGGCAAGGGCGGCGCCGCGGGCAGCTTGGTCCACGGCCGTTTGCCGTCGGCACCGTCCACCTTTCGGCTCAGGAAATAGAGCTGGTCGTTGAGAATCCACGCCTGTCCCTCGGTGCCGGCAATGAGTAGCGTGATCGGGTTGGCGATGTCCACCCAGCCCGCCGTGAGCGTCGCGTTCACGTCGTTTTGGAAGCGGATCAAGCCCTGCCCCATCTCGTCGCAATCGCCGTACCGGCCGGTGACGACCTTGATGTCCGCGGTGGCGGAATCCACGTCGCCCATCAGCCACATCAGGATGTCCAGCGAGTGCGTGCCGAGATCGCCGAACGCGCCGACGCCCGACTGCCTGGGATCGGCCATCCAGCGCCAGTTGTTGGCGATGTCGTCGGGCTTGTCGTCGAACCAGCCGCCGAGCGAACCGCTATGGACGTTCCAGGCGCTCAGGCGGGTCAGCTTGCCGAAGGCGCCGTTGGCCACCTGCTGCTTCAGGAACAGGTGCTTGGGATCGGTGCGCATGAAGTAGCCGGTGGTGAAGAGGAGCTCGGCCCGCTCGATCTCGGCCGCCATCGCGTAGCTCTCCTGGCCGGTGATGCCGAGCGGCTTCTCGGCGAACAAATGCTTCTTCGCTTTGGCGGCCGCGGCGATCAACGCCGGGTGCCGGTTCGTTTCCGAGCAGATCACCACGGCTTTCACCTCCGGGTCGTCCATAACGTCCGGGAGATTCGTCGTAGCTTTGGCACCGAGCTGGGCGGCGCGCTTGCCGGCGCGAGTGGCGTCGTGGTCCCAGACGGTCTTCACGCGCACCTCGGGGCGGGTCTTGAGCAAGTCGATGAAGCCCGGCGTATGGATGTGGGCGCACCCGACGAAGGCGAGTGTCAACCGGGACGTGTCAGCCGCGAACAGGCGTGCGGGGCTGGCGGCCAGGGCGGCTCCGGCGACGGCGGTGGTTTTCAGAAAACCACGACGGGGGAATTGCGGATTCACGGCAATGACTTTCGAGTTAGTATTTGATCGAGTCCAAGTGGTACCCGCGACGGGCGGACACCACGGCGCAGGATATCAAGCGGCCCGCGGAACTCCAAGCTTCTCGCGAGATTTGTCGCGAGGCGAGGTTCCGCGGCCCATTAGGGGTCGATTAGGGGTCGGTTCTTGATATTGGCAACTGAGATCGAACAAGAGAGTCCCTCGCAGCGGTCAGCGGATTGAGGGGCGAATCCGTCGGCGAAGGGCCACGCCATGAACCGCGATCATCGCAACCACAAGTCACCGCGAGAGTATCCAATAACAAGAACTGACCCCTGCCACGCCGGTCCGCGCTTTCCGGGCGGTCTCACTGGCGGCGGCGGGTTTCGTTCGCATCCCCCGGCACGCCCCACTGGGCGTCGGCAAAGTCGCAGAACGCCTTCCAGTCTTCGGGCCGGGTTGAGTGTTTGCCGGGGCGAATGAAATAGCCAAGGCGGCTGGCAACCAAATGGCCGGGCTCCGGCATCCGGGTCACCGCCAGACCGTCACCGGCGAGCCAGCGGTAGAGCGAGTCGATGGCGCGCAGCAGGTCGAACTGGCCTTGCGGATTCGCCCACTGGTCCTCGGTGGCATTCGAGAGCAGCACCGGCCGCGGCGCACAGAGGGCGATCAGTTCGTGCTGATCCATGGGCAGACGATCGGTCGCGCCGTTGAACTGCTTGAAGGCCGCATTGAACCAATGCGGGAAGCGGTCGGTGATCGCCTGGACCGATTCGCCCACCTGGCCGCGGCTCGGCGCCGACCCGCCGCAACCGGCCTGGTGGCACAGGACGAGGCCGA
Organism: uncultured bacterium; assembly: GCA_963735925.1. Taxonomy (GTDB): domain Bacteria; phylum Verrucomicrobiota; class Verrucomicrobiia; order Limisphaerales; family J093; genus DSVZ01. Next base: position 355,635 of record CAVTMT010000005.1, read on the forward strand.
TCCGTTCGTCAAACGCGCCCGCGAGCAAGGCGGTCTTGCCGTTGCGCGAGTGGCCAAACACCGCAAGGTGCTTTCGGTCGATCGCCCGGTCTTTGACCAGATAATCCACGGCGCGCTCCAGGCCCCACGCCCACGCGGCGAGGGTGCCCCAGTCGTAGTCGCCGTTGGCGTAACGGGCCGGGCACGCCGGACACCGGGTGTCGCTGCGCGGCGCTTTGAGCCAGCCGCGCAACCCGCCTTTCGCGACGAAGGCGCGCAACCCGTCCGGCGCGTCGGGCCGGTCCGGATCGATGTCGCCATGGTAGAACGTGGCCAGGGCATAACCGCGGTCGATGACCTGGGCGATGTCCCAGGAGGCGGCATCCTGGCCGCGGCCCGCGTCGGTGGCGGCGTGGTTCACGCACCCGGGGCAGGAGTCCGGCATCCACCCGCTGGGCAGGGCGATCTGCGGATCGTCGAGGACGGAGTGGTTGCCGCAGAAGTTCAGTCCGAGGATCACCGGCACCCGGCCGCGGCGCGCGTTCGGGGTGACGAGCAGCAGGTGGATCTTCGGCGCGTCCGGCGGACCGAAGCTCAGCGTGATTTCCTTGAGCGTCGCCTTGCCCCCCAGGGCCTGCGCGTCTTCGCGCCGCACCTCGGCTTTCACGGATTTCGGGGCCGGCGGGAAGTGACCGTACATGTAGTGCTGAAACAGCGCCTTCAGCTCCGGCCGTCGTTCCTGGAACCACTGCGACTTCGTCTCCACCGCGCGGGCGTCCCGCATCACCAGCGGGTCGGGCAAGCCCGGCCGCGCGGGCAGCGCGTCGGGCGCGGGAAAAGGGACGGCTGCCGCTCCGGCGCCGAGCACGAAGAGGCAACCCGTCAGGGCAACAAGTACTGGCTTCATGCGCCGAGCATGACGCCGATCCGCGCCGATTGACAACCCCTCGTTCACGCCCGTCCCACCGGAAAATCAAATTTCGCTTGCGCCGCCGTCCGATTTCAGTATGATATCATCACGATATGCGGTGAAGACGAAAGCAATCCCATGAACACCACGACCCAGAGTCCCAACAAAGAACGCGCGGTGCGCGTACTGAACGGTTGGCCCATGCTGCCCTTGGAACTGCTGCTGATCCTCGGCGGGCCGGCCTTGCTCATCTGGTCCATCGCCGCCGGGGTGCAACACCAGAACCAGCCGTACTGGCTGTGGTTCGTGGCGGGAATCCTGATGATCCTGGCCGGGTTCATCGGGCTCTTCGGCTTCTTCACGCTTCAGCCGAACGAGGCGCGGGTGCTGGTGCTCTTCGGCGACTACCGCGGCACCGTCCGCCGCAGCGGCTTTCACTGGGGGAATCCGTTTTACACCAACGGCCAGTCGATGGCGGCCCAGTATCAGGCGGCAGCGGCGGCGGCGGCACCCAAGGCCGGCGAGAAAGGCCCCCACGCCCCGACCCGGAAGACTTCGCGCATGAAGATTTCGCTGCGGGCGCGGAACTTCAACGGCGACAAACTCAAGGTGAACGACAAGCGCGGCAACCCCATCGAAATCGCCGCCGTCGTCGTCTGGCGCGTCGAAGACACCGCGCAGGCCATGTTCGACGTGGACGACTACGAGAACTACGTGACCGTCCAGAGCGAATCCGCGGTGCGCCACCTGGCCAGCCAGTACGCGTACGATCACGGCGAGGAAAACGAAACGACACTGCGCAGCGGGGTGGACGAAGTGTCGCAGGCGCTCACGACCGAGTTGCAGGAGCGCTTGCGCAAGGCCGGCGTGATCGTCGAGGAGGCCCGGCTCACGCACCTCGCTTACGCGCCCGAAATCGCGCAGGCCATGCTGCGTCGCCAGCAGGCCGAGGCCGTCATTGCCGCGCGGCAGAAGATCGTGCACGGCGCCGTGAGCATGGTGGAGATGGCCTTGAAGGAACTCGCTGACAAACAGGTCGTGGCCCTCGATGACGAGCGCCGGGCCGCCATGGTGAGCAACCTGATGGTCGTGCTCTGCAGCGAATCCGAGGTGCACCCGGTGGTGAACACGGGCACGCTGTACGCCTGAGCAGCGGCCGCGGCATCCACGAACTTCACGCCTATGAACAAGCCCGCCATCCTTCCTCCGGCCGACCCCGCGGAACGCCGCGAGTTCGGCGCCCCGTGGGGCGGCCTGCTCCTGACCCTGAGCGTCGGCCTGACGATCCTGTGCCTGGCCGTCGCCTTGGGCGTGAGCACGCAGGCCCCAATCCCCCCCCGGATTGGCCAGGCGGCCGGCCTGATCCTGCTCGCAATCGCGATGGGCTGCGCGCTGTTCACGATTCGCGGCTATCTGGTGGCCGGAGAAACCCTCTGGGTGCGGCGCTTGCTTTGGTCCACCCGCGTCAGCCTGCGCGGACTGCAATCGGCGCGGTTCGACCCGGCGGCGACGCGGGCCTCGGTGCGCCTGTGGGGCAACGGCGGTTTCTTCTCGTTCAGCGGCTGGTATTGGAACCGGCGGCTGGGGCGTTACCGTCTTTATGCGACGGACCCGAAGCGCGCGGTGGTCCTCGACTGGGGCCGGCGCCGCGCGGTGGTCACGCCGGACGATCCGGAGGCATTCGTCCGGCAAATCAGCCGCACTCGGGCGCTCGGTCCGGTCGGGGCGTCGTGATCATGGAGGCACGCAAGGCATTTCTGTTGCGGATTGACGCCGGGCTCTGGCAGGACCTCGAAGCCTGGGCGGCGGACGAACTGCGCAGCGCGAACGGCCAGATCGAGTACCTCCTCCGCCAGGCCGTCCAGCGGCGGAAAGGAGGGGCGACAACCGCCCAGGCCGGCAGCGAAGCGGGGAACCCCGGCTCGAGCCCGAGATCTTCCGGCAAGGCCCCGCCACCCACGCAGTCCCGGACAACATGACGCGAACCTGGCTCTTCCTGATGCTGATGGCGACCCTCCTGCTGGCCGCCGCCGCCGACCTGGTCTGGCTTTACCCGCGGTTGCCCGAGCAGGTGGTGGCTCATTTCGGGGTGGACGGCGCGGGCGATCGCACGGCGTCGCGCGCGAGTTTCCTGACCGGCCAGATCGTGTTGCTGGCGTTGATGGGGCTCCTGTTCCCCGCCTTGCGCTGGCTGATCGGCAGTCTGCCGGCCCGGTGGATCAATGTGCCGCACCGCGAATACTGGCTCGCGCCGGAGCGGATCGCTTACACGCGCACCGTGATGGGCGACCTGGTGCTGCTGCTCGGCAACCTTAACCTGGCGTTGGTGGTGGTCTTGAACCACCTCGTCCTGAGAGCGAACTTCCAACCCGTGCCGCGACTCGGCGCCGGTGCCTGGATCGTGCTGGCGCTTTACCTGGCCGCCACGGTCGCGGTCGTCGTCCCGACATTGCTTCACTTCGCGCGCCGGCCGCGATAGCGTCGTCGCGTTCTTGCGACACCGAGGCGAACCGACGGGGTCACCAGGATGCTTGGGCCAGCTCAACCGAACCGGCTGATGAACACGGTCGAACTCGAATCCGTCTCGAAGCGCTTCGGGAAGCACCTCGCGGTGGACGCGCTTTCGCTGGCGGTGCCGGCGGGCAGCATCTACGGCTTCATCGGCCCCAACGGCGCCGGCAAAACCACCACGTTGCGGATGATTCTGAACATCATCCCGCCGGACGCAGGCGCGCTGCGCCTGTTCGGCGAACCGCTCCGCGGCACCCGCGACGCGCGCATCGGCTACCTGCCGGAGGAACGCGGCCTCTACCGCCGGATGAAGGTGCGCGACGTGCTCCTGTTCCTGGGCCAGCTCAAAACCGGTCGCGGTTTGCGCGCGGAGGTGGATGGCTGGCTGGCGCGTTTCGAACTTTCGGAGTGGGCGAACAAGCGGGTGGAAACCCTCAGCAAAGGCATGGCGCAAAAGGTCCAGTTCATCGCCGCGGTGCTGGGCGGGCCGCCGTTGCTCATCCTCGACGAGCCGTTCAGCGGCCTGGACCCGGTGAACCTGGACGCATTGCGCCACGCGGTGCTCGAACAGCGCGCCCGCGGCGCGACCATCATTTTCAGCACGCATGACATGAGCGTGGCCGAGCGGATGTGCGACTTCGTCTCCATGATCTTCCGTGGCCGGAAGGTGCTCGACGGAACGCTGGCCGCGATCCAGGACCAGTACGGCGCAGATACCGTCCGCGTGCGGCTCGCGGATGGCGCCGCGGCGGTGCGGGGCCTGGCGGGCGTCGAGCGGGTCGAGGATTTTGGCCAGATGCAGGAACTGCGGTTGTTGCCGGGGACGGACCCGCAGCGCATCCTCACCGACCTCCTGGCGCGGTCACGCGTGCTGAGCTTCGAAGTCGCGCGCCCGTCGTTGCATGACATTTTTGTGCGAATTGCGGGTCCCGCCGCCACGGAGGCGAACCACGCGTAGCGCCCGCTGGTGGGACGCGTCTCCGTCAGGCCCGGCCAGGGTCCGGCTGCCACCGAGGTGAACCCTGCGCTGTGCCTGGCGCCTCCACTCCCGGCTGGACGGTGGCCGGCGCGGAAACCAGACTCGGCCATGCATCTTACCTCCCGATTTCGGCCGGCTCTCCGCCGACGTGGCTGGTTCGCCGTCTGCGCGGTCGCTTCCCTGCTGGGTTTGCCGGCCATGGGGCGCTCGGCCGAGGCGGAAGGTCCGGGGCTGGGCCTGTTCGCCGGCCACGGCGACGTGGGCTTGGTGAAGCGCGCCGGTTCGGCCGGGTTCGACCCGGCGAAGCAGACGTACACGATCATCGGCGGCGGCGCGAACATGTGGTTCACCAACGACGCGTTGCATTTCGTCTGGACCCGCCTCTCCGGTGACCTCGCGTTGACCGCGGACATCGCGTTCGTGGGCACCGGTGGCAATGCCCACCGCAAGGCCTGTCTGTTGATCCGCCAAAGTCTGGAGCCGGGCGCGGCGTATGCCGATGCCGCCTTGCACGGCGACGGCTTGACCTCGCTCCAGTACCGCGAGGCGTCCGGCGGACTGACGAGCGAGATTCAGGCGAACGTCACCGGCCCGCGCACCTTCCGGATCGAGCGCTGGGGCGACGAGGTGTTCATGTCCGTGGCCAAGGCGGGCGAGGCCCTGCGGCCGGCGGGCGGTTCGTTCAAGCTGAAGTTGCAGGACCCGGTATATGTCGGGCTCGGCGTGTGCGCGCACGACGACAACGCCCTGGAAACCGCGGTCTTCGCGAATGTCCGGCTGGAGTCGCATCCGCACGTGGCGACGACCAACGCGGTCCTGGAAAGCACGCTCGAGACGGTGGCCATCGCGTCGAAGGACCGGCGCGCGATCTATTGGGCGCGCGATCATTTCGAGGCGCCGAACTGGTCCCGGGACGGCCGGTATTTTCTCTTCAACCGCCACGGGCGCATCTGCCGGCTGCCCGTGAGCGGCGGCACGCCGGAGTTGCTCGACACCGGCTTCGCCACGCGCTGCAACAACGATCACGGCTTCTCGGCCGACGGTTCGCAGCTCGCGATCAGCGACCAGTCGCAGACGGAGGGCAAGTCGTTGATTTATGTCCTCCCGGCGTCCGGCGGCACGCCGCGTCGCGTGACCGGATCGGGGCCGTCGTACTGGCACGGTTGGTCGCCGGACGGGCGGACGCTGGCGTACTGCGCGGAGCGCAACGGCGAGTTCGACGTGTACACGGTCCCGGCAGAGGGCGGCACGGAGACGCGGCTGACGACGGCGCCGGGTCTCGACGACGGCCCGGAATACACGCCGGACGGCCGATGGATCTACTTCAATTCCGACCGCACCGGCCTCATGCAGATCTGGCGGATGCGGCCGGACGGCAGCGGCCAGGAGCAAGTCACGAAGGACGACCTGAACAACTGGTTCGCACATCCTTCGCCGGATGGGAAATGGCTGGTGTTCCTCAGTTTCGCGAAGGACGTACAAGGCCACCCGGCGAACCAGGACGTGCAGTTGCGATTGTTGCCGACCAACGGCGGCGAGGTGCAGGTACTCGCGAACCTCTTCGGCGGGCAGGGCACGATCAATGTGCCGTCCTGGTCGCCGGACAGCCGGCAGGTGGCGTTCGTGAGCTACCGCCTGGCGCCGGTGGAGAATCGCTAGCCCGGTCCGGGTCCGGCAGCCTCGCAACGGGGACCGCACGCGGCTCGCGTCGGTCGGTTCACCGTCCGACTGTTCACCGTCCGACTGTCACCGTCCGACTTGCCAAGCCGCGCAGCCGTTCGCAACCTTCCCGGACGTCGGCGCGAAACCGCCGCCACCGCCCATCATGACTTCGCACACGCAATCGAACGGTCCCGCCGCCGGACCGCCGCCGGTCAAGGTCGCCATTGTTGGAGCGTCAGGTTACTCCGGCGAGGAACTGGTGCGCCTGCTGCTGAATCACCCGCACGCCGAGCTGACGGCCGTCACCTCGCGCCAGCAGGCGGGCCAGACGGTGGCGCAGGTGTTTCCCAAATTCGCCAGCCACCCGCGGGCGCAGACCTTGCGGTTCACCGAACCGCAGGCGCAGCGGCTCGCCGCCCAGGCGCAAGTGGTCTTCCTCGCGTTGCCGCATGGCGTGGCGGCGGAGTACGCCATCCCGCTCCTCCAGGCCGGCTGCCAGGTCATCGACCTCAGCGCCGATTTCCGGCTGCGCAGCGCCGCGGTTTACCAGGAGTTCTACGCCCACGACCATCCCGCGCCGGAGTTGCTGGCGCAGGCGGTTTACGGCCTGCCCGAGTTTTATCGCGACGCCATCCGGGGCGCTTCGCTGATCGCCTCGCCGGGCTGCTATCCCACCAGCATCCTGTTGCCGACCCTGCCGCTGCTGCGCGCCGGTTTGATCCAGACGGAGGGCATCATCGCGGACTCGCTCAGCGGGGTGAGCGGCGCCGGTCGCAAGGCGGAGCTGGATTATCTCTTTGTCGAGTGCAACGAAAGCGTGCGGGCCTACGGCCTGCCCAAGCACCGACACCTGTCCGAAATCGAGCAGGAACTCTCGCTCGCGGCGGGGCGCGCGGTGACGGTCCAGTTCACGCCGCACCTCATCCCGGTGAATCGCGGGATTCTCACGACGCTGTACCTGGCGCCGGCCAGGCCCGTCGCGGGGGCGGCCCCGGCCGCGGCTTTCGCCGAGGAAGTGGCGGCCTGCTATCGCGCGGCGTATGCGGGTGAGCCATTCGTGCGCTTGCTCGAAGGCAGGGCCTTGCCTGACACCAAGAATGTGGTCGGCACCAACTTCCTGGAACTCGCCTGGCGCGTGGACCCGCGGACGGGCCGCTTGCTGGTGATCAGCGCGGAAGACAACATCGTCAAGGGTGCCAGCGGCCAGGCGGTGCAAGCCTTCAACATCCTCTGCGGCTATCCGGAAACGGCCGGGCTGGCTTAGCCGAAACCCTGCGCTCGAGCCGGCACGCACACGGCTCCGGCCCGGGGCAGCCGGTCAAGGTACGGCTGCGGGAGGACGCTGGGCGGACGGCGCGAATCGGGGATCACAACCGGCCGGCCGGGCGTAGCGGGGCGCAGCGCGACGGGGTCAGTGCTTCACGCCGAGTTCCTGCTTGAGCTTCTGAATCTTCGGCGCGATCACCATCTGGCAGTACCCCTGGCCCGGATTCTGGCGGAAGTAATCCTGGTGATAGCCCTCGGCCGGGTAGAACTTCTTCAACGGCACGATCTCGGTCACGATCGGCTGCGTAAACTCCTTCGCCGCCTCGGCCTTGGACTTCTCGGCGGCGAGCCTCTGCGCCTCGTCGTGGTAAAGGATGATCGAGCGGTACTGCGTGCCCACGTCGTGGCCCTGGCGGTTCAGCGTGGTGGGATCGTGCGCCATCCAAAACACCTCGAGGAGGCGTTCGTAACTGATCTTCTGCGGATCGAACTCGATTTGCACCACCTCCGCGTGGCCGGTGTCGCCCTCGCAGACCTGGCGGTAGGTCGGATTCGCCACGTGCCCGCCAGCATAGCCGCTGGTGACCGACTTGACGCCGTCGAGGAGGCGGTACACTGCCTCCACGCACCAGAAGCAGCCGCCGCCGAAGGTGGCGAGTTGGGTATGCGGTCCCGCGGTCGATTCGGTCTTCATCGGTTTCGGATTCTCGCCGGCGCGAGCCAGCGCCAGGACCGCCGCGGCGAGCAGGATGGTCAACGTTCGTTTCATCAATACCACGCGTAGCGCAAATCTAGGTCGTGGACTCCGCAGCGCAAATCGGCGCCGCCGACGCCGGTACCGGCCTCGCTCGCGTTGGACCCCGCCGGTCAACGTGGCGGAGTCCGGGTCCCCGCGCGACTGGCGCCGTCGCACCGCCATTTCGCTTGTCTTGGCGGCGGCTGCGGGCCAAGACTCGTGAGGTTCTTTGCATGAAACAAATGAGAGACCCTCAGGAGTAATCCCTCGACCGGCCACGTCGTGCGGCGGAGTGCGCGGCGGCGGGTCACCCCCCACATCAAAGGAAGCAAATCATGATTCTGCGAATCCCCCAAACCGCGTGCCTGGCCGGACTGGCCGGCGCACTCCTCACCGCCCCGGCGCTGCTGGCCGACGTGACGCTCCCGGCCGACGCAGCCGGGCCGCTCGGCTCGGGCAGCAATCCGGGTTTCCTCGTGCGCACCGTCCAAGCGCCCCAGACCCCCGCCCTGGCCAACAGCGTCATCCGCGCCATCAAACAGTTGAACGGCACGCTGACGGATGCGACCGGCACCCCGGTCGCCAACGAAGCCTACCCCGGACCGAACCCGGACGGCAGTTACACGGTCAGCACGGTGGACTTCGAACGCGACGGCACCTTTCCGCTGGATATCACGGATGACAACGGGGCAGTGATCGCCAGCTTCTTCAACACCACGACCTTCCCCGGCATTCCCGGAGCCGGCGGGCACACGGACAACTTCGCGGCGGAGGTGATCGGTTTCCTGGAACTGACCGCCGGCTCACACACGTTTGGAATCAGCGTGAGTGCCGATCGCACGGACGTGAACAACGACGACGCCTACTCGGTTTACGTCAGCGCGAATCCGTATGATTTCTTCGGCACCAAAGTGGCGGAGTACCAGCGCGCCGGCACCCAGTTCGGGGGCAATCAGCACATCGAAAACCAGTTCACCGTCGTGGCGCCGGTGGCGGGGGTTTATCCCTTCCGCATCGTGTATGCCCAGACGGGCCTGGGCGCCGACCTGGTCCTGTACACGGTCGATACCACGACCCAGGAGCGCATCGTCGTGAACGACCCGGGCGACAACCGGGCGGTGAAGTCCTACACCACCACTTCAGTGGCCCGGGCCAAGGCCCCGGCGGTGGTCGAGGTAAGCCCGTTGCCGGGTTCGGCCGGCGTGGCTCCCTCGGCCCCCGTCACGGCGCTGTTGCGGGATGGCACCACCACCGTGGCCGCCACGGGCGTGAAGCTCTATCTGAACGAAACCGCCGTCACGCCCCAGCACGTCGCGAAGACCGGCGCCTACCTGAGCGTGGGCTACGACCCCAACGCCAACCGGACCCAGCCGGACAACCGGATGCGCCTGGAGTACACGGATTCGGCCAGCGTCACGTACACGAACACTTGGGATTTCGCGATCCTGGTGAGCGGCGGTTCCTCGACCACTGTCGCCGGCCAGTGGGACTTCGACGCCGGCGACCTGCGGGCCACGGTGGGCCAGGCGCTGCGGTACTTCGACGGCGCGAACGGCCTCACCCAGCAGGGAACCAAGTTCGGCACCACCACGGCACTCGGCGTGCCGGACATCAACGGGAAAGCCGCCGTCGTCATGGAGGTGCCGGGCGACGCCTCGCCGAATGTCGGCTACCTCATGGACCACGGCATCGCGCCGAACGGCGGCGGCAGCAAGGTAAACCAATACAGCCTCATCATGGATGTTTACCTGGACACGGCGGGACCCGGCGCCGCCTCCTTGATCCGGCTCAGCAACACGAACCTGGATGCCAACGTCGATGGCGACCTGTTCTGGCAGGGCAACAACTTCGGCCAGGGCGGCGGCGGCTATAACGGCCGTGGGACTTTCACCGCAGGCGCCTGGCATCGGGTGATCGCCGCGTACGACGAGGCGGCGAACCCGCCGGTCGTCACCAAGTACGTGGACGGCGTCAAACAGGACGACTGGACGGCGAATCAGGGGCTGGACAATGCGCGCCGCGCGCTGCAACCGCTCGCCGTCCTGTTCTGCGACAACGGTGACGAGCGCCGCCGGATGTGGGTGAACTCGATCCAAATCCGCTCGGGCAAGCTGAGCGATGCGGAAATGGTCGCGCTCGGCGGCCCGTCCGCGGACGGCATCCCGCAGCAGATTCCGTCCAGCACCGTGAGCGGTCAGTGGGACTTCGAGTTCGGCGATCTGGGCGCCACGGTGGGCAAGCCGCTGCAATACTTCGACGGCGCGGACGGACTCACGCAAACCGGCACGGAGTATGGCACCACGACCGACCTGGGCGTTCCGGACATCGGCGGCCAGCCCGCCAAGGTCATGAAAGTCCCCGGCGACGCCTCGCCGAACATCGGCTACCTCATGGACCACGGCATCGCGCCCAACGGCGGGGGCGCCAAGGTCAACCGGTACACCCTCATCATGGACGTGCTGCTGGACACCGCGGGACCGGGAGCGGCCTCGCTCATCCGGATCAGCAACACCAACCTCGACGCCAATGTGGACGGCGACCTGTTCTGGCAGGGCAACAACTTCGGCCAGGGCGGCAACGGCTACAACGGCACGGGCATCTTCACCGCCGGCGAATGGCACCGGGTCATCGCCGCGTACGACGAAGCCGCAAATCCTCCCGTCGTGACCAAGTTCGTCGATGGCGTCAAACAGGACGACTGGACCGCAAACCAGAGCCTCGACAATGCGCGCCGCGCGCTGCAACCGCTGGCGGTCTTGTTCTGCGACAACGGCGACGAACGGCGCGCGCTGTGGGTGAACTCCATCCAGATTCGCGCCGGCAAACTCAGTGACGCCGAAATGGTGGCGCTGGGCGGCCCCTCCGCGAGCGGCATTCCCGTGGTGATCACCGGTGTGGCAACGCCGCCCACGCTGAGTGTCAGCCGCGGGACCGGCACGGTGACCATCGCCTGGCCCGCGGAGGTGACCGGCTTCACGCTGCAGGGCACGGCCACGTTGACCGACCCGAACTGGCAGGCCGTGCCGGGTGTGGTCAACAATTCGGTGACACTGCCCGCCACCGCGGGCAACCAGTTCTTCCGGCTGGCGCAATAACTCCGGGAAGGTTTCAACTCCCCGCCGGGCGTCGCCGCCGGCGGGGAGCTTTCGTTTTCCGGGCCGGACTCCGTTCGCGCACCCCCGGCGCGCGCGTCAACGCGGGTTCTCCGGGACCAGTTCCACAAAGTGCACCGGCGCCACGGCATCGCCGCCGTAGCGCACTTCGTAGTCCCGCGCATCCGGAGTCGCGCCCGCCGGAGGACCGCTCGGGCCGGCCGGCGGCGGTACCGGGTAGGCGAGGCCGATGACCCAACGCGCGGGCCGATTCGCCCGCGCCGGTCGCAGCAGCCGCCAGGGAACCGAAACTTCATAGACGGTCTTGCCGGCCTCGGAGCGCCAGGCGGCCCGGACTCCAACGAGCGAGCCGCCCGGCTTGCGACCCGGCGTCCGGTCGTGAACCACGCCGGGTTGGCCGTCCGCCGCGATGCCGAACCGGAGCCGGTCCACGGCAAAGCCGGTCTCGCTGGTCCGTTGGGCGAAGCCAATCCGCAGGTCGTCACGAAACGCCGCGTCCTCGTCTTCATCCGGCGCGGCCACCGGCACCGTCACGGCCAGGTGCAAGCCCCCGGTCGTGCGGAACGCCCGGACTTCGGCGGCGGCGGGCGTACCGGCGTCCAGGGCCAACGCGGGTCTGGCGGCCCACTCGTCGAGGCGGCCATCGACCTGGGGGGCGGCGGAGGCCAACGGTGTGGCCAGTTGACGCAGCGCCACGACATCGCGCCGGAAATAAAGCTCCCGCGTGCCCGCCCGCACCGCAAAGGCGAGTTGCGGGAGCGCGGCCGGCCGGCCGGTCGGGGAGCGTGCGGCCAATTCGAAGGTCAGATCCTGGGTGCCGCCGGCCGGAATCTGGAACCGGTTGATCGGCGGGCCACCGGTCCAGACCGTCGGATCGAGCAGCCACTCGGCGGTGCCGTTCAAGGGCTCGCGGAACGGGTTGGTGAGCGCCACCGCGAGGCGCGGGTTGCGGCTGAGTTCGCGGGCGCCATCCGCCAGCCCGAGCTGCGAGCAATGGGCGTCGGCGAAGGCCTCGCCGCCGGTCACGTCCGCCTCGGCGTCGGTCAGTTCACCCCGGTCCGTCACCACCCGCACGTCGAAGCTGTCGCCGGTCACCTTCACGCGCAGGAAGTGATGCACCCCGCCGGCCTTCTTGTACGCGGGCCGCAACTCGGCGCCGCCGCCGCCGGTGATGTAATAGCGGATGCCGTCAATCTCCCGGGTCGGCCCGTAACTGTGAAAATGCCCGCCGAACACGGCCCGCACGCGCGATTCGCGGAACAACGGGTGCAGCGTCTGGACCCAGAACTCGTGGTACTTCGGTCCGACGCGGGCGGTTTCCCAAAGCGGGAAGTGGGTGAACACGAAGACCTGCTTTGCCTGCGTCTCGCGGAGGTCGGTCTTCAGCCATGCCAGTTGGGCCGGCCCGAGGTAGCCCCATTTCTCTTCTTCGGTCGTGTCCAACAGCACGAAGTGGCAGCCGGCGTGATCGAACGATTCGTAGAACTTGCCGAAGCGCCGGCCATAAATCCGGCGCGCCTCCTTCGAGTAGGTGTCGTGGTTGCCGGGCAGTTGGTAATAGGGCTCCGTGAACGCGCGAATGACCTGCTCGTAGCGGTCCCACTGCTTCTCCTTGTGGAGCAGCCCATAGCCGTAGATGAGATCGCCCACGTTGAGGACGAAGGCCGGTTTGAGGGCGTTGATCTCCGGAATCAGACGCTCGAAGATGCGGAAGTTCTCGCTCTCGAACGGCGGACGCGTGTCGCCGATCACGACGAACTCGAAGTCGGCCGCCGCCCCGAGGCGGAGCGCGCCACCGGCGAGCAGGAGGGCAAGCAGAAGCGTCTTCATTCAGGTTCCCGCGGCAACCATCCCTCCGGGCCGGCGGCTTGGCAAACCCCGCGGTGAACCCCGGCGACGGGCCCGTTGACCCGAGACGCTGGCCTGGCCGGCGGGGCCAGGTGCCCGCTGCCCGCTCAGGTGGCCGCCGGCGCCGCTTCGGCCGCCCGCAGCAGGCGCGTGCGGCGTTCCTGGAGCGGCAGCCACAGCCGGACGGTTGTCCCGCGGCCGACGTGGCTGTCGATGTCGATGCTGCCGCCATGCTCGCGGATGATGCGGCGGACGATCATGAGGCCGAGCCCCGAGCCTTTCTTCTTGGTGGTGAAGAACGGCTCGCCGATCCGCTGAAGCTGCTCGGGCGGGATGCCACCGCCCGTATCTGCGACGCTCACCCAGATGCCATCCGCCGATTCGCCGGTGCTCACGGTGAGGACGCCGCCCCGGGTCATCGCGTGCATCGAGTTCTTCATCACGTTGACCAGGGCCTGTTTGATCTGCGCCGGGTCGAGTGGCGCCGGCGGCAGTTGCGGATCCAGCTTTTCCTCGGCGATCAGGCCCCGGTTCTCCAGTTCCGGCCGCAGCAACTCCAGCGTGCCGAGCGCCACGTCGTTCAGCGAGGCGCGCTGAATCTGGGGCGGGCTGGGGCGGATGGCCTGGAGAAACTGGGTGACAATGTAGTCCAGCCGCGCGATCTCGCCTTTGGCGACGTCGAGGTAACGGTCGAACTTGCCGGCAAACGTCTCGATCTCGTCCGGACCGGCCAGCCGCTGGGGTCGGGCCCGGCGGAACGCGAACTCACGTTTGAGCGGCGGCTCGGCGGCGAGGGTCCGCAATTTCTTCAACTCCCGTTCCATGAGCTGGAGGTGGATGTGCAGGGCGTTGAGCGGATTGCCGATCTCGTGCGCCACGCTGGCCGCCAGCAGGGTGAGCGCCTGCATCCGTTCGCTCTCGATCGCTTCGAACGTCTTCTGCCGGGCCTCGGTGGCGTCGTGCATGATCAAGGCCACGCCGCGACTGCCCGGGGTCTCGCCGTCCAGGGGCGCGGCGAACAACCGGAGGAAACGCGGACGCGGGAACTGCACTTCAAATTCGAGCCGCAGGCCATGCTCGCCGCCCCGGTGGTCGAGGGCGATGATCCGCGGCCAGTCCAGATCGGGCAGGTGCTGGCTGATTGGCTGGCCTTCGGCTTCGTCCGGCTGCAGGCCCAGCAGGCGGGTCACCGCCCGGTTCAGATACAGGATCCGCCCCTGGGGATCGATTACCAGCAGGCCGTCCTCGATGGTGTTAAACAGCGTTTCGAGGAAGCTCCGCTCGCGCGCCAGGCGTTGCACCACGGTCTGGAGGCCGCCCGGGTCCAGCCGGTCCAGACGGCCGAGGACCTTGTCGAGGAAACTGGATTTGCTGCCGGGCATGCTCACGGTGCGGGGGGCGGCGGGCGCCGCGCGGAGGCGTCAGAACCATTTCTTCCGCTTGAAATACCAATAGGTCGCGAGGGTGGAACACGCCATCACCCCGGTGGCCACCCAGTAACCGTGCGGCAGCTCCGGCATGTTGTGGAAATTCATCCCGTACCACGTGCCGATCATCATCAGCGGCGTGGTGATGATGGTGATCAGCGTCAGCAATTTGATCACCTCGCCGGTCTGGTTGGAGGACATGTTCAGGTACACCTGCAGGATGCCGGTGAGCGAGTCGGTGTAGCCTTGCGCCAGTTCGTAGATCCGGAACAGCCCGTCGTACACGTCGCGGTAATACGGCACCAGATGGCTCCGGATGAGCTTGAACTCGCCGGCGGCGAACCGCGCCAGCACTTCGCGCTGCGGCCCGATGATCTGGCGCAGGTGCAGCACCTCCTTCTTCACCTTCAGGATGCTGTTCAACGTATCCCGCGTCGGCTCGCGCAGGACGCGCTCCTCGATCTCGGCGATCTCCAGCGAGAGCTCCTCCAGGGCCGGCTTGTAGTTTTCCACGATCGAGTCCAGCAGCGAATACGCCACCCGGTCCGGCGCGCGCGCGATGTGGACGTTGCTGCGGATCGAGCGCTCGGCCACGTTCGCCACGCTCTTCAGGGGCTGGACGTGATAGGTCACCAGGTAGTTTCGGCCCAGGAAGAAGTTCAGTTCGCTGGTCGCGAAGACGCCGTCCGCGCGGCTGTAGTCCACGGCATGGATCACGATGAACAGATACGGCGTGAACCGATCGTCCTCCTTGGGCAGATACTCCTCGACCTTGGGCGAGGGGCTGTCCGCGACGGAGTCCTCGATCGAGAGAGGATGAAAGTGGAAGACGTCCTCGAGGTAGAACTTGGTCTCTTCCGGCGTCGGGTTCTCCAGATCGACCCAGAGAAACAGGTTCGTGTCCGACAACAGCGTCGGCATCAGGAAGGCCTGGATGTCCTTCGTGTGAAGGCGACCCTGGGTCGTGAAAGCGAATGACCGGACCATGGGTTGACACGGGCCCGGGACTTGGTTGTGCCGGGGCTCCGCGACCGCATGGTAGGCGGCGCGGGCGGGGAGGCAAGGCGATTGCCGGGCGATTGCCGGGCCGCCTCCGCCTCGGCCCGTCCGGCCCGGATCGACGCGCGGCTGCCGCTCAGCCGATCGCCGCGCCGCTCAAACCCCGGCGCAAATCTCGATTGCCAAGCACGCGCGGCGACGCCGATCATCCCCCCCATGCATGCCGCTCCGCTCACTGTCGTCGCCACGATGAAAGCCAGACCGGGCCTGGAGGCCGAGGTGCGCCGCACCTTGCTGGCCCTGATCGCGCCCACCCGCCAGGAGCCGGGTTGTCTCAGTTACGAGCTCCACCAGGCGGTCGGCGATCCGGCCACCTTCTTGTTCCACGAAAGCTGGACCAGCAAACAGCACCTGGACGATCACCTGGCCCGGCCGCATCTCGCCGCGTTGCTGGCGCGGGCGGACGCGTTGTTCGCCGCGCCGCCGCAAATCACGCTCTGGGAAAAGATCGGCTGAGCCGGGTCGTGGTGATATCCGCTGATTCCTCCTTCGCCAATCCAGCCCCGCCAATCCCGAGATCCCCATGGGCAGGTCCGCACGCGAGAAACGACTCCGCCGCCTGAAGGAAGCCGGCCAAGCAGCACTGTTGGAGCGCGTCCGCCAGGACGGACAACTCCAGCAAGCCGAGGTGCGCATCGATCGCCAGGATCAGCGCAAACTCTCCGAAGTGTTGCTCGAATTCGCCGGCCCGTTCCTCCCCGAGCCGCGCCGGCAGAAGGAGTACCGCACGACCATCGGTGCGGCCATTCTGGCCTGGAACCTGGCCTTGCTGCCGGCGGAAGAGGCGGTCAAATCGCTGCGGGACGAGTTCGCCCCCCGACTCGGCGCCGAGGGCTCCGCGACCATCGCCACTCTGGCGGTGCGGAAACGCGAGCTCTACCCGGATGACCGGCGGTTCGTCGTGGATTACGAACTGAGCATGAACGACACCGGGGTCGTCCTGAACGTGGTTTCCATGCCCACGCCCCTCCCGGATGGGTCCGGACCGGCCGCGGCCTTCCCCGCCTGAACTCCCATGCCCACTCTGCGCCTGGCCATCATCGGATGCGGCGGCATCACGCTGCAAAACCACCTGCCCGGCTTCGCGCTGTGCCCGGACACGCGCGTCGTCGCGTTGTGCGATAGCGACCCCGCCACGCTCGAACGCGCCCGCCAGCAGACCGGTGTGGGCGTCACTTCGACGCGCTTCGCGGAGATCGTGACGCGCGACGACGTGGATGCCGTGGTGATTGCCACGCCGAACTTCACCCACGCGCCCATCGCCCTCGCCGCGATCGCCGCGGGCAAACACGTCCTGTGCGAGAAGCCCATCGCCATGAACGCCCCGGAAGCGCGCGGCATGGCGGAGGCGGCCGACCGTGCCGGCGTGCGGCACATGACCGCGTTCACCTACCGGTTCGTGCCGGCGATGCGTTACCTGAGCCACCTGGTCCGCGAAGGCGTTTTGGGCGACATCCGCCACTACCGGTCGTGCCGGCTCCAGGACTGGGGGACCCGCAACCTCGGCTGGCGCCAGATCAAGCAACTCGCCGCCACCGGCGAACTGGGCGACATGCTTTCGCACCGGATCGACTTCGCGCATCTCCTGGTCGGACCGATGCAGCGCCTGGTGGCCAACCTGAAGAACCTGACGCCGGTTCGCGACGGTCGGCCGAACGACACGGACGACTGGGTCGCCATCCTGGCCGACTTCCGGAACGGGGCGACCGGCGTCCTCGAAAGCAGCAAACTGGCGAGCGGCCGCAACGAAAGCTGGCGCAGCCTTGATTCCGTGGAAGTCAACGGCAGCCAGGCGAGCGCGGTGTTTTACACGGGCAAATGGAACGAACTCCAGTTGGGCCGGGCCGGCGGGCCAGGGCTGGAAATCGTGCCGGTCCCGCGGGCATTCTGGACGTGGCCCGGCGCGCCGCGCGATCCCGGCGTCGGCGATCCGCTCGTGACGTTTCGCTACGATCAGGCGTTCGAGTTCGTGGATGCCATCCGCAACCGGCGGCCGTGCGTGCCCGGCTTTCACGAAGGCGCGCGCGTCGTCTCGGTGATGGACGCGGCCGTCCGTTCCGCGGAAACGCGACACTGGGTGGACTTGCCGGCGGAGGGCTGAACGCCCCGCTCAATAAACCCACGGGATGAGCCGGCGCACGTGGCGCGCATAGTCGGCATAGTCGGGGAAATGCGCGCGCAGCCAGCGCTCCTCGCGGCGGGATTTGAAGATCAGAAATGCCGTCAAACCGAGCCCTGCCAGCAAGGTCGGCCAGCTTTCCCAGGCGACGCCCCAACCGGCCGACAACCACATGAGGCTGGCGTAAAGCGGGTGCCGGACAAATCGGTACACGCCGTGCCGGACGAGCTGCGAACCTTCGTTCGGGTGCGGAAAGATCGTCCGGTTCCGGCCCAACACCCACACACCGCCGATGCCGAACGACGCACCCAGCGCGAGCAAAGCCCAGGCCAGGAAACGCAACCTCGGCCAGTGCCAATCGCCTCGCGCGAGCGGCCCCAAAGCGACCACGAGCGGCATCAAGACCGACTGGCCGAGCACCCACCACCCCCCGCGTTCGACGAAGCTTCGCTTCATGGGCGCGGCCGCGATGCTTCGTCGGCGACACCCGGTTCCGCCGGCGTTTTGCGGGTGATGCCGGAGACAACGCTCTGGCCATCGTGGAACGGTTCGCGCAACTCGAAGGGGTTGGGGCCAGGCGCGCCACCGGCCAACGGCGAACGGTCCGGCCGGATGTAACCCTGGACGGGATACAGCCCCGGGCAGCAACCGAAGGTTTCGCGGAAGGCGACTGTGAAGTGGCTGAGGCTGCTGTAACCCACCGCGAGCGCGGCCTCGGTCACGTTGCAGCGGCCGGAGCGCAGCAGTTCGGCCGCGCGTTCCAGGCGCGCTTGGCGAAGAAACTGTTGGATGGTCAGGCCGGTGGTTACCGAGAACTGCCGGCTTAGATGGAACGGGCTGCACCCCACCAGCCGCCCCAATTCCTCCAACGACGGCGGATCGCCCAGCCGCTCGCACAACACGCTTCGGACCCGCGCGGCCCGTTCGCAGGCGACGCGTTGCTGGCGGGTGCAAAACAGTTCGCCCTCCGACGGGCGGAAGAAGACCTGCGCGGCCAGTTCGAGGGCCTTGCAGCGGAACCACGTTTCCTGGGCGGGTTTGAACACCGGGCAGCGCCGCAGGCTCTCCACCAATTGCAACAAGACACTCCGGATGGGTTCGGGCGCGGTCACGGCCGAGCCGCATGCCGACCGTTCGAACACGGCCTGCACGGCCGGATGCAGATGCCGGGCCTCGGCCTGCAGGTGCTGCTTCAGAAACTCCGCGGCGAATTCCACCGTCACAAAGCAGTGCCGTTCGCCCGCGCGGCGCCGCGCCCGCAACGGCGGCTCGCCCTGGAAGTAGAACGCGCTCGTGCGGGGCCGCAGTTCCACCGTCTGGCGCTCATCCGCGACCGTGGCCTGGCCGGCCAGGTTCAGACACAATTCCACGCTCCGGGGATGGAAACTCCGCGCCCAGTCCAGTTCCTCCGTGGCCGTGAAGTCGTGCCACTCGAAGCTGAAGCCGAGCGCGCGGCAATTGCCGAACAGGGGACGCCAGCCCGCGCCGATGGCGCTCCACGCCGGAATTTCGGTGAACGAGGCGGCAGCGGACGCCTGTGCTTTCGCGGAACTGGCCGGACGCGGTTGCGACATGTCATTGATTAAGTGCCACGCCGCCACCCGGCCCGCAAGAACGCGGGTCCGCCGGCCGTGTCCGGATCGGGTGGCCGCGTTACGGCCGCACCGCCCGGCGCCGACGCAGCAGCGCGGCCACCAATTCAAAGTCGAGACCCACCGGTCCGCCCGACGCCTTCCGCGCCAGTCGCGCCCCGCCGCCAAGCCCGGCGGCGGCCGGCGAGCGGCTGCACGCCCGGGCGCAACCGGCCGACAAAGAACCGCAAGCCACCGGGAGCGGCTCCGGCGGCGGCTGCTTATCCTGCCGGCCATGAAACTGATGAGATCGCTTCTGCTTGGTTGGAAGGTGGGCATTGGGGGCGCCCTGGCCGTACACGCCGACGAGCGCCGGTTCACCTACACCTACGAACCGGAGACCCTCCCGCAGGGCGCCGTGGAGATTGAGAACTGGGTGACGCTGCGTTCGCAGCGAGCCGCCGAGGTGGGTCAGGACAATTACCACCGCTGGGACCTCCGCCAGGAGATCGAATATGGCGTGAGCGACCGCTACACGGCGGCGCTTTATCTCAATGAAACCTCCGTGAGTTACCGCGATCCCGCGACGGGCGAGAGCCAGTCGGAGTTCTCCTGGCAAGGCGTCTCGTTGGAGAACCGTTTCAACGTGCTCAATCCGGCCACGTCAACGGTCGGGCTGACGCTCTATCTCGAAGGCCGGTACTCGGGCGAGGAAGCGGCGCTGGAGCAGAAAGTCATCGTGGGCCAGCGTCACGGTCCGTGGAAATGGGCCTTCAACCTCGAGCACGAGACGGAATGGGAGGACCAACTCGAAGAGGTGGAAGGCGAAGTGGGCGCCAGCCTGGGCCTGGCCCGCGACCTCGGCAAACACTGGTCGCTCGGCCTCGAACTTCGTAACGAGAACCTCCTGCCGGACTACGCGTCCTGGGAAAACTCAGCCGTGTTTCTGGGTCCCACGCTGGGTTTCCGCCAGGAACGGTGGTGGGCGGCGCTGTCGGTGCTCCCGCAGATTTATGGCTGGAATAACAGCGCCAGCCAGGACGGCAACAGCCAGCTCGAACTCAACGACCATGAAAAACTCAACGTGCGCCTGCTGCTTGGTTTCGACCTCTAACCCGCGCCGGCGCGTTTTGCTCGGGTTGCTGTTCGTGGCGCTGACCGGCCTGGCGCCTGCCGTCGGGGCCGACGAGTTGACGCTCGAAGATCGTGCTGCGGCCCGCAAGCTCTACGTCGCCAAATGCGCCAAATGCCATCGGTTTTACGAGCCGACCAACTACGCCGAGCCGGAGTGGCGCCGGTGGATGGAGAAGATGAGCCGGAAGGCCAAGCTGAAGGCGGCGCCCGCCCATCTGCTGAACCGCTATCTGGACGCTTACCGCGCCGGCCGGTTGCCGGGCAAGCCGGAGTCGCAGCCGGCCGCCGTCGGGCCGCGACGGGCCGGGCAGCAGGAGTTCAGGTTGAGCGCAATCCTGCCAGGGAGGCGGTGCTCCGTCCCGCCGGGCCGCGTACGGCTTGCGCCCGGCCGGCGGTTGGCTCACTCTGGCGGCACCAACACCGCCATGCTGAACATCCACCACCTCGAGTTGTTTTATTACGTCGCCCGCCACGGCGGGATCATGGAGGCCGTGCGCAACATGCCCTACGGGATTCAACAGCCCGCCGTCAGCGCCCAAATCATCCGCCTCGAGGAAGACCTCGGCGTGACGTTGTTTCATCGCCGGCCGTTCGCGCTCACCAAGTCGGGCGAAGAACTGTTCGCCTTCATCAAACCGTTCTTCGGCGAGCTCGATGCGGTCGAGCAACGCATCACCGGCGGGGCAGGTCAGCAAATCCGGATCGGCGCCTCGGAAGTCGTGGAGCGCGATCACCTGCCCGAGATCGCCCTCAACGTCCGCAAGCGCTACCCGAACCTGAAGCTCTATCTGCGCGAAGGCTACCAGCCCCAGCTCGAAACCTGGTTGCTCGCGCGCGAAGTCGATCTGGCCATCACCATGGTCGAAGGCAAGCCGCCGCCGGGCATCAAGTGCGAGATGCTCATCGAGTTGCGGTTGGCGTTGGTGGTGCCCAAGGACAGTCCGCTCAAGACCGGCGAGGATGTTTGGCGGCGCGACCGAATCGAAGAACAACTCGTCGCCCTGCCCGCCTCGGAAGGCATCTGCCGGCATTTCCAGCGCGAATTGCAGAAGCGCGACCTGCAGTGGTTCACCAGCCTGGAAGTTAGCTCGCTCGGATTGGTGGAGGCTTACGTGGCCAATGGGTTCGGCTTCGGGCTGGGCCTGCACATTCCCAAGATGACGCCATCGGCCAACGTCCGGCTCATCCCGCTCACCGAATTTCCGCCCATCCACGTGGGCGCGCTTTGGACCGGCAAACGCACACCGCTCATGGACGCCTTCGTCGAGGAGTGCCACAACCGGGCGAAGTGGATGACTACGTGACACGCGGCGCCCGATCGCCCGCGAATCCGTCGGTCGTGCCCCGCTTGGGGGGCGGCGGTGGTGCTGCGGCGCCGCGGCGCCGCCAGCGCATTGGAATCAGGACGACAGCGGATTCTCCCGGCGCTTGACGCCTGCCCGGGTTTCGCAAACGGTTTCGCCATGTCCTGCCCATCTTCGTCGGCATCTGTGCAGCGGTCTTCGCCCCGAACCCCCTGGCGTCGCGCGGTCGCCGGGGCCCTGCTGGCCCTCGCGTTCACCATCGTTCCGCCCGCCCGCGCCGCCCGCGAACCGGCTCCCCAGCCGCTGACGATCTGGTTCACCCGCCCGGCCACCAACTGGGAACGCGAGGCGTTGCCGATCGGCAATGGCCGCCTCGGCGCGATGATTTTCGGCGGCACCGCCCGCGAGCGCATCCAGCTCAACGAGGACTCGCTCTGGGCCGGCGGCCCGCGCGACTGCAACAATCCCGACGCGCTGAAAGCTTTGCCCGAGGTGCGCCGCCTGCTGTTCTCCGGGAAGCCCGCCGAGGCCATGAAGCTGGCGCAGGCGAAGCTGATGGGCAAACCGATGACGCTCCGGCCCTACCAGTCGCTGGGCGATCTGCGGCTGGATTTGCCGGGCCACGAACCGGCGGAGGACTATCGCCGCGAGCTCGACCTCGCGACCGCGGTGGCCCGGGTTTCGTACCGCGTGGGTGCGGTCACTTACACGCGCGAACTCTTCGCCAGCCACCCGGACCAGGTCATCGTCATGCGCTTCACCGCGTCCGAAAAGGGCAAGCTCAACCTCTTCGCCACGCTCGACCGCGAGGAGGCGTTCAGCACTTCGACGCGCCCGCCGAGCCGCCTGGACATGGGCGGCACGCTCGATGGCGGCAAAGGGTTGGAATACCACATTGTGCTTCAAGCCGTGGTGGACGGCGGCGAAGTGTATGCGCCGGTGCGCCGGCTGGAAATTCGAGACGCCACCTCGGCGGTGTTGATCCTCGGCGCGGCGACGAATTTCGGTGGCCAGGATTGCGAGGAAACCGCGGCCGAGCAGGTCAAACTCGCGGCCAGGAAACCTTATCCGGAGCTGCTCAAAGCGCACGTCGAGGACTACCAGCGCTTGTTCAATCGCGTCGCCCTCGATCTCGGCGGCACCGAAGCCGCCACGGAGCCGACCGATGTCCGCCTCGCCAAGGTCAAGGCCGGCGGCACCGACCCGAATCTGGTCACCACGTTGTTCCAGCTCGGGCGCTACTTCCTGATCGCCAGCTCGCGTCCCGGCGATTTGCCGGCGAACCTGCAAGGGCTCTGGGCCGAAGGCATGAACCCGCCGTGGAACAGCGACTATCACCTGAACATCAACCTCGAGATGAACTACTGGCCCGCCGAGCCGGCGAACTTGTCCGAGTGCGCCCAACCGCTGTTCGAGTTGACGGAGTCGCTGCGGGAGCCGGGGCGCAAGACCGCGCAGATTCACTACGGCGCGCACGGCTGGGTGGCCCATCATATCACGGACATCTGGGGCTTCACCGTGCCGGGCGATGGCCCGCAGTACGGTCTCTGGCCGATGGGCGGCGCGTGGCTCTGCCAGCATTTGTTCGAGCATTACGCCTTCACTGGCGACCGCGACTTTCTGGCGAAGCGCGCCTACCCGGCGATGAAGGAAGCGGCGGAATTCTTCCTCGATTACCTCGTGCCCGACGCGAAAGGCCGGCTCGTCAGCGGGCCTTCGATCTCGCCGGAGAACTCCTATCGCCTCCCGGACGGCACGGTCGGCAATCTCTGCATGGGCGCCACGATGGACACGGAGATCATCACCGACCTCTTCCGGAACTGCATCGCCGCCGGCGAAGCGCTGGGCAAGGACGCCGACTTCCGCGCGAAACTGGAAGCCACGCTCAAGCGCCTGCCGCCGCTGAGTGTTGGCAAGCACGGCCAGATCATGGAATGGAGCGAGGACTACGACGAACCCGAGCCCGGCCACCGCCACATCTCGCAGTTATTCGCGCTACACCCCGGCCACGAGATCACGCGGACGGGCACACCTGAGCTGGCCAGGGCCGCCCGCGCCACGCTCGAGCGCCGCCTGGCCAACGGCGGCGGGCACACCGGCTGGAGCCGCGCGTGGATCATCAATTTCTGGGCCCGCCTCGGCGACGGCGAGCAGGCTTACGAGAACATTCTCGCGCTGTTGAGGCAAAGCATCGCGCCGAACCTGTTCGACCTGCATCCGCCGTTCCAGATCGACGGCAATTTCGGCGCCACCGCCGGCCTTTGCGAAATGCTGCTCCAAAGCCAGGCGGGCGAACTCGAGTTGTTGCCGGCCATGCCCAAGGCCTGGGCCGATGGCAGCGTGCGCGGCCTGCGTGCGCGCGGCGGGTTCGAGGTGGATCTCGACTGGCGTGGCGCCCAACTCGCCGAGGCGCGGATCGAATCGCTGCTCGGCAACGTGTGCCGCCTGCGCACGGCTGGGCCGGTGACCATCCGACGCGGCTCCGCGAAAGGCGGCCAGGTCAAGGTCCGCCAGCTCGCGCCCACGCTGGTCGAGTTCCCCACCAAAGCGAAGACGGAGTACTTCGTCGTGCCGGCTCGATGAACCGCTCGCGCGCGTCCGTTCTCGCTTTGGCGCGAAGAGGACGGCGGTTCGCCCTTCATTGTTTGGTCGGCACAGCGATCCGGTCGTTCCGCCAGCAATCCGCGTGGTAAGTCGGACCGTCTTTGTTCCAGATCTTGCTGACGATATCGAGGTCGCCGTCGCCGTCCACGTCCCCGACCGCGGCGTCGTGCCAGCCCGGACGGCCTTCATGAATGACGTGCGGGACGAATTGCGGCGGGGTGGTGCCGGAGTTGAGCCAGATGACTCCGCGTTCCTGCAAGCCGGCGGGTTTCATCGGCAGCTTGCCGTTCGCGGTCATGTAGGCGTCCGGGTCCTCCTGTTCGCCCGCGAAGACATCCAGGTGGCCGTCGCCGTCGAAGTCCGCCACAGCCAGCGAGTGCCAGGAACCGGTGCCGGGCGGATTACCAGCCGCCGTGGGCGGATCGGGCAACTGCGTGCGTGACCAGTTCCGCCCGTGGTCCTGGTTCTTCACCCAGAACACGTGACCGCTGCCGGTGTCGCAGTCGCTGTAAACGATGTCTTGCTGACCGTCGCGGTCGAGGTCGGCCACCCAACTGCGGATGCTGGTGCCGTAAGACGCCTTGGGAATCAAAAGGTGCGGCCACGGATGCCGGCGCCAGGTCCCCTGGCCGTTGCCGGGGTTCTCAAACCACGTCCCGGCAATCACCAAATCCACATCGCCGTCGCCGTCGAGGTCGCCCGCTCCGCGGGGAGCGAGCCCGCCGTGGTGGTCCAGGCCGGCTACGATCGTAACGGCCGCGAGCGAACGTTGCGGATCGAACCACTGCAATTGCTTGCCATCGAAAGTGGCCAGGTCCGACCGGCCGTCGCCGCTCACGTCCGCCAAGATAATGTCGTGCCCGGTGCCGGCGAACGGGTGCGCCGTCCAGGGGCCACCACGCGTTTTGGCGGCTTCGCCCGGGTTTTGAAACCAGACGCGGCTGAACACCAGATCCGTCCAGCCGTCGCCATCGACATCGAGCGCCGCTGCGCCCAGGCCTTGCTCGAGGTCCAGCGATTCGGCGATGACGTGCTGGACCCAGCGTGAGTCGGTCTCGTGTTCATACCAGTAGAAGCCGTGAGCGTCGCGTCGAGATAGCGCGGCATCCAGGTCCCCGTCGTGATCGAAGTCGGCGAGCGGAATGCCCGCAGTTCCCCAGCTCGTGCCCGGCAACGGATCGGCGATGGTAAAATGCCTCCAGCGCAGCTCCGCCGCCGTGGCGGGGAGGAGCCACAGGCCCACCGTCACCAGCACCCGGCCGCAGGCCTGGCAGAGCGGGGGCGAGGTCCGCAGCGAGATTCGAGAAGGAGTCATGGCATTGCGAGATTTCAAGGCGCTCCGGAGCTGTCGGCGCGCAGCATCGCGCCTCACCGCCGACCGCGCAAGCGTTGGGAACCCGCCTTGTTACCTGCGCCGCGCCAGGAGAGTTTCACGGCAAAATCACCAGGCGCTCTACCGACCGGCCATCTCGCCCAAGCCAGGCTCTTCGCTCAAGAGTGCGGCGGGTTCCGCGTCGAGCCCTGGCCGACGATTCCGGCAACGTTTCCTGGGCCGCCGAATCACTCACTGGCTCACCTGGCGCGTGGAGTAGGTGGAAAAAACCTGCCAGGCGTTCTTGGCCTGGTCCACGCCGACGCCCCACAGTACCAGGGTCAGGTAGTCGCTGGCCGTGCCGAAGGCGGGCGCGTTGAAGTATTTCGCAGAGAGTCCGCTGACCAATGCCAGCAGCAGCGCGATGACGGTGGACCAGACTTCGATTTCCTCGAAGCCCTGCAGGATGCCGAACTCCCGCGAATCGGTTACCGCGACCTCGGGGCCGGCGGTCTTCACGGTGTCGGTGCCGCGTCGGACCGTGACGCCCGCCACGAGGGTGCCCGCGCCGGTCGCGAACTGAACCAGCCAGGGGCCTTGCGTGGTTTCCTTGCGATCCGCCGTCGCCGGCGCGCCGGACATGGCGCGGCGCATGCGGTTGATCGCCGCCACTGCCCGCGTGGCGTTCGCGTCTGCGGTCGGCGCCGCCCCGCGAAAACTCCAGCTCCATTCCCAAGTCAGGCCGTGGTGGAAGAGGAAGCTGCTTTCCAGGTCCGCGTCTGAGGTGACGACCTGGAAGCGGATGTCCTCGAAGGCTTGCGGCTCGGCCGGAGTTTTCAAGGCCAGGCGTTGAGCGGCCTCCGCCTGTTTGAGGCGCTGCCACGCGGCGTCGTCGGCGAGCTGGAAGAATTCCTCTCTGTTGCCGGTGTGCTGCCAGAGCGTGGCGAACTCGGCCGACTGGCGGCGCTCCCAGATTACCTTCAGCCGCGCGTAGGCATCCTCGCGCTGAAGCAACTTCGGGAGATCGTCGCCGGGTTGCAGTTCGCAATCCCGCCGCAACGCCTCGATCCGGGTCCGCGCCTGCGCGTCGGTCACCAGTCCTGGCTCGACGCGGTTGGCGAGGCGCTTCACGTCGCGCCCCAGTTCCGCGCGGTATTGTTCGACGAACAGCGAGTCCTGGAGCCACACCTTCAACGCCTCGAGTTCCTGCGCGGTTTGCTGGCGCAAGGCGTCGTCCAACTGCCGGGTGCTGAGGCCGCCGAGGACATTGTCGATCTTCGCCCGCACCCGGAAGACGATGAAGGTCGGGAGCCCCGCGGTGTCGAGCTGCCGGCGGAGGGCGCTGGCCTTGGCGAGCAGTTCCCCAAACGCGGCGGCCTGCGTGAGCTTGGCGTCGATGGCGTCGTAGCCCGAGAGCCAGACACGCTCGGTCAACCGGCGGGCCTGGGCCACCAGGGCGCGCGACCACACGGCGGCCGGGCGGTTCTGGTAGGCGGGATGGCAGTCGAGCGTCAGACCTTCGATGCGCTGGCGGAGCGTCAATCGCTTCCGGGCGAAGACCAGGAATTTGGTCAGGAACCACGACAGGCCCAAGGCGAGCGTGAGCGTCAGGACCGGGCGCAACCAGCCGTGCCGGACTTGCAGGTGCACGGCCAGTTTCTGGGCCTCGTCCTCGGCCGAGTTCTCGGCCTGGAAGCGGAGCGTGACCGGGTATTCGCCGGGCCGGAGCCCGCGCCACACGCCTTCGATGACCGCCTGGCCGCCCGCCGGGATGGTGCGTACGCTTTCTCGGGCCCCCGGCGTCCCCGGAATCCAGGAGGCCAGGTCCGTGACCGGCACGCCGTTGACCTGGAATGTCAGGCAGCGCTGCAAATCGAAACCGACGGGCGGCGCCTTGCCGACCTGCGGCTCCAGGCGCACGCTGAGTCCCTCCAGCGGCCACGTCCCGCTCTTCTCGCGCACGCGCACCGTGAACTTCCCCAAAGGTGTCGCGGCGCCGGCCCACCACGGGCGGACGAGTGCCGCCTCGAGCGACGTCTGGTCCAGTACGAGCACGGCGGGCCTGGGGACGACGCGCCGGCGCAGGCTCAACGGGTGGCGCGTCCAGGCGCCCTGGTTTTGCCGCAACAGCAGGGCGCCTTCGAACACGTTCGTGGAGGCCGGTTCCGACGTGGACAGGACCAGGTCCAGACGCATGGCAGCGGGTGCCACCGGGACGTTGCTGAGCGTCGCGGCGGGCGGCGCATCCGGAACGGCGGGCAGACTCAACTGCGCCGGCAGCGTGTCGCCGGTCAACGCGTCGCGGAACGGAGTCAACTGCAGGTCGAGGGTCTCGTTCGTGGCGGCGGCCGATGGACCGGCGCGCAACAGCGGTACGAGGACCCGGCCATTCGCCGGCACGGCCTGGACGCGATTGGTGAGGCTGGAATCCGGCGCGAAATCGGCGGCGCCAAGGCTGACTCGGAGCAGGCAGGTGGCCAGAATCCCGAGCCGCCAAGCCGCCGCGCCCCGAGCTTCGCGCCGACCGCAGCGAGTCGATGGTGCCATAAGTCTCTCCCGCAAAATCGAGTGTCCTCCGGTTGCCAACTTCCAATCCTTTGCGTGATCAGGGTTGGAAGATCAGCAACAGGTCCGTGCCAAACACAAACGTCGCCGCCAGCTTGAGGCCGGCAGCGAGCTTGATGTCGCATACGTCCTTAATTGCCTGTTTCAGATCGAGTCCGGGTGTGGCGAGGTCAATGCGTTCTACTTGCGTGGTCATAACGATGCTCTTCGGCTTCGGTTCAGTTCACGGTAATGCCCCGGTTCTTCAACGACTCGGTAAGCACCTTGAGGCGGGCACCGGCAGCGGAGCGCTTGCCCGCGTTGTCGCTCTTGAAGTCATCGTCGAGCAGGAATTGCTGGAATGGCGTCGGCGTGGCGGCAGTGTAGCCGGCTTCCTTGGCCGCTTCATCGAAGAGAGTCTTGTCGTTGGCGGCCATGAAGGCCCGCGCCAGATCACCCCGTTGGGAGAGCGTATCCGTGGGTTCCTGCGGCACGGCCTTGACCGCCGCGGTGGCCTTCTCGACCGCCGTCGCGGCATCGGCACTCAGTTCGCCCTTCTTGTCCCGCGCGAACATCAGGGAGGCGCCCGGTTGTTTGACCGCGGTCTTGCCGACGGCCAGGCGCTGGTACAGACCCCCATCGCTAATGCCGTTGAACCCGATGCCACCCATCATCCGGATTTCCATGAGGACCTCGGCGGTGTCCACTGCGCCACCCTCCTTGATGTCTTTGAGCATGTCCGGCGTGAGTTGGCAAAGCACTTTCTGGCACTTCTCCGGCGTGGTGCACCCTGGCTCGCCTTTGGCGCAGTGCGCGCAAAGAAGCGACGCCAGCCGTAAGCCGGGATCCTTGTTTGCCGATCGGTTGGAGGGCACCAAAGCCAGTTCGGCGCGGCTGTAGCCCACCTTCATCCGGGGTGTCTGAGTCGCCTGGTCCTGGCTGAGATCGACGCCGAAGGAGGTGCCGGTGGAGGCGATCACGGTGTGTCTGTCGATATTGCACGCCGGGAGGATCAGGCTGGCGGTGGCGGCCAAAAGCCAGGCCCAGACGCGGGTGCACGGTGGTTGGGGGTTGGTTTTCATTGGGTTTTCTGCGTGTGGTTGGTTGGGGAAATGAGCGTGGCACTCTGAACGGACACCGTCAGGGGGCCGAACGGGCACTGCGAAATCTCGGCGCGCACGTCCTTGGCGCCGTCGGAAACGGTGGTCACCGTCCCGGAAGCGTATCCGAAACCGAACTGCAGACCGGGGCGGTTGCTGACTCCCAGTCCCAGAACATGAGTGCTGGTGGCCGTGATCGCCTGGTTAGTCCGGTCATTGACACTGACCAGACCGATGCCGACGACCAGCACGCGACCGGTGCCGGACTTGGAGGGGATGTAGATACAGCCGGTCACAAGGAAAGCGAGGGCTGCGGCGGAGAAAAAGGTAAGGCGCGGGCTCTTCGCCGGCGGCCTGGGTGCCGGCAAATCCACCGCGGCATTCGCCACCCCGACTCTCCAATCGTGGTTGCAGGGTTTCAAGCAGACTACCGGGAACATCCCTCAGGCCATGGATTCCGCAAGCGAAAACTGGCAAGTAGGGACTATTCTAACGGAAGCGTCGGGGAGCGACTGGGCCTGGCCGCGGCTTCGTCCAGCCAGCAACCTCGGCCCGCTTCAGGGAGCCGGCGCAATACGCACGGCCCAAGCGGCCCCGGCTGGGAGTTCCACGGGCCAGGCACGGCCGCGAGGCACCAATCGACGGCCGGAAAGCAGTTCCGTGGCGGAGCCCAAGGAGGCGGCCTGGGCGGCCGCTGGCGTCAGCTCAAGAACTCCGGCTTGCGGCTGCGCCGTTTCGTTCATCAACGTGAGAAAGGTCGCGCCGCTGGCGTCCGGCCCGAAGCGCTCGACGAAAATCCGCGGATTGTCGCACCTCGCGCCGGTCACCGGCTGCCAGCCGGCCTCGGCCACCTGGCGGATCAGCGGCAGGTACTGTTTGAAGAGCGGCCGGTCGCGGTTGTACCACTTGGGATTCTGCCAATAGGGGTTCTCGGAAGCGTTGTGGCTGAACATCGACGGGAACATGCCGTAGAAGAGGCTTTGCTGGAAGTACCGCTCGACCATGTCCGGGGTGAACCGGTCGTAGTCCGTGTTCATCAGCAGGAGATACGGCTTGCGGCACGCCAGAGTCCGCCAATAGCAGAGTTGTGAGTCCGACACCGGTTGGTACTTGGAGCCGGAGAGCCAGTCGGTCTCGGTGCCCAGCACGTCCAGCCAGGGGCAGAGGAAGCCGAACCGATACGGCACGCCGTTGGCGAACATGAGAGCGCCGAGGTTGTGTACATCCTCACTCAGCCAGCGGGTGAACTCATAAACCGCCAGGCCTTTGAAAAGCGCCGGGCGGAACGTGTCCGACGCAAACGTGAGCGGCACCGTCGTGTACCGGAAATGTTCGCGCCGGAAATTCAGATCGGCCGTGACGTAGCCCTCGAGGGAATCCAGGTACTCGCCATCCAACCGCGCGGGGAGGCCGGCGCCGTAAAGCCGCGTCTTCATCGCCGGATTCCAATACACGGTGGCCGCGTTCGGCGACGCCGGCAGGAACGGATTCGGGTTGAGGCTCCAAACCGCACCATTGGCCCACGGCTCGTTGCGGAAGAGCAGCGCGGGGTGGCCCGAGTCATCGAACATGGCGGTTGATCGCGACACCGTGGCCATCTGCTGCGAATTACCCGCCGATCCGGTGGCGAGATCGTCACGCACCCGGAGGGCCTCGGTTTCGGTGCGCGGCAGCTCGGGCTTCATCGCCATCCACCACGTCATCGGTTCGGTGTAGCGGAAGCTGAGCACGCCGTGCGCGTCATCCCAGCCCACGTTGTTGTTGCCTTCGTGGTAGCGAAAGCCGAAGTCCTCCCAGCGCTGGACGGTGCTCACGTCGGTGAACGGCATCCAGATACCCTGCTCGCGCGAGCGGACGCGAAAGTAATCCGGGAAAATCTCCGTGAACTTCTGGTAGGCGGCGCGGAAGCCCCACGCCGGATCGAAGCGATAGAGCACGAAACGGAACTTCGCCGCGCCTGGGAAACGCCCGGTGTCCGGCACGAGGCCGAAGTCATACGCGAGGAAGAACTGCCGCGTGCCCGCGTGATAAACGAGCCGGTATTGCGCCGCCCGCCCCAGGTCCAGTCCCAGCGCGACCCCCGTCCGGTCGTCGTGGATGGCCGCGATCGGGTAGAGCGACAGCGTGCCCGTCGTGCCGCAGCCGACCGCGGTGACGTTCGCGAATTCGCCCCGCCCGCCGATGATGCGCTGGCGGCGGATGTCGTCGCCCCAGGTCCAGCCAAGCGCGTCGATCGGTAGCGCAAACAGCAGCATCACGGCGCGATCTTTTGCGGTCGTGTCGGTCACGGTGCCTTCAATGACCAGGTGGTCCGGACGCGCTTCGACGTTGGCCTCGAGCTTGAGGCCGAGTTCGGGGCAGAGGCCGTCGGTGAAGCCGAACACATCCGAACCCGCGGCGACATCGCGCGCGAGGAAACCGCCCGGCGCGTCGCCCGCGAGCTCGCGTCCGTCCACCTGCAACGCGGTGACGCGCTGCCCGTCGAGCGCCAGCTTGAGACCGTCGCCGGTCTGGTACTCACGCAACGCGCCGGCGGGCGGCGACTTGGTGCCGACCCGTTGCATCGGCGTGCCTTGAAACACAACGGCGTGGCCGGCCGCCGCCACCTCGGTCACCGCGAGGTCATCGAACCAAACCCGCCCGGCATGGCCGCGCACCAGGCAGTTCAACGTGAGCGATTTGACCGGCTTCTCCGGGAAGATGATGACCTGCCGCCGTTCCCAGTCGTGCGTGCCGGTGCCGAAGTTCGCGGTCTGACCCCAAAGCGGCGTGCCGTCCTGATACACGAGATCGGCGTAAAGCGAATAGCCGCTGTCGCGTCCGCCGGTGACGTTCTCCGCCCGGCTCCAGCCGCTGACGATCAGCGGCGCGACGTGGGTGCGATTCAGCGCCACCGTCTGACTGGCGCCCCGCCAACCGGTTTCCGTGGGTGCCTCGCAAGCCAGCGCTTGCGAACCGCCGCGCCCTTCGCCGGGAGCCACGCGAAAGCCGTCGGGCGCCGCCTGCCACGCGGGGAGGGTCGCCGGCTGGCCGAGTTCGAAATCGCCGTTGCGCAGGAGATTCGTGCCCCCGTCGGCGCCGCCCACGACGTGGAGCACCGAACCGCCGTGGAGGTGGCAGCAAAGTGGCAGGGCCAAGGCCAGTCCGGCGAGGAAGCGGGGGCGGATCATAGTGGCGGAGCTATAACAGCCCCGGCCGGCGGCCGCCAGTGCAACCCGATGGCGCGGGGGGCGGTGGGGGACCCTCGCCCAGGCTTGGCCCACCCGCCCGACCGGTGGCGCCTGCCGCGGGCTCCTTTTCCGAGAAGTTTTGTTGGCGACCGACCCGGTTTCGCCTAGAACAGCGGCTCGCACGGCAGATTACTTGAGCTGAGAAAGCGCAAACCATGAAAGAGTACGCGTCAGGTGACATCCGGAATTTCGCGATCGTAGGCCACGCCACCAGCGGCAAGACCATGCTCAGCGAGTGCATGCTGGTCTGCGGCGGCACCATCGGCCGGCTGGGCAGCATCGCCAACGGCACCACCGTGTCCGACTACCACGAAAGCGAACAGAGGCGGAAGATCTCGATCCACGCCACGTTGCTGAACACGGAATGGCTGGGGAAGAAATTCAACCTCATCGACACTCCCGGCTACCTGGATTTCAGCAGCGAAGCCCTGGGGGCCCTGCGCGTTTGCGATTTCTCGGTGATCGTCGTGCACGGGGTGGACGGCCTGGGTCTGGGGACCGAACAGGCCTGGAAATACGCCACCGACTTCAGCATCCCCAAGGTGGTGGTCGTGAACATGGTGGACAAGGAACACGCGAACTTCGACCGCGTGCTGGCCCAGCTCAAGGAGCGTTTCGGTCCGAAGGTGTTCCCCATGGCCTTGCCCATCGACCAGGGCGTCGGCTTCCACAAGGTGCTGGACGTGATGCGCAGCGAAATCATCACCTACGCGCCGGATGGCAGCGGCAAGTATGGCGAGGCGCCCGCCGAGGGCGAATGGGCCGACAAGGCCAAGGCGCTCCACCAGGAACTCATCGAGCACACGGCCGAGGCGGACGACAAATTGATGGAGCGATTCTTCGAGCAGGGCGGCCTTTCGGAGGAGGAAATGCGCGCCGGGGTGCACACGGCCTTCCAGAAGGCCGAGATCATCCCGGTGTTCTGCACCTCCGCCGAGACGAACGTCGGCGTGGCCCGGTTGATGGACTTCATCGCCAAGTACGGCTCCTCGCCGGTGGACCGCGTGAAGGTCGGCGCCCTGGACGGCAACGACCGTCCCGTGGACGTGGCCTTGACCGACCCGAACACCGTCGTTTACGTCTTCAAGACGCTCAACGAGGCGCACATCGGCGAAGTCTCCTTCTTCCGCGTGTATTCCGGCACCGCCCGTTTCGGCCAGGATCTGTTCAACACCGACCGCCACACGACCGAGCGCATTGGCCAGATTTCGCTCCTCAACGGCAAGACGCGCACGCCCGTTACGAGCCTGGCGGCCGGCGACATCGGCGTGACCGTGAAGCTCAAGGACACGCACACCGGCAACACGCTGTGCTCGCCCGATCACAACGTGCGCCTGCCCAAGGTCGAGTTCCCGCGCCCGAACATCCACGCCGCGCTCAAGCTCAAGTCGAAGGGCGAGGAAGACAAGGTCGCGCAAGGCCTCGCCGCGCTCGCCAACGAGGACCCGACCTTCCATTACTCGGTCGATTCCGAACTGCACCAGACCGTGCTCTCCGGCCAGGGCGAATTGCACCTGCAGGTCATCTCCGAGAAACTCCGCACGCGCTACAAGGTGGACTTCGATCTGGTCGCGCCGAAGATCCGCTTTCGCGAGACGATCAAGTCCCGCGGCGAATCCAAGTACCGCCACAAGAAACAAACGGGCGGCGCCGGCCAGTTTGCCGAGGTCTGGATGCGTGTCGAACCGCTGGCCCGCGGCAGCGGCGTCGAGTTTACCGAAAGCCTCGTCGGCCAGAACGTGGACCGCTCGTTCGTGCCCTCGGTCGAGAAAGGCGTGAACGCCGCCTGCACCGAAGGCGTCCTCGCCGGCTACCGCGCCGTGGACCTGAAGATCGACTTCTACGACGGCAAGATGCACCCGGTGGACTCGAAGGACGTCGCCTTCCAGATCGCCGGCAAGGAGGCCTTCCGCGAGGCCTTCCAGGCCGCGCGGCCCTGCCTGCTCGAACCGATCCACGTCATTGAAATCAAGGTTCCCGACGACGGCATGGGCAACGTGATCGGCGACCTCTCCAGCCGGCGGGGCAAGATTCTGGGCATGGACTCGGACGGCGGTTACCAGATCATCAAGGCCCAGGTGCCCGCGATGGAACTCTACCAGTACTCGACCGTGCTCCGCTCGCTCACCGGTGGTCGCGCGGCGCACAAGGAAGAGTTCGATCACTACGAGGAGATGCCGAAGGAACTCGAGGCCAAAATCATCGCCGAGGCCAAGAAGGCCCGCGAGGAACAGCACGGCCACGCCTGATCCCCCGGCGTTCTTCCCAACTCCCTTGCGCGAGCCCGGGGCCATCGACCGGGCTCGCTGGCTTCCGGCCAAAGCCGGGTCGCGGCCTGCCCGCCACCGAACCGGCGTGCCGCCCGGCAGTTCCGCATGCCGACCGCGCTTCGTGTCGGCCGGCGGCGGTCCCACCCTGTATCCGCCGCGGCGGCGGCGTTCACGGAGAACGAACGCGGTACCAGCGCGCCGGTTCGGAGAGGTCGGCTTGCACCGTGTTGGTCCGCGCGGCATCCGCGGCGACGAAATTGGTCAGGACCTGCCACGCCAGCGCCGGCAGATTATCGGTGAACTCGACCGCGTAACTCTGACCCGCTTCCGCCGCGAACTGGAACTGGAATTGATTGCCCACCTTCCGCGGCCCGACCAACCAGGGCGGCGCCGGCGGAGGCGGGACGGTGTATTCGATGACCAGGGTGGGTTCGCTGCCGGCGGTTTCACGACTCCCGAACCGGCGCGCGGTCAGCGGGGTGGCCTCCGCCTGGCTGAGGAGCACCCAGCCGTGGTTTTGTGCGGAGTCGCCCAGCCAGTCCTGCACGTCCGCCACCAATCCGGGCGTTGAAGCAAAGGCCAGGCTGGTGCCGGCAAGCGGTTGGGTGGCGCTGGTGACCGGGGCGAAATCCGGGCCCACCGCGCCGCCGGCCGCGGTCCAGCTTCCCGGCCCGCGCGAGTTCCAGGAAGACTCGCCGGTCGTGGCCGCCGACCCGGTGCCGGAGCCGGTCGAGCCTTTCGTGCCTTCGGTCCAATCGACGAGCACGCGGCGCAACTCGAACGTCGAAGTCACCGCGCCGCTGGAGGCCTTCACGACCTTGAACGTCACCGTTGCAGAACTGACGGCCGCGTTGGCTGGCACGGTGGCGAGGTCGAATCGCACGAGCGCCCGGGAGCGCTCTCCGCTCCGTTGGGTGCCGGCGGCCAGCCAGGCTTTACCCAGGTTGTTACTGGGGGAAACCTCGAACAGGCTGGTGTCGGCCGCCGGTTTCAAAGTGAGCGTATCGCCCCAGGCGTTGAAG
The DNA here is from genome assembly GCA_963735925.1 of uncultured bacterium. Taxonomy (GTDB): domain Bacteria; phylum Verrucomicrobiota; class Verrucomicrobiia; order Limisphaerales; family J093; genus DSVZ01. The sequence continues at coordinate 391,335 of CAVTMT010000005.1, forward strand.
AGGCAGGCGCCCAGACAGACACGGGCGATCACCGGACAGATTCGAGACAGGCTGGTGCTCATGGCGGTCGGTTTTGTTCCAGCATAGCAGAGGCCGCGGTGTCCGCCAGACCAGGAGCCCTCAGGTGGTATCCCGATTGGGTGGCGGCGGGGGTGTCGCACCGCTCTGCGCCGCCGCGGCGCAGCCACGCGGTTGACACCGGACCCTGACCACCTCCGAAACGCGAGGCTTCGCCGGGTGGTGGCGACCGGGTCGGGTGCGGGGTCAAGCCGTTGCCGGCGCGGGCGGGTGTCCTTTGGCACTCTGGCGGCGCACCTCCCGGCACAGCCGGCTGAACTCCGGATGTTGCCCGTGCTGTTGGGTGATCTCGAAGAAACCGTCGTCGGCCACCGCCGGCCGGAGGATCTGCTTCACGCCTTCGACGACGCGCTGCTGGTCTTCGCTCACTCCGAGCTTGTTCGCAAACAGGCTCGATTCAAGAACGTTGCACAACATGTAGCCGAACCACCGCTTCTTGCGTTCGGCCTCGGTCAAGGGCGAGTTCGGTTTGTGCAGCAAGTCATCGGCGACGCGGAGCAGGTCGGGATTCTCCAACGCCACCGCGTCGATGTTCGACCAGGAATCCCGCACCGCGCGCTCATGTTCCCATTTCGCGAGCATCCGGGCGGAGCGATCGACGATCAGCGCGATCCAGGCGGTGGCGATCACGGCCGCCACCGCGGAAACCGCTTGCACGATTGTGCAAACAAGCTGCGTCAGGTCGTAGGCTTCTTTAGTCATGGGCTTGGGACAGGGTTCGGACCAACTGAAAGCTGTGAATGGCGTAGCCGTGGGCCAGGTAGAACTTCTGAGCGCGGGTGTTGGTCACAAACGTGTCCAATCGCGCGACGGCACACCCCCGCGCGGCGGCGTAGCGGTGAATCCAGCGGAGCAGACGCCGGCCCACCCCGCGGCTCCGGCAGGCTTCATTGACCACCAGGCTTTCCAGGTCCACATGCGGTCCGAGATGAAAAGTGAGCCGGCGACAGAAGACGCCCACGCCCTCCAGGGTTCGGTTCCGAAACGCACCGACAAACACGTAACCGCCGCGGGCCATCTCGTCGAAACGCGCGCTCAACTCCGCTTCGCTCACCGCGGTGTGCAGTTGGCGCAGCAGGGGAAGGATCGCCGCCTTGTGGCTCGAGTCGAGCGTGCGCACGGAAACCGGTCGGTTCGGCATCATGGTGGGCACAGCTTAGCCACGACCCGCGGTTCGGCAACCCAGAGCGTGCCGCGGGCCTGCCGGTGCCGCGTCCGGTTCTTACCGGGTGGCTGCGCGAGCGCCTGTTCGCCCTGGATGCTCCGCCGAAGCGCGGTTTTGAAATGCACCCGTACGCGAAAGCCCCAAAGAAGCCGTTGACAGTGCGCCTGCTTTGGTTACGGTTCGGGGCTCTTAACGAGATCAAGTTATGCCGAATACCGCATCAGCCGAGCGACGCACGCGCAGCAGCGCCCGCCGGGCCGAACGCAACCAGAGCGCCAAGTCCCGCATCAAAACGCTCGAACGGAATTACCTTCAAGCCGTGACGGCGAAGGACAAGACCGCCGCCTCGGCCGCCCTGCGCGCCGTGAGCTCCGCCTTGGACAAGGCGGCCAAGACGTGCATCGTCCACCGCGCCACCGCGAACCGGAAGAAATCCCGACTCGCAGTCAAGCTGGCCGCGTTGGCCTAGCTTCCCGCCCGCATTTTTGAAAGGCGTCCGCCGAGGACGCCTTTTTCATTTGTGTGCGGCGCGCCCGGGAATGCCGGCCGCGATCTTCCGGCCCGGGATCAGAGTGCGTGAGCGGCTTGGTCGCAGGCTCGCCAAAGCACGCTTCACCACCCAGGCACTGCGCTCCAGCGCGGCGGTGGCCTGACCGGCATCGGCGCCCGTCAGCGTCCGCACGATGCGGACCGCGCGGTCGCGCAACTTCACGTTGGACGGCCGCAGATCGACCATCAGGTTTCCGACCACCTTGCCCATTCGGACCATCGCGAGCGTGGTCAGGAGGTTGAGCAGCAGTTTGGTGGCGGTGCCGGCTTTCAGCCGGGTCGAGCCGGTCAGCACTTCCGGTCCAATCCGCGGGGCGAGCACCACGGCGGGACGCGTGCCGCGCGGGAACTGCAGATTCGGGTTGAAGCAGATCAGCACGGTCTTCGCGCCGGCCTGGCGGGCCGCCTGCAATGTCCCCCAGACAAATGGAGTGCGGCCGCTGGCTGCGATGCCGACGACGACATCGCGCCGGGTCACACCGCGAAATTCGAGCGCGCGACGGCCCGCCTCGGCGTCATCCTCCGCCCCTTCAAGCGAAGACCACAAGGCCGCGTGTCCACCGGCCACAATCCCTTGCACCCACTCGGGCGGCACACTGAAGGTCGGCGGACATTCGCTGGCATCGAGTACGCCCAGGCGGCCGCTGGTGCCGGCGCCAACGTAGAACAGCCGCCCGCCGCGACGAAACGCCGCGGTCACGAGCCGGACGGCGCGTTCGATGTGAACTTGCTCGGCCCGCAAAGCCCGCGGCAGTTTCGCGTCCTCGCTCAACATGAGCCGGATGGCCGCGCCGAGCGGCATCCGGTCCAGGTGCGTGGAGCGCGGATTCCGCTGCTCGGTGGGCGAAGCCGCCGTGGCCGCGGGAAGCGGAATGGGCGTCGCGAGCCCCGGGCCGCCCCCGCCCCGTTGCGATGCCAACTCCCTCGCCAGTGCGACTGCGCCCCAAACGCCTTCGCGCGGCAACAACTTGAAACTCGCCCCGGGCCAGCGGGCCTGGAGTCGATCGGCCACCGCCCGCAGGAACCGCGGTTGATGCCGGAAAGTGCCGCCGGTGCCGAAGCACTCGACGCGAGTGGTCGGTCGGACCAGACGCCGGGCACAGGCGGCGGCGTGGTCGGCCAGGGTATCCGCGGCGCGCTCGATGATCGCGGCGGCGAGCCGGTCGCCGGCACGGGCAGCGGCGAAGATCTCGACCGCGAGCGCCGCGACCTCGCCCTTGTTCGCGGCGTGGAGCCAGGTGACGAGGTCGTTCGGTTCGTTGAGTTGCAGCGCGCGCAGACAGCGTTGTCCGAGGCGCGGCCAGGCGCCGTTGCGATCGTACCCGCCGACCACCGCGCGCAAGGCGCCGAGCGCGATGTCGTATCCGCTGCCCTGGTCGCCGAGCAGATGGCCCCAGCCCCCGACCTTCGCGGTCTTCCCCGCCGCGTTGCGCCCGTAACAACACGAGCCCGTGCCGCTGATCACGATGACGCGGGCCGCCGGCGCGGGCGAAGCGAGGGCTTCGGCCGCGGCGAGCGCGGTTTCCAAGTCGTTGCCCACCCAGCAGGGCACGCCGGGCCAGGCAACCGCGGCCGCGGCACGGATGCGCCGGCGGTCGCTCTCTTCGCGTGCCCCCGCCATGCCGATGCCGATGGCGCCCGGACCGGGGAAGCGTTGCGCGATCTGCCGCAAGCTGGCGCGCAATTCGGTGTCGGTGAGCAACCGCAGATTCGCGGGGCCGGTTTCGAAACGAGCCAGGGCGCGGTTATCGGCAGCGGCCAGCAAGGCCACGGTGCGGGTGCCACCCGCCTCGATGCCGAGGACGGTTCGGCTCGGGCGGGGGACGGAAACGGACTTCCGGGAGCGGGTGGAAGCGACCATCGCGACCGAAATTGCGCCGCCGCGGCGCCTCCGTCAACGGCGCCTTCCGGGAGCGTCGAGGTTGAGTCCGGCTGACGGCCGCGGCCGGAACTGGAAGCGGAAAGCCGCTCGTGTCCTGATTCCAAATGGGCGGCCGCGCCGGGCGGTGCGGCAGAATCGCCAGCTCCAACTGGGTTGCTGCCGAAAAGCCCGTTCGCTTGACCCCGGAAGTCGCGGCTTCCATGCTGCCGGCCTGTCTATGCCCAACCCCGTCAATTGCCCTGAACCACGGTCCCCTCGGGAACCGAACGCCCCGTGCCCGGACCGTCGCAGATCTCCGGCGCAGGCCCGGTCCTTGCCGGGGAAGCCGACGCTGGCCGGCGCAGCCGCCCTTGCCCTGTCTCTCCTGGTCTTCGGCGCCGTGGGCCTCGGTGCCCAGGCCGGGACGGCCGAAGCACCGGCATGGCCACGGCCTTCGATTCCCCAGGCGGAATGGCAGGATTACGAGCTGGGCATGTTCGTCCACTTCGCCCCCAATACCTGGCTGGACCAGGAATACGACGACCTGTCCAAACCGCTGCGGGAGATCGACCCGCAGGCGCTGGATACCGACCAGTGGGTGCAGGTCGCCGAGTCGATGGGCGCCCGCTACCTCGTGTTCGTGGCCAAACACGTCGGCGGCTTCTGCTGGTGGCAGACCGAATCCTCGGATTACGGCGTCAGGCAAATCCCCTGGCGCGGTGGCCGAGGCGACGTCATGGCGGATTTGGCCGCGTCCTGTCGGAAGCGGGGCCTGCACCTCGGGGTGTATCTCTCGCCGGCCGACCGGCATCTGGGCGTGGGCGTGGGCGGCAAAGCGGACGACGCCGGCAAACAGGCGGGCTATGAGCGGGTCTTCCGCCAGCAACTGACCGAGTTGCTCTCCCGCTATGGGGAGATCAAGGAGGTGTGGTTCGACGGGAGCCTGGTTTTCGACGTGGGCGACATCCTGCGCCAACACGCCGCCAGCGCCGTCGTCTTTCAAGGTCCCGAGGCGAGCATCCGGTGGGTCGGCAACGAGGATGGCCAGGCGCCGTATCCCGCTTGGAACGCGGTGAAATTCGGTCGGAAACCCTGGGGCATCTACACCGCCGCGGACAGCGATCCGGACGGCGACCGGTGGTTGCCGATCGAATGCGACGCCCGGATGCGGAATACCTGGTTCTGGCGCACGGACAATCTGGGCACGCTCAAGACGGTGGACCAGTTGATGGACATGTACGAAAAGTCCGTCGGCCGCGGGGCGGTGCTGCTGTTGAACAACACGCCCGACCCCACCGGCCGCATTCCCGAGCCGGACGTGAAACGGTCGGCCGAATTCGGCGCGGAGATCCGGCGTCGCTTCGGCACGCCCGTCATCGACACCGCCGGCAGCGGCGCCCAGATCGAGATGATCCTTTCGGCGCCGCGCCGGCTCGACGCGGTCATCACGATGGAAGACCTCACGCAGGGCGAGCGGGTGCGGGAATATGTGATCGAAGGCCGCGTGAACGGAGCCTGGAAGGCACTGGCCACGGGCACGGCAATCGGCCACAAGCGGATCGACCGGTTCGAACCGGTGGAGGTGACCGAACTGCGATTGCGCATCACCCGGTCGGTCGCCAAGCCAGTGATCCGCAGGTTTGCCGCGTACGCAATCCGGTGAGAACGGCCGGTTGCGCGCGCGTTTCGGCGGCGGGTTGACCGCTCGCGGATGTCCTGTTGTTGGCGGGTGGGACGGACCGTCAAGGCCAGGAGCGATCGACCGGCGACGCTCCCATTCAAGCCCGGCTGTCCGGCCACGGCCGCTTCGGCGGTCGCGAATCTCCTTGCCGGTCCCGGCACGCCGGCTAGCCTGAAGACCGCTTTTGCCAGGGCCCGCGGAATGTGGACTTACGAACCCCGCCAGGGCCGGAAGGCAGCAACGGTAGTTTGCTCTGCATCTGCCGCGGTCACCCTGGCTTGATTTCAACTCCGAAGTTAGAACGTGGAAGGCGGAATCTCCTGTGCGGGACGTTCGGTCTTCGCCACTCTGCCGGTTGCCTTGCCGTGAGTTACCAGGTCATTGCTCGCAAGTACCGCCCGCAGCGGTTCGCGGATGTCGTGGGCCAGGAACACGTCACCCAGACGCTGGCCAACGCCATCGCCCGGAGTCGCATCGCCCATGCCTACCTCTTCTGCGGGCCGCGCGGCACGGGCAAGACCACGGTCGCCCGCATCTTCGCCAAGTGCCTCAACTGTACCGGCGGGCCCAAGGTGGATTTCGACGAGGCCGACCCCAAGTGCGCCGAGATTACCGAGGGCCGGTCGATGGATGTGCTCGAAATCGACGGCGCCAGCAACAACGGTGTCGAGCAGGTGCGGGAACTGCGCGAGACCTGCCGTTACGCGCCCGCCAGTTCCCGGTTCAAGATCTACATCATCGACGAGGTGCACATGCTCTCGGCGGCGGCTTTTAATGCGCTGCTGAAGACGCTCGAAGAGCCACCGGCGCACGTGAAGTTCATGTTCGCCACGACCGACCCGGAGAAGGTCCTGCCCACGATCCTGTCCCGCTGCCAGCGCTTCGACCTCCGCCGCATCCCGGCCGCTCTGATCGTGAAACACCTCGCGGCCATCGCCGCCCAGGAAGCCGTGAAGGTGGACGAGGCGGCCCTGCACGCCATTGCCCGCGGGGCGGACGGCGGGATGCGCGATGCGGAGTCCACACTCGACCAACTCATCAGCTTCTGCGGAAACGAAATCGCGGAGGCGGACGTGCTCTCGATGTTCGGCCTGGCCGCCCGCGGGCAACTGCTCGGCCTGGCGGACGCCGTGATCGACGGCGACGCCGAAAAGGTGCTTCGCGAACTCGACGAATTGGCCCGCAACGGCAAGGACCTTGGCCGGTTGCTCTCCGATCTGCTCAACCATTTCCGCAACCTGCTGATCTTCGAGGTCGCCAAAGGCCAGACGGGGATGATCGAGGTGAGCGAAGCCGAGACGGAAGCGTTGAAAGCCCAGGCGGGCCGCATCGCCGCCGATGCCGTGACCCGCGTGTTGGAAACGCTGGCCGAGACCGAAGGCCGGCTCCGCGACGCCGTTTCCAAAAAGATTTCCCTCGAGGTTGCCCTCTTGAAGGCCATCCAGGTGCGCAATGCCGTCAGCCTCGACACCGTGCTGGGCCAGCTCAAGGCCCTGCGGGGCGAAACCGGGACCACGTCGCTTCCCACGTCCGCCGCTGCCCCATCGGCCATTGCTTCCCGGCCGGCGTCGGCCGGCGCGTCCACGCCGGCAGCCGTCCGTACCGTGGCGCCTTCACCTGCGTTGCCGGCGGTTGCGCTACCGGCTGCCGCCGCCCTTCCCGTGGCTTCGCCGCCGATGATGCCGGCGGCTGGCGACCTGGCGGGTTACTGGAAGGCGCTCCTTGAAAGCGTGGGACGGACGAGTCCGTTCCTGCGGAATTATCTGCTCAAAGGCTTTGCCGTATCGCTCGAACGCGAGGTGTTCACCATCGGCTTCCCGCCCGCCAGCGCGCATTTCCTGCCGCTCATCGAAAACACCAAGAACCACAAATTGATTGCGACGGTGCTCCGGGAACTGGGCCTGAAGGATCCGCGGGCGAAGTTTGTCCAGCGCGAGCCGCCGCCGTCCGAAGCGTTGGTCTCGCCCGTCCCTGCATCCGCGCCCGCCACGGTGCCGGTGCCCGCGGAAGCGCCGCCTCCGTCCGCTCCGGTGCCCACCGCTGCGGGTCCCACCGCGCCCGATCCGGGGCCGACGAAGCCCGTCCGCCCCGCGATGACGGCGGTCGATCCGAACCAGTTCAAGGACGATCCACTCATCAAGGAGGCGGTCGAGATTTTCAAAGGCCGCCTCGCCCAGGTGGTTGCCCCGGCGTCCCAACCCGCCTAGGCTCCCGCGCATGTCCAGCATCGGCAAACTCATGAAGCAGGCTGCGCGGATGCAGCAGCAGATGGAACAGGTGCAGGCGCAGCTTGCCCAGCGCACCGTCGAGGCCAGCAGCGGCGGCGGCATGGTCAAGGTGGTCGCGAAGGGCAACGGCACGCTCGCCAGCATCAAGATCGACCCGCAGGCCATCAATCCGGCCGACCCCCAGATGCTCGAGGACCTGGTGCTGGTCGCGGTCAACCAGGGCCTCAACCAGGCGAAGGAACTCGCGTCCGCCGAAATGGGCAAACTGAGCGGCGGCCTGGGCATGACCGGTTTGATGTGAGGTGGCGAAGCGGCCCGGCGGGCGGGTCGGGGCGCCTGGCACAAAATCGTTGCGCCCGCGAGCAGGCTTGTGGCTTGATCCTCGCGTGAAACGACCCGCGGCAGTGTCGATCAGGGCGCTCCGGTGCGCGACCGCGCCGGTGGAACGCGGGGACACTCTTCCGTGAGATGAACCGGCGGCGGATGCACGTCTTCTTTTCGGGACACGTGCAGGGTGTGGGGTTTCGCTACACCGCCCGGCAGGTGGCTCAGGGCTTCGAGGTGACCGGATTGGTTCGCAACTTGCTAGACGGAAGGGTCGAGTTGCTGGCCGAAGGCGACCGGGAAGAACTGCAGGCGTTTCGGGAGGCCCTCCGCGACTCGGGGCTCGGGGCGTTCATCCGGGATGAAGCGGTTTCGTGGTCGGAGGCGCAGGGCGACCTGCGCGGGTTTCAGATCGTCAGCTAGACGGGTAAGCAGAGATGAAGTTCGCAATCATTGCCGATATCCATGCCAATTGGGAGGCGTTGGAGGTCGTGTTGGCCGACGCCAAGCGCGAAAAGGCGACCCACTACGCCTGCCTGGGTGACGTGGTCGGCTACAACGCCAACCCCAAGGAGTGTCTGGACGTCGTGCGCGAGATGGGCATGCCCTGCGTGAAGGGCAACCACGACGAGTACTGTTCTTCCGAAGGCGCCCTGGATGGCTTCAACCCGGCGGCGGCCCAGGCCGTTCAGTGGACGCGCAGTCAATTGACGACGGAGGACCGGCAGTGGCTGCGCGACCTCAAGTACATGCGTCTGGTCACGAGCTTCTCGATCGTCCATGCCACGCTGGATGGCCCCCAGCGCTGGGGGTACGTGTTCGACAAGCTCGCCGCCGCGGCCAGCTTCACCTACCAGAACACGAGTGTGTGCTTCTTCGGCCACACCCACGTGCCCGTGGCCTTCGTGCGGGACAGCGTGGTCCGCGGCGGGAGCTACTCGAAGTTTCGCGTCGAGCCCGGCAAAAAGTACTTCGTCAACGTCGGCAGCGTGGGGCAGTCGCGGGATGGCGTCCCGAAGGCGACGTACGTGATCTACGACCTGGACACCCAGACGATCGAGTTGCGCCGGCTGGATTACGACATGCCCACGACGCAGGCGAAAATCATCGCGGCCGGCCTGCCCCGGCGCCTCGCCGACCGGCTCACGGATGGGCGTTGACCCGGCCGTCGTGACCCGCCGGCCCCCCGCCGGGCGGCTGCGCTCCCCGGACGAACTCGTTGAAGATCTTCATCCTCAAGCCGAGTTCGTTGGGCGACGTCGTGCAGGCGCTGCCGGTGTTGCGCCTGCTCAAACGACACCAGCCCACCAGCTCGATCTACTGGTGGATCGAGGCCTCCCTCGGACCGCTGTTGGAAGCCGATCCCGATCTCGCCGGGCTGGTCCGGTTTGACCGGCGCCGCTGGGCCTCCCCGGCCCGCTGGGCGGAAGGCGCTCGCAGCCTGGAGCGGTTGCGGGGCGAGGCGTTCGACCTGGTGATCGATCTCCAGGCACTGGCGCGCAGCAGCGTGGTGGCCTGGCTGGTGCGCGGCCGGGTGACGGTGGGACTGGACGACCCGCGCGAAGGGGCCCCCGCCTTTTACGACCTGCGCGTGCCGCGTTCCTCGGCGCTGACCCACGCTGTGGACTGGTATCTGGACGTCCTGCGTGCGCTCGCCGTGCCGGTGGGCTGGGATTTCGACTGGCTGCCGGCCCGGCGCGACATTCAGACCGCGGTCCGGCAACGCTGGTGCCTGGACGCCGCGCCGTTTATCGCGTTCCAGCCCGGCGCCCGGTGGGCAACCAAGCGCTGGCCGGCCGGACATTTCGCCGAGTTGTTGCGCCTGCTGGCGGGCGACCTGCCAACGCATCGCTTCGTGGTGTTGGGAGCGGCGGCGGAGACCGATCTGGCCCGCGCGCTTGCCGCCGTCGCCCCGGACCGCTGCCTCAATCTGGCGGGGAAAACGACCCTGCCGGAAATGGTCGAATGCGTGCGGCTCTCCACGCTGCTGGTCACGAACGACAGCGGGCCGATGCACATCGCCGCCGCGCTGGGACGACCGGTGGTGGGCCTGTTTGGGCCGACCGAACCGCGGCGCACCGGACCGTACGGGCAGATGGACGGCGCCCTACAAATGCGTCTGCCCTGCGTGCCCTGCCTCCGTGGCCATTGCCGGCACCAACCGCCGCTCGAATGTCTCACCGCGCTGTCTCCCGAGCGGGTTCGGCGGGCGGTGGTGGAGCGCCTGGCAGGCGAGGCTTCGGGAAATGCCGCTTGCCAGCCCACGGTGCGTACCTAGATTGCCCAATATGAAAACGATTGCCGCCTCGATCGCTTGTGCCTGGCTGCTCGGCCTGGGGGCGCGGGCTCAAGTGACCGTGGAAGTGGCCCTGGAACAGGATTCCTATCTGCCCCAGGAACAGTGCATGGCCGAGATCCGCATCACCAATTTCTCCGGCCGCACGCTCCGGTTCGGGCCCGGGTCGGAATGGTTCGATCTCACGGTGGAGTCGTATGACGGTTACTTCGTGGAGCGGTTGGCGGTCGTGCCGCCCGCCGAACCGCTGGACATACCGAATGCGTCGCGGGGCATCCGGCGGGTGGATCTGGCGCCCGCCTTCGATCTGTCCAAGCCCGGCCGCTACTTCGTCATCGCGTCCGTGCAGGTGGCGGAGTTGAACCGCGAGATCACCAGCGCGCGGGACGCCTTCAACATCATGAGCGGAGTGAGGCTTTGGGACCAGTCGTTCGGCGTGCCGGGCGGCGACCCCGGGAAGCCGCCGGAAGTCCGCCACTACACCCTGCTCCAGACCAACGACCGGAAACGCCTCGCGCTGTATGTGCGCGTGAGCAAAGAACAGGAGGCCCGCGTGATCCGGGTGTTTCCGCTGGGTCGCTTGCTCTCGTTCAGCAAGCCGGAGGCGCAGGTGGACCGCTTGGCCAAGCTGCATGTCCTGTTTCAGACCGGCGCGAAACAGTACACGTACTGTGTGGTCGCTTACGACGGCACCCTGGCCGTGCGCCAGACGTATCAGATTTCCGACACCCATCCGGGCCTGCGCCTGGTCGAGGGCGGCGAAATCAAGGTGGTCGGCGGCTTTCGTCTCAAGTCGAGCTACGACATTCCGCCGCCTGCGGACGATGACGCGCCGCAGCCGGCCAGCGCCGAGCCCCCGGAATCCACCCAACCCAAGCCCGTTGTCACCGTGCCCGCCGAACCGGCGAAACCCTAGCCCGGGATGACGCGGGATTCCCCGGACGCCGGTGGGCATGAGCCGGCAGCGGTTCGGTTTGGGTTTCGGGCTTCTCCCGGCCGCCGATCTGCGAGCCGCTGGCTTCAGCCGCATCGCTCGCCTGGGCCCATTGGGGCGGGCTGCCGCCTTTCCTCCCGGGCGCGGAGACCTTGCTGAGAAATCGCTTGCTCCCCGCGGTTCGGCATGAAACATCGCTTGTGCTATTGATGAACATGACGATTCGACTCCCGGACCCGGAGCGGGCGCCCGGTTCCACTGCCGGCGCGCGAATTCCAGACGTGACCAGGGGCGCGGGCCAGGCCAGGGCCGTCGTCCGACGGGGCACCTGCCTGTGCGCGTATGCCGCCGCCCTGCTCGCCTGGACGGCGGGCCAGGTCACGCTCCCAGCCGAAACGATCGGGGTCCCCAACGGCTCGTTTGAATCGCCGACGCCGCCGGCCGGGTTCCCGGTCAATCCCAGCATCGATTCCTGGCAGGAGACCCCGGAACCGGCGTGGTTCAATCCCGCGGATTTTGGTGGCGTGACGTGGGATCAACTCTCCGGCGTCTTCCCCAACACCGCCCCCGGCGAAGCCAACCACATCGACAACCTGGACGGCAACCAGGCCGCTTACCTCTTCGCCGTGCCGGGCGCGGGCTTGTTTCAAGACTACAGCTCGACGGACTGGAACCACGCGTCGCCGCTCCACTTGTTCGACGCCCGGTTCCAGGTGGGTCTGGCCTACGATCTCACCGTCGGCGTCCTCGGCGGCAGCGGGATGACCGATGGCGCCGCCCTGCAATTGAGCTTCTACTACCGCGACGCCGGCAACAACCCGGTGACGATCGCCACCACCGACGTCACCTATTCCCTGGCGAACTTCCCCACCATCACCCACCTGAGTGATTATCAGGTGAGTCTGCCGACGGTGCAGGCCGGCGACCCGTGGGCAGGCCGGAACATCGGCGTGCAGATCGCGGCGACCAGCATGGGGGGCACTTACTGGGACGTGGACAACGTGCGGGTCCAATCCGTGCCGGAGCCGGGTTCGCTGAGCCTGCTCGCGCTGGGTTTCGGCGGCCTGTGGCTGGCCCGCGCACGGTCCCGCCGACCGGCTTAGCGCCCCGCTGTTCGCCTCGTGAGCCGATCCTTCGTTGCCGTCGGAGCCGCGGTGGCCGCCGGGACGCTTCTCGCCGGGACCGTCCCGCTGCCCAACGCGTCCTTCGAAGCGCCGGTGACGCCGTTTGTCAGCACCCTGCTCGATGCCTGGCAGAAGGCGGCCAAGCCGGACTGGTACGACGAGACCGGCGACTTTCCCTGGGACCAACTCGTCGGGGTTTTCAAGAACTCGCCGGCCGGCAGCGCCGACCACATCGCGAACTGCGACGGTGCCCAGGCCGCCTGGCTCTTCGCGGTTCCGGAGGTCGCGTTGTTCCAAGACTACGATTCCCCGGGCGGCAGCGACCCGACGCCGGCGCACGCCTTCGACGCGCGGTTCGAGGTGGGCAAGTCGTACCAGCTCACCGTGGGGGTGATCGGCATGGGGGGCAACATGCTGGAGGGCGTTCCGCTCGAAATCGGCCTGTACTATCGGGATGCGGCGGGCCACGCCGCGGTCGTGAACTCGACCGTGGTCACGAACCGCGCCACCGTGTTCCCGAACCGGAATGCCTTCGTCGATTTCACGGTGACGGTGCCGGCCGTGCAGGCCGGCGATGCCTGGGCGGACCACCACATCGGCGTCCGGTTCCTCTCCACGGTGAGTTCCGCGATGCAGGGAGGCTTCTGGGACCTGGACCGCGTCCGGTTGACCGCCTCCAGCCCACCGGCCCTTTCGGATCCGTCGGTGGTGGCCGGCCGGTTTGGATTCACGCTGAACAGTGCTCCCGGCCTGGCCTTCGAAATCCTGAGCACGAGTGACCTCGCTTTGCCCGTGGCCGGATGGACGCAGGTGACAACGGTGACGAACGCGACCGGCACCGTGCGGGTCAGTGACACGAACGCGCCCACCGCCGCGCGGTTTTACTCCGCGCGCGAGTTGCCCTAGACTGACGGAGGAAATGGGCATTCCGAGGTCATCCCCTCGGGGGTTCACGCTGGTCGAACTCCTGGTGGTCATCGCCATCCTCGCGCTCCTCGCGGCGTTGTTGCTGCCCGCGCTGGCGGCGGCGAAGCAGGCCGGGCAAAAGGCGGTTTGCATCTCGAACCTGCGCCAGATCGGTCTGGCCATCCGCAGCTACGCGGACGACAACGGCGGCCTGATTCCGTACGGTCCGAAGGCGCCGCCGTTTACGAGCCCGGCCAGCTTCTATCCCTCCACCGGGGCCCCCACCAGCCTGCTCTCGCTGCAAACCGGCGCGCCCGTGGGTCTGGGCTTGTTGCTCGCCCAGCACCTGGCCGGACAACCGAAAGTCCTTTTCTGCCCCGGTCGCGACCAACCGTTGGATGCCGACGCCGAACTCGCCAAGGTGGGCAAGAATCAGGCCCAGGGCAGCTATTATTACCGGCACGCCGGCAACACCGATTTGTTCGACAACCCCGCCGGCACCAATGCGCCCACCCACCTCCAGCTCGACAACCTCGGGGAGAACCGCCAAGGCCTGCCCATCCGCGCGCTCGCGTTGGACACGCAGTTCCTGAGCCCGGCCGACCTTGCGGCGTTCAACGTCCTTCCGCGCACCCACCACCGGCTCAAGTTCGTGAATGTGTTGTCCGCGGACGGCAGCGTGCGTTCGCGGCCCAATCGCGATGGCCGGTTCACCGTGGACCTCCGCGACTACGGCGACATCCACGAGGCGTTCAGCCGCATCCTCACGGTCCTGGAACAGGCCGATGCCGAGCCTTGAGTCGGGGCCGGTCTGGGCTGCCGCCTGCCTGGCCCGACGCGATGGCACAATTCCCGTCGCCATTGCGCCATTAATTGAACCCGCGCGGGGGTCCGGTCAGCGATTTTGGCATCCAGGCGGAGATGCGCCTACTCTGCGGCGATGGACACGCGCTCTATGGGAATGGCAAGATGGAGTGGCGGCTTCGGTCTGGCGGGTCTGCTGGTGCTTGGCCATTCGGCCTTGGTGGCTGGACCGGACACCGCTTCGCCCGCCCGCACACCTCCGTACTGGCCGCACAAACTGGCGGCGGCCGGCATCAGCAACTTCTTCCAGCTTGGCGAGCGCATCTATTCGGGCGGGCAGCCCGCCGGCGACGCCGGCTTCGCCACCCTGCAGCAGCTCGGCGTCAAGACGATCATCAGCGTCGATGGCACGCGCCCGGAGGTGGAAACCGCGGCGCGCTTCGGACTGCGCTACGTCCACCTCCCGTTTGGCTATGACGGTGTGCTGGGCACCAACGCGGTGCGGTTGGTCCGCGCGGCACAGGTGTTTCCGGGCGCGGTCTTCATCCACTGCCACCATGGGCAACACCGCGGGCCGACGGCGGCCGCCCTCGTGTGCGAAGGACTGGAAGGCTGGTCCGCGGAACAGGCGCGCGCCTGGTTGGAGCTTGCCGGCACGGACACCAACTACCCGGGCCTGTTCAAAGTCGTCCGCGAGTTTCATCCGCCCAGCGCGGAGGAATTGGCCGGGGTTGCCACCAACTTCCCGGCGACCGCGAAACTCCCCGGTTTGGTTGAGGCGATGGTCCAGATCGACCAGCAGTTCGGGGCCCTCAAGGCGATCCGGCAGGCGGGTTTTCGCACCCCCGCGAACCAGCCCGATCTTTCCCCGGCCCACGAATCGCTCCTGCTTTGGGAGTCCTTTCGCGAAGCGCAACGGCTGGCGTCCGCCCGCCAACGCGGCCCTGAGTTCCTGGCCGAGCTGGCGGGAGCGGAAGCGAAGGCCGACGAACTGCACCGCCGACTGGCCGGGGCGGGCACGGAACCCACGGTGACGCGCCGCGAAGCGGCCGAGCAGACCTTCCAGGCGATGGGACAAGCCTGCGCCACCTGCCACCAGCAGCATCGGAACTAAAGCCCGTCGCCGGCACCCCGCGGCCGGCCCGGTTACGCTCCTCGCCAATGCCCGGTCCAGGTCACACCCGCCGCGCCGGCTTCCGGGCCCGTGCCCGGATGGTCGTGGCCGGACGTCTCGAACTGCCCGATCAGCACGGCCACTCCCAACCCCGCCAGCAGGGCCAGCGAGAGCTGGAGGCGGTCGTGGGAATGGAATTGGAGTTCCGGGAGCAGGTCGCTGCACGAAATGCAGAGAAAGGTCCCGGCGCAAAACGCGAGCGCGCAGCCGAGCAATGCGGGATTCTCCTCGGCGACCCGTCCGGCACCCAACGAAAACAGGATCACGCCGAGGGGCGCCACCAGCGCAAACAGCCAGTTAAACAGGTGCCGCGAAGCTCGCGAACAACCGCTGCTGGCCATCAACGTGGACACCGCCATCGCATCAAACGGCTTGTGGAGCACCACCGCCAGCGCTGTCCCCAGGCCCAGCAAGGTGCCGTGTCCGGCCGATTCCGCCGCGACGGCCGCCGCCAATGCCAGACCGTCCAGGAGCGAATGCAGCGTCAGACCCGTCGCCGCGCCCGCCCAGGAAAGCTGGTGGGTACTCGGTTGGCCGAGGTCGTGACCGTGGGCGTGCCCCTCCGACTCCGGGTGATGGTGGCTGTCATCTTCCCCGCCGCCTTCGTCCACATCGTGGTGGTGATAATGCAGGAAGCGCTGCAGGAAGAACATCACCAGAAACCCGCCCAGGGCCCACTCCACGGTGCGATCGAGCGAATGCGTGTGTGCGGTCGCGTGCGGAATGAAGTGCAGCAGGGCGATCCCCAGCATCAGACCGGCCACGAAACTGATCGCGATCTGCAGCCGCCGATGCGTGAGATGCACGAGCAGCGGCAGCCAGCCGCCTGCCAGCGAGGCCAGCGCCACCAGCGCGCAATAAAGCACCAGCAAGGGAATGGAATGCATAGGACAGGACCCACCGCTTCCCGCGTCTGACCAGCCGCTTGTAGAGGTCGAGCCTCTCCGCTGTCAAGCGCGCCGCCGCGCCAGCAGTGTTTTGCTGGAGTGGCGGCCGGGCTGCGGCACCGCCCTGCGCCGCCGCCGCGGCGCAGCCACCGAATTGAAAACTACCGTCACCCATCTGGAATCTGCCACCACCGATTTGAATTCCGGACGCTACGGCGAGGCGGGCGGTTGCGGTGCCATGGCCTGGCGGGCCGAAGCGGCCTGGACGATCTCGTTCGCCAACTCGTCCGCGGTCCAGACGTTGTCGGTGAAGACGCGCCGGACGCGACCCTCCGCGTCCACGACCACCGTCCGCAGGTTGTGCATGAAGCTCTCGCCCTCCGGGCGAACCATCAGGTC
Source organism: uncultured bacterium (assembly GCA_963735925.1). GTDB lineage: Bacteria > Verrucomicrobiota > Verrucomicrobiia > Limisphaerales > J093 > DSVZ01. The sequence goes on from CAVTMT010000005.1 coordinate 407,745, forward strand.
GCAAAGCGGCGCCAGCCGGGCGATTTCTGCCGCCGAGGTGGTCGCAAAACTCCACCGGGCCGGGTCGTAACCGTACCGCTCCGCGTACGCCTTCAGGACGGCCGGCGTGTCGTGGTCGGGGTCGAAGGAGATCGAGAGCAAATGCCAGTTCGTAGGCGCGTTCGCCATCGTCGCGAGTTGCTGGCTCGTGGCCAGGAATTGCTTGCACATGCGCGGGCAGAACTCCGGGAAGGGACAGCGGGTGAAGATGAACGTGAACGCCAGCGCGCTCCCGCGAAACTGGCTGAAGCGGATCGCCTGTCCCAGTTCGTTCGTGAAGGTGAAATCGGGCAGGAGATCGCCCGGGTTCAGCGCCGCCACGCCGTTTGCCGGCGCCACCGGTTCGGCGGTTTGAACGGCGGCCGTCGCGCCGGCAACCCGGGTGATGGCGTCGATCCAGCCCTCGTCCTCGTTCACCAGCAAGCGAAAGGCAACGGCGTCGCCCGGCTGGAGCCCGCGCAGCACGTTCGTGTCCTTGACCCGGAAGGGCATGCTCATGGCCGACATGTAGTCCGGGATTTCCTCGTGCTGAATCACCACCGTCCGGCCGTCGGACGGCAGCTTCTGGATCACGCCTTTGACCTGGTAGGCGTGGAGGTTCGTGGCCGTGCTGCCGGCCTGCGGCGGTGGAGCGGCCCTCCTTTCACCGCAGGAGGTGGCGAGCAGCAACAGCCCCAGGGGGAAGGCCGGGAGGAGGTGTTTCATCGCATACGTCAGTTGGGTTGCGGTTCGTGCCGCAGTTTGTCGATCGCCTCGACGATCCGCTGCGGCGTGCTTCCCGCCAGACCGTCGAAGTAGGCCCGCACCACCCCGTGCGCGTCCACCAACGCGATCTTGTCGCTGTGGATGAAACCGTTGTTGAAGTCAGCGCGCTCGTCTTCGGTCTCGCCGGCCGGCAGGAGAAAACTCTTTTGGATCAAATCGTAGAGCGCCGGCTTCTCCCCGGTGACGAACCACCACCGGTTGGTGTCGTCGGTGAATCGCGGGGCGTAGCGGGCGAGGGCCTGGGGCGTGTCCGAGCGGGGATCGACCGTGAGCGAGAGCAGGCGCACGTCGTCGGCATCGCCCAGCAACCGATGCACCTCGGCCATGCGCTGCCCCAGCACGAGGCATTGGTCGGCGCAACTGGCGAAGAAGAAATCGACCACCACGATCTTGCCCGCGAGGTCCTTGCGGCTTAGCGACCGGCCGGTGCGGTCGGTCAATTGGAAATCGGGCAACTCGCGGTATCGGGTCAGGGTCACGGGTTTGGGGCCGCACGCAGTCAGGCTGGCCACCAACGCGAGGAGGGCGGCGGCGTTACGGAGTCGGTTTCGCTGTCGGTTCATCTGTGGGTCCAATGTGCCATGCCTGGGCGACCGGCGCACGCCCGTCCGCAACGGCCGGGAGCGCGGGGTTGCCAATGCGGGCCCGCAAATCCGCACCGGCTTCGGCGCTCGGGTGGGGGCTGCAAGGTTGTTCCCGCGAACTTGAACCCACAAAGATCCGTGAAGACTGACGTTCCGGCGATGCTCGGCACCGCAATGATCCGGTCCAAGCGGCAGGCTGCCAAATCGGCGGGCAATTTCGGGTGAGCCTGGGTTTGTCATCGGCCTGGCGCCCGTCATACTGCGGGCATGCACCACACTTCGTTCGCTCTACTTCTCGCAGTTGACCTGGTTTGCAGCCCCGTGTTGGGCCAACTCGCTGGACCTCCTTGGAATGTCCCCGCACCCGGTGCCGCGGCCGATGCTGCCGGGGACTGCACGGCAACTTTTCAGAAGCTGCTCGACCAGGCCGGGACGGCTGGCGGGGGTGTGGTGGCGGTGCCCGCGGGGCGCTATCGGATCGCCGGTCACCTGACCGTCCCCGCCAACGTCACGTTGCAGGGAGTCTATCGGGTTCCCCCCACGACCGGCCCACGAGCCCTCACCAACCTGACCGGTTCGGTGCTGTTCGCGTATGCTGGACGGGGCACGAGCAACGAGGCGCCGTTCATCCGCCTGGGCGGAAACAACGCCGCGATCAGCGGCCTGATCGTCGCCTACCCCGAATGGAAGCAAACGGACGTGCCCCCGGTGCCTTATCCGCCCTGCGTGGCCTCGCAGGACACCGAGAACGTCGGCATCTCGGAATGCCTGTTGCTCAACCCTTATGAGGGCATCCGGTTCGTACGGGCTCATCGGCACCTGGTGCGCAACGTCACCGGCTACCCGATCTGGCGGGGTATCTATGTGGACGAGTGCTACGACATCGGCCACATCGAGAACGTCCATTTCTGGCCGTTTGGGGTGAACTACGATCCCAAGAACCCTTACTGCGAGTGGATCAACACCCGGGGCACGGCCTTCGAGTTGGCGCGCACCGACTGGGAATACGTCTTCAACACGTTCTGTTTCGGCTACGGCGTCGGCTACAAGTTCTCCGCCTCGAAGGCCGGCAGTGCCAACGGCAACTTCCTGGGCCTGGGCGCCGACTCCTGCCAACGGGCGGTCGTGGTCGAGCAGGCGCAACCGCCGGGCCTGCTCATTTCCAACGGCGAATTCGTCGGGCGCTGGAGCAGCACGGACGCGGTCTGCCTGGAAATCGGGCCGGACGCCGAGGGGAAGGTGAGCCTGGTCAACTGCTCGTTCTGGGGGCCGATCGACCGATGCGTTTGGATGCGCAGCGCGACGGGACAGTTCACCGCGAGCGCGTGCCATTTCGTACACTGGGACAACCGGGGCGTTGGCTCCGCCGCCCTGCAGTTGGACGCCGGCAAGGCCATCGTCCAGGGCTGTACGTTCGGGCAAGACAACTTGCACGTTCAGGTGGGGTCCAACGTGATTTCAGCCATCCTGACCGCCAACCAGGCGCCGGGCGGCTTTCAGGTCGAGAACCATGCCGGCCGGCGCGCCCAGATCGCCCTGAACGAGGAGGATTCCATCGCGTGGACCGCCGAAGCGCGCGCACACTACCGCCTCACCCTCGGCGAGACTGGCGACGGCCGCTATCTGCAAGGGTGGCATGGGCCGGAACGAGCGGGACGTCCCTTCCGATGGAGCATGGCTGAGTCCCACTTCGTGCTGCCCGTTGCGTCGGGCCAGTCCTACACCCTGACCGTGGAAGCCAGCGTGCCCGCGCAGGCCAGGTCCGCGGAGACGGGTCTTTATCTGGACGGCAAACGACTTACTCCCATAACCAGTGGCGACCCCTGGAAAGTGACCCTGCCGGCGTCGGCCGAGGAACGCGTCCGGGTTGAGCTCCGGTGTCAGGACTGGATCCCGCAGCAGGCAATTCCCGGATCCCGCGACGCACGCCGGCTGGGCATCCAGGTCTATTCGGTGACGATGCGGGCTCAGCACGCAGGCGACCCGGTCTTCAGTGCGAATACGGGAAAATGGATAACGGAGGCCGGAACGGAGACCAAGTGAGAGAAGCCAGCGATCATGTCCACCAACCGCCGCCAATCCTCGTCGGACCACCGGTACGGCAGCCCGGGGTGGTACATGTTCGGGTTGTAGGCGCACAGCAGGTGCGACGCGAAGTTGTTGTAGTACATGATGCGGGGCGGCGCCGGGCTGCGGTGCTCCGATTGCGCCCAGGTCGGGGCGGACGCTTACGAGTCCCGCGGCTTTGCCGCGGCTCCGGAATTCGCGCGGTCCCGGCTGAAACCGTTCAACGGGGTGGGCTTCAACCACCACCCGCGGGGCGGGCGGCGCGGGCAGTTCGAGTGGACATTTCCCCGCAAACGGACCGCCGTTCATGTCGAAGGCACTTTGCACTGGACCCGAAAAGCCGAAACCCGCTGCACGGGCAGCGGGTTTCGCGAACTTCGGCTGAATGAAAACGGAAAGCCATTCAACCCAGACCCCGGAGTTCAATCGCAGTTAGAAGTCGTTCAATAAAGATGGGAACGGGGTTGCCGGGCGTGACGGTTCCGCCCGCGGGGCGAACGGCGCTGGCGGGGACACAGCCCCGCGCTACCGAGGGTTGCCGGGCCGGTCGGTTCCGCCCGCGGGACGGATGGCGCTGGCGGGGACACAGCCCCGCGCTACCGAGGGTTGCCGGGCGTGACGGTTCCGCCCGCGGAGTGAATGGCGCTGGCGGGGACGCAGCCCCGCCCTACCGAGGGTTGCCGGGCCAGACGGTTCCGCCCGCGGGGTGAACGGCACTGGCGGGGACACAGCCCTCACTACCGAAGGTTGCCGGGCCGGTCGGTTCCGCCCACGGGACGGATGGCGCTGGCGGGGACACAGCCCCGCCCTACCGAGGGTTGCCGGGCGTGACGGTTCCGCCCGCGCGCGTGGCCTCTCCGCTCGGAGCGGAACGAGCCGCCGATCCCATGAATTCCGGCATGGTCGCTTCCCCCGCGGCGCTGATCCCCTCGCGATGGAGCACCTTCCAGGCGGTCAGGACCAGGATTCGCAAATCCAACCAGACCGACCGGTGATCGACATACCAGACGTCGAGCCGGAATTTCTCGTCCCAGCTCAGCGCGTTGCGCCCGTTGATCTGGGCCCAACCGGTCAGGCCTGGCGGGATTTCATGGCGCCGCGCCTGTTCCGGCGTGTACCGCGGCAGGTACTGGACCAGCAACGGCCGCGGACCGACAAGGCTCATGTCGCCTCTGAGCACGTTCAGCAATTCGGGCAGCTCGTCCAGCGAAGTGGACCGCAGCCAGCGGCCGAACGGCGTCAGGCGCCGGGCATCGGGCAGCAACCTCCCCTGGTCGTCACGCGCGTCGGTCATAGTGCGGAATTTCAGCAGGGGAAAGATTCGCTCGTGGCGGCCGGGCCTCGGTTGGCGGAAGAAGACCGGTCTTCCCAGTCCCAGCCATACCGAAAGACTTACCGCCCCGAGGGCCAGGAGCCAAAGCGGGGCGGTAATCACCAGAACCGCAAGATCGAAAAGGCGTTTGCTCACTTCGGGCCGGCCGTGTCCGGTTGGAGTGGCGCCCCGGCTTCCAAATCCGCATCGCGCTCCAGCTCGGCCGCCTTGAGTTCGAGCTTCTTGAGCAACCAGGAGAGACCGATGACGCCCAAGGCGGTAAACGCGAGGATCGACCACCCGGCCGCATCGTGGACTTCCTTGATGGCCTCGATGCCCTTGGCGTTGGCTTCGAGACAGAGGAAGAGCGACCGAACGACATTGCCGAGAATCGCCAGCCCGATCCCGCAAACGAACAGGAGCGCCTGGAGTCCCGGTCGTTTGAGCGTGAGATAGCCGATGAAGATCGTGGCCATCACGGTGGATTGGAGACTGCGGATGCCGCTGCAAGCCTCGTCCACTCCCACCGTGCCGGCGGGCAGATGGATCAGGCTGCCGACCTGTTGCGCCGGGATGCCGACCAGGTTCAACACTTCGGTGTTGATCCAGGCGATCTTGTGCTGCAGTCCGCCGACGATCGGTCCCTGGATGGCACTCGGCATGGGCATGGCTATGAGGATGAACCCGAAGGCCATGCCAAAGGCGAGCAACCCCGCCCATCCGAAAACCAATCCCAGATTCGCCGCCACCACCAACAGGACTCCCAGCGCCAAACCCACGGTGCTGGCGGCATTGGAGCCGAGGGCTGCCTGGTAGATTTGAATCAGAAAGAGCAGAGCGAGCCCGCCGCCGGCCAAGGTCACCGACCACCAGCGCGGTTTCCAGTTGACCGGGGGACGCTTCTCCCACGCTTCCCAAAACAGGTAAGCGCAGAGCAGCAGCACGACCCAACCGAATTGCAGATCGGGGTTGTGGTTCCAGAACCATTGCGCCCGCGAGACGAGCCAGGCCATCGCTAGGAAGGCCGGGGCGAGCAACGAGAGCGGTGCGAGCACAGAGGTCATGGGTGAGTGCCGGAGTTCAGGTTTTGCGTTCCGTCCAGGAGCGCAATTCCGCATCGTAGTCCGTCGGTTCCAGCCAGAGTTCCAGAAACGAACGCAACCGGGCGTCCGCCGACGCCAAGTCCCCGCCGACCACCTCGGTGGAGATCCGGACGAATTGCTTGGGACCGAGGATTTGCCGACGCGCTTTGAAGGCTTCCCAGATCCTTTCCCAAAACCGCTTGTCCACGGCCCGGGTTCCGGCCCCCGCGGCGCCGGACTTCTTGGCCGCTTCGTCCACGGCGAACTTCATGCCCACGGACAGGTTGTGATCGAGCCGATAGGGCAAAGGCTGACCGCCCACCAAACCGCCGAAATACACCAATTCCCGATGGCCCCCGGCCACAAAAACCCGGCGCTCGAAGAGGATCTTGACGCCATGCACGTCCAGTTCGACGGAGTCGGGCACGACCGGCTCGAACTTCCATCCCGCCTGGGTCCAGCAACGGTCCGGCGTATGGACAAACAGGCCGATGTCGTAGGGCTTGGCCGTATAACGCTTGGCGGAGAAGACCTGGACGGACGTTTGCGTCCCTGCCTGGTCGAATTCTCCGCTCACCGTCCGGTCGGCCACGAGCAGCTTCTCGGCCGAATCCGCCACGGGTATCTCCCTGAACCGCCAGCCCGCCAGGTTGGTGCGCTCGTTCAGCCACACGGGGTGGAGGCTGCGATCCGAGCGCGTGTACCAGGCGCCCGGAAAGGCCCAGAGCGCCACCACGAAGAAGCCCAAAACCGCGGTTCCCAGAATCGGTAATCGCACCGTGAACATGAGGTTGCGCTGCATCTATGACTTCCCTTCCGCAGGTCCGTCGTCACCCGCTTCCTGGCGCTGGAGTTTCGCGGCCAACTCGAGCATCGTGGCCCGCTCTCTGACGCCTATCTGGGTCAGTGGATTCCCGCCGTAGATGCCCCAAGGTTTGAGGTCGCGGTGGACGACGGATCCAGCCGCCACCACCGCGCCCTCGCCCACCGTGACATCCGGTAGCACGACACTGTTGGTGAACAGCAACGCGTGTGCCCCGATCCTGACCGCCCCGCGTTTGAGCGAACGGTAAACGGCGGGGATGGTCGGGTTCGTCAAGCCAGTCCCTTCCACCAACTCCGTCCCGGTGATGATCCGCACGCCCGCCCCGATCCCCGCGTAATCCCCGATAACACACCTGCCGCCGCCACTCATTGAGCTAAGGAAGGCAAGGTGGACATGACATCCGATTTCGACCTGCTCGCCGCCAAAGATATACACACCCTCGTCCACTTGGGAAAAGCTGCCGATCGAGATCACCTCCGGCTGCAACAGCCTTGCCCCGAGGAAAATTCGCACCCCGCGTCCGCAGCGCTTCAAATGCAGCCTGAGTTCCGCTTCCGGCACCCATTCGCCTTGCCGGAACACCGACGGCAAGAACCCGCCTTGAGCACAGTCCATAACAACAAGAAGAGTCCGGCTGGTGACCCGCTGCGTTGGTTGGTCACTCCGGTTGCACTCTATACCAGATAGGGTTGGTATTCGGGCACCAGCTCTTTCATTCGCATTTTGAGCTGATTGCGTTCGAGGCTGTGCATTTCCGCCGCCAACGTCTCGAACGCCGCCTTCACTTCGTCCAACGGCCGGGCCTGACTCAGAAAGCGCATCACTTTGGGATGCGTGGTCGATTCATGGTTTTCGGCCGAGTGGCTGAGTTCCTCGTACAGTTTCTCGCCCGGACGCAGGCCCGTGAACCGAATCTCGATGTCTTCATCGGGCTCGAGCCCGCTGAGCTGAATGAGCTGCCGGGCGAGATCGACAATCTTGACCGGACTCCCCATATCGAGAACGAAGATTTCCCCCCCGTTACCCATCACGGCGGTCTGCAGCACCAAGCCGACCGCCTCGGGGATGGTCATGAAGTACCGCGTCACCTCCGGATGGGTCACCGTCACCGGTCCGCCGGCGGCGATCTGCTTGGTAAACACCGGCACCACGCTCCCGGAGGACCCCAACACGTTGCCGAAGCGGACCGCCATGAACTTCGTGCGGTTCGGATTGCTGGCGGCCAGGGCCTGCAGGTAGATCTCGGCGAGCCGCTTGGATGCGCCCATCACGTTCGTGGGGTTGATCGCCTTGTCCGTGGAGATCAGGACGAATCGGTTCACCCCATGCTTCAGGGCCATCTCCGCCAGCCGCGCCGTGCCGAGCGCATTGTTCTTCAACGCCTCGCTCGGCTGACTCTCCATCATCGGCACGTGCTTGTGAGCGGCCGCGTGCAGGATGAGCTCCGGTTTGAACCGGCTCAGAATCCATTCCATGCGGGCACCGTCCAGCACGTCGGCGATAATCGGAATGATGATGCCCCGGTGCCCGCGTTCCAGCAATTCCTGCTCGATCACGAACAACTGGGGTTCGGACTGTTCGACCAACAGGAGCGAGCGCGGATTCTGGTCGGTGACCTGCCGGCAGAGCTCGCTGCCGATGCTGCCCCCGGCACCCGTCACCATCACCACCCGATCCTGGATCAACTGCCGGATGCTTTCGGTTTCCAATTCGACCGGCTCGCGTTGGAGCAGGTCCTGAATCTCGACGGGCCGGAGCTGACTTACGCGTACTTTACCGGTGGCCAGTTGATCGAGCGACGGTACGGTTTCGAACTTGAGGTGGACCTCCTGCAGCAAGCGCACGACTTCCCCGATCCGTTTGGCGGACGCCGTCGGCATGGCGATAATGACCTCGTCCAAGCGCCGGGCATATTCGGCCTCGCGCAGGAGTTCGGGGCCACCGACGACCGAAAGGCCATGCACGCTCGACCGCCACTTCTGCTGATCATCGTCGAAAAACAATATGGGATGCAGTCCCAAACCTCGGCGGGAGAGCAAATCCTTCGCGAGCGAGGCTCCCACCTCCCCCGCGCCGATGATCCCGACCCGGCGGGCCCTTCCGGACGGTGCCGATCCTGCCCCGCGCAGGCGTTCGCGCATGATCCGAAAGCCCACGCGGACCAACCCGATCCCCACGGTGGAAAGCACAAAGTCGATCAGGAGACAGCCGCGAGGCAGGCTCACGGGCCAAATCACCAGGAAATTGCCCAGATACAGCACCGCCGAAGCGGTCCCGACCGCGCCGATCAACCGCCATACGTCCGGGAGGGCGAAAAAGCCCAGCAAGCTGCCGAACTGTCCAAAGAGCCAAAGGGCGAGCAACTTGATTGGGAGACTCACCAGCCAACCGTACTTCAGCGAGAACTCGCTGGTTCTTGGCACCTCGAAATCAAAGCGGAGTTGAAACGCCAGTTCGTGACTGAGCAGAAACACCCCGCAATACGCGAGCAGCAATACGATCGTGCGCTCGAGGTTGCTGAAACCTCGCCGCCGGGAGGCATCCAGCTCACTGCTACTCTTTGAAGGCAGTTTCGCCGCGCTTTCTGGACTATTCGTGTTCACGACTTCGTCTCAGGCCCGCATTCCGCCGTCCACCACGATCTCGCTGCCGGTCACGAACGCCGAGGCGTCCGAGAGTAGGTAGCGCACCGCGCCCAGGACATCTTCCACACGCCCCAACCGACCCAGGGCCGTTCGTCTCCGAAGTCGTTCGCGCTGGGTTTCGGCCAAGGACGCGCTCATGTCCGTTTCGAGAAATCCCGGCAACACGCAGTTGGAGCGGATCCCGCGCTCCCCATATTCTCGTGCCAGCGCACGCGAAAACGACACCAACCCGCCCTTCGTCGCCCCGTACACCGTCAATCCGGCCAGACCGGTCAGCGCCGCCACCGAAGAGATGAACACGAGGCTCCCTCCCTTGGGCAACATCCCCTTCACCACCTGCCGCGCGAGGAGGATCGGAGCCAACAGGTTCACGCTCAACGTCCGCTGGATGGCCTCTTCGGGAGTCAAGGTAAGCAGACCCTCCGTTCCCAGGGCCGCGTTCGCTACGAAACCGTCGAGGCCTTCGAGTACGTGAGCCTGTTCGCAGAACCGCGCCACGCCGGCGGGTTCAGCCAGGTTGCACTCGATGAATTCAAACCGTCCGCGGAAGCGCTTCCCCAATCCCTCCACGGCTTCGGTGCGCGTGCGCGCCGTCGTCACCACCTGCCAATCCTCTTCGAGCAGCGACGTGCAGATCGCCAGTCCCAGCCCCCGGGACCCCCCGGTAACCAAGGCGCGTTTCATCTCACTCTCCGCTTGGCGTTCAGCAGCGGAGCGAGTTCATCCACGACCCAGTCGCGAGGCCAACCGGCCTTGGGGAGCCGCGGAAAGAGATGAGCTTCCAACTTCTGTCGCAATTGATGCGGATCCTCGCCGGGCACGGGCGCGAACCGCAGGCAGACGACTTGTCCGGTTACTGGATTGGGTTCCGCCACTGCGACGGCCCGGGCCACACCGGGCACCTCCTCGGCGAGCAAGCTGATCTCGGCCAAACTCACCTTGGTGCCCGCCACGTTCGCCACCTGGTCTGCGCGACCGAGGATCCGAATTAATCCCTCGCGCGTCTCGGCCCGGTCACCCGTGGATCGCCAGCCATTCTGGTCGCGAACCTCCAGCACTCCATCCTGAAGCCGCCATTCAAGCCAGTGCTGATTGAGAGCATCCACTTCGTACCAGCCATCCAGGCGATGCGTCTTCAGGAGCACGCCGAACTCGGCCGCAGCGTAAATGGCCGAAAATCGGGCCTCGGGCCAACGGGCTGACAAGCGTCGGCCGGCGCCCAACCGGAGGGGCTCACCCCCGATCGTGACCTGTTTGGGACTCCAGTCACTAACTCCCGCCGGCTCGTTCTGTAACAACAGGTCAAGAAATGTGGGTGTGGCGGAAACGGCGTCCACCCGCGCATCAACCAGCGTCCGCCACTGGTCCGCCCATTCCCCGCGTAACGAGAGCGTGCGGCCCGCGTTCGTCCACGCCTGGACGGCCACCTGTACACCGGCGAAGCTCCAAGGGTCGAACGGAGAGGCCCAGACCCAACCTCGCACCGATGGCTGACGACTCGTGGCAGCCTTGAGCCGCGTCCAGTCCCGCCAAACCAGCTTCGGTTGCCCGGTGGAACCGGACGATGTCACCCCCACCCACACTCCCTGCGCTTCGGGGATATCCGTCCACCGTACCGCGTCTGTCTGCGGCGGCAGCAACGCCACTGAGCGACCGGCCTCCAACGCATCGAACGCGGAGGCCAACGCACCCAAGTCGGCCGGGCTGACTTTCGCAACCATTCGCAGTGGCTCGCACTGTCGTGGCAAGGGAAAGCTCGACCGCCTTCAACCCGGAAGGTCATTCGGTTCCCCGCCACGGTTTCGTATCAAATCCAGAATGTCGCCCCACGTGCGTGGGACCTTCGGTGCGTCGAACGGCGACACTCCAAATTCGCGCTCGACCGCCACCATCAATTCGGCCAGATCGAGGGAGTCCAAACGCAACTCCGGCGCGAGCAAGCGCGCCTCGAAGTCCAGGCTTTCAAGCCCGCCGCCATTCCGGCGGTGAACCGCCAGGACCAAAGCCTCAAGCGTAGATTGAGCCGGTTTCAAATTCCTCCCTGGTAGAGCGTGGCTCCTGCCAAGCCGTGACTTCCCGAGGAGACTTGCCACAAGAGCCAAGCCACTTATCGCAATCGCCTCCCTATCGAACTACTCCCGCCGGCGTCGCACCCGTTCCTCAACCGACCCGCTCCGCCTCCAAGGCCGCTGCATTGGCCAATTCCATGGTCTCTTCCCCCATTCGCAAGGCGTAGATTCGGTGCGTCGTCAACCGCTCCACCACGCGGTCAGGGATCGCCCAACTGCCCAGCACCGGAATCAACCGTCGCGCTTCGTATTCCGGGAAGAACGTGAAGAACGTGCCCACCTTCTCCGCAAAGGCATCCGCGTGTTCCAGCGTGGGGCTCGATTTGGCCTCCCCCAGAATCACCGCCTGCGGCCCCACCACCAGCGTGTCGAACTCGCTCTCTTCGGCGAGCCGGTCGGCCCGCCGGCGGGTACAACGGGTCATGAACGCCAGAATCGTCTCGAAGCCGAAATGCTCCCGCGCCAGCCGGCGCAAATTGGGCGCCAGGATGTCCTCGATGATCGTGCCCATCTTGTTGGCCAGATCACCCCATTTCTTGTCCAATGCACGCTTCGACTGCCGCATCTCCGCCTTGAACTCGCGCATTTCCTGTTCAAACCGACTCATGCGTTCTTCAGCGAGACGATTTCGCTCTTCGGCGGCCAGGTTACGTTTCTCTGCGGCCTGGTTTCGTTCCTCAGCGAGCCGGTTGCGTTCCTCGGCCAGCCGGTTGCGTTCCTCGGCCGCTATGTTCCGTTCCTCGGCGGCCTTGTCGCGGTCCTTGGCCTGTTTGTTCAGCAGGGCCAGCTCGGCCATGAACTGGCCGAACATCGCTTCCAGCCATTCCACCCGATCTTCAACGGTCACAAAAGCCATAACGACTGCCGTTCCTCAAGCGCTCCGCTCCGCCTCCAAGGCCGCTGCATTGGCCAGCTCGATGGTTTCCTCCCCCATGCGCAGGGCGTAGATTCGGCGCGCCGTCAGCCGCTCCACCACGCGGTCAGGGATCGCCCAACTGCCCAGCACCGGTATCAACCGTCGCCCTTCGTATTCCGGGAAGAACTCGAAGAACGTGCCCACCTTCTCCGCAAAGGCATCCGCGTGTTCCAACGTGGGGCTCGATTTGGCCTCCCCCAGAATCACCGCCTGCGGCCCCACCACCAGCGTGTTCGAACTCGCTCTCTTCGGCGAGCCGGTCGGCCCGCCGGCGGGTACAACGGATCATGAACGCCAGAATCGTCTCGAAACCGAAATGCTCCCGCGCCAGCCGGCGCAAATTGGGCGCCAGGATATCCTCGATAATCGTGCCCATCTTGTTGGCCAGCTCACCCCATTTCTTGTCCAATGCACGCTTGGACTGCCGCATCTCGTCTTGAAACTGCGTAAAGCGCTCCTCAGCGAGCCGGTTGCGCTCCTCGGCCAGCTTGCTGCGTTCCTCGGCGGCCTTGTCGCGGTCCTTGGCCTGTTTGTTCAGCAGGGCCAGCTCGGCCATGAACTGGCCAAACATCGCCTCCAGCCATTCCACCCGATCTTCAACGGTCACAAAAGCCATAACGACTGAACGCTAACCGAACCCATGCGTCACCGCAACTTCCACGAGACACGAGACACGAGACACGTCCTTCCGGCAGTCTCCGCCCGATCCCAGTTATCAGTTCCTGGTCTTTTGTGGCCAAGGGGTTTGAATGGTAACTGCTCAATTCTCCCTGCTCTTTGCTCCCCGCTCCCTGCTCGACCGATGCGCCTCCCGTACCCGCTCGATCACGAACTGCTGCTCCTCCGCGCTCAAGCTGCTCGAGCTCGGCAGGCAGATGCCGCGTCGGTTCAAGTCCTCGGCAACCTCGCCCCCGATGCACTCGTAGCCCCGATACAGCGGTTGCGTATGCATCGGTTTCCAGACCGGGCGCGACTCGACATTTGCCGCATCCAGAAAGCGGATCAAATCCGCCGCCGACATCCCGAACCGGGCTTCATCGATCAGGAAGCAACTCAGCCAGCGAGTGTGGAGGGAGGACCCAGGGCCGGCCTCCGACGGCAGATTGCCGCCTTCTGCATTCTCCCTTCCATCTTCTGTCTTCTGTCTTCTGTCTTCTGTCTTCTGCCCTCTGCCTTCTGTCTTCTGTCTTCCAGCTTCTGACTTCTGACTTCTGACTTCTGACTCCTGACTTCTGACTCCTAGCTTCTCCTCCCCAAAGTCCGCTTCCGGTTGCGGCTCGATCCCCGGCAAATCCCGGAACGCGTCCCGGTACCGCTCGAACACTGCCCGTCGCTGCTGCACGCGTAACTCCAGCACCTCCAATTGTCCGAGGGCGATTCCGGCCAGCACATTACTCATCCGATAGTTGTGGCCAATTTCAGAATGAACATAATCGTGTAATGGATTGGGATCGCATGCCTGCGTGCTCCAAAACCGTGCCTTGTCCACCCATCCTTTGTGAGGCGAGGCCAGCATCCCACCGCTCGTCGCCGTTATGACCTTGTTCCCGTTGAACGAAAACACGCTCACGTCACCGAATCGGCCTACCGGTGTGCCCTTGTAGTGGGCACCCAACGCCTCAGCAGCGTCTTCGACCACCTGAATGCCGTACTCCTGGCAGATTCGCACGATCGGATCCAGATCCGCCGGTTGGCCGAACAGGTGCACGACCACAAGCGCCTTGGGGAGCCGGTTGATACGCGCCCGCTCCCTGATGAAACCTGCGAAGCGATTGGGATCGAGATTCCAAGAGCCACGGTCGCTGTCCACAAACACCGGCCGGCCCCCTTGATAGAGGATTGGATTGCAGGATGCGACGAAGGTGAGTGTGGGCGTGACCACCTCATCACCTGGTCCGATCCCCACCAACCTAAGTGCCAAGTGGATACCCGCCGTGCCGCTTGCCAGTGCCAAAGAGGGCAAGCCGACCACGCGTGTAAACCGCTCTTCCAAGGCCGCGAGGTTGGGCCCGACCGTCGAAAGCCAGTTGGTGCTGAAAGCCTGCTTGACGTAGTCGAATTCGCTCCCACCCATATGCGGGATTGAAAGCCGGATTCGGCGCCTCGTTGGCGTCAGGGGAGAAGGGGCGACGCGACCGGCAGCAGGATCGCCCTCCCCCAGAAACATCTGAGGCCGCGAAGACTCACTCTGACCTTCCGGACCACCCAAGACTACTGCCTCATCTTCGGCAACGATCGGAAGGCGTGCCGTCGAATCTGTGCGCGACCAAACGGTGGCCGCAGGAATCAATTCGCCGGGAGGGACCTCGGCGAAGCTCTCAACAGTCGAGTGCGGGCCCACATGAGCATGCGCCCCCACGAGGGCGTCATGATCGATGACCGCGCCCGCATTAATGACCACATTGTCTCCAATGACGGCTCCCGACTGAACGACCGCTCCCGCCAAAATGACCACGCCCTTACCCAGGTGGGCATCAGCAGAAACCGACGCTCGATCCGAGATGAGCGTTGCCACGCTTTTGCCAAGAGCCGCGAGACCTTCGAAGATGCGCTTGCGCGTCGCGTTGCTTCCAATTCCAACGATGTACGCATCGGCCGATACCTCACGCCAGTGGCCAAGGATCTTCCAACGCCCCGCCGCTTGCCCGTATTTGACCGCTTCCTCGTCGGCAAAGCCCATCACTTCGTAACGCTTGGTGGACAGCGCTGTCTCCGCCACGACCCGTCCATGGCGACCTGCACCCACAATGACCAGCGAATTCATGAAGAACGAACCCGGGACCCGACCCTTTGAAAGGACTGTTCACACCAGAGAAAGAAAGTTCCCCACAGGCCGAGAACCGACGCTACAATGCCGATCCGGACCGCCACGCCCACGTACAGGTAGGCGACGAGCAGAGCGAACACAACGACCTGTAACGCCACCTCCCAGAGCGTCACAGACAAATGGCTCCGTCCAGACCGCAGCAAACGCTGATAAAAATGTTCTCGATGCGGATGGAACCACTTTTCGCCTCGTGCAATTCGACGCGTCAGAGTGATCCCGGTATCCAGGATGAAGTTCGCGTGCAGCAGCAACAACGGAATAAGTAGCCAACTGCCCAGGTCCCGGGCCATCCATAGCACCAGTACCGCCAACAAGAATCCTAGGGGCGCACTCCCGACGTCACCCATGAACATACGAGGATGCGGACAATTGTATGGGAGGAATCCCGCCGCAGCACCTGCCACCAACCATGCGAAGATCACGGGGGGGGAATCCCAGTGCCCTGATGCCAGGCCCGCCAAAAGCGCGCTGCCTGCTCCCGTGAGTATTGCCTGAAAGCCAGCCAGCCCATTGATTCCGTCCATGAAATTGAAGGCGTTTGTGTACCCAACCAGCCAGAAAAAGCCCAACAGAGCACCCAACGCTGCCGGCAGGACGATGCCGTCACCTACCTGCAAAGCCAGCACCAAGCTCGGCCAACCCAGGCACGCTAGCGTCGCCAATCCAGCCACCGAATGAGCACCGAAACGCACCGCGGGCCCCAGCGAGCGTAAATCGTCCCAGAACGAAATGGCCGCCAACAAGATCGTAGCCGACAGAATTCCGCCCAGCGGCAGCCAACCCGCCAGCCCTCCAAGCCATACTCCACCGCCCAAGATTACCGTGATGAACCCCAGACCGCCCCCTCGAACCGTGGGATCCTGGTGACTGGACCGTTCACCAGGCCGGTCAACAATTTGCCACGCCAGGAGGAAGCGATAAGCGGGCTGACCCATCATCGCGGCCACCACAAGCGCCGTGAAAAACACAATGCCACCGGTAGTCATCTCATTCCCCATGAAGACCCTACCTGGGCATGATCTTAAACCGTGTCATCGGGCCAGCTCACCGGAACTCCTGCGAACAACAGTCCACAAACAGAGGAATCCCCAATTCAGGTACCTTACCTTGTAGGCACAGCGGGCCGCCGACGCTGTGAAGAACAGGCGGCCATCCAGCGCTCCCTCTACGTTGCTCGTCGGCCGCGCAATCGCGTCTTGACTCAGGAACGGCAATCCGTTGGTTTGCGAATCAACCCGTGGTCGAAGCCTGTGAATTGACCGCCGACAAGAAGACTATCTCAAAGCGTCCCACTCCCACGGACAGGGATGACTCTCGCCGATACCAATCACCACCTCGTCGCCCCATGGTTGCACGGTCTTCAGACGACATATCCGCGAGCCGGATCGCGGCCTCGGCGAGCATTCCGGCGTTCCCTGGCTCAGTCAAAATACCCGCCTCGGCCCGGCGCACAACCTCCGCCGCATCTCCCCGCACAGCCATCAGGATCGGCTTCTCCAGCGCCAGGTACGCCTGTGTCTTCGATGGAATGGTTACATCAAACAGAGGAGAGCTCTTCAAGTGGATCAGCAAAGCGTCGGCAGCGCGAAGCACCGACGCAACTTGATCGATTGGACGTGCCGGTAGAAACGTAACGTTGTCCAACCCCAAACGCGCGACCTGCTCCTTGAGTTGCTCCGCGACAATGCCCTGACCCATTATAGCAAAGCAAATATCAGGCCGACCACATCGCAACTGTGTGGCAGCATCAATCACGGTGTCCAATCCCTGCACAGCTCCGAGGTTTCCAGCGTAAAGAATAGTAAACCGACCTTTGAACGGCAACTCAGCCGCCGAGAGATTCGCAAAGGGGGTGTGAAGCAATGCGTCCTCGTCGCACCAATTGTAGATCACTTCCAGCTTTGAGGCGGGCACGCCCCGTCGGATAAGCACATCCTTGAAACCTGGTGACAGGACAACTACCCGTGTCGCATGGCGGTAGGCATAGGCGAGGGCCCTGCTTACCACGCGCTCCATCCACGGCCTCCCCATCCCTGCTGCGAAAATCGAGTCCGGCCAAAGATCTTGAATATCCAACACGTACGGAACACCTCGCAGAGTCTTTGCCAAGGCGGCGAACACTCCATCGAGCGCGTTGTAGATGTAAATGACATCCGGCCGCCACCCCCCCAACAGGGCGGGTAGCGATGCGATTCCGAAGCTACCGTAGTTCAAGCCGCGGCGCCAAACAGAGCGGTCGTGGCTAGGGAAGAGAGGCACGCGCAAGATAGGAATGCCGTCGATTGTCTCCCGCTGAAAGAGACGCAGCCGATAGCCACGGTAAATCGCGCCACCAGGGTAGTTCGGAAAGCCGGTAAGAATGCGGACTTCATGACCACGGCGCGCCAGTTCGCGGGCAAATGGAACGCTCTTGAAGTTGGGCTCCGGTGTACAGAACTGGTTGAGGATCAAGATGCGCATGTAAGACGAGAAGCAAAGAGCGAAGGGCAAACTGCAGGGAAAGCGCGATGAGGAAAGGGGCGAACATCAAACATCCAACTTTGGACTGTGAACTTCCAACAGGGAAGGGAAGGAGGGCAGAGCCCAGACATCGGGTTACACAGAAGTCTGCCCTCGCCGCTATGCGCCTTGCGGTAGCGTGGAGCGCTGCCACACCACCCGGTTCACGTAGTCTGTGTAGCTTAGGATGATCCGCAGCACCTTCTCGGAAACATTGGGAACATTGTAGTCTGCGACTATTCGCAAGGCCCGTTGTTCTCCTCGGGCCTGGCCCGCCAGCACTCTCAGCGCTTCGCAACTGCGCCTCCACTCCAACCCGGTCATCATCACCGCCCCCTCTTCCATACCCTCGGGACGTTCGTGGGCGTCGCGGATATTCAGTGCGGGAAAGTTCAGAATCGAGGACTCTTCGGTGATCGTGCCACTGTCGGAAAGCACCGCGACGGCATGCATCTCCAGCTTCACGTAATCGCACAAGCCAAACGGTTTCAGCAACTCCACCCTCGCGTCCAACTTCACCCCTTCTGCCTCGATCCGTTTGCGCGTCCGGGGATGTGTGGAGACAATCACCCGTTTGCCATGTTCCCGCGCCAAGCCATTAAGCAACTCAATGAACTTGCTGAATTGTGCCGGTGAATCCACGTTCTCTTCCCGGTGGCAACTGACCAGGAAGTATCCGTCTGACCCAGCTAAGGGCGAAGAGGCAAGTGCACCTGAAAGACTGCCTCCGTTTTCTGCTTGTCGCTCCTCGCTCCTTGCCCTTTGCCCTTTGCCCTTCGCACTTCGCCCTCTGCGCTTCCCGCATAGCCCCAACCGCTCCAACACGTCCGACCGCTCGATCTTCGGCAGGTAATGATGCAATACCTCATACATCGGGCTGCCGGTCTTGATGACGCGATCGGGCGGCAGTCCTTCCCGCAGCAGGTATTCCCTTGAGATGCTCGAGTAGGGCAGGTTGATGTCGGCCAGGTGATCCACGATCTTCCGGTTGATCTCCTCCGGTACCCGCTGGTCGAAGCAGCGATTGCCGGCTTCCATGTGGAAGATTGGCACCTTGCGTCGTTTGGCCGGATAGGCTGCCAGACAACTATTGGTGTCCCCCAGCACCAGGAAGGCGCTTGGCTTCTCTTTCCCCAACACCTCGTCAGCGCGGGCGATGATCTGTCCCACGGTCTCGGCCGCATTCGCCCCCGCGGCATTAAGAAAGTGGTCCGGTTTGCGGATTTCCAGGTCCTCGAAGAAGACCTGGTTCAACTCATAATCGTAATTCTGTCCAGTATGTACCAGGACGTGATCCGTGTACTGGTCCAGCTTTGAAATCACACGCGACAGCCGGATGATTTCCGGCCGGGTGCCAACGACGGTCATGACTTTCATGCGGAAGGCAGGGAGAACGGAGCGAGGAGCAGCTTGACCACTTAAGGCACGACTGCACGCGTGAAGGCCAATAGCATTCGGCTTTGCTCTTCCAACTCGATCAGCAGCGGCTCAACCTTGACAGATTCCAGACGATTATCTTGAGATAGCAGGATCAGCATATTGGCCACCTCAAAGAGAGATCGACGCGAAATGTTCAAGAACTTGGCAAAATCCAGATTGGAGGTACTGCCTGACCCCTCAGCGATATTGTTGGTAATGCTCAACGTGGCAGCCCGTAATTGCTCTGCAAAGCGAAACAACCGCTTCTCGTCCAGTGCGTCTGCCATGTTGAACAGAGGTCTGCTGATTGCCGCTGCCCGCTGCCATATCTGCATATCTTGAAACCGGAACTGCTTTTCCCTCATTACTACTCGATTGCTTCTGCTTGCTCGACGTACGGCGCACCTTGCAGTCCAGTTGACAACTGCTTGCGCTCCCTTCTCACTTCTCCCTGCTACTTAACTGGCATGGCGAACGTATCCGGTCTTTGCTGATCAAACACTTCGCTCGCCCAAAACAGGGTCACCAGCTCGCCACTGCCCACATTCTCGATCGAGTGCGTGTAGCCTGGCGGTATGTCCACCACCTTGAACTCCTTCCCCGAAACCCGATGCTCAATGATCTCAACGTTGGAAGTTGGAAGTTCGCTGTTCGATGTTCGTTCATCCTTCCCTTGTGCGCCTCTCCGTCATGCACTTTGTTGCCCACGCCCCCCTTGCCGCTTTCCGCTGCCCTCTTAGCTCAACACGTTCAGCGGATACGTATCCGGTCTTTGCGGATCAAACACTTCGCTCGCCCAAAACAGGGTCACCAACTCGCCGTTGCCCACATTCTCGATCGAGTGCGTGTAGCCCGGCGGTATGTCCACCACCTTGAACTCCTTCCCCGAAACCCGATGCTCAATGATCTCAACGTTGGAAGTTGGAAGTTCGCTGTTCGATGTTCGTTCATTCTCCTCGCGCTTGGCCCCCTGCCCTTCGCCCTTTGCCGCTTGCCCTTCCCTCTTGGCCCCTGGCGCTTGGCTTGTTATGCCCCTGAACCGGATGATCGCTTCTCCTTCGACAACCAGGAACTTCTCCGTCTTCGTGTGGTGGTAATGGTTGCCCCTCGTAATTCCAGGTTTGGTCCGCGACACGAAGATTTGCCCAGCCGAACCAGATTTCACAAACTCCGCCAGGCTCCCGCGCGGGTCGGTTCGCTGCTCCAACGAGTATGCGAAATCGGGGCCGTCGAGATAGCTCAGGTAAGTCGCGTAGAGGCACCGGTTGAAATCGTCGCTGAAGTCGGGCACGACCAATGTCCGTCGGGATTCGCGAAACGATCCGATGCGTGCCGCTAATTCCCCCAACGTTACCTTGAAGGACCGCGGTACCTCGCGAAACTCAATCGCTTCTGCCTTCTGCCTTCTGCCTTCTGCCCTCTCCTCTGCCACTCCCAAGAACGCCTCGATGACATCGTCGATATACACCAACTCAAGTTCCCGGTGGGGATCCGAGATCGTGATCGGCAGATCGTGGGCGATATTGTGGCAGAAAGTGGCCGTGACCGAGTTGTAGTTTGGCCGGCACCATTTCCCAAAAACGTTCTTCAGTCTGAAGATAACTGCCCTGGCACCTTGGCCGTTGGCCGTTGCCTCTTCACTCTCTCCGCTTCCCTCTTTGTCCCCCGCCAAGCCTCCTTCGCCCCGTGCCCACCGCTCGATCGCTTCTTCCGCCTGGCGCTTGCTAACCCCGTATGGGTTATCCATCGCGGCCTGAATAGACGACGAAAGCACGAACAGCGGTGAGCGGCCAAGCGCCAAGAGTGATGAGCAAAGGCCCGCGGTGAAGTCGGCGTTGCCGGTCTTGAATTCCGATGAGTCTTGCGGTCGGTTCACCCCGGCCAGGTGGAACACGATGTCCGCCTGTCGCAAACCACGGTCCAAATCCGCATCCGGGCTGCCGAGGTCATAGCCGATGACTTCAAAGTCCGGGCGGCGCCGCAAGGCCTCTACCAAATGACGGCCGATGAAGCCGTTGCTGCCTGTGATCAGGATTTTCATTGCGAATTTGGTAGCGAACGCTCAACACTCAACACCGAACGTCCAACATCGAAAGAGCCATCAGCGAGGGCTCGGCCTCTTGACAGCCGCGTTCTTCTCCGCTGTCTGGATGCTCTTCACGAATATTCGTACCAACGCGTCCGTTTCTTTCAGCAAAAGATCCACCTTGGTGGAAGCTTCTAACAAGGGAACCCTTTGAATCAGCCGCAACCAGCGATGAGATTCACGAAGCTCCTTGAGACAAATCCTCAGCTTATGGATGAAATCGCTGGCCGATTCCGCCGCCTGAGCCTCGCCGTGGTTGGGCAAGGGTGATGTGCCGGAGCGCAGCAATTGTCCGGCGACATGATTTCCAGCACGGGTGTTGGGAAGTTCGTCCACCAGACGAATGACGAGGCTGGCATACTCCAACAAGCGCTCCTCCAGATCGTACTTGGTTCCCTCCATTGTGAACCCACAGTGTTCAATGTTCGGTGTTGAAAGTGCAATGTTGATTGTTCGACGTTCTCCCCATCACTTTGCCGTCCTCAGTACTCTGACCTCCGCTATCCGTCGCAGTTGCTCCGGCCCCGGCCCTTCGCCTTCGCTCTTACCCCTACGCGCCCGCGGCCAGTCCTCGCCGCGCCATCGCGGCTCTCATCTCCGGCAGGGTCAGCAACAAATCCATCATCTCCTCCACGTTCAGGCGCCGGGTGTTGTGGGAGTGGTAATCCTCCAGCTCACCCACCTTCGCCATGCCTTCGGAGAAATACAGATTGTAATTCAAATCCCGGTTGTCTGCCGGCACCCGGAAATACTCGCCCAGGTCCTCGGCGTGTGCCATTTCCTCGCGGGTCAGCAGAGTCTCATAGAGCTTCTCGCCATGACGCGTGCCGATGACTTTCACCGGGTTGTCGGCGCCCAACAACTTTTTGACCGCCTCGGCCAAGGTTTCGAGCGTCGCCGCCGGCGCTTTCTGCACAAAGCGATCGCCGGGTTTCGCGTGTTGGAAAGCGAACAGCACCAAATCCACCGCCCCGTCCAGGTTCATCATGAACCGCGTCATGTGCGGGTCCGTCACCGTCAGCGGTTGGCCCGCCTCGATCTGTTGGATGAACAACGGGATCACCGATCCGCGAGAGGCCATGACGTTTCCGTACCGGGTGCCGCAGAACACCAATCCCTTTTCCGCCGCCACGCGGGAACGGGCAATCATGATCTTCTCCATCAGCCCCTTGGACATGCCCATGGCATTGATCGGGTACGCCGCCTTGTCCGTGCTCAGGACCACCACGCGCTGGACGCCCGCTTCCAGGGCGGCGCGCAGCACGTTGTCTGCGCCGATGGCATTGGTCTGAATGGCTTCCATCGGATAAAACTCGCACGAGGGCACCTGTTTGAGCGCAGCGGCGTGAAAGACAAAGGCAGCGCCACTCACCGCTTCGCGGATGCTTTCCACGTTTCGCACGTCGCCGATGTAAAACCTCAGTTTCGGGTCACGATACTCATGCCGCATCTCGTCCTGCTTCTTCTCGTCGCGCGAGAAGATACGAATCTGAGCGATGTCGGTCCTCAGAAACCGGCGAAGCACCGCGTTGCCGAAGCTGCCGGTGCCGCCGCTGATCAACAGGATGGCGTTCTTGAGCATGCGTTTTGGGTGAAGCAGAGGCGACTCACTAATTGTGGCTGCATTTTGCCGGCCGGCGGGCACGTTCTACGCGTCGGAAGGCAAATCGGGGCCTCAAGCAGATGCGCTCGGAAGCCCTTCTGCGGGAGACGTCACTTGTGGGCCGGCAAATCGACCCGCGCGGGGTGGCTGCTTCAGGAACTCATCGTGCAGTTGTTCCTCTGCGGGCGTGCAAAACCGCCGACGGATAAACCGCGCCGGCACTCCTCCCACTATCGTATAAGGCTCCACGGCTTTGGTCAGAACCGCCCCCATGGCGACAATCGCTCCCCTCCCGATCCGCACACCCGCCGTGATCAACACCCGCTGCCCTATCCACACGTCGTCCTCAATCACGGTCTGGGGCATCGGTGGGCGTCCGCCGAAAATGATTGGCACGCCCGGAGTCTTATATAGATGGTCGCCACCGGTGATGACCAAGTCTGGCGCAATTAGGACATAGTTGCCGAGGCGCACGCGAGGGGCAATGACGGCCCGACGACCAATGTGACAGTAGGCTCCGGCACGAAGATCAGGGCTGATGCGGATGGGCCTGGCCACGTACGTTGTCTTGTGCACGTGCCGCAGGCCGAATCGCAATCGCACGGGCACCGTCCGCAGATAGCGGTACAGCACGTACAATTCCTCAGATGCGCGGACCTTGGCGGCGAACGAAGCTAGCATCCTGTCCTTCTCAGCGCTTCCGGCTGCGCTTGCGGCAGGGGCTCTGCTGGGTCGAAAATCCACGCCAACAGCGGCGCGACCTGATGTTCGATATTGTATTTGTCGAGTGTAGCACGTCGGCCATTTTCCCCCAGTGTCCGCGCAAGTTCCGGATCAAGGATCAGCGAAGCCAAGCTGCTGGCTAGAGCTTCGGGATTCTCAATATCCGTAAGCAGTCCGCAGTGCGTCTCACCAACCAGCGCACGCAGTTCGCGAGAATACGAGGGGCATACGCTGGGAATGCCGTAGCTCATGAACTCAAAAATGCGGTTGGGCATGGAATTCACCCCCATTTCGCGTCGATAGCCGATCAGCCCTAGGTTGCAATTGTCGAGAATCTGGCCCATCTCTCTAAAAGGTACCGGATCTCGCAGCTCCAACCGGTCCTTCACACCTAGTGCGGTAGCCAGTTCCAACAGGTCGCTCCGGCCAAAGCCTTCATTGGCAGCGAACGCATTGAACACAATGACCCGAACGTCGGCAGGTACACGCCGCACCAACGAAGGCAGCGCGCGCAACATCTCCCGCGTTCCATGACTGATCGAGCCTTTCCCGTGCATGATGCGCACTGGTCCCTGACGCTTTCCAAAGGGATCCGCCGCAGACTTCCTTCCTTCGCTCCGAGGTAAGCAATGGTGGATGACGAGAGTCTTCTGCGCTTCGCACAGATATGGCTCGATTCGAGTCCATCCGGCTCCGACGACCAAATCGCTCTCGGCGCAGACCCTCGCAATCCGCTTCCGCACCAGAGTTCCAAGGGTTCCCCGAGCCCAGTTTGGCACCCACCGGCGCAGCATGTCATCGTGGTAAATCTCATGAATATCGAAAACTGTGCGTGCGGCGTTCGCGCGCGCGAGTTTTACCCCGGCAGCCGCCGAGTCGGGCTCGACAGCAAAATAGACATCAACCGCCGGCACTAGCGCAGCCTCGTCGAGCAGCCTGCGCTGCATCGCAAATCGCTCCCAGCGCTTCCGCGCCGGGGGATAGAACCGGAATGAGATTTCGGGTAGCGACGGCTTATTCGGGTGGTCCGGACCAACCCACGTTACTTGAATTCCACTTCCAGCGAGCGTTCTCCCCAATTTATGCGTTACCCGACCGTCATCAGGAGGATGAGCGCAAGACAAGATGCAAACATGTTTCAATTGTTGCTCCATTGTTTCCCCGCCGTTAGACATCTATACCCGAATCCACGAAAGAGTGAAACCAGAGTGGTCAGCCAAAAGAGCTTGCTGGTTCAACCGCAGTGTCAACCGCTCCAAGCACCTAGACCCCCGGCAAACACATTTCATGCACTCCTCGTGTATAGAAACCGTCTTTCTGCTGGCTGTTGCCTCTTCGTTAAGTCGTGGGAACGGTTCAGAACCAGACCGTCCGGCGATGATTAGAGCCTGCGCCGGAAACCAAAGACAGCATGCTCCAGCGGAGATTTCGTTCGTGCATCACTAAAGAAGCTGCAATGCACAACATACCAAGGCAGGCAGACTACCCGTGGGACAATGGTGCGGCGCGTCACCGGCCAGTCCGCTTGCCATCTAAGGCACGATGGCAGGCTGATGGCTGGCGAAACGATAGTCGGGTGCTATCAGCGACGAGTTGGGTGAATCGGAACGGGCAGTTTTGCGTGACGGTGGCTCGGCCGATTCGCACCTACCAGACATTCGCCGTGTAGGCTTGCAGGGAACCAAATGGCCCCCGGTGCTTATGCAACAGGAAATTGTCTATAGATTGTCCAAACCACTGCTGTCCGGCTGCGAAGAGAGTGAATGAAACCCTTGAAAACACAGGCCAGACTCGTGGTCAAAGATTGCTCACGATTTGAACCTGATTTGGCAGTTTTCCGCAGCATGGACTGTGCCATGCTGCTTGGATGCACGCCGAAAGGCCGGTCTTCGCCCAACTTATGGACTGGGTGCCGCACTCCGAGTTCCACCGCTCCGTCAAACGGTACGAAGGCGATTACAGATGAGGAGCTGCTACCTGCTGGGACCAATTCCTCTGCCTGGCGTTCGCCCAAGTCACTTATCGTAAGAGTCTCCGAGACGTGGAAGCCTGCCTGCGTGCCCGGCCCCAACCTCCTCTATCATCCGGGGCTCCGCGGCCATGTCGCCCGCAGCACCTTGGCCGACGCCAATGAACAACGCGACTGGCGCATTTACGCGGACCTGGCTCAGAAGCTCATCCGCCGCGCCCGCCGGCTGTATGCGCAAGAAACCTTCGCGGTGGAACTGGACCAGACCGTCTACGCGTTCGATTCCACCACCATCGAGCTGTGTCTGAACCTCTTTCCCTGGGCACGGTTCCGGCATCGGAAGGGGGGCATCAAGTTGCACACGCTGCTGGATCTGCACGGCTCGATTCCGAGCTTCATCCGTTTGACAGACGCGGCCTGCCACGATGTCAACGCCCTGGACGCCCTGCCCTTGGAACCGGGCGCGTTCTACCTGATGGACCGCGGGTACGTGGACCTCGCGCGGCTGTATCGCTTCACCCAGGCGGGAGCCTTCTTCGTGACGCGCGCCTAGCAAGGCTTGCGGAGCTGGTGCCACCGTTCCTGGCCCGTACCGCCGAACCAGGGCGTCCGTGCGGATCAATGGATCCGGTTGTCGGCCGCACGCACCCCCGAGGCGTACCCCGCTCTGCTGCGCCGGGTCACCTACAATGATCCCGATGACTTCCGGCTGTTTGCTTACCTGAGCAATCAATTCGAGGTGGCCGCCCGGGTCATCGCCCAACTCTATAAGAATCGCTGGCAGGTTGAGTTGTTCTTCAAGTGGGTCAAGGGTCACCTGCGGATGCGCCACTTCTACGTGACCTCGGAGAATGCGGTGCAGACCCAGATCTGGATCGCGTATGTGTGTACGTGTTGATTGCGATCATGAGGAACGAACTGGGCGTGGGCCACAGCATCGCCACAACTCTCCAAATTCTGGTCGTGAGCTCGTTTGAGAAAGTACCGCTGCATCAACTACTTGCGCACAGCGACCATGAGGATTCACGACCGGGAATCGGTAACCAGTTGGTTTTCCATCCATTATAATGTCTCAGTACTGGTAAACCATCTCCATTGCAAGCCATTTCCATACAAATGCGTACACAATGGCCGCTTTGATCGTGACGGTCTGCTCAGACCCCTATGGTCTTGGCGCCCGACTCCCTTAGATGCTCATCCCGCTTTGCCGCTGAAACTTCGGCAAAAGTGGTAAATCGCACCGTGGATCCATACTCGTCGCGTACACACTGAACAAAACTCCGCAGCAGTTGTCGCTGGTAGGCACCCATGCACTTTGGATGGCCAATGGCAGAGCATGCAACATAGCCATCCTGTCTGTGGCTTTGGATGTGGTACTGGAGAATGGACATCAGGTCCCTTGTCGTATGCGTGTTATAATCGAAACCGAGGAGCCAGGCTGAGGGACGAAACAGACGAGGTATCCGTGCCACCCAGCCGTCACGCTTCTCATGAAGACTCTTCCCACCGGAGT
The DNA here is from genome assembly GCA_963735925.1 of uncultured bacterium. Taxonomy (GTDB): domain Bacteria; phylum Verrucomicrobiota; class Verrucomicrobiia; order Limisphaerales; family J093; genus DSVZ01. The sequence continues at coordinate 434,689 of CAVTMT010000005.1, forward strand.
CATAAGCTCGACTTCGATAAACCAAGCGATTAACCAAATAGCGCACACTATTCAAACAAGTCCGCGGTTTCGAGGCGATCGGAACCTCAAGCAGCCCACCAGCCGCCGCACAATTCAGCGGGCCGTCGATTCCGATGAACCAATTCGCAGCCAAAGGCATGCAGCGGTAATCGAAAGATCCCGCGGCGCCTCTAAACGTCATGCCCTTGCCGATCGAGGAATCAACACGGATCCCATGCCGGTAAAGGGAACGTATCGTTGACGCTTCATCCTGCCCATAGCAGAATCCTCCAGCGCGGAACGCGCTACACACATAAGTGGGCCTCGCTTCACGGCAGATATGAGTCAGCGTTTCCACACTGACTCGTATGATACCTTCTACGTCCTGAGGCGGGCGCGCGTCGCTGAAGTCGCCCAGCGAGTATCGTTTCCCATGGCGAAAGCCTCCGTCGTGAAGCTCTGTTTCAAGCCAGTGCGGGTGAATATGCAGCTCCACCTCGTGCCCTTCACGAAGTGTTCGCCATAGCTGCCGACGATAGGGATCGACAAACGCTGCCACCCCCCATTCCTGAAAGCGCACAAAAGCAAGAATGTCAGTGAAGAGGCAGATGGGGACTTCAAGTTCGCCAGCCAAATCGAGGAGCCGCTCGCAGGGATCGAACAGGTTACGGCCGTAAGAAGACACACCACCAAGGCTCAGTTCGTGATCAAACGATAATACCAGATCCAAGGTCATAGTTGTTTCGTCTCTTTGCGGCTAGAACGAGATAAGGGCCAAGCTGCCCTCATCGCAACTGTCTGAATATCAGTGAAGTTCTATAGCCACATTCGGGTTCTTCAGGCTCGAATGCCCCCACTATTCGTTGCCGATTCGGTGGAAGATACGTGGCTCATCGCCCCCCGCTGCCGCGCTTGTTTGGGGTAGCTTCTCTGCATCGAACTTCCGGCTTGCGGTATCATCCGCCCCGCCGCAAAAGCCATTGCCAGGGTCAACCAGAAGATCTTGCGGTTGCACACGACGACGTCGCAACTTACAATCAGCGCCAATATCACGGCCGCGGTGGCTGTGGCGGCCATTCCTTCCCGTCGCGCCCGCCACGCGCTGCTAAGGCATAGGAGCCATGCTCCAAGCACACAAAACGCAGCGGGCGCTCCGACACTCAACAACATATTGAGGAATTCGTTGTGCGTTGCATACTGGACTTCGTATCCCAGCAATCTGCGACCGAGGTCGAATTCCGCCATCGGCATTCCTTCACCGATCAGCCAAGTTCCCTTGGCTTGCTGCAGGCAAGTTGCCCAGATCAAGAATCGGTCGGAGGTCATACCCGTACTCATTGTCTCTTGCCATCGTGCCGCCGCCACATTCGAACCGGAAAGTAGTTTAGAAAAGCCAAAGGCCACTAGACCGACGGCGAAGGCTGCCCAAATGATTTGGCTCGCTTTCTTGCCACTGGCGGCAGCCATTAGCAATGGTAGCATTGAAGCAGCGAAGGCTGCCGTGGCGCCTCGCGAGCCGGACGAAATGAGTCCATGCACACAGAGCCCCAGGCAAGGCCACAAGAGAGGCATCCAATAAGCCGACATCTGAGTCCTTTGCGAAATCAGCCCCAAACAGCACAGCGCGCCAAGCCCATATAAAAAGCCGATGTAATTGGAATCAACGCCAAAGGCAGACTTTCGCAAATCATCCACATCTCTGGTGTACCGGTACGCCAGCTCGGCAGTAGTTTCCTTTTCAGATATAGTGATCCCCATCCAGCTCATTGCGGCCAGCAGAGCGACCGCGAGGCATAACGTCAGCAAACATGCTCGCATCACTTGTGGCCACCGCAACAGATTGTACGCGATTAGGAAGAGAACGATCATCTGAAAGAACGATAACGTTGAGACCAGTGCCAGCAGTAACAATTGGCGATTGGATATAACGAACAGAACGTGCATGACTATGATGCCTCCCGGCACGAGAAATAGATAAAACGGCCTCGGCCAATCGCGAAGGCAATACTTGCGAGCGGCGAGCGCAGCAATCAGTAACACATAGCCCATTGCTTTGGCTATTGTGAAATACCGCATCCATTCGTATGGCTGGTAAATCTCGAACACTACGGAAGCCACGAAGATCGAAAAGATCACAGTCAACCAAACGGGAACGGTGCCAAACACATGAAACCGTTGCACACTCCTGCGAGGTCGGAAGCCGCTAGTCGCGTCCACCATCTTTACGGAGTTAACTCCCAACGAAATGTTTGTCCCGCTGCGCATATTTCAAGTTTTGAAGTGCAATTGTCCTGGAGCGAGTACGGGAGCGCACATGCCCGCACAGCCTACTTCCGTATTGCGAATCGTTTCCGCATACAAGGCCAGAAGTCTTTGGGCGTTCTGATCAACGTCATAGTGATTCCGGACATACTCCTGCAGGCGGTTGGCCCTATCTTCTGCTTCGATAGGCTGTTGGAGGACGCGTTGGATGACTTGTGTTAGCGCCTCCACGTTCCGGGGTGCTACCAACCAACCGCGGTCCCTCCCCAGCAAATCCGGAATCCCCCCTACTGAACTCGCGATAATTGGAGTGCGAGCTGCGCCAGCTTCGACCAGCACCGTCGGCAGTCCCTCCGCATACGAAGCCAGGATGATAATGTCGGCCGCCCGCAAATAAGAAGGAACCTTCTCATTGGACTGGCGGCCACAATACACGCAGTGCGGCGTATTCCGCACAAGTGCCTCCCGTTCTCCACTCCCAACCACTACGCCCCAGGCACCATGTGCCGCGACTTTCTGAAGCGATGCCATCAATTCCACAATGCCCTTGCTATTCGTCACATCTCCTATGTAAAGGAGCAACTTGCGGTCCAACGGTAGGCCGAGTTGTCGTCGTGCTTCGGTTTGGGTAGGCAAATCCTGGTACGCGCGCAGGTTCACACCAATGGGCAGATGTACTGGCCATCGCCCAAATAGCTCGTGAGTCCGTGCGCGAAGCGCTTCGCTGACCGCGATCACCACATTGTTCTCCCGGACTGCTTTACCGGTCCACCGTGTGAACTTGGGACTGAGCAAGGGATCACAATTGATTTCGCTGCCGTGGAGTGTCAGTACGCTGGGAACGCCCAAGCGGCGCGCCACTCGTACGCCCGTCAGGCCGGCAGCGAAACCATGGTGGGTGTGGACGATGTTGAAGCGGCGCACAACATTCCGCAGCACCCCGTTAGCCATGCAGTATGGCAAGTGCCAGTTTCCTGGCAGACGGACATAATGACTGCGCAGCACCGCGGCACGACCACAGAATTGACTGCGGTATTCCGTTTGCCTTCGGCGCGCTCGCCTCCAAACCCACGCCAGGCCGGGGGGCAGACAAGGCGTTACCACCATCACCTGTACGTCGGCACCGCAGCGCATGAGAGCCTCCACGGAGTTACGATGGAATACCCCAACGTTGGGAAACGCGACAGTCGGATACTCCGGCACCAGGAACAATATGCGCATTGGAATTAAGCTAGAAGCTGTCGCTCGTCAGCGTCTTGCGGCGGCTATCGGGTCCTGCGCTTCACCACCCGAGATCGACCTTTGGCGACGACAGCGAAGGGCCAGACATCTTTGCTCACCACCGCACCAGATCCGATCACCGTTCCCCGTCCTATCCGCCGGCAATTATAAAGAATGACGGCACCATGGCAGATCCAGACATCATCCTCTATGACAAGTAGCCACCTCCGTGTATCCCCGCAAGCGCATGAGAATCTATGCGTGTTCAAAGCGATGCCACTTTTGACATACATAACGTTGCGCGCTATAATAACATCGCGACAGATCACAATGGGCTGATCCAAACGGGCGAAGATACCTATGCCAAAACTATTTCCAATCTATGTTTTCGAGCCAGAGACAAAGAACAGATCGGATGCTCCTCTTGTGGATTTGACTTCGCATGCAACCGACCATCCATTTTGCCAAAGTGCAAGGCCGACGATGGCGGGCATCGGTGAATTGCTTTTTAGCCCAGTCGAAACCAACCAGCCTGAAGTAGCTCATTCTACGTGACGGGTGAGTCGCTTCTGCTCCAAAACCAGCCGCTCGGTCAGACTGGCTCCTTCTGGCATGTCTTCCGACGTTAGCAGATCCAACAATCGCTTGGCTGTGGCTCTGAATTGGCTGCCTCCCCGCATGTCCCCGCTCACGTAACTTACCCTTGCGCCAAGCTGGCACTCCGATGCCAATGCTTTTATGTCCGAGTTCCTCTCCGATGACAATGACGTGTAAAGCAAGTATCTTCATGGCAACCTCGTGCGCGTTGCGGAAAGCGCGCTGATAAACTTGGCCCGAACCTCCAATCCAAATGACTTTGGTATCCTGCGGGTTCAGGGTGAAGACACTATTGTTTGGGACAAAGGCGGTGTAGGTGCTGCCTGCATGCGTCAGATCCAGAAACTGCAGCGCCGTGTTCGCCGGCACCCCCAGCGCCGTCCGATCCAGATTCAAGGTCACGCTGGCAGTCGTCGTGCCGCGGTTGCGCAACGTGAAGTGCAGAGTCCCGTCGGCATACTGTCCAAACCGCTCCACGTTCACCCCGCCGGCATTGGCATACGTCACCGGCTGCCAACCCGCATTCCAGAGTTCCTCCAGAATTGGAATGTAATATTGGAACAATGGCCGAACTGCCTCCATGTTCGCCTCGCTGCCTTGTGCCAACCACCGGCAGGGAGGAAAAATGTCCAGCGCAAGACAACGCTTCAACTGGGACTGCAATAAGTCCAGATTGCTATCCGCATACTGGCCCTTGCCATCTAGGACGTGCCAGTAGCGCCACATCTTCTGGTAGGCGATCGCACGTAAGTAGCGATCCACCTGTTCAGGATGTTGAGGATCCCAGCCGAATTCAGCCATGCCGATGTCTAAGAAGGGAACCGTAAAGCATTGGCCATAGCCGTTGGCGTTGCCGCAGACCAGAAAGCCTTGCTGCTGAGAGAGCGGGTAAAGAAACTTGTTGTGGAAATCCCACACTGGGTTGGCCAGCGCCACCTTTAACTTCTGGTAGCCGAAGGTCAGCGGCGCCGCGGTCGTCCGAAAATGGTCCGGACGATAATCAATTCCCTTTTCATTGCCTTGGTAGCCCTCGATGGCGTCGGCGGTGAAGGCCGCTTGCCAGGGCGTGCTTGCGGGATGCGCCTTCAGGAAGGCCGCCACCACGTTCTGACACCGATCTCTCTGCACGGAACAGACATCCGGGTCGTCGTCTACGCGAAAGTTAAGCCCCCACCCGGCTACGACTGACCTGTTGTAGCCCTCATGTGGCAGCCAGTATCGCGTATCCTCTATATATCTGAACTGGCCATGCTCATCATACGCCACCATTTGCAGCAGGTTGCTCAGGGTCGGTGCGCCATAGTACCGCAGTTCCTGGCTAGGGGTGTAGCTTTGCAGTCCCTCCACCACCTGACTGTCCGACAGCCAGTTGGTGTGTGCCGTCGGCAGGAACCAAAAGTCGTAACTCATGCTCATGGTGCCGACACAATCGAACCCTTCACCGAAAACCAATGGTCCCGAAACCGCAAGCCTCTGGTCAAGAATGAGTTTTGCCCGCCTCTTGTCCAGTCTCTCCGAATCGACGTAGTTCAAATACAAAGGGCGGGTGGCGCGGCGGCGGAAGCTGTTGGGGTCAAGCTGATAGAACCGCTCCATGGCCGAACGCATTCCCCACATTGGATCGTGGCTATAGAGCAGGAAGCTGAACGGTGCCGTCCCGGGATGTCGCCCGGCGGATTGCGTTAGTCCGCAGTAAAACGTTACCGAGGTGGCCGGCACCTGCTGGTTATGCTGCAGGATGAATGTCTGGGGGCCCTGTTCCAGCGGCAGACTCATCGAAATGCCTGCCTGCGCCCCACTCAACGCGCACCAAGGATAGATGGAGCACTCGCCGATGCCCGACTCGCACTGGTAGGTAAACCGACATAATGAATTGCCGTCCACCACCTGATGCTCCTCGCTGTCCTGCCACCACGTCCACCCCAGCGCGTTGATCGGCAGACTGAACTGGACTCCCACCGCCCGATCCACTCCCCGAGTGTCGGTCACCGTGCCGTCCACCCGGATGCCATAGCGCACCGGCGTGATCTGGGCCGACAAGCGAACGTGCATTCGTGACACTTCGCCTAGAAACCTGGCTCCACGGCCCTCCGGCCGTATCCGCCCGACACATGGTCGAAATTGTCCCTCGTCCACCTCCTGGATTAAAGAATCGTCCAGCCAAAACGTGCCCGTGGAGCGATAGATGTTCCCCCTCAACTGCAAGCAGGCCGTTCTCGGCCGCGTTTGTATCTCCCAAAACACGGGATACCATGTTCCCGGCGCCAAGTTCATCCCAAACATCTTCCCCTGGCTTTGCACTGCGGCGCTGGGCAGAGTAACGATCTTTCCCGAGGCGTCATACTGGCTGCAATAGATGTCTGCCACGGGCGCACCCGCAATCTGCGCCCACGCCCCAACGCGATACCGCGTGTTCGGCTTGACTGGCACACCGTAAAGCTGCACACTGATACTGCTGGTTGGCGAGCCGTTGATCTGCGCTGCGTATTGGCCGGAGTGAACCACATTACTGGCGAGACTACTGCATTGGTCCCATTGCCATCCCGTCGCGCCTTGCTCAAAACCCGGGTTGGGCGCCAAGTTCGGCAGCAGTGTGGCTTGGGCATAATCAACCAAGCCAAAACCGCCCGCCCCTTGCAGCGGCACCAGCACGCCGTTGGCCTGCAAGTTCGTGACCAAACCGTCGCTAGATACTGACACCACCACACTGCTCCCGTCGCTGCCGCCTAGATCTGTCGTCCTTACTTCTACCATGGGTACCACCATTGCAAATAAGAACCATGTTATCGCGAGAATTCGTTGCGCGTTATGAAGCCCTGGAGCCACCGCGTACATGGCGGCCGTTTTAGCCAAGGTTACGCGATCCATAATTATACCCGTCTGTTCATTACTGTCCGGTTAAACGCCATTGAATGACAACCACTTAGAAAAGCTGTGGTGTGAGGTTGCGGGGTCATTCTGCGCAAGCTGTTGATGCAGAGGCAGTGTCACAAAGGCGCTGAGGCTCAGAATTTGGAGAGTTGTGGCGAGGCTGTGGGTCAGCCCCAACTCTTTCCTCACGATCGCGACCAGCACGTAGACGCAGACGGCGATCACTGTGATCCGGCCATGGAGAGTGGTATGCTTTTGAACCGGTTGGAATCAAGGAAGATGGAGGCACATCGAGGTGTTGACGATTTGAACTGCATTTCGCCATTTTGCGCAGCCGGCTGCCTGCCACACTCCGGGAATGCACACCGGGAAGAACGATTCTTCTCAGCTCATGGCGTGGGTCCATCCAGAGTAGTGTCGTCGCTGCGTTGTCCGTTATCGCGGCGACTACAAGGTTCGGAGTTTCCCCTGTTGGGAGCAATTCTTGGCCATGTCCTTCGCGCAGGCCACCGTGAGAGTCCGGTTGACTTGGAAGGCTGCCTCCGCTCGCGTCGCGACCAGCTCTATCATATGGGATTTCGGTCCGTGGTGGCGCATAGTGCGTTGGCCGACGCGTACCGCATTCGTGACTGGCGCATCTACACGGACTTCGCTCAACGGCTCATCGCCCGCGCGCGGCGACGCTATGCGCAGGACCCTCTGGACGTCGAACTGGAGCACACCATTTAAGCCTTGGAGTCGACGACCATCGACCTGTGCTTGAGTTTGTTTCCCTGGGCCCATTTCCGCTCGACCAAGGCCGCCGTCAAACTCCATACGCTGCTGGATGTGCGCGTGTTGGACAAACGGATTCCCGAACCGGGCGCCTTCTACGTGACGGATCGCGGATACCTGGACTTTAAAGGACTCTACCGTTTCGTGCAGACCGGCGCGTTCTTTGTCACCCGCACGAAGGCGGGGCTGCAACTCAACCGGTTGCAGTCCCCCCCGGTAGACCGGACCAGCGGTGTCCGCAGTGACCACATCGTTCTGCTCCTTAGTCTTCAAAGTGCTACGCACTATCCGGATCGCTTCCGCCGTGTCAGTTATCGCGATGCCGAGAACGGCAAAGTACTCGTATTCCTGACGAACAACTTCGACTTACCCGCGATGGTTATAGCCCAACTCTACAACCTCCGCTGGCGAGTCGAACTCTTCTTCAAGTGGATCAAACATTACCTCCGCATCAAAAACTTCTTCGACACCAGGGACAACGCCGTGAAGACGCAAGTGTGGATCGCCATCAGGGTTCTACGTCTTGGCTGCCATCGTGCGCAAGGAACTCCGCCTCGATCTGGGGCTGTCCCAAACGCTACAGGTCTTGAGCGTGAACGTGTTCGAGCAAGTACCTTTGGCTGAATCGTTTGCACAGACCCAATCCCAAGAGGAACCCTAACCAGTTGATGCTGTCGTAATAATGGCCGGATGCTTGTGGATATTCATCATGCTGATGCCGCCCAGGTCCCTCGCTCCACCAACTCAGCAATTGCCTCAGCAATTCTGTCGGAAGCCTTCCCGTCCAAGGCATACAAATGATCGCGGATGAGACTGTCTCCGCCCTGATAGAGCCGCAGGCGAGTACCTTCATCCAGGAGGATTTGCTTCAACGCCGGTGCCAATTCCGCTTCGCTTCTTGCGGCAAGCCCGGCTCCGTAAGATTCCACATCAATGGAATATAGGTCGGAAATATAGTCAGCCACCAAGACCGGTATCCCCGCAACCAGCGCATGATAAAAGGAAGTTGAATAATAGGTAAGGAAGGCGCTTGCCCGCTCAGAGAGAGCGGAAACATCGCCTGTATCCACGATCTCAATGAGTGGCGACCGACAAACATCGGAACCTAGCATCGTTTGCACATCCCCCTGACTCAGACCCGATCGCGGGTGGATCTTGAAGATCAGCCGGCAATCAAGCTGGTGCGCACAAATCCGGGCCATTTGGTGGAAAAATCGCTGCTCTCGTTCGATGGCACCTGTATGCTGATGAGCGAAAAGTAGGCACGGCGGATTCTTGGATTTTGGAGGTTTTCGGCCAATAAGATGATCAAACGCGGGACTACCCGTGATACGAATCGTTCGTGAAGAGCGCTTCATCGCGACCAAGGCGCGGCGCATTGCGTCCCCCCATACACATACATGTTCTGCAAACATGTTTAAGGGCTGGCGCCACAAAAGGGGGTGCGGAAGGTGCTCAATCGCGCTTCGGATGAAGACACCTGGCTGCCGCATCCAATTTCCAGCAATACTTAAAATGGTTCGCCTCTTGCGGCAAGCCGCAATGCCCTCTTGAATCACCAGGCCGGGCACTCGGCGCTTTCTGGCCCAGTAATGCAATGCGCGATAGATGCTATGAGCGTCAACGTGCGTGACCACACATGCCGGCCGCTGGATAAAACAGGCATCCAAGGACTTCACCATGGACGGCCAGCGCAAAGCGTAGAAGGCGGTGTTGGGAGGAACTTTAAAGGGAACCCGCCGCACTCTAAATTGGTCCTTTAGCAATTCCGCCACTTGCTCGCGGACGATTGGCCAGAGGTCGTCGTGCAAAAACTCAACCGCCAATCCACGGTTGCGGCAGGAACGTGCTACCGCTGTCAGTTGCTGGATGGCGCTCGGATTGTTGTTAGGCAACCAGAAGCAGACGTTGACGGCGGCGTCCTTATGGCGCTGGACCGAGGGAGTGCGCATTAAGCCAGATGACTCCGGAGCCAGATCAGACAGCATGGTTCGTCGCGACCGTCAGTGCGTCTTGCGCCACGACAGAGGGGGAAAGCGAGATGGCTTTATCGATGGCCCACAGGCCGGCGCAAAAGCCCAGGGCCTCGGCCAGGGCAATGCCGGCGGCAAGCGAATCGAGCGTATGCCAGACGGCGAAGGCCCCCCAAGGGATTGTCAGCGAGCAAACACACTTGATCAACGTGTAGGCCGCCATCCAGCCCCAAGCTTTGAGACTGTTCAGTGCGTTGATGGCAACACTGGCGCCCATGAAGGCGCCTGCGAGGAGGGTCCATTTGATGGCTCCCACACTATCTTTGTAGGCGGGGAAGAATCGAGTGATAAGCGGTGGCACGGTCAGGGCAAGGGTTACCACAATCGGCAGTGCCACGAGCAGAGTTCCGAGGGCTGTTTTAAACGCCATGGGCCGCAGCGACCGGGGTGAACCGGTCCGGCCCAGGCGATACGTCATTTGCGGATAAATGTACGTGGCCAGCGTGACCGGTACTGTTTGCAAAACACCGGCAAGCACCCATGCCGGCGCGAACAAGCCCAGCAGGGTGACGCCTCCACTCGATAAAAGGATCAATCGGGGAAAGGTGTTGGCCACGGTCAGGAGGTAACCGAACGCAAAGATTGGAACCCCGGTTTTCAAGAGTGAACTGAGGCTGCTCCAATCCAAGGTGCTGCGTACCCGCAGCGGCCGGAACCAATGGTTCACCAACGCCATACTCACGAACAAGAACGCAAAGCGGAAGGCATAACCAGACAGGCGAAAATAGTAAACCGCCGGCAGTGTGAGAACTGTTAGAACCGTCTCCAAGATTGTGATGCGTGCAAGCGATTCGAAAGCCATTTCGGAACGATACGTCACTGCAAGATAATTCCGATACAATTGCGCGGCTGACGCCAGAAAGACACAGGAAACGCACAGGCGCGAGAGGGCTGACTTGGCGAGGAAAAGGGCCGGAATGGCCCCCAAGATCAACAATGTCGCGCCGACAATGGCCACGGTCTGGGCCGTCCCGGCAAGCCGCTGGACGCGATTTTGTTTGCCGGCTCCCAGGGAAAACGGCAGCTCGCGGTTTAGGCCGTTCAGTACGCCTGCCTGCGCCAAGGCGGAGTAGGTTTGGATGAGAACGAGCGCCTGCCACAGGCCCATTTCTGCCGGAGGCAGCCACCGCAGTATGACCACGCTGCATAGGAGGCTGGCCGCCTGGAGCACGATCGAAGAACCGCTGTATCGAAGCAAGGTGCCATGGCGTTGAAAGAGACTCTTGAAACGCCCCAGCAAGCCGTGCTTCATGCTGGTTTCAGGTTGCTGCATTTTGTTTGGATGGAACGCAAAGCGCACGCTACGCGCTGCCGATCAGCATTGGAAATCCCCACCGAGCACGGCAGGCTCAGGCCGTCACGATTCAGCGCGTCCGCCACGCTGCAATCCGTGGTCCAGCAACCCCGGTGCGCCGGCGAGCGATGCATCGGCTGCCACAGCGGCCGGCATTGGATGCCTTCTTGACCCAATTCGCGGAGCAACCCGCGACTGTCGAGTCCAAAGGTTTTCGCCTGAATGAGTACCGTGTAGAGCCAGAAGGTTGAGAATGCGTGGTCCGATTCGGTAGGCGGCGTCAAACCGTTTACGACCTGAAAGGCGTTAGTGTAGAACTGCGCAGTCGCTCGCTTTTCGGCAACGTAGTCGTCCAGCAGTTCCATTTGGGCGCAACCTATCGCCGCTTGCACGTTGGTCAGGCGATAATTGTAACCGATCGCCCCATGCACGAACTCCAGCGGGTCGTCCTTTGCCTGCGTCGTCAGGTACCGCGCGCGCGCGGCCCAATCCGGATTATCCGTCACGATCATGCCACCGCCGCCGGTGGTGAGAATCTTGTTCCCGTTGAAACTGAAGCAGGCGATGTCGCCGAGGTGCCCCACCGGCTCTCCACGACAACGGGCACCCAACCCTTCTGCGGCGTCTTCGATCACCGGTAAGTCAAAATGCCGCGCCAGTTCTCGGATCGGATCTATGTCGCACGGGTGCCCGAGAATGTGCACGGGCATGATGGCCCGCACCCGTCGCCCGGTATGGCGGTTGCGCAAGCCCGTCGCCGTGGCACGGCAATCCTTGTGCAGGAAATCTCGCAATTTCTCGGGATCCATCTGCCAGTACCGCGGTTCCGCATCCACGAATACCGGCCAGGCGCCCAGGTAACGGGCGGCATTGGCCGAGGAGATGAACGTGAGGTCTGAAACCACAACCTCGTCATCCGCCTCCACACCCGCTAATTGAAGGGCTACATGCAAGGCGGCTGTGCCGCTCGCGGTCGCCACGGCGAAACGCGTGCCGGCACGGGCCGCCACCATGGCTTCAAACCGGTCCACGAAGGAACCGACGGAGGAGACCCAGTTTGTGTCCAGACATTCCTTAACATACTTCCACTCGTTGCCCCGCAAGCAAGGCACACTGAGGGGAATCATGCCGGTGGGCGCGGCGCCCGGTTCACACCGCATAGAGGCCGGGACGGTAGTAGTCAAGGTGGTCACGAAACCAGGCGATGGTCTTCTGCAGCCCTTCCTCCAGGCTAACCCGCGGCTCCCACCGGAGAAGGCTTTCGGCCAGCGAATTGTCGGCGAGCAGACGCTCCACCTCGCTGGCTACTGGGCGGAGACGCTGGGGATCGGTCTCCACTTTCACCGGGCAACCGATGAGCCGGGCAATCAAATCCGCCAGATCACCCACGCTGATCTCGCGGCCCGAGCCGAGGTTGATTGTCCTACCGATGGCCGCCTCGGATTCCGCCGCGGCAATGAATCCGTCCACCGTGTTGCTCACGTAATTCAGGTCACGGGTCGGATGAAGGCTGCCGAGCCGTACCGGCCGTCCCGCCAGACATTGACTGATGATCGTGGGGATCACCGCCCGCGCCGATTGGCGGGGACCGAAAGTGTTGAATGGCCTTAACGTCACCACGGGCAGTTCAAAGGAACGGTGAAATGCCTCCGCCAGCTTGTCGGCGGCGATTTTCGTAGCCGAATAGGGCGACTGGCCCTGCAACGGGTGCGACTCGGAAATCGGAACGATCTGGGCCGTGCCGTAAACCTCGCTGGTTGAAGTTTGCACGATCCGCTTAGTTCCCAAATCTTTGGCGGCCTGGAGGACGTTCAACGTGCCCCGGATGTTGGTTTCCACGTACGACGCGGGGGCTTGGTAGGAATAGGGGATTGCGATCAGCGCGGCCAGGTGGAAGACCACCTCGATGCCTTCCATCGCACCTCGTACGCTCCCGGCATCCCGCACGTCACCCAGCACAAACGCGATGTGGTCGTGATATGGGGACTGGTCAAGCCAACCGTGGGTCCCGCGCGAGGTATACTGTATCAAGGCCCGAACGTCGGCACCCAGCCCCGCCAAACACTCGGCGAGGTGGCTGCCGATGAAACCTCCAGCGCCGGTGACTAGAACTTTTCTTCCTTTCCAATGCATGATATGGACAATCAAAAGCGAGCGACGGGCTCGGCCGAGCCTTCGCGCGCCACTCTCAACTGCTCGCGCTGCCCGACATCGAGCCAGTCATCCTCAATCTCATAGGCACCCACGGGCTCGCCGTCCTTCAGGCAGTCCTCGATCAACTGAGTGAGGGGAAACTCGCGGTCGCGTGGCACCCCTCGGAGGACTCTCGGAGACAACGCATAGATGCCCGTGTTGATCAGCCGGCTCAGGATCGGCTTTTCCAGAAACTGGGTAATCTGCCCCCCTGAAACCTCGACACAGCCAAAGGGCACGGTGTGGGTATAACTGCGGACCCCGACCGTGGCCGCGTAGCCCCCCTCGTTATGTACCTCCAATAAGGCTCCCAGATTGGCCTGGGTCACGACATCGCCGTTCATTACCAACAGTGGCTGGATGGGAGCTTCCGGAAGAAGCGCCAGCGCACCTCCAGTTCCCAAAGGCGTGGTTTCACGCAGGTACTCGATGTGGCAACCGAACCGCCCGCCGTCCTCGAAGTGGCTTTCCACCATATGGCCGAGGTAATTGATCGAAAGAAAAATGCGCCGGATGCCAAAACCGACCAAATGAAGCACGAGCCGTTCGAGAATAGGCCGGCCGGCCACCGGAATCATAGGCTTGGGCAGGTGCTCCGTGATGGGACGCAACCGGGTGCCTTTGCCCCCCGCCATGATCACCGCCCAGTTGGGACGCTCCACCGCTCCCATCAATTCGTGAAGCAAGTGCAAACCCATCAGCTGACCCTCCGAATCGACGACGGGAATCTGGCCAATCCGCCTTGCCTGCATGAGGTCCAGCACATCCGCCCTGCCGGCTTCGGGCCCGACCGAGGTGAAATTCCGATGGACGTAAGGTGCTAACGGCGCGTCCAACGTGGCCCCCGTCAGCAGGGCGCGGCGCACATCACCGTCCGTCATCGTACCCACCAGGCGGCTGGCCTCGTCCAGAACCAGAGCAATCTCCACGGCCCCGCGATCCAAGGCCTGCATCGCTGCCCGCAGGCGGTCGTTCACAGATACCCGGCATAGATCGTACCTGTCAGACATGATTTTTTCTTGCCATCCATTCCCGCGCCGGCACTCCCACGACGCAGGCCCCCGGGCGCACCGGGCGCACCACCACGGCACCCATGCCGACCGTGGCTGCTGCGCCCACCTCCAAATGATCTCGAACGCAGGAGCCCAACCCGAGGTAGGCATCGTCGCCGATCACGCTGCCGCCGCCGATCGCCACGCCCGGCGAGACCACGGCAAAGGCCCCCACGCGCACGTCATGCTCAACGATACCGCCGGTATTGATGACCGCATGCGCTCCAATCTGCGCACCCGAATTGACCACTGCTCCCGCCATCAACACGGCACCGGCAGCGACTTGTGCGGTCGGAGACACCCACGCGGTGGCATGAACGATCGGCGCCCAGAGGGCGCCGGCGGCTTCGTACAGCACCACCAACCGGCGGCGAAGCGGAGCCGATCCGATCTGACCGATTCCCAGAACCGCGTGGAGGCCACGCACTCTCGGGAAGGCAGTCTCGTCACTCTCGATCCATTCAACAACCGAAGCAGGCTCGGATTGGCTTCGGCGTTGCGGTGCGACCCAAGCCACGACCTGCCACTGACCGGGCCGGGAGCTTGCCGCCTCCGCCACCACCCGCGCGTGGTCGCCACCGCCTATGATGATCAGCGGGCGCGGGTTGCTCATGGACCACATCGTCGCTTCACCGGTGGAATGGGCGGTGACCAGTGTCGGATGACCTCCAGGATGCGCTCGCTCGCGTGCCCCTTGCCAAACGGACACGGCGCGGTGGCGGCAGCTTGCCGGAAGGAATCAGACAACGCTGTCTTCAGTGCGGCGGTGACGGCATGTGCGTCAACCGGGGCGTCAACCAAGTTGCCTCCCCGTAAACGCCCCTTTTGCCGATCTCCCACATTAACTGCCGGCAAACCGATCGCCGGCGCTTCCACCGCGGCGCTGGAGCTGTTGCCCAGCATCGCGTCCGCGACCCGCATCAGGCCCCAGTAGCGTCGCGCCCCCAGCGCCTCGACGGCAATCCGCCGCGGCTTCTTGGCTGCTGCCAGCAACCCGGCCCGTGTCGCCTCGCTGCCCGGATCCGTGTTCGGCAGGGTAATGACGTAGGTGGCCTCCACCGCGTCCATGGCGCCGGTGACCGCCGCCACCTCGTCCGCCGGGCTGGCGCCCAATGTCGAAGGGTGCAGCGTCACGATCACAACCGGAGGGGCAAGAAGCAGGGCCAGGTCCCGCTCCAGTTCGGCTCGCCCAGGCAGATCCCGCCGGTGGAGGTTGTCGAGGCCGGGTGCACCCACCGTGTGCACCGTGGCTGGATCTTCCCCCATGGCGATGAGCCGGGCCGTGTGCTCGGCGTGGCTGGTGAAATGGAGATGACTCAGCTTGCTGATCGCGTGGCGCAGCACATTGTCGATTGCGCCCTCGGTTTCCTCCCCTCCATGAAGGTGAATGATCGGCACCCGCACGAGCGTCGCGGCGAGGGCAGCCGACGCGGTCTCGAAACGGTCGCCCACAAGTATCAAGCCTTCCGGCTGTTGCCGCTTCAATGCCTCCGCCACCAGCCACACCGCATCCGCCGCTTGCTTCTCTGGAGTGAGCGGTCCTTCCTCGGGCACCCACGCCAACTCCTCGCGAGGGGTGAATCCATCGGCCACGACCTGGTCCCGCGTTCGGCCAAATCGGCGCGAGAGGTGCATGCCGCCGAGCATAAGGCGCAGATCAAAAGCCGGATCCTTCCTCAGAAGACCGCACAAGCTCCGCAGGATGCCCCAATCCTGCCGCCCGGAACTCAGCACTGCCAGTCGCCGTCTCACTGAAACATGTCCCAAGATAGCAAATGGTCGGCCGGCACATCCTGCCGGAGGCGCCGCCCCATCACTTGGTCCAGGCAGGCGGGCGGCAGCCCGGTTCCAGGGCGTTTGATCGCCACCATGTCCGGAGTCAAGACCGTCCCGGTAGCCAATGCCCGGGCGGCGACCAGGCTTTTGCGCGCCACTGCCGCGGTGTTGGCCTCGCTAGCTGCTGGTTCCTTTCGCCCCGATCCCAAAGCCGATTCAACGGCCCGGATACCCCGCACGAACTCGGCGAGTTGGCCCGGCTCGAGCGAGGCTTGGTGGTCCGGCCCCGGCAGGCTCCGATCCAAGGTAAAATGCTTCTCGATGATGCAAGCGCCCAGTGCCACCGCAGCCAACGCAACTTCGACGCCCATCGTGTGATCCGAATAGCCCACGGGTACCTGGAAGGCCCGCGCCATCGTCTGCATCGTCCGCAGGTTGATGTCCGCCGGTTCAGCCGGATAGTTGCTGACGCACTGGAGCAGCGCCACAGGCGGGTCCCCCTGCTCGCGGATGCAATCCATCGCCGCGGCCACTTCGCTCATCGTGGCCATGCCCGTCGAGACGATCAATGGCCGGCCCTTGGCCGCGACGTGGGCGAGGAACGGCAGGTTCGTGAGTTCACCCGAAGGTACTTTGAATAAGGGCACGTCTAGCGCATCGAGAAAATCCGCGCTGTCTTCCTCAAATGGCGTCGAGAGGAAGAGTATTCCCTGGCGCTGGCAGTAATCACGTAAATCCTGGGAATCGGTGTAGGACAACTCGAGTGACTTGACCATCTCAAGTTGCGATTCGTCCGCACCCGTTTGCCGCACTTGGTATTCTGCTTTCGGGGCGGACGCAGCGATGACTTTCTCCGACTTGAAGGTTTGAAATTTGACGGCGTCTGCCCCGGCTGCCTTCGCCGCGTCCACCAAACGGCGTGCCATGGCTGGATCGCCGTTATGGTTTACCCCCGCCTCGGCGATGACGAAGCAAGGTTTCCCAGGCCCAATAAGGCGTGGGCCTGCCGCTATCGGACGGTGGCCTCGGGCCTGCAAACACGCCTCGGCGGCAATCAGGTCGCCTTCGGTGTCAATATCCACGGACCGCTCTGCCGGCATGAGAAAGCCGCGTGTCTCAGGGCCGAGGAAGCCCCGCTGAGCGAGTAACTGTGCGGGCGTGGCCACGTAAATCGCCCCATTGGGCCGATAGGTCGTCTCGGCATCCTGCCGCCGCGACGGTGCGGTTCCAACATCACTTCGACAAATCCGCCCATCGCTGTCCCGCTCTAGGTGCCACGCGGCCGGGTGCTCCAACTCACATATGGAAATCACAGGGGCTCCAGTGTTCCGGTGCAACTGGATGGCCCCCGCCACATCGGTCGCCTCCGTCAGGGGACTCGTCGGCTGCAAAAGCACGACGCTGTCAAACACCGTGGGTCCGAGAGCATCGAGGGAATGCAAGATGACGTCGAGGGTCGTTGCCTTGTCGGTGGCCAGTGCTGGAGGTCTGAGAAACGGAATCTCGGCTCCCCATTCCTTCGCCACGGTGGCAATGGCGACATCATCCGTCGAACAGATGACCCTTGCGGATCCCCCATTCAGTTTGGCCGCCAACCGGGCGGTGCGGATCGCACGCCCTACTAGCGGAATGCCGCCAATCGTTCGCAGGTTCTTTCCCAGAACGCCTTTGGACCCGCCCCGTGCGGGTATGAGAAATAGCGAAGTCATCACGACGCTGACGGGCACATTAAAACGGAGGTAGCCTTACCTGCAGCGGTCGAATCCGATGACGCCGATCTCAAAAGGGCATGGGCCAGCCGTGCCCCCGCATGTCCATCCCAAAAACTCGGGATTCTGCTTTTTTTCCATGTTCCTTCGACAGCACTGCGGGCTGCTTTTGTAATGGCTGAAAGGTCCTCGCCAATCAGAAGGTTGGACCCAATGTCCACCGTCACTGGTCGCTCAGTGTTGTTCCGGACCGTCAAGCAAGGCACCCCAAGGTATGTGGTTTCCTCCTGGACGCCCCCGGAATCGGTGATCACCACTTTGGCGTCGCGCTGGAGGGCGATGAATTCCAGATAACCCAGCGGTTCGATAAGTTGCAGGGCTTTGCCACCGGCACCCAGCCCCAAGTCCTCCATTCGTTTGCGCGTGCGGGGATGCACCGGGAAAATCACCGCCAGATCCCGGCCCAGTTCCTCCAACACGTGAATCAACTCACGAAGCCGTTCCACCTTATCCACGTTGGAAGGACGATGCAGGGTCACGAGGGCGTAGTTTCCATCCAGCCCCGGCAGTTCTGGCCGACGGGCCTTTGGCAAGAGGCGGACCAGGCTGTCGATCATCAGGTTGCCGACCAGGAAGACCTTCTCGGGCGGAATACCTTCGCGTGCAAGGTTGCGGTTGCCGTCCTCGGAGGGGGTGAACAGCAGGTCGGCGAGTTGATCGGTAACCAGGCGGTTAATCTCTTCGGGCATCGTCCGGTCGAAGGAGCGCAATCCGGCTTCCACATGGCCGACCCTGATCCCCAGCTTGGCACAGACCAACGCGGCCGCGACAGTGGAGTTCACATCGCCATACACCAGCACCAGATCGGGGCGGTCGCGAACCACCACTTCCTCAAACTTGACCATGATCTGGGCGGTCTGGGCCGCGTGGCTGCCGGAGCCAACCCCCAAGTTGTAGTCGGGTTCCGGTATGCCGAGCTGTTGAAAGAACACGTCCGACATGGCGGCATCATAGTGCTGCCCGGTGTGCACCAGCAACTGGTGGAAGCCCCGCTCCTTGAGGGCCGCAATGGCCGGCGCGGCCTTCATGAAATTGGGCCGCGCGCCGACGACGTGGAGGATTTTCTTCATAGACGTGGTGTTGTCGGCTGGGAGAACCACCGAGGTTTTGGGCGTTTTCGGGCGACCCGGGAGAATTCATGACCCCGCAGGTTGACGGGAAGACAGGACATGATTCCTGAAGCAGAATGCCACCAAGTAAGCGCTTCCCCAGTCGCGCTGGACGGGTTGACCAGCAAACCGCGGATCGCGGGGATGGGCAGAACGTTCTATGATTCTGCCTTTAGAAACGGAGATCGCGGGCTACTCGCTCGTCCCGGCTGGCGTCCCACCGACTGGAATCCCCGCATTGCGCAATCTGGCGCTTTCCAGATGAACGCCGATAGGATCGAGTCAGCCGGGAGCGTTACCCCCCGGCTGTTGCCCTGATTCTCAGACCGCCAGGCGTTGCCTTACGGCTTGGTCTCGACCTTGACGCCCTTGTGACCCGGCCGGTCCGTGGCCGTCACTTCGATGGACACGCTCTGGCCAGACGGGATTTCGGTGGTCGTGGTGTAGGTCCACGCCGTGTCACTTCCATTCCTGGCCGCCGGGCCCTTTTCGAGCACCGCCCCCTCCGCGTTGCGGATGGCCACCTCCACACCCGCGACTTCAAAGTCGTCGCTGGCCTGGATGCCGATGCGTTCCCCGACCTTGCCGCTGTACGCGGACAGGTCCACTTCCTGGACGGCCGGCTCGTGGAAGAAGTCCGCCACCGCCAGGGCGAAGAGCGACAGACCCTTCTCCTTGGCCGCCGCCTCGTACAACGCCTTGCTCTGCGGGTCGGCCAAGGCCGTCTTCCCGTACAGCGCGGCCAGTTTGAATCGTGACCGGACCGCCTCCTGCTTCGGCGTGGGGTCCCGCCCGCTCAGGTCGGGTGCGCGGGTGACCACCTCCTCTTCGCCGTACCGCTTGAACACCAACTCTCCGACTTTCCCCCGGATTCCTTCCAGGACCGGGTTGAGTCTGACTTTTGCCATGAGTCTCCTTTCGCCCCGCGACTGAGTATCCCTGGCTCATGGTCCGCCCCTGCTGCGCTGTCGGCTCGCCGGCCGTTATCTTGTTTGGTGGCCGGTTCCCGGCTTTCCCTGCATTCCCCCGCCGGTATCCCGCCTCCGAACCCGCTTCAAGCAGCCCCGGAGGCCTTTCTCCCGGCCCGGGGCGAGCGCGCCATATTCCACGGCACCTCATCACGGGCTGCCTTGAAAGCAAGCAAAGTTGCTGCCAATTGGACCCGACTGCGTTTTCTCTTAGCCGAATACGCAGCACCCCGAGGTCACCGGGCTTGCCCTCGTTCCAGGTAGGGCCCGCTCCCCGGGCGAACCGCCGCGGCTGGACATCCCGGCGAAGACTGCCGCGGCGAACCTTGATCGTTCGATCATCCTTGCTGGATCCTTGCTGAAAGCCGCGGACGGGCAGGTGGGGGATCGCTTTCGCATTCCTCGCGCAAGGCCGGGGTTTCGTGGCGGACCGGCCCCTGCGCCGAGCGACCGACCAAAAACGGGCAGACCGATATCGCGCACCATCCCATCTGAGCGGGATCGTTCAGCGCGGCGTCCAGTTGCGCCAGGTGCGCTCGGAGGCTGGTGGAATTCATCCTGGGAACCGCAGATGGACGCCGATGAACGCAGATCAAACCAAGTCCGTCAGAATCTTGCGTGACGGGAGCAAGTTCGCGTGACGACTGACTCTTTCCCATCTGCGGTGATCTGCGTCTATCTGCGGTTCAATTCCGGGTGAACTGCGGAATTTGGGTTCAGAGGCTCGCATGGTCGCCCCGCAGCGTTCGGCGCGACGCCGAACGCTGCGTGCCGGAGGCACGCGCTCCCCAATGCGTCGGTGTGGGTGCTCGGCGCGACGCCGAACACAGCACGCCGGAGGCACGCGCTCCCCAATGCGATTCCAGGAGCTGTCAACTGGCGATGGCCGCCTTGACTGCATCCGCCACCTTCTCCTGTTCTGCCTCGGCGAGAAACGGGTGCATGGGCAGGCTGAGCACCTCGCGGGATGCCTTCTCTGACTCGGGCAGGTCGCCCCATTTCCGTCCGCAGTCGGCGAACACCGGTTGCTCGTGCAGGCACTTCGGATAATAGATCGCCGTAGGAATGCCGCAGGCCTTCAGCTTCTCAGCCACTTGATCGCGTTTGGGCACCCGGACGGTGTATTGGGCATAGACGTGGGTATAGCCCGCCGCGACTTCGGGAACGGCGCATGGGCCTCGCAACAAATCGGTGTACCGCGCACCGAGGCGGCCTCGTTGCTCCACCTCCCACTCGAAATGCGGCAGCTTGGCCAGCAACACCGCGGCTTGGATGGTGTCGAACCGGCCGTTCATACCGAGCAACGGGTGATGGTGCCGCTTAAGCCCGCCGTGGGTGCGGATGGCTTTCATCTTCTCGGCGAGCGCAGCGTCATTCGTGAACAGTGCGCCACCATCGCCATAGCACCCCAGCGGCTTGGCCGGAAAGAAACTGGTGCTCCCAATTAGAGTCACTCCGCAACTGCGCCGGCGTTGTTGGGTCGCTCCGAAACTCTGCGCACCGTCCTCGATCACCGGAAGATTGTGCCTCGCCGCGATCGCGTTGATGCGATCGTAGTCCGGCATCTGACCGAAGAGGCTGACCGGCATGATCGCCTTCGTGCGCGGTGTGATCGCGGCTTCGATCAGGTCAATGTTGATATTATAGGTGGCCGCCTCGATGTCCACGAAGACCGGCTTGGCGCCCACCAACCCGATCACTTCGGCCGTGCTGATCCAGGTGAACGCCACGGTGATGACTTCGTCACCCGGCCCGACGCCCAGGGCTCGCAAGGCAATCTCAAGGCTGTCCGTGCCGCTCGCGACGGTGATTGCGTGGTTGACGCCGACGTACTTCGCCAAGGCGGTCTCCAACTCGGCGATCTCCGGCCCCATGATGAAATGGCCGTGTTCGAGCACCTTGCGGATACGGGCGTCGATGTCCGCTTGATAACGGCGGTACTGTTGTTTGAGGTCAATGAATTCCATAACGAATTGGTCGGAAGCCAGGTTTACTCGGCAGAGGCACGGCTGAGGGCGGTGTGCAAATACCGCATTTCAGCCAGAAAGCCGGCCAGGAGATCGTACACGGCCAGGGCCCGTTGGGCGTCGTAGGTGTGGGCCATGAGGTTGCGGGCTTCGAGCATTTTGAGCCAGGGCTCTTCGTGCTCCAGCCAGCCCTGCCGGAATGCCTGACGCAGGCAGCTCCGCGGTGAATTCAGGTCGGCCAAGCCCGCCCGTTCGCCAACCAGCTTGATGCATTTCCAACTCAGCTCGAAACTGAACTCGAAGTATTGGATGCAGCCGGCGCGGCGCACGTCGTCCTCCGGAATCGTGGCGAGCGCCGCCGCCAGTCGATCCAAAGCCTTGCGCAAATCGGACAACAGTGGCTCAGGCTTCAAAGAGCGTTTCGGTGTGCGCCAGGGCCATGGCGCGGAACTCGGGGCTCACGCGCTGCAAATCAACCCAGTCGATCTGGTAAAGGGTTCGCAATTCCGCGAATCGGTCTTGAAGCCGGTAAAAGACCTCGATCGGCAACGGCTCTGCTCCCAGCACGCCGACGTCGAAATCGGATCGCGGCCGGGCCATGCCGGCCGGGCGCGAGCCGAATAACACCACTTTGAACCCGCGAAGCCCCGCTGCGGATTGACGCAGAGTGGCTCGGATCATGGTTTTGACTTCCCCTTCGCGAGACACAATCATGACCTCGACTCAACTACCATGGAACTCGCGATACTATGCGACCAACCAGCGGACACTCCCCTCGACTGGCGTCGCTCGCTTCAAGCGGCCATCACCCCTGAACTCGCAGTGCGGGGGAAATGCAGCGCGGGAAGTGTTCGGCGCGACGCCGAACACAGCGTGCCGGAGGCACGCGCTCCCCGCCATTGCCGTCGCCCGCTTCAAGCGGCCATCGCCCCTGGACTCGCAGTGCGGTGGAAATGCAGCGCGGGGCGCGTTCGGCGCGACGCCGAACACAGCGTGCCGGAGGCACGCGCTCCCCTTCCCCAAGGCAACTCACTCCCCATAAAAATCGCGATACCAGGAAAAAACCAGCGGACACTCTCCTGGATTGGCGTCGCCCGCTTCAAGCGGCCATGGCCGCTGCATCCGAAGTGCGGGGGAGATGCAGCGCGGGAAGTGTTCGGCGCGACGCCGAACACAACGCGCCGGAGGCACGCGCTCCCCACTGCATCGGTGTGGGGACAGCCGGAAAACTAATCTTCAGACACTCCATCAGTGCTTACGGTACCAAGGCCGGGGTTTCGTGGCGGACCGGCCCCTTCGCCGACCGACCGAAGACGGGAAGAGCGATATCGCGCACCATCCAAGCCGGCACCTCTTCCGGAATCGCACTGGTTCCACCCAGCCGCTCCCGAAATCGGCGCAGCATGGACGGCAACCGGTAAAGCCGGGATGTTGCCTGATACCTGGCCAGTCGATGCAAGGCGCGGCCGGATGCGGCCGGAGCTTCCGGCAGACGCTGATGCAGCATCAAAGCCCAATCCACGCCAAGCCGCAGGTTCTCCAGATCGGCGATCCTACCCTCCTCCCAGTCGTTCCACGCGGCGTTCACCCGGGCCGGATGGAAGGCCAGTTCGTAGGCGAGTTGTAACTGCTCGCGCGGGGTCATGGGCGATCAGGCCGTCCAACGCGGCAGGTCTTGCCGTAAGTTATCGAGGTTCTCCCGCACAAGAGCGTCGTCACGAAAGGCTGCGGGGAGCCGGTCCGCCGCCTGAACCACCTCTTCAAAACGGGTCTGGAAGTGAGTTAGGAGAAACTGAATATCGGCCTGATCGGTCGGGTCGTAGCGGATCAGGCGGCTGGCGATCAAGTCAGCCGGCGGTAGCGTGAAGACCGTCAGGCGGCTGCCTTGCCACAGACGGACCGCGTTCCCCGGGGAAGGCCTGGCCAGACATAGCCGGCTCGGACCCACCCACTCGATGTGGTCACCCGGAAAATCCTCCGGTGGATTCACCGGCAGGCCGATTTGCTGCGCTGCCACCGCCAGCGCCCGCTCGTTGACGACGCTGTAGGGACCGGCAACATCCACGTCAACACTGAAGCGATCCTCCTCGCCCATCAGCATCAGCGCCGCGCTGCCATAAACACAGAGTTGAGCGGGATCGTTCAGCGCGGCGTCCAGTTGCGACAGGTGCGCTCGGAGGCTGGTGGAATTCATCCTGGAAACCGCAGATGGACGCCGATGAACGCAGATCAAACCAAGTCCGTCAGAATCTTGCGTGCCGGGGGCAAGTTCAGTTGGCGGATTCTACCCAGAAGCGACGGCGAACTCTTTCCCCTCTGCGGTGATCCGCGTCTATCTGCGGTTCAATTCCGGGTCAATTGCGGGGTTTGGGTTCAGAGGCTCTCACGGTTGCCCCGTGGCGTTCGGCGCGACGCCGAACACAGCGCGCCGGAGGCACGCGCTCCCCACTGCGTCGATGTGGGGACGGCCGGAAAACTATTCTTCACACCGGCTGCTCCAAGGCACAATCCTCAGCTTCAGAGCCGCGCAGAGGCTCGTCAGGTCCTTCCATCCCTCTCTCATGATGTAATGAATGACCTGGGCATCCATATCCTGATACTGGTGGATGGCGATATTGCGAAAGCCAGTCATGCCCGCGAGACGCGCGGCCAGCGCGGAGTCGAGCTTGCCGGCCTGCTGCAGCAGGGTGAACGCCCCGGCACTGCTTTGAGGAATTCCCAGGTGCTCCACCGCCACGATATGCATGGCGAGATCAATGGCCGCCTGGCAGGCGCGCTCGATGTTGAGCGTCAGGGCGTCCAGGTGCGTCGGGCTGGCCAGCGTGGGATCGCTTGCATATTCCTCGTGCATCCGGCGCAAGCAGCGTTCGATGATGGCCGCCTTGTTCAGACTGATGGCGTCAGGCTGCATAGGCGGTCTCCACTTCGTGACGGTCCTCTCGGAGCTGAAAATAGCCGCCGAGAAGCCGGTTTTCCGCCTCGGCGACAGCGTCGCGGTCAACCGCAAACAGGCGTTGTCCCTTCAGAATGGCTTCGTAAGCGTACACCAGGTTCTCCGAGGTCAACACGCCGAGGTCAACCGGGCGCCCAATCTGCTGCTGCAGATCGGCGGCGAGCCGCAAGCGCTCCTGGATCGTGATCGCCCGGCCCACGTGGGGCAAAACCGCAATATCGATGTCGCTGTCGTCCCGGAGACGACCGGACAGGGCGGATCCCAGCAGATAGGCAGCGGCGATGGGCAGGCACGGCCGCAGAACGGGAACCACGAGACGGCCGAATTCCGCAGGAATCAACGCGGGCGGCTTCATCGATGAGTTACGCGGCAAGCGCTTTTCGAAAGCCGGCAGGGTGGCTCAGCATTCGCAGTGCGGGGGAATACAGTGCAGAGCGTGTTCGGCGCGACGCCGAACGCTGCGTGCCGGAGGCACGCGCTCCCCACTGCATTTGTGTGGGCGTTCGGCGCGACGCCGAACACAGCGCGCCGGAGGCACGCGCTCCCCGCCATTGCCGTCGCCCACTGCAAGGGGCCATCGCCGCTGCGTTCGCAGTACGGGGGGAATGCAGCGCAGAACGCGTTCGGCGCGACGCCGAACGCTGCGTGCCGTAGGCACGCGCTCCCCACTGCATTTGTGTGGGCGTTCGGCGCGCCGCCGAACACGGCACGCCGGCGGCGTGCGCTACCCGATACGATGGCAGTTCAGATCCCGTAGAATTCTCGATACCACGCGACAAACCGTCGGACGCCCTCCTCGATCGGCGTCGCCGGCTTGAACCCGACATCACGCATGAGATCGTCGATGTCGGCACACGTGGCCGGCACATCGCCGGGTTGCAGGGGCAGGAAGCGCTTTTCAGCCTCGCGTCCCAACTCCGTTTCCAAGACCTCGATCAACCGCATCAGCTCGACCGGATTGTTGTTTCCAATGTTGTAGAGCCGGTAAGGCGCGGCGCTCGTACCAGGATCGGGTTGGCCCCCTGACCAGCCCGGGTTGGCTCCGGCCACCTTGTCGGTCACGCGGACCACGCCTTCGACGATGTCATCAATATAGGTAAAGTCGCGGCGCATGCGCCCTTCGTTGAACACGTCGATGGGGCGGCCCTCCAGGATCGCCTTCGTAAACAGGAACAACGCCATGTCCGGCCGGCCCCAGGGTCCATAAACGGTGAAAAACCGCAGGCCGGTGGTGGGAAGTCGATAGAGATGGCTGTAGGTGTGGGCCATCAACTCGTTGCCCTTCTTGCTGGCGGCGTAAAGGCTCAGCGGATGGTCCACATTATGATGGATCGAGAACGGCATCCGCGTGTTCGCTCCATACACCGAACTCGACGACGCATAGACGAGATGCTCGACGCCGTGGTGTCGGCAAGCTTCGAGCACGTTCATGAACCCGACCAGGTTGCTCTCGACGTAAGCGTGCGGATTTTGCAATGAATAGCGCACGCCCGCCTGCGCCGCCAAATGAACCACCCGCTGGGGCCGCGCCTCGGCAAACAACCGTTCCATGCCAGGCCGATCCGCGAGCTCCAGCCTCACAAACCGATAGCCAGGCCGGCCGCTGAGCCGGGACAGTCGAGCCTCCTTCAGACGCACGTCGTAGTAGTCATTGACGTTGTCCAAGCCAACGACCTCGTCGCCGCGATCCAGCAAACGGGTGGCGACATGCGAGCCAATGAAACCGGCGACGCCTGTGACAACAATCTTCATCCAGCCCGATCCCTGCGCTCGAATCGTTTGGCGGGGCGAGCTCAAGCCTTCCAGACCTGGCCCGGCTGCGTCGGCAGCCCCGCCATGCTGTTGCGCGTGTCCACGATGCAAGGGGCCCATTGCGCCAGTTGCGCGTAATCCACGGCCTGGTGGTTGGTGGCAATAAGCACGGCGTCGAAGCCACGGATACTCTCTGCCGTCCACGCCACCGACCGGGTGCCTGCCCAGCGCGAGTGCTCGCGGCCAGCCCTGATCACAGGGACATGTGGATCGTAATAGGAAACCTCGGCACCCCGCTTTTTGAGCAGATCCAGCAGGAGATAGCTCGGCGATTCGCGGTCGTCGTCCACGTCGGGTTTGTAGGCGAGCCCGAGCACCAGCACCTTGCTGCCGTTCACCGGTTTCTTCTGCGCGTTAAGCGCCTCCGCCACGCGGTTGACCACATACTCCGGCATGGCCGTGTTGATCTCCCCCGCCAGCTCGATGAACCGGGTGTGTTGACCGTATTCGCGCGCCTTCCAGGTGAGATAGAAGGGATCGATCGGGATGCAGTGACCGCCCAACCCCGGCCCGGGGTAGAACGCCATGAAACCAAACGGCTTGGTCTTGGCGGCATTGATGACCTCCCAGACGTCAATGCCCATCGCGCTATAGACCACCTTCAGTTCGTTCACCAGAGCGATGTTCACCCCACGGAAGATGTTCTCCAGCAGCTTGGTGGCCTCCGCCGCGCGGCAGGAGGAGACCGGCACCACGGTCTGGATGGCCCGGCCATAGAGAGCCACGGCCCGCTCCCGGCAAGCCGCGGTCAGTCCCCCACCACTTTCGGTATCCGGGCGACCACGCTCTGCGGATTGCCGGGATCTTCGCGTTCGGGACTGAAGGCCAGGTAAAAGTCCACCCCGGCCTTGAGTCCCGAGCCGGCTTCGAGCACGGCGCGCAGGTCTTCATCGGTCGTACCCGGATAGGTGGTCGATTCGAGTACCACCAGCGTCCCTTTGGCCAGGTGCGGCGCAATCGCCTGACCCGTGTTCAGAATGTAGGAGATGTCCGGCTCACGGTTCTTGTTCAGCGGCGTCGGCACGCAGATGATCACGGCCGCGGCCTCGCGCACGCGGGCGAACTCCGTCGATACCTCCAGCCGGCCGGAATCGACCTGTTCCGCGATCGCTTCGTCGGTGATGTGTTTGATATAGCTCTTGCGGGCCGTCAGCGCGTCCACCTTTGCGGAATCGATGTCCAAGCCCAGGACCGATACACCGGACCGGGCGAATTGGAGTGACAAGGGCAGACCGACATAGCCCAGACCGACGATGGCGACCAATTCAGGAGACGGGTTCATGCTCTATTCAGATGTCGGACTTCAGTCCAACCGAGTTCAAGGGAGGAAGGGCGGTTCAACTACAGCAGACGATCCAGAATGGGGGCAACCGAGAGCAACGATTTCTGGAACCGGACCAGGGCCTGGATGCGCGACCGACAAAACTCGAATTCCGCTTCCTCGATGACCCCGGTTTCGCGTTCCGCCTTCAGCGATTCCTGCAAGCCTTCGACGCGCCGCTGCGAGGCATCGAGCCGCGGCTTGATCAATTCGCGGTAGGCGTTCCGCAGGAGTGTTCCCACTTCGGGAATGGCCTCGAAGTAATCCCGCCGGCTGCCGGGGACCCAGATTTGTCGCACCGCGCCCCAGGACGCCAGTTGGCGCGTGCCCACGCTCACGCTGGCCTTGCTGATGTCCAATCCGGAGGCAATGTCCTCGAGCGTGAGCGGCTTGTTGGAAAGAAACAAAAGGCCATAGATCTGCCCCAGACTCCGCGGCAATCCCATTCGCCGACAAAGGTTTCCGCCGGCTTCGATCAATTCCTGCCGGGTTTTGGACGCGATGGACAAGGAAGCTCCGAGGGCTAGGCCGGGGCAGACTTCGTCCCCGTCAGTTCGCATCCACGAACCGCTGCGACGAAGACGACGGCGTTCCAGACCACACCGTTCAATACGGATTGAACGAAGTAGTCGAACCATCGTTGGGAAGCAATAGGAAAATTCGCATAGTAGAAGTTGCGGAGCGGATGAAGCGTACGGGACGCGATTGGGCCGGAACGATCCGGTTGGTGTTCGGGAGCGCGACCGTCGCGGTCGCTCCCGCCGGCGTCGCGCCGACGCACCGATGCCGCCGCCGGCCACTGGACGGTTCGAGACGCCCAGCAACGCAGATGGCCGGCGCGCCGCCGGCCGTGGCGGGCGAGACGCCCACGCTCCCCCCAAGGGGGAGATGACCGCGACCTGCCTGCGGCTTTACGGCGGGCGGGCGATCTGGCATGGAAGAGCGCGCAACGTGAGCAAATACGGGTACGTCTTCAATGTCGGCATTCA
Organism: uncultured bacterium; assembly: GCA_963735925.1. Taxonomy (GTDB): domain Bacteria; phylum Verrucomicrobiota; class Verrucomicrobiia; order Limisphaerales; family J093; genus DSVZ01. The sequence continues at coordinate 463,650 of CAVTMT010000005.1, forward strand.
GAACACCCTGGTGTACCGGGTGAACTTCCTCTTTCGCGCCACGTTCGCGCTCATCCCGCTCATGGGCACGCTCTACCTGTGGCGGACCATCTTCGCCAGCAACCCCGAGCACGATCGAATCGCCGGGTACAGCCTGGCGTCGATGACGTCCTATTACCTCCTGGTGACGGTGGTGGACGCCTTGACGGCCGTGACCGAGGACGATTGGCAGATCGCCGCGGACATCCGGGAGGGGCGGATCAGCCAGTTCCTGCTCAAGCCGCTGGATTATTTGACTTATCGGCTGTGCCTGTTTGCGGCCGGCCGGTGCGTCTATACGCTGACGGCGCTGCTGCCGGCCGGCGTGTTCCTGGCCATCCAACACGAGTACCTCGTGCCGGCGGCGAACGCCGGGGTCGTTGGCGCGTTCCTGCTGGCGACCGCGTTGGCGGCGCTGCTCCAGTTCCTGATGTCGTACACGATGGCGTTGCTGGCGTTCTGGGTGCTCGAAATCTCCACGTTCATCTTCATCGTCTTCGCGTTGGAGTACCTCGCGGGCGGCCACCTGTTCCCGCTCGACATCCTGCCCGCGCCGCTGGCCGCGGCGCTGAACTTCACGCCGTTCCCCTACCAAATGTACTTCCCGGTGAGCATCTACCTGGGGCGGGTGAGCGGACCGGCGTTGTGGCAAGGCCTGGCAATCCAGACGGTGTGGGTGGCAACCGCCTTCCTGCTCGCGCGCTTCGTCTGGCGTCGCGGCGTCCGCCGGTATTCCGCTTACGGAGGCTGACCGGATGGACCTCCCCGTCACTCCACCCTCCGATTCGGCGCGGGTTTTTGACATTCCGCCGCGTGGCGGAACGCGCGCCGGACTGCGCCGGTACGCGGGCGTGTACGCGGCGATGGTGCGCAACTCCGTCGTGCGCGAGATGGGTTTCAAGACGAACTTCCTGCTCTGGATCGTGGTGGAACTGCTTTGGTTCGCGCTGCAACTCACGTTCGTCGCCGTGGTTTACCAGCACACCGAGCGCATCGGCACCTGGTCGAAATGGCAGGTGGTCTTGCTCGTGGGCGCGAGCCACTTCATCCAGCAGCTCTTCACGGCGGTGTTTCTCAACAATTGCGTGCAACTCTCCGAGCACGTCCGCACCGGCCGGCTCGATTTCATGTTGCTGCTCCCGGTCAACGCGCGATTCCTGATCTCGCTGCGCCAGGTCGATCTCGGCGCCTTCGTGAACGCCGCCTCCGCTCTGGCGGTCATGGGCTACGCCGCCCGCCAACTGCATCTGGCACCGCACCCGCTGCAATTGTTCGGCTTTGCCGGCCTCGCGGTGGTTGGCGTCGGTATCCACTACTCGCTGATGTTCCTGCTCGCCAGCGTCAGTTTCTGGACCGTGCGCGCCGAGGGCATCGTCTGGGGTTACTACAACTTCTTCAACCTGGCCCGCCTGCCGGACGCGGCGTTTCGCCCCGGCGCCTTCAAGGTCGTCTTCACCTTCGTCCTGCCGATGCTGCTGGTTGCCAATGTGCCGGTGAAACTGCTGATCGACCGGCTGTCGTCCCCGCTCGAAATGCTCTTGCTGCTGGGAATGGCCGGGGCGTGCTTCGCCGCGTCGGAGTGGGTCTGGCGGTTCTCGGTCAAACACTACACCAGCGCCAGCTCCTGATCGCGGGCGACCCCGGCCCCGCTTTCTGTTTGCCTCGCTCCAGCGCCCGCGCTTTGATCGCCGCATGAACCACACTTCGTCCTCCGACTCGCGAACTCCCGCCCCGGCCGCCGTGACCCGCCGCCGCTTCCTGGCGGGCGCCGGCGCGGCAGCCGTTGGCTTCACCGTCCTCGACCCCGCCCTCGTGCGCGGCGCCGACGCCAACGCCAGGCTCAACCTGGGCCTGATCGGCTGCGGCGGACGCGGCAAATGGATCACCGGCCTGTTTGCGAAACACGGCGGCTACAACATCGCCGGCGTCTTCGACTATTTCGCCGACCGGGCGAACCAGGCCGGCGACCAGTTCCAGGTGCCGGCCGCGAGCCGTTACACCGGCTTGCACGGCTACGAACGGTTGCTCGAACAAAAGGGCCTCGACGCCGTGGCCATTATCAGCCCGCCGTACTTTCACCCCATCCAGGCCGCCGCCGCCGTCGCCGCGGGCAAGCACGTGTATCTCGCCAAGCCCATCGCCGTCGATGTCCCCGGCTGCCAGACCGTGGCGGATTGCGGCCGGCAGGCGACCGCGAAGCGGCAGTGTTTCCTGGTGGACTTCCAGACCCGCGCGCATCCGGCGTACCAGGAAGTCGTGAAGCGCGTGCACGCCGGCCAGATCGGGAAGTTGATCAGCCTCGACGCCGGGTATCAATGCGACCTGTACTTCGAGGGCATGGACGCCGAGTTCCAGAAGAGCAACCGCGACGCCGAGGCCCGTTTGCGCGCGTGGGCCGTGGACCGCGTGCTCTCCGGCGACGTCATCACCGAGCAGAACATCCATTCGCTCGACGTGGCGGCGTGGTTGGCGAACGCCGCGCCGATCAAGGCCTACGGCACCGGCGGGCGGGCGCGCCGCTTCGTCGGCGATTGCTGGGATCATTACGCCGTCATCTTTTATTTCCCGAACGACGTGACCGTGAGTTTCAGTTCCAAGCAGGTCGGCTTCGGCTATGACGACATCATGTGCCGGGCTTACGGCATGAATGGGACGGTCGAGACGCATTACTCGGGCAAGGTCTCGCTGCGAACCAAGGACGACGCCTTCAACGGCGACACGCGGAACCTGTACGAGGACGGGGCGGTGCGGAACATCGCCGCCTTCCACGAGGCGATCCGCCAGGGCGATTTCACCAACGCCACCGTCCCGCCCAGCGTCCGCAGCAACCTGACCACGATCCTCGGCCGCGCCGCCGCCTACGCGAACCGCGAGGTCACTTGGGCCGAGATGATGCAGAAGAACGAGAAGCTGGAATTCGACACCGCCGGCTTGAAGACGTGAAGTCCCCCAGCCGCCGGACTCAGAGCGGCTCCGGCGTCAGGTGATCGGTGTGCGACGTGCCGAGATCGCCTTCCCGCTTCGCCGCCAGGTAACGGTGGATCGCCCTGGCCGCGCGGCGACCGTCGCGGACGGCATAAACCACCGGGCTCGCCCCGCGCACCAGCGTGCCGCCGGCAAACACGCCCGGCAGACTCGTCATCTGGTCCGCGTCCACGCGCAAGCCACCGGTTTCGGTGCGCGCCAGCTCGGCGTAATCCGTCCACGCCCGATGCGGCAACGCCTCGAATCCGTAGGCCACCAGCACCACGTCCGTCGGCAAGGCGAATTCCGAACCCGGGATCGGCGTCGGCTGCGGCCGCCCGCCCGCATCCGGTGCCCCCAGTCGGGTGCGCACGCAGCGCATCTCTGTCACGTTGCCGTCGGCATCGCCGAGCACCGCCACCACCGCGGTCAGGAAGTCAAAGCGCGCCCCTTCGGCAACCGCCCCTTCGTAACCGCGTGCGTTACCCGGCAGGTGTGCGCGGTCCCGCCGGTAAAGACAGCGGACTTCCGCGGCCCCGCAGCGCAGCGCCAGACGCACGCAGTCCAGGGCGGTGTCGCCTCCGCCCAGCACCGCGACCCGGCGGCCTTTGACCTCGGGCGGGGACACGTCCAACGGCACGTCGGTCGCGTGATGGATGATGAACGGCAACGCCTGGGACACGCCTTTCAAATCGGCACCGGGCACGTCCAGCGGATGCGCGCGCTGCGCATCGAAGCCGAGGAACACCGCGTCGAAGCGGTCGCGCAGGTCGCGCACGCTGAACCCCGGTGCGGCCTCGGCGCCGACTTCAAACCGGACGCCCAACCGGCGCAGGTAGGCGACGCGACGTTCCACGGCGGATCGCTCCAGTCGGAGCGCCGGGAGGCCATTTACGAGCAGTCCACCGAACCGCGGTTGGGTCTCGAACACCGTCACCGCGTAGCCGCGGCTGGCCAGGTCATCGGCACAAGCCAGTCCGCCCGGCCCCGAGCCGAGCACCGCCACCGTCAGCCCGTTCGGCTGGGCTGGCGGGATGTCCGCAATGCCGTGGGCGAACGCGTATTCGTTCAGGAAACGTTCGATGGCGCTGACGGAAACCGCCTCCGCCTTGCCGTTGAGGATGCACGCCCCTTCGCAGAGGTCGTCCTGGTCGCACACCTGGGCGCAAATCTCGGCGAGGTTGTTGGCTGAACGGGTCAGCGCCGCCGCTTCCAGAAAATGGCCTTCGGCGGTCAGCAGCAGCCATTCCGGAATGCGACTGCCCAGCGGGCAGCCCTGCACGCACAAGGGTTCCGGGCATTGCAGGCACCGGCTGGCCTGCTCGCGGGCGGTGGCCTCGTCGTACGGACCATACACCTCGAGGAAGTCGGCGATGCGCTCGGTGGCGGACCGTGGCGGCGGTTTGGCCCCGGGCAACTCAAACCACGCGTGCTTCGTGTCGTGCGGAACGGTGTCGCTCATGGCTGCGATCCGGTGTCGGCAACTGTTTTACGCCATTAGCGCCGGCCGACAAGGGCGCATTTCGAACGCCACGCCGGACCTGTTTCCTCCCGTCCCGAGACCTCCCCCGTTCCGGCCCAGGCCCGGGCGCCCCGAACCGTTCACGGCTTGGAAGCAAGGGTGGCGGCGGCCGGACCCGGGTTCACCACCAACGCGGCGGCGGCCTTCGACGGCACGGCGTTCAGGGCCTGAAGGGAGGACGACAGATTCTGGAGGAAAGGTTGCGGTGCGACGCCCAGGAGGAGAATGGCGCCGATGAGCGCCCCGCACAGCGCCTTCGTCGGCCAGCCCAGGACCAGCGGCGCGGGCGTGACGGGATCGCGGAAGATGGCCTCGCGGACGATTCCCAGGTAGTAATAAATGGCGATCGCGGTGTTGACCACGGCAATGATCACCAGCGCCAGGTACCCTTTCGCCAGGGCGGCCTTGAGCAGGGCGAGTTTCCCCATGAAACCCACGAACGGCGGGATGCCCGCCAGCGCAAAAACTCCCACCACCAGCGTGGCGGCCAGCAGCGGCGAGCGGCGGTGCAGCCCGGCCAAATCCTCGATCGGCACGTTCGTGCCATCCCGCGAGACCCGGCAGATCACCACGAAGCAGGCCAGAACCATGAACAGGTACCCCACCATGTAATAGATGGCCGCCGCGAAGCCTTCCGGGCCAAGCGTCACAAAGCCGACCAGGGCATAGCCGGCGTGGGCGATGCCCGAGAAACCCAGCAGCCGCTTGAGATCCTTCTGCCAAAGCGCAATCAGGTTGCCATAGAGCATCGAGGCCACCGCGAGGACCGCCAGGAGGGTGGCGATGGTCTGATGCGCCGGCGTGGCCAGCGACACCAACCGGACCAACACCGCCACCGCCGCCACCTTCGGCAACGAGGCCACGACGGCGGCCGTTTCGTTCGCCGCGCCTTCATAGACATCCGGCGTCCAAAACTGAAAAGGAAACACCGCGAGCTTGTAGAAAAAGCCGCAAAACGTCATTGCCAGGCCCGCGATCGCGAGCGGCGATTGCGCCACTGTTTGCAGCTTGGGCAGCATCTGCGGCAGTGACGTGGTGCCGGTCAGGCCGAAGAGATAGCTCAGGCCGAAGAGCATAATGCCGTTGGCCGCCACGCCGAACATGATGTACTTGATCGCCGATTCCATCTGCGCCCGCTGTCCCTGACGTTCGCGCCGCATCGCCACCAGGTAATAGAGGGGAAAGGAGGACAGCTCCAGCGCCACCACCAGGGTGATGGCATCGACCGAGCTCAGCAGGACCACCAACCCGCATACGCTGAGCGTCAGAAACAGGTAGTACTCGGGTTTGGCGTCGCCGCGAATGTCCGGCAGTTCCCCGTTGACCAGGAGCACCACCAGGAAGCCCGCCGCCACCACCAGCTTGAGCAATTGCGAGTAACCATCGACTTGATAGGCGCCGCTGAAGAGCGTCTCGCGCTCGCCCAGGCTCGCCGCCGCGGCCATGACGGTCGCCAGGGCGGTGGCGAGGGCCACCAACCGCGCCCGGCGCGTGAGGTGGTCGCCCAGCGAAACCACGAACAGGGCCAGCGCTCCGGCGAGGAGAACCCATTCAGGCAGCAAGGCGAGAAATGCGGAGTGACTCATGGGCGGAGGCCTGCGGCCGGCTTCGCTGCCGGCATGGCGGGTCGGTTCGAATCGGCCAGGCGCGGGCCGCCGGAGGGATCAGGGCTGGGGCACATAAGCATAGCCTGTCGGGGAACTGGTCTGCTCCAGCAAATGCCGGACACTGGCGTCCATGACCCGGACCAGCGGCTCCGGGTGCAATCCAATGTAGAAGACCAAAACCACCAGCGGTGCGAGCGCGAGGATCTCGCGCACATTCAAGTCCTTCAGTGTTGAATGATCCGGATTGCGGGTGCCGCCATAGGCGACCTTCTGCAGCATCCGGAGCATGTAGGCGGCGGCCAGCACCACCCCGGGCACCAGGCAGATCACCAACGCCTTCGACGACATGAACCCGCCGCTCATCACCAGAAACTCGCCAATGAAACTGTTCGTACCCGGGAAGGCCATCGAAGAGAGTGCGAAGACGCCCAGGAACGTCGCGAACACCGGCACCGTCTTGCCCATGCCCGCGGTCTGCGCCAGGTCCCGCGTGTGCAACCGCTCGTAGATGATGCCCACCGCGATGAACAGGGCGCCGGTGGTGACGCCGTGATTGATCATCTGCAGCGTGGCCCCCTTGATGCCGTCGGCGGTCAGCGTGAAGATGCCCAGCGTGGCAAAACCCATGTGGCCCACGCTGGAGTAGGCGACGAGCTTCTTCAGGTCGGTCTGGGCGAGCGCCGTCAAACCGCCGTAAACAATGGCCACGACCGAGAGCCACAATATATAGGGCAGGAAGACGTGGGTGGCGTAAGGCGTGATCGGGAGCGAGAACCGCAGGAATCCGTAAGTTCCCATCTTGAGCAGAATGCTCGCGAGCAGCACGCTGCCGGCGGTGGGGGCTTCGACGTGGGCCGCCGGGAGCCAGGTATGGAACGGAAACATCGGCACCTTGATGGCGAAGGAAATGAACATGGCCAGGAAGACCCAGCACTGGAAGCTGTGCGAGTACGGCCGCCCCATCATGTCGGGAATGCTGAAACTGCCGACCTGCACATAGAGGGCGACGATGGCGGCCAGCAGGAAGACCGAGCCGGCCATGGTATAAATGAAGAACTTGACCGCCGCGTACACCTTGCGGGGGCCGCCCCAAACCCCGATCAGCAGGCTCATGGGGATCAACATGGCCTCCCAGAAGAGGAAGAAGAGCACGAAGTCCAGGGCGCAAAACACGCCGATCATGGCGGTCTCCATGATGAGGAGACAGATCATGAACTCCTTGACGCGCGTGGTGATGTAACGCCAGGAAGCCAGGACGCACAGCGGCATGATCCAGGTGGTCAACAGCACCAGGAGCAGGCTGATCCCATCGATCCCCAGGGCATACCGGATTTTCAGGGCCGGGATCCAGGCCGCATTTTCCGTGAACTGAAATTGCGCGGTGCCCGTGTCGAACTGGCGGTAAAGCGGCAGCGAACCCACCGCCACTACCAGGGTGAAAGCGAACGTCCACCAGCGCAGCGTCTCTTCCTTCCGCAGGACGGCCGCCACGGCCGCCCCGAGGAGCGGACTGAAGATCAGCAGGCTGAGCAGCGGCAAATGGTCCGGTAGATGAGGCATGGGGGTCGCGGCGGAACGTTAAAAGGCGAAATAGAGCGCGAGCAACAACAGGACCGCCGCGGCGACGGCGAGGGTCAGATTCTCCTGCAACCGCCCGCGCTGGGCGCCCCGCAACCGCGAGCCCAACGCGCGCACCGTGCCGGCAAAGCCGTCCACCGCCCCGTCGATGATCTGGTTGTCGAACATCGCCGCCGAGCGCGCCGACTTCATCAACGGCACCAAGCCGGCCAGCCGGTACAGTTCCCCCACCGCACTGTCCAGCCATTGGACCGGTCCCCGCGCCAGCCAGCGGAAACCGCGCCCGGCCATCCGATAGAACCAATCCAGGTCCAGGCTGATCGTCGCCTCCGGTTCGAGCTTCTTCTTGAGCAGACAAAAGCCGACCGCAGTCGCGAGCAGGATTTGCAGCGTCTCCGAGAGGTGATAGGAGGTGTACGGATGATAGGTCACCGGGTTCGGGAGCAGGTGGTACAGATAGGGCGTGTAGCAGCCGATGAAGAAGCACAATCCGGCCGCAATCATCATCGCCAGCCGCATGTTCCACGGGGGATCCTGCGCGCGGTCCCAGGTGGCCTGGTCATAATGCGCCTTTCCGAACCATATGAAATACGGCACCTTCAGCCCGGTGTGGAGGAAGGTGCCCGCGGAAGCCAGATTCAGCAGGAATCCGACCCAGAGCAGGTGCTCCTCGAAGCCGGCCTGCACGATCATGGATTTGCTGACAAAGCCGCTGGTCAGCGGAAAGGCGGAGATCGACAGGCCGCCGACGAGGGTGAGGAAGAACGTCACCGGCATCTTCTTGAACAAGGCGCCGAGGGCGGTGAACTTGCTCTGCCCGGTCATGTGCAAGACGCTGCCGCACCCCATGAACAGAAGCCCTTTATAGAGAATGTGCGCGAAGGCGTGGGCACAGGCGCCGTTGATGGCCATTTCCGTGCCGATGCCCACGGCCGCCACCATGTAACCGACCTGGCTGATGACATGATAGGCCAGCAACCGGCGGCAGTCGTTTTCCAGCACGGCATAGACCACGCCGTACAGCGCCATGATCACCCCGAGCGGGATGAGGATGGGCATGCCGGCAAAACCGCGGCACAGCGCATACACGGCGGTCTTGGTCGTGAACGCGCAGAGGAATACGGAGCCGTTGAAGGTCCCCTCGCCGTAGGCGTCCGGCAGCCAGGCGTGCAGCGGCGGCACCGCGGCGTTGAGGATGAAACCGGACATGACCAGCCACGTGGCCAGGCTCGGGTGATGCACGTCGAACGCGGTGAACTCCCAGGTGTTGCCCGGGGTCGTGGCATGGATGACGATCCCCGCCAGCAAGGCCAGACCGCCGGCCGTGTGCACCAACAAATAGCGGTACCCGGCGGCCAGGGATTCCGGGCGCCGCCGGAACCAGACGAGAAAGACGGAGGAGAACGCCATGAGTTCCCAAAACAGGAACAGCGTCAGCAGGTCCCCCGCATAGATGGCCCCGAGCGCCCCCCCGGCATACAGCCAGGCGGCGGTATGTTGGGCACTCTCCTTCACGTGCAGTCCATAGAGCGTTCCAATGATGCACATCAAGGCCATGATGTAACCAAACACGGTGCTGAGCGCATCCACGCGGCCAAACACCAGGTTCCATTGGAGGAAATGCACGACGCCGAAGGTGCCTTTGGAGAGCGTGAGCACCCGGATGAACGCCAGGATGGGCACCACCAGCAGGTACGCCTTCCGGGCACGGGCCGGCACCGCGGGCAACAGCAGCGCCCCCAGGATCAACACGAGGGCCGGATGGATCCAGAAGTCACTCATCGTAGTAATCCTCCCGCGTCATGATGCCGCTGTGCCCAAACCATTTTGAAAGCAGGATGATGGCCACGCAACCGACCAACCCGAACAGCGTCCAGAAGCCCGGCACCGCCTCGATGGCCGTGTGCGCGTGCTCCTTGTTGACGATGGCCGGCACCGCATCCAGCAGGTCCACCACAATCAGGGCGATGAGGCTGGTCCGCAGCAGGCGGTGTTCGGGACCCCGCAGGGAGTTGGCAAGTTCGCTCAGTTTCATGGCAGGACGGCACGGGCAAACTGCATGAAGAAATCCGGATACAGGCCGATGGCCACGGAAATGAGGGCCGTGATGCTGAGCGGGACCACCATCGCCATCGGCGCCTCCCGATAGTGATGCGGCGCGTCCTCGGCCGGAGGCCGGCCGAAAAAGGCGCTATACACGACCGGGGCAAAGTAGGCGGCGTTCAACAGGGTGCTGGCGAGCAACACGACGAGGAGCCCCAGCGAACCCGCGTCCAGCGTCCCCAACACCAGGTACCATTTGCTGATGAAACCCGCGACGGGCGGCACCCCGATCATGCTCAACGACGCGAGGGCAAAGGCTCCGAACGTGAACGGCATCGCCCGTCCCAGGCCGCTCATTTCCGAGATGTTCTTCTTGTGGGTCGCCACATAGATCGCCCCGGCGCAGAAGAAGAGGGTGATCTTCGAGAAGGCATGGTTGGCGATGTGAACCAATCCGCCTTCGATTCCCGTCGGATTCAAGAGCGCCGCGCCCAGGATGATATAGGACAACTGACTCACCGTGGAATAGGCCAGCCGGGCTTTGAGGTTGTCCTTGCTCAACGCCACGATCGAGGCGCCCAGGATGGTGATCGATACGAAATAGGCCGTGGGCAGGCCGAGGTTGAGCGCATGCATCCGCTCCACCCCGAATACATAAAGCATCACCCGCACGGTCGAGAAGACGCCGACCTTGACCACGGCCACGGCGTGCAGCAGGGCGCTGACCGGGGTGGGGGCCACCATCGCGCTGGGCAGCCAACTGTGCAGCGGCATGATGCCGTTCTTGGCGAAGCCCAGCACGCAGGCGGCATACAGGGCCGTCACCACCCAGCGATGGACCTCCGGGGGCAGAATCCCGGAGCGCGCGTTGTCGGCGAAATCGAGGTTTCCCGTCAGGACATAAATCAGCACCATCGACGGGAGGATCAATCCCTTGGCCGTGCTCGTGAGATAGGTCAGGTATTTGCGCGCCCCCGCATAGCTTTCCTCGTCCTGATGGTGAGCGACCAGCGGATAGGTGCAGACGCTCACGATTTCATAAAAGAGGTAAAGCGTCAGCAGGTTGTCCGCAAACGCGCACCCGACGGCCCCGAACAGGGCGAGGGCGAAGCACGCGCTGAAGCGCGTCTGGGCATGTTCCTTCAATCCGCGCATGTACCCGGCCGAGTAAAAGACCGTGAGGACCCACAGGAACGACGCCGACACCGCGAAGATCATCGACATCGCGTCCGCCCGCAGCGAGACGCTCAAGCCCGGCAGCAGCCGGAACAGCGTATAGTGCAGCGTCTTGCCGGCGCGCACGTCGGGGACCATGAAGACGACCAGCAGGAAGAGGGTCAGGGCCGCCCCGAACGAACACGTCTCCCGCCAGTTCGGCCGCCGGCCGCACGCGATGATCAGGCCGGTGCCCACCAGCGGCGCGAGCACGGCCAGCAACAAACGGATGTCTTGAGTCGCAGCCATCGCCCTATCCCTTCAACTCCGACAGATCGTTGGTTTCCACCGAGCGGTAGTTGCGATAGACAGCGATGACAATGCTCAACGCGATGGCCACCTCCGCCGCCGCCAGTCCCATGATGAACAGCACCACGATCTGACCGACGGTCGGGTCGGGCGCCCGAAAGCGATTCAGGGCCATGAAATTCAACGACGCGGAGGCGAAGATCAGTTCGCCGGCGATCAACATGCCGATCAACGTGCGGCGCCGCAGCAGACCGTAAATGCCCAGCGCGAGGAGAAACGCGGCCAGGATCAGGTACACGTCCGGACGGTCGTAGAGGCGGGCAACATTCATGGCTTGGTCCTTCCGGTGCGGGCGATCACCAGCGCGCCGAGGATGGCCACCAGCAACACCAGCGAGATGAGTTCAAACGCCAGACTGTAGGTGGTGAGCAGTGAGACCCCGATGGCCTTGACGGACGCATCGCCCGGCGACACTGGCGGCGCCGGCCAGACTCCCGTCACGCCCAGCCGGGCCACGGCCACGAACACCACCGTCGCGAGGAGGACGGCGCCGAGCGCCCAGAGCAGGTCGCGCGTGCGCCCCTGCCCGGGGCGGCTTTCCTCCGGCTCGGCCAACATGACGGCGAAGATGATGGTCACGCAGACCGCGCCGACATAGATCAGAATCTCCATCAGGGCCAGGAACGGGCTGTGCAGAAAATAGTAAAGGCCGGCCAGGCCGATGCAGCAGAGCGCCAGGCCACACACGCTCCGGATGATGCGGGCGGCGAAGACCGCCAGCAGGCCGCCGGCGACGGCGCTCGCCACGCAGACGCCAAAGATCACCAGGGCCAGGAGGTCCGTGCCGGGAAAGGGATTCATTTGCTCTCCGTTTGCAGCCGCTTCAGCAAATCCAGGTAGTAGGCCTCCCGGCTGGTCCCCGCGAGGTTGTAGTTCCGGCTGAACTGCAGCGCCTCGGTCGGACACACCTCCACGCACGAGCCGCACAGGCTGCACTTGGTGAAATCCACCTTGAAATCGGTGGCCGACTTGCGCTTCTCCCCCTCGAGCTTGGCGCCCTCGACCACGATGCAGTCGCTGGGGCAGGCCTTCTCGCAGGACTTGCAGGCAATGCAGAGCGACTTGCCGGTCGCCGGATCGCGCACCAGTTCGATGTGGCCCCGGTAGCGGCCCGGCATTTTCAGCGACTCATGCGGGTATTGCACCGTCACGTTCGGCTTGAAGAACTGCCGCAGCGTCACCCTCATCCCGGTCACCAGGCTGAGGAATCCACGAATGACTTCTCGAATGCGGGGAATCATGTTCAGAAGAGTTTTAGCATGATACTCGACAGGACCAGGGTGACGAGCGACACGGGAATCAGAATCTTCCAGGAGAGGTTCAGGAGCCCGTAAAACTGGGTGCGCGGGAACGTCCAGCGAATCCAGATCACGGAGAAGACGAGGAAGTACATCTTGAGCAGAAACCACCACGGACCGGACCACAGCCCGACGGGACTCTGCCAGCCGCCCAGGAAGAGGACCGTGGCCAGGGAGCAACCGACCACGATGTTGGCGTATTCGGCCATGAAGAAAACCCCGAACCCCATGCCGGCGTACTCGGTGAAGGCGCCCGCCACCAACTCGCTCTCCGCCTCGGCCATGTCGAACGGCGCGCGGTTGGTCTCCGCCAACATGCAAATATAAAAGATCACGAACGTGACGGGCATCAGCGGGTTCGCCGAAAGCTTGAAGAAATTCCAGTGCCAGAACCAGCCGGCCTGCTGGCGGACGATTTCGTTCAAGTCCATGGTGCCCGTCACCATCAGCAGCGTGATGACGACCAGCAGCATCGGAATCTCGTAGGCGACATCCTGGGAGACGATGCGCGCGGCGGAGATCACGGCGTACTTGTTCCGCGAAGCCCAGCCGCCGAGCATGATGGCCATCACGTTGATGGAGCCGAAGGCGAAGACCATCACCAATCCGATGTTGAGGTTCCGCGCCACGAGCGTCTCGCCAAACGGGATGACGGCCAGGCACATGAGCGCCGGGGACATGACCAGCGCCGGCGCCAGGCGGAACAGGAAGGCATCGCTGGTGGGCGGCACGATCACCTGCTTGGACAGCAGCTTGAGGGCATCCGCGATCGGTTGCAGCAGACCCGCATACCCCACCTCCGTCGGCCCGGGTCGGCGCTGGAAGCGCGCGGCGCCCTTGCGCTCCACCCACACCAGATACGCGGCATTGAACCCGACGAAGGCCATGATGCCGGCGACGAACAGCAGGAGTCTGATGGGTTCGGAGAGGTTCACGCGCAAGCAATCCCTATCGGTCAATGTCCGGAATCACCAGGTCCAGGCTCCCCATCATGGCTAGGGCATCCGGGAGCATCATCCCCTGACTGGCTTCCTCGTACAGGCTGAGATTGGAGAACGACGGCGCCCGCAGTTTGACCCGGTAGGGAATATCCTTGTTGTCGCTGACGAGGCGAACCGCGAAGCGGCCGCGGGCCGCTTCCACGGCATAGCAATAGTCGCCGGGCGGGAGTTTGATCACGCGGGGCACCTTCTCGGCCATGACCGGGCCTTCGGGGAGCTTGTCGAGCGCCTGGTCGATGATCCGCAGGCTTTGCACGATCTCCTCCATGCGCACGAGGTAGCGGGCCATGCAATCGCCCTCGGGGTACACCGGGATGTCGAACTCGAGCTCCGGATACACCGAGTACGGCTCGATGCGCCGCACGTCGTAGGCCACGCCGGCGCCGCGGATCACCGGGCCGGTCGCGCCGTATTTCCGGCACATTTCCGCGCCGATGGGGCCGATGCCGATGAGGCGTTTGCGCAGGATGACGTTGTCGGTGACCAGCGCCCGATACATGTCCAGTCGCGGGCGCATGTAAGCCGTGAACTCGCGCGTGCCTTTGAGGAAATCGGCATCGACGTCGTTGTAGAGCCCGCCGAACCGGTAATAGCAATACGTCAGCCGCGAGCCGGTGACCCCCTCGAGCAAATCGAGAATCTTCTCCCGGTCATCGAAGGCATAGAGCAGCGGAGTGAATCCTCCCAGATCGAGCAGGAACGCGCCGAACCAGACCAGGTGGCTGGAGATGCGGTTCAGTTCGGAGGTGATGACCCGGAGATACTCCGCGCGCGGCGGCACCGGGATCCGCGCGGCCCGCTCGACCGCCCCCACAAAGGCGTGCGTATAGTGCATCGCCGAGAGGTAGTCGATCCGGCTCGTGTTCGGGAGGAACTGGGCGTAGGTGCGGTTCTCGCCCATCTTCTCGTGCATCCGATGGATGTAGCCGGGCACCGGTTCCGCCCGCGTTATGTACTCGCCGTCCATCGTCAGCTTGACCCGCAGCACTCCGTGCGTGGCGGGATGCTGCGGCCCCAGGTTGAGGACGAACGTCTCGTCGGACATCTTCTCGTGCGGGATGAAGGACGGGATGCTCACGCGACGAAATCCTTCCGGAGCGGATGATAGTCGGCGTCCTCGGGCAGGAGGAACGGAGTCAGGTCGGGATGCCCCAGGAACTTGATGCCGAAGAAATCGTGGGTCTCGCGCTCGTGCCAGTTCGCGCCCGCGAACACCGTCGAGATCGTGGCCACTTCCGGAGCCTGGCGCGGCAGCCGGCAGCGGACCCCGACGCGGCACGGCGCCGCCGGATGAAAGTAATCGTAAACCACCTCCATCTGCTCCTGCGCCAGCCAGTCCACGCCGGTGACCGCGTCCAGGGCAAAACCGGCTTCGTCGAGCAGCCGGGCGGCTTCCACGACCTGGTCCGGCGGCACGCTCGCGTCGAGGTGGTATCCCCTGGCCGCGTAATCCACCAGGTGACAACCGAAGGCGAGCACCGGTGCGGGTGCCGGCGCGACGGCGGGTGCGGCTGGCGCTTCACCGGGCGCGGCGCCGGCGGGCGGGACGGAGGCGGTCGCCGGCGGACACAGCCGGGACAAACGCGCCGCGAGTTCCTCGAGCGGCACCCTCATTGCGGATCCACCCTTGGCCAACGCCGTTTGCCGGTGATCTTCTGCTCCAACTCCAGAATGCCTTCGATGAGCGCCTCGGGACGCGGCGGACAGCCGGGAATAAACACATCGACGGGAAAGAGTTTCTCCACGCCTTCCACCACCGCGTACTGGCCGGGAAAACAGAACGGGCCGCCGGAAATCGCGCAATTGCCCATGGCGATGACCCACTTGGGCTCGAGCATCTGGTCGTAGAGCGTCTTCACCGCCGGGGCCATCTTCTTGTTGATCGTGCCGGCGACGATCATCACGTCCGCCTGCCGCGGCGAAGGCCGGAAAACCTCGGCTCCGAAGCGGGAGATGTCGAACCGCGAAGCGCCCGCGGCCATCATTTCAATGGCACAGCACGCCAGGCCAAAGGTCAGCGGCCAAAGCGAGTTCGCCCGGCCGAGCGCCAGGAGATCGTCCAGCACGGCGAACTTCACGATTTGCGAGCACTCTTTTACGAGGCCGGCGGGGACTTCTTGCGATTCCATTCGAAGATTCCTTTCTTCCACGCATAGACGATCACCAGCGACAGGATGCCCACGAAGATCAGCAGTTCCACCAGATCGCGATACGGGAAGACCCGGTTGTACACCAACGCGACCGGGATGAGATAGAGCACGTCCACGGCGAAGGCCAGGAACACCAGCGCGTAGAGATAGTACACCGCGCTGTACCGGATCCAGGCGTCCCCGATCGGTTCCATGCCGCATTCGATGAACTGGCCGGTCCGGTGGTCGGACTGCCGGGTGGTGCGCGACGACAGCAGGTGGACGAGCACAAACGGGCCCAAGGCGAAAACCAGTCCGCCCAGACAGAAGGCAGCGACGTAGATCAGATCACCCAGCGAAGTCTCGTTCATGAAGTCTCGTTCATTCTCACGACCAGCTCACCAGAGCCAAAAGCTTTGAATGGCGGCGTCTCGATGGCAAGTGCAATTCATGGGCAACATCACTCCCCCAGCGTCGGGCCCGCCCGCAACGGGCGGCCGGCGCGGGTGGCTTCACGGCTTCGCCCCCGGCTGCCCGGGGTCGCCCAACAGGGCGCGGACCTTTTCGAGCAGCAACGGAAACTCGACCGGCTTCTCCAGGAAGTCCGTCACCGGCAGCCATTGGGGGTCGATGTCCTTGCTGCTGAAACCCAGCGGGAATTGCTGGTTGACCGCGGTGAGCAGCAGGATGGGCAGGCTCCCGAACTGGCGACGCAATTCGCGCGCGAGTTTGAATCCGCCGCTCGGATCCTCGGGGAACATCACGTCCAGCAGGATGCCATCCGGCCGCCGGGCCGCCACGGCGGCGAGCGCGCGGTCGGGCGTGCCGGCCACCTGAACTTCATACCCGGCGGTCGCGCACACGGTCGCGACCGATTCGGCGAACTCCGGGTCGTCGTCGATGATTAACACATAAGCCATAAGGTTCCGTTCTTCGTTGGTCCGCTGGGTAACGCTACGCCCGCTGGGCGTGGGGAATGGTCACGGTGAACCGCGTGCCCCAGCCGGGGGCGCTCTGGACTTCGACCGCCAGGTGCGCTTCCTGGGCGACCTGTCGGACAATGGCCAGGCCGAGGCCGGTGGACATCCGGTTGTGCTGCACGGCTTCCTCGGTCCGGTAATAGTCATCGAAGATCCGCGCCAGCTTCGCCTCGGGAATCCCGATGCCGTGATCGCGCACCGTGAGCGTCGCCCGGCCGGGGGGTTCTCCGCGACAGTCCACACGCACCGTGCCGCGGTCGTGCGAATAGTTCACGGCGTTCACCAGCAGATTATCGAGCAGCATCGTCAGGTGATCCTCGGCGCCGCACACGGTCAGCGGTTCGAGCGCCTTGTCGAGCCGGATGCCCCGCTGCCGGGCCGCGGGCTCCACGCGGGCGAGCGCGGCGTCGATCAGGGCGGCCAGATCGAGCTCGGTCCGGGGCGGCGCCTCCTGGCCGCGCGAGCGCAGGTTCGCCAGTTGCAGCATCTCCTGGATTTGTCGCGAAAGGGCGGCGCAGCGCGTGGAGATTTTTTCCACCACGCCGCGCGCGGTGTCCGGCAAGGGCCCGCAGTACCCCCCGAGGAGCAGTTGGGCGTGGGCGTGAATCGCGGCAAACGGCGCCTTCAACTGATGCGTGGTCTGCAGCATGTGCCGGGCGCGCTCCTCGCTGCTGGCCTTCAACCTCAGGTTCGTGAGCGCGAGCTCGTGTTCCCGCTGCAGCAGCGTGCCCGCGAGCTGGGACACGAGGTACCAGATCACGACCCAGATCAGCAGCATCGAGCCCACGCTGAAGGCGCGCGGCACACAATCCGCCGCCGCCTTGGCCGCGCCGTGGCTGGTCAGGACGCAGGTCGGCGCCACGATCCCGCGCGCTTCGAGCGCGAGACAACCCACGTAGAACCCGGCCGCGAGTCCCGCCACCAGCAGGCTCTCGCGCGGCGAGAACACGATGCAGGCCAGGATGACGTGGAACAGGTACATAAACGGCGCCGTGGGCAGTTCGCTGCCCAGCCAATGAATCACCGCGGTCAGGACCAGCAGGTCGGTCACGATCTGGCACCAGAGCTGGACTTTGACCGGCACCCGTCCGCCCGCCTCGCCGGTGTTGGCGGCCAGTCGCGCGAAGAGCAGGTTCAGCCCGGCCAGCACCCCCGCGGCCGCCAACGGCCAGAGCGGCTGGATTGCCAGACCGAGCGGCGCGGTCAGGGGCGGAAAGAACCCGGCCAGGCCCGCCACCGCCAGCGCCGCCACCACCGTCCACCGCAGGCGGCCGAACCAGACCGCATTGCGCCAGAGCAGGGGTTCGATCCAAACCCGCTCCTGTTCCGAGGGCAACAGCTCGCGCTCCGGGCGGGCCCCCACCGGCAGCCGGTAAGTGGCGAGCGCCGTGGCGCGAGACGGTTGGTCGGCGGCGGACTCCATGAGCTCAGTCCACCTGCCAGGTGGTCCCGGCGTTCAACAGCTTCCGCAAGTCGCCGCGTCCGCGCCGCTTCACCGAGTCGGCAATCTGGCCCATCAACAGGTCGTTGTAGGTCGGGCGTTGCACGTCGCGAAACACGCCCAGGGCGGTCGGAAACGCCGGCGGAGTGAGCGCGGCCAGCAGCGTGGCCAGCGCCGGCGAATCCGCCTGCGCGTTGTGCACCAGCACGCCTTCCGCCTTGGAGTCGGCCGGGTTCACGTCCACCACCACCGGCTCCATGTCGCGGACGGCAATGCCTTTGCAGCCGCCCAGGCCAAACCGGATGGGTTTGCCGTGCTCGAGCAGGATGCGGCTTTCGTCCGCCTCGGCGCGCGAGGCCACGTTCTCGAAGGCGTCTTCGTTGAACACGCGGCAGTTCTGCAGAATCTCCACGAACGACGCCCCGCGATGCCGCGCCGCCGCCTCGAGGGTGCGCGCGAGGTGCGGCGGGTCGGCGTAGATCGTCCGGGCCACGAAGGTCGCCTGCGCCGCCAGCGCCAGGCCGAGCGGGGAAATCGGTTGCTCGATGGTCCCGAGCGGACTCGACTTGGTCTTCATGCCGAAATCCGACGTGGGCGAGTACTGACCTTTCGTCAGGCCGTAGATCCGGTTGTTGAAGAGCAGAATCTTCAGATCCACGTTGCGTCGCAGGCAGTGGATCAGGTGGTTGGTGCCGATCGACAGACTGTCGCCGTCGCCGGTGACCACCCACACCGAGAGCTCCGGGTTGGCGCACTTCACCCCCGTGGCGACGGCCGGTGCGCGCCCGTGGATGGTGTGAAAACCGTAGGTGTTCACGTAATATGGGAACCGGGAGGAACAGCCGATGCCGGAGACGAAGACCGTGTTCTGGCGCGGCGCTCCCACGCTCGCCAGCACCTTCTGCACCTGCGCGAGGATGGAATAATCGCCGCAACCGGGACACCAGCGGACCTCCTGCGCGGTTTGAAAATCCCGGCGCGTGAGCTGGCGCAGGCAATCGTCGGCGCCGGTCTCCGGTCGGTCGGGTAAAACGGGGATCGGATTACTCATGTTTCAGTGTCTCCTCGATCGCCTGGCGGATTTCCCGGATCAGGAACGGCCGGCCTTCGATCTTCGTCAGCGGTTGGATGGGAACGGAAAACTGGCTGCGCAGATAGGCGCTCAACTGACCGGCATTGTTCTCGGGCACGAGCACCTGACGGAAGGCGCGCAGCGTCTGCTCCACCCCCCGGGGCAGGGGATTCAGGTATCGCAGATGCAGATGCGAAACCGACCGGCCTTCGGCCTGGGCCTGCTTCACGGCCGCAGCGATCGCTCCATAAGTGCTGCCCCAGCCCACCACGAGCAGGTCGCCGCGGGGCGCGCCGGCCACGGTTGCGGGCGGAACGTCGTCGGCGATCCCGGCAATCTTCCGCGCCCGTTGTTCCACCATGCGACGGTGGTTCGCCGCGTCGTAGGTCACCACGCCGGTGACATCCTCCTTTTCGAGACCGCCCAGGCGGTGCTCGAGTCCGGCCGTGCCCGGAATCGCCCACGGGCGGGCGAGCGTCTTCGCGTCGCGGCGGTACGGCGCGAAGTTGGGCGTGTCCTTGGTAGGCGCGGCTACCCGCAGGTCCGGGAGTTGGTCGGGGTCGGGAATCGCCAGCGCTTCGGCGCTGTTGGCCAGGAAGCTGTCGGACAATAGAATCACCGGCGTCATGTAGCGCGTGGCCAGGCGCACCGCCTCGAAGGCCATCGGAAAACAATCGGCCGGCGTGGCGGCGGCCAGCACCACCAGCGGCGCCTCGCCGTGCCGGCCGTACAGGGCCATGTTCAGGTCCGCCTGTTCGGTCTTGGTCGGCATGCCCGTGCTGGGTCCGGCGCGCTGCACGTTGATCACCACCAGCGGCAGTTCGGTCATCACCGCCAGTCCGAGCGCCTCCGTCTTCAACGAGAGTCCCGGCCCGCTGGTGCCCGTGGCCCCCACCGCCCCGGCGAACGAGGCGCCGATGGCCGCGCAGCACGCGGCGATTTCGTCCTCGCACTGGATGACGCGGACGTCGAATTCCTTGTGGCGCGACAGCTCATGCAGGACCTCGCTGGCGGGCGTGATCGGGTAACTGGCATAGACCAGGCACCGCTCCGTCTGGTGCGCGGCGGCGATGCAGCCCAAGGCGAGCGCCTCGTTGCCGGTGACCCGCCGGTAGCGGCCTTTCGGCAGTTGCGCGGGCGCCACGTGGTAATTCACGCGGAACAGCTCGGTCGTGTTCGCGAAGTTGTAGCCCGCCCGCAGGCTGGCGCCGTTGGCCGCCATCACGTCCGGCGTCTTGCGGAATTTGGCCATCAGCCACTCGAGCACCGGCTGCACGCGGCGGTCGTAAAGCCAGAGGACGATGCCCAGGGCGAAGAAGTTCTTGCAGCGCGCCCGCTGGCTGCCCGAAAGCCCGCTCGGTCGCGTGGCCTCCTCGTTCAGGCGCGTGATGGCCACGGGAATGACCCGGTAACCCGCCAGCGAGCCGTCTTCGAGCGGGTTCGTGGCATAGCGCGCCTTGGCGAGGTTGGCCGGGGCAAACTCGTCCTGGTTGACGATGATGATGCCGCCCGGCTGCACGTCGGGCAGGCTGACCTTGAGCGCGGCCGGGTTCATCGCCACGAGCACAAACGGGCTGTCGCCGGGCGTGCTGATCTCCTCGTCGCCGAAGCTCAACTGGTACCCGCTCACCCCGGCCAGCGTGCCCACCGGCGCACGGATCTCGGAGGGAAAATCGGGTATGCTCCGGATGGCGTTGCCCATCAGCGAGGCGATGTCCGCGAACTGGCTGCCCACCAGTTGCATGCCATCGCCCGAATCGCCGGCGAAACGCACCGTCGCCTGTTGAACCTCCACGAACTCTTTCCCGTTCGTCGGACATGTATCCATAAATCAAATCCCCTTTGCCGCGTGCTGCCTCCTGGCCGGCCCCGCTTCGGCGCCGCGCCGCCGTCGGAGTCGGGTCTTCGCGGCCGCGCCCGGGCCGGCGGGCCGGGTCGTTGGCGGCTCCGGAGCCGCGGCCCCGCGTCCGGCGCGGGCCGCCCCCTGCCAGCGGGCGCCGATGATTTCCGCCAGGGTCGTTTCCGCCAGCTTGCGCCGGATGCGACCGCCGATATCCAGCCAGAAGTCGTGGGTCGGACAGGTGTTGTCGCTCGTGCAATCGTCCAGGGCGAGGAGGCAGGGCCCGAGCCACTCCTTGCCTTCCACGGCCTCGACGATTTGCAGCAGCGAAATCTCCTCCGGGCGGCGGGCCAGGGAAATGCCGCCGTTATGGCCGCGCTTCGCGGCGACCAGGCCTTTGCGCGCCAGCGAATTGACGATCTTCGCGAGGTAGGGTTTCGGCAGGCCGGTACGGCCGGCGATCTCCGCAATGAGACCGCACTGGCCCGGCGACTCGTTGAGGCAGCCGAGCGCTTTGATGGCGTAACCCGTCGTTTGCGAGAGGCACAACATACTTCGCACAAGCGCAACTTGTGACAAGCGCAGCTTGTGACCTCAAGCTCGCAAACAGGACGTTAATGTCAACAATAAACATGACACGGACATCCTCTTGGTCGGGGCGGGGGCCGAAGGTCGAAAGCCGAACCCGTTCCCGGCGTTCGTTCGCGGTTCGGATGGCGGTCCTCGGATTTCACACGCCGGACAAACCGGACCGCGAACGACGAACGCTCCGGCTTTGGGCCCGCCGCCGGGCGGACCGGCTTACGCCGTCGGTTCGACGCCGGCGGTTTCCGGCAGTTCCGGCGGCGCGTCGCCGGTGAGCCGCACCACGCGGTTGGTATAACGGTTCAGGTGGCCCGTCGCCGTGTTGTAGGCCTCCTGGGCTTTCTCCAGCCCCTTGCCCACCTCCTCGAACTTCTTCTGGAAGAAACCAAAGCTTTTCTGCGCCTGCCGGATCTGGTCGAGCGTCAGCTCCACGCCCTTCGCGAATTCGTACTGGCTGATGCTCATCGCCACCGCCCGCAACGTGATGGCCAGGGTGTTGGGCGAGATGGGGAAGACCTTCAGCTTGTGGACCGCTTCGCACAACTCGCCGTTGCGGATGACCTCGAAGTAGAGCGTTTCGCTGGGCAGGAACATGAGGGCCAGGTCGGTCGTGCCGTACTCGGGATGAATGTACTTCTCGGCGATCGACCGGGCCTGCGCCTTGATGGTGACCGCGAGCTGCTCCCGCGCCGCCTTCAAGGCCTCGGGATCGCTGGTCTCGAACAGCGGCAGCACCTGCTCGCGGTTGAACTTGCTGTCGATCGGCAGGAGGAACTTCGGAAACCGCACCACGGCATCCACCGCCTCCTTCGAGCCGGGCACGATGCTGACCTGCTCGGCAAAGGCGCTGGCCGGCAGGAAGTCCGCCAGCAACCGGCCCAGTTCGGCCTCGCCGAATTTGCCGCGCAGGTGGGGCAGCTTGAGCAGGTTGTTCAGCTCGTTGATCGACTGGCCGACCTGACCGACGCTGCGCAGTTGCTCCTCCGCCGCCTTGAGATGTTCCTGGACCTTCTGGAAATGCGCGAAGCCCTCCTGGATGTTCTTCTCGAGCTTCGCCTGCACCTGGTCGCTGATCGCGCCCAGCCGCGCGTCCACGTTCGCGCGGATGGCTTCGAGACTCTGGGCGGTCTTCTGTTCCAGCGCCTCGAAGCGCTGCTGCAAGAGCTTGGTGGAATTCTCCAGGCTCTGCGTCAGTTCCGCCCGGGCGTGACGCGCGGCCAGGGTCTGGGAATCGGCGAGCTGCTCGAACTTGGTTTCCAGCTTGGCGGAGAGCTGCTGCAAACCCTGGGTGAGTTCGGCGCGGGTTTCGGTGAGGCGTTGTGACTGCTCGTGACGGCCTTCGCCGAGCTGGCGATCGACCGTATCGCGCACCGTGTTCAGGCCTTCCTGCAGTCGTTCGGTGAGGTCGGTGCGCAAGTCGCCTTTCACCTCGGTGAGCCGGGCCGCCATGTCGGCATTCGCCTTGGCCAGCGAATCCGCGAGTTCGCCTAGCCGGCGCAGCAACTCCTCGCCGCGGTCGCGCTGCGCCGGTCGCGCCAGCCGCCAGGCCAGGAGCCCGAAGCCCAGCAGGTTCAGACCGAGGAGAATGCCGAATTGCCATCCGCTCATGCCGGGCATCGTGCTTGGACATTCCCGCCGGCCAAGGAAAAAGTCCCGCCTTCGAGCTGGAGGCGCAAGCAGTGGTCGGTCAGGGGTCAGTTCTTATTATTGGCAATTGAGGCTCGATGGGCAGCGCGCTCGCACGGGTTGGCGGTTTGAGGGTCGGATCTGCCGGCTAATTACCACGCCATGGACCGCGGCCCTTGCGACCGCAAAGCACGTCGCAAGTATCCATTATCAAGAACTGACCCCTATCTCGGCAAGACACCGCGCCTGGCTCATCCGTTGGAATGGTCTGACGAATCCGTCGCGATCAGGTGAAATTCCCCATCCCGAGCAGGAACATGATGTTGCTCTGGGTCTTCTTAAGCTTGCCCAGCAACAACTCCATGCCCTCGACCGGTGGCACGCCCGTGAGCGCGCGGCGCAGCACCACGATTTTGTTGTACTCGTCCGGATGGTAGAGCAGTTCCTCTTTGCGGGTACCGGAGCGCTCGATGTTGATCGACGGGAAAATGCGCCGATCCACCAAGGCGCGGTCCAGGTGGACCTCCATGTTCCCCGTGCCTTTGAACTCCTCGAAGATGACCTCGTCCATGCGACTGCCGGTGTCCACCAGCGCCGTGGCCATGATGGTGAGGGAGCCGCCTTCCTCGATGTTGCGCGCGGCGCCGAAGAAGCGCTTGGGCTTGTGCAGCGCGTTGGCGTCCACACCGCCGGACAGGATCTTGCCGGAGTGCGGTTGGACGGTGTTGTAGGCGCGGGCGAGCCGGGTGATCGAGTCGAGCAGGATCATGACGTCGCGCTTGTGCTCGATCATGCGCTTGGCCTTCTCGATCACCATTTCGGCGACCTGGACGTGGCGTTCAGGCGGTTCGTCGAACGTGGAACTGATCACTTCGGCGCCTTTGCAGGAGCGCTCCATGTCGGTGACTTCCTCGGGACGTTCGTCGATGAGCAGGATGATGAGATAGACCTCCGGGTTGTTCTTGAGCACGGCGTTGGCGAGCTTCTGCATCAAGACGGTCTTGCCGGTGCGCGGCGGGGCCACGATCAGGCCGCGCGTGCCCTTGCCGATGGGGCAGACGAGGTCGAGCACGCGCGTGCTCAGTTCGTCCGCCGCGGTTTCGAGGATCAGGCGCTTGTTCGGGAACAAGGGCGTGAGGTTCTCGAAGTGCGTTTTGTCCTTGGCCTTCTCCGGGTCTTCCTTGTCCACCGCCTCGATCTTGAGCAGGGCGAAGAACTTCTCCTTTTCCTTGGGCGGCCGGATCTGCCCGGCCACCAGGTCGCCGGTCTGGAGGTTGAAGCGACGTATCTGCGACGGTGAAACATAGACGTCCTCCGGGCACGGGAGGTAGTTGAAGCTCTGCGAGCGGAGGAAGCCGAAGCCTTCCGGCAGAATCTCGAGCACGCCCTCGGCGAAGAGGATGCCGTTGCGCTCGGCGTTCTTTTTCAGGATTTCGAAGATGACTTCGTGTTTCTTGAGCGTGCCGAAGTTCTCGATGTTCCAGTCCTTCGCCATCTGGCTTAACTCGGCGATCGACAGGGCCTGGAGCCGGGCAATGTTGATCGTCTGGCCGGGCGGCAACGGGGGCGCAGGCTTGGGAGCGGGCGGCACGTCCTCCTCCGACTCGACCGGCAAACCTTCGGGGATCGTGCGGGGCGGCCGCGGGGCCGGGGGTGGCGGCGTTTCCAGGTCCGGCTCCGGGTAGCCTTCTTCCGCGGCCGCGGCTTCCGGCGTGGGCCGGGAACGGGGCTCGACGGTTCTGGCGGCGGGGGGCAGTGGCGACGGTGCGGCAGCGGGCCTGGTTCGACGACGAGGCGCGCCGGGGGCGGCTTTGACGGTTTTGGGACGTGGCATGATCTGGATCGGTTAAGTGTTAGTGCCGGGCAACCACCGTTGTCTTCTGAGTGTTGGGAATGCGTTCGGGCTGCGGCATCCCGTGAAGGCCACGAGAAGAACTCATGAGGTCACCGGTCAAATTGTCAAATGCAGTCGGCCAGCCCCCTCCGGCTGCGGGTGAAGCTCCCTCCTGCGTCAACGCCTCAAATCGATCAGGCGCTGGATGCAGTTGGACTTTGAATTACTGCGGTCAGCCGGTCTTACCCGTCATCGGGCAAGGGGGTATGGCGGTCAAATCGACCGAAAACTGGCGCACGCCCCCCGCAGCGTCAAGGTTTTTGCAGAAAGAACTCGCCGGGCGCTGAAGGAACGTTCGTCGCCCAAGTCGCCCGCAGGTCGGGCGGCGCCGAACCGCCGCGCTGCAGCGCGCGCAGGCTCAATGCGTCGTGACGCTTGGCCAGGCGGCGGCCGCGGGTGTCGGCCAGCAGCGGGCAATGGTACCAAACGGGCGGCACCCACCCCAGCGCACGGTAGAGCAACCCTTGCCGCGCGGTCGAGATCAGCAGGTCCGCGCCGCGCACCACCTCGCTGATCCGCATCGCGGCGTCATCCACGACACACGCCAACTGATAGGCCGGGAGGTCGTCGTGCCGCCAGACGACGAAATCGCCGAAGTCGCGACCGGCGACCAACCGCTGCGGTCCGAAGTGTCCGTCGGTAAAGGCGATGACTTCGCCGTCCGGAACCCGAAAGCGCCACGCGCAGGCTCGCCCCGCGGGCGGCGCCAAGCGCTGCCGGCAGGTTCCCGGATAGACCGGCTCGTCGTCGCCGGCGTGCGGCGCCGACAGCGCGTGCAAGATGTCCTGGCGCGAACAGGTGCACGGATAGACGAAGCCGCCGCCGCGCAGGCGCTCGAAGGCCGCACGGTAGAGGGGCAGGCGCTGGCTCTGCGCGTAAGGCGCGAACGGTCCCCCCACGTCCGGACCTTCCTGCCACTCGAGGCCAAACCAGCGCAGGTCCTCGATCATGGCCGTGACGAACTCCGGCGGGCACCGGGCGCGGTCGAGATCCTCGTTCCGCAACACCAACACCCCGCCCGCCGCCCGTGCCCGCTCCTGGGCCACCCAAAAGGTCCGGGCATGGCCGAGATGCAGGTAACCGGTCGGCGAAGGCGCCAGCCGCCCGCGATACGCCGAACCCGGAACGAAGGGGCGGCGGTTAATCTGGATTGGGCCACTCACGAGCCATTCGACCACCCGCCGCTACGCCGGGGGTTGGGTGGTGGCGACGCGACAAGCGAGTTCGGCGAGCCACCGGGCGGCGTCGGCCTTCGCCGCTTCGAGCGGGGCCAACCCGGGTACGATCCCAGCCAGCTTCGTGAAGGGGCCGGCATTCCCCGCGGCGAGGTTCAGCGAGCCGGCGAGGCCCAGGCACGGTTTGCGCGCGCGCCGGCAGAGGCGGGCCACCTGGCCCACGCCTTTGCCCATGCGGACGGTGGTTTCGTCGATCGCGCCTTCGCCGGTCACGACACAATCCGCGCGGTGCATACGCTCGGCGAACCGCGTTTCCTGCGCGAACAAATCGAACCCCGGTTCGAGTGCGCCGCCCACAAATGCGCTCAGGCCAAAGCCGAGTCCGCCCGCGGCGCCCGCGCCCGGCCACGAAGCGATCGGGCCTTCAAACCGACGGGTTTCGTTCAGCACCTCCACCAAGCGACCCAGCGCGCGCTCGGCCGGTCGCATGTCTTCGGGCCGGAGACCTTTCTGCGGGCCGTAAACGCGCGTCGCCCCGCGCCGCCCGAGCAGAGGGTTCTGCACATCGACCGCGATGAGCACGTTCCGCAGCAGAGCCGGAATGGAGAAACCCACGATCCGGTGCAGCCGCCCGAGATCGGGCCAGCGCTCGATCGGTTGGCCGGCTTGGTCGAGGAACTTCCAGCCCAGGCCCCGCGCCAGGCCAAAGCCGGCGTCGTTGGTCGCGCTGCCGCCGATGCCGATCAGGGTGAAGACCGGCTTTTTCGCCGCCGCTGCGCGCAGGACCGCGGCCAGGCCGAAGGTGTCAAGGTCGAAGGGGTGGAACCGACCGGGCGGGAGCATCGCCAGCCCGATCACGCGCGCGGACTCGATGATTGCGGTCCGGCGCCCCGGCACCCACCACCAACTCGCATGGACCGGCCGATGCGCGGCGTCCACCGTCTCGACCACGTGTTCCTCGGCGCGCCAATGCCGGCCGAGCAGTTCGCCAAAGCCGTCGCCGCCATCGCTGATGGGCAGCAAGTCGCAGGTGTCTTCCGGCCAGGCGCGGCGCCAGCCGGCGGCGATCGCTGCGGCCGCCTGCGGCGCGGTGAGTGTGCCCTTGAACTTGTCCGGGCAGATGAGGACGCGGCGCGACATGACGCGGAACCCGGCTCGGTGAGGCACGCGGTTCGGCGCGGGCTAGACCTGCCAGCTCGGCTTCTCGGGCAGGCTGGCGTTGAAGGCTTTGAGCAGCTCTGTCTCGTACTCGCCGGCGAACGTGTCATTGAGGAAGCGTTCGATGCCCTCGTCGAAGAGGTGCTGCCACCACGCCTCCTCGTTCCCGGGCACGATGGGGAAAAAGAGCGCGTGGTTGGCCTTGGCGGCTTTGAAATCGCCCGGCGCGTCGCCGATCATCAACACGTGGCGGGGCGGGTACTTGCCACCGCTGGCCAGCTTGAGGTGGTCGGTTTTCGTGCCGAGCTCCTGGCCGGCGATCAGTTTCGCGTACGACGCGATCCCGTGCTCCGTCCACTCGCGTTCCAGTGCCTCGGTGGGCGTTTGGGAAACCACGATCACGTCGGCGGCTTCGTTCAGCCGGAGCAGGGTTTCGCTCACCAGCGGGAAAGGCGGCACGCCGAAGACGATGTCCTGGATCGCGGCGTTGACGGCGTTCGACCACTCCATGACCTGCTGCAGCGCGGCGTTGCCCGCCTCGATCTCCTGCTTGAGCGCGGCGTTGCTGAGCTTCGGCTCGCGCGCAATCCATTCGTCGAGCGCGTCGGTTTTCCACGGCTGCACGCCGCGGGCCTGCACTTCGGGGCGTTCGGCGAGGAGGTTCAGGGCGTTCGAGAGCGCGGGGAAGCGATTGATGCCGCGGGTTTTCGAGTAGAGGTTCACAAACTCCCAGACTTCGCGGGCGTACTTGCTCACGGCCTGGAGGCGGAAGTGCTTGATGAACATCGGCGCGAAGCACTCCTTGTGTTTGATCTCCATCGAGTCGAACACGCACCCGTCGGAGTCGATCCCGACGAAGAACTCGTGGGCCGGTTGAAACGCGGTGAGAACGTTGGCGCTGTCACTCATAGGTCAAAAGCCGGGCGCCAAGTTGGCGGACGGCGGCAATCGAAGTCAATCGCGGAGGCGCCGCGGATTGCGAGCGGAGTCCAGATTTCACATGAAGGCTGTGCCGCTGTTCAACCGGGTGGGGGGCCGCTTTCCAAATGAGCACTGCGCCGCCGCTCAACCGAATGCTGTGCCGCTGCTGGACTCAACCGGGTGGCTGCGCCGCTGCGTCGGCGCAGGGCCGTGCGGCCGCAGGGCCTGCCACCCCCAGAACAGGACATGGCCGGATTCCGCCGCGGCTGGACTCCGACCCTCAGACTCCCGCCCACCGCATGGCCAGCGTGGCCAGGCCCAGAAAGAAGAAGAAGCCTGCCACATCGGTGACGGTGGTGAGAAAGATGCTCGAGGCCAGCGCGGGATCGACACGGCACAGTTTCAGACCGAACGGGATCAGGACGCCCGAAACGCCGGCCGCCAGTTGGTTCAACCACATCGCGATGCCCGCCACCAACCCCAGCAGCACGCTGCCTTGCCACAGCCAGCCCACCACGCCGACGACCAGGCCCACGGCGAGACCGTTCGCGAGGCTCAGCAGGAGTTCCTTGAGGAGCGCCTTTCGGCCGTCGCCGGGCGCAAGTTCGCCCAAGGCCATGTCACGGATGATGACCGTGAGCGTCTGCATCCCGGCATTGCCGCCCTGACCCGCGACGATGGGCAGAAAAATGGCCAGGGCCGTCCAGGCCGCGATGGTCTGCTCGAACAGGCCAACGACGAATGCGGCCAGGAAAGCGGTGAGCAGGTTCACGTACAGCCACGGCAGCCGCCGGCCGATGGCGCGGTGCCAGGGCGTCAGCGCGCGCTCTTCACCGGACAAACCGACCATGAGCTGCATGTCTTCGGTGGCTTCCCGGCGCGCAATCTCCAGCGCGTCGCTGGCCTTGACCACGCCGACGAGCACGCCGTCCGCTTCGACCACCGGCAGGCCCAGATAATGGTAATGCTCGAAGCGACGGGCCAGGGCTTCCTGATCGTCGCTCACCCGTACGGTCTTCACGTCGCGGTTCATGACCTCGTCCATCCGCCGGTCGGCCCTCCGAAAGACCAGGTCACGCAGGCTCACGATGCCCACCAGGCGCCCCGCCGCGTCGGTCACGTAAAGATAGGCGATGTCTTCCGTGCGTTCGTCCTGGGCGCGTCCCCGCAGCAACTCGCGCACCTGTTCGACCGTCATGTCCGCGCGGAGGGCGATGAACCGGTTGGTCATGATGCCGCCGGCGGTGTCCTCCGGATAACGTAGCAGGGCGCGCACGCCGGCGGCGAAATCGCCGGGCAGGCGGGCGAAGGCCTCGCGGCGGGCGCGGACCGGCAGGGCCTTCACCAGATCGGCGGCGTCATTGGGCGGCAGGCAGGTCAATAGCTCGCCCAGCCGGCCGGCCGGCAGGTTCCCCAGCAGGTCCGGCAACCGTTCGTGTTCGACCTCCGCCAGCGCAGCCGCCGCCTGGGCGGCTGGCAGGCGGTCCAGCAATTCCCGGGCCTCCGGCTCCGAGAGGCGCTGGAGTTGGTCGGCCAGGTCGGCAGGATGCAGCCGTTCGAAGTCGGGCAGCGGCAGGGATGGGGTGTCGCTCATGGCAATACTGGGATCGGGCCGCCCGCGATGCCGGACGTTCCGGGCCGCGCGGAACATAGCACGGCGAAGGAGGTTCGACGGCAGTTGGACCGGACGGCGGTTTCGGTGGTGGGTTGTGAGGTTACCTGGGCGGTTGCGCCCCGGCGGCGGCGCAGGACGGTGTGGCCGTTGCCGGCGCCACCCGGTCGGAACCGCAAAGGTCATTTCGCCTTCGAGCCCGGCGCGATTGCCGGTTGAAAAGCTGGCGCCGGACGGCAAGCTGCCGGGGTTTTAGGAAGCATTACGGTTCGTGAACAACATCCTTGTCCAACCGGTCGTGCGCCGGAAAGAGACCGATCTGCGCGTCGTGCCGCTGGGGTTCGGCACCTTGATCGCCGTGGGCACGTTCCTGCTGGTCCTGCCCTGGTCGCACCTCCCCGGCCAGCGCGTGAGCTGGCTGGATGCGCTGTTTCTGTCCACGTCCGCCACCTGCGTCACGGGACTCAGCCCGGTCAACGTGGCGGACACGTTCAACGCCTTCGGCCAGGGCGTGCTGTTGCTGTTGATCCAGTTCGGCGGCCTTGGGATATTCACGGCCAGCATCCTGCTCGTGCTCATTGCGGGGAACCGACTGTCGCTCGCGGAGGAACAAACCATCAAGGCGACCGTCGGCCGGCTGCGCGAGGCGCGTCCGCTGGACGTTTTTCTTTACGCCTGCCTGTTCGTGTTCGTGGTGGAACTGGCGGGGGCGGTGGCGTTGTTCCCGCTGATGAGCCAGGCCTCCGTGTCGGGCGAAGTCGGCCGCACGCTCTGGCGGGCGGTATTCCATGCGGTCAGCGCGTTCTGCAACGCCGGGCTCTCGATCGTTCCCGAAGGGCTGGCGCGCTGGCGGGAACAGCCCGGCATCCTGGCGGTGATCGACCTGCTGGTGATCGCGGGGGGGATCGGACTGCTGACGCTGATCAACCTGCGGTTCTACCCGTTCTGGCGGCGCGATCCGCGGCGGCGGGGCCGGTTGACCCTGCAAACCCGGTTGTCCCTGTATGCCTCGGCCCTGCTCATCGTCATCGGGGCGGTGGCGACGTTCGCCTTCGAGTTAGACAACACCCTCAAGGACGCGCATGGCTGGGACCTCGTTTCGTGGCCGTTGTTTCATTCGATCGTGTCGCGCACCGCCGGCTTCAATGTGGTGGATGTGGGGCAAATGAACCCGCCCACGCTGCTGGTTACGATGGTGTTGATGTTCATCGGCGGCTGCCCGGGGTCGATGGCGGGCGGGATCAAAACGGTGACGGCCGTCGTGCTGGTATTGACCGCGTTGGCAGCCTTGCGCCGGCGGGACGAAATCCAGTTCTGGGGCCGGCGGGTGCCGGCGAGGGTTTCCTACATCGCCGTCATGTTGTTCCTGCTGGCGCTCGCCTTCCTGAGCATGGCGGTGGGCCTGCTCATGCTGACCGAGGAAGGCCGGCCGGCGGCGATGACTTCCAGCCAATGGTTGGGCATTGTGTTCGAGGCGGTGTCCGCGTTCGGGACGGTGGGCTTGAGCACGGGCGTGACCCCGCTTTTGACGCCTGCGGGCAAGCTGGTTATCATTGCGCTCATGTTCGCCGGTCGGGTGGGGCCCCTGGTGTTGTCGGTGTACCTGGCGCGACCGGCCAATCCCCTGCCGGTGAAGTACCCGCACGAGGAATTGTCGCTCGGATAGGCCGGGGCGCGGCGGTAGCATTCGGGTCATGGCGCAACGCATCATCATTCTGGGGGCGGGCCGGTTCGGCAGCCACCTGGCCTCCCGGTTGTCCGAGTTCGGCTGCGAGGTGTTGCTCGCGGACAAGGACGCGGCGCGGGTGGAAGACCTGAGCCAGGACGGCTTTCACACGGTAGAGTTGGACGCCGAAGACGAGAGCGCGCTCAAAGAAGCCGGCGTACAGGAGGCCGACGCCGTGGTGGTCTGCATCGGCGAGAACATGCAGGGCAGCATCCTCACCACGCTGTTGTTGAAGGAACTCCGGGTGAAGCGCGTCGTCTGCCGCGCCCTCGACGCCCGGCACGCGACGGTCTTGGAGAAGCTCGGGGCCGACCTGGTCGTCCTGCCCACGCGCGACATGGCTTACCGACTGGCGGAACGTCTCCGCGACAACACCGGCAGCGACCGCATCCCCTTGAGCGGGGATTATCAACTGGCCCACGTCCGCGTCGGGCCGCCGCTCCACGGCAAAACCCTCGCCGAAGCGCGACTCCGCGAGGAATATCGCATCAATGTCGTCCTGCTGACCCGCCCCGGCCCGAACCAGACCACGAAATCGGTGGAGCCCAAACCCGACCTCCGCCTGGCCCTCCACGACGTGCTGATGGTTGCGGGACTGCGGGAGAACATCAACCGGTTCGAGCAGGAATGTGCCCTGCCCGAGTAAGTTCCGTTCCCCTGCCATGAATGCCTGCATCCTGACGACCGACCAACCGCGTCGCGTGGGGTTCGTTTCCACGCGCTTTCAGGGCACCGACGGCGTGACGCTGGAGGCCCGCAAGTGGGCCGCGGTGCTGGAGCAGATGGGCAATCCCTGTTATTGGATGGCCGGACTGCTGGACAGCCCGCCCGAGATCAGCCATCTCGCCCCGCTCGCCTTCTTCCGCCAACCGGAAGTGGCGGCCCTCCATCGCGAGCTCTACGGCGTCTCCACCCGGTCGCGGGCCGCGTCCAACGCCATTCAGGCGATGAAGGAACACCTCAAGGACGAACTGTACCGGTTCATCGAGAAGTTCCGGTTGGAAGTGCTGGTGCCCCAAAACATCTTCGCCATCCCGGTGCATGTCCCGCTCGGGCTGGCGATGACGGAAGTGCTGGCGGAAACCGGTCTGCCGGCCATCGCCCATCACCACGATTTTGCGTGGGAACGCGAACGCTTCACCCTCAACGCGGTGAATGACCATCTGCGCGCCGCCTTCCCGCCTTCCCTGCCGCACATCGAGCATGTGGTCATCAACTCGATGGCGCAAAAGGAACTGGCGCGACGCTGCGGACTGCCCTCGGTGGTCATCCCCAACGTCATCGATTTCGAGACGCCCGCGCCGGGCATCGACGAGTACAACGCGGATGTGCGGTCGGAGATTGGCCTCGCGCCGGACGACCTTTTCATCCTGCAACCCACGCGGGTGGTGGCCCGCAAAGGCATCGAGCACTCCCTGGAACTGGTCCGCCGCCTGCACGACCCGCGGGTCAAGCTGGTGATCTCGCACCCGGCGGGCGACGAAGGCGACGAGTACATC
Source organism: uncultured bacterium (assembly GCA_963735925.1). Taxonomy (GTDB): domain Bacteria; phylum Verrucomicrobiota; class Verrucomicrobiia; order Limisphaerales; family J093; genus DSVZ01. The sequence continues at coordinate 496,863 of CAVTMT010000005.1, forward strand.
AAACTGATGCGTGAACGGATCGAAGAGGCGCACCTGGACGTGCGGTTCATCGCCGACCGCGTGGCCGAACAGCGCGGTCGCGACGCCGAAGGCCGGAAGGTTTACACGCTCTTCGACATCTACCCCCACGCCGACCTGGTCACCTACCCGAGCCATTACGAGGGCTTCGGCAACGCCTTCCTCGAGGCGGTGTATTTTCGCAAGCCGGTGGTCGTGAACACCTATGCGGTGTATGCGCGGGACATCGCCCCGCTCGGATTCAAAACGATCGAGATGACGCAATTGATCAGCAACGGCGTCGTCCACCGGACGCGCGAGGTGCTGGCCGACGCGGCGCTGCGGGAGGAATGGGCCGAGATCAACTACCAGCTCGGCGTGAAGTACTTCTCTTACGCGGTCATGCGCCGGAAACTCGCCGCGCGCATGGCAAATCTGTTCGGCGAGAGCATCTGAATCCGGCACCCTGGCTCCCCCCGAATCCGCACTGTGGCCGGGACGCTTCCCTCAAGCCCGGACCGCGGAGTGGTCGCCGACGTGAGTCGGCGCAACCTTCTGGAATCCGGCACAAGCCTGCGTCCACGGCGAAGGAAACGACCGACACGCCGTCTTCAGGCCACATCCCGGCAGTCGGACCGAGAAGTCGTGCCGGCGCTGCCTCACCTCCGGCTTCAGATCAGGCGCGGGCCCGGCTCGCCTTGAGCATCTCCGTCTCCGTGTCCACGCGAATCTGGGCGCCGATGTTGGGCCGCTGACCTTTGTGCCACCAGAGCACCAGCGCGCTGGCAATGTAGATGGACGAGTAGGTGCCCGTCAGGATGCCGACCAGGAAGGTGAAAGCGAAGTCGTTGATCACGCCGCCACCGAACAGGTAAAGTGACAGCGTGGCCAGGAAGACCGTGCCGGACGTGATGATCGTCCGGCTCAAGGTCTGGTTCAGCGCCGCGTTCATGACTTCCCTGAAAGTGCCGCGCACGCCCAGTTTCAAATCCTCCCGGATACGGTCGAAGATCACGATCGTGTCGTTGATCGAGAAACCGATGATCGTCAGGATCGCCGCGACGATTGGGGCGCTCAGTTGGCGGCCGCTGAGGAAAAACCAACCCATCGTCATGAGGATGTCGTGGATGATGGCCACCACGGCGCCCACCGCGAACGAGAATTCGTAGCGGAACGCCACGTACACGAGGATGCCGAACAGCGCCAAGAGGGAGGCCGCCAACGCGGACTTCTGAATCTCGCGCCCCACTGTGGCCCCGACCTCGTCCAGCGAAACCCGGTTGAAACCGGCGTTCGGGAACTTCTCCCCCAGCGCTTTCTCGAGTTTCTGGCCCGATCCGGCCTCGGTCGTGAGCTGGACCGTTTCCTTGCCGGTTGCCGGATCCTTCTGCTTCTGCACGGTCGCCTCCCCCAGCTTCAAGTCCGACACCGCCCGGCGCAGGTCCGCGATCTGCACCTCGTTCGTGTAACGCAACACCAGCCGGTCGCCGCCCGCGAAATCCACGCCCAACACGTCGTGGCCGCGATACAGACCGTAGCCGCTGCCGATCAGGATCAAGGCCCAGGAAACGCAGAAGGCCGGGACCGCGTACCGCATGAAGTCGATCTTCTCGCCGCGGACGAGGTGGAGCATCGGCAGCGAGCGCAGCCAACCGCGAGCCAGCAACCAGTCGAACATGAGCCGGGTCACCACCAGCGAAGTAAACAAGCTCACCGAGACACCGATGGTCAGCGTGACGCCGAAGCCCTTCACCGGCCCGGTGCCCATGAAGATCAGGATGACCGAGGAAATCAGCGTGGTGAGGTTGCTGTCAAAGATGGTGCCGAACGCCTTGTCATAACCGGCGGACAAGGCACCGCGGATGGATTTGCCCGTCGCCAGTTCCTCCCGGATGCGCTCGAAGATCAGCACGTTCGCGTCCACCGCCATGCCGATGGTGAGCACGACGCCGGCGATGCCCGGCAAGGTGAGCGTCGTGTTCACGGAGCACATGACCCCCAGCAGGATCACGATGTTGAGCATCAGCGCGATGATGGCCACCACGCCGCCGACCAGGTAATAGACCAGCATGAACAGCGCGACGGCCGTCGTGCCGATGATCGAGGCGGTAATGGCGCTGTGGATCGAGTCCCGGCCCAGTGACGGGTCCACGCCTCGTTCCTCCAGGATGTGCACCGGGGCCTCGAGCGGATTCTGGAGCACATTCGCCAGTTCGTAAGCCTGCTTGAGGTCGAAGTCACCGGAGATTTCGCAACTACCGCCCAGGATCGGCTCGTTGATCCGCGGCGCCGAATAAAGTTCGCCGTCCAGCACGATGGCCAGCAGCCGGCCGGTGTTGGCCCGCGTGATGTCGGCGAACTTCTGCGCGCCCTCCGAGTTGAACTGGAGACTGATCTTGGGCGAACCCGTGATCGGATCCGGAAACACGCTCGAGCGCTTCACGTAAGCGCCGGTCAGGCCGGCTTCGGTGTTCTTGCTCACCAAATACATCGGCGGCGTTTCGGATTTGTGCCGCCGGCTCACTTCCGGCATGAGCTCGTAACCCGGCTCGACGATGCCCGCCTTGACCAACTCGTCGCTGTCGGGATGCACCAGGCGGAACTCGAGGAACGCCGCCTTCTGAATCGTGGTCTTCGCGCTTTCCTTCTCGGCCTCGGACATGCCGGGGAGCTGGATGAGGATGCGGTCCTGCCCGGCGGGCTGAAGGATCGGTTCGGCCACGCCAAACGCGTCCACCCGCTTGCGGAGCACCTCGATCGCCTGCGCGACCGCGTGTTCCTTGTCGGCCACGTCCTTGATCCGCGACTGGTCGAGCGACACGAGGAAGGCGGTGCCGCCCTGCAGATCGAGGCCCAGCTTGATGCGCCCGGCCGCCAGCTTCTGCAGCCGGTTGAGGATGGCGCGGTTCTTGTCCACGTCCTCGTCCTCGCTGAGCGACGGGAAGTAGCGCGTGAGGTCATTCGTCCCGATGGCCTGGAGCAGGCACGCGTACGCCTGGTTCGTCTTCAGCGCCTCCAGCGCCCGCGCGCGCTCGACGATGGCCGTGAAGTTCGTGTCGCTGGACTCCACCCGGTCCTGAAAGACTTTCACCAGGTCGCGCGGGGTGGGCGGGTACAGTTCGAACAGCGCCCAGGCGACGACAAAGATGGTCAGGAGGAACTTCCACGTGTTTCGGCTCATGGCGGTAAAAAGGGTGAAATCAGGACTTGGCGTCGCCGGGCGCGCGCTCGACCACATCCGTAATGGCGCTCTTGAGCACCTCCAGCTTGGACTCGCCGCAGCGGATCATGACGGTCTTGTCCTTGAGGGAAATCACCTCCCCGCACAGGCCGGCGCCGGTGACCACGCGGTCCTTGACCTTCAGCGTGCCGAGCAATGCCTGGTGCTCCTTGGCCTTCTTCTGCTGCGGGCGGATGAGCATGAAATAGAAGATCACGAACATCAGCACCAACGGCCCGACGAGCTTGAGCATCTCGGCCTGGGGATTCGTCGGAGCCGGGGTGGGTGCGTCGGCCGCGAAGAACGCGGACGCCAGAAGGTTGGTCGCGGAATGAAACATGCCGTTATGTCAAGAGCGGTCGAATCTAGGGATACCGGCCTTTTTGGCAAGCCTGCGCTTCGGGGCACACGGTTCGACCTGTCCGCGAACCCCATCGCTGAACGCAGCGGCCGGTCGTCCAGGGGACGACCGGCCGGCAGAAGACGGACGGGGCTTCAGGCGGAGAGCGCCTCGCCCACCTGGAAACGGACGAAGCGGCGAACCGTGATGTCGTCGCCGAGCTGCTGGGCCACGCCGGCGATGTGCTCGCGCACCGAGATCTCGGCGTTGCGCTTCACGAAGCCTTGTTCGAGCAGGCAGACGGTCTGGTAGAACTTCTCCAGCTTGCCTTCGATGATCTTGGCGATCGCCTGCGGCGGCTTGTTCTTCATCGCGTCCGCGTTGGCCACCACGTCGCGCTCGCGCGCCACCAGGGCCGGATCGATCTGCTCGCGACCGACCGCCGACGGGCTGGCCGCGGCGATCTGGAGCGTGATGTCCTTGACGAGTTGCTTGAAGTCGTCGGCGGCCACGGTGGCCTCCTTGCCGGCACCGACTTCCACCAACACCCCGACCTTCGCGCCGGTGTGGATGTAGGCAGCGATCAGGCCGTTGCCGGCCACTTCGAACCGCTGGTGCCGCGCGATCCGGATGTTCTCGCGGATGCGGCTGACGGCGTCGGTGCGCAACGCCTCGAGTTCCACGGCGGGATTCTCGGCCAGGGCGCGGGCGATCTGTTCGCACAGCGCGCGGAACATCTCGTTCTTGGCCACGAAGTCGGTCTCGCAATTGACCTCGACGAGCACGCCGGCCCGCGAGCCGGGGAGGATGCACTGGGCGATGGCGCCTTCGCGGGCTTCGCGGGCGAACTTCTTCGCCGCGGTAGCGATGCCGCGTTTGCGGAGCAGGTCCACGGCGGCGTTCAGGTCGCCGGTGGTTTCGACCAGCGCCTTCTTGCAGTCCATCATGCCGGCGTTGGTCATCTCGCGCAGCTTGGCGATCTGAGCGGTGGTGATTTCTGGCATATCAATATTCTTCAGTCAGGACGGGGGTCCGCGCCTCATTGGGCGGAGCCACCCGGTTCGGGTTTGGCCGTGCGGGCAACGACTCAGGCTGCCGGCGCGGGCGGGGTGGGTTCGACGGGCGTCAAGGCGACCGGCGCGGCGGAAATCGTCGGGACGACGGCCACCGGAGCGGGTTCCGTGGGCACCGGCGCCGGGGCCACCGGCGCTTCCTCCTCGGTTTTGCGCCGCGCGAAACGCGCCTCGTATTCCGCCCGGGCCTGGCCGATGGTCTGCACCGCCAGGCTCAGAATCAGGCGCACGGAACGGATCGCGTCGTCGTTGCCCGCAATCGGGTAATCCACGAGGTCCGGATCGCAGTTCGTGTCCACGATGGCGACCAGGGGGATATGGAGGCGGCGCGCCTCGGCGACGGCATTCTTCTCCCGCTTGATGTCCACGACGAACATCGCGCTGGGGTTCTTCTCCATCGCGCGGATGCCGCCCAGGTTCTTGACCAGGCGGGCCTGCTCCCGGCGGATCATGGACTGCTCCTGCTTGACGTAGTTGTTGATGGAGCCGTCGGCCTCCATCTTCTCGATTTCCTTCAAGCGACCCAGGGAACGCTTGATGGTCTTCATATTGGTGAGCGTGCCCCCGAGCCAGCGCTCCGTCACGCTCGGCTGGCCGCAGGTACCGGCGGCTTCCCGCACCGCTTCCTGCGCCTGTTTCTTCGTGCCGACGAACAGGACCTGGCCCCCTTTGCTCACCGTCTCGCGGAGGAAATCGCAGGCGACCTGAAGCTGGTTCAGGGTCTTGCTCAGGTCGATGATGTGGATGCCGTTGCGGGCATCGAAGATGAACTGCTTCATCTTCGGGTTCCACCGTCGCGTTTGGTGTCCGAAGTGGACGCCCGCTTCCAACAACTCTTTCAGGCCGATGCTGATCACGTTTTCCTTTGGCTGGCAGCCCGCCGTACTGGTCGGGCCATCCCGCGGAACACGGGATTGGGTTTGATGTGCTTGTGGCCAGGCGGGCCCACTCAGGCGCGCCATTCATAAGGCCGTTTACGCTCGCCGTCGCCACCCGGACACCCGGCGAGAAGCGTGGAAACTACCAAAGATCGACTGCGCCGCAACACCTATTTGGCGAGCCCGTTCGGCGATTCGGCGATCTGGCATTAACAGGCCCACGGACAAACCGCGGCCGCGCAGCCGCCGGCCAACTCGAGCCGCCGGGTGGTTTTTTTCCGAGCCGTGCGGACCGGGGATCGAGCCGCGGAACCGTTGGGCTTCCCGGTGCGCCCGCAGCGCGACCCGGCCCGGCTCGTCCAAACGAAAGCGCAGGCGCGCGATGCGCTCGGACCGGAAGGGATCGCTGCGGGCGACGTAACACGCTTGTCACAAAGCTGTCACTGGCCCACCATGATCCCATGCTAACCAAAGCTCGCGTGAGACCGAAAATCCTGGTGGTTGACGACGAGCCCGATGCCCTGGAGCTGATCGAGTTTAACCTCAAGAGCTCCGGCTTCGACGTGCTGACGGCGGCGGACGGCGAAACCGCGCTGCGCCTCGCCCGCACGCGCGCCCCCGACCTGATCCTGCTGGACCTGATGTTGCCGGAGGTGGACGGCCTGGAAGTCTGCAAGATTCTGCGTCGTGACCCGGCGACCTCGAATCTGCCGATCGTGATGCTGACCGCGAAGGCGGCGGAAGTCGATCGCGTGCTGGGGCTGGAACTGGGCGCGGACGATTACGTCACCAAGCCCTTCAGCCCGCGCGAACTCGTGCTGCGCGTGAAGAATCTGCTCCGCCGCCGCAGCGCGCCCGACGAAATAGCCGAGCGGGTGCAGTTGGGCGATCTAACGATCGACCTGCCGCGCCACCTGGTCAGCGTGCAGGGCAAGGCGGTGGAATTGACCGCCACCGAGTTCAAGCTGCTCAGCGTGCTGGCGCAACGGCGCGGGCGGGTGCAGTCGCGCGAACGCCTCTTGCACGACGTGTGGAACTACGAAAACGCGATCGACACGCGCACGGTGGACACCCACATGCGCCGGTTGCGCGAGAAACTCGGCAAGGCGGCGCGGTTTCTGGACACGGTGCGCGGCGTGGGCTACCGCTTCGTCGAGGCTTGAAGGCGATGCGTTCGGCGAAGCGACCGGCGGGCGGACTCCGGGCTGGGGGCGCCGCCCGGTTCTGAGCGCGAGCCGCGTCCGAGCTGCCCTACTGCCATGTGGCCCATCCTCGCGATTCTTGGCTGGCTCGGCACCGGGCTGGGGCTCTGGCTTTGGTGGCGGCAACGCGCAGCCGCGGCGGAGCTGGCACATCGGCTGGAAGCGGCCCGCGGCAGTCAGCGCCAGCTCGAAGCGGCCCAACAGCAGGCCATCGCCGGCGCCGAGGCACAGCGCGCGGCACTGCTCAACAGCATGAGCGAAGGCGTCCTGTTGCTCGACCAGGACGGCCGCATTCAACTCGTCAACCGCGCCTTCGAGTCGCTTTTCCAGCTCGCGGGCGATGTCCGCGGCCGGAGCGTTCTGGAAGCGGTGCGGTCGCACGAATTGGATGAACTCGTCCGGCGCACGCGCGACGCGGGCCAGGTGCTCGGCGCCGAGGTGGAGTTGCCGGGCCTCGAACCCCGCTCCCTGCAGGTCAATGCCGCCAGCATCTCGAACGGCCGCCACCACGGCATGATCCTGGTTTTTCACGACCTGACCCGGCTCAAGCAGCTCGAAGACGTACGCAAGGAATTCGTCGCGAATGTCAGTCACGAGCTGCGCACGCCGCTGTCGCTCATCAAAGGTTTCGTCGAAACCCTGCTCGATGGGGCCAAGGACGATCCGGCACTGGCCACACGGTTTTTGCAAACGATTGCCAAACACACCGACCGCCTGACCTACCTGATCGAGGACCTGCTCACCATTTCCCGGCTGGAATCGGCGCCGGCGGTGCTCAGCCTGCACCTGACCGCACCGCGCGACGTCGCCGCGCGCACGGTCGATGACCTGGCGGCCCGCGCCGCGCCGCGCAAGATCACGCTGGTGAACCAGGTGCCGGTGACGCTCACCGCGCGCCTGGATGCCGACCGCGTGCAGCAGGTGTTCTTCAACCTCGTGGACAACGCCATCAAATACGGTCGTCCGGGAGGCCGCGTGGTCATCGGCGGGCGCGAGGCGGGCGAGGATTCGGTCGAGCTGTGGGTCCGCGACGATGGCCCGGGAATCGCGGCGGAGGCGCAGAGCCGCATCTTCGAGCGCTTTTATCGCGTGGACAAGAATCGTTCCCGCGAACAGGGCGGCACCGGGCTCGGGCTCGCCATCGTGAAGCACATCGTGCAGAGCCACGGCGGCGAAGTCCGCGTCGAGAGCGAGCCTGGCCAAGGCGCCACCTTCTACTTCACGCTTCCGCGCGGATGACGGGAGCGCCGCTCGGTTCCTCACAGACTGTTGCCGCCTTGGCCGGATGCTCGTTGCATCCAGCAGGGCAAGGCCCGGCCGAAGCCTAGCCGCGCCAAAGCCGGGAGATCGCAACCTGGTAGGGGTCCCCGAGCCCTGGCTTAAGAATGCAGCCGTTCGCAAGAGCGCCTGTCCGAATTGGGGAGCGCGACCGTCCCGGTCGCTCCCGTCGGCGTCTCGCCGACGAGAGTCCGCGCGGCGCGACGCAAACCCGCGCTCCAGGTCGCCGACGGGTCCGCAAAGCCAAATGCGAATCCCGGCCGTGCTGCCATCCGTGAGCCCGGCGATTTCGGCCGGAAGCAGGCGTCGCGCCCGGCTCCGGGATGCGGAGCCCTCGGCGCGACGTCGAGGGCAGCGCGCCAGAGGCACGCGCTCCCCAAACTAACCGCGGCGCGGCCGAAAACTGGGGAGCGCGACCGTCCCGGTCGCTCCCGTCGGCGTCTCGCCGACGGGTCCGCGCGGCGCGACGCAAACCCGCGCTCCAGAGCGCCGCCGGGTCCGCGAAGACAAATGCGAATCCCGGCCGTGCTGCCATCCCTGAGCTTGGCGATTTCGGCCGGAGGTGGTCGTCGCGCCCGGCTCCGGGATGCGGAGCCCTCGGCGGGACGCCGAGGGTAGCGCGCCAGAGGCACGCGCTCCCCAAACCAAGCGCGGCTGGCGCCCACTCCACGAGGTTCGTGGAGTTGAGCACCACGCAATCGTACCCGGCCGGCGCAGTCACCTTGAGCATCGGCGCGCCGATTCCGTGACTCCGATCCGAACACGAAGCCGGCATCATCCGGGCTGCCGTCTGGAATCGGGCGTCCGGCCGGGCAATGTCCCGGTTTGGTGGTGGCGGTGCCGCCGCACCGCCCTGCGCCGCCGCAGTGGCGCCGCCACCCCTTTGAAATCAGGACACTGCTCCCGGCTGACTTCAGTATTTCGTTCCGCCATTGCACGGCTGACCCGGAATCCTTATAGCTTTCCGATGCCTGAAGCGAACGGAACCGCTGGTCCGCCCCCGCCGCGCCGCATTGTCGAGGTGGCGCGCGATCTCGGACTCGACACCGAGGCAATCCTCCCGCACGGCCATTACATCGCCAAAGTCCCGATCCAGGAATTGACCGCGCGAGCCGGCCAACCGGACGGCCGGCTCATTTTGGTCAGCGCCATGACCCCGACCCCCCAGGGCGAAGGCAAGACCACCGCCACGATCGGTCTGGCCGATGCGCTGCGCCGGTTGGGGCAGCGGACGATGTTCTGCCTGCGCGAACCCTCGCTGGGGCCTTACTTCGGCGTGAAAGGCGGCGGCACCGGCGGCGGCCAGGCCCAGGTGGTGCCCGCCGAGGCGATCAATCTCCATTTCGTCGGCGACATGTACGCGGTGGAAAAGGCGAACAACCTCCTGTGCGCCATGGTGGACAACCACCTCCAGCACGGCAACGAACTGGGCCTGGACCCGCGACGGATCAGTTTCCGGCGCGTCATCGATCTGAACGAACGCTCGCTGCGCGACATCATCATCGGTCTGGGCGGCCCCAAGCACGGGGTCCCCCGGCGCGACGGATTCAACATCACGCCCGCGTCCGAGGTGATGGCGGTGCTGTGTCTCGCCCGGGATTTCGCCGACCTCGGCGAACGGCTGGCGCGGATGGTCGTGGGCTACAACTACCACGGGGAGCCGGTCCGCGCGGAAGCGATGCAGGCCGTGGGCGCCATGCAGGTGTTGTTGCGCGACGCGATCCATCCGAACCTCGTGCAGTCGCTCGAGGGCACGCCGGCGTTTGTCCACGCCGGCCCGTTCGCGAACATCGCCCAAGGCACGAACACCGCCATCGCCACCCGTCTGGCGCTGAAGCTGGCCGACTATGTCGTGACGGAAGCGGGTTTCGCCACCGATCTGGGCGCGGAGAAGTTCATTCACATCAAGTGCCGGACCGCCGGGTTGAAGCCGGCCGCGGCGGTGATCGTTGCGACTGCGAAGGCCATCGCCTGGCACGGCGGTTTCACCGCGAGCGGCGGGCTCGGCAACCTCGCCAAACACATCGAGAACATCCGGCTTTTCGGGCTCGAACCCGTGGTTTGCCTCAGCCATTTCCCGACGGATCAACCCGCCGACAGCGCGCGAATCCTCAAGTTCTGCGCCCGGCAAGGCGTGGAGGCGGTGCGGTCGGAACACTTTGACAAAGGCGGGGCCGGCGCGACGGCCCTCGCCGAGGCCGTGTTGCGCGCCATCGCCCGGAACGGCCGGAAGGGGCTTCGTTTTCTGTACTCCCTGGAGGCCCCGTTGGAGAAGAAGCTGGAGAGCCTGGCCCGGCAACTCTATGGCGCCGACGGCGTGGATTTCGACCGCAGCGCGCGAACCCAGCTCGAGTTGCTCACCCGGCAAGGATTCGCCAAGCTGCCCATCTGCGTCGCCAAAACCGCGATGTCGCTCTCGGACGATCCGGAACGCCGGGGGCGACCGCGGCGCTTCCGCGTCACGGTCAACGAACTGCGCCTCTCGGCGGGAGCGGGCTTCGTGGTCGCCATCTGCGGCAGCATCGTGACGATGCCGGGCCTGCCGAAGGTGCCCGCCGCGGCGCGCATCAAGATTCTGCCCAACGGCACGGCCACGGGCCTGAGTTGAAGCGGCGTCAGCCTTTGAGCAGGGCCACCGCGTAATCGCGATTCATCCGGGCGATGAAGTCCAGGCTGATATTCTTCGGGCAGACGGCTTCGCACGAGCCGGTGACGGTGCAGGCGCCGAATCCTTCCTGGTCCATCCGGCCGACCATGGCCAGCACCCGCCGGTGCCGTTCCGGCTGGCCTTGAGGCAGCAGGCCGAACTGCGAGACCTTGGCCGAGACAAACAACATCGCGCTGGCGTTCTTACACGCCGCCACACACGCGCCGCAACCGATGCAGGCGGCGGCATCCATGGCGCGGTCGGCATTCGGCTTGGGCACCGGCACGGCGTTCGCGTCGGGGGCACTGCCGGTGCGCACGCTGATGAACCCGCCGGCCAGCATGATGCGGTCAAACGCCTTGCGGTTGACGACGAGGTCCTTGATGACGGGAAAGGGCTTGGCCCGAAACGGCTCCACCAGGATTTCGTCGCCGTCCCGGAAATTGCGCAGGTACGTCTGGCAGGTGGCCACGCCGCGGTGCGGGCCGTGGGGCTTGCCGTTGATGACCAGCGAACAGGTGCCGCAGATGCCTTCGCGGCAGTCGTGGTCGAACGCGATGGGTTCCTCGCCCCGCGTGGTCAGGCCCTCGTTCACCACGTCGAGCATCTCGAGGAACGACATGTTCGGGTTGAGATCGGGCGTCTCGTAACTCACGAATCGGCCGGGGGTGTCGGCGCTCTTCTGGCGCCAGACTTTGAGTCGAACCTTCATGATGAAATCGCCTTTCTGGATTTGGACTGGACCGGGGACTCGCGGCGGAGGGTGTGGAAGCCGATTTCGCCGCGCGGCCGGGGTTTGGAATCCGCCATCAGCTCGCGGATGGCATCGAACACGACTTTGAACTGCGCGTCGTACTTGCGTTCGAGAATCTCCAGCTTGCGGGCCAATTCGGCGTGCGAAGCCAACATGCGCCGCAGCGCGACAAAGGTGCGCATGATGGCGACGTTGACCTGGATGGCCCGGGGGCTGCGCAACACGCTGGAAAGCATCGCCACCCCCTGTTCGGTGAAGGCGTAAGGGCGGTAAACCAATCCCCGGTGCTTCCTCGAATCGGTCACAAATCGTGACGAGACAGCGAACGCACGGGTCGATGCCGGCGAGGAAGCCGCCGGACTCGTCACAGATTGTGATGAGTTCGAGCCTGACGCGGCCGCAAGCGACGGTCGCATCATCACCGCCGTCTCCTCCTCGGAGAGCTGGAACGTGAAATCTTCGGGAAAGCGTTCGCTGTTCCGCTTCACGGCCTGGTTCAAGGCGCGGGCTTCGACTCCATAAAGCTCGGCCAACTGGAAATCCAGCAACACCTTCTGTCCGCGGATCAGGAGAATCCTGTCCTCGATGCGTTCGGCGGGGGGGAGGCGCCTGTCCCTCACGGTGTGCTGGCCACGGTTTTCCACGACGGGTCCGGGGATTTACTTGTAGCTCCGCGTGACCATCTTCACGTCCTCGTAAATCAAGGGCTCCACGTTGCGCAACGGCGGCTTGTCCGGTCCCTGATACTCCCAGGCGGCGACGTGGGCGAAGTGCTCGTCGTCGCGCTTCGCCTCCCCGTCCGGATATTGGTGTTCCTCGCGGAAATGGCCGCCGCACGATTCGCGTCGCTCCAAGGCGTCCAGGCATAGCAACTCGGCGAGTTCGAGATAATCAGCAACGCGTCCCGCCTTCTCGAGCGACTGGTTCAGGTCATGCTCAGCCCCGGGTACGATGGCGTTCTGCCAATACTCTTCGCGCAAGGCCGGGATCAACTCGAGAGCCTTCTTCAGCCCCGATTCCGTCCGCGCCATGCCGCAGTATTCCCACAAAATCTTGCCCAGTTCCTTGTGGAACGACTGGACTGTCCGTTTGCCTTGGACGCCCAGGAGACGTTTCGTGATGCCACGGACGTTGGCCTCCGCTTCTTGGAACGCCGCGTGGTCGGCTTTCGGCCGCTCGCCCGGCTTCAATGTCGCCAGGTAGGTTGCGATCGTGGCGGGAATCACAAAATAACCATCGCCGAGTCCCTGCATGAGCGCGCTGGCCCCGAGACGGTTGGCGCCGTGATCGGAGAAGTTGGCCTCGCCCAGCACGAAGAGACCGGGGACGTTCGACATGAGGTTGTAGTCCACCCACAGCCCGCCCATCGTGTAGTGCATCGCCGGGAAGATCCGCATCGGCACCCGGTAGGCGTTTTCGTCGGTGATCTCGTGATAGATGTCGAACAGGTTGCCATAGCGCTCGCGCACCTTGTCTTCGCCCAGGCGCTGGATGGCGTCGGCAAAGTCCAAATAAACGCCGAGGCCGGTTTCGCCCACCCCCCGGCCTTCGTCGCAAACCTGCTTGGCGGCCCGGCTCGAAATGTCGCGCGGGGCGAGGTTGCCGAAGCTGGGATACTTGCGTTCGAGGTAATAGTCACGGTCCGCCTCGGGAATCTCCGCCGGCTGCTTGCGACAATCCTCCTTCTTTTTCGGCACCCAGATGCGGCCGTCGTTGCGGAGCGACTCGCTCATCAAGGTCAGCTTGGACTGGTAGTCGCCGCTGACCGGGATGCAGGTCGGGTGGATCTGCGTGTAGCACGGGTTGGCGAAGCAGGCGCCGCGCTTGTAGGCCCGCCAGATCGCCGTGGCATTCGAGTTGCGCGCGTAGGTGGCGAGGTTGAAGACGTTGCCGTAGCCGCCGGTCGCCAGCACCACGGCATCGGCGCTGTGCCGGGTGATCTCGCCCGTGATGAGGTTGCGAACGATGACGCCCTTGGCGTGCCCGTCCACGAGCACCAGGTCCAGCATCTCCGAGTGGGTGAAGGACTGGACCGACCCCGCGGCGATTTCCTTGCACAACGCCGAGTAGGCCCCGAGCAACAATTGCTGCCCGGTCTGCCCGCGAGCGTAAAAGGTGCGGCTGACCTGGGCGCCGCCGAAGGAGCGGTTGTCCAGCAAGCCGCCGTATTCGCGCGCGAACGGAACGCCCTGGGCCACGCAGTGGTCGATGATGTTCACGCTCACCTCGGCCAGGCGGTGCACGTTCGCCTCGCGGGAGCGAAAATCGCCGCCCTTGATGGTGTCGTAGAACAACCGAAAGACACTGTCGCCGTCGTTCTGGTAATTCTTGGCCGCGTTGATGCCGCCCTGGGCGGCGATCGAGTGGGCCCGACGCGGGCTGTCGTGATAGACGAAGTTCGTCACCTTGTAGCCCAGCTCGCCCAGGGTGGCGGCGGCGGACGCGCCCGCCAACCCCGCGCCGACCACAATCACCTCGTACTTCCGCTTGTTCGCCGGATTGACGAGTTTCGAATCGAACTTGTGCCGCGTCCACTTTTGCGCCAGCGGACCGGAAGGGATCTTGGATTCCAGCTTGGCCATATTACTTCTCCGCGTCCTTTCCTGCGGTCGCGGCGGCGACCGCCTGGGCACTGTGCCCGGCCACCTGGGCCAGGTAGGCCTTTCCGTGGCCGAACAGCAGAACCGACGTCGGCAGGCTGGCATACCCGACGAACAGCAGCACCGCAATCACCCGGGCCGCCTTCGTCACCCGCGGCGTGTAGGCCGGGCTGCGCAAGCCCAAAGACTGGAGCATGGCGCCGAGGCCGTGGCTGAGGTGCCAGCAGAGCAGGCCCACGCCCACGAGGTAGAAGAGGGTCACGTACCAGACGCTGAAGCCCGCCACCATCATGGCGTACACATCCGGGTGGTCGCCGCCCGGTTCCTTCAGTTGATGAAAGGGCACGGACGCGCCGTTGATCGCCTCGACCTTCAACGTGAAGTGCAGCAGGTGAAACACGATGAAGGACGCCACCACCAGCCCGCTGAAGATCATGGTGCGTGAGGCCAGCGTCGAACCGTAGGCGGTCGCCGGACTCGCGTAGGCCACCGGCCGGGCCGCGCGGTTCTCCGCCCGGAGCTGAAAGGCGGTGACGACATGCACGGCGACCAGGGCGAGCAGAATCAGGCGGACCGGCCAGAGCAACTCGAGGTTGCTTTGCAGGAAGTGGCCGTAGCGGTTGATGGCCTCGGGCGGCAGGAAGAACTGGAGATTGCCGACCAGGTGACCGATCACGAACAGCACCAGCACCACGCCGCTGCCGGCCATGAGGTACTTCCGGCCGAGCGAGGATCGGAACCAGCGGGGAAAGGCTTTCATGGCACACAACCGCGTTCAGCGGAAGCCGCCGAACGCGCCACCAAAGAACCGAGTGAGCTTTGCATCGGGATGTCGCCGGGCAAACGCGAAGAACGGCCTGCCTTTCCCTTGCGGGACCCAGGATTTCGTCCGCTTGTGCCGTTGCCCGCTATGTCTAATGGTCGGAAGCGTCTCCGTCAACGCCGTCGGGCAAGATATAAGTCACACTGGCAGTATGGCTAAGGATTACTTCGAGACGCTCCGGCCCGGGAATTCGCCGGTCGTGCGACCACGCCGCCGCGGCCGGTTCCGGCCGACTCGAAACCGGCTCACGGATAAGCCTGGTCCAGCTCCTGGAACCGCTTGTATTGCGGGTGCTGGGGCGGGATGCGCTGCTTGACCAGGTTGAGCACCCGCCGCGCCTCGGTCGCGTCGGTGCGCCCCACGAGCACCACGTAGTCGAGCTCGATCTCGGTCAGGCGGGGGTCGGCGATTTCGCCGCGGTTCTGCGCCAGCCAGCGCTTCAGACTGGCGGCGCCGGCCTGCTGCGCGGCGGCCAGCGAGGCCTCCATCTCCTTCGGCAGACCGGGCAGTTGGCCGGGCGCGTACCGCTCGTCGGTCCGGCGTTCGTCCCGGGCCACCTCGGACTTGGCATAGCGGTAGAACTTCAGCCCGCCCCAGAGGGCGGCCGCGATGAAAAGCACGGTCAAGAATTGGCGCATAACGGCTTACTCCTGCACGCGCTCGACCTGCGCGCCGAGCCCGCGCAACTTCTCGTCGATCTTCTCGTAGCCGCGGTCCAGATGATAGATGCGGCGGACGCGGGTTTCGCCTTTCGCCACCAGGCCGGCAATCAGCAAGGCGGCCGAAGCGCGCAAATCGCTGGCCATCACCGGCGCCCCGCTGAGCGCGGTGGGCCCTTTCACCACGGCGCTCGGCCCTTCGAGCGTGATGTTGGCGCCGAGCCGCGCCAACTCGCTCACGTGCATGAAGCGCGACTCGTAAATGCGTTCGGTAATGATGCTGATGCCCGGGGCCTGGGTCATGAGCACCATCATCTGCGCCTGGGCATCGGTCGGAAAACCCGCGTACGGCTGCGTGGTCACATCCGTGGGCCGCAACCGCCGCGCGGCCTTCACAGTCAAGCCGCCGGGTCGGCGATCGAACCGGGCGCCCGCCTCCTGCAGTTTGTCGAGCACGGCCGTGAAATCCTGCGGTCGCGCACCGCGCAAGGTCACCTCGCCCCGGGTCGCGGCGGCGGCGATGGCGAAGGTGGCCGCCTCGATGCGGTCGGGAATCACCGTGTGCTCGGCCCCGTGAAGCTCGGGCACGCCGGTGATGCGCACGGTCGGGCTGCCGGCGCCGGCGATGTTCGCGCCCATCGCATTCAGGAACTTCGCCAGGTCCACCACCTCCGGCTCGCAAGCGGCGCTTTCCAGGGTGGTCACCCCCTCCGCGAGGGCGGCGGCCATCATCACATTGGCGGTCCCCAGCACCGTCGGCCCGGACCGCCCGCCCAGAAACAGCTCGCTCCCCACCAACCGCCGCGCCTTCGCGCAGACGAAACCCTTCTCGATCGTGACTCGCGCCCCCAGAGCCTTCATGCCCTTGAGATGCAGATCGATCGGCCGCGGGCCGATGACGCACCCGCCGGGCAGCGACACCTGGGCCTCGCGGAGCCGGCCCAACAAAGGTCCCAGCACGCAGATCGAGCCCCGCATCTTGCGCACCAAATCGTAGCCGGCGACGCCCTTGACGCGGTTCGCCTGCACGGTGACCGCGTCCCCCTGGAATTTCACCTTCGCCCCCAGTTCGGCGAGGATGCGCCCCATGTAAGTCACGTCCGTGAGGTTGGGGACGCCACGGATCACGCAGGACTCGCGCGTCAGAAGCGTCGCCGCCAGGATGGGCAGCACCGCGTTCTTGGCGCCACTGATGGGGACCTCGCCGTGCAAAGGCCGGCCGCCTTGGATTACCAGGCTGTACATTTCGGGAAAGAATCGGCGGTCACGCGGGCCGCTGCCCCGGACTTTTTCACGTGGCGCCCACCCGCGCAACGAGGATTCGGGGCCGGCTCGTGAGATCGTTCTCCACGGCTTCGACCGCCCAGCCGTGAGCGGCGAAAAGCGACGCGGCCGGTTCGGACTGGCCATCGCCGAATTCGAGCAGCAACCGCCCGGCCGGCCGCAGCCACGGCGCGCCCTCCGCGGCCAGCCGCCGGATGAAGTCCAGCCCGTCCACCCCGCCGTCCAAGGCCCCGTGCGGCTCATGCTCGCGCACTTCGGGCTGCAAGCGCGCCAACTCGGCGCTGGGGATGTACGGCGGATTGGCCACGATCAGATCGAACCGCGCGCCGGCCGGCAAGGCCGCGAACCCGTCGCCCGCCACAAACTGCACGCGTTCGCCGACGCCGTGCCGCTCCGCATTGCCCCGCGCGACCGCCAACGCCGTCGGCGAGACGTCGAGGGCGGTGATCGTCGCGTGAGGACAGCGCGCCGCCAGCGCGATGGCCAGGCAACCGCTTCCGGTGCCGAAGTCCAGCGCGGTCGCGGGCCGGGAATCCAGGCTGGCCAGCAAAGTCCACGCCCGTTCGGCGAGCAATTCGGTTTCCGGGCGCGGCACCAAGACGTCGGGCGTGACCCGCAGTTCAAGGCCGCAAAAGGACGTGGACCCGATCAGGTACTGCAACGGCTCGCGGGCTCCGCGGCGCTGGACCAGTGCGCGCAATGCGGCCAGCTCCGGCTCGGTCAGGCGGCGCTCGAAGTCCAGGTACAACTTCAGCCGGGGCAGGTTCAGCACGTGGGCGAGCAACAACTCGACCTGCAGCCGCGGCGATTCCACGGCTTTGCGCGTCAGAAACCCCGTGCTGCGTTGGATGACCTCGAGGACCGTCACGCCGGGAGCGTAGGCGGGGTCGCCCAGGTGAAAAGCGCAAAGCGTCCACGCGGACGGGGAAGGACCGGTACGGGCCGCTCAGGGTGCCCTTGATTGCGCGCGGACTTCACGTCGCCGGGGTATGGCCGGCGAGGAAGCGCGCCACCATTCCCTCCAAGGCCGCAATCCACAGTGGGTGCTCGTTCAGGCAGGGAATCTGGACCAATTCCTGGCCCCCCGCCGAACGGAACGATTCCGCGCCCCGAATCCGGATTTCCTCGAGCGTTTCCAGGCAGTCGGAGACGAACGCCGGGCAGAGCACCAACAGCCGGCGCACGCCTTCCCGGGCGAATCGTTCCAGCTCGAAATCCGTGTACGGCTTCAGCCACGGGTCGCGTCCCAGCCGCGACTGGAAGGCCACCGAGTATTTCGTCGAAGGCAGACCGGTGGCGTGCACAAAGGCGGCGACCGTCCGGAAACACTGGGCGCGATAGCACCGCGCGTGCGCCGGGCTGGCCGTCTGGCAGCAATCCGCCGTCCGAAGGCAATGCGCGCCGGTGGGGTCCGACTTGCGCAGATGCCGCTCCGGGATGCCGTGAAAGCTGAAGAGCAGATGGTCCCAAGCCTTCGCCAGATACGGTTGCGCGCTGCCGACCAGCGCGGCGATGTAATCCGGGTGGTCGAAGTACGGCGGTTGCACGCGCAACCGAATGCCGGGCGCCTGACGGGCCAGCACTTCCTGGACGCGCTCCACCGCGGTCTCGAAACTCGACATCGCGTAGTGGGGGAACAGCGGCACCAGCAGCAAGTCATCGACGCTGGCGGACTTCAACCGGTCGATCGCGGCGGGAATGGCCGGCTTCTGGTAGCGCATCGCCAGCTCCACCGGCACGGTCACGCGCGCCTGCAGGGCTTGTTGAATGCGCCGGCTGGTGACGATCAGGGGCGACCCCTCGGCCGTCCAGATTTTCTCGTAAGCCTCGGCCGATTGCCGCGGCCGGCTGGGCAGAATGGCGAGGTGGACCACGCCGAACCGGATTGGCCAGGGCGCGTCGAGCACGCGGCCGTCCATCAGGAACTCGCGCAGGTAACGGCGCACGTCGCCGACGGACGGCGAGTCGGGCGAACCCAGATTGACCAGCAAGACACCTTGTTTGCTCATGCGAAATGACGCGCGACGCTAGGGTAATCGCGGGGCCACGACAGGCAAAATCGCGCGCTCCGCTCCCGCGGCTATTTCCTGGCGGCGGCGAGCACGGTCTGGAAATGCGGGGGCTGCTCCTCGCGGGCGACGACGCTGATTTCGTCATCCTTGAACCCGGCGGCTTCCAGCCAGCGCTGCAGATCGCTCTCGGCGAAGCCCAGCCAGCGGTCGCCGTAGAGCTCGCGCGCCTGGTCGAAGCGGTGTTCGAGCAGATCGAGGATCATGATCTGCCCGCCCGGCTTGAGAATGCGGTGCGCGCCGCGCGATGGCCTTGGCGGGCTCTTCGGCGTGATGCAGCGCCTGGCTGAGGATCACCAGGTCCACGCTGCTCGGCTCGATCGGCGGGTTCTGCAGATCGCCCAGCCGGAACTCCAGGTTCTTCAGGCCGTTCTTCTTCGCCTTGGCCGCGCCGAACGCGACGATCTTCTCCGAGTTGTCCACGGCGATGACCTTCCGGCAGCGCCGCGCCAGCAGTTCGCTGAGCAGGCCTTCGCCGGAGCCGAGGTCCGCCACCACCAGCGGCGGCAGCATGCGCAGCAGCAGATGGCCGAACGCCTGCCAGGACCGGCCCGGGCCGTAGACCGCGGTCGAACCGCCCGGCGACCTGGTTGAAATAGACCTGCGCCTGCTCGCGCCGGCGGTCGAGGATGCGCTTCAGGTTGATCTGGTCGCCGCGTGTTCGCGGCAGTTCCTCGCGCCCCGCGAATCGGCCAGTTGGATGAACTCCGCCGGCCGCGCCGTCCGCCGCGGTGGTTCAGCTTGTAGAAGGTGCGCTTGCCGTCCCGCCGCGACTGCACCAGGCCGGCAGTCCTGCAGCAGCCCAGGTGCGTCGAGATGCGCGACTGGCCCATGCGCGTGATTTCCTGCAGTTCGTTCACCGACAGCTCGTCCTTGCTCCAGCAGCGCCACGATGCGCAGCCGCGTCGGATCGGACAAGGGCCCGAAGGGATTTGAGCGTGTGGGACATGCTGGCATGGCGGCCATTGTCAGCCAAATTCGCTGTTGACGCGCCGAGTGAATACGATATATCATCTTATCCTGATACGTCAATATGACATTTAACCAGCAGCCTATACAGCCTAATTTAATGAGCAAGAACTTCATCTTTTCTTCCGAGTCCGTCGGCGAAGGCCACCCGGACAAAGTCTGCGACACCATTTCCGATGCCGTGCTGGACGCCTGCCTGGCGCAGGACCAGTCGCAGCCGCGTGGCCTGCGAGACGCTACGCCAAGTCGCAACCTCGTCGTCGTCGGCGGCGAAATCACCACCAAGGCCAAGCTCGACTTCGTCGCCATCGCCCGCCAGGCCATCCGCGACATCGGCTACGTGCACGACGACGACGTGTTCCACGCCGACAAGGTGCTATCGTGAACGCCTGGTCACCCCGCAGTCGCCCGGACATCGCGCAGGGCGTGGACGCCCGCAGCGGCCAAAGGCAAGAAGACGGCCGAGCAAGGCGCCGGCGACCAGGGCTTGATGTTCGGCTACGCCTGCAACGAAACGCCGGAACTGATGCCCGCGCCGATCATGTTCGCGCACCGGCTGGGCCGCGAACTGACCCGCATCCGCAAGACCGGCAAGGTCAAATGGCTGCGGCCCGACGCCAAGAGCCAGGTCTCCGTCGCAGTACGTCGACGACCAGCCGGTGCGCATCACCAACGTGGTGATCTCCACGCAGCACGCGCGCCGACGTCGAAGCACGCGGACGATCGAGGAGTTCTGCATCGAGGAGGTCATCAAGAAGGTGCTGCCCAAGCGCATTGCTCGACCAAGAAGACCGAGTTCCTGATCAACCCGACCGGCCGCTTCGTGGTCGGCGGGCCGCAGGGCGACACCGGGTTGACCGGCCGCAAGATCATCGTGGACAGCTACGGCGGCATGGGCCGGCACGGCGGCGGCGCGTTCAGCGGCAAGGACCCGTCGAAGGTGGACCGCAGCGCCGCCTACATGGGCCGTTACGTGGCCAAGAACATCGTCGCCGCCGGCCTCGCCACGCAGCGCGGAAATCCAGTTCGCCTACGCCATCGGTTATCCCGACCCGGTCAGCGTGTGCGTGAACACCTTCGGCACCGGCGTCGTGCAGCGACGACGGATCATCGAGCGCGCCGTCAGCGACGTGTTCAGCTTCAAGCCGGCGGACATCATCAAGCAACTCAACCTGCTCCGCCCGATCTACGCCAAGACGACCAACTACGGCCACTTCGGCAAGAACGACCCGGACATCACCTGGGAGAAGACCGACAAGGTCGCAGCGCTCTGCAGAAGGCGGCCGGCAAGTCCGCATCCGCGGTTGCGGCGGCCACGCTGAAGAAAGCCGCGGCGCTGGTTAACGGCCGGGCGATCGCGCACTCGCGCGCATCAGCACATTCACGCACTGAACACTTCAACTCTTAACAACTTAACCAACATACTATGCCAACATCTGACTCCACGACGCAACCGGCAAGAAAGCCGCGTCCGCCAACGGCAAGAACGCGCGCGACGAGCGACTTCAACGTCAAAGACCTCAGCCTCGCCGAGTGGGGCCGCAAGGAAATCGTCAGTGGCCGAGCAGGAAATGCCCGGCCTCATGTCCATCCGCGAGAAGTACGGCACCGCAGAAGCCCCTCAAGGGCGTGCGCGTCACCGGCTCGCTGCACATGACCATCGAGACGGCGGTGCTCATCGAGACGCTGGTCGAACTCGGCGCCTCCGTGCGCTGGGCGAGCTGCAACATCTTCACCACCCAGGACCAGGCCGCCGCCGCCATCGCCAAGGCCGGCATCCCCGTCTTCGCCTTCAAGGGCGAAACGCTCGAGGAATACTGGGACTTCACCCTCGCCGCGCTGACGCATCCCGGCAACAAAGGCCCGCAACTCATCGTGGACGACGGCGGCGACGCCACGCTGCTCCTCCACAAAGGCTACGAGCTGGAGCACGGCAGCGACTGGGTGAACACGCCCAGCGGCAGCCACGAGGAGCACGTCATCAAGAACCTGCTCAAGCGGTGCGCCAAGGAACGCCCCGGTCTGGTTCACGCAGGTCGTGAAGGATTGGAAGGGCGTCTCCGAGGAAACCACCACCGGCGTGCATCGCCTCTACCAGATGCTCGAAGCCGGCAAGCTGCTCGTGCCCGCCATCAACGTCAACGACTCCGTCACCAAGTCCAAGTTCGACAACCTCTACGGCTGCCGCGAATCGCTCGCCGACGGCCTCAAGCGCGCCCTCGGCGTGATGATCGCCGGCAAGATCGCCGTGCGTCTGCGGCTACGGCGACGTCGGCAAAGGCAGCGCCCACAGCCTGCGCGGCTTCGGCGCGCGCGTCATCGTCACCGAGATCGACCCCATCAACGCGCTGCAGGCCGCGATGGAAGGCTTCGAGGTCACGACCATCGAAGACACGCTCGGGCGAGGCGACATCTACGTCACCACGCACCGGCAACTGCGACGTCATCACGCTGGAGCACATGCTCAAGATGAAGGACCAGGCGATCGTCTGTAACATCGGCCACTTCGACAACGAGATTCAGGTGGACCGCCTCAACAACGCCAAGGGCGTGACGCAAGCGTGAACATCAAGCCGCAGGTGGACCGCTACGACCTGCCCGGCGACCAGCAGCATTTACCTGCTCGCCGAAGGCCGCCTGGTGAACCTCGGCTGCGCCGACGGCCATCCGAGCTTCGTCATGTCCAACTCCTTCACCAACCAGTGCCTCGCGCAGCTCGACCTCTGGGCCAACAAGGACACGTACAAGGTCGGCGTCTATCGCCTGCCGAAGAAGCTCGACGAAGAAGTCGCCCGCCTGCACCTGGAGAAGATCGGCGTCAAGCTGACCAAGCTCACCAAGAAGCAGGCCGACTACATCGGCGTGCCCGTCGAAGGCCCCTACAAGCCGGAGCACTACCGGTACTGAGCGTGGCTGCGCTCGTCCGAGCGCGGCAATAACGGCCGTGGACTGACCTCCACAGCCACCCGAATTCAAAGGCGAGCGGCGACCCCGCCCGCTCTTTTTCGCGCTTGAAACAAACCACAAATCCAGCGAAAGTCGTTCCGTGCAAACGCTGGAAAAGTATCGTCGGCAAGCCCTCAAACTCTGCGGAGGTAATCTTCCTCAGCGAGGACGAAGGATTTGCTGCTCGCATTCCGGGTTTTCGCGGTTTGATCGTCACCGGCGAAACAAAACGGGAAGCCCTCGTTGAGTTGGAAGCCGCTTTGGCCGATTGGATTGATCTCGCCCTCATGCGTGGGCTTGGATTGCCGCCGGTAAGCACAAAACCGGCAGCCGGACTCGTCAGCGCACATTGATCCATTCGTCGCGGGAAATTCCGGCTTCGTTCAGGATTATCCTCAAGAGATTCACGCCTATTTCCCGGTCACCATGCGGATTCGGGACTGTGAGTTGGATGTTCCCCTTCACCATGTGCTGATGCTTGGCGCCTGAATACGGCCCGCTCCAACCGAGAGAACGCAGGCGACGAATCGGGTCTTGTCGGCTGATGGGTGCGAGCTTCATCGTCGTTGCCCAGACTACCCAACCAATCTCCAAAACCACAATCTTCGTGCTTGGACAATGGTGGATCCCTGCGCTTGTCCAAGATTCGGTCGTTTACGATTTCTTCGCCTCCCTTGTGTGAAACATTGGCTTTCGCACGCGCACCAAGCCGCCGCGCGCCGCCGGCGCCAGCCCGACCGGGTATGGCAGGTCGGGCTTTCCGTTGGCGTCGATCTATGCTCTATTGCCGCCGCCCATGGCGAACTTAAGAGCCTCAAGCCACCGCCTGCCCGGTGCTGGAACCGCGCCGTCCGAATGCGACGGGCCGGTGCCAGGGTGCACCTGCGAACGAAGCCTGACTATGAAGCACTCCCATCCCTATTGGTACGCGACGCCGGTCCGTGATCCGTTTCCCCCGTCCCGGCTCAGCCGGCGCGAAATGCTGGGCCGCAGTGCGGGCGCGGTCGGGCTGCTGGCCCTGGGCGGCTGGCCGGGGCGTCTGCGTGCCGACGCAAATCCGCCGCCCGCCAACAATCCCCATCGCGCCCCGAACGCGCCCAGCCTGCCGGTCGCCATTCAACGCTGCGCGTCCTACGAACCCGCCGTGGTACGCGAGAAGCTGGACGCGGCCCTCGACGCCCTGGGCGGCATCGGGCGCCTGGTGCGCGACAAGACGGTGACGGTGAAGGTGAACATGACCGGCCCGGCCCAGGAGTTGTGCGGCCTGCCGGCGTCGCGCACCTACCACATTCACTCCCACGTCGTGGCGGCCCTGTGTGCCGCGCTGGACCGGGCGGGCGCGCGGCGGATCGCCATCGTCGAAGCCTGGTATCACCGCGAGCCGGCCGAAACCGTGTTGACGCGCGCCGGCTGGGACCTTCAGGCAATCCAGTCGGCCGGGGGCCACAAGGTGGTTTTCGAGAACACCAAAAATCGCGGCAGTTGGGGGCAATACAGCCGGGTCAAGGTGCCGTGGGGCGGTTTCCTCTTCCCGGCCTTCGAGCTCAACGGCTGGTACGACCGCACCGACGTGTTCGTCTCGTTGGGCAAGATGAAAGACCACGCGGTCGCGGGCGTGACCATGTCCGTGAAGAATCTCTTTGGCATCACCCCCACCGCGCTCTATGGCGACGACGCACCGAACGAGGACACCGTGGAAGCGCGCGTGGGCCCGTTGCACATGAACCGTCGCGCCCTGCCCGCCGGCGTGCCCGCCCAACTGGGTGCCAATCCCCCCAACGAGGCGGGCGCCCGGGTCCCGCGGATTGTCGCCGATCTCCTGGGCGCGCGCCCGGTGGATCTGGCCCTCATCGACGGCGTGGACACGATCACCGGCGGCGAAGGGTTCTGGAACGATCACGTCGAACCGGTCCAGCCCAAGCTGCTCCTGGCCGGCCGCAACGCCGTCTGCACCGACGCCGTCTGCGCCGCGGCCATGGGCTACGACGTCTCAGCGGGTCACGGCCAATTCCCTTTCCCCGGCGAGAATTATCTGCAATGGGCGGCCGAAGCGGGGATCGGCACAAACGACGCCAAGCGGGTCGAGGTGGCCGGCCTGAGCCTGAAGGACGCGCGCTGCCGTTTCCGCACTCCCCCGACCCCCGCAGGCAAGCCCGCGTGAACTCGAGCTTTCATTAACGCGGTCGCAGCGCGGCTTCGGTCAACGCAGCCCCGAGGGCGAATGGAGCAATGCCTCGGATTCGCCGGCTGGCGATGAGTGACCGGCCAGTTCATTCTCGTGGCCGCGCTGATCGGCCGCCCGGTCGCCGGGTGGGGCCGGACCTCCCCTGGCGAATCGAGGTGCCGCCTTGCGGGCGACCACTGAGCCGCGATGGCGGAGCGTTCGCGCGCATTGCGGCGGTGGCAAGCGCACGTCGCGCGCCCCCCGAAGCCATTTGACCGGCGGCAGATTGCGCGCACACTTCCGGCTTCATGGGAATGAAACCAACCTTGTTTGATCCGATCACGCTGGGCAGCCTGGTGCTGCCGCATCGCATCCTGATGGCGCCGCTGACCCGGTGCCGGGCCGCAGCCGGCCACGTGCCGACCGCGATGAACGCCACTTACTACCGCCAGCGGGCGTCGGCCGGGATGATCATCTCCGAAGCCACCTCGGTTTCACCGCGCGGTTTCGGTTATCCGAACACGCCGGGCATCTTCTCGGATGCGCAGGTGGCGGGCTGGCGTGGGGTGACCGATGCGGTCCACGCGGCCGGGGGTCGAGTTCTCTGCCAACTCTGGCACGTCGGACGCATCTCGCATCCGTCCTACCAGCCCGACGGCGCCCTGCCGGTCGCGCCCTCGGCCATCAAGCCCAAGGGACAGATCTTCACCGGCGAACGCATGGAAGACTACGTCACGCCCCGCGCCCTCGAAGCGGCAGAACTGCCTGGCATCGTCGCCGAATACGAGTCCGGCGCGCGCCAGGCCAAAGCGGCGGATTTCGACGGGGTGGAGATCC
Source organism: uncultured bacterium (assembly GCA_963735925.1). GTDB lineage: Bacteria > Verrucomicrobiota > Verrucomicrobiia > Limisphaerales > J093 > DSVZ01. The sequence goes on from CAVTMT010000005.1 coordinate 522,603, forward strand.
ACAACGCGAACGGCTATCTGCTCGACCAGTTCCTGCGCGACCGGACCAACCACCGCACGGACCGGTACGGCGGTTCGGTGGCCCACCGCGCGCGACTCACGCTGGAAGTCGCCGAAGCGGTGGTCGGCGTCTGGGGCGGGGACCGGGTCGGGATTCGCTTCTCCCCGGCGGGGGTGTTCAACGACATGGGCGACTCCGACCCGTTCGCCACGTTCAGTCACGTCTTGCGGGAACTGAACCGGCTCCACCTGGCTTACGTGCACATCACGTGCGTGACCGCGCAGGACATTGCGCACGGCGCGGTTGCCGGCGTGGGTCCACAGGAGCTGCGACCGGCGTTCAAGGGCGGGGTCGTGAGCGCCGGCGGGTTCACCCTCCAGTCCGGAAACCAGGCCCTGGCGGAAGGCTGGGCGGACGCAATCGCCTTCGGCGTTCCTTTCCTGGCCAATCCGGACCTGCCGGAGCGCTTCCGGCGCGGCGCGCCGTTGAACCCGCCGGACGAGGCCACGTTCTACGCGTCCGGTCCCAAGGGCTACACCGATTACCCCACGTTGACGGGCGGGAACTGAGCGGTGAGGACGGGTGAGATCCTGATCCCCGGAGGTGCCGCGCCGCTGCGACGGCGCAAGGCGGTGCGGCTGCACTGCCCCCACGCGGTCAACCCGCCCGACAGCCACGGCGGGCCCCGGTCAGGACACCGCCCGCCGAGCGGGATGATTGACACCCGGCGGCGTTGTCTTTAAGTGCTGCCCGCATGTCACCGGCGGGGCATTTCGGGGTCGCGATCCTGGTCCTTGGCTTCTGCGCGCGGGCGGCCGACTGGCCGCAATGGCGCGGCCCCACACAGGACGGCCACGTGCCGGCGGGCGTCGCGCTGGCGGAGACGTTGGCGGCCGCGCCGAAGGTCGTCTGGCAACGCCCGGTCGGCAACGGTTTCGGCTCGCCGGTCGTCAGCGGCGCGCGGGTGTTCTTCCTCGACAACCAGAACGGCGAGGAAACCGTCCACGCCGCGCGGGCGAATACCGGCCAGGACCTCTGGACCGCGCCGCTGGACGCGACTTTCACCGACACGCAAAGCGTGCCCGGCCCGCGCTCGACGCCGGTCGTGGATGGCGACCGCGTCTATGTGCAATCGTGTCGCGGCGAGTTCCGCTGTCTGGACACTGCGACCGGCACGGTGCATTGGCGGGTGAACTTCGCCCGCGATTTCGCGGCGGTGTTCATCGGCGAAAAGGGGGCGGCGGTCGGTGCCAGCCGGCACGGCAACACCGCTTCACCGGTGGTGGATGGCGACCATGTGCTGGTGAGTGTCGGCGGCTCGAACGGGGCCAGCGTGGTCTGCTTCGACAAGCGCAGCGGCGCGGTGATCTGGAAGTCGCAGAGCGACGTCCCCGGCCACAGCGGGCCCGTCCTCGCCTCCCTGGCCGGAGTCCGCCAGGCCGTGTCGTTCACCGCTGCGGGCGTGATGGCGCTGGATCCGCGCGACGGCGCGCTGCTGTGGCGCGTGCCGGTGAAGTCCTCGATCGGTCGGCACGTGGTGACGCCGGTCGTGGTTGGCGATGGCGTGTTCGTGTCGTCGCACGAAGCGGGGTTGATCGGCCTTCGCGTGAGCAAGGACGATGCCGGCTGGCAGGTCCGGACCGCGTGGACGGCACGCGAGTCGGCCATTAACTTTGCGAGTCCGGTGGTCGTGGGGGGCCACCTTTATGGCGTGGGCCCGGCCTGCAATCTGATTTGCGTGGACATCCAAACCGGCCGGCAGGCCTGGTCGCAGGCGGGTTATTTCCGAGGCGAGCCCGGCAGCGCTTACGCCGGCTTCCTCGTGATGGACCGGCAGGTCCTGTTCCTGACCAACGCGGGCGAGTTGGTGTTGATTGCGGCGGACGCCACGAAATGCCGGGAGCTGGGGCGGACGCAAATCTGCGGCGCCAACTGGTGCAATCCCGCGTACGCCGACGGCCGCCTGTACTTCCGGGACGCGCGTCAGTTGGGCTGCGTCCAGTTGGTGCCCTGAACGGCCTTCCGTCGCCGCCGCGTCAGGCGCACCGGCGGCGCGGCGTTTCGGAAGGGCAATGCGTGAATTGGGTCTCGATCTGGTTGAACCTTTCCCCCAGGGGGATGTCGAAGCCCATACCAGTTTCGCTCGTTGCCATGAAGACCACGAAAGTTCTTGTGCCCTGGCGGGAAGGGCTGCACGCCCGGCCGGCCGCCCGGCTGGTGCGCCGAATTCGGCAACTGCAGTCGAGGATTCTCCTGCGCACCGGCCAACGGGTGGCCGATGGTCGCAGCATCCTTTCCCTCCTCATGCTCTGCGCCACACTCAACACCGCAATCGAAATCGAGGTGTCGGGCGAGGACGAGGAAACCGCGATCCGCGTCGTGGAAAGCCTGTTTGTGGACCCGACCGTCCCGGATCCGTCGGACGGCGACCTGGCCCTGGAATTCGGCGCAGAGGGCGCATTTCGAATCCCGTCCCTGCCGGAACCCGATGCGACCGGTACCGCCTGACCCAAACCCTGTTCGCGACCCGGCGTCGGAATCGTGACCGGGCTGGGCGCATCCCGGCGGACTACGGGGCTGCGCCCGGTTTTGGCCGGCGGGATCAGCGTTGCCGCCGCCGGGCCATCCACAAGCCCGCCACCGCCCCGCTGAGGTGGCCTTCCCAGGAGATGGGCCCCCGCTGCGGCAACACCCCGTAGAAGATGCCGCCGTACAGGACGGCCACGAGGATCGCCACGAACGCCGCCCGCCCGCTCCGCAACACGAAGCCGGCCGCCAGCAAATACGTGACCAGCCCGTAAATGAGCGAGCTGGCCCCCAGGTGGACGGTGCCCCCGCGGCCGATCAGCCAGGTGCCCAGGCCGGCGGCAAGCCAGATGCCCGCCAGCGTCGGCCAGGGCCGGTAGCGCCGATCCGCAAACAGCAGGACCAGCAGCACGAAGAGCGGAAACGCGTTGGCCAGCAAATGCGCGGCGTTGGCGTGCAACAGCGGCGCCAGGACCACGCCGACCAATCCCGGCAGCGTGCGGGGCACGATGCCGAAGTTGCGCAGCCCCGGCAGCAGCATCGTGGCGAAGCCGACCAGGAACAGCACGCCGACCAACGCGGCGCTGGTCGGCACGGCCTCATCCCAACGATCGTTTCTGGCTGCCATGCAAACGCGGCTCTTCTTCGCCGGCCAGCCGGTGACCGTCAAGCCCCGCCCGCTTCGCCCAGGGCGCGGCCCGTCGCAGCGTCGAAGGCCCGGGCGTGCTCCAGGCGCAGCGTCAGCGCAACGCGGTCGCCGGGTCGAAACGCCGTCGTCCCGGTCACCTGCGCCACCAACCGGCAGCCGTTGCTGAGGACATGGAGACACGCCCCGGTCGCGCCGAGCGGCTCGACCAGTTCCACTTTCGCGCTCAGGCTTTCGCCCCCGGACGTCGCCCCGGCACGCTCCGGAAGGACATGTTCCGGCCGCAAACCCAGCGTGATGGCCTGGCCTTTGCCAGCCGCCCAGCGCGCCACCAGTGCGTCAGGCAGTCGCCAGAGTTGCCGGATCCCGCGTTCCGTGGCGGTGAAGAACCATTGTCCCCCGGCGGGCGTCAACGTGCCGGGGATCAGATTCATGGGCGGTGCACCGATGAAGCCGGCGACGAAGGCATTCGCCGGCCGCTCGAGAAGTTCGTCCGGCGGCCCGATTTGCTGGAGTGCCCCGGCGCACAGGACGGCCACGCGATCGCCCAGGCTCAGCGCCTCGGCTTGATCGTGCGTCACATGCAGCCAGGTCCCCCCCAGTTCGCGGTGCACCTGGGTGAGCTCACGCCGAAGCTGGGCGCGCAACGGGGCGTCCAGCGCGGCCAGCGGCTCATCGAATAGCAGGACCCGCGGACGGTGGATCAGCGCCCGTCCCAGCGCCACGCGTTGACGTTCGCCGCCGGACAACTCGCCCGGGCGGCGCTCCAGCAACCCGGCGAGCCCCAGTCGGTCGGAAACCTCGTTCACGCGCCGCTCGATTTCCGCTCGCGCCACCCGACGCAGGCGCAAGCCCAACGCAAGGTTCTCGAAGGCGTTCAGGTGCGGGAACAACGCGCCGTTCTGGAAAACCAGGCCGACGCCCCGCGCGGCAGGCGGCACCCCCGCCAGGTCACGACCGTCCATCCGAATGCGGCCTGCGGTCGGCGTTTCGAGGCCGGCGATGAGACGCAGGAGCGTGGTCTTGCCGCAGCCGGAAGGGCCCACCACGGCAAGCCGTTCACCGGCCGTCACGGTGAGGTCGAGCGAGCGAATGGCCGGCACCGACCGGCCGTGCGGCTCGGCGAATTCCTTGCCGACGTTTTCCAGGGCGATGCCCGTCATGTCCGGGGCAGCTTCGGCGAAGTGCCGGGAAGCGTCGAGGGCGGACTCCGGCGTCGGCAAACGCCGGCCCTCATCACCGCCCTCCGGCCAACCGCCTGAAACCCGGTGCGCGGGCGTCGGCCGCCACCACGGCCGGCGGGAGGAAATCGTTTGGACGCGGGTTGGCGGCGGAAAGCCGCCGGATCACCAAACCTTTCCGGCCCGTGTAACCTTTCGGACTCCACGGGCTCGGTTGGGATGCGGCTCGCCGGCGCCGGATGACGAAGGACGCGCAGAATCGGGTCGGGCAGGCCCGCAGTTCACGGAACGGTCCGAGCCGACTGCCCGCAGTTGGGCGGGCGCGACGAACAACATGAAAACGAAAACAGCCTTTGCACCGCGCGCAATTCTTTGTCCGGTGGACTTAAGCGAGCCCTCGGCCCTCGCGCTGAAGTATGCCGCCGTCGGCGCGCGTGCCTTCGGGGCGGAACTCACGGTGTTGCAGGCCGTCGAGTTTGAACTGCCGCCGTACTTCACCTCCGGTCAGGTTCCGCAGCTTGCGAAGGAATCCAGAGGCGCCCAGACCGCGGCCCGGAAATACCTCACCGAATGGGTGCGCAGGGCGCTGGGCCCGGCCAACCGCGACCTGAAGACACGGATCGTCGCCGTGGAAAACCATCCCACCGACGCGATTCTCGACGCTGCGGAACGGAGCCGGGCCGGCCTGATCGTCATGGGCACACACGGGCGGGGCGGGGCGCAGCGCTTGTTGCTCGGGTCGGTCACGGAGAACGTCGTCCGTCACGCCCGCGTGCCGGTCTTTGTAGTCCGCCAGAAGCAGCACGAGTTCCTCGACCCGGCCCAGCCGGAATCGCGGCCCAATCTGCGCCGGATCGTTTGTCCGGTCACGCCCACGGCCGCGGCGCGCGCGAGCCTCCAAACCGCGGCGGCGCTGGCGATGAAGTTCGGCGCCGAATTGACGGCCCTTTACATCGTCGAAGCGGGCGATCGTGGCCGGATCGGAGCGGCGAAAGCCGGGCTGTGCGCCTGGCTGCCGGGGACGGCGGCGACGCGGTGCGAGATCCGGCCGGTCGTACGCCGGGGGCGCGTCGCCGATCAGATCGTTGCGTTCGCCACGGAGGCCCAGCAGGACTTGATCGTCCTGGCGGCGCACCCGAAGCCGGAGCGCCGTGGGTTGTTTTACGGTACGACCACCGAGCGGGTGCTCCGCACGGCGACGATCCCGGTGCTTGTCACACCCACGGCCGGTGAGTAGTCTTGCTTTAGTCATCCCACGGGTCCCTCCCGGCCCGGTTAATAAGCCGCCTCCGCCGCCTGGTGGCGCGGCCGACGGCTCCGAATTCGGCGCGTCCGCCCCGCAAGGGGTCGCGCAGGGAGGGCTCGAATCCGAACCGCACGAATTATGAACAGGACTTTGCAGAACTGCCCCGCCTCCGGGGCCGCGCACCGCTCGGTCTGGCCTGGGCGAACCGTCCGCCGGGCCGCGGGCCTCTGGGCCACGGCCGTCCTCGCAGCGGCCCTGCCCGCGGTGGCCGCCGAGGCCCCGTGGACGCTCGAACGTTGTCTCGGTTACGCCCTGACGAACAGCCCGGACGCGGTGATCGCGCAAAAGCGGATTCGCGCGGCCGAGGCCGGCATCCAGCAGGCGAATGCGATGGCCTGGCCCACGCTGCAATTCCAGTCGAGCTACACGCGCACGGACAACCCGATGTACGTCCTGGGCTCGGCCTTGAACCAGCAAGCCTTCGGCCCGGCGCTGAGCGACTTCAACGATCTGCCCGACGTGGACGACCTGAACGTGAAGGGCCAGGTCACCGTGCCGCTTTACGCCGGCGGCGCCATTTCCGCGGGGCGCCGCGCCGCGAAGGCCGGCGCGCAGGCGGCCAAGGCGAACGCGGAGGCCATTCGCAACACGCTCGCGTTCGAGACCGTCCGGGCGTTCCACACGATTCAAAAGGCCCGTGCGTTCGTGCGCGCCGCCGAGGCGGGGGTGAACGGCTTCGAGCAACACCTGGCGCTCGCGCATAAGCGTTTCGACGCCGGCACGCTGCTCCGTTCCGAGGTGCTCGATGTCGAGGTGCGCCTGGCCCAGGCCCGCGAAGATCTCGCCCGCACCCGCAACGCGCTGGCGCTCGCCCAGCGCGCCCTGCGGACCTTGCTGGGCATCGACGCCGGCGACTTCGACGTGGCGGACAACGCGCCGGAAGTGGCCGCACCCGATTCGCAGGACTTCTCGGGTCGCGCCGAACTGGCGGCGGTGCGGAGCATGACCGCCGCGGCCGAAGCCCAGACGCGGATGGCCAAAGGCGGTTACCTGCCGCGCCTCGCCGCCTTCGGCAGCCTCGATTACGACAAGGGCTGGAAACTCGACGGCGACGGCGAGAGCTACACCGCCGGCGTCCTGCTGCAATGGAACATCTTCGACGGCCGGCTCACGCGCGGCCGGGTGGCCGAGGCGCAGGCGAACGCGGACGCGGCGCGCGAACAGGAGCGCAAACTCAAGCTCGGCCTCGGCTTCGAGGTCGAGCGGGCCCAACTCGATCTGCGCGAAGCCAACGAACGCCTCGCCGTCACCGCCAAGGCGATCACCCAGGCCGAGGAGAGCGTGAACCTCACCCGCGACCGTTTCGAGCAGGGGCTCGCGATCACGCTGCAACTCATCGACTCCGAAACCGCCCTGACCGCCGCCCGGGTCCGGCGCGCCGAAGCCGAGGCCGACCAACGCATCGCCGTCGCCGCGCTGCGCAAAGCGCTCGGGATCGAGCAACTGTCCGCGCTTTCCACCAGCCATTGACCACCATGAAATCCGAAATCCGAAATCCGAAATCCGAGCGTTCGTCCCGGCTCGCTGGACCGCTGGCCGCCTCGGCCGGAATCGCGCTCGCCGCGGTGTTTCTGAGCGGCTGCAGTCGCGAACCCGCCAAGCCCGCCGCCGGAGCGCCGCTGCCGCCAGCCACGGTGAAGGTCCTGAAGGTCGAGTCGCGCCGCGTCCCGTCCACCGAGGAAGTGGTGGGAACGGTGCGCGCCAAATTGCGCGCGAGCCTCGAGGCGAAGGTCGCCGGCCGCATCGACCAGATGGCGGTGGTCGCCGGCCAACTGGTGAAGAAGGGCGATTTGATCGCGCGGCTCGAGGTCCAGGAAATCCAGGCCAAGTTGGACCAGGCCAAGGCCGCCGCCGAGCAGGCGGACCGCGACCTGCAACGCTTCGCCGCCTTGCTCAAACAGAAGGCCGTAACGCAGGCCGAATACGACGGCATGGAAGCGCGGCAACGCATCGCCAAGGCGGGCGTGTCCGAGGCGACCACCATGCTCGATTATGCCAGTGTCACGGCGCCGTTCGACGGCGTGGTGGCCCGGAAGTTCGCCGACGTCGGCGATCTCGCGTCGCCCGGCCGGCCGCTGATCGAGTTGGAGGATCCCTCGGCGTTGCGGCTCGAAGCCGACGTCTCGGAGGCCTTGATCAGCCGCATCCAAACCGGCGCGAAGATGACCGTGCGCGTGGCCAGTCTGGACACGCCTCTTGAGGGGGTCGTGAGCGAAATCGCGCCCGCGGCCGATCCCAACAGCCGCACGTTTCGAGTGAAGTTCGATCTGCCGCCGACGCCCGGCCTGCGTCTGGGCCAGTTCGCCCGCGTCATCGTGCCCGTGGGCGAGATGCCGACGATCTGTGTCCCGGTGGCGGCCGTGGTGACCCGCGGCCAGATGCAGATGGTGTTCGCCGTCGATGGCCAGCAGGCGCGCATGCGGCTGGTCAAGGTCGGCAAAACGCTGGGGCCGGACGTGGAACTCCTTTCCGGCGTCGAGGCCGGCGACCAGGTCGTCGTGGACGGCGGAGCGAATCTCCTCGACGGCCAGCCGCTCCAAATCCAGTAACGGCCGTCCGCCCCGACGCAGCCGTGCCACCGCGCTTTTCGATCCCCGGGACTAGATGCCATCCATGAAGCCTCCCTCTGCCAGTTCTTCGCCCGCACCGCTCGGCCTGGCCGGCCGGGTGGCCCACGCGTTCATCGACTCGAAACTGACGCCGCTCGTCGTCCTCACCGCGATTCTGCTGGGCATCGGCGCGGTCATCCTGCTGCCCCGCGAGGAGGAGCCGCAGATCAAGGTCCCCATGATCGACGTCATGGTCGCGATGCCCGGTTCGAGCGCACAGGAAGTCGAGGAGCGCGTCACGCGGCCGATGGAGAAACTGCTCTGGGAAATTCCGGGCGTGGAATACATCTATTCGACCTCGCGCGAAGGCCAGAGCCTCGTCATCGTCCGGTTCAAGGTGGGCGAGGATGTCGAGAAGAGCCTGGTGAAGCTCAATCAGAAGCTCGCCTCGAACTTCGACCGCATCCCGCCCGGCGTCTCGTTCCCGCTGATCAAGCCCAAGTCCATCGACGACGTGCCGATTCTGGCGCTGACGTTTCACAGCGACAAATACGATCACCTGACGTTGCGGCGGTTGGTGGCGCAGGTGGACGACGCGGTGAAGCAGGTCCCGCGGGTGGCCGAGACCACGATCATCGGCGGCGCGAAGCGGCAGGTGCGGGTGTTGCTCGACCCGGTTCGCCTGGCCGCGCGCGGGCTCACGCCGGCGGGCCTGGTGCCGATGCTGCGGCAAAGCAACCGCCAGTTCGCCTCCGGGGCGCTCACCACCGGCGACCACGAAGTCATGGTGGAAACCGGCGGCTTCCTCGCCAACGCACAGGACGTCGGCAACGTCGTGGTGGGCGTGTTCGGCGGCAAGCCGGTCTATCTGCGCGAAGTCGCGAACATCGTGGATGGCGCCGAAGAACCCTCGCAGTACGTGTTCTTCGGCCGCGGTCCCGCGGAAGGCGGCCCGGGGCCCGAACAGCCGGCGGTGACGCTGAGCATTGCCAAACGGCCCGGCGCCAACGCGATCGACGTCGCCAACGAGGTGCTGAGGAAGGTGGACACCCTGAAGGGCCGGTTCATCCCGGACGACGTCCAGGTCACCATCACGCGGCATTACGGCGAGACGGCGGCGGAGAAATCCAACGAACTGCTCCTCCACATGGGCATCGCCGTGGTCAGCGTCTCGCTGTTGATCCTGCTGGTGCTCGGCTGGCGCGAGTCGCTGATCGTGGCCATCGCGATTCCCGCCACGCTCGCGCTGACGTTGCTCGTGTTCTACCTGTACGGTTTCACGCTCAACCGCATCACGCTCTTCGCCCTGATCTTCAGCATCGGCATCCTCGTCGATGACGCGATCGTGGTGGTCGAAAACATCGTCCGCCACTTCCACCTGCCGCAAAACCGGGGCCGGTCCTGGTCCGACGTCGCGGTCGAGGCGGTCAGCGAGGTGGGCAATCCGACCATTCTCGCGACCTTCGCCGTGATCGCCGCGGTCCTGCCCATGGCCACCGTGGGCGGCCTGATGGGCCCGTACATGCGGCCGATCCCGATCGGCTCCAGTGCCGCGATGGTCTTCTCGCTGCTCATCTCGTTCATCGTGACGCCGTGGGCGGCCATCCGCATCCTCCGCTGGGGCCGGAAGGAAGGCGCGCTCGGCGGTGACGGCCAGGAGCACGGCGCCTCGGAGGAGGGCCTGTTCGGGCGGATGTACCGGCGGCTGATGCAACCGCTCATCGCCCACCGGACCTGGCAGTTCATCTTCCTGGGCATTCTCGCCGTGCTGCTCCTTGGCTCGATGGCCCTGGTGGGGATCGGCTGGGTGAAGGTCAAGATGCTGCCGTTCGACAACAAGAGCGAGTTCCAGGTCATTCTGAACATGCCGGAAGGCAGCTCGCTGGAACGTACCGCCCAGGCCGCGCGCGAAATCGCGACCGCCATCCGGGGCGAACCCGAGGTGACCGACTACCAGATCTATGTCGGCACCGCGGCGCCGTTCAATTTCAACGGCCTCGTCCGCCATTACTTCATGCGGCGCGGCGCCAACATCGCGGACCTGCAGGTCAACCTCGTCAACAAACACGAGCGCACGGCGCAAAGCCACGACATCGCCAAGCGGGTGCGCCCGCAGGTGGCCGCGATCGCCGCCAAATACGGCGCGCGCGTCGCCGTCGCCGAAGTGCCGCCCGGTCCGCCGGTGCTCCAAACGCTCGTCGCCGAAATCTACGGCCCGAACGAGGTGGCCCGCCAGAAGCTCGCCCAGAAGGTCCGCGAAATCTTCCAGCATACCGACGGCGTCGTGGACGTGGACTGGTACGTCGAAGCCGACCAGCCGAAGGCGCGGTTCGTCATCGACAAGGAAAAGGCCGCGCTCCACGGCATCAGCGCCGAGACGATTTCCATGACGCTCCGGCTCGCGCTCGCCGGCGACCGCCTCGACCTGGTCCATCAGCCGCGCGAAAAAGAGGACGTGGACATCGTGGTGCAGCTCCCGCTCGACCGCCGCACCTCGCCCGACGACCTGCTCGCCCTGCGGGTGCGTTCCGGCGACGCGAACGCCCTGCCCGAGCCGGGCCGGATTTCGGATGGCCCGCCGCTGGTTTCGCTGCGCGAACTGGTGAAGGTCGAATACACCACGACCGACAAAAGCCGTTACCACAAGAACCTCATGCCGGTGACCTACGTGATCGGCGATGTGGCCGGCGTGATCGAAAGCCCGGTGTACGCCATTCTCAAAATGAACGAGGCGCTGCGCGCGCTCGACCTGCGGCAACTCGGCGACACCGAGGCGCAACTCCGCATCTACAACGCCAATCTGCCCTTCTCGGACAATCACCTGGCGATGAAATGGGACGGCGAATGGCACATCACCATCGAGGTCTTCCGCGATCTCGGCCTGGCCTTCGCCGCGGTGCTGGTGTTGATCTACGTGCTCATGGTCGGCTGGTTCCGGTCGTTCCTGACCCCGTTCATCGTGATGCTGGTGATTCCGTTTTCGCTCGTGGGCATCCTGCCCGCGCACGGCCTCCTCCACGCGTTCTTCACCGCCACGTCCATGATCGGTTTCATGGCGGGGGCGGGCATCGTGGTGCGCAATGCGATCATCCTTGTGGACTTCATCGAAATCCGACTCGCCGAAGGCCGGTCGATGGCCGACGCGGTGGTCGAGGCGGGCATGATCCGGTTCCGCCCGATCCTGCTCACGGCGATGGCGGTCGTCGTCGGCGCCGGAATCATCCTGTTCGACCCGATCTTCCAGGGCCTGGCCATCTCGCTGATGGCAGGCGGGCTGATCTCGATGTTGATGGCACCCATCGCCGTGCCGTTGCTGTACTACATGGCCTACAACCGGCCGCCGCCCAAGCCGGTGAGCGCCACCACCACGCCGGGCCTCCCTTCCGAATCGGCAGACTGACCGCACGCCCGATGTGAAGGGCCGGGCCGCGTCTCCTTTCGGGGCCTGCGGATCAATCTGCTGTGGGTGAAATAGGTGCGCGCGACCGGCTTGCGGCGACGGTGACTTTGGGGGATGCTGGTCCGCCAGCCCGCCCGCGCTGTGCCTGGTCGGTGCCGGCCGGAGACTGCCGGCCCAGGTGTCGTGGCCAGGCGGGCAGACTGGAACGTCACGCATGAAACGAAACCATCTCCTGGCCGCGGTCTTGATGCTGGCCGCCGCGGCCACGGCCGCTCGCCTGCCGCCGCTCCCGCTCTGGCCCAATGGCGCGCCCGGCGCCCTCGGCACCGCCGACAAGGACATCCCGACGCTCACACCGTACCTCCCGGAGCCGGACCAGGCCACCGGCGCGGCCATCGTCGTTTGCCCCGGCGGCGGTTACGGCGGACTGGCGCCCCACGAAGGCAACGATTACGCGCTGTGGTTGAACCAGCACGGCGTGGCGGCGTTCGTGCTCAAATACCGCCTTGGCTCGAAAGGTTACCGCCACCCGGCAATGCTTCAGGACGCCGCGCGGGCGGTGCGGTTGGTCCGCGCCCAGGCCGGGGAATGGAAGGTGGACCCGAAACGCGTGGGCATCATGGGTTCCTCGGCGGGCGGGCATCTGGCCTCGACGCTGCTGACGCATTTCGACGCCGGCCAACCCGACGCCGCCGACCCGGTCGAGCACCAGAGTTCGCGTCCGGACCTCGGCATCCTGTGCTACGCCGTCATCACGATGGGGCAATACACGCATCAAGGCTCGATGCACAACCTGCTGGGCAACTCGCCTTCGCCGGAGTTGATCGAACTGCTCTCGAACGAGAAACAAGTCACGAAGGACACGCCGCCGTGCTTCATCTGGCACACCTGGGAAGACGGCGCTGTGCCAGTGGAGAACAGCCTCCAGTTTGCCGAGGCGCTGCGGAAGGCGGGTGTGCCGTTCGACCTGCACATTTACCAGAAAGGCGGCCACGGCATGGGCCTGGCGGACAAGCCGCCGTTTGCCCACCCGCATCCTTGGGCCGCGGATTGCCTGTACTGGCTCAAGGTTCAAGGTTTTGTGCGGTGAACCAAACACTGAACCGGATTCAATCCGCCCGGGTCGGGCGAGGGTCTTGCCGGGCCGCACAGGCCCGGGCCGGCGGGCCCGCCAACGCTGCCGTCCCCACGCCCCGCTTTCACCGAGCGATGGGGCCGGATACCCAAGTCGGGCTGGTGCGGTGGGGAGACGGCTCGGCGGCAGCCTCGCGCGACCAGCGACGGCCGAGCCACGGCTGCGAACCCCCGGGCAGCGGCGCCCCGACAGCTAGGCCGGTTGTGCGGTTTGTGAACTCTGCGGGCCTGGCGTTGGAACGTGGTTTGCTTAGGACACGTTGGTCTGATCACCAACCGTTAACCGTGGCGCGATGAGCAACGACCCGCCCCTCCTGACGTCTGCCGGCGCCCGCGTCTGGCGCCACCTGACCGGCGTGCCCGCGGAGTCGGTGCATCCGGGTTGCGCGCTCAGCCGGATGCTCGTCTGGGTGGAACAACAGGCCGCCAGCGATCTCCACGGCCAGACGGGCAAGCCGTTCCGCATCCGCGTCCACGGCCGGCTCGCGGTCGTGCCGGTTGAGCAATTCCCGCCGCTCACGGACGACGCGTTGTACCAGATGCTCCGCGAGACATTCGCGCCCTCGACCTGTCTGCGGATCGAGACCGAGCACGAGGTGGACTTGAGCTTCTACCATGGCGATTCGCGCTACCGGGCGAACTTCAGCAAGCAAATGGGGCGGCAGTCGTTTTCGTTCCGCGCCGTGCCCCAGCAGCGGATGAAGCTGCAGGACCTGCAGCTCCCGGAGTCATTGCTCGATTTGCTGGACGCACCGCGCGGTCTGGTGGTCGCCACCGGGCCGACCGGTCAGGGCAAGAGCACCACGTTGCGTGCGCTCCTGCAGGAACTGAACGAAACCCAGGCGCTCCGCATCGTGACCATCGAAGACCCGATCGAGTACGTCTTCACCGACGCGCTGGCCCAGTTCGAGCAGCGCGAAGTGGGCATCGATACCGCCTCGTTCGCCGACGGCATCCGCAACGCCATGCGCCAGGATCCGAACGTGATCTTCGTGGGTGAAATCCGCGACCGCGAAAGCATCTTCGCCGCGATGCAGGCCGCCGAGACGGGCCACCTGGTCATGACCACGTTGCACGCGGATTCGGTGGCGCAGGCCATCGGGCGTCTCCGCGAGTTTTACCCGGCGTCCGAGCAGGCGAACCTGAGCGGCCTGCTGGCTCGGAACCTGAACGCGATCGTTTGCCAGCGGTTGGTCCCGAATCTCGAGGGCACGCGCACCCCCTGCCTGGAAGTCCTGCGCCGCAACCGCGGGACTCAGGACGCGATCGCCGCGAACGACCTGGCGCTGCTGACCGGCATCGTCGAAGCCGCGGTGCATGAAGGCATGCACAGCTTCGACCAGTACCTCACCGAATTGCTGGCGGCGGGCGTGATTTCGCGCGAAACGGCGCTTTACTACGCGGTGAGCCCGCCGCGGCTGGAGATGAACCTGCGCGGTTTCCGCCAGGAGTTGCCGATTCTCCGTCCCGACGAGGCCCGTTGACCATGCTCGTCTTTTTCCGCATCGCGCTGCCGCTCGCGCTGGCCTTCGGATTCACCGAAGCGGCGAGAAACGCGCAGGCGCGTCCGGAGAGCGGCGACCTGGCCAACGCCTTCTGGCTCGCGTATTGCGTCCTGGTGGGAATCGCCACCGCGCTGGTATGGGCGCCGGTCGTTGCCGACAAGATGGCCGACCCGCTGACGGGGGTCATCACGGACAGCACCTACCAGGAGCCGCCGAACCGGCTGCGGCGCCTCATCACCTGGCTCGAAGGCCGCGGAGCCCGGGGTTGCGTGCGCGCACTGTGCTTCATCGATGGCGTCCGGCATCCGTGGAGCCCCGCGCCATTCATCATCGGCTTGCGCAACTCCCGGCCCGGCTCCTGGCTGGAACTGGTCTATGCCCGCGAGGTGTTTCGCTTCAACAACGCCGAAAATTGTATGCGCGCCTACGTAATCCTGCGACAGCACGGCGAGGCGCCGCCGTTCCACCGCAACAAGGAAGTGACGCTGTTGATGGCTGCGTTCGAAAGGTCGGCCGCCCCGGACCCGGACCCGCTGCCAGTGCCGCCTGCCGAGGATCCCCCGCTGGAGCGCAACCCGCGGATCAAACTGCCGAGCCGCTGGGGCGCCGGGTCGGAACCGGCCTCCCCCGCCCCGCCCCCGCCGGAGGATTGAGATGTTCAAGTTTCTCCATCGAGTCTGGGTGACCGTCTATTGGGCCTGCTGGGCGGCGGTGGGGTTCTATCTCTACACCCAGCGGGCGACGTTCCAGCCGGCGGTGGATTACGCCGAGATTTACTGGAACCGCACGCCAAACGCGCCTGCCCAGTTCCCCATCCTTACCGGCATGGTCTCGCGCGTGTACGCCGGCAATGGCTTCCAGGTCCGGGATGGCTCGGCCGTGCTCTACAACTTCGGCCTGGCGGGAGTGGGGGCGCCGCTCACGAACCGCGTCTCCAGCGCGGCGGAGCGCGCCTTGTCTTCGAGCGCGGTGTCCAATCTGGAATCCCTCGTGGTCGGCCAGCGCGTCACCATCGAGGTGACCCTCGCCAATCCCGAGACCTACACCGGGCTGGGGATCGTTCACGCCCGCGGCACGAACGTGAACGAGCGAGTCCTCGCGCAGGGTTACGGCACGCTCAAGCGCGAGCAGATTCGGGTCTTGCCGGTGGCGGAGCAGTACCGCCTCGTCCGGGCCGAGCGGTTGGCGCGGAACCGCCAGCTTGGCGTCTGGCGGCTCCGGCACGATACCGAATCCCGGTCACCCGATGGGCCGGCGCCCGCCACCCCGCCGTGATGGCGCGACATCTCCGGGCTTGCGCGGGGCCCGGCCTGGCGGGAAGGTTCAAGCACGGCGCAAACGCGGCCGCTGAACCCTGTTCGCGAGTCGGCCCGGACTGCCCGGCGCTGCGCCAGTTTGCATGGAATTGTCAGGCATCGATTCAACTCCCCCACGCCCGGACGCGCGCCTGTTCTGGCGGGCGCTCGGCGCGTTCGCGGTTTGCGTGTCGTTGACCTGGACCGTGGGGGCTTACCTGCAGTTTCGCAGTTTCGTGCAGGGTCTGCTCCTCACCGAATTGCTGTTCTTCGCCACGCCGGCGGTGCTGGCGCTGCTGCGGGACTGGCGCTCGCTGGACATTCGCGTGTTGTCGGCCCCCGCGTTGAGCGACACGATTTGGACCCTGTTCATTGCACTGGCCGTGACCATGCTTGCGGTGGCCGGTGGCGTCGCGTGGCGGCGGGCGTGCGGGGTTCCGTTGCCGGCGGAGGCGCTGGCCTGGCCGCTGGTCTTCGCGCTCGCCGTCCCCGCGCCGCTTTGCGAGGAACTGCTTTTCCGTCCGGTCCTGCAGCGCGCGCTCGCTTCCGTCTGGCGGCCGGGCACGGCCGTGATGGCCACCGCCCTCTTGTACGGATTGATTCACGGCAGTCTCCTGCGCTTCCCGGAGACGTTTCTGCTGGGACTGTTCAGCGGCGTGATCTTCTTGAAGACCGGGAATTATTGGGCCTGCGTCGCGTTTCACAGCCTGGCGAATCTCCTGGGGCCGGCGATGTGGCCGGAGATGGAACGACTGCAATTCCTGTTCAGTCCGCTGACAATCGCCTTTCTGGCGGGCGCGGCGGTATTCCTCGCGTGGCAAATGCGCCGGCCGGCGAAACGGCTCCGCGGCCTCATCGCCCACTTGCATTGGGCCTTCTGCGGCCATCCGGACGAGCGCGCCACCTCGGTCAAAGCCGGCCCCGGTCCGGCCGCGGCGTACTGGGCGGGCGCGCTCGTGATGACCGTGCTGGCCGGCGCGGTCACCCTGGACGAAATCCGCCACGCACGTCCGGTGAAGGCGGGGCCTCGGGTCGCGCAGACCGACGCCTGGCAGCTTGGCACCAATGGCGTGATCAGCGCGCGCTCGCAAGTGACGTTCGAACGTTGGCCGGACGCGCGCGACTCGCTCACGTTCGCGTTGCCTTACACCCAGGCGCAGGTGCTCCGGGCGGAAGTGGCGGGACAGGAAGTGAGGGCGCCGGCGGTGGGCGCAGGCACGTTTGAGGTGGTCTGGCCGGACGCGCTGCCGGAGGCGCCGCGGACGCTGTCCGTCGCGTGGCAGATGCCGATGACCGCCCTCGACGACGCCGAACACGGCTACCGCGCGCGGTTGCAGTCCTTGCTGCCGGTGACGGCGTATTCGCTGGCGCTCCAACTCGACCCCGGCTGCGGTTATCAATTCGAAGCAACGCCGGAGCGGCGCGAAACCACACTGTTCTCGCTCGCATCCACGGGCAAGCGGCCCAGGAACGACTTCGGATCCACGGGCATTGGGCTGGTGCGACTCGACATGGCGCGCGGCAAAGCTGAACCGTCCACGCCCTGAACGGGCCCTCGTCCCCGCGCGGCGGAAAATGCGATCGAAGGAGACGATTATGAAAACTCGATCAGCGCGGTCTGCGCTCGCCAATCGCGGGCTCACCTTGGTGGAGCTCTTCATCGTGGTGGTTGTGCTGGCCGTGCTGGCGGTGGTGCTTTTGCCGGACTTGATGGTTGCGCGGAGGCCAGCCAGCAGAATCAATTGTGCGAACTGTCTTAAACAGGTCGGACTCGCCTTCCGCATGTATTCTACCGACAATAACGACCGCTTTCCGATGTCCCACTCCAGCGCTTCTCCTCCGGCAAATTGGCAGGCAGAGTCACTCCGAATCTGGCGACTTCTGTCCAACGAACTGGCGACGCCTCGAATCCTCGTCTGCCCCGCAGATACTCGTGTTTGGGCCACGAACTTCGCCAGTCTGACCGTCACAAACACGAGCTACTTTATCGCCGTGGAGGCGGACGAAATTCATCCCGAGCGTTGGCTGTCTGGAGATCGGAACCTGCGGGTCCGGGCACAACCCTTGGGGCCGGGCGCGGTCACCTTGACCACCAACCAGATCGTGGGCTGGGGGGCCGGGTTGCATACCGCGACCACCAACGTTTCCGGCGCAGGAAACCTGCTGTTGAGCGACGGCTCGGTTCAGGCGCCGACTTCCCGTCGCCTGCGCGGATACTTGATCGCCAGCGACGTTGCGACCAACCATCTGCTCATCCCTTGACCGCCGGCCGTTCGCCGAACAGCGCGGTGCCGATCCGCACCAGCGTGGCGCCCTCCTCGATGGCCACCTCGAAATCGCCGGTCATGCCCATGCTCAAATGCGCGAGTGGCGCCCCGAGGATTTGCTCGCATTCCACCTTGAGTTCGCGCAAGCGGCGAAAAGCCGGGCGCGCTTTCTCCGGTTCCGGCGACCACGGGGCCATCGTCATCAGGCCATGAATCTCCAGCCGGCGCAGCGCGTTCAAGGCCGGCAGGTCGGCGAGCAGTTTTTCCGGCGGGTAGCCGAACTTGCTGGCCTCGCCGGCAATGTTGATCTCGAGCAGCACGGGCACGTTTTTGGCCGCTTTGTCCGCCTGCTTCTGGATTTCCGCCGCGAGCGCGAGGCTGTCCACGCTGTGGATCAACTCGAAGAAGTGGACCGCGTCGCGCGCTTTGTTGGACTGGAGATGCCCGATCAGGTGCCAGTGCAAACGACCGGGGCAAAGCGGAATTTTCGCGCGCGCTTCCTGGACCTTGTTCTCGCCGAACAGCGTGAGGCCGAGATCGGCGGCGGCGCGCACGACCTCGGGCGGCTGGCCTTTGGTGACGGCCACCAGCGTCACCGCGGCGGGGTCGCGTCCCGCTCGGGCGCAGGCGGCGGCGATGCGGCTTTGCACGGCGCGAAGGCTGGCGGCCAGTTCCATGCGGGGACGATAAGCGACGCGCCGGGCAAGACAAGGCTGGGTGTCGAAGCGCGGCAAGTCCGGACGCGTTCACCGTTAAAGTCTTCCGCGACCCGCCGCTGGATTTTGCCTCGCCAGCGCGCAGTTCGTCCGCTACAGTGGCGTCCGAAATATGAAGGTTTCGCGAGTTTTGTCGGCCGCGCGCGTCGGCGCTGGACTGATCTCATTGTCCGCCGTTTTGGCCGCGGAATTGGCCGAAACGCCGCAATTGCCGCCGGCACCTCCGCAGTTACCCGCGCAGGTCAATCGGCAGGTCCGCTCCCAGGTTCCGGTGGCCAGTCCGAGCGCACGCCCCATGGTGCCGAATCACGTACTCGTAGGCACCAACGAGGTTTTCCACAACGGGAACGCCGGCCGGCTGGGGCCGGGTATGCCGGTGTTGCGCCCGCCGGCGCTCCTGAGCCGGCCACCGGAGTATCCTTACACCGTGGCCTCGCCGGATCCTACTTTTGTGCCGGGGTTGATGATGACCTCTCCGGCTTATGGCGGAACATCGATTCGCCAGATCGCACCGGTGCGATCCGGGGTTCCGCCGACGGTGTTTCCCGGCAGTCCGGGCGTCCTCGCCCGTCCGTTCTCGCCGCCCAAGCAGGAAACCGTTCTGGCTTGGGACGGCTTGGTCAAGGAACTCAGTCTCAAGCCCGGGGAAGCGAACGCGCTGTTTCACTTTGCGTTCACCAACACCTCGCCGGAAGAAGTGGTGGTGAGCGCGGTTCGGACCTCGTGCGGCTGTACCGTGGCGAAGGTACCACGGATGCCCTGGGCCATTGCGGCCGGAACGAACGCGGCCTTCGATGTCACCGTGGACGTTCGCGGCAAGAGCGGCACCGTGACCAAGACCGTGACGGTGGACACCACGGCCGGTTACCGCTACCTCACCGTGCGGGTGTCCCTCCCGGTAGGCGTCGGCGGGGCAATGGCGTCGTCCGATCGCGCCAGAAACCTGCAGGTGGCGCTGGCGGACCGGCAGTCGGTACTGAAGGGCGATTGCGCCGTCTGCCATGTCACTCCCGGGGTGGGTAAAAAGGGCGAAAACCTGTACGTGGCGGTGTGCGGGGTTTGCCATGAAGCGGAACACCGCGCTTCGATGGTGCCGGTGCTGCATGCCTTGAACAAGCCCATGAAGCCCGAGGACTGGCGACGGGTGATTACCGAAGGCAAGCCCGACAGCCTGATGCCCGCCTTCGCGACCGAACAGGGCGGACCGCTGACCCCGGCGCAGATCGATTCCCTCGTGGCCTACCTCACCGGGCCGTTCAAGACGCGCCCACCGGCGTCGCCCCGCGTCGCGGGCCAGCCGACGCCGGTGTCACGTCCGGCCACCGAGTAGGCCAGGGCCACGACGGCGGAACGCTCGCTCCCCAATGGCCCTCCCCGCGTCCAGCTCGGCACCCGACGGCGCAGCACCGCCGGCGGCGAGCAGACCGGTCAGGAACGAGAATCTCTGGCTGAACCTCGGGTGCAACGCGGTTGCCCCTGCCCTGGTGTTGTCCTTGCTTAGCGATGCCGGCCGGCTGGGACCGGCCCGGGCTTTGATCCTGGCGTTGGTCTTTCCGCTGGGGTACGGCGTGTGGGATCTGATCGCGCGCCGTACGTGGAGCCTGCTTGCCATGCTCAGTCTGGTGGGGACGTTGCTCACCGGCGGGCTGGGGTTGCTGGAGATGAGCGGCTTCTGGTTTGCCGTAAAGGAGGCCGTGGTACCTGTCCTGATGGGGGCCGCCATCCCGCTGTCGCTGCGCACCCGTCAGCCGCTCGTGCGCACGCTGCTATACAACGAGCAGGTGCTCAATGTCTCCCGAATCCGGCAGGCCTTGGAGGAACGAGGAGAAATTGCCGCCTTCGAGCGACTGCTGGCCTGGGCTTCCTGGCTGCTCGGGGCGACGCTGATGCTGAGCGCCGCCATCAATTTCGGCCTGGCGTTGTGGCTGCTGCCCGCAATGTCCGGGACGACGGATTTCAACCGCCAGCTCGCCAAACTGCAGTTCTGGAGCTGGCCGGGAGCTTTTGTCCCGCTCGCGGCCGGGATGTTCTACACGTCCTTCCGTCTCCTGCGCCGCCTGGAGACACTGACCGCGCTCAAGAGCTCGGAGTTGCTCCACCCGTCCGCGAAGTGATTGATTAGCGTATCTTCATTCAGACGTGGAACCGACTAAAAAAATGTCCTTTGACAACCGGCGTCATTGCGCTAAATTGACTACGCACAGTTGACGTACGTTGTACAACGTAAAGCAGAAGACTAGACTAACCATGAAACTACTAACAGCTACACGGGGGTTGGGGGTGGCGGCCCTGATCGGCGCAGCGTCGTCGGTCAGCGGAGCGACACTTCTCCTCAACCTCGGCGACTTCAGCAACGCGCTCGCGACCACCGCAACTACTGCGGGTCTTACCTTGGTGACTTCGATGTCGAGTGGCGGGGGCACAGCAGACTTCGCCGCCACGCTGGACACCGAAGTTTATAAGGACGGCGCCGGCTTATTGACGTTCTTCTACCGGGTTTCCAACAACGCCGGTTCCGCCCGGCCCTTGCAGGGTCTGACCATACCGCTCGAGGTCGCGGTAGGCAGCGGCCAGATCGGTGTTGACCAAGACCTCTCTGGCAAAACAGCCACCTACGCGTCCCTCGACAGCGGTGGGGGCACGGTGGGCTTCACCTGGGTCGGCAGTCAGATCATGACGGCCGGCACCTCCGGCTCATGGGTGATGGTGCAGACCCCGTTTAAGACCTACAAGCCGGGTCTCGTGGGCGTGCAGGATGGCACCACGGCCAACCTCAACAGCTTGACCCCGATTCCTGAACCCGCCACGTACGCTGGCCTGTTCGCGCTGGGTCTGGCCGGCTTTGCGGCTTTCCGTCGCTTCCGCGCTTAACCTCAGCCCAAGCTGATGTTCAGAGGCCGGCTCGGACCACGAGCCGGCCTTCTTGCTTTCGGAGGCGATGTGTCCCACCAGCCACCGGCTCCAAACCGATCGCGTCGCACCACGGTATTATCGCCCGCGAAAGCCAACCCGGTAGCGACGCCGTCGAGTCCTCCGGTGCGAAATGCCGCGAGGTTCCACACGCATCGTGCGGCGCGCCGCCTGCAACGCGCGCAACTCAGACCGGATAGTCCAGCGCCTCGCGGGTCATGACTTGGGTGAGCGCTTCAGCGGCGCGGTCTTTGGCCAGGCGGCAGCCCGTGAGGCAACCGTCGAGCTTGGCCCGGAGGCGGACGAACGGTTGCAGACCCGCGAACGAGACGCACGGACCGGCCTTGTAGGGATGGCTTTCGCCGCGCTCGCTCACGTCGGCGTATGCACGGGCCGCGGAGTCGATGCCGGGAATCAAGCCTTCGAGCGATTGCAATTCGTCCGCCTGGTAGCAGGCGTGGCAGCTCGCTTCGTCCCAGGCGGGGTGCCGTTTGTATCCGAAAACGAGTTCCGTCGCCACGCGGCTGACTTCGCCGGCGGCCCGCGCGCTCTGGACATGGCACAGGTCGGTGAAGAATCGCACCAGCCCCGGCAGACCTTCGGCGAGGCCCGGCTGAGCGGCGCCCCGGTGCTCCAATTCCACCACGTCGAGGATGAATTGGCGTGCGGCAAGCAACCAGCACAGCACGTCGGCCAGCGGAAACGTCACGCCTTGCCGACTCTTGTGATACAACTTCGCGCCCCCGGCATCCGTCGCCGTCTGCACGTGTCCCAGCGTCCAGTGCCAGAGCTCCATAGCCGATGCCAGCGTGCACGCGCCCGTGCCGGGGCGCTCCGCAGCCAGCCGCCGCATGTCGGCGATCCACTGCTCGAATTGGGCGAGGAACACCTCGTTGGCCATCGTGAGCGAGAGCTGCAGGCGTTGGACGGCTTCGGGACCCTCGTAGGTCGCCTCGAGCTGGGCGTCCATCCATTTCTGGCCGAGAAAGCCGGGACAATCCTCGGTGACCCCGTAGCCGCCCATCAGGCTGACCGCCTCACGCATCATGGTGGCGCCGTGCCCCGTGTTCCACAATTTGCAGGCGGGACACAGCACACCGGCCTGCGTCTCGAGCAAGGCGAACTGCACCAGCGGGTCGGCCTCGAGCGCTTCCTGCCGCTTCAGATCGCGGTTTCCGACCGGCTGCCGGATCAGGTTCAGCAGATCGAGCGCGTCCCGCTGGATTCGAGCCAGCTCCTTCGAGGCGGCGCGACCGGTCAGTTTCCGATTGGCGAGCCACTGGTCCTTCTCCTTCTCGATCGGGTCCAGTCGATCGAACAGCCGCGCGGCCTCGAAGCCCAGCGACGCCCCGGCCTCGCCGGTGGCCCAGACCTCCACCAGTCGGTGGAGCGAGTCTTCCTTTTGCTGGAGGCCCAACTCGTAGCGCGGCGTGCCGGGCGCACCTTCGCCGCCACGGAAGCGCCGTCGCTGGTAGAGCATCACCGGTTCGATCGCGGAGAGCAGCTTGGCGGAGGTCATCAAGCCGACGGTGACCCGCGTGCGGCGAAACACCTGCTCAATGATCTCCCCATGCGAGAAGTTGGGCACGATGACACCGGCCTTGATGGTGTAGCCGCCGATGATCCGGCTGGCCGGCACGCGCAGGTTAAAAGCCGGATCGCGCGTGGAACTGAGTTGGTGCACCAGTTTCTTGGTGGGCACACCCCGATCGAACGTCCCGGGATCGCCTTCTTCGAGGATCACCATGCAACTGCCCTTGAGCCGCGGGTCGTCGGAATCGACCGCCACGGTGACGACGTTGGCAAAAGCCATGTTGGTGATGAAGCGGCCGCGCTTGTCCACTTGAAGCATCGGCTCCTGACCCTCCTTCCATTCGGCCACGCGGACCTTGCCGCCCAACATGCCGGTTTCGACGCCGACGAAGGGAATCGGCTCGGTCAGCGCGAACGCGGCGCGAATCTGGCGGCGGTCCTCGCCGGGCTTCAGCGGCGCGGCGAGCGTCATGTAATGGGCGCGCTGCTCCGGCGTGCCGCACTCATGAATGGGCGCCAGACCCAGGTTGCCCGCCAGGCTGCACGTGGCGGCGCCGGCGTCCACCCACGCCAATTCGAAGGCGATCAGTGCCAGCGCGAGATTTTTGGGACCGGCTACGAACCCACCATGTTCGGGATCGAGGAACGCCGCGGTAATGCCGCTTTCGTCGAAATGCGGCAACAGGCTGGCCTTCTCCGCGGTCCATTCGTGAGAATTGCGGGCGCCGTCGGCCACCAGGCGGGCCACCGGGCCGCGGGCCACGGCGCGCGCGCCTTGCACGAGCATCTGCAGGTCGAAGCGATCCGCAAAGCGCCACATGATCTGGCGGGCCTCGTCCGTGGGCAGCGTTTGCAGGACGGCGCCGGCGCCGGTGTCAGTTTGTGTTTCCATATTCTTCTCGATCCCAACCCCGGGCCCCAATCAACGTGTCAGTCGTCCGCTGTCGAACGGTCCGGCAGCAACTCGCCGAGCGGGGGCCAAGCCTGTTTGCCGAGCATGGGGCGGGTCGTGACGCGGAGCAAGCCGCCGTTCGGTGGCAGGTGGCCATTCGACTTCCCAATCCGGCGCGGCCCGGCTAGAGTCTGGTCGTGTCCATCCTTTTCGGCCTTTCGGCGGTTGTGCCCGGCCGCGCGGCGATCCGCCCCCCGGGCCCGGAACGTCCAGTGGTGTCCGCGCCATGAATGGCGGCACTGCGCAACCCGAACGGCATGCCGGCCTGGCGGTCAACCTTGTCGGGCTCGGTCAAGTACGACTGCTGCGCGCCCTCGCCCGCAATCCGGAAACGACGTTGTATCAGACCGATCACCCTGGCGTCGCGGTCAAGTTGTTTGATCTGGATTGCGGGAAGGCGGACGAGATCGGCTACGGACCTTATCTGAATTTCCAGGCTGAACTCGCCAATTTCGAGGAAATCCACGCCATCGAAGGTCTGCGCGGTTTCGTGCCGGCATACTACGGAGCGAACATCGACTACGACCGCAAGTACGCCTTCATCGCCATGGAATATCTGGCGGGGCACAATCTGCGGAACTGGGCGGAAGAGACGGCGACCCGGGGGTACGATGCGCCGGCGTTGGATGCGCTTCGACAGTCCGCCCTGGAGGTGCTGCGGATCCTCGACCTGTTCCACCGCCACGGTCTGATCCTGATCGACTTCAAGCCCGACAATGTCATTCGGTCGGATGACGGCGCGGTCAAGCTCGTGGACATGGGTTCGTTCTTCACCCCGCGCCACCGCCGCGAGTTGAACACCTTTCTGTACACCGCCACGCCCGATCACGCCGAAGTGCTCATCGACGCCTCGAATCTTCAGGCCGGCGTCGCGCCAAGTGTGGCTACGGACGTCTTTTCTGCCGGGGTGGCGTTGTTCGAGATGGCTACCGGGACGACACGTCTGCAAATCGATGCGCTCACCGCCGAGGAGATGCTGGCGGCGCCCGCCATGTATCGCTTTCGCGATTCTCAAATCGCCGACGTTTGGAAGGCCTTCCCTCATTTGCGGGCGGAGCTTCCGCTTGTCCAAACCCAACTCCGTGAGCGCTGCCTGCTCTTCTCGGAAATCTGGCACCTGCTCAAAGCGTACGTTGCCGCCAAAGTGGCGGACTGGGAATCGCTGGCCAGCGACCTGCAGGACCAGATCCTCCTGTCCACGGGCAACACGTTCATCTTGGAACAGTTGCCGGAACCGCTTGTCTGGTTGGCCGCCGCAATCACCCGGGCCACGACGTTGCGCAGCCTGCGCGCGCCCGGCATGGCGGAACTTGTGCAACTCCTGCGGAACCCCGCGTCCGAGTCAGTACAAACTGACCTTGCCGAGCACAATTGCCTCTGCAACCTATTGCGTACGCTGGATTTATCAACTGAATTCGTCACCGGATTGAATACCTGGGATGTCCGACTGGACCGGCGTACGGGGCATTGGATGATCGCCGCCCCCGTGGCGGCCCGTGAATTGGCCGAAAACGCCGCCTTCGTGTATCTCAAACGCGTGCGCACGGACGACGAAGGCCACGCCTGCTGGCACGCGGTGGACGAACTCGAGGCGGATGAACAGGAAGGAGTTAAGGTCAACCTGGGTCGGCTACGGAACGACTCCCACGCCTGGCTGGGAGTCGCAGACAGACCTTAGCCGGGCTCGGTAGCCCGTGGGCGTAAGGCAGATTCGACCATTCGGGCCAGCCCGCCCACAGCCCATGCCTTCTGAAGAAGGTTTATTGACACCATTCCAGACGGGTTTAGAGTGTACCCGACGATTTTGATTCGGGTGGCGGTACGTTTCTTCAGCGGGGTTCCCCACCCCCACCTCCTTGGCGTCTGCTGCCCGAATCATTTTTTACTTCATTTGCCTACGAGTCTCCCCCCATTCGCCAATCCTAACAAAGGCTCCTTCTGCAGCTTCTGGCAGCGACGTCGAACACGGTTTTGCGGACACCGGCCGGCGCCCTCCGGAACGAACTCCTCGAGCTCACGGTCTCACCGTCACCTGGCGGACGAAGGCATTCGTTTCGACGGCGGCAGCCGTCAACGGCCGGCCGTTAACCACCACGTCCTCGAAGACGACATTTTCCACCGCGTGCGTGGCGTCGAATCCTTGCAGAGCGATGCGGAGCGGGTTGGCGGTCGCCCCGATGTCCTTGAAGACCACGTCATCAATGTGGCCGCGGGCATCGTCGCGGGTCCAATACGCCTTCCCGATCCACAACGAAATCAGCCGCGGCGACTCCTCGATGCGGAGGTGCTCGAAGCGCACGTGCCGGATGCGCGCGGAATCGCAGTGATAAACGCGCAGTGTCCATTCCCGGCCCATGTCGTGGATCACGTCACAGTCGCTGAACACCACGTCGTCCACGTTATCGCGCAACTCCGCGCCGATGCTCAGGGCATGGGCGACTTCGTTCCACAACACGCAACCGCGGGCAACAATCCGGCGGGCTTCACCTTGCTGTCGATCTGTCTTCACCACGATCAAGTCGTCCAGCGTGCGGATGAAGCAGCCTTCCACGGTCACTTCCCGGCTGTTGCAGATGTCGATCCCATCCGAGTTGGCACGGTAGCCCAGCAGCTTCACGTTCTTGACGGTGACGCGGTCCGATTGGCGAATGGGAATCGTCCAGGTGCTGGAATCGCGCAGGATCACCCCCTCGATCGCGATGTCGGCACCGCGGACTGAAATCAGATGCCGTGCGTGCGTCGTGGACTGACTGCCATCCACGATGCCGCGTCCGCGGAACGTGATGTTCGTTCCGCGCAACTCGAAGGTGGGCGAGTAATTCCGCAGCCCGCTGTAGCTGCTGACGCTATACGGCTCGTCCGGTCGGATCACCCCCCGCACGACCGCCCCGCCCGCCACATAGACCGTCTGCCCGCTGTGCACGACTTGGTGGCTGACTTCGTGGATGCCCGGTCCGAAATAGATGACGTTCGGGTCGTCGGGCCGGGGGGTGTCGGCTTCCGGTGGGTTCGCGAAGAGGTGCAACGCGCCGACCCAGCGGCCGTTCAACTCGAGGGTCAACGGCTTGGGCTCGCCAAGCCTGAACGTCAGGCTCTTACCGTGCAGGCTGGGTTGGAGGTTGAACGAAGATGGCAGGATCCTCGCCGACTGGATTGTCTCGGAGCAGGTCACCGTCACGGTCACCGGTCCTTCCATGTCGAAGTAGGTGAACGAAGCCGTCTCGAAGTAATTGGCGGAATTGGCCTTGTCATCCATCGCCTTCCAGCGCCGGGCCGGGTCAGCCGGGGCTACTTTCGCGACATAGACCGGCACCTCCTGGCCTTCGACCTTCACCGTGTAGTCCGGCGACAACGGTTCGCCGACCGGAGCCGGGTAAACCCGGACAGTGCCGGTCAAGGCCAGCGGAGCGACGGCGACCGAGAACGCCAGGCAAAGTAACGGAGAGGTGTGGTTCATGCGATTCGCAGCATGGCAGGACAACCGACGGACTCAAGCGAACGGTACGCTGGCCCGCCGAGCGACGCCCTGAGCCGGTCCGCCAATGGTCCCAGCCTGTCTCTTTTCGCGCAAACTGCTCAGGAACCTCGCCCCAAGCCCCCTTCATAGCGCTTCCCAAAGGTATTCCAGGCCGGCAACCGGAGACGGCAAGCCTTCTGCTTTGAGCCAACCGGTGCGTTCGACGCATCCTCGACTGGCGGCGGGCGGCAGAGGGCTTCTGCCCCTTTCGCCTCATTGCCTTTCACGCCAAGCAAACGATGAAAACCGGTTACCTGATCGATATGGACGGAGTGATTTACCGGGAGGACCAATTGATCCCGGGAGCGGCGGATTTCGTGGAAGCCCTGGTGGCCAGCGGCATGCCCTTCATTTTCCTGACCAACAACTCGGCCCTCACACCCGAGGACCTGGCCGTGCGGCTGCGCCACCTGGGAATTCCCGGATTATCCTCCCGCCATTTTTACACCTCGGCACTGAACACCGCCGATTTCCTCGGCGAAACTCATCCCGGCTGCACCGCGTTCGTCATTGGCGAAGGTGGCCTGCTCGCGGCCCTGCACCAGCAGAAGATCGCCAACGACGCGATCCATCCCAGTTACGTGGTAGTGGGTGAAGTCGCGGCCTCCATGGAGAAACTGGCGAAGGCGCACGCGTGTATCGAACGCGGCGCGCGCCTCCTGGCCACCAACCCCGACAACTGGTGCCCCGTTTCGAGCAGTGAAACCCGCCCAGGCGCCGGCGCCACCGCGGCCTTTCTCGAAGCCAGCACCGGCCGCCGCGCCTACTTCCTCGGCAAACCCAACGGCTACATGTTCCACCGTGCCCGCCACCTGCTGGCGGATATGGTCGGTGGCGTGCCGGATGAGATCGTCATGATCGGCGACACGATGGAGACCGACATTCGCGGCGCCATCGAATCGGGCCTCGCCGCGTATCTGGTCCTCAGCGGCTCGACGCAAATCGAAAGCGTCGGCGACTATGTCTATCAACCCACGCGCGTCCTCCAGAGCGTGGCCGACCTGATCGAAGAAGTGAAGTCCGGCAAGCCTTCCAGCCGCCTCGACAGCCCGGTGTTTACCCACGCAGCGGCCAAACGCGGCCGATCCGGCAACCGCCACCAAACCGACGCCGAGCACCCGGCGAAACCGCGCCCGCGTCCGCCGATGACCCGCTGAGCGAAGGCCTTCGACTGGCTCCGTCAAACACCGATGGTGAAGAACGCGCTGATAACGGTGCCGACTACTTCGCCTCGATCCGATACAGCGTGGTCCGACTGCGCAGAAACAAGGCCTTGCCCGACACGGCGGGCGAGGCCATGAAGCCGTCTCCGATCTTGCTCTCGCCGAGCTTGTTGAACTCGCGCGTGTCGGCTGCGACCACGGTCGTCTTGCCTTCCTCGCTGAAGTAATAGACCCGGTGCTCCGCCACCAAGAGCGACGCCGAGTAGTTGCCGCCGATCCGCTCGTTCCAGACCACCTTGCCCGTCGTGGCCTCCCAGCACGTTCCCACCCCGCCATCCTCAATGCCGAGCAACAGATCGCCCACCAGCGCCAGCGACGGCTTCTTCGGCACGCCCCGCTTGGTCATCCACACCACCTGCAATTGCGTGTCCGGCTTGGTCGCGGCGTTGGCGTCGATCACCTCGCCCTTTTTGCCGGGGCGGATCGCCATCAACTGGCCGCTCGAAAAGCCGCTCGGCGCGAAGATCAAGCCGTGCCCCAGCACGACGCGCGTGCTGGCCGAATGGTTGTTGCGCTCCTCCACGCGCCACCATTCCTCGCCCGTCAGCGGATCGTACGCGTAGAGCGCCTTCGCACCCTGGCTCAGCAGCGTCGGCTGACCGTCGATGGTGGCCACGTGCGGCGTGGCGAACGCCTTGCGCAAATCGCCTTCGGTCATCGGAAGTCCATCCGGTCCGAGGTCTTTGAAGTCGATCGACCGCGGCGTTTCCCAGACCGTCTTGCCGGTGCGCTTGTCCAGCGCGACGATGAACTGGTGGTCGCTGCCATCGAATTGCATGATCAAGAGGTCGCCGTACAGGATCGGCGAGGAACCCGCGCCGCGGTAGTGATTGCACACGAAGTCGCGCCGCTCCCACAGCTTCTCCCCAGTCTTCGTGTCCACGCAGGCGGTGCCTGGCGAACCGAACGTGACGTAGATACGGCCTTCCTCGATCACCGGTGTGGGCGAGGCGTAGGAATTGAACAAGTGGCAGAATTGCGGCTTCTCGACGTGGAACAAATGGAGATCGCGGACAACCTTGCCGGAGTCGCGGTCCACGCACACAACGGACAACTCCGTGCCATCCTCGGTGGCGTTGGCGAGCCAGACCTGGTCGCCCCAGATCACCGGCGACGCCCAGGCCTTTCCGGGAATCGGCGTCTGCCACCTCACGTTCTCAGTTTCGCTCCAGTGCACCGGCAGACCGGTGGACGTGGTATGGCCATCCCCACGCGGACCGCGGTATTGAGGCCAATTCAGGTCGTCGGCGGCCCGCGCCAGTGTTGCGCCCAAGCCGGCCAGCACAACGAGTTGCAACAGCTTCATCGCGCCAACCCTAGCGGTGCCCGGCGGGCGCGGCAACCGGGTTTGCCGGTGGCTTGCCCACCAGGAGCAACGCGATCGTCCGGGGAACGAAATCGTGCGGCGCCACCGGCCAAAACGTTTGGCGGGTACGGCGCTTCCCGCCGATCAGATTACCTCGAACCGGACGGACTCCAGCCATGCGGGCGGGGTGGCTCCTGGAGAAGCGCGGCGGCAAAGGCACCCCCAGCCCTCTGCACGCTATCGGCGGCGCTTTCCGCAGCGCCGGCGTTCATCCGCTGACGAGTCAACAACGCCTCTTGGACGGCCGCCGCCGCACTTTTCGGTTGCCCGGGCGCCGCAACGCGACTTGGCTAGTGACCGCCCGATCATGCAGGTTCGCCATTACATCCTCGCCACCGCCGGCCACGTGGACCACGGCAAAAGCGCGCTGGTCAAAGCCTTGACCGGCACCGATCCCGACCGCTTGCCGGAAGAGAAGGCGCGCGGCATCACCATCGACCTCGGCTTCGCCCAGCTCGACCTGCCCGCGCCGCCGTCCACGCCGGCTGCTGACGGCGCACCCGCTGGCACACGACCGACCGCGTTCTCGGTCGGCATCGTGGACGTGCCGGGGCACGAGGATTTCGTGAAGAACATGGTCGCCGGCGTCGGCTCCATCGACCTCGCCCTGTTCATCGTGGCGGCCGACGACGGTTGGATGCCCCAAAGCGAGGAGCACCTGCAAATCCTCGGCTACCTCGGGGTGACCCGCGCCGTCGTGGCGTTGACGAAGGCCGATCTGGTGGCAGGCCGGGAGGCCGAGCCCATCGCCGCGGTCCGGCAGGCGCTGGCGCTCAGCCCGTTTGCCGCGGCGCCGATCGTGACCACCTCGGTCATCACCGGACGCGGCCTGGACGAACTCAAGACGGTGCTCGCCGGCGTGCTGGCCGAAACGCCGCCGCCACGCGACCTCGGCAAACCGCGTCTGCCGGTGGACCGCGTGTTCACGCTCAAAGGCATCGGTACCGTCGTCACCGGCACGCTCAGCGGCGGCACGCTGCAACTCGGCCAAGCCGTGGTGCTCCAACCGGCGGGCCGGGTCACGCGCGTCCGCAGCCTGCAAAACCACCACGCCGATGTCGAATTCAGCCCCCCCGGCACGCGCACCGCGGTCAACCTGCCGGACGTGGAACCGCATTCCGAAACGCAGCCGCAAGGTGTGGACCGCGGCCACGTCCTCACCGTGACCGAACTCGGCGAAGCCACCGTCACCGCCGACGTGATGCTCGAAAAATCGGCGCGGCTGGCCGGCTGCCCAATCCCCGCCGCCCGCCCGCTCAAAGACCGCACCCGCGTGCGTGTCCACCACGGCAGCGCGAACGTGCCGGCTGCCGTGTTCGTCCACGGCGGCGGCGAATTGCCGCCCGGGGGACGCGTCTGGGCGCAGCTTCGTTTCGAAACGCCGGTCTTCCTGCTGGCGGGCGACCGCTTCATCGTCCGCGATTGGTCGGAGCAAGCCACGCTGGCCGGCGGGTTGGTGCTCGACGCGGATGGCGACCGCAAGCACTGGCAGATCAAACCCCAGCAGGCGCTGCTGGAAGCGCGCGGCGCGGCACCCGACGACCCCGCCGTATGGGTGCTCACCGCGCTGGCGCGCGATGGCGCGGTCCGTCGCGATGACTTGCTGCGCCGGACGCGTTTCCGCGCGGAGGAGACGGCGGCGGCGCTGGCCGCGTTGGCGGCGGAGAAGCGGATCGTGCTGGGCCCAGAACTGGCCGCCGACCCCGCGGCCTGGCAGGCCTGGCTGGCACGGGCGGCGTCGGCAGTGGATGCCGCCCACCGCGTCCACCCCGAATGGGTGGGGCTGCCACTCGCCGAATTGCGCACGGCGCTGGCCGCCGAAACCAGCGTGCCCGGCGCCTTCGAGGCCCTCGTGTCGGAACTGGATCGAAGCGGTTTCGTGGTCACCGGCACCGCCATCCGCCGCGCGGCGCATCGGCCCGCCTTGCCGTCGCGCCTCCAAGCGGCGGGCGACTGGCTCCGACAAACGCTCCAGGCCAAGCCACTCGAACCGCCTTCACGCAAGGAATTGACCAGCGACCGCGCCTCGCAGGAAGCGCTGAAGTTCCTGATCGCCACGGGCGAAGCGGTCGAGGTCGGTTCCGACCAGGTGCTCTCCGCGGAGGCTTACGCGCGGGCGGTGGACGCCATCCGGGCGCACCTTCGCCGCCACGGGCAGGCGACGATGAGCGACCTGCGCCAGGTGGTCGGCACCACCAGACGGATCATCGTGCCGTTGTGCGAGAGACTCGACCGCGAAGGCATCACCCGCCGCGAGGGCGATTGGCGTCGGTTGGGCCGGTAGGTTGCCGCCTCCCGGTAACCGGTGTGGCCGACCTGGGGCTGACGTACCCAGGGGCTGGGAGCTTATACGGACCTGACGCAGCGCCAGAGCTGAGCAACGGCGTTGACAGCGAGGTCAGCCTCCACGGCCGCAAAGGAGAACGCCTGCGAAAACCGTGGAGGAGTCATGGTTTCACCGGCACGCAGCAACCCGCCGACGGCCGCATGGTGCCCGCCAGGCTGCCGTGGGATTGCTGGAATTGCCGGAAGCGCTGAAGCCATTCCGCCGTCGTCAACTCACGGATCATTCCCTGGGACAGGACACTTCCGGAGACCACTTCCGCCAGCATCACCAGGTCGCGCGCGTCGCAGCACATGGGCTGCTTGAGCATCGCCAGGGAGATCACGTGGATGGCGTCATCCAGACTGCCAATCACGGCATAGTCACCGTCGGCGGTGACTTCCACGGTGAAGGCCTGGCCGCCGACCTTGAACCGGGGGGCGATCAACTGCCCGCTCCGCCCCTCCCAAATGCGCACGGCACCGTCGCGGCAGGCCGTCAACACCCAGAGCCCATCCGGCGTAAAGGTGGCATCGTACACCTCGTTCGGATGGGCCATGGGTGCACTGCTCAACTGGGCGGAGCGCAAATCCCAAACCCGGCATCTGCCGTCGTGGCAGGCGGTGACCAACCGGTCCGCGTCCGGACTGAAGTTGCAGCGATAAACCGGACCCGGGTGATACAGCGGGTTGCCCTGGCGCGTGCCGGTCTGGAGGTTCCATACCTCGACCTGGCCGCTGCGCGTCGTGCTGGCGAGCAGGCGGCTGTCGCGGGAAACCGCGAAGTGCCGAAACCCGTCCGGTTCGGCGAACAACGCCGGGTACCGCAACTGGCCGGTGGCCGATTCCCGCACTTCCAAGGCTCCCGCCAGCGTCATGGAAATCAAGCTGGTCCCGTCCGGGGTAAACGCGACAAATGGATGGACCCGCGCGGGGGAGGACTCCATCGGTTGCGCCCACGTGACCGGCGCGTTCGACCCCGGGGCGGCGAGGAGCAACTGCCCGGAATGGCCGATCGCCGCGACCCTTTCGCCGTTCGGATCCCACGCGAGGGAGGACGGCAGAGACACCAGCTTCGCTTGCCCGGTGACCCGGCCCGTCCGGATCTCGCGAAACTCCAGAATCCCCGCGGTCTCATCGCCCGGCAGGCCAAAAGCCACGGCCGCCTGCCCGCATCCCGGAGCAAGCGCCACGTCTTCCAGGTTCCCGTCCACCTCGAGGGTCGGACCCGCCGGTTCGCCCGTGTGGGCAGAGTACACCGTCGCACTCCGCAGTTCCGCCTTCCAGGCCGGCTCCCGGGCGGCGACAAAGTGGCGCCGCTCCGGATCCATCCGCACGACCTTCGGCCCTTGCGCGGAGGCAATGCGATGCCCTTTCGAGGCCGACGCCGGCAAAGCCCACACGCGGACCAGTCCATCCGCCTGCGCCGTCGCAACCGTTTCGCCGTTGGGCGCGAAAGCGACCCGGTCCACCTCCGCCGCGTGATGCATGGCGGAATGGATGGCCCGGCCTTGCGGGATGGACCAGACCCTCGCCACCCCGTGGGCCTGCGCGGTCAGCAGGCGTTCCCCGCCCGGGCCAAACGCCACGTCGAGAATGCACGCGCCGCTGGACATCAGCAACGCCTGCTGCCGGCCGGTCGTGACCTCCCAGACGCCGATTTTTCCACCTTGCAGCCCGGCGGCCAGCTTCGTGCTGTCCGAGCACAGGACGAACCGGCAACTGCAGCACATGTCCGGGAGGCTCTGAATCAGGCGGCCCGTGGCCACGTCCCAGGCGGATATCTCATACGGACCCGTTCGCGTCACGAGCACCGTTCCGAGCGCACCCAGAGCGGGCACGGCGACGACCGGCGACTCCAGGAAATCCTGACGGTAGCTGGTCTTGCTCGAACACGAATCGATGCGAATCGAGGGCCGGTGCGCCGCGGTGGCCAGGTGCGGAGCGCCGGCCGGGCCGCCCAGGGACAGCACCCGCGCCTGGCCGTCCGCACAGGCGGTGACGACCCGGTCGGTCAGGGAGCTGAATCCAAATCCGATCACGGGCTCCGGGTGCGGCCAGACCGTTTCCAGCATGGCCCCGGTGCGCACGTGCAGGGCGCGCACGTTCCGGGAGCCGCACAGGAGATACTCCCCGTCGAGACTGAAAGCCACGGCCCGGACGTCCTCCATTCCAGTGACCGTCTGCAGCAGTGAACCATCCGCCACCCGCCTGAGCTCGACCCGTTCATTCCCCAGCACGACCGCGAGCTGGCCGCCGTCCGGATGCCACGCGGCGGCATTGACCGGTCCCAGCGTGGACGCCCACGGCAGCGGCGTCCAGGCGGCACAGTCCCAGACCCGACAATTGCCGTCCCGATCCACGGCGAGCAAATACTTCGATCCCGCGCTGAATTCCAGCACGCTGAAGGCCGACGAGAGTTGAAAGGCCCCAACGGGCACCGGAGTCCGGTCCAGCC
Source organism: uncultured bacterium (assembly GCA_963735925.1). Classification (GTDB taxonomy): domain Bacteria; phylum Verrucomicrobiota; class Verrucomicrobiia; order Limisphaerales; family J093; genus DSVZ01. Next base: position 557,409 of record CAVTMT010000005.1, read on the forward strand.
ACGTCATGGCGCGCCGCAGGTTCAGCGGGTAAGCGGGGTCGTCCTTGCCGGCGGCCAGGGCCGCATTGGCAAACCAGAGGACCGCCTGATCGTAATTTCCGTTGTCGCCCGCCGCCAACGCGGACGAAACGTGCATTTCCACCAGGGCCCGGTGCGACTGTCGCTCGGCGGCGACGGCCGCCGTCTGGAGGCCCATGGCGCGCCGGGCATTGTACCTCGCGTGAGCGGCCATGATGCTGGTCACGACGGTGCCGGCGAGCAACACCAGCCCGAACGCCGCGGCCGTCATGACCGCCTTGCGGTTGCGCCGCATCAGCTTGGAAACCCGGTAGCGCAGCGTCGGAGCCGCCGCGGAGACCGGCAGGTGAGCCCGGTGTCGATTGATATCCTCCGCCAGGCTGGCGGCCGTTGGGTAGCGTTGCTCCCGGTCCTTCTCGATGGCCTTCAACGTGATCCACTCCAGGTCGCCGGCGAGGGTGCGTCGCAGCTCGTCGGGAGTGGTATGGCGGGCGTATCCATTCCCGCTTTGATGATCTTCAGGGCCACCCAGCGACGGAGCGGTTCTTCCTGCTCGGCGACAAAAACGGTGCTGGACGCCCCTTTACCGATCAGGCCCAGAAGGTGGTAAGGGCCAAGGCGGTCCCCGACCCTGAACGTCCCCAAGTCGCCGAGTCCCGACTCCCCGGCGCGTTCCAGCCGGGCGTCGCTCCGCAGAAACTTGCCCGCGTCCTGGTGGGCGCGTAAGAGACCTTCGATCTGCTGCTGCAGAACCGGGTCCCCGGCGCAGGCCCGAGCCAGGAAGGCAGACCGTTCCTCGGGGGTGGGGAGCTCGACCGCCTCCTCGAACAGCAGGGCTATCTTGTCGCAGCGTTCTTCTCGCACACCCATCTCCTCATCCATGCGCCAGTGGTGGCCCCGGAGGGACAGGCGCACCCATACCGCCGAACGCACGCCCGGTTACCGGGCTGCCGCCAATTCGTTGTACAGCCACGCCCGGGCGAACGCCCAATGCCGTTTCACGGTCCGATCGCACATATCCAGAGCTTCGCCGGCTTCGGTCGCCGTCAACCCGCCGAAGAACATCAGCTTCACGACCTGGGCTTCCAGCGGGTACTGGGTCGCGAGCCTTTCCATCGTCTCATCTCATCGATGTCCAGCAACAGTTCGGGATGGGCGTCCGTCGCCACCTGCAGTTGATCCAGCGGAATCCGTGCCCAGCGACCGCCCCGCCGCAGCGTCAGCCGGCGCCGGGCGTCCTCGACCAGGATCCGCCGCATCGCCTCGGCCGCAGCCCCAAAGAAGTGGTGTCGGTTGACCCCTTCCGAACGATACGTCTGGCACAATCGGAGGTAAGCCTCGTGCACGAGGACCGTAGGTTGGAGCGTCCGGTTCGGCGGGGCGGTTCTCAGCATCCCGCGGGCCATGCCGCGAAGTTCCTGATACACCTCGCCGAAGAGCGCGTTCAGCCGGTCGCCTGTCGCCCCGGGAACGAGTGGTTGTGCGGTGTCGGTGGACTCCATACTACTTGGCCTTTCCTTGGTATTGAATCGGGTGCCATAGAACCCGATTCCTGTGGCCGCATCATCCGTACCTTTCACCTGGCAGGGGGTAACCCGCTGCCTCCGTTCGCACATCCCTCCTCACGCACGTGCCGGGCACGAGCTTCACCCCGACACCCAAGCCCATGATGGAGTACTGTTCATGCACCTGCGTTGGGATTACGCCGATGCGGTTTATGACACGATTAAGGGGCGTCACGCACGCGCTTTCGCGTCGGTAATCTACATTATATCCGCTCTAATTACATGCATCACTTCTCAAGGAACCGGGCGTACCGGCAGCCGCAACGGCAGGTGTCGGCCGCGGCCGCGGCCCCGGCCTCCAAACATTCCCCTCTCAGCCCGCCATCGACCGTGCCGACACTGCCCCGCGAAACGCCGCATCGCCAGGGGGCCCGACCACCAGCGACTGGCCGGGGTCAGAAATACCGCGCCCCCTTCTCAACGGCCGAAACCGGAAGCACCACGGCTGAATTCTCGATGCGACATTTGAGGGTGATAGGAACACAGGCCCCAACGAAGTCCCAGATCGGCGTGCCCAGATCGTAACCGATCTGACAGGCGATACAAACGACCGCCTGACCGTGCTGCACGTAGCCGCGTTTGTATTTGAAACAGCTATAGCAGGCGTCGAAATGTGCGCGGATGGTTCCCTGTCCATCCGTCCGGATGAAGAAATTCACGTTCCTGCCCTCATGCTTATAGGTAAAGAAATGCGCGCCGCCGTCAGCTACGCGGGCCAGTGCAATGCGGATGACCGCCTCCTCGGCGGTGACGACTTCATGCTCGGGAGCCTGGCGCTGGCAACCTATCACGAAGGCCAGCAGAAGGCTTGCAGCCGCACGACGACAAAACAGCATGGCCATAACCTCCGGCGGGAGCGGTCATCCGCGCATGATCCGATCGGGGTCTGTGATGGCGGCGGTCCAGGCCGGCACCAGGGTGGCCAGCACATAAGGCACGACGCTCAACATGAATACCGTCACCAACTGAAGCAGTTCGTCATGCGGCTGCAGCAAGAACTCGGGGAACAACACCGACCAGCCCTTCAGCAGCGGAGCCAGAACCCCACCGCCGAAATGGAACACGTGCACATGCGCGGCCAGGACGCCCGTCAGAAACGCCATGCCGGAGAGGCTCAGTCCTTCGCACACCTTGAGCTTCAAGACATCCGACACATTCCATCCAACGGCCTTCAATACCCCCAGGGCGGTCCGTTCTTCCGCGCCCAGACCCGTTGGCCCGGTCCAGGGAGAAAATCCCAAACGCGGCCAGCGCCCCCGCAAAGGCCAGCAGGACCACACTGCCGCGCCAATCGAACACCGCGTCGTAAGTCTTCAGGATGTCCTCCCGCCGCACGACCCGCACGTCCGGCAACCGCTCCAGCACCTTCCGGGCGACCGTGTCCACTTCCTTCGCATTCGGCACGTCCACCACGAGGTCGGTGGCCACCGTGGGAGGAACCTCAAACACGCGGCGCCATGCCGCTGTTCGCAGCAGCACGCAGTCATGGGTCAGCAGGGCGCTGGCGGCGGAGAACATATCCGTCACGCGCAACGGACAAAGCTGGCCATCCGTCCCCTTGACCGGCAGGATGTCCCCCGGATCGAGCAGCCGGGCTTTGGCCACGCCCTGGCCAATCACGCACGCCCACGACTCGTCCGTACCGTACCATTTGCCTTCCAGGAGTTGCGTTCCCGTCAACGGCAGAGAGTCCAGTCCCATAACCGTGTAGGTTGCGCCGGGCGGTGGATCATAGTAATAGCCCCAGAACCGCGCCGACACTCCGCGCACGCCACGGATGCTCTTGATGGCCTCGCCGTGCGACAAGGGAATCCACTCATGCCGACCGGCCGACATCTTTTGTACAATCAGTTCGGGCGCGCCGGCCAGGACGTGGGCGGCTTCGTGCTTGAGGGCTGACGTCATCATCAGGACGGAGGCCAGCATGAAGACGACGAACCCGTACACGACCAGCGTCAAGGCATGACGCCGCTTCTGCCGCCAGAGACACAGGAGGGCGAAGTCCAGAATGCGCCAGGGTCCGTTCATTTGCACCTGGCGGTTGCCGCGCCCAGGTCCCGCCGGTGCGAGGATGGCGGTTGCCGCGCCCAGGTGCCGGAGGGGAATGGATCCAGGCCGCCGGACCGTTCTGAAAGGCCGTGAAGCAGTCCGCCTGGGAAGGATGCCGGGTGTAGCGGGCCTCGGTCCACAGGGCCAGATCGGTGAGCCGGAGCACCTCGACCAGGCGCGCATTATCCAACCCCGCCTTGCGTGGAACCGGATCGTACCAGCCGTCCCTGATCACGAGTCCGGCGAGAACCAGGAGCTCCAGACCCAGGACAACAGAGAGAAGAAGCGCCCTCATTTGCTCGGAGTCAGGACAACATCGCGCTCCTCCTCCTCCTCCCCCTCCTCCCAAGGATCGAGCGTGACGAGATACGCCATGATGGACAGGAGCTCGGACTCGCCGAGCTTGCTTTTCCAGGCCGGCATTTGCAAGGGCGGTTCAGGACCGTCCATCCTGGCCTTGGCCGCGTTCTTTCCGTTACGGACCAGCGTCATCGCCGCTGCCAGGCGCGCCTTCACGATGCCAAAGCCCGTGATATCGGGTTCATCCTCCGCCGTCTGCCAATCGTCGTGCCGTGAGAGCCAGTCAACCAGCGTGTTGGCGCTCGCCTCGTCCCGCAGGAAGAGCCGGCTGGCCAGGTGAACGTGATCGATGATGTCGCCATTGAGATAATTGTAATTCGCCACCCCTCCCCGTCCCTCGGGCCCGTGGCAGGCTCCGCACGCCCTTCTGCGATAATGGTACTCTCCTTGGGCGACCATGCCCCGCTCGACCGGCGGAGGCGCCTCGGGAATGCAGAGCGGGCAGACCAAAGTCTGCGGGCGGGGAGGCACCGCCCCCGGGGCCGTCACGACCACCCAACCCGTCATGTAGAAATGGCACTCGCCGCAGAGCGAGGTGCAGTAGTACTGGAACACGCCCTCCCGGTCGGCCTGGAACGTGACCTCGGCCACGTGCCCCGGTTCCACGTTCACCGGTCCAATCCGCAATTCCGGGACGTAAAACTGGTGGACGACGTCCGCGCTGTGCAGACGCAACACCACCCGGGCATTCAACGGGAGCTGCAGCGTGGCGGGCGCAAACGACTTCCACCAGTAATTGAGGTTGTGAACCGTCTCCAACGTCCACACGCCGCGCCCGGCGATCCCGGTCACGTCCACCACCCGGGCGTCCGCGGGATAGGTGGCGGGCCGATGCACGAGCCCATACCAAGCGAGCAGGGCCGGCACGGCGGCCACCGACACCAGCACTGCCAGGGTGGGTATTTTCTCATTCATTGAGGTGACTCCTAACCGGTGAACAAATAGAGGAAGACAAGCGTCAGGCCCGAACTCGCGATGGCCGTGGGTACGAAGCTCCGACAGGCGCGTCGCGCATCGTGATATAGTTCCATTCCCAGCCAGAAACCACGCTTGAGTCCATAAGTCAGACCCAGGAGTAGTATCGGGATCTGGATGTAGGCCATATATTCCGGCCAGAGCGGCGCCCAGGCAATATGCGTGGCCCCGATGAGATTCCACCCCCAGCCCAGCGGATCGGAGACGGTGGCGATTATGTGAGTCTCGTTCACCAGGATCAGCGGAAAGCTGAAGGCGATCCAGGCGCACAGCCCGACGGGCACCAGGACATAAGCGTAACGCAGAAAGAGCAACGTCGCGGGGACCTCCCGCGTGCCGGACAGGAGCCTCCCGAGGGCGGCGACCGCGAACCACATTGCCGGGACAAGCACCAGCGCCCCCGGCCAGACCATGCCCGCGTAGAGCAGGAACCCGCGCCAGTTCCCGATGTCGCCGATGTTGGCCCAGGCCTTCACGGTTCCCCACGGTCCCAACAGCATTACCGAATAGGCCAGCGCCAGGGCAATCATGATGAATGCTTTCCAGGCTTCGTCATAGCCTTTGAGCCGGATGTCGGCGCAAAAGGGACGCACCCGCAGGGTCATGTTCTCCGCGGGACACGTCTTGATGCATTCCATGCACATGCCGCAGTAATTGTTCCGGTCCAGTCGCCCGGGGACCTGCGACCAGGGACACCCCCAGCCTTTCTCCGAGCCCAGGCGACAGCTCTTGGTTCGGCAGTCACCGCAACGCGCGGGATCCTTGGCCCGCACCTCCACGACGGACGCCATGGAGTACAAGCTCAGGAAACCGCTCACGGGGCAGAGGTAATTGCAGAAGGCCCGCTCGCGGTACCGGAAGGCGATGACCGTGGCTCCCAGGATCAGGCCCGCCAGGACAAAAGCGGATACGATCGGACGGGTGACCAGCACCGCGCTGAAGGTGCACAGCAGGAGGAAGAGGATGTTCTGCAGCCAGATGTTCGAGAACCGGCGCGGCCAGGGCCGGAACCCGCCCCACATCCGCCTCACATCCTCTCGCACGTTCAGGAGTCGGCGCCGCTGAAACCACTCCCCGAAGAACGGGAAGGGACAGGCCGCACACCAGAGTCGCGATCCGAGCGGTAACAGCAGGGTGATCAACAGGAACCACCAGAGAATCCAGACGAAGGTGATGATGATGTTCCGGCTGCCGATCGGCGAACCCCAGAAGCCGGCGATGAGCAGCAGCGTGAAGAAGAACAGTCCGGGCACCACGAAGCCCAGTTGAAACCAGCGACGCCGCACATACCCTTACAGCAATGGAAACCGCGCGAGCAAATCCATCCTCCAGCCGGACGGTGCCCCGCCTGAGGTTGAATTCCCGGCGGTCCACATCAGCAGCAGCGCCGCCCCCAAACCTCCCGCCAGCGCCCCCACTCCCGCCCAAAAGGGGTAGTTTGGGCGCACCACCAACTCGCCCAACATGAAGGGATGTAGCGGCCCGCAGGTGATCGAGCATCGGTAGCGGAACTTGCCCCACCGATCCGCTATGAATACCACCTGATTCGTCGGCAGGTACCGGGCACTGCCCACCGGCTGCCGCACGTTGAAATCCAGTCGTCCGGGAAACGCCACGGTGTCCAGGGCCTGCCCCTCGAGGAAGAGCCCATGCACGACGTCTTCGGAGGCGAGGCGCAGGCGGATTTCGTCACCCTGGTTGACCACCACCCGGTGCGGTTCGAAGGCGAACTGCCGGGCGACGATGTCAAGCTGCCGGGTCACGGGCGTCCCGGCTCCCCTGGGGGCCAGCGCAATCCCGGCGACGGCACCGGCCAGTGCCAGTCCAACGGCAAGGGGCCGGCGCCATCCCCAGGGAATCGGGGCCCAGGCAGCCAGCGACCAGGCCGGGTTACTTTGGTTTTGCATACTGCCGCGGGGTGATGACCAGATCCTGCGAAACCGACTCCCCCGGCTTCACGGACACGGCGACGGGCTTTCCCTTCAGGAACAGCTTCTTGTGCCAGACGTTCAGCAGGTAGTCACCCGGCGGGACGTTCTCCAGGCGGTACGACGCCGTCAGGTCGGCCTGCTGGATCTGCGAGGTGACATGGAACGGATGGTCGAACACCAGAATGTACGCGGCCATCTCGAGATGGAGCTGGCACAACGTGATGACCACGCCCGGCTCCGTGAAGGTGTGAGTGACGGTTTGTCCCGGCCCCCAGGTCCCAATGTCGAGAGTCTTGCCCGTCTTCTCGAACAGGAAATAGACGTTATGACGATCGTTGTCACTGTTGAGAAAGGCCACCTCCCGACCCACCTGAACCGTCATCACGTGCGGCAGAAACACCAGCCCGCGCTGGTCCATCTCCACGCGCTTGGTGGGTGGGGGGTAGGTCTTCTTCGTCAGGGGCTCGAGGAAGACCACGACATCCTTGTTGCTCTTCGGCCCCGCGGTCACCACCCGGGCCAGTTCGACGCGGACCTTCCCGGCGACGGATCCCGTTTGCGCCATCAGTGAAACGGCCACTCCGCACCAGGCGAGGACCCTTAACCAGCGATGGATGTGATAGCCTTTCATGCGCAGCGTCGGTTGATGGTTAAAAGGAGGCGCTGAGCAGCAGCATCAGCGTCCGGTCAAAGCCATCCTGAATCTCCTCCCCCTGGGTGAAGATCGTCGTTTCCAGGTTGACGGAGATGTTGGCGCGCACCAACGCCTTGGCCCCCACCATCACCCGCTGGGTGTTGTGGTCCGGATTCAGTCCCGCCAGAACTGCGGGGACGCGGCCAGCGGATCGTCCACCGCGGACCCCGAGCCGTCAAAGCCCAGGCCCCCGAATTTGTACGAGGCCGAAAGGTACCCGTCTTTGAGTCCCCGGCTGCGACCCGTGCCCATGAAGATGACATCGGAATCCGGGACTGCATCGGAGGCGTACATCACATCGCCGCTCACCACGGCGGCCGCATACTTCCAACGGGGGCCGAAGCCGTAAAACTCGAGCCCCACCTGCGGCTGCAGCGAGAACGGGTTCCCCTCGAAGTCCTCCAGTCCCCCTTCATTCAGATTGACACGGGGCATCGTCCAACTCGTGTACTGATAGTAGTGCGTGGAGAGGTTGTTCTCGGCCAGGGCGGGATAGAGTCCCAGCGTCTGCATTCCCACACTTCCTATGTTGAGATTGAAGAGGTTGGCGGGACCCACAAAGTCGTGGATGCTTACCCGCGCCTTCAGTTGCGCCCACGACTCGATGTCGTTGCTCCCCTCAATATCCTTCTGCAGGAAGATGATGTCCCCATAGAAACTGAAGTTGTTCCCCACGGTTCCCGCCCAGACCAGTTCGATTTCCTCCGGAAACAGGAACAGCACCTCCGCATTCCGGCTGCCATCGAGGTCGGCTTCGAGCAGGAACTTCATTATGGCTGACAAGGGAAAGTTGGCCGGAATGTCCGAGGACCACAGCGCCTTTGGCCAAAGCCGGTTGTAAGCCTCGTCCCCCATCTCAACCGGAGGCGTCTTCACGTAGGCTTCGTCATCCGCAAACCGGTATCCGTTCAAGCGAAACGCTTCGCCGACGATGCTCCTCCGGGGGAACGCTTCGTGGCAGGTCACGCAACTGGTGCCGTATTTGCGCGAAAACGCGGGCAGGGCCTGGGAGTCCTGACTCGCCGCCAGGCAGAGCAGAACGAGGGCGGATTTTGATAAGAGCGGTGTGTTCACGGTGGAGTCCTTCCGGAATACGTGGGTTGATGAGTAGGTCTTTGGCTAGAGATGAAGGTCCGAGTGGAGAAACGGCCGCCCTGCCATGACCGCCAACCAGGCATAGCCTGCCAGCGACCACCATTTCAGGCGCCGCGCGAAATCCGACGCGCACGTCCGCAGGGTCGCCCGGTCACCCAGCCAGCGGACGATCCCGACCCCCATTCCCAAGGCGGCCCCCAGCAGCAGCCCGGTGTAAAGCGGGTAGCCTGCGTAACCGTATTCCGGTTGCAGGAGGCAGAAGGGGCAATGGTGGGTGGGCAATTCATAAATGCGAACGGAAATGAAGGAAATGATCGCCGCCAGACCCACCGGCAACATCAGAACGCTGACCCCGGCATAGAGCCTGTCGAGGGCGCCCACCCGCAGCGAAAGCGCGCCCACCCCCAGGCTGGTCAGTAACATCCCCCAGAAGAGCGGCTGCATGACCCCTGGGGACAGGTGCGCCACCTCGGATCCCATTCCCTGCCCCGCCTCGCTGAAGAGGGTCGCACAACACGACGTGATCAACGTCGGATTCAGCGCCCGGAAGAAGTTGACCACCAGGAACGCCTGCGCCCCCAGCACGAGAGCCACCGGCCCAAGGCACACGTATTTCAGGCGAATCAGCGAGAAATGCGGAGCCAGGGTGTCCACATGATTGACGACCAGCCACAGGACGCACAGGACGAAACCCGTCAGCATGACGAGCAAGGCAGGCATGCCGTACGCGTGGGCGTGCAACGTGCCCGCCGCACACATGGCTCCGGGGAACAGACCGTGCAGTTGATCTGCCAGGGCCACAAAGAAACCCAGGCAAAGCAGGTCGAGCAGCATGAGTAACGACACCAGCGACGATAGGAGGATGGTCTTCCGCTCGCGTGCCAATTGCGCTTCGGCGGAGCTCCCGGCATCCCAGCCGGCCAGGATGTGCAGGCCGGCGCCGGCGGCGTACAGCGCGTAAGCCGCCACCAGCACGGAGACCGTCATCAGGGCGAGGATTCCCGGAGACATCATCATACGCCGTCCTCCTTCGGCTGCAGGCGCCCATCGCGCAGCGCAACCACCCGGTTCGTGATGGGCGATTCACAGACCAGCGGGTCATGACTCGCCATGATGATCGTCTTCCCCCGCCGCCGCAGACCGTCCACGATGTCCATGAAGCGCGACGCCAGCGTCGTATCCAGATGCGCCGTGGGTTCATCGGCCACGAGAAACTCAGGATCGTTGACCAACGCCCGCGCGAGGGCGACGCGCTGCTGTTCACCCCCGGACAGTCGTTCGACCGGCTCCGTCGCTTTCGATCCCATTTCGAGGTCGGTGAGCAGGCGCATCGCCTGGTCGCGGATCTTGCGCAGACCGTCTCGGGCCGGATAGAGCGGCAGCATGACGTTGGTCAGGGCGGAGAGGCCGTGGAGGAGTTGAAAGCCCTGGAACACGAAACCGAAATAGTGCCGGCGCAGTTCGGCCAGGAAGCGCTCGGACACGCTGGAAACCTCCGCATCGTTGATCCAAATGCGGCCGCTGGTTGGCCGGCTCATGCAACCCAGCAAGCTCAGCAGGGTCGTCTTGCCGGAGCCGCTGGGTCCACGAAGGACTATCGTCCCCTCACCGTTGAGGGACAGGGTGATGTCCCGCAACGCGGCCAACCGGTTCGGCCGGCCGGCATTGAACACCTTGGAAACATTGTCGAGGCGAATCGTAAACCACCTCTGCGTGCGGCTCCGCCATTCCCGGCGGGGCCGGTTTCACCCGTCTCATTCCAAACGCGCGACCAGTTCTCGGGTCACTTCCTGGAAGACCAGAACCCGGCGCCCGTGGTGGTCGCGAAGGAACTCCCGGGCTGCCTGCTCCGATGCGAAGGGAATCAATTCGTGACCCATCGGGCCCAGGACATCGCTTCCAATCACGTACCGAGCCTGGTATCCGTCCAGGGGAGTGACTGCGTAATAGTCCGTGACCTGGACCGACTGAGTGTGCTGCGTGGTTCTTCCCGGATCGTACCGGTGAATGTCCAGGTAGTACTTGAACAGATCTTTAGCCCCGTCGAAGCACACCAGGTGACCATCCTGAAAGCGAATCGTGCCCATCCAGGCGTTGTGCCGGTTTACGAACATGCCGCACACCGGACACTGCGGTTTGGTTTCCGGAGCGGGATTCGTAACCGGCGCAGGAGTCCTGAACCACGCCTGGAGCGACCGTGCGGTCAGCAACCCGCCCAGCAGCAGACCGGCGCCAACGAACATGAGCGAGCGCGGTTTCATGTCATATCCGCGGGCTGGCGACGGCTTCACCGTCGGGGGGCCTGTTGCTTGCGCAGCATGACAAAGTCATACATATCCTCATAGGCGGCCTTGAGGGCGCTGGAAAAGGGGGCGATGCGGCCCCCGTGCTCGCGGATGAAATCGTCGGCCGACGCCTGACTGCCAAAGGCCCATTTGGGCCGGCGGGTCATCACTCCGGGTTGCTGGCCCCCCAGCACCCAAATGGCGGTTTCGGCGTCAATCAGTTCGCGCGTGCGGTAATCACCGACCTCGATCCTGCGGAAGGGCTTGCTGAGGTTCAAGGCCATGTCCAGGGCAGCGCAATGAAGCGAACAAACGGCCGCCACGCTGCCGTCCGTGTAGGTAATCAGCAGGCGTGAGTGGGCAAACCGACTGCGATCCATCCCGCAATGCCGGCAGGAAGCGTAAGACTTCCGGTCATCCGGAGGGGAGGTCGAACTCGCCGTGGGACGGAGAAGCGGGATTGCACAGGCAACCACGCAGAACAGCACTGCTGTTCGTTGTCGTACGGTCCAATTGATGCTTCGCATAACGGAGTCCTTAATGCGGGATCAATATTCCGCTGACGGTAGGTAACACCCGTACCTGCGAGAACTCGCGGCGAAAGGGGACAGGAGAAATGCGCCGGACGCGAACCGGGAGGCATCCGCTCACGAAGCTACAAGAGCTGCGACCAACTGCCCGCCCGGATGCCGGCAACTTTCCAGGTGGCGGGTGTCCACTTCGCGACCCGATCGGACGGATCCTTGGCCGGCTTGGGAAGGAGATAGGTGCCGAGGTCGATATGCCGGCGGCGAGGGGTTTCGACGCGTCCTGCGGAGGCTGCGTCTCAGAGCAGTGGACTCCAAGACCGGGGCCACGGGGGTAGCCATCGGCCAACGCTCCGGCGCATGACCCCCGCAGGACGCTGAATTGACTCCGCGGGCCACTATCTTCGCGGCGGCTCTGCTGGCACGCGGTGACAGCTTAACATGCGTCAAGCGGATCCAAATAGGGACACCGCGGTGCAACTCCATGCACCGCAGCGACCCGCCAACCCGCTGCTCGCGAGGGACGCGGGTTGGCTGTGGCCTTCCCGACGCTGGAAACGTCGGGCGGCGTGTCGTCTTCCGCGGCCATTCAAAGCCGTGCGCGACCCGCTCGACCCGGAACCGAACGCCGGCGGCAGCCGCGGTCCGCCTGTCCCCTTTGCCCTCCCGACAGCGCAGGTACAGACGTCAACTAACCCAACTCCCTATGAAACATCATTTACTCGGTACACTCATTGTCGGAGCAGGCCTGGGAGCCGGCGCCCTGGTGGGGTCCGCCCAGGATACCACCCCTCCCTTTTACTTTTGGCGGCTCGGGCACATGGAGGGCCCGCACGATTCGAGCAAGTCGTTGGGCATTTCCCGCGACGGAAAGACCGCCGTCGGCAGCACGCTGGTGGTGGATTTCTGGCGGGCGTGGCGGTGCGACATTGATTGGGCCATCGCCACCGATGACGGCGTGCCGCCCCTGTTCAACGAGCTCAAGGTCCAGGAGGACCTCGGCATCATCGCCCCTTCCCAGCCCAGCGCGGCCTACGCGTCTTCGGACATGACCACGACTCCCAACTACGACCTCTCAGCGCTAACGCTTGACTGGGCCGGTTCCAAGCCCGTCGGGACAATCATGGGCGGGACCGTATCCTACGGCATCGAGTGGTTGCTGCCGGTCCTGGACGTGGTCGATGACGGCGACTTCGTGGAGGTTCCGGACTATGGCGGCGGCCTCGCCAACATGGAGATGAAGGACGTGACCACGGACGGGACCATCGCCGTAGGTTTCGGAAACAACAAGAAGGACAAGATAGCGTTCCGCGCCGATCTCACAAATCCCCTCCTGCCGGTGGTGAAGCCGCTGACCATCACGGACTCGGTTTACACGACACAGACACTCCAGACCACGAGCGCCGAGGCCGTATCGGCCGATGGGATGATCATCGCCGGCTATGGCTCGATGAAGGTCGGGAACCGCGCCTTTGTCACCCAAGTGATTGACCCCAGCACCGACCCCATAACGCTGCTCAGCGTCGTGCTGCCGAACATCGGCGGCGGCAAGTACGCGGAGGCCTATGGCATGACTCCGGCCGGGGACATCATCGTCGGCCGGAGCGACAGCCCCAAGGGGCCGCAAGCCTGCATGTGGTTCAAGGCCGACGTGGATGGCGATGGGGTCGCGACGGAATGGGCAGTCAAGCCGCTCGGCGGGCTCTCGAAGAAGACGCTCAACAGCGTGGCGACCGGCGTTGCCTGGCGAGTGGGAGCGGCGGACGGCGACCTGATTGTCGTGGGCAGCAGCAAATCGATTCTCTATCCCTCGGAGGCCTTTGTGTGGGCCGGCAACCCCGTGCTGGTGGCCGACGGCATCGGCTGTCTGTATGACCTCGAGTACATCCTGACCAAGACCCTCGCTTTTGAAGCCTCTGCGGGGGGCTCCGAATGGATTTTACAGGAGGCCACCGGCATCTCCGACGATGGCACCCGGCTCGTCGGTTGGGGCGTCAATCCCGAAGGGGGAATGGAAGCCTGGCTCGTCACCGGGTTTCCGCTCGCCGACATCGAGACGCTATTCGTAAAGGAATGACCCTGTCGTGAGCGACCGTAACCCACTTCCAGAAAGGGACTCCAACATGAAAACCAGCCTACTAACCACCGCTCTGCTTCTATCACTTAGCACACCGATCGCCCGTGCCGACTTCGTCACCGCTCACGGAACGATCGGGATGCTGGAGATGCAATTGGTCACCAAAACACTGGAACCGGTCGGCACGGTCCAGCTTTGGAACCGTGGCACGGACCTGAATATGATCGTTACGCCGGCTGCCGGTCGTTGTTTGCTGAGCAGGGTATATGTTTACTTGGACTCGGAGCCGGCGCCGCCACTCCCCGTGCTCGACGATCTCCTCAAGCTCGTGCCGATCCCCACCCTCCCCAATGGATCGCCCTTGCCCCTCCGCTCGGATGGAACGATAGATTCCTCCCAGTTGGATGAGCTGACCATCGATGCGCTGATGCAGTTGCTGATAGTTGAAGCCAACTTCGGGAAATGGCCATACACGGCGAAATACAAGACGCCCACCGCGCTTCCCTACATCCTGAACGTCCCGCTTTCTGACGTGCCTGGTCTCCAGTGGGGGAACTGGGGCGAGTCTTGGCTGCTGAAGCGGTTGGTGACCGTGGCGGTCCGGGTGGAACTGAAGACGCTGGATAGAGTCCCGGTCACCTTCGCGGCGTGGGCCGTCAACCCGAACGTACCGCTGGATGTGCAACGAACTGCCTGGGGCGACAATGCCTTCGCACCGAGATATGAGCTGCAACATCCAATGCGAGGAACGTTCGCCGGGCCCGTCCACGGTCTCAGCTACAGCACACCGACCCACGCAGGGATCATCGGAAGTGAGGGCGGCGGATTCTCATTCTATCCCGGAGAGGACATCACGCTGAAGATCGCCGGCGTTTACATCGGCAAGGCGAAGGCCGATCAACAAATCTCGCCGCTGGATGTCTTCCCCAGTCTGGAGACATCCGATCCAGCCGTGATCAACTTCACCCGGCTGCTCCTGAGCCTGGATGCGGATGGTAACTCCAACGGGAGCATTGACCTCACGACCACGGCGGCGCTGCTGCCCAAAGCCATGGGCAAACTCGTCCCCGCCATCGCGGCGCTCGATTTCGGCAATACCGCCCAAATGGACCTGGTGATCGCGAAGGTCGTTGCGCTGGGGCGGGCGGGCGGATCGCCGCTCGTCAATGTGTCGGCTGCCGCTGCCGTGGACTGGCTCGAGGACGCCGTCGGTGCCCGCCTGCTGCGGCGGAATGTCTCCAAGAGCCCGCAGTACGCGGTGGACAAGCCCAAGCTGGACATCATGCCGCTCTGGGTGCCGGCCAAGACCGCCAACGGACTCGCGACGACGGTCGAATGCCGCGACGCCGATGGGAACCTTCTCGAGGTCCGGGACAAGGCAAAACCGCTGTTTGTCACTTACACCGAGGAGCAGGGCCCGAACATGGCGATGGGCATCACGCGCCGCGGTTCGGATATCATTACCGCCGTCTCGATGGATGACGGCGCCACGTGGAAGCGCTTCAACGTGTCGCACATGGCCGGGAGGTCCTCTTTCACGATCAAGGCGACCGGGGAGCGGTTCCCGGGCGATAGCCGTTCACCGCAACAGAAGATTGCGGAGAACAAGATCCTGGTGGTCTGGTCGAGTGCTTACGCCCGCGGGGGCAAACCGAGCTTCGCGATCAGGACTGACGACGCATACCCGGGCGACGATGCCTACGCGGTGAACGACATCTGGGGAGTACGCGGCAAGCAGGGGTCGGTGGACTACAACCTAGACAAGGACGTAGGCGACCAGGGGATCAGGGTCATTCCCTATTATGCCATGTGGGCGTGCCGTGGAGTCGTGGTGAGCGAGTCGGATCGCTTGGCGGGCAAGTTCCTCGATAAGCCGGTGGGCGAGTTGGTCTGGTTCAAACCCGAGCGACTCACTTCGGCGCGCCGGGATGCCTTCATTCCGGTGGTGGGCAGTGCCAAGAACGTCGGTTTCGGCATCGCCTGGCAGGAGGATCCGGGCGGCTTGCGTCCGGGAAACTGCATGGCCGGCGGAGAAGGCTGGAGCGGAGCAACCGTCAACAAGAAGACCGACATCTGGTACAGCTTCATCCGTTGGGCTGACTTTGACAAAGTGGACGTCAACTTCGTGCCGACGGACATGGCCCATGACGACCTCGGCGAAGAGGCCGAGGCCCATGGACTGCAGCCTGAGATCGCGAGCCGGCCAAAGTGGCTGGTGCCGACGTCGCTCCCCGTCCGGATCTCGGACAACAACACCGTGAACACCGACAACCTGAAGGTCCAACTGGACCCGGCCACGGGGTTGCCGATCATCGACCCGGTCACTGGTTTCTACATCCCGCTCCTGGGAGCCGAAGCGGCGGACTACGTCGCCCACGAGCACGAAGGTTGCGACGCGGCGACGCTCGAGGCGACGGAGGAAGTGGACGGCGAGCACGATGGCGAGACCGGCACCGGCGGCGGCTGGGGCATGGCGCGGTACGCCTACATGCTGCCACAGCTCGGCTTGGCAAACCTGTCCGGCAGCACGGCGGTATGGGATGGCACCACGCTTGGTGAGTACCGTCCCACCGCCGGCATCCGGTGGTACCGGTTCGTCAACCAACCGGGCGTGGTGAAGACCGTGGCCGTCACCGCTGACGGCCGCGTCCTGGACGGCGACACCAGTGCCTGCCGGCCGAACCTGACCCTCATGCCGGGCGGCTGGGCCATCCTCGGGTACGAAGAGACCAAGGGGCTCGGCACACCCTCCGAGGAGGAAAACGAGGAGGTTCACACCGTGGTGACGAACGGCAGCGACGCGGAAGATGATGAAGCGGGAGAAAAGGGCAAAGACATCGTCTATCACTCGTTCAAGTTCGACAGCCCGGAAATGGTCAGTGCCGGCAATGTGCTCAACCTGCCCGCCCTGGACGACGCCGGGAATCTCATCCCCGTTTACTACAAGGACGCTGCGGGTCTGCCCACGGAGTATGTGCGTCAGTATGCCACGGAGAACGCCCGGCGGGTCCATTTCCTGGCGCAGAACAAGAGTGAAATGGGTTCCACGCGTACGGCCATGGTGGCCATCTATAAACAGGGCCGCGAAGGCAACGGGAAACCCTCGGATGTCTTCATGATCCGTGCGGTGGTGCCGACCTCGGACACATCCACCGACAATCCGTATCGTTTCAGCAACTTCGCGCGCTATGATACCGGCGCGCAGGCGACCGACCTGACCGTGATGAAAAGCAGTCGCAAGCACCTGAACATGACCAGCGCCACGGTCGAGGCTTTCGATCCCCTGGACATTGCGGGTGACGGCGAAGGCCATGAGTGGGCCAAGGTGGCGCGCTGGAGCCAATCCGCGGGAAACATCAAGGACGAGTCCTTCGCCAACCCGTACTCCGACGCCAAAGGGCATCGGGGTTTCATCCGCGGGGACCTCGTGGTCCTCGGCTACTCCTTCACCCCGAACTGGGGGCGCCTGGGTGGCGATCACATGGACTTCTATGTGCGCCGGTCGTTCGACGGCGGTAAGAACTGGACGACCAATCCGAACGCCACAGAAACCGTCCACACGGTCATCGAGAAGGACCCGGTGACGCGCGAGTATGTTCAGAAGCAATACCGGTATGGGCCCGGCGCCGCCGAACCCGGGCGCAATGTCTCGCTGCTGAAGGGCAACAAGTACACGGTCACGGATCCGCGCCTCGTCCCGCCCATGGGGCCGGGCACGGTCAATCCGACTTACCCCACGGACGACACCTACGATCCGAATGTCTATTACGTGGCGTTTGGAACGGCCGAGGTCCTCCATGGGCTCGGTGAGCCGCTGGGCGAAACCGACACCATCAAGGCGGATGTCTTCTACACCCGCACCACCGACAGTGGCACGACCTGGCTCGAGGTCCCCTGGGTCATCAACCCGGAGAGCGCCAGCCCCGACGCGGGCGAAACGGTCTATCGATTCCCGTGGCTCGCGCAGGACAGCCCGCACCAAGGGCACGCGCAACTCCGCATGCACCCGAGCGGGACGCGGCTGTATGCCATCTGGCACCAATGGACGGACGGCGACGACCTGCATGTATCGCCGCACGACGTCGGGAACGACATCTGGTTCCGACGCATAGACTTCATGGGCGAGTAAGCCCCGCAAAACGGAGCAAGCGGGGCGCTCCCCCCACACGACGCCCCCTTTCTCCAACAGACCAAAACATGATCGAACCAACTGAAGCCCGATAGCCCCCCCCCCGTGGCCCGGCGAGATGGTGTGACTCTCCCGCCGGGCCACTATTCACAACCCCCAAGCAAACAATGACCATGACACTTGTAAGGCGAATTCTCTTTGGATTAATGTGCGGCATGGTTGCCCTGCCACTTTGGGCGACTCACCGGGAAATTGCGGTCGTCGTCTCACCGACCGTGCTCGTCAAAGAGAGCAAGGGACCACCTTGTATCACCGTGCATGCGAATGTTCCCGTCTGGGAACTGGATCTCGATTCCGTGCGCCTCCTCATCAGAACACAGGACGGAAACGAAACCGTCATCGGGCCGAAGACACTCTTCGCGGACCAGTGCGGCGAGTTGGTGGCGAAGTTCGACACCGGGCAGGTGAAGGACGCTGTGTCAGCGACTGCGAGTGGCAAGTTTCAAACCGTCACCCTCATTCTCGAAGCGCGGCGGTTGGACGGCAGTCTCTTCTCGGGCGCTTGCACGCTAAAGGTGAAATAGTATGCGGACCGGCTTTCACCGCAACCATCCAACAATCAGGAGAACACGTATATGCGCACTATGAAACATTGGTTCACGCTGCCGGTGCTACTAGCCGCTGGCGGCGGCCTCGGCGTGGGTCAGGCCCAGGTGCCCTTCGTCTTAAACCCGGTCCACGACACCTACGTCAACAGTCAATATATCGATGCCAACTATGGCGCCGACGCGAGTGTGTTCGTGCATTCGGGCATCAACGCGACGAAGCGCACCTATCTGCAATTCGATCTGGGAGGCGTCGCCCTTGATTCCATTTCAGGGGCTTCGCTGCGGATGCTGTATGCCCAACCGGCGCAGACCGGCACGACCATCGACCTGCACCACGTGCTCGATGATACCTGGAACGAGTCCTCCCTCACCTGGAGCTCCCAGCCCGTCCCTGAGGCCGCCAGCCTCGCCACGGCCAGCACCCAGTCCGGCAAGGCCGAGGTCGTCTGGAACCTGCCGCTAAGTCTGTTTACGACCGACACCGACGGCCGGCTGTCCCTGCTGCTCAGACTGCAGGATGAAGGGCTCAGCGATACGGCCACCTTCTTCAGCAAGGAAGCCTCGACCCCCCTGGCCCAACCGGCCCAGCTCACGTTGATGGTGCCCGAGCCGGGACAGGGCATGATGCTGGCGGGACTGGGTCTGGTCGTATGGGCCGCGTGCCGGCGGTGTTGGCACTAGTGTATCGTCCCATAATAGTCTTTACTAAATGAGACCGTCCGTGCCAACCTATGGACATGGCGCGTCCCAAACTGCCCTTCGAGCTTTCACCCGAGCAACGGACCGAGCTGCGACGTCTGGTCTGGGCTCCCGGCACTCCGCAGAAGTTGGTCCGCCGTGCCCGCATTGCGCTGCTGGCGGCCGAGGGCAAGGACAACAAGGAGATTGCGGCCCAGTTGGGCACCAGCCAGGTCACCGTGGGCCAGTGGCGTCAACGGGTGCTCGATCTGGGTTTGGCCGGACTCCAAGAGGCACCCCGAGCGGGGAGGCCTCGGACTCTGCCCCTGGACCGGGTACAGACCGTGCTCAACGAGGTCGTGCGCCCGCCCAAGGGACGGGCGCGCTGGAGTTGCCGGACCATGGCCCGACACAGCGGGCTGTCCCGCTCGGCGGTCCAGCGGCTCTGGGCCGCCAACGACCTCAAACCGCACCGGACCCGCACCTTCAAGCGCTCCAACGATCCCCAGTTCGAGGCGAAGTTTTGGGACATCGTGGGTCTGTATCTGGATCCGCCGACCCGGGCGATCATCCTGTGCTGCGACGAAAAGGGCCAATGCCAGGCGTTGGAACGTACCCAACCGGGCCTGCCGCTGGGCCAGGGGCACATCGCCACGCGCACCCACGACTATTACCGCCACGGGACAGTAACGCTCTTTGCGGCGTTGAACTATCTCAACGGGAAGGTGCTGGCCGAGCGCGCTCCCCGGCACCGCCATCAGGAGTGGCTGAAGTTCCTCAGATCGATCGCGGCGGCGGTGCCCGCGGAGCTTGACGTGCACCTGATTCTGGACAACTACGCCACCCACAAGCACCCCAAGGTCCTGCGCTGGCTGGCCGCCCGTCCCCGCTTTCACCTGCACTTCACCCCCACCAGTGCCTCGTGGCTCAACCTGGTCGAGCGGTTCTTTCGCGATTTGAGCCAGGACGTCATCCTGCCGGGGAGCTTTGCCAGCGTCGGCGAGTTGGTCGACGCCATCTGGGCCTACTTGGTCGAGCGCAACCTCAGGCCGCAACGCTACCAGTGGCGCGCCGAGGGGAAGGCGATCCTCGAGAAGATCCACCGCGCCCGCGCGGTTCTGGCACGGCAGCCACAGATTCCTAAAGACAATTCTGAGACACTGCACTAGATTGCCGTCGGTCGGGATGTCAGCGATCGGACCCCGCCAGAGTTGGCGGGGTCCATTTGTTTGCAGGCCGAGGATAGGGCGAAGCAGCGGTTGATCGGCGACGACCCGGGGGCGGGGCGGCGCCGGAGCCACACGCTGCCCGCGGGATCGCCAAAGCCCTTGCCGCCGGTTCTCCCTGCTCGCTAGGCTGTCGGAATGCAGCACGCGGTGGCGGCCTCAGCGCCGACAACCCCAATCCTGTCGCGGCAGGTCGAGGCCGGGTTTCGCCTGGTCCGCCTGCGGTCCGCCCGTTCGGAGGAGGATTTCCTCACCCTGCCTGCGCTCCAGGGCGAATCCCCCGCGGAGCTCTTCCAGCGACTCTACCGGTTCGCCGACGCCCACCCCCGCCTGCACTTCGTGCGGCAGGATGTCTTCGGGGTGCTGGGCGACCCGGCGGCCGACCACGCTCCGGCGTACCGCCTCAACGGTGCGGAGTGGCCCATAACGTGGATCCACGAAGGCACCGGCGAGGGCCAGCCCGTGGCGGGTATCCAGGTGCAGGCGCTGGCCGGCCATGACATCCACCCGGTGCGGCTCGCCGGACAAACCGTGGGGGCGGTGTACGAGGACGAATGGGCCCGGCACTGCGTGTTGTCCGGACTGCAGCCGGCCGACGCGGGCGCCAGCCGCGCCGCGCAGGCGGAGGCGACCTTCACGCGCATGGAGCAGGCCTTAGCCGCGGCGGGGATGAGTTTCGCCCACGTGTACCGCACATGGTTTTACCTGGACGACATCCTCGACTGGTACGGCGAGTTCAACTGCGTGCGCAATGCGTTCTTCCACCGGCACGGCGTCTATGACCGCCTGGTGCCCGCCAGCACCGGCGTGGGCGGACGCAACGCCGCTGGCACGGCCGTGGTGGCCGATCTCCTGGCGATCGCCCCCAAACGTCCCGAAGTCCGCTGCGTGGCCGTGCCTTCGCCCCGGCAGTGCCCGGCCCTCGAGTACGGCAGCTCGTTCAGCCGCGCGGTCGAACTGAGCCGTCCCGGCCAGCGCCGCCTCTACATCTCCGGCACCGCCAGCATTTTGCCGGATGGCCGCACGGCCCATGTTGGTGCGGCCGCGGCGCAGGTCGAGCTGACGATGGAGGTGGTCGCAGCCATCCTGCACGCGCGCGGCCTGGCGTGGGGCGACACGGTCCGCGCCATCGGCTACTTCAAACATATGGAAGACGCGCCGGTGTTCGAGCGGTGGTGCGCGGCCCGCGGTTTGTCATCCTGGCCGGTGATCCTCGCCAAGAACGACATCTGCCGCGACGACCTGCTCTTCGAGGTCGAGCTGGACGCGGTAAAGTTGGACTGACGGACGTTGCGCCACGGACTTTCGGCTTGTCGGCGTGGCCGGTGAAGGCGTAAACCAGCACCAACACCGCCACCGCCATGAACCCGAGTTTAACTGCTTCCCGACGCAATTTCTTCAAGGCTTCCTTCCTCGGCGGCCTCGCCCTGGCCGGCGGAGGGTTGGGCTCGCTGGCCCGCGCGGCCAAAGAAGCGGCCGCCCCCCGAGCCCCGACCCGCGTCGCGCTGACCACCGGCACCGACCGCGCGGCCATGACGTTCGAGGGTCTGAAACCCTTCGCCGAGGAACTCAAACGCGCCATCGGCTCGCGGCGGGTCGTCATCAAGCCCAACAACGTCGCCATCGACACGCCGCTCTGCGCCACGCACGCCGACACGATCCAGGGCATCCTCGAGTTCCTGAAATCCATCGGCAAACTCGACGGCGCCCTGATCGCCGAATCCGCCGCCGGCGGCCCGACGCTCGATGGCTTCGCCAACTACCAGTACACGCGCCTCGCCGGCCCGTATGGCGTCAAGCTGGTCGATCTCGACCAGCAAGACACCGAGTTGCTGCAGCTTTTCGACGAGAAGGACTTTCGCCCGCATCCGATGCGGACCTCGAGCCTCCTGCTCGATCCGGATTCATTCGTCATCTCCGCCACGCGCTTCAAGACGCACGATCGCGTGGTGGCGACGCTGTCGTTGAAGAACATCGTCGTGGGCGCACCGATCAAGGACGCGGGATTCCGCTGGGGCCGGGGCAAACCGGGCGCGAAAAACGACAAACCGATCGTCCACGGCAGCGGCTTCCGCGGGATCAACTGGAACCTGTTCGCGCTGGCGCCGCGACTGCATCCCCACCTTTCCGTCCTCGACGGCGTGGAAGGCATGCAGGGCAACGGCCCGGTGGGCGGCACGCCGGTGGACCACCGGGTCTGCGTGGTGAGCCCCGACTGGCTGGCGGCCGACCGCGTGGCGGTGGAGCTCATGGGCATCGATTACGGCAAGGTGGGCTACCTCAATTTCTGTGCCCAAGCCAAACTGGGAGAGGCCGACCTCGCCCGGATGGAAATCCTCGGCCCCGCGCTCCAGGACCACATCAAGCCGTACAAGCTGAGCGACAACGTCGAGCAGCAGTTGATCTGGATGAAACCGGTGTCGGGGTGAGGGCCGCCGAAGGGTCTCCGTTGGCTGGCGACACCGCCCTGCCTCCGGTCCCGACCGGGGGAAGCCCGGCGGGTTAGGGAGACTTCCTCGGATTGAAGTCGGATTCCGTGGCAAGCTGTCGCCACAAGCGTTCCTCGTCTTTGCCGACGTGGGGCGGGACCTGGATGGAAACGCCGAGGTAAAGGTCGCCTCGCTTGTTCGCGCCCGCGGGCAACCCTTTGCCCCGCACGCGCAGTTGATGCCCCTGCTGGGTGCCGGCGGGGACCTTCACCGAAACGGTGCCTTCCAGTGTCCTCACGGGAACCGTCGTGCCCAACACCGCCTCCCACGGGGCCAACTCCAGGTGGCCAACCAAATCCACGCCCCGCGCCTCCCAATCCGGGTGTTGGGCATAGCGGACCCGCAGATAGATGTCGCCCGCACTGCCGCCCCCCAATCCGTCGCCGCCCTTGCCGGGCACGCGAATCGACTGGCCGGCCAGGACTCCGGCCGGAATTCGCACCGTGTACGTTTCCGTCTCCTCCCGGCCGGTACGGGCATCGGTTCGCCGCACGGAAATGGATCGCATGGCCCCCCGCAGCGCTTCCGCGAGCGTGATGAGGATGTCACCCTGGATGTCCCGACCGCGGTAGGCTGCCTCGGGTTCATCGGCACCCTCCGCCGTCCCGGGTTGATCGAAGGGCGACGCCCCGCGGGAACGCCGGGCGCGGGCGCCGAAAAATTGCTCGAAGAAATCGCTGAACCCCGTGCCTTCGAATTGGAACTCGTAGGCTCCGTCGCCCGGCCCGCGCGCGGTGGATCGCCCCCCGGCCCAGCCGGGCGGTGGGCGCGACTCGGCACCCGTCTTCCAATTGGCGCCCAGCAGGTCGTATTTCCTGCGGCTCTCCGGATCGCTCAGGACTTCGTGGGCCTCGTTGACTGCCTTGAAGCGCTCCTCCGCCGTCTTCTTGTCTTTGGCGACATCGGGATGGTACTTGCGCGCCAGCGTGCGGAACGCCTTCTTGATTTCCTCGTCGGTGGCCTTGGGCGACACGCCGAGGACCTGGTAGTAGTCTTTGAATTCAACGGCCATCGTGGGCTGGGTTGGCAAGCGTCAGGTCATTCCCCGCCGCTTGCGCCGGTGGAAAGACCGTCTGGAGCGCGAGCACGGGACCGGGCCGCCGACGGTGCGACCGCCAGCAGCCGTGCGGCGATTTCGCGGCTGAGGTCCGCGAGCGTGTCGCTGAGAGCGGTGACGGCGGGGGTGAGGTCCGACGGGTTGTCGGGATATGGGCGGCGCGTATCGGTGTGTCCCGTGGCCAGCACGGCCCCGTCCTGCGTGCGGACCAGACGCCACTCGGCGACGAGACGCGCGACCTGGTCGGACGCGAGTTCAAAGCGGGACAGGCTGACCTGCACGTCGATCACGTCGCCGGCCGGCCGGCGGCGGCTCAAGGGATAGACGGTCCCGCTCCCGAGCAGCGCCTCCAGGTTGTCGCGGAGGACGCGGCTGACGCTCTCGCGTAACGGCTCGGCCCACTGGTGCCGGTCGGAGTAGTCGAGGCGGTTTTCCCCCCGGCGGACGGCGATGCGCGGATCGTCGAGGTAGGCGGGCGTTCCGACCGCCTCCGCGAAGACCCCGGTCGTGAGTCGCGCCGCGCCGGGCAGCGGCTCGCGGGGCGTCTGGGCGGTGAGGACATAGAAGCGCGTGGCGTCTTCCACGGGCGGGAAGCGGAGGCAGCCGCCGCCCGAGCCCACGGCAAGGGTGGACCCGAGCAGCGCAAAGAAACAACGGGCGTTCATGGCTTCGGTTCGGTGTATTTGCGTCCCCCCAGGAGCGCGCGCGGATTGCGGTTGAGATAGTCGGCGAGCAAGCGAACCGAGCGCGCGGCCCCGGAAAACTCGGTCAGGGTTTCGTTCAGTTCGCCTACGAGCGGCGAGTCCGCGCCGGCCACCCGGCGCAGTTCCTCGAGCGTGCGGCGCAACTCGGCCAGCGTTTGCGTGGCTTGTTCGGTGGCGTTGGTCAGTCCGCCGGCGACCGGTCGCACTTCGGCGCGCAGGTCGGCGACCAGCCGCCGGGTTTCCTCGGAGGTGCGCGTGACGGACAGCACGGCCTCCTTCCATTCGGGCGATTCAATGAAGTGCTGCATCGCTTCGAGGGTGCGCACCAGCCGCTGGCTGATGTCTTTGACCTGGGCGTCCCGAAGCAGTCGCCCGACGTCGTCGAGCACGGTGGTCAAGCGGTGCGAGAGCCCCCCCAGGTCCACCCGTTCGAGCGACTTGATGAATTCGCTCAGGCCGGTGGAGATGGTGGGCAGTTCCATGTACGGGCCCTCCGGCTCGTGCACCACGGGCGGCGACGCATTGGGGTAATAGTCGAACTGCACATAGAGGCGCCCCGTGATGAAGCTGTCCAGTTCGAGGCTCGCGCGCAACCCCTGGCGGATTTGCGCCTCCACGAAGGCGCGTTGGCGAATGTCCACCGGCCGGCCGGCGGCGGAGAGGATGAGCCCTTCCTCCAGCCGAATGTACACCGGGATGGTCTGGGCCGTGGCGCCTTCGCGCAAGGCCAGTTGGATGCGCGTGACCGTGCCGATGGGCGCGCCCTTGAACTTGACCGGCGAGCCCACCACCAGGCCGTTCACCGAGTCGGCAAAGTACAAGACGAAGGTCACGCGGCGGCTGAACAGGCTCCCCGCGCCCAACACCAGCACCGCGGCGAGCAGCAACGCCACGCCGGCGATGACAAACACCCCCACTTTCAGCGGATTGGCTCGCTCACTCATGATCAGTTCCGGCTTCGGCTATGGCGTCGCGGCACCCGCGGCTTCCCCGCGGGTGAGAAACTCCCGCACCGCCGGGTCGGCCGCGTCCCGCAACAACTGGCGCGGGCTGCCGTACGCCGTCAGCGTATGGGTCTGCGCATTCAGGAAAATCGCGTTGTCGGCGACGGCGAAAATGCTCGCCAGCTCGTGCGTCACCATCACCACGGTCGTGCCGAGGCTGTCGCGCAGTTGTAGAATCAATTCGTCCAGCCGTCGAGCAGTCACCGGGTCGAGACCTCCCGACGGTTCGTCGAAGAACAGGATCTCCGGGTCGAGTGCCAGCGCGCGGGCCAGGCCGGCCCGCTTGACCATGCCGCCGGAGACTTCCGCCGGATAGAAATCCTCGAAGCCGCGCAAACCGACCCAGGCCAGTTTCAGCCGCACCAGTTCGGCGACCTCGGGCGGCGACAGGTCGGTGCTTTGCTCCAGCGGCAAAGCCACATTTTCCGCGAGCGTCATGGAACTCCATAACGCGCCCGCCTGGAAGAGCACGCCGAACTTGCTGGTCAACGCCTCGCGCTCGGCCGGGGAAGCGGTCACCAGGCTACGTCCCTGGACCAGGATTTCGCCGCGGGAGGTTTCCTTCAGGCCAATGAGGTGCCGCAAGAGCGAACTCTTGCCGCAGCCGCTGCCGCCCATGATGACGAACACCTCGCCGCGCCGCACGCGGAAGTTCACGTCGCGCAACACGACGAACGCGCCGTAGGCCACTTCCAGCCCGCGGACTTCGAGGTGGGGCGTGTCGTTCATGCTCAGATCCCCAGCGCGTTGAACACCAGGGCGAAGACGGCGTCCGCGATGATAATCCACGTAATCCCCGTCACCACCGCCGAGGTGGTGGCGCGTCCGACCGCTTCCGCATTGGTGCCGCACTGCATCCCGCGCAGGCAGGCGGTCAGCGCCACGATCAGCCCGAACACCAGGCTCTTGAGGACGCCGGTGCTGAATTGCGTCAAGTCGAGCGCCTCGAGGGTCTCCTGCCAGTATTCCAACGCCGACAGGTTGAGCATGGCCATCGCCACCAGGGCCCCGCCCACGATGCCCACCAGATCCGCGAACACCGTGAGCAGCGGGACCATCAGGAACAGGGCCACCACGCGCGGCACCACCAGGAAATCCACGGGCGCAATCCCCAACGTGGTGAACGCGTCGAGTTCCTGGTTGACCTTCATGGTGCCGAGCTGGGCGGCGAAGGCCGCCCCCGTGCGTCCGCACAGGATGACCGCCGTCATCATCGGCCCCATCTCCCGCACCATGGCGATCGCCACCATGTCGGCCACGTAGATCGAGGCGCCGAATCCGGCCAGTTGCAGCGACCCCACAAACGCCATGATCAGGCCCACCAGGAACGCGATCAGTAACACGATGCCCAGCGCCTCCGCCCCGCATTGCTGCAGCAGCAGCAATGCGTCGCGCCGCCGGAACACGGCCCGCCCGCGCAGCACGTGGCCGACGGCGATGGTGCACTCGCCGAGGAACCGGATGTTGTCGCGCGTGCTCGCGACCAGTCGCAGCCACGCCCGCCCGGCGCGCTCCACGAATCCGGGCGTCTGCCGCGCGGGGTGGGCCTCGGTCCGGGCGGTCCCGGATGCCGCCAGTTTCAGCAAACGCTGCACGCCGTCCGGCAGGCTGCCGCGGTCGAAGTCCAGCTTTTGCTCCTGGCAAAGCGCTTCGCATTTCAAGAGGAAGGCGATCAAGCCCGAGTTCCACTCCCCCAGGCCGGCGGTGTCGAAGGATACCCGCTGGACACCGGTGGGATCGCGCAGCGCGTCGCGCACGGCCGTCACGTCCGTCAAGCCGGGGCGCGTCTTCCACTCGCCCGCGAGCGCGACCTGGAGCGCACCGGCGGCGGCGTGGCGCACCTCCAGCGTGGGCGGAGCAATGTGGGTGTCTGCCTTCGTCAAACCAAAGAGCGGTTCACGGGACGTCCCGTGAAGCCGGCCGCGATGATGCCCGCCCCGCGGCGACCGCGCCAGCATTCAAAACGCAGCACGTTGTACCGGACGTTGTCGTAGGCGATCGACAGGATGGCGCCGTCGTTGAGCAACGCCAGCATCACGATCATAACCGCCGTCACCGGGTAGAAGTTGAAGACCAGGATCGACAACGTCATGAACAGGAGCACGCGCAGCGTCTCGGCGATGCGGTAGATCGCGTAGCTGTTCATGCGCTGGAAAATCTTCCGGCTCTCCTTGATCGCATCGATGATCACGGAGAGGCCGGGCGTCAGCAGCACGATGGCAGCCGCTGCGCGCGCCGCGTCCGTTGCTCCCGAGACCGCGATGCCGCAGTCGGCTTTCTTCAGGGCGGGAGCGTCATTCACTCCGTCGCCCGTCATGCCGACGATGTGGCCGCGTTTCTGCAGGACATCGACGATGTGGAACTTGTGCTCCGGAAACACCTGCGCGAAGCCGTCGGCCTGCTCGATCGCCTGCGACACCGGCGCGGTTTCGTCGCGCTTCACGTCGCCGAGTCCGCTGGCATCGAGAATGTTCGCCCCCATCTCCAGCTTCTTGGCGGTCTCCTGCGCGATGGCCAGGGCGTCGCCTGTCACCATCTTGATCTTCACGCCCATCTGTCGTGCCGTCGCGATCGTGGCCCGGGCATCGTCCCGGGGCGGATCGAACAGCGGCAGCACCCCCAGAAACTGCCACGGGCCGTTGTCCTCGGCGCGCCCCACCCCCAGCGAACGAAAGCCCCGCGCCGCGAATTCGTTGACGGCTTTCTCGACGGCGGCCTGCACCTGCCCGGCATTGGCCGACAACTTGATGATCACCTGCGGCGCGCCCTTCGTCACCTTGAACGTCTTTCCGTCCTGGCCCTTGACGGTGGCCTCGGTGCGCTTGTGCACCGGGTCGAACGGTTGGAAATGCACCACCGCATAAACCGGTCAGTGCGGATTGATCCACGTCCACCGGATCGCCGTCGAGCAGTCGCGCATCCGCCGGCACAATGTCGCCGAGCCTCATGCGAATGACGTCGCCCGGCACCAACTCGCGCGCCGGAGGGTTGATCCATTTCCCGTCACGCTTCACGCGGGCCAGGACCGCCAGCTTGGCCTTGAGAGCCTCGATGGCGTTGCTCGCCTCGCGTTCTTCCCAGAACCCCACCACGGCATTGGCCACGAGCAAAGGAATAGAGCTTCTTCCAAGCCCCCGCGTATTGGAAGAACTTCGTCCCACAGGTGGGAAGCAGGGACAGATTCTTCAGGTGATCGTCGTGGGGAAGACTCGAAAGCACTTGTTTCTGAAACTGCGGCCAATCGCCGCCGGAAATCACGGCCACCTTCACAATGCCCAGCAGAGTGCTGATCAGCGTGGCCATCTCGGCATCGAGCGATGCTTTGCTTTCCGCGAGCGTGCCATCCAGATCGAACACGATGAGCTTTTTCATTGAACCATTATCCTTTGGGCGGCGAATCTCCAACCGGCTCATGGCAATTGGCTCGGGCGAGGGTCCGTGGTAACAATCTGTGAACCAACCCGACCACGCCGGCGTCCTCAGACTGTTCTGACGACAATCCACCGGGCAGCTTGATTCGATGGGCCTGCGATTTGAGAATGTCCGGTGCAGACTTCATGGGGATCCTGCACGGGTCGGATTCATCTTCATGGCAGTTGGCAGGCAGCAGGTTGTCGCGGTTGGTCGGGCATCTCGCCGCCTTCATTCTCCCATCGTTCAACGGCCCGTGTGGTTTCTGATTCAACGCCGGCCGGCGAGTTTGCGTTCCATAGCACGATGACGGGCAATTCAAGATGATGCGGGTCGTGGCTGAGAATGCTGAGTGACGCGGTGCCGAGTTCGAAATGCTGTCCCTCGGTCACCGGCAATCCAATCCAGCGCACGGCCAGAACGCGCCCGAAGTGTCCGTGAGTGAAGAGCGCGACATTCCCTTTCAGCGTGCGCAGGCGGGCAATCAAGCGATCCGCGCGGTCGGAGACTTGCGTAGGACTTTCGCCGTTCGGACCGCCATCGAGGAAGATATTCCAGCCCGGCTGAGTCTGGAGAATATCCGCAGAGCGTTGGCCCTCGTAGTCGCCATAGTTCCACTCCACCAGATCTGGCTCGATTTCGGGAGCAGGGTTCAGGGCGGCCAGTTCACAGGTTCTCCGCGCACGCTGTCGCGGACTGGTCAGCACCTGGGCAAATGGAATGTCCCGGAGACGCCGTGCAAGTTCGCGCGCCTCCGCTTCGCCACGTGCGGTCAGCGGAATGTCCGTGACACTGGTGTGCTGCCCGGAGAGCGACCACTCCGTTCCGCCGTGTCGAATCAGGTAGAGCTGCGGGAGCATATTGAAGGACGCGAATCTTCCGGCAATGAAGTCTCCGACAAACTCACAGCGCCGCTCGGTCGGCATAAACATGCTCCAACCACGGCGGGCAGAAACGTGACATCCCCTTGGCTGACGGCGTAATCAATACCATCATGCTCCACGTGAGCATCGCCCGCCAGGCACACCAGCACCCGGGGAGTTCCTCCGATGCCAACAGCGAACGGCGATTCCGCGCCCAGTCGCCACAGCCCGAAGTGTTCCCCATCCAAGAGGCGCGCGCGCTGCAGCGGCCGCGTCGTTTCCACCACCCGCACCACCGGACCGATTGTGCCTTGCGCAATATCACGGCAGCCAGGCTTCGCCAATGGGGCTATCGCCGGGCAGCGGAGCGGAGAGCAGGTTGGCCAGACGTCGGCCGCCCCAGAGCCGATACCGGCAGACCGGTTCGAATCGCAGTGGATATAAAGGGATTCGATCCATGACTTTTCACTGTTCACATTGCCTCGTGCAGTATACGGTACCTCTCGGCTACCGTGAAATGAATGGGGTGAACACCCCATCAGATTCACATTTGCGGAATTCCGCGGCGCTACCGCAAAAGGTCGAATGCTTTGCCCCGGAGCTCGAAGTGCTGGTTTCGGTACCGACACTCAAGCATTACCGAAGGGCACATACTTCAACCCTCAATGAATCCGGTTCATTCACGGCTGAATCTCCGCGGGGCCGGTCCGCGCCGCTTGCTCGACAGTGCTTCGAAGCCGGAGATCACGTCGAATAGTTCCTCATCGATGCCGCTCTGGCGCAGACGGTGGAAGGTGCCGTTGAGCGTCTCCAGCAATTCGTCGATGTTCCGGTCGGCGCGTTCCATCGCCGCTAGGCGGCTTGCGTTCTCGCTCGCCAGGGATTCGGCGCACGCGCGGAAGAGTGATACGAACAGATATTCACGGATCAGCGCCCGCAAGGTCTCGGTTCCCTCACCCATCACCTCGGGCAAGCTCTTCGTCGGCCAGGGAAGGTCAGACAGCTTACGACGCCAGGTCTCGTCCAGCGGGAGCAGTCGCTGATGGACCGGCGCATAAACCGCTCCCGACGTGGGGCGGTTGTAGATGAGATGGAGTTCAGTGACTTCACCGTGGCTGCGGCGCGTCTCGCTCTCCACGAGAATCTGCCCGATGAGCGGGGTGATGGCGTGGACAGAATTCGGCACGGTGAACAGACCAGCCGGCGGCAGGCCCGCGTCTGCCAGGCGCGCGCGGACGCGCTCACCGACGGCCCAAACCCGGGGTTTGCCGGGTAGATCTGCCAGCGTCTTGACCGCATAATCGGCCACCACGTCATTGAACTGGCCCACCAGTCCCTGGTCGGAACCGAAAACGACCACGCCAATTGCACCCGCGCCGGTTTGTCCTCTTCGTTCCACCCTCAAGGCTGCTGGCTCGCTTTCCCAAAAGCACGCGCCCAAACCCAGCTCCACGGTTCGGTAGTAGTCGCCCAGCGCGCGCACCGATTTCTCGTATTGTCCGATGCTCGAAGCAGCCAGGGCTTTCATCGTGCGGACGACGGATTGGAGATCGCCGGCACTGCTGATCTTTCGGCGCAGGCTCGCCGTGGTGTCGCTCATGACTTCTCCTGGAGTGCCGTCTTGCGCTTGGGTTTGGCCTCCGTTTGGACCTCCGGCGTGGATTCGGACTCCGGCGTGGACATGTTCGGTTTGGGTTGTGACTTGTTCTCGTCCTTCGCTTCAGGTCCGGGCTTCTTTTCGGTCTGTTGGTTGGGCTCGGGTTTGGCTTCCGGCTTGGGCTGGAACGGCACGAGCGATTGGCGCGCGAGATCAATAATCGTCTTGCGGTCCTCATCGCTCAACTGGTTGGCGCTTTCGAATCGTGCGCACACCTCCGCCGGGATTTTCGCCGCCGCCGCACGCACGGCGCGCTCGGCGTCTGTCATTTCGCCCATCGGCACCGGGTCGAAAAGGTCCGCGGTCAAGGCCAGGAGGATGGCGATCTGTGCGGGCACGGACACTGGGGAGAATTCCGGCTGCTTGAGGCAGGCGCGGATGCGCCGTCCATGTTCGATGATTTTGCGGGTGACATCATCCAGGCGGGCGCCGAACCGGGCAAAGGTCTCGAGTTCCTCGAACTGCGCATAGGCGAGCTTGAGGTCGCCCGCCACCGCCCGGTAGGCCGCCCGTTGCGCCTTGCCGCCGACGCGCGAAACGGATTTGCCGACATCGACCGCGGGCAGCACGCCCAATTCAAACAGCGACGGCGAAAGATAGATCTGCCCGTCCGTGATGGAAATCAGGTTGGTCGGAATATAGGCGGAAATGTTCTGCGCTTCGGTCTCGATGAGAGGCAGGGCGGTGAGCGAACCGCCCCCGCGTTCCTTGCATAGATGCGTGGCCCGTTCCAGCAGCCGCGAATGAATGTAGAAGATGTCGCCGGGGAAGGCTTCGCGACCGGGCGGTCGGCGGAGCAGGAGGGAAAGTTCGCGATAGGCGCGGGCGTGCTGGGTGAGATCGTCATAGACAATCAGCACGTCGCGGCCCGCTTCCATAAAATGCTCCGCGATGCTGGTCGCGGCGTAAGGAGCGATGTAGGCGAGCCCGGGCGGGTCGTTGCCCTCGGTCACGACCACGACGGTGTAGTCCAGCGCGCCCTTCTCCCGGAGGATAGCCACGGCCTTCGCCACGGCGGAAGCGCGTTGGCCGATGACACAATAGACGCACACGACATTCTGGTCGCGCTGGTTGAGGATGGTGTCGATCGCAATGGCGGTTTTGCCCGTCTGCCGGTCACCCAGAATCAACTCGCGCTGGCCGCGCCCAATGGGAATGAGCGCATCCACGACTTTCAGGCCGGTCTGGAGCGGCACGGTGACGGGCGCGCGGTCCATGATGGGCGCGGCGGGACGTTCGATGGGCAGACGCTTGCTGGTCGCCAACGACCCGTTGCCATCCAGAGGTCGGCCGAGCGGGTCAATGACGCGTCCCAGCAATTCATCGCCGACCACCACGTCCATGACCCGCCCGGTGCGTCCGACTTCGTCGCCCGCGTGCAGCTCTTGATATTCGCCGAGCAGCACGACGCCGATTTCATCCGCGTCCAGGTTGAACGCGATACCGAACCCGCCGCCGGGAAAATCGAGCAATTCCTCAAAGCCCACACCTGGAAGTCCGGAAACCTTGGCGATGCCGGTGGAAACGTTCGTGATCGTGCCCACCTCGCGCGGCGTCAGTTGCGGCTTGAATGCAGCCCGAACCTGGCTGATTCCAGCGAACGTGCGGTCGAAGACGCTCTGCAGACTTTCAGGCGCGGCGGTCATTGGCTCTATGTTTCGGGCTTAGGTTCTTCAGGTTTAAGCTCAGCTTTGGTTTCAGGCTTACGCTCGGCTTTGACTTCAGGTCTCGGCTCGACCTTGGGTTCAGCTTCCGGCTCGATCTTGGCCGCCGGCTTGGGTTCAGCTTTGGTTTCACCCTTGCGAATCTCTCGTTCGGCCTGCCCCCAGTCCTGAGCTGACGAATCATTCTTGCGGCCTCGTTGCTCGTACAGTTCATAGGCGCGCTTGGCGATTTGGGGCGTCAGATCCGACGACGTTTTGGCTTCGGCTTCACGTAGGTCTTTCTCTTTCAGAAGTTCGCCGACGCCCTTTTCGAGCGACGCGAGATAATCCGCGATGCTCCACGCCACCTTTTGTCCATTCGTGGTGAACTCGATCCCGCTGACCAAGTCCGGCGCGGTCTCGAACCGGAGGCGAATCTCAGCCGAAAAAGTTTCGTTGAGCGCATTTTGTATCGTTGCGCGTTGGTCGGCGGGCAGGTCAAACGCGCTGCGCACGAGTGCGGGGTCAGATGCTGTCTTCAGGGCCTCGCCGAGACTCGCCTTCGCCTTACCGTCCAACTCGCGCAAGCGGCGCGTGAACACCTCGCCCAACCGCTCTTCCAGGCTCGTCGTGGCCAGATCCGTCAGCGCCTTTCGCGCGATGGCAAACACTTCGTCTTGAGTCCGTCGCATGATGGCTTGATTCAGGTTTTGAGCGTCGTTGCGCAGCGTCTCCTGGCGCTTGGCACTCAAGGCGTCGGCGGCCTTCCGTGCTTCGTCGAGAAGCCGCTGACGTTCGGCTTTTGCTTCGTCCGTGGCCTTGCTCCACAGTGCAGCGCGCTGCCGGTCGAACTCCTCGTTCTTGTGCTGGAATTCGTCGCGTTCCTTTTGGGCTTCGGTTCTTTGGGCGTCGGCGTCGGCGAGTTCCTTGGCGATCCGCTTCTCCCGCGTGTCAATGGCGTTGAGGATGGGCTTGTAAAGAAAGCGCTTCATCAACCACACGAGGATGAGGAAGTTAAGCGCCTGCGCGCCGACGGTGAACCAGTCAATCAGCATGGCAGTCCATTCATTAGTGCCGGAGCGCGGGCTTTAGCCCGCTTCAACGTCGGCAATCCTGTTGGTTTCCGGACGGCAAATGGCCATCGCAAGTTCAAGCGGCGTGAGCGCCGCGCTCCTTGCGCCATTCGTGGGATGGGTTCTGCGTTCACTTTCCTGCGGCTTTGGTCGCTTCGGCGATGACGTGATTCCAGAACGGGTTGGCAAAGATGAGGATCATCGAGACCACGAAGCAATAGATGGCCGTGGACTCGATCATCGCCAGACCCACGAACAAGGTCCGGGTGATCGTCGCCGAGGCGTCGGGTTGCTGGGCCAGCGAAGTCAGCGCGGAGGCGACTGACTTCCCTTCGCCCAGCGCTGGCGCAATGCACCCCACGCTGGTCGCGAATCCGGCGGTGACGATTGAGGCAACGGCGATAAGAGTCATGCTATCCATAGATTGTCCTTTGGCTGTTTCGTTGTGGTGGTTTCATGTTGCGGGCTCGGGCTCAGGCTTGGGTTTGCGCGTGCGTGTGGCGGCGGCGATGTAAACCGCGGCCAGGATGCTGAAGATGTATGCTTGCACCATGCCGGTGAGCAGGCCGAGCGCCGTCATGACGATCGGAAAAATGAACGGCGTAATGGTCAGCAGAATCGCAATGATCATCGCCCCGCTCATCATGTTGCCGAACAGGCGGACGGCCAGTGCGAGCGTGCGCGAAAGTTCGCTGATGATGTTAAACGGCAGCATGATGACCGTCGGCTCGATGTAAGACTTGAGATAACCGCCCACGCCCTGGTCCTCGATGCCGAATAGTGGCACGGCCACAAACACGCACAGCGCCAGCGCTGCCGTCGTCGAGAGCGAGCCGGTCGGCGGTTCGTAGCCGGGAATGACGGTGCAAAGGCTGGCCACGGCGACGAACAGAAAGAGCGTGCCCAGAAAGCCGAGATACTTCTTCGGGTTCTGGAGGCCGACTTCTTCGATTTGTTTCGCGATGCCGGTGACGACGATTTCCAAGAGGTTCTGCCAGCGGGAACGTTTATGTTCCGTGGTCAGTTTGCGCGTGATGAGTTTCGAACCGACAGCGAGCACGAGCATCAGTCCCCAGGTGAAGACAATCGTGGCGTTGAGTTTGAAAAAACCGTGTTGCCAGAAAATCATCTCGTCGGGACTAAGGCGCATGACTGGCCTCCTTCGCCGCGGAGTTGGGATGTTCGACCGGCGTGCGCGTGAACCGCATCACGATGAAGCGCGCGATGACAAATCCAAGCAGGCACACGAGCATCCGCTCCCAATGCCCGCGCCCAACGAAATAGAATCCAGCCAGAACAATGCTCATCCGCAGCAGCGTGCTGCCGAGAAACCAGACGCGCCGGTCGCGGGGACGACACGCCCTTGCGCACCGTCCACCAGAGCCCGCCGAAGAAAATCGCGCCGAGTACAAGACCCGTCACGCCGGCCACGACCAGCATCAGAGTTTCATTCATCGTCATCCTCCTGTTCGTCCCGCATTGCCTTTTCTTCCTTGGCCACCCAAAACCACGCATTCAAACAGCCGATCGCCAGCCCGGCGACCAGCAGGGCCAGCGTCCAGGAATGGCTGCCCGGATGGTGTTTGTCCAACCAGAGGCCGAGCGCTGCGCCGAGCAGCGTCGGAACGACCACCGACCAGCCGATCAGCCCCATCATGCCCAAGCCGAACCAGACGCCTTGCGTGGATTTGCGCGCCTTGAGCTTGCGCGCCGCCTTCGCGCCGACTTGCGCGGCGAAGGTCGGCTCGCTCTTCGAGGTTTTCTTCGGCTCGTCACTCATGTTGAAAGGTTGCGAAGCGACGCAGAAATCCGGTTTCCAATTTCGCCATGACCGTGCGCACGCTTTGCTCGTGCTCGTCCAGGGTCAGAAACTCCTGCTCCACCGCATCGCGCAATTGGCCGAGGTCCGTTCCGCCCATCGCCCGGCGCACGGAAACGAGCACGTCCGGGCCGGTCTTGACCAGCACCCCTTCATCCACGGCCACAAAGACTTCACCGTCCGATTCGGTTTCGTAGATGAGAATCCCGGGCGCGAGCGCCGCGACACAATCGAGTCGGTGCGGCAGGAGTCCGAACGAGCCTTCGCGCGTCTCGGCGACGATGCGCGACACATCGGTCTTCTCGGCGAAGATCTGGAACGGCAGGAGCACCTTAAGATTCATGAGCGGCGGTGGCCGGTTCGGGCTGCGGTTTGGGTTTCGGTTCGGACTTGGCTTCAGGCGGCGACGCGACAGCCGGCTTTGGTTCAACCTTCGATTTCGGGTCCGCACCGGACATTGTTTTAGACTCTGCTTGGCTATCTGGTTTGCCGGGCGGAGCTTTCTTCTTTGCCTCGCCAATCGACCCGATCATGTAGAGCGCGCTCTCCGGGTAATCCTTGAATTCGTCGTGCAGAATTCGCTCGCAGCCGTCCAGTGCGTCCGCGAGGCCAACCAGTTTTCCGGTTAGGCCGGTGAATTGCTCGGTCGTGAAAAAGGGCTGGGTGAGAAAGCGCTCCAACCGGCGTGCGCGGGCGACGACGTTGCGATCCTCCGGCGACAACTGCTCCAGGCCGAGCATGGCGATGATGTCCTTGAGTTCCGCATACTGCGCGAGTGTCCGCCGGATTTCCTGCGCCAGGGCGTAATGTCGTTCGCCGACAATGCCCGGCGTTGCCATCTTGGAACTGGACTGGAGCGGATCGATGGCCGGGTAAAGGCCTTCACTCGCCCGCTTGCGCGAGAGCACGATAGAGGCGGAGAGATGCGAGAACGTATGCACTGCCGCTGGATCGGTGAAATCGTCCGCCGGCACATACACTGCCTGAATTGAGGTGATGGCGCCGGTATCCGTGTTGGCGATGCGCTCCTCCAACCCCGAAAGCTCCGTGCCCATCGTGGGTTGATAGCCCAGACGCGACGGCATTTGTCCCATCAAGCCGGACACCTCCATGCCGGCCTGGATGAAGCGAAATATATTATCAATGAGCAGCAGCACGTCGCGGTGCTCGTCGTCGCGGAAATACTCCGCCATCGTCAGCGCCGCATGCCCTACCCGGAACCGGCTGCCGGGCGGCTCGTTCATTTGGCCGAAGATCATCACCATGTTCGGCAACACGCCGGCTTGCTTCATGTCCCGGTAAAGCTCCTCGCCTTCGCGACACCGTTCGCCGATGCCGCAGAAAATGCTCACGCCCTCGTGGTGCCCGATCATGTTGTGGATCATTTCGGTGAGCAGCACCGTCTTGCCGACGCCCGCCCCGCCGAAAAGTCCGGCCTTCCCGCCGCGCTCCAGTGGCACGAGCACATCAATGACCTTGATGCCTGTTTCAAAGACTTCCGACTTGGTGGAACGTCGTGCCAGCGGCGGTGGCGCACGATGCACGGAACGCCATTGGACATCAGCCAACGCCGGCTCGCGATCGATGGCATTCCCAAACACATCGAACATCCGCGAGAGAATCCCTTTGCCGACCGGAGCTTTCAACGGTCCGCCCGTGTCCTCTACCGCCATGCCGCGAGCGAGACCCTGTGTCGGCGTCAACGCTATCCCGCGCACGTGCCGCGCATCGCGCTGCGCCAGCACTTCGATGACGATTGTGTGTTCCGCTCCCGCGCGCAGCACCGAGTAAATCGGCGGCAGATGCCCGTCGAACCGGATATCCACGACGCTGCCGCGCACGGAAACCACGGTGCCTTGGATGGCTTCAGTCATAGCGCATCAAGACTTCGTCTCTTATACATGTTGGGTGCTCAGTCTTGGTGGCAGCGAAGGGGCCGCGCCTGGGTGATCTATCGCGGCCTTGACCATGATCATCTCGCTGATGTTTTCGAGCGTCAGCAGGCCGACCATACGACCGCCCGCCACGACCGGCATCGTGGCGCACTGCCGCTCGCGCATGGATTCGACGGCGCCTTTCAGCGAGGCCGCTTCGTCCACCGTCTCGCAATCGCGAGACATCCCCGCAGTCACGGCGGCATCGCGGCGTCCCTCCGAAAGTGCCTTTACCAGATCGTTGCGGCGAAGCATGCCGATCGGTTGATCGTTTTCGATGACCGGGAAATCCTGCTGGGAACCAGCGAGCAATTCAGTCACCGCCTTGGCCAGCGTGTCCTGCGCCGCGAGGGTGCGGAACCGTGTCATCATGGCGTCGCGCACGCGCAAACCTGCCAGCGCCGACTGCATCTCAACCATGCCCGCCTCAGCCTGCGCGCCCAGATAGACGAAGATGCCGATGAAAATGAGGAACGGATTGTAGAAGAAACCGACGATGCCGAAGAGGATGGCCATGCCCTGACCCACATTGGCGGCGATGGCCGTGGCGCGACGCCGGCCCAGGCGCATGGCCAGCAGAGCGCGCAAGACGCGTCCGCCATCCATCGGGAAGGCCGGCAGGAGATTGAAGGCGACCAGGAACAGGTTCAGCATTATCAGTCGTTGCCAGAAGGAGCCGCCGGTCACGCCGAGTTCCTCCACGGGAGTGAAACCGCCGGTGACCGCCAGCCCGACGAACAGAACGGCCGCGATCACCACGTTCACCGCCGGTCCGGCCAGCGCGACCAAGAATTCCTGCATCGGCTTCTCCGGCATCTTCTCCAGGCGCGCAATGCCGCCGATGGGCAGCAGGGTGATGTCGCGCGTCTGGATGCCGTAGCGACGCGCCATCAAGGCGTGCCCCAGTTCATGCAGAATCACGCAGCCAAACAGAGCGACAATAAAGGCGACACCGCGCAGTGCGGCATCAACGTTATGAGTGGCGCGCCAGTAATAGAACCCCAGAAAGGCGAGCAGCAGCAGAAACGTGAAGTGAAGATAAACGTCAATGCCGAGGAGTTTGCCGAGCTTAAGAGACCATTTCATGATGTAACGATTCGCTTGGAGACACACTGGGGGTGAGGGGGCACCCAACTTTGACTTGGCGTCTTGTGGGACAGACGCTTCCGTTTGCGCACCGAGACGGCCACTCCCGGATTCGCCGGCATACAGTCGCCGTCTGACAGCGCCCGCGGACGATCTTCGCAAGGAGTGCTCATTCGTATCGATGGCGGCCAAAGCCGCTAGGATTCGCCCAACCACTTCCGCGCCTCGGTGGCCTCGGTGTGATCGAAGTATTTGATGGTCGCTTTCGTGAAGGGCTTGCAGAACGTCGCCATCCCTTCCTGCCATTTCTTCTCGCCGACCACCGCCAGGCGGTCGATGTCGTGGAAGTGCTGCATCGCAAACTTCGTGTCCTCCCACAACGCGCCGGCCGTCCAGCCGTGGAAGCCGGTCATATCGAACAGCACACGCAATTGTCCTTGCTGCCGGACGAGCCGCTCGAACTCGGGCACAAAGTGTTCGTAATCTTCTTTGGCCAGCTTCCCGCTGACGTGAACGGCGAGCCGCTTCCCGCCATTTTCTTCATTGAGTTGAATGGGCATGGGGGACTCCTTTCATTTGCTTTGGGTTTCCATCGCGGCATCGTATTCGCCACGGCGCGCGGCCCGGTTGCATCTGGCTCGGTGAACCAAAGCTTGCTGGGCCGCCGACACGTTTGCCTCCGCGCCGCGCCAAATCTCCAAGGCCGGTTGCTGGATGGCGCGGGCAAATGAAAATGCCAGCGCCCAGGGCAGTCGCGACTTGAATCGAACATTCATGGCATTCAAGCGCGTCGAAGCCAGCTCAGCGGTTTGGCCGCCCGACAAGAACGCAATCCCCGGAACGGCTGCGGGAACCGCTCGCAAGAGACACCCCACCGTGGCGTCGGCCACCTCGGCCACAGCTTCCAACTCGTCCTGCTGACGGTCAACCAATCTCACCTGGAACTGTTGTTCGCCAATGGCTGCTTCTTCCACCTTTTCTTGCGGGGAACACGTGAAGCCGGGAAGCACCATGTTGGGTTTGAGGATCAAGCCCTCCAGCATCACCCGTTGGATATAGAGCTGGTGGAAAACTGTTCGTAAGATCTCCTCCGTTACTTCGCCGCACCGTTCCAGGGTATGCCCGCCGTCCATGAGCACTTCCGGCTCGACGACGGGGACCAGTCCGGCTTCCTGGCACAACGCGGCGTAGCGAGCCAGCGCGTGCGCGTTGGCCTCGAGGCAACTCCGGCTGGGAAGGCCATCGCCGATGGCAATCACCGCCCGCCACTTGGCGAAGCGCGCGCCTTTTCGGGCGTATTCAGCGAGACGTTCGCGCAAGCCGTCCAGACCTTCGGTAACTTTCTCTCCGGGATGACCGGCCATCGCCTTGGCTCCGGCATCAACTTTGATGCCGGGGATGATTCCGGCATCGGCAAGGACTTTGACCAAGGGCGTGCCGTCCTTTTTCTGCTGACGGATCGTTTCATCATAGAGAATCGCGCCACTGA
Source organism: uncultured bacterium (assembly GCA_963735925.1). Taxonomy (GTDB): domain Bacteria; phylum Verrucomicrobiota; class Verrucomicrobiia; order Limisphaerales; family J093; genus DSVZ01. The sequence continues at coordinate 597,855 of CAVTMT010000005.1, forward strand.
TGCACTCACCGAGCCCGGGCGTGGTCACAATCAATTCCCGATACGCGCGTCGCGCCGCCTCGGTCTGCGGAATCCCCAACGCGACGAACCGCTGGTTGCAGGTCGGGTTGCTTTCATCCAGCGCCAGCAGGCCCTTGTCGCCGGCGACCATCGCCCTCGCGGTGTCTATAAGCTTTTGCATAGTCATTTGTGTCGGTCGCCGCCGCAGCGGCTACGATTCGCCCAACCACTTCCGCGCCTCGGCGGCGTCGGCGTGATCGAAGTATCGGATCATCGCTTTCGTGAACGGCTTGCAGAACGTCGCCATGCCGTGCTGCCACTTCTTCTCCCCGACCAGGGCGAGCCGTTCGATGTCGGCGAAGTGTCTAAGGTCGAACTTGATGTCTTCCCACAGCGCGCCGGCTTCCCAGCCGTGGAAACCGGTTATATCGAAGAGCACGCGCAGTCTTCCGTGCTGCCGGACGAGTCGTTCAAACTCGGGCACAAAGTGCTCGTAATCTGCTTCTGCCAGCTTCCCGCTGACGTGAACGACGAGCATCTTCCCGCCGTTCTCTTCATTGATTTGAATGGGCATTGGGGACTCCTTTCATTCGTTTCAGGTTCAGGCCATCCTGGCCAGCGAACATTTCGCAGAAGCCGGTTTTGTTCATGTTTTAGGTTCACAGTTGTTTGCGAATGGAGTTCAATTCCCGCCGCCGTTTCGCGGTAGTCTTGGGATAGGCCATCTTCAATTTGACGAGCGCATCCAGGAGAATTTGGGAAACAATCAGCCGGGCATTCTCCTTATCATCGGCGGGAACGACATGCCAGGGGGCGTTAGTTGTGCTGGTCGCGGTAAGGCAAGCCTCATAAGCCTTCATGTAATGCTTCCAGTATTTCCGTTCGTGTATGTCCGCGAGGCTGAATTTCCAGTTCTTGTCCGGCTCATCAATGCGCGCGAGGAATCGGTTCCGCTGTTCCCCCTTCGACAGGTGCAGGAAGAACTTGATGATCCGGGTGCCGTTACGGTGAAGATGCTCCTCCAGGTCCACGATGGAACGATACCGCTCCTTCCAAATAGTCTTCTCATCGAGCGCCTCGTCCGGAAGTCCCTGGCCGCGCAGAATCTCCGGATGTTCCCGAACGATGAGCACCTCCTCATAGTAGGAACGATTGAAGATGCCGATCCGCCCGCGTTCCGGCAGACGGCGGGTCGTACGCCAGAGAAAATCATGTTCCAGCTCTTCGGTGCTCGGCTGTTTGAAACTGAAAACCTCGCAGCCTTGCGGATTGACCCCAGACATGACGTGCCGGATGGCGCCGTCCTTGCCGGCAGCGTCCATCCCTTGAAAAATCAGCAGCAACGCATAGCGGTTGGACGCGTAGTGAAGGCTTTGCAGCGAGCTCAACTCCTCAACATGTTCCTCCAAGAGTTTTTGATAGCGCTTCTTGGTCCTGCAAAATGGTTTCACAATCGTCGGCCACTCTCCGAGTCTGACCCGTCTCCCGGGCCGCACACGGAATTCCTTAGAATTGATTCTCATCTTCATCCTTTCGGTAATGCCGGCCGCGTTGTTCGCGTCTGTTTATTTATGGGGTTCATCTTTTCGGATCTCCCGCTCCGCCTGCCCCCAGTCCTCAGCAGCTCGACCATCCTGACGGCCTCGCTGCTCGTACAGTTCATAGGCCCGCTTGGCGATCTGCGGGGTCACATCGGCCGGTTTCTTCGCCACGGCGTTAGGAACGCGCCATTTGATCATCGCGACCTTCACGGCGTCGTTCACGACCAGGCACGCGACCATCGCATAGGCGAAAATCACAAGCGTCTGCCACCAAGGCAAAGGCTTGAGTCCTGGGAGACCCACGAACGTCAGGGCGGTGCCCGCGAGCACATCGGTTGCGATTGCTAAAAGGAAGGTCTTGCTGGGCAAGGTGGCCCAGAACCAGTGTCGTTCCCGGGCGGACACGACGGAGAAGGCGGCAAAGTAGAGCAGCATCAGGAAGCTGAAGGTGTAGAGGGCATTATTGTTGGTTGCCAAACCAAAATGCGACCAGCCGATCCACAACAGGAGGAGCGTTTCGGCGACCATCGCGACACCCAGCACCACGGACACGGTGATGAAGCCTCCGATGTTCCATGTTTCCGGTTTCTTGGACGGTCGAACGTGGTCGGTGGCCAGGGAGATCTTCGCGAAGTCCGTCATGAAGACCAGCAGTAGCATCGCAAAGGCGGAGACCACGAACTTGCCGGTCACCACGAACGCGATGGCCACGAAAGCAGCCTTCAGGATCGTACGGCTGATCTTGTTGATAATCCACGTCAGGATGCGTTGGTAAATCGTCCGCCCCTGCTCGACCAATGCCACGATATTTGTCAACCCTGCTTCGGTTAGGACGACGCTGGCAGCGCCTTTGGCCACGTCGGTCGCGGTGCTGACGGCGATGCCGACTTCGGCTTGGCGGAGCGCTGGAGCGTCGTTGACACCGTCGCCTGTCATGCCGGTCACGTGCCCCGAAGCCTGCAGGTGCTTCACCACGGTGTATTTGTCTTCCGGAAATACTTCCGCGAAACCATCCGCGCCCGCAAAGATATCCACCGTCTGGTTGCCAGCCTTCAGATCCGCCATGTGCCGTATGTTGGGCAGGCCGACTCCTTGGCCGATCTCACAGGCCACCGGCAGTGCGTCGCCCGTGAGCATCTTTACCGGAACCCCGAGGTCCTGGAGTGTGGCGATGAGTTGTTTGGCATCCGGCCGTGGCGGATCATACAACGACACCAATCCCAGCAAGGTTGGCGCACCCATCTCTGGTCCGCGTGCCACCGCCAGCGTCCGATAGCCCTTCGCGGCCGCCGCGCTGACCCGTGCCTCCAATGCCTCGATGGCCTGGGGCTGAAATCCGCACGCTTCGGCGATCGTGCGCACAGCGCCTTTCATCACGCGCAGCCGTTGCCCGCTCTGCGCGACCACGGCTTCCGTCCGCCGGTTTTTCGCATCAAATGGTGCAAAGGAGACGGGCGTGACCTTGGGAAGGTTGTCAAAGACGTGCCGATCTTTCGCTGCGGTGAGGAAGGCGTGGTCGATCGGATCTTGGTTGGCCTCCTGCGACGCGAGTGCGCCAGCGAATAGCACGTCCGATTCCGACGCGTGCTCCAGTGGAATTACGCCGGTGACGGCCAACTGATTCATGGTAATCGTGCCCGTCTTATCCACGCAGAGCACGTCCATCGTCGCGGCATCCTCCGCGGCGCTTAGTCGTGTGACTAACACGCCGCGCTTGGCCAGTTCTTTCGACCCGACGGCCATGCTGACCGTGAACATGACCGGCAGGGCGACCGGCACCGCGCTCATCAACAGGACGAGCATGAGAGAAACCATCTCCAGGAGCGGCGAGCCGCGAATCAGCGACAGGACGACCACCATGCAAAGCAGCGCGCCAACGATGACAAAGAGCCAGCGGACGACCTTGGCCACCACCGCTTCAATGTGAAGTCTCGGACGCGCCTCCTGCACGAGTTGCGTGGTGCGGCCGAAGTAAGTCTTCGCCCCGGTCAGCATGACCACTCCGTTGCCTTCGCCCCGGCGGACGACAGACCCGGACGATAGCACTTCGCCCGGCTTCTTGTCCGCGTCTTTCGATTCGCCGGTGAGCGCGGACTGGTCAACACTCAATGCTCCCGTCAGGAGTTTCACGTCCGCCGGGATGATGTCGCCGGGTCGCACGCGGACGATATCGCCGGGAACCAGCTCCCGCGCGGGAATGACCTGCCAGCTCGAATCGCGCCGGACGCGCGCATTGACCTGCAACCGCTTCCGCAATGCCGCAACGACGCCGGCGGCCCGGCTCTCTTGCATGAAGCTCAAGACGGCGTTGATCACCAGCAGTGCGCCCACCACGACGAGGTCTGAATATTTTCCGAGCACGGCGGACAAAACCATGATCAGCTCAAGCATCCACGCCGAGATTCCCCAAAACTTCTTTAGGAATTTGAGGACCGGGTGGCCCTTTTTCTCGTCCACTTCGTTGTAGCCGTTCTCTTTCCGACGGACGTCCACCTCAGCACGCACAAGCCCGGTCTCGGGATTGACTTTGAGCGACGCGAGCGTGTCGGGAACCGACGCGGAGGCGATTTCAGGGAGGTTGGTCTCGGCTGGCTTCGCGGGTGCCGGCTTGGGTTGGGATTTATTTGCGGTCGGTTGCATAGTGAATATCCTCTCCGGCGCGTGTCCGATTTACCCCGGCTTGCCCGCGTTGGTCGCGCCCCACTTCCAGTTCAAGATTTCCGGTAGGTCCTGGCCGTGTGTATCAATGTACTGTTTGTGCTCGATGAGCTTGTCCTGCATCTGCTGTTTCAGGTAGGCGCCCTTGGAAACCAAATGCGGCAGGCGATCAACGGCGTCTATCACAAGGTGGAAGCGGTCCAGATCGTTGAGCACCGTCATGTCGAAAGGCGTGGTGATCGTGCCCTCTTCCTTGTAACCGCGGACGTGGATGTGGTCGTGATTGGTGCGGCGGTAGGTCAGCCGGTGGATCAACCACGGATACGCGTGGAAAGCGAAGATGACCGGCTTGTCCTTGGTAAAGAGCGCGTCGAAAGCCGTGTCGCTCAGCCCGTGCGGGTGTTCGCTCTGCGGTTCCAACTTCATCAGATCCACGACGTTGATGACACGAACTTTCAGGTCGGGCAGATGTTCGCGCAAGATCGAGACGGCGGCGAGCGTTTCCAGCGTGGGCACATCGCCACAGCAGGCCATGACGATATCGGGTTCGGTGCCGGCGTCGCTGCTGGCCCACTGCCAGATGCCGATGCCTTCCGTGCAGTGTTTGACGGCGGCGTCCATCGTCAGCCACTGCGGCGCTTGATACTTGCCGGCGATCACGACGTTGACGTAGTGGCGGCTGCGCAGACAATGATCCCAGACCGAGAGCAGGCAGTTGGCATCCGGCGGCAGATAGACGCGCACGACGGAGGCTTTCTTGTTCACGACGTGATCAATGAACCCGGGATCCTGATGCGTAAAGCCGTTGTGCATTTGCTGCCAGACATGCGAGGCCAGCAGATAATTCAGCGATGCGATTTTCCGCCGCCACGGCAGCTCCGCTGTGACTTTGAGCCACTTGGCGTGCTGGTTGAACATCGAATCAACGATGTGGATGAACGCCTCGTAGCAGTTGAACAGCCCGTGCCGCCCGGTGAGCAGGTACCCTTCGAGCCAGCCTTCGCATTGGTGCTCGCTCAACATTTCCATGACGCGACCATCCAGGGCGAGGAACTCATCGTTGTCCTGCGTCCGGGCGTCCCATTGCCGGTTGGTCACCTCAAACACGGCGTTCAGGCGGTTGGAAAGCGTTTCGTCGGGGCCGAAGATTCGGAAATTGTGCTGCTCCCGATTGAGCCTGGCCACGTCGCGCAGGAACACGCCGAGTTCGTGCGTATCGGCGGCGTGAACGGAGCCGGGTGACGGCACCTTCACCGCGTATTTGCGGAAGTCTGGCATAGCTAGGTCGCGGAGCAGCAGGCCGCCATTGGCGTGGGGATTTGCACCCATGCGGCGTTCGCCCTTGGGCGCCAGTTCAGCCAGCTCCGGTTTCAGGCGGCCCTGCTCGTCGAAGAGTTCCTCCGGCCGGTAGCTGCACAACCAGTCCTCCAGTAGTTTGAGGTGTTCGGGATGCGTGGCCGGATCAGAGAGCGGCACCTGATGCGCGCGGAACGTGCCTTCAATTTGCAGGCCGTCCACCCATTTCGGCCCCGTCCAGCCTTTCGGGGATTTGAGGACGATCATCGGCCAGCGCGGGCGCATGGTGTGGGCGTTGACGCGGGCTTCGTGCTGAATGCGTTTGATCTCCTCCACCGCCTGATCCAGCGTCGCCGCCATGGCTTCGTGCATCAGTGGCGGCTCATGTCCCTCGACGTAATACGGCGTCCAGCCGTTGCCACGCAGGAACTGGTCCAGTTCCTCCGGTTCGATGCGCGCGAGGACAGTCGGGTTGGCGATCTTGTAGCCGTTGAGGTGCAGGATCGGCAGCACGGCGCCGTCGGTGACAGGGTCGAGAAATTTGTTCGATTGCCACGACGTCGCCAGCGGCCCCGTCTCCGCCTCGCCATCGCCAACGACGCAGGCGACGACGAGATTGGGATTGTCGAACACCGCCCCGAACGAATGGCTCAGCGAATACCCCAATTCGCCGCCCTCATGGATCGAACCCGGGCACTCCGGCGATGCGTGGCTGGGAATTCCTCCGGGAAACGAAAACTGCTTGAAGAGCTTTTGCAGCCCGGCCTCATCCTGGCTGATATCGGGATAGATTTCGCTGTAAGTGCCCTCAAGATACGTGTTGCCCACCACGGCCGGGCCGCCGTGCCCGGGGCCGCAAACATAAATCATGTCGAGGTCGTACTTTTTGATGACCCGGTTCAGGTGCACGTAAATGAAGTTCTGCCCGGGGGTCGTGCCCCAATGCCCCAGCAGCATGTGCTTCACATCCGCCAGCGCCAGCGGTCGCTTCAACAGCGGATTGTCAAACAGATAAATCTGCCCGACCGAGAGGTAGTTCGCGGCACGCCAGTAGGCGTCCATCCGGTGGAGCAGTTCCGGGGAGAGAGTCTTTGTCTTCATAGTGCGCTTTTTTGATTTGGTCAAGGATCAGAACTGGGACCAACGTTACGAGTCTTGCACTTCCTGCGCCACCAGATGGTTCGGCTTCACTCAGCCCGTGACGCCGAGTGCGCAATCCGGGCAATTTCTTGCGCGATGTCCTCCGGCGAAAGAATCAAGTCGATGCAGCCGCTGGCAATGGCGCTCTCCGGCATATCGGGCTGTTCGGCGGTGTCGGGCTTCTGCGCGATGGTAATGCCGCCCACTTCCTTAATCCCGCACAGCGCGGCGGTGCCATCCCCATCATAGCCCGAGACAATGACCGCGATCAGTTTGCCGTCCCAGTGCTGGGTGAGCGATCGCAAGAAGACCGTGATCACGTCGGGCCATCCGCGCGGTTTGGAGATCGGTTTCAGGCGGAACTCACCGACCAGCACATGCAAATCGCGCTGTTCGGGGATGATGAACACACGGTTGGGCTGGATGTCCAATCGTTCGGTGATCAGTGAGACCGGCATCGCGGTGAAGTTCGGGAGAATCTCGTGCAGCATCGTGGCCAGGGTCCTTTGGTGATTGACGATGACGATGGCCACGCCTAGATCGGCCGGCAGATGCCGGAGCAACCGGGTATAGGCGTCGAGCCCGCCGGCCGAACCACCCACGCAAACGACCGGAAAGTCTTTGGCGGCACTCCGTCCATTCCCTGGCAATCGCTCCGTTGTACGTCGTTGATTCATTCCCCGAGCGTTTGCGGCGCGCCCCTGTCGGAGAGCCGTTCCGGGATGGGCAGTCTTGGTTTTGTCCTCACGTTTCGCACAAATCACAGTTTCACCTTCCGCAATCGGAGGGCGTTGCTGATGACCGAGACGGAACTCAGGCTCATCGCGGCGCCGGCAATGACCGGGCTGAGCAGCCAACCGAAGCACGGGTAAAGCACGCCCGCCGCCACCGGAATGCCCAGCCCGTTGTAGAGAAAGGCAAAGCCGAGGTTCTGCCGGATGTTGCGCATCGTGGCACGACTGAGGCGGATGGCCTTGGCAATGCCGCGGAGATCGCCCCGCACGAGGGTGATTCCCGCGCTTTGCATGGCCACGTCGGTGCCGGTGCCCATCGCGATGCCGACTTCGGCTTCACTGAGGGCGGGCGCGTCGTTGATGCCGTCGCCGGCCATCGCCACGTGTTTGCCTTCCGCGCGCAGTTTCTTGACTTGGGCGACCTTTCCGGCCGGTACGATCTCCGCCTCCACCGCATCAAGGCCGAGCTGCTTGGCCACGGCGGCGGCGGTGCGGCGGTTGTCGCCGGTCAGCATGACGAGCTTTAACCCGAGCGCGTGAAGTTCTTTGATGGCTTCGGCAGTGGTGGATTTGATCGGGTCGGCGACGGCGAGGATTCCCGCTGGCTTGCCCTCTATGGCGACAAACATCGCGGTCTTGCCGTCTTCTTGAAGTTTCGCAGCGGACGCTTCGAGCGACTCCAAGCCGCTAATTCGTTCGTTCCGCAGGAAATCCGGTTTGCCGATCATCACGGCACGACCGGCGATGTTGCCGACCACACCGTCTCCCGTCACGGAGCGGAAGTCTTTCACGGTTTCGAGCGGGAGGCTCTGCTCCTTTGCGCCCTCCACAATCGCGGCGGCGAGCGGGTGCTCGCTGTTCTGCTCCAGTGAGGCGGCGAGACGCAGGAACTCCTTTGCGTCGAAACCGCCGGCGGGCAGGATATCCACGAGTTTGGGTTTGCCCTCGGTGAGCGTGCCGGTTTTGTCCACGACGAGCGTGGTGACTTTCTCCAATCGTTCGAGCGCCTCGGCGTTCTTCACGAGCACGCCTTCCTGCGCGCCGCGTCCGACACCAACCATGATGGACATGGGCGTCGCCAGGCCAAGGGCGCACGGGCAGGCGATGATGAGGACCGCGACGGCGTTGACGATGGCGTGCGCGAGCTTTGGCTCTGGCCCCAGCCACATCCAGACGACGAAGGTGAGCACTGAAACCGCCAGCACCGCCGGCACGAAGATGCCCGAGACCTTGTCGGCGAGACCTTGAATGGGCGCGCGGCTGCGCTGCGCTTCGGCCACCATGTTCACGATCTGCCCGAGCAACGTGTCGCTGCCGACCCGCTCGGCGCACATGACGAAACTGCCGGAACCATTGACGGTACCGCCCGTCACTTTGTCACCGATGGTCTTTTCCACCGGGAGCGGTTCGCCGGTGATCATGGACTCTTCCACGCTGGAGTGACCTTCGACGACCGCGCCATCCACGGGCACCCGGTCACCGGGAACCACACGCAACCAGTCACCGACTTTCACCTGGTCGAGAGAGACTTCATGATCGCCTTCCGGTGCAACTTGTCGCGCCGTGGGCGGTGCAAGATTCAGCAACGCTTTGATGGCGCTGCCCGTGCGGCTGCGGGCGCGGAGTTCGAGCACCTGGCCCAGAAGCACCAGCACCACGATCGCCGCGGCGGCCTCAAAGTAGATGGCGACCTTGCCCTCGTGTTGCATCGTGTGCGGGAAGAGGTCCGGCGCGAGCATCGCCACGGCACTGAAGAGGAAGGCTGCGCCCACGCCAATGGCGATGAGCGTGAACATGTTCAAGTGGCGCGTCATGACGGAGCGCCATCCACGCTTGAAGAACGGCCAACCCGCCCAGCAGACCACGGGCGCGGCGAGGGCAAATTGAATCCAGCGCGAGGCGTGGCTGTCCGCCCAGGACTGCCTGGCCAGCGCCGGGATCAAGTGAGCCATCGCCAGGACAAACACCGGCAACGCCAGCGCCGCGCCAATCCAGAAGCGCCGCGTCATGTCGCGCAACTCGGCGTTCTCTCCGCCTTCCGCGCCCGCCGTCACCCTCTTCGGTTCCAACGCCATCCCGCACTTGGGGCAATTGCCAGGATGATCCTGCTGCACCTCCGGGTGCATCGGGCACGTGTAGATAGCTTGGCCCGGCGGCGTCGCTTCGTGCTTTGCCAACAGGAACTTTTGCCGGCAGCGCTCGCTGCAAAAGTAGAACGCGTGCCCCTCGCGGTCGGCCTGTAGCGCAGACGCTTCGTCAACCGTCATGCCGCAGATGGGGTCCTTGGCCATACTGGTTCCGTTCGAGATGGATCTCTACTCGTGCTGGCCTGGCTTTCGGCAAGCCCCACAAACGGCGGGATCGGACAATCCAGGGTGTCGGCGATGGCGCGGAGCAATTCGGCTTCGCGTTCCTGGATCAAGCCGTCTGCGCCGACGACATGCAGGCAGGCTTCGATCAAATTCCTTTTGATTTGCGGCACGGCCAACGCGAGGCGATCGAGCGCGGTATTCAGTTGTTTCAGCCCACAGGCTTCGCGCGGCAGGAGTTGCAGCCCGTCGGCCTTCGCCCCCAGATGGGGTGCGCCCGTCCGGAATGCCCTTTCGATTTCGCCGGCGTTGCTGCTGACGTTCGCCAGCGCGGAGAGCACAACGCTGCAATCCCGCATGAGCGGTTTGAGCGTGTCGAATTGAATGGAGGTCGGACGGGTTTCGCCCGACTGCGACGCGAGGTGGCGGCGGACGATCTTCTGAAGGACGAACTCAAAGATTTCAAACTGTCCGTCGCTCTCAATAAGCCATTGCAGCGCCTGGCTGAATTGCTCGAGCTCGTCGGGCCGAAGCTGACGCAGCGCGGGCAAGGCAAGGTTCACGAGCGGCAGCCGGGCGCGCGAGGCGATGGGCGCGACTTCAGGCCAGAGCGCGGCGGTCTTTTCGCCAATCCCTGGCGCGGCCCGCCTGGCCAGTTCCGTGAGTTGTTTCGCGCGCAAGGCTTCGTCCGGGCTGAGGAGCATCGCGTAAATGAGCGCGGTGGCGTCGAGCGGTTCACGGGCGGCGGACTGGACCTTCTCCGTGAATGAATTCCGCAACTCCTCGGCGTAGCGCAAGTGCAGCGGCGTTGGCTTGCCCAGGTTCGGCAGCACGGCGCCCACTGGGACAAGGTTGGCGGCCAAACCGGCGGCGCCAGCCCGCGCACCCGGCATCCCGGGAATCGGTGGAAATGGAGATCGTGCCGATGGCGATCTCGCCGGGCCACGCTGCGATTCTGCTTCAATTGCGGGGACGCTGGCAGTCTTGAATTTCCCATCCCAGCCGGGATCGATGGCGCGGATGCGCTCTTCAAGCGGCGGGTGGGTGGCCAGCACCCCGAGGAACGGTTTGCCCATGCCGTCTCCGAAAAACATGTGACTGGCTTCCCCGGCGTGAGCGGATTCGAGCAGCGAGCCGACGCCGCCGATCTTCTGCAGCGCACCGGAAAGCCCCGCCGGATTGCGGGTGAACTGAACCGAGGAGGCATCGGCCAGAAATTCGCGTTGCCGGCTCAGCGCGGCCTGGATGAGCCGGCCAAAGAATACGCCGATCGCGCCGATGACGATCAGGGCAAACCCCAGGAGCATCAGCGGATTCCGGTCCCTGCCGCCGCGCGAGTAGATCAGGACCCGGCCAACCACCGCGAGGCACAGTATGCCGAAGATGACGCCCATAATCCGCAGATCCAGACGCATGTCGCCATTGAGGATGTGACTGAATTCATGACCCATGACGCCCTGCAGTTCATCGCGGTTGAGCAAGGTCATGCAACCGCGCGTGACGCCGATGGCGGCGTCGCCCGGCGCGTGGCCGGCCGCAAAGGCGTTGATGCCTATTTCGTCGTCGAGCACATAGATCTTGGGCACCGGCACGCCAGAGGCGATGGCCATTTCCTCGATCACGTTGCGCAGTTTGCGCTCATCGGGATGGGTCGTGTTGGGATTGAGGAGCCGTCCGCCGAGCGATTCGGCGACGGCGCTGCCGCCCTTGGCCAAGGCGGCAGTTTTATAGAGGCTGCCGACCGCGACGACACCGAGTGTACCGAGCGCGACGTAGAGGAAGAGCTTGGGGTCCCACAGAATGAGTTCGGGCGGTGGAGCGCCAGCCGGCCTTTTGGCGTTGGCCCCGTAAAGAATCAGCAAACTGGCTATGTAAACTGACGCAATGATGCACGCGACGGCGATCCCGAAGTAAACCACCAGCACCCTCGTGTTCTTCCTGGCTTTGTCTTGATGTTCAAAGAAATCCATGAGCTAACCCACTTCAAGCGAACGAAACCTTCGTCGGCTCCCGTTGCTCGGGCTTTTCGATGGCAAACAACTCGGCGGCGGTGAAGTGAAACGCGCCGGCGATGACGCTGCTGGGAAACACTTCCCGCTGCGTGTTGTAGGCCATCACCGAGTCGTTATACGCCTGCCGGGAGAAAGACACTTTGTTTTCCGTCGAGGTCAGTTCCTCCATCAGGCTCAACATGGTCGTGTTCGCTTTGAGGTCGGGATACGCCTCGGAAAGCGCGAACAGGCGGCCGAGCGTGCCGCTGAGTGTGCCTTCGGCGCTGGAGAGTTGCTTCATCGCGGCGGGATCGCCGGGATTGGCGGCGGCACTGGCGTTGGCGGACGACGCGGCATTACGCGCAGCGATGACGGCTTCCAGCGTACCGCGTTCGTGTTTGATATAACCCTTCGCGGTCTCGACCAGATTCGGAATCAGGTCGTAACGCCGCTTGAGCTGCACGTCGATTTGCGCGTAAGCGTTTTTGAAACGATTTCGCAACCCGACGAGTTTGTTGTAGATGCCGACGACGAACAGCACGACAGCCAATGCCAATGCCAATGGCGCCAGCACGAGGAGGACGATCAGGTATGCGCTCATACTATTGCACTATTATATTTACATCACCTTCGCGAGTCAGGCTGCCGCCGCTTCCTTCATGATTGTAACGATCGTGTCTTCGACCTCCTGCGCCACCCCTTTCAGTTGGGGCGTGTTGAACATCGCCAGCAGAGCGGTGGGCTTCAACGTCGCCAGGATGGTCTTACCGCCTTCCTCGTAAATGGAAATCCGGCACGGCAACGCGGTGGACACGCTCATGTTGTGATCCAGCACCTTCTTTGCTTGTTGCGGTTGGCAGACCTCCAAGATCAGACATTCACGGGCGAACTCCACGCCCTTCTTCGCCATGGTCTCTTTGAGATCGTGAACCTGCATGACGCCGAAGTGGTTAGCCTGAACGGCGGTCTGCAAGGCAGCCGCAGTCTCGCTCACCGTTTTGTCCGTAGATAAGGTGATCAACATACACTTCCATCCCTGCTACACGATTCGGAGGGTCGTGAACGCACGTTCATTTCTTGGACAGCTTGGTAATCGCAACGACCAGCAGGGCCACGACCAGCACGCCGATCACCGTCCAAAGCCACATTCCTCCGCCCGCCCAGCCACCCATCCATCCGTCGGTATGGTTCATCATACAGTTACTTTGATTGCCCTACGACCGCCTCACCACCGAAGACTCATCGCCGCCAAAGTAGGCTGGAATATAGGCCGGATCCGCAGTCCCCGGCATTTCCGCCTGGCCGGCGTAGAGAGTGCGCTGCGTCATCCGCTTCCCCTCCGCAGGCGTGGCGTCCGCTTTCTGGCGGGCCTTGACCATCATCTGCTGCTTGCCGCCCATCATTGGCTTCATCGCTTCATCCGCACCGGTCGCTGTGATCGGCAGTCAGGCTGCCACCGCCATCGCGATCCCCATGCCCTGAACCCAAAAGCCTCCATGATGTCTTCATGTTCATTTCGTTTCTTTCTCCGTTGAATACTGGCGTCCGAATTGCAGCGCGATTTGAACCATCGGCTTCGCCGCGACCTGCACGGCCGCCACCACTTACAGTGTGCTGGCGGGGATGGCTTCGCTATGGGGTAAAACCCTACCGTCGAATCATCCGGCACGGAGCGGTTGGTTAACCCTTATCGCCGCTGGTTGCTGGCGACACAAATGCCGGGTCAGGTGGCCTGCTCGAGCGCGGCGCTCCTGGACGCGAGCCCCGCCATCAGTCCGTTCCACGACTTCGCAAACGCGCTCGCACCCTCGTCCTGGAGGCGGGCAGCCAGGTTGTCCACGTTCACGCCGGCCTGGGCGAACTGACCCAATTCCCTTTCGCAATTCCCGCTGTCCGGCGCCATGATCGCGTCGATGTCCCCACGGCTCGCTAGAGCTTTCAAGGTTTCCTCGGGCATCGTGTTCGCCGTAAACGGGGCGGCCAGCGCATTGATGTAGAGAACGTCGGACGCTTGCGGATCCTTGGCGCCGGTGCTGGCCCACAGCAGACTTTGCGGCCGGGCACCGGCATGGTAGGCGCGCTGCCAGCGCGGGTTAACCAACAGGTTGAGGTACGCTTTATAAATGCGTGCCGCCATGGCAATGCCGAGCCGGTTGTTCAACTCCGAAGAAACGTTACCCGCGACGGCGGAGCCCCAACGGCTGATGAACATCAAGGTCACGGAACCGACCAGGGGATTGACCCCGGCGGGAATGCGCCGTTCGATGCCACGCAGATACGCCTCGGCCGCGCCACGTAATGCTCGCGTGAAGACAGAAGCGTCACGTTGACTGGCACACCTGCAAAGATCGCCTGCTCAATGGCCGGCAAACCTTCCTTGGTGCCAGGAATCTGGATGAACAGGTTGGGCCGTCTCGCCCGGCTGGAAAGTTCCTTAGCGGCAGCAATGGTGTTGGCCTTGTCATGCGCCAGCAGCAGCGACACCTCCAGCGATACCCAACCGTCCACGCCATTTGTGCGGTCGTGAATTGGCCGGAGCACGTCGGCGGCGCGCGTGAGATCGTCCAGTGCCAAGTCAAAAAGGAGGCTCTCGCCGGATTTCCCCTTAGCCAACTCCTCGCGGATCGGATGCGATGCAGTTCCTCCAACACTTCCTGAGTGACCAACTCCGGCTCGGGGTGTTTCATCCCGTGAACCACGCGGCGACCCAGCGCCCGGACCGATTCACACTCAGTTCGCTGTTCCAGCCAATCAATCAGGACGTTCGCCGCCGATTTATGATCGATGGCGGTGATGCTAAGACTGGTTTGGGGCTTTCCGTCCGGTTCTGCGAACGTCAGATTCGTTCCGCTCACACCGATGCGGTCACTCTTTCACACAGCCCTCGTTTCAACGGTTCGCCAACCTCGTAGAGCGCGAACTTGATGCTCGAGGAGCCGCCATTGAGGGTCAGGAGGACTTTCAAAGCTTCACACTTCACTTCCACACCTCCGCGTTCAGCACCGCACAGGGCCCGGACAATGGTCGTCGATTTGCGCCGAAGGCCAATCTAAATGTTGGGCAGAATGTCAAAGTATTCATCGTCCTCGTTCTTGCCCCCTTCTCCTTTGCCAACAGTCTTTTCCGTTTCGACGAATTCAATGCGTTCTATCCACTTCACCATTTTGTAGCCAAGCTGATTCTCGACGCGCAATCGCAGCGGAGCGCCATACTTTTCAGGCAGGGGAGCCTGGTTCATCTCATAGGCGAGCAAGCATCTCGCCTTAAGCGCCGTGTCGATGGTTTGAGTGTCATAGTAAGCCCCGCCGTACAGCGCATCGCCGTAGGAATAGAAGACCACGACTCTGGCTTCGGGCCTGGGTCTGACGATCTCGATCAACTGTTTGAAGGAAAGCCCGCCCCATTGTGCGATTCCCGACCAGCCCTGGATGCAATGGTGCATGGAAATGTATTCTACCTTGCCGAGCGCGCGAAGTTCCCCCAGTGAAAGCTCGATGGGATTTTCCACCAAACCGCCAACCTTCAATCTGAAATCCTGAAATCCATTCGCCGCGAGTTGCTTCCACTCTTTGGAAACCGGTAACTTTCCATTCGGCCAGAAGAACGGAGAAATGTCCTTTTGTGTATAATGTTCATTGGGCTGGAGGCGGCTCAACACATTCCAGTCAAACAACCCCGTGAGCGCTCTATAGATGTGCTGCATCGTGCGGGCATGTTTCCACGCGATAAAATGAAAGAGAGCCCAGGACAGCACTACGAGACCAATGACGACGAGACCGACGACCATTCCGATGGGGTACGCGTCATCACGCCCTACAACGATGTGGTTCATGTTTCTGGCAAATCCCGTGATGACGACCAAGCCCACATGCACCGCCAAAAAGCACAGGTAACCGATGAGCAAGATAAAGTGGACAGATCGCGCTCCCTGCCGGCTTCCGAAGAGTTTTGGGAAGAGTGGAAACCGGTTATCCACTGCCGGCGACATGGCTATCCCCGTCAACATGGACAGCGGAGCCATGACAAATATGACCGCGAAGTATGAAAGCTGTTGCAGTGGGTTGAATTGATAGAAGCCGTTTGGTTCCGCCGGAAGATGGAAGGTGGCGTAATGGACAAAAGCATTCCAGGAAGCCGGAACAATCTCCCATGAAAGCGGAACCAGGCGTTTCCATTGGTCGGTGAAGAAAAGCAGCGCGACGAAAATGAATCCATTGAGAAGAAATAAATGAACCGAAAGGAAGTGCCACGCCCGCGCCATCCCCACAGTATGCCGATATCCCGGCAACGCGACCAACGGGGAAATGTAACGAGCGTCGTCCTTCGCCGTCCACAAGCGATCGGTCGGAACTTTCAACGGCGTAAACCGCATCCATTCCGAGTTCGGCGTGCAATGACGGTTCCAATAAAGCCGCGGGTGATCCATCAAAATGGAGAGTCCACTGCGGACCAGTAGCAGCAGAAAGAAGAAATTCACAAAATGGGTCAATCGCAGCCAGGCGGGGAAACCATGTGGAGTTGGGGGATTTTCCAGATTGATCGGCGGCAGGAAGGATTCCGTTGGAAGCCCGGCGATCAGATATTGTCCCCAGGCAATCGCCATTGGAACCAGAGCGACAACGGCAACGGCAAAGACGAACCAAGGATTTATCCAGATACGGAAACGACGATCCGGCGGAAAGTGGATTGCTCGATGGACTTCGTCGAATGCCTGCATAAAGAATCAGGTTCTGGCGTAAATCAGTTTTACTTGGCGCGGCTCCGAGCATGTGACCGAGGGTTTTGGGGGGGAGCTCCGCGAGGGCTCGGCTGGATATGTGATGGTGGTACCCCGAACTTTCGCAAAGGACGTGAGAGTATGAATCTGGCGGCGAGTCGGACTCATGATGTCCTCGGTGCGGATTTCCCGAACCAGCAAGGCATCGGCGATGAGCGAGCGATGACAACGCCAGGGCACCGCTTCGGCGCACATTAAGGCAATTCGGTCCCGGTTCGTCAACCCGATCACTATTTCGAGGCTCTGCGCAAATTCCGGCGTCTGCATGTAATCCGCAAAACCCCGAAAGGAGGCATTTTGCCAGCCCACGTTGACCGAATCGCGCGTCGCATGCCGCAGGCCACCCAGTCCCGGCAGGTGAACGTATCCCAAGCCGGCTTTCTTCAGTGCCCGGGGCAATGAAGTCTGGTTGAACTGCGGGTTGTGCCGGGACCGCGGCACCGTCCGCACATCCACCACGCGAGTCGCACCGTGCGCCTCTAGCAGGCCGATGAATTCAACGAGTGTGCGCGTGGAATGGCCAACCGTCAGAACAATGGGCGAAGGTTCTTCCTTTGGCGTGCTCTTTTCCACGCCACCGGCAGTTTTTGTTGCTTTCAGCGCGCTCATTGCTTGCCCTTGAGTTTCTTGAGTGCCGATCCCTTGTGCATGGCAAGATGGTCGGTCGTGTCGCTCTTGATCAAATACTGTGGCTCCTCCTTTGAAGCGCGGACGGTGTAGGTCTTAAACTTGACGGCGGAGGTGACCTTCTTCCTCATCGTCCCGCGGACGCGGCCCGCTTCCGAGTTCCACTCCACATGATCCCCGACTTTGAATTCGTGTTTCATACGATCCCATTTCGGGCAGCCGGTTTCGGACTGGACGATTTGACTGGCAACCGACCTTTGAGGTCCTTGCCGGTGAACGGACCAGGCTCGGCGATCAATTGGCGTGCGGCCTCGACCTGTTCCCACACATTCCACAGCAACACACCGCGCACTCGACCGCTGGCTAGATAATAGATGACGCCTTCCTCATTGGGCCGCTTCCAGTCGGCAAATGTTTCCAACCGTGAGTCCACTTCGCCCACTGCTTCGTAACCCAAATTGAACATGTCGGAGTAAAAGAATGGCAAGTGGTGATAAGGCTCGGACTTGCCCGCCATGTTCCGGCCCGCCAATCGCCCCATGGTATTCGCGTTGTCCTCGTGTTCGACCCGGATGCGCTTTCCCAAAGCTGGATTATAGAATGCGGCAACATCTCCAGCGGCATAAATGCCGGGGGAGCTGGTGCGCAGGAACTCGTCCACGATGATTCCATTGTCCACCTTCAACCCGATGGCTTGGGCCAGCTCAACGTTTGGCTCGATGCCAACGCCCGCCACTACGCCGTCCACCGTGATTTCCCGGTGATTGCTCGTTTTCAAAACGTGCTGGCTGCCGTGCGATTCCATACCGACGATTTCTTCGCCGGCCAACACCTCAACCCCCTTTTGTGTGTAGAAACTGGACACAAATTGAGCGAGAGGACGCGGGAAAACGCGATCTCCAATATCCTTGCCGGGAAAGAGCATCACCACTTCCTTCCCGTTCAGAGCCAGCGCCGCCGCGATCTCCGAACCGATAAACCCGCCACCGATCACGGCAAAACGCCGTCCCGGTTTGGCAAGCGCGCGAAGACGCCGGTAGTCCGACAGGGTGCGGAAGTAGATGATCTGGTCACCGCCGAACGGAAGGAGTCGCGGCCGGCCACCCGTCGCCAACAGGAGTGTGTCATAGGTGAAGATGTTGCCCTGGTCGTCCACAACGCGCTTCTGTGCGGGAACAATGTCTTTAACGACACGGCCAAGATGGACTTTGATCCCTTTGTTCTCCGTCTTGCGCCAGATGATCTCCAAGGGCTTTCCTTTCCAAAGCGCCTTTGAGAGAGGCGGGCGATCGTATGGCGCATCCGGTTCCGCGCCGATCAGGCCAAGGCTGCCGGCTGCATCAACTTCGCGAACGCCATTCACCGCGGCGGCCGCGGACATCCCACCGCCGATAATCAAGTACTTGTAGTTGGTCATAGTCTGTTGACTCCTCTATCTATCGTTCACTCGGTTTTCCAGGGCCGCTGCGAATTCCGGCTGAGGTCATGCCTTTGGTCCGTTGACCGCAACGGAATAATTCCTGCCTTCCCAGCGTTGGGCTTCTTTCCAGAAGAACGTGAACTCGATCACGGAACCGGCCGGACAGTTCCCTGTGGGAAAATCGGCGAACCACGTATTCAGCGCGCTGACCGGGGTGGCGTCGGTTTGATTAATGGTTGCCCAGTGGTTGGCGGACCAGACGATGGTGGCGTCGGCCGCAACGATGAGGCGCAGGATTTGTCCGGGCGGCAGGCGGCGAATCGGATGACGGGCGCTCCACATTTCGTAGCGGTTTTGGACCGGCTTGACGACGTAACGCTGGAAGGCAGGTTCGACTCGGTCAAAACACACGCCGTCACGCGCGCTGCGCACCAGGACGACATATTCCGCATGCGACCAGCACAGCGGCATGGCTGCCCCCGTGGGCATTCCGCGCCTCATTCCTTTCAGGTCTTCGGCATCCCATAACTGCTCGCTGATCATGCCGCCTTCGTTGGCAAACCTTTCCATGGCCGCAATAAACGGCTTTGGATCGCGCCCGGCTGCGAGTTCGTAATGGCCACGTTCCCCCGTCAAGATTGGCCATGCGCGGCCGACGCCCGCGCCGTCGAAAGCGCTGCCGTCCGCTTTCTGACCATAGCCATCGTGATTGTAGCGGCGCCAGCCCGGACCTTGAGGCAGGTCGCGTTTGAGCAAGCGATCCAGGAGCGCGATGGAATCGCACACGATGGGATCGTCCGCCGCACGAATGCCCAACCGCACCAACTGAAGAAAATCACCGCCGACAACGTTCTTGGCCGGCTGGATGCCGCCGCCATTGGCGACAGCGAGCAGGGTTGTATTCGGATCGGCGTGCGGATCTGGCTTCGCGGGATCGGTAGGATTGATTCGAAGGTAATGACGCCGGAACCCTTCGACCAGTTCACCGGCGGTGGTGACCGTCCATTCTTCAAGGTGTGCCGCCAACCAGTCCGCATACTGCAAAATGAAATCCGCAGTGGCGGTTTCACCGTGTTGGCCGGCAAACTCCGCGGCGCAAACCAGGCCGGCGATCACCGTGGCGAGCGTCGAGGGGGAATAGCCGGCGTTCTCCTCCCAGCGTTCCTGCGCGGTGACTGGTCCTTGCCGGATGAGATACGCCGCGGCGCGCAAAATCATGACGCAAGGATTGAACCGGCCCAGCGTGACGCCTTCGCGATGCAAACGCCATGCCAGCAGGATGGGTGCGGCAACTTCATCGAGCTGCACCCCGCACCAATATGCATTTCCATCTATCCAACTGTTTTGCGGGAACCCGCCATCCGCCCGCTGAACGGCGGCGAGCCAGATCAAAGCGCGTAGCGGCGTCCCCGTCTGACCCGTTGCCAGAAGCGCGGTCGCGCTTTGCGCCAGGTCGCGTGTCCAGACAAGGTGATAACCGCCGAGATCGCTGTCGCCCCTGGTCTCGCCCCATGGGATGCTCATCGACGCCACGAGCGCGCCTTGAAAGGACTTGTCTTCGTGGGCGAGCAGGATGCACCGGCTCAACCGGTACATGTGACCGCCGTCCGAAGTGTGCGCGCTGAAATCGTACTTCGGATTGATCACCGTCCGCTGCCACTGGCGGACGTAGGCTTCGCGATGAACCTCAAACGGCTCTGCCAACGATTGCAGCAACTTCGCCACCGTACTCTGGCAACTCCTTCCAAGCGCAATGGCAATGGTAAACTCATCCCCAGCCTGAAGATCAACTTCGCCCGTTAGCGCGATGTTGCCATCTCTTGCTTCGCGGAATTCCCACTCCATCTTCAAATGTTCCGTCACATCCTGCCAACCGTCACTGGCACCGACATACCCGACGGATCTCCGCGAGAACCCGCGGCTGCAGCCCATGACCAGATGGACTTGCTGGCGCTCCGCGTGGAGCAGATTGTTGCCACCGATCTCAGAACACCAACCCGAGTTACCCGCCCCCTGGCGCGCCAGGTGCGGTGCCAGCAGCGCGTAGAGACGCAACCGTCCGCGCAACGACTCATCCGGTACTTCGAGTTGGGTATGCATGAGCACCACCGAGCGATGCGGATCGGCGAGGATGTGCTTGATCAGCCGGTAGCGACCGTTGGGTTCCGAATTGGTGAGGCGGTAGAAGACACAATCCCGTTCCGGGTATTCGATCCGGTGATCCAGGTCGCGCTTTTCCTCGTGGCAAAACGTTTTCCCGTCGCTGATCAGGAATTGAAAATCGCGCGTGTTCGGCTGGTCAACGGTTGGATAATAGATTTCGTTGACGATACCGTGACTGAGTGTGAACCAGACCCGGCAGCTCGTATGATAAGCGGTGCCAAGACCTTCTTTGGCGCTGGAAGTCCAGCGAGGTTCGATTCCGGGCGCTCCGAATGCGATAGAGTTCGAGGTTGGATTCATATCCGGTTGTCAGACGCTTCCGCAGGCAACCTGGGCGGCTCGAACAACGGCGCGTTGCCAGTCGTAGTCCAACAGCGCAGCGCAGCGACCATTTTCGCAGGCGCCATTTTCGGGCCGGAGAAACCTTCAATCCGCCGCTGGTGGCCGGTGGCCAGGAGCTTCACATGCGTAACACCCGCCTCAATGACCAGGATTTTCATGCGAGCGGCCTCGCTTTGGTCATTCGCCAGTCAGTTTGGCCGGATCGGCTTTGTCATTGCCTGGTACATCATTTCCTCGCTGAGGAACGGTGGACCATGGAGTTCGCACCCACGGCTCAGTCTTACATTCACTTCGCGCGCCAACTCGTCATGAGTTGCGGCGTCGGCGTGAAACGGCACCGTGACAACAGCGTATCCGATCAAAGCTTTCATGCGATTTTGGGTCACGGCTTCTTTCCCCGCCTGCTGCACTGTCCCACCAATGCAGTCGGCAAGGTTCAATTGTGTCCTTGAGTCAGCACCCCTTGAGCGTCCTCCGGTCCCCAGGTGCCGGCGGCGTAGTTGGGGAAATCACGGGGCGGGGCCGGCGCGCAGACCTCCAGCACCGGTATCCACCACCACCAGGCGGCCTCCACCTGATCGGCGCGCCTGAACAAAGTGGCATCATTCTTCATGACGTCCCAAAGCAACTTTTCGTAAGCGTCAGGCGACCGCACAGCAAAGGCGCCCTGGTAATTGAACGGCATCTCCTCCGAGCGCAGGTGAATCTGCGTCCAATCCGTGTCACGCGCGAGTCCGGCCTGGCCGAGGTATTGGGGGATTTGGCTGAAATGGCCCGGCGTTGTGGCCCTGTAAAAGATGCGGTGAACTTTGGCGCTCCATTCCGTTTCCCGCTTCGCGCACTCCTGGTCCAAAGCCGCATAATTGTGCAGCTTCTTGAAATCGTCCTGCGGGTAGCGGATATGCCTGGAAAACTCTTCCCATTCGCTGGCTGTCACCCGCTCCTGGCGCGAGAATGTCCTGTCACCATCGTGGAGACGCCGGCGCAGCTTCTCGTCGCTCAAAACCTCACGATCCGCAGCGATGACCGCAAAGTCGGCAGGGATGCTTCGGTCCTGGAAGAGATCAAACAAGGCCGGCACGAGCTTCCGCCAGGTCCAGTCACCGGCGCCGCCACAAATGCCAAACACAGATGGTTGGAGCTGGTCATCCGGTTTCATCATCCTCACTCCTGCTCCCACTCGGTGTGAAACGCGCCCTTGGCGTCGGTCCGCTCATAGGTATGGGCTCCGAAATAGTCGCGCTGCGCCTGGATGAGATTGGCCGGCAGCCAGGCGCTGCGATAGGCATCGAGATAGCCCAGCGAAGCCATCAACCCCGGGGCCGGTACCCCGGACTCGGCCGCCTGGCACACCACCTGGCGCAAACCTTCCTGATGCTCGACGACCTTGCGCGACAAGTTGGGATCCAGCAGTACATTCGGCAGATCACGCCTCGCGTGGAACGCCCCGCCGATGTCTTCCAGCAACGCGGCGCGGATAATGCAGCCGCCCCGCCAGATCCGCGCTACGGCTTCCAGATCGAGGCGATACTTATATTTGTTTGAGGCCACCGCCAAAAGCGCCAGGCCCTGCGCATAGGTGACGATCATAGCGGCATAAAGCGCGCGGCCCAGTTGCGCGAGGAACGAGTCGCGGTCGCCGTGGAAGCGCCGCCGGGGTCGTTGATAGACCGCGTCGGCTTCCTGCCGTTCCTTCGCGAACACGGACAAGTTCCGCATCGCAACCGCCAGGTCAATGGTTGGGATCGGCACTTGCAGTTCCATCGCGCTCTGCGAGGTCCACATGCCGGTGCCTTTCTGCTTGGCCACGTCCAGGATTTCGTCGATCAACCGCAGACCGGTAATCTCATCCACCTTGCTGAAAATGTGGCTGGTGATTTCCATCAAGTAACCGTTCAATTCACCGTTGTTCCATGAAGCATAGACCTCACGCATTTCATCGTCGTTCAAACCCAGGCCCCGTTTCATCAAGTCGTAGGTCTCCGAGATCACCTGCATGACCCCGTATTCAATGCCGTTGTGGACCATTTTCACGTAGTGGCCCGCCGATCCGGGGCCCAGCCACGTCACGCACGGGACGCCGTTGACCTTTGCGGCGGTGGCTTCAAAGATGGGACGGACTCGCTCGTAGGCCTCTGCCGGTCCGCCGGGCATGAAACTCGGCCCATGACGCGCACCTTCTTCGCCGCCCGACACGCCCACGCCAAGGAACTGGATGCCATTCGCCGCCAGGTTGCGGGCGCGCACGCCGGTGTCTTTGAAGTAGGAGTTGCCGGCGTCGATGATAAGATCGCCCCTGCCCAAGTGCGGCAATAGATCGTTGATAACCGAATCCACGGGAGCGCCGGCCGGCACGAGCATCATCACTGTACGCGGTTGGCGGATCTGAGCGATGAACGCCTGGATATCCGTCGCGCCGCGAACATCATGTTCCGTCGATTCGTGGCGCAGAGCTTCGACTCGACTGGGATCCTTGTCATAACCCACCACCGCGAAGCCGTGGCCTGCCATGTTCAGGACGAGATTGCGCCCCATGACGCCCAAACCCACCATGCCGATTTCATACCGTTGTTGCGCTCGCTGATTTGTCATAGTCTTGATTTCAGGCAGTTAAGTCAGCTTGACCACCATCTTGCCCACGTTCCGCCCCTGGAAAAGGCCGAGAAACGCGCTCACTGCCTGGTCGATTCCTTCCACCACGGTTTCCTTGTGCTTCAATTTGCCGGCGTGGAAATAGCCGCCCACTTCTCTTTCAAATTCGACCTGACGATCCAGCCAATCGCGAACAATAAAGCCTTTCATCGTCAGTCGTTTGGCAATCATGTTAAAGAGGTTGGCAGGACCGGGGCGCGGCTTTTCCTCGTTGTAGCCGGAAATGCCGCCACAGGCGATGATCCGGCCATGCAACCGCAAAGCCGAGAGCGCCGCTTCGAGCGCTTCGCCTCCCACGTTATCGAAATAGACATCGATTCCATCCGGCGCGGCCCGGTTCAGTTGGTCGAGGACCGGGCCGACCCGATAATCGAAGGCGATGTCGAACCCACATTCTTCCTTCAAGTACTGCACCTTTTCCATTGAGCCGGCTGACCCGATGACACGGCACCCGCGCAATTTCGTCAGTTGCCCGGCCACGCTGCCGACGGCACCGGCGGCTCCCGAAATGAAAATGACGTCTCCGGCCTTGACCTCCCCCACATTCAGCCCGACCCAGGCGGTCATTCCCGTCATGCCAAGGGCGCCAAGGTAAACCGAGAGCGGCTGAACCCCGCGACTAACCAGATGCAGCGCTGTCGGCGAAGCGATGAAGTACTCACGCCAGCCGAAGTTTGAAGTGACCGCATCGCCCGGCTCGAATTCCTTGGCGCGCGAATCGATGACCTCGCCGACGGCACCCCCGTCGAGCGGTTTGCCCAACTCGAACGGCGGAACATAAGATTTCCCGTCGTTCATGCGACCGCGCATGTAAGGGTCCACGGACATGAAGAGGTTGCGAACGAGCACCTCCTGCTCTTGAAGCGGCCCCAGTTCGGTCCGGGCCAAGGTAAAGTTGGCTGCGGTTGGAATTCCCTTGGGACGGGAGGCCAGTCGAACCTCGCGATTTACAGTTTTCACCATAGTGAATAGGTACTTGGAACGGATATCGGGGTCCGGTTGGCCTGGCACCTGAGTGGGCCCCGGGAAGTCACTTGCCCGTAAAACGGCCAGCTCACTCCAAAGTCGCCTGGCGACTTCGATCATCCTCTGCGCCCGCCATCCCCTCATCGACCAATCGTTCATTGTCGCTTCTCCCCTCGTCGTCCTCATCCTCGCTGGGGGCCGGAAGCACTTTGCGGCCGGTCGAGCCGGGCACCGGATCCCAGCGTTCGGATTCGGGCGCCAATTCAAGAACGGCCTCGTTTGGATCCGCGTCCGGATCACCCGTTAGTTCCCGTTTGGCCTGTCGCCAATCGGAGTCCGACGCCTGATGTGCCCAACGGCCGTCGATCACGGACAACTCGGCCGCGCGCGCCTGCACCATCTCTCCGGTTACCGTGCCCAAGCCGGCGGAATTCTGTGTCAACACGCCTTCCTTTAGTGGATTCTTCTTCATAGATGACAATACGTATCAATCGACAATCTGTGCAACGCTTCGACAAGGGAGCGCCTCATTACGTTCATTGGGCTGCACTAGTTTCATAACGCAGGTGTGGCGTAACGACGGCATCAGTCTCCCGCAACGACTGGTGCCAACCGGGGCGCGGGACTCTGTTCGACGGCTTGCTTGGTCACACTCACGAACACCGTGGATTCGTCGTAACTGATCCGGTCCACCGTGCTCGTCGGAATCGCCACTTCGTTGCCGGTAAAGCGGTGTCCGATTTTGATGACCAGTTGCTGAATCGACCAGTCATTATCGGCCATCAAGAAATCGCAGACGTGGCCGCTGATTCCATCGCTCGCCAGGATCTGGTAGCCATTCACGGCTTGCGTGCTTCGCAGATGCGCATCAGCAGGTTCCGGGGGCGGGTCGCTCCCAGCGGCCGGTTCGGTCGAGGGAGATTTCGACGGCAGTTCCAGAATCGGAAAGCCGCTCAGGCCCCACAACGAGCTGCCCTGCCAGTAGAATGGCCAGCCGTAATAACGGTAGTAGGCCTCTTCGTATTGCCGGGAAACCGGCTTGTGCGACTCAATGGATGGACTGTCTTCAATCTGTTTCCGCGTCAGATTCACGTGCAGAGGGGTTCCGCTCCGTTCGAGACCGCCAAAGGCATGGGGGGAAATGAGTACCTGTCGCCCGGTCAACCACGAGCCGGTGTCGGCGACCAGGTAGCGCACCACCCAGTTCGCATCATCAAAGTAAAAGTCCTTCACCCGGCCGACTTCGCCGTCCGATGCATGGAGCCTCTTTCCGTAGAGTTGTCTCACACTTAGCAGCATAAGCCTGTTGTTCCTGATAATGGCGCGGAGCGCTCCCCGGACCAAGCGACCACGTCTCGAAATGTGCGGGACTCCGACACAACGTTGTGGACGGAGCCTCCGGGTGCCGTTAGCTAGAATGTAGGCCCACGACTGCCGGCTGCCATGGGGTGTTCACCCCACTGGAAGCGTCTTGACGCTAGGACGTCTCCGCGCGCGATGACGCGGGCGCACGGTTCGTCACCGATTCGGGAGTCCACGGGGCGGCGACAGCCAATTCCGTTGGCGATGACACGGCCCTGCGCGAAGTAGGGGTCCCGCCACTCGGGCTCAGAAGCCGCGGGGCTCTTCGGGTGAGCGGCCCGCGGCCGTCAATGCGTTGCCAGGTTGTCCGGACGCTTCGGCCTGGCCGGCGCAGAGGCAGGCCCCGAAGATGAAGACGCAACCGGAAAGATAGATCCACAGCAGCAACGCCATGATGCCGCCGAACGCACCATAAACCGCGTTCAACGTGGCGAAGTGCGTCAGGTAGATGACGAACAGGCTTTCGGCGGCCCGCAACAGGGCGGTGGTGCACAGGGCCGCGGCCCACACCTCGGCAAAACGCGTGGGCCGGCGCGGCGCCAGCCGGTAAAACAGGCTCAGACTGAAGAACAAGAGCAACCACGGGAGGAAGATGCCCGGCAGGCCATACACCCAGGCATGGAAGGCCCGGAGGGGAAAGAGCCACTCTCCGGCCATTCGCCCCAGTACCGGCACCGCAATGCCCACAAGCACCGCGCTGGCCATGACCCCCAGCAGCAGCAGGCTTTTCAGTGGCAGCCGCCACCAGTTATACCCCGCGGTACCCCAGGCGCGGTTGGTCGCGCAGATGAGCGTGGTGATGCACTGCAGCGCGACCCAGACCAAGATGAGAAAGGCGACCGCGCCCGCCTGCTCGCGGGCCTGGATCACCCCGGCAATGGTGTCGAACACATGCCGTTGCATCTCGCCAGTGATCGGCACATAGCTTTCCACATAGGCAATGACCGCTCTGCCGGCCCGGTCTCGGTCAACAAAGAACGAGGCGCTCGTGACGAACAGCACGATCAATGGAAACAGCGAGAAGAAGGCATTGAAGGCGAACGCCCCCGCCCACTGCGCCCCTTCAATGCGGAAGAACTTCTTCAGGGCGAGACACAGGATCGTCCAGAGCCGGCGGGTCACCCGGCCCAGCCAAAGGGTTCTGCCTGCACGCGCCGCCAGCCGCGAGCGGATCGCGCTGGCGATCGTGATCGAGTCCGGCTTGGGCGATGGTTCGTTCATCCTTGGTTCGGCTTCAAGCAGCGGCAGCTTGGTTTTGGTATCGAAGTGAGCGGGTGCCCCCGGTCGTTCAGGACCGGGGCAGCACCCTGGCTCGTTTCCGCTTCGCGCATCCACTCGGACATGTGGGAAGTCGGCGGGCCCATCAATGTCGCATCTCGAAACACGACGGCGTTGGGTTCAGGGTGATTGCATGAACTCGGTGGGTCGCACCCCCTCTCGCTGGCGCGCGGCGCGGTACTGGGTTCGGATCATCTCTTTGACCGTGATCGGTCTGGAAACCCGGACCAAATCGACTTTCGGGGTGGTATCATCGTCGGCCAGCACCGTGATGGTGCCGTAAGCCAGCAGGCGTTGCAGCCCCCCTTGATCCACCACCACGTCTTTCACCCGGTACAACTCGAGTTCATTCACGTGCTTCGCCAGCCAGCCACGGCGGACGATCAACCGTTGAGTCGTCAGGCGATAACTGGACGATTTCACCCGGATCCAAACCAGCAGCAGCAAGATCACCCCGAGGGCGAGCGGGATCAACGCCACCCAGGTTGGCCAGGAGAATTGTGGGGCGCGAAACGCCACCCCCACGGCCAAACCTATGAAAACCATTCCCAGCAGGATCTGACCCGGAAAGGCCCGCGCAACCGGCGACAGTTTGAAAATGTCAGCTTCCTCCTTCGCCGCGGCCGTGACATTCGGGCCGACGGACGCCGGTTCCGTGATCAGCCGGGCGGTTTGGGGCGCCGTGGTGGCGGGTGCCTGAGGGACGAGCAGCTCCGTCTGACACTTCGGGCACTGGACGCGCTGGCCATAGAGAGATTCGTCTCCGGCGATGATTTCCTGACAGTGAGGACATTCGAATGTGATCGGTTTCATAACGCGGCGGTGGTTTGGCTCACCTCGTGAGCCGTTCGCAAAACCGGGTACGCGGCCAGTTGCCGCACGGCGTCCGCGAAGGTGGTGACGACTTCATCCGCGCCGGATTCGCGCACGCGCCGGGTGGCGTCGGCGACATTCGCCGTGGCTCCCCAAAGCCCCACCACAATTCGTTGGTCGGGCAAATGCGCCCGCATTTTCAGACAGAGAAAGCGCGCGTGAAGAACGGTGGAAGGCGCCACGACCGAGATGCAGACCACGTCCACGCCGGCGTTCTCGACCAGACGGATCAACTCGCCGACCTCGAGCTTGGTCGGGCCGTTCTGCGCCTCGAACCCTTGCTGGTGCAGCAATTGGACGAGCATCGCCCCGGCCAGTTCGTCGCGATCGGCGCGGGCCGGCAGGCAGTAAACGCGACCGGCCGGTGCGGGGACCGGCCCGGCGACGGCCTCGGCCGCATCGACTTCCGGTCGGGACGGGCGGACGCGCGCCAAGGTCTTCAACGATGTCGCGCAGGCTTTGCTCGACATGCGCACGCTGTCCCGTCATCCAGGAGTTCGAGACGGTGGTCGATCTCGACGGCGGTGATGACGGGGATGAGCATGGAATCGTAAAGCGACGTCAGCGAATGGGTTTTCAGGTACGTCTCCACCAGCTCCATCTCGTCCTGTTCGCCGACGGTGAGGAGCCGATAGTAGCAATCCTCGGCCGGGGTCAGCGCCTCCTCATCGCTCAGCACCACGCTGAGAAAGGAGAGCCGCGGAATGCGCCGCCCCATGACCACGAGGCAGACCGTCATCGGCGTCGCGAGCACGAGCCCGACCGGCCCCCAAAGCCACGTCCAGCAGACCGCCGCGAAAATGAGCGCGATCGGAGCCACTCCCGTGGTGGAGCCGTAGAGCCGCGGTTCCAGGACGTTGCTGGTCAGCAATTCAACCGTGACGAAAAGGCCGAGCGTGAGCAGCGGCATGATCCACCCCGGCGAGACGGCAAGCGACAGCGCGATGGGGATGGCAGCTCCGATCCATGGTCCGACGTAGGGGATGAAGCGCAGCACGGCGGCGCTCACGCCCAACAACACCGCGTTGGGCACGCCGATGAAGTACAGCCCGATCCCCACGACCGTGCCGTAACTCACATTGACGACGAGCTGCATGAGGAGATAGCGGGTGACCCGGGCACCCGCATCGTCCATCGCGTTGGTGGTGGCGCTGATGCGGCCTTGACCGATGAGTCGAATGAGCCGGCTGCGCAAATCCTCGCGCTTCAGCAGCATGAAGATGACGAGGAGCAATACGAGCGCCGTGGTGCCCAGCGGACCGAGCAGCGGCGCGATGATGACCTGCAGGAGTTGGAAGGGGTTGGCTTTCGAAGATCTCGATCACCCGCACCGGCACGGCCGGCGTGATGTTCGGTTCGGTCAGGACGGCCGTCTCCGGTTGTCCCGCCACCTGGGTAACGTCAGGGGCCTCGGCGCCGGGAAGACCTTTCTTGAGCTCCTCCACCGTCTCCGAAAACTTCGTAAACCTGCCGCCGGTGGGCACTTTGAAAGCGCGGAGCTTGGTTTGGATGTTCTCCTTGTAATCGGGCAGTTTGGTGGCGAGATCGACGAGTTGGCGGGTGAGCACCCAGCCCGCCACACCCGTCGCTGCGAGCACCAGCGTCACCACGAGCAGCACCGCGGCGATGCGTCCCAGCCAGCGCTCCAGCCGCGTGACCAGCGGTGCGAGGAGAAAAGTCAGCAAGGCGGCGAGCGCCAGCGGAATGAGAAGATCCCGCGCAAAATAGAGCGTAGCGACGATGAACGCGGTGAGCGAGACGTTCCAGATGCCGACCAGCGCGTTGGCGGCGGCGGTGCTGCTCTTGAGCTTGGGAATCAGCATGCGAATGCCGGCGTGATGGGCGCTTGAGCGTTGCGAGCGAAGAGTTCGCTTCCCGCGATCAAAACTACGAGACGGTGCTCACCGGTGGTCAACAGACGGGGCGCGAGACGCCTTGCCCTCTCGACAAGGCGCCCGGCATGGCTGGAGGCCGGTTTTATAGTCGGATCAGGAGCCGTTGCGACAGCACCGGCGTACAACCAGGTAGCCGATGAGCGCCGCCCCCAAACCGAAGGCAATTCCGATCGCTGGGTAGGGATGCCGGTGCATCGCCTCATCCGTGGCTTTCGCTCCTTCGGCCGCCTTCGCCCGGACGCGAGTGAAGATCGTCCGGCCGCGGTCCAGTGTGGCCGCGAGACGCTTGCGGGCTTCGCTGACCTTTTGGTCGGCCACGTCGGCGGTGGCGGTCATCAAGGCGCGCGCGTCTTCGGCGAGCGTGCCGAGGTCATTGCCCGTTGCTGGTGTTGCATTGTCCATAGGATTGTGCGGTTGCTATTGGTTGGTGTTGTTCGGCGACACGTTTTCCGCCTCGGGGAGCTGAGCTGAGTTCGACGGGCGAGTGACCGTGAGCAGCGAGTTCATGCCGCCAAACGGGTTGGGCACCGTTTGCTTGGCCTGCGGGTCGGGCATCCACTCGCCGTCCACCACCAGGCAGTATTCGTAGGTGCCGGGAGGCAGGACCGTGTCCTTGAGCCAGCGACCGTTGCCTACGGCATGCATGGGCTTGGCTTCGGCATTCCAGTCGTTGAACGTCCCCGCGATACACACGGTGCTGGCCGTGGGATGCGTGAATTCGAAGCGAACGGGCACCAGTTCCGGACCGGCGCTCCTCGCGTTGTCATGATTTTTGTTGTGTTTCATAGTGGTGAGAGATGGTCGCAGCGGACGCAGCCCGTCCGGCGTGGGAAACCACGGGCACGAGCCCCAGGCAATGGACGGGCGCCTTCGCCCGCCCGCCTGGCCTGCCCGCTCAGGCAACCTTGACCTCGATTTGCTGGGGCTTCGCCTTTTCGGTTTTGGCCAGATGGACCGTGAGGACGCCGTCTTTGAACTCGGCGGTGACCTTCGCGGGACTCGCATCATCCGGGAGCGAGAAGTTGCGCACGAAACTGCCGTAGGACCGCTCGACACGGTGAAACTTTTTGCCTTTCACCTCCTTCTCGAACTTGCGTTCGCCCGTAATGGTCAGCGTTCCCTCCTCCGCCGCGACTTTGACATCCTCTTTCTTCACTTCCGGCAATTCGGCCTTGATCAGGTATTCCTGGTCGTCTTCGCTGATGTCCACCAACGGCGTCCATTCCGGCACCGCGATCTGTTCCTCCTGGCCCTCGGGCCACGGCGCCGGAGAGCGGCCAAACAGGCTGCCCAGGCTGTGCTGCAGGGCTTCCAGTTGTCTCAATTGGTTCCAACGGGTCAATGCGTTCATGATTTCATGTGTTGTTGGCGGGGGCGTTTCCGCGTCGTTTCGCCTGCCCGCCAACAGTCCGAACGGCGACGGTGCATCGCGCGGTGGTTACCTTGTCCGACAGAAGCTCCCGATGGCCGCGAATGCCCAGTGAAAGCAGGTTACGCCTTGGATGGCGATCCGCTATGGGGTATAACCCTACCTTCGATGGTTGGTTACGGGTCAGGACGGTGAGCCGTAATTCCTGGGTATGGACCAAGGCCAGGCCCCGACAGCGCATTCTGCCGGGTCAAACGTTCCGCCCAGAACCTGCAAAGCCACGATCTGTTGGGGCAGGAGACCCAGGATGTGCGTGTCTGCCTGGGATGCGTAGTCCCAAAACCAATACCGATTCAAACCGTCCGCCGCCCCGCCTCCCAGACCGTAATCCAGCGGGGCGCAGACGCGATCCAGCACGCCACTATCGGCTTCGGAATAAAATGACACGCTCACCTTCTTCCTCTCGTTGATCGCTTCGATAAACCGGGAATGGTTGGGTATCATAGCGCGGATGGGTTCGCGGCTTCGGATGGTTGCCGGTGCGCTTGCTTTGCGTGAAGCGCCAGGTTCTCGCTCAAAAGCGACAGCCGGATGCGCCGGAAAGTGACGCTGCCCCCTTTCCGAGCCGGCACGGCATCGCCAATGTCAACCACGCCCCACTCGTTCGATGGGGTGATGGCCTCGCACCAATTGACCTCAATTCTGGTTCGCTTGGTGTTCATCGCCCACGTCGGCGGTCGCCTGCCGGCTGACTCCCCGGGTTCGATGAGTTCTTTGTCACTCATGCCACCCAAAGTAGCCTGAGGCTCGCAGTGTGCGCTATGGGGTGTTTACCCCAATGATTATTGGGGGGTATCCTTGGGTCAACAAGCGTGATGAGGATGTCCCGCCCCACCCGGATGTTCCGACCGCGGCGGGCTGCCTCGGGTTCATCGGCGCCTTCCACCGTCCCGGACTGATCGAAGGGCAAAACCCCGCGAGATTGCCGGGCGCGCGCACCGAAACACTGGTCAAAGAACTCGCTGCGGTCCTTGAATTCAATGGTCTTCGTTGGCTGCTCTGGCAAGTGTCAGGTTGTTCACCACCACTTGGGCCGGTCGAAAGACCTTCTCGCCCCGCCGATACCCGCGTTGGAACACCTCCAGGATGGCGTTATCGGCGTGGGCCGGGTCGCATCGCTGCGCAACTGCTTCCTGCCGGCGAGGGTCGAAAGCTTGGCCGACGCTTTCCTCGGTTTCAATGCCGTGCTGGCGGAGCAACTGCCGCAGTTGCTGCAACGTCATCGCAACCCCTTGATGAAACTCCAGGCAGCCGGGAGACGCACCGGACGCCAAGGCGCGTTCAAGATTGTCCAAGACCGGCAACAATTCATGGATGAACGATTCCTTTTGTGCCGCCGCGCGGGCTTCGCCGTCCTGGCGGCTGCGCCTCCTGACATTCTCCAAGTCAGCGGCCAGGCGCAGGTTTCGAACCTCCTGCTCGACGAGTTCCTTCCGGAGCGCCTCCGACTCGATTGCAGCAGCTTCGACAGTCCTGACACCGGACTCTGTTCGCGCCGGTTGCGGGCTTCGGAATTCGGGCTTCATGGGTCGAGTGAATCTCGCAGTGGGGGGGAGAGTTGGTCCTGTTGGCAACGTCCGGGACGGGCGCACCGAAGTCCGCGGCACGAACCATCAGCAAACGCAACTCCCGGCCCACAGCCCAGCGGGACGAAGATACGGCACGCCCGCTTTTGCGTCCGTCCGGCTCAGATTCTGCCCGCCAGGAGCAGGACAATCAGTATGACCAGAGCCAAACCGAGCCCGCCGCTCGGGTAATAGCCCCAATTCCGGCTATGTGGCCAGGTAGGCAGTGCGCCCAGCAAGAGCAGAATGAGCAATACCACCAAGACAGTTCCTAACATAATATGCCTTTCGAGGTCTGAACGGGTTCAGCCGCTCCGCCTGCCACGGTCGTTTACCGTCCGACTTTCCAATATGCGCGAGTCGTACGCCCTTCAAGACCCGACAATAGAACTCAAGAGCAGGTCCGGCGCTATGGGGTGAAACCCTACCGGCGCTTTGCCGGGCTCGAGCCATTCGCCCTCCGTCACGACGAGGGGCCGGGGCGGCGGTTGGCAGTTGACTGGCGCTCGGGCAGACGCTCATGGTGTCGGGGCCTTCCACCGTGAACGTCTTGCCATCGACGGTGATTCTGCGCCAATCGCCACCGTCAATTCCTCGGCCGCCTCATCGCGTTGTGGCGGTACCGGTCCCGCCTCAAAGACTGATAGCGTTCCGGACCCCGCTCCACAGGGCGAACCACACATACTCAAGAAACTGGTCCTCCGGTCGTCTTGTGTAATTCACCTTGCCTTCGGTCAGCGCTCCCGAGGCTGCCGCAGAGTTCGCATTCTTGACTTTTAACACGTTCGCCAGGAGCGACGTGAGGCGGTCGCCCAATCCGCTTGCGCTGCCGGTCTGTTTGTCCAGCACGGCGACCACCAAATTGCTGTAAATCGCACGCACATGGCCCCGAGCCTGGCCGGCGATGACATCGATTTCGAACGCGGCCTCCTGGGCGTTGCCGGACTGGATCCGGGTATGTTCCGTAATGTCCAGGAACGCGTTGAGACGGGTCAGGTCCATTGCCCCGAGCGAACCGGAATAATGGAGCGAGAAGTCCGGCGCCGCGATGGGAATGGTCATCCGCACTTTCAGCGTTCCTGCGTCCATGAGCGCTCCCTGCGCGCGCAAGGAGATGGCGGCCGGAGCTTCGCCTCGATTGGCGAGGCCCTCGACGGATATGCTCACATCGCCGAACGTCAACACGCCGGGATCGGCGCCGGCAACCAACCGTTCGCTGTATCTTATGTGCCCGTTGGTGATACTAAGATGGTCGATCCGCAACGGTTGCCGGATCGCATCCAGCGCTTCACGGACCATGAGCGGGCTCTTCACGAACGGCTTCAGCGGCTTGTCACGATCGACCAGCGCATCCAGGAAGGGTCGGGAAAAGTGAACCGCTGTGGCTCGGTACGACTTTCCCTGTAGTAATGCGTCGTACACCAGACCTAGCACCTTGCACTCGGGAACGACCACGACGAACCGGGTCGTTCGAAACTCGTGCGCGGCAAAGAACGCTTCGTCTGCGACCAACGGCCGCAACTCGGTCCCTACGGCGATCAAGTCCGAGCCCGGCACCGAACCGTGCAACCGCGCACAGTGGATTCCGTAGTGCGCCTGGGGCAATACGAGGTTAAGATTCGTCGCCTCCACACTGGCCTTGGCGAGGACATCCACCGGGGCTGCCGTTCCCCAGAGCAGCCGTGCCCAGCGAACGCCCGTCACCGTAACGCGGCCGACATGGAGCGTCGCATTCGTAGCCCCCAGCGTTATGGATTGAGCGACCAGACGATTGCCACCGAGCGAGAAGTCCAGTTCCCCAATCTGCAACGCGCACCCCGGATACGCTTGGGCGAACGCGCGTTCGGCCTTGCCTTTGCCATAGCCGTTGAGGATTGCACCACCGAACCCGAAAATGAGTACCGCGACGGCAAAGATGATCGCGCCAAGACACAGACCAACGTAGGCCGACAGCCGCCGCACGGACAGTTTACTGCCTTGCTTCACCGTCGTTTCGTGAACGGTATCCTTTACCAACCCGCGGTTGCTCATGGGGAGCTCCCGTCGTGCAATTCGTCCATCACACCGGGCGCGACGTCCGCGTGCACCAGGGTGACGTCCACAGTGCTCGCCTAAGCCGAATAGTCCACACCCACGCTGGACCGGTTGGGGGGAGCCTCCCGACCTGTCGGGACGCTCCCAGCCCGTTGCCGTCGCGGGCGCTGGATTTGCACTCAGTTCCTCACTTCGTCCGCGTCGCGGGGAGCCTATTTGCAGCAGCCGGACGTGGCTTCTTTGATGGCCTTTTCGACCGCCTCCCGCGTTTCGCCGGTGCGCTTTTGAATACGGCCCAACAGTTCATCCTGCTTGCCTTCGGCGAATTGAAGATCGTCATCCGTGAGCTTGGCCCACTTCTGTTTCAATTTGCCCTTGGTCATGTTCCAATCGCCCTTGATTTCAAGTGTGTTCATAGTGGTTTCTTTGGTTTCTCTTCTTCTTTTGTTAATCGCCGCCAACGTGACGGCAAAGGTGTTTCCGCAGCCGTCCTGTCCGTTAAATCGACGTCAAACACGAACCTCGGCATGGTGATGGCATATCCCTGGCCGCCCCGGCGGGCTGACGCTGCCCACAGGCCCATTCCAGCCAACGAGGGCGCCGCACTTCGCGTTTTGATGCGCCACGAGCCACTTCGGCTAGCGGCGAAGCAATAGCACCACAACAATGATGACGAGAATCAGCCCGACGCCGCCACCAATATAGAGCGTGCTGGCAAGAACGGGTGTAAGTAAGAATGACATAGTTGTTCTTTCGTTTGCGATGGCAAGGTGTCGGCCATCTCTTTTCGGGAGCAAGTTACGCGATGAACCCGTCGGTTGCTATGGGGTGTAACCCTACCGTGCGTTGGTGGCAGTGGTCAGGAGACGGCCAATCCAGTCGTGGGACGAGCTCGTTGCCGACGGGCCTGCCGGACCACCTTGGCGAATTCCAGAACCAACAGCGGGATGGCGCCCAAGGCGAGCAGCAGGAAGCAATCGGCGAACGGCATGAACGACGTCTTCAGGAAGCGGCCTAGAGTCGCGTTGTGCTGGCTCCACACCTGGAGCCCGACCGAGAGGGCAACCACGAGGACCAGGTTGACGTTCGTGAAGAGGGAGATGCGCCAGATGGCCTTCGTCTCGCTGCGGGCGCCGAAGGCACGCAAGAGTTCAGCAAAGACCAGAACGGCGAAGGCGTAGGTGCGGGCCGCTGCCGGCGTGCCGGTCTTCAGGACATAGAGGTAAACCGCGAACGCGACGCCCGCCGTGAGGAAGCCGGTGAGGAACATCATGCGGAGGAAACTGCGGTTCGTGATGCGTTCAGACCGGTGACGCGGGTGGCGCTTCATCACGTCCGGGTCAATCGGATCGGTGGCAAGGCAGAGCGCAGGCAGGCCGTCGGTGACGAGATTGATCCAGAGCAGGTGAATCGGCAGCAGCGGAGTTGGAAGACCCAAGACCACGCAAATCGTCATCAGCAGCAGTTCACCGGTGTTACCGGCCAACAGGTATTGGAGCGTTTTGCGGATGTTGGCGTAAATGCCGCGGCCCTCCTCGACGGCGGCGACGATCGTGGCAAAGTTGTCATCGGTGATGATCATGTCCGCCGCTTGCTTGGTGACTTCCGTTCCGGCGCGGCCCATGGCGATGCCGATGTCGGCGCCTTTGATGGCCGGGGCGTCGTTGACGCCATCACCGGTCATCGCGACCACCGCATCGTTCGCTTTCCAGGCCCGGATGATGCGCAGCTTGTGCTCGGCGGTGACGCGGGCGTAAACGGCGATTTGGGGCGCTCGTTTGCGGAGTTCGGCGTCGGACATCTGGTCCAACTCAACACCCGCGATGGCCACGTCCTCGGCAGAGGCGATGCCGATTTCTCGCGCAATGGCCGTCGCGGTGTGCGGATGGTCGCCCGTAATCATCACCACGCGAATGCCAGCGGCGTGACATTTGGCAACCGCCTCTTTGGCCTCCTGCCGCGGCGGATCATACATTCCCGACAGACCCACGAACACGAGATCGTGCTCGACCACCTCCGCAGTAAGGTCGGCGGGCGAAGCGTTATCCATGTCGCGCCAGGCCGAGCCGAGCACGCGCAGGGCTTGTTGTGCCATTGCGGTGTTTTGCGCCACGATCTGCTGACGATCCGCGTCCGTCAGGGGGCGGACGCCGGTGCTGGTATAGAGGTTGGTGCAGCGTTCCAGGAGCACGTCGGGCGCGCCGTTGATGAACGCGCGGAGCTTCCCGTCCGGCATTTTGCGAATCACCGTGCTTAGTTTGCGATCGGAGTCGAAAGGAATCTCGTGATGCTTCGGCAACTCCGTCTCGGTGCGCTCGCGGTCGCCGCCGGCTTTCAGGCCCGCCGCGAGCAAGGCGCCCTCGGTGGGATCGCCGACGGTCTTCCACTTACCCTCTTCCTGGACGAGATGGGCGTTGTTGCAGCCGAGGAGAACATTCGCGAGTTCGAGTAACGGCGCTGCGTTCTTTGCTTTGGCTTGCTTGCCCTCGAAGCGCACTTCACCGTCCGGCCCGTAGCCTTCACCGGTGACTTCGTAGCGTTGACCGGCGACGTAAAATGCGCGCACGGTCATTTCGCCTACCGTCAAAGTGCCGGTCTTGTCCGTGCAGATGACCGTGGTCGAGCCGAGCGTCTCGACGGCGGGCAGTTTGCGCACGAGCGCGCGGCGGCGGGACATGCGCAACACGCCGAGCCCGAGCGCCACCGTGACGACGGCCGGCAACCCTTCCGGCACGGCGGCGACGGCGAGACTGACCGAGGTCATGAACAACTCGAAGGGTTTCGTTCCGCGCAGCAACCCCAATCCGAACAGCAGCGCGACGATGCCCAGCGCCGCCCAGACGAGCACCCGCCCGAAGGATTCCAGCTTTTTCTCCAGCGGAGTGCGTTCCTCCGCGCCCGCCTCTTGAATCAGTCCCGCGATCCGGCCCAACTCGGTGTTCATGGCCGTGGCCACCACGATGGCTTGGCCTGTGCCCGCCGCAACACTCGTCCCCATGAAAACCATATTCTCGCGGTCGCCGAGCGGGATGTCGCCTGGATCCAAAGCCGTCGACCGCTTCGTCACCGCATCCGACTCTCCGGTAAGCGTGGACTCGATACATTGGAGCGAGGCTGACTCCAGGAGTCGGGCATCGGCCGCGACCAGATCGCCCGCTTCCAGCGCCAGGATGTCGCCGGCGACGATGCCCGAGGCGGGAATCGAAATGACTTGCCCGTCGCGCCGGACCTTGGCCTGGGGCGCGGTCAGCTTCTTGAGCGCCGCGATGGACTGCTCGGCCTTGAATTCCTGGTAGAAGCCGATGACGGCGTTGAGGACGACGATGACGAGGATGGCGAGGCAGTCCACTATTTCACCGAGGAGACCGGAGATCACCCCGGCGGCGATGAGAATCCAGATGATGAGGCTCTTGAACTGGGCGACGAACATCCGAAGCGGGCTGATGGCTTTGCCTTCCTTCAGCTCGTTCGGCCCATGGGTCAGGAGGCGTTGCGCCGCTTCCTGAGCCGAAAGTCCATCCGCAGAGGAAGCAAGCAGGGACAGCACTTCCTCAGCCGACTGGCTGTGCCAGGCTTGGTCTTTCGCTTGGGGGGATTCGTGCATTCTAGGCCACCGCCGTAGGGAGCATCTTCACCATCACGCAAATGTGCGTTTCGTTTTCGGCGGTCAGGCGCGCACAGAGTCAATGAAACCGCACTCGACGTCCGTGTGGACCAGCTTGACATCGACGTCGATCGCCGACTCCTTCCGCACCAAGGCGTCCACTTCCGCAACCGCGACGAAGATTCTGCCCCGCCCGCCCGCCCGCCCGCGACTCGGCCAGGGTGGACCGCTCGAGGTCGCGAGAGTCCTCGTTGTCAATGGGCGCCCAGAGACGATCACGCAGATCCCGCACTTCCCTGGGCGCCCCGGCTCGCCTGTCGATGGTCGCCAGTGCTTCCAGCGCCGACCGCGGGAAGTCCGGCTCGAGGTCGCGCTCCATCAAGGCCTCACGCGCGATCCTGGCCAGGGTGGCCCGATCGGTGGCCTTGCCGGGGAGGACACGCTGGGATTCGCCGTGCGCGATTTCCGGGTCGGAGGCAGTCTTCCTCATGCCCGCCTACTCGATTCCCTCCAAAACGGCCCGGAGCATCCACGCCATCTTTTCGTGTTGCTCCATCAAGCCGGTGAGAAAATCGGTCGTGCCGGCATCGGCGAACTGGTTCGCGCACTTTTCCAGATCTCCGCGCAACTGGCGGATCACCGTCTCGTGGTCGGCCAGCAACCTCGCGGTCATCTCCGGCGCGGCCGGGTATTTGCCAGGCTGCTCCGACAATCGCGTCAGTTTCACGAACTCCGCAAGGGTCCCCACGGCATGGCCCCCCAGCGCCCGCGCCCGCTCGGCCACGTCGTCGAGAATGGCATCCAGTTCCTCATATTGAGCGTCGAAGAACTTGTGCAGGTCATGGAAGTGCGGGCCGGTCACGTTCCAATGGCAATGGCGCGTTTTGGTGCCGAGTATGAATTCGTCGGCCAGCAGCTTGTTGAGAATCTCCACCACGCCTTCGCGATGGCCATCTTCGAGTTGGATGTTCGGTTTCATGGTGTCATTTCGTTGTGTTCACGGATTTGATTTGTTACCCGGGTTGCACCGCACGTTCTGGCTTTGAGGGGCACAGCCAGGAGCGCGGTGGCCGGCTCCGGGAGTCCCGGACCGCCGTCTCCTTCCCAGCGGGTGATGTCTTCAGGCTCCCTCGGTGCCGTCGCCTCGCCATTCCAGGGGGCGCCGGAGCCGTTTGAACCGGTCCCCCTCGCGCTTGGAATCTCGGCCGGGGACGGATACGCCGGAGAAACCGACCCCAAACTCATGATGAACTTGAGTCCGTCGGCCACCGACATATCCAGTTTGACAAGGTCGGCCTCCGCCACGAGGACAATGGAGCCACCGGTAAGAGGCGGGGTGGGGACAAACACGCTCAGCAGCGCTTCGCGGGTCCTGGCCTCCGCCTCACGGTTCTGCGCGCCGGTGACGAATCCGACGGAGTAAAGGCCGGGTCGCGGGAATTCAACCAGCACCACCTGTTTGAAACTGGCCGTCCGCTTCGACGTGAACGCATCGTTGATCTGTTTCAGGGCGCTGTAGATCTTGTTGAGCAACGGCACGCGCATCAGCACTGCGTCCACCGCTTGAATCAACTTCTTTCCGACATAGTAACGAGCGAATCCACCGACCAGGCCCACCAGCAGTATCGCCACCGCCAGGGCGATCACGCTCCAATAGAAAAGCATCGGTCCCTCGCCGTCCTGCGCGTGCGTCCAGGCCTTGGGCACAAACAGGAGCAGGCCGTTGGTGAAGTTGGCAATCGTTTCCAACAGCCAGATGGCGACCCCGATGGCAACCGCCGCCGGTAGCACGACCACGAGGCCGGTCACAAAGGCGGCCTTCCAGTGTGCGAGAAGGGTTTTCACATTCCCATGCCAGATGGAGCCTTCTCCCAGCCCGAACCAAGACCCGTGCGCCCCTCCCGGCGCCTTACCGACGCCGCGGTAAAGGGGGCGGACACGCTCAAGGCCGGCGCAGGGCAGGGACGCGAAAGCCGTGCCCACGATCTCCCGCTGCGAATTCTCGCGACTGCCGAGGCCTTACTTGGTCCCGTTCTGAATTCCTTCGCCGGCGTTTTCCACGTCCTTCCCGAAACCGTGGGCGGTGTTGCAGCCGACGCTGAACATGGCCAGGAGGGTGGTGGCAAGGAACAACAGAACCAGATGTTGTATCCGCGTGCTGTGACGTGTTTTCATTGCGCGATAGTTAAACCGGAATTTCCTGCGGGCGCTATGGGGTGTTCACCCCATCTGGAAGGTACAGTGTGGGCTAACGGAAGGAGCGGCATAGGGTTTGCTGTTCTCTGATTGTGCCGGCCATGCGACCTGCGGACGCAAACGGCGTCGCGCGGCCGGCGCTCGAGTTGTCTGTATTTGATCGATACGCTGACGATCGATCATGACGCGCGCCGGCGCGGGAAGGCGAAGCGCGAGTCCGGCATCGACTCAGGTGTGTTTCGAACTTCGCCACGTCAACGATATCAAGCCCACAATACTGGCGGCGATGCCGGCAATGAGCATCCAGACGGCCTTGTCCGTCGGTGATCCGGTAAAGAACCTGGACACGTCGGAACTGAAGGAGTTCGTGGCATTGATCCCGAAGATCATGAGCGTGATGCCGCCCACCAGCAGAACGATGGATACGATTTTGTTCATAACGGCCTTACGGTAAGGGGGCGGGATCGCACGAGTGACCCGCGATCGTCGCCCCACGCATCAAGCGCCTCTGCGCCCGGAGATGAGGTTGAACAGCACCATGATAATGGCAAGTACCAGCAAGATATGGAGGAACCCGCCCAACGTGTAACTGGTCACCAGGCCAAGCAGCCACAGGACCAGCAATATCACCGCAATCGTCCACAACATATTACTTCTTTCTCTTGATCGGTTTTCCGTTCTTTCTATCAGTGAAAGGACCGTACGCCATCGACGGTCCCTGCGCTATGGGGTATAACCCTACCAGGCTCAGTCCGCCGACGGCTTTCGTCGAATGGAACTCCGCTTGCGCGGTCTCGTTGCGGGCTGCTGCCTCGCCGGCCATGGCTACGGACGCGGCGGAAGCTTCTGAGGCTGCCTCGGCGCGGGCGCGGCAACTGCAGGCTTCCTGTCGGGTTGAACCTCGCTGCGAACCGGCGCGGACTTCCTCTGAGTCGCCGGCTGGCGCGGTGGCGGTTGCGGAGGGCTCTGGTCAACGCTTGGCGGGCGGCCGGGGGCTGCCGCCTTGGGCTGCACCTTGGGATCGGGCTTGGGTGCCTGCTGCGCCCTTGGTGGAGCCTCGTTTCGCCGCAATTGATTGGCCGGCTTCGCTACAATCGGCGATCTGGGAAGCTGCACTTTGGCGGG
This sequence comes from uncultured bacterium, assembly GCA_963735925.1. Lineage (GTDB taxonomy): Bacteria > Verrucomicrobiota > Verrucomicrobiia > Limisphaerales > J093 > DSVZ01. Next base: position 639,832 of record CAVTMT010000005.1, read on the forward strand.
CTCGAGGATCCGGCCCGGCGTTCGACTGGTCGGGACCGCGGCTTGCGACTCGCGCGTTCGTCGATCGTCGCGGGATTTCTCAACCTGCTGGGCCCGCACGGCGAGCTGCTGCCTTTCCGCCTTCGCCACCGGCTGGAAGCGCACGGGACTGTCAGTTCGATGGGCCAGTTGGGCAATGGGCGTGGCCACCCGCCTGCCGTTTTGTGAGGACTCCGTCGTGGCCAGAGTGATGTTCCTCTCGGCGGCCCAGGTACGCGGTGGCCGCGCGGCTTCGTGATCGCGCCGATACTGGTAAGACGCCTGTCGGCGGTGCTCCCACTCCCGGTCCTGGCGATGTTCCCAGCGCTCATGGGAATAGATCGGGTCATAGCCATGGTGGCCGGATTGAAACGAAAACGATGCGTAGAACCCACCTTGGGAATAGCTCGCGGCATAGTAATCGCCGAAGTAGTAGTGCTGGTAGCGGGGCCGCAAGAAGAGATGGTCGGAGAACACCCCCAGGTTAATCACGATCGAGGGTGAGTAGAAGTAGCCGTGGCGGGAATACACGCCCGCTTCAAAATAGACCGGCGCAAACAGGACGCCCCGCCGTTCCACCGGGTAATCCCAGTAGCCTCCGACGAAGATGCACCCGCGAGGAGTCCAGACATAATGGGCGGGCGTCCAATTCCAATCCGCCCGGCCTGGCGCCCAATACCCCGGTCGCCAGGCGTAACGGCCCCGATACCAGATCCAGCAACCGGGCGTCCAACCGTAGTCTATCGAAGGCGCGGCGATATTGGGCCCCACTTCCACGGTTGCGGGTGGCGGAGTCAGATAGGTTGTCTCGCGCGCCTTGGCCTCCGCCCAATATCCGGAAGTCCACTGGTAGCCTTGCGTCGTCTTCCCCCAATAGCCGGCCATCCATTGGCGGCCCGGTGGCAGGGCGCGCCAGGTGCCGCTGACCCAAAGGAAGTCGGTCCGTTCGTCATCCCAAGCCCAGTAGCCGGGAATCCAGGTGACATTGTCTCCCTCCGGCCGCTCGTCGGGCGGCACTTCTTCGATGACGGCGGGCGGGGCTTTCGAGACCACGACGCCTGGTTCGGGATTGAAAGTGATCATTCCGGCAAAGGCCTCATGCACCGGTCCGCGGGTGAGCACTTGTGCCCCGGGTGCATCGTCGCCGAGCGGTTGGGCCCGGGCCATGGCCCTGTCTGAACTGATACCGATGAAAGCGATCAGCACCGCGGCCAGACAACCTTTGTCAGCGTAACGCGCGGTGATGTCCTTTGCATGGATTGAAACGCTCTTGAAGGCTTTCATAACGAGAGGATTATTCCCGGAAACCTGCCGCACTGACGTTCTCCCTCAGCCCGCCAACCGCACACCTGGATCTACCGCATCGCTCCTCGCCGCTTCGCCGGAAATTCTCCTCCGCGGCCAAGCCGCGAGGGAGAATTCCCGGCAGTAGCGTACTCCGGGCGGTTCAGGCCTAGTTGCTGCCGAGCAGCAGTGCGATTCGGCTTTCGGGCATGAGCTTCTTGTCGCCGTACTCGCCTATCTGGATGTTGTCAGAGGGCACTCCGGCTTTGATCAGTGCGTCGCGAATGGCGGCGCAACGCCGGTCGGACAACTCCTGGTTGCGCGGCGTGTCTTTGGAGCAGTCTATGGCTATCTTCAGCGACGGATTCTGCTTAATGTAACGCGCGACCCCCAACACCTTTTCGTTCTCGGTACGCGAAAGGTCGTACCGGTTGTTCTCGAACCGGAAGTCCCGATACAGGGTCCAGCGTCCCACGACACCAGTGGGGCCTTGCGGGCCCGTTGCTCCGACGGGGCCTTGCAGACCCGCTTCGCCGGCACGACCAACCGCGCCAGCGACGCCCGCTTGAGTGGCGCCTTGTGCGCCCGCCGCTCCGACTGAGCCTTGCGGACCTGCCTCACCGGCCGGGCCAACTGCGCCAGCGACTCCGGCCGTTGTGCCGCCTTGGGCACCCGTTGCTCCGGCGAGGCCTTGCACGCCTGCACGACCGGCACGGCCAGCGGGGCCGCTGGGACCGACTAGGGTCGGGCCTTGCGCGCCCGTCTCTCCGGTAATGCCTTGCGCTCCGGCGGGACCAGCCGGGCCAGCCGCACCTTGAGGACCAACCGTAGGCGCACCTTGAGCGCCCGTGACTCCGGCGTAACCTTGTGCTCCGGCAGGGCCGGCAGCGCCAACTGGGCCGGCAGAACCGACCGTGCTGGTGCCTTGAGCGCCTGTCGTTCCGGCGATGCCTTGGGCGCCCGCAGGACCCGCAGGCCCCACTTCGCCAGCAGGACCTACCGCAGTTTTACCTACGGCACCGGTCGCGCCAACTGCGCCTCGGACGCCGATGGGGCCCGCAGGACCCTGTTCACCGGCAGGACCGGCCACGCTGGCGCCCGTCGCGCCCGTCGCTCCGACCTGACCTTGCGCGCCGGTCGGTCCGGACGCGCCCTGTTCACCGGCTGGGCCGGCGATGCCCGCGCCTGGGGCGCCCGTCGCTCCGACGGGACCTACCGCGCCTGCGGGACCAACCGGGCCCTCGGCACCGGCCGGTCCGATCAGACTGGGTTCTCCAGAGATCGCCATCGCGGCATGATTGGGGGACGCCCTGCTGCTGCTGCACCCCGTCGCCAGATAGATTAACGGCAACGTGCCCAGGCAGACAATTAAGGTCAGCACGGTTGGTGCTTTCGCCCTGTCTTCAGATGATTGTGTCATAGTAATGTCTTCGTTGTTGATGTTTGTTTGTTTACTGTCATTTCCCTTGCGTCAGGGGACTATTTCCGGGCGCTTTTCCTTGTCCGTTAGCTCGAGTGCCGTCCTCTTGCTTTCTGGACGACGCGCGCAGCACTCGTTTGATTTACGGCGCGATCTTTTCACTGACCCACTGACGTGCCTGATTGAACCCGTCCTTCAAGTCGCTGTAGCCTTGTTTGAACCCGGCCTTGACGTCGCCCCAGGTGGACTCGGTGGCGTTCCTGGCCGCGTCGAGCTGTATGTTCAACTTGGCCATCTGATCGCGCAACGCCTGCAGTTTCGGCTTGGCTTCGGCCTTGGTCGTGTCACTGGCCTTCTCGATTCTGGCGGCGAGTTGATCCAAATCCCGGTTGATCCCGTCCAACTCAGTCTGCATATTTGTCAGGAATTCGGCCTTTTGAGCAAAGGCATAGTCCTTCATGTCTTGCGCGGCGTCTTTCACGTCGGCTTTGGCCTTGTCCAGATGCTGCGACGTGGCCGTGGGTCTTTCGGTCACGGATTCTTCCGAGGAGGGCTTGCAGCCCACTCCGAAAGCCGTGATCCCGAGCAGGGTGATGGTGAGTAACGTGTTTTTCATACTGTTGTGTTTCATTGCCTTCCAAATTGTATTCTCCGCTCACACTAGGTGCCCATGAGGTTCGGTTCCGGGCGGGTGCGGGCCGGCTGATGTTCCTCGAACACCTCCGGATTCGTCCGGTTGATGATTTCCCGGGCGCGGGACGCTTCGCCCGCGGAACCATGCGCAATCAACACGAACTTGCCGCTCTTGAGCGCGGTCTCGTACTGCAGGATGCTGTTCTTCGGAATGCCCAGGCTGTAGAGACCGGCACCGATCGCGCTCACACCGCCCACGACCACGGCGCCTTCCAGCGCCCCAATGATCCAACCGACGAGCGGTCCCGCCACGAGCAACGGGCCAACGCCGGGAACCAGGAAGAAGGCGGAACCGAACAACAACCCCCAGATGCCGCCCCAGAAGGCCCCTTGTTTCCCCCAATACTTCATGCGTTCCCCGGCATTGTAGTAGCCGACCACGTGTTCGTCCGTGTGGTAATCACGTCCGACGATCGACAGTTGCTTCATGTCGAAGCCGGAATGCTCCAGTTCGCGGATGGCGATTTCAGCTTCGGCGTGGGACTTGTAGATTGCCACGACGGCATTGTTGTCGTTGGTCATTTGCTGCTTTCGTTTTGCATTTTGCCTCTATCGCAGTTGACACGCTAGGCCGTGGACGGGCTCTGCGCTATGGGGTATAACCCTACCGCAGCCGAGATCTAACCGAGATGCGATGCGGAGTCCTCATGTCGATTTCGCCACTGGGTGCCGGATTGATTGCGGGAGGATCCCGCGGCCGAGCCTGCTCGGCCGCGGGGTGTGGATTGCGCTGTTTACAGGCGGCCTGCGTAGGCAGGCTCGTTCGTATGCGATGAGCGGTGCTCGGTCCGGGCGACCTTGGGTGTGGAGGCCTCACCTGTGGTGCAGATGTCCTGCGCGCCGGCCTTGGTGAAGATGTCCTTGGCCCGGGTGATTTCCTCCGAGTTCTCGGTGTGGACCGAGATGAGGAGGTTGCCTGCCTTGACCTTGCCTTCGTAGCGTTTGGCTTCGATCTCCGGGATGCCCAGACCGATCAACCCGCCGGCGATACCGCCCGCGGCCGCACCGACCGCCGCACCACTCAACGCGGCAATAATCGGTCCGGCGGCGATGAAGGGGCCGACTCCCGGAATGGCCAAGGCGCCAATCCCGGCGATCCACCCCAACGCCCCGCCGATGACGCCGCCCGTGCCCGCGCCGGTGACCGCGCCTTCCGGGGCTTTCGTGTTCTTCTCGTGCGCGAAATCGCGGGTCGTGCCCTTGTCGGGGAACAGCACGGAGATGTCGTTGTTGGAGAAGTTCGCGGTCTTGAGCTGATCGACAATCCGATCGGCCTGTTCGCGGGAGGTGGCGATGCAGAATACAGATTTCTTTGACATAGATATTGAACTTTCTTTGATTGAACTGGGTTTAGAGATGACCGAATCAGTTGTTGCTGGTGGTGTTGAACTTCACTTCCAGTTGGTTGTCCACGTTTCCGGCGTGCGCGATCCGATCCGCGATTTCACCGATGAGTCGTTTTTCCTCGGCGGTGTTGACCGGCCCGCGCAGGGTGACCTGGCCATCATTGGTGATGATCTTCACGTTCTGGGCGTTCACGGACATGTTCTTCCCGGCGATGATTTCTTTGCGAATCTGCGCCGTGGTGGCCAGGTCGGCCTTGCTGTTGCCCTGATCGAGCGGGGTGAGGGTGCGGTCGTTGCGGTCGCGAACGTTGCGCGCGGTGTTATCCGCCTCCGTCGTCGTGTCGGTGCTGAAGTAGGGCTCAACCTGGTAGGCGCGATACACTCCGCCGGCATAGCTGGGTTGACGCGAAGTCAGGCCATTGATTGGCCTTGAAATGCGGGGCACTGCTCAACATTTCCTTCGAAGCGTCAAGCTGGAGGGTGTCCCGATCCGCAGTGAATCGGAGTGCGGTGGGCGGAACGGCGCTCAGTTCGTCGCCCATCCCGAGGAATCCGCCGGAGGAAACGATGACCGCCACGACCCGGCCCGATGCCAGATCCACCAGGAGGTTTTCCACCTTGCCCAGTTTCTCATCCTGCAGGTTCTTCACCGGCGTGCCCATGAGTTTGCTGGCCTTCTGGACCTGGCCCAGGCGTGACGCCGGAATCATCCATTGGCTGTCACTCGAGACGCGGTCTTGTCCGGAGTCTCCTGTGCTTTGCAGGTTGAAACCGTGTTGGGCGAGCCCGCGGTGTTGCGTTGGGCACCCTGAGCCGCATCTCCGGTTTGGATGAAATCCAAGGTGGGTTGCTGGCCGTAATGGCGAATAGACTTCGGCCAGGTGATTGGAGTCGGAGCATTCAGCCCACTTCGACATCTCGAATTTGGGCGCGGCCTTCAGTTTCTCTTTGTCGGCATCCAGATGAAGGACTTTGTTGGCGACATCGTGATGCAAGGCCCCCGGCGGCACGGCCGACAGCGTATCGCCAATGCCGATAAATCCGCCGGTGGACAGGATCACCTGGACGATCCGGCCGGATTCCACATCCACCGCCAGGTCTTCCACTTTGCCGAGTTTTTCGTCCTGGTAGTTTTTGACGGCCATGCCGATGAGGTCGCTGGCTTTGGCCGCGCCGTTCAGGCGGTCCGCCCGCGGCACTGGGCCAGGTGTTGGCCGGTGTAAGCCGGTCGCATCCGGTTTGGGACTGACGTGTGTCCTGGGCCAGAGCCGAGAACGCCAGGACCGAGGCGGCGGAGGCGCTGATGATGATTTGATATGTTTGTTTCATTTGTTCTTTGTTTTCGTGTTCTATGCTTTGTAATGAAGAGCTTCTCTCCTCACAAGGCGTCCACAGTGGATGCGGACGCTCTGACATGCTATGGGGTATTACCCTACCGACGATTCGGTGAAGCCCAGTGATCGACGGGCTCGGTCAGGACATAGCCAGGCACCTGGATGTCGGATTCCGGCGCAAACGGAGCGGTGCCGAGGACGCAGAGCTGTGGGGAAGGAAAGCCGGGGAGGATCGCAAAGTGGCGAGCACAGGCCGCCGAGCAAACTCGGCGCTGCTCCGCGCTCTGGGCCGCGGCGGCAAGCTCCGTCCGGGGGTCATCTGCAAAGACAGACGATTGCCACCGGCTCACTTGGCGGGCGGCGTCTCCCATCGAGCGGCCCGTGTCCTCAGCGCGTCCGCTCGAACATTTTGCGCCAGAGCCACTCCGAACGCGCGGCCAGGAACAGCAGGGCCGAGCGGGCCGTGGGATGGAACAACGCTTGCTGCAGCCACGCCGCCCAGCGCAGTCGCGCGCTGAACCGGTGGTCGCAAGCCGAGGCAATCTCTCGCTGTGCCTGGATCCAAGTCAGTTCCTCTCGACTGAATCTTGCGAGCGGCTCGACGGCCAGTTCCCCGGATTCAAAGGCCATGGACATGCCGTTGCCGGTTACCGGCGGAATCATCGTCAGCGCATCACCGATGCAACACTCATTCCGTTGGGTCGCGCGTTGCGGTCGGAGGCAAAGGCCAGCCACCGAACAAAAGGAGGTTTCCTCGAATCGCGCGCCCGCCAGCCGCGAATGCAGCTTTGATTCGGCGGGTCCGCCGAGCCAATCGCGCCAGCGCTGCGCCAGGTCGGGCACGGTCTTCTCGCTGCGAAACAAGCCGCAGATATTCACGTCGCCGCCGGCGAGTCGGCACAATCCGACGTAACCCGAGGGCACAAAATGCATCTCCAGGTCGGCGTCCAAGGAAACGCCGCGGGCGTGGACCTTCAGCCCGAACAACCGCCAGCCATCCACCACCGGTGCCGCGCGCCGGCCCGTGGCGCGCACCGTTTCGGTGTTGAATTCGTCGCTCCACCGCACGCCCAACCGCAGTGCACCACCAAGCCGTTCGAATTCGCGCGCGAGCCAATCATCCAGCACGAAGCGGGAGATGCACATTGCGGCTTCCGGAAGCCGGCGTGACGGAATCCCCGACTTCCCGGCAAAGAATGCCGCCCTTTCGGCGGAACGAGCACCCGCGTTTTGCAGCCCGCTTAATAAGCCGAGTCGAGCGAGTGAGCGTTGTCCGGCGCCACTAATGAATTCACCGCAGACACGATGTCGCGGATAGTGGCTCGCCTCCCACACCGTGACCGGCACGCCGCGTTGACGCAGCCCGATGCCGAGCGTCAACCCGGCCAAGCCACCACCCACGATGCGGATCGGCTTAGTCATGGCGTTGCGCAATGAAGACGTGGCTGAAGAAGCCGGCGGATTGTTCGCGCAACTGCCATTCGTTGTCTGCGGGCCAGAGCGCCGAAAGTTCGCGGCCGACAAACCCGGCGCGCACGCTGACGGGGGCATCGTGCCGCGTAATGCCGTTGCAGCCCACGAGCCAGAGCAATCGGGAGGCAGTGAGGGCGAATGGCGAACGGCGCGGCTCGCATGCGACAAACCGGTTCGTTCTCGCCGCGGTCAGTCGCAACAACGCCGACAGCGATCGATCCGGGAAGTGGTGCAGAAACAAATTGGCGAACATGACGTCCACGACGGGCGACGCTTGCTCCAGCCAGGCGAACACATCGGTCGCCACGCTTTCCATGCACCAGTTGAGCGCATGGAACGCGCGGCGCGTTCGTGCTGAGACAAGATCCTGGAGGTCAAGCAGCGTGGCTTGGGCGGTCACTCCCCGCGCCGACCAGCGTTGCGCCAGTCGCAAGAGCAAGGTGCCATCGCCCGCGCCGAGTTCGACCAGCCGGAGCGGCCGGGAACGAGAGGAATCTTCAGCGAACTGTTGGCGAAACGCGCGCGACAGAATGCCCACGTGCCCCATCATGAAATTCAATCGCTGCAAGTCCCCGCGCGAACCGACGGCCCGAGGATCGGCCGGCGGCAGGTCGTCGAGGCGTTCCGGTTCAACCAAGCGACGCATGGTTCAAGGCCCCTTCAAGAACACCCGACGCGGCAGCCGTGGGCGCTGAATCCGGCTCCGAAGCTCGTCAGCCACCAGTCGCCCTTCTCATCGGGCGACCCCTCGCGCAAGGCCCGCTCCAGTGCGAACAGCACCGAGGGGCTGCTCAGGTTGCCGCACTCGCGCAGCACTTCGCGGCTGACGGTGAGGTCGTAGCTGGGGCAAGTTTGCTCAATCGCATCGAGCACGTCGCGCCCCCCGCCGTGTGGGATGATGCGCGAGATCGGCCGGCCGCCTGGGCGCGTGCCTTCGCCGCGCAACAATTGTCCAACGGCTGCGGCCGCCAGTCCGGGCACTGAGGCGTGGAGCAGGTTGCGTAGTTTGCCACCCTTCATTTCAAACCGGATGCGATCGCGGTTCTCCGGTTGGTGCAGCGTGGTGAAACTGTGGCAACGCAGGCCACGAGGTCCGGGCGTGCCGCGCCAGATCGTGGCGGCGGCCCCATCGCCAAACAAACACGCGCTCACCAGCACGCCCGGATCGTCATCCAGATAAAACGCCGCCGAGCATATTTCCACCGCCACGCAGGCCACCACAGCGGCTGGTTGCGCCGCCAGTATCGCTGTCGCCGCCCGCAGCGATGGAAGTGCGGCGCCACAACCCAGGCCCACCAAATCCTGCAAGAACACATCGGTGCGCAGACCGAGTTGTTCGGCCACGTAACTGCTCACCCCGGGGCAGAGGTAGCCGCTGCAGGTGCAGATGAGCAAGGCGTCCACCTGGCCGGCAACGAGGCCTGACTGCGCCAGCGCGGACGCCAGGGCGCGGGCGGCGAGCCGGGGCGCTTCCACCCGGAACGCCTCGTTGAGTTCGTCGGGCGTCAGCGAGAAGACGCGCTCGAGGTCGGGGATCGCGAAATGCCGGGTGGCGATGCCGCTGTCGTGCCGCAGGATGGCCCTGAGGGTGAGCCACGAGCGGCGATTGACACGCTGTCGCGCATCCGATCGCCGCGCGATGTCCCAGCACTCGGCTTGCGTGAAGGCTGTGGGCGGGAGGGCGGTGGCGAGGGCGTGCAGGTACATGGGGAAAGATCAGTCTATTCGGCGATCCGGCGGTGCGTTGAGGTTAGCATCGAACATCCCACAACCTTACCCTGGCCATGGTAACGTCCACGTCCTTCCCCCGCCAGTCACCCGGAGAGCGTCGGAGCCCGTTCCGGATCCCAAGTTCGTCGCCCGTAAGAACCTGGACGTTCGCGGTGGGGCCCCAACGCCGGCGGGATCGGAGCCGGTTGTTTTCATAACATCTTAAGGAGGTCGCTCTTGCACAGCAGATCATCGGCAACAACTTTACATTTATAGTCAGGAACAAGCAATGAATCAATGGGGGCAACACCCTATAGCGCCAGTCCGCATTGCTGAGTAGAAGTGTCCACCCATGAATAGTTGGCTGCCTGTACCGCACTGGAATGCCGACCAGCCTGCAATCGTCGTCGGCGGGTTCGAACCAGGATCAATTGAGCACCGGCCTTTTAACAGGCCGGGCGGCCGGGAACGCATGCTTCACCTGTCCCCCAATGGAGACCTCCAAAATGAACACACAAAAGAATCACCTCGTCGGCCTGGTTGGAATCAGCATTCTGTGGCTGGCAGGAGCTGGCGCGCCAATCGTCTTCGGGCAATCGGGCAGGGTCGCCTCCAGTTATGGCCCCATAAATCAGGACACCACCATCGACCAGATCAAAGCGTCACGTCTGGCGGTAAAGGCCGAGCGCGCCCAGGCGCACATCGAGTTAAAAATGCAGATTGCCAAGGATCAACTGGTCCCACTTGCAACCACCGTTGATTCCGGCGTCAGCGAAGTCATCCGCAAACAAGAAATGGGCTACGCCTATATCAAGAGCGGGGGCTGATTCCAAAGCCCGCTTTTGATGACTGCTGAATGCTGTCGTGGACTGTTTCATTCGTGCGGCGGAAATCGGGCACTTCCACCCCGGCCGCCTGCCTGGTTAATCGGAGTGCCAGTCAATGAGTTCGCAACCGACATCGAACCGCGGCGACCACAGACCGTGGCTGACGCGGCTGGTGCCTGCGCTGGACTGGCTCCGGCATTACGAGCGCAGGCATCTACCTGGCGATGCGCTCGCGGGGGTGATTGTAGCCACTCTGCTAATCCCGCAGGGCATGGCTTACGCGCTGCTTGCCGGGTTGCCGCCACAGTTCGGGCTGTATGCCAGCCTGTTGCCACTCCCGGTGTATTCGTTATTTGGCAGCAGTCGGTTTCTGGCGGTCGAGCCGGTGCCGATGGTTTCGCTGCTGATCGCCAATGGTGTCGCCGAGTTGGCAGAGCCCGGCTCTCCGCGTTACCTGGCGTTTGCGACCGCCACCGCATTGGTTGTCGGCCTGATGCAGATCGCGATGGGCGCGGCGCGTCTGGGTGTTCTCACGAATTGGCTGAGCCATCCGGTGCTCTCGGGCTTTAGCAGTGCCGCCGCGATCATCATCGCGCTGAGCCAGGTAAAACATCTGCTCGGCGTGAAGCTCCCGCAGACCGAGCACTTCCACCAGTTGCTGGCGCAGCTTGCCCGGGCCGTGCCGCAGACCCATGTGCCAACGCTGGTTATCGGCGTTGGCAGCATCCTGCTGCTGTTCGTGTTTCAATACGTGTTGCCGCGCGTCCTCGCGTCGTGGCAGAAAGTCCCTTCCATCGTGGCGCAGTCGCTGTCCAAGAGCGGTCCGCTCTTCGCGGTGATCGTCGGAACCGCAATCGTCGCTGCGTTCGGCCTCGGGGAAACCAGCGGGGTGAACATCGTCGGCGAAATCCCGCGTGGATTACCAAAGCTCGCATTGCCCGCGCTCGGCGGTTCCGAGTGTCTGTCACTGATCCCGCTCGCGCTCACGGTCAGCTTTGTCGGCTTCCTCGAAAGCATTTCCGTGGCGAAGACCCTCGCAGCGAAGCGGCGGCAGAAAGTTGAATCCAACCAGGAACTCATTGCGCTCGGGACGGCCAATCTCGTGGCGGGCGTGACGGGAGCGTATCCGGTTACCGGCGGATTCAGTCGCTCGGTGGTCAATTTCTCGGCTGGCGCGAACACCGGCCTCGCCTCGCTGATCACTGCGGCGCTGATCGCCGTGTCGGTGCTGTTTCTGATGCCGCTCTTCCACCATTTGCCCCAGGCCGTGCTGGGCGCAGTCATCATCCTCGCGGTCGCCGGAATGATCGACGTCGCTACCCCGCGCCGACTCTGGAGCTACAACAAAGCGGACGCCGCCGCGCTGATCCTCACGTTCGTCGCGGTGCTCGCGGTCGGAATCGAGAAAGGCATCCTCATCGGCGCAGTCTCGACGATTATTCTCCACCTCTGGCGCACGAGCCGACCGCACATGGCGGTCGTCGGCCGGGTCCCAAATACCGAGCACTTTCGCAACGTGCTGCGTCACGAGACACAGACTCTGCCTCACGTCCTCATGCTTCGGATTGACGAGAGTCTCTACTTCGCGAACGAGAAGCACATTGAGGACTGTGTGCTGTGCGCCGCCGCCGAGGGACCGGAGTTGCGGCAGCTCGTGCTGATCTGTAGCGCGATCAACTTCACTGATGCCAGCGCGCTTGAGACTCTCACCAGCCTCGTTGGCCGGCTGCACGACGAGGGCATCCAACTCCATCTCACCGAACTTAAAGGCCCAGTGATGGACCGGCTGGCGCGCACCGAGTTCCTCGAACAGCTCGGCCGCGAACGAGTCTTCCTGACGACCCAGGCGGCTTACGAGAAGCTCGCGTCCGTCTCGCCCGCGCCGACCCCCGACTCCCTCGAACCACGTCAGGGCGTCGTGACTTCAACCGATTGAACGAAAGAAACGAAACCCAGCCATGGTGAACAATACGAAGCTTACGATCCTTCAGATCAACGACACGCACGGTTATCTGGAGTCCCATCCCGAACTGTTCTGGCAAGGTGACAAGGCGGAATACCGATCCGCGGGCGGCTATGCGCGGTTGCTCACGATCTTCAAACAGGTGCGTCTGGAGCGAAACGGGGCGGTGATTACACTGGATAACGGCGACACGTTTCATGGAACGTTTCACGCGGTTCATTCCGAAGGCGAAGCGTTCATCGAACCGGTGAACTTGCTGGGCCTTGATGCCTGGACGGTGCATTGGGATTTCGCCTACGGCCCGGATCGGATGCGCGAACTCGCCGCGAAACTGAACCATCCTCTTGTGGCGTCTAACTGCTACGTCAAAGCAACCGGCGAGCTGGCCTACCCGGCTTTCACGGTGATCGAGCGCAGCGGCGTGCGCGTCGGCGTCATCGGCATCGCCGCTACCATCCTGGACAAGACGATGCCGCCCAAGTTCAGCGAGGGGTTGCGCTTCACGACGGGCAATGAGGAACTGCCGGGCCACATCCGCACGCTCCGCGATACCGAGCGCGTGGATGTTGTCGTGGTGCTTTCGCACCTCGGGTTTCCTCAGGATGTGAAACTCGCATCAGAAGTCGCGGGCATTGATGTGCTTCTCAGCGGTCACACGCACAATCGCATGGACCGACCCCTAATCGTGAATGGTGCGACGATCATCCAGTCGGGCTGTCATGGGTCATTCGTCGGGCGGTTGGATTTGCAGTTGAACGAAGGCAAAGTCGCTCTGCTTCGACACAAGTTGATTCCCGTGGACGATTCGATTCTCGAGGATGCCGCGATGCAGCGGGTCGTGGAACGGATCGTTGCGCCGCATCGGGAAATGCTCTCCGAGGTCGTGGGACACACCGAAACCGCGATGACCGCACACCATTGATAACGGAGCCGGACAACACGGCGCGGAATGTTCGCGACCGCAACGACCAGACCCTGACGCCGCTTGACCAAGGCAACAGCAAAGCCGATGTGGACACCACCGCACAGATTCGCAAGGAAATCATCGCCGATAAAGACATGTCCGTGAACGCAAGGAACGTGAAGATCATCACCAGGAATGGCCGGGTCACCTTGCGCGGTCCCGTAAAGACCGCCGAAGAGAAGCGTCTCCTCGGCGAAATCGCGAATCGAATCGCGACTTCCGGGAATGTGGACAATCAACTGGAGGTGCGAATTACCACCAGCAGCAACAACTGATTCGGTCATCGAACACCACTTCAGAAAACTAAAAACAAAATGAACACCAAGACACTCAAAGATTTGTTCCTCGACGATCTGGCCGACATGTATGACGCCGAAAAGCGCATCGTGAAGGCGCTGCCGAAGATGGTCAAGGCCGCGACTTGCACCGACCTCAAGGCGGCGATTGAAAACCACCTGAAGGAAACCGAAGGGCATGTGCGGAAGCTCGAACAGGTCTTCCAGGCCTACGGCGAAAGAGCCGTCGGCAAGACCTGCGAGGCGACCAAGGGCCTGCTCCAAGAGGGCGACGAGATCGCGGCGGAATTCAAAGACTCACCGGCCATCAACGCCGCGCTCATTGCCGCCGCGCAGAAGGTGGAGCACTACGAGATGGCGTCCTACGGTTGTCTGAAAGAATGGGCCGGGCTGCTCGGCAATCAGGAGGCCGCCGACCTCCTGGAAGACATTCTCAACGAGGAGAAGGCCGCCAATGAGGGGCTGACCAAGCTCGCCGTCGCCAAAAGCAACGAGGAAGCTCTGTGTGAATCCTGCGACTCGTACAAAACCGAGGCGCCTGAGAACACAACGGCCAAGAAGCCGGCGAAACGGTCCGACACAAAACGCCCCATGACTGCGGGCGTCCGCTAATCAAACCGGCCCGGCCACCGCCGCGAGGCGAGGGCCGGGCGATTCACTTTTATCCGTCCCCATATCTGCGCGTGCCGTATGACGATTTCAACTGCCTTACACTTCCCGACGACGCGCAGGAAAGGAAGCGGACTACGTGATGGTATCCGACAATTTCCCCACCGGCTGGCACACCACGGAACTGGCGGGCGTGAAACCCGGCGAGTCCGTCGTTATCTACGGCTGCGGTCCCGTCGGCCTGATGGCCGCTCACTCAGCGACCCGTTGGCCAGAGAAACCGTGCCCAACCCGCTTGGCAGAAGACACTCCAATCTGAAGGCGGCCGACTCGCCGGGAGCAGCACCCCTCGCCGACGCAGACATGTTATCGCTGAAAAGAGCAACCAAATAGAAAACCCAGAGAATATGAGCAAACAAACACAACTACTCGCTAATGACCTCGGCACACTCGCCGAAGATGCGCGCGGCTTGTTGACCGACACCGCCGACGTGGCTGGAGAAAAGGTCGCGGATGGCCGCAAGCGTGTTGCCGACGCGCTGGAAAGCGCTAAGGACATCGCGGGCCGTGTTCGCGACCAGGCGGTCGATTGCGCCAAGGCTACAGATGAGGCCGTGCACGAGCATCCTTATAGAGCCATCGGCATCGTCCTCGGCGTGGTGCTCCTCGGCTATCTCGTTTCGCGACGGAGCGCTCGGAACAGAGACACATGATGCCAATGGAAACGGCCCCCACCAATGCCAGGGATCTCGTCGAGTTGTCCAAACGTTTGGCACGACGCTTATTGGCCCTCGGTGAGAACCGCTTCGAATTGTTGATGGTGGAAGTGCAGGAGGCGCGCGAGCGCCTGCTGCGCGCCATCGTCCTTGCCCTCGGCGTGGCGGCGTTGGGTCTGCTGGCTGGCATGGCCCTCACCGGCGCCATCGTGGTTTTGCTGTGGGAACTCTCGCGGGTGGCGGCTCTGCTGGTATTGACCGGCCTCTACGGTGCTGCCGCGGTTTGCCTCTACCGGCGGCTCACTCGGCTGCTGCGCGACTGGCAGACTTTTCCCGCTACCTCGGACCAACTCCGAAAGGACCACGCATGCCTGGAAAGACATTTCACCTAAGCCCACTCGAATCGTGCAAGCGACTGTTGGTCGCGGAGAGCGAACTCAACCGCGCCGGACTTGCGGATGAATGGCAGGCAATGGCGCACGGAATTCGCGACTGCGCTTACCGCGCTAGGAGCATTGCCGCGTGGGCCTCCTCGGCTGCGGTGCTGGTAGCTGGTGTTAGCGCTTTGCGGCGCGCGCCGCCCAAGTCCGGAGCCGCCAAGTCCTCGTGGTTCCAAAAGATGTTACATGGTGAGCGCATCGCTTCGACGCGGTGGTTCACGTTCCGCGCGCGCGGTGGGAAACATGAATAACTGCAAATATCTAACTAGCTCAGCATGAACGCGCTTAGTATTCCCCGCATCAAGCAAGTCCAGACCACCCTCCTTCAGAACTGGAATCGACCTGCTTCGGTTGCACCGCGGCGGTCTTCAGGACGAATTGCGTTCGCGATCTATCAGAACGGCGATGACGAAACTCCGCCAGACGATTTACTCACGGTAAGCAAACAAACATCGGAAACAACAAACAAAGAAAGGCCAAGTACATGAAGACAGAACATGCGGAAGTCAAAGGCAAAGGAACCGACGCCAATCGTGATCCCCTCACCGGAACCCCCGGAGCGCATCCCGTCGGCACGGGAGTCGGAGCCGCAGGTGGTGCCGCCGCCGGGGCCGCCATCGGCGCCATCGGCGGTCCGATCGGCGCCGCCGTTGGATTGGTCGCCGGGGCCGTCGCGGGCGGCCTGGCGGGGAAAGGGTTTGCGGAGAAGATTGATCCTACCGTTGAGGACGCCTACTGGAGAACCAACTACTCCAAACGATCGTATGTGACCAAGGACTCAGCCTATGCCACGTACCAACCGGCCTACCGCACCGGGTATGAAGGACGCAGACAATATCCGGGGAAGAAGTATGAAGAGGTGGAGGCGGACCTCAAACGCGACTACGAAAGATCCAGCGGGAATGCAGGATTGAGCTGGGACGAAGCCAAGAGCGCCACGCGCGATGCCTGGAACCGGGTGGAGAAGGTCCTGCCGGGCGACGCCGATGGAGACGGACGCTAACCCGTTCTCGTCCGATGGGGAAAGGGCTGGTTTCGATACTCGAAACCAGCCCTCAGAAACGCCGGCGTCGAAATCGGCGTTTCAAGTATGAAAGGACACAACGTACTGCCGCACCGCTTTGCGGTGGAAGACCCGGAGTTCCTGCGGTGCATGGGACAATTGCTGGGCCCCGGTATCCTGCCGGGAAATCGGGTCACGGCTCTCCAAAACGGCGATCAGATTTTCCCGGCCATGCTCGACGCCATTCGCGGCGCCCGAGAAACCATCACTTTTGAAACTTACATCTATTGGTCCGGCGACATCGGAAGGAAGTTCTCCGAGGCGTTTTGCGAGCGGGCCCAGGCGGGCGTGACAATCCATGTCATGCTGGATTGGGTGGGCTGCGACAAGTCCGAAGTGAAATACCAGGACGATATGAAAGCCGCCGGCGTGGAGGTGGAATTCTATCACCCCCTGCGCTGGTACAATCTGGGGCGGATGAACAACCGCACCCATCGCAAACTCCTGGTGGTGGATGGCCGGATCGGATTTACCGGTGAAGTGGGCATCGCCGATCAGTGGGAAGGCCGGGCCGAGTCGAAAGACCACTGGCGGGATTCGCATTATCAGATCGAAGGCCCCGCCGTCGCCCAGATGCAGTCCGCCTTCGCCGATAACTGGATCAAAACACGATCCGAGGTCCTCCTTGGCAGCAATTATTTCCCGGCACTCAAAGCCACGGGCAATTCGCTGGCGCACGTGTTCACAAGTTCGCGGGGCGAGGCCAGCGAATGCGTCCGGCTGATGTATCTGTTGTCTATCGCCTCGGCCAGCGGAGGAGGCGAAACGATCCAGTCGCTCCTCAGTGCCGCCCGGAAGCCGACCACCGGCGCCTGGGCGACATCGATCGCGGTGGTCACGCTCCTCATCGGCGCCACCGGCGTATTCGTTCAATTGCAGGACGCGCTTAACTCCATTGGGAGCGTGCGATGGAAGTCAAGACAGGGGCTGCGACATTTCATCAAGGATCGCCTCCTTTCCTTCGCCCTCATTGTGAGCAAGGGCTTCCGCTGGATTATGGCGCTGGGCAGACGGACACTCTACCGAACCATGAGCCCGCCAGTCCGATAAGTCACCAATTATGAAACACAGCCATTACCAGGAAAACCACCGTAACGAGGATTTCCAACAGAAGCACAGCCGCTCGGAATTCACTCACCCGACTACCCGCCCCGTTCCGGACGCGGAAACTTCCGACGACTCGCAGTCCGAATCCAAAGCCGTCCAGCCGACGGCAAGCGGCCAGGGGACTGAAGCGCTTAGTGACCAGCAACGACTGGAGTTGCGTCAGTCGTCGGAACGAAACAAAGACTCTTTCAACCCCATCCAATCCTTTTGGCCAACGTCAGCGGCGTAGTCACTCCGGCGGGGCAAATATTACAGGACCGAAAATATGCGTCTTATTTGGAAGAGGGCGGGGTAACACCCCATAGATTCCGGGCGTCGGGCATACGCTGAACGATTCATGCACGAGCAAACGCTCCTTACAACAATGCCACGGCCACCAAGCAAGATTGACGTGGAAACCGAGGAGCCCGCCATGACCAACCATCCCAAACCAAAGGAGAAGCCACGCTCAGTTGCCTTTTATGTGCTGCTGGCGGCGGCGTTGTTTGTCTTCATCGAAGCCTTCCCGCTGCTGTCTCCGATTTTGTTGTCGCTTCTGCTCATTCTGCTGATTACGCTCGCTGTCAATCCCATGATCTCCCGGATACGGGCTTTCACGGGCGGACGAAAAGTTGCGACGGCGCTTGTCGCGGCGGCTTTGGTGGTGGTCATGGCTTTGACGGGGTGGGCCTTTTTCGTCCCGATGAAGGCCTCCTTCACCAAACTCGCGGAACAGTTACCCTCCTATTGGGAACGGCTCCAAAAGCCCTTGATCACAATGGAGCAACAAGCCGTGCTTACAGAAGAAAGACTCCAGGCCGAAGTCACCACTGAAATTGCCCGGACCGCGCCTTCGGCGGCCAAGCCTGAAGCTGCGCCAAAGAACCCGAAACCGGCACCGCCCCAACTTGCGCAAGAGTCGGGATCGCTTCGTTCCAGTTTGGGCCAGACGCTACAGAACGTAGCCGGTGGTTTCACCTCGGTGGCGATCAACGCCGCCCAGATCGTGGTGGTGTTGGTGACGGTCTTCTTCGGTGTGACTTTTACGCTGATGAATCCCCGACCGATCTTTGGGGCCATGTTTTCCCTCGTACCCGAGCGGCACCACGATCAGACCCTGACCATCCTGCAACGCATTGGAAAGTTTGTGCCCGGCTGGGCCGGCGCGACGCTGCTCGGGATGCTGACGATTGGCCTGCTGGTCTTTCTGCTCATGTGGCCGATCTTCGGATTCATAGACGCGCTGGTTCTGGGGTTGATCGCGGGCGTCCTGGAAGCGGTTCCCTATCTGGGTCCGCTCCTCAGCGCAGTGCCGGGACTTTTGCTCGCCTTGGGCAAAGGCGGCATGACCCCGATGTGGGTCGTGCTCGCTTATTTGGCGATCCAGGCTTTGGAGAACAATGTGATTCTTCCTTTCATCATGGCGCGCGGTATGAAATTGCATCCGGTGGCGGTCATCTTCTCGATGCTTTTGTGTGTAGCCGCCTTCGGTGTGCTGGGAGTTTTGGTTGCGGCGCCCCTGGTGGCCATTGTGGATACCTTGCACGACGAACTCTATCGGAAGCGGTTTCTGCCCACGGCAACCGATGCGGACCTGGATCGTCTGGCACGGAAAGCCCTGCACGAGAAAGTGTCCGAGGACAAATGACCCATTCCATGCCTCAAACAATACACTACTTGAATCTCCTCCCGGAATGACTCCTCCAACCGAACGCAGAACAGTAAAGGCTGGATACATATGAACAATAACAAGACGATCCGTAAGTCTGGAAAACCCCAACCGCACAAAGGCTCGGCGCGCACCAGACACTCACAACCTACCGCCGGCGGTGAACGGCACCAGATCGCAGGTGGAGAGCACCCCCCACTCACCACGAATCAGGGCGTCGCGCTTTCTGACAATCAAAACTCGCTCAAGGCCAATTCACAGGGGCCGGCGCTGCTGGAGGATTTCATCCTCCGCGACAAGATCACGCATTTCGATCACGAGCGGATTCCGGAGCGCATCGTTCACGCGCGGGGCACGGGGATGCATGGCTTCTTCGAACTGACCGCTTCGTTGAAACAATACACCACCGCCAAGATTTTGACCGAGGTCGGCGAGAAGACGCCCGTATTCGCGCGAATCTCCACTGTCGCGGGCGGCGCTGGCTCGGGGGACACGCCCCGCGACGTGCGCGGCTTTTCCATCAAGTTTTACACCCAGGAAGGCAACTGGGATCTGGTGGGCAACAACATCCCGGTTTTCTTCATCCAGGACGCGATCAAATTCCCCGACCTGATTCATGCTGTCAAAATGGAACCGGACCGCGGCTTTCCGCAATCGGCCACGGCGCATGACACGTTTTGGGATTTCATTTCGCTCACGCCGGAATCCATGCACATGGTGATGTGGATCATGTCAGATCGTACGCTGCCGCGTTCGCTGCGGATGATTGAAGGCTTTGGGGTGCATAGCTTCCGGCTGATTAACGCGGCGGGCGAATCAACCTTCGTCAAGTTTCACTGGCGCCCCAAGCTCGGTTTGCAGTCCACCCTTTGGGATGAAACCTGCAAGATTGCCGGGGCCGATCCCGACTTTCATCGGCGCGACATGTACGAAGCCATTACGGCGGGCGATTTTCCCGAATGGGAATTTGCCGTGCAACTCTTCACCCAGGCGCAGGCGGACACATTTCCGTTCGATCATCTGGACGCGACCAAGTTGATTCCCGAAGAGTTGGTGCCGTTGAAGGTTATCGGTCGCCTGGTGCTGGATCGCTGGCCCAACAATTTCTTCGCGGAAACGGAGCAGGTGGCATTCTGTCCTTCCCATGTCGTACCTGGCATAGATTTCACGAATGATCCGTTGTTACAGGGTCGGCTATTTTCCTATCAGGATACGCAGCTTTTGCGCCTGGGTTCGCCGAACTTCCATCAACTTCCGATCAACGCGGCCAAGTGCCCCTTCTCCAACCAGCAACGGGACGGAAAGATGCAGATGGAGCAGCCAGCCGGCCGGGTGGCCTACGAGCCGAATTCCTTGTCCACAAATTCGCCTCGCGAAACGCCGGCCGCCGGCTTTCGCAGCGCGGTCGTACCCGAAACCGGTGAAAAGGGCCGCATCCGGCCGGAGAGCTTTGCCGATCACTACAGCCAGGCGCGGCAATTCTATCTCAGCCAATCTGCTTATGAGCAGGCACACATCGCCTCGGCGTTGGTGTTCGAGCTTTCCAAGGTCGAACATGTGCATATACGTCAGGCGATGGTGGGTCACTTGCGACATATCGAAGAAGACCTCGCCAAGCGGGTGGCGACGGGTTTGGCGATCGACACACTTCCCGCCGCGCCGATAGCCGCCGCGCCTGTGCGGCCGATGAAGCCTTCGCCCGCATTACAGCTCATCGGCAAGATGAAAGACACGCTCATGGGGCGCGCTGTTGGCATCCTGATCGCAGATGGTTCAGACGGCACGGTCATCAATAACATTAAAGGGGCCGCGACCGATACGCGTGCTACCGTGAAGATCATTGCCCCCAAAGTAGGCGGCGCGAAACTGGCCGACGGCTCGTGGCTCGCAGCGGACGGTCAACTGGCGGGTACGCCTTCCGTATTATTCGACGCTGTCGCCGTCATCCTCTCTGAAGAAGGGGCAAAGGCGCTGTCGAGGGAAAGCACCGCGATCGATTTCGTGCGCGACGCCTTCGGTCATCTCAAGGCCATCGCGGTGGACAAAGGCGGCCGGACCCTTCTGAAAATGGCCAATGTCGGCCAAGATGCGGGCGTTATAGATGCCCACGATAAAGACGCATTCATTGCTGCGGCGAAGACACGGCAATGGGACCGGGAAAAGTCAGTTCGCACCTTGGCGTAACTGAAAGGTAATTATGAACATCCTCTTTGTTCTCACTTCCCATGACGAACTCGGCGACACGGGAAAGAAGACGGGGTTCTGGCTCGAAGAGTTCGCCGCGCCCTATTATGTGCTCAAGGATGCCGGAGCGGCGATAACCCTGGCCTCCCCCAAGGGCGGCGAACCGCCGCTCGATCCGAAAAGCAACCTCGTTGAAAACCTGACCGAATTGACGAAGCGCTTCCGCTCCGACAAGGTTGCACAAGCTGAGCTTGCCAACACGAAGAAGCTGGCCGAAATGTCCGCGAGCGAGTTCGACGCAGTCTTCTACCCCGGTGGACATGGCCCGATGTGGGACCTGCCGGATAACCCGACATCCATTGCCCTGATCGAAGCCTTCGTGAAGGCGGGTAAGCCAGTCGGTGC
Source organism: uncultured bacterium (assembly GCA_963735925.1). Classification (GTDB taxonomy): domain Bacteria; phylum Verrucomicrobiota; class Verrucomicrobiia; order Limisphaerales; family J093; genus DSVZ01. Next base: position 661,332 of record CAVTMT010000005.1, read on the forward strand.
GGTGTGTCACGCGCCCGCTGCGCTTGTCAATGTGCGTGGACAGGACGGCCAGTATCTCGTTCAAGGCAAGCGCGTGACAGGGTTCACGAATGCCGAAGAGAAGGCTGTAGGCTTGACGGAGATCGTGCCGTTCCTGCTCGAAGACCGGCTAAAGGAGCGAGGTGGCCTATACAGCAAAGGCGCCAACTGGGCACCCCATGTCCAAGTGGACGGCAAGCTTGTGACCGGCCAGAACCCAGCGTCGTCCCGACCCGCCGCCAAAGAATTGCTGACACTGCTTCGCTCGGTTTTAACAAAGATGTGACTCATGAAACGACGAGATCTGCTTAAGCCAGCCGTGGCCTTCGCCGCATTGGCAGGTTTGCGGCCATCACCGGCCGGAGCCGCTGAAGCCCATCAGCACCCGGAATCCATCCGTGGAGAGAACACAGCCCCGCCCGGGCTCGAACAGGGGTCTGCCCCCGCGGAAACCCGTAAGGACAACATGCTCTTCCGTAAGTTCGGACGCACTGGCGAGCGCATTTCTGCGTTCGGCCTCGGCGGACATCACATTGGCCTCGTGAAGGAGGAGCAGGACAGCATCAAGCTCATTCGTTGCGCCATCGACCGCGGTATTACCTTCATGGACAACTGCTGGGACTACCACAACGGCAAGAGCGAGGTGTGGATGGGCAAAGCCCTGCGCGACGGTTACCGCGAGAGGGTATTCCTCATGACCAAGATCGACGGACGCACCAAGCAGGCCGCCGCCCGCCAGATCGACGAATCACTCAAGCGGCTGCAGACGGACCATGTCGATCTCATGCAAATCCACGAAAACGTGCGCATGGAGGATGCCGACCGCTGCTTCGCCGAAGGCGGGGCCATCGAAGCCCTTGAGGAGGCAAAGAAGACCGGCAAAGTCCGTTACCTCGGCTTTACCGGCCACAAGGATCCCATCGTCCACAACCGGATGCTGGACGTCGCCTCCGAGCATAACTTCCATTTCGACAGTTGCCAGATGCCGCTCAATCTGCTTGACGCCAGCTTCCGAAGCTTCGCTCAGCATGTCGTTCCGCGACTCCTCAGGGAGGGAATCGCGGTTCTTGGCATGAAACCCATGGCCAGCGGCGCCATCGTCAAAAACAAGATCGCCACGCCGAATGAGTGCCTGACCTACGCCCTCACGCTGCCAACCTCGGCCGTGATCACCGGCATCGACAGCATGGACGTGCTCGAGCAGAACCTCGATATCATGAAGGATTTCAAGCCTCTCGACGGTGGCCAGATGGGCGAACTGCTGGCCCGGACCATGAAACCTGCCCAGACCGGCAATTACGAGAAGTTCAAGACCGTCACCCTGTATGACGGCACTGCCCTGCACCCCGAGTGGCTGGGCTGAGGCGCGCGTGTGTTGCATGGAGATGTGTAGAAAATAAGCGAGAAAAGAAAAGGAACCAGACAATGAGTATGACGAGGACGAAGGACGGTACCCAGACCGGTTACAAGGACTGGGCCGCGGAACGACCCGACGGCTTCAGCCGCAACTGGCCGTCCTGCGCCGATGTCTGGGAAAGCCAGACTAAAACATCGAAACATAAGCTCCCGCGCCACGTCGGTTTCATTCCCGATGGAAATCGCCGCTGGGCTACGGCCCATCGTCTGCCCAGGCAAGCCGGATATGTTCATGGTATTAACCCGGGTTTGCTGTTGTGTGAGAAATGCAAAGAACTCGGGATCGAGGAGGTTTCCATCTATGGATTCACCCAGGACAACACTAAACGGCCTTCCATTCAGAAACAGGCGTTCAGCGAAGCCTGCATCGCTTTCGCTTTCGAGATTGCACGCCTCGGAGCGGCTCTGCTGGTTGTCGGCGATGAGACCTCGACGCAATTCCCCAAGGTGTTAACAGAATTCCGGCACCGCCAGGGTGTCGGCATGAAGGTGAATCTCCTGGTCAACTACGGCTGGGAATGGGATCTGGCTGGTCTCAAAGACGGCGGTCTGCGTTCAGGTGAAGTTTCGCGTCTGGATTTGATTGTGCGCTGGGGAGGGGGTCGCCGATTGAGCGGTCTTCTCCCGGTACAATCAGTTTATGCGGATTTCTACGTCCGGGATGAATACTAACCAGATTTTGATTCGCAACACTTTGACCAGGCGCTCGACTGGTTTAAGAACCAGGATCAGACACTCGGCGGGTGAGACCTCGGCCTGATCTGGGTCTAGTATAAACATCAATTCGACCTTATGAGCAAAAAGTCATTTACCCTGAAACAAGCAAAGGCGATCGGTGAGCAATTGGGCGTCCGGTGGGATCGGTTTGACCTGAAACAATTCCGCGCCGGGCTGGCGGTTGAATTGGAGCATGGGACGGCCAATCCGGCGTGCAATGTTACCGACGATGATCCGCTGCTGACCGGCAAGATTGCTTTGGCGCACCTGACCGAATTTCCGGACTACTACACCCGGCTGGCAAAGATGGAAGCAGAGGCTAGAAGCTTCTGGAATTCGAAGGACCGCGCAAAGAAAACAAGAATCTGGAAGCCGATGACGGATATGCCGTGCCCAGTATCGGCACCACTCGCCAGCCGGTTTCGCCAGGGCGATTTCAGATCTTAAGGAAGGCCAGCAGATCGGCGTTGAGTTGGTCTTTGTGCGTGTCGAGGAGGCCGTGCGAGGCACCGGAATAAACCTTCAGCGTGGGGTACTTGACAAGTTTGGACGAGGCGTGAGCCGAGGCGCCGATCGGCACGATCTGGTCGTCGTCGCCGTGGATGATCAGGGTGGGCATGTCGAATTTCGCGAGGTCGTGCGTGAAGTCCGTTTCCGAGAACGCCTTGATGCAGTCGAACTGGTTCTTGAGACCGCCTTGCATGCCCCGAAACCAAAAGGCGTCGCGGACGCCCTGGCTCACCTTCGCGCCGGGTCGGTTGGCGCCGAAGAACGGCGTCGTGAGGTCCTTAAAGAACTGCGAACGGTCGGCGGCGACCCCCGTGCGGATGGCGTCGAACGTCTGGATCGGAAGTCCGGCGGGATTGGCGAGCGTCTTGAGCATCAGCGGCGGCACCGCGCCCACCAGCACGGCCCGGGCGACGCGTTGCGTGCCGTGGCGCCCGATGTAGCGGGCGACCTCACCGCCACCGGCCGAGTGGCCGACGAGGGTGGCGCCGTTGAGGGCAAGCGTTTCGATGAGTTCCGCCAGGTCATCGGCGTAGGTATCCATGTCGTTGCCGTTCCAGGGCTGGCTCGAACGGCCGTGGCCGCGACGATCATGGGCGATGCAGCGATAGCCGTTGGCGGCGAGGTATAGCATCTGGCTTTCCCACGCATCGCCGTTGAGCGGCCAGCCGTGACTGAAGACGACGGGGTGTCCACGGCCCCAGTCTTTATAGTAAATCTGCGTGCCATCTCGGGTGGTGATCGTGCTCATAGTTGGCTTTTTTTAGGTTTGCCCTGGCCTTGGAATCTGCCCTGACGAGGATCCAAACGACCGGGAGAGAAGCTTCCCGCAGGGAGACGCCAGGGAGAGCTCCCGTCTGGTGATTGGTCCCCGGATCTCCGGGACCGGCTGCAATCAGGCTTCCACGGTGAACCCGACTTTGATCGTCACCTGCCAACGATCCACCTTTCCCTTGTTGATATTGCCGCGCGTTTCCACCACCTGAAACCAGCTCAGGTTCCTGATGGTCTTGTGCGCGCGACGAATGGCTCTATCAACCGCGTCCTCGACGGAAGTGGTCGAGGTGCCGGTGAGTTCGATGAGTTTATAGACGGAATCTTTCATGTTTGATGGCAATGCGCCGACCATTACTCTGGGCAACACGCTAGGCGATGGGTCGATCTTTAGCTATGGGGTATAACCCTACCCATGGAGCGTCAGCTCGACGACATGATCGCGGCGGTCGTCCCGCAGGGGGATCGACGTTCCCGGCAGAGGTCTGTCCGTCGAGGGATAGTTGCCCGGCGCCGGGCCGGTCCGGCGCGAGTCGGGTGATGGTGAGGTGATAATGCGTTTGCCGATAGCGGTAGTGGATGGTGAAGGTGTTCCAGGCTTTCGGCAGACGTGGTGTCAGCCGCAGTTGATCTCCCTCCAGGTTCAAGCCCAGCAGCGTTTCGAGCAGGAGCCGATACATCCAACCGGCGGAACCCGTGTACCAGGTCCAGCCGCCCCGGCCCGTGTGCGGCGCGACCGCGTAGACGTCCGCGGCGACGACGTAAGGCTCGACCTTGTAGGTGGCGATTTGCGCTGGGCGTGGCGCCGTGGTGGATGGGATTGAGCAGCGCGAACAGCTCCCAGGCCTTTTCGTTTTCTCCCAGCTGGGCAAAGGCCATGGCCGTCCAGATCGCGGCATGAGTGTATTGGCCGCCATTCTCCCGCACGCCCGGAATGTAGCCTTTGATGTAGCCCGGATTGAGGGGGGAATGATCGAAGGGCGGATCCAGCAGTTGGATCAACCCGGTGTCGGGGCGAATGAGCCGCTCCTCCACGGCTTGCATGGCCTGACGGGCGCGCTGGGGATCGCCGGCGCCGCTGAGGACCGACCAGCTTTGCGGCAGGGAATCGATCTGGCATTCCGGATTGGTCTGGGAGCCGAGCGGTTCGCCGTTGTCGAAGTAGGCGCGGCGATACCATTGGCCGTCCCAGGCGTGTTGCTCGATGTTCTGTTGCAGTTGACCGGCTTGGGCGAGACAGCGCTCGGCAAAGACGGAGTCGTTGCGCCGGCGCGCCAGTTCGGCAAACCGCGTCAGCACGTCGTAGAGGAAGAAGGCCAGCCAGACACTTTCGCCCCGCCCCTCTTTGCCCACCAGGTTCATGCCGTCGTTCCAGTCGCCGCAGCCCATGAGCGGCAGACCGTGCGCGCCGAAGTTCAGCCCGCGTTCGATGGCGCGCACGCAATGCTGATAGAGCGTTCCCGACTCTTCGGAGCGGTTCGGCAGGTCATAGTAAGCGTCCTCCTCCGGTTTGACCGGCCGGGCTTCGAGAAAGGGAACCGACTCGTCGAGCACGCCGGTGTCCGCCACGCACGCGACGTAACGGCAGGTGGCGTAGGGCAGCCACAAGATAGTCGTCGGAGAAATGCGTGCGCACGCCGCGCCCCGCCGGGGGATGCCACCAATGCTGCACATCGCCTTCGCGGAATTGATGCGCGGCGGCGCGCAGGAGATGCTCGCGCGTGAGGGCCGGTTCGGCATGCACCAGCGCCATCACGTCCTGCAATTGGTCGCGGAAGCCGTAGGCCCCGCCGGATTGGTAGAACCCGGTGCGGCCCCACAGCCGGCAACTCAAGGTCTGATACAACAGCCAGCCGTTGGCCAGCACGTTGACGGAGGGATCGGGGGTTTCGACCTGCACCGCGCCGAGGGTCCGCTTCCAGTACTCCCAGACTCCTTCGAGCGCCGCGGGCTGGCCTCGGCGCGGCGGAAGCGGCGGATCAAGGTTTGCACGTCCGCCGCGCTCCGCCCCACCCCAGGCGAAAGGTGAGTTTCGCGTTCTTCCCCGGCCGGCAAATCGAAGGTGACCTGCACCGCGCCGCAGGGATCCAAGCCGGCGCCCACTTTTCCGGAAAGCCGCGCGCGCTTGAGCGCCGCCGGATGCGACAGGCTTCCGTTCCGGCCGAGAAACTCCTTCCGATCGCCCGTGAAGGTGCGCGTCAGATCGCTGACATCGACGAACGCGATGCGTTCGGCGAACTCGGTGTTGTAAGGATTGCGCGCCAGCAAGGCGCCGGTTTTGGGGTCCATTTCGGTTTGCACGTGCAGCAGGCTCTTTGTGTCGCAGCTCCCCCAGCACCCATTCCCAGTAGCCGGTGACGGACAAACGGCGCGGCCGGCCGGAGAGGTTGCGCAGTTTCAAGACCGCGAACTTCACCGGCGCGTCCATGGCCACATACACGGTCAACTCGGAGGCGATGCCGTTCTCGGTGTGCTCGAACACGGAATAGCCAAAGCCGTGACGGATGACGTAGGGAGTCGCGCCGCGCGCGGGCAGCGGAGTGGGCGACCAGAATTGTCCGGTCTGCTCATCCCGGAGGTAGAAGGCCTCCCCGGTGGCGTCGGTGACCGGATCATTGTTCCAGGGCGTCAGGCGAAACTCGTGGCAATTCTCGACCCAGGTGTAGGCGCCGCCGCTCTCCGAGACGACGGTGCCGAAATAGGGATTGGCCAGCACGTTCACCCAGGGAGCGGGTGTCATCTGGTCCGGCGACAACGTGATGACATATTCGCGTCCGTCGGGGGTGAAGCCGCCGAGGCCATTGTGAAAAACCAATTCCCGCGGCGGTAGCGGAGCGGGTTCGTGCGAATCGCGGAACGGGGAGCGGGTGGGCGTCAACGCCGGGATCAGCGGCTCCGGGACTGCCGGGGCGTTCCAGTTGTTCGGCCAACGTTCCCGTTTTCATCCGCCAGCACCAGGCGCGCCACCGATTGCAGGAGCACGCGGTCTTCACTGGAGACCTGTTCCAGGCGCCGGACAAAGATGCCGCCCGGCTTGTCGATCATTTGGGCTTCAATGCCCGACGCGATCAGACTGATGATCTGGTCGTGCAAGGGCTGGCGATACACGGAAACGTCTTCGTTCAGAATGACCAGCTCGACCGCCAGGCCTTTCATGCGCCAGTAGGAGTGCGCCTGGATGAGTTGCTGCACGATCTCGATTTTGGCGGCGTCGCTGATGCGCAGCAGGACGATCGGCGCGTCGCCGGAGATGCCATAGCTCCAGAGTCCGCTCTGGCCGCGCCGGTTGTCGAGCAACACGCCGGGGGTGGCGCGCCGGGCCGGATTGGCATAGATCAACGCGCTGGCCAGCCGCGCATAAAGCTGGGCCTCGGCCTCCGAGGCGTTGAGGTGGCGCAAGGTGACCTGGCTGTGGGTCCAGGCGAGGTCCAAGGCGCGGTCGGCCATGCGCGGGTTGTGATATTTTTCGACGAGCGCCAGCGCCGCCTCCCGGTTCTCCGTCACCCCCAGGACGAAATCAATGCGGGCGGTTTCATGGGGCGCCAGGGTGACCGTGCGCCGCAACGCAATGATGGGATCCAGGACGGAACCGGTGGTGTTGGAAAGCGGCGCCGCCTCCATGCAGGGCGGCCGGCCGGGCCAGGGTCCGGCCTCGCCCGATGAAGCGGGCGCGGTCGGTTTCGCACGAAACTTCGCCCTGTTCGCCGCCCTGCCCCACCATCAAATTCAGGAGCCACGGCGGCTTCTCGCCTTCGGAGCGGGGGCGGCGGGTGCAGAGCAGGGCGGGGTGCGGGCCGACGAATTCCGTTTGCACGAACAGATTGCTGAAGGCGGGATGGGCCGCGTCCGCCGCCGGGAGCGCGAGCACCACTTCGGCGTAACTGGTCAGTTCGATGACTCCGCGGCGCGTGCGAATGATTGGTGAGCGTCACGCGCCGCAATTCCACGTCGTCCTCCGGCGAGACGCTGATTTCGGTGTGGATTTCGAGGCCGGCATGGCGCTGGCGAAACTCGGCGCGGGCCTGAGTGAAGATGGCTTCGTAGCCCTTCATGGCGCCGCAAGGTGGGCTGATACGCGGCGGACCAGAATTCGCCGGTCGCCACATCGCGCAGATAGACGAACGTGCCCCAGCAATCGCGCGTGGCATCCTCGCGCCAGCGGGTCACCGCGAGGTCCCGCCAGCGGCTGTAGCCGCCGCCCGCGCTGCTGACCACCACATGATACCGGCCGTTGGACAGCAGATGGACCTCCGGCGCGTGCAGGCTGGGATTGGTGAAGACGCGCATGCCGCCTTCGCCTTCGCCGGCCAGCTTCCGCGATTCACCCAATTCCAGATCCTCGGAGAGCACCTTGGCGGCGGTATGGGGCACGCGCTCCTGCAATAACAAGTCGGCCGCTCTGAAGAACGGGCACGACAGGAAGCGCCGTTGCATGGGACGGTCCAGCACCCGATAGGCCAGCGCCAGCAGGCCCATCCCTTGATGATGCGCCATGAACGACCGGATGGTGACGCTGGACTGGCCCGGCGGCAGCCGCGAAGGCGTGTAATCCACCGCCTCGTAAAAGCCGTAAGCGCCTTCGCGTCCCTCGGCGGCGAGTCGTTCCAGGTTTTCGCACGCTTCCCGGGGCGCGACCATCAGCGCCATCAGCGCCGCATACGGCGCAATCACCAGGTCCTCCGCCAGGCCCCGCTTCAAACCCAGGCCCGGCACGCCAAAGGCGCGGTATTGATAGTTCAGATGCACGTCGGTCCGGTTGTAGTCCGATTCGGAAACGCCCCACGGCACGCCGTGCAATTGGCCGTAGGCGATTTGTTGCGCGACCGCCCCTTGATACGATTGATCGAGCAAGGTGTTTTCGTAGGTGGGCATGACCAGCAGCGGCATCAAGTACTCGAACAGCGACCCGCCCCAGGAAGCCAGCACCGGCTCGCCCCGCGACGCGACCAGCAGCCGGCCCAGCGAGAACCAGTGGTCCTGCGAAACCTGTCCCTGGGCGATGGCGACATAGCTGCACAGCCGCGCCTCGGAAGCCAGCAGGTCATAGAAGCTGGCGTCGAGCCGGCGTTCGGTGACGTTGTAGCCGATGGAGAACAACTCCCGCGCCGGATCGAACAAGAAGGTGAAATCCATCGCCGCCAACTCGCTGCTTTGCCGGGCCAGGGTCTCCAGGGCGAGCATGCGCTGGCGGGCGCGGTCGCTGGCTTCGCGCAGGCAGCGCAACCAGGCCGCGAGCCAGGTTCTCTCCTCCGTTGGGAGAGGCGTCGGAGGCTCCGGAAAGGGCTTGCAGCGCCGCTTCGAGCAACGGACAGAGCGATTGCTCCAATTCCGACACCTCGCGCAAAGTGGGGACGCTGGTCGAGCCGGGCGAGCTTATCCTCCAGCGTGGTAGCCGCCGATGCGAGGAGGTTGCTCGACCTGGTCTCAGGTCGTGAGTCTCGCATTTCGGATTCGTCTCGGATTCGGCCTCGGGTCGATTGGGAGGTCAGAGCCTCCTCGCGACTCTCTGCTGCTACCGCATCTCGAGGGCGCCAACGCCAGCCACGGCGCCAGGAAGAGCAAATCCTCCAAATGCTCCCGGCAGTTCCGGTCCAGAGCCTGGCTCCACCATTTCAATTCCTCCCCGGCTTCGCTTCCGAGCGCGGCGGCAATCCGCGCTGCCTGGTCCGCTGACCCGTTGCAGCAAGGCAAAGCCCGCGCCGAGCGTGGCGGGCGCGTTCGCCAGTTCGGCGTCGAGACGGCTCCAACTCGGAATTCTTGCCGGCCAGTTCGCGCAGAATGGCCACCGTGTCGCGCAGGCCGGCGAAGAGCTGCGGGCGCGAGGATTGGCTGATCCGAGAATTCCGCCCAGGCCGGCGCCGAGGGTCAGCAGATGGCCCGCGAGGTTGCCGCTGTCCACGCTGGAAATGTAGAGCGGCAGCAAGGGTTTGAGCGTGCGCGTCTCATACCAATTGTAGAAATGCCCGCGGTACCGCTCGAGACGCTGCATCGAGGCGAAGGCATCTTGCGTGCGCCGCAGCAGTTGGCCGACCGACAGATAGCCAAAGTCGCAGGCCGCCAGGTTGGCCAGCAACGCCAGCCCCATGTTCGTGGGCGAAGTGCGTGAGGCCACGACCGGGACGGGCTCTTCCTGGAAATTATCCGGCGGCAGCCAGTTTTCCTGGGCCGTGACAAAGGTCTCAAAAAAGCGCCAGGTCTTGCGCGCCGTTTGCCGAAGGAAGGCCAATTGTCCTCGGTCCAACACCGGCACCAGCGGCTCGATGGGCTGGCTGATCCGCCAGGCAATCCACGGCGCCAGCAACCAAAGGCCCAGGATCGGCGCCGCCAGCGGCAACTGGTGGGGTTGCATCACGGCCAGGAAACACCCGCTCGCCAGCGCGACGACCGGTGCGATCCACATGGTCTGCATAGAACGCGACGAGGTCCGCGCAGGCGGCGCGTTCGGAATCGCCGGCGGTTTGCCATTCCAGGAGCCGTTTGTGAGTAAACAGCAACCGCAGCAGCGTCCGACCGATCGCATCCAGGCTGATAAAGGCGTCGTAGGGCAGGAACACGAAGGTGAGCAACGCCTGGCCGAGCTGGCGTCCCCACGAGCCGGCCAGGCCCCGCAGGTGCAACGCCAGCGACAGTTCCTCCGGCTTGCGGAACAGCTCGACGGCCGACGACAACATGCCGGGCAGCGTGATGATCGCCAGCACGAGCAGCGGTCCGATGCCGCCCAGTTCCGGCAGCAGCATCCAGTTGCCGAGCAGCAGCAGCATCAGGGCGGCCGGGACCAGACTGCGCCGCAGATTGTCGAGGATCTTCCATTGCGACAAGCCGGAGAGCGGATTGGCGATGCGCCGGGCATCCGGTCCCGGAACCCGGGGCAACAGCCACTGGGCGATTTGCCAGTCGCCGCGAATCCAGCGGTGGCGGCGGTTGATGTCCGTGTTGTAACGGGCGGGATATTCCTCGTAGAACTCCACGTCGCTGACCAGCGCCGAGCGGGCATGGCAGGATTCGATCAAATCGTGGCTGAGCACCGCGTTTTCCGGAAAGCGGCCCGCCACGGCTTGTTGAAACGCATCCACATCGTAAATCCCTTTCCCGATGAACGAACCTTCCTGGAACAGGTCCTGATACACGTCCGAAACCGCCCGCGTGTAGGGATCAATGCCGACGTCGCCGGCAAACAGTTTGACAAACCAGGAGCGGCCGGCGCTGGGCAGACTCACGCCCACGCGCGGCTGCAAGATGCTGTAGCCTTCGGTGACAATCCCGCGCACCGGATCGAACTGGGGCCGGTTGAGCGGATGGGCCATCGTCCCCACGAGTTGACGGGCGGCATCGCGCGGCAGTTGGGTGTCGGTGTCGAGCGTGATGACAAATTTGATGCCCGGCAAAACCGACGGGTCGCCGACCATCGCGGAAAAGCAGTCCCTGCGACCCGCCGCGGAGCAGGGCATTGAACTCCGTCAGTTTGCCCCGCTTGCGTTCATAACCCATCCAGAGACTTTCCACCTCGTTCCAGCGGCGCGGCCGGTGGAACAGGAAGAAGATGCTGGGCCGGTCGGACTGAGTATTTGTGCGTTGAGCCTCTCGACGCCCGCCCGCACCCGCTGAAGCAACGCTTCGTCTTCCGGCATGGTTTCCTCCGGCGCGTCCCGGAAATCCGTCAACAAGGCGAAGTAAAGATTCGTGTCCCGGTTCGCCAGATAATGAATCTCGATCGTTTCGACGAGACGATCGATGCCGTCGGGACTGGTCAACATGGTGGGCACGACCACCATGGTGCGGCAATCGGGCGCGATGCCGGCGGAGTAGTCCAGGCGCGGGAGCAGGCGGGGCTTCACCAGCAGGGTGGACAGCCAATTGAGCAACGCCACCGCCAGTTGGCTGGCGCACAGGAGGAAGACGAGCGTGAAGAAAACGAGTCGCCAGCCCTGGACCTCGAGCGCCACGCGCCCGGTGCAACAAACCGAAGGTTCCGAGGGCCGTGAGCAACAGAATGCCGCCCGCATAGACGGTCAGCGGAAAGCGGTGAATGGCTCGTTCGAGGACCGTGGGCCAGGGCCAGCGCACCGCCGTCGCGCGTTCCAGCGCGGCCTGCCCTTTGTCGATCAGATAATAACCCACATGGGCGGTCCGGTCGTTGGGTCCCTTTCTCCCGCGCGCTGATCTCGGCCAGTTGGATGGCCCGTTGCGCCACGTCCGCTTCGGAGAGCCGGCTGTGGCGGGCGATGGCCTCGACCGAATGGCGATAGCGATCGCGCGTCGGAAAATCCATCTCGCCGTAAACCGCGGCCGGGTCGAGGCGCAGCGTCTGTTCGACCACGCTCAGGGCCTCGACAAACTCGCGCCAGTCCGTGGCGCCCAGGAAACGCAGGCTGTTGATGGTGTGACTGATGGAGACCTGGTCGGCCGCCTGGTTCTGGCTCTCCAGATGAACGAGTTGCTCGATGGACAGTCCTTGTTCGGCGAGCCGCTGTTCGAGCCAGGTCCGCGCCAGATGCATCACCGGGCTTTGCCGGGACAAGCGCTGGCAGAACTCCGCCACGAAGGCGCTGGACAGGGGCAGGTCGGCCTGCGCCATGTCGGCCACCACCACGACGAGGTGCGAGGGATGTTTCTCCGCCATCTCCTGCAAGCGGTCCACCCACAGGTCCGCCAGGTCGCGATCGTGCCGGGCGACCATCAGGCGGGCGGTGACCCGGCGCAGATTCTCAATCAACGCCAGCCGCAGCATGATCGGCACGGCCCACAACTCGCCCATTTTCAAGGCGGACACCGTTTGGTAAGCCGCGACGAAGGCGCGCAGCGGTTCGGCATCGATCTGCGCATCCACGTGCGAAATCAATTCGAGCACCAGGTCGTAAACGCGGGGAAGCCCGGCGGACGGGCCCGTCCACGCAGGCGGGGCAACTCCCGGCTGTAGCCCCGGGGCAGATGCCGGCGGGCCATCTGAATCTGCTCTTCGATCAGGTAAAAGTTGTCGAGCAACCATTCGGCGGCGTGGGTGACGCGCCGGGTTTGGTCCACGGCGTAGGTCGCGCGATTGTAGGCTCTCGGAGGATCTGCTCGTTTTGGTCCAGCCGGGCCAACAAACTGTGGGAGCCCCGCCGGGAGACGACCTGGTGATGCGCCGCCAGGGCTTTGGCATGGCGCGCCAGTTGTTCGAGGCTGAACAGCTCGGCTCGCAAGGGCGGCTCGCTGGCGGCGGGGAGCGGACGCGTCCGCTGCGCCAGCCAGCCTCGCAGGCGCCGGGCCGCGGTTTGCATGAGGTTGCGCGTTTTCAATCGCCGCCTCAGCTTTCGCCTTCCCTCCTTGTCCCAGATCCTGTTTGGGCCCGCACAAACTCCCGCCGCCCGGTGCCGATGAACATGGCGACGCCGCCGCTGCGCAGGCAATAGCCGTCGAGAAAGGTGATCTGGCGAATGTCGGATGCAGCGTCCATGGCTTTGCCCGCTGCATTCTCCGGCCGGTGCCGGCCGGCGGCTATGGGGTGAATACCCCATTGTTCGCCCGGTGCCCCCGGCCCAAACTTGGAGTCATGAGGTTCTGGTCCATGATTCCAATCTCCGGCGTGCACGGCACCGGGGAGGTTGGCGATCGGCAGCCCAGGCTCAGCTCGGGCGGGTTTCGCCTTGGGGGGAAAGCCCAGGTGAAACCCGCCATAGGCCTGCCCTCGGCAGGACGATTCGCGCCGACGCGGTGAGTTGTCGGGCCGACGCCGGAAGGTTCGCCGACGGCGTTGGACGACTGCCGGAAGGCCCGCGTCCGTGTCGGGCCCCGCACCGCCTTGGGCAGGCCATCCTCCCAACCGCCTCAACGCCCCGGTTCAGTATTGCCGCGTTGACTCGACCTGTTGGATGGGTTTCGCGAACTCGTCGCTGTAGAGCTCCACGCTGAACCGGGCGTCGGCGGCGGCCAACGCCTTCACCACCACGCTCCAGGTGGCGACCTCCTTCGGCGCCAGCACCGGCAGGGACTCCGTTGTGACCTGTTCGCCTTGGGCGCTCACGGCCGTGATGCCGCTGCCCGAGACGAATTGCTGGCACGCCGGCAACGTGCAGACGAGCCGGATGTGGTCAAGAGCGGCCGAGCCCTGATCCGTGACCTTGATCTCATAGGTCACGACCTCGCCGACGCCGACCGGGTCCTCGAGGTCCACGACCTCCAGCCGAATCCCCGAGATCCCGGCGACCCGGGTAGCACACGAGGACCGCACCGCAGCGACTTGATCCGCACTCGCCGTGGCGGCAAAGGCCATCGAACCGGCCTGGCGCGCCACGAAGACCGCGCATAACTGCTGGCTGGCGCCCGGAGCCAGATTGGGAAAGTCCCAGCTCAACTGGAGCGGGGCGGACACCGCGCCGTTGGTGGGACTGAGGTAAGTCGCGCCGTCCGGCACGGGCAGCGTGACCGTGGCCTGAGGCGCGGCCGCATCGCCGGCGTTTCGGAGCACGAGGCACACCTTCACCGGTTGACCGACCAGCGCCTCGGCCGGCGCGTCGCAGACGAGGGTGAGGACGGGGGCCCCCAGGTCTTCCAGGAAGAAATTGCTGCAGGCTTTGGGAGTAACGCAGCGATAGCGGCGGCCGTTGGAGGCAAACGCGAAGGCATAGGCCGCGATCGGTTCCCGGCCCTCCCAGAGAACATTGCGGAGGCAGACGGGTTGGCCGCCGTCGCGCGACGACATGAACGGCATCCGCGCACCGACGGGAATCTGCACTTCCGTGATTTCACTGGTGGCGGCGGCGCGATGCAGGTCGGACAAGTCTCCCGGCCAGCCCCATTGATGCAGAATGGAGGCGATGTCCGGTTTCAGCATTTCATCGCGGAACCGCGCGCGCAGATCTTCGGGCGTCGCGAGCGGGGGGGCGAAGCGGGTGGCGGGACTTCCCAGCCGCGTGGCGCGGTGTTCCTCGGCTTGGGCGGACCGGCAGCCCAGCAACACCAGCCCAACCACAAGCCCCAAAGCCAGGGATGATTTGCTTTTCATCGCGTTGAATGGATACCGGAATGAGATTGGAACCGGGGGATTGATACGTCCAAACCTCCGCCCCCGACCAGCCCATTCTTTCTGGGTGAAGGCACAGGGGGGCCGCGCCCCCGGGTGCGATTTCGGCCGGGAAGTCCACCTGACCGTCGTCCTGCGTTGGCGGAACGGGATGCTTCGGTTTGCCGCGTGCGAAGGGAGGCCCTATGCCTTGGGCTGGACAAACAACGTAAGCACCAGCGTGGCCGCGGTGTGGCGACGCTGCAAACGGAGCAGCTCGAGGGCTTCCGGCACCGGACCGCCGGCGCTGAAGGTGAGGTCGAGTTCCCGCCCTGCGCTTCGGGCCAGGACGAACACTTGTTTGATCTTGGTTTGCAGATTGCGGTCGGTAACGCCCAGCCAAAGCCCGGCCGGGTCGATGTCCAGCTCGTCGCCGACCGCCCCGGCCGGCCCAGTCGAGAGGTTCTTGGTTTTCATAGCTCGCAGCTTCACCGCGCCACCGCTTCACGGTTGCGTTGACGCTTTCCTCTAAACCATAGCATTAGCTGTAGCATCGTTCGATAGGGTATTCACCCCATGCCACCGCCGGTGATTTGCCCGCCGAAGCCGGGTTCGGTCCACCTCCGGATTGGGCGGTCCAGGTAGGGTTTTACCCCATAGACGGAGGGTAACGGTTGTTCGATGGTGGCCTTAGTTTAGTGGCAGGCCGGGCTGAGGCAGTCGCCTGCGATCGCGGGTTACCACCACCCAAACCGCCTCGAAGGCGAAGTGCGAATCCAGAAACACAATGAAAGCCAAAGTGGGCCGGTTGCCCGGGCAATATCTGGCGGCGTTGCGCCGGCATCTCGAGGCCGCCTCCCAACCCGGGCTGGTGCCGGCCGCGCGATTGGGACTCCAGGCGGTGGGCCTCGGGCTGACGGTGTCAGACCTGGCCTGGATCCACCGGCGGGCCCTGACCAGCCTGCTGGCGCCGGGCGGTTCCGCCAGAACCCGGGCCCGGCCGCTCCGCCGCGCGCGGGCTTTCCTCGCCGAGGCCATCGCCTCGCTGGCGCCAACTCCGCGTGCGGCCCTGGTGACCGAAGACCGCATCCACCAACTCAACCAGACGCTGCGCGCGGCCACGGTGGAATTAACCGGCTCAACCCGCCACCTGCAGGCCGACGTCCGTCAGCACCAGGCGGCGGAAGAAGCCCTCAAGAAAAGCGGGCGAGACCGCACCCAACTCCTGGCGGAGGCCCGCATCCGGCAACTGCACCTCCGGCACCAGGCGCACTTGGTGCTCTCGGCCCAGGAACGGGAACGCCACGCGCTCAGCCACCAGCTTCAGGACGAAATCGGCCAGACCTTGCTGGGCATCAACGTCCGGCTCTTGAGTTTGAAGGCGGCGGCCGTGGGCGACCCGGCAAAGCTGAAGAAAGAGATCGCCAACACGCAACGGCTCGTGCTTCAATCGCTTCAGTCCATCCATCGGTTCGCGCGTCAACTCGAGCGCCACTCGCGTGCGTGAGCCGATGGGACGTCAAGACAAGGGAGGCAGTGGGGCACCGAATCCGCCGCTGCTGCGGGAGCGGCTGACCGAACCATGAGAGTGAAATCCGATCCGGGACCTCGATCGAAGGAGCCGGCGCGCACGGCGCGCCAGCCAATTCCCACCTCGCCGAAGGACCTTTTGTTCCCCATCGTGGGCATCGGCGCCTCCGCCGGGGGACTGGAGGCCTTGGAGCAGTTCCTGGGGCGCGTCCCGGCAGGCAGCGGCCTGGCGTTCGTCATCGTTCAGCACCTGGACCCGACGCACAAGGGGATCATGCCCGAACTGTTGCAGCGCGCCACCGGCATGAGAGTCGTCCAGGTCCGGGACCGCACGAAGGTGCGGCCGGACTCGGTCTATGTGATCCCGCCGAACAAGGACATGTCGATCTTGCACGGGGTCCTGCACCTGCTCGAACCGGCGGCACCCCGAGGGCTGCGGCTGCCGATCGATTTCTTCCTCCGCTCCCTGGCGCAGGACCAGCAGGAACGGAGCATCGGCGTCATTCTCTCCGGGATGGGTTCCGACGGCACGCTGGGCCTGCGGGCCATCAAGGAGAAGGCAGGGGTGGTGCTGGTGCAGGATCCCGCCACGGCCAAATTCGACGGCATGCCGCGCAGCGCCGTGGACGCCGGGCTGGCGGATATCGTGGCCCCGGTGGAGGAGCTGCCAGGGAAGATTCTCGGCTATCTGCAGCGCGCGCCGCTGATCGCCCGGTCGGAACTGGCATTGCCCGAGAAGACCCAAAGCGCCCTGGAGAAGGCGGTCATCCTGCTGCGCGCCCACACGGGCCACGACTTTTCCCTCTACAAGCGCAACACCCTCCATCGCCGGATCGAGCGCCGGATGGGCATTCATCAAATCGCCAAAATGGCCGCCTACGTCCGGTACCTGCAGGAGAACTCGCAGGAGCTGGACCTGCTCTTCAAGGAGCTGTTGATCGGGGTGACGAACTTCTTCCGCGACCCCGCCGCCTGGGAACAGTTGCGCGACCACGCCCTCCCGACGCTGCTCGCGAACCGCTCCGCCGGCCACACGCTGCGGGCGTGGGTGCCCGGCTGCTCCACCGGGGAGGAGGCCTATTCCCTGGCCATCGTCTTCAAGGAAGCGGTCGCGCAGGCCCGGCCGAAGGCGAATTTCGCCCTGCAAATCTTCGCCACCGATCTGGACCGGGACGCGATCAATAAGGCCCGCCAGGGCCACTTTCCGGCCAACATCGCCGCGGACGTGCCGCCGGAACGGCTGAACCGGTTCTTTGCCCGGGAAGATTCCGGCTACCGCCTGCGCAAGGAGATTCGCGAAATGGTGATCTTCGCGCCCCAGAATCTCATCATGGATCCGCCCTTTACCAAGCTGGACCTCCTGAGCTGCCGCAACCTGCTGATCTATCTGGCCCCGGAGGTGCAGAAGAAGCTCATGCCGCTGTTTCATTACAGCCTCGCTCCCGGTGGCCTGCTGTTCCTCGGCAGCGCGGAGACGATTGGCGGTGCCACCGATCTGTTCGCCCCGCTCGACGCCAAATCGCGGTTGTTCCGGCGCACCGAGACGGTCCTGCGGAGCGAGCCCGTCGAGTTTCCCTCGTCCTTCAGCGGGGCGCGGGCCGGCGTGACGGAGGTTCATCCACCGCCCAAACCGCCGACCAGTCTCCAGTCGCTGGCGGATCAACTGGTCCTGCAGCGCTACGCCCCGCCCGCGGTGCTCGTCAACGACCAAGGCGACATCTTCTACATCAGCGGGCGGACCGGCAAATACCTGGAACCCGCCGCCGGCAAGGCGAACTGGAACCTCTTTGCCATGACCCGGGAAGGGTTGCGGTACGAGCTGGCCGGCGCCTTCCAGAAGGCGCTCCGGCAAAGCGGAACCGTCGCGCTCCACGGACTCATGATTGGCACCAACGGCGGGGAGCAGCGCGTGGATGTGACCGTCCAGCGGCTCGAGGAGCCCGGGCCCCTGGCGGGGTTGGTGATGATTGTCTTCACCGACGTGGCCGTCCCGGCGGCCGCCCCCGCAGCGGTTCCCGCCTCCCAGTCGTCCGCCCGCAGCACGCGCCTGGCGGAACTGGAGCAGGAAATGCAACGGGTCCGCGCCGAGGCGCGGGCCACGCTCGAGGAGATGCAGACTTCGCAGGAGGAGCTCCGGTCCGCCAACGAGGAACTCCAGTCCACCAACGAGGAACTGCAGTCCGCCAACGAGGAGCTCACCACCTCGAAGGAGGAGATGCAGTCGCTCAACGAGGAACTCCAGACGCTCAACACCGAGCTGCAGACCAAGGTGGACGAACTGTCCCGGGCGGGCGACGACATGAAGAACCTGCTCGACAGCACGGATATCGCGACGTTGTTTCTGGACAAGGAGCTGCGCGTCCGGCGGTACACCCCCCAGGCGACAAAGATCATCAAGTTCATCCCGGGCGACGTGGGCCGGCCGATCACCGATCTGGTCTCGGACCTGAGTTACCCCACGCTGGCGGACGAAGTGCGCGCGGTGCTGCGCACGCTGACCTCGACGGAAAAGCCGGTGACCGCGCGCGACGGTCGCTGGTTCAATGTGCGCATCATGCCTTACCGCACCCTGGAGGACCGGATTGACGGTGTGGTCATTACGTTCGCGGACATCACCGTGGCCAAGACACTCGAGGCGAAATTGCGCGGCCGGCACACCCACGTGGAACCGCACCCCACCGAACCCGCCGTGAAACCGAAGCGGAAAAAGGGAAAAACGGCTGAGTGACCAGTGACCAGTGACCATTGACTGACGACTGACGACCGATCACGGACCGCCTCCCACCACCGCCACCCCATGCAACCCAAGCCGCATCCCACCGCCGCGGCGACCGAGTTTCGCCGGAGCGCCGAAGCGCGTATGCACGTGCCAGACCCGGAAACAGGTCCGGCCCAAACCGAAGCCGACACGCAGCGCCTCGTCCACGAATTGCAGGTTCATCAAATTGAACTGGAGCTGCAGAACGAAGAACTCCGGCGCGCGCGCGATCAAGTGGAGGCAGGGCTGGAGAAATACAGCGATCTTTACGAGTTCGCCCCGGTGGGCTACCTGACCCTGGACCGCGATGGGGTCATTCACGAGGCCAACCTCACCAGTGCCAGTCTGCTGGGGATCGAACGCAGCCGCCTGCTGAACGGGTCCTTGGGGTTTTGCGTGTCGCCGGCCGACCGGCCGGTCTTCAACCGTTTTCTCGAGCAGGTCTTTGCGCACCGAAGCCGACAGTCTTGCGAGGTGACGATCCTCAAGGAAGGGAAGCTTCCGGTGGAGGTGCGAATCGAGGCGGCGGTGACCGCGGCGGGGCGGGAGTGTCGCGCCGCGATCACGGACATCACCGCGCACAAGCGGGCCGAACGCGATCGTTTCGTACTCAGCAAGCTGGAGTCCATGGGCATTCTGGCGGGCGGCGTGGCCCATGATTACAGCAATCTGCTCACGGTGATCCACGTGAACCTGGAACTGGCCCGGACGCTCATCCCCCAAGGAGACGAGTTCCTGGCGCGTCGCCTGGAGACGGCTGAGCGGGCCGCGTTGCTGGCCCAGGATCTGACCCAGCAGTTCGTCACCATTGCCCAGGGAGACGCCCCGGTGCGCCTGGCCACGTCCCTGTCCGAGATCATCCGCGCAGCCGCCGAGTGGGCCTTGAGCGGTTCGGTCGTGCGGTGTGAGTACTCCATTCCGGAGAACCTCTGGCCCGCCGAGGTGGACGCGAGACAGATCGGACAGGCCCTCCGGAACCTGGTCCTGAATGCGCGGGAGGCGATGCCCCGGGGAGGCGTGATCTCCGTCCGTGCCGAGAACGTGGTGCGGTGGGCGGAGGAACCGCCGGCGTTGCCGCCGGGCAAATACGTTCGGGTGAGCATCATCGACCGGGGCAGCGGCATCGCGCCGGAGGTGCTGCCGAGGATTTTCGATCCCTACTTCTCGACCAAACAGCGAGGGGAACGCCGGGGATTGGGTCTGGGGCTGACGATCTGCCACGCCATCATCCAGAAACATGGGGGAGCCATCGCCGTGGAGTCCGAGGTGGGCGCGGGGACGGCGTTCCGCATCCACCTGCCCGCCTGCCGGCGCGAGCCTGACGAGGAGGACGCCACGGCGCCGGAAATCGGTTGACCCCGCCGCCACAACCCTTGAAATGAGCGACCACAAAGCCGATTCCATGGTTCGGGGACCTGAAGGGCACGGTCTTGGCGCCCGTGGGGTGAACCCCTTCGCGCGGGGTGAACCGGGCGACGTGCATACCCGGGCCGGGGAAGCAGCCCCGGACCGTCGGACGACGCCATGAAGAGCAAGCCAAACGCCTCCGCTGCCGACGGCTTGCGGCGCCGCGCCGAAGCCCGGCTGCGGGCGGGGCCGAAGCGTCGGCGAACCGCGGTGCTCGATCCGATGTCAGCCGCCGACGCGCCCCGGCTGTTACATGAATTGCAGGTCCACCAGGTCGAACTGGAGCTGCAGAACGCCGAGCTCCAGGAAGCCCGGGACCGGATGGAGGTCGTGCTGGAGAAGTACACCGACCTCTACGATTTCGCTCCGGTCGGTTATTTCTCCCTGGATGCAGAAGGCCGGATCCTGGAAGTGAACCTGACGGGAGCCGCCTTGCTCCGCGTGGAACGGTCCGGGCTCATCGCCCGGCGCTTCCTGCGCTTTGTCGCCCGGGCGAGCCAGCCAGGCTTCACGGCTTTCTTGGAGCAGGTCTTCGCCGGGCCCGAGCCGCAGGTCTGCGAGGCGATCCTGCAGAACGCAGTCGGCACCGAGTTCTGGGCGAACTTCCACGCCGTGTCGGCCCCCGCAAGCGGCGAGACGCGAACATGGTGCCGGGTGGCGGTCTCCAACATCACGGCGCTCAAGCGGGCCGAGGCGGCGCAACGTCGCATGGACGCCTTGACGGCGACCAACCGCGCGTTGGAGCAGGAAATCGGACGGCGGCTGGAGGTGGAGGCCTCCCTCACCGAAAGCGAGCAACACCAGAGCCGGTTGTTGGCCGAGTCGCACCGGATGCAGGAGCAGTTGCGGCATCTGTCCCGACAGGTCCTGCGGGCGCAGGAGGAGGAACGCAAGCGCATCAGCCGCGAACTGCACGATGTCATTGCCCAGATGCTGACCGGCATCAATGTCCAGTTGGCCACCCTCAAAAGGGAGGCCCGGATCACGACCCGGGGCTTCATCAACAACATCGCCCGCACGCAACGGCTGGTGGAACAGTCGGTGGCCATCGTGCACCGGTTCGCCCGCGAATTGCGCCCGGCCGTGCTGGACGACCTGGGGCTGGTTCCCGCCCTGCGTTCCCACCTGACCGACTTCGCGAAACAGACGGGCCTCCGCGTCAGCCTGAGTACCTTCACTTCCGGCAAGATCGCCAACCTGGACAGCGCCAGGCGCACGGCGCTCTATCGCGTCGCCCAGGAAGCGCTGAGCAACATCGCCCGCCATGCGCAGGCCAGCCGGGTGGAAGCGAGCCTGTTAAAAGGTCCCCACGCCCTTTGCCTGCAGATCAAAGACGACGGCCGGGCATTCGAGGTGGAACGGATGATGCACGCCCGGAAGAGCAAGCGCCTGGGACTGGTCGGCATGCGAGAACGCATGGAGATGGTCGGCGGCCGGTTCACGGTGGAATCCGTCCCGGGCCAGGGCACCACGATTCAGGCGCAGATTCCGTTCGACAGCAGCCGGCGCGCGGGGGGGGGGGGGGGACGGAAAGTCGGTTCCTGAAACCACTCCACGAGCAGAATCCTAAAAAACTATGAAACCCATCACCGTCCTGCTGGCGGAAGACCATGAGATCGTCCGGCAAGGACTACGCAAGTTACTGGAGGCCGAACCCGATATCCGGGTGGTGGGCGAAGCAGCCACCGGCCGCCAGGCCGTGAGCCTGACCCGGAAACTCCGTCCGGCGGTGGTCGTGATGGACATCGCGATGCCGCTGCTCAATGGCCTGGAAGCCACCCGGCAGATTTGCCGTGCCTTTCCCGAAATCAGGGTGCTCATCCTCTCCGCCCACAGCGATGACGCTTACGTCGAAGAAGCCACGGCGGTGGGCGCGGTGGGATTCCTGCTCAAACAAACCTCCTCGGATGTTCTGGCCACCGCCATTCGCGAAGTTCACGGCGGCAGCCAGTTCTTCCGGCCCGCAAAAGCCCGGTCGCCCGACGACCTTCAAGGGGGCTCACTCGAAACGGGCCAAGCGAAGAAGCCAGCCGTCCGTCTGAGCTCACGGGAGGCGGAGGTCCTGCAACTGATTGCCGAGGGCCAGGCCAACAAACAGGTCGCGGCGGAGCTGAACATCAGCGTCAAAACGGTCGAGAAACACCGGCAGCGTCTCATGGAGAAGCTCGGCATCCACGACACCGCCGGACTCACCCGCTATGCCATCTCGGCGGGCATCGTCGAAAGCAGCGTTCAAGTCACCATCGTCTGAGCCGAGGACCACGGGTCCGGGTGGCCGCTCTGGTTCCGACGGAGTGGTTCTTGCTACAAGGATCGGCCTTGGGCATGTCCATCCGCTCGGGCGAGGTGTGGGATCGAGGCCACCCCGGATGGGGTGAACACCCCATAGCGACCGCAAGGAGCGAACCGTATAAATACACCGTGCGGACGGTTGGCCGGGGAAAATCAGCCGCCCGCTTGGCGGGGCCATTTCAAAGAGGAAACGCGTTTATTATGCAAACCAAGCATTTGATTCGGCTGGCAATGGTGCCCATCGCCGGCTGCCTGTTGCAGGTGACAGCCGCAGTCATCGTGAATCTGGGGTCGGCCTCCAGCTTCGCGGTGCTGGCTGCCACAGCGGTCACCAGCACGGGACCTACCGTGCTCAATGGGGATTTGGGGTTGTCGCCCAAGACTGCGGTGACTGAAACGCCGGTCATGACCGTGAACGGGATGCGACACATTACCGATGCTACCGCCAGCGCTGCCCAAAGCGACTTGACCCTGGCGTATGACGACGCCGCGGGACGAGCCGTCAATTGGACGGTGGGCACCGAACTCGGTGGGACCACGCTGACGCCGGGCGTGTACGATTCCGCCGCGGGCACGTTTGGGATCACGGGGAATCTCACGCTCAACGCCGGTGGCAATGCCAATGCTGTCTTTATTTTCAAAATGGCGTCCACACTCACCACGGCAGGTAGCAGTCAGGTCAGACTCATTGACGGCGCTCAGGCTGCCAACGTCTTCTGGCAGGTCGGCACTTCAGCGACGCTTGGAGGCGCTTCTACCTTCGTGGGCAGCGTCCTGGCTCATACCTCCATCGACTTGGGCACCGGCGCAACGGTGGACGGCCGGCTGTTGGCACGCACCGGCGCCGTAACACTCCTGGACAACACAGTGACCACCCCGGTCCCGGAACCCGCCGGCACGTTCCTGCTGTTCGCGGGAGTCCTGGGGGTGGGCCTTGGGGTCCGGAGGCTCCAGCGGCATTTCCAGGATTCCGCCTTCTAGCTTTCGGCGGCCGCCGGCTCGGGCGGCGACGAATTGAATACGCCGCCGGACTCTCCGCGGCTCATTCGCCAACCAGTGATAGGGATTAAGGATCATATGACACGCGTTGTAGTTAAGGTATTCGTGGCGGGGTGGCTGGGAGTTTCCGCGCAGCTCTGCGCGGCAACTCTGTGGAGTGGACTACAGGATCCGCCACCGGACCAGGCACCGGGGATTCTCGTTGGGACCGGCACGGTCCTGGGCTTCCATTTCCAGCCGCAGACCGATCTGAAGTTGCAGGGTTTCGTCGGCTACATCGGGTTGCCGGCGCCAGCGCTCGTCGGGTTTCACGCGTCGCCGCTGCCGAACTTTGAATTCGACCTCTGGGAAGGAACCTCCGTTCTGGGCCCTGAGCTTCCGGCCCTTACCGGCGTTTCCCTGATGCGTTCGCTGGGCAAGACCGAATCCGGTCTCCCGTTCTGGTACGTGGCCTGCGACATCAGCAACCTTCCCTGGACCCTTCAGAAGGGCCACGAGTACACGCTGACGATCAGCCCGACCGTGGCCTGCGAGTGGCTCGTGAACTCGACGGTACCCGATCCGTACGTGGTCAGCGTGGTGGGGCCGAGCGCAAACCTGAGCAGCCTGAGTCCATCCTCGGGTTGGAATGCCCGGCTGGACTTCGTGCCGGTGCCGGAAGCGAACGCCGGCGGGCTCGTGGCGATCGCCTTGTTGGGTTTTGCCGGCTGGCGCCGGTTTCTAAAGCGATCCGCCCGGGCGTAAGCCCGTACCCGCCGCCGGCGCAGGCACCCGCCCACCCCAGGCATCGCCCCAAAGCGGTGGCGCGGTCACAAGAAGCGGTCCCGGCAGCCTTGGGCCCGTACCGTGGCGGGCGTCTTGGGCACTGCAAATTCAACTCCGCCCCGCGTCCATGCCGCGCGTCCTGCGCACCTGCGATCCCGCAGACCGCCGATGGGGTGAACACCCCATAGCCCGCGCGCGGCGTTCGAGTGTACGCTCAGGTCATGAATCCTGCATCGGGTACCGTCGGCAATGCGGGGGCTCCGCCGGCTACGGAGTTGAGCGTGAATCGTTGCCTTCACCTATGCCCATCCTGAAGCACTTGCGGCGGGCATTCGTCCGCTTCGTCGAATACGCGCAGGCACTTTCGCAGGCGGCCGCGAAGGCCGCCGAACAACGGCGGCGGCAGCCGGCCTTGGACGCGTTGGAGGCCGAACGGCTCGACCGCCTCCGCAACCCGTCGAAGTACCTTGGCAAGTGGTAGGCAGGCGAATCGCGAGCAGGGCTCGAACGGGCCTGCTCCACCGCCAACGATTATGAAGACAAGACTCTATGTGGATAACCTGGCTGCGGCCACCATGGAAAACGATCTGCGGGACCTGTTCTCTCCGTATGGCAATGTCGCGGACGTGAACGTCCCCCTCGATCGCACCCATGGTCGCTCGCACCGGTTCGGGTTCGTCACCATGGCGACCCCCGAGGGGGCGCGCTCAGCGATGGATGCCCTCAATGGCAAATTCATCGGTACCGACAGTCTCAGCGTGAGCGAGGCCTGGCCACACGAACAACGGACCGCCGTGACCCGCGGACGGTGAGGTCGCTCCGGCCTTCAAAGACCCTCCTCTCTCCGTACCGGAAGCGCGGCCGGTAGAAACCCGTCGCGTCAAGGACCGGCCGCGGGTTTCGCTGGCCGATCGTCGGAACACCGGCGGGTTGCGGCATTGCCTCACTATTCATACGCCACTGCGCCGCCTTGCCGGCGCGCGGTGAGGAGTGCGGTCCGAACCGGGTGGCGTTTGAAATGCGCCGGCGGAAGCTCACCTGACCGGTGGCCCGCTGGTCCGGTAGCGCTGCAGTCGCGCGCTGATCCGCTCCGCGAGATCGTTCTTGCCGGCGGCGCGGGCGATCTGCAAGGCGTGTTCCGCCGACTGGATCGCCTCCGGGAAACGGCCGGCCCGGGCGTAATTCTCCGCCAGCAGCTCATGCAAAACGACCGAGGTGTCGATCTGCGGGCGGAGCGCGACTGCCCGGGCGAGATGTTCGGCGGACTTGTCTGTCCCACCCTGGCAGGCCAGCGCCAGCGCGAGCAGGTAATGCGTCTCCGGATTGTCCGGCGCCAGGCGCAGCGACGCTTCGAAGTGGGCGCTCGCTTCCGGAAAGCGGTTCCGCTGCAGACAGGCCTTGCCCAGATAGGCGCGGATCACCGGTGGCTGGTATTGCGGCTCGACACTGAACGGCAACGACGCCAGCGCCGCCTGGAAGTGCGGGATGGCCTGATCCGGTTCGTTCCGACCCAGCAACGCCACCCCCATGTCGCTCTGGGCAAAACCGTTTTTCGGGTCGAGTTGCAGCGCCCGGGTCGTGTGTTCCAGCCCGGCCGCGAATTGGTGTTTGACGTGGTAGAGCAGGAAGCCCAGTCGCTGGTGGGCGGTGGCGTTGTCCGGGTTGAATTTGAGCGCCTCAAGGTATTTCTCGATGGCGTGGTCAGTGTCGCCGGCGCGATAAAACTCGTTCCCCGCCCGCTCGAACGAGTAGTCGTTCAGGAACTGCTCCTGGATCTTCACGATGCCGCCCGCCGGCAGGTTGACGAACTCCGGGATGTTGGCGGCGCGGTTGGTGGCGGTGAAATGATCCAGCAGCACCGGCGGCGTGCTGTTGCCGGCCGCGTCCAGGTGGGTCAGGAACAACTGCGTGTAGTCCGAGAAGGCCTTCGAAGAAAAGACCAGCCAATGGCCGTTGGGCGACCAACTGTGCCACGAGTTCATGCGCGAGAGGTTGCAGCGCAGGCGCCGGGCCTCGCCCCCGCCGGCGGGAATGATGTACAGCTCGCTGTCCGGTTGCAGCAGCATGTAGCTCTTCGCCCGGCAGAACACGATCCAGCGGCCGTCGGGCGAGTACCTGGGGAAGTAGTGGCTGTGCCCGTCGCCCGACGCCCCCGCCAACGGTTCCGCCGTCCCCCCGTGGCCGTCGTTGAACGGCAGCCGGTAAAGATCGAAACGGAACGGCTTGCCGTCCCGGGTGAACTCGCGGCATTCCTCCGGGGTCAACAGCACCTTCCCGCGCCCCACCGTGTTGCTGAGGTTGTAAGCCGGGGCCCGCGCAAAGACGAGGGCACGGCCGTCCGGACTCCAGGTCGGGTTGCTCTGAACATACGCGGGATCGTCGGCCCCGGGGAGGGCGGAGAAGCTGCCGCGCTCGCGGTCGTACACGGCCAGAATGCCCTTGATGGGAAAGAAAAGCTGGGAGAACGCCAGGTCGGGCATGGGCACAAACACGGACTTGTCCTTGACCGTGCTGACGACCCATCGGCCATCGGGCGACACTTGCGAGAGCAACCCGAACGTGAGCTCGCCGTCCTCCCGCCGGAAACTGTCCCAGGTGATGATGTCCCGGGGTTTGAGGGCCATCTCGGGTCCCGTGGGAACGATCGCGTAAGAGCCTTTGCTGTTGGCGTAATCCACGTCCATTCCCAGCGTCCCGCCATCGGCGGAAAACGAGTGGCAGTTGCCGCAGACGGGCATGTGCGCCAGCACCACCGGTGGCGGGTTGGTGAGCGAAACCGCGCCGAACCGCCAGCGGATGTCCGAAGGATCCTTGACCGCCTCGACGAAGGGCAGATTCACATCACGGTAGAAGATCGGCGCGCCCACCGCGTCGGGCGACGTGGAAAAGCTGCAGCGGGCCTGGGTCAGCGTCCGGTCCGGGGCGGAACGCTGAAAGCCTTCGATGGCCGCTTCCGCCGGCTGCGACCGCGACCGCTTCTTGATCGTTTCCCACGTCGTCGCGTCCGGACACCAACGGTCCTCACGCGCGACCGCTTGCAGGGCCGGCAGACCATCCTGAAAGTGCAGGCGGATCCGCCACGTGTCGCAGGCAGGATCGGCGTCCTGCCAGCGGAACGTAGGCGGGGCAATGTCCGGCGGGAAGACCGCCTCGTCGAACGGGTAAACGATCGTCAGTCCGGAGCGCTCCGGCCGGGAACGCTGCGTGGCCGATGGGACGTCGTCCGGCGGGGCGGCCGGCGGACCAGCCGAAACCACTCCGCCGCCCGCCTCCATCAGGAGCCAGGCAAACCAGATTCCGTGAAACCGGACCATGTCGGGCACGATTGCTCCCTACCCGTCCCGCCCCCGGCTGTCAACGCCGGTGAAAGTGGCCGGTTAAGAAAGCTGATCGTGGCTGGAAGGCAATCCGCGGTTGAATCCGCCGGGCGAGGAGCGCACGGGCGTTGTGCCGCCGGCGGGGGAAACCGGTTCACCAGTGCCCGAAGCGATCCGGCGGGGCGGGAACGGCCAGTGGGCGAATCAGATAGACCGTGTTGCGCGAGACCGCCCAAGCGCGCGCCAGGTCCGCCCGCGGAATGACCCGGCGGATTTCGTGCCCGGTTCCCGGGTCGTTGACGATCGCGTCGCCGGTGGACGTGAACCCGCGCAAAACCACCAGGTGGCCGTCCGTCGCCGCGCGCGGCTGGCCGCGCAGGAGATTATACGAAACCGAGATCGCCACCGGCACGCCCGCGACGATCCAGTCCTCGAGTTCGGATATGTCGCTCAACCGGGTGACGGCGGCGCGCAGGCCCGGCAGGCTGCCGGCAAAGCCGACGTTGAAAGCCCAGTTGCCCGTGCCGGGCCATCGTGGATCGTTGACCGCCGCAGCCACCACCGGCACGTCCAGCAGGAGGTCGCTTCGGTGCAGCTTCTCCGACCAGAACGCCAGCAGCATCGCCACGCTGGTGGGACTGCACCAGGCCGTGATGCCCTCCGGATAGATGACCTGGGTGCGCCCGGGTACCGGCAGCTCGCGGCCCCAGGCCGCGCCGTTCGGGGCCAAGGGTGCGGGGTGAACGCGACGATCCACCAGGCTCAGCCCGACGAACCGCAGCGTGGGCCGGACCCCGGCTCCGGCGCCGGTGAAGGTGACGCGGACCTGCGCCGCGCGGGCGGGACGGGTCAGCACCAGCGTATCGGTTTGCACTTCACCGCGGTCGTCGTTCTGGTGGCGCACGCTTTCGCGCGGCTGGCGCGCCGCATCGGTCGCCCACCAACCCAGCGTGTAGAAACCCGTCGCCGGCGCGGGATCGGTGACGCGAACCTCGAACCGCAACCCCGTGCCGGGCGGCGTGTCGGCATTCCACGAAAGCACCAGCTCGTCCCAATTCAAGCCGGCCCGGAACGCGGGCGAGGTGAGGCGCCATTGGTTGGTCACGGAACCTGGAGTTGGCTCCCAATCGGCGAAGCGCTCGCAACCCAGGAACTCGCAGCCGCGAAAATCGGTCGCCCCCACCGTGGCGATGACCAGCAACCCCAATACCGGGCCGGCGAGGCGGCAGCGCCAGGCGGGCCGGCGCGAGGGCGATTCCATTGGTTCGAGCAGCCCCGGCGTCGCGCCCGCCGGGGTCGGGCTGAGGCCGGGGTGCGCTGACCGATTCCGGTTCATTGGGACAACGCCAGGCCCCAGGCGACGATGCTCAGCAGAATCGCCGCCGTTCCCGCCAGCCGGTCCCAGATCGAAGCCGGCCCCAGCCGATCGGGCAGGAAGTTCAACGCGACGCCGAGGACGAGACCGCTCACAAAGCCGCCGGCGTGCGCCACGACATCGCTGCGTTCGCTCAAGCCGAGCAGGACGAACAGCATCCCGCCGGCGAGCAGCCCGGCGATGATCGGCCGGCGCGCGGCCAGCGGATCGCGCCACAACGCGATCGATTGCACGGCGAGCAGCCCCAGCCCGCCCATGACCACTCCCGAGGCTCCCAGACCGAGGTATGGCGCCGGGTGGAACACCAGGCCGGCGGCATTGCCCGCCGCGCCGGCCAGCAAGCTCGCCAGCAGCGCCCAACCCCAGCCGTACCGGCCCATCGCCAGCCCCAATACCACGATGCCGATCGAACAGTTTGCCGCGAGGTGGCCCACGTCCGCGTGCAGCATCGTGGCCGTGATCAGCCGCCACCATTCGCCGCGGGTCTGGACCACGTGGCCCATCGCGCCGGCCAGTTCGAGTCGCCCGGCAAACGCGTCCGCGGACCAGTGCACCAGGATCAGCACCCAACACCAGAGCAGCACGCCCCAGTGAAAGGCGAACCCCCACTCATGCAGTTGCTGGCGCAGCGCCCAGCCGCGATTCTCGAGGCGGTACTGCCGGATCGTCGCGGCGGCCGCCTGTTGCTGCTCGGCCTCCACCAGCAACACCCATCCGAGATCGGCCGGGCGATGATCGATCACGACCTCGATCCCCTGGCTGGCCAGGGCGAGGCTCCAGTCCATCGCCTGACGGCGGGAACGGGCGGGGATCACGACCCACGGGGCGTCGGCGGTTGGCGGTTCCGGTTGCACAAACGGCAGCGGCCAAGGTACGGCACCGCGCGGCATCTGCCAACGGTGCAGGCGCCGCCGCCGCGAATACCGGCCGACGAATCGCGGTCCGTCCGGGCGATTTCCTCGAATTCACCGGGGGGGGGGTGCGCCGCTGCGGCCGGACCGCGGCTCCCCGACCAAGGCATTACCACCGCCCGTTCTCGCGTGACTTCTGCCGGGGCGGTTTGCAGACTGAGCCTTCCTGTTGATGAAGAAAAAGACTACTGCTCTCGCCCGGTCCGGTCGCTTCGCCGGCGGCCCAGCCGCGGAAGTTGCCGCCTTCACCGAATCGGTCAGCTTCGACTGGCGGCTGTGGAAGCACGACATCCTCGGCTCGATGGTGCACGCCACGATGCTGCGCAAGATCGGCCTGCTCACGGACGAGGAGCACCAGGCCGTCGTCGCGGGACTCGAAGCGCTGGGGGGCGACATCGCCGCCGGCAGGTTCTCGTGGCGTCCCGAGCTCGAGGACGTCCACATGAATCTCGAAGCCGAGCTGACGCGGCGCGTGCCGGCCGGCGCCAAACTCCACACCGGGCGCTCGCGCAACGATCAGGTCGCGCTCGATCTCCGGCTGTGGCTGCGCGACGAAATCGTGGCCTTACGCGAGGAATTGCGGCAGCTCCAGTCGGCGTTGGTGGCGCTCGGCGGGCGGCACCCCGACGTGATCCTGCCCGGCTACACGCACCTGCAACGCGCACAGCCGGTCTTCTTCGCGCACCACCTGCTCGCCTACGTCGAGATGTTGGACCGCGATCGCGAGCGGCTGCACGACGCCTTCGGGCGCGTGAACATCTGCCCGCTCGGCAGCGGCGCGCTGGCGGGGAGCACCTTGCCGCTCGACCGCGAGCTCGTCGCCCGACTGCTCGGATTTGTGGACCAGAAGGGCCGGCCGCGGGTCTGCCAGAATTCGATGGACGCGGTGAGCGACCGTGATTTTGCGGTCGAGTTCTGCGCGGCGGCGGCGTTGATCGCGGTGCATCTGTCGCGACTGGCGGAGGATTGCGTGTTGTGGGCGAGCCGGGAGTTCAACTTCATCCACCTCGCGGACGCCTTCACGACCGGTTCGTCGCTCATGCCACAAAAGAAGAACCCGGACGTGGCGGAGCTGACCCGCGGGAAGTCGGGTCGCGTGATCGGCAATTTGATGGCGCTGCTCACGTTGCTCAAAGGTCTGCCGATGACGTACAACCGCGATCTCCAAGAGGACAAGGAACGGCTCTTCGACACGACCGACACCGTGCGGGGGTGCGTCTCGATCATGACGGCCCTGCTCGCGAACACGACCGTCAACGCCGCGGCCTGTCGCGCCGCGGCGGCCGACCCGGCGTTGCTGGCCACGGACCTCGCCGACCATCTGGTTCAGCGCGGGGTACCGTTCCGGCAGGCGCATCACGCCGTCGGGCTGGCCGTGGCCTTGGCGGAGAAGGCCGGCAAGCCGCTGAACGAACTGACGATTCCCGAACTGCAATCCATCCATTGCCGTTTCGCCGACGACGCCCGGGAGTTGTTCGATTTGGAGCGTTCGATGAGCCGGCGCGAGATCACCGGGGCGCCGGGCCGCAAAGCCGTAGGTCGTCAACTCGCGCGCTGGCGCAAGGCCCTCGAGGCCGCGCGGCCGGAAGCGGGCTGAGGTTGGGCCGTGTCAGGCTTGCGCGGCACGGATGAGGGTCAGGAGCTCGGAGTAAGTCTCGACCGCCTGAAATTGCGGGAACTCGCGGCGCACGTTTTCCGGCGCGCGGAACAGAATCCCGAGGTGCGCCTCGGCCAGCATGGCGGTGTCGTTGTACGAGTCGCCGCCGGCGATGACCCGGTAGTTGAGCAGCTTGAACGCCGCCACCGCGCGCTGTTTCTGTTCCGGGATGCGCAGCCGGTAATCGACCACGCGGTCGTCTTCCACGACCAGCCGGTGGCACAACAGCGTGGGCCATTCGAGTTGGTGCAGCAGCGGCTGGGCGAATTGCTCGAACGTGTCCGAAAGGATGATGACCTGCGTGAGACTCCGGAGTTCGCGCAGGAACTCCAGGGCACCCGGCAACGGCCGCAGCGTGGCGATCACCGCCTGGATGTCAGACAGCTTCAAACCGTGTTCGGTCAGGAGTCTCAGCCGGCCGCGCATCAGCACGTCGTAATCCGGCACGTCGCGGGTGGTGAGGCGCAGTCCCGGAATGCCCGTCTTCTCGGCCACGGCAATCCAGATTTCCGGCGTCAACACGCCTTCCATGTCGAGGGTGACGATCGATTGCTGCACGCCGCAATGGTTCCAAGTCGCCGGGTCCTTGTCGAGCGCGTCACAAATGGCCACGCCCGGTGCCCGGAGCCTCGCGCCGCCGCCCTATTTGCTGCCCGGCTTGGTCAACGGCAAGGCGGCGAGATCCGCAGGCAGTTGATCCGGTGGATAAGTCTCCACCACCATCCGGATCAGGCTGAAGGTGGGCACGCCGAACTGGACGGTGCCGTCCGAGCGATCCACCAACACCGCCACGGCCGCCGTCACGCCTTGACGGGCGCGGACGATTTCGAGGGTTTCCTGCACGCGACCGCCCTTGGTGATGACGTCCTCCACCACGAGCAGGTTTTCGCCGGGCGCGATCGTGAAGCCGCGGCGCAGGACCAGTCTCCCGTCTTCCTTCTCGGCGAAAACGAATCGGCAGCCCAGTTGCCGGGCCACTTCCTGGCCGATCACCAGTCCACCCATCGCCGGGGCGATCACGGTGTCCACGCGCAGGCCGCGGACTCGATCCGCCAGCGCCGCGCCGAAGCGCTCCACGACGGGCATTTGTTGGAGTGCCAGGGCGCATTGGAAATACTGGCGGCTGTGCAGTCCGCTGCGGAGCAGGAAGTGACCTTCCAGCAGCGCGCCGGTGTCCTTGAAGGCTTGCAGGGCTTCTTGAGTCGTCATGGTTGCAGGCGCCGGACGAACCCGCACCGGGTCCGCCCGCGAGCCGACTGGCTACCAGCCGGCGGACGCCGGTGCAAGGGCCGTTTACAGATCGGGGTCAGTCCTCACAATCGACAATCTTCCAACCTCAAGCCGCCAGCGCGGTTCGATCACCGCTTCGCCAGCAAATGCGAGACGTAGCTGGCGCTGCCGATGCCCAGTCGCTGGGCAATCCAGGCCCGCGTCACCGGGGTTTCGCGCCGCAACTTGTCAGCCAGGGCGGCTTTGCGAGCATCGCCCTTCGGGTGACGACTCAAGTCCGCCTCGGACCAGCCCAGTTTTTGGAGGCCTTGCCGGACAATCTGCTCGGCCCGCTCCGCGTCCGTCTCACGCCGTTCGCGAGCCAGTTCATGGGCTTGGCCCCGCCGGCCGAGTTTCTCCGTCAGGCGTTGGAGAAAATCTGCGGCGCCCAAACGCCAGCCCCGACGCAGGGAAGCCAGCCTTTCCGGCGCTTCACCTTCGCTCCGGCGCTCTTCCATTCGCTGCTGGAACTCGATTCGCCCTTTGGCCGAGTCGGCTTGAATGCCGTGTTCTCCCAGCAAGCGGTCCACCCGGAGCCAGGGTGGACGGCGTCCGGCGGACAGGTAGAGTGGAAAGCTGCTCCACGGATAAGCGGACAGGGGTGCGTCCGCCGACACCAATCCGGACCGGACCGGATTCAGATGCACATAATCGCACGCGGTCCCCAGATAGCCAGGCGTGCGCTCGTCGATGACCAACGACTTGTAACGTCCGCTAAACAGATGCCCGCAGAGCTGATGGCGGCGATTGAAACGCCCGGTGTAAGTGCCAAGAAGCCATTTCATGCCCGCCACCAGATTCGGCTGCGGAGTCTCGGCCACGAGGTGAAAGTGGTTTCCCATCAGGCAATAGGCATGAACCTGCCAACCGGTCTTTGCGCAGGCCTCGCCCAGCGTGTCGAGGAACGTCTGGCGGTTTGCGTCCTCCAGAAAGACCGGTTCCCGCCGGTCTCCACGGCTCATCAAATGGTAGAGGGCGCCCGCAAATTCCACTCGCAGCGGTCTTGGCATGACGACACGTTCGACTCCCCGAACAGCGAACAATCTGCCAACTCGAAAATGATTGTCAATTATAGGAACTGACCCCTGGACGAAAATGATTGTCAATTATTGGAACTGACCCCTAGGAGGTGTTGAGATTTCGTTCAGAACCTCGGTCAACAGGGCGATGAACCGGTGTTCGCTGTGTTCCAGGCGCTCCGGTTTGCCGGCCAACAGGTCCCGGATGAAATCAAGGCCGACCTTGCGGCGTTCGCGCGTCCAGCCGGCGGTGAATCCAAGCTTCAGACCGTCTTCGGCAGCCACCGCCGCCGGGTTGTCGCGGCGGGCATGGGTCCAGTTGACGGTGTGCCGGTAGGCCAGCAGGACGCGGTCGATCAGGACGAATGGAAACTGCGGATTGCGATTCGGCCCGACCGTGATCTGGACGCCGCCAAGATGAACGCGTTTGACGCAGACCCGGGCCATGTTCTCGCCCCGCAACCAGGCCGCGGCCGCCCCGAGTGCCGCACCGGAAACCGTGAACACGCCGAAGCTGAGATGGGCGAAGACCAGGTCGAGTTTGACCCCTACCCCCGCCCCGAGCGCGGCGGCGGCGATCAGGATCTGTCTCCGGCTGAGTCCGAGCAGTTGCCAGGTCCTTTCCGTGAAGAGATCTTCCCGGAGAATCGATTGCTCGGGCAGCGTGGGATTGAACATGTTGTGCTTGAACAGGCGTCGGACCTCGGCGTGGGCCCTGGCTTCGCGTTCGACAATGGCGCGCTGATACCGCGCCACGAGCGCGTCGCGAGCGGCCGCCTCTTCGCCAACTTGAAACACGCTCCGACTCTCGCTGTGGTTCAGGCAGTCGCGGAGCAGTTCGCAAACGGTGGCGGCGACCCGGCCATTGCGCCGCTGCCAGTCGGCTTCGAAGGCCCGAATGGCCCGCCCCAAGGCCGGTTCCCAATCTTGGTTGATGGCTTTCAGGCTTTCGAGCAGGGCGATGCGTTCGGCATAGCTGGCCTGCAACGCGTTGAACGTCCGCGTCGAATTGAAGCAGCGGGCGCAGGCGTGCTTCCAGTCCGCGACGAAGTCCGCCGTCGCTTCCTTGGGGTTGATGACGGCCATCCGGGGATTGCCGCTCAGGCGCAGGATCTCCATTTCCGCCAGGTCGTGCCGGCGGACGGGGCGTGATCCGTCCACCACGTAAATGAGGCCGCTGCCCGCGGCGATCGGACGCAGCAATTCCAGATCCTGTGCGAGCCCGGGATCGTGCCGGTGCGCGTCCAGAAAGGCTCGGGCCAGATTCAGGCCGGACTCGGCGCGCGGCTGCATCCATTCCAGAAGCGATTGCGGATGCTGGAAGCCCGGAGTGTCCACGAAACGGATGATCTCCTGGCCATCGACGCGGACCGGATAATCGCGGATCGCGATGGTTTCTCCGGGGATGTCACTGATCCGCACCTGATCGTCTTCCGCCAGGGTGGCAACCACGGAGGATTTCCCCTCGTTGGGATGTCCGACGATGGCAAAAACAGGAATGGTCAGGGATTCAGCCATGGCCCATCAGCGCCTCCACCCGCAACCGGGGATCGCCCAGGGTGGCCAGTTGCCGCTCCCAGATCTTCAACTCCCCTTCACGCACGGGGGTCAAGGCGTTTCCGCCCGCCGGCCGGCCGGTCAGCACCACGCAGATCTTCGCCGCCTCGCCGAGCGTTTTCCGCAGCAGGCGCAGGGCATTCAGGTTCTCCGCAATCGGAGGTTGCCAGGCTTCATGCGCCCAGACGATTCGCGGCCGCCCATCCGTCCAACGGCAACGGGTGAGCTCAGCCAGGTTCCGGCCCAGGTCCAGGGCGTCGAAGCCCGAGGGCTGGTACCGGAACACCCGGAGTTGAAGGCGGGCCGCGATCGCGCGATCGAGGTCGGCGCGGTTCAAGGAAGCGACCAACTCGGGTTCGACGAAAAGCCACGCGCTCGCGGTGTCGATCGCCTGGGTGGCGTCGCCGGCAGCGAGCGGCGCGGCCCCGACCGCTTCCACGACCGGCGCGCCGCCGGCGGGTTGGTCGCCTTCGCCGGCCGTGTTCAGCGTGGGACCGGTGAGCCGTTCGTAGAGGCGGTCGCACGCCACCTGTTCAAAGGTGACGCGCCGCAACGCCCGGTGGCCGAGGAGGGCGGACCAGAGCCACAGCAACGCTCGCGGCAGCAGGCCGTAGGTCGTCGCCGCGAGGCAGAGAAAAGGCCACCACGAAACGAGGTCCCGCGTCGCCAGTTGGCGGATGCCATCCTTGAGAATGATCCGGCTGCCTACAATCTGGGCGAGAGTGGGGGCGCCGCTGCCCTCGGGAAACCACCCCGCCCAAGGAACGGCCAGAAGTCGGACCAGGCGGTGAACCTGGTCGGCGGAAAACGCCACCGCGGATTGCCAGCCGAACGCCCGGTCCGAAAACACCACCAGCGCCACCGTCATGCCGACCACGCCCAGATTGAAGCAGACGCCCAAGAGCTGCAGCCGGCCGATCAAGGGCCAGACGAACGCGGGCCCGTACAGGGTTTGCCGGACCCGCGTCGATCCCCAGAAGGCCGCGAGGCGCGTGCGATGATGCGCCGAAACGCGATCGAGGGCGCGCCGGCTCAGCCGCGCGGCCAGCGCCGTCAATGCCCTCCCCACCAGTCCGCTGAGCAGCGAGATCTCCGTCGCCAGCAGTCCGGTGCGGCGGAGCAGGACCAGGGCGGCCGCCCCGGCCACCAGGGCGATTTGCAGGAGGACAAGCCAGCCCAGGTAGGCGGCGACGTTGACCGGTTGCACGCCTTCGTAATGCAGCATCCGCGCGGCAGCGCCGGCGCCGAGCGCCAGCCCCGACAGCGCCACGAGCTTGCCGAGCAGCCCCCAAGCCGCCCGGAAGATCCCGCCTGGCAAGGGTTCCTCGGGCAGCCGCGATTCCCGCCGCGCCTCGAGCCATTGCCGAAACAACTGCCGGCGTTCCGGGAGCGGCCTTGCTTGAGCGCCCGGCCGGAGCAGCCGGTCGCGCGCGATCTCCCGGTCGCGCCGCTCGACGGCGCCCGGGTCGAACTGCCGGTCCTGTTCGAGCAGGAATTCGAAGTCGATGAGATCCTCGAGCCGCCACCGAAAGGCCGCCGTCGCGCCGGCCGGGGATTGGGCGGCGGGCTTGCTCGGCTGGCTGGCGGGCTCGCGGAAACTCATCGTGTGCCCCGGTATTCTTGCCCCGCACCGTCGGTTGAACAGTCAATTACGTCCGGCGCAAACCAACGCAACACACGCCTCAAATAGGGGTCGGGTCGTATTATCGTCTGTTTGAACCTGCCCTGGCGAAACAGGTACGACCGGATGTTGACATGGGTCACGCTGTCCATCTGCAGACCGCGGCCGATTCGCGCCAGCGTCTCCTTGCGGCCGGATTCAAGTGCACCCAACCGCAGAACGCTTGCAGCTATCCCTATCCGTCCCCGTTGCCGTCCACGATCCGCGCCTGCCCCCTGCTGAACACATGGCCAGCGAGTTGGTGCCGTCGATTGGACCGAGCTGTGTACGCTCCCAGCAAGCACTGCATCCCGGCGAGCAGGTGGAGATGATTGGGCCGGAGGCAAAAGGCGTGGACCGCCCCGCGCGCCGTCCGCCAGGCTTCCTCCAGGATGGCCAGGAACCGCTGGCGATCCGCGTCGTGGTGGAAGAGGGGCGCGCGAGAATCCCCGCGACTCATGAACGGTACATTGCCCCCCGGATCATCACCGCGAAGGCCGCGCGCCATGCCCGCGAAAGTGGCAAAAGCACCCTTGCTGTCAATAATAGGGCCTGACCCCTTCCGTGATCCGCGCGATCTGGAGCAAAAGCCTCTCCAGTTCGCGGTAGTACGCGTCTTCCGGAAGTTGCGCCTTGGCTTCGCGCAGGTGGGCGACCGACAACTCCAACGCGTCGCGTTGGGCGCGGATGGCCGCCGGCAACGCCTGTTCCTCCGCGCTGAGGACGAGCTGGATTTGCTGGGCGCGGACACCGTCGAGCGCACCGCCTTCTTTCGGCCGCTTGACGGCCCGGACACCGCGGAACCACTCCGCCGGCGTGCCCAACCCGTCGCCGTTGTCGTCGATCAACGGATGCTCGGTCGCGAGCCGGCCCTCGGTCTTGTAGAAGTCGGCCAGGCGGGCGGCGGCACTCAGGAAGGACTCGAGCAGCGAGGTCTCGCCGTCGTGGTCCAGGTCGCTCTGCGGATCGTCGAGCGCGGCGGCAAAGTACCCGCCGAAGTGCGCGAAGTTCTGTTCGTTCCCGCTCCGCGTGGCCGTGATCACCACGCGGTTCGTGGCCGAGAGCCGGTTCAGGAACGGCGCGCTCGCGGCCGTCGTGTCGATGATGACCTGCGGCCGGCGCAACGGCTTCAACCACGCCGCGAGTTCGGTGGCCGACACGTCCGGGCCGCGCAGGTTGAAGCGCGCCTCCTTGCCGTCGAACGTGCCGTGCCCGATCAGGACCAACCACAAGCCGGCGGCGGCGTCCACCGGTTCGGCGGCGAGCGCCTGTTGGAGCCGGTCGCGATCGGTCGGTGGCGCCGACTCATCGTGACCGATGCGAACGCATTGTGCGCCGGCGCGCCGGCACGCCTTCTGCCAGAGCTCAACCTGGCGCATGAAGTTGGTGGCGAACCCGGGTTCGCCCGGCGCCCCCACCACCAGCAGGACGGTGGGCCGGTCGCTCGCCGGCGGTTCCGCGGCGCCAAGCCGACCAAACGCCAGCCAGCCAATCGCGAGACTTAGCCACACCCACCGACTTATCTTTGAAACGGCCGATGCACGCCGATGAACGCAGCTACGGGCGAGCCCGTCGGAAGGTTTAACAACTGAAGCCGGTTCACCACGCGGTTGAGAGCACCTGCGACGCCGAACCATTTCCCATCTGCGTGGGTCTGCGTCCATCGACGGTTCAACGGCTGGAGGGCAGTTCATGGCAGACCTTTCGAGCGGCGCAGGCCCCACTCCGCCACCAGGCAGGCGAGGGCGAAGGCAAACATCAGCGGCGTGTGCCAGGCCGGGCGGGTCCACGCCTCCATGACCGGCGCATGGCGTTCGGGCAGCCGGCGCACAAAGGCCGGCAGGTCCGCCGGCGAAAGCATCTCGCCGCCGGTGCGGCGGGCGATCGCCTCGAGCAAGGCCGTGTTCGGCTGCAGCGACCGAAATTCCTCCGCCGCCAGATCGACGCTCCAGCCTGCCTCGGCACGGCCGACCTCCGCGCCGGCGTTGTTGGTGACGCACGCGGTGGCGTGGTAACCGCCGGTGACCCGCGGCACGTAGGTGGCCTGGTAAACCCCCGGCTCGCTCAACGACGGTTCGGCGCGCAGGCGAATGACGTTCGTCGTGGCGCCCGCGGCTTCGCCCGACACCGGCTGGACTTCCAACGTCACGGCCGCGTCATCGAGCGACTCGAAGTTCGCCTCGCGGGCGTGCACCTGGAACCGGACCGCGCCGCTGGCTCCGTCGGGCTGCGGTTCCACGGCCAGGTCCACCCGGTCGGGCGCGTCGGCGACGAGCCAACGCGTCAACTGCCGCCAGGTCTTCTCGAGGTCATGGCGCGCCTCCGGATCACGCATTCCCCAGCGCCAGAGGTCGCCGACGGTGAACGCCGCCGTGCGTCCGCGGCCAAAGCGCTGGGTCACCAAGGCGGGCAGAGTCCGGCCGCGCTCGTCGGTGACGGTGGCCACGATGCTGGCGCCGGGTTTCACCGCGCGGACCGGGTTGAGCACCTGGAAGGGCGGCATGCCGGCGAGCCGCGCGTGCTCGTCGCCTTCGTTGTCGCGCAAGCGCGCCCAGGCTTGCAGCCAGCCTTCGCGGGCCAGGTCGAGTTTGAAGTTGCCCGGCGCCGGGGCGAGGTCGGTGCGATCCAGATAGACCGGGAGGAGATCGCCAATCGGCGTGTGCTGATACTGGCCCTGCCGGAACGACTCCGCCCCGCCGAGCATCAGCAGGCCGCCGCCGCGCTCGGAGACGAACTTTTGCAGGAGACCGGCCTGGTCGGGCGTGAAGAACGCCGCCTCCACGTCGTCGAGGATGACCGCGCGGTAGCCGTACAAATCCTCCGGCGTGCGCGGAAAGCCGCTGCGCAATTCGAGTTCGTCGCGCGTGTTCAGGCGCACCAGCACCGGCTGGTCGTAACGCTCGACCTCTTCGCGGGACTGGTTGCCGAAGCCGCGGAAGAGCGGGTTGCCGGTCTCGCCGGCGCGACCGCGAAAGTCGAATTTCGGTTCCCGCAACGCGATGCGGATCAGGGCCACCATCTGGACCTGGTCGTCCTGCTGCACGGCGCGGTTCAGGAACTTGTATTCCCAATTCGGCCGGCCGGAGACGTACAACACGCGGTACGGCCCGCGCCCGCGATCGACCGCCACCACGCGCGTGTTGTTGAGCAACGTGGCCTCGACGGTGTTGGTGTCGCCGACCGGCGCCTCGATCTCGTTGCGGGTGCCGACGCGGAGACGGTAAAACGAAACACCGGGCGACGCGGGTTTCCACTGAAAGCGAAACGCCAGCGTGTCCTCGTCTTTGCGGGCGCGCTGCGTCAACTCCTTCACCGTGTGGCCGTCGGCATCCACCACCCGCGCGACCACCGGTTCGCCGGCGAAGCCCGTGGCCGCCACGTCGGCCTGCACCGAGGTCGGCGCATCCTCGAAGGCGGTCTGGCTCACCTGGACCTGCGCGATGGCGAGGTCGCGCACGGCGCCGGGCCCGCCGATCACCACCGGGTACACCGGCGGCAGGCCATCGAAGGCGGGCAGCGGGTCGCGAAGATCGGTCGCGTTGCCGTCGGTCAGGAGCAGCACGCCCGCCAGCGGCCGGCCGCGGAAACGCTCGGCGATGCCGCGCAAGGCCGCGCCGATGCCGGAGGCGCGACCGTCGAAGGTGAGGTCGGTAAAATCGCGGCTGGCGCGGAGCCGCGCATCGAACGCGAAGCGCCGCACCTCGAAATGGTCCGCGAGCTGCCGCTGCCAGTCGCCGCCGTCCGGGCCGAGCAACGTCCGCAAACCTTCACCCCGCGATCGGGTTTCGGCGCGGTCCTTGACCTGGAGGCCCTGGCTGTTGTCGGCCACGAGGGCGAACAGGTTCGAGCCGGGCCGCGCCCGCTGGCCGGACCAGAGCGGATCGAGGAGGCAGATCGCCAGTGCCGCCACGGCCAGCGCCTTCAAACCTGCGGCCAGCCAGCGCAGGCCGCCGCCGGTTCCACCGCGGTAACTCCACGCCAGCGCCAGCACCGCCAGGCCCAGCGCACCGGCGGCGGGCCAGAGCCAGTCCGGGCTGGAAAACGTGAGGGCGGCGAAGGTCATCGAAGCGCGGCCGTCATCGGTCTTTCCCGAGTTCCTCGTAGTAGCGCCGGACGAGTTCGGTGAACCGCGGCGGCACCGGATCGCGGTCGATCGGGACGAGCGTGTCTTTCGGGCCTCGGCGCGCGAGTTCCTCGGCGATCTGGTCCCGCACCTCGACCAGCGGGCGCAACACCTGGAGTTTGACCACGGCCCAGTCGGGTTTCTTCTGGTCGCGTTTGAATTCGAGGCGCATCTCGCGCGCCCGTTCGCGGGCGGTGGCGATCTCGCTCCGTAACGAGGGCAGCTCGACCATTTCCTCGACTTCGCGCAACCGGTCCGACCACGGTCCGAAATCGTTGCCGGTGATCGGGCCGCCGCCGCGGCCTTCGTTGGTGTCGAACAACCGGTCGAGCACCTCGTCAGCGAGGTCTTCGCCGCCGGCGGGATTGCGGTTTGGCGCGTCGCTCAACGGGCGTGCGCCGCGGGCGCGGCCGGCCTGGTTCCGGTCGCCCGGCGTCTGATTGGCTGCCGACGACTGGCGATCCGCGGGGGTCGAGGCGAGCGCTTGGCCCTGGCGGTCGCGCGGCGCCCCGCCAGGTGGCCGGCCCTGCTGGTCCGGATTGTTGTCATTCCGGGCTTGTGCCGGCTGGCCTTCGCCGGGTGGTTCGCGGCCCGGTTGCGCCTGCGCCGCCTCGCCGGGACGCGCGCCCGGGGGTGGCTCGCGGTTCCCAGCCTCGCCGGCCGGCGTTTCTCGATTCGTGTTTTCGCGGGCTTGACCGGCGGCCGCGAGCGCGGGCCCGTTCGTGGCGCCCGCCTGGGCTTGGGCGGCTTCGCGTTCGAGTTGGTCCGCGAGCTCCTGCAACTGGCGTTGCGCCAGGCGCAATGCCTCCGCGTCGTCGCCGAGCACCCGTTCGGCCGCGCGCTCGACGCCGCGCTTGAGGTTGTCGATGCCGGCGCGGGCGCGTTCCTGCGCTTGGCCGGCCAGCGGCAGGTAGCCCTGGCGCAGCATCTCCGCCGTGAGTTCGAGCGACTTGGCGCGGTCCTGTTCCGCGGTCTGCTGGAGCCGGTCGTAAAGGCTCCGGGTCATGAGGCCGCGCTCGAGCAGGTCCTTCTGAAAATCCTTCACCGCATCGGCGTCGCCCTGGGCGAATTTGCGCAGGGAATCGTAGAGCTCGCGCGACACCAGCGGCTCGGATTCCTCGGCCTGTTCGGAAATCTGCGTGGCCCGATCGACTAGGTTGGTCAGCCGCGCCTTTTGCCGGGCCAACTGCGCCAGTGCGGCCTGGCGTTCCGCGCTGTCGCTCAGGGTGCGGCGCGGGTTCGTGGACAGATCGTCCAGTCGCTGCTGCACCTGCTCCTGCTGGCGCGCGAGCTCGCGGGCGTCGGTGCGCATCTGGCGGAGTTCTTCGCCGAACTCGCCCGCGCTCTGTTGGCGCATCGCTTCGCGCATCTGTTCCATCTGCCGCTGGGCGCGGGTGCCGGCCGCGAGCGCCTGCGACACCGACTCCTGGCCGGCGGCCTGGGCGGCGCGTTGCATGTCCTGGCGGGCCTGGTCGAGCTGCTGTCGCTGCTCCTGCATCTGGGACTGATTCTCGGGCCGGTCCATGCGTTGGCGGAGCTCGTCGGTGTCCGCCAGCATCTGGCGCTGTTCCTCCTCGAGCCGCTTGAGCTGGCGGCGGGCCTCTTCGCGTTCCTGTTCGGTGCGGGCCTCCTGCAAGGCGGTCTGCAATTCCTGGAGGCGGTCGTTCAAGTCGCGCTGGCGCCGCGCGAGTTCCTGCAGGCGGTTCAGAACCTGCAGTTGCTCGCGGCGCTCCGCGGTGGCCGGCGCCTGCGCCTGGCGCTCGGTTTCGTAGCGGTTCTCGGACTGCGTCAGGTCGAGCTGGTCGAGTTGCCGCTGCATCTGTTGCTGGCGGCTGGTGTTCGCGTTCTGGCCCCGACTGCGGCTGCGACTGCGCGCGACCTCGAACTCGCGCTGCTGGAGCTTCAGCAACGCCTGATACGCGGACTGCTCGGCCGCCAGCGCCGGCGCGAGCGCGGGCGGTGCGTTGGTGGCCCGTTCCAGTTCCGTGAGCGCCCGGGTCATCGCGGCCGTGGCCTCGGTCCAGGCGGTCGCGCTCCGCGGGTCCTCGGCGCGTTCCCGGGCTGCTTGCGCCTGCTCGATCACGTGCGCCTGCGAATCGCGCACCACCGTCGCGTCTTTGACGTACTGCTCCGGAAGCGGGACCGAGGCGCCGGCCTCCTGTCGGTCACGCTGCAGCTTCCAGGTGGCGCTGATGATCTGTTTCTGCAGTTCCGCGAGGCGCCCGCTCGGGTTGCCCGGCTGATCCTGCTGCTCGCTCGACTGCGGGTCCGCCGACTGGCTGTCATTGCCCTGGCCTTCGCGGAAAATCTCCTCGAATGGCCGGACCTCGGCGAAGTACAGGTCGCTCGCGGTGCGGCGCGTCTGACCGTCCGGCCCGATGTCGTCGGCCCAGGCGAACCAGGACAGAAACTGGTCCGGCGCCACGCCCAGGTCCTCCAGGTGCAGCGCGTAGTGGAACGCGCGTTTCTCCTTCGCCGGAACCGCCTTGCCCAGCTCGATGAACTTCGGTTCTTCCCCGGCCACGGTGTAGGCCAGGCCGTGGGCCAGCACACCGAAGTCGTCCCAAACCGTGCCGTCGAAGGCGACTTCTTCGAGCGCGGAAGGCCGGAGGTCGCCCCGCGGCGAGGTGAGCTTCAACTCGGGCGCGCGGTTGGGCAGCACGTTGATGACGAATTGCGGCGCGATCTGGTTGGTGCGGCCCTCGACATCGACGAGCCGGAGTTCGTACGTGCCGTTCGTCGCGAGCAGAAAGCCGGACAGGGTGGCGGCGGGGC
This sequence comes from uncultured bacterium, assembly GCA_963735925.1. Lineage (GTDB taxonomy): Bacteria > Verrucomicrobiota > Verrucomicrobiia > Limisphaerales > J093 > DSVZ01. Next base: position 705,159 of record CAVTMT010000005.1, read on the forward strand.
GATTGGTTTCCACGCGCAAGTCGAGGCCGGCGCCCGCGGCATCCTTCGGCATCAGCCGGGCGGACACGACGGGTTTGTTGAGCTGCAGACTCCACTCCAATCGCGTACCCGCCACCGCACTCACGCGGCGCGTGTCGGCGATGCGCTTGGGCGGGAGCGCCGTGTACGCCGGATAGGTCAGGTCCGCGTCGGCGTGCTCGAGCCGCGGGTGCTCGAAGACCTTGATTTTGAAATCGCGGGTGCGCTCGTTGCCGTATTCGACGCGGTACGTCAGGTCGCTCGTCACCTCCGGCACCGTGCCGCCGAACATCGGATCGGCCAGGCTCTTGACCAGCGGCAGACGCTGGCTGGAACCGTCCGCGGCGGTCACCACGAGGTCGGCGTTCGCGGGAACGGGCCGGCCGAAGCGCGCCATCACCACGAGGCTGCTGCCGCGCTCGAGGTTGGTGTCGCCCGGCGTGACGCTCACCCCAAAGACGACGATCGGCGACACGGTGCGGGGACGTGGCACCGTTCGCGGCCAGGCCCAGAACACCAGGCCCAGCAGGCCGAGCGCGAGCAGGTGGGCCGCTTGCGCCGTGACCAGTCGCGAGCGCGGCACGAGGTCTTCCCACCGGTTCCGGAAGCTGTGATCCACCGACTCCTCGACGAGCCGGCGGCGGAAATAGCCGGGTTCCACGCCGCTTTCGTCCGGCTGTTGCGCGGCGGTCAAAAGGCGGCCGTCGAGCTCGGGATGGCGCCCTTCGAGCTCCGTCGCCAGGCGGCGCCAATCCGGCGGGGTACGGCGGTGTCGCCAGACGAGCCCCGCCGCGCCGAGCGCGCCCAGCGTCGCCAGCACGGGCAAGGCGAGCCGGGAGCTGCCGCCGAACCGTCGTTGCCACGCGATCAGGCCCGCGCCGATCGCGGCGGTTGCGAGCCACACGACGGCGAGCTTGCACCAGAGTTGCAGGCCACGCCGGCGGCGCAGCACCGGCGCCAGCCGTGCCTTGAGGAACGGATCGTTCACGAGGTTGCTCCTTCCGGGACGGCGGCCTGGCGCGCCGTGCGACCGGCCAGCCAGGTTTCCACAAACACCGCCCCCAGCGCGGCCACGATCAGCCAGCGCCACAGTTTCTGTCGGTTCTCCAATTCGGCGTTCGCGAGGCGAAGGCGTTGCTCGGCGACCCGCACCGGATCCGCTGGGGCCGAGGCGACCGGCGCCCCGAGCCGTTCCAGTTCGTCGGCCGGCAGCGGCGCGGTGCGGCTCTCCGCCGGATCGAGGTTCACGGCGAAACGGCGCACCGCCGAACCTGCCTCCACGCGATAGACGCCGGGCACGAGCGCAACGGTGAAGTTGGTCGCGCCACCGTCCGCCTTCACCGGTGCGCCGTCAGGTCCGAACACGGCAACCGGCGCGGCAGGCGGCCCGTCCGGACGGATGAGCGGCACGCGATCACCGACCTGGTACGCCGCCGGTGCGGGCGGCGCGGCGCCACTCAAGTCGAGCAGCGAGTACAACAGCGGGACAAATTTCGACGACAGCGCGAGCTGGCTGTCGGCGGGTTGCCAGCCCGAGGCCAACACGATCACGCGGCCGCGGCCGACCGGCACTTCGGCAAGCGCGGGATCCCCGTTGTCGAATCGCGCAAGCACCCGCGCGTCCGGCAAAGCCGAGGTGGCGAACCGGCGGTACTTCCAAAAATGAATCTTTGTGAAATCGCTGAACCGCGCGTCGGCGAACGCCGCAAACAGCGGGTGCCGGAAATCCACCTCCGCCAGCATGCCGTAATTTGCGAACGCACCTTCCTCGACCGTGATCGGCCCCGTGCCCAGCACGGCGGCCAGCGTCGCGGCGGCGGTCGCGTTCGTGGGCGCAAAGAGCAACGTACCGCCCGCTTCCAGGCGTTGGCGCACGGCGGCGGACTCCTCGGGGGTGAGCGCACCGGTGGCGACGAGCAGCGTGGCAGCGCCAGCCTGGGGCGGCAACGGCGCGTCCGGCGCCACGGCGACGACGCGGACCGTCTGCCGGCGGGTTTCCTGAAAGGCGCGTTCGAGAAAATAGCGTGGCTGGGAAGCATCGGCGGCGGGTTCGCCCCCGAAGTACACCACGCCAAGCCGCGCCGGCTGGGGCGGGACCACGAACACCGTGTTGTCGAAATCCTCGTCGTCACCGCGCAGGACGATGCGGTCCGCCCCCGAGTCCGGCGCCGGGGCCGGCAGCGACACAATCCGGCTTTGGCCGGCGGGGACGTAAACTTCGACGGCATGGGTGAGCATCCCGGCAGCGCCGAGCGGCCGCTCGGCCAGGACGCGCGGCAGCGCGTCCCTACCATTTCTTGGCAGCGCATCCCTACCAGTGTTTGGCAGCGCGTCGCTACCCGCGCCCGGGAGCGCGCCGCCAGTCTGATTTGCGGGGACGTAAACTCCCGCGGCATTGGTGAGCACCCCGGTAGGGCCGAGCTGCCGCTCGGCCGGGACGCGCGGCAGCGCGTCCCTACCACTTCTTGGCAGCGCGTCCCTACCAGTGTTTGGCGGCGCGTCCTTGTCGGCACGCGGCAAGGCGGCCCCACCGGCACGCGCCCAGTGCAGTTGGAACTGCTCGCGTTTCGCATCCGGTTCGTTGGCGACGCGCACGCGCACGGTCGCGTCGGCGGTGGGTTTGGCGTCGGCGATTTCAGGCGCGAGCTGGAGACTGGCATTGCTGGTCGCCCGCGGAGTCAATGCCTCGACGGTCACGCCCACGTCTTTCGGCCATTCGTAGCCCTGCAATGCGCCCAGCCGGCTGCCGGTCTGGAAATCGCTGATCACCACGACCTGCCGCTGCCCCACCGCGGCCCGGCCCTCGTCCGCCTCGGTCACGGCTTCCGCGGCGCGGATCAAGGCCTGATCCAATCCCGTGCCGGCCCAGCCGGGCGTGACGTCTTCGAGGCGTCCGCGGACCAGCGCCACGCGATCGCCGGCCGCGGTGGCGCCCCACTGATCGAACGTCACCACCGGTGTGACCTCGCGATCGAAGGTGAACACCGCGACCTGGTCGGCGGGCGCGGCTTTTCGGAGCCAGCCCTCCAGCTTCGCGCGCGCCTCGGTCCACAGCGTCGCGCGTCGCATGCTGGCGCTGGTGTCCAGCAGCAGCGCGAGCCGGCGGGGCGCTTCCGCGGACGCGGGCAGGGTCAGGGTTTGTTTGAAGAACGGCCGGGCAAACCCGGCGGCGAGCAGGCAAAGCACGGCGCACCGCAGCAACAGGAGGAGGAGGTGTTCGAGCCGGTTGCGCCGGGTCAGGCGCGGCGGGGTCGGCCGGAGGAACATCAGCGAACTGAAGAGCGTGCGCTCGCGGGTGGTGCGGCGCACGAGATGAAAGACGATCGGCAGCCCCACCGCCAGACCGCCCAGCAGAAACAATGGCGCAAGGAAGCTCATGCCCGCCTCCCTTGCCGGTGGCGCCCCGCCCGCTGGATGCGCCGGCCGCGGTGGGCGCGCGCCTGCAGGAAATCAAACAGGGCGCGCTCCAGCGGCTGATCGGTTCCCAGACGGGCGTAGCTGTGGCCCAAACGCAGGCACAACTCGCGCACGGCGGCGCAGTGGGCTTCAAGCTGACGCAGGTAACCGGCCCGCACCGACCCAGGATCGATCAGGAGGCTCCGGCCCGATTCGCCATCCTCGAACATCGCCGGTTCGCGGAACGGAAACGACAGCTCCGCGGGATCGAGCACCTGAAACACCACGCCTTCGTGACCGCAGGCGGCCAGTTGGACCAAGGCCGATTCGAGCCGGTCCAGCGGCGCCAGAAAGTCGGAAATCAACACGATCAAGCCGCGCTTGCGGACGATCTCGACCACGCGTCGCAGCGGCGCGACCAGATCCGTCGCGCGCCCGCTGGCGGGTTGTTCCAGCGCGAGCATCAATCTCCGCAGATGCCCGAAGCGGTGCCGGGCAGGCAGGTAGTCGCGCACTTCCCCATCGAAGGTCAGCAAGCCGACCGCGTCGCCCTGGAGATGCAGGAAGTAAGCGAGCGACGCGGCGAGCGTCGCGGCGTACTCGGCCTTGGTGTAGCCGACCGACCCGTAGGCCATCGAGCGGCTCTGGTCGGCGAGCAGGTGGCAGCGGAGATTGGTTTCGTCCTCGAAGCGCTTCAGAAAATACCGGTCGCTGCGGGCATAGACCCGCCAGTCCAGGTAACGCGGGTCATCGCCCGGCGTGTATTGGCGGTACTCGGTGAACTCGACGGAGAAACCGTGGTACGGACTGCGATGCAGGCCGCTCCAGAAGCCTTCGACCACCACCCGCGCGCGCAACTCGAGGTTGCGGATGCTCATCAGCACCTTCGGGTCGATGAGGGCGCCGGTCGGCAGCGAGGCAGGAGGGGCGGAGGTTACCATGACGATGCGCCGGGCGGCGATGGTTCGGAGCAAGGCGACGAGTTACCCTCATCCCGAGGCTCATTCCGAAGGAGGGTCGGGGGGAGGGGAAGCCGCGCCCGGACGGCGCAGATGCGTCGGCACCGGACCCACTGGGGGCGCTGGTTGCTCGCGCTCACCGGATGGGCGGTTGGATCGTTTCCAGCAACCGCTTGGTCACCTCGTCCACGCGGATGCCTTCGGCCTCGGCGCGGTAGTTGAGCAGGATGCGATGGCGCAGGACCGGGGCCGCCAGCGCCCGGATGTCCTCGACGGTGACGTGCGCGCGGCCTTGGAGGAGCGCCCGGGCCTTGGCTCCGAGCACGAGGAACTGCCCGGCCCGCGTGCCCGCGCCCCAGCTCACCCATTCGTTGATGAAGTCCGGCGCGCCGGTTTGATGCGGCCGGGAGGCGGCGGCGAGTCGGACCGCGTACCGCACCAGTTCCTCGGCGACCGGCACCTTGCGCACGATGTCGTGAAAGCGCAGCACGTCCTCGCCGCTGAACAGGGCTTCGATGGCGGCGGGCGCGCCGGCGGTCGTGCGCGTGACCACCGCCACTTCGTCGTCCTCGGGCAGGTAATCCATCACCACGTTGAACATGAACCGGTCGAGCTGCGCCTCGGGCAGCGGGTAGGTGCCTTCCATCTCGATCGGGTTCTGCGTGGCGAGGACGAAGAACGGCTCTTCGAGCACGTGCCGCTCGCCGGCGGCGGTGACCTGATGCTCCTGCATCGCTTCGAGCAGGGCGGCCTGCGTCTTGGGCGGCGTGCGGTTGATTTCGTCGGCCAGGATCATGTTGGCGAAGATCGGGCCGCGCACGAACACCATCTGCCGTCCGCCGTCGGTGTCCTGGAGAATCTCCGTGCCGGTGATGTCCGCGGGCATGAGGTCGGGCGTGAACTGGATGCGCTGGAACTTGAGGTGGAAGATCTGGGCGATCGACTTCACGAGCAGCGTCTTGGCCAGGCCGGGCGCGCCGGTGATCAGGCAATGGCCGCCGGCGAACAGCGCGATCAGGATCTGCTCGATGACCTCCTGCTGGCCGACGATGACCTTGGCCAGCTCGGTCTCGATCCGCGCATGGCCGGCGACGAGCCGCTCCACGGCTTCGCGGTCGGCTTGGCGGGCGGGAGCGGCCGGGGCCGCGGCTGCGATTTCGGGGTTGGGCAGGGCGCTCATGTCAGTGGGTCATGATGTAGAAGATGACGTTTACCGCCAGCGGATAGGCGATCTTCTCGGAGAAATGCTCGAAATAATAGTGGTTGTCGCCCTCCCACTCCCAGCCGTCCCCGTTGTCGGTGTTGTGCGTGGCGAAGACCATGATCCGGCCCTTGTCATCGAAGATCGCCCGGTGATGCACCACCGTGGCGTCCGGACGTTCCCAGGTGCGGTGCTCCGGGTCGTACTCGCTCATGGTGCCCAGCTCCACGTTCGGCACCTGGCCCTTCGATTTGATGTCGAACACGCAATGGTAGAGCGGGTGGTCCAGCGGCAGTTCCCGGAAACTCCGGTCGGGGAAGACCTGCTTCATCACGTCCGCGCAGTTCTCCCATTCCTCCTCGCCCCAGAAATCGTCGAGCCAGAGAAAGCCGCCGTTGAGTAGGTACTTGCGGAGCGCGACGATTTCGTCGGCGTTCAATTCGAGGCTGCCCGGTTCCACCATGTAGATGAACGGGTAGTCGCCGAGATCCTGGTCGGTGAGATTGAGGAACCGGCCGTTCGGATTGACCTTCAACGAGGTCATCTGCTGCAACCGAAACGACAGGTTCAGGTCGCTGTCCGGCGTGTCGGTGTCCCAGGAAGCGCCCCGGCTGTAGGCGGCCCGTGCCCGCCGGACGCGGACGAAGGTGAACCCGTCCTTCTCGAAGCCGGGGGCGTTGGTCCAGTTCGGCGTCTCGCCGCCATGCTGCACCATTTCGCGCGGCGTGTCGTAACCTTCGGCGCGGCTCCAGCCCCAGCCGCCGCGAAAGCCACCCCGCCCCCCGCCGCGGAAGCCGCGTTGCGCGAAGACCGCGCCGGCCAGCAAGGCGAGGGCGAGCAGCACTGTGGGCCACCGCTTCATTTCGAGGTCTCCGGAGTCTCGACGGCGGCGGTCGCCGCGGGCGGGACGGCGGAGTCGATTTCCAGCAACAACCGCAGCGCGTCGCGATAGCGGGGCGCGTCTTCGAGCGCCTGCAACACCTGCCGACGCGCCCCCGGATCGCCCGCGCGGTGAAGCTGCCGCGCCAGGAGGAAGTGAATCTCCGCGGGATTGGGCGGATCGAGCCGGATCAGGGAACGGTAGGCGCCGATGGCGGTCGCGGAATCTCCGGTGGCCTCGCTGGCCTGGGCCAGAAACCGGTAAGGCGTCGCCACCAGGGGATTCACCGCGAGATAACGGCGCGCATTGAGCAGCGCCGCCGGCCAGTCGCCGGCGGCGGCGGCCAGTTGCATCGAACGGAGGTAGGCATCCATGGCCTCGTCATCCTGCGCCGCCAGGCGCGCCCAGGCCTGGCGCTCCTGGTTGGTTTCGCCGAGTTCGCGGTGCGCCTCGGCCAATTGCCGATACGCGCTGTCGGGCCCGGTGAAGTCCGGATACAGATCCACCAGGCGCTGCCAGACCGGCGCGGCGCCGGCCCAATCGCGCGCCTCCATGAGCTGCTGGCCCTGCCGCATCAGGACGTAGAAGTTGTTCGGCCTCGGCTTGGCCCAAAGCGTCCAGGCCAGGTCCTCGGAGCCGCCCGACAGCGTTTCCAGCGCCGGCTTCTCCCAATCGAGCCCCGGCGCGAGCTGCTCCGCCTTTTCCTGAGCGAACGCGGCAAACGCCTTCTCGATCTCCGGCAGCGGAACGGTGTGCTGCGCGATGGCCTGGTTGATGTCCGCGCCTTCGCCCAGGTCATGCAGGATGGCCTGCAGCTTTGCGGCGCCGAAGCGTCCGACGAGGAACTCCACCACGAGGGAGGATTCGTAGTAGGCGAATTGCAGGTGCGCGGCGGACGGCGGCGTCAGAAAGGCCCCGCTGAGGTGCGCCACCGGCGTGAGTTCACCGTCCAGAATCATCTCGCGGTACTTGGGCAGCAGCCGCTCGCCCCACGCGGGGTTGGCCTGGCGCTCCTCGTACACCGAGATGCCTTCGCTCAGCCACCGGGGCATTTTGTTGTGCGTGAGGGTGAGCGTGATGACGTGCGTGAACTCGTGCCAGAGCATCGATTCCCAGTTGAACGGATGGCCGGGGCGCGTGGCCGGACTGTTCGCGGTGATCACGTTGCCGAAACACACGCCCAGGAAGCCGTTGTTTTCCGGCAGGCCGAAGGTCCGCACCGCGAAATCCTTCTGTTCGGCGAAGATCTCGATCTGCACCGGCCGGGGCAATTCGAGGCCGTACCGGGCGCCCAGCCGCGTCCGCGCCTGTTCGAGCAATTCCAGCACGCGCGCGCCGTAAAGCGCGGCTTCGGTCGCGGTCATCCGCACCACGAAATGGTCGTTGGTGAGCGTTTGAAAACCGGCCAGCGTGTCGCGCAACGTCACCAGATTCAGCGCCGTCACGTCGTAGCCGTCCTGGCGCTGCACCTCCTCGGCCAGCCGCCAGCCCTCGTCCTCCTCGCCCAGGCGCAGCAAGTCCTGGCTCAACTGCGCCTTCGCCGGCAGATAGTCCGGGTCGAATTTCAGGGCCTGACGTTGCATGGCGGCCCCCTCGGCGAAGCGGTATGCCTGGGAGAGTTTGTGGCCGATCAAGTGCGGCACGCGCGGGTTCGTGGGCCAGAACTTCAGCGCCATCTCGCGCGCGGTTTGTTCCTTGGCCGGCTGGTTCTGGAGATGCGCGATCACCGCCAGGTACGCCCACGCCTCGGGATGCCACGGGTTGAGGGCGCGAACCCGGCCCAGCGTCCGGGCGGCTTCGTCGTAATCCTCGGCGTCGATCTCGTGGTCGGCGAGCAGGAGCAGGCTGCCGCAGTGATTCGTGTTCCGTTTCAGGGCTTCCTCGAGCGAGGCGAGCATCCCGGCCGCCTGGCTGGGGGCGTAGGCCCGCGCGAGTCCAAAGTGCAGGTCGGGATCGTCCGGCAGTTTCTGGAGCCCTTCCTGAAACCACCTGGCGGCGAGGGCGAAGTCGTGCTTGTCCAGGGCGAGTTCGCCGCCCGCCAGGTAAACCTCGCGCGCGGTTGGATCGACCTTCTTGGCGGTGTCGAACACGCGTTCGAGCACGAGCTTCGGGTCGGCGCCCCCGCGCAAGGCGGCCTGGCCATAGACGACCAGGTCCGGCACGCGGCGGTAGGCGAAAGCGCGCGAGGACACCAGCCCCGGGATCTCCCGCACCATCTGCGCGGCCCGGGCCGCCTGGCCGTTCATCGGCAAAACCTCGCGGGCCAGCCAGCGCAGGCGGACACTGCCGGGTTCCTTGGCCAGGCCGTTCGTGATCGCCGACCCGGCCTCGGCGTAGCGCCCCATCGCGGCCAGCGACTCCGCCAGCAGCAGACTCCACTCCTCGGCATCGCGGCGCTCCCGCAACGCCCCCGCCGCGGCCACCGCACAATCGGCGTATTGGCCGGTCAGCCACAAACCGCGCGCGGCACTCAAATCTGCGCCCACGGTGGCCGGGGCGAGGCCGCCCGCGCAGACCACCAGCAGCAGGGCCAGATAAACGCCACCACCGGCCCGGTCGGGCTTTGCGCGGTCCAGATTGTGGCGTGGCTGGGACATCCGGCAAACTGCGTTGTGGCGCACTCTAGGTCATGGCTTCCGCCGCCACAAGCGGCCTCGGCAGAATCCGCGCCCGGCGCCTGCCTTGGTCCGGCGCCCAGCCGGATCGTGATGGAGGTTCGCGGCCGGGCCGGTCTGGAAAAGCGCCGTGCATGGTCCCAGTTAAGACGTCGCACGGGCGGCGGCGGTTTCCTCCGATTTGCGAAACCTTTCGGGCGCTGGCCCGGTTCGCGCTTGCGGAGTATGGCCCCCACCGGACTGAATGTAGGTCGGTTCGGCCGGGCGAGACGGCCGGGACGCCCTGTCCTACTTCTTCGCCGCCTTCGCCTCGAAAACCAGTTCGCCCTTCTTGAACTCGACCGTCACCCGGCTGTGGTCGGTGACTTCGCCGGCGATGAGCTGGCGGGAGAGCGGCGTTTCGAGGGCGCGTTGGAGATAACGCTTCAACGGCCGCGCGCCATAGACCGGGTCGTAGCCTTCGCGGGCGATGTGTTCCTTGGCGGCGTCGCTCAGGTCGAGGGTGATGTGGCGGTCGGCCAGGCGGTCGCGCAGAAGGGTGAGCTGGAGGTCCACGATCTTTTTGATGTCGGCCAGCGTCAGCGGCTTGAACAGGACGGTGTCGTCCACCCGGTTGAGGAACTCGGGACGGAAATGGCGGCGCAACTCCGCCATGACTTGATTGCGAATGCCTTCCTGGATTTCGCCGGACTCGCTCGCGTTCTCGATCAACAGCGGGCTGCCGAGGTTCGAGGTCATGATGATGATGGTGTTGCGGAAATCGACCGTGCGGCCCTGGCTGTCGGTGAGACGGCCGTCGTCGAGGATCTGGAGGAAGGCGTTGAAGACGTCGTGGTGGGCCTTTTCGATCTCGTCGAAGAGGACCACGCAGTAAGGTCGGCGACGCACGGCCTCGGTGAGCTGCCCGCCTTCTTCGTAACCGACGTAGCCCGGCGGCGCGCCGATGAGCCGGGCGACGGCGTGTTTCTCCATGTACTCGCTCATGTCCAGCCGCACGACGTTCTCCTCGCTGTCGAAGAGCGATTCGGCCAGGGCCCGGGCCAGCTCGGTTTTGCCGACGCCGGTGGGGCCAAGGAAAATGAACGAGCCGATGGGGCGCTTGGGGTCCTTGAGACCTGAGCGCGCGCGGATGACGGCGTCGGCCACCGCCTGCACCGCTTCGTCCTGGCCGATGACCCGCTGGTGGAGAATCGAGTCGAGGCGCAGGAGTTTCTCCTTTTCGCCTTCGAGCATCCGGCTGACCGGAATGCCGGTCCAGGCGGCGACGACCTGGGCGATGTCCTCGTCGGTGACTTCCTGGCTGAGCAGGTGCGGGCCCGGGGTGGCGGTCTTTTGTTGCTGTTCCAGCGCGGCCACCTTCCGCTCCAGCTCGGGGATGCGCTCGTAGCGCAACTGGCCGGCGCGGACGCGGTCGTAGGTGCGTTCCGCCTTTTCGAGGTCAATGCGCGCCTGCTCGAGCTGCGAGTTCAGCACGCTGATCGCGTTGATGGCCGCCTTCTCGTTCTGCCACTGGGCGGTGAGTCCGGCCGATTGTTCCCGCAAATTCGCCAGGTCACTCTCCAGCTTGCGCAGGCGCTCGCGGGAGGCCGGGTCCTTCTCCTTCTTCAGCGCCGTCTGCTCGATTTCGATCTGCATGATCTGGCGGTCGAGTTGGTCGATCTCGGTGGGTTTGGAGTCGAGTTCCATGCGCAGGCGCGACGCGGCTTCGTCCATCAGATCCACCGCTTTGTCCGGCAGGAACCGGTCCGCGATGTAGCGATGCGAGAGGGTGGCGGCGGCCACCAGCGCCGCATCCTGAATGCGCACGCCATGGTGGACTTCGTAGCGTTCCTTGAGGCCGCGCAGGATCGCGATGGTGGCCTCGACCGTAGGCTCGGCGACGAGCACGGGCTGGAAGCGCCGCTCCAGGGCCGGGTCCTTCTCGATGTACTTGCGGTACTCGTCGAGCGTGGTCGCGCCGATGCAGCGCAATTCGCCGCGCGCCAGTGAGGGCTTGAGCATGTTGCCGGCGTCCATCGTGCCCTCGGCCTTGCCGGCACCGACGATGGTGTGGAGTTCGTCGATGAACAGCAGGACGCGTCCTTCGCTGGCGGTCACCTCCTTGAGAAACGCCTTGAGCCGGTCCTCGAACTCGCCGCGGTACTTGGCGCCGGCGATCATGGCGCCTAGGTCCATGGCCACCAGCGTCTTGTCCTTGAGCGATTCCGGCACGTCGCCGCTGACGATCCGCCGCGCCAGGCCCTCGACGATGGCGGTCTTGCCCACGCCCGGTTCACCGATGAGCACCGGGTTGTTCTTCGTGCGGCGGGTGAGCACCTGCATGACGCGGCGAATCTCCTCGTCGCGGCCGATGACCGGGTCGATCTTGCCCGCCCGGGCCAGGGCCGTGAGGTCGCGGCCGTACTTCTCCAGCGCCTGAAACTTGTCCTCGGGGTTCTGGTCGGTGACGCGCTGGTTGCCGCGCACCTCCACCAACGCCTTGAGCACCGCATCGCGTTCGAGGCTGTGGCTGGACAGCGTCTTCTTCAACGCCGGGCTGCCTTGCTCGACGAGTCCGAGCAGCAGGTGTTCGGTGCTGACGAAGTCGTCCTTGAGTTTCGCAGCCTCGGCGGTGGCGGCGTCGAGAGCTTTGCGGAGTTGCGCGCCCAGGTAAGGTTCCGCGCCGCCCTGGACCTTCACGCGCCGGTCCAGTTCGCGCTCCAGGTCGGCCCGCAACGCGTCAGCCGGCACCCCGAGCTTTCGCAGCAGCGGCGGAATCAGACCGTCGGTCTGGTCCAGGAGTGCGAGCGCGAGGTGTTCGCCGTCGAGCTCCTGATGCGCGTGGCGCCGAGCGATCTGCTGCGCCTCCTGCAGGGCGCCCTGGGCTTTGATGGTCAAGCGGTCCAATTGCATGGTTGGTTCCTCAACGGGTAAACGCCGGTCCGGCGTGTCGGCCGGAGTTCGCCCGATCCGCATGAGATAGCCCAGCGGCCGGAATCGTCAAGGCGCGGCGAGCGTTCGTCGTGTCCGGAATTGGTGGAGCGGGGCTGCGGCACCGTCCAGCGCCGGCGCAGCGGCGCAGCCACCTTGGACGAGGCATTGTTGACACCGCGGCAGGGTCCGGGTGCGGTAGTGGCGGGGCTGCGGTACCGCCTCGGTGCCAGCGCAGCGGCGCAGCCACCTTGAACAAGGCACTGTTGACGCCGCGGCAGTATCCCGGTGCGGTAGTGGCGGTGCTGCGACACCACCCGGCGCCGACGCAGCGGCGCAGCCACCTTGAACAAGGCATTGTTGGACACCTCGGCAGTGTCTCGGTGCGGTAGTGGCGGTGCTGCGACACCGCCCCCGGCGCCGACGCAGCGGCGCGGCCACCCATTTGAAATCCGCCCAGCACCCGTCTGCATTCCGCCCCGTAGCCGTCTCCAATCCGCACGCCACCCGATGAAATCCGGACTCCACCGGGTGAAACCAGGAAGCCACCCGCGGGGCCCGGACCCCTTCGGTTCAAGGCGCCAGTTCGGCGGGATTCACTGCGAGCCCCTGGCGGATCGCCGCCTCCAGTTCCGCGCCCCGCTTGCCGGTGGCGGCGGCGATGGAGGCCGCCATGGCCGACGCGCTGGCCGTGGCGGGCGAGGTGCCCACGACCATGTAGGGTTGGCCCCAGAACGTCACGTAGCTGGTGCCCGGCGCGCCCACATCCACGAAATCGCCGTAGTTCGCATACGCGGCGATGTCCCCGCTCCGGTTCAGCGCGGTGACCGCGACGACCTCGGGGTAGGCGGCCGGAAAGGTGGGGTTCGTCACCGGTTCATTGCCGGCCGCAGCCAGAAAGACCACGCCCTGGTCGTGGCCCGCCTGGATCAGGCTGTGCACAAACGGGCTGGCATCCGGCCCGCCCAGGCTGAGGTTCACGATCGGCGCCCCGCTGTTGATGGCGGCCTGGATGCCCAGCGCGACCTCGAAACTCGTGGCGCTGTCGTTGTTGCCGTACACGTCCACCGGGAGAATGCGCACCGCGCTGCCGGCGGCGGCGTCCGGCGCGGCGGCCAGCGTGCGGACCAGGGTCTCGGCCATGCTGGTGCCGTGAGTCAGCGCGTCGGCCGGGGGGGTGGCATTGCCGGCGACGGAGACCGCAGGCAGCAGGAAATCCTTGATGCCGGCGGCATCGCCCTGCACCGCGGTGTCCACCACCGCCACCACCACGCCTTCGCCTGGAGCCAAGGGTTTGGGATTGATCCCGAGACCCGCGCCGACCACCGGCAACAACGCTTCGCCGGACGCCGGGCGATCCACGAGATAGTTCGAATCCACCGCGCGCGTGCCATCCGCGCCCGCCAGTTGCGCCCGCGCGGCCTCGGCGGCGGCGGCGTCCGCGAACTTCAGCCGGTAGGCGCCCAAGGCGTCCGCCCGACCCACGATCTTCGCCCCGAGTTTCGCGGCCAGATCCTCGATCTTCGCGTTGCTCCCCGGCTTGAGCCGCACGATCAGCTCGTCCTCGATCCGCCGGCTGCGATGCGCTTCGGTTGGCGGCGCGGCAATGCGCGTCGTGGCTGCCTGGCGCGAGGTGCTGAAGACGTACAAGGTGGGGCTGCCCTGGCCGGCCGGCACGAGCGCGAAATTCAGCGAGCCCAGCAACCGGCGCAGCGCCTCGCCCGGCGCGAGATCGGTGAACTTGGCGTTGACGTCATGCCGCGCCTGCGGATCCACAAAGACATGCCAGCGCGTGCGCGCCGCGATGGTCTCCAGCAGCCGATCGAGCGGCCAGCCGTCAATGTCCGCGGTGACCTTGTTCTCGGCGGGACGCCAGTCCAGCCGCCCCGCGAGCCGGGCCGGGGCCGCGACGGCGCACAGCGTAGCGGCCACCACGGCCAGGCCGAGGAGGGTTGCGCCCGTCCAGAATTCTCGTCCGCGTGTCACCGGATGAAGGTAAGTCAACACCGGCCGCGGGCAAAGGTCGCGGCCGGAGAAGGCGCGGACGCGTGTTGGGCGAAGCCGGGAGGCATCAGAATCCAAGTTGATCCAGCAGGCGCCGGTCCCGTTTGGTTGGCCGGCCCGCCCCCGGGGGCCGGTGGATGAACGGTTCGATCGGTGCCCGGCGGGGCTTGTTCAACTCCGCCGGCGGGGTGAGGTCGTCGAGGTAATCCGCAACGAGCGCGGCGCCCACGCGGCGATCGAGCAGACCGCGCACCCGCACGGTCCGTTTGATTTCGCCCACCTGCGCCTCGACGAGTTCACCGGGATGCACGGAGCGGGCCGGCTTCACGCGCTGGCCGCCGATCTTCACATGTCCCGCGGCACAGGCGTCGGCGGCAAGGCCGCGCGTCTTGAACAGCCGCACCGCCCACAGCCATTTGTCGAGCCGGACCTCGGTGGGGATTTGAGCGGGCATGGCGGGGGGCGCGGCGGGCGCGCGCGACGTTCGCTCACCAGCCGGCGTCACCGGGGAACACGTTGGCGAACTTCACGCTGGTTCGGGGCGCGGCCATCATCGGCGCCACCGTGTCGCGCCACCGGGCGTAGTGCGCGGTTTCCTTGTGGGCGGCGGGCGCAGCGGGCGAGCGATAGACCTCGACGAGCACGAACCGGGTCGGGTCGTCCGCCTGCTGAACGACATCGAAGCGCGCGATCCCCGGCTCGCCGACGCTCTGGCGCGCGTTCTCGATCGTGGCCTGCTTGAAAGCCGCGACGCATTCGGGCTTCACGTGAACCTGGACGTGTACGACAAGCACGAGCGGAGTATCGCGATCCGGACAGTTCCGGCAAACCGAAAGCGCGCCGTCACCGCGGGCCCCCCTCCAAGCGAGGCGAAGGTGCTAGTGGGCACCCTCTTTGCGCGGTCGGCTTATGGCCGCATCGAAGGCTCGGATCACAGTGTCAATGTGGGCGTGTGCCGCCTTCTTGCTAGTGTATCGTCCCATAATAGTCTTTACTAAATGAGACCGTCCGTGCCAACCTATGGACATGGCGCGTCCCAAACTGCCCTTCGAGCTTTCACCCGAGCAACGGACCGAGCTGCGACGTCTGGTCTGGGCTCCCGGCACTCCGCAGAAGTTGGTCCGCCGTGCCCGCATTGCGCTGCTGGCGGCCGAGGGCAAGGACAACAAGGAGATTGCGGCCCAGTTGGGCACCAGCCAGGTCACCGTGGGCCAGTGGCGTCAACGGGTGCTCGATCTGGGTTTGGCCGGACTCCAAGAGGCACCCCGAGCGGGGAGGCCTCGGACTCTGCCCCTGGACCGGGTACAGACCGTGCTCAACGAGGTCGTGCGCCCGCCCAAGGGACGGGCGCGCTGGAGTTGCCGGACCATGGCCCGACACAGCGGGCTGTCCCGCTCGGCGGTCCAGCGGCTCTGGGCCGCCAACGACCTCAAACCGCACCGGACCCGCACCTTCAAGCGCTCCAACGATCCCCAGTTCGAGGCGAAGTTTTGGGACATCGTGGGTCTGTATCTGGATCCGCCGACCCGGGCGATCATCCTGTGCTGCGACGAAAAGGGCCAATGCCAGGCGTTGGAACGTACCCAACCGGGCCTGCCGCTGGGCCAGGGGCACATCGCCACGCGCACCCACGACTATTACCGCCACGGGACAGTAACGCTCTTTGCGGCGTTGAACTATCTCAACGGGAAGGTGCTGGCCGAGCGCGCTCCCCGGCACCGCCATCAGGAGTGGCTGAAGTTCCTCAGATCGATCGCGGCGGCGGTGCCCGCGGAGCTTGACGTGCACCTGATTCTGGACAACTACGCCACCCACAAGCACCCCAAGGTCCTGCGCTGGCTGGCCGCCCGTCCCCGCTTTCACCTGCACTTCACCCCCACCAGTGCCTCGTGGCTCAACCTGGTCGAGCGGTTCTTTCGCGATTTGAGCCAGGACGTCATCCTGCCGGGGAGCTTTGCCAGCGTCGGCGAGTTGGTCGACGCCATCTGGGCCTACTTGGTCGAGCGCAACCTCAGGCCGCAACGCTACCAGTGGCGCGCCGAGGGGAAGGCGATCCTCGAGAAGATCCACCGCGCCCGCGCGGTTCTGGCACGGCAGCCACAGATTCCTAAAGACAATTCTGAGACACTGCACTAGTAGGAACCAGCTCGACACAGTCTTCGTTGTGGTGAAGGTAATCGAATACGAACAACGAAAGGTCGAATTGGGGGTGGGCCTTCAAGTTGTTCACCACCAGTTCGGTTGCTCTGAACTCGGATTCCGAGTCCATCGTGTCCATCAATTCGGTTCGTTCCAGCAGGAATTCGGCGATTTGCTCCCTTCTGACAGTCGGAACGCCACCACGGAAGGCCGACATGAAAACGAACCAGACGAATAATGCCAGCATCCTCATCTGTGCGGACTTGTTGGGAAACCATTCCTTGTCTTGGGCATCAACGAACTCGTAGACGTAGGGCTGCCTCCTACAGAAATCATCAATGAAAGCCTGTCGATTCTGTGGAAATTCTTTGCAGAACCGAATCCAAGTGGACCTGATCAAGTCTGTCGGGATCGTTGCCATACCTCAGTTCGCTCATGCTTTCAGACCGCTTTCGTACCGTCAAGTCCCCCAAACCAGTCGTGGTCTACTGAGCGAGCACAAACCTGTTGGGGAATGCAGAACCCACGCAGGAATGCGCGTAGATCAACTCGACGAGAACGTACATTTTGCATCTCACCTTCCGAGGGAATCGAGACAACAGGCAGAGTCAAAGACACCCTATTGCTGAACTCGTGGTGCCTGCCACACATAGTTCTGCGAAAGCGCGCCGTCACCGCGGGCCGATCCCGACCCGCTTCGTGAGAGTCGCCAGCACCTTCGTTGGCTCGACCGGTTCGGGCAGCAAGGCGAAGAGCGACGGTTGCCAGGGATCGAGGGTGAAGGTCCAGTCCGTGCCGTGGCCGATCCGCTTCCCGGTACGCAAGTCGTAGATGTACCGATCCGGGGCGGGCGGGGAAACCCGGGCGGTAAGTTCGATCGGTTGCTCGAGCACCTCGTTTCCGCCCGCCTGCTTCAGCTCTTCGCTCATCTGGTACTCGAGGTTTCGCTCGACGGCCACCAGCGTGGCGTCACCCACGCGAAAACGGTGCACGCGCGCCCGGGCCGACGGCGGAAGCGCCACCGCGCCTTGCCCGATCTGGCTTTGCAGCCAGGTTTCGAAACTCAAATCCGGCGCGGGCGCCAGACGCTGCCTGGGGAATTCGACAAGGTTGGCGGTCAGGCGGGTGGCTTGGCGTTGCGCGCCCCACCAGGCGTGGATGGCCGAACCCGCGGTCGGGAACGCCGGTTCGAGCCGGTTCGTCGTGCGCAACCGGCCGTGCTCGTCGAACCATCCCGGTGTGCCGTCGGCCAGGACCAGGCGCGCGGGGGGGCCGGCGGCGGACGGTCCGCGGACCATCGATTCGACCGCCGCGATTTCGCGGTCGGACAGGGCGTAAGATTGGGGCAGCACCAAGGTGAAAGGAGCGGCCGGGTCGGGCCGGAGCTGCTCCAGTTCCCCGGAGGCGATGAATTGCGGGCTGAAGCCGAGGTCCTGCAGCGCCTTCAGCCACGCGTTCCGCACCTTGGCGTGGCGGTTGTGCTCCGCCTCGAAGCTCGAGAAACGCCGGAGCCAGGTGGAGCCATCCGCGGTGGACTCCAGCAGCCACGCCACCTGGATGCTCGGCTGGGAATAGTGGATGTAAACCGGGTCGCGCACGCGCTCCGCGCGCAGGAACAGTTGCGCGAGCGGCGAGTGAAGTTCCTTCAACACCGGCGCCAGCGCCCTGGCCTTCGCGGTCAGCGCGTAGTCGGGGCGGCTCCAATCGATGCAGTCCTCGCTCCACCAGATGAGACAGCCGCGGTCGCCTTCGAGCAGGAGATGCCAGAGCCGGCGTCGCGCGGGGTTCGTCGCCTGCTCGAAGACGGTGGTCAGGATCGGCTTGCCCGGCATGAAGGAGCCGAAGATTTCACGCGCGTTGCCGATGTCGTAAGGCTCCACCCAGTCGAGCGCCTGCGAGAGGCGCCACAGATCGTACCCGCCCCAGGCCGAGGGCATCTGCGTGCCTTCGATGCCGACGGGCGTCGCCGGGTCCGCGGCGCGCGCCGCCCGCCGCAACTCATCGAGTGTGCGCGCCAGCGACAGGTCCATGTAAGTCCGAAAGTCCGCCCAAGGCGCGAAGTTCCAGCGCGTCGGTGTATTGCGGGCCCGCGGGGGATCGAACGTGGCTCGCTGCACCGCCGGCCAGTCCGGCTTCCCGCGCGGCAACGCGTCGCCGCTGGCCAGCCGGTTCTTGATCTGGTCGGTACTGAAGGGGCGGACCTCGTCCCAGGACTGGAACCGGGTTTCCCATTCCGCATTCAAAGCGGCGAGGGCGGAAGCATCCGCAGCGGCGCCGTACCGCGTCTTCAACCACGCGCGAAAGCCGGCGAGCGCGGCCGGCGAGAAGTCGTAATCGAACGGGTTCGCCGAGATCGTGACCGACAGCTCATCCCGGAGGTTGTAGGCGAGCGGCGCGTGCGGGCCGAAGCGCGCCGCCGCCGCGCGCATCTGGTCCGCTGCCCAATGCAACCACTGCGGATCGTCCAAGCAGTACTCGCGCACAAACGCGCTCTCCGGCCGGCCGTTCTGCGCCCAGCCGGTAATGAACTGGTCCCAGTCGCTGACCGGCGAATTCCACTTCAGGCAGAGGCCGCGGTTGACAATGTTCTCGACGTAGAACGGGAACCCGCCGGCCAGCCACGGCCGGGCGTCGCCACCCGCGCCGTACACCATCGCGGTGTCCACCCCCATCTCCCGCAGGCGCTCGATGAACAACGGCACCTGGTCCGGCCGTTTCCACACCGAATCGCCCACCCACATGATGACACGGTAATCGTCCCAAGGCCGGAGATCGGCGGCAGCGGCATGAACCGTCTGGGCACCGAGCGCGCCAAGGACGGTCAAAAACGGGAGGAGCGAAAGAGTCATGCTTGGTGTCCTTGGCGTCATGGCGGGCTTCTATTCTCCGGGTTCGGAGGCGGCGTCGGCTGCGACGGCAACTGAAGAGCCGAGTGCGGCGGCATCGCAGAGCAGCGTCACGCGCGGGTGGAGCCAGAGGAAGCTGGCGGGCAGGCGCGGGCTGACGCCCCCGGCGAGGAGGCGACGCAGCGCCGCTCGTTTGTGGCGCCCGCTGACCAGGAGCAGGATTTCTCGGGAGGCCAGCAGGTCCGCCATCCCCAGCGTCAAGCCGTAGCCCGGGCGCGCGCGCGCTGGGGACAACATGCCGTGGTTCATCGAGACGGCCGAAAGCTTCGCCACGTGGGCGAAAGGCTCGAGCGCAGCGGCGGGTTCGTTGAAGCCGAGATGGCCGTTCACGCCCAGGCCGAGAAGGGAAACGTCGATCGGTCCGTTGGCGGCCAACCAGGCCGAGACCCGGCCGCACTCGGCCGCGGGATCGGCGGGCCGGCTGCAAAACCCATGCAGGCGAAGGTCGTGACCGAGCGGCGCGAGGAGCAGGCGCCGGAAGTAGCTTTCGCAGGTGGCCGGGTCGTTCATGGCCAGGCCACCCCATTCGTCGAGTTTGAGGAGTCGCGCGCGGCGCAACTCCTGCGGTTGGCCGGCGAGCAGTTCGTAAGTGCGGGTGGGCGTGCCGCCCGAGGCGAGGCAGAGCAACGCGTCGGGTCGGGCGCGGAGCCGCGCGGCCACCCAGTCGGCGGCGTGGCGGCTCAGCGTTTCGTGATCGGCGAAGACCCGGGGCAGCAGGCCGGCGACCGGCCGGGCCGGCACGTTGCGGGAGCTTCTCATTTTGCGGGCTTGAACGGACACAGGGGCCCGCGAGCGGATCGGCATTTTCAAAGTGGATTCCTGAACGGGCCGGCCAAACTGCGCGCGTCCGCCCGGCGGCCGGCCGGGACGCGCGACCGCGCACGGCGATCGCTATTTCCCCAGCTTGAACGCGCCGTGCGGGCGGGTCTTGATCGCGTAAAAACCTTTGCTGGCGGTGATGAACAAGGTTTGCCGATCCGCGCCGCCGAAGCACACGTTCGCCGTCCAGCCTTCCGGCACGTCGAGGTGGTCGATCCGCTGGCCGGTCTTGTCGAACACGGTCACGCCGCGGCCGGTCAGGTACAGATTGCCGTCCGCGTCGATCGTCATTCCGTCCGAACCCAGTTCGCAAAACAACGCCTGGTCGGCGAGCGAGCCGTCCGGCTGGATCGCGAAGCGGTAGGTCTTGCTGGCGCCGATGTCGGCCACAAAGAGCGTCTTGCCGTCGGGGGTGCCGACAATGCCGTTGGGCTGTTTGAGCGTATCCGCGACGCGCGTCAGCTTCTGGTGATCGGCCGAAAGCCGGTAAACGCACTGCTTGTCCTGCGGCATCTTGTCCCAGGTCCACCACGGGCGCTTGTAGAACGGATCGGTGAAGTAGAGCGAGCCGCTGGGATGACACCACACGTCGTTCGGGCCGTTGAGCCGCTTGTCCTGGTAGCGGCCCGCCAGCACCTCCTTCACGACGATGGACCGGGAGTGGACGGAGGCGGCGGGGATCAGCCACAGTTCCGTCTGCTCGTCGGCGCAGGCCACCAGGTTGCCCTGGGCGTCGAAGCACAGGCCGTTCGCGCGGCCGGCGGGTTGGGCGAACGTGCTCAGTTTACCGTCCACGCTCCACTGCAGAATCCGATCATTGGGTTGATCGGTGAAGAAGACATTCCCGGCCGCGTCGGCGGTCGGGCCTTCGGTGAACTGGAAGTCGCCGGCGAGCTTCTCCAGTTTCGCGCCGGGGGCCACGACGCCTTCCGCGGCGA
Source organism: uncultured bacterium (assembly GCA_963735925.1). GTDB lineage: Bacteria > Verrucomicrobiota > Verrucomicrobiia > Limisphaerales > J093 > DSVZ01. The sequence goes on from CAVTMT010000005.1 coordinate 725,944, forward strand.
ACAGCGGGCTGGTGACGATCAGAGTCCCGACGAGCGAGAGCAGGCCAAGGCGGGTGTTCATAGATATGCTTCGATTGGGGCGAACGATTTCGGGGCGAGCATACCCAGGCCGAAACGGGCCGCAAGCCGATCTCCGTCCCGCGAGGGCGTCGGCAGCGAGGCGTCCGGCCCGTCACGGGGCGCGACCGGAGTCCAGCCGCACCCAGCGGCGCGCCTTCAGTTCGTACCGGGGCAGCGTGCCGGCCGGCACGAAGGTCACCGGGACGCGGAGGGCGAAGGCGAGTTGCAGCGCCTCCTGTACCCGTCGCGCCAGGGCGGCCGGTTCGGCGGCGCATCCGGCGGCGGGTTCGATCTCGATCCCCATTTCCATGAGCCCGCCCGGCTGCGTGAGCAACACTTGGTACTCGGCCACTTCGGGAAAGCGACGGACCACGTCCTCGACGGCGCTGGGAAAGACATTCACCCCGCGCACGATCACCATGTCGTCCACCCGGCCGAGGATGCCGCCGGTCAATGCCAGTTCGCACCGGCCGCAGGCGCAGCGGGGCGCGCCGAAGCGGCCGGGCGCGAAGCGCGGTTGCACCCAGTCCCCCGTGCGGTAGCGCAACAACGGCATGCCGATCCGGCCCAGCGTGGTGAGAACGAGTTCGCCGCGTTGGCCGTCGCCGACCGCCTGGCCGGTGTCCGGGTCGATGACCTCCGCGAAGTACGCGTGTTCGAGGACGTGCAAGACGCCCGGCTGCGCGGGGCATTCATAAGTGACCGGCCCGACTTCGGTCATGCCGTGATGATCGTGTACGACGGCTCCGGGCCAGGCCCGTTGCAGGCGGTCGCGCATGGCCGGCACGCTGCCACCCGGTTCGCCCGCCACCAGCAGGTGCCGCACGGCGGAATCGCGCAGATCGATGCCTTCCCGCGCCGCGGCCTCGGCCAGATGCAGGGCGTAGGTCGGCGTGCAGCACAGCACCGTGGCCTGGTGGTCCAGGATCGCCCGGAGCCGCGCCGACGTGCTCATCCCGCCGCCGGGAATGCACAGGCAACCGAGTCGCTCCGCGGCGGCGAAGGCCATCCAGAATCCGATGAACGGTCCGAACGAGAACGCAAAGAAAAGCCGGTCGGCCGGCTGGACGTCCGCCGCGAGCAGCACCTCCTGCCAACTCGCCGTCAGGCCGTCCCAGTCTGCCGGCGTGTCCAGCCAGCGCAGCGGGGTGCCGGTGGTCCCGCTGGTTTGATGGCAGCGGGTGTATTCGGGCAGCGGCCGGGTGAGGTTCGAGCCATACGGCGGGTGGGCGAGCTGGTCGGCCACAAGCTCCGACTTGGTGGTGAAAGGAAAGCGGTGGCTGAAGTCCTCCAGCGATTCGATCCGGGAAAATGCCTCACCCCCCGGTTCCCACCGGCGACGATAAAAGGCGTTGCTCTTGGCGATGGCGAGCAGCAACCGGCGCAGACCATGGTACTGCCGGGCCCGCAATTCAGCCCGCGTGAACCGGGGCGTCGCGGCCATTTCGGACTACGGTTGGGCCGGCCCCGGTTGCCCGATGGATACGGCCGCCGCGCCGGCATGGGCCGCGACTTTCACCGGGCTGGCCGCCGCCGGGTTGGGCTTGTAATAGCTGACCAGGCAACCGCCCAGGGCGGCGAGCGCGATGCCCAGATAGAACTGCGGCTTGATGCTGCCCCACCCGCCGGCCGGTGGGTGCAGATACAGCGCGTACAGCGCGTTCACCACCGGCGCGCCCGCAAACACGATCGACATGACCACGGCCGGGCTGCCCTTCGCGCCGAAGGCCAGCAGCACCCCGAACGCGCCGATCGCCCCCACGATGCCGGCCACCAGCGACCAGCCCATGCCACCGGCGGTATAGCCGCTGAAGGCGGCGCCTTTGAACAGCAACACCCCCAGCGGCGCGAGGACCGCCGTGAGGAAATAGGCCAGGCCCACGAACAGAAAGGCCTTGTAACGGCCGTTTTCGGGATCCTGCATGGCGCTCTGGCCGGTGTGCAGGAAGACGCCATAGACGCCCCATGAGGCCACGGTCAACAACGCGTAAAGCAGCCAGGTGAAGCCGGCTTGATTCGAACTCGCTCCGCTCATATCGCGTGGAGAATAGCGCGCCCCCGCTGCCCCGCAAATCGTGCGACCGGCTCACGGAATGCCTTTCGTCCCGGCACTCGTCGATTATCTCCCTTGACACGATTCCCGCCCGGACGAAGTTCCCCCGTGATGCTCAGCCAGATGGGACTTTGGATTTGGCCCCGTTCTTCGTCCCGGTAATACGGCTGGCCTCCACGTACACGCAATGACGCTCTTGCTTGCGGTTGGCCTTGAGTACGACCCTTCCTCTGTTCCCTACCTGCGGGGGGATACGAAGAACCTACAGAGTCGAACCAGGCGCTCCTCCGACGGGCGGCCCCGCGAAGCCCGACCGCAATCCAGGAGTCACGGAGAGGCCGCCACCGGCGCGCTGAAGCGTGGGACACGATGAAGATGAGAACCCTGCTTGCACTCGCGATCGCGCTGCCCCTCCTGATCGCGGGCTGTACGGCGTCCGCGGATCGCCAGGCGCGCCTGCAGGCGATGCAGGTCGAACTGGACACGCAGCGCGAGGAACTGAGCCGCCTGCAGGCCGAGTTCGACCGCGAACGCCAGCGTCTGTCCCGCTCGCTCGCCTCAATCCAGTCGCGGCTGGAGGATCTGGATCGCACCTTGAGGCTGGCGAGCGCCGAAATCTGGGGGGACGGCTCTTCGACGGGTGCGCACCTTGCCATGGCCGAACGCACCCTCACCGCCGCCCGGTCCGACGTGGACGCCCTGGCCAGGGCGTTGCGTTCACCCGTCGGCTCACGATGACCCACCGGCCTTTGAAGTCGCTTATGTCGAAACCCAGAATGATGTGGTTGGGAACGCTCGCCGCGCTGATGCTGGCACTGCAGCCGGCGAGGGCTCAGAGCTGGCCGACGGGTGGACGATATCAAATCGTTTCGGGCCAACGGATCTCCTGTTGCGGGTTTGGCGGTCCGTTGGTGGAACGCCTGCCCAACGCAGCGAACGCCTTTATCGAACTCACCGTGGATCCCCAGAACCAGGTGGCTCAACTGAGCATTCTGGGTCAGGACGGGCACACCGTCCTGCGCATTCCCCCGGTGGCCTCTCGCAGCGAATTCGCGTACGTCTTGACCAACGGCACCCTGCTGCCGGATCGCATCCAGTTCGGGGCAAGCACATTGCCGCCGGTTCCGACCCAACCCGTCCACAGCTTCCTGGTGGTCAGCAACTCCATCGACACGCTGTCGATCAATGGCACGGTTCTCCTGCCGTGCCCGGGTTGCGCAGACATACCAATGGAATTCCAGCACACCAATGTGGTCGCCGTTCGCATGCCCACGGCCACGATCCGGGTCCGCGAGGTTGAAGTGTGTTGGAACACCGCCTCCAACCGGAACTATCAAGTTCAGTACCGCTCGGACTGGAACCCGAATGTCTGGGAGGATCTGGGCGCCCCGATCGCCGGGGACGGGTCGGTTCTCTGTCTCACGGACAAGGTGCCGCTGGGGCAACCTCAGAGGTACTACCGCGTCTTGCTCCTGCCGTGATCCGGCCCGCTCGCCAGGCCCCGAACGGAACTCCGAGCGGACCCGTGACCCGACCATCGGCCCGGCCGCCGGCCAAGAACTCCAAGGGGTGGCGGCGGCGCGGCGTCGGCGCCGGCCGGTGTAGCAGCAGCGCCGCCAGCCCTTGGGAACACCATGCGAAATAGGGGTGCTTGCGGGTGCTCGCGAGTGCAGTCACCTTCCGCGGGATGGACGACTTGGGCCACCTGGACGAACTCATGATCTGCCGGCTCGACACCAGCCGCCGGCAGGCGACGCCGTGTACGATTGTCATCTTCGGGGCGAGCGGCGACCTCACCGCCCGCAAACTCATCCCCGCGCTTTACCAACTCCACGGCGAGAGGCTCCTGCCCGATCCGGTCCGCATCATTGGCTTTGCCCGCCGGCCGAAGACGGACGAGTCCTGGCGCGCGGAGCTCTTCGGTGAACTGCAGAAGTACTCGCGCACCCAGCCGGTCGATCCCGCCCGCTGGGAGGCCTTCGCCGCCAACCTCGGCTATTGTCAGGGCGACCTGAACGATCCGGAATCCTACCGCCGGCTGGCCGCGCAACTGGACGCGCTTTCGCCCGCCGAACTCGGCCGCAACCGCCTCTTCTACCTCGCCACGTCCCCCAGCCAGTTCGCGGAGGTGGCCGAGCGGCTCGACGCCGCCAGCCTGTTGCACCGCGACGAGCAGCCCCCATTCTGGCAGCGCCTGGTGGTGGAAAAGCCGTTCGGCCATGACCTCGCCTCCGCCCGGGCCCTCAATCAGGAACTCATCCGCTATGCGCACGAAGGCCAGATCTTTCGCATCGACCATTACCTCGGCAAGGAGACCGTCCAGAACATCCTGATGTTCCGGTTCTCCAACGCGATCTTCGAGCAGCTCTGGTCGCGCCAGTCGGTCAATCACGTCCAGATCACCGTCAGCGAGCAACTCGGCGTGGGCACCCGCGGGGGGTACTACGAGGAGGCCGGGGCGCTCCGCGACATGGTGCAGAACCACCTGCTCCAGGTGCTCGCGCTCGTGGCGATGGAGCCGCCGGTGTCGCTCGACGCGGAGGCCATCCGGGACGAAAAAGTGAAGCTCTTGAAATCGATCCGACCGGTGGCGCCGGAGGCGGCCGGGCGGCAGGTGGTGCGCGGCCAGTACACCGCCGGCCGGGTCAACGGCCAGCCCGCGCCCGCCTACCGACAGGAACCTAAGGTGCGGCCGGACTCGAACGTCGAGACCTTCGCCGCTCTGAGACTGCTGGTGGACAACTGGCGCTGGTCCGGCGTGCCGTTTTATCTGCGCACCGGCAAGCACCTGCCGCTCAGCGCGAGCGAGGTGCGGGTGCAGTTCCGGCGGACACCCAACGTGCTCTTCGCGGCCCAGTGCGGACCGCGGCTGGACGCCAACGCGCTCACCCTCCGGCTGCAACCGAACGAGGGCATTTCGCTGCGCTTCAACGGCAAGGTGCCCGGCACCAGCCTGACCGTGCGGCCGGTGCGGATGCATTTCGGCTACGATGCCGAATTCGGCGCGTACACGCCGGAGGCCTACGAGCGGCTGCTCCTGGATGCACTCGAAGGCGACGCCACGCTGTTCATCCGCCGCGACGAGGTCGAAGCCGCGTGGACCTTCGTGGATGGCATCCGCGCGGCCTGGGACGGCGCGCCGTTGGAGGAAGCCAATTTCTATCCGGCCGGCACGTGGGGACCGTCGGCCGCGGACGAGTTGGTGCGCCGCGACGGCCACCACTGGCGCAACCCGCAGCCCGTGAACTGAGCTGCGCTCCCGGATCGATACCGCCCCGGCTCCGGCGGCGACTTCGTCGAGCCCTGCCTTGGGGCCGCGGAAGCACGGGGACACCGGGAGGGAAATGGAAAAGCCGGAACGCCGGGAAAGCCTGCCGCCAATTGCCCGGCACCCGAGTTCCCCGTTTCCGGCGTTCCGGAGTTCCCAATTGAAGCTCCGCGTCTCCCTGACTCCGCGGCCCTTGCTTGCAGCCGACCTGGGTTGCGTTTGCGGCCGGCCATCGATGGGTTCAGTTTGGGGCCGTCCAATGCTTGAGATCCTTCGATTTGCCTCGGCCGAGGCCCTGGCCGTGGCGGCGGCGCAGCGGTTGGTGGCTTGGGTCGGCGAGGCCCAAACCGGCCGCACGCCGCCCACGATCGCGCTCTCGGGCGGTCGCATCGCCCGGCCCTTCTACGAAGCGGTCGTGACCGAATCGGCGCGAACGGGCACGCGGTGGCAGCCTGTCCGGTTTGGTTTCGCGGACGAGCGGTGCGTGCCGCCGGACAGCCCGGAAAGCAATTTCGCCGGCGCGCAAACGAATCTCTTCGCGCCGCTCGGTGTCGCGCCGGGTCAGGTGTTGCGGTTGCGGGGCGAAATCGAGCCGGCCGCGGCCGCGGTCGAAGCCGGGCGGGCCTTGCGCCGGCTTGTGCCGGAGGAGAACGGTCTGCCGGTGCTCGAACTGGTCTGGCTGGGGATGGGTGAGGATGGCCACGTGGCTTCGCTGTTCCCGAACGCCGGGGCCGAGGTTGAAGCAAGCCGCGCGGTCTATCTCTCGGTCATCGGCCCGAAGCCGCCGCCGCAACGCCTGACGCTGACCTTCGCGGTACTGGCCGCCGCCCGCGAAGTGTGGGTGCTGGCGACGGGCCGGGGGAAGGAAGCCGCGCTGGCGGAATCGCTCCGGCCCAACGGCCGGACGCCCCTGGCTCGAGTCCTGCGTGCGCGCACCCGCAGCGTCCTCTTCACCGACCTTGCCGCGGGCTGAACACCGGTCGCGGGCAGCACGTCCGGCGCCGGACCGCGGGCAAACGCGACGCAGGTCAAGCATTTGGCGGGCGGGTCTGGACAGCCGCCGCGCGCGCCGCCAGCCTCGCGCCGTGGTGCGTTGGCAACAACTCGTCCCGATGCTGGCAGCGGCGCTGGTCTCGTCTTCGACGGCGCAAGGCCTGCCGGATTACGAACTGCCGCCGATCAACTACTCGACCGCCTCGGCCAGCAATGCCGTCTCGCGGCTGCAGGCGCGGCTCGATGCGGGCACCGACCGCCTGCCGTTGGGCGAACCCGCGGCGTGCTTGCGCGACCTGCTCGCCGCGTTGGAGGTGCCGGTCGCGTCGCAGGTGCTGGTCTTCTCCAAGACCAGTCTGCAACGCGCATTGATCGGACCGGAGCACCCGCGGGCAATCTACTTCTCGGAGGACGCGTACGTGGGCTGGGTGCCGGGCGGCTTGATGGAAGTGGCGGTCACCGACCCGCAGCTCGGGCTGGCGTTCTATCGCTTCGATCCACGCCACACCGCGCCGCCGGTGCATTTTGCGCGCGACGCCGATTGTCTTTCCTGCCACGCCGGTTCGCTCACCCGCGACTGGCCGGGCCTGATGGTGCGGTCGGTCTTTCCCGACGCACACGGCGAACCGATCGTCTCGGCGGGCACGTTCCTGATCGGCCACGAGAGTCCGCTGAGCGAGCGCTGGGGCGGGTGGTACGTCACCGGCACACATGGCGCGGCGCGGCACCTGGGCAACGCGATCGCCCGCGAAGCCGGCGGCAACGCGACGCTCGATCGCGAACCCGGCGCGAACGTGACCAACCTCGCGGGCTACTTCGCCACCGGCCAATACTTGCGCGCCGACAGCGACATCGTCGCGTTGATGGCGCTCGAACACCAGGTGGGCATGCACACCCGGCTGGCGCAAGCCGCTTTGCGCGTCCGCAAATGGATGGCCTACCAGCAGAATCTCCAGCGCGAACTGAAGGAGCCGGTCACCGACGCGCCGGAAGGCACGGCCCGGCGCGTGGTCGAGACCGAGGCCGGGCGGATCGTCGAGCATCTGCTGTTCTGCGACGAAGCGGCGCTGCCGGCCGGCGGCGTGCATGGCGCGGGCGATTTCGAGCGCGCCTTCCGCCGGCACCGCCCGGTCGATGCGCGCGGGCGCAGCTTGAAGGACTTCGACCTGGCCACCCGGCTCTTTGCCTGGCGCTGCAGTTACATGATCTACTCGCAGGCGTTCGCCGCGTTGCCGGCGGTGCTGAAGGCGCGCGTTTATGAACGCTTGCAGGAAGTCCTGACGGCCGCCGAACCGCCGAAGCGCTTTGCCTTCCTGCCCGCGGCGGAGCGCGCCGTTATTGCCGAAATCTTGCAGGCGACCAAACCGGACCTCAAAACCGCGTGGGCGAAGCGCCCGTGAGCCCGGCTCAATCGAGTGACCAGACTCGGCACGGCGACGCTCCGGCGGAGGCCCGCTTTGGCGCAGGAGAGGGACTGCGGTCCAATTTGGAAATCAGGAACTCAGGAAACGCGGTCCGAGGGTTCCGGCTTTCCTGAATTCCTGATTCGACTCCGTGTTTCGGTGCCTCCGTGGCTGCAATGGTCGTGCTCGACGGCGTCCCGCTCCCCCGAATCCGCGTACTGATTCCGCGCGGCGCTTGACGCCCTTGGTTCGCGGCCAACACACTCGCCACCATGTTCAAGATGATCGGCGGCGACGGCCGGGAGTACGGCCCGGTGACCGCGGACCAGTTGCGACTCTGGATTCTGGACGGCCGCGCCAACGGTCAGACCATGGTGCAGGCCGCCGGGAGCGCCGACTGGGTTCCGCTGGGGAGCCTGTCCGAATTCGCGGAGTCACTGTCCGTGGCGGCCCAAGCTCACGGTTTCGCGCCCCCGCCTCCGCCGGCGGTGACGGCCGCAGCGGAAGCGCCGGCCCCACTCGCGACCGCGGTCGCGCCGACGGCCGCCGGCGAACTCCACATCTTCGATTGCCTGGGCCGGGGCTGGCTTTTGTTGCAGCGGCATTTCCTCCTCATTGCCGGCGCCGCCCTGGTGGTCTGGGGCGTGCAGACACTGGCGGCGCTGGGCGGTTGCGCGGGCGGACTGGTCAGCCTGGCAGTGTCGGGTCCGCTCTATGGCGGCCTGTCGGTGCTGGTGCTCGGACTGGCGCGCGGGCGACCGGCGGCGCTGGGCGACCTGTTCGGCTGTTTCGGCGAGCGGTTTCTGCCGTGTCTGACCGTCTGGCTGTTCACGGAGGTGCTGTCCCAGCTCGGACTTGCGCTGTGCCTGTTGCCGGGCATTTTCCTGAGTGTGGTCTGGGCATTCAGTCTGCCGCTGGCGGCGGACCGCGGATTGGGTTTTGCCGATGCGATTCGGACCAGTTGGCGCGCGGTGATGCCGCGCTTTTTCAGCGTGCTGGGCGTGTTGGCGCTGGCCTTTCTGCCGGTGGTCGTATTCGCGGCTTACAGCAGCGTTACCATGGCGGTGCACGCCTTCAATGTGCTGGGACCGTCGGGCGCATTCGATTTCGCGCGGCTGCAGGAAAAGCTCCCGGAACTGGCGAGCCATGCGGCCCGCGTCGGATTTCAACAACAGATGGTACTGCTCTTAAACCTGCCGTTCGCCTGGGCTGCGCTGATGACTGCGTATGAAGATCTCTTCGGCCGGCGTTCCGCCCAAGCTGCTTGACCGGCCGACCGCCTGGGCCTGCACGGTCACGAACCTCGTCACGCTGCCGGGCTTGGGCAGTCTGGCTGCCCGGCGCAAGGTCGGCTACGCGCAGGCCGGGCTGGCGTTGACCGGCTTCGGCCTGACGATGTGGTGGATGCTCCGCACGGTGTCGGACTGGTTTGCCTCCGGCGAACTGAAAGCGGAGTTGAACGGGACGCTGCTGATCGGCCTGCTCGGGGTGCTCGTCTTCGGGCTCGCGTGGCTCTGGGCGCTGACCACGAGTCTGCAACTGCACCGCGAAGCCCGGCAAAATGAACGCGCTGCCGAAAGTTCAAAGCCCGGATCGACCGCCGCTCCTTGATCGGCGCGGGGCCTCGACCGGACACGGCAACCGGTGGCCGGCGATCGTCTTTATCGTGTGCCTGCTGGCGTTGGGCGGGCTGCGTCTCGCCGTGGCGTGGGACCTGCCGTTGCCGGCATGTCGGTTTCACGCGGTGACCGGCCTGCCCTGCATGTCCTGCGGCTCCACCCGCGCGGCGTTGGCGCTGACGCACGGTGAATGGCTGGAGGCGTTGCGCTTGAACCCGCTGGCGGTGGCCGCTTTTCTGGCGGTGACGGTGGCCTTCCTGCTGGGGTGCGCGGACGCCGCTTTTGGATCGAGACTTTTGGCCGCGGCGCGGCAACGGCTGGGGCGCTTGCCCGGTTGGCGGTTGCTGGCCGCGGCAGTGGCGCTGAACTGGCTCTACCTGATCTTCAGCGGCGGCAGGTGAACCGGGAGATTGCAGATGGAGCGGGTGTGCCGCCGGCGCGCTGGGCTTGGCGTCCCGCCCAGGACCCGGCCCCCGGTGCGCCCGGCGCGACGCCGGTCGCAGCGACCGTGACGGTTGCGTTCCCCGGAACCAGCTTCTGCGGCCGACGCCTCGCGGTAAAGACCCCCGCTCATTGTGGCGAAATCCCACGCACGCTGGCGTGGGCCTTGATCCATTCGAGGTCGCGATTGCCGCGCATCCAGATCGAGAGGTGGTTGGGCAGCCAGTTCGTGCGCGCGAGCTCGATCGTTTCCGGCTCGACCCAGCGATGCGCTTCCACGTGGCCATCCGCGAACGACACCGTCCCGATGGCGTTGTGCTGGACCGAGGGCAGATGGAAGAAGCACCCGTCCAACCAGCCCAAACCGATGACAAACGCCGGCATGCACACGTGACCCGGCGCCGTGTCCACAAAGGCGAGCAACTGGCTCGGGCTGCCCAGGGCGAGTTCGCTGGTCTTGCGGAAGGTGAGATAGCTGCCGCCGTTCCACGAAGCCTCGGGCGCGGTCCAGTTCAGGAAGGAATTCAGCGCGTAACTGCGCACGTGCGGGTACATGCCGCCGTCGAGTTCCACCATGCCGCGGTCGCTGGGGCATTTGTACGTGTCCGGCGTCGAGATGTACGGACCGAACGCGGCCAGGGCCGGATCCACCAGGTACGCGCGGTTCGTGAAGGCGGCCGGGTGAATGTGTTCGTCGCCGAGGACCCAGAGTTTCTCGCCGTTCATGCCCGGCGGAGTGCCGAAGCCGTTCGGGACCAGCACCTCGCGGTTGTCGGTGGGGTACAGGCTCCAGGCCAGCAACAACTGCCTGGCGTTGCCGATACAGACGGTCTGGCGGGCCTTCTCCTTCGCGCGGGACAAGGCCGGCAGCAACAAAGCCGCCAGAATCGCGATGATGGCGATGACGACCAGCAACTCGATCAAGGTGAAGGCCGCTCCGACCGCGCTTGGCGCGGGTGACCTGACTCCTGGTTCGGGCAGTCCATTGCGGGGGCGTTTCATTCAAGTGTCCGCCGTCGGAAGATAGCAGAAGCGACGCCAACCTTAAAGGCGGGTTCCCCGGACTGGAAAACCCGGTCAAGTGCGGACTGCAGACGGGCGGCGGGAGCTGGCGCGGCGGCGCCGGGCGGTGCGCCAACGCCACCCCCACCGGACCGGGATGCTGCCGAAAACGCTGCCGAAAATCCCTTTCCCTGGTTGCGACTTCCGCCTAGCTTGAGCCGGATCGTGGCATGAATCTCGCCTGGCGAATCTCGGTCTGTGTGCTCCTGGCGGTCTGCGCGGTGTTCTGTTCGCATCGGTTTCTCGCGAGCTACAACCGGGCAGCCGAACGGGCCGCCCAGAAATACGACCTCTCCGGAGCCGCCGCGCCCGAGAGCGAGGAGGCGCCCGCGCCCGGTGAACCGGCCGGCACCAACACGGTTTCCACCAACGGGCTCGTCGCGGCAGCGTCGGTCACCGACACGAATACCCCGATTCCCCCGGCGGTTTCCGGCGCCAAGGGAGCTACGCGGCGCGGCCGGACGGCGGTCGCCGACGATTCCCACAAGGGACTGTACGCCGCGCTCGCTTTGGGGTCGTTGGTCGGCCTCGGGTTGATGGTCGGTCGCGAAGTCGCGAACTACATCGGCTACCGCGTCCAGCGCGAAATCTACGGCGAAGCCAGCGAACCCGTGGGCGAACCCGAGTACGACGAGGCCGAGCGGGTCTGGGCCAACGGCGAGCACCTCGAGGCCATCCGGCTGCTGCGCGATTTCCTCAACCAGAAGCCGCAGAAGATCCATGCCGCCTTCCGCATCGCCGAAATCTACGAAAAGGACCTGCACAATCCGCTCGCGGCGGCGCTCGAGTACGAGCAAATCCTCCGCCACAAGTTCGATCCCGAACGCTGGGGTTGGGCGGCCATCCACCTGGTGAACCTCTACGGCCGGCTCGATCAAACGGCCAAGGGCGACGCGCTGCTCCAGCGCATCGCCGCCGAGTACGGCCAGACCGCGGCCGGCGCCAAGGCCCGGGAACGGCTCGGTCTGCCGGAGGAAACCGCCTCCGCGGAGCCCCCGGTCGAGCCGCCGCCTGACGACGGTTCGTTCCGGCTGCCGACGGGTTTCCGGCCGAAATAGCCGGCCGGCGCCGCCTTGCGCCGAAATCGCCCGCTGCTAGTCTTCGGGCCGGTGGTGCGGGGACCCGGTTTCCTCGTCCCAACCGATCACGACTCACAACGCACGATCCGATGTCCGATTCATATTTGCAGAGCCTTTTCGCCGAACGCATCGGCGGCCGGCAGTACGGCCGGTCCACCGCCATCTACAAGTTCGAGAAGATCAAGCGCGCCAAACGTGCCGCCCTTGCGGCCAACCCCGGCGCGGAGATCATCGACATGGGAGTGGGCGAGCCCGACGAGATGGCGTTTCCCGAAGTGGTGGCCACCCTCGCCGACGAGGCGCGCCAGGCCGAAAACCGGGGTTATGCCGACAATGGCGACGCGGTGCTCAAGCAGGCCGCCGCCCGTTATCTGGACCGGGTGTGCCGCGTGCCCGGAGTGAACCCGGAGACGGAGGTGCTCCACTCGATCGGCAGCAAGGCGGCGCTGGCCATCCTGCCCGCCGCCTTCGTCAACCCGGGCGACGTGGTGCTCATGACCACGCCCGGTTACCCGGTCTTCGGCACGCACGCGAAGTACTACGGCGGCCTCGTTCACAACCTGCCGCTGACGGAGGAGCGCGGGTTCCTGCCGGACCTCGACGCCGTCCCGGCCGACGTCCTCGCGAAGGCGAAGGTGCTGGTCATCAACTACCCGAACAATCCGACCGGGGCTTCCGCCACGCCGGAGTTCTTTGCGCGGGTCGTTCATTTCGCGAAGCGGAACCACCTGGTGGTCCTGTCCGACGCCGCGTATGCCGCACTCGTGTTCGAAGGGCAACCCCTCAGTTTCCTGGCCACGCCGGGCGCCAAGGAGGTCGGCCTCGAACTGCACTCGTGCAGCAAGAGTTTCAACATGACCGGCTGGCGCATCGGCTTCGTGGCCGGCGATGAACTGCTGGTCAAAGCTTACGGCGACGTGAAGGACAACACCGACTCCGGCCAGTTCCTGGCCATCCAACACGCGGCGGCGTACTGCTTCGACCACCCGGAAATCACCCGCCAGATCGCGGCCAAGTACTCCCGGCGGATGGACGGCCTGGTGGCGACGTTGCGGGCGGCGGGTTTCAATGCGCGCAAGCCGCGCGGCAGCTTCTTCCTTTACGTCCAGACGCCGCGGGCGGCCGTGAACGGCGACGGCTCGCGGATCGAGTTCAAGACCGCCGAGGACGTTTCGCAGTGGCTCATCACCGACCGGCTCATTTCGACCGTGCCGTGGGACGACGCGGGCGGGTACCTGCGTTTCAGCGTCACGTTCGCGGCGAAGGACGAGGCGGACGAACGCCGCGTGCTGGCCGAGGTCGCGCGGCGGTTGGGCGAAGTGCAACTGGAGTTCTAACCGCTCGAACCATGCGTCGCTCGCCGAGGCACCCGATGCGCCGGGCGGCGTGGGCGGCTTGCCCGCGCCGGCCGATCCGGGTTCGCGTCGGCTCGCGGCGCCGGCTGGACCCGCCGCTTGACCGCACCCCGGACCGGCCCTTTGCTTCGTCCGGAATGTGAGGTCAATCTCGGAGCCATTCAAAGTCCGGTCGGTGATTCGCGGGTTACGGCCGTCGAAATGGATGCCGTTCCTGCACGACCTCCGCGATTACTCGCGGGTGAAGCTCCGGCGCGACCTGATCGCCGGGGCGACGCTGACGCTGGTTTCGATTCCGCAGGCCATCGGTTTCGCGCTGATCCTGGGGCTGCCGCCGATATCGGTCATTCTCTCGATCGTCGTGGGGGGCTTCGTCAGTGCCTTGTTCTTCTCTTCCCACCATCACGTATTCGGCCCCACCACGTCGGTGTCGCTCATCACCGCGGCGACCATTGCGGCCAACTCCGGACTGGGCCTGCCGCCGCTGGCGCTGGCCGCCTACCTCGCCTTCCTGATCGGGTTCATCCAGTTCGTCGCCGGCCTGTTTCATTTCGGCGAAGTCACCAAGTTCATTTCCCGGTCCGTGGTGGTGGGCTACACGACGGCGATTGGGCTGCTGCTGATCGGCAGCCAGTTCCACAACTTCCTCGGGTTTTCCAGTTCGCCGGGTCAGCGCTTCCTGGCGGACCTGGAGCAGGTGGTTTCGTCGCTCGCAAAGGGCGGCTTTTCCTGGTGGGCGGTGGCGATCGGCGTGCTGACGCTGGTGATTTTCGAGGGGCTCAAACGCTATCGCCCCGCCTGGCCGGAGGCGCTCTTTGGCCTGGCGTTTCTGGGTCTCGCCGCCCGCCTGTTCGCCGCGTTGCACCCGGACGTCCCGTTCCAGATGGTCAAGGACGAAGGCGCGCTTTCGGCCGTGCTGCCCACGCTGAGCAACCTGCCATCGCTGAGCGTCCAGTTCGAAATCCTGCCCCGGTTGATCAACACCGCCATCGCCATCGCCATCATCGGCATGCTCGAGGCCACGGCCATCACCAAGTCGCTGGCCGCCAAAAGCGGACAGCGGCTCGATTCCAACCAGGAATTGATGGGCATGGGCGCGGGCAACATCGCCGCCGGCCTGTTCGGCGTGGTGCCGGGTTCTTCCTCGTTCACGCGTTCGGCCGTCAATTACCAGAGCGGCGCGGCGTCCCAGCTTTCTTCGATGCTCAGCAGCGTGGTCGTCCTTTTCGTGCTTTTCTTCGTCACCCCGGTTTTCAACTACATTCCCGTCGCGGCGCTGGCGGCGCACCTGATGCGGGTGGGTTACAAGCTCATCAGCAAACCTCAGATGCGCGTGGCCACCCGCTCCACGCGCTCGGACGCCACCGTGTTCTTCGTCACGCTCGGGGTGGCGCTTTTCCTGAAACTGGACACCGCCATTTACGTGGGCATCGGGGTGTCCCTCGCCCTGTTCCTGCTCAAGACCAGCACCCCCACCCTGGCGGAGTACACGTTCAACGAGAGCGGTCAGCTCGCCGAATTGCGGGACAAGCAGCAGCGCTCTCATCCGCAGATTTCCATCATCCACGTCGAGGGCGAACTCTTCTTTGGCGCAGCGGATTTGTTCCAGGAGGAGGTGCGCCACCAGGCCGAGGACGAGAACATCCGGGTCTTCATCCTGCGCATGAAGAACGCCCGCCATCTGGACGCCTCGACGGTGATGGCGATGGAAGCTCTCCACGATTACCTCCGCCAGACCGGCCGCCACCTGTTGATCAGCGGTTGCTCGGCCGACGTGAGCCGGGTGCTGAACAACAGCGGCCTGTTGAAGGCCTTCGGCGAGGAAAACGTCTTTCCCGCCGAAACCAATCCCACGCTGGCGACCCGCAAGGCGCTGCTGCGGGCCAAACAACTGTTGCCTGGCCGAGCCGAGATCCGGCTGTTCTATCCCGAGAAAGCCAGCCCGGAAACCCGGGCCGCCACGAACGACGGCAGCGATTTCGAGATCTGACGCGGCAGGCTGGCGTGCACGCTTGAGGCTCTGTCATTACCGAGTGGCGAACGCCCGCACTCAAAGGGGTTCCGCCCCCGGGAGTGCTGGAGGCTATGTTTCTCACCCTCTTCAGTCCCAATTTCGCAGTAGAACCGTAGTAGAGAAACGGCGAGCAACGCAGATGGGAAAGGGTTTGCCCCCGCGCAGGTTCTGCGTACCGTTGCGTTTATGAAAGCACCCGCCTCCTCGTTGATCGCCTTGTGCTTTGCGGTGACTCTCCCGAACTATGCAGCCGAAACTGCGGACGCAAAAGGGTTGAAGTATCGCTTCGTTCCCGGCCAAACGAACGCCTACCAAGTCACGATCGAGTCTACGACACCGGAAGATCCAGTGACGCTTACCGGCGTGCTCTTCGTGAACTCGCGCAAGGTGACCGATGGCGTGGCGGCCGTCGGTCTGAGCGGTAGCCTTACGCCCAAAGGTCAACGCGGGCCGATGCGCTCATTCCCGGGCCGCTACGGCCCCGCTCAGCCGTTCCTGCGCCCGATGGGTTTCCAGCCGAATTACGAGGTGTCCGTGGACGAACTTGGCCACGTACTGCGCGAGCCAAGTACGACCCCCAGACTCCCCACGCCTTTGGACGGTCTGCCGGAGGTCTTGTTCCCGCCATTGCCGGCGCTGGGCAAAACCGGGTGGCAGGCCTCGGCCGCTTTGTGGATCGAGGGTGACATCCCGCCCATGGGCGGCGGCGATCCCCCCGGGTACATCGGGACATATTATCCGGGAGGGCCGCAGGCATTGCTGGCGGCGACCCGCACCGTCACGGCGAAGCTGCGCGAGACCACGGCGAATTCGGTGACGATCACGAAAAGGATCGAAGTGGAAAGCCGGCTGAAGTCGGGCAACGAACCGCGCTTGCGAGCAACCGCCGAAGGGGAGGTGGAGTTCGACCGAGAACAAGGGCGATTGCACAGCCTCGAGCTACGCTGCAATTCCACCCTCACCACCGAGACCTTGACTCAGCGGCGACCGTTCGTGCTGACGGCGCGGCTGCTGGAAAGCGATGAACTGGCCAAAGTGCTGAAGGCGCAGTACCAGCGGCCAGAGCCGCCGCCGCCGGTCGGTGCCGAGGAACTGGCGAAGCGGGTTGCCGATTTGCAGACGGACGACCACTCAACTCGTCAGGAGGCCATGAATCGTTTGGAAATGGCCAAGATCGAGTCGCCAACCCCGGAATTTCTTGCGGCTCTGGTGAAATTGACTGGCGATGCCGACGTCAACGTTCGCAACGAGGCGATGCAACTCCTGGGCAAGTACGGTACCGCCGAGCAACTGACGGCCATGCTCCGATTACTCAAAGCTGCGGAGCAGGTGAGCCAGCACGACCTGCTGGACGGTTTGCGGCGGATTGGTGATCCCCGCGCCATCGAACCGCTCGCAGACCTGATCGCCCGTGGGAGTTACAATGCCGATTACGCGACGGAGGTTCTGGGCAACTTCGGTCCTGCGGCGGAGGCGGCGGCGTTGGAACTCCTCAAACAAAAGCACGCCGAGACCCGGCGGCGTGCCTGCACGGTGCTGGCTCGGGTCGGGTCCGCGAAATGCCTCAATGCCCTCAAAACGCAGATGCTGGACGAGGACCCGCAAGTCAGCAATGCCGCGACTGACGCCGCCCGCGCGGTGCGCGCCCGCTGTGGTGAGGAAGGCGGGTAGGCTTTCGCGCGTTCCGTTTAGCCTGCCGACGGAACGGCGAACCCCGTCCGACGCAGAACGGAGGCAGACCGACAGCAGGTCAGTGTGCGGCTGGTGGCGGTGCCGGGGGACGCACCACCGGCGCCGGTTCGCTGTGCGGCTGGCTGGCGGCCTGGCGGACGTACTGGATCATGAAGACCAGCCAGCTCAACAACAGCAGCGCGAGCCCGCCCAATACCAGCTTCGGAATCAGCGGCTTTCGTGGCGGTGACGGCACCGGCTTCATGGCTTGGCGGGCGCCGATTTTCGACCGCGCCATTCGACGCGCGGCGGTTCGGGCAGGCCTTGCGCGCGGGCGGCGGTGCGGAAATGCAGCTTCGCCACGGCAGCCAGTTTCCCCGCCCCGTGCCGGGCAATGAATTCCTTGGCGGCGGCATCGACGGCGGCCGAGGCGCCTTTCGGTAACTTCACTCCCCATTCCTTCTCCAGCTTCCCCAGCCGGCTGACGAATTCGTCCCGCGCGAGAATCGAAGCCGCCGCCACCGCCAGGTCCGCTTCGGCCTTGTGGCGCTGCACCAGTTCGATCTCGCGACCCAGGCTCATGAGTGCCTTGGCAACCGTGGCCTTGTCCTGCGCGAATTGATCGCTGATGGCGCGGACCGGCAGCGGGTTCATGCGGTGGCGCTGGAGCATCAGGTTTTCGATCACGCGCGCGTGGCCCCAGGCGAGGAGGCGGTTCACGCTTTTCATGGACCGGTAAAGCCGGTTGTAGGCCTCGTTGCCGACGGGCACCACGCTGAAGACGCAGCCCGGCGTTTCGCGGATCCGCTGGGCCAGCTCCGCGATGCGCCGGTCGCTGCCGATGGCCTTCGAGTCGCGCACCCCCGCATCCTGCCACGCCTTGACAACGCCTTCGTTCACGTAAACGCCCGCGACACAGAGCGGCCCGAAGAAGTCGCCTTTGCCGCTCTCGTCCACGCCGAACCGGGGCAGCGTGAGGTCCGGGTTCAGCACCGCCTCGTACCCGATCCGGACTTCCTTCAAAATCTCCGGTTCGAGCGTGAACTCGACGAAGTCCTGCGTGCCCTTGCCTTGGACGACCAGCTTGCCGCTCTCGTAAAACACCACGTTGAACTCGTCCTTTTCGGCGGCGAATCGCGCGTAGGGCACGTCGCGGAAACGGGCGCCGCGGTCGCGCAGCCAGACGGCCAGCGTGTTGGCTTGGTCGTCGTTCAGGCGGCAGGTGAAGCAGGTCAAGGGCGCCGGCACGCGCCGAAACTAGGCTGGGCGGCAAAGGTTGTCGAGCGACGCCCCCGGGCCGATTGCCCCGCCCGGCCAGGGCCGCTACTCTGCGCCGGTGCCGAAGCCCGCCGAGTTGGTGCCTCCGCTCCTCGCCTGGTTCGCCGCCAACGCGCGCGATCTGCCGTGGCGACGCACCCGCGATCCTTACGCCATCTGGATTTCCGAGGTCATGCTCCAGCAAACGCAAGTCTCCACGGTGGTGCCGTACTGGGAACGCTGGTTGCGCGAGCTGCCGACTGTCGAAGCGCTCGCGCGGGCGCCGCTCGCTCGCGTACTCAAACTCTGGGAGGGCCTCGGCTACTACACCCGCGCCCGGAACCTGAACCGCGCGGCGCAGACGATCCTCCGTGAGCACGACGGGCGGTTTCCTCGGCGGTTCGCGGACGTGTTGGCATTGCCGGGCATCGGACGCTACACCGCCGGGGCGGTTTGCAGTCTCGCCTTCAACCAGCCGACGCCGGTCCTCGACGGCAACGTGATCCGGGTGCTGGCGCGCGTGTTCGGCCTCCGCGATGACGTCCGCCAGGCAGCGGTGCGGGAGCGCTTGTGGGGTCTGGCCGGGGAACTGGTGCAGGCCGCCGCCGGTTGGCGGGAGCGTCGGCGGGCAACGCGTTCGGAGTTGACCGGGCGTGGGGCACGGGGCGTCGCCGCGCGACCTTGCGGGGCGCTCAACGAAGCCTTGATGGAACTGGGGGCGGTGGTTTGCACGCCCCGGGCGCCCCGTTGCGGGGCCTGCCCGTTGACGCGGGAATGCGTGGCGCGTCGGGACGGCCTCATCGCCGAACTGCCGCGCAAAGGCCCGGCCGGGCCGACCCGTTCGCGGCACGTCCTGGCGTTTCTTTGCGTGCGCCGCGGCCGAACGTTGGTCCGGCAGCGCCCGACCGTGGGCGTGAACGCCGAACTTTGGGAACTGCCTGGCCAGCCGGGCGCCGCCGCCGTTCCGCCCCTGGAAACTGCGAGAGGCCTGCTTGGCGCCGGCGTTCGCGAAGTGCGCCCCTTCCTGACCGTGCGCCACGCGATCACCCGGAACCGGATCACGCTGGAGGTCTATCGCGTTGAGTTCGCGCCAGCCGCCCGCGTACCCCGGTCAGTCGGTCGGTGGGCGACCCGGGTGACCTTGGACCGGCTGGCCTTCGCCGCCGCCCACCGGCGGATTCTGGATCGCGCGGCTCACCGCCCCCGGACGCGCTTCGAGAATCCCGCGCCGGCGCGGTGACGCAGGTTGCACACTTAATGTCGCAATCGTGACGCGAATTGATCCATGGGGCCTTCGTCGCGCTCGGTCGGTGCGGAGGCTGACAAACGACCGGCGACCGGTATAGTCCTGCCCGTGCAGCGTCGCGAACATTGGCCGGTAGCCCTGACGATCGCTGGCTCGGATAGCGGCGGCGGAGCCGGCATCCAGGCCGACCTCAAGACCTTTGCCGCCCTCGGCGTGCACGGCACCACGGCGATCACCTGTGTCACCGCCCAGAATCCGACCGGCGTGCGGGCGATCCAGGCCTGCCGCGAAACGCTGGTTCGCCAGCAGATCGAGGCCGTGTTCGAGGCGTTGCCACCGCGCGCGGTGAAGACCGGCATGTTGTTCTCGCGCGGCATCATTCGCGTGGTCGCGAAGTTCTTCCACGCGGAAAAGCGTCCCCCCTTGATCGTGGATCCGGTGATGGTGGCCACCAGCGGGGCTCGATTGCTGCAGCCGGCGGCCGTGCGCGCCATCCAGGACGAGTTGTTGCCGCTGGCCGCGCTGGCCGCGCCGAACCTGGACGAGGCCGCAGTCCTGACGGGCCGGCCGCTGGAATCGGTCGAAGACTTGCGCTGGGCGGCGCGCGAAATCCACCGCCGGTATGGCTGTCCGGCGCTGGTCAAAGGCGGGCATTTGCGCGAGCTGCGCGAGGCGGTGGACCTGTTCTTCGACGGCCAGACCGAGTTGTTGCTCTCGGCGCCCCGCGTGGCCGGGTTTTCCACGCATGGGACCGGCTGCACCTATTCGGCCACGATCGCGGGCTACCTCGCGTTAGGCCTGGCCCTGCCGGGCGCGGTCGAGATGGCGAAGCACCACATCACGCAGGCCATCGGGCAAGGCGTGCGCGCGGCCGGGCACGACGTGTTGAATCCCTTCTGGCGCGAGTAGTGCCCTCCCCGCTCGAAAGCGCACTGGTCTTGGAATTGCTGAGAATGCTCCGATGAAGCGAATCTGTTTGCTGCCGGCCTGGCTCCTCGCGGTTTCGGCGTGGGCGGTGGATACCCGCCTCGCCCCGAACGAAGTGCTCCACTTCCGCGAGCCGCGCGCGGCGGCGTACCGCCTGGAAAGCGCGGCGGTCGGAACGGCCGCGGTGGCGCCGCCCCAATGGCTGCGGGCGTGGCCGGTCGATGGCTCGACGAACAGCGTGCTCCTGGGCGCCAAGGTGATCCTTCAGACCGGCTCGACCAACGACCTGCCGGCCTTGCTGCGGCTGAGCGGGCTGAAACTCGAGGCGACCTACGCGTCGAACGTCTTCGTGCTGCAGGCGCCGGACGCCCTGACCGCGGCCCGCGCCGCCGCGCGCCTCGCGGAGCAGCGTTCGGTTTCGTTGAGCCACCCGGTGCGCCGGCGGGCGATGCGGTTGCACGGCCCCTGGGCCGCCCGGCCCAACGATCCGCTTTGGGGACAGCAATGGCACCTGGAGAACCGCGACACCAACACGGCCGAGCGGCTGGGTTTTGACCTGGACGTGAGAAGCGCCTGGCCGGCGACGCGCGGTGCCGGCGTGATTGTGGCCCAGGGCGATGACGGCATCGAACTCAACCATCCCGACCTGCAGGCGAGCACTGCCGGCGCGCCGCACCATGATTTCGTGAACGGCACGCCGAGCGGTTACCCGCTGGGCAGCGGTTCGATCCACGCCACGGCCGTGGCCGGCCTGATCGCCGCCCAGGCGGACAACGCGCTGGGGGTCAGTGGCGTGGCCCCGGAGGTCCGGCTGGCGAGCTGGGTGATCTTCGATGCCTCGGGGTACTTCACGGACGAAATCCAGTCGGGCCAGATGTTTCAATACGCCTCGAACGTCGTCTCGGTGGAGAACCACAGTTGGGGCAACGCCGATGTGCCCCAGTTGACGCCGGGCGTGCTGGAAATCCAGGGCATCGCGAATGCCGTTCAGCACGGGCGCGGCGGACTCGGGGTGATCATGGTGCGCGCGGCGGGCAACGAGCAGGCGCAGATGAACGATGCCAACGACGACGGCTTCGCCAACGATCCACAAGCCATCGCGGTGGGGGCCGTGCGGAACAACGGCCGGGTGACGAGCTACACCACGCCGGGAGCCTGCGTCCTGGTGGCCGCCTTTAGCGACGACAGCAGCGTGGATATTGGCGAGGGCGTGATCACCAACTATCCGACGCTCGCGACCACCGACCGGCAGGGCAGCCTGGGCTACAATGCCAACACCGCCGGCGGCTACGCCGACTACGGCTTCGGGGCCACGGGTTTTGGCGGCACCTCGGGGGCGACGCCGCAGGTCGCCGGCGTTTGCGCCCTGATTCTCAGCGCCAACCCCGCCTTCGGCTATCGGGACGTGCAGCAGGTGCTGCTGCTCTCGGCCCGGCAACTGGACCTGGCCGACCCGAACGTGGAGACCAACGGCGCCGGCTTGCGCGTAAGCCACTACAGCGGACTGGGCGTGCCCGACGCCGGCGCGGCGGTGGCGCTGGCGAAAGCCTGGCGCAATCGGCCGGCGGCCGAAGACGTCACTGCCAGCACCCAGCAAACCACCGCGATCCCGGATGACGGCCTGCGGGTGCTCGTCAGCGGGACCCGGGTTCCCACCTCGATCCAATCCATCCCCGCCTGGCCGGCCGACGGACGGCAGGTGGACGACCCGACGGAGAAGGTGCCGCTCGTGGACGTGGGCCAGGCCCTGGCCCCGATCAGCGAGGACCTGACCGGCAAGGCCGCGTTGATTCAGCGCGGGGAGAATTACTTCGCCACCAAGATCCGTTACGCGGCCGCCGCGGGCGCCCGGTTCGTGGTGGTCTATAACAACACCGGCACGACGGACCGTGTGTACATGGGGGGGGCCGAAATCCTGTTCTCGCCGATTCCGGCGGTCTTCATCGATCAAAACTCGGGCAGCGCCTTGCACACCTACCTGCAGACCGCGACCGATGCCCAGGCGCAGATCCGGCTGAACGCGGCCACGTTCACCCTGCCCATAACCGACACGCTGTCGTGCGAGCACGTGCGCCTGCGGGTGCGCACCAGCCACACGCGGCGGGCGGACCTGCGCATCTGTCTGGTGTCGCCGGCGGGCACGCGCAGCGTCCTCCAGCATTACAACACGGACACGGCTTCGCCGCTGGCCGACTGGACCTATTCGACGGTCCACAGCTTCTACGAATCGAGCGCCGGCGACTGGCGCGTGGAGGTCAGCGACGAACGGACCGGCGTGACCGGGAACGTCCTGGCTCTGGACCTGACGGTCAGCGGCGTGCGCCTCAAGGATGCGGACCATGACGGCCTGGATGACGACTGGGAACTGGCCCATTTCGGCAACCTCATCCCGGGACCGCGCGAGGACCCGGATCGCGACGGCCTGAGCAACCTGCGCGAGTTCCTGCTGGGGACGGATCCGACCACCTCCGACCGGCCGCTCGTCATGGAACTGGCGCGCTGGGACCGGAATTACTGGCGGTTGAACTGGGCGACCACACCGTACGCCTCCTATCGCCTGTTCGCCGCGCCCGAAGCCGCCGGCGTTTACAGTCTGTTGACCGAGCTGACCTCAGAATTCGACAACGCCGAGTGGCTCGTGCCGGTGACCACGTCGCCCGATCAGTTCTTCCGGCTGGAAGCGCGCGACCGGCCGTGAAGCGGCCCGAACCGCGGCGGCTCAGGCGGCGGCGTCAGGTCGGCGCGGATCCACGCTGCCCCGGCGGAGTTCGCGTTCGCAGAGGCGGAAGTTCACGTTCATCGCCAGTTCTTCGGCGACGGGGCGATGCTGGCGGGCCACTGAAAGGGTGACCTGGCACGCTTCCGCGCCGGGCACCTCCTGCAAAGTGCGCAGGCTGTGAACGGTCAGGAGGAAGCGGGTGCTGAACCAGCCTTTGCGGAGTTGCAGATTGGCCAGTTCGCTCCAGGGAATCACCAGGTTCTTGACGCCGGACTTGAGGACGCCAAAGAAACCATCCTTGGCTTCGAATTCAAGCTGAAGGCCAGCTTCGCCGACACGGACAATGCCGTGACACTCGGCCAGGCCGCCGTAGGCGTTGGCAATCTTGAAGGGCACGCTGGTGCTGGGGTGATCCATTGCGAGTTCGCTTTCGGCGGATTCCCGGCGCGCCCTGCCCGCGGCGGCCCGGGCGATGGCGGCGAACGGGCTGCCGGTCGGCCGGCAGCCCGACGATTCACGAGCGGGGAACCGGGCCTACTTGCCGTAGTTCTTCACGAAGTCGATGCACTTCGTGACTTCCGGCACGCTGTTGTCCCAGTTGTATTCGTACTCGATGGAGATGTTGCCCTCGAAGCCCTGGGCCTTGAGCTCGTCCAGACACTCCTTGACGGTGCCCACGCCGGTGCCGTACGGCACGTCATGGGCGTCGCGTTTGCCGAACTCGTTCAGGTCCTTGAGGTGGCTGCTGATGATCCGGCCGCGGAGGATCCGCAAAGCCTCGAGCGGCTTGATCCCCGAACGGGTCCAGTGGCCGGTGTCGGCGCAGGCGCCGATCCGATGGTCCCGACCGGTCACCAGGCCGGCGATGTAAAGCGGGTTCCAGACCTTGTAGTTCGGATCGGCGTAACTGCCGGGGTGATCGTGGAAGGCCACGCAGATGTCGTACTCCTTGACCAGTTTCTCGATGAGGTTGATGGAGTCGGCCGATTCGGTGGTCACCGCCCGCAGGCCCAGCTTCCGGGCAAAGTCGAAGATCTTGCGGGCGCCGATTTCGTCGTTGGGGATGCCCACCACGCCATAATTGACGGCCTTCACGCCGCATTGGTCGAGCTTGGCCTTCACCTTGGCGATGGTCTCGTCCGACGCGTTGTGGTCCCAGGCAACGTTCGGCTCCTCCTTGCTGAGCTTCTGGCCGGGGTAGAATTCGATGACCTTGCCGCCAGCCGCCGCGGTCTTCTCGATCGCCTCGAAGACGGTGAACCGGTTGAAGGTGTAGGCCTGACAGCCGATGGCCCAGCCGTTGACCTTGTACTCGTCGGGAATCTTGGGTTGCGCGGCGGCGTTGGGCGCGGCCAGGAGGGCGAGCGCCACGAGGGCCGCGCCGCCAAGGGCGGTTTTGAATGTGAGGTTCATGACAATATCCAACAGGTGTTTCGCTCACGCCCTCGAAACGCGGACGCACTGTCCACCGGGGGCGTGTCCCTGAATAGCACCGCCCGCCCGCCGGCCTGTCAAAACGAAACCGCCAAAACCATGCCGGGCACCGCCGGGCACCGGACTTGCCCGCAGCCCCGGCCGCGGGCAAGCTGGGCGGACATCGACCTTTCACCGCCGAAGATGAGCACCTCCCGACCGGGGCGACGAGCGGCGGCGCTGCGGAGCTGGACTCGCGCGGGCGTCGGGCTGGCCGTTGCCTTCCTGGCGGCGACCCCGCTGCGCGCGGCGGACGGCGAGCCGGTCGGCGGGGCGCCGTTCATCGTCAAGCATTGGGAAACCGACGACGGCCTGCTGCGCAATTCGGTTCTGGCGATGACGCAGACGCGCGACGGTTATCTCTGGCTGGGGACCTTGAACGGCCTGGTGCGCTTCGATGGGATGCGCTTCACCCTTTTTGACCAGAGCAACACGCCGGGACTGCCGAGCAACCGCATTGTGCGCCTGTTTGGCGACAGCCAGACCAATCTCTGGGTCGGGACCGAAACGGCGGGGGTGGCGCTCATTGCCAACGGACGGGTCACCCGCCTGGACATCGGCCGCGGCCAGCGCGGCGGCCGTCTGAGCGCCGTGTGCGAGGACGCCGCCGGCGCGGTCTGGCTGTACACGGCCGATGGCGAGTTGTGTCGGTACCGGCGCGGCCAGGTGGATGAGTGGCGGTTTGGCGCCGAGGCTCCCAGCAGTTGCCGCGTGCTCGCACAGGAGCGGGCGGGTCCCCTTTGGGTCGGCGTGGACTGGGGCCAGTTTTCGCTGGGCTCGCCCACGAACCAGCCGGGCACCGATCTGGCGGTGGAAGCGACCCTGCCGACGCGCAAACTCGATGCGCTGCTCGCCAGCGCGCAAGGTGGCTACTGGCGACTGGCGGACGGGCAGGTGGAGAAATGGCAGACCAACCGGCTGGAACGCAGCCTGGGGGCCTATCCGTGGGGCACGACGCCGGTCGCCGCGGCTTGCGAAGACCGGCAGGGGAACCTGATCGTCGGCACCCTGGGCCGGGGCGTATTCTGGTACGACGCCGGCGGGAAGGCCGCGTGCCTTTCGACGAACAACGGCTTGTCGTACAACTTCGTCCTGTCGCTGCAGGTCGATCCGGAAAACACCCTCTGGGTGGGCACCGACGGGGGCGGGTTGAACCACGTGACGCGGGCGATCTTCGGCATCGTCGAGGAAACGCTCGGTCGGGTGGTGCAGTCGGTCTCGCCGGACGCGGAGGGCGGGGTGTGGATCGGCTTCAACGCGATCGGCCCCGGCGCGTACGGCGCGGCGCGCTGGAAGGACGGCGTTCTGCAGCGCTTCGGACCCCGCGAAGGGCTGTTCAATTCCTCGGTCAACGCGGTGTTCGTGGATGCCGACCAGCGGGTCTGGGCGGGGACATGGGGCGGCCTGTACCAGTTCGACGGCGCCCGCTTCAACGCGGTGCCGCTCGGCGATCCGGTCGGGCGCCAGATCTCCGCGCTTTACCAGGACCGGCAGGGCCGCCTGTGGTTGGGCACCCAGAGCGGCCTGGCCCGTCGCGACGCCGGGGGCTGGAGGATGTTTGCGGCGCGGGAGGGGTTGACGGCCGCCGACGTCCGGGCGATCGCCGACGACGGGGCGGGCGGACTCTGGGTGGGGACCATGGGCGGTGGGTTGAACCGGTTCCAGGACGGGCGCTTCAGTGCCCTGCGAGTCCGTGACGGACTTCCCAGCGACGACGTGTTGTCGCTTTGGGTGGACGCCGAGGGCGTGGTTCTGGATCGGAACGGACGGCGGGGGGTTGGCCCGGCTCGAGGCGGGACATTTCACCCGCTTCGGAACCCGCGAAGGCCTGGCCAGCAACAGCGTCGGTTACCTGATCGAGGACGGCGAGGGTTACCTTTGGCTGGGCTCGAACGTCGGCCTGCAACGGGTCTGGAAACCGACGCTGAACGACTTTGCGCACGGCCGGACCCAGCCGATCGTCGCGCGGGTGTACGGGCGGCAGGACGGGTTGCCGGTGGCGGAATGTCCGCTGGGTTCCCAACCGGGCGCGTGCCGGACGGCCGACGGGACGCTCTGGTTCCCGACCATCCGGGGCCTGGCGACGGTCCGGCCGGCCACGCTGGTTCGCAATCCGCTGCCCCCGCCGGTCATGATCGAGTCCGTGGCCTTGGAAGGGGTGGTGCAGGAAACCACCCGCTTCCGCACGGCGAATCTCCCGCCCATCGTCATTCCCCCCGGCAAGGGCCGGCTTGAGGTCCACTACACGGCGCTGAATTTGGGCGCCCCGGAGCGGGCCCTGTTCCGCTACCGGCTGGAACCGCACGAGAACGGGTGGACCGAGGCCGGCAAGGAGCGGGTCGCCCGTTACCCGAAACTGCCGCCCGGCCAGTACACGTTTTGCGTGACCGCCTGCAACGAGGACGGCGTTTGGAACGAAGCCGGCAACGTGCTGTCGATCACGGTGCTGCCGCCCTTCTGGCGCACGTGGTGGTTTCTGGCCGCGAGCACGGTCTGTCTCCTGGGCTTGATCGTGGCGATGGTGCACTTCATCTCGACCCAGAAGCTGCAGCGGCAGGTCGAACGATTGCGCCAGCAGGAGGCGCTGGAGAAGGAGCGGGCCCGCATCGCCCGCGACATCCACGACCAACTCGGCGCGAGCATGACCCAGCTTTCCCTCCTGGGCGAACTGGTCGAGGCCGACAAGGACTCGCCGGCCGACGTCGCGGCGCACGCCCAACAGATTTCCCAGACCTCGCGGGACACGACGCGCGTGCTGGACGAGATTGTGTGGACCGTGAACCCGTCCAACGACACCCTCGAAGGCTTGGTGACCTACGTGTGCAAGTACGCCCAGGAATACCTGGAAGTGGCCGGGCTGCGTTACCGGCTGGAGGTGCCGGGGGAATTGCCGGTCGCGTCCATTTCCCCCGAGGTTCGCCACAACGTGTTTCTCGCCGCGAAAGAGGCGGTGACCAACGTCGTTCGCCACGCGCAGGCGTCGGTGGTCTGGCTCCGGGTGCGGCTCGAGCCCGGCCGGTTCATCCTCGAAATCCAGGACGATGGTCGCGGTCCGGCGGGCATGAGTTCGGAACGGGCGCGGACGCGGAGCGGGTTGCGCAACATGGAAAGACGCCTGGCCGACATCGGCGGCCGTTTCACGATCGAACCCGCGCCCGAGAAAGGCACCGTGGTGCGCTTGACGGCACCGTTGAGCGCGGTCTGATACCCCCACTCACACCATGCCCATCACCGTTTCCCTCGTCGAAGACAACGACCAGCTTCGCGCCACGCTGGCCCGGGTCATCGGTCGCGCCGAGGGCTTTCAATGCCTGGCGCAGTACGCCACCGCGGAGGAGGCGTTGAAGGCGATCCCGCAGGAGCGCCCGAACGTGGTCCTGATGGACATCAACCTGCCCGGCATGAGCGGCGTGGAATGTGTGCGCCAGTTGAAGCCGCTGGTGCCGGAAACCCTCGTGGTGATGCTCACCGCGTACGAAGACACGGACAACATCTTCAACTCGCTGGCCGCCGGGGCTTCCGGCTACCTGCTCAAACGCACGACCAGCGCCGAGCTGCTGGCGGCCATCCGCGACGTGCAAAAGGGCGGTTCTCCGATGACCACCCACATCGCGCGCAAGGTCGTGCAATCGTTTCAGAAGGCCGGGCCCTCGCCGCAGCCCACCGAGAACCTGTCGCAGCGCGAGCAGGAAGTGCTGGATTGCCTCAGCCAGGGCCTGATCTACAAGGAAATCGCCGAGAAGCTGGGCATCAGCTACGAGACCGTCCACACGTACATCCGCCGGATTTACGAAAAGCTTCAGGTGCGGACGCGCACCGAGGCCGTCGCCAAGTTCCTGCGGCGTTGACCTCGCGAGGCGGGCCGGGGGGCGGGGCCGCCGCACGGCGGGACGGCGATTTGTGGAGGCCGCTTGAGGCGGATGAGTGCTTGCCAAGTCAGGTGGGTTTGAGTATCGAGCCTCCATGCCACCCGACCACGTCGCGAGCGTCTGCGACCTTTCCTGAGCCTGCCAGGAACCGGAGGACCAACATGAAGACCGAAATGAACCGTCGTCAGTTCATGAGCACCACTTCTGTGGCGGGCGCCGGACTCGCGTTCGGTTGGCAGCGTGCGGCGCGGAGCGCCGAGACCGCGGCCCGCCCCGGCCCGCTGGACGGCGCCCGGGCGCATCCGGGCGGCTTCCCCGGCTGGCCGGTGTTTGACCAGACCGAGGAGCGGGCCGTACTCGGGACATTGCGCAGCGGGCAATGGTTTCGGGGCTCCGGCACGGCCGTGGCGCAGTTCGAGGAAGCGTACCAGCGGCTCACCGGGGCCAAACACTGCCTCGCCACCTCGTGCGGCACGAGCGCCCTGACCACGGTCCTGGGCGCGTTGGAGGTCGGGCCGGGAGACGAAGTCATCCTCCCGCCCTACACGTTCGTGGCGACCTATAACGTGATCGTGCTGAACTTCGCCCTGCCGGTCTTCGTGGATACGGATCCCGAGACCTTCCAGATCGACGCGAACAAGATCGAGGCGGCGATCACACCCGCGACCAAGGCCTTGCTACCGGTCCACATCGGCGGGTCGCCGGCGGACCTCGACCGCATCCTCGCGCTCAGCCAGCGGCACAAGGTGCCCGTGATCGAGGACGCCTGCCAGGCCCATCTCGCGGAATGGCGGAACCGCCAGGTCGGCACCTGGGGACTGGCGGGGTGCTTCAGCTTTCAGGCGAGCAAGAACCTCAATTCCGGCGAAGGCGGAGCGGTGCTGACCAACGACGACCATTTCGCGGAGGTTTGCTATAATTTTCACAACCAGGGACGCGCCCGCCAGGTCAGCGGCTACGACTTCACCTACAGCGGGACGCGCGGCTCGAACCTACGCCTGTGCGAGTTCCAGGGCAGCCTCCTGCAGGCGCAGATGACCCGCGCCGCCGAGCAAACGCACCGCCGCAGCGAGAATGCCGCCTATCTGACCAGGCTCTTCCAGGAAATCCCGGGCATCCAGCCGGCGAAGCTCCACGAGGGCGTCACCCGCAGCGCCTATCACCTCTACATGTTCCGCTACGACCAGGCCCACTTCGCCGGATTGGATCGCGCGCAGTTCATCGCGGCGTTGGGCCGGGAAGGGGTGCCGGCTTCCAGCGGTTACGGTCCGATGAACCGCGACCTCTACGTGACGAGCCTGGCCGGGAACCGGCATTTCCTGAAGGTCTATGGCGAGCGGCGGATGAAGGCGTGGCTCGAACAGACCTTGAACTGCCCGCAGAACGACCGGCTCTGCGAACAGGCGGTGTGGTTCACCCAAAACATGCTGCTCGGCCCGCGGAGCGACATGGACCAGATCGCCGACGCCATTCGCAAGATTCAGAAACATGCCGCCGACCTGGTGAAGGCTTGAAGCCGATGGCATCCGAGAGTCAGCCGGCCCGGACTCTCCCCGGGGAGGACCTGATTCGGCCCGACCCCAGGAGGTCGCAACCTCGCAATCCAGCAAGGTGCCTCCTGCTTGCCGCCTTGGTGGCGCCGAGTCTGGCCGGCTTCGCCCGCGATTTCACCTTGCTCACGCTCGACCCGGGCCATTTCCACGCGGCCCTGTTTCAGCGCGAGAGGCTGCCGGGCATGGCGGAGGAGGCGTTCGTCTATGCCCCCCTCGGACCGGATGTCATCGCGCACCTCAACCGGGTCGCTGGATTCAACGCGCGCCGGGACCATCCCACGCACTGGCGGTTGTGCGTTTACACCGGACCGGACTTTCAAGAGCGGATGCTGACCGAGCGACGCGGTCAGGTCGTGGTCATGTCGGGGCGCAACCGGGGCAAGATCGACCGCATCCGGGACTGCGTCCGGGCCGGATTCCACGTGTTGGCGGACAAGCCGTGGATCCTCGAAGAAGAGGACCTGCCCGAGCTTGAGTCGGCGTTGGAGGCTGCGGAAACCGGGGGTGTCGTCGCCTACGACGCCATGACCCAGCGGTTCGAGATCACAGCCATCCTGCAGCGGGCGCTCGTGAATGACCCGGAGGTCTTCGGGAGTACCCTGACCGGCTCGGCAGCCGAACCGGCGGTCACCATCGAGAGCCTGCATTATCTCATCAAGGAAGTCGCCGGCGCGGCGAATCTCCGCCCGCCCTGGTTCTTCGACATTGCCGAGCAAGGGGAAGGGCTCACGGACGTGGGCACCCATCTCGTGGACCTGGTCCAATGGGTGTTGTTTCCCGTCGGCGGCGTGGACTACCGCAGCGAGATCCAGGTCTTGCGCGGCACCCGCTGGCCAACCTCGCTGACGCCCGCGGAATTCCGGCGCGTGACCGGCGAGCCGGAGTTCCCCGAGGCGCTGCGGTCCGCGCTCCGCGACGGCGCCCTCGATTATTTCTGCAACAACACCGTGGATTACACGCTGCGCGGCATTCACGTGCACCTGGCGAGCACGTGGGACCTGGCCGCACCGCCGGGCAGGAAAGAGAGTGAGCTTGCGATCTTCCGCGGCAGCCGGGCGCGCGTCGAGGTGCGGCAGGATCCGGAGGACCAGTATCGCCGCGAAGTCTATCTGGTGCCGAAGACCGACGCCGACCGCGTCCCGGTGCGCGCAGCCGTGACGAAGCGCCTCGCCGCGCTGGCGAGAGACTTCCCCGGTCTCGCGGTCGAGGACCAACCGGAGCGCCTCCGGGTCGTCATCCCGGAACGTCTTCGCGTCGGCCATGAGGAACACTTCGCCCGGGTCGTACAACGCTTCCTGGAGTACGCCAGGGACCCGCGGACATTACCGGCGTGGGAGAAGCCCAACATGCTGGCGAAGTACTATGTCACCACCCGTGGCGTTGCCCTCGCCCGACAGCCTCCCGTCCAACCCTGAAGATAAAGCGCGCCAACTCATGAAACCCGACCTGGCTCTCCTGCTCGGCCTGTCGTCGTTGATGCTCGCCGCCTCTCTGTTCGCCCAATCGACCGTCGTGCCGGACGGCAGGGCTTACCGAGGCAGGCGCATCACCGCGAAGACCTACAACTCCGGTTTCGCGCTGGGGCACGACAGCTACAACGGCATGGGGACGGGCAGCGACGGCCGCATCTACTATGTGCTCAGCTCCGAAAACCTGGATCAGGGCGCAAAGATGTTCTGCCTCGATCCCAAGACCCAGCGCCTCACGGAGCTGGGCGACCTCACCGAGGCCTGCGGCGAGCAGGGACGCAAGGCGATTCCCCAAGGCAAGAGCCACGTGAATTTCGTCGAAGCCGACGGCAGGCTCTACTTCGCCACGCACGTGGGGGTTTACAGCCTCGTCGCGGGCAAGGAAACGATGGGCATCCCGCCCGCCGGCTACCAACCCTATCCCGGCGGCCACCTCCTGGCCTATGACCTGAAGAGCGGGCGGTTCGAAGACTTCGGCCTCGCGCCAGAGAGGGAAGGCATCCTGGCGTTCGCCATGGACACCCGGCGTGGGCGCCTGTTCGCGTTGACCTGGCCGAGCGGCATCTTCTACCGCTACGATCTGGCTGCCGGGAGCCAGAAGAGCTTCGGACGGCAATGCGCCGATGGTGAAGCCGGTGTCGGCGCCACCTACCGCACCGTCTGCCGCTCCATTGCCGTCGATCTGGACGACGGTTCCGCTTACTTCACGACGTCCGAGGGCACGATCCTCCGTTACGCTGCCGCCACGGACACCGTCGCACCGGTGGCGGGCGAGGACATGCGGAAGGACTACTTTGGGCTCTACGATCCCGCCTCGCCGGGGCACATGGGCTACAACTGGCGGCAGACGTTCTGGCGCGCGCAAGACCGGATGATCTACGGAGTGCATGGCAACAGCGGCTACCTGTTCCGGTTCGATCCCCGCGCGCCGCGCCTCGAGGTGCTGGAGCGGTTGACCTCGGAACCGTCGCAGCGCTCCGGCATGTTCGACCAGTTCAGCTACGGCTACCTGGGATTCGGGCTGGGACCGGATGGAAGGACGATTCACTACCTGACCGGCGGTCCGATCTACCTCGACGGCAAACGGCTCGCAGGCAAGGCGACGACGGCCATGGGGGAAGCCAAGGGCCTCGAGAACCTGCACCTCATCACTTATGACCTCGACACGTCCCACTATACTGACCACGGCGCGGTGTTCTATGAGAACTCCCAGCGGCCGCTCTATGTGAACGCCCTCACAATCGGCCGCGATGGGATGGTGTACACCCTGTCGCGCATTACGGAGAACGGCCGAACCCGGTCCGACCTGGTGGCGTTCCCCGGTCCCTTGAAGAAATAGGCGCTGGGGGCTTCGGGCGCGCCGACGCGGCTTTCTTCCGGCTTGAGCACAACCATCCCACCACGGAGCAACCCATGAACAATCACGATGTGACCCGGCGCGAATTCATCGCCTCGGCGTCCGCCGGCACGCTGGCGGCCGTGGCTGCAAGCGCCCTGCCCGCTTGCGCTGACGTCACCCGGAAGGCCGGCAAGCTGGCCATCCTGGGAGGTGAACCCGTGCGAAAGAACAAACCATGGCCAGCCTGGCCGCCTGTGGATGAGCAGATCGTGGCCGCCGTGGTGAAGACCACCCGGAGCGGAATCTGGTGCCGCATCCAATCCGCCACCGGCACCGTTCCCACGTTCGAGGAGGCGTACGCCCGGTTGATGGGCACGCGGTTTTGCGTCGCCACCGGCTCGGGCACCCAGGCGCTGCACACCTGCGTGGAGGCGCTCGGCATCGGGGCCGGCGACGAAGTCATCACCTCGCCCTACACCGATCCGGGAACCACCGCCAGCATCCTGTCAGCGCGCGCCCTGCCGGTCCTGGCCGACCTGGACCCGGCCTCGTACCAACTCGATCCCGACGAGGTCGAACGGCGGATCACGGAAAACACGCGCGCGATCATGCCGGTGCACATGATGGGCCAGCCCTGCCACCTGGAACGGATCATGGCCATAGCGAGGCGGCACAAGCTGGCGGTGATCGAAGACGCCGCCCAGGCGCACCTCTCCGAGTATCAGGGGAAAAAGCTGGGCACCATCGCTCCCCTGGGCTGCTTCAGCTTCCAAAGCAGCAAGACCATCGCCTGTGGCGAGGGCGGTGCCATCATCGGGGACGACGAGGCATTGATGGACCGATGCTACACGGTTCACAACCACGGCACCAACCGCCGCGGGCGCACGGAGTTGATCGGCCCGAAGTATCGCATGAACGAGTTCGAGGCCGCCGTCCTGCTGGCGCAACTGGCCGGCGCGGAGGAGCGGTTCCGGCGGCGCAACCGGAATGCGGCCGGCCTGACGGCGCGGCTGCAAGGATGCCCGGGACTGGTGCCGCAGAAACTCTATCCGGGCACCGCCAGCGGCTCCTACTACCTGTATGCCATGAGCTACAAGCAGGAGCACTTCGACGGGGTGGATCGCGCCCGCTTCCTGAAGGCGGTTGAAGCCGAAGGCGTCAGCCTGAGCCCGTACATCGAGCGTGGCCTGCACCGCGAACCGTGGGTCGATCACATCCTCGAGTCGAAAGCCTACCAGCGGACGTTCCCGGCCCGCCGGCTTCAGCAGTTCCGCGACGACATGAGTTGCCCCAATTGCGACCGGGTGTGCGAGGAGATGGTCATGCTCTGGGCCTCCGGTCCGCTCCTCGGCACAACCGCCGAGCTGGACGACATCGCGGACGCCATCCTCAAGGTGTACGAGAATCGCGACCAGTTGCGCACGCTCTGACGGCCCGTGGCAGCGGAGGCCGATGATCTGGAGTTCGTTGGGCAGTCATTCCTTCAACGCCCTCGCAGGCTGGCGACCAGGGCCGTCACCCGATTCACGAGCAGGTCTTCGACGCTGGTGCGGAACGGGCCGTAGAAGCCGTAATAGATGAGCGAGGACTCCGTTTCGTAGCCACCTTCCTTGAGGAGACGCACCGACGGGATATAGCAGGGCGTTTCGTAGGCGTAACCGACCGGCCAGGGATCGTCGGCAGCCAACAGGCGCTTCAGTCGGCGTGAATAGTCCACCACCACTTCGCCGCCCAGGAGGATGAACGTCAGGTCGTCGCCGAGGCGAACCACCGCCACCGGCAGCTTCACGGACTGCGGGAGCGGTTGGTTCGCGGCCAGGCGCTTCAGGCAGGCCGCCGCGCGCGACTTCACGTAAATGTCCTGGTCCTGCGCGTCTTTCTCCAACTGCTCGCGGCTGGGCGGGTCCACGAACGGCAATTCGACCTCCTCGTAAGCGAACTTGAACCCTCCGCGCACCGGCCGCATCGGACGGTCGAGCACGCCCACCACGGCCCCGGCCAGTTCCAGACCATGGCGCCGGGCGTCCAGCAAACGGCCGCGCGGGGCAGGGTCGGAGTCCGCGCCCATGCCGGTGAGAAACATCGCCACCGCCCCGGGCTGGACGGCTTCGAGCTGCTG
Organism: uncultured bacterium; assembly: GCA_963735925.1. Classification (GTDB taxonomy): domain Bacteria; phylum Verrucomicrobiota; class Verrucomicrobiia; order Limisphaerales; family J093; genus DSVZ01. Next base: position 760,933 of record CAVTMT010000005.1, read on the forward strand.
GCGGGCGTAGCCCACGTAATCGCCGGACACGGCATACCAATCGTCTCCGCTGCGGACGCTGGTCCCGTGGCAGGCGTAGCCGAACACCACTGCCCGCACGACGCCGTTGGTCCCCTGGATGCGCAGCACCGGCACATCCCAGTCCACCGGCCCGTCCGGGTTGTCGCCGAAGACGACCTTGTCGCCCTGGTACACGCGACGATTCATGGCGAAGGTGGCGCGGCCCACGCCCTGTTCGAGCAGCGCCGGCTGAAAATCGCCAAGCGCCGCCCCCACGACCTCCACCAGTTTCGCCCTCAGGCGCCGGCTGTACTCCGCTATCGGCTCGCGATCCGCGGGCGGCGGCTGGGCCATGTCCATCAAGGTCTCGTCCAGGACCGGCGCGGAGTGGGTGTGACTGGTGACGACGGCGACCGCACCGCGGGCGAGTTGGAACCTCTCGGCGTAGTCCCGGAGCACCGGCTCCATGAAGGCGTGGCTCACCTCGCAGTTGTCCAGGGCCACGAACACGAACCTTTCGCCCGACGAATTCCGCAGGGCCAAGGCCTGCACCCGCAACGGACAGTCCACCTGGTCCGCCGGACGAATTCGCGCGGCATAACCAGCCAGGCGGATGGGCAGTTCCGGCGTGATGTCCCGCACGGCGAGCCCAACTTCCAGAACCGGGCGTTCTGCTGCGATGCTGTGGGTCGCGCCCGAACTCACGATGGCCAGCAACAGCCCGGAGCAGAGGCGAAGACGTAGCGAGCGAGTTGTCATATCAAGTGAAGTAGGGTCGGATTCAAGCCGCCGCTCATCCGATCGCGCCCAGCACTTCCCGGACTGCCCGGATGATGTAGTCATTGATCCGCGGGGTGTACTTCGCCCCGACTCGGATCTGCACGAAGCGGTCGTAAACGCCCAGCGTCTGCCGACAACCCTCCGGCCCGTACTGGATGGCCTTCCCCTCCGGACTGTTGAAGGACGGCCAGTCGGCGTGCCGCGCGCGCTTGTGGATCACGGATTCCTCGATCGGCAAAAGCACCGAGCCGCCCAGCGTGGACGCCGGCACTTTCCGTTTCCGGAGTTCCGCGATGCAGCGGTCTCTGGCCGCCCGGTCCACCAACTCGAAGAACACGCCGTACCCGATATCGCCCTCCGGATCCGGGCGCTGGCGCAGGTGGATGCCCGGGAGACTCTGGATCCCCTCGTAGATCGCCCCGGCGTTGCGGCGCAGTTGCGCGACCATGGTATCGAGCTTGGATAACTGCGCTCCCAGCATGGCGCCGGTCAATTCGCTCATCCGAAAATTCTCGCCCGCGAAGGTTGCCACACGGCTGGGCCCTCCGATGCGATCGAGAAAGAGCTGCCGGATGGTGCCCATGTCATGGAAGCGAGCCGCGCGTTCGTAGAGCGCCGGATCGCTCGTCACCAGCGCCCCGCCTTCCCCCGACGTGATCATTTTGTTGATCTGAAAGCTGTAGATGCCGACATCGCCGATGGAGCCCAGCTTCCGCCCACGATACGAACCGCCAACGCATTGCGCGCAGTCTTCGATCACCGCCACGGTTCGCCTGCGGGCGATCTCCATGACGGGCGCCATGTCGCAAGGTCCGCCCAGCAGATGCACCGCGATCGCCGCCTTGGTCCGAGGCGTGATCCGGCGTTCAAAATCCTGAGGATCGAGATTCAGCGTGCCATCGACCTCCGCGAACACCGGCAAGGCTCCGGCCTGGACCACGCACGTGTAATCGGACCACCAGGTGTATGCCGGAACGATCACCTCGTCGCCGGGCCCGATGCCCAGCGCGGCGATGGCGCAGTCCAAGGCCGCGGTGCCCGAAGTAACGCCGAGCGCGAATTGCGCCCCCATGTACCTGGCGAAACTCTCTTCGAACCGCTGCACTTTGACGGGTCGGCCCGGACCCCAATAACGAAAGGGCGAACCCTGCTCCAGGACTTCCAGCAGGGCTTGCTCCTCCTGCTGGTCGAAGAACTGCGGTCCGACGAAACCGGGATCGATGTCGGGCGCCTCGCCGGGGCTGGCGCCCTCGGCTGCCAGTAGATCCGGTGCGGTGAAACCGACGGCCGTGCCCGCCAGGGCGGCCGTACCGGCGGCCAGGAATTGCCTTCGTGTGAGGTCGGGGATTGCCGAGACTTGTCGCATACGGTTGGTCGTCATTTCGCATGGCCTCCTCTCTTCGGTTCCTGGGGAATTCATTCCGTGTTCGCAGGTTGATCGGACCGTTTTCGGACTCAATGGGAGAACCGCCTGCATCCTCTCGAATGGCAGCCGCGCCGAGGCTCCTGCCTTGGCTCGTGGAGGGGACAGGTCCAAACCCAGGGCACGACCGGCGGTGCGCCTGGCCGGAGGATCGCCAACCGGCGGGAAATGTGGCCGGCGGGCCCGGCTGCGCCTCGGGCGTCGCGAGCCGTCCTCGGATTGGAGTGGTCCATGGCCTGCAGCATACGCTTCGCGCCATGCGATTCCACGCGAAAGTGTCGCGGCCGTGGTGGCGGCGGCGTTGACCCCAGTATCGACTCAACGCCTCCGCGGGAATGCGAATGGACCGGCGGGATGTGGAAGGCCGGTTCCCAATCCCAAAGGTGCGGTGCGCCATCCACGCGGCGAGTCACTCGCATCTCAGCGCCGCCACCGGATCCACCTTCGCCGCCCGCCGGGCCGGCAGATAGCTCGCCAGCGCCGCGACGCCCAGCAGCACGCCAGCCACGGCCACCAGGGTAACCGGGTCGATCGGCCGAACCTCATACAGCAGGCTGGTCAGAAAGCGCGTCAAACCACAGGCAGCGGCCAGGCCCGCGGCCACGCCGGTCAGGACCAGCTTCAGGCTGCCGCCAACGATTTGCCGGGTCACCTGACGCCGCCCGGCACCCAACGCCATGCGCACGCCGATCTCGTGCGTACGTTGCGTGACGGAACAGGCAATCAGCCCATAGATGCCGATGGCCGCCAGCGCCAGGGCGATGCCGGCAAAGGTTCCCAGCAGCCAGGCGCTCACCCTCTGGTCCAGCACGGATTCGGCCATGCATTGCTCCAGGCTCTTGATGTCGTGGAGCGGTTGGTCATGGTCCAGGTCCCGCACCTGCTGCCGCACAGCCGCCACCATGCTCAGCGGACTGGATTCGGTGCGGATGATCAAGCCGGCGCCGCTCATGGCCGGAAGATAGACCGCGAGCTTGGGCGCTTCGTCCAACGCATGGAGTCGGAAGTCCGCCACCACCCCAACGACTGTCAGCCACGGGTCCGGGGTCTCCAGCGGAAAAACGCGCAGACGCTTGCCCAGCGGACTGGCGCCCGGCCAATGACGCTCCGCCAGTGTCCGGTTGATCACCGCAACCTTGGCCGCGTGGATGCCCTCCTCCGGGGAGAAGACCCGGCCTCCCAGCAAGCCGGTGCCCAGCGTGCGGAAATAGTCGGCGCTGACCGAAAAGACATCGGTGATGGCCTCCTGTCCGGGGGCGGGAAGCGGCTGTCCCTCAATAAAGAGCGGGTGGGTCCGACTGCTTGCGTCCAGGGGCATGGGGAAGGCCGTGGCCACGGACACGACGCCGGGCAGACTTTGCAGGCGCGCGAAGAGCTCCTGCCAAAAGACGGACTCACGCTGGGGCTCGGCCAGCCGGGAGCCGTCCCGATGGAGCCGCACCGTGAGCACGTGCCGAGGGTTGAATCCCGGGTCCGACGTAATCAGCCGGTGGAGGCTCTGCAGCAACAGACCGCTGCCAACCAACAGGACCGAAGCCAGCGCCACCTGGCCGATGACCAGCGCCTTTTGAAGCCGCTGGCGGGGCAAACCCGGGCTGGAACGCGTTGCGGCTTCTTTGAGCGTCGCATGCAAGTCCGGCTTCGAGGCGCGGAGGGCGGGCGCCAGGCCGAACAGCAAGGCGGTAACCAGCGAGACGGCGAGGGTGAATCCGAGCACCCGGCCATCCAACGTGAGTCCGCCCAAAGCGATTTCCTCGATCTGGGGCAGCATCGCCTCGAGACCCCGGCAACCCCACATGCCCACGCACAAACCGGCCCCGCCCCCAGCCAGTGCCAGCAACGCGTTCTCGACCAGCAGTTGCCGGATCACCCGCGCCCGGCTGGCGCCCAAGGCCACGCGCACGGCCATCTCTTTGGTGCGTCCGGCGCCGCGGGCCAACAGGAGACTGGCCAGGTTGCCGCAGGCGATCAGCAGGACGAAGCCCGCCGCGCCCGTCAGCAGGGAGAGCATCGCCTGCACCGTCTGCTCGTTCTCGCCAAGACGCGGACTGGAGATGACGGCTCGCCGGCCCGTATTGGTGTCAGGGTGCTGTTGCTCCAACCGTTGCGCGATGACGTCCAGCTCGGCTTGGGCTTGCGTTCGGGTGACTCCAGGCTTGAGCCGCGCCTTGACGAAGAGCGCATCCCGCAGGCCGCGACTCATGAGGCGCGGCTTGTTTGGTCCCAAGGGAACAAACGCCTCCGCCTCGTCGTAGGCGACCACGCCCGGCGGCAGCACGCCCACCACCACGTGCCCGCGCCCATCAAGGCTTACCGTGCGCCCGACCACCGCCGGATCCGCCCCAAAACGGCGCTGCCACAAGCGATGGCTCAACAAGATCACGGCGCGGCCTCCGGGCTCATCTTCCTCGGCGAGTAAATCCCGCCCCAGCGCCGGCTTCACGCCCAGCGTCCGGAAGAAGTTGGCGGTGATCCGCAGACCCGGCACCCGTTCGGGCTCGTCCGCGCCGGTGAGATTGAAGGACGCCAACTGGTAGGCGGCCATCTCCGCGAATACCGTGTTCTGCCGTTGCCAATCCAGGAAATCAGGGTAGGCAACGACACTGGCAGACCGCTGGCGAGACGCTTCCAGAATCGCCACCAGACGGTCAGGCTGCGGATAGGGCAGCGGGCGCAACAGGATCGCATTGACGGCGGTGAACATCGTCGTGTTGGCGCCGATGCCCAGCGCCAGCGTGAGCACGGCGACCGCGGTGAAGCCGGGGCTTCGGGCCAGCATCCGCAGGCCATACCGCACGTCCTGAATCAGAGTAATCATGGTCGGACTGCGCTTGCCGTCCGCGCAGGTTTCCGAGCATCCAGCATCTGCATCCGGTGTGCCGAAGCACCACGGGTCGCGGAACACCTTGGCGATCAAGGGACGTCAAGCGACGCCGGCGTGGCATGCGAGGGCGCGACCTCGGTTTCGGGACGGTCCCATCCCGCAATTGGGACGCCGCGAGGCCGCGGCCATGGACCGCAGGCGGCGGGCGCTTTGCAGGAAGCACCGCTGACGGGCGAGCCGGCTTGCGGCGTACCGCCTCGGCAATCCCTCCTCTTCGTCCACGCCGCGCCCGACTACCCAGGGGCAAGGGACGACCTTGCCATCGGCGGCGCGTGTGGCGGGAAGATCAGCGGTGCCGCTTCGTTCAGCCTGTAGTTCGCGCCCCGCCTGCCTGCCTGCCTGCGCGACCATGGAGGCACGAGGTTTGACAAATCATCGCGAACGAACGATAGGAGTTTGGTAAACCACGATCGCAGTTCCTATGCAGTCCAAAAGCCCTCCCTCCCGTTGGCGGAGCCGAAATCGGGGGCGGGCTCTGTTCACCCCGATACGTCGTATGACATCTAACCCCAAACTAATCATCGGTCTGCTGGCGCTTGGCCTGTCAGTGGCAATTGCCTTCGGCCAAGGAGTGCCCGGCGGAGAGGCTCCCCAGCGTCGGTCCGGCGGGCGAGGTTCCGGGCCGTCGCTCAGCGCGAGTCCCCTGGCCAAGGACGCCGCCGAGAAGCGGATCCTCGGCGTTCTGGAGGCGATGAGCACCCGGTCCCGCGGCATGTTGAGCGTGCCGCGCGACGATGGCCGATTCCTCCGGCTGATGGTTGAGACCGCGGACGCGAAGAACGTGGTCGAACTCGGGACCTCGCACGGCTATTCGGCGCTGTGGATGGCCTTGGCGCTGCAGAAGACCGGCGGCAAGCTCACGACCTTCGAACTCGACGGCGAGCGGGCGAAGCTGGCGCGGGAGAATTTCCGGCAAGCGGCCGTCGAAGGTATGATCACATTGATCGAAGGTGACGCGCACAAGGAGGTGCTCAAAGTCGAGGGACCGGTGGACCTGGTCTTTCTGGATGCCGACAAGGAGGGTTACGCGGACTATTTGAAGCAGCTACTCCCGTTACTCCGGCCTGGGGGCACCGTGATCGCTCATAACATCGACCCGGGCCGGGCCGACCCCGCGTATGTGCAGGCTATCACCACGAATCCAGACCTCGACACCGTCTTCGCGAACCTCGGCTCCGGCGGCCTCAGTATCACTCTCAAGAAGCGGTAAGCGCCATTCGGGTCAGTCCCGTCGCGGTTCGGATCAAGGTGGCTCGGGCCGCCCGAGCATAGCCACGTGGGCACTCCGGACGGGCGCTCGTCATTGGATGTGGAGTACGACCGCGTTGTCGGCAGGCACCAGGACCTGGATCCCGGGGCCCATCAACTGGCGTGCTTCCAACCTCAATGGCTCAGTCGTGCGGACGTTGGGACCCGTGCCCGACGAGGTCACGGTGGCGGCGACGGGCGAAGTCAGCGGATACGGAAGCTTCCCGGGATGCACAATACAACGGACGGCCTGCGGGTTCTTCTCCATATTGCCCAGAAGGACGTAGGCTTCGCCGGGCCGGCTGTACACGGCGGCGGCGCAGCGCGTGCCCTCGAGGTGGACCGCCTCGTTTCGCCAGTCCGCGAAACGATAACCCGTGAGCTCACCCAAGGGCTTCAGGAGAGAGAGGAGCTCGAAGGTTTCCGGGCTGGCGGGCCACGGCGTCACCCCGCTCAGGAGGGCTTCGAGCGCGAACACGCGGTGGAGACGCTGGGGCGATTGGGCATTCAACTGGCCGCAACTGATGACCCCGCGGGCGCGCGCGCCCACGAGCGACCATTCGAGCGGCAGTTCCTGGAGGCTCGGCCCTTGATCCTGCCACGTGCCGTATCCCCATTCGTTAGCCACCACGTAGTCCGCGAAATTCTCGGTGGCGAACATCGGGGTCGTGGTGTTGTGAACAATGACCATCCCATTCGGCCCGACGCGACGGCGCGTCCACTCCATCAGGTCCAGCAACTCGTCAATGTCCCAGTGGCCCGAGGCCGCCGCGCCTGCCGGCTTGCCCTCATGCAGCGGGTTACAGCAGAAGAGCGCGACGTTCCAGTCGTAATAAACCCCGTCGAGCCGGTGGTTCCGGAGGACACGGTCGATGGAGGATTTCAGGAACTCCAGCCACCCGGAGCGCAGGCACATCTGCGCCCCGAACTCGTTGGTCCCACGGTAGAGGTTGCGCTGCAGCCTTCCCTGACTGTCCATCCGGCCCCATTCCGAACCCCGCGTTCCGAATTCCTTCGTGCTGGGATGCAATTCCTTGTTCGAGAAATAGGTGGCGACGCGAATGCCACTCTGATGACAGTCGGCAATGACCTGGTCGTACTTCTCCATGTCCGGGTACGGCGGATAGGAGCCGTCGCGCCAGAAGAGGCCGTCGTCGTAGTAGTCGCCATCGTTGTGGCAGTGGACGGTCTGGATACCGCTCTCGGCCCAGCGCTGAATCTGCTCGCGGGAGACCCAGTCACCCCGGTTCCGGTTGAAGGAGGTGTGCAGCCACGGCCGCAGGGCATGGCCTTCGAGCAGGGGGAGGCCAAGGTAGAAGTCGAACCGGCAGGTCGGCGGCAGGGCCGTCGCGCCATTGAGACTGAAGAACGGCGAGATGGCGAGCCCGAGGCCGGGCGGATCCTGGCTCGCCTGCAGAAGGCACCGACCCCGGCCGCGACGTCCCCCAAGCTGGAGCTCCCACTGCCAGAGATCGGAGCCCTCAAACCACTCCAGGCCCTCGACCCCCGGATCGGCGAAGAGCATGGAACGCGGCACAAACGCGGCGTTCAGGGACGAATCCGACGCCTGGTCCGGCCGGAGTTTCCCCCAGCGATTGCTGCCAAACGAGAAGGGCGGTGCGCCTTCCTGTTCGGTGATGCCTTCCCGATATCCATAGTCCGAGAGGCTGGGCGCCAGCACGGTGAACACCGGGCACACCTCGCGGACGCGGAGCGAGCCGGCCGACGCGGCGAACTCCCGGTGCACCTTGAGATAGCCCCAGCGATACTCGAACACCGTCTTGAGGGAGACGTTCGCATCGCGCCCCTGATCGTCTTGGAGCCGGCACTCGACGGTGACGATTTCCTTCGGGCCTTCGTTGCGATGGGAGACCCGGGGGCGCGCGTCCTTCAAATCGGTGAAGAACGTTCCATTTTCATCTTGAAGCCGCGTCGCGATGGGCTGCACGAGGAGGTTGCTCGCGCGGCCGTGCGTGAGACGAATGCTGGCGATGGCACCGCCTCGCTGCAGGTCGTGCTGCACCGTGTAGTAGGGCGTGCTCAAGGTCAGCAGGCCGGTGGCATCGTCCCGCTGAACGGAGTATTCCCGAGGCCAGGTGCTGCCGGTATTGGCACCCGGCTCAGCCGCCCTCAGCGGCAGAGCGCTCGCCACGAGCACGCCCAGCCAGGCGCCGGCCGTTCGTGAGGCGAAACTCCGGGCGCGGCTCCCCGGGGCGAGGTGGTTCGACTGAGGCGTTGCGCGGGCCGGCGCAGGCAGGCGTGACGGGTTGAAAACGTTCGTGGACATGGCCCGTTGGTACACGAATCGCAGGCCGGCGCCAATCCAAAGCGGGGGTGCAAGGCAAGGAGGGACGGCTTCATCACCACCCGGCGCCAGAGGCGGCCGTGTCAGCCTTGCCATAGTGCCGGCCGAACGTCCGCCGCCGCCCGAGGCTCAGGTCGTGGCCACGACCAGACTCACACTCCACGGCGCGAGCGTCGGAGTCTCCACCCGGCAGGCGCTGACCCCGGGAATCGCCACCGGCTGGAGCACCCGGCTTCCCCCCTCCAGGCTGTTCCAGGTCACCTGCCGGAAGTTGGCGGCGAACCGCAGGCCCGGCCGAGACGCCGGATCGAGCGAGGCGTTGAGCAATACGCACGCGAGCCGATCGGCGGTGGGTTGGCGCGCCCAAAGATGCACTCGCGAGAAGGTCTCCAGCAACACCGGCAACCGCCCCTGGCTCAGCCAGGCACAGACCGCCTTCATCTGGCTCGACTTCGCCAGATGATGCATCTGCGACCACGGATAGTATCCCATCACGACGACGCGGCCTCCGAGTTCATTGGTGAATGCCGTCATCGAGGCGCCAAGGTCGCGCCCGGCGTAATCACTGAGCCAAGCCAGCCGTTCCACCCCGGTTCCGGACGCCGGTTCGAGCGGGTAGGCGGGCTCGCGCCAGAAGGATTGCCGACAATCGCGTGACCAGCCGTGGAAGCGCCCGTTCAAGGGATGCTCGGCGAGGACCTCGAGGGCGTCGCGCACGACGGCGGAGCCGGGTCGAACCCCCGTCCAGCCGGAGAAACCCAGCCGGTCGAGTGCCTGCCAGGCCGCGACGTCCATGAGCACCCCGCCGGCGAACAGCCGTCGCAGTTCCTCGGCGGAATCGGACAACAAACCCGGCCCAGCGAGGACGCTGGCCACCGCCCCGTGGGCCGCATAGCACAGCGGAATCCCCAGTTCGCCCAGGACGTACGCGCGCGTCAACGCCCCCACCGCGTCCGACGGCCCTTCCGGCCAGGAACCATCCGCCTGGTTCGCGACAAAGACATCCCGGTTCCAGGCCGGCCACATCCCGCAAAGCGGACTCCGGCCCAGCTCGTCGCGGAGGCGCCGGTAGAAAGGCTTGGCCTGGCGAATGCGGCGCAGCATCGGCTGGTACTCCTCGAGCGGATCCGGTCGCTGCGAAAGCACGTTGAACGCGGTCCCGGTCGTCCCCGCGGCCATGTGAGCCGCGGCCTCGACCACGGTGGTTTCAGCGCTCTTGCGCAGCAGGTCGTACGGGAAGTTCTCGATCTCCGACTGGATGACCGTCACTTCCGGCGGCAACTGCGCCACCTGGCGCCCGATGTCGTGGGCCTTGCCCGCCAGGCCGGCCAGCGATTCGTCGGAGTAAAATCCCCCGCCTGGTCGCCAGCGGACGGCGGTCGGCCCCGGCCCCGCCAGGGTCTTCGCCCAGCGTGTGAAATCATATCCTTCGTAGAAACGGTCTCCGGTCATGAACCCGAGCGGCAGCTCGCGGCGCAATCCGTGGACCGTGGTTTCGATCAAGCGAAAGAGATCATCGAGGACCTCCCGATTGTGCTCCAACCAGCGGCGGCGCCACGCCAGGCGCTCCTCAAACGGGCCCGAGCCGAAGCTGGCCACCAACGCTGCCCGATCGAAGTCGCGCCCCCACCGGGTCGAGAAGCGCCGCACACAGCTTTCGCAAAAGCAGGTGAAGCCGACCGGCAGGTGGCCCGCCAGACGCACATCGTCGTCAATCCACAGGAAATCCGGTCCCGCCTGGGTCAAAGCCGAATAGACTTCCACGACGTAGGCGCGGAATTCATCGCCCGCCGGGCAGTAACAGCCCCGCGATTCCCGGCCCTGCGGGTCCACCACGCGCTGCCACGGTTCGTCCAGCGAACCGGCCAGGTTCTCCTCGTGGTGCCCCATCGTCGCCAGGAGGTTGATGCCGGCGCCCATGCCCTCCACCCGGACGCGAGGCAACAGTCCCGCCAGGCGCTCCGCCCGACGTTTCACTTCCGCCAACGGCAGCGGCGGGTGCGTGCCCGCCGTGAAGAAGGCCAGCTCGTCTGCGGTCCCGGGCTCCTGGCGGAAGAACGCCAGCATCGCCTCGAACCGGGTCTCGGTCAGCCATTGCTCGCTCGAAATGCGAAAGGCCACCAACCCCTCGCCGGATGGCCCTCGGGCCGGACTTCCCGACTGCGCCGCCCCTTGGGCGGACACCTCACGGGTGACCGCCAGCGAGGCGGCGGCCGTACCCGTCCGGCGCAAAAACGTTCGACGGTCCAGAAACTCGTGCATGGACATGAAGGGTAAACCACCGCCGCATTCCGTGGCCAGCAAGCCCGGTCACCGCGCCTCGTCCGCCAACTCGACGAGCACCGAGCGGCAACCCCTCGGCTAACCCGGCCAGGGACGGCCGCTGTGTTTTTGCCTCCCGCCGTCGCGACCGGTTTCCGCCGGCTGGCCCTTCAGGCGGCCCGGATCGCCGCGAACGCCTTCTTCAACGCCGCGCTGGTCGCCGCACAGGCGGCGTCGTTGTCGAGGTCGTTCAGCGGCTTGTTGAACGGTTCGGCGCGCACGGGTCCGTCGTAGCCGATCCGGTTCAGCGCGTTCAGAAAAACGCCCACGTCGATGACGCCGGTCGCCGCCGGCAATTCGCGCTGGCCGTCCTGCTGCTGGTTCTTCGCCACCCCGGCCGGCGCGTCGTTCAGATCGACCGACACCACGTCCTGCGCCGCGAGCGCGAGCAGGTCGGCCTCGGTGTCGCCGGCCTGCCACCAATGCCACGAATCGAGCACCACACCCACGTTGTCGCCGCCGATCTCCGCGATCAACTCGCGCGTCTCGGCCAGCGTGTGCACGAACGGGAACTTCTGGCCTGCCCGCGAGGTGAACGTGCCGACGTACTCCAGGCCGAGCCGCTGGCCGCGGTCGCCAAGCACCTTCGCCACTTCGCGCAAGCGCTGCGCGTGCCGGCGGAAGTTCTGCAGGTACGTGAGCTGGCGGTCGCCCGGCATCAACCAGGTGCCCACCCGCGTGACGCCGGCGCGGTGCATGGCGTCGGCCAGCGCGGGCAACCGTTGCAGGCTGTCCTGAAACGCCTTGTCGTCGCGGCGGAACTCGACGCTCAGACCCGCCGCGCCCCAGGCCAGTTGTTTCGTTTTCAGTTCGCCCGACAGTTCGGCCATCTGGTCCGCCGACAACTTGGCCAGGTAATCGGCAGAGGGCTCGACGGCCTCGAAATCGTACTTGGCCGCCAGGGCGATGGCTTCGGGCTGACCGGCATTGACGCCGATGCTGCCCGGCGAGAGGCAGCGCTTCATCTTCGGTCCTGCGGCCTGCCCGGCCAGGCCTGGAACCGCCACGGCAGCGGTGGCGAGGCTCGTGCTGAGGATGAAGGAACGGCGGGTGTAAGGTCGCGGAGTGTTCATGGATTCTGTTTCGATGGGAGCATTCTCCCTTCCCGGCCGGGCCGGACTTTTGCTCGATTTCCGACCTGGCCGGGGGACAGGCCGAGGCCGGTGGTTTTGCGTATGCGGATGGGACCCCCGCCGTGGTTGCGCCCGCAATCGGTGCCCCGTCCGGGTCCCTCCGCCAGACGGGGTGCGGTCAGGTGTGGAGCATCTTCGCAGGCGACCCGCAACCCGTTCGGCCGGGCCGGGTGAAGCGGGGCGTTCGGCCGCGCACCGAAAGTGTCGGCGCTCGCGCCCCCGATCTTCATTCTGGTCTGAAGGCGAACGAGCGTCTCCGGATCGATGCCTGCTTCGTTATCCATGCGCGCGCCCGGCGATTAGAGCACCGCTGATCCTGGATGCACGCTGATTCCGGCGCGAGTGCCCGCGCCGGCAACCGAACCCGAACCTGGCGCCGGCCAAGTTCGGGTCGTATGTCCAGTGGGAGCGGAGGCGCGCCGGCAATCCGTTCACCGCTACTTGAGCAAGGTTTGGGCGGTCCTCTGGATATTGTCCCACGTCAGCCACCCGGAGCCGGCATCGTGAGCTTGCCAGAGGAAGTTGTAGAGGCCGCCGACAAACGGATCCAGGACCAGGGCCCCGTCGGACGCGAGCGGCAGACCGGTGGCGGCCTTCTTGAGCACCAGTTCGGCGCCAGCCTGGGTGATGCCGGGCCGGGTTTGAGCCAGGCTGGCCGCCAGCGCGGAGACATGCGGGGCCGCCATGCTGGTGCCCCAGAGGTAGTAATAGCCCACCGTCGTGTCGAAGTAATCCTTGTAGGGTCCGACGATCGACGCACCGGGGGTACAGACATCGAGTTCTTTCCAGGTCTGGCCCAGGAGGGGATTTGGCCGGGAACTGAATTCCTCGAGGTACATCTGCCAGTTGTTCCGCCAGGCGTCCTTGGTGTTGAGCTTCTCCGTGACGTTGTTCAGCCACCAGCGCGACGGGTTCGGGGGCGGCAGCGCCAGCCATTGCTGGGTCCAGCCGCCCGCCGCAGCGGAAATCACCTGCGGGTAGGCCCCGGGCCAGCCCATGCCAGCCGTGCCCTCGTTGCCGGCCGAAGCCACCACGATCACGCCTCGCGCGATCGCGTAGTTGATCGCGTCCTCGATCTCGGGAGTCGGCTCCGGACCGCCAAGGCTCATATTGATGACGATCTTGATCCCCTCCGCCGTGGCCAGGTCGGCGACGTACCGGATGCCGGCGCTGATCATGTCGTCGAACCCACCGGTCAGGCGCACGGGACCGTACGGCGTCGGCACCTCCCAGGCATCCAATACGAGCACCGGGATGATGCTCACCTTGGGCGCCACGCCGCGGACAAAGAAATCCGCGGTTGTCGTGTGGAAGCGGTATCCGACGATGGTACTGGTCACGTGCGTGCCGTGGCCGGAGCCCTTGAACGGGTCCGTGATGAAGTCGCGAGTCTCCAAGGGGCCGGCGGCCAGGTCGCCGATGCTTGGATCCCAATGAATATCGTGCGTGAAACCGATACCCCAGTCCGCCCGGATGTTTGCGGCGGGGAAGTAGGCAGGCCAGTCCTGGAGCAGGCCGGTGTCCAGCACGGCCACGTAAATGCCATCGCCGCCATTGGCGTTGGCCTCGGTATTGACCATGTCCACCCAGAACGGCACCTGGCCGGTTGCGCCATTCAGCGGGGCGGGACTGGAGTCGATGACCGCGGATTCGGCAAACGCCTCCTTGAGCAGCGACACGTTGTAAGGCAGGGAGCCCACCTCCGGTTGGGCCAGACTGGTGAACGAAAGCGCGATGCCGGCCAGTACCTGCGTGACCGCGACCGCGGATTTGAGTGTTTTGGAAGCCATGGGATTTAGCGGGTTTGAGGGTATTACCTTCGGCATTGGATTGTACGGATCGCCTAACAGCTACCCCAGACCGGGCTCCCAAGCAACCTCCTCCTCCATTCCGCCCGTCCAACTTGCTGGGCGGCTGCGGGTCCCGCGTGGCGTGTGCCCGCGTTGACATCGCTTCCACAATCTGGTGGAGTCCCGGGCCCATGATCCGTGCGCGCTCGCTGGGGTGGTCGTTTTGTCCACGCTGCCTGTTGCTTCTCGCTGCCGGTTTGACGCCGTGGGTCCACGCGGCCGACGCGAGCGCGCCCGCGCCCGTCATCAACACCGGCGACAACGCCTGGCTGCTGGTCAGTTCCGCGCTGGTGCTGATGATGACCGCGCCCGGCTTGATTCTTTTCTATGGCGGCCTGGTGCGCAGCAAGAACGTGCTGGCGACGATGATGCACAGCCTGATTCTGATGGGGCTGGTTTCCGTCCTGTGGGTCGTGTTCGGGTACAGCGTGGCCTTTGGCGAAGGCAATGCGGTCTTCGGCAACCCGCTTCAGTACTTCTTGTTGCGCGGGGTGGGTGCCGCGCCGAACGCCGATTACGCGGCGACGGTTCCGCAGCAGACCTTCATGCTGTTCCAGATGATGTTCGCCATCATCACGCCGGCGCTGATCAGCGGCGCCGTGGCGGAGCGCATCAAGTTCAGCGCCTATCTGCTCTTTGTGGCGTTGTGGGTGTCCCTGATTTACCTCCCGCTCTGCCACATGGTTTGGGGCAAGGGCGGTTACTTCAACTGGGCGCTGGGCGGCCGGTTCCCGGTGCTCGACTTCGCCGGCGGTACGGTCGTCCACATCAGCTCCGGCGTCTCGGCGCTGGTTTGTGCGATCCTGCTGGGCCGGCGCGACGGCTACCCGCAGGAGCCCATGATGCCGCACAACGTGGTGCTGAGTCTCATCGGCACCGGGTTGCTTTGGGTGGGTTGGTTTGGGTTCAATGCCGGCAGCGCACTCAACGCCGGCGCGCTCGCCACCAGCGCCTTTGCGGCGACCCATTTCTCCGCCTCGGCCGCCGCCCTGAGTTGGGCCGGCATGGAGTGGTGGCTCAAAGGCAAACCCAGCGTGCTCGGCGTGGCGTCCGGCATGGTGGCCGGCCTGGCCACCATCACGCCCGCCTCGGGGTTTGTCGACCATCCCCTCGGCGCTGCTGATCGGCCTGGCCGCGGGCGCGGTCTGTTACCTGGCCGTCACCCGGCTCAAGGTCCGGTTCGGCTACGACGATTCGCTGGACGTGTTCGGGGTGCACGCGGTGGGCAGCATCACGGGCATGTTGCTGTTGGGCCTCCTCGCCAGCGCCAGCGTGAATCCCGCCATCGCCTCGACCTTCCAGGCGGGCGGCGCGATCGTGTCGCTGGCCGGTGGACCCGCCCAGTTTGGCCGGCAACTGGCGGCGGTGGTGTTCACGGCCGGCGTGGCCGCGCTCGGCACGTTCATCTTGCTCAAACTCGTCGGGGCGCTGGTGGGACTCCGGGTGGACCTCGAAGACGAGAGCGTGGGTCTCGACCTGTCGCAACATGGCGAGCGCGCCTACACGGATTAACCCCGACTGCCATGAAGAAGATCGAAGCCATCATCAAGCCGTTCAAGTTGAACGAGGTCAAAGCCGCGCTCCACGAAATCGGCGTCCAGGGCATGACCGTCATCGAGGTCAAAGGATTCGGCCGGCAAAAAGGCCACACCGAGATCTACCGCGGCAGCGAGTACACCGTGGATTTCCTGCCCAAGGTGAAGATCGAAACCATCGTGCCCGACGACCTCGCCCAGCCGGCGGTCAAAGCCATCATCGGCGCGGCAAAATCCGGCAAGATCGGCGACGGCAAGGTCTTCGTCTCCACGATCGACGAAGCCTGGCGCATACGCACCGAAGAGCGCGACGACAACGCGGTCTAGCGCGGCACGCACCCGCCCGGGGGGCGCGAAGGAGGCAGGGGCGAGGGGGATCCTCCTCGAATACACCGCCCGACCGGCTTCGGCGTTTCGCCGGCAGGGGCCAGGTTTGACAGTCCTGCGGCCGCACCGCTCTGCGCCGCCGCCGCGGCGTCGCCACGCGCTTGAGGTCTGGACTCCCGGGCGTCCGCTGGCGGCTTGTGTTCTTCGCGCGCTTCAGTCAGACTTCGCTCGTTGCCCAGATCGAACCCGAACGACCACCGCCATGCTCGTAAAAATCCTTTGCACGTGCGGCACGAAGTACAGCTTCGACGTTGACCCGGTGAACGGCCGGATGCCTGCCGCAGTCGCCTGTCCGAGTTGTCAGACCGACGGCACCGAGGCGGCCAACGAATTCCTCCGTCACGCCGCGTCCGTAGCCCCGCCCGCCGTGCGCGTGGCCCCACCCGCTGTCGCCGCGGCGGCCCCACCGTCTCCGGTTCCACCGATGGCCGCTCCATCACCGATCACCCCGCCACCGGCGAGAGCCGCCGGCGGCACCGCGAAGAAGCGCGGTTACGGCGAGCCGAACCTGCTCCTGGGCACGCTGGGTGCCGCGGGGGGCGCGTTCATCGGGATGATGATCTGGTTCGGCATCATTTACGGCACGAACACCGAGGTCGGAATCATCGCCTGGGCGGTGGGCGGGATCACCGGTTTCGGCTGCCGCGTGCTCGGCGCCGGCTACAGCCAGAAACTGGGCCTCATCGCCGCCGCCTGCGCCTTCGTGGCCATCGTCGGCGGCGAGTACCTGGCCACCCGCTCCGCCTTCCACAAGGTCCTGGCCGGAGCCCTCGAGGGCGCCTACGACTCGCGCATGACGTACG
Organism: uncultured bacterium; assembly: GCA_963735925.1. GTDB lineage: Bacteria > Verrucomicrobiota > Verrucomicrobiia > Limisphaerales > J093 > DSVZ01. The sequence continues at coordinate 777,603 of CAVTMT010000005.1, forward strand.
CGCAGGAGGCCGTGAAGCTGGAAAGCGACGCCCAGATCCGCACCTTCCTGGCCGCCCAGGAATCCGAGGACGACACCAAGGTCGATCCGGAATCGATCACCGCCGAGGACCTGAAGAACTTCCGCGAACGGGAATTGCCGGAACTCAAGGAGTTCGTCAAAGGCCGGCCGTCCAAAACGGAGTACGAGCGCGACATCACCGCCAAGATCACCTCGGCCCTGCAGGGCTTGATCTGGAAGGAGAGCCTCAGTCTCTGGACGTTCCTGTGGCTCTTCCTCGGCGTCGGGAGTGCCTATCGTCTCGGCACCGGCGAAACGCAGTAACCCCGACACCATCCATCCCCCCCAAGACTCCCGAAGCCCGCCCTGGCGAGTCAGACACGGGATTGACGTTCGACCGCGCGCCGGTTAAGCCGGACGCCATGCATTCCTATCCTGGTGCCCGGCGACGTAGTCTCCTCGTCGGCCTCCTCTGCTTGCTCGGTCTCGCTGACGCGCATTCACTCGCCGAACCCGCCTTTCGCTCCGCCCAACCACTCTGGCCCACCGGCCGCGAGACGGAGAAGAACCTGACTGTCAGTTGGCGGGCGATCCTCTCCGCGGACGGCGCCGAACGTGCCACCCTGCGGCTCACTGCGTCCACGCTCTATCGCGCGACGGTAAACGGCGAGTTCCTCGGCCACGGCCCGGCGCGCGGGCCGCACGGCTACTATCGTGTGGACGAATGGCCGTTGGCCGGACACCTCAAGCCGGGCACGAACGTCATCGCCCTCGAAGTCGCCGGCTACAACGTCAACAGCTACTACCTGCTCGACCAACCGGCGTTCCTCCAGGCCGAGGTCGTGGCGGATGGCAAGGTGCTGGCTTCGACCGGCGGCGACGGCGCGCCGTTCCGTGCCGCGGTGCTAGATCAGCGGCTCCAGAAGACGCAGCGGTACAGCTTCCAGCGGCCGTTCTCCGAGGTGTACCGCCTCCACTCCGACAACGATGCCTGGCGCCGCGACCCCAACGCCACTTTCGCCGAGGTCGCGTGCGCGGTTCAGCCCACAAAGATGCTGCTGCCCCGCGGCGTGCCGTACCCGGATTTCGCGCAGCGCCAACCCACGTGGATCGTTTCGCAAGGGCAGGCCGAATTGGGCGCGATGCCCGCCAATCCGTGGAAGGACCGTTCCTTGACTCAGATTGGACCCAAACTCGGCGGCTACCCGGAGAACGAACTCGCGACCATCCCGTCGCTGGAATTGCAGCGGCTCAAGACCACCGCGTCCACCGCCATCGACCAGCCGGCCTCGCCGAAGGACGACTTCGCCCTGCCGGCCGGCGCGTTCCGCATCCTGGATTTCGGCGTGAACTTGACCGGCTTCCTCGGCGCCGAGATCGAGGTCAAGAGCAAGTGCCGGTTGTTTTTCCTGTTCGATGAAATCCTGCGCGAACGGGACGTGGACTGGAAGCGCCTCGGCTGCGTGAACATCGTCGAGTACCAACTCGAACCCGGCGTGTACCACGTCGAGTCGTTCGAGCCGTACACGCTGCGCTATCTCAAGCTGCTCGCGCTCGACGGCGCTTGCTCGGTGCGGGGCGTGTACCTGCGCGAGTACGCGAACCCGGACGTGTGGCAGGCGCAGTTCGCCGCCAGCGACGAGCGGTTGAACCGCCTGTTCGCCGCCGGACGCGAAACCTACCGCCAAAACGCCGTGGACATCTTCATGGACTGCCCGTCGCGCGAGCGTGCCGGCTGGTTGTGCGACAGCTTCTTCACCTCGCGGGTCGCCTATGACCTGAGCGGCGACACCGTGGTCGAGCACGACTTCTTCGAGAACTACCAGCTCCCGCCGAAGTTCGCGTACCTGCCCGACGGCATGTTGCCGATGTGTTATCCGGCCGACCACAACGACGGCATCTTCATTCCGAACTGGTCGCTCTGGTTCGTGGTCGAGCTCGAGGAATACCTGGACCGCAGTGGCGACCGTGCGCTCGTGGAGGCCCTGCGTCCGCGTGTGCTCAAGCTCTTCGAGTTTTTCCGGCCGTTCGGCAACGCCGATGGTCTGCTCGAAAAGCTGCCGAGCTGGGTATTCGTCGAATGGTCCAAGGCGAACGACTTCGTCCAGGACGTGAACTATCCGTCGAACATGCTCTATGCCCGCGCGCTCGCCGCCGCCGCCAGGCTCTACGGCTTGCCGGAGTTGGCCCGCGACGCCGACCGCCTGCGCGACACGATCCGCCGGCAGTCTTTCGACGGCGAATTCTTCGTGGACAACGCCGTGCGCAGAGACGGCAAGCTTGAAGTTACCCGCAACCGCACGGAGGTCTGCCAGTACTTCGCGTTCTTCTTCGACGTCGCGACGCCGGAAACCCACGCCCCGCTGTGGCAGAAGCTCGTCAAGGACTTCGGCCCGCAACGCAAGCAGACCAAGGCCTTTCCCGAGGTTTATCCGGCGAATGCGTTTGTCGGCAACGTGCTCCGGCTGGAACTCCTCTCACGCTACGGCCTGGCCCAGCAAAACCTCGACGGGTCGCTGGCCTACCAACTCTACATGGCCGACCGCACGGGCACGCTTTGGGAGAATGACGGCGACTATGCGAGCTGCGACCACGGCTTCGCGTCGCACGCCGTCCACGTGCTCTACCGCGACGTGCTGGGGCTGGCGCAGGTGGACCGCGTGAACCGCCGCGTCCATGTGAAGTTCTCCGCTCTCAAGCTCGACTGGTGCGAGGGCATCATCCCGACCGACGCCGGTCGCGTGGAACTGCGTTGGCGCAAGGAAGGCGGCCGCCTGCTCTGGAAAGCCAGCGTGCCGGCGGGCTACGAACTCGAAGTCCAGAACCGCAGCGGGCTGGAGCTAGTGAGGGAGACGTAGTGTGAGCGGACAAAGTGCGACGGCACCAATTCCAGGTGAATGGATAAAGGGTTGCAGGAGATGGTTCCGACACTTGTCAAGGCACAGCCTTCTCACGTTGGGTTCTCTCGACAGAGAAGATTTTGAATTCTATTCCCGGTGTTGTGATTCATTTTGGAAAGTGCGGTTCAAATTGATGAAGCTCGAGGAAGTCGAGTACCTCTTGGGCGTGGCCAAGCCTCTTGTCTTTGTGAGTGCCAAGACGAGTGAGCCTTGGTTTGGCGGCACCTGCTTCCGAGTTAGGCACAAAGGACATCTGTTCGTAGTCACAGCTCGCCACTGCATTGATGGCCGTGTTGATATTGGCAAAGACCAGATCCACTGTGGCGGCCTAGAGAACGAGTACCTTCCTCTCGTTTCTTGGCATCTAATATGCACCCGAACAAGCGACGATACTGATGGAGGGGATATGGCATTCTTTGAAATTGGAAGCGATTTGATGACTAAGGAAGAACTCAATAGAGTCGTAGCGCTAGATACGGACCGGCACTGCTGGTCGCACTCACTACTTCCGAAACAATCTCTGGTAGTTGAAGGATATCCATCGACTCTTCAAGAAATGGATTATAGCTCGCGAAGGTTGCTGCGTCGGTCCCAAAAGTTGCGCGCTGTCTATTTGGGCCAATCCGAGTTCAAAGGTGTCGCACGGATCAACTTTCCTGACATTTCCAGCAATTCGGACTTGGACGGATTTAGCGGAGGGCCAGTGTGGGCCATCCAGCAGTTGGAGCCTGATTGTTACCAAGTCGGCTTTGTCGGAATGATGATTCGCGCGTCGTATTTTATCACCGCCGAGTGGGTGATTGCTGCGTTGACTGACGCTGCAAGCGCATGTGTCCAAAAAGATAAAGCGGACGGAATCCGGCCGCTTCGCTAAATTACGAGTCACACATAACGGTGCCGGCTGGCGGAGGGCCTTTTGCTTCGCCCGAACCTTCAAACGTGAAATGAGCAAGGCCTTTGCAGTCGTGGTGGGGATTTGTTTTGTCACGCTTGGCCTAGCGACAGTGTTCCCAGTTCGGAAACCCACCACGATTTGCGGGCTGTTGGTTGGGCCGCCGTTCTTGCTGGCTGGGATCGATTGTCGCCTTTACCGCGAGTTACGGAACCGCCAGCCCCGACAGCGGGTACGCCAGCGCAGCCATGAGCTACCAGGCGCCTAGTCTTCAGAGCCGAGTTCTGCCGCCCGGCGGGAGGTGGGATTGCAGATCCGCCCGTCTGGCGGCACCAGCCAATCCGAGACAGCCTCGGCACGGTACCGAATCCCAAAGCCCACGCCAGGCGGTTGACAGCCGGTTGGCCATGCGAAATCGTCCTTCGGTATGCCGAAGACCTTGACCGAAGTGACGCGTGATGCGGCTGCATTGTCGGCGTCAGAACGCCTCAAGTTGGCCCGGATTCTCCTGGACCTTTCCGAGACGAGCCCGGAGCCGACAGACGAGCTGCAAGTCGCCTGGGACGATGAAATCGCCCGGCGGTTGCAAGCGCTTCGCACTGGCGCAGTCCAAGCCGTTCCGCTGGCCGAGGTGAAGAAGCGGATCGAGGCCGGTTTCCAACCGTGAGGATCGCACTCCACCCGGAGGCGGCGGCCGAGTTTGCCGCCCAGGTCAAGTACTACGAAGACCAGCAGCCGGGTTTGGGGGAGAAATTCTACCGCGAGGTCATCGGCTGTTTGAATTGGATCGCCATGAATCCAACGCTGCCAAGGTTGCGGAGGGACCATCGGCGGGTGAATCTCAAGGTGTTTCCTTTCTATGTCGCTTACGCGGAGGAGGGCGATTCGGTATGGGTGCTCGCGGTGGCCAATGGCTACAGGCGGCCTGGTTATTGGAGGAAACGGTTGTCCGGAGGCTAAGCGGAACTTCACGCCTTTGCAGAAAGCCGGCGCGGGCGCAGGCGCCGGTCACCAACCCGCGAGCCGGAAGCGTCGCCAGCGGTTGCTTCGGCGGAACCCTGAGCCGCCGGGCGGCGGTTGGCTGGCGTTCGTAGCAGCCGAGGTCACGAGGCTCTGACTTGCCTTATGTTTCGGGCATGAGCACTCCAGTTGCACCCCGCCGGCAAGGACAAGGCAAACGAAAGCCACTGCCGTTCTGCCGTTGAGGTTTGAGCCTCCTGACGTCGGCGACTACGGCGACAAGGGCATTTACGCCTTGGCAGGATGTCAGCGAGCGTCAGTGAGCCGGTTCCCCGCCAAAGGACCGAGCCTGCCGCCATAGGTTTGCGTCGGGGGAGCCCTGAGCCGCCTGGAGGCGGTTGGCTGGCGTTCGTAGCAGCCGAGGTTACGAGGCTCTGACTTGCCTTATGGTTCGGGCATGGGCACCCCAGTTGCACCTCGCCGGCAAGGACGAGGCAATCAAGAGCCACTGCCGTTCCGCCGTTGAGGTTTGAGCCTCCTGACGTCGGCGGCTACGGCAAGAAGGGCATTTACGCCTTGGCAGGATGTCAGCGAGTGTCAGTGAGTCGGTTCCCCGCCAAAGGACCGAGCCTGCCGCCATAGGTTGCGTCGGGGGAGCCCTGAGCCGCCTTGCGCCGGTCTGCCCAGCGTTCGTAGCAGCCGAGGTCACGAGGCTCTGACTTGCCTTATGGTTCGGGCATGGGCGCCCCAGTTGCACCTCGCCGGCAAGGACAAGGCAAACGAAAGCCACTGCCGTTCTGCCGTTGAGGTTTGAGCATCCTGACGTCGGCTGCTACGACTGCTTCACGCACTGCTCGATTTTGGCGACGACTCCGAGCAGCCTCGACGGCAAGTATGGCCGACCTGGAGAGCGACGACGCACGGCGATTCGCGGGGCGCGCACGAACCGCCCGTTCTATCTGCCACGCCTGCCCCGGGAGCATTACCAGGGCGACGCGGTCGTTCATTGGACGCTCCCCATTGCGCTCCGCCGGCGGGGTTGGCTGGACGAACGCTTCCATGCGGCGTTCCGGGAAGTGATGCTGCACACCGCCGCGCGCCAAGGCTTGTTTTGCCCGGTCTACTGCCTCATGCCGGACCACCTGCACCTCGTCTGGATGGGGCTGCGCCTGGACTCTGACCAGCTCAACGGCATGGCCTTTCTGCGCACGCATCTGGAACCGAGACTGGCCCCGCAGCGTTTCCAGCATCAGGCGCACGATCATGTCCTCAAACCGGAGGAGCGCCGCCGCCATGTCTTTGCGACCGCATGCCATTACCTCGTGGCCAACCCAGTGCGCGCCGAGTTGATCCCGGACTCCAGCGAATGGAAGTTCCTTGGAGCCGTGGTGCCCGGCTACCCGTCACTCCATCCTCTCCAGGAGGATTTCTGGCCGAAGTTTTGGAGACTCTACGTGCCGGCGAGGCAGGCCGACGCCGGGAAAATCCTTCGGCCATCCACGCGGTAGCCGTCGCGGCTGACTTCAATGGACGCGCGTCCGCCTTGAACGACGCACAAGCGCTCGGCCCGTTCGCGAGCGAAGTCGAGGCAATCTGACGCCACTGCCGTTCTGCGGTCGGCGTTGGAGCCTCCGTACGTCGGCGGCCACGGCGAGAATGAGATTCACGTCTTGGGGAGTGTCGCTGCGGGCACAAGCGCCGTTCCCCCACCAGCGAAGCGCAAGCCTCAGCAGCGGACAGCAAGCAAGCAAATCACCCCGCCTCCGGAAAACCGGGCATGACTGAGGCATTACGGCATCGAGACAGACTCAATCCACAGCGAGGGTTTGCTGTTGACAGGCTCGTAGCCGCATAGCCAAACGCGGCATTCCATCTGACTTGGCAATTGTTGCGACGTGGACGTGACGAAAGCCAAGGGAATGGCCAGACCGTAAACGCAGAACTGCCCCGCTTGCTGGCAGAGACGCCGCGAACTGTTCAAGGCGTGGGACTCAGACCCGCGGCCCAAGCCGTGCCACGTCGGAAGAGTTCGCCCACGTCGGGGCCAAGCGCCTTGACATCGTGACCCAACGGACTGTGGAAAACCCGGCCCTGGCCGTAGTTCAACACAAACGCCATCGGGTAATCCTTGCCGTCCACCTTCGATTTCGCGGTGGCGAGGACGTGGATCGGGGTTTCGCCATCCAGGCAGGTGTAGAGCTCATCGTCGGTCTGGAAATCCTTGAGGCCGGCGGTGACCGGGTGCGTGGCGTCCTCGATGTGCACTGTGAACGGCCCGCGCGGGTCGTGTCCGCGCAGCTTCGGGTTCCAGGCGCGGCCGGCGAGGTTCCTGAATTCGGGCCAATCCTGCCAGGCGCCGCACGCGAAATGCACCAGCACCAGGCCGTGTCCGCCGGCCACGAACTGGCGGAGGTTCTCGCGGGCCGCCTCACCGGGCGCGGGCACCTCCCAGTTCATGAAGTGCAGCACCACGGCGTCGTAGCTGCGCAGCGCCGCGGAATCGAGGAAATGCGGGTCTTCGATCACGGTCACGCTCAGCCGCGGGTCCTCGGTGAGTTGCCGGACCAGCACCGGCGCGGTCTCGCGCCACGGATGACCGGGGTAATCGACCCCGGTGACGAGCAGCACCCGCGCCTGGGCCTTGGCGGGAGGCGTGTCGGCGCCGAGGGCATGCGGGGCGAGGCAAGCGGTCATCGCGATCAGGGAAGCCTGGCGGAGGAAAAGGCGGCGGTTCATGGGAGGTAGTTCTTCACGATTGAGGGAAGAATGCAAGTTTCGGTGGCGCCTTGATTTGGTGCCGGTGATGCTGCCGCGCCGCCCTGCGCCGCCGCCGCAGCGCAGCCACCAATTCCAACGCGGCAGCGCAGCCGCCAATCCGAAATCTGGAGCCTTTCAGGACGCGATGGAGGCGCGAGCCGGCGGCCACCGTGGGCGCGTTGAAAAGAAAGGACCGCCCGGCAGTGCGGTCGGGCGGTCTCCGGAAATCAACTGTGCTGACCCGCGCGCCAGGCGGCTACACCGTCATGAGTTCCTTCTCTTTGTGGGCAAGATGCTGATCGATCTTGGCGATGTAGGCGTCGGTGAGTTTCTGCAGCTCCTTTTCGGCGTGCTTCTCATTGTCCTCGCTGACGGAGCCGGCTTTGTCCTCTTTCTTCAAGTGCTCCATCGCGTCGCGGCGGACGTGCCGGATGGCGACCCGGCCGTCCTCGGCCATTTTCTTGATGATCTTGATGAACTCCTGACGGCGTTCGGTGCTGAGCTCCGGGAAGACCAGCCGGATCACCTTCTTGTCGATGGCGGGGTTCATGCCCAGGTTCGCCTTCTGGATGGCCTTCTCGATCGCGTGCAGCGTACTGGCGTCCCACGGCGTGATGATGAGCATCCGCGGTTCGGGCGTGGTGATCCCGGCCAGCTCGCGCAGGCGCATCGTCGAGCCGTACGCTTCGACGGGGAGCCCTTCGATCAAACCGGGCGAAGCCTTGCCCGTGCGCACGCCGGCGAATTCGTGAATGACCACCTGCTCCGTCTTGGTCATTTTCTCCTCTGCTTCCAGCAAGATGTCGTCGATGGACATAAATCAATTGGGGTTGTGTTGGCGTTGGTATAAGGCGCGGCCGGCCCAACGTCAACCGCTGGTCACCAGCGTGCCGATGGGTTCACCCAACACCACCCGGCGGATGTTCTGCGGACGGAACAGATCGAAGACCACCAACGGCATGGTGTTGTCGCGACACATGGCGAAGGCCGTGGCGTCCATGACCTCAAGCCGTTGGTCGAGCGCCTGCTGATAGGTCAGGCGGTCATAGCGTTTCGCGCCGGGGTCCTTCTTCGGGTCGGCGTTGTAAATGCCATCGACCTTGGTGGCCTTGAGGATGATGTCGGCGCCGATCTCGTTCGCCCGCAGGGCCGCGGCGGTGTCGGTGGAGAAATAGGGGTTGCCCGTGCCGCCGGCAAAGATGACCACCCGACCTTTCTCCAGATGCCGCACGGCGCGCCGACGGATGAAGGGTTCGGCCACCTGCGCCATCGCGATCGCCGTCTGGACCCGCGTCGGGACATCCTGCTTCTCCAAGGCGTCCTGCAAGGCCAGGGCGTTGATCACGGTCGCGAGCATACCCATGTAGTCGCCGGTGGTGCGGTCGATGCCTTTGCGGCTGCCGCGGGCGCCGCGGAAGATGTTGCCCCCGCCCACGACGATGACGATTTGCACGCCCAACTCGCGGACTTCGCGAATCTCGCCAGCCATGTCGTGGATGCGGTCGGGGCAGATGCCGCTGCCCGAGCGGGCTTCGCCCAGCGCCTCGCCGGTGATCTTGAGCAGAATCCGGCGGTATTTGAGGGTTGGGGCTTCGCTCATAACGGATTGCTGACCGGAATCTTGGACGGACCGCCGCGCGCCGGACGCCCGCCTTGGGGCAGTGAAATCATGGCGCTGGTTGTAGCAGGGGGGGCTGGCGGCGTCAAACCGTGGCTCGGGCGCGCCTGGTCGGTCACGCCCCAACCCGGCCAAAGCGCGCCGAGCCGGTCGCCGGATTGGGGGCCGTATCCGGAATCAAGCTCAATAAAGGAGCAGCTTTTGACAAGATACGTAAAGCAGTATCGATTCTGACGACTCTAGGCTGGCCGACATGCTCCACCGGGAAGAGACCGACGTGACGGTTTGCTGCCGCCGCGCTTTGACCGGGGCCGGAAACAGGTCGATCCGCCCGGCCAAGTCCCGGCGACCCGGAGCCGGGCCAGCGGGCCGTGGCCGGTTCCTTCGTTGCCCATGAATCCCCGCAAGCTGGCCTTCCTTTACCCGCCGGAGATCGAGGGGCTGAGCTACCCGCCCGATTGTCCTTTCAAGACCCAAAGGGTCGGCCTCACGCGCCAGCGGCTGTTGTCGCTGGGATTGTTGGGCGGTGCGGACGGGCAGGAGGTCGCGCCCCGACCGGCACAACGCTCCGAGTTGGAGCGATGCCACAGCGCGCGGTACCTCGAGGAGCTTCAACGCGCGGCGGCGGGCGAACTTACGGTGGAGGGCCTGCACATGGGGTTGGGGGGACCGGACACGCCCGTGTTCAAGGACCTGTTCGTTTACGGGACCTGGGCTTGTGGCGCCGCGCTCACCGCGGCGGACCGCCTGCTGGCCGGCGACGTGGACATCGCGTTCAGCCTGCCGGGGGGGTTCCATCATGCCATGGCCGAACGCGCGGCGGGATTCTGCTACCTGAACGACGTGGCGCTGGCGTGCGACCGGCTGGCCGCGGCCGGCCGGCGCGTGGCGTACGTCGATGTGGACGCGCACCACGGCGACGGCGTCCAAGCCATGTTCTACCGGCGCGATGACGTGTTGACGATCTCCCTGCACGAAAGCGGCCAGACGCTTTTCCCGTGGGGTGGTTTCGAGGACGAGATCGGCGAAGGTCCGGGATTGGGTTACAACGCCAACGTCTCCTTGCCGGCCGGCACGTTCGACGCGGCGTTCTTGCACGCCTTCGACCAGGTGGTGGTGCCGCTGCTCGATGCCTTCGAACCCGACTGCCTGGTTCTGGAGCTGGGCATGGATGCGTTGGCGGGGGACCCCCTGACGCATTTGAGCCTCACCAACAACGCGCTCGCGGAAGTGCTCCAGCGTTTGCTCGGACTCCGGTTGCCTCTGCTGGTGGCGGGCGGCGGAGGCTATCATGTCCCGAACACCGTGCGCGGCTGGGCGCTGGCATGGCAGACGTGCCGCGGCGAAGGCGAGGAACCGGATTTCAGTCTCGGGCTGGGCGGGGTGATGTTGGGCACGAGCGAGTGGGCGGGCGGCCTGCGCGACCGCGAACTGCCGGTGACACCCGAACAGCGGGCGAGCGTGGAGCCCGCCTTGCGCGCCGCGATCGACGCGGTCATCCGCGGGGTTTTTCCGCACCACGGCCTGATGCCGCGGGTTGCGGTTGCTTCGGGAGCGGGACCCAACGCAAGATCGGGCCGCCGAATCCCTTGAATTGACCATGAACGACAGACCAGAAAGGACCAGACCATGACGGAACAAAGCAAAACCGTTTCCACCAATTCGTTGCTCCAGGAGAACCGCACCTTCCCGCCGGCGGCCGAGGTGGTCAACCGCGCCCACCTCAACGCCGAGCAGTACCAGGCGTTGTACGCGCGCTCGGTGAACGGCTCCGATGCCTTCTGGCTCGAGCAGGCCGACACGCTCACCTGGTTCCGGAAGCCCACCGAAAGCCGGCGGTACGAGTGGAACACCGCCGCGCGGAAAATCGAGCACACCTGGTTCGCGGACGGTCAACTGAACGTCAGCGTCAACTGTTTGGACCGTCACCTCGCGACCCGCGCCCACAAGCCGGCGATCGTCTGGCAGGGCGAGCCGGAGGACGATGTGGTGACGCTCACCTACGCCCAGCTTCACCAGCAGGTCTGCCAATTCGCCAACGTCCTCAAGTCGCTCGGCGTGAAGCGCGGCGACCGCGTGGCGATCTACCTGCCCATGATCCCCGAATTGGCGGTGGCGATGCTGGCCTGCACGCGCATCGGCGCCATCCACTCGATCGTGTTCGGCGGGTTCAGCGCCGACGCGCTTTCGGGCCGGATCAACGATTCGACCTGCAAGCTGCTGGTGACCTCGAACACCTCGTTGCGCGCCGGCAAGAACATCGGCCTCAAAGCCATCGCCGACGAGGCGCTCAAGTCCACGCCCAGCATCCAGCGGGTCGTGGTGGTCAAGCGCAACGAAACCCCCTGCAACATCCAGCCCAACCGCGACGTCTGGTGGCACGAGCAGATGGCCGCCGCGAACGCCGATTGTCCGCCGGAAGTCATGGACGCCGAAGACGTGCTGTTCATGCTCTACACTTCCGGTTCGACCGGCAAACCGAAGGGCGTCGTCCACTCCACCGCGGGCTATCTGTTGCACGTCAGCCTGTCGCACAAATACATCTTCGACGTGCATGACGATGACATGTACTGGTGCACCGCGGACATTGGCTGGGTCACCGGCCACAGTTACATCGTCTATGGCCCGCTCTGCAACGGCGCCACCAGCATCATGTTCGAGGGGGTGCCGACGTATCCGGACGCGGGCCGGTTCTGGCACATCATTCAGAAGTTCAAGGCCACGGTGTTTTACACCGCGCCCACCGCCATCCGCTCGTTGATCCGGCTCGGCGAGGAATGGCCGAACAAATATGACCTGAGCAGCCTGCGCGTGCTCGGTTCGGTGGGCGAGCCGATCAACCCCGAGGCCTGGATGTGGTATTACCGCGTCATCGGCAAGGAGCGTTGCCCGATCGTGGACACGTGGTGGCAGACCGAGACCGGGGGCATTCTCATCAACCCGTTGCCCGGCGCGCACGTCTTGAAGCCGGGCAGCGCCAGCCGGCCGTTCTTCGGTGTCGAACCCGTGGTCCTGCGCGACGACGGCAGCGAATGCAACCCGAACGAAGGCGGCAAGCTCTGCATCAAGAAACCCTGGCCCGGCATGATGCGCACCACCTGGGGCGACCACGACCGGTTCATCGACACGTATTTCACGATGTACCCGAACATCTACTTCACCGGCGACGGTTGCCGCGTGGACCAGGATGGGGATTACTGGCTGATGGGCCGCATTGACGACGTCGTGAACGTCTCCGGTCATCGCATTGGCACGGCCGAAGTCGAGAGTGCCCTGGTGAGCCACCCGAAGGTCGCCGAGGCCGCGGTGGCGCCCATGCCGCACGACATCAAAGGCCAGGCGCTCTACGCCTTCGTCACGCTCAAGGAAGGCATCCACCCCAGCGAAGAGCTGAAGAAGGAACTCGTCGCCCATGTCCGCAAGGAAATCGGGCCGATCGCCGCGCCGGACAAGATTCAGTTCGCGCCCGGCCTGCCGAAGACCCGATCGGGCAAAATCATGCGACGCATCCTGCGCAAGATCGCCGAGAACCAGATGGACCAGATCGGCGACATCCAGACGCTGGCCGACCCGCACGTCGTCGAGGCGCTGGTGGCCGGGAAACAATAATCAGTCGGGCGCCTCGCGCCACGAACCCGAAAAGCCGCCGGGGGGCGAGGCCCCGGCGGCGACCTTAAACGACCGACTTTGACCGTTGTGACGCCAGCAATTCCCGCAGCGATAACCGCCCCTCGAACCGGCAGTTCCCCCATGAGTTTCCGCGGCGCTTAATCCCGGCGGCTGCGAAGCCGGGAACGGGTGCGGAACGGGAGCGCCGGGGCGAGGGGCATTCCCAAAGGCCCCACGCATGAGCACTGCTGTCTCCGCCGTATCGGAAGCCCCCGTTGCCGCCGCCAACCGCGGCTGGACCGTCACCGCCGCCGGGCTCGGCATCAACCTCGCCCTCGGCATCCTCTATGCCTGGAGCCTGTTCAAGGGCGGCATCGAAAAGGAGTTTGGCTGGAAAGGCTCACAACTCAACGACCCGTACGCGCTGTGCTGCCTGGTCTTCGCCTTCGCGATGATCGTGGCGGGGCGGTGCCAGGACAAGTTCGGCCCGCGCCTCACCGCGTCCATCGGCGGCCTGCTGGTGGGCGCCGGGTTCGTGGTCTGCTCCACCACGAACAGTTACGGGATCTGGTTGCTGGGTTTCGGCGTGCTGGCGGGCATCGGGATCGGCTTCGGCTATTCGTCCGCCACGCCGCCCGCCTTGAAGTGGTTTCCCCCCGCCAAGACGGGGATGATTGCCGGCCTGGTGGTGGCGGGCTTTGGCCTGGCACCGGTCTATCTCGCGCCGACGTCGCAGTATCTGCTCGGCCATTACCAGGTTCAGAAATCCATGCTGATTCTCGGCCTCGCGTTCGTGGTGATCGTGTGCGGCCTGGCGCAATTGCTGGTAAATCCCCCGGCCGGTTACGTCGCCGGTCCCAAACCGGCGGCCGGGGCCGCGGCCAAACCCGCCGCCGCCACCGCGACTCCGGGCGAGATCCTGCGGCAGCCGACGTTCTGGCTGCTGTGGGTGATTTACTTCATCGGCGCGGGCGCGGGCCTGATGGTGATCGGCAGCATCAGCGGCATGGCCAAATCGAGCATGGGCGAGCTGGCCTTTGTCGCCGTCGCGATCATGGCCATCGGCAATGCCGGCGGCCGAATCGCCGCCGGGACGCTTTCGGACAGGATCGGCCGGCGGTGGACGCTTTGCCTGGTGCTCTCGGTGCAGGCGGTGTTGATGTTTCTCGCCATCCCGCTCACCGGAGCCAAGGACACGGCGGCGGTGATCATCGTGCTCCTGGCGGCCCTCATTGGTGCCAACTACGGCGCGAACCTGGCGTTGTTTCCCTCCTACGCGAAGGACCTCTGGGGCCTGAAGAGCTTCGGCGTCAACTACGGGGTGCTCTTCACCGCGTGGGGCGTGGGCGGGCTGGTGCTCCCGCGGCTGCAACAAACGCTCACCGCGAGCAGCGGCGGGAGTTACCGGTCGTCCTTCATCACCGCCGGACTGCTGTTGCTCCTCGGCGCCGCCCTGACGTTCCTGATCAAACCGCCCCAACCCCGGGCCACGAAGTGATCCCGCGCTGGTCTCCACCGGATCGAACGCTCTCCATGAAAACTCGAAAGTTTCCCCCGCATCAACGCGGCTCACGCCGCAGCTTATCCAAGCCGGCGTGGTGGCTCACCGCGCTGGGCTGCGCGGTCACACCGGGCGCGGCCGCCTATGACCTGGCCACCAACCTCACCTTCGCCGCCGAAGTGACCGCCAAGGTGGGTTACGACAGCAATGTCTATCTGCAGGACGTCGAGCCGGACCTGGCCACCTATCCCAACGCGGTGCGGCCGTTTCAGGATTCGATGGTGATCTCGATCACCCCCAAAGTGGCTTTCAATTGGAACCAGTCGGCCGCCTTCAAAGCCGCCTTCAGCTACGCCCCGGAAGTGACCCGGTACCTCTCGGAGAGTTCCGAGGATTACGTCGCCCACCGGTTCGGCCTGAACCTGGGCGGGACCATTCAGAACGTGCTATGGGAGTGCCCCAACAGCATCACCTGGATCGACGGCGGCAAGGAAGGTCTCACGTTCGGCGGGCCGGGCGGCGCGCCTTCCATCGGCGGTATTCCGATTCGCGACCGCAAGGCGGCCTTCGTCCTCAAGAACATGGTCCGCACCACCCACAAGCTCGGCGACTGGTTTTTCCGGCCGACCGCCACGGGCTACGTCCACGACTTCATGACCGAGAAGCGAAACCCGGCGGATTATCCCGGCTACCAGAATTATGTGGATCGAAACGACTTTGGTGGCGGCATCGACGTCGGCTACAAGATCCTGAAAGACGCCTATCTCGTCCTCGGCATGCGCTACGGCCGCCAGGAGGAGCGTCCGCTACCTTGGTCGCCGTACGAGTACTCCAACCGTTACGGGCGCCTGCTCCCGGGTCTCGAGGGCAAGCTCACCGACTGGCTGAAGGTGAACATCAGTGCCGGCCCGGACTTCCGGGAATTCTATGCGGATGTCCAACCGGGCTTCAACGAGCACAATACGGTGGTGTACGTCGATTCCTCGGTCGTCCTCGCGCCGGCCCCCAGCGACACCGTGACGCTGACCTTCAAGCGCTTCGAGCAGCCCGCCTTCGGGGCCCCTTCCATGTACGAGGACATCACCTACGACCTGCTCTGGAAACACAGCTTGGATAAGCACCTTTCCGCCACCGCCGGGTTCCGGGCTTACTTCGGCGAGTGGATCGCGCCGGTGCTCCGCGATGATTACATCTACACGCCGAGCGCCTCGGTCGCCTACAACTGCAAACACTGGTCGGCGGAGGTCGGCTACTCCTACGACTGGACCACCAGCGGAGTGACGAGCATCGACACCAGCGGTCGCGAGTTCACGCGTCACCTGGGCTGGATCAGCGCCCGGTACTCGTTCGATTGAGGGAGAGCGGCGGAACGCGTCTTTGAGCCGCCCGCCAGTTTGTGCCGGCCGGGGAAAATCGTCCCCAGCCGGCGCCGCCCCGTTTCAATCGTGAGCTTTGGGTTCCGGCGCGGTCCGATTCTTCCATGGCCGACAGCCCGCAAAACTCCGCGCCCGAGGTGCTCTCGCGATTGCTACGCCAGGCGGAAGCCGCCGCTGCCAGCGACGTGCATCTGCAGATGACCGGCGCCGGCGCAGCGGTAAGCTTCCGCCTCGACGGTTTGATGACGCCGGTCTGCGAACTCCCCGGCGAGCTGGCGGAGCGGGTCTTTGGCCGGATCAAATTCCTGGCCCGCCTCAAGACTTACCAGGACTCGCTGCCCCAGGACGGCCGGATGGACCGGGCCGACAGCGGTGCCGAACACGACATCCGCGTGGCAACCTACCCGACCGTCACCGGCGAGAAGATCGTATTGCGCCTGTTCAACCAAACCGTCGCCCGGCCCCTGCGCGAACTGGACTTGCCGGCGGAAGTCGTCGGCGAGCTGGAAGGCTTCTTGCGCGGCAGCGCCGGCTTGCTCCTGCTGACCGGGCCGGCGGGCAGCGGCAAGACCACCACCATCTACGGTTGTCTGCGGCACCTGCTGGAACTGGGCGGACGACACGTCATCACCGTCGAGGATCCGGTCGAGCAAGTCCTCCCCGGGCTCATGCAGACCGAGATCAGCGAGGCGCGCGGGCTGACCTTCGCCGTCGCCGCCCGGCACCTGCTCCGCCAGGACCCACAGGTGCTGGTGCTGGGCGAGATTCGCGACGACGAGACCGCGAACCTGGCCATCCGGGCCGCGCTCACGGGGCACCTGGTCATTTCGACGTTGCATGCGGGTTCGTGCCGCGGCGTGTTCGAGCGTCTGCTCGTGATGTGCCCGGACCACTATGCGGTCGGGTCCGCGGTGGAACTGGTGTTGAACCAGCGGCTGCTGCGACGCGTGTGCCCGCAGTGCGGCGGCGCCGGTTGCGCGGCCTGCCTGCGAACCGGCCATCGGGGCCGCGTCCCGGCGGTCGAATGGCTGCGCCTGGACGCGGCGCGGCGGGCGGAACTCCGCACCGTCGGGCCCGAGGCCATCGCCCCGGCGCACAGTCTGGAGGAGTCCGCGCGTGAGCTTCTCCGCGCCGGATTGTCTGATGCGGGTGAGTATGAACGCGTGTTGGGGAAAACTCCCGGACCGGCATCCGACCGCCGCTCCGAACTCCCGCAGGCGGGCGATGGCCGGTCGGCGGCGCTGTGAAGGACGATCCGGGTCCCGATCATGAACCACGACGAGTTCGCCTTCTTCAACCGCCAGTTGGCGGAGATGCTCCGCAGCGGCATCCCGCTGGAGGGGTCGTTGCGCCAGCTCGCCGCCACCATGCAGAGCGGCGCGCTCCGGGACGAAATCCAGCTCCTCGAAGCCGACCTCGCCAAAGGCACTCCGCTGCGCGAAGCCTTGCTGCGTCGCAAACTGCCGGACTTGTTTATCCGCCTCGCGCACGTGGGGGCCGAGGGCAACGATCTCCCGGGCGTGCTCGTCCTGCTCGGCGACTACTACCAGCGGCGCCACGCGCTCTGGATGCAGTTGAAGGCGCTGCTGGTCTATCCGGCGATCGTGCTCGTTGCGGCTCTGGCCTTGTCGCTGTTCATGGTCTGGCTCTACCAGACCGTGCTCTCCGAGGCCGCCGGCCAACTGGTCGGCCCGGAGCAAATGCCCGCCGCCGTGCCGATCATGGTGTGGCTGCCGCCGGTGTGGCTGGCCGCCGCGGCGGCGCTCTGCGCGCTGGCCGGCACGGTGCCCGCCTGGCGCAACCGGCTGCGCTGGTCCCTGCCAGGGTTCAGGGAATCCAACACCGCACAGCTCGCCGCCGCCATGCACCTGTTGCTGGCGCGCGGCGGCAACCTCGCCGAATCGATCGACCTGGTGCGCCACCTCGAGTCCGGCACCCCGGCGGGGCGCGAACTGGATCGCTGGTTGGAGCGCATTGCTGAAGGTCAAGGCCGCTTCGCCGAGTTCGCCGCCGGGCCGTCGGTCTTCCCGGGGCTCTTCCTCTGGCTGGTCGGGCAGGGCGGCGAAGATCTCGCCACCAGCTTTCGCCGCGCGGCGGACATTTACTATCAACGGGCGCGCCACCGGACGGAGATGATGCTCTATGCCGCGTTGCCGGTCGCGGTGCTCGCGCTGGGGGCACTGATCCTGGCCCAGTTGTCCCCTTCGATGCTGATGATCGTCCACTTCATCAATCGGCTGGGCGGGGATTAGGACGCGTGCCATGAATGCCCTCCTCCCCATCCTGGCCAGACTGGACGCGGCGCCGGCCGAGGGCATCGCGGCGGGGGCCGGCTTCGCGTCGCTACCTTCGCTGGTCGCGGTCCTCTGCGGCGTCACGCTGATCGTTCTGCCCCCGCTGTTGGGCGCGCTGTACGTCGTGTATTTCGCTTTCGGTCTGCCCCTGCGCCGCCAGGAACGAGCGCGGCTGTTGCTGGATTTGATCGAGACCGGTCTGGAACGCGGGGAGTCTCCGGAGCGCACCCTGCTGTCGATGTCACGGCAAAACGTGCGTAAACTGGGCCGCCCGCTCGGCCAGCTCGCCGCGCGGCTCGAAGAAGGCCTGCGTTTCGGCGAGGCGCTGGAGCTGACGCCCGGCGCGCTGCCCCCTCAAGCCACCGCGATGGTCCGGGCCGGCCTGGAACTGGGCAACCTGGCCCGGGTGTTGCCCGGCTGCCGGCGCCTCCTCCGGGACGGCAGCGCCCAAGTGTGCCACGCGCACCACTACCTCATGATCTTCGCCTTCGGGACCTCGCCGCTGTGGCTGGTCGTCTTCGGCATGCTGGTCGTCTTCGTGCTGCCCAAGTTCCAGCAGATCGGCCAGGACATGGGCGTCGTTTCGTTGGGCTTCATGGGCGGTCTGTTGGAGTGGAGCGGCCTGTTGATCGCCGGCCAGACGGTGCTCGTCCTGGCGCTCTGGCTGGGGGTGATTCTCTATTGCGGCGGGCCGCGGCTCGCGAACTGGCTGGCGCAGCACGCCCCCTTTTCCTGGGACCGGCTGGCGAGTCGCGTGCCTTGGCGGCGGCACCGGATGCAGCGCGATTTCTCGACGGTCCTCGCCGTGGCATTGGACGCCGGGCTGCCCGAGGCGAGGGCAGTGATGCTCGCCGGCGAAGGCACCGGCAACGAGGTCTTTCGCGCCCGCGCCGTGGCGGCCGTGCAGGATTTGCAGCGCGGTGTGAAACTGCCCGAAGCCCTGGCAAGGATGGACGACGAGGGCGAGTTCCGCTGGCGCCTGGCGAATGCCACTTTTGGCCGCGGCGGCTTTCTGAACGCGCTCGCCGGGTGGCAGGAATCGCTGGACGCCCGGGCTTTCCAGAAGGAACAGACCGCCGCGCAGTTGGCCACGACCGGCCTCGTGGTGTTGAACGGCGTGCTGGTCGCCCTCCTGGCAGTGGGGCTGTTCCAGATGCTGACCAGTCTCATTTGGACGGAGGCGCTATGGTGATCCGCGCGAACCCAGACGGGCCATCGGGGCGGGAGTGGGCTCCGCGCCGCGGGAGGGGCTTCCGCGCTCCGGGCGACGGGCGGACGCGGGGATCGATCAGTGCGGAATTGCTGGTCGCCGTCGGCATCCTGGTGGTGGCGCTGATGCCGCTCTCGGTGTCGCTTTACCGGGAGGCGGCCGTGGCCCGGGGGCTTTACTCGCGCGCGCTTGCACTGGAGATCGTGGACGGCGAGATGGAGGCGCTAGTGGCCGGCGAGTGGCGCGCATTCCGGCCCGGCCCGCAACTTTACACCGTGCGCGCCGAGTCCGTGACGAACCTGCCGCCCGGCCGGTTCCAGCTCACGCTCCTGACCAACCGGATCCGCTTGGAATGGCGACCCGCCGCCGTCGGCCAGGGAGGCGCGGTCGTGCGCGAAGTCAACCTACCCCTGAACCTGGTAGGGCCGACGTGTCCGTCAGCCTGGACGCGCGGCAGCGCGTCCCTACCAGATGGCAGTGCCCCAATCGCGGCCTTTCGCGGTCCGTGGAATTCGTCCCCGACGATACCGGACCCGGGAAACCAAACGCCGCCATGAGCCCGACCCTCCATTCCACCGCGTCCGGGAGGTGGCGACCCGCGTCGGCAAACCGCGCGGAGCGGGGCGTGATGCTGGTCGAGTGCCTGGTCTATATCAGCGTTCTCCTCGTGATCCTCGCCGTGGCGGGTGTGGCCTACAACCGCGTCTTGGACCACACGTGGAATCTGCGCCGCGCCGCGGCGGACATCGCCCGCGCACTGGATGCCGGCGAGCGGTGGCGGGCGGATGTGCGGCAAGCTACGGCCGCACCGCGGCTCGTTCAGGAGGGTGAAATCCAGACGCTACACCTGCCGCGACGTGACGTTGAAATCGTGTACCGCTTCGACGGCTCAAACGTCCTGCGCCGTGCGGGCGTGGACGCCGCGTGGCGGCCGGCGTTGCGCAACGTCAAGTCGGCCCGATTCGTTGAGGAACCCCGGCAGCAGGTGAAGACCTGGCGCTGGGAGTTCGAGCTTGCGACGGGCCGCCGGCCCGCGCGCGTGCCGCCGCTGTTTACCTTCACGGCGGTTGCCCCAACTCCGCCCCGGCCGTGAAAACGTTTCGTCGATTTCCGCGCAGCTTCCGCGGTGACCAACCGCGGGGCGGCGAGCATGGTTTTGCCACGGTGATCGTGCTGGCGCTGTTGTTCGTGATGATCGCCTTGATCCTCGGCAACAGCCGGGTAATCCACGCGCTGGCCCAGGAGCTGCGGCAGGTAGAATCACGGCAGTTGCAGAAATACGGCGGGCTGGCGGTCACGAACGCCACCGCGAGGGTAGGGCCTTTTCCTGACGGCCTTGCGCGGAGTCCTGAGGCGGCACGAGAAGCCGAATAGCCGCTGAGCGACGTTCCCGGGAGGAAGGGACAACCGGAGCCAAGAGAGCAGATCGGACTGGCCGTCGCGCGCGCGTGGGATCCTGCCGACTCGGGGTGCGAGACATGGTGGAGCTGTGCGACGTGGCGAACTCCCGCAACGCTGCGCGTACGGCCGGCGGCCCTCCCGTCGTTGGCCGGGTGGGCGCTTCCCCGGCGCGGTAGGGTTCACCACCACTCGTTGTTTGGGTTCGGGGCGGCCTGCCAGAACGGATCGTTTTCCGGCTTCGTGGGGAACCGATACCCGACCGCGTGCCCGTCACCAAACAACATGACCACCCGACTCTTGCCCTTAAAGTTGTGCCACGCGCTCTTTGGGTCCAGCCAGCCGCGATTGTAGTGCCAGATCCAGTCGCCCAGCAGGATTTTGTTGACGGGGCCCGCCCCGATCTCGGAGACCTTCAAGGACTGGCCGCTGTAGTCGTTCCGGTTCGCGCCGCTGTCCCCAAAGACGCGCTTCGTGCGCATGAAGTCGATCGCCCATTCGATCAGGTAGCTCGTGCCATACACCCGGTAGCAATTGTCGCAGGTGAGGCCGACGAACCGCGGACCATCCACGTCGCCCCGATCTGATGGACAGCGAAAGATCTCCTTGGCGCCCTGATACCGGTAGAGGGGTTTGTTCGTTTCGTTCACCACGAAGTCATACCGGCCGGTGGGCCCGCCAAGGGCGTTCCAGTCCGGGCACAGCGGCATCGTGTCGTTGAAATCGTCGGTGTACAGCGCGAGGGCCAGGCCGATCTGGTGATTGTTGTTCAGGCACTGGGTCTGTTTCGCCTGGGCTTTGGCGCGTCCCAAGGCGGGCAAGAGCAGGCCGGCCAGAATCGCAATGATGGCAATCACCACCAGCAACTCGATCAACGTGAAGCCCCGGGACAGGGAACAACGGGCCGGCGGTGCGGTAGGAGGAGTCCGCGGCCTCATCAGGCGCGGTTCAAGCGAGGGTCGGTTGAGCGTGTTCACGGCAGCAAGGTGATCCGCTTGCAGCATAACCGCGCGATGTCGCCTTCGCAATCCGGGCTGGGGTCAGTTCTTATTATTGATAATTGAAGTGACCGCGGGCACCGGCCCGTCATGGCAGCGCAAGTTGTGAGTCGAGTTTCTCGGTGCAGCGTCCCCCGTGCCGAACGGTCTTCGGTCGGGCTGCATTCCGTCCGATGGCCTGCCGGAATGCGGCCCGCACGAGGACGCTGACAGGAAGCTACCCCGAAGCGCCGGCTTCAAACGGTCGCCGCCTTTGCCGCTGCCAGATCGCTCCGGCGCTGGGCCATGCTCTTGAAGAATTCGTAACCTTCGCGCAGGCGGCGCACGCACACATCCTTGTCTTCAAGCATGGTTTTCACGATGCGCAGAATCGGTTTCGGGCGGAGGTAATAACGGTGGTAAAACCGCTCGACCGCCTCGTAGATTTCGTCCTTGCTCAAGCCCGGATATTCGAGCGCGCTCTGCTGGAAGCCGTCGCCTTCCACGAGGTCGGTCTTGTCCTTCTTCGTGAACCAGCCATTGAGCCTCGCCTGCTCGTACAGTTCGGTGCCCGGATACGGCGCGGCCAAGCTGACCTGCATGCTAAAGACATCCAGTTCCTGTGCGAACCGGATGGTCTGTTCGATGGTTTCGCGCGTCTCGACCGGCAAACCGAGGATGAAGGTGCCGTGAATCACGACGCCGGCCCGATGACAGTCCTTGGTAAAGCGGCGCATTTCTTCAAGGGTCACGCCCTTCTTGATGCGCTTGAGCGTCTCCTCGTTGCCGCTCTCGTAGCCGACCAGGAACAGGCGGCAACCGCCGTCCTTCATCTGCTGGATCGTGTCGGCGTCCAGGTTCGCGCGGCTGTTGCACGACCAGGTCAGGCCGAGCGTTCCGAGCTTTTTCGCGATTTCGCGGGCGCGGGGCAGGTTGGCGGTGAAGGTGTCGTCGTCGAAGAAGAACTCCCGGACCTGCGGGAAGAGCCGCTTCATGTACGTCATCTCGTCGGCGACATTCTGCGCCGAGCGGACGCGATACTTGTGTCCGCCGATGGTTTGGGGCCAGAGGCAGAAGGTGCATTGCGCCGGGCAACCCCGGCCGGTGTACATGCTGACATACGGATGGAGCAGGTAGCCGATGAAATACCTTTCGATCTGCAGGTCGCGCTTGTACACGTCCGCCACCCACGGCAACGCGTCCATGTTGGGAATCATTTCGCGCTCCGGATTGTGGCGAATCCGGCCCTCGCCATCGCGATAGCTCAGCCCGGCAACATCCGCGAGCGGGCGGCCTTCGGCGACTTCCTTGCACGTGTAATCGAATTCCTTGCGCCCCACCCAATCGATGGCGGGCGAGGCCTTCAAGGTTTCGGCGGGCAGGACCGCGGCGTGCGCGCCGACGAAACCGATCTTCGTGTCGGGCCGTTGAGCCTTGATCGCCTCGGCGACCTTGCTGTCGTTGCGCAGCGACGGCGTCGAGGTGTGGATGATGACGTGCTCGTAGTTCTCGGCGATCCGCAGGCATTCCTTCACCCCGATGTCGTGCGGCGGACAATCGAGGAGCTTGCTGTCCGCCACGAGGGCGGCGGGTTGGGCCAGCCAGGTGGGATACCAGTAACTGGTCACCTCGCGGCGCGCCTGATAACGGGACCCGGCGCCGCCGTCGAAGCCGTCAAAACTGGGAGGAGAGAGAAAAAGCGTGCTCATGGTGAATCTCAGACGTCAACCAACCGATAGATCAGCGGCCGATAAGAGGGCTTGGGAATCGGCCGGCGCAGCTTCCGCGCCGCTGCAAGCCAGGCCCTGCTTGGCCTGCTCAACCTCGGCCAGGGCCTCCGACGCGGTGGCGCCAAGGGCCGAGCAGTATCGGAGATCTGGAATGTGAGCGAGGTAACCGCCGTCTTCCTCGCTGTAGAAGACGTTCACGTGGTAATTCTTCACAGGGTTAATCGGCCAGTGTCAGTTTGTGCAGTTCCGCGAGTTTCAGCATCGGTCGCACCTGATGAGCCTTTGCCATGCCACCGACATTCTGCCGGTTTGGCAACTCGGCAATCCCCGGGGCGCTTGAAGATATGATGGCTTCCAAGAACCCGGTCCAACCGGAAGCCAAAGGCGGTGGCCAGACGGGCTGCCTCGCTGAATCGCAGGCCACAAGGACTCCGAAGCGCTTTGGGGAGCAGCTTGCGATTGCGCTCCGACATGGCGCTGGAACATCACTTCCCTGCTCGCGGCACCTTTGCCACCAGTGCATCGCGCTCGCCTGGGTCGCCCGACCCGCAAAATGAACCGGTGTGAATGTGGCCGTTGCCATGGGTGCCGTCACTTCGGCCACCGGCCGCCTGCAGCACTGCCTTCGCCTCGGCCAGATGGCCCTTGCCGATGGAAACGCCCGTGAAAGCCTGAATCCGGTGACCGTTCGCGAACGGCTTGGGTCGCGCGCCGAAGTTGTAGGCGAAATTCTTCCAGTGGTCGCCGCGCTGGTAATTCGTGCCCAGCGCCCCGCTGGGATCGTAGCCGCAGTGGACCATGCAGTTCTCGCAACGCGGGTCGCGCGCGACGCCGTTCACCACGCCGTATTTGTTCCAGTCCACCCGGTCCAGCATCTCCTGGTAGCCGGCATAATGGCCGTCGGTCATCAGGTAACAGGGCGCCTTCCAGCCTTTGACATTGTAAGTCGGGATCGCCCAGGCGGTGCAGGTGAGATCGCGTTTGCCGGCGAGGAACTCCTGGTACACCGGCGTGCCGAAGATTGTGAAGGCCTTGCCCCATTCCTGGATCTTCGCGAATTTGGCAATCGTCATCTTCCGCGTGAGGAAGAAATCCTCGGGCTTTTTGCCGAGCCGTTTGGCCATGTCCTTCTTCGCGGCGTCGTAATCGTAACCGGGCGAGATCGTGTGGCCATCCACGCCGAGCCAGGAGAAGAACCGGAACATGTCCTCGATCTCGCGGACCTGGGTCTCGCGATACACCGTGGTGTTCGTGGCGACCTGGAACCCGAGCAGCTTGGCCATTTTTACCGCCTCGACGCACTCCTTGAACACGCCTTCGCGTTCGACGATGAGGTCGTGCGTGTACTCGAGGCCGTCCACGTGAACGTTCCAGTACATCCACTGGGTGGGGGCAATGACGGGGCGTCCGTCCGTTTTGCCCTGCCGGATCGTTTCCGCCTGTTTGTCGGTGACGAGCTTCCGGGCGAGCAGTTCGCCCAGCTTCGCCTCCCTAGCCGGCGAGTAGGTGGCGGCGAGGTAATCCACCATCTTCTTGCGCATGAAGACGCCGTTGGTGCAGACATAGACGATGCGGCGTTGCGCGAGCAGACCGCTTACCAATTCCTCGATCTGCGGGTAAATCAGCGGTTCGCCGCCGCAGATGCTCACCATGGGGGCGTCGCACTCGGCGGCGGCGGCGAGGCATTGCTCCAGCGGGACCATGTCCTTCAGACTGGTCGAGTACTCGCGGATGCGCCCGCAGCCGGTGCATGTCAAGTTGCACGTGTGCAGCGGCTCGAGCTGCAGCACCATGGCGAACCGGGGCGTCCTGCGGAGTTTGTGCTTGATGATGTGTCGGGCAATCTTGACCGACAACGCGAGAGGGAAACGCATGATGATACTAGCGGGACTGGGCGACGACGACTGCCGGCTGGCGGGCAGGGGTCGCCGCGGGCGGGATGAGCGGCGCCGGGTCGGCCTGCATCAAGCCCGGCAGGAAGAAACTGGCTGGGGAGATGCTTTTGGTCGCGCTGATGCCGCCACAACCCGTGCAGAGGCAGGCGCCAGCGGCCAGAATTGCCAGCGAGACACTGATGCAATTACGTTTCACTGAATGCAGAGTATAGGCCGCTTCCAGGCTGGTGCAATCTTGAAGTCAGTCCCGATCCTGCTGCTCGGCGTGGCCGTCTGGCTGGGTGGCCGTCTGCCGTTGGGCGCGGGAGCGGGGGGCGGGGAAGCGGGCCCGGACCGGTTCGCGCGGCGGGCGGAGCAGCTTTATCGCGAGGCGCGGACCCGGCTCCAGCAAACCCCCACGAACAACCAGGCCGCCTGGGAGTTCGGGCGCGCCTGCTTTGATCGGGCGGAATTCGCCACCAACGACACGCAGCGCGCCGCGCTCGCCCAGGAAGGCATCGCCGCGTGCCGCGGGGCCGTGACGCGCGACAGCCGGCTCGCCGCCGCGGCGTATTACCTCGGCATGAACCTCGGTCAGTTGGCTCGCACCAAGACACTGGGCGCGCTGCGCCTGGTGACCGAAATGGAGTCTTTGTTCATCACCGCCCGGAGGCTGGACGAGCATTTCGATTACGCCGGGCCGGATCGCAACCTGGGCCTCTTGTATCTCGAAGCCCCCGGGTGGCCCGTGAGCGTGGGCAGCCGGGGCAAAGCGCGGGAACATCTCGAGCGGGCCGTGAAGCTCAGCCCCGATCATCCGGAGAACCGGCTGAACCTGCTCGAAGCCCACCTCCGTTGGGGCGAGAAGACGCCGCTGGCCGCCGAGGTGGAGACCCTGGCCAAGCTGCTGCCGCGCGCCCGCGGAAAGTACGCCGGCGAAGCCTGGGAGGGGAGCTGGGCCGATTGGGACCGCCGCTGGCGGGAGGCGCAGGCCAAAGTCCGCGCCCTCCTGGGAGCGAAGTAAACCGGGGCGCAACCTTCCAATTGCGCCCCGGCACACCGCCGATGTACCCGTCGTTCCTCCCCGGCGGAGCCGAACCCACATCTTGACCCGGGCTTAAAACAGCGCGGAGGACACCCACCGGACGAAGCCCGACCAACCCGTCACCAACTGCGCGTTCGCCGCCACCGCGCCGGCCAACGCCGTGCCGGCGGCCACGACCAGCAGCGCCAGCGCCATTCGTTCCAGAGGCTCGGCGTGGCGCGCGTCGTCCGCCAGCGCGCCCAACCACAGCCGGCTCAAGCTTCCCAACTTCGCGGCGCGGGGGGGTGGCGTTCCGGGGCGGGTCGAAGTCTCAACCGCACTGGATCCGGTTCTCCCTTTGGCCGGCGCGGTATCGCGTCCGTCCCGCCAGGTCGGCGGTGTGAGCGTGATGGTCGAGGTCATACTTTCAGCGCGTTCCATGTTTCAAATCAGTTTCTTCGTTACGCAGTGTGATACCCGGATGCCGGTCCGGTTGTTTCAGGAAAAACCTCCGCCCCGCTCACTTTCCGGTGAGAACGGCCCGAAGGCTTCCCGCCCGCGCGCCAAATGGTTTTTGACCGGCGCCCGCCCGTCGCTCAGGCTTCGCGGCATGGCAAAGGGTTTGGCGAACGTGCGCCGTTGGTTGACCTTTGACGCGGTGTTGGAGTCATCCCTGCCCCGGTCCTACACCGACCTGGTGGGCCGGTGGCTGCTGGGCGCCTCCATCACGGCACGCCAGTTGTCGGCCTTCGGTCTGATCACGCTGGGTGTCCTGGTGACCAAGGTGCGCACTGCGCCGGCGGTGATGCGTCCGCTCATCTGCCACCACACCGCCCTCGCCGGAATCCGCCTGCTGCCGATGGCCTCCGTGATCGCCGCGGCCATGGGCTGGGTGATCGTGGGCCAGATCGTGGCCTTGATGACACGCGTCGGTGTCCAGCACCTGATCGGCACTGTCATGGTGATGGCGGTGGTCCGGGAACTGGGACCGCTGGCGACGGCCTTGCTGGTGCTCATGCGGGTGGGTGTGCCGACCGTCATTCAACTCGGCATGGCCCGCGCCGCCGGCGAGGTGGAAGCTCTCGAAGCCCTGGGCATCGATCCGGTCCATTTCGTCGTGGTGCCGCGGGTCATCGGCATGACGGTGGCGGTGGTCGCGTTGACCGCCTACCTGATCCTGGGCGGGTTGGTGGCCGGGTACTTGTTCGCCTTCCTGCAGGATGTGCCGCTGGCGCCGGGCGAGTACTTCCGCCAGCTCGCCCTCGCCCTGACGTGGGAGGATTTCGTGTTATTGGGACTGAAGTCGGCCAGCTTCGGAACCGCGATCGCCCTGGTCAGTTGTTTCCAGGGCCTGGCCCGCCCGCTCGAATTGCGCGATGTCGCCCGTGTCACTTCGACGGCTGTCGTCGCCTCCCTGCTGGCCTGCGTGGGGATCGACGCGCTGTTCATCCTCGTTTACCTGCTCGTTTGAAATGGCTGCGCCCAGTCCAGTGGAATCTCCCGCATCGGTCATCGAACTGTGCGGCGTCGCCGTCGAATCGGCCGACGGCGGCGAGAAACCCGCGTTGCGGGGCGTGAACTGGCGGGTCGGCGCCGGGGATTTCTGGGTCGTGGGCGGTTTGGCCGGCTCCGGCAAAACCGCGCTGCTCGAAACGGCGGCGGGTCTGCGGGCGCCGGCGGCCGGCACGGTGCGGCTTTGGGGCGAGGACAACGCGGCGTTGTCCGGCCAGGCGCAACTGGCCACACGGCGGAAGCTCGGTTTCGTTTACGGCGACGGCGGGCGGTTGCTCAGCCACCTCACGGTGGCGCAGAACCTGGCACTGCCCCTGTGTTACCACCACAACCGTGCCGGGGAGGCGGTCGCCGCCGAGGTCGAAGCGCGTCTGGAATCCTTTGGTCTGGCCGCCGTCGCTCACCGCCTTCCCGGACAGGTCAACCCGGCGTTTCAACAACGTGCGGCCCTGGCGCGGGCGATGATGCTGAACCCGGAGGTCTTGCTGCTGGACAATCCGTTCGCCGCGTTGAACACCGGACACATGCGCTGGTGGCTCGATTACCTGACGCGGCCGGCGCACGCAGCCCCGGCGCCGGGCTCGCCCCCGGCGACGGTGGTGGTGGCGTGTGATGACCTGCGCCCGTGGCTGGCGGTGGCGCGGCAGTTCGCGCTGATCCAGGAAGGCGTCTGGCAGGCGCTCGGCGGGCGCGAAGCCCTGGGGTCCGCCGGCGGGCCGGGGCTGCGCGAATTGCTCGCCGAACCGGCGGCCAACCGTTAGCGTTCGCCCGTGCAAGACCTCACGCCCCAATTGCGCACCCGGTTGAGTCACGTCGAGCGCGCGGTGGGACTGTTCGTCCTGGTGGCCACGGCGGTGTTGCTCACCGGCTTTGGCTGGTACCTGTACCAGACGGCGGAACGCAAGGGTTGGTTCGTCACCAAGGTCCGGTACAGCACGTCGCTGTACAGCGCCGCCGGACTCAAGGTTGGCGACCCGGTCACGCTCATGGGTTTCGACGTGGGGGAAATCACGCGGATCGACGGCCAGCCACCGGAGGAATTCTACAACGTGTATGTCGAATTCAACGTGCGGGCCCCGTACTACGGCTACATCTGGACCGGCGGTTCGCGCGTGCGGGTGAGCCCGAGTGATTTCCTCGGCAAGCGCGCCGTCGAAGTCACCAAAGGAACGAACTACATCCCGACGCATCTGGTCTGGGACATTGGCGAGTACCCGGTGGCGGAGGCGCAAAACCTCGCCACGAACCACAACTGGTTGCTGGTGGACTCGATCCGGAACCCCGACTCCTTCACCAACGACAACGCCCCGCGCTGGCTCACGCTCGCCCCGGTGGACGCCGACCTGCTGGCCAAGGTCGCCTCGCTCGGCACCAACCGCATCCGGCTGGCGGAGCGCGTGACGCTGACGGCCGACGCGTTGCGGACCCGCCCCATCACCGTCATGTGGGATTTGAAACGGGGGGCGTACGTGCCGTACGCCGCCACGAACGCCTATTGGTTGCCTCCGGACGAGGCGCCCGCGTTGACCGATCGTCTGGACGCGATGGTGCGCGAAACCGAGTTGGCGTTGACCAACCAGCTCGTCACCATCCTGACCAACGTGGCCAACCTCTCGTCCAACGCCAACGCGGCGATCGCCGAGGCCCGCCCGCTGTTGAGCAACGTGACGGTCATCACGGCCAACCTGCGCGAGCCCGCCGGCTCGCTCGGACGCTGGGCGATTCAACCCGAACTCTACGCGCAGGTCCTGGCGGCCACGACCAACGCCAATGTCACGCTGCTCAGCGCCAACGTGGCGCTCACCAACACGACCACGGTGCTCACCAACACCAGCGCGTTCCTCACCAGCGCCAACACCAACGTCGCCGCGATGGTGGCGCAGCTCGACGCGCCGTTGCGGCAGCTCAGCACCATCGTCAGCAACCTCAACCTCCAGGTCACCGCCAACACCAACTTCGTGAGCACGCTCAACGCCTTGCTGGTGGACACCGACGATCTCATCCAGGGCCTTAAACGGCACTGGCTGTTCCGGGGAGCGTTCAAGGAGAAGACCCCGAAAACCAAGAACACCAACGCCCCGCCGCGGGCGTTCATGAGCCCGAGAGGCGCCAGCCTATGGCGATAAGCGGCCCGTCCGGCTTTCGCCCGCCGCCATTGCCTCCCGCCGCACCCCGGTTACAATCGCCCTGGCATGACCCCCAACCCGGCGTCCCGCATTCTGATCGTTGACGACACCGTCGAGAACCTCCAGGTGCTCGCCGGCATCCTGCGTGCCCGGGGTTACCCGCTCAACGTGGCGCGGGACGGGCGCCAGGCCATCGACCTCGCCCGGCAGACCGCACCCGACCTGATCCTGCTGGACATCGTGATGCCCGAGCTGGATGGCTTCGCCGCCTGCCGCGAGCTCAAGGCCGATCCGGCGCTGGCGGAAATCCCGGTCATCTTTCTCACCGCCAGCAACGAGAGTCAGGACATCGTCAAGGGCTTCGAACTGGGGGCGGTCGATTACATCACCAAACCCTTCAACGCGGCGGAGCTGCTCTCGCGCGTGGGCACGCACCTCCAGTTGCGGGCGGCGCGGCTGAAGCTCGAGGCCCTGGCCGGCAAACTGTCGCGCTACCTCCCCCCGCCGGTCTATGCCTCGATCTTCTCCGGCGAACGCGAGGTCCGCGTCGAAACCTACCGCAAACCGCTCACCATCTTCTTCTCGGACATCGTCGGTTTCACGGCCAAGACCGAAGCGACGCCCGACCGCGAACTGGCCGCCTGGTTGAACGGTTATTTCGAAGAAATGGCCGACATCGCCCTCGAACACGGCGGCACGCTGGACAAGTTCATCGGTGACGCCGTGATGGTCTTCTTCGGCGACCCGCAGTCGGCCGGGCCGCGCGAGGACGCCCGACGGTGCCTCCGGATGGCGCTCGACATGCGGCGGGCGGCGCGCCGGCGCGGCGTGGACATCCGCATCGGGGTCCATTCGGGCGAATGCACCGTCGGCAATTTCGGCAGTGAGGAGCAGATGAATTACACCATCATCGGCAAGGCCGTGAACCTGGCTTCGCGCCTGCAAGGCCGGTCGGAGCCCGGCCGGATCCTCATCACCGCCGCGACCCGCGAACTGGTGGCCGACGCCGTGTCGTGCACGCTCCGCGGTCCCGTCGAATTGAAAGGCATCGCCGCCCCGGTGACGACTTACTGGGTGGCCGCCGAGGACTCCGGTTTGAATGCGCCCTAACCCGTTGCCCCGCCCTCCTGCCATGCTCTCGAACCTGTCGATTGCCCGAAAGATCGCCCTGCTCATGCTCGCCCTCGGGCTCCTGCTCGTGGTGCTCATGGTGAACGCGTTCCTGCGCTTCCGCGCCTCCGAGCAGAACTACCTGGCGCTGCTGCGCCAGGAGGAGTCGCAGATGCATCTGCCCCGCGCGCTGGACCGGCTCCACGATTTGAACCGGCTCCTGGGCCTGCGCCTCGAAGCCGAGGACCCGGCGAAGGCCCGCTCGTTGGACATCGAACTCTCCCGGATTCGCGGTCAGGTCCGGGGCGAACTGGCCGGCGCCCTGCAACGGCTGCCGGACCAGCGGACCGAACTGGCGGCGATCGCCACGGAGTTCGATCGACTCATCGGCCTTGCCGTGACGTTGCGCAACCAGGCCGCGGCGGGCCGGCGGGCGGAGGCCGTGCGGCGGTTCCAGGACCAGTTCGATCCCGCGCTATTAAGTCTCCGCCAGCGACTCCTCGGCCTGGTGGACCAGGCGCGCCAGCAGTTGATCACGGAGACTTCACGGTCGCAGCAGCAGAAGCGCCGGGTCGCCGAAACGGCCTTCTTCTCCAGCCTCGCCGTGCTGGCCGTCTGCCTCGCCCTGGCCCTCGTTGTGGTCTGGCGCACGATCAGCCGGCCCCTGACGCGCAGCGCGGAGCTCATGACGCGGCTCGCGAATCGCGAGACGGACGTGGCCATCGCGGGGACGGAACGCGGAGACGAGGTGGGCCAGATCGCGCGCGGACTGGTGGCTTTCCGCGACAACCTGCTGCAGCAGCAACAGCTCGAGCAAGCCCAGCAGCGCATGTTGGGCCGGGTCCAGTGCAGCGAACAACAGTTCCGCAGCCTGGTCGAAGCCGCGCCCGACGCGTTCGTCATCACCGATGCCAAAGACCAGATCACGCTGGTCAACGAACGCGCCGAGGTGTTGCTCGGCTGGCCCCGCGCAGAATTGGTCGGCCAGCCGGACACTTTGCTCTTCCCGGAGCGCCTGCGCGAGCGGCAAGCCCGCGACGTGCGGCGGCTGCTCGACCCCGCGGCCTCGCCCGCCGGCAAGACGCTCGAACTGGTGCTGCGTCGCAAGGACGGTTTGGAGTTTCCCGCGGAAGTCAGCGTCGGCCCGATCGCCGATCCGGACGGCGGCGAGCCGCAGGTTTGCGTGGCGATCCGCGATGTCACCGAGCGCCGGCGCGCGCAACAGGCCCTGGCGGACCAGCTCGCTTTCCGCGCGGCGCTGCTGGACACCATCCCGTACCCGATTTTCATCAAGGACGCGGAGGCGCGATTCATCGGGTGCAATCGCGCGTACGAGCAGGCCTTCACCACCACGCGCGCGGCGCTGCGCGGCCGGACGGTGCTCGAGCTGGAGTACCTGCCGCTGGCCGACCGCCAGCGTTTCCACGCCGAGGACGTCGAGGTGATCGCGCGTGCCGACCGCCGCAGTTACGAGCTGCCGATCGTCTTTGGCAGCGACGGCCGCGAACATGTCACGCTGTATTCGGTGGACGGTTTCCGGCTCGCCGACGGGCGGCCGGGCGGGTTGATCGGTCTGTTGGTGGATATCACCGACCGGCAGCAAGCCGAGGCGGAATTGCGCCGCAGCCAGCAACTCCTCCAGAGCATCATGGATAACTCGAACGCCATCATTTACCTCAAGGACCCGCAAGGGCAGTACCTGATGGTGAACCGGCAGTGGGTTGAGTTTATGGGCTTGCCCGCCGAGGAGGCGCTGGGCCGCACCGACCACGAGTTGTTCCCGCCCGAGACGGCCGCGCGCTTCGTCGAGGTGGACGAGCGGGTGCGCACCTCGCTCGAGTCCGTGACCGCCGAGGAGGAGGCCCAGTTCGGCGGCCGGCGCCAGGTGTTTCTTTCGCAGAAGTTCCCCCTGCTCGACCGCAAGGGCCGGCTCTTCGCCACCGGCGGGGTGTCCACCGACATCACCCGGATCAAGGAAACGCAGGAGGAACTCGCGGCGGCGCGCGACGCGGCCGACGCCGCCAACCGCGCCAAGAGCGCCTTTCTGGCCACCATGAGCCACGAGATTCGCACGCCAATGAACGCCATCCTCAACATGACGTCGCTGGCGCTCGACACCGCACTCACGCCCCGCCAGCGCCAGTACCTGAGCGTAACCCACTCGTCCGCGCGCGGCCTGCTCGCGCTCATCGACGACATCCTCGACTTCTCCAAGATCGAGGCCGGCCGGCTCGAACTGGACCCCGCCCCGTTTCGCCTGCGGGCCTTGCTCGAAGAAGTCACCGACTCGTTTCGCGGGCGGGTGCTGGAGCGGCACGTCGAGTTCGTCGTGCACGTCGAACCGGCCGTGCCCGACCTGCTGGTCGGCGACTCGCTCCGGCTGCGGCAGGTCCTGATCAACCTGGTGGGCAACGCGTTCAAATTCACCGAACAGGGCGAAGTGGCGGTGCTGGTCTCGGTGGCCGAACTCGCGCCGCCGGCCGCCCCCGCCACCGAAGCCGGGGCGGTGTTGCGCTTCAACGTCCACGACACCGGCATCGGCATCCCTGGAGACAAGCTCTCGCAAATCTTCGAGGCGTTTTCGCAGGCGGATTCCTCCATCGCCCGCAAGTTCGGCGGAACCGGTCTGGGCCTGGCCATCTCGCGACGCCTGGTCAACCTGATGGGCGGCCGGATCAGCGTCGAAAGCGAGGCGGGACGGGGCAGCACGTTCAGCTTCACCGCGCGCTTCGGCGTGCCGGCCGGACCGGTCCGCACCGAGCTGGCGTTGCCCGCGAACTTGCGCGACCAGCGCGCGCTCGTGGTGGAGGACAACGCCACCAGCCGCGAGTTGCTGGTCACGCTCTTCCACGGCTTCGGCCTGGCGTGCGAAGTGACCGAATCCGCCGAAGCCGGCTGGAAACTGTTGACCGAGCGGAACGCCGCGGCGGGCCACCCGCAACCGTTCGACTTGATCGTGCTGGACTGGTTGTTGCCGGGCGCGGACGGCCTGGCGCTCGCGCAGCGGATTCGGGAACACCCGGCGCTGGCGGCGTTGCCGATCGTCATGATCAGTTGCTTCGCCGGGAAGGAGGAGGAGGCCCAGGCCCGCGCGCTGGGCGTGAACGCCTTCGTGCCCAAACCGCTCACCGCCTCATTGCTCCTCGACGCGATCATGGATGCCGCCGGCGTCCGGCATGTGCCCTTGCACGGCGGCGCGCCGGAAGTCGTCGATACGCACGAGTTCGCAGGCCGGCGGGTCTTGCTCGCCGAAGACAACGAGGCCAACCAATTCGTTGCCCAGGAACTTCTGGAACGCGCCGGCATCACCCTCGACATCGCGGACAACGGCACGGTGGCAGTCGAGAAACTCCGCGGCGGCCGATACGACCTCGTGCTCATGGACGTGCAGATGCCGGAACTCGATGGCCTGGCCGCCACGCGCGTGATCCGGGCCGACCCGGCCGCGCAGCATTTGCCGATCATCGCCCTCACCGCCAACGCCCTGCCCGCAGACGTTCAAGCCTGCCTGGACGCGGGGATGGACGACTACGTGGCCAAGCCCATCGAGCGCGCCCACCTGTTCGCCGTCCTGCGCAGATGGCTGCCCAACCTGGCCGCGGAACCGGCGGGAAAACCGGTGGCGGTGCCGCCCGCGCCCGACCAACCGCAGCCAGCCGCCGCTGGCGCCGAGCCCGCACCGGCAGAGGCGCCCAAAGTCTCACCCCCGGCCGCGCCAAGTCGGTCCGTTCTCCTCACCGACCCGGAAGCGACCCAGGTCGCCGCCACGCCGGAAAGGTTGGCCGACGTGGTCGAGCCCCTGCTTGCCGCCGCGGTTGACCCGGAGACAGCCGTCACCGGGTCGGCACCGGCCGCCGAAACCGCGGCGCCGGAACCGACTGTGGAACCTGCGGCCACGGCCGCGCCTGAGGATTCGCCTTCGTCGGAGCCTGAGCCCGCGTTGCTGCCGACCGAACCTCCCCCACCAACACCGCCAACGGAGCCGGGCGCAACCGAACCGGCGTCCGTACCCAAGCCGGCGCGCAAACCGCGCGGCCCCGGCAATCGCCGCCAACTGAAGGCGCCTGGCGACCCCGGGCAGCAATTCCTGTTTACTCCCCCCGCGCCGCCGCCAACGGAAACCGCTGACGACAGTAACCTGCCCCGCATGGAAGGCGTGGACGTGGCGGACGCGTTGCGGCGTCTCGGCCTGCCGGTGGGAAGTTTTCTGACCATGTTGGGTCGCTTCCCGGCCGGCGCGCGCCGCGAATTAAACGACTTGCGCGAGGCCCTCGAAACCGGCGATGCCGAGGCCGCGCGCCGGCACGCTCACTCGCTGGCCGGCGCCGCCGGCAACCTCTCGGTCGAGACGGTGCGTCGCCTCGCCAAGACGCTCGAACTCGCCATCAAGTCGCAGACCGGCAACTACGAGACGCTTTACGCCGAACTGGCTGGGGAAGCGACGCGCGTCCTGGCGGGCATTGAGCAGATGGCGGCCAACGCCGCGCCGCTGCCGAGGCCGGTCGCCGAGCCGACGGCCGCTGCGTCCGGCCCGGAACCGCCGCCGGTGACGGACTCGGCGTCGGTCATTCTCCTGCTCGAAGAGCTGGCGGCGCAGTTGGAGAGCGGCGATCCCGACGCCGCCGACCGGTTGCTGGCCGAATTGGCGAAGTCCGGTTTGCCGGGCGCGGCGCCGGAGGAGTTCGCCGGCCTCAGACAACTGGTGGCCGAGTTCGACTTCGCGGCCGCGGCCACCCTGGCGCGGGACATGGCGAAACGCGTGGCCTGAAAGAGTCCCTTCCGCGCGTGTGTTATCGACCGGGCGCGCGACCCGCAGCCACCGGCGGGGCGCGGGTTCCTTGACGCTCGGGGGGGCGTCCGCTAGTTTGGCCACAGCATTGGCGCATTTACCATGAACAGCCCTGGCAGCTTTCTTATTCCGATGGTGGTCGAGCAGACGGGTCGCGGCGAACGCGGCTACGACATCTATTCCCGTCTGCTCGTGGACCGGATCGTGTTCCTCGGCACGCCCGTGGACGACATGGTGGCGAACGTCATCATCGCCCAGCTTCTGTTTCTCCAGATGAACGATCCCAAGAAGGACATTCATCTGTACATCAACTCGCCGGGGGGCAGCGTCTCGGCCGGCCTGGCCATTTACGACACGGTCCAGTTTCTGACGTGCGACGTGAACACGTACTGCGTCGGCATGGCCGCCAGCATGGGGGCATTCCTCCTGGCCGCCGGCACCAAGGGCAAGCGTTACGCGCTGCCGAACTCGGACATCATGATCCACCAGGTTTCGGGCGGCGCCCAAGGCACGGCCAGCGACGTGGAGCGCTCGGTCGAGCACATGTTCAAACTGAAGAAGCGGCTGAACCAACTCCTCGCCCACCACACTGGCAAGAGCGAGGCGGACGTGAATCGCGACGCGGATCGCGATTACTGGATGAGCGCCGAGGAGGCCAAGGCCTATGGCCTGGTTGATGAGGTGGTGAAATCCCGGAAGGAGATTCCGTCGCTGGCCAGCACCGACGGTCGGACGACTCCGGTCTGAGTCACGGCCGGTGCCGCCTGCTTTCGCCCACGTCATGTCCCGTCCCACTCAAGTCAGCCTGTGCAGCTTCTGCGGCAAGTCGCACGCCGAGGTGAAGAAGCTCATCCAAGGGCCCGGTGTCTATATCTGCGACACCTGCGTGGTGCTTTGCAAGGCGGTGCTCGACAAGGAGGCCCGCAACGAAGCGCAGCGGCGCGCCTTGCGCGTGAACCTGCCCCGACCGGCCGAGATCAAGGCCATCCTCGACCAGTATTGCATCGGCCAGGACACGGCGAAGCGCACGCTCGCGGTGGCCGTGCACAATCATTACAAACGGATTCAGACCGAACTCGGCGTCGAACCCCGGGTGGCCTGCGCCCAGCACGCCGAGGTGGAGCTGGAGAAGAGCAACATCCTGCTGATCGGACCGACCGGTTCCGGCAAGACCCTCCTGGCGCGGTCGCTGGCCAAGGCGCTGGACGTGCCGTTCGCCATCGCCGATGCCACGTCGCTCACCGAGGCCGGTTACGTGGGCGAGGATGTCGAGAACATCGTGCTGCGCCTGCTGCAAAACGCGGATTACGACGTCAAGCGCGCGCAGGTGGGCATCGTGTATATCGACGAGATCGACAAGATCGCGCGCAAGACCGAGAACGTTTCCATCACCCGCGACGTTTCCGGCGAAGGCGTTCAGCAGGGACTGCTCAAGATTCTGGAAGGCACGATTTGCAACGTGCCGCCCCAAGGCGGTCGCAAGCACCCGCAACAGGAGTACGTGCGGGTGGATACCACGAACATCCTGTTCATCTGCGGCGGCGCGTTCGTCGGCCTCGATAAAACCATCCACCGCCGGCTGGGCAACCGGGTGATGGGCTTCGGGGCCGCGGACCAGGCGGCGCGGGCCACCGCGCTCAGCAACCGCGAGGTGCTGAAGAAGGTCGAACCGGAAGACCTGCTCAGTTTCGGCTTCATCCCCGAGTTCATCGGACGCCTGCCGGTGGTCAGCGTGCTGGACGAACTGA
The DNA here is from genome assembly GCA_963735925.1 of uncultured bacterium. Taxonomy (GTDB): domain Bacteria; phylum Verrucomicrobiota; class Verrucomicrobiia; order Limisphaerales; family J093; genus DSVZ01. The sequence goes on from CAVTMT010000005.1 coordinate 815,007, forward strand.
CCGCCGACCAGTTGGTGCAGATCCTCCTCGAACCCAGGAACGCCCTGGTCAAACAGTACGGCAAGCTGATGGCCATGGAAGGCGTGGAACTGGAGTTCACGCCGGACAGTCTGCGCGAACTGGCCGAGCAGGGCCTGCACAAAGGCACCGGGGCCCGCGCGCTCCGCGGCTTGATCGAACGCTTGATGACCGACGTGATGTACGAGGTGCCCGGGGCGGGTGACATTTCGCACGTCACGATCACCGGCGCGGTCGTGCGGGGCGAAACCGCGCCGCTGGTGCGCCGCAGCAAGCCGGTCCAGGCTGCCGCCTGACGCCGTTTCACTTCGGGTCGATCCGGTACTTCCGCGAGGTGTACAGGTCGTCGGCCACCTGGAAAATCGCCGTCGCGTTCCGTTCCAATTCTTCTTCCCGCGCCGTGAGCGTGGTGAGCGGCGCCAGGTCCACCCGCTTGGGGTCGCCGGCGTAAAACTCGACGTGTTTCTGGAGACCCAAAACCACCAGTCGCGCGTCCGAGTACAGGCCGATGTCGCGGTTGTGGTTGATCCACACGTACCCCGGCGAATCCGAGGGTTTCAGGAGGTCGCGTCCGAAGAACAGGCTCTCGTATGGGCGCCCGATCAACCCCAGGATGGTCGGCGGCACATCCAGCGAGCATCCCAGCGTCCCGAGTTGCGCCGGCGCCTTCACCACCGCCGGGCCGGTGATGATCAGCGGGATTTCGTAGGAAAAGATGGGAATCGTCTGGCTGCCGTACACGCGCGCCCCATGGTCCGCCACCACGACGAACACCGTGTTGGTCCAGAAGGCCTCCTGCCGAGCCGCCTTGAAAAACTCGCCGAGCGCAAAGTCCGAGTACTTCACCGCGTGTTCGCGCCGACGCATCTCCGGATCTTCCGGGATGCGTCCCTTCGGATAGGTGTACGGCTTGTGGTTCGACACCGAAAGGCAGGTGGCGAAGAACGGTTTGCCGCTCCTGGCCATTTCCCGGCACTCGACAATGGTCCGCGCGTACAGGTCTTCGTCGCACACGCCCCAGATGGTGGCGAAGGTCGGGTGGTCGAAATGCTTCTCCTCAATGAACCGGTCGTACCCGTTCGCAAGGGTGAAGCTCCGCATGCCGTCGAAGAGCCCGCGTCCGCCATAAGTGAACAGGGTCTGGTAGCCGTCCCGCTTGAGGACACGGGCGATCGTCTCGACGTTGTCGGACTGGTCGCGCGCGACGATCGAGTCCCCGGGCAGCGGCGGGAAGGACGACAACACGCCTTCCATGCCGCGGATCGTGCGGTTGCCGGAGGCATAGATGTTCGTGAACAGCAGGCTCTCGTGCAATGCCAGCCGGTCCATTTCCGGCGTCAGCGACTCCCCGGGCCGACCCAGGCAGCCGAAGAACTCCGAGCCCAGGCTTTCTTCGAGCAGGATCACCACGTTGAGCTTCGGCTTCGTGGGGTCGCCGGCGACGCGGCGCAGGATGGAATCGCCTCCCGCCACGAACTCCGTGCCCGGCTGGCTGAGGATCCGCCGTGCGCGTTGGTAGGCTTCGTCCCGCGGGATGGTCCGGTAAAACGCGGCGTAATCGAGATGACGGGTGAAAAAGGCGCCGACGAACGACAGCGGGCCGTTGTTGGCGATTTCGTTGAGTTCCCGGTTGCTGCTGGCCTCCGGCGCGCGCAGGTGGACCGTTTGCGACAGGCCGAAACAGAGCAACGCCGCGCCGGCAAACCACGCCAGCCGGGTCGGCAGCGGAATCCACACCTGCCACATCGGGCGGAAGAGCCGCCGCGCGACCAGCACCCAGACGCCTCCCAGCACCGCGCAAACCGCTACGATCCACATCACGGGATAGGAATCCCAGATGTTGATGAAGACCTCGTCCGGGTACAGCAGGTAGTCCACCGCCACCGTGTTGAACCGCGAGTGGAACTCGTCGAAGAAGAAGAATTCCACCGCCAGCAGGAAGACCTGCGCCGACCAGAAGACCAGCATGAAGGTCCAGAACGTCCCGCGGTGCCAGCGCCGGTCGAACCAGTTTTGCGGACAGATCAGAAACCACCCCAGCAACGGCAGGCTGTAGGCCACCGCGACCAGGAAATCGCGGTGCATTCCGTGGCCGAAGGCCCGCAGAAGGTCGCCGGCCGAAAACGGCGGGTGCACGCGCAGACTCAACAACAACCCCAGGCGCAACCCGCCCCAAAAGACCAGCAGCGTGCCGATCCACGCCAGGGCAAAGCCGTAGCGCGACCGGCGCCACCAAGCCACGGGTGCCAGCTCGGCCGCGGCGGGGGCGTGGCCGGAATGAAGGTCGGGAATTTGATTCACGGAAACGGAACGGCGCGGCTGGCCGGAGGACGCGTCAGGAATGGAAGCCACCCGCCGCGTGCGCCAGATTCAGGTCGCTGGTCAACCGCCCGCCCAAGGCGCGGGACCGGTGGGCCAGGGTGCGGCTGATCGCCAGGAGAAACGGCGTGGCCAGCGCGGGGGCCTCCCGGACGATCTGGGCGAAGGCCCGGGCCGGCAGCCGCAGCAGCTTGCTGTCCTCGTTCGCCACGATGTCGCTGGCTCGTTCGCCTTCGATCAGGAGCGCCAGTTCGCCGAAGGACTCGCCGACGCCCAGCGTAAACAGGGTGGTTTCGCCGCCGCTCTTGACTTCCCGGGCGCGGACCTCGCCTTCGAGTACCGAGTACATAGCGTCGCCGGCGTCGCCTTTGTGGAACAGCACGGTGAATTTGCGCACCTCGACGGGCTCCAGATAGCCCAGCAGCGAAGCCAGTTGCGCCGTCTCCATGTCGGCAAAGGTCTTGATGCGGCGCAGATGCTCCGGCTTCAGATTCGTCGGGCCGGCCGGTTTGTTGCCCGCACCACTGGGGATGATCGGCCGGAGTTCCGGGACTTCCTTGGCGCGCAGCCAGTCGCGCTGTTCATCGCGGTACACCCACGACTGCGCGTTCAGCCGGCCCTGCCGGACCCACCCCACCAGACCGGGCAGTTCCACCGGGCCGTAGGCGATATTGTCGGGCCCCCAGATGCGGTACGTAGGCGCTGTTTGCGTTTCCATAATCGTTGCCGGATGCCGGCAAAGTAACGACGGCCAACCTCGGGTCCAAGCCTAATTTCGGCGACGGACCGACCCGCCGCCGCGAACGTCCGCCTGACGGGCGACCTTGGGCGGGCAGGCGGAATCGGCCGCCGCGCAGGTTTCCAATCCGGGTTTCACTGGGCGGGCCGATACTTAATGGCCACCCCCACGATGATCCGCGATTGCATGTTACTGACGCTCGGGCTCCAGTACGGACCGGTCATCCACCAACCGGTCGTCTCGGCGCGGTCGCTGACCACCACCACGGCGTCGGCCCCGAGCTTGGCCGCTTCGCGACGGAACCGGTCTTCCACCTTGGCCACGTCCGGCGGCGGATCCAACGAAGCGTCCACGACGATTTCTCCGAGACGATCGTGCGGCCGGGTCGGCGGGCTCTGGAGGATTTTGACCTGTCCGGGGTCGGTGGGGGCCGGCCGCGGCGACCCAAGGTACGTGATGGTGTGGGAGTCGTAGTAACTGCAGCCGGTGGCGAAGGCCACCAGCGCCACAGTCAGCAGGCTGCATCGGAGCAGTTTGTTCACAGCAGGATTGGACGGATGTACGGCAAAGCTGTTCAGGCCAGGAGCATCATCTGTCTGGGCGTCAGCAGCCATTCCAAAGTGGCGCAGCGGCCGGCGTGCAGACCGGTCACCGCCAATCGGCAGAGGCCGCCCTTGCGGAACGTGATGCCCAAACCGGGTCGGCCCGCCACGAGCAGTGCCGTCAATTCGCTCAGATGCGGCTCGTGCCCCACCAACAACACTCGCTTCGGCGGACGGCGCAGCGTCGCGATGTGCCGCAGCAACTTCGGGGAATCCGGCGGCACCGCCAGGTGGTCGCTGAATTCGAGCCGGGCCTCCGCGCCGAGCCCTGCCACCACGATCTCCGCCGTCTCGCGTGCCCGCCGGAAGGGGCTGGACAGGATCCGGTCGAATCCCAGTCCCATTTCCAGCATCGCGCGCGCGATCTGGCGGACGCGCCGGACGCCCTTCCTGGTGAGCGGACGGTCTGCGTCGCACCCCCCACCGTGAGCGGCGAGTGGCTCGGCGATGCCATGGCGCAGAAGGTACAGATCCATCGCCGGTAAAGTCAGCCGCTCCCGGCTTCCTGGCAAGCGCGCGGTCACCGCCTCGTCGTTTCAGAAAAAACCGGGGTGTCTGCCGGTCGCCGCCGTCTAACGGTGCATGAACTTGCGCACGTTTCTGAATCGAAGGCTCGGCGTGGCCGCCCTGGCCCTCGGGGCCGCTTTCGTCGCCCAGGCCGATGGCCTCATCATCGTCCGCGAACCCATCATCGTCCCCGGCCCGCCAATCTTGCCGGGTCCGCGCCCACCGCGGCCTTTCCCGCCATCGCCGCGCCCGTTCACATTCGCACCGCTGGAGGTGGTCTATCACCACGTGGACGTGAAGATACGCGACCAAGTGGCTACCACGTCGGTGGACCAGGAATTCTACAACCCGAATGACCGCCAGCTTGAAGGCACGTACATCTTCCCGGTGCCCAAAGGCGCCCAAATCGACAAGTTCAGCATGGAAGTCGCCGGCAAGCAGGTTCAAGCCGAGTTGCTCCCCGCAGACAAGGCGCGCGAGCTCTATGAGGACATCGTGCGCAAACATCGCGACCCCGCCCTGCTCGAATACCTGGGCCGCGACCTCTTCAAGGTGCGCATCTTCCCGATCGAGCCGCACAGCAAGAAGCAGGTGAAGCTGGCTTACACCCAGTTGCTCCGCGCCGATTCCGGCCTGGTCAACTACGTGTACCCGCTCAACACCGAGAAGTTCTCCGCCGCGCCCATCAAGGACGTCAGCCTCAAGCTCGACCTCGAAACCAGACGCCCGCTCAAATCGATTTACTCGCCCAGCCACAAGGTCGATATCGCCCGCCACGGCGACCGCCAGGCCACCGTCGGTTTCGAGGCCCGGGACGTGAAGCCGGACACCGATTTCCAGCTCCTTTTCGCCACCGACCCGGACGAGATCGGGCTGAACCTGATGACCTGGCAGGCATCCGGTGAAGACGGCTATTTCCTGCTGCTGGCCTCGCCGGGTTTCGAGGCCGACACCAAACAAGTCATCCCCAAAGACGTGGTCTTCGTGCTGGACACCTCCGGGTCGATGGCCGGCAGGAAACTGGAACAGGCCCGGAACGCCCTGCGTTTCTGCGTGGAAAACCTCAACGATCGTGACCGCTTCGAGTTGGTCCGCTTCTCGACCGAAGCCGAGCCGCTTTTCAACCGCCTCGTCGAGGCCACGCGCGCCAATCGCGACCGCGCACTCGACTTCATCAAGGACCTCAAACCCATTGGCGGCACCGCCATTTACGACGCGTTGCAGCGGGCGGTGAGCGTGCTCGGCGCGAAATCCGACCGGCCGCGCACGATCATCTTCCTCACCGACGGTTTGCCCACCGTCGGCGAAACGAACCTCGACCGGATCGTGGACGACACCGCCCGCAAGGCGCGCGAGGCCGACGGTCAGACGCGCATCTTCTGCTTCGGGATCGGCAACGACGTGAACGCCCACCTGCTGGATCGCATCACCGAAGCCACCCACGCCACCAGCGAATACGTGCTCCCCGACGAGGACCTCGAAGTGAAAGTCTCGCGCTTTTTCTCCAAGGTGAAAGACCCCGTCCTCGCGGGCGTGAAGCTCACCTTCCCCGACGGCGTGAAGGTCACCAAGCTCTACCCGTCGCCATTGCCGGACCTGTTCCGCGGCGAACAAATTGTGCTCGTCGGGCGTTACGCCGGCGACGGCAAAGGGCGGGTCACCCTCGCCGGCACCGTGAACGGAGCCACGCGCAGCTTCGAGTTTGACGCCGCGTTTGCCGGCGAGTCCAAAGAGCACGAGTTCATTCCCCGCCTCTGGGCCACGCGCCGCATCGGCTACCTCCTGGACGAAATCCGTCTCCGCGGTGAGAACGCGGAATTGAAGGACGAAGTCGTGGAACTGGCGCGCAAGTACGGCATCGTCACGCCCTACACGGCCTTCCTGATTCTCGAAGACGAGGATCGTCGCGGCGTGCCGCTGGCGCAGCAATCCGTGCCGCAACTTCGTGAAAATCAGGACCAATACAGGATGTTCCGCCAGGCCTTCGCACCCGACCAGGCCGCTCCCAGCGGCGCCTCCGCCGTGGCGGCGGCCCGCTACGGATTGTCGCAGAAATCCGCCGACCAGGTGGGCGTCGCGCTCAGTGCGGGAGGCGTCGAAGCCCGGCGCATGATCGCCTCCGCGCCCGCGACCGCCGCTGTGCCCGTCGCGCCGATGCCAACCGGAGGCGGAGGGGTGGCCGGCGGAAGCATCGTCTTGGCGCGTCCGGTGCCGGCGGCGGCGCCGGCCGTGATTCCCGCCTTCGACGCCGGCCGGCAAAGCCAGTTTGTGGGCGGAAGAACCTTCTTCCAAAACGGCAGCCAGTGGATCGACTCCCGGGTCCAGAAAGCGAACAACACCCGGCAGGTCCGGATTCAATTCAGCTCCCCCGAATACTTCGATTTGCTGGCGCAAAAGCCCGAGGTGCGGCCCTGGCTGGCGTTGGGACAGAACGTCCAGTTCGTCCTCGGCGACACCGTGTACGAAATCTACGAGTAGGCGTGAGGCAATCGGGATGCCCGCGCGAGGCTGAACGGGGTGAGGCGAGACTCCGGTCGAGCCCGGCAGCAGCAGCCACGAACGCACCGAGGCTCGGGGTTTGAATGAGGAAGTCAGGAAACCAGGAAACCTTGGATCGATTCCTGACTTCCTGAGTTCCTTATTGGATCTCTGCGGCTCCGTCACTCCTTGCCATTCACTTGCTGGGGCGAGACTCCGGTCGAGCCCTGCAAGTAGCAGCCACGAACGCACCGAGGCTCGGAGTTTGAATTAGGAAGTCAGGAAACCAAGAAACCTGGGACCGATTCCTGACTTCCTGAGTTCCTTATTGAGTCTCTGCGGCTCCGTGACTCCTTGCCATTCACTTGCTGGGGCGAGACTCCGGTCGAGCCCTGCAATAGCAGCCACGAACGCACCGAGGCTCGGGGTTTGAATGAGGAAGTCAGGAAGCCAGGAAACCTTGGACCCGATTCCTAACTTCCTGAGTTCCTTATTGGATCTCTGCGGCTCCGCGACTCCTTGCCAATCACATGGTGCGGCGAGACTCCGGTCGAGCCCTGCAATAGCAGCCACGAACGCTCCGAGGCTCGGAGTCTGAATTAGGAAGTCAGGAAACCAGGAAACGTTGGATCGATTCCTGACTTCCTGAGTTCCTTACTGGATCTCTGCGGCTGCGTGACTCCTTGCCATTCACTTGCTGGGGCGAGACTCCGGTCGAGCCCTGCGATAGCAGCCACGAACGCACCGAGGCTCGGAGTCTGAATTAGGAAGTCAGGAAACCAGGAAACCTTGGACCCGATTCCTAACTTCCTGAGTTCCTTATTGGATCTCTGCGGCTCCGCGACTCCGTGGCTGTTCGGGAGTCGATCGCCAATCTCAACGGCGGCACGAACGAGACGCTGTACTTCGAGGACGCGGAAGCGACGAACGCAACGCGGCGGTTTTACCGGGCGGTGTGGCCGTGAGTTGACCGCGATGAGCGTCGAACATCGCTCAAACGGCGACCAACTTCCGATGCCGGCCGAAGGCGCCGCGAAGGGCCAGTGAGAGTTGGTCCTGCAAGGCCTGGAGTTCCGCGTAAGCCGCCGCGTTCCCCTTCCTGGGGCTGGCGGTCTGGGCCGGGTTCAGCGCCACGAACTCGTCGGTGATCGCGTCGATCGAGACCTTCCCGCCTTGCTGGTTGCGCCAGCACCACAGCGCCTGGAGTGCCGCGCCGTAGGCCGCGCCTTCACCCACCTTGAGCGTGACGACCTCGGCGTTGAAAATGTCCGCCATGATCTGGCGCCACAGCTTTGAGTTCGCGCCGCCGCCGGTCGCGCGAATCTGCTTCGCCTGCACGCCCAGCTCCGCCAACCGTCGCAGGCCGTAGTTCATGCCCAGCGTCACGCCTTCCATGGCGGCGCGGGCGAAGTGCGCGGCGGTGAACGTGACGGGTCGCACCCCGAAGAACACGCCCGTGCCGTCGGGCACGTTCGGTGTCCGCTCGCCTTCGAGGTAAGGCAACAAGACCAGGCCGCCCGAACCGGGCGGAGCCTTGGCGGCGGTCTTCTCGAAGGTTGCGTGATCGATTGCAAAATCGTTTCGCACCATCTCGGTCGCGACGGTGACATTCATGGTGCACAGCAAAGGCAACCAGCGGTTGGTCGAGTCGCAGAACGCCGCGATTTCGCCTTTCGGGTCCACGACCGGCTGGCCGGCGCAGGCGTAAATCGTGCCGCTGGTGCCGAAGCTCGCGGTGACGATGCCCGGTCGTGTATTGCCCGTGCCGATGGCGCCCATCATGTTGTCGCCGCCGCCCGCGCTGACCAGCACGTCTGTGCCGAGGCCCAGCGCCTTGGCCGTGGCGGGCTGCAACGTGCCCACCGGCTGATCGCTCGAGATGAGCGGCGGCAGTTTGCCGGCGAGTTCGGGATCGATGGCCTCCACCGCGGCCCCGCACCACGTCCGTGAACGCACATCCAATAGCGCCGTGCCGCTGGCGTCGCCGAATTCCATGACCGCGCGTCCGGTAAGCCACCAGTTCAAGTAGTCGTGGGGCAACAAGACCGTGGCGAGCTTCGCGAAATTCCTCGGTTCCCGGTTCTTCAGCCAAAGAATCTTCGACGCGGTAAAGCCGGGCAGAACGGCGTTGCCCAGTGCGGCGATCGTGGCGTCCGGCCCGCCCAGCGCGGCGGTGATCTGGTCGCACTCGGCGCTGGTGGCGGTGTCGCACCAAAGCTTGGCCGGGCGGATCACGTTGCCGTCCTTGTCCAGCGGCACAAAGCCGTGTTGCTGGCCGCTGACGCCGATGGCCTTTAGCTCGGCGGCGCTGGCCTTCGCTTGCTGGAGCGCGGCCTTGATCGCCTTGGCGGTGGCGTCACGCCAGGTTTGCGGATGCTGTTCCTTCGCGCCGGGCGGCAGTCTGGGGATGAAACCGTACGCGACCGAGGCCGAGCCGACGACCCTCCTCTTCGCCACGTCGAGGACCAAGGCTTTGGTGGATTGTGTGCCGCTGTCGATGCCGATGACCAGGGTTCTCATGACTGGAAATTGTCCATTCGGAGTCGCGCGAGCATGGCCGCGGTGCGGGGCCAAGTCCAACTCAAACGTAACTCGGCAGACGCACCTCCGACGCGCGGCCCTGGCCGACATCTGGACTGGCAACTCGCACTGGCATTTTTGCACTTGCGGTTGCGGGATGGCTGCGATATATAGAGCCCTGTCCGTTACCAAGGAAGTGTTATGAAGATCACCCTCATCGTATCCGCTATTGCTAGTCTTACTCTCATCACCAACTCACTCGCACAAGCCCAATCCCCGGCGGCGACGCCGCCGGACACGATTGTGACGGCGCCGGAAGCCACGGTGCCGCCGCCGGCGAAAATGCCCAAGGTCAAGGCGGAGAAGGGCACGACCACCAAGGCCAGGGCCAACGCCAGTTATCCGTTTCGGGGCAGGTTGAAGGCCCTCGACAAGGACGCCCTGACCTTCACGATTGCGGGCAAAGACAAGGACCGGGTGTTTCGCATCACGTCGCAGACCCGGTTCACGAAGGACGGAAAACCGGCCACGCTCAGCGACGCGGTCCTGGACGGCGAAATCGCCGGCTCGGCACGCAAAGCGGCGGAGGGCAAGGAGGAAGCGGTTTCGGTGCGATTCGGTCCCGCAACCAAGGCGGGCCAGCCTGCGGGTAAGGGGAAGTCGAAGCCGACGGCCACACCGGCCAAGGTCGAAACCCCATGAATTGCCGGCCGGCCCGGATCAGGCCCGGCGGAACCAGCTTGCGATTCCGCCGGTGGTCTTTTTGAGCGAACTGGGCTGCGTGCGGTTCACGAACCGGCCCACCAGGTATTGGCTGCGCGCAGCCTCCAGCGCCATGATGAACTCGTCGTAGCTCTGGTAACGTTCGCCCGGATGCTTGGCCATCGCCCGCGCGATCGCATCGCTGGTGGGCTGGGTGATTTCGTGGACGACATGGTTGGGGGGGTGAGGGGCGTGTGGACGTGGGCCCCCACCACCTCCTCCACACTCGGCGCCTCGAACGGGACGTGTTGCGTGATGGCGTGGTACAGCGTGCCGGCCAGGCTGTACATGTCCGAGAGGAAATCCTCCCGCTCCCGCCGGACTTTCTCCGGCGCGATGTAGTACGGCGTGCCCCAGACGGTGCCATCGGCTTCCTGCTCGGCATCGGCCCGCCGGGCCAGCCCGAAGTCCACCAGCTTGGGTTCGCCATCGGCGTTGAAAAGAATGTTGCCGGGCTTGATGTCGCGATGGAGCAGGCCATGTTTCAACGCCGTGTTGAGGGCGGAAGCCACCTTGATGCCGACGTCCAGCACTTCGAGCTCCGGCACGCGGCCCTTTTCGATGCGGCCGTCCAAGCTGCCCCGATCCGCGATTTCCATCACCAGGTACATCTGACCTTCCCACTCATCGAAGGTGTAAATGTGAATGATGTTGGTGTGGTTGAGCCGGGCGCAGGCGCGCGCTTCGCGATAGAAGCCTTCCATCGCGTGCTCGTCGCTCATGAGTTCGCGCTTCACGAGCTTCACCGCCACTTCGCGCTCCAACGTCACGTCGAAGGCGCGATACACGGCCCCCATGCCGCCCGAGCCGATGGGGGCGCGCAGCTCAAACTGGCGCAGGCGCATCGGAATCATCACCGAAGCGCCGCACTTCGTGCAGGGAACGAAGCTCAGCGGCGCGGCATCTCCCGGCAGGAAGAGCGTCGTTCCGCAGGCGGCACACGGGATCATCCGCAATGCTTTGCGCGAACCGTTTTCATCCTCAGGCACGGCCTTATCATGACCCTCGCCCGGACCTCTCGCAAGCGCTGAAACCGGGCGCGGACGGGGGACGGGCACACGCTGCGGCGTCAGCGTGGCATTGGTCCAGCTCCCCCGGGCCGTCTTCAGACTCCAACCGTTTTCCAGGTTGCCTAGACTCATGATGACTCCACCTCAAAAGTAAGCAGTTTCTCCGCCAACTCCGGGGCCGGAACCCGGTCCCGCCCCGCAGCGGCGTCCGGGTTCCAAACCGGTGGCGGCAACGCGCCCCGAACGATGCGGCCGTGCCGCGACCACCCAATCCGGACCCCACCCGACCCGCTCGCCGCCGACCCGCTCGCCGCTTGCCAAGCTGAGGCTCCTGCTTAGTGTCCTCCCGTGCGCATCTTGTTCATCGGTGACATCGTCGGGGAGCCGGGAAGGAAGGCCATCAAGCGGTTGGTGCCCCGGCTCCGCGCCACGCTCGCCGCCGACGTCGTCATCGCCAACGGGGAAAACAGCGCCGGCGGCGCCGGACTCACGGCCAACACCGCCCGGGAGATCTTCGACGCCGGCGTGGATGTGATCACCACCGGCGATCACGTCTGGGACCAGAAGGAGGCCATGACCTATCTCCCGGTTGAGCCGCGTGTCCTGCGCCCGTTGAATTACCCCGCCGGCGCCCCTGGCCAGGGCGGCTTTCTGCTCCAATGTCCCAGCCTGGCGCCGATCGCCGTGCTGAACGCCCAGGGCCGGACCTTCATGGGCGACCTCGACAGCCCGTTCCAGGTCGTGCCCGCGGAGGTGCGGCGCTGGCGTGCCCTGACCCCGCTGGTCTTTCTGGATTTTCATGCCGAAGCCACCTCCGAGAAGATTGCCTTGGCCCGGATGCTGGACGGCCAGGTCAGCGCGGTCGTCGGCACACACACCCACGTGCAGACAGCGGACGAACAGATCTTGCCCGGCGGCACGGCGTACCTCACCGACGCCGGTTTCACTGGCGCGCACGAGAGCGTACTGGGCCGCGAGATCGAGCCGGTGATCAAGCGGTTCGTGACGAACCTCCCGCAGCGATTCCCGGTCGCCACGGGCCGGGTTTTTCTGCAGGGCGCGCTCATCGAGTTGGACCAGTCCACCGGCAAGGCCTTGAGCATCCAACGCGTCTCCGAGGCGATGCCCATCGAGAACCCATGAACGGCCAGGCCGGTGCGCTTGAAACGGCGGTTAGGCCGGGAAACGTCGGACTCCGCGGGTCGCGCCGTTCCGACTCATTTGCGGTTTGCCCGACGGGGCCTTCTCGCCAAACCGCCTTCCCCATCGAAGCCGAAGACTGTTCCGCGCTTCCGGAGAGGCAACGCACAAGCTGCGGCCTGTCCCCGGAGCCTGCCTTGGAAGGGCCGCCCGGACGGCGGCTAAACCCCGGAGTGCCTGGGATGAAACGTATAGGGTTCTTTGCGCAATTGTCAGTGCTTCAGAACGTGCAAAGTACCGCAATGCGTGCCGCGTTGGACCGCCGCGTTTGACTTTGATTTTCAGCCACTTGGACTCCAGGAAGCACCGTTTTTCGCCAAACGACCAACTTCCCCACCGCTCGACAACGGGCCGGGTCTTGGCCGGCCGGCGCTGGGCGTCGGGCCAGCCAGACCGAAGCGCGTCGATGGCGGCCTGAACTTTCGGCACCTCCTGTGCCTCGACGCGCCAGGTCTTCGGCCCGGCCAACGCAGCTTCACGCCGCGGGCGTTAGATCTTCGAGCAGGAGCCGCGCACTGATCCGCGCGGACTCGAAGATCACCGGCAGACCGCTGCCGGGGTGGGTGCCGCCGCCCACCAGGTACATCCGGTCGAATTCTTCGAACCGGTTGCGCGGACGCAGATGGAGCATCTGACCCAGGTTGTGGGCAAGATTGAACGTCGCACCCCGGTAGATGCCGAGCTGGCCTTCCCATTCCGCCGGCGTCACCACGCGCTCGAACCGGATGCGTCGTTCGATGTCCGGCAGTCCGATCTTGGCGAGTTGGCGCAAAGCGATCTGCCGGTAGCGGCCGCGCTCCCGGTTCCAATCGATGTTTGGATGCTGATGGCTGACCGGCACCAACACGTAGAGCGCACTGTGACCGGCGGGCGCCATCGTCGGATCGGTGCGGCACGGATTCTCCACGTAAAACGAAGGGTTCTCGGTGAGCCGGTGCTGGTGCTCGATTTCGTCGAGGTTCTGCCGGTAATTCTCCGCGACGTAGATGTTGTGGTGCTGGAGCTCGTCGCACCGGCCTTCGAGGCCGAGGTAGAGCATGAACGTCGAGCAGGAGAAGCGTTTGGTGGCGATGGTCGCGTCCGTCCACCGGCGCCGCCGCTGGTTCGGCACCAGTGTGGTCAGGGCGTGGCCGAAGTCGGCATTCAGGACCACCGCGTCCGCCCGCTGCTCCCCGGTCGCCGTGCGCACGCCGACGGCCCGACGGCCCTCGAACAGGATCTCCTCGACGGGTTCGTTAAGGCGGATGGTCGCGCCGAGTTCGCCGGCAACCCGGGCCATGCCCTGGGTCAGGGCGTTGCAGCCGCCGATCGGGTGCCAGATGCCGTGTTCGTATTCGAGGAAGGAGAGGATCGAGAACAGGCTGGGGCACTGGAAGGGCGACATGCCGAGATACTTCGACTGGAACGTAAAGGCCAGTTGGAGACGCGGGTCCTGGAAGTAGCCGGCCAGTTCCGCGTGCAGCGACTTCCACGGTTTCAGGTACGGCAGCACGGCGAGCAGGCGCGCCTGCAACAGGCTGGTCCAGCCGAGGAACGGCGCTTGCAGACAAGGCGCGAATTTTCCGAGCTTCACCCGGTTGTCGGCCATGAACTGGCGGAAACGCGGCGCATCCGCCGGCGCCAGCTTCGCGATCTCGGCGACCATGCCCTCGAGATTGGACGTGCAGAGCAATTCACCACCGGCGCCGAAGACGAGGCGATACTGCGGGTCCAGCCGCTGCATCGGCACTTCGCGATGCAGGTCGCGGCCAACCTCGGCAAAGATTTCTTCGAGAATCTGGGGATACAGGAAGAACGTCGGCCCGAGATCGAAGCGGTAACCGTCGCCTTCGATCGCCGTGGTCCGCCCGCCGACGCGGGGCTGCTTCTCCAGGACCGTGACTTCCAGCCCGGCCTTGGCCAGCAACAGGGCCGTGGCCAGCCCGCCCGGCCCGGCGCCGATAATGATAACTCGCTGCGACATGGTTGTTCGTTTGATCGGCGCGCGTCCGCCTGGCCAACTCACCCGCCCAGCAGGAAACGGAACGCGCGTTTGAGCGTCGCCAGAGTGACCCGCGGCGGGGGATAACGCAACCCCGGGTCGAGGGCGAGCGACTGCCGCAACACCGAACGCCGGTGGGTGAAGCACTCGAAGCTCGCCCGGCCATGGTAAGCGCCCAGGCCGCTGTCGCCCAGGCCCCCGAACGGGAGGTCTTTTCCGATCATGTGCAGGACCGTGTCGTTCAGAGCGACGCCACCCGAACGCGTGGCCGCGAGCACGCGTTCCTGGGTCGCGCGGTCGCGCGTGAACAAATACAGCGCCAAGGGCGTGGGCCGGTCGCGCAGCCGCGCCAACGCATCCTCCAGCGCTCCAAAATCCAACACCGGCAAAATGGGGCCGAAGATTTCCTCCTGCATCACCGGCGCCTCCGCCGGCACCTCGGTCAGGATCGTCGGTGCCAGGTAAAGCTCCGCGGCCTCCTGCTGGCCGCCGTGAGCGATGTGGCCATGGTCGAGATAGCCCGTGAGCCGCTCGAAATGGCGGCGGTTCACAATGCGCCCGTAGTCCGCGCTCTGCTGCGGGTTCTCGCCATAGAAGGCCCACAACGCCTTTTTCAGCGCGTCCACGAACGCCGATCGAATGCGGCGGTCCACGAGGACGAAGTCGGGCGCGACGCAGGTCTGGCCGGCATTCATCCACTTGCCCCAGGCGATCCGGCGCGCGGTCACGTCGAGGGGTGCGTCCGCGCACACCAGGCACGGGCATTTGCCGCCCAGTTCGAGCGTGACCGGTGTGAGATGCCGCGCGGCCGCGGCCATGACCCGGCGGCCCACCGCAGTGCTGCCGGTGAAGAAGATGGCGTCGAATCGCTCGCGCAACAGCGCCTCGGCCACCTCGCGTTCGCCCGGCACGACGGCGACGTACTCGGTTGGGAAGGTCGAGCGGATCAGTTGGGCGATCGCCGCGGCCGTGTGCGGCGCAAACTCCGAGGGCTTCAGCACCGCACAGTTCCCGGCCGCCAGCGCCCCGACCAACGGCGACAGAAGAAGCTGCACCGGATAATTCCAGGGCCCCACGATGAGCGCCACCCCGCGCGGTTCGGCCCGGATGAAACTCCGCCCCGGCCAGGCAAACAGCGGCGTGCGGCGGCGTTGGGGCTTCATCCATCGCCCCAGGTGGCGAACGGCATGGCGGATCTCGCCGAGCACCAGGCCAATCTCGGTCCCGTACGCGTCGTAAGGCGATTTGCGCAGATCGGCATGGAGGGCGTCGCCAAGCCGCGATTCGTGTGCCTCGATGGCCTGGCGAAGGTTTTGAAGCTGGGCGCGGCGGAATGCCAGCGAGCGCGTGGCGCCGGATTGGAACCAGGCGCGCTGGCGCTCAACGGCGGCGGCGAAATCCGTCATCAGGTGGGTGACATTTCTCCCGCCCTCTATAGAATCGTCAAGCGATGATTCGGTGGATTGCAGTTTGGATCAGCCTGGCGGCCCTGTCCGCCCGGTCGGAAAGCCCGGGTGAAAACCTGATGGCCGCCGGGGTGGCCCGGTTCAATGCCGCCTATCGGGCGTGGGACGGGTCGGGCTTCACCGGAGCAGCGGACCTGTTTCGTCAGGCCAGCAAGCAGGCCCCCGCTTCGTTCACCAATTTCTATTGGCTCGGCGTGGCCGAGTTCCATCGTCTGCTCCAAATCCGCAGCCTGCCCCCCTCGCGCACGAATGAGCTCGCCGCCGACGCGGTCATGGACGCGGCCCTGACCGCCCTCAACACGGCGGTGAAACTGGACGACCGGGACGCGGAGAGCCATGCGTTGCTCGGCACGCTCTACGGCATGAAGATCGACGGCAACCTGGCGCGCGCCGTGCGTTTCGGGCCGCGGGTGGCGAAACACCAGAAGCCGGCGCTGGCGTTTGGCGCCGAAAATCCGCGGGTGCGCTATCTCCTCGGCACCTGCCAGTTTCACACGGCGACCAAGCCGGCCGCCTGGCGGGAGGCGCTGGCCACGCTGCTCGCAGCCGAGAAACTCTTCGCCGCGGAAGCGCAACGACCGGCCGGGCCGCTGGCGCCGCGCTGGGGGCGCGCCAGTTGCCTGATGTTCATCGCGCAGACCTACGAACGGCTCGGCCAGCCGGCGGAGGCGGTGGACTACTATCGCCAGGCGCTCGTCGAACAACCGTCCAATCACCTGGCCCGCGAGCGCTGGAATCGCCTGACCGTCCCGAAGTGAAACGCTCATGAGCCGAAAACAAGTCCTTGTCATCGGGTCCGGACTCGGCGGCCTGTCCGCTGCCATCTCGCTCGCGCAGGCCGGGTATGCCGTCGCCGTTCACGAAAAGAACGCCCGGATCGGCGGCAAACTCAACGTGCTGCAGGCGGGCGGGTATAGTTTCGACCTCGGCCCGTCCATCCTCACCTTGCCGCACCTCTTCGAGCGGTTGTTCGAGCGGTCGGGCAGGCGGATGAGCGATTACTTCACCATCCGCCCGCTGCGGCCTCACTGGCGTAACTTCTTCGAAGACGGCCAGGTCGTGGACTTGTGTCCCGAACCCGACCGGATGGCGGCCGAGGCGCGCAAGGTCGGCGAGGACCCCGCGAACGTGCAGCGCTTCCTGAAGTACTCTGCCGACCTCTATGACCTGGTGAACGCAGGTTACTTCGAAGCGGGCCTCGATACCTCCGAGGATTTCGCGAAGTTCTACGGGCTGTGGAAATTCACGAAGTTCGACCTGTTCCGCTCGATGCATGGCGGCGTGAAGCGATTCCTCAAGACCCGCCACCTGCAGGACGTGTTCGACTATTTCATCAAGTACGTCGGCTCCTCCGCCTATCACTCGCCCGCCTTCATGAACTGCCTGCCGACGATCCAGTTCCGCCATGATTTGTGGTACGTGGACGGCGGTCTCTATAACATCGCCCTCGGACTTCAGCGATTGATGGACGAACTGGGCATCGGGGTTCGCCTCAACAGCGAAGTCACCGAGGTCCGCACGGAGGGCACGCGGGTGACCGGCCTCGTCACACAGGACGGCGCCTTTCATCCTGCCGACCTGGTCGTCTCAAACATGGAAGTCATTCCCGCTTACGAGCGGCTGTTGCGGGAGGACCAGGCGTTTCTGCGCACGCTGGACAAATTCGAGCCCTCGTGTTCCGGCCTCGTGCTGGAGCTCGGCCTGGATTGCCAGTATCCCCAATTGGCCCACCACAACTTCTTTTTCTCGGCGCACCAGCGCGAGCATTTCCACACCGTCTTCCGCAAGCGCCAGTTGCCGCCCGACCCCACGATTTACCTCGTGGCGGCGTCGAAGACCGATCCGACCGTCGCGCCGCCCGGCTGCGATTGCCTGAAGATCCTGCCGCATATTCCGCACCTCGACGACGCCCACCCGCTGACGCGCGAGGACTACCTGGCGTTCAAGGAGCGCGTTTTGGACAAGCTGGAGCGGATGGGCTTGAAGGACCTGCGGAAGCACGTGGTGTTCGAGCACTGCTGGACGCCGCTGGACATCCGCGAGCAGTACTACTCCAACCAGGGTTCGATCTACGGCGTGGTCAGCGACCGCTTCAAGAACCTCGCCTTCAAAGCGCCGAAGCAGAGCACCAAATACCCGAACCTCTTCTTCGTGGGCGGCTCGGTGAACCCGGGCGGCGGCATGCCGATGGTGGTCCTCTGCGGCCAGAACGTCGCCCGGAAGGTTGTCGCGTGGGATCGATGTTGATCCTGCTGTTCGCCACCCTGGCACTGTGGTCCGCCGGATTCCTCCTGCTGGGCCGACTCCGACCTTGCCGTGGGGCCCGTGGGCGGGCGTCGGCGCCGCGCGTGAGCGTCGTCATTCCCGCCCGCAACGAGGAACACAATCTCCCCACCCTGCTTCACTCCCTCGCCGCGCAGGCAGTCCCGCCCCACGAGGTCATCGTGGTCGATGACGGCTCGACCGACCGCACCGCCGCCATCGCCCGGCACCTCGGCGCGACGGTGATCCCGTCGCCACCGCTACCCGATGGCTGGCGGGGCAAACCGTGGGCGTGTCACCAGGGCGCGCGGGCGGCGACCGGCGAGTGGCTGCTGTTCGTGGACGCCGATACGCGGTTCGAGCCAAACGGACTGGCGCGCGTGCTTTCCGACTATGCCGGCGGCGCGTTCTCGGTGGGGCCCTACCATGCCGTCCGGAAACCGTATGAGGACCTCTCGCTGTTCTTCAACCTCACGATGACCGTGGCCACCGTGCCGCACGGATTGTTCGGCCAGATGCTCTTGGTCGATCGCCCGAGCTATGAGCGGGTCGGCGGCCACGCGAGGGTGCGGGGCCACGTCCTGGAGAATTTCCGACTGGCCCGGGAGTTTCACGCGGCCGGCATTCCGGTGCGCAGCGTCGCGGGTCGGGGCGCGCTTTCGTTCCGGATGTATCCGGAGGGCCTGCGCGCATTGATTGCTGGCTGGACCAAGGGCTTCGCCTCCGGCGCCGGGCAGACCCGGCGCGGAACTCTGCTCCTCATCGTCGCGTGGATGATCGGGCTCATGCTGGCGCCGGTGGGTGGCCTGGCGACCGGCGATTGGTGGAGGTGGGGGGGCGTTTACTTGTTGGGCGTCGCGCAAGTGGCCTGGTTCAGCCAGAAGGTGGGCGCGTTCCGCTGGTACAGCGCGGTGGCTTATCCGTGGCCCCTGGGCTTCTTTTTCGGAGTGTTCCTGTGGTCGGCGATGCGCTCGGGCCGACGCGTGCGCTGGAAAGGGCGCACGATCCATGCGGATTGAGTTGCCGCTCCCGTGGGTGATCGTGCTGAACGTCGCCGGCTGGCCGGTCCTTCAGTTCGGGTTCGCCTGGCTGTTCACCCGAATGCCGGTGACCTGGTTCCATCCGGGTGACGCGTGGGCGTGGGAGCAGGGCGGACGGTTCTACGAACGGTTCTTTGGCATCAAGCGCTGGAAAGACCGGCTGCCCGACGCGGCCCGCTGGTTCGGCGGCGGATTCGCCAAAGGCACGCTGGTCGGAAGCGAGTCCGGTTATCTCCGCCGGTTCATCCGCGAAACCTGGCGCGGCGAACTGTGCCACTGGGTCGCGCTGGCCTGCGCCCCGGTCTTCTACCTCTGGA
Source organism: uncultured bacterium (assembly GCA_963735925.1). GTDB lineage: Bacteria > Verrucomicrobiota > Verrucomicrobiia > Limisphaerales > J093 > DSVZ01. Next base: position 834,228 of record CAVTMT010000005.1, read on the forward strand.
ACCCACTGTGGGCCGATCTGGTCATGACGGGCTATGCCCTCGCCGCCAACCTGCCCTGCATCCTGGCGCAGCGTTACAACCGTTTGCGCCTGCGCCGGGTGCTCGGTCGGCGATCGTGAGCGATGCGCCGCCGCTTGCGCCCGGGCCTCCCGCCCTCCCGACCCCCCGCCGCCCGCTCAAAGCAGAGCCGCCGACTCGGCGTCGAGAAACAACGTGGCGTGGGGTTGCCGGCGCAGGATCGAGGCCGGACACGTGGGGGCGATCGGACCCCGAAGCGTGTCGCGAACTGCGCGCGCCTTGCGCTTCTCCGGGACCACACAGAGCATCCGCCCGACGCAGCACAGCGCGGGCACCGTGAGGGTGTAGGCGTAGCGCGGGACGGCGGCCAGATTCGGGAAGCAACCTTCGCCGACCTGCTGCTGCCGGCAGGCCTCGTCGAGTTGCACCAGCTTCACCGCGTGGGGATCGTTGAAGTCGGCGACCGGCGGATCGTTGAAGGCCACGTGGCCGTTCTCCCCGATGCCGAGGCAGCAGAGGTCGATGGGGGCGGCCTGCAACAAGCGGGCGTAGCGCTCGATTTCCTGGAGCGGCTGCGGGGCATCGCCGCCCAAGTAATGAAACTCGCGCACCGGCAGCCGGTCATGCACCCGCGCGCGCAGGAAGCGGCGGAAGCTGGCCGGATGCGTCGCGTCGATCCCGAGGTATTCGTCCATGTGGAACAGCGTGACGCGCGACCAATCCAGCCTCGGCGTCGCCACGAGGGCGTCGAGGAAGGCGATTTGCGACGTGGCCGAAGCCAGGATGGCGCGGGCCCGGCCCTGGCGGGCGAGCGCCTGGCCCAGGCATTCCGCGGCTTCCCGGGCGGCCGCGACGGCGAGTTCCGTCGGGGTGGAGAAGACCCGGACTTCGAGCGCGTCGGCCCGGAAGACCCGCGGTGAGCTGGGTGTCGCATTCATGGTTCGGTTCGAAAGGCCGTTCGTCGGTCAGCGAAACCGCTCCCATTCGGGTTCGTTGTCGAAAATCCAGCGATAGTAATCGGCTTCCTTGAGCTGCGCCGCCGCGGCTTCATCCACGACCACCGTGCATCGGCCGTGAAGCTGCAGCGCCGTGGCGGAAATCATGGAGGTGATGGGGCCTTCGACCGAGCGGGCGATGATCTCCGCCTTGTTCGGTCCCGTCGCCAGCAACAGACACCGCCGCGTTTCGAGGATGGTGCCGACGCCCATCGTGATGGCGCGGCGGGGCATCGTCGCCGCATCGGTGAAGAGCGTGCGGTTCTGCTCCAGCGTGAGCGGCGCCAGTGCCTTCACCCGCGTACGGGAGTGCAGAGCCGAGAGGGGCTCATTGAAACCGATGTGCCCGGCGCGGCCCAGGCCGAGCAACTGGAGGTCAATGCCGTTGAACCGCTTGATCAACTCCTCGTACCGCACGCATTCGGCGGCAAGATCCGGCGCCCGGCCGTCGGGCAGGTGGGTGTTGCGCGGGTCGATGTTCACCACGTCGAACAGGCGCTCGTTCATGTAGTGGCGGTAGGAATGCGGATCCCCGGGCGGGAGGCCGACGTACTCGTCCAGGTTGAACGTCGAGCAAAGGGAGAAATCGAGATCGTCCTCGCGGTGCATCCGCACCAGGTGCGCATACACCGCCTCCATCGTGCGGCCGGTGGCCAGTCCCAGGACGAGATGCGGGTTGGCGCGCAGGTCCCGCGCGATGATGCGCGCCACCAACTCCGCCGCCGCTTCCGCCGTCGGTCGAATGATGACTTCCACGGGCATAGATTGCGCCGCGGGCCGGCGAATTTCAGCAACAAATCGCGCTCCGACCGGATCGTGTGCCAATCTCAAACGGCTGGCGGGGCCGCACTCCAATTGGCAGCCGCACCGCAGTCCCATGGGTGACTGCGCCGCTCTCCGACGGGTCGCTCCGCCGCTGTGCCGTGGGTGGCTGCGCCGCTGCGTCGTGGGTGGCTCCGCCACTGTCCGATGGGTGGCTGCGCCGCTGCGTCGGCGCAGGGCGGTGCCGCAGCACCGCCGCCACCGCCGCCGCCACCACCGCCACCGCCACGAAGCCAGGACACCACCGGCCGGCCGGCGGGCGTTGACAGGGCGGCGGCGGCTTGGTCTGGTCACTCGCATGAAGTCCTCCCTTCGCCGAAGTGGCTGGCGGGCGATCTGGCCGGTATTGGCCCTCGCCGGCCGCGTCCTGGCCGACACCCAACTCGTCGAGTTCCAACCGCGGGGCGGCCTGCCGCACTGCCTGGCGAAACTGCGCGGCGGCGGTGAGGTGCGCATCGCCTTTCTGGGCGGCAGCATCACCGCCCAGCCCGGTTGGCGGCCGAAGACGCTCCGCTGGTTCCAGGAGCAATTCCCGACGGCGAAGGTGTCCGAGATCAACGCGGCCATAGGCGGCACCGGCTCCGATCTGGGTGTGTTCCGGCTGCGACACGACGTGCTGGAGCACCGGCCCGACTTGCTGTTCGTCGAGTTCGCCGTGAACGACGGCGGCGCCGCCCCGGAGCAGATCCACCGTTGTCTGGAAGGCATCGTCCGCCAGACCTGGCGCACGCTGCCGGCCTGCGACATTTGTTTCGTCTATACCCTCGCGGGCAACATGCTGGAGACCCTGGAGCACGGCGAACTGCCCCGTTCCGCGGCGGCGATGGAGCAAATCGCGGCCCATTACCGGATACCCTCGATCAACTTCGGTCTCGAAGTCGCGCGGCTCGAGGCGGCCGGCAAGCTCATCTTCAAGGGCGCCTTGCCCACGAACGACACCCAACGCGCCGCGCTCGGCGGCAAGATCGTCTTCTCCCCTGACGCCGTGCATCCGTATCCCGAAACCGGCCACGAGCTTTACCTGCAGGCCGTGGCACGGGCGCTGACGCAGTTGCGCGCCCAGGCGGACGCGCCGCAACCGCACACGCTGGGGGCGCCCTTCCGTGCCGACAACTGGGAGCACGCCCGGCTGATTCCGCTGACGCCCGAAATGCTCGGGGCCGGCTGGACTCGACGCGATCCCGCCACCGATTCGCTGGCGAGGAATTTCCGCCGCGAACTGCCGGCACTGTGGTGCGCGGAACAGGTCGGCAACGCGTTGACGTTTCGTTTCCGCGGCACGGCGGCGGCGGTTTACGATCTGCTCGGTCCCGACTGCGGCCAGCTTCGGCTCACGCTCGACGGCCAGGACGAAGGGCTGCGACCACGATTCGACGCCTATTGCACGTACCACCGGCTGGGCATGACCTGGATCGGCTCGATGCTTTCCAATGACACGCACACGGTGAAACTGGCCATCGCACCGGACGCATTGGACAAGGCGGCAATCCTGGCGCAGCGACAGGAAAGGATGGACCGGCCGGAACGGTTCGCCGGCCAGCGCTGGTATGCGGGCGCACTGTTGCTGGTGGGGGAACTGGAGCCCTGACTGCATCCGCGGACGCCGTCACGGTGGCAGGTCGCTGGGCGGAGATGGCCCCGCTCAGGTGCCTCTCCACCACGTGGGAATGCCTCCGCGGCCGGTGAGGTTGGAGCGGGAGAACGGATGATTGGTCCCAGGCTCGAGGCACTGAATCCGGCCCTCCGCCGGACCCACATCGGAATTCGGTCTGAAGGTTCTGCGCGGTGCTGCGAGCGAGACCTGTTCCGACAAACACCCCGTCCTTTGCCAGGCGGGCTGAAAGACTCCTGCGGCCGGCTTGCTTACTTTGCCGCGCGCCGACGCCACATTGCGAAGCCGGCCAGCCCCAACCCGGCAATCAACGCGCACTCCCGAGGTTCTGGGACTATGGCTCCTTCGATCCGCGTGCCGTCCGCCGTACGCGGGAAGGCTTGGTAGATGGCCCAGGCACTGGACGACTGAAGGACGATTTCCGTGGTGACAAACCGGAAGTACGTGCCTGGCGTCGTGTTGTTGAAATCGAACACGTATGGCGTGTTGTCAGTAAAGCCATCCGGCTCGTTGACGTCGCCAGCCTGACTGTAGATATCGCCAATGGAAACCAAGCTACCCAAGTCATTACCTACGAACCCTTCGACTTTCGATACGCCATTGAAATGCTCAATTATCTCCAACTGGTCAACGGTGGCTGGCCGGTCGAAGTGGTAGGTGACCGTTGCGGTGCCACCTGGGGTGTGAAGTACAAACGCACTAGCCGGTGCTGGGTTGACTAGCCACCCAATCCCCAGTGAGACGTTCAGAGGATAAGGTGGAGCGGAGACGCGGAAGACGCCAGAGTCCGCCACCCGGCCCAGGTTAAAAATTGCGCCCGGAGACACTTCCAAGCTATCAATGGAAGCGACCTGCGCCACCAGTTGTCCCCCTGTCGCCAGTACTGCCATGCTCGTCAGTAGAGTCTTCATGATTCCTTGGAGTTCCTTCGTTTCAGTTGTTTGTGCTCTCTATGAGGCGCCACCAACCTGCGCTGAATCACGCCGTTCGCATGTGAGTAGGCTTTCCTGTATCACATGAGCGTTACGTAAGGCAATCAATTTCGTCCCCTTTCGTACGTCCTTTCCGCCAGACTGCGTGCTGCCCGTGCAAGGCACGGCCGGACGAACTCCGCCAACAAGGCGCCCGCCCGTTCGCGCGCCCGGGCCGCCATCGTCAGCACCTCGGCATGGGAAATCGCCTGGCGTGCCTGGCCCGCCGCCAGGTTGGTGATGAGGCTCAGGCCGGCGACGCGCAGGCCGCATTGCCGCGCCACGATGGCCTCCGGCACGGTGCTCATGCCCACGGCGTCGGCACCCAGTCGGGCGAACGCGCGAATCTCTGCCGGCGTCTCGTAGCTGGGCCCGGACACCGCCAGGTACACGCCGCGCCGCAGGCGCACCTTCACCGCGCGCGCCGCCCGGACGAGCCGCGCCGACAACGCCGCGTCGTACACCGCGGTCAGATCGACGAAGCGCTCGCACCCCGGCCAGGCCGGTCCGCGCAGCGGGTTGGCACCTATGAAGTTGATGTGGTCTTCGAGGAGCATGAAGTCGCCGGGCCGCAGCGCCGGGTCGATGCCGCCCGCGGCGTTGGTCAGCAGCAGGTCGGTGATCCCCAGCCGGGCCAGCACCCGGATCGGAAACGTGACGCTGGCGAGGTCGTGGCCTTCATAGTAATGGGCCCGACCGGCGAGCAGGCACACCGGCACAGTGCCCACCCGGCCAATAATCAATCTGCCGGGGTGTCCCGCCACGGTGGGGCCGGCAAAGCCGGGGATGGCGTCGAAGGCAAGTTCGCTCTCCCTCGCAAACAGGTCGAGCACGCCACCGAACCCGCTGCCAAGCACGATGCCGATTTTCGGCCGCAACGCGCAGGCGCGCGCCACGGTGGCGGTCGCGCGCGTCAGCAACCGTTCCGCGACTGGACCGGCGGCGCCCGCGGCCGGTGGCCGGCTTGCTTTGAGGTTACCGGGCATTAGGCTGGGCGGAAACTGGTGCAAAGATGGATCTAAGCAAAGACGAAATCCGCCGTTACTCACGGCACCTGCTCCTGCCCGAAGTGGGGTTGGCCGGGCAGAAGAAACTGCGCGCCGCGAGCGTGCTGTGCCTCGGCGCGGGCGGACTGGGATCGCCCGTGGCGATGTACCTGGCCGCCGCCGGCGTGGGGCGGCTCGGGCTCGTGGATTTCGACGTGGTCGAGTTCTCGAACCTGCAGCGCCAGTTGCTTCACGGCACGCCGGACGTCGGCCGGCTCAAAACCGAATCCGCCCGCGCCACCCTGACGCGTCTCAACCCAGAGGTCCAGGTGGTGCCCCACGACCTGCGCTTGTCCCGCGCCAACGCGCTCGACGTGCTCCGCGGCTACGACATCGTCGTGGACGGCACGGACAATTTTGCCACCCGCTACCTGACCAACGACGCCTGCGTGTTGCTGCGCAAGCCCAACGTCTATGGCTCGATCTTTCGCTGGGAAGGCCAGGCCAGCGTGTTCGCGCCGCACCTGGGCGGGCCGTGTTACCGCTGTCTCTACCCGGAACCGCCGCCGCCGGGCACGGTGCCCGGTTGCGCCGAAGGCGGCGTGCTGGGCGTGTTGCCGGGCATCGTCGGTTGTCTCCAAGCCACCGAGGTCGTGAAACTCATCCTGGGGCGCGGCACGCCCTTGCTGGGCCGGCTGCTGTTGATCAATGCGCTCGATTCGCGGTTCAAGGAACTCAAGGTCCGACGCGACCCGGCTTGCCCGGTTTGCGGCGAGAAGCCGACCATCACCGAACTGATCGACTACGACCAGTTTTGCCGCGTCGGGAGGAGCCCGCAGACCGGAGCGAACGCGAACGAAGCGACGGTGCAGGAAATGAAGCGGGCACTGGACGATCCGACGCTGGGCGTCGTGGTGGTGGACGTGCGCGAACCGCCCGAGTGGGCCGTCGCCAGCGTGCCGGGGGCGCGGCAGATACCGCTGAGCGTCCTGGCCGAACGCGTCGGCGAGCTCGATCCCGAGCGCGCGCATTTGCTGGTCTGTCACCTCGGCGTGCGTTCGCTGCGGGCGGTGGAACTGCTGCAGGCGCGCGGCTTCAAATCCGTGAAGAGCGTGCGCGGCGGTCTGGCCGCCTGGGCCGCCGAGGTCGATCCCGCCTTCCCGCTTTGGTGAGGCGATCGCCGCAAGGGAGCGGCGGGGCTCCGGCCAAGCCTTGGCATTTAATCCGCCGAGACGCCGAGACTCAGAGGTTGAATTTGGAAATCAGGAAGGCCGGAAACCAGAGACCGCGGTCGCTGAATTCTTGAGTTCCTGAGTTCCAAATTGGGTTTCCGGGTCTTGGTGGCCTTAGCGAGCGGGCCGTAAGGTCAGCCTGATTGGACACAGCCATCAGCCGCTCCCAGGGCGGCCACCGCTCGCACTCAGGCGCCGACGGGCCAACCACGCAGGGGCTCATAGCCCAGCCGCCGTAGTGAACACTTTGGGCTCTGGAGACTGCGGACAATTAGTCGCCGCCGGCCAACCGGCGCACGAGTTCCGCCGGACTGACAATCGGAATGCCGCGAAACGCCTTCAACGGCAGCAGATGGCGTTTGTCGCCCGTCACGAGGTAATCCGCGCCAGCGGCCAACGCGCATTCCAAAACCATTTCGTCGGCGGGATCGGTCGTCACCCCGCTGGCGCGCTCAATCGGAAACACCAGCACGGCGGATTCCGCCAGCGTCCCGGCCCACGGCACGAACGGGCGCCCTGGATATTCCGCCCGCAGTTCGCCGGTGGTTTCGTGGTACTCCGCCAACAACGCCGGGCTGACGGCGGCTTCGCAGCGGCCTTGCGCCCATGCGGCTAGGCAGTCGAACGGCGCACCCCGCCAGAAGCTGGCGCTGGCCACTACGTTGGTATCGAACACGACTCTCACGCCGCCACGCGACGGCGGATGCGTTGCACGGCGCGGGCCACGACGGCTTCGTCCGCGGCGGTCAGGTCGGGCAGGTCGCGACCGGTGCGCAGCAGCGCACGCACGCGGGCCGGCGAGAGCGGATGGCGCTTGCGAAGCACGACCAACCCGTTGGCGAAGCCGACTTCAACCTCGTCGCCGGCCCTGATGCTGGCCTGCTCGCGGATGGCTTCGGGAATGACCATCTGGCCTTTGGTGGAGATCTTCGCAATCACGCGGTAAGGCTAACCTTACCCGGGCCAGCCGCAAGCGAGGAGCGCGGCCAGCCTCCACCGCCAAGCTCGCTCTGCAATCCGGGCTTCGGCGAGGAAGACGGCAAAGCGACGCGCCAGAAGATGGCAGGCGGCGGAGCGCGAGCAACCGGTCCGCTGGGTGAGAGCCGCCACGGCTGGCGGGCGCGCTACCTCAAGGAAGAGGAATTCGGGGGAAACCGCGGCCCAACGAAATCGGCTGGCCAGCGCGCGACGGGCCGGCATAGCCTCCGCGCCACGCATGAGCACGCACGCCGGTTCCCCGCCAACCCACGCCAGTGCCGCCGCCGGCCCCGCCGGTTTTCAACCGTATATTCCCGCCAGCGTCACGATGCCCGAGTTCACGGCCGCGCCGCTGATCGTCGGCACCATCCTGGGCATGGTCTTCGGCGCCTCGTCGCTGTACCTGGTGCTCAAGGTCGGCCTCACGGTGAGCGCGTCGATCCCGGTGGCGGTCATCGCGATCACGCTCTTCAAGCTCGCGGCCAAGTTCGGCTTTCGCGAAACCACGATCCTCGAAAACAACCTGGTCCAAAGCGCCGGTTCGGCCGGCGAATCCATCGCTTTCGGCGTGGGCGTGACGATGCCCTCGATCCTGATCCTCGGTTTCGACCTGGAACTGAGCCGCGTGATGCTGGTGGCGATCCTCGGCGGGTTGCTGGGCGTGCTGATGATGATCCCGCTGCGCCGCGCCTTGATCGTGGCCCAGCACGGCACGTTGAAGTTCCCGGAAGGCACGGCCTGCGCCGAGGTGCTCAAGGCCGGCGCGTCGGCCGAATCGAAAGCGGCCGCCTCCGCCGGCGCACTGAAGGAAGCGGCGGCAGCGAGCACCGGCGTCGAAACCAACGCGGCGACGATCTTCGTCGGGTTCGCCATCGGACTGGTTTACAAAACGCTCATGGCCCTCTTCCGGCTGTGGAAGGATGTGCCGGAAAAAATCTTCGGGGCGCCGTTCAAGGGCGGGTCGATCTCGGCCGAAGTCTCGCCGGAACTGCTCGGCGTGGGCTACATCATCGGGCCGCGGATCGCGTCGATCATGTGCGCGGGCGGCGTGCTCTCCTATCTGGTGCTGATCCCGGCGATCAAGTTTTTCGGCGACCACGTCACCGGCATCGTGCCTCCCGGCAACATGCCGATCAGCGAAATGGGGCCGGATGAAGTGCGCGGCGCGTACGTGCTTTACATCGGCGCGGGCGCGGTGGCGGCGGGCGGCATCGTGAGCGTGCTGCGGTCGCTGCCCACGATCTGGCACGCGCTGCGCAGCGGCTTGCGCGACTTCACCGGCACGCGCGAGGCGGCCGCCGCGACGCTCCGGACCGACCGCGACATGTCGTTCAAGTTCATCATCATCGGCCTGCTGGGGTTGCTGGCGGCGATCACGCTGGCCGCGCCGTTGCACATGAATCTGCTGGGCGCGCTGCTGATCGTGGTGTTCGGCTTCATCTTCGTGACCGTGTCCGCCCGGCTCACCGGCGAGATCGGGTCGTCCTCCAACCCCATCTCCGGCATGACCGTGGCCACGCTGTTGCTGACCTGCCTGATCTTTCTCGCGCTGGATTGGACCGAGGCGCGCTACTACGTGACGGCCCTTTCGGTGGGCGGCATCGTGTGCATCGCGTCGTCGAACGGCGGCACCACCGCGCAAAGCATCAAGACCGGCTACCTCGTCGGGGCCACGCCGCGCGCGCAGCAGCTCGCCCTGTTGATCGGCGCCCTGGCTTCGGCGCTCATCCTCGGACCGGTGCTGACGTTGCTGAACGACGGCTCGACCGTCTATGTGCCGGTCAACACGCTCCAAAACGTGCCGGCCTCCCTGCGGGTGGACGTTTCCAAGCTCACCAAGCGCGAACAACTCTTCGGCCCGCAAGGCACCGCCGACACGAACGCCTACCTGGTCTGGAACAACCTGGACGAGAAGCTCGGCCCGGAGGGGCGCTTCCTCGTGAATGACCAAGGCGCGCTGGTCTATCTCGTCGATCCCGGCATCAACGGCACGCACCGCACGCGCCCGGACGGCTCGACCGTGAACAAGTTCGACGCGCCCAAGGCCACGTTGATGTCCTACATCATCAAAGGCATTCTCAGCCGCGAACTCCCGTGGGGCCTCGTCCTGCTCGGCGCCATGATCGCGCTCGTGCTCGAAATGTCGTTCCTGCCGTCGCTGGCCTTCGCCACCGGGGTTTATCTCCCGTTGTCGTCCTCGTCGCCCATCTTCATGGGCGGCGTCGTGCGGTGGCTGGTCGATCTCTACCTGCGCAAGAAGCACCGGCACGCGAACCTGACCGAAGAACAACTCATCGCCGAGACCGACAAGAGCGGAGGGGTGCTGCTGGCTTCCGGCTACATCGCGGGCGGGGCGATCGCCGGCATTTTGATCGCGGTGATGGAAGCGCTGGCCGATCCGCACGGCAACTGGCTGCGCTGGGGTGTGGCGCACGTCAAACAGCTCATCGCCGACTTTGCCCTGCGCAACCCGCTTTACGGCGGCCCTTGGGCGGACCTGTTCGCCTTGGTGCCGTTCGCGGTGCTGATCGTCCTGCTCTACCTCACCGGCCGCGATGTGCTCCTGGCGAAGAAAGCGGCCCGGCGCTGAAGCGACGCGCATTCAATCTCGCGGTCGCCGGTTTCAATCGTGCTGCCGCAACCACTTTCCTAATCGTTTTAAGGTCTTGCGCTCTTTCATCTTAGCGCCCTTTTAGCGAACTGACCCGCGCCGTTCTCCTTTGGACGACCGGAGGCGTACTCTGACGGGCTGTGAGCGATTGACGAACGTGTCAAATACTTGGCGATCACCTTTCGCCTGAAGGTTCACAGCTTCAGGAGCAGGAACACTTGCCGTACTCTGAGGGGCCTTTAGTCTTATCCCCAATCGGCGTGCAAAATGGTCTAAAACTCCCGGGGGAACGAGGCCGGGTGCAAACCACCCCGAGGACTCTACGACCGCTCGATAGCTATCGTGCGCACCGCGGCTGATACAGTGGCACAACAATTGCGCCCGCCACTGCATCGCATGACACAGGCCGCTAGATCATGCCCCTGATCACGCTCAATTTTAATTCAACCAGTTTTGCCATATCTGGGTTCCAAAAGCTAGAACCAGTCTTGGAACCGGCAGCAGTTGCAACTATACCCCTACGCACGACGACCCTTCCACAGTCCGCTGAGTCCTCCAATAAACAAGCAAGACATGCCCAGTAGCGTGAGGCTGCCGCCTGACTCAGGAACAGATCGAACTTCAACGGTTATATTATCAACCTCAGTGGCAGTGTTTCCCTCCCCCAAGAAGACACCTGTACCTATCCGAAACCATTCAAGATCCGAGAATCCTGTAAAAACCTCCTGGGTCCAGGCCGTTGGTGAAAGCATATCGAAACGACCGGCCGCTGTTTCGACCCACCTTACAGTACCGCCACCGTTGGTCAGTAGATCGAAACTGAGGAGATCGAAGCGAGACCCGTCAACCATGCCGAACTCGACATACGCCCCTCCATCTTGGAAATAGAGGCCCGGTGTCAGCGCAACCTCGCCTAGGAAGGTCGCACCAAGTGGGTCGCCAAATGATGCGTGCTCAGAATGCGATGTTACCCGGATACCGTTTTCCTCATAGGAACTGCCTGAAGGGAAATCCTCACCGCTAGGATAGTTTGGCTTACTGTCGAACGTCATAGTCAAAGCACTTGCAGGGGCAGGGATTACAATCAACGCGAATACAATTGGAAAAAAGTTCACAAGACTTTTCATAATGACTCTATGTTGTTTTTCCGGCTTCGAGGTAATCCGCTGGCCTACATTCCAGCGCGAGTTCCTGATGCGTTGACCGGCGGAACATCTGAGATTCCAGCATAAACTATTCCCGAATCGCCACAACTCGACTATGGTGCCGCAATATGGCCATGTAAGTATTTGGTTGCTAGTATGATATCGCTACAGAGGTGGTATGTGTGTAGGTCAACCTCCGCACGCCAGGCCCGCCGCATTGTCAGTATTTCCGACACATTGCTCCTCGCCCAACTTGCAAACCGACGCACAAGTCGTTCATGATCAAAAAGAACAGGTATTAACTCGATTGCAGACAGGTTAAACGCTCCAATGGCCAGTCTCTCTTCCTATGCAGTCACTCACTCAACAAGCTTGCTACCAGACATGTGCGTCGGTCTTGGTAGAGACGAATCAAATCTTGGCGTCGGCCCTTCTTACACTTACCTCGCTCACGGTTACGACTGAAGATTCACTCCCCAGTGATCTCCGACTGAAGCCCACACGCAATGAATGGTGACACAAGACATCCCTCGGTGGCATGTAACCATCACCGTGCCCTGCCCCAGTCACTTCCTCTTGCACTCAAACACTCGTGCCCGGCGCCGTTGCGCTCCGCGCTGTACGCGCGAGCCGGAACTTGGTAGCTCTCCCGGCGACATGAAAGCCGCAACTGTTCCCACCTCCCTCGGGCGTGCGCTGTCGCTGGCCGGCGTCGCCGCCTTGGTCCTCTGGCTGACCGGCTGCGCCAGTTCCAGTTCGTCGGGCGCGACGGCAGGCTCGCCGCTGGGCGTCACCACGCCGTTGACCGGCCTGCCGATCCTCAGCGCGGCGCAAACGCGGTCGATCTCGGCGGAGAACCTGACCGGCGCCAAAGGCCGCGGCGGCATGGCCATCCCCAATCCCGGCGAACCCAAACCCGCCGCCAGCGCCCGCGCCGCCGACAACCTGGGCCAGGGCTGGAAGGTGAAGCCGTTCCTACGGGTCAACGCCGGCGAGACCGTGACGCTGATGGATGTGGACGGGCCGGGCGTCATCCAGCACATCTGGCTGGTCGAAGGCCTGAGCCGCGCGCACGTCCTGCGGTTCTACTGGGATGGCGAGGCCACGCCGTCCGTGGAGGTCCCGGCGCCGGACTTTTTCGCGGTGGGCCACGAGCAGTTCGCCCGCGTCAACTCCGCGGTGGTGGTGGTGAATCCGGCGAACGCGTTGAACTGCTATTGGCCGATGCCATTCCGCCGCCACGCGCGCGTCACGTTCACGAACGAAGCCGACAAGGACCTCGAACTGGTGGCTTTCCAGATCACCTACGCCCTCACGGCGGTGCCGGCGGACGCCGGCTATTTCCACGCCCAGTGGCGGCGGGCCGACACTGCCCGCGAGAACCCGTACGTGATCCTGGACGGCGTGCGCGGTCGCGGCCGGTACGCGGGCACGTTCCTGGCTTGGACGCAGCGCACGAAAGGCTGGTTTGGCGAGGGCGAAATCAAGTTCTTCCTGGATGGCGACGGGAAGTTCCCGACGATTTGCGGGACCGGCACGGAGGATTACTTCGGCGGCAGCTACGGCTTTCCCGAAGCGTTCACCACGGCTTACGCGGGTACGACCTTGCCGAGCAACTACGACAAGCCACCGCCGAATTACTGGAGTCTGTACCGGTGGCACATTCCCGATCCGATCTGTTTCGACCGCGATTTGAAGGTGACGATCCAGGCGCTGGGCTGGGGGCCGGATGGCAAGTATCTCAAACTCAGCGATGACATCGCGTCGGTGGCGTATTGGTATCAAACAGAGCCGCACGCGCCGTTTCCCGCGTTGCCGCCGCTGGCCGAACGCGGCCGGGCAAAATAGGCTCGGGAGGCAGGCGCGGTCGGCGTGTCCCGTCCGCCGGCCCGTTGGACAATCCCAACCCCACCGCCTTGCCCCGTCGCCGGCGCGCCATCCCGGCCGTACTTGGAGGGGAAGGAAGCGATGCCGAAAGGCGGGCGGGCCGCCGGTCGCTCGCGGGGTGAGGCGGCGGTTGCAGACACGGGGGCGGACAGGCGATCCATGGCCGCCGCAGCTTTGCTTGGCATTCGCGCGCGATTGCGCTTAAACCCTCAGTCGTGAACCGACAGCGAGCCCGGATGTTTTGCCGGTTTCGGGCGGAGCGCCGGTGGATGACCGACGAAGCCGGCCGCCTTGCGCTGGGGGCGCTGCTGGGCTGCCTCGCGCTGGTGGGCCGGAGCGCGGAACCCGCCGCCCCGCGGCCCGCGAACCTCGCCGCGTACGGCTGGCTCAGCATCGTGGACCCCGAACCGGCGGGAGCGCGTACCGACGTGTCGTCGCTCGCCAGCGAAACCAACGCTGCGCCGGTGGCGCTCTTGAAAGCGGTGGCGCTCCACGTCGAGTGGCAGCAACCCCGGCCGGTGAGGACGGTCGCCCTGACGTTCGCCGACGAGCCGCCTGCGCCCGACACGATCCGGCTCGAATGGTGGCACCGCATCTGGCCCGACAATGGCGCCGGCGGCTGGATGAAACTCGATGACCCGTTCAATGGCCAGTGGACCGCGGCCCGGGCGGTCGTCACCACCAACGGCGCCACGTTGAGCTTCCACTTCGCGCCGCTGGAAGCGACCGAAGTGCCGGGCGTGCGGCGGACCGGCCTCGATTTCCGCACCACCTACAAGCTGCGCGTCACCTGCGCGCGCGACGTGCGCCTGCTCCGGGTGGCGGCGTACTCGGACACCGTGCGGCGCCGCGCGCGGCTGCGTTTCGAATGGGGCGTGCGGACAACGGTGCCCGGCGAGTGGGCGCCGAAGTTCGAGGTGCGCAACGGCCGTTTGCTGGCCGTGAACCCGGTCGGATCGAACGCCGCCACCGTCGAGGTGGAATACGCCGAGGCGCCGGACCGGCTCAGCCCGGACCGGGGTTTCGTGGTTTTTCGGAGCGGCCCGACGCGGAGCTTCAGCGTGTTCGTGGATGACGTGTTGCGCACCGGCGGGCTGTTCGTGCGGGACATCGGTGCATTGGTCTCGGATGCCGAAAAGCCCGTGACCTTCAAGGACTGGACGGCGCCCGCCGGGGCGTGGCCGACCGGGACGATCATGGAGACGGTGGCGCGGCTGCCGGAGCAGACCTTTGCCCGGGCCAGCCGCGCCTTCCCGGCCAAGCCGCCGCGGTATTGCTTTCTCGGGGCGCCGGATCTCCGGCAGGAAATCGCCCTCGACCCGCGCGGCGATGTCGTGTTGTACGCGGACAGCCTGCGCTCGCCGGGCGCGGACGCCGATGCCAGCCCCTGGCGGAAATGGGACACGCTGCGCTTTCGTTTCCCGACCGGCGAACACCCGGTGCTGGACGGTGAGGGGGCGCCGGCGGTCACGCGCGAGCTCGAAGACGGCTGGCTGCCGGTGGTGCGGTGCACCTGGCGCGACGGGGACCTGGCGTGGACGCAAACCAGCGTGGCCGCGCCGCTCACCGTGGACCTGGCGCGGCTGGACAGCCGGACCGGGACGGAACCCCTCGTCCTGGCCACGCGGTTCGCGGTCACGAACACGGCGTCCGGGCCGCGCACCGCCTGGCTGTGGCTGGAGTTGAACCATCCTTTGCCCTGCCATCTGGGGGTGGATGGCACGCTCTTGCTGACCCGGCCCTCGGACGGGCATAACCGCCCCGGCTTCGTGCCGGTGCGCGCCCGGTTCGACACGACCGGCCACGGCGAGCTCGATCTGGGCGTGCTGGTGCCGGCCGGCTCCGACCCCGCCAACGCCGCGCGCGAGGCGGTGCGGTATCGCGTCCAACTCCAGCCGGGCGAGAGCCGGACGGTGGACTGCTTCGTGCCGTACGTCGAGTTGCTGGACGCGTCCGAGGCGGCGGCGTTGGGCGCGCTCGGTTTCACGAACCTCCACGCCTCGGTGGTGAAGTACTGGCGGGAGCGCGCCGACCGGAGCCTGGCGATCGAGACGCCGGAGCCGTGGTTGAACCATTTCTTCAAGGCCAACCTCTGGCACGTGCTGATCTCGACCGATCTCGATCCGGCCACGCACCTGGCCGAGCACGGGGCGGCCACGCACGAGTACAAGAATTTCTGCAACGAGACGATGATGGTGGCGCGCTCGCTCGACCTGCGGGGCGAGCACGACGCGGCGGGACGGTTGATCGAGACCTTCCTCGCCAACCAAGGCGTGCAAGGGTTGCCGGGCAATTTCCGCAGCACCAACGGCGTGCTCTACGCGGCGTATCCGGACCGCCCGGACCCGTACACCGCGCAAGGCTACAACCTGCACCACGGCTTCGCGCTCTGGGCGGCGGCCGAGCATTACTTCTGGACCCGCGACAACTCCTGGCTCTGGCAGGCGGCGCCCAGACTGGTGCGGGCGGCGGACTGGATCACCCGCGAACGGCAGGCGACCCAGTTCAAACTGCCCGACGGCTCGCGCCCGGTCGAATTCGGCCTCGCGCCGGCGGGCGACCTCGAAGACGTGGAGGAATACCTCTATTTCTACGCGACGGACGCCTATTTCCATCTCGGGATGAAGACCGCCGCCGCCGCCCTGGCGGCCGCCGCCCGGGCGGTCCAGAAGCACGCGCCGGCCGACTCCGCCGCGGTCGCCGCCTGGCAACTCGTCCAGCGCGACGCCGACCGCCTGGCGCTCGACGCGGAGGCGTTCCGGCAGGACATCGCCGCCAGCCTGGACGAGGCGGTGGCCACCTCGCCGGTGGTGGCGCTCAAGGACGGCGCCTGGGTGCCGTACGTGCCGCCGCGGGCCTACGCGCCGACGCATCGCGCGGAGGGCTGGATTCGCGAAGCTCTTTACCCGGCGCTGCACCTGGTCAACGGGGAGGTGTTCGACGCGCGGCATCCGTTCGTGGATTGGATGATCCAGGACCTCGAAGACAACCTCTTCCTGAGCCCTGAAAGCGGTTACGGCGTGGCCGACGAGCGCGCGGAGTTCTTCGACCACGGTGGGTTCACGCTGCAACCGAACCTCCTCGACCTGCCGCTGGTTTACTTGGAGCGCGACCAGGTGCCCAACTTTCTGCGGGCGTTCTACAACACTGCGGCCGTCAGCCTGTACCCGGACACGAGCTGTTTCGCCGAGTGGGTGCCGAAGTTCGGCGAAGGCGGCGGGCCGCTCTACAAAACGCCGGACGAGTGCAAGTTCGTCCAGTGGCTGCGCCAGATGCTGGTGCTCGAACGTGGCGAAGCGCTCGAATTGGGCCTGGGCGTGCCGCGCGCCTGGATGACCGAGGGCCGGCACGTGAAGGTCAAGCGCGCGGCGACGTACTTCGGGCGGCTCGACCTGGAAATCGAATCGCACGTTGCCGCCGGCGAAATCCGGGCCGTGGTCCGGTTGGAGCCAACGGTCGCCCCCAAGGCCTTGCGCCTGCGGCTGCGCCATCCGGACGGCCGGGGGATCACGTCCGCCACGGTGAACGGACGCTCCGCCCGTCTCGACTCCACCCGCCAGCTCATCGAGCTGCCGCCGAATGCCACCCGGTGGGAAGTGGTCGCCCGGTTCGAGTGACTCGCGCGCCGCCCGGCCCGGTCTCGCGGGCGCCGGGCGCCGTTTCCCCGCAGGGCCGGGCGTCCGGCTTGCGTTTGACACGTGTTCGGGCGGCTCGCAGACTCCGCGGCGGTTCGCCGGCGAGCCAGCTTATGCAAGTTGTCATTCTGTGTGGCGGTCAGGGAACCCGCCTCCGCGAGGAAACCGAGTTCCGCCCCAAGCCGATGGTGCCGGTGGGGGGCCGCCCGATCCTGTGGCACATCATGAAGTTCTACGCCACCCACGGGCACAAGGATTTCATCCTGTGCCTGGGCTACAAGGGCGAGATGATCAAGGACTACTTCCGCAACTACCAATGGAACACCAGCGATGTCACGCTCCGGCTGGGGCGCCACCCGGAAACGACCTACCACACCAGCCATGACGAGGAGGATTGGACCGTGACCTTGCTCGACACCGGCCAGACCACGCAAACCGGCGGGCGGCTCAAACGCGCGCTGCCGTACGTCCGCGACAACACCTTCCTGCTCACCTACGGCGACGGCCTGATCGACAGCAACGTCAATGACTCCATTGCGCTGCACCGGCAGCACGGCAAAACCGCCACCGTGACGGCGGTCCGCCCACCGGGTCGTTTCGGCGATCTGGCCCTGGACGGGACGGCCGTGGTCGGTTTCCAGGAGAAACCGAAACACCAATTCAGCTACATCAACGGCGGGTTCTTCGTGCTCGACAAACGGGTGGGGGATTACATCGCCGGCGACGAGATGCCGTTCGAACAGGAGCCGCTGATCCGGCTGGCCGCCGAGGGCCAGGTCCAGGCCTTCCAACACAACGGCTTCTGGCAATGCATGGACACGTACCGCGAGACGCAGATTCTGAACGAGCTCTGGGCCTCCGGGCGCGCGCCGTGGAAGATCTGGTGAGGCGGCGGGCCGGCGGGCACGCCGGCGGCGCGGCTTTGAACTTGTCGCCTGGGCGCCCGTTCGCCATTTTTGGCGCGTGGTCTTGGAAACCGTGATGGCAGAATTGGATGCCGGGCCGTTGGCCGCGAGTTATCGCGGCCGACGCGTTTTGGTGACCGGCCATACCGGCTTCAAAGGCGCGTGGCTTTCCGAGTGGCTGCTCGCGCTCGGGGCGAAGGTGACCGGTCTCAGCCTCGAACCGCCAACGCAGCCGGCCTTGTTCGATCAACTCGGACTGGGGGCGCGGCTCGACGACCGGCGGGCGGACTTGCGCGACGGCGCCGCGCTCCGCGAAGTGGTGGCCCGGGCGCAGCCGGACTTCGTGTTCCACCTCGCCGCCCAGGCCATCGTGCGCGAATCCTATGCGCGCCCCGAGGACACCTTTGCCATCAACGTCCAGGGCACGGCCAACCTGCTCGGCACCCTGCGGGCCACCACCCAGCCCTGTGCGGTGGTGTGTGTGACGAGCGACAAGTGCTACGAAAACCGCGACTGGGTCTTCGGTTACCGCGAGGAAGACCCGCTGGGCGGCCACGATCCGTACAGTGCCAGCAAAGGCGCGGCGGAGATCGTCATCGCCTCGATGCGCCGGTCGTTCTTTGCCCATGGTCCGGTGCGCGTGGCCAGCGCCCGCGCCGGCAACGTGATCGGCGGCGGCGATTGGGCCAAAGACCGCATCGTCCCCGACAGTGTGCGGGCCCTGGTGCGGGGCGAACCGATCCCGGTCCGCAATCCGCGTTACACGCGGCCCTGGCAACACGTCCTCGAACCGCTGTCCGGCTACCTCTGGTTGGGCGCCCTGCTGCGGCGGCCCGAACTGCGCGCACTGGCGCCCGACACGGTCGCCGGCGCCTTCAATTTCGGGCCCGGCGCCGACGCGAACCGCACGGTCGCGGAACTGGCCGGGGAAATCCTCGTTCACTGGCCCGGACGCTGGGAGGACCGGAGCGATCCCCACGCGCCGCACGAGGCGAATCTGCTGCAACTCGCCACCGACAAGGCCCGCGCCGTCCTGGGCTGGGCGCCGGTCTGGGGCTTCCGCGAAGCCGTGGCCGCGACTGTGAGCTGGTATCGCGAAACCGAGGCCGCCGACGCCGTCGCCAGGGTCCAGGCGCGGACGATCGCCCAGATCGCGGCCTACACCGCCCGGGCCCGCACGCTGGGCCTGCCTTGGGCGCTGGACCCCGCCACCGACGTTTCATGAGTGACCGCCGCGCCTTACGCCGCCAGATCCTGGAGCTGGTTCGCGAATACCACGCCGCCGCCCCCGCCGGCCCGTTCCGCCCCGGCGAGGACACCGTGCGCTACGCCGGGCGATACTTCGACGCGAGCGAACTGGTTTCGCTGGTGGATTCCTCGCTGGATTTCTGGCTGACCGCCGGCCGCTATGCCGAGGAATTCGAGGCCGGCCTCGCCGCCTACCTCGGCGTCGAAAACGCGATCCTGGTCAACTCCGGTTCCTCCGCGAACCTGGTCGCCTTTTCCACGCTGACCTCGCCGCGCTTGAAGGATCGGCAGGTCAAGCCGGGCGACGAGGTCATCACCGTCGCCGCCGGCTTCCCCACCACGGTCAACCCGATCATTCAGAATCGCGCCGTGCCGGTGTTCGTGGACGTCGAACTCGGCACCTACGTGCCGGCGCTGGAGAAGATCGAGGCCGCGCTCAGCCCGAAGACCAAGGCGGTCATGATCGCGCACACGATGGGCGTGCCGTACGCGGTGCGGGAATTGCGCGCGTGGTGCGATCGCCACGGGCTGTGGCTCATCGAGGACAACTGCGATGCGCTGGGCAGCCGCTACGACGGCCAGCTCACCGCCACGTTCGGCGATCTCGCCACGTTCAGTTTCTATCCGGCGCATCACATCACGATGGGGGAAGGCGGGGCGGTGGTGGCCGCGAACGACGACCTGGCGCGCATCGCCCGCAGCTTCCGCGACTGGGGCCGCGACTGCTACTGCGCCGGCGGCGAGAACAACACGTGCGGGAAGCGGTTTGGCCAGCAGTTCGGCACCCTGCCGTTCGGTTACGACCACAAGTACGTCTATTCGCACATCGGCTACAACCTGAAGGTCACGGACATGCAGGCGGCCATCGGCGTCGCCCAACTGGCCAAGGTCGATGCCTTCGTGGCGGCGCGGAAACGCCATCACGCCGCCCTCGCCGCGGGACTGAAGCCGCACGCGGCGCATCTGATCCTGCACACGGCGCCGGCGAAGGCCGATCCGTCGTGGTTCGGCTTCGTCATCACGGTGCGGCCGGAGGCGCCGTTCACCCGCGCCGACCTGGTCAACGCCCTGGAAACCGCGCGGATCGAGACGCGGAATCTGTTTTGCGGCAACCTGCTCCGCCACCCCGCCTACGCGGACATCGAGCATCGCGTGGCCGGCCCGCTGACCAACAGCGATGTCATCACGACGAACACGTTCTTCATCGGCGTCTATCCGGGGCTCGACGGAGGCGATGATCCGGCACGTGCTGGCGACGACGGACCGCTTCATTGCTGGCAAGGTTTCCCCATGACCATGCCGCGTAAGCTTCGCTGCACAGTGGCCGCCATCACGGACCACGGCGGACGCGTGTACACGGTCGATCTGGCGCCCGCCGGTCCGGTACCCGCGTTTCATCCCGGCCAGTTCCTGCACCTCACGGTGGACGAATACGACCCGAGCGGGTTCTGGCCGGAGTCGCGCGTGTTCTCGATCGCCAGCTCGCCGCGGGAACGGAACCGGCTGCGCCTCTGCTACGCGGTCAAGGGACGTTACACCACCCGCCTGGAGCAGAGGCTCAAGGTGGGCAGCGAACTCTGGGTGAAGCTGCCGTACGGCGACTTTGTGATCGATGGCACGAGCGACGCGGTGTTGATCGCGGGCGGCACCGGCATCAGCGCGTTTACGGCGTTCCTCGAGGCGTTGACGCCCGACTCCGCAGCGCGGGTGTGGCTGGTCTATGGCGCGCGCAATCCGGATTTGTTGCTCTTCCAGGAGCGCATCCTGGCCCAACTCGAACGCGTGCCCGGCTTCCGCGTGCTGTTCTTCACGGAAGGCGCCGGGGCCGGCTTCTCGTCACGCATGACCGCGCACCCGCGGCCGCCCGAATGTCTGACGGGTCGGATCGCGCTGGAGCCCGTCTGGTCGCGGGTGCCCGACGCGGTCGGGAAGGTGTTCTACCTCTCCGGACCGCCGGTCATGCTGAAGGCTTTGGGCAATGAACTGGCGGCGCGGGGCGTTCCCGCCGGGCGCATCCGCACCGATGCCTGGGAGTGAAGCGGGTTTCTGACAGCCACCACCATTTGCATGAACCCACTGGCTCGCGACCTCGATGAAGTGCTGACCCACACCGCCGGCATCTGGGAAGAACTGCGCGGGCGGCGCCTGTTCATCACCGGCGGCACCGGTTTCTTCGGCTGTTGGCTGCTCGAGACTTTCGCCTGGGCCAATGACCGGCTCGGACTCAACGCCGCCGCCACGGTGCTCACCCGCGACCCGGCCGGCTTCGCACGGAAGGTCCCGCACCTGGCCGCCCACCCGGCCCTCGGTTTCCACGTCGGCGATGTGCGGTCGTTCACCTTCCCGACCGGCGGGTTTTCGCACGTCATCCACGCCGCCACGGAGGCGAGCGCCAGGCTGAACGACGAGGATCCGTTGCGGATGTTCGACACCATCGTCGAGGGCACGCGGCGGACACTGGAATTCGCGCGGCAGGCCGGCGCGAAGGAACTCCTGTTCGCCAGCTCCGGCGCGGTCTATGGCCGCCAGCCGTCCGCCGCCACGCATTTGACCGAAGACCACGCCGGCGGGCCGGACCCGACCCAGCCGCACTGGGCTTACGGCGAGGGTAAACGCGCCGCCGAACTGCTGTGCGCGCTCTACGCGAAACAGCACGGCCTGCGTCCCCGGATCGCCCGCGGATTCGCCTTCGTGGGTCCGTACCTCCCGCTGGACATCCACTTCGCGATCGGCAATTTCATCCGCGACGGCCTCCGCGGCGGACCGGTCCAGGTGAATGGCGACGGCACGCCGTTCCGCTCCTACCTTTACGGCGCGGACCTCGCGGCCTGGCTCTGGACGATCCTGCTGCGCGGCGAACCTGTCCGACCTTACAACGTCGGTTCGGAAGCCGACCTGCCGATCGCGCAAGTGGCCCGCGCGGTGGCGGACGGCTTCGATCCGCCGTGCACCGTCCGGATCGCCCGGCAGCCCGAGCCGGGCCGCGCCCCCGAGCGCTACGTGCCGTCAACCCGGCGGGCGCAGGCGGAGTTGGGCCTGCGCGTCCGCGTGCCACTGCCCGACGCCATCCGCCGCACGATCGCCTGGTGGCGGGCCACAACCGCAACCGCGTCGCCGGCTCCCGGCGCCGGCCAACATGGCTGACCGTCGTTTCCCCATTGTCGTTGAGCCGGTGCCCGGCAACCCGCCGGGACGTTTCGCATCGCCATGACGAAAACCCTCGCCCGTTCCTGCCCCATCTGCGCACACCCGCAAGGCGAGGTGTTGCACGCGCAGACCTTCGAGCTGTCCGAAGGCCACCCGCTCGCGGCGGGCTACGAGGTGGTGGCGTGCGCGCACTGCGGGTTTGTGTTCGCCGACACGCTGGTCGGCCAGCAGGACTACGACCGGTTCTACGCGCAGTTCTCCAAGTACGAGGACAACCAGACCAGCACCGGCGGGGGCGGGTCCGCAGCGGACCGGCAGCGCCTGCGGGAAACCGCGGCCGACATCGCGGAACTTCTGCCCGACCGCGGCGCCCGTCTGCTGGACATCGGTTGTGCCAACGGCGGTTTGCTCCAGGCGCTGCGCGAGCTCGGTTACACGCGCTTGTGCGGCGTGGACCCGTCGCCGGCGTGCGTGGAGGCGGCCAGGAAAGTTTCGGGAGCCGAGGGGGTCGCGGGTTCGCTC
Organism: uncultured bacterium; assembly: GCA_963735925.1. Classification (GTDB taxonomy): domain Bacteria; phylum Verrucomicrobiota; class Verrucomicrobiia; order Limisphaerales; family J093; genus DSVZ01. The sequence goes on from CAVTMT010000005.1 coordinate 856,942, forward strand.
TCCTCCGATCTCTCCGGCCTGGGGAAATTCGAGGGGGTGATTCTGTCGCACGTTCTCGAACACGTGCAGGATCTTCATACCGCCGTGCGGAATCTTCGCCCGCTGACGCAGCCGCACGGGCTGGCCTACGTCGAGGTGCCGGATGCTTCGCGCTACGCGGAATGCCTGGTGGCGCCATTCCAGGATTTCAACACGGAACACATCAACCATTTCTCGGCCGTCTGTTTGCGCAACCTGTTTGTCCGGCACGGCTGGACCGAATGCCGCAGCGGCAGCAAGACCTTGGTGGCTGGACCGGGAATGCCGTATCCGGCGGTCTTCGCCTTCTTCGAGTTGGGAGACGCGGCCGAACCGCCGGCGGCCTGGGAGCAGGACTTTCAACTGCGCGACCACGTCCGGGCTTACATCGCCGGTTCGCGGGCGTTGATGGACCGCATCGAGACGCAGCTTCGCGGCGTGCTGGCCAGGACCCCGGAGGTGATCGTGTGGGGGACGGGCCAGCTCGCCCTGAAGCTGCTGGCCGAAACCTGCCTCCGCGAGGCGAACATCGCCGCCTTTGTGGATGGCAACCCGGTCCACCAAGGGAAGATTCTGCGCGGCCGGCCGATCCTGGCTCCGTCCCAGGTCCCGGGAGGGACGCAACCCATCGTGGTGGCGTCCATCCTGCACGGCCCCGAGATTGCCCGGGTCATTCGCGAGGAACTGCGCCTGGGCAATCCCCTCGTTCTACTCAGCCACTGATATGTCTCATCCCCCCATTCATCCGCTGTTTGTGCAGCTTGCGGAAGCTTTGGAACAGGCCGGAACGCGATCGCTTTTTGCCGACAACGCCCCGGTGGTGATTTACGGCGCAGGCAACGTGGGCAAGGACGTCTTCCGCCTGCTGACCGGGCGCGGCATCCCCGTGCTGGGGTTCCTGGACCGTCAGGCCCGCCCCGGCGCCGCGTGGCAAGGCGTGCCGATCTGGCAGCCCGAGGACGCATCCCTCCCACCGGCGGACCGCTCGCGCCTTCACGTCGTGATCGGCATCTACAACGCCTACGTCGAGATGCCGCCGATCGCCCGGATGCTCAAGGCGCTCGGGTACGCGCGGGTGACCTCGTTCCTCGACCTGTACGACCGGTTCGCGCCGGAGTTGGGAGATCGGTACTGGCTGACCGCCCGGTCTTTCTACCGGGACCTGGAACCCCAGATCGCGGCCGGCTACGAGTTGTGGTCCGACGACGCCAGCCGGGCCTTGTACGCCGCCATCCTGCGATTCCGGTTTACGAACGATTACGAGGCGTTGCCGGCGCCGGACCAAGGCCAGCAATACTTCCCGCCGGATTTGCCCGCGTGGCGCGGACCGCTGCGATTCGTCGATTGCGGCGCCTTTGACGGGGACACGTTGGGCCAGTTGCTCGCCACCCGGCAACCGGTCGAGGCCATCGCCGCCTTCGAGCCCGACCCGATGAACTTCGGCAAGCTCGGCGCCTACGTGCAGGCGAATCGCGCCGCCCTGCCCGCAACCGTGTGCCTCTTCCCGTGCGGGGTGGACGCGGCCACCCGGCAGGCGCGTTTCTCCGCGGGGCAGGGATCGGGCAGCCACACCGCCGCGGACGGTGAAACCGTGGTCCAGTGCGTCTCGCTCGATGAAGCCCTGCCGGGCTTTCGTCCCAACCTGATCAAGATGGACATCGAGGGCGCCGAGTACGACGCCCTGTGGGGGGCGCGCCAACTGCTGGCCCGACACCGGCCCGGCCTGGCGGTGTGCCTCTACCATCGGCCGGCGGATCTCTGGCGAATCCCGATGCTGGTCCGGCAACTCTGCGGCGAGGGCGGACGGTATTACTTGCGCGCGCACTGCTTCAACGGGTTCGAACTTGTGCTCTACTGGTTGCCCGATTGACGCCCCGCCGCCGGCCGGGCCGGTTCCGCATACGCCCATCCCCGATGATCAAGCTCTCCGATTACGTCGTTGATTTCCTCGCCAAAGCCGGCGTCCGGCACGTCTTCATGGTGACCGGCGGAGGCGCGATGCACCTGAACGACTCCTTCGGCAAGGACCCGCGCCTCCGGATCGTCTGCAACCATCACGAGCAGGCGTGCGCGATGGCGGCCGAGGGGTATGCGCGGACGACCGGACGCCTCGGCGTCCTGAACGTCACCACCGGCCCCGGTGGCATCAACGCCCTGAACGGCGTCTTCGGCGCGTGGACCGACTCGGTCCCGCTGCTCGTGATCTCGGGCCAGGTCAAGCGCGAAACCTGCATGGCCAGCTACGACCTGCCGGCCTTGCGTCAGTTGGGCGACCAGGAGGTGAACATCCTCGGCATGGTCCGGGGCATCACCAAGTACGCGGCGATGGTCATGGAGCCGCGGAGCATCCGCCACCACTTGGAGCGGGCGCTCAGGCTGGCGACCGCCGGGCGGCCCGGCCCTTGCTGGCTCGACATTCCCATCGACGTGCAGTCATCCATGATCGATGAGACCACGCTGGAAGCGGCGGAAGCCGGCGAGGACACGCCACACTGGGATCTCGAGCGGGTGGCCCGTCAGTGCCGCGAAATCGTCGAACGCATTCAACAATCGCCGCGCCCGGTGATCCTGGCCGGGACGGGCGTCCGCCAGGCCGGGGCGCTGGACGCCTTCGAGGCCGTGATCCGCAAGCTGGGTATCCCCGTCACCACCGCCTGGACGCATGACTTGATCGCCTCGGATGACCCGTTGTTCTGCGGCCGGCCCGGCACGATCGGCACGCGCGCCGGTAATTTCACCGTGCAGAACGCGGAAACCCTCCTCGTGCTGGGGAGCCGGTTGAACATCCGGCAGGTGAGCTACAACTGGAAGTCGTTTGCCCGGCACGCCTTCAAGATTCAGGTGGACGCCGACGCCGCCGAACTGAACAAGCCGACCGTCAAGCCGGACCTGCCCGTCCACTGCGACGCCCGCGTCTTTCTGGAGGAACTCCGGCGCCAGCTCGAGCTCAGCGGTTACGATGCGAGCCGCCACGCCGGCTGGCTGGCCTGGTGCCGCGAGCGCGTGGCGCGGTATCCGACCGTGCTGCCCAAACACCGGGTCTTCAACGGCCGGATCAACCCCTACCATTTCATGGAGGTGCTGTTCGATCGCCTGGCGGGCGACGACGTGGTGGTTTCGGGCAACGCCACCGCCTGCATCGTCCCGTTCCAGGTGGCCCGGCTCCAGAAAGGTCAGCGCCTGATCAGCAACTCCGGCTCGGCGTCGATGGGCCACGATTTGCCGGCGGCCATCGGTGCCGCCGTGGCGCGGGAAGGCGGCCGGGTCATCTGCCTGGCCGGGGACGGCAGCATCCAGTTGAATCTGCAGGAGCTGCAGACGGTCGTGCACCACCGGCTGCCGGTGAAGATTTTCGTACTGAACAACCACGGCTACCTCTCCATCCGCACCACCCAGGGCAACTTCTTCGGCCGCTTCGTCGGCGAAAGTCCGGAGAGCGGCGTGTCGTTTCCCGACATGGTCAAGCTCGCGCAGGCGTACGGCATTCCGGCCTTCCGGATGGAGCAGGCGGAGTTCGGCTCCGCCATCGACCAGGCGTTGAATCTGCCCGGGCCGGTCTTGTGCGAGGTCATGCTGGATCCCAATCAGACCTTCGAGCCCAAGCTCAGCTCGAAGCAACTGCCCGACGGCCGGATGGTTTCAGCGCCGATGGAGGACATGTTCCCCTTCCTCGAACGCGCCGAACTGTTGAGCAACCTCCTGATTCCACCGCAAGAATAGCCTGCCCGGCCGGCGGCGACGGATGATCAACGCGATTTTCTTCGATCTGGACGGGACGTTGGTGGATTCGGCGCCGGGGATTCAGTACGGCGTCGCGGCCGCGTGGAATGCCGTCCGGCCCGGCCCGCCCTGTCCGGACGTGCGCCCGCTGATGGGACCGCCGGTTCGGGAAATGTTCCGCCGGGCGTTGCCGGGGGCGCCGGAAGCCATGCTCGCCGCGTTGGAACGGGCTTTCCGCGCCGCCTACGATGGCGAGGGGTGGAAACGAACGGTGCCCTTCGCCGGCGTGCTGCCCACGCTGAGCGTGCTCAACGCGCGGGGCCTGGCCTGCTTCGGCGTCACGAACAAGCCGCAGGTGCCGACCCAACGCATCCTCGTCCACTGCGGCCTGGCGGAACATTTCCGCGCCTTTCGCTCGCCGGACTCGCGGCAGCCGGCGTTCGCTTCCAAGGCCGAGGCGACGCAGGCGTTGCTGGGCGAGCACGGTCTCGCGCCGGCGGCGGCCTGCCTGGTGGGGGACACGGTGGACGACGCCCGGGCGGCGCAGGCCTGCGGGCTGCGGTTCTTCGCCTTCAGCGGCGGGTACGGCTGGCCGGAACTCCAGTCCGCCAGGCTGGCGGGGAGCGCCTTCGCGGACTTTCCGGCGTTGCCGCGGTTGATCGAGCGGGCGGTGACGACCGCAGGCGCTGGCGGTCCGCCCGGTGTTTTGCTTTGAAGCCGTGCCGGGACTGCTTCATGCTGGGCGGCCACCGGAGGCCGCTGTTTCTCGTGGCGGCTGGAACGATCGATCGGGTCTCGGCGGACCATTTGGCTAGAATGAATCGCGACATTTTCGACGAACTGTTCGTGCTGGAGTTGGCGAACAACCACTGGGGCAGTCTGGAGCGCGGACTCCGCATCGTGAAGGACTTCGCCACCGTGGTGCGCTACAACGGCGTGCGCGCGGCGATCAAGCTGCAACTGCGCGACGTGGATACGTTCGTGCACAAGAATTTCCGCGACCGGCAGGACATCCGTTACATCAAGAAGACGCTGGACACCCGTCTGTCGAAGTCCGAGCTGGCGACGTTGGTCGAGGCGGTCCGGCGCCACGGCTGCGTGCGGATGGCAACGCCGTTCGACGAGAAGTCGGTCGATCTGTGCGTCGAGCTGGGGATCGAGATCATCAAGATTGCCAGTTCCGACATCACGGACTGGATGCTGCTCGAAAAGGTGGCCCGGACGCGCAAGCCGGTCATCGTCTCGACGGGCGGCAGTTCGCTGAAGTCGATCGACGACATGGTCACGTTCTTCGAGAACCGGAACATCCCGCTGGCGATCAACCACTGCGTTTCCATCTACCCGTGCGAAGACCGGGACTTGAACCTGAACCAGATCGATTTTCTCCGGCACCGGTATCCGAACCACACCATCGGCTTTTCGACGCACGAATATCACGACTGGAGCCACTCGATCATGATGGCGTACGCGAAGGGCGCCCGGACGTTCGAGCGGCACATCGACATCAAGACGGACGACAAGCCGTTCTCCCCGTATTGCTCCACGCCCGAACAGGTCGATGAATGGCTGCGGGCCTTCAACAAGGCGAAGGAGCTCTGCGGCCACAGCGGCGAGGAGAAGATCGTGCCGGACGAAAAAGAGATCCAATACCTGGACACGCTGGTGCGGGGCGTGTACGCCACGCGCGACCTGGCCGTCGGTCATGTCCTGCGCGAGGGCGACTATTACCTGGCCATTCCGCTGCAAAAGGGCCAGCTCTCGTGTCGCGAATTGATGAACGATCAGATGCTGACCCAGCCCTGCGCCGCGGACGCCCCGCTGACGATCGACATGTTCGACAATCCGTATTCGCGGAATCCGGAACTGCGGAACATGATCATGAACCGGGGGTTGTGACCCGGTGTCCCCGGAGACCACCGGCCCGTGCCGGGCTGCCTCATGGCCGCCGCTCCTTCCGAAGCTGACCCGCAGCCGCCCCCGCCCCCACCCACCCGGGCGGGGGGCCTGCGCCGGTTGCTGGCGCTGATGGGCGTGGATCCGGCGATCGGATTCACGCTGCTGGCGCGGGGTTGGTCGGTGATGGCCCTGCCGGTGACGTTTTACTGCATTGCCCATTTCCTGACCAAGGCGGAACAGGACTATTTTTTCACCTTCGATTCGCTGCTGGGGTTGCAGGTTTTCTTCGACCTGGGCATCGCCTTCGTGGTCCTGCAGTTTGCCAGTCATGAGCGGGCCCACCTCGAGTGGGACGCCGCGGGCCGGTTGGTCGGCGATCCGCGGGCGAAGGCCCGGCTGGGCTCGCTGCTCGGCAGCGCGTTGCGGGTGTACCGGTATTCCGCGGTCCTGCTGGTCCTGGTCGTGCTGCCGGTGGGCCTGGTCTATTTCCACCGCGTCACCCGGCCGGACCTGCCGGTCGTCTGGCAGCCGGCCTGGCTCTGGGCGGTCTTTGCCACCGGCTGCAATCTCCTGCTCAGCCCCATGCTGGCGTTCATCGAAGGCTGCGGACTGGTGTCGAAGATCACGCGGCTGCGGATGCTGCAACAGATCACCGGCGCCCTGCTGTCGTGGAGCGTCTTCTTCGCGGGCGGGCGGCTCCTCGCCGCGCCGGCGGTCAATACGGGCTTCCTGCTGGTGGCCGCGGGCTGGCTGTGGTTCAGCAAGCGCCATTTCCTGCGCGACATCCTGGCCGCGCGCGATCCCCGGATGCGCATCCATTGGTTCAAAGAGGTATGGCCCCTGCAATGGCGGATCTCGCTGAGCTGGCTCAGCGGCTTCTTCATCTTCAAGCTCTTCAGCCCGGTGCTGCAGTACTATCACCCCGGCACCGGGCTCGCGGGCCGGATGGGCATGACCATGCGGATCACCGACTCGATCAGCACGGTGTGCCAGGCCTGGATGAGCACGAAGGCCGCGCCGTTCGGTTCGCTGATCGCCCGCCGCAAGTTCCTCGAGCTGGATGCGCTCTTCTTCCGCAGTCTCAAGCAATCCTATGTGGTGTTGGGCGCCGGCCAGCTCGCCTTCCTGGCGGCGCTGACCGCGCTGCACCACAGCCACCACGCATTCGGCGAGCGGTTGCTGGGCGTGGAGACGGCGCTCCTGTTGGTGGGCGTGGCGTTGATGAACCACCTGATCTTCGCCGAGGCCGTTTACCTGCGGGCGCACAAGCAGGAGCCGTTTCTGTGGCTCTCCGTGGCGGGCGCCGGCCTGAATGCGCTCACGACCTACTTCGGCGGCCGCTATTACGGCGCCACGGGCGCGGCGCTGGGTTATTTTCTGAACACCCTCATGCTCGGCGCCGGGCTGGCCACCTATATCTTCCAAACGAAACGGCGCGCCTGGCATTCTTGACCCCAGCCGCCGGCCCCAACATGCTCCCCTGATCGTTCATGGACATCACCGTCCTCATCCCCACGGCCAATCGGCCGCATTTTCTGGCCACTTCGCTGGCTTCCGTGGCGCGCCAGACCGCCCTGAACGAGGTAACCACCGTCCTCGTCTCGGAGAATGCCGGCAACCGCGCTTCCGAAGCGGTCTGCCGACGTTTCCCCGACCTGCCGATCCGCTACGTTTTCCAGGATCCGCCATTGCCCCCCTGGGAGCACGGCTACCGGCTGGTGACCGAGTACCTGTCCAGCTCCCATGTGGCCTTCCTGTTCGACGATGATTGGTGGGCCAGCGGGCATCTGGCCGGGGCAGTCAACATGCTGCGGCGGCATCCCGATTGCGGGACCTCGTTCGCGGGAGTGCTGCGGGTCGTTTCCGAATCCTCCCCCCTGGCCCGCATCTACATTCCCGTGGCGACCCGGCTGGCGGCGGGTTCGCCCCCGGACGCGTCGCTCTGGCCGATGACGCCGGCCCAGGTAATCACCGCCGCCTGGCTGGCGACTCCGTTCCACATGTCCACCATGGTGGTGAAGACCGCCGCCCTGCGCGCGGCGGTCGAGGTCTCGCGCGACGCCCCAGGCTATTACAACGATCGGCTGTTGATCGCCACCCTCGCCAGGGAAGCCCCCGTGGTCTTCGATCCCTCGGCCTCGGTCTATGTCCGCGTCCACGGCGGCAGCGACAGCTCGAGCGTCGCTCGCAAGGCGCGCGCCCGACTGGAAGCCGAGGCCCAGGCGAAGATCGAATCCCTGGCGCGCCCGCTGAAACTGGATCTGGCGGCGGGCTGGCGGGAACTGCTCCAACGCCTTTCGCCCGAGACCCGGGCCCCGATCTATGTCCTGATCAAGTTCGCCCTGGGCTACCGCCGGGCCCGGGAGTTGGGACTGCCCCTGCCCTGGTTCGCCTCGGCCTGGGAATGGCAGCGCCATCGCGTCCGCCGGCGGATGCGGCTTTGGCTCGATGGTCCCGCGGTCGCCTGACCCGCGCCGGCGGCAGCGGGCCGCGCGGTCGAATGACCGGGGCCGGGGTGGCCTGCCTTCCGCTTCCGCGGTTGATGGCGACGCGCCTGCCGACTGATTCCTCGACGCCTCGCGCCGCGGTTCTTATGGTCCTCCCGATGTCGTCCTCGAATGGACCCTTGACCATCGCCGGCCGCACCTTTGGCTCCCGTCTCATCCTGGGCACGGGCAAGTTCGCATCGCCGGAACTGATGCGCGACGCGTTGGCGGCCAGCGGCACGGAGATCGTGACCGTGGCGCTGCGCCGCGCCGACTTGAGCGGGCGGAACGATCCGTTCGCGAACATCCTCGAATTCGTCGATCCCGAGCGCTACCTGCTGTTGCCCAACACGAGCGGCGCCATGAACGCCGAGGAGGCGGTGCGTCTGGCCCGGCTGGCGCGCGCCGCGGGCCTGCCCCATTGGGTGAAGCTCGAAATCCATCCCGATCCCCGGTATCTGCTGCCCGATCCGGTCGAGACGCTCAAGGCCGCCGAGACGCTCGTGAAGGAAGGTTTCGTCGTGCTGCCGTACATCAACGCCGACCCCGTGCTGGCCAAACGCCTCCAGGACGCCGGCACCGCCACGGTGATGCCGCTGGGCTCGCCCATCGGCTCGAACCGCGGACTGCAGACGCGCGATCAACTGCGCATCATCCTCGAGCAGGCCACCGTTCCCGTGGTGGTGGATGCGGGCCTGGGCGCGCCCAGCCACGCCGCCGAGGCGTTGGAGCTCGGCGCCGACGCGGTCCTGGTCAACACCGCCATCGCCGTGGCGGCCGATCCGGTCCGCATGGCGCGGGCGTTCCGGGCGGCGGTGGAGGCGGGCCGGGCGGCGTACGAAATCGGGCTGGCGGAGCAACTGGACACGGCCAGCCCGACCAGCCCGTTGACCGGTTTTCTCGACGCGAAATAAGGCGCCTATGATTCCCACGCATCCGATCCCGAAACGCGTTCGCGAGTTGCTGGACACCGCCCGACATCGGCGCGTGCTGGTGGTCGGCGACGCGATGCTCGACCAGTTCATCTGGGGCCGCGTCAATCGCATCTCGCCCGAGGCCCCCGTGCCGGTGGTGGAATTCGACCACGAAAGCTTCATGCCCGGCGGCGCCGCCAACGTCGCCCGGAATCTCACCGCCCTGGGTGTGCCCACCGAACTGTTCGCCGTGATCGGCCAGGACGCGGCCGGCGAGAACCTCCGCACGTTGCTCACGCAGGCGGCCGTCAACTGTCGCGGCCTGCAGGTGCATCGCCGGCGTCCCACCAGCATCAAGACGCGCATCATCGCGAACCGGCAGCAAATGGTGCGCGTGGATCGCGAAACCCCGACGAGCCTCGACCCGGCGGCGAGCGAATCGCTGCTGGCGGCCCTGAAGCGGCGGCTCCGCGCGGCGGACGCGGTGATCGTCGGGGATTACGGCAAGGGCGTCGTCACGCAATGGCTGCTGGATCAACTGCGCGAGGAATGCCGGCAACGCGGACTGTGGCTGAGCGTGGACCCCAAGCCCGTGCATGAACTGAATCTCGGCCGGCTCTCGCTGATCACCCCCAACCGGAAGGAAGCCTTCGAACTGGCCCGCGCGCAGGACACGGTCCGGCACGCGAACCCGTTGGCTGACAAGCCGTTGCTGGCGGCGGCGGAGCGGTTGCTGGGCGAGCTGCAACCGGCGTTGATGCTCATCACCCTGGGCGAACTGGGCATGTTGTTGTGTCAGCGCGGCCAACCGCCGTGGCACATCCCCACCACGGCGCGCGAGGTGTTCGATGTTTCCGGCGCGGGGGACACGGTCATTGCGGCGTTCACCCTGGCGATCGCCGCGGGCGCCTCGCCGCTGGAGGCCGCCGCGGTGTCGAATCACGCCGCCGGCGTGGTGGTGGGCAAGTTCGGCACCGCGACCGTGCAGCCGGCAGAACTCCTGGCCAGCTTCGAATCCACGCCATGAACCCGCCCGCCGCGGGCGCCCCGGCCGAGGCGCCGGAGGGGGCCGCCGCGACCGGCTACGCGTTGGTGCGCCTGGTCAGCGGCGTGTGGAGTGTCCGGTCGCTGGCGGAAGGGGAGACGTTCCACCCGGTCGTGGGTCCGGCCGCCGAAGCCGAGGCGCTCTATCTCCGCCAATTGCGACTCGTGGAGCGGATGCGTGACCATCGCGGCGAATTCGTGATCTGGGACGTGGGCCTGGGTTCGGCGGCCAACCCGCTTACCGTGCTGCACGCCACGCGCGGCCTGGCCACGCCCGTGCGAATGCTCAGCTTCGACCGCACGCTGGCCCCGCTGCGGTTTGGGCTCGCCCACGCCGACCGCCTGCCGTACTTCGCCGGTTACGAAGCGATCCTGGGCCCGCTCGCGGCCGGGCATTCGGTCCAGTTTCTCAATGGCCGCCACACCGTGCGCTGGGAGGTGTGCGTAGCCGACTTCCCCGGTTTGCTGAACGAACCGGCGGCCGAGGCCTGGCCCAAGCCGCACGCGATTCTCTACGATGCGTTCTCGCCGGCACGCAATCCGGAGATGTGGACGCTGCCGCTGTTCACGCGCTTGTTCCGCTTGCTTGACCCGGCCCGCCCCTGCGCGCTGCCGACGTATTCGCGCAGCACGCTGCTGCGCGTGACGCTGCTCCTGGCCGGTTTCTTCGTCGGGACCGGCCAGGCCACCGGCGAGAAGGAGGAAACCACGATCGCCGCGAACTCGCTCGACCTGATCGAGCAGCCGCTGGACCGGCGCTGGCTGGCGCGCGCGCGACGTTCCACTAGCGCCGAACCGCTAGGTACGCCCACCTATTGCCAGCGCCGGCTGCTGAATGATACCGTCCGCCGTCTAGAAGTGCACCCGCAGTTCAACCAGTGAACGATGCAGCCTTGGTTCGTCATGGTTACCGTTGGGGACGGGGGGATTCGGTGACCGTTTTCCCCACCGGTGCGCGGGTGGTTGTAAGGAATTGCCGTGAACTCGACCTCAGCCAAAACGCCGGCGACGGCACCCGGTGCCGCCACGCCGGGAACTGAACCAAGACGCTCGTGGCGCGAAATCACCCAGACGCTGACCACCCATTCTGATTGGCTGGTCTTCGTGACCGTGGCCTTGCTGGTGATTGCCGCCTTCACCGTCATTCCGCGGGCCAACCGGGCCGAGCTCGCGAATGCCCGACCGCCCGACCGCCCGGCGCAGGCAACGGCCGTCGCGCAGAAGGCTCCCGCCGCCACCAACGCGCCCAGCCCATCGTCTCTCCCCGCAGAATCGGAAGCGAAGCATTAAGCGGGAGCCCGGAAGCTCCGGTCGGCGGATCCCGTCCCCGGCGAGTCCGTCTCCCGGGAGGACTCGAACCGCAGCCGATGTGACGGCCCGGAGGTGGGTGCCGGGGACTGCCCCCGGCGGCGGCCGGACGCGCGAGCACAAAAACGTGCTTTCTCGCTGCCCCCGGGCCGGGCAAGTTTCCTCGCAATGAAGACACGTGCGCACAAGTCGCGGCCCGACCGTTCTCACTCCCCCCGGCGAGCAGCGAGGTCCCGGCCCGGAACGGCGTGGGTTCTTGTCTTCATCGTGGTCTTCGCTGTGGGGGCCGTGTACGTGATGCTGCGCGAGCAGAACCCCCTGCCAACCGACGGCCCGCCGCGCGTGGAAAAGCCGGCCTCGTTGCCGGGCGCAGTCACCAATGTCGGGTCCCGGACCAATGCCGCGAGTCCCCAGCGCGCCAAGGATCAGCAGGTCGCCGATCTGCTTGCGAAAGGCAACCGCGCCCTCGCCAGCGGTCAGGCTGACGCCGCGGTGGCCGCGTATCGAGAGGCCCGGAAACTCGCCCCCGACGACGAAGACGTCCACTACAACCTCGGCATCGCGTTGTCGCGGCTGGGGCAGACCAACGAGGCCCTCGCCGAGTACGAAGCCGCGCTCAAGGCCTTTCCGGACTACGCCGAAGCGCACAACAATCTGGGTAATCTGCTGCTGCGCGCGGGCCGGACCGACGAAGCGATCGCGCATTTCCGGGCGGCCCTCAAGGCCTTGCCGGACTATGCCGCGGGCCACAACAGCCTCGGGAACGCGCTGCGCATCTCGGGGCAGAACGCGGAGGCCATCGAGCACTTTGCCAAGGCGGTCGAGTTGAACACGAATTACTGGGAGGCGCGGTTCAACCTGGCCAACCTGTATCGCACCACCGGTCGTAACGAGGATGCCGCTCGGGAATACCGCGAGGTGCTCCGACAACAACCCGAGTTCGAGCCCGCCCGGCAGGCACTGGCCGGCCGACCGGATTCGTCCCCGCCCCCCCTGCGCTGAACCGCCAGGCGCCGGTCGCCGGCCGGGCCCGTCCGGTCGTCGCCTCCCGCGCCTTTCGGGCTTCACTCGCGGCGCATTGCGGAGTCCGGCTCCTCGTCCGGTTTCTGCGCGCCCAGATCGGCCGGCGTCAGCACCCTCTCGGGGCGCACCACGGCACGGGCCAGTCGTGCGGGGCTGACCTCGATCGGTCCCGCCACGAACTCGGGCAGGTTGAAGGTCTGGATGCAGGCGTCGTAGAAAGCCGGGTCTTCCTGGGGCAGGACGAACGGCTTGTGAAAGGTGCCGTTTTCGTCCACGTACGTGAAATGCGGGCGGGCGAGCAGGCCGTTGCCGCGCTTGCTGCTGAAGACCACCCAACGGCTGTTGCCGGACCAGCAATGCCAGGAATCGGCCTGGTCGCTGTTGATCTCCAGGCGGCGCGATTGACGCGTGCGCAGGTCCATGAGGTACAGATCGCTGTTCGGCTGGTAGATCGGGAAGTTGCCGTACCTGGCCAGCGTGTAAAGCAACCAGCGTCCGTCCGGCGAAACCCGCGGCTGGGCGGCGCTCAGGCCGGTCTCCCCGGCGGACACGATCGTCTCCGGCTCGCCCCAGACGTTGCGCTCCAGATTGAAGCGAACGCGCATGAGGTCGTAGCGCACCTGACGGAATCGCTCCTGCTTGAGCCGGGTCGCGGCGCAGAAATAGAGGTGCCGGCCGTCGGGCGCCCACGACGGCCACGTCTCCTGTCGGTCCGGCCGGGAAATCGGCGGGGGCATCGCCACCACATTCGAACGGAGCCAGTACACCGCCAGGTTGGATTCCGCGTCGAAGACGTCGCGGGTCTCGCCGACCGTGTGATAGAAGAGCGAGAGCTTGTTCAGCGAGAAGGTCAACAACTCGCCGCTCGGGTGCCAGGCGAGGTAGCCGCCGGTGCGGTTGATGCGCGTGACCTCGTTGGACCGCACCAGAATCATGGGCTGCGGACCCTTTTGGCCGCGGATGTGGAAGGCGAAGGTGTGGGGATCGCGGTTGAGCGTGGTGTGACAGTTCAGGCAGCCGTTGCCGAAGTCGCGGTTCTCCAGCACCGGCGTCTGCCGAAAACTCTCGAGGTCGCGCTGGTAGATGCCGATCTCGGAATAGAAGCTGTAGAGCGGCTTCAACAACCGGTACACCAGCGTGCGATCGAACGGCTCGCGGGCGACCCGATTCGTCACCGTGTTGAAGCGCTGCCAGGCGCCACCTCCAGTCTGCGCCAGCACCTCGAAGGAGAGCGTCCCCCCCGCATTGGTGGCGAGCAGTGCATGCCACGGCCGGATCGGGATGCGGATGGACGGGCCGCGGCTCGTGACTTCGACCGGCGTTCCGCGCTCGCCGCGAACGCGCACGGCGTAAGCCTCTGCGGGTTCTTCCACCACGAAGTTCAGCGGGGCGACGTTGGGCGGGATGACGGTGTCCGAGTAGTCCGGATGCAGGCGCGGCGGGCGCGGGATCGCCGTGGCCGGCCCGGCCGGAAATGCCCCACCGCCCGGCCGGCACGCCGTCTCCAAAATCGCCAGCGTACCCGCGAGCGCCAGGAAGATCGAAGTAACGGAGGGTTTCATGGTTCTCCAGGGCGGGAGCCGTCGGTTCTCGGGCTTCGGCCGAACACCAGGTAGTACCAGAACGTGTCGCCGAACTCGGCCGCCAGTGCCCTGCGCCCGGCCGCCGGATTCTCGCGATAGCGCTGACTCGAAGCGGCGAAACGCTGGTAACGTTCCACGATGGCAGGACTGACCGGGAAGCCGTGCGGCGCCGCCTGGCCGTCTCCGGATTGGCGCTGATGGAGCAAGACCGCTTCCGCGCACGGACGTGGCATGGCCGTGTAGCCGAAGGCAGCCCGCAGGGCCAGGTCCTGCAGCAGCGGTTCCAGCTCCCCGTTCAGCAATCGATGCGTGAGCAGGTAGGCGTAAGCCATCCGGTTGGTGGGATTCGCCGCCAGCAGATGCTGCAACAGCATCTCGGTCGGCACACTGCCTGAGGCCAGATCGGTGGTGGGCAACCGGCCCCGGATCAGACGGAGTTCGGCGTCGTTCGCCCCGCGAGGATCCGCCGCGAGGGCCTGGAGGGCGAACCCGGCTTCGACGCCATGAAACGGCGCCAGGCGCAACCGGTTCAGAAGAATTCGCGCCGCTTCCGGACGGTCCTTGAGCACATTGATGCGCGCCAGCAGCCGCAACGTGTCCGGCCGGGGGCCTTCGATTTCGAGCGCCTCGTGCGCCAAGTGCTCGGCCAGATTCACCTCGCCCAACTCGAACAGGGTCTGGCTTAGCGCGCGGCTCATCTCGAGTCCTGCCTCGAAGCCGGGCAGGAGATCCAACCCGCGACTTTGCGGATACGAGAACACGTCCTCCGGCAACCGGCCGGCGTGGTAGAGTGCACGGGTCAGGTTCAGCCGCGCACTCGCCGTCCACACACGGATTCCCTTCGCCGCGGCCAAGGCCCGGTCCCATTCGTGGCGGGCGACGGAACGGTCGAGCCAGGCCCTGGCGCGTGGCGACGGATCCAGCGTGCCCCAGATCAGCGCGACACCCGCGGCGGCTCCCACCAGCCAAGCGGTCCAGTGCCGCGGCGGCAGGGTGGCCTTCGCCTGACCGCGCGCGAACCGAAGCCGAACCATCGGGGCAGCGGCCTGTAACGCCAGCCAGAGCGGCACAAATCCATACGCCGCTGCGAACAGCGCCCAGGTCAGGCCCGTCCCCCAATGGCGCGCCGCGGCCAGCGGATCGAAGCCCGGTCGGTACCAAATCCAGAAGGGCACCAGCAACGCCGGAGCCGCACAGCCCAGCGCGAACCCCGGTCGTCGCCGGCCCGCCAGTTCCGCGACGGCCACCGTGGCCGTAAACAGCCAGGTGGGGAAGGCCCCCGCGAAATAGAACACCGCCACTGCCAGGACTCCCAACGCCGACAACCGGAGCCCGTCAAACCGCCGCGGCAACGCCAGCCAGGCACTGGCGGACGCCACGGCCGCCAGCATTCCCAGCGCGGCCGTTTCGACCTCGCCTTGATAGCGTCCCGGCAGCGCGGCCAGCAGCGCCAGCCAGACCAGCGTGCCGGCGGTCGCGCCACGCGGCGAGACCTGACGGAAAACGAAGCGGGAACCGAACAAAAGGCCGGCCCAAACCGCTGTGAGCGCCAGCGCGCCGGTCGCATTGTGAAAGTTCAATTGCGCCAGCGCGGCGGCGGCGTACTGGAGCAGTCCACCGGAAACGCCCGTGAGCTTCGCGTAGAAGGGCGCATCCACGAAGAAGGCCGGCACCCCCAGTTGGTAACGCAGCACCGGCTGGACCCGCAGCCAGAGATGCAGTCCGGCGAGGACCAGGGCCCCGACCAGCAGCGCCCACTCCACGCCAGCCCGACTGCGCGCGTTCGGGGCCAGATGGGGCGCGAGCGAGCCGGCGGGTTTCGCCGCCCCCGGACCGTCAGAGGCGACGGGTTCAGTCCGCGGCGGGCTCTTGGCTCGAGTGTGCTTCTTTGCCATCGGAGAGCCCTTGGAGTCTGAGCGGCACGCATGGCGGGCGCAAGCAAGACGCGCCGAATGCCGGTCACCGGACTCGCGCCGAGCCGGTCACTTCGTGCCCGCATTGGGTGGGGTCCTGATTTCAAACGCGTGGACTGCGCGATCCAAGTTGGCAGCCCCCACGGCCGCAAAACCGCGCATTGGAACCATGAGCCCGGTAGGGACGCGCGGCCGCGCGTCCAGGCCGACGGACACGTCGGCCCTACCCGGTCCATCGAGAGGTTGGGCCATTCAGCCGACTGGACTGCGCCATTCAACCGGCTGGACTGAACCATTCAAGTGGGGGAGCTGCGCCATTCAAATGGGTGGACTGCGCCGCTGCGTCGGCGCAGGACGGTGCGGCCGCATCGCCACCACCAAACCGGGCGGCTATCCCGCCGTCAGCCGTGCCAATTCCTGCGCCGCGAGAGCGCGGGTTGGGTCCAGGCGGAGCGCGGCGCGCAAGTGGCGGAGGGCTTCGGCTGTGCGCGCCTGGCGGGCACAGAGCAGCCCCAGCCCTTCGTGGGCCCTCGCAAAGTCCGGGTTGACCTCGAGCGCCCGCCGAAATTGCGCTTCCGCGTCGGCGGCCCGGCCGAGTGCCACCAAGATCTGCGCGCTCTCGTAGTAGGCGGTGGCGTCGTGCGGGATCCGCTGCGCCACCTCGCGCCACTCGGCGAGGGCGGCGTCCGGTTCGTCGGCCGTGACCAGCGTGCGCGCGAGCAACTCGTGCAACACCCAATCGTCCGGCGCACCGGCCAGCGCCTCGCGCACGAACTGCACCGCGTGCCGCCGGGCGGTCGGCTTGGTCTCGCCCCGCAGCTCCTCCAGCCGTTGTGCCACCCGCGCGTGACGCTCCGTGAAGTTGAGCTGACGACGGTAGATCGGTTCTTCGATCCGGCTCAACACCACTTCCAGCACGTCATGCTCCTGCGCCGGCGAGTATCCGAGGCGGCGGGCACATTCGTCTTCGGACAGCCACACCGCGTTCGTGCCCGCCCGATCGCGAATGGCCGGGGGAAGGAGGGTGATGACTTCCGCGGCAAAGGCGCGCGCGAGCACGTAGTTGCCGGCGAACGTGAAGTGGACGTGCTCGTAATACCATTCATCGCCCGGCACGCCGTCCTTCGTCGCCCCGGCAAAAATCCGCTCGGCATCGAGGAGGTGCGCCCCCGGCGCGGCGCCGGCCCGGGCCGTCTCGCGAATGAGTTGGTTGAGCCGCGTGTCGGCGCGGAAGCGCAGCGTGTCCAGGTCGCGCGCGCGTTCGAAATGCCGGCGCGCTTCACCCGCCTGACCCAGCGCGAGGCTGCAGCGCCCCCACCGGAACTGGAGATCCGCGAACCGGTCATCGATCCCGGCCGCCTGTTCGTACGCCCGGATGGCGGGCGCACCGTCGCCCCTGGTTTCAGCCGCCACGCCGGCTTGGTAACTCCGCTCCCAGGCCGCGAGCTGTTCCGGGCTCAGGCCCGCGCGGTGCAGCGACCCGAACGGGGCGCAGTCCCGAAGATTGCAGGCGACCGTGCTCAATATGACTTGCGCGCCGGAGCCGAGGCCCAGCCGGACGATGTCCGCGAGATTGCGCTGGAAGTTCGCGCCGACTCCCGCCAGGCGCGGATCGTCGTCGCTGACCTGGCGGCTCACGAACATCGACATCCCGCCCCAACCCTCCGCCGCCTCGCCCGAACGGTGGAACTGCGCGGTCACCCGGTCGAGCAACTGCCCCAGCCGCGTGCGCTTGAAAGCGACGCTGGCGCGGATGGCGGCGAGCGGCAGCGGACGCTGGCCAAACACGGTGGCGATGCCGTACGGGCCGATGACCTCGTTGTTGCCCATGTAAACCAGCCACAGGTCGCCGTGGAGATCCGCGCATTGTCGCGCGATCGGGAGGATGACGTGCGAGCTGATGGCCGTGAAGGCCGTGTTCACCACCTCGAACCGCGTGCCGGGACAGCGTTCGCGCAGGAGCACTTCCAGGACGCGCGCAAAGCCGAAGGGCGGCGCCGGATCGCCTTCCGCCGCCGATTCGCCGAACACGAAAATGCGATAGGTGCCGGGCGGCTTCGCCGGCGCCAGCACCGCCGGATCCGGATGCCGCGCCAGCGTGGGCGGAAAGAACCGCCAGGGGAACCGTTGATTCTCGACCAACCGGCCGGGCGCCGCCGCCGGATGCGGCACGAAGTAGGCCGTCGCGTAACCGAAACCCGCCAGGCGCAGCGCCACTTCGGCCAAGGCCAGCACCAGGGGAACGAGCAGGACGCCGGCCAGCGGAAACCACCAGCGTCGTCGCCAGGCCGCGGCCTGGGCCGGTGGCAAAGCCGGGCCCGCGCGCGTCTCGGAAATCGAGGCGCCACGGCGGAGGGAACGATCGCGTGCCTGCTTCAACGGTAAAGCGGCGCCGATTACGGCACCGTGCGGGTCGCCTTCACCCGAAGGCGGCCGTCATGTTCCACCGCGATTTCGCAGGCGTCACCTGGAATCGAAGACACCGTCTCCCGCCCGCCGGGCCAGCGCACGCGGAGCTGGTCCGGCGCCTGAGCGGCGGCCAGCACCGGCACCGCGCTGTCCTGGGACCAATAGCCGGAGCCGGCGTGGACTTCGCGCGCCGGTCCGAACCGGCCGCGCGCCCCCAGGCGCAGAACCGCCCCGACGCCGGTCGGATTGCCCGGCGGCCCGATCAGGCGCACCCGCAAGCCGGGCCGTGCGCCGGTGTTGCGAAACAGGCGCGTGGCATTGCCGTTCTGCGTGACCACCAGGTCCACCCGGCCATCGCCATCGAAATCGCCCACCGCCGCCCCGCGCTGTTCGCCATAAACCGCAAGGCCGCTCTCCGGTCCGGGCACGGGCCGGAAACCGCCCCTTCCATCGCCGCGCAACCACAAGCCCCGCCCGGCATCGCAGCGCGGAATCTTGGTTTGCGTCGCGAAAAAGTTCTGGCTCAAAAACACGTCCTCGTTGCCATCGCCATCGCCGTCGGCCACACACGCCGCGAACGCCGTGGCAAACTGCGCCTCCCGCGGCAACGGGACGGCGAGGAAGCGGTTCGAGCGATTCAGAAACAGCATCGACGCGAGCGTGTTGACTTCGAACCGGTGAGCGTGGGCGAACGGGGGACCGATCACTTCGGCCACCGTGGCCTGACCGTACGCTGCGTAAGTCGGGAACCGGCTGCGCAGCGACGGCAGTTCCGCCGCGACGGCATCGAGATCGCGGGCCGGCACCTCTCGTCCCGTTTCCGGATCGATCTCGGCTTCGATCACGTTGAACCCGCCGCCACCGTCGAAGTCGCCGTAGTAAAGCCGGTACGGCGCCCCCGGCGTTGCGCGATAAACGGTGTTTAGGCCCCAGTTCGTCGCAATGAGATCCAGGTTGCCGTCGCCGTCGAAATCGCCCGCGGCCACTCCATTCCACCACCCCAGGTAATTGGCGAGGCCCAATTCGCCGGTGGTTTCGCGCAGCCGGCCGTGGTCGTTGTGGAAGACCCTGACCGGCCCCCACTCGCAAGCGAGGACCAACTCCGGCCAGCCGTCGCCATCCAGATCGGTCCACACCGCGCCACTCACGAGACCCACGCCAGCCAGGCGGGCCGTGTTCTCCGCGTCCGGCACCCAGGCGGTGCCGCGCCGGAGCCAGAGTTGCGACGGGGCCGGTTCGGGGTAACGCCCGGGAATGCAGCGCCCGCCCACGAACAAATCGAGCCGACCGTCGCCATCGCAGTCCGCCAACGCAAGGGGGCCCACGCTCGCCGCCCCGGCCGGGACGGCGTCCGTGGCCTGCGCCTGCCCGGGCACGAACCGGCGGACGGCGCCGCCCGCAGACCGGCCATCCTCGTAGTTGGCGGAACCCACCAGCAAGGCGCGGGCTTCGCCGGAGTCGATCCAGCCCAGCACGGTGGTTTGATCGCGCGACACCGGCTGGTTCCAAGGCGGTTCGTCCAGGCGCTTGAACCCGCCGTGCCCGTCGTTCCGGAAGACTGCGGGCGCGCCGCCCTGGCCACTGCCCACGATCAGGTCGTCCCACCCGTCGCCGTCCAGGTCGAACCAACCCACGCCGGGGCCGAGCTGGCTGAGGCGTCGCGGCAGCAACGGTTGCCGGCCGAAATCGTCGAACGGATTCTCGTGATGCGCGTGGTTCAGCAAGGCGCTCACGTCCTCGAACAGCGGCACCCGCGTGGCGGCCGGGGGGGTCGCCGGAAGCGCAGCCGGCTCCGCTTTCGGCGGCGGCTCCGGTCCAGGCTCGTGGATTTCGTAAAGGCGGTTGGGCCGGGCGTCGGCCACCACGCTGTGGCGTCCGCTCCGCCAGGCCACCTCGATGCGCAGCCGGTTGGTCCGGGTGCCGGCGGCGAACACCCGCATCGCCTGGTCGCAGGACAAGTATCGGCCGCCACACATCATTTCCTGGCTTTGCGTCACCGGCCCGCCGGTCACGGTGAGGCGGGCGCCAATCCCCGCGGTGTTCGCCGGTTGACCTCGCAGCCGCACGGCCAGCCGGGGCGCGTCCGCTTCGTTCCGATAAATTCCGAGCGGAGCATTGAGGTTGTTCACGACCAGATCCAGATCCCCGTCGTTATCGAGGTCCGCCAACGCCATGCCCTGTGAAACGCCCTCCTGATCGAACCCCCACGCCCGGCTGCACTCGGTGAAGGTGAGATCGCCCTGATTGCGAAAGGCCAGGTTCGGCTGCGCCAACGGCGGCAACATGAGCAGTTTCCCGGGAATCTGGTTTCGCGAATACGGCCCGTTCGCGGCGATGCGCGCCTGCGCGTCCAGGTCCTGCGTGTCGAACATGTGGCCGGTGGCCGCAAGCAGGTCCTCGAATCCGTCCAGGTCCACGTCGAGGAAGATGACCGACCAGTTCCACTCCGAGTCCTCCAGGCCCGCGTAGTCGGCAATCTCCGCGTAGGTGCCATCGCCGCGGTTCCATTGCAGCACCGTCCGGTCCAACTGCGGCCGGTCGTCGAACCCACCGATGGCGATGTCGTACGGCGACATGCCGGCGATCTGCATCAACCGCCGCCCATGTCCGCGGCTGGTCATGTCCGAGGACAGGATGTCGTCGCGCCCGTCGCGATCCACGTCGGCAAAATCCGCGGCCATCGAGAACGTGGCGGTGTGGCGGAGGGCGAGGCGCGGCAGGGCTCGAAAATGACCCTGCCCGTCATTGAGCCAGACCCGGTCGGGCGACTGGAAATCGTT
Organism: uncultured bacterium; assembly: GCA_963735925.1. GTDB lineage: Bacteria > Verrucomicrobiota > Verrucomicrobiia > Limisphaerales > J093 > DSVZ01. Next base: position 878,036 of record CAVTMT010000005.1, read on the forward strand.
GCAGACATAAAGGTCGGGAAGACCGTCGCCGTTCAAGTCGCGGAAGGCCGCGCTCAGCCCCCACTCGCGGGGCGCCGCCGGCAGCGGCCGACCGTCCTCGTCCAGAAAAGTGCCGTCCGTCCACGAGACGGCGCGGAAGCGGCCGTGCCCGTCGTTGCGGTACAGGATATGCGGTTCGCCCAATTCGAGCACCTGGCCGGAAGGCGTCATTTCCAGATGACCGCGCTCCGCGGGGGGGATCAGGCGGCGCCCGCCCACGTTGAGCAGGGCGAACCCGGTCGAGCGCACCGTGTTGGTCCGGTAGTTCGCGACGTACAAATCGAGCCAGCCATCGCCGTCGATGTCCGCGAGTGCGGCGGTCGTCGCGCCGAAGCGCGGCACCAGACCGGCGTCCCGCGCCTCGGCGAAGTGGCCGCGACCGTCGTTCCGGAAGAGCCGCGTGCCGGTGCCGATGCCGTTGACCAGCAAATCCAGATCCCCGTCACCGTCCACGTCGGCAAACGTGGCGCCCGTGGCCCAGTTCGCGGGGAGGTCCAGGCCGGCCTCGGCGGTGACGTTCGTGAAGCGCCAGTCGCCCAGGTTCCGGAACAGCCCCACGGGCCCTTGGAGCGCGCAGGCGAAGAGATCGCACCACCCGTCGCCATCGACATCGCCCAACGCCACGCCGGAGCCGTTCAAGCGAATCTGGTTTTCGGCGGCCGCCGCCGGCGAAAGCACATTGGTGAACTGCACCCCGGTCGCGTTCGCGGGGAGCAGCGTGAAGCCGGCGCGGCCGGCCGCCGGCAACGTGAGCGCGGTCGAGCGACAGCCGTCGCCGCTCGCCCACTCGCGCTCCGTCGCCCGCGCCGACAGGCAGGTCAAGCCTACCGCCACGCCCACACCGGCGACTCGTTGGACAACTCGCTTCATCCTGAATCCCGTTTCCGTTGACTCCAACCAGAACCCGCCCGGAGTCGGTGACCCGAGCCTACGGGAAACGCCGCCGGGAAGCGACTGCTTCGAGTTGAGGCGACGTATCCGCTTCGGCCGGCGTGGTGCGAGGTCGTCGTTGCCTTGAGGAACGACGCGGGTAATCTCCGCGCATGACCATGCTCCAGACTGCGCCGGCCGGCCGGTGGCGGCGCTGGTTGCGCCCGGTCGGCCCCGGGCTGCTCCCCGCGCTGCTGGCGCTGACCGGTCTGCGCGCCGCCGAGGCTCCCGCCGGCGACACTCGCGCCGACACGTGGGTGGCGACCGATGCGCTCGGCCGGGCGGTGCCGTTGCGCGCCGAGGTCGGCCCGCCCCGCGCCGACCGCACCGTGGGCCTCTTCTATTTCCTCTGGCACGGCGCGCACATCCAGGGCGGACCGTATGATGTTACTAAGATTCTCGCGCAAGACCGCGACGCGATGTCGAAGCCGGACAGTCCGCTGTGGGGCCCGCTCCATGCGCCGCATCACTGGGGCGAATCGGTCTTCGGCTATTACCTCACGCAGGACGAAGGCGTGCTCCGCAAGCACGCGCAGATGCTCGCCGACGCGGGCGTGGACGTGGTGATCTTCGACGTCACGAACCAGATCACCTACAAGGACGATTACCTGGCGTTGCTGCGCGTGTGGTCGGAGATGCGCGCGGCGGGTAATCGCACGCCCGCCGTGGCGTTCCTCACGCCGTTCTGGGATCCGGCCAAGGTCGTGCGCGAGCTCTGGCATGATCTGTACGCGCCCGGGCTTTACCCCGGACTCTGGTTTCGCTGGGCCGGCAAGCCGCTGATCCTGGCCGATCCGGCAATGCTCCTCGACCGCGGCGGTAACGATCAGCAAAACACCGCCGTGGAACTGCGACCCGACCACACGCTGGGCCAAAGCTTCACCACCGCGGAGCCGCTCGATCAGGTCGGCGGCCGGTTCCCGACCTGGAATACCCCGGGCGGGGCCATGACGCTCACGATCTTCCGCGGCGGCCCAACCGGCGAACGGGTCGGCGGCGAGCGTTTTCAGAATGTGGGCGACAACGAGTGGCGAATGCTCTCGTTCAGTCCGTCACTGGCCCCGGGCACGTACTACCTCGAAATGTCCGCCCCGCAAGGCAAGGTCGGCTGGTGGAGCCACACCGGCGACGTGCTGGCGGGCGGCGAGGGTTATGTCGATGGCAAGCCGGCGGGGGGCGATCGCACCTTGCGCCTCCTGACGGCCAACGCCGAGACCCAGCGGCTGCGCGATTTCTTCACGTTCCGCAGACCGCAGCCGGATTATTTCCAGGGCCCGACCGGTCCGGATCAGTGGAGCTGGCTCGAAGTCCATCCCCAACACGTCTTCACGAACTCGGCCGGCCAGAAGGAACAGATGTCCGTCGGCGTCGCGCAAAACGCGGTGGGCAACCGTCTCGGCTCGATGAGCGAACCCGGCGCGCGCGGACGCAGCTTCCACGCCGGTGCCACCGACCCCCGGCCAAACGCCGTCGCCTACGGCCTGAACGTCACGGAGCAATGGACGCGGGCGTTGGCGGAGGATCCGCGGTTCATCTTCGTCACCGGCTGGAACGAGTGGATCGCCGGGCGGTTCGCCGAGTTCAACGGCATCAAACGGCCGGTCATGTTCGTGGACCAGTTCGACGAGGAGCACAGCCGCGACATCGAACCGATGCGCGGCGGCCACGGCGACGATTACTTCTACCAGTTCGTCAGTTTCGTCCGACGCTACAAAGGCGCCCGGCAACCCCCGCCGGTCCGGCCCGCGCCCATCCAGGTGGACGGACACTTCGACGACTGGCAGGCGGTGGAACCCGAGTTTCGCGACACGATCGGCGATCCGGTCCATCGCCGGCATCGCGGCTGGGACCCGCATGTCACCTACGAAAACCAGACCGGCCGCAACGACATCATCGCGGCCAAACTGAGCTTCGACTCGGCGACCGCCTGGTTTTACGTGCGCACGCGCGAACCGCTCACGCCCGCCACCGACACGAACTGGATGGTCCTGTTCCTCGACGTGGACGGCAACGCGACCAACGGCTGGCTCGGCTACGATTTACGGGTGAACGCGACGCGGCCGGCCGCGAACCAGGCGTCCATCGAGCGCCGGATCAACAACGCCTGGCAACCGGTCGGCGCCGCGGAGTTCCGGGTCGCGGGCGATGAGCTCGAACTCGCGCTGCCGTGGTCGGCGCTCGGGGTGGCGCGCCCGCCGGCGTTCCTCGCTTTCAAATGGGCGGACAACTGCCTGCGCGCGGAAGACTGGACCGATTTCACGCTGAATGGTGACGCGGCGCCGAACGACCGGTTCAACTACCGGGCGCTGCTCAACCCCCCTCCCCGGTAGGGCCCGACCTGTGCGTCGGCCAGAGAGCGGTAGCGCCGACCTGTGTGTCGGCCGGAACCCGGTAGCACCGACCTGCGCGTCGGCCAGAGAGCGGTAGGGCCGACCTGTGCGTCGGCCAGAGCCCGGCAGGGCCGACTTGTGCGTCGGCCGGAACAACGCGGGCTTCGCAAGCATCGTCCGCGCTGCTATTCTCCCGCCATGAAAGTCGTGGGCAGGCGACGGACGGCCGATGACACCGCCGACCTTGCGCCGGCGGAAGCGCTCCGTCGCGCCTGGGTCTTGCAGCAACAAGCGGACAAATTGAATCCGTATCCGCTCCCGCGCGGCTTTATCTTCAAAGCGAAGACCCGCGAGGAATACGAACGCTGGCGCCGCCGCCAGGACAACCCGAGGTTGTGGTGAACGAGGCTCCCGAAACACCGACGCCGCTGTTGCGGGTGTGCCGTTTGCTCAATGAGGATGGCGCCCGGTATCTCGTCATCCGCGGGCAGGCCTGCATCCTTCATGGTCTGGTTCGCACCACCGAAGATGTGGACTTGCTCTTCGCCAGCAAGGAAACATATCGAGAACAAGACGCCGCCGATCGCTTGCGCCTCCGGGAACTCAAGCGTCGCAGCACCGGACGGCGTGGCGGTTGAGACTCCGCGGCGAATGGAAGCCCCGCTCCAACCCGGCACGCTGTACCTCGTGGCCACGCCCATCGGCAACCTCGAGGACATCACGCTCCGCGCGCTCCGGGTCCTGCGTGAATGCGACGTGGTCGCCGCCGAGGACACGCGGCGCACCGGCCAGTTGCTCACCCACTTCGGCTTCCGGAAGCCGTTGCTGAGCTACTTCAAGTTCAACGAAGCCCGTCGCAGCGAGGAAATCATCGAACGCCTCCGGCGCGGCGAGAAAATCGCGCTGGTGACCGACGCTGGCAGTCCCGGCATCAGCGATCCCGGCGAACGCGTCGTGAGAGCCGCGATCGCCGCCGGTTGCCGGGTCGAGTCCGTGCCGGGACCTTGCGCGCTGGTGGCGGCGCTCACGGCCAGCGGATTGCCGACGGACGAGTTCCATTTTGTCGGTTTCCTCCCGCACAAGTCCGGCCAGCGGCGCAAGGCGCTCGAAGCGCTGCGGGGCGTGCCCGGCACGCTGGTCCTTTACGAATCGCCGCATCGCATCGACCGGCTCCTGAGCGAACTGGTGGAAGTCATACCCGACCGGGACGTGGTGCTCGCCCGCGAGTTGACCAAGAAGTTCGAGGAATTCCTGCGCGGCAAACCGGCCGGGTTGCTGGCCACCGCGCGACAGCGTTCGCTGCGAGGCGAATTTGTGGTGATGATTGCTCCGCAGGAACCGACATCCGCAACTCGGACGGAACCTATCGAGGACGATCCAGAGCCGCCGACGGAACCGCCAAGTTCTTCCTGACCGGTTAATGAAACGCGCCGCGGCTGACCTGGTCGAATCAGGCAGGCGTGTTCAAGGGCGACAGAACCCGGTCTGGGACCAGGTTATATGTGTCAAATGTGGAGCATCTGGAGAGTTGGCGTGCGAGTCCTCCTTGCGCTGTCGTTGCAGGCGGCCGCCGTCGCCGTCGCCCTGCGCTCCCTCGATTTTCAGCGGCAGCCGTGGGTGACGGGCCTGCTGGCGCCATTGGCGAGCCTGCCTTTGGGCGGCGCGGGAATTCTCCTCACCGCGGTTGCGTTGACCTTGGGTTGGTCGGCGGGTCTGGTGGCACTGAGCAAACCGCGCGGGAATGGCCTGACCTCCTGGCTTCGGCTCCTGGGCTGGAATGTGGGTGGAGCCACTGTCTTCTGCGCGATTTCAGCCGCTTGTTCTCACTGGTGGCCAGTGCCCAACCCTTATCTGACGCCTTACGAAACGGACGCCGCCGCCAAGGCCGAGTACGTGTCGTGGTACGAATGCGGTTATCGCGATGGCCTCTTGGGAAGCCCGCAAACCATCTGCGTGCTCGGCTGGTCGCAGAACCACGGTCAAGGCTACGAAAATGGCTATGACGCCGCGTTTCAAGCCGGACCGATCGAGGTGGTAAGGCGGTTGCTGGTGGGATCACGGTCTTGGGGAACCTCGGCAATGGCGGCGTTCCTGCGCGGCGATCTCAAGCGGGCTGACGCCCGACTGGGAAAGAACGTGGACGCGCGGGATTCCGAAGGTCGGACGCTCCTGATGATGGTGGGTCAGAGCGGTCTCGATGTTCCCGACTACGTCAGCGACCTCATCCACAAAGGCGCCGACGTGAATGCCGCGGACCGCTTCGGTTACACCCCCTTGATGTACGCTGCGCAATGGGAACGTGCGGAGATCGTCCGACTCCTGATCGAGGCCGGGGCATCCGTTACGGTCACCAACGGTAGAGGTGCCACGCCGCTGCACTTTGCAGCGGGTCATGGCGGGGACGCGGTCGTCACGCTCATGTTGAATCACGGCGCCGTGGCGGATGCGAAAGACAACCGTGGGGCGACACCGCTGATGTGGGCCGCCACATTCGGACAGGCAGCGTCCGCCGAAGCGTTGATCGCGGCTGGCGCTGACGTGAATGCCCGTGACAGCTCGGGCGAACCCGTGGTGCTCCGCGCGACCTGGCTGGTGGCAGACAAGCCCAATCCAGCCCTCCCGGTCCTGCTCGATCAGGGCGCCGACCTCGGTTTCGCAGAACAGCTCAAGCCTTGGAGGCGAAAGATGCTGCTGGATTGCGTGGCGCAATCGCGGCGAATAGGGAAAGCACTGAAGGCGGATCGCTGACTGGACCACAAAGGTGTCAGTCCCACAGATTGACACAATCACCTCCCCCGCCTCTGGGCCGACAACCAGTGTCATCCACTGGCTCGGGTCCCCATCTGGAATGGAACCGCGCTATAATCCATTGCAGCGTCCTGGTCGTCTCGGCGCGCGACTTGACCACCCGTCTCGGCTTCGCCCGAGCCCCCTTCCGCCGCACGGCCAGTTCCACCTCCGTCCCACCCAGCTACCGGAGTCGCTCCCGAACCTGCCGCTCCGCCTTCTCCACCGCGCTTTCCCGCGCCTCCTCGCCGTAACGCGACGCTCCCCGCGGTCAACGCGATTCATCACGTGACAACTTGCGCCGAAAACCTCAATGCGGTCTTCATCGCCATGGCTCCGACCATTCCCAAAGGGCGCGATGATGTCAATCTGTGGGACTGACCCCTGACCCGCTGCGCCGCGATGGCCCGCGGGCAGTCGCACGCGCAGCGGGGTCAGTCGGGTGCTCGTGGGCGGGGACGGCCTAGGCACCACAGGTGCCGGTCACTCCGGAGGAAGATCTGGCCCTGGCTCAGCGCGGGCGAGGCAAAGCACTTTTCGTCGATTTCATTGCGCGCCACCGCCGCGAAGGCCGCCCCCGGTTCGACCACCGTCGTCACCCCCTCGTCGCTGAGGAAATAGACGCGGCCCTGCGCCGAGACGAGCGAGGCGTGGTGCTCGCCCAACTTCTCCTGCCACGTCAGTCTGCCGGTCGCCGCCTCGAAGCAGCACGCGTAGCCCGGATCGGACACGACCAGGAAGTAATCGCCTTCGGCGATCGGCGACGGCACATAGCTCACGTACGAGGCCCGGTTGTGCCGCCAGACGATATGCGTTTGCGTGATGTCGCCGGTGCCGTCCGGCCGGATCGCGAGCAGGTGATGATCCGGAAAGCCGCCGGTCATAAAGAACAGCTTGGCCCGTTGGTTGAAGACCATCGACGCCACGAATTGCTCGGTCGGCCCGTCGATGATCCAGAGCCGTCTGCCGTCGCGCGGGTCGTAACCGGTCACACACTTCGTGCCACTGAGGACCATTTGCGTGCGGCCGCCGACCTCGAACATCGTCGGCGTGCAATAGCTGCGCGTGTGGTTGGGCCGCGGAATCCGCCAAAGCTCGCGCCCGTCGCTGCGCGCCAGCGCCACGATGTACCCATCGCCGTCGTGATCGCAGTTCACGATGACCTTGTCCTGGAACAGCACCGGCGAACTGCAAAACCCGTGCACGCTGCTGAACGGGCCGGGCCGCACCTGCCACTGCTGGCGGCCCGCGAAGTCGTGCGCCGACACCACCACCTCCCGCACGTCGAGGAACGCGGTGAACACCCGTTCCCCGTCGGTGGATGGCGTGCTGGAGGCGTGGCTGTTGAGCGGGTGCATGCGCTCGAACGGCGATCGGATCACCGCCCGCTGCCAGAGTGCCTTCCCGGTCGCGCGCTCGAAGCACTGCAACACGCGCTCCTCGGTGTCGGGCAACGCACTGACGGTGAACACCCGGTCGCCCCAGACGATCGGCGAGGCGTGGCCGGTGCCGGGCACCTCGACTTTCCAGGCCACGTTGCTGGTCGCGCTCCAGTGGACGGGGAGATTCGTTTCCAGGCTGGTGCCGTCGCCACGCGGCCCGCGCCATTGCGGCCAGTTTTCGGCCAAGGCGTGGACCACCCCGGCCACTCCCAGCACCAGCACAATCGCAAGCGAACGGTTCATCGCCAATTTGACAGGTTCGAACTTCGGTGGTGAGTTTGCCGGCGTTTGCGCGCCGAACAAGCCGATTTGCCAGCCGCCCGAATGACCTACGACGAAGCCATTCATTTCCTGTACGACCTGCAGCTTTTCGGCACGAAGCTGGGACTGGAGAACACACGCCGGCTCGCCGCGCTGGCAGGCAATCCGCACGAGCGGCTGAGGTTCATCCACGTGGCGGGCACCAACGGCAAGGGCTCCACCTGCGCGATGCTCGAGAGCATCTATCGCGCGGCCGGCCTCCGGGTGGGGTTGTTCACTTCCCCACACCTGGTGAGCTTTCGCGAGCGCATCCAGGTGAACCGCGCGTCCGTGAGCGAACCGGACGTCGTGCGCCAGGTGAGCGAGGTGCGGGCCTTGCTGGAGGGCTTTCCGCCGGAGCACTCGCCCACGTTCTTCGAGGTCGTGACGGTCATGGCTTTGCGCCACTTCGCGGAACAGCATTGCGACCTGGTGATCTGGGAAACCGGCATGGGCGGCCGGCTCGATGCGACCAACATCGTCACGCCGCTCGCCAGCGTCATCACCAACATCGCCTTCGACCACCAGCAATGGCTGGGCGACCTGCTGTCCAAGATCGCAGCCGAGAAGGCGGGGATCATCAAGGCGGGCGTGCCGGTGCTGACGGCGGCCGACGCGCCCGAAGCCCTGGCGGTGATCCGCGCGGCTGCCGGCATGGCGGGCTCCGCGTTGACCGAAGTGGCGCGCGACGCCGCGCAGCATCCCCCCTTGGACCGGATCGAACTGCCGCTGCCGGGCGAGCACCAGCGGCGGAACGCCGCGCTGGCGCTGGCGGTCGTGCGGGCGATGCAACCACAGATGCCGGTAAGTGAGGACACGCTCCGGAAGGGTCTCGCTGCCGTGCGCTGGGCGGGACGATTCCAGTTGCTCCGTCGGCCGGGTGGCAAGTTGGACCTCCTCGACGGCGCCCACAACCGCGCCGGCACCGAGGCGCTCGCGGCGACCCTCGATCAGCACTTCCCCGAACGTCAGCCAGCGCTGATCCTCGGCGTGTTGCGGGACAAGGATTGGCGGTCGATGTGTCACATCCTCGCGCCGCACGCCCAATCGATCATCCTCGTGCCGGTGCACAGCAACCGCAGCGCGCCGCCGGAGGAACTGTTTGGCGCCTGCGCCGAAGGCCACCCCGGCGCGCGGGTGACGGTCTGCCATTCCCTCGCAGAGGCACTGCGAGTCACGGAAGCCGAGCCGTTCCGCCTCATCACCGGTTCGCTGTACCTCGTGGGGGAAGCCCTCGATTTGCTTGGCGGTTCGACGAACGGCACCGCCGAACGCGGTTTGAACGAGTGGGGAACTGCCGCCGTCCCTTGATGCCTCGCCGCCGGCGGCCAAAACCGCGCCCGGTCCCGGTGCCGCCGGCTCCGATTACGGCTTCAGAGTCGATGCCGCGCTGCGCACACACCGAAAACCATAGATGTCATAGCCGAAACAGACGTCGGCATAGCCGGGGTTCTCATTATAGCGATAGCCGGAGCGGCAGTTGTCGGCACTGAACCGCCAGCCGCCGCCGCGGAGCACCTTGTTCTCGCCTTTCTCGGGTCCGCGCGGATCGGCCGCCGGCGAATGCGGATAATAGTCCACCTGGTAGAAGTCGTTGCACCACTCCCAGACATTGCCGCAGATGTCGTAAAGCCCCCAGGCATTGGGCAGCTTCCTGCCGACTGGCCGGGGGTGACCGCCCGAGTTCTTGTCGAACCACGCGTAATCGCCCAGCTTCGCCGGCGAGTCGCCAAAGAAGTAAGGCGTCGTGGTGCCCGCCCGACAGGCGTATTCCCACTCCGCCTCGGTCGGCAGGCGGTAGCCGTTCGCCGCGAAATCGCACGTCCACGTCTTGAGGTCGTAGCAGGGCTGGAGTCCTTCGAGCTCGGAGCGTCGATTGCAGAACTTCACGGCATCGGACCAGCGCACTTGTTCGACCGGGTTCTGGTCGCCTTTCCAGCGCGAAGGATTCGTGCCCATCGCCTGCTGATATTGCTCCTGGGTGACCAAGTGCGAGTCCATGTAGAACGCGCTGACCGACACCTCGTGGAGCGGGGCATCGGCTTCGTCCTTGTCGCCCATCGTGAACCGCCCCGCCGGGATCAGGATCATCGAGGCGTTCGTTGCCGCTTCGACGCGATTCGTGCCGGCAGGAGCCAGGGCCGCGTTGGTGGGCGCTGCGGGGTTGGCGTTCGTGGACTTCGGGGAATCGTCCCGTGCCGCGCGGTCGCAACCGAGCAACAAGGCCAGGAGGCCGGTGGCGATCAAGCCGGAAGGCGCAAAGGATTTCATGATAATTACCGCTGGGAGAGTTGCCTGAAGGTCCGAGGACTTTCAGTAGTCCGGCCAGATCTCATAGCCATCCGGGTTTCGGAGAGTCTGCCGGCAGCGCGCCCGGACCTCCCTTGCCACGGCCGCGGCCTTCGGCTGATCCACACCGGCATAGCCCGCCTGCTGCGCCAGCCTGCGGGTCAGCACATGACATTGGGCCACGACATAGTCTTGGGCCCCGCCCATGCCGCGCCAGGCTTTGAGCAGGTCCATGTAGGCGCTGAGGTTGTTCGTTGAGGTCTGGCCGGTGAGCGCGAGCGTCTGGGCGGTGAGTTCGTCGGCATAGCCGAGCGTTTTCATATTGTCCTTCTGGACGCTGATCTCCTCCGGTATTTGCCGGGCAATCTGCTCCAGGCCCTCGAGATAGGATTTGAGTTCCGGCGCGGCACCCGCCTGCGCTTGCAGGTAGGCAATCATGGATTCCGCAAAGCGGCGGTATTCCTCGATCCGGGACACGTGGCATTGGACGAAGAAGACCATGTCGTCCAGCGCGCCGGCCACGTCGGTTTTTTTCGCGGTTTCCTGGCCCGTCTCGAAGAAGGCTTGGATGGTTTCCGTGCAACCACAGGTGCAGGCGCGATGTACCCCGTCGCCCCCCCGTCGGTGATGGGTGCGCAGTTTGCGGCCGGCAAGGTCGAGGATTGGCACGCACGCGGCGCGCCCCAGCGACGCCTGCATCAAGTCCACAGGCAGGGTGATGCTCGGCGGGGTGTGGTCGCCTTCGAGGCAATAGACGATCGACTCGCCTTTGGGCGGCACCTTCTTGCTGAGGTGGAAAAAGGCATCGTCGCCGTCGAACCAGACCGGGTAATCGTAAGAGCCGGCGACTCCGCGCCAGATGTTGCCTTTGGAGGCGCGAAAGGCGTAGGTGGTTCGCACCGTCTCTTCCGTCAACTGCGTTTTCCAGCGTGCCGGGAACGGACGCCGCCAGGCGCTTTTCACGTCCTTCTCGAGATAAGTCGCCGAGAGCACTTCGCGATGCCAGATGCCAGGCGCACACAGCAGAGCCAGGTAAAAGCTTCGACCGGCGCTGTCGAAGTCGATCGCTGTGATGAGTTGCTTCCCCGACGGATAGTGGCCCCGCCCGAGGCGCATCTGCTGTTGGCCTGGCGGCCAGGTCATCACAAACTCGGCATTCTCGCCCGGCAACAGTCCGAGGAAAGCATTCTCGGCGGGAACGTACAGTGTGCCTGCGAACCAATCCACACCGTCGCCATAGATAAGGTCATCCCCAACGAAGCTGGGCAGAATACCGTACTCGACCGGTCCTTCCAGGCGCACGCGATTGAAGTTTGCGCCCGGCTGGATCTCCACGACGGCGCTTCGGTCGAACACGAACGTCGCCGTGGCATTGGTAGCGCCCGCGGCGAACGTGACCTGCAACGCCGCGGAATCGTCCGCATTGCGCACGAGATCGTAGCGGCGGATGCCGGTGGCCGGCGCGTATCCGAGCAGCGGAACAAGCTCTTCGATCGTCCGGCCAAGAGCCGCGCCTGGCGTTCCTACACTTGCGGACGCTGGCAAGGCGTCCTTCGCGTAAATCGCCAGGCGTCCCCGGGCCGCGCAGAACACCGCCACCACGCTGCGGGTTTCCACCACTGCGTCGCCTTTGAACGCGTACTCGCGGCCGTAATAGCCAGGGTCGGAAGCGGCCTTGGGCGGGTCGGCTTCCAGCAGGAACAAATTGGAGGGCACGGCCTGCCAACCCACGCGCTTCTGTGCATCGGCAAAGCTGCCGAGCGGCGAGCCGGTGTCCCAAACTACGAGGTTGGTCACCGGCTGGGCCTGACTGATCGTCGAAAAACCTCCCGCGAGCGCCAGCAGGATCAGCAACGCGGTTTTCCGCAAAGACAATCCTTGCCGGCGAAACTCTCGGTTGGAATCCAGGGCGGAATGCGTCGCCGGTCGCGGCTTTGAAAAGCCGAATCCCGAACTTGCACAGCGCCCAGGCCAGAGAAGCTGACGTATGATCACGCGCGGACTTTAGCGCGGCGGTTCCTCGAAGCAAGGGATGCGGCGTGTCCGTGGAGTGGCAACCGGCGGACTTGGAACACGAAGGCGGTGCGGCGTTCTCGCGGCACCGCCGTGCGTTGGCGCAGGACCGCAGGCGCGGATTTCCGCGGACCGATTCACTCCCACTCGATCGTCCCCGGTGGCTTGCTGGTGATGTCGAAGACGCAGCGGTTGACGCCCTTGACTTCGTTGATGATCCGGCTGGCCAGCTTTTCGAGCATTTCGTACGGCAGCCGCACCCAGTCGGCGGTCATGCCGTCCTGCGATTCGACCGCGCGCACGGCGATGGTGTAATCGTAGGTGCGCTCGTCGCCCATGACACCCACGCTCTTCACCGGCAGCAGCACGGCGAAGCTCTGCCAGATCTTGTGGTACCACCCGCTGGACATCATTTCCTCGATCACGATCGTGTCGGCTTTGCGCAGGATCTCGAGCCGCCGCCGGGTCACCTCGCCAATGACTCGAACCGCCAGGCCGGGGCCGGGGAAGGGCTGGCGCCAGACGATTTCGTCCGGCAGGCCGAGCTCTTTGCCGAGCTCGCGCACTTCGTCTTTGAAGAGGCACCGCAGCGGCTCGACGAGTTGGAGGCGCATCTTCTTGGGCAGACCGCCCACGTTGTGATGGCTTTTGATCAGTGCGGCCGGATTCCCGGCGATGGGCACCGACTCGATCACGTCTGGGTAGAGCGTGCCCTGGGCAAGGAACTTCGCCCGGGCTTCATGCCGCAGGGCGTCCTCGAACACCTCGATGAAGGTCCGCCCGATGACCTTCCGCTTCCGTTCGGGGTCGATGACGCCCCGCAGCCGCTTGAGGAACAACGGCGCCGCGTTCTCGTAGTGCAGGCGGATGCGGAAGTGCTGGCCGAACACCTCGCGGACCACGTCGGCTTCGCCCGCGCGCAACACGCCGTTGTTCACGAAAATACAGGTCAGTTGATCGCCGATGGCCTGGTGCAGCAGGGCCGCGGCCACGCTTGAATCGACCCCGCCGCTCAGGCCCAGGATCACGCGCTCGCCGCCGACCTGGGCGCGGATTTGCTCGACCGCCTGGTCGATGTAGTTCCGCATCGTCCAATTCCGGCCGCAGCCGCAAATCCGGTGAACGAAGTTGCTCAGGACCTCTTTGCCGCGCGGCGTGTGCACCACTTCCGGATGAAACTGGATGCCGAAGAAACGGCGTTTCGCGTCCTCGATCGCGGCGTACTCGGAGTTCTCGGTGCGCGCCACCGGCCGGAAACCGGCGGGCAGGCGCGTGAGTTTGTCGCCGTGCGAATTCCAGACCTGGAGCGCGGCCGGCAGTTTGCGGAACAGCGCGCAGTCCGGATCGGTCACGGTCAGCGTGCCTTTGCCGTACTCGCGTTTCTCGCCGGGCTCGACTTTGCCGCCGAGAAAATGCCCGAATATCTGCACGCCGTAGCAGATGCCCAGGATCGGGACACCCAACTGAAAGATCGCTTTATCGGGCAGCGGCGCCTTCTCGGCGTACACGCTGGACGGGCCGCCGGACAGGATCAGGCCGCGTGGCTGGAGCTTCGCGATTTCCGCCGCGGGGGCGTTGAACGGCAGGATGGTGGAGTACACCTGGCATTCGCGGATGCGCCGCGCGATCACCTGTGTGTACTGTGAACCAAAATCCAGAATGACGATTTGTTCGGTCATGGAAACAAAGGCCAGCTTTGTGCCTTTGTCGGGGTGGCTTGGCGAGGAAAAACGGAGGCGTGGTTGCGCGCACGGACCCTGGATGGTAGATAGCCGCCATGAAGACCTTCGCACACCCGCCCGCCGGGCGGCCGTTCGCGTCGAACCGCCGCGAATTCGTCAGGACTCTCACCGCCGCGCTGGGTGCCGCTGTGGCCCTGCCCTGGAGTGTCCGCGCCGCCAGCCCGGAACCGAAACCGGCCGGGGCGTTGGTCGGATCGCAACTCTATGGTTGGGGCCAATACTACCAGCGCGACGGCAAGAATCTGAACGATCATCTGGACGAAGTGTTCTCCGCCCTGCGCGACGCCGGCTACGATTACGCCGAAGGATCGGTGGACGCGGCCAACCCGGAGGCGAACCTCCAGTTCGCCGAACGGAGCCGCGCGAAGGGCCTCAAACCCGTCGCGCTGTACACCGGCGGCCGGCTCCACGACGAGCAGGCGGATGAGGTGGTGGAACGTCTGCTCGCGGCGGCCAAGGCGTGTCGCGAGGCCGGTTTCCGCGTCATCAACTGCAACCCCGATCCGATCGGCCGCGAGAAAACGGGCGAAGAGTTGAAGCGCCAGGCCAGGTCGCTGACCACCTTCGGCGCGGGTCTCAAAGCATTGGGCCTGCGTCTGGGCATCCACCACCACACCCCCGAACTGGTCAATCACGCGCGCGAGTTTCACTCCAACTTTCGGCTCTGCCCGAGGGAAACCGTGGGCTTCAACATCGACACCCACTGGATGTACCGTGGTGGACTGGCGCCGATGGACGCCTTGCGGCAGTACGGCGACCGCGTGGTGTCGTGGCACCTCCGCCAAAGTCGGGACAAAATCTGGTGGGAAGACCTCGACACCGGCGACATCGACTACGCCGAGATTGCGCAGTACGCGCAAGCCCACCACCTCCCGCCGATCTATTCGGTGGAACTTGCGTTGGAGAACGGCACGAAGATTACCCGCAGCGCGGTCGAAAACCACCGGCTCAGCCGCGAATTCGTGCGGCGGGTGTTTGGCTGCTGATAGGCCCCGGCCCGCCCTGGGGGGTACCCTCAAACGCTGGGTCAACGCGGCTGACACAGGTCAACCCGGATATCCCACGGTCTGGGCAAACAGCACCCGCTGCTCCGGACGCAACTTGAACTCGCGCGCCGCGGCCTCGCGGTTGCAGTTGTGGAACCACGCCGCCAAACCCTGCGACGCGGCGAACAGATAGACATTCGACGCAATCAGGCCCGTGGCCACATAGTAATAGGATTTCTGGACCTCTGGATTGCCAATGTTCCGGTCCGGCTGCCCGTTGCCGAGATCGTACCGCGTGAGGTCCACCACATAGAAGAGGTTCACCGGCGCGGTTGCCGCGGCACCCCGGCCGGCCCGCGAGCGCAAATCGCCGGCAACGACCGGGGTGAGCCGGTGCGGCCTCGATTCATAGAGATACACCGCTTCGGGCATGGCCACGTAAAGGTCGATCTCTTGAGAGTTGCTCGCGGACGCGGCCGTGCGTCCTGGTTTGCCGAAGGCGCCTTGCTCTCGGTTCACGCCGAACGCCGCCCAGAGCAGATTGGACAGTGTCTGGAGAGGGAGTCTGTCGGGCTTGATGTTCCGGACGGTCCTCCGTTCCTTCAGCGCGGCGAGCACCGACTTGCCGCCATCGGCCTCGGGTTTGAGAAGCCTGATCGGTTGCAGCTCTGCCTGGGAGTCAGCCGCGGCCTGGGCAAGGCTGGTGGCCGTGCCCGCCAGCGCCGTCAAGGCGGGCAGGGTTTTGACGAAGGTTCTGCGGTTCATTCGATCCTCCAGTTGTTCGTGAGAGTCAGGTGTGACGGTTCAACCAACGAAATGCCCGCGGCACCGCCCATGCGCCTCGACGGCCACGGTCCGCGTCAGGCAAAGCTCTTGGAGTTAATGTGTCATCAAATAGAACAGCACGTTGATGGCCAGCGGGTAGGCGCGCGTCTCCGAGAATAGGTGGAAGAAATCCTCGTTCTCGCCTTCGCGTTCCCAGCCGTCGCCGTTGTCGCTGTTATGCGTGGCAATGACCATGATCCTCCGTTGGTCATCCAGCCATGCCCGCACGTGAAACTCCACGGAGTCGGGGCCGCGGATGGCGGAGACGCGGGACTCCGGGTTGTCTGGATCGTATCCGCGCCGCCAGAAGTGGATTGAAGGCACCTGAAGTTTGTTCATGGGTCCCTTGAGGTCGAACACACAGTGGAACAGCGGGTGGTCGAGCGGCAGTTCCACCCAGTCGCGGTCGGGGAAAACGCGCTTCATCTGCGCGGCAAAACCCTCCCAATCGCGTCCGCCCCAGAAGTCGTCGGCCCAGAACGCCCCTCCATTGAGCAGATACTTGCGGAGGATGCGAACCTCCTCTTCCCGCAACACCATGCCGCCCGGCTGGGCCGCGAAGATGAACGGATAATCGAACAGGGCGGGATCGGTAATCTTGAGCACCCGGCCGTCCGGGTCCACCCGCAGCGAGGTCAGTTGTTGCAGACGGAAGGAGAGGTTCAGATCGCTGTCCGGATAGTCGTTGAGCCAGCCAATGAAACTCGGCCGGCCGGGGGATTTGAACTGGATCCGGGCGAAGGTGAACACGTCCTGCTCGAATCCGGGGGCGTTGGTCCAGTTGGGCGTCTCGGTGCTGTGCTCGGCAGTCTCCCGCGCGGTGTGGACGGTGTCCTCGTTGACCGTCATGCCGCCTTCGGTCTGGATGATCGGCCCGGTGTCGCCGCCCCAGAAGCCGCGACCGCCGCGTGGACGGAACTGCGCGACGCAAATGCCGGCGCAGAGCAGCGCGACCATGGCCGGCAACAGCGGACGAGGCGCATTCATGGCATCTCATCGGTGGGCACCGGTCGAGTTCTTCGGTCAACCGGCCGCAGGCGTCGAGCGAAATTATGTGGCCGGCAAACTCGCCGCGCCCGATTGCCCAGCCCACCCGGGACTCAGCCCCGTTCCCGAACCCGCGTGGCCCAGACGAGCGCCGCCAGCCCGCCGGCGAGCAAGGCGCAGCTACCGGGTTCCGGTACCGGGGTGAAGGTGAGGTCGAGGCCGGCGCCCACCTGCTTGAGGTCAAAGGCGCCCCCCGCGAGGGCGTTGTGATCCAGGAATCCACCGAGATCGAGCGTCAGCGCGGCGCGGTCGTAGCCCACCAGGGCGCCGGTGGCCGAGGCCAGGGGCCATTCGTACGCGAGCGCGGGGTTGAAGTCCGGGACCGCTCCCGGTGTCGCGCCGTCCGCGAGTCCCACGAGACGGATGCGAAACGGATTGACCGACGTGGCCGTAATGGTCAGGTCGCCGGTCACGTGCAGGTAGTCCCAACCGGGATCGCCGCCTTGCGTGCCGCCGGCCCGGTCGATCTGCCACACATAGGTGCCGCCTCCGGCAAAGGTGGTGTCCCCGGCCGAGAGCCTGCCGGGGCTTTCGCCGGGGGATACGGTCCCGCCGGCGCCGACCACCAGGGCTCCGACGCGCCCGCCGCCCGTGAGCGTGCCGCCGTCGTTCACGGACACCGCGCTTTGCGCGAAGTCGCCGGTCACCCGCAGCGTGCCTTCGTTGACGGTGGTGGGGCCGCCGAAACTGCTGGTGCCGCCCAGTTCGAGCGTTCCGTTTCCGTCCTTGGCAAGACTCGGCAGCGAGCCGTCCCCGCCCAAGCCGCCGGCGAAAACCGTGGTGTTGTGGACCGCCACCCGGCGCGGGCCGCTGACCGTGCCGGCGCCGGCGAAAACCAGGACCGAGTCGCCGTCGAAGGCGGTGTCGCCGGTGAGCCGAAACGGATTCTGAATCGTGCGCGGCCCACCATCGGCGCGCACGGTCGCTTCGCTGAAGACCAGCGGTGTGATGCCGTCGGTGAGGCCGGTGACTTGGAGACTCCAGCCGTGCAGCACGCCGACGCCCGTGGGCGCGAGATCGGCGAGGTACAGTCGCCAGGCGCCGTCCACGGGCAGCCCGTTGAGCGAGCTGAGCGAGTCGGTTCGCGCATCGGTGTCGCGCGCACCCGACGGATCCACATAGCGGGCGTCGCTCTTCCACGCACCTGTCAGCGGCGCCCCCAACGCGGTCACGTGGTTGCCAAACAACGTCTCCCGATAAACGTGGATGTCGCCATTCTCCGCGCCGTCATCGAGCGTGATCCGGAGTCCGGGATCGCCGTAGCCCAGGACATTGTCCGCCCGCCGGCCCACCCGGTTGAGCAGCACGGCGAGCTCGTTGTCGTGTTGAAGCGTGGCGTAGTAGTCGCCGTTGCGCACCCCGGTGCCCTCCAGGTCGAGGGACACCTTCACCGCCCCCACCAACACGCCCGACAGGCCCGTGGTCACGTCCCGGGTATCCACGATGCCCGGGGCGTCCGCGTCCGGAATCGGCAGGTCGAGTCCGGCGAAGTCGTAAGTGAAGACCAAGGGCGCCTGGGCGCGGACGCCGGCGAACAAGCTGGGAAGCAGCAGGGAAAGCGCGGCGCAGGTGCGGCGCAGACGGCGGCAGGATCGACGGGGGAGACTTGAGTTCACGGCGAAGCACTCCGATAGAACCGCGCGGTATGCGCGGCAGCGTCGGTATCGTCGAAAACGAACGCTCCGCTGAAGTCCGCCACCGCCGAACCCAGCGTCGTCCACCGGGGTGGGCTCAAGCTGTCCGTGGCCTCGATGCGATACGTGCGCGCGGGAATGCCGGTGAAGTGGATCCGCACGCCGCCGCCGGCGAGTTTCTCGATGAGCGTGATGTTCTGCCCATACACCGCCGCCGCCACGGTGACGGACACGGTGCCGGTGGCCGAGCCCCCGAACCCGTCCTGGATCGTGTAAGTGAAGTCGTCGGTTTCCTCAAAGCCGGTCGGAGGGGTGTACGTGATCTGGTTGCCGTTCAAGGTGACAGTGGCCGCGTGCGCGGTCGTGGGCGAGACGCCGGTCAGCACCAACGTATCGCCGTCCGGGTCGCTGTCATTGGCCAGCAGACTGGCCAGCATCACGGTCACGGACTGGCCGCGTTCGCGCTGCACGGCATCGGGCAGCGGCAGCGGCGGATGATTCTTGAGCGCCTGCAAACTTTGTCCGCCCTCGATGGGGAGGGATACGCCGTCGAAGGAGGCCTGTCCCCCAAACCCGGTCGCGCCCTCGGCGGTGAGCGGCGCGGTGATGGTGTACGTCAACACCCGCGGGACATTGTCGAAGAACGGCCCCCACTTGACCTTGGACTGGCTGGCATCGAACGCCCCGCCGTCGCTGATCTGGCCCACCGTCCAGCCCGCCGGGGTTTTGTCCTCGACGGCATAAACCGCGACGTTGGCCGCGACGCTGACCGTGTTGCTCACGATCAGCGGCACGCCGTCGCGCAAAGTGGCAGGCAACGCCCGGCTGACCTTATTGACCTGGTCAAACGGGACGATGCTGAGCTGGCGCTGGCCGGTGATGACGACCGTGGTCCCGTCGAAGGAGCCTTCGCCCACGAAGGTCACGTCGCCCGCGGCCGAAACCGGCGGGACGGCCTGGTAACTCAGCGTCCGCGGTAGATTGTCGAAGAACGGCCCCCATTTCACCAGGCCATGCCCGGCGTCGAACGTCCCGCCCACGCTGACCGCCGTGACGCCCCACCCGTCCGGCACCTGGTCCTGCACCGCATAGACGCTGACAGTCGGATCGGGCGTGGCCAGATTCGTCACGCCGAAGCCGATGCCCGGCAGGTACGCGGTCGGCATGGTGCAAACCACGGCGGTACGGAGCCCGCTGGATTGGCGCTGACCGGTTGTCGGCACATCGAAACCGTCGAACGAGCCGAGGCCGGTGAATTCGACCCAGCCGGCTCCGCTGGCCGGAGGAATGGCCTGGTAAGTGAGCACGCGGGGCGTGGCGTCAAAGAAGGGGCCCCATTTCACGGTGCGATGGGCGAGGTCGAACACGCCGCCATGACTGGGCGCGGTCGCGGCCCACCCGGCCGGCAACTGGTCGGCGATGGCCTGCACGGCGATGCCGCTTTCCGGCGTCACCGTGAGGGTCACCAGGAGCGGGACGGAAGGTTGAAACTGAACCGGCAGTTCGCTCACCACCGTGCTGGCCACGCTTTGAATCAGGCGATTGCCGGTGATCGGCACGGGCACGCCGTCGAACGAACCGGTCCCCGCGAACGGGAAAGCCCCGCGCGCATCGGCCGGCGGCGTGATCCGGCACGTCAGCACGCGCGGTTGAGCGTCGAAGAACGGCCCCCATTTGAGCTTCCGCTTGCCGGCGTCAAAGGTGCCGCCGCCGCTCAGCGCGCCGACGGCCCAACCCGGCGGCACCTGGTCTTCGACGGCATAGACGGTGACGTTCGCCGCCGGCGCGGCGCGGTTGGTCAGGCTGAACGCCTGGCCCGGAAGAAAGCGCGCCGGCATCTGACAGGAAATCACGTTGGCATCCGCGCCGGTCAATACCCGGGTCTGGCGCTCGCCGGCAATGGCCACGGTGAGGTCGTTGAACACCGCCAAACCGGCGAAACTGTAATCGCCGGCCGCGCCCCCGGCGGGAGTCACCCGGTAGCTCAGCACCCGGCTCGTATGATCGAAGAAGGGTCCCCACTTGACCTGATGATGCACGGCGTCCAGCCGGCCGTTCGCCGAGATGTCCGAGACGGTCCAGTCCGCGGGCACCTGGTCTTGAACCGCGAAGACCGCGACCGCGTCGTCCGGCGTGGCGGCGATTTCCACGGTGAACGGAACGCCGGGGAGGCAGGTCGCGGGTTGGCTGCCCTCCGCGCTGCCCCCGGCGAGCGCCACGCCGGCAACGGAAAGCAGCGCGAGCATCGCCGCCAGCAGGGCGCCGCCACCCGGACCTTGCGGGATCAGGCGCGGATGGGTCGTCATCGACTTGCGACGGCGGGCCATGTTACCGGGCTTGCGCGCGATAGAAACGGGCCTCCCCGCTCACGTCGGTGTCGGTGAATTCCAGGTGGCCGTCGCCCCCGGCCACTTCCGTCCTCAACGGCACCCAATGCGCGAGATCGGTGGAGACCTCGATTTGGTAGGTTTGGCCCGGGGTGCCGTGCAAGACGGCGTGAAAGCCGTTCGCCGCGCTGAATTGGAATCCGGCGAACCGCGCCGTCACCGCCCCTTCATCCGGCAGAGCGGACACCGTGGCCGGTCCGTCAATGGTCAGGCTCGTGCCATCGAACGAAGCCGCACCGTCGAAGGTTGCTTCCGCGAATGCCCCCGCGGGGGGCGTGAGGACATAACTCAACGAGCGGGCCTGGGAATCGAAGAACGGACCCCAACGCACGGCCCCGCTGGTCGTGTCGCGTCGTCCGGCGTCGCTGATGTCGGACACCTCCCAGCCGGGCGGCGGGTTTTCCTCCACCGCGTAGGCCAAACCGGCTTCGCCCGGATCGATGACGAGGCCGACCGTGATCGGACCAGAGCCGGCCAGGAAAGCCGGCAGGGTGCGGGTGGCGGTCGGCTGTTTGAGGTCATTCGTCGAGGTGGCGGTCGCGGCGGGCGTGGACGCCAGGGCTCGTGGGCCTGACTGCGCCCCCGTGCCGACACTCATCAGTTTGCCGCCGCCGGTGGCGTTCACCCACCAAAGGGGCGCGCCGGGCGCGGCGGTCAGGTCTTGTTTGTAGAGTTCGCCGCCTTTCCAGAGCGTGCCGGCGCGGGTGACGTAATCGATGGGGATCGGGTTCGGCCCGCCCGGCCAGGTGTTGCCGACCTTCCAGGCCATACCGTAGGCGGTGACCTCGGTGATGGAGATCGCGTAATCGGTCGGGTTGCTGTCAGCCGGATGCGGGTTGTCCGGCGCCAGCGGGTCGGTGCCCCGCTGATACTCCTGGAGATTGGTCAGGCCGTCGTGATCCGCGTCGGCGTTGGGATCCTGGCCGAGACCTCCGAAGTGGCTCCGTTCCCATTCGTCGGGCAGACCATTGTGGTCGGTGTCGATGTTGCCGAAGTCGATGCGCGTGATTTGTCCGCGCGCGCCCACCGTGAGCGTCTTCGAATCCCGGATGCCGGACGCATCCAGCACCACGAGGTAGAGCGTGTCGCCAGTCGCGGAAGCGATCGGGCTGGTGGTCGGCGAACCGGTTTCCAGGGCGAGGCGCAGCGCGTAGAAGTTGCCCGCGTTCGCGGCGGCATCGTCGCCCATCCGGTAGCGGGCGATGGCCGCGCCGGGCAGCGTGCGCCGCGCTTCCACCACCACGCCGGTATCCGCCGCGGTGACGGGCGTGGTGCCGAGGGCAATGGTGCCATAGACCAGGTTGTCCGGTTCGGACACCCCGGCCTGAGCAAGGCAGGCACACCACACCGTCGCCCAAGCGCCGAGGAGCCAGCCGCGCCAGTCCCGGCCCCGGCCCGGGCGGGGGCACCGGCGTCTCCGTTGGCCGCACGCCATTGCCGGCGCAACCGCAGGCTGCGGCCGCCGAACCCTCTGCTGAAACGAAGCGTTCATGATCGAATTCCCTTGGTTCGTCGGTTCAGTTCCCCGGATACGAGTACGTCTGGAAGAATATCTTGATGTCGGACACCGAGTTGATGAATTCATCCAGTCCTGCGTTCGGGTCGTTCAACAAGGTGCCGCCCGGAATCACCAGCATCCATTGACTGTTCCACACCGAGCGACCGATCAGACGGCTGTCGGTGGTGGCCTCGGTCGGATCGAAATCGCCGCTGTCGTGGTACGCCCGGATGCCGGCATAGCGCCGGATGTCCGCGAACGTGCCCCCGAGGGCGTCGTTGATCGGGATGTAGCTGGGATTGTGCAGCGTCGTGGACCCGACCGGGAACGGGATCGGGATTTGCTGGTCGATGATCCGCCACTCGCGGGTCTCGAGGTTGTCGCCCGTCGGCGAACGGAGGACGTCCATGCCCAGCGGCACGAGATAGACGCGGGGGGTGAGGGAGAGCCCGTTGCCGTTGTAATCGGTGAACCAGACGCCCACGGTGCGGATCTTGGTGGCGAAGCGGCTGGAGTCGTAGGCGCTGTCGCCCCCGGCGAGCGGCCAGCCGAAGAAATTCAGACCGAAGGTCACCGTGGTCGGGAACCGGATGACGATCGCCGGCTGCGGGCCGAGGTTTTCCGGCGCAAACGGCCGCATGTAGCGCCGGAACTCCGGCACGTCCCACAGGTTGTCCACCCGGCTCTTCGTGAGCACCGCCTTCCAGTTCTCCTCCTTGGTCACTCCCAGGATGTTGGTGGCGCTGGCGGTGGTCTGCCCGATGCGGAACAGCTCGTTGCGGAGCGAGAAGCGGCCGGTCTCGGTCTGCGGGTTGTTGATGCCGAGCTGCGTCTTGAGCACGCCGAAATTCTGGCTGAGCCGCCCGAGCGGGTCGGCCAGGCCGGGTTCGCCCACCACGGGTTGTTCGCCGTTCATCTGTCCGAGACTCCGTTGCCGGATCAGGTCGGTCAGGAACTGGGCCCCCGCCCGCGTGTCGGTGCGCAGCAGGTTGACCTCGTAATCGTAGGCGGTCGCCGCGAGATACACGTAGCGCAGGGCCAGATCGAACTGGGCGCGATACTTCTGCAATGCGTCGTTCCGGAAAATGCGGAACGTCATGTCGCGATAGCGGTCGTTCTGAATCTGGCCCGCGGCGTTCTGGCGGAAGCGCACCCGCTCCTCCACGATCCGCTGCCCGTTGGCCACGGCCGCCAGGAACCGGCCGGCGGCCTGCTGGACGACCTCCTGTTGGTTGAAGACCGCGAGCCGGGTCGCCGCTTCGTCCCGCACCTGATGCTCGATGTCCTTGATCCGCTGTTGCACGTCCAGGCGCTGGTCCTGGATCTCGAGGTCGATGTCGGTCTGCAACTGGACGTCCTCCTTGTCCTGCTCCGTCACCTCCTGTTGCACCTCCATCACGTCGGACGCGATGGACATGCCCAGTTTGACGGCGTGGAGCGCGAACCGGATCGCCCCGCGCGCGGGCGCCGCGAGGTCGCCGCCGAAGGCCAGACCGGCGATCGCCACCTTCGGGATGCCGTCCAGCAGATTGTCCGTCTCCTCTGTCACCGTGTCGTTGATCCGGTCCAGGCTGACCTGCGCCCGCTTGTAACGCAGGATCTCGGCATTCATATCCGAGAGCGTAGTCTTGTTGTTGCGGAGCAGCGTGATCTTCTGGGCGTCCACATCGTACAACGTCTTGAGGAGATCGATCGACGCCTGGATGTCCTGAATCAGCCCGTCGTAGTCCTGCAGCGCCTTCTTCAATTGCGTCTCCGCCTGCACCAGGTCGGAGAGCGCCATCTGGATCTCGCCCGGCGCGCGCCGCTGGCCCCAGGAATCCGGCGCCTCGAAACCATAATCGGCGGCCGAGATGGGGTAGTTCACCTGGAGCACGGCGGTATCGACGGTCGTGGGATCGAAACCGAGGAAGAAGTCGTTGGTCGCCAGACCGGCCTGCGGGGCCGTGAAGAAGCCCACGAAGTTGGTGCTCGGCGGCGAGTTGACGCCGGTGACCTGGGTCGTGTTGACATACATGTAATGATAGAGGTCGGGTCCGTCGTAGCCGCTCGGATAGGTCTTGCCCGCGCCGATGTCGCCCGCGTACGGATAGCCAAACACCTCGATCAGCCGGTTCTTGAAGTCGAACTCCTGGTCGCGCAGGTTCCGGGTGAAATCGTCCACCGTGTCCTGGTTCGCCCGCAACATCTGGGTCGCCTTGTTGGCCTCGTTCCACACCGTCACCGCATTGTCCATGGCCTTGATGGCGCGGTTGTAGATCTGCTCGAAGTGGGTCTGCGATTGAATCGCGGAAGCGACGTTCAGGAACGTGGGATCGATGTCAAAGGGCACGGCCCCCTTCGCCAGACCGACCGGGTTGAGGCCGATGTCGGCCTGGTCCATGCGCGTCTGGATTTCGTCGTGCTCGGCGGGAATCTCCGCCAGTTCGCCGACGGTGGTGCGATCGATCTTCTGAATGCCGGTGTGAGCGGCGTTCGGGTCCGTCGCCGGCAGGATGGTGTTCGCCGTCAGCCAGTCGAAGTACGCGCCCTGACCCGCCCGCCGCGCCCACTCGGTCACGCCCCAGGCCCGGTCGGTGTCGGTGTCCTTGTAGCCCTGCCACTGACCCGCGGGGTCTTCGACGTAGTTGAGGCGGTAGGTCAGGTCCATGATTTCCTTGCCGGTCCGGGCCTTGGCCGCGGCGGCCTTGGCAAACTTGCGCTCGTCGAGGTAATCGACCTGCACCGCCGTACCGGCCACCGAAACCGACTCGGCGCGCGGAACCCAGGTGAAGTTCGGGTGCCGCAGCAGGCTGTAGTACTCCATGATGGCGGTCAGATAATGGCCCCAGGCGTCGCCGTGGCCTTGCGGATACAGGATCGCCGCGTCCTTGACGTCGATGAACCCGTCGTGGTTCTGGTCGGAGATGTTATAGGCCTGCTGGTAGGCCACCTCGCCCTCGCCCAGCGTGAAGTTCCAGTACAGGCGGTTGTACACCGGCGGCGCCTGGACGCCCGCCGCGCGGTCGTCCCGGCCGCGCAGGAGGACCAACTCCTCTTCCAGCAACGAGTCGAGCTGGTTCATGAAGGCGAAGATGGAGGTCGCGAGACTGCCATACTCCGAACTGCTGGTCCCGAAACCGATCGTCGGGTCGGACGCATCGGCATACGCCTCGTTCCCGAGCAGCATGTAGAGATCGGCGATCTTGCCCGTGACCAGCAGCAAGGCGTTGTTGGCCGGATCGAAGTTGGCGGGCGGCACGCCGTCGATGCTCAGGTCCTTGCCGCGGCGCAGCACGGTCTCGTAGGCCTCGATCAAGCCCACATTGTTGATGGCGTCCGCGCTGGGGTTGAACGGAATCGGGCCTTCATACCGCTTGCCCGCCTGCACAAGCATGCTGGTGTAGGTGCTGGCCTCCGCCTGATGGAAGTCGCGGATCCGGGAGTCGAAGGGATTCAGGCCGCGGAGGACGCGCTTGATCCAGCCTTCGGCCAGCGCCGCCCGCGGCTTGCTCACTCCCGCCGGATCGCCGATCCAGTCGCTCCACGCCGTCGCGGGCTTGAGGTCGATGGCATAGCCGCGGTATCGGCAGATGAACCAGTTGTCGGACATGGTCAACAGACCGGATTCGCCGCCCTCGCCGATGGTGATGTCGTTGACGCCTTTGCCATCGGCCGGATCGGTGGGGTACTTGATCCATCCCCGCGGATCGGTGAGCGTGCCGGTGACCGGGTCCACGACCGGAAGCTCCTCCGGATTGAAGTCCGCGCTGTCGGGCTTGTAATACCACTCGAAGTTGACGAGCTCGGGCGCCCCGCCGAAGTCGCCGCTATGCCGGAGCGTCAGGCGCTCGTCGAAGACGTTGTCGGAAGGCAGCACCTTGATATCGCCGCGGTACGGGCCATCGTCCACCTGGATGATGTGCAGCGCGACCGGCAGTCCCGGCAGGTTGGGATCGTTGTTCTCGGCGACGGTGAGGTAGCGCGGCGGGATGGCCGCCGGCGCGGTCGAGGTGATCCACGCCGGCCCGCCGAGGATCATGCCCCCGAAGCCGAGCCCCGTGGCATCGGCCACGGCCAGGCCCGAGCCTTCGTCGAAACGCCAGTACGCCAGGAGGCCGTCCTCGCTGCCGTTCAGACGCTTGTTCATCGCGGCCGCAATCTGGTCGCCCGTGCGCGCGAGGCTCCAGATCTGAAACTCGTCGAGCTGACCCGTGAACCCCTCTCCCACCTTCATTCCGGCGGCACTGGTCGCCCCCGCCGTCGGCACCGCCCCGATCAACCTGCCGTCCACGAAGACGCGCAGTTCCGAGTCCTTGAGGCTCCGCACCAGGCAGTAGTAGTGCCAGTCCGCGTCAAACGGGTAATGGACGATCCCCAACGGCGTGGAGGCATCCGGCCGGTCGGCGATGACGAACCGATCCGCGCCCGGCTCGGGACGCATGAAGATGCCGACCTCCGCACTCTGCAAGGCGCCGAACAACGAGCCGGTATTGGCCGGGTCGATCTTCGCCCACACGCCGAGGGTGAAGTCCTGCAGCGCCCCGAGCGTGGCCATGCCAACCGAGCCCGAGCCGTTGAATGCGAGGGCCGTGCCCGGCCGCGGCTGGGCCGGCGGCACCCCTCCCAGGGCGGCGGTCAACGCCTTGGGCAATCCCCCCAGGGGCTCGGGCACGACGTTCGTGGAGGCGATCGTCAGGTCCGTCAGGTTCGTCGGCCGGACGAAGGCGTAGTTGGTCAGGTACTGCGTGGAAACCACGCCGTTGAAGGAGTTGGTCACCCGCTGACTCTGCACCACCGTGTATTGGGTAATCAGTCCCAGCCGCAACTCCTTGTCCGGGCCCCCCACGTTGTCCACGTCCACCTGGTTCGGGTTGAGCGTCAGGTAGTAGAGCTGGTCGATCACGTCCGACCACGCCGTCGAATCCGCCGCCAGTTCCTTGATCCGGTCCCGCTCGCGCAGCGACATCACGTTGATGAGCAGGAGCGGGTTGGGTCCGACGCCGAAGGCTTCGTCGAGGTAGCCGCTGAACGTGAGCCATTTGTTGATAGGATCGTAGGTCAGCCGGACTTTCAGGGCGTACGGGAGGTCGGAGAAATACTCCTTGCCGTTGAGGTTGTCCCGCTTGATGGAGGCGGGAAACTCGAAGGTTTTCGGCAAAGCGATCGTCCGCCCGCTGAGCGGGTCGAACAGCCGCGCGAGCCCCGACAGCGGCGCGGCGCCGTTGGGATTCAATTCATCGAAGATCACGCTGGCGTTGGCCATGTCCTTCACGCCGGGCAGCTCATTCTTGGACTTGAGCAGCGAATCCCCGAACTGCAACACGGGCACAGCGTCGGGCCAGCGGATGTCATAGTTCACATCGACCGACTCCCCGATCGTGCCGCCGGTCCGGTAGTCGAGCCAGGGGATGCACTGGCCCTCTGCCAGGTCCGGGGTCCCGTCCAGGTTCAGATCGTAGAAGAAGCCGGGCTGGAGGGGATACTGCCAACGGATCGTGATGTTGGTGCGGGTGCCTTCCGGCCCTGCGGACTTGGCGTAGAGCTTGCCTTTGTAATCCTCCCAGAACGGTCCGGAGATGCCTTTGCTCTGCCCGCAAAGCGTCAGCACGCTCAATGGCAGGGGCGGCTGGATTTCCTTGCCGGCCTCGCCGCGGTAGCGGAAAAAGTACGGCGTCTCCTCGGTGACGACCCGGTACACTTTCATTGCCCAGTCGCCCGTCCCCGGATTCTTGTATTTGAGTAGGACATAGGGCTCCGAGAGGTGCAGGAGCGGATTCAGGTCATTGCGCAATGCATAGGCGGCCTGTCCGCTGCTCGCGGGCACGATGAGGGCATGTTCCTCATTGGGGTTGAATCCGGGCAGGGCGGGGTCCGGCTGGTTGTAAATCTTGAGCTGCGGA
Organism: uncultured bacterium; assembly: GCA_963735925.1. Classification (GTDB taxonomy): domain Bacteria; phylum Verrucomicrobiota; class Verrucomicrobiia; order Limisphaerales; family J093; genus DSVZ01. The sequence continues at coordinate 906,167 of CAVTMT010000005.1, forward strand.
TAGAGCGCGGTATCGAGCGGGCCCGTGCCGAGCGTGCTGGCGATGATGATCTTGTTGGTGGTGGCGGCCGGCCAGTCCAGGTTGTACCGGACGGGCTGGCCCGCCCAGGCCACACCGATCTTGTTGGTCTGGTACCACACGACCACGAAATCCGATTTCACGAGGTCGTTCTTCTTGTTGACGGGGAGGATTGGACCACGGCGGGTGTTCCGATCGTAGGCCTTGTCCAGGCCGGTGCCGTCGTAGAAGGAGTTCGTGAACATCATGAACCCGTTCTTGCCGAGATAGTCGAAATGGTTGCTGTAAACCAGGGTGTCGCCGATCGTCCAGGGCTGTGCGTCCTTGAGATAGGGAGCCTGGTTCCAAAGCACGGTCCGCACGACTTCGAAATAGGGCAGGTGTTTGGTCGGATCCGCCGGGGTTTCTCCGTTGTTCCGCAGATAATACAACACGGAGTAGCCCGTGGCCGTGGCCAGGAACTGCTTCGAGCTGGGGTCCACGACGGCGCCGGACGAGGTCGTGTAATAGATTTGCTGGAAGCTGTAGCTGAAGCCGGACACGCCCTGGGGCTCGACCTCCACGGGGGCTTGCGCCACGTGAATCGTCGGGTTCTTGGGCCAGACATTGATGCCGATGTTCATCAGGCGATTGGTGTCCGCCGGATCGTCGCTGAGGTACCAGCGCAGGCGCGCGGTGACCGGCCGGATCGCGTAGAGCTTCTTTTCCAGCGGACTCCAGAAGAAGGCATTGTCGCCGGTGTCGGACGGACTGCCGCTGAGGATGTCGATCTCGGGTTTACGGGCGACGGCCCCGAACGGCCGCGGAACGCGCTTGCCGATCACGAAAGCCGGCACCGCCACGAAGGCGCGGTCGTTGCCGTGGAAGGTGCCGGTGCCCACGATGGCGCCGTCATGATTGATGCCGCGGGCATCGTTCAGCACCCAGTCCGTACCTTCGGGCAGCAGGTCGTTCAGGTTGTACATCACCCCCGCGGTATAGACAAAGGCGCGCGGATTGCCCTGATTGTCGCCGGCCTGGCCCACCACCTGGCCAAACGTGTTGATGCCATAGGCACGGCTGAAGGTGCCGCCGGGCAGATAGCCCAGGGGCGTGCTGGTCCCGCCGGCGGCGACGAACGCCTGGGCCGGCCCCGGCCCTTCGGCGTAGCCCACCACCGCCCCGGCATCGTTGATTCCGTAGGCATAGTTGTTGGTGCTGCCCGCCAGTCGGGCAATATCGGTCCGGCTCCCGTCCGGTTCGTAAATGAAGGCGTGCGTCTCGCCGGAGCCGAGATCGCCCCAGCCCACCACCTGACCGACGTCATTGAGCGCCGCCGTCTGGCTGAACGTGCCCCCGGAGAGCAGCCCGAGATTCGTGAGCGCGCCGCCATAGAGGAACGCGCGGCTCGTACCGCTCACATCGGCCCACCCGGCCACCTGGCCCGGATTGTTGACGCCGCGGGCTTCGCTGGTCGTGCCCGCCGGCAGCGTCCCCAGGGAGGTCATTGCCAGACCGAAGAGCTGGTTCGTGGTCACCACCTGATCGAACGTGGCGGTGCTGGTGTTGAACACGGCATTGGTGACGACCTCCAGGCCCTTGAACACGTTGCCGTAGAGGAAGGCCCGGTTCTTGCCGCTGGAGTTCTGCGACGTCCCCACGACCTGATTCGTGTTGTTGATGCCGAAGGCCGCACTGTTGTTGCCGCCCAGCGTGCCGAGGTCCGTGAGGGTGCCGCCGTCGGCCAGGCCGTTGTACAGGAACGCGCGCGTGGCCGGAGAACCATTGCGCCCGGCGTACCCGGCCACCAATCCCTGGTCGTTGATGCCCTGTCCATGACTCGTGGACCAATCCGGCAGCGTGCCAACGTCCACCACGGCATAGGCCGGACGCGGCACGACCGCCAGATCGAACTGCGTACTCGACGTCGCGGTCGGCGTGCCGCTCTGGTCATCCACGGTGACCACGACCGTGATGGTGCCCACCTCTCCCGGCTGCGGTGTGATCTTGATCGTGCGGTCGGCGCCGGAACCGCCAAATTCCACCGATTTCAGCGGCACCGCCTCGGCGTTGATGATGCGGTACCGCAACTGCAGCGCCCCGGGATCCGTCTCCACGTCGCCCACGACGAACGGCACCGCCCCCGTGTCGGTATCCTCCACGATCAACTGATTGGGGATGCTGGAAATCGTGGGCGGGTAATTCACCGCCTGCACCTTCAGCTTCACGGTGAACGGGCCGCTGTCGAACTGGCCGTCGTTCACCTGGTAGGTGAAACTGTCGTCGCCGTGGTAATGCAGACCCGGCGAGTATTTGAAGGTGCCCCCGCTGACCGGCGAGACGGTGCCGTTGGCCGGCGCGCCGACGATCGTGTAGCTGAGCGCGGAACCTTCGAAATCGTATGCTGTCAGGAAGAGCTCCTGGGCCTGGTCCTCAATGACCTGCCAGGTCGGGAAATCCGGCGGCCCCGGCGTCCAGGTGGGCCCGTTGCCAATGTAGGCCCCGCCGTACAACGTGCCGATGCGGTTGTGACCGGAGGCGTCGCTGAGATACACCCCCGAGCCCTCGTCCAGCCGCCAGTAGGCGACGAGACCCGCTTCGTCGCCGTGCAGCGGCGTGGTGAGGGTTTGGTAGAGTTCGGATTCGCTCCGGGCGATGTTCCAGACCCGCACCTCGTCGAGGGCGCCGGTGAAGTCGCCGGCGTACCCGCTGCCCAGGTACATCGGTTGGGAGGACGCCGTTGCGTGATCGAACTGCGCGTCAGCCTCGTTCACCAACAGTCCATTGATATACCAACGCAGTTTGTGGTCGGTCGAGAGATCCCGGACCAACGCGATATGCGACCACGTGTTGACCGCGATGGCCACGCCGGAACTGAAGGCTTGGTTGGGCAGATTGTCACTGCCGGCGGTGCCGTAGGAGTAGCTCAGCGTGCCGTTGGGCTCCAGCGTGATGGTGCCTTCGCCGCCGAAGGCCTTGGCGAGCGGGTTCTGCCGGCCATTGAGGTTCGCCGGCTGGATCCACATCTCGAGCGTCTGATCGCCGGTCACCGAAACGGCGCCCAGGTTCACGAAACTATGGTTGCCGTCGAACGCCAGGGCAAAGCCGGAGCCGGCGAGGGGGGCATCGTTCACGGCGTTCACCGTCACCGTGACCAAGGCGCTCGTGACCTGCCCCGCCTCGTCGCGAACCGCGACCGTCACGTGCGCCACGCCATTCTGGTGCGGCAACGGCGTCACGGTCAACGTGCGGGCGGCGCCGGATCCGTTGATGGCGAGGTTGTGGTCGGGGAGCAGGGTTTGATTGTCGGACGTGTAGGTGACGACCAGGGCCGCAGGCGCGGTCTGGAGGTCGTTCACGCCGAAACTCACGGCCTGGGAGTTCCCTTCCGGCAGCGAAATGTCCGGTATGCCCGGATTGCCGTTCTGGTCGGTGATGCTGGGCGGCGAAGCCGTCACCGTGAAGTTCTGTCCGCCGGCCGGCGGCGTCACATTGACCCGGTCGGTCGGCGTCAGGGTGTACCCCACATGCGCGGCCGTCACCCGATAGAGCACGGGCGTATTGAGGAGATTGGAGAAGGCATAACTCCCATTGGCGTCGGTCGTGGCCGTCGCCACCGGAATCGACAGGTCGTAGAAGTCCGCCGTGGCCTTTGAAGTCAATCCCGCCTTGAAATCGTAACTATAGGAGACGATGGCGTTGCCAAACGAGTCCGCCAGATGGAGCAAGCCGAGCACCTGCTGGCCGAACGCCACGTCCCCCGTCGTGGTGCCGCTGGGGTTGCCGAAGATGTACTGCTGGATCGTCACCGAATGGAACGTTCCGGACCACTCCAGGGTGAGGCTGCGGGCACCGTAGTTCTGGAAGAACCGGACTTCGAGGCGATGCGAGCCGGCGCCCAGCGCGGCGCTTGCCTGGCTCTTGCTGTAACCGGTGAGGAAGTCGCGACTCACAATGGGCTTTCCGTCGATGAATAGCACCGCGCCGTCATCGCTGCCGAGGTAGAAGGTGAAGTCGCCCGGGTAGGGCACGACCAACGCACCTTCGAAGATGGCCCCCCAACGCTCGGCCGGTTGCCCCGGGTAAAACGCCGCGTTGCCGTAATTGATCGATGCGACGGTGGTCGTGTACACGGGGGGCGCCACCCGCGAGAGGTCAGCGACGGTGGTGAGATCGCCGTACCGTTCGAGATTCACCGTCACCCCGGGAGCCGGCGTGCCCGTGGTCCCGGCCACCGTGCCGGAGATGTCGCCGAACGGCGACTCATTCACCCAGCCAGGACTGCTGCCGCCGGGGGCGAGATAGAACGTCTCGTTGTAGCCGGCCAGGTCGGCGGAGGAGCCCCCGGAGCCTTCGTCAAAGCGGTAGTAGCCCTGCAGACCCGCCTCGTTGCCCTGCAACCGCCGGGCCATCGTGCTCACAATCTGGGCCTGGCTGCGCGCCACGTTCCATAGTCGAACCTCGGCGATCTTGCCGTTGAAGTAGGGGGCGGAAGCATCCACCGAATAGCCGACATAGACCCACTGTTGGGCGGTAAAGTCGGAGGTGGTCTTCGCGCCGCTCGCCCGGAGCACACCGTCCACGTACAGCTTCTGGCCGCCCTGGGAGCCCCCGAAGACATGCGCCACGTGGTGCCATTGACCATCCGCCAGCCCCAGACCGGAGGTGCCGATGGTTTCGTTGCTCCACAGGCGGGCGTAGAGGTCGCCGTCCTTGAGATAGATATGGCGGTCGTTGCCGTTGCTGTTCGCCACGCTCAGCAGGCCTCCGTTGGGGGAGGTGGTCTTGAACCACAATTCGTGCGTGGCGGAAGTCTCCGAGACGTCAATATAAATATAAGCATAATCGGCACTCCCATCGAACTGGAGCGAGCCGGCCTGCACCGTCGGGGCCAACCCGGCGAGCCCGGCGCCCGCCAGGGCCAACCCGAGTGCCGCCCACCGGACGCCCCGGTCCCTCCGGCTGCGGAACGGGTCCGGAGCGGGCCGGTTCCCGCGCGGCGTCTCCGCCTCGCCGCGAGCGGAGGACCGCCCCCCGGGCGCAAGGACCGATTTGAGGAAGAGGGCGAACATACGCATCGATGTCATTGGTTGAGCAGCCCGATCGGGAGGACTCGTTGGAGCCGGAAATTCCCCTGCGCCACGATGTTGGTCTTGTGCAGGCCGGACACGGTCTCGCGGTACCGCCCGGCGATCACATCGTAGCCGTAGCCCGGGGTGGCCTTTCCGGCCGGATCCCGGTCGCTGAACTGCAGTTCGATGGCCCGCCTGACCTCGTAGGCCTCAGCTTTGAATTGCTTGAAACTGGCGTCGAGGTTGTCGTGGTCCGGATGGTACTTGTGCCGGAACGGATTGGTCGGCAGGTCGGGCGGAATGACGATGGTGTTGCTCAGCGTATTGCCGATGGCGAAACTCCCGATCAAGGGGAGGAAATTGTTGGTGTGCGTGCTGGGAAAATCAAAGTCCACCGAGCTGATCCGGCGCCCCACCGGCCGGCCGTCCCGCAACGTCGCCCCCTTGAACTGGCCGATCAGGGCGTCGTCGGTCACCAACACCGAGTGCCCCGGCCGGTCCAGCACCTGCCGGCCCTGGTTGTCGTTGGTGTAAGTCCCGTCCTGCCACAACTGGATGACCTCCTTGAGTAGCCGGGCCACGCCGTTGGTATCGACATGCACCAGCAGGCGCAGGTTGAAGGCCGTCGCCGTGGGCGTGGGCGTCAGGTTCTCGCCCCGCCGCACAACCTCCTGCGACGGCGCGCCCGTAATGGGGTCTGTGATGACGTTGGTGGTGAGCGAACCGGAGTGGCCCTCACTGACCGCATTGATGCTGGCCGTGCCCACCCACAGGCCGACGTGGTTCAGGGGCACGTCATCCGAGCCGGCCAGCCTCCGGGCCCCCGCCTGGAGCGTCACGCCCCGCCGCGCGCCGCTCAGACGCTGGAGCGTCGGCAACACCCCGTCCACGACCTTGTTGGCCGAAACCGGAACCGCCACGCGGCCGCCTTCGCCATCCGTCACCTCCAACAGAGTCTCGTAGCGGTCGCCCGTGAAATCACCGCGGCGCACCCCCAGCCGCATCGTGACCGTCTGTCCCGGTCCGACCGTCACGGAATAGGGCGCGGGCGGGTTGCCGAGTAGATGCGGCCATTGGATGCCGTTCGTGGGATTGAACTGGGAGTAGGACAAGGCGTTGTCGGCCGGCGACACCGCATCCTGAATGGCGACGAACTTGGTCGCCCCCGTGAGGTTGCTGAGTTTGAGATTCAAGCTGCCCACCTCGACACCAAAGTCCAGACTGTCGCCGTTATCGACCTCCACCTCCAGTGGAGCCTGATAATCGGAAGGACCCCGCGTATAGACCCAGTAGGCCTCACCCCGCTGCATCGCGTCGCCCGGATTGACCGGATTCCATTCGCCCGACGCACTGAGTCGATAGATGGGCTGCAGGTGTCCGGCGGTGCTGTCGTAGTGCGCCGAAGACGGCCCGAAGAACGCCAGGAAGGTCGGCGGCGCGACGGAATCGACCGGAAACCCCCGCAGATTATAGGCGTCGGGTACCCAGTCCGCCCGGTGCAACGAAGGTCGTCCCGTGACCTGGAAGGTGGCGGCGCCGGAGCCGCCGAGATTGACGAGATAGGCGCGGTTCGCCTGCACGCTGAACAGGTTGTTCTGGAACGATTCGACGCGGTTGGTCGGCACGTACATCGCCCACCGGCTCTTGTTCCAGACCGGCTCCTTGGGGTCCTGGATGAACTGGACGGAGGAGAGCTGCGACTGGAAGGTCCACACGCTGTCCACGGGAATTCCCGCGAAGACCGCACTGGTGGCCGGGTTCGCCGGGGCCACTTCGAGATAGATGGCATTCCAGCCCGGATGGAGCTCGAAGGTTTGCGTCTCCGTCTGGCTGGTCAGGGCGCGCCCGGTGCCGGCACACCAGAGGACGCCGGCGACGAGGCAGGGGAAGAGGCGCGGCCGGCCCGGGGGCTGCGGTCGCTTCGGATCGACAGGCCCGGCGGCCGCGGGCCACACCGGTCTCAATAGTATATTCATAGGAACAATCTCGCTTTCAGCGCGCGGACAGGGGGGCGGGAGGTTCGGCGCCATTGCGGGCCACGTTCGGTGGCGGGGTGATCTGCTCCAGCAATTCCGGGTGCAGTTCCACGCGCAGACCCGCCAGGGCCTGGCGGTTGAATTCGTCCCGCCGCCGATCCGCCGCCTGCTGCGCGAGTCGCTGCTCAATGGCTTCCCGCACCTCGCCCAGACCCGCGATCTGGGCCGGTTTCACATCGATGAGCTTCAGGAGATAGCAGCCGTCTTCGGCCTCGATGGCGGGGCTGAGTTCGCCGCGGTCCTTCAGGGCGAACATTGCGTCCAGCACCTTGGGAGGCCAGCGAAAGACGGGCCGGTCCCGGGAAACCCAGCCGCAGTCGCCTCCCCGGTACCGGGTCGGTTGATCCTCCGAGTGCAACCGCGCCAGCTCCCCGAAGGCGGCCTCGGTTGGTGGGAGTTCAGCCGCCTGCCTGCGGATGTCTGCCAGCGCGGCCCGCGCGGCCCCCTTCCTTTCCGGCGTCGCCCGCGCCGGCACCCGGATCCGGATCAGCGCCGGGCGCACCTGCGGCGGCTGCGTGAATTCGGGCAGATGCGCCTGGTAATACTGTTGGACCGCTTCCTCGCGCACGGGGACCGGAGCATCGCCGGTGCCGAGCCGGTCCTGCTGGTACTGGTCCACCACCAGGCGCTTGAAGCGCTGGACCAGCAGGGGCTGGCGGTCGTAGCCGGCCTGGACCGCCTTCGCATAGAGCGCCTCGGTGCGCACCAAGTCGTCCAGCACCGCCTGCCGCTCGGCCAGCGAGCCGCCGCGCCGGCGGCGCGCCAGCTCCGCCTCGAATTCCGCGCGTGTGATCGTCGCATCGCCGACCCGGGCCAGCACCGCTCCGTCCGGCGCCGAACGCCCCGTCACCCAGCGGACCAACGGCACGGCCAGAGCCAGGCCCGCGGCGGCGAGAGCCAGGTAGCGGGCGGTCCGCTTCATGGGCGGCGACCGGCGGGGACGTGTAGTGAGGAAGGGCTGCCCGGCGGGCGAGGCCGGGAGTAATCATACTGAATCCTAATTGCCACCGCCGACACTTCTCATCTGACGGCCGCCCGGTCAAGCGATTATTTGAGTAGCGATTCTCTTGGTATCCATAACCATTGAGGCGGGATCGACTCCGCGCGATTTCACCGGAGGTCCGCCGCGGTCAGGGCGCGCCGGGCCGGCTCGAAGGCGGCGCCGTTCCCGCAACCGCCGCTCCCTCCGCCCCGCCAAAACGGTGCGGTCATCGCCCGCGACCCTCGCGCTCGAAGCCCCGGTCCAACGACGGGCCAAGGGAGTCGGTGAAGCGGGTCCTCCTGCCGCGCGCATGCCCTGGCGCCGGGGACGCCGGGGCCAACCGGGAAACGAGCCGAACGGAGCGCCGGTCAGCCCCACAATTGCCGGTCAAGCGAGCGGAGTTGGATGGCCTCGCCAATGTGTTCGGCGGTGATCCGCTCGTGGCCCGCGAGGTCGGCGATCGTGCGGGAGACCTTGAGAATCCGGTCGTAAGCGCGGGCGGTCAGGCTCAACTCCGCCATCGCCGCCTTGAGCAGCTCCAGCGTCGGCCCGTCCAGGGCGCAGAAGGCCTTCAGTTCCCGTGACCCCATGCGGGCGTTGCTGGCCACGCGCGAACGCGCGCGGAACCGTTCCTGTTGACGGCGCCGGGCGGCGACCACCCGGGCGCGGATCTGGGCGGAGGGCTCGCCGGTCCGCTCGGCGGTGATCTCGCGGAATTTCACCGGCGGCACTTCGACGTGCAGGTCGATGCGGTCCAGCAGCGGGCCGGAAATGCGGCCCAGATAACCCTGGATTTCGCGCGGGGAACACCGCGATTCGCCGGGCATCTTCCCGTCGGGACTCGGGTTCATGGCGGCCACCAGCATGAATTGGGACGGGAACGTCATGGTGCCGGCTGCGCGGGAGATGGTCACGTGCCCTTCCTCCAGCGGCTGGCGCAACGTTTCGAGCACGCTGCGCTTGAACTCCGGCAGTTCATCCAGGAACAGGACGCCGTGATGGGCCAATGAAATTTCGCCGGGGGTCGGGTTGATGTTGCCGCCGAGCAGACCGGCATCGCTGGCGGTGTGGTGCGGCGAACGGAACGGCCGCCGCGTGACCAGCGCCTGCCCCGGTTTGAGCAGGCCGACGATGCTGTGGATCTTGGTGGTTTCGAGCGCCTCGGCGAGCGTGAGCGGCGGCAGGATGGTGGGCAGCCGTTTGGCGAGCATCGACTTGCCGGTGCCGGGCGGCCCGATCAGGAGCACGTTGTGTCCGCCCGCCGCGGCGATCTCGAGCGCGCGCTTCACCGATTCCTGGCCCTTGACGTCCGCGAAATCGAGTTCGTCCTCGACCGGTTGGTCGAACAGCGCGGCCACGTCCACATGCGTCGGCGCGATGGCCGTTTCGCCTTCGAGGAAACTCACCGCCTCCCGCAGGTTCGCGACCGGAATGACGTTCAACCCGTCCACGACCGCCGCCTCGGCCGCGTTGTCGGCCGGCACGAGCACGCCGGTCTTGCCTTCGGCCTTGGCCCGCAGCGCCACCGGCAGCACCCCTTTCACCGGGCGAACGGCTCCGGTGAGCGCCAGTTCGCCGACGATGAGGAATCCATCGAGCTGCTCGCCGTCCATCTGCTCGCTCGCGGCCACCATGCCGACGGCGATGGGCAGATCGAAGCTGGGCCCTTCCTTGCGCACGTCGGCGGGCGCGAGGTTGATGGTGGTGCGGCCCATGGGGAACTTGAAACCCGAGTTGGTGAGGGCGGTGCTGACGCGGTCGCGGGACTCCTTCACCGCGGCATCCGGCAGGCCCACGATCACGACCACCGTGTCGCCCCAGCCGGCATTGACCTCCACCTCCACGGGGTAAGCCTCAACGCCGTTGACGGCCGCCGAGCACACCCTGGCAAGCATGGGGCCAGTGTGGCGGGAGCCCGCCGGACTGCAACTCCCTTTTACGCTCGGAGGAACACGCCGACGCATCCATTTCGTCGATGTCCCCCCCAAAAAATCGTCGTCACGGGAACGTTGCGATGCGCCCGGCAGGACTCGATCCTTCGGCGCGCTCATGCGGAACTTCTGAATTGAAGGTGGCGCTCCGGGCTGCTGGACGGTGGCGCTCGCAATGCGTTCATCACGTCGAACGATCGGCATCCGCGGTAGGAGCCAGCGGCACCGGCGTTCGCCTGGCACCGAGCGAGGCGGCTGGCCCGCGTCCGCGGCATACAGTGCTCGGCCGCTTGCCCTTTCAGTGCGGCTCGATTCGATCGAACACGCCATGACTGGTATGGGTGTTCCCGCGCTCATCGTAACTCAAGTACGTCACTCGAATGACGTGCCCATCTTGAGTCAGCACGGCGGTTTCCCTGACGCACACTCGACCGTTCTTCTTGGCAAGGCCCTCGATGGTATGGGGATTGAGAAGGCGGTACGAAACGGTGTCTGCGAACGGTGTACCCTGGACCGGATAGTCTTGGCCATCGAGTTGGCCTTGGACCGAGATGACGAGGGTCTCACTCTGGTCGTTCACGAGCTCCGCCCTGATCGCGACGTGGAAACCATCCGTGTCGAGCGTGAGGACCTGGCTCTTGGTGACCGGCGGGATATCCGATTTGGCCAGGTTGAGTTTCCAGGTGCCGGCGAAGCTTTGAACCGACATACTGTAAATGACGGGCTGGCGCGATTTGCCAAGGGCCTGACGATTCAGCGACCGCCGCCGGAAACGCCCGATCGGCGGCAAGCGTCGCGGACACGTTATCCGAACCGCCCGACGGCCCAGCGGGGCGGCGTTCCAGAGTGAGCCTTGGCGCTCCGCTGCGCTCCGGCCAAAGCCAACTGTCTCCGTTAGGCCTTTGTCCGAGTTTCTTCATTGACGGTGCTGATGCTGCGAGAAAAACCTGCCTCTGTAAACGCCGTCGAAACCAGACCCTGCTCTGCCAACTCTGGAATGTGACTGCTCTGCAAAGTGACGCTCGACCACTTCGGAAATCGACGCAGGAGAACAAACACAACGCGTGGAAGCATGTCGCGTATCTCGGCTCTATCCAAGCCAGCCTCGGGAGGCAGATGGTCCTGCCAGACGCGAATGGCAACTCGTGAAACGGCGTGCGCCTCGTAAAGCGGGGAAACTTCGATGCCGATGGCCGAACCCCAACCTCTCTCTCGCATGTAGTAGTAAAGGGTCTTCGCGCCGCGGGTCGGCGTCGAGAACGTAACCATCATGCCACTTGGCGAGCTTCATCATGGAAGTTGCGCACTAGGGCCTAATGGATTGAACCGCATGCGGCTTAACTCGGGTTTTCCGGGGTTAAGCCGCAGAAAGGGGGTGGCTTGCTCTTCAACTCGGGTAATCGCCGGGGATAAGCCGCAGGAAGCCGCGGTTTGTCCTGGAAACGCAAATGCCCGGCGGCTTGCACAGCACGACCACGTTTGCGAAACTCCAGGCGTTCGACAAGGGGCAAGCCGGGGTTGAGTCGAGGAGGCTCCACAGGACCAATTCAACGGACGTTGAGGCACCGCCGGCCGCAACGCGTGGGCGACGGACGGCCGCCGAATGGGCGGCGGAACGGGTGCGTAAGTTTGGGGTGTATCACGCCCGGTGGTTCGGAGCCGGGTCGCCCGACGAGACAGACGGATCGCCTGGGCTGGCCGAAGCGATTTCTCGGACCCGCGCCGGCGCCGGCCGTCAAACCGCATTCCGCCTGAGCCGGTCCTGCATTTCCGGGTTTGAACCGGTTCCTCCCTTCGTTAGCCTGCTCGCGAGCTATGAACCATACCGCCAACGCCGCGCTCGAGGTTTTGCTGGGTCGCCGGAGCATCCGCGTCTATCGGCCCGGCGCGATCGAGGAAGCAACGGTCCGGCGATTATTGCAGGCGGCGATGTGCGCGCCTTCCGCGGCCGCGAAGAATCCCTGGCACTTTGTCGTCGTCCGGGAACCCGCCACGCTGGGTCGCTTGGCGGCGGCCTTGCCCAACGCCCCCATGCTCGCCACCGCCCCGCTGGGCATCGCCGTGTGCGGCGATCTCGACCTCGCGCATGATCGGCAACTGAGTTACCTCCTCCAGGATTGTTCGGCGGCGATCGAGAACCTCCTCCTCGCCGCGCATGCGCTCGGGCTGGGAGCCTGCTGGCTCGGCGTGCATCCGCGCGAAGAACGCGTCCGGCGGCTGACCGAGATCCTGGCCTTGCCGGGCGGCATCATCCCGGTGGCAATGATCGCGCTGGGCCGGCCGGGCGAGGAAAAGGATTCCCGCCAGACCTACCTGCCCGAGCGGGTGCACTCCGAGCGCTGGTAACGCCGCGGTCTCGCGCCCGCGACCGAAACGCGTCGGTTTCGCCCGCTCCGGCGCGGACCGCGTCGTGATTTTTCGGCGGGAAGGGGCTCCGCGCTTGCCAGGTGGGGTTTGCGCCGCGACCGTAACTGCGCCTGCGCATCATGACGGTCCCGGTCCAATCCACCTCCCGACGATGGCGGCGGCGACTGGCTTACCTCGTCGCCGTGCTGCTGTTGATCGCAGTGGCCCAACCGCTCTGGCTGCCGTGGCTGGCGGCCCCGTGGCTGGCGGCGCAAGGCGTGCATTGGCAGGGCGTGGAACGACACGGCTGGACGCGACTCCAACTGCACGGCGTTGAAGCCACGATCGGCTCGGTGCGCGTCACCGCCCGTGAACTGCAGGTGCCGGAGCCGGGGCCGCTGCTTCTCCGTCGCTTCCTCCCGGCAGGCGCGGCTGCGCCCCGGATCGTTGCCCGCGGTTGGAGAGTGGAGGTCCGGGCCAATGCGGCTTCGACCAACCGCGCCCTCACCGGCCCGCAATCCTTGCCCGAGGCGCTCGAACTGGCCGAAAGCGTCATGCAGGAAAGCCGCCGTTGGCTGGCCGGCCTTCAACTCGACGACGGCGAGGTGCGGCTCGACGGGCGGGTCTTGAAAGCACCGACGGTGTCGTGGTCGAACGAGACGCTGCGCGCCGTCGGCGGCCTTGCCGCGCAATCGCGTCGGCTCAGCGCCGAGGTGAGCCTGCCGCGCGGCGCCCCGGTGGCTCTGCGGGTCGGCAGTCCGAGCGACGCGTTGGCCCTGAGTCTGCAACTCCGCCCAGCCGGCGGGAAGACATGCGCCGCCGACGGTGAGCTGCTCTGGGGGGCCAACCGCGTGACGCTTGCCGCCGATTGGGATCGCCGCGGTTTCTGGCCGCAGCACGCGCGGATCGCCGGCCAGGGACTGCGCCTGCCCGCCGGCGCGATCAGCTCCGGTGCGATCACGGATGCCGAAGCGGGTTTCGAGTTCAACTGGGCCGATGGCGCGGGCGATTTGCACGCCCAGGCGCGGGCGCAGCCGGCTTCGACCTCGCTTCCAGGGCTGGGGCCAATCGAGGCGGAGATCGCCGCGCACACGGACGGGACGACCGCGACGCTCCAGCGCCTGCGGGTCCGCGCACCCGGAATCGTGGCGACGCTCCGCGACCCGGTCAGTGTGGCTTTCGACGGTCGGTTGCTGACGCCCGAAACCCGGCTGGACCTGAAACTCGATCTGGCGTCGCTGCCGGTGCCGTCGCTGGGCGGCGAACTCACGGGCCAGGTGAACCTGCGGGCCGGTCCGGACCGGCGCGTCAAAGTCGGTCTGGACCTCGCGGGCCGGAATCTTCGTTGGCAAACGGTCGGCGCGACGAACCTGGCGTTCGCCGGCGCGCTCGTCTGGCCGGAGTTGCGGATCGACCGGCTCGAGCTGGACCTGGCGGAAGGCGGTCGGTTCCACGCCGAAGGCGCTCTGGATCTGGACCGACGCGTTGTGGCCGGCGCGAAATGGACGTTCGCAGGTGCGCTGCCGCCCTCGCTGCAACCTGCCGGGATCGGGCTCGGCGAGATTCAGGCTGTCGGCGAAGTCTCGGGCGCCCTGACAAACCTGAGCCATCAAGGCCAAGTCCGCGTGGACGCGTTCCACATGGCCGGTTGCCCGCCGCTGGCCGCGAACCTGGATTGGCGGGGCGAGGCGACGAACTTCACGGCCATCAACGCGCGCGTGCGAAGCGGTGAAAGCGCGCTTTCCGTGGCGGCCATGGCGGTGATCGCGCCGCCGCCCAACCTGGCGGTGAAGGCGCGGATCGAGCAGCTCGACGCGGTCCGCGCCGGGACCAACCTGCTGCATCTGGCGCAACCGGTGCCGGTCGCCTGGGCGGGACCGGCCCCCGGCGACACCAACGCCTGGGCGCTGGATTGCGGCGCGGTTCAACTGAGCGGCGCGGCCGGCGAACTCGCGTTCCGCGGCACGACGCGTTGGCCCGGCACCGGGACGGTGCAATTGACGGCGGCCCGCCTGGACCCGCAGCGCTTTCAGGACTTCGTGGCCGCTCCGATCCCGCCCTGCACGGTGCCTCGACTCCAGGCGCGGGCGGCCTGGGAAAACGGACCGGCCGAATTCGCGCTCGACACGGCGACGGCGTTTCAATTGGCAGGCCTGCCGCCCTGGGAAGTGACGCTCGCCGCGCAAAGCGATCCGAACGGCCTGCAAGTCAGCCGGTTGCTGTGGACCGAGGCCGGCGCGACGCTCATCGACACCCGCACGCATCTTCCCTTGCGCCTCTTGCCGGGGCGGGCCGGTTGGCTGGCGTTCGATGAGGAGGCCCCGATCAGCCTGGCGGTGCGCCTTGAGCCCGGCAACCCGGCCTGGCATTACCTGCCGGTCCGCGCCGGCCTGGGAGTCGAAGGCGGCCAACTCGATCTGCGGCTGGAGGGCTCGTACCAACAACCCCAGGCGACCCTGCGTTTCCGCGCGGCCCGGCTGCGCGCGCCCGTGGCGCTGGTCGGCTCGAACCTGCCACCCGTGGAGAACGTCGAACTGAACGCGGAACTGAAGCCCGATGCACTGCGCTTGACTCAGCTTGCCGCGTCGATGCTCGGCCAACGGCTCGAGGCGCAGGCGCGGTTGCCCCTCGATTTGACCGGGCCGACGCGAGGTTGGACCAATGCGGCGGCGGTGCTGGACCTGGCGCGGGCCAGCGGCGAATTGCGGATGGAAGGCTGGCAACTGGCGGCCCTGGCGCGCCTGACGCCCCGGCAATGGGTGACCACGGGCGAAGTTTCCGCGGTAGTGCGGCTCCTGCCGGGCCGGCAACTCCGCGGCTTGGTGGCGATCACGAACGCGTCCACCGTGCCGCTCCCGGAACTGGGCCCCCTGCGCGCCTTGCAGGCCACCATCGCGATTTCGAACCGCACCGCCGCGATCGAGCATGGCCAGGTGCGCTACGCGGGCCAACCCTTGTTCCTCCGTGGTCAGATCGCTTGGCCCGCCAACGCCCTGCCGGTCGGTGAAATCCAGGTCACCGGGACGAACCTCTCGCTCTGGCGGGCGCCGAACCTGTTTCTGCGCGGCGGGGTGGACCTCACGCTGGTCCGCACCAACGGCGCGCCGCCGCTCCTGTCCGGGTCGTTGCAGCTCACCAACAGCCTGTACCTGCCCGAATTCAAGGAGCTGATCCTGGACGTGACCCGACCGGAACAGCGCCCGCCGTTCTTCAGCGTTCGCGAACCGGCGTTGGCGGACTGGCGCCTGGACGTGCGCGTGCAGGGCGATCGCTTCCTACGCGTCGTCAGTCCGTTCTTCAAAGGCGAGCTGTCCACCGCGTTGCGCTTGCAGGGCACGTGGCACGATCCGGTGGCCGTCGGGGATGCGTCGGTGGCGGAGGGACGGTTGCTGTTTCCGTTCGGCGCGCTCACGGTCGATACCGGACGGGTGAGTCTCACGCGCGACGATCCGTACCGGCCGCGCCTGGCGCTGACCGCCAGCGGCGAGAACTTCGGGTATCAGGTGCGCGCGGAACTGAGCGGGCCCGCGGACGCGCCGACGCTGAGCTTCGATTCGATTCCGACGCTGAGCTCGAAGGAGATTCTGCTCATGCTGGCCGCGGGCGAAATGCCGCGCCGCGACGTGCGCTTCGGCGCCTCGGACAAGGTCAGCCGCATCGGAACCTACTTCGGCTCGCAACTCGTCAGCGACCTGCTGGGCCAGGATACGTCTGCCGACCGCCTGCAGGTGCGCAGCGGCGAAGAGGTGACCGACAACGGCGGGCTGAGCTATTCCGTGGAATACAAACTCACGGACCGCCTTTCGGCGATCGGCTTCTACGACCGCTTCCGCACCCTCAACATGGGCCTCAAGGTGCTCATCCTCTCGCGGTGACGGCGCGGGCGAACCCCCCAGCCACGCCGGGCCGCCCGCGGACCTGGCCGCCGACGCGTTGGCTGGCGCTGGCGGTGTCGGCGGCGGTCGTTCTGGGCGGGATTGGGGCGGGTCGCGCCGCCGACGCGCCGCCCAAGGAAACCAAGGAGAAGCCTGCGAAGTTGATCGTGGACGGCGCCGGTCTGCTGCAAAACCGGCGGCTGCGAACGACCTTGCGCCAGCTTCAGCGCCAGACCACCGCCCCACGGACGTACGGCGTGGATTTCATCGAGGACGCGGCCTTGCTGCTGTTGCGGCGGATGCAGGCAGACGGTTACCTGCGTGTCGAGATCGAGGTGGACCTCGCGCTGGCGGACGGCAGTCGCCTGACCAACCGCTGGCAACGCGCGTCCCAGATGGCCTTGCCGCGCCCGCTGGCGGCGCGCGAGGTGCGGTTCCGCGTGGCGAAGGGGCGCTTTTACTATTACGACCGCCTGGAGTTCACCGGTTTGATCCACCTGCCCGAACGCGAGGCCCGCGCCTTCTTCTATCCGGTGGAAGCGTTGGTGAGTCTGCCGTCTTTCCGCCCGTACAGCCCGACCCGGCTCCAGAGTTCGGCCGGGAACCTCCGCCAGGCGCTGGTGAACCAAGGGTTCCGCGACGCCACGGTGCGGGCGGAAAACGCCGTGCTCGACGACGACACCGGGGCGGTGCGCTTAGAGGTGCGGGTCAAGGAGGGGGTGCGCCATCGCGTGCAGGAGGTCCGCATCGAGCGCGAAACGCGCCCCGACGCCGCGCCCGAAGTGGAGCGGCGCCCGTCGCAGGCGGTTTTCTCGCCGCTATGGGAGCAGGATTTGCGGCACGAGTTGACCAGCCGCGAGTTCGCCCTGGGCTATCCCGACGCGCGGGCGACCCTTTCGGTGACGAACCCGACGCCCCGCAACGGCGAGTTGTGGGTCACCGTCCAGGCGACGGTGGATCGCGGACCGCGGGTGGCGTTGGGCGAGACGCGTTTTCAGGGCCAGCAGCGCACCCGCGAGTCGTTGTTGCGCCGCGAAACCCGGCTCGATGGCCCGTGGTTGAACCGCCTGGCAGTGGACCGTGGGCGCGAACGCCTGGCCCGGCTCGGCGTCTTCCGCGCGGTGGACGTGGAGACGCCGGCGGCGGGACCGGACCGGCGGGACGTGGTCTTCGAGGTCGCGGAGGGCAAACGCCTGGACGTGAGCCTGCTGTTCGGTTACGGCAGCTACGACCAGCTTTTCGGCGGCGTGGAGCTCGCGCAGAAGAACGTGTTTGGGCTGGCGCATTCCGTGCGGTTGGAAGCGGTGCAGTCGTTCAAGACCACGCGCGGCTCCACCACGTACAGCATCCCGGACTTCGCGTTCAGGGACACCACCCTCTACCTCTCCGCCAAGGCGCTCCACCGCGAGGAGATTTCGTTCACCCGGGAAGAAGGCAGCGCCTCGGTGGGTTTGCGCCGGCTGTTTCCCGACACGGCGCAGCAGGTCGGCGTGCACTATGCGTTCGAGTTGTTGAACGCGGTATCGGCGCCGGCGGAATACAGCGTCGAAGGCCGCACGAAGTCGGGCAGCGTGGGCGCGGACTGGCAGGTGGAACGGCGCGACAATCCGCTCCTGCCCCGCCGGGGCTACCACGCCACGGCGGGCGCGGAGGTTGCCCTGCCGGAGTTGGGCGGCGATGCGTACTACGCCCGCGCGTGGGTCACGGCCAGTTACCACCTGCCGCTGTGGAACGGCGGGTTCGCCCACGTGGGCGTGACCCACGGCGTCGCCGCGCCGCTGGGGGGCGACCCCACCGAACTGCCGTTCAACCGGCGCTTCTTTCCCGGCGGTGAGAACACCGTCCGCGGCTACCGCGAAGGCGGCGCCTCGCCCCTCAACGAGTTGGGCCAGCAGATCGGCGCGGAGTCGTCGCTGATCGGAAACGTCGAGCTCGAGCAGCTCATCACCGGCTCGATCTCCGTGGTCGGCTTCGTGGACGGCGCGGGCGTGACGCCGGACATCGCCCGGTATCCCTTCGACGAAGTGCTGTGGTCGGTCGGTGGCGGGCTGCGGTGGCGGACGGTGATCGGTCCGGTCCGGCTCGAATACGGCTACAACCTCAACCGCCGGCCCTTCGATCCGTCCGGGACGTTGCAGCTTTCCCTGGGTTATCCGTTCTGACCACCGGCCGGGGCCGCTCCCTGGCCGTGGGCCGCCGGCAGTGCTCGTGGTGGGCGTGCGGGCAGCGCGAACCGGCGGCAGCCCGGACGCCCGACGCCGTCGAACGACCTGCGGCCCGCCGGTGGGGAGTCCCGCCTTCCGGCGGGGGTGGGGTCGAAATGAGAACGGCGGATGGCCCGCGCCAAAAGCGTGACAGACCCGCCCGGCAAGGCTACATCTTGACGGCTTTAACATCGAACATCATGCGCTCTGACATCATCAAGAAAGGCTTTGAACGCGCGCCGCACCGCTCGCTGCTCCGCGCCACCGGCTCCATCGAATCCGAAGACGATTGGGGAAAACCGTTCATCGCCATCGCGAACAGTTACACCGACTGCATCCCCGGCCACGCCCACCTGAACGAGGTCGGCGCGCTCGTGAAGCGCCTCGTCCGGGCGGCCGGCGGCGTGCCTTTCATCTTCAACACCATCGGCGTGGACGACGGCATCGCCATGGGCCACTCGGGCATGTTGTACTCCCTGCCGTCGCGCGAACTCATCGCCGACTGCGTCGAGACCGTGCTCAAAGCGCATTGCTTCGACGGCATGGTCTGCATCCCGAACTGCGACAAGATCGTCCCCGGCATGTTGATGGCCGCAATGCGCGTCAACATCCCGACCGTGTTCGTCAGCGGCGGGCCGATGGCGGCCGGCATCGCCGAGCAGCAGGCCACCCACGACGACCTGGCGGCCCACCTGCAACCGGCCACGGGCAAGTCCGATCTGATCTCCGTCTTCAAGGGCGTGGGCGAACTCCAGGCCGGCAAGATCACGGAGGCGCAATTGACGAAGCTCGAGCAATCCGCCTGCCCCACCTGCGGCTCCTGCTCCGGGATGTTCACCGCCAATTCGATGAACTGTCTCTGCGAGGCGCTCGGCATGGCGTTGCCCGGTAACGGCACCATCCTCGCCGTCTCGAAGGAGCGTGAAGCCCTCTACGACCGCGCCGCCCGCGCCATCGTCAAGCTGGTCGAACACGACCTCAAGCCGCGCGACATCGCCACCCTCGAGGCGTTCGACAACGCCATCATGCTCGATGTCGCCATGGGTGGCTCGACCAACACGATTCTGCACACCCTCGCCATCGCGCGCGAGGCGGGCATTGCCTACGACATCAAGCGAATCGACGAGATCTCGCGCCGCATCCCCTGCCTGTGCAAGGTGTCGCCCTCGTCGGACTACCACGTGCAGGACGTGCACCGTGCCGGCGGCATCCACACGATCCTGGGCGAACTCAAGCGGATGGGGGTGCTCAACAATGGGTGCCTCACCGTCACGGGCAAAACCCTGGCCGAGAACATCGACGAGTGGGATGTGCGCTCCGAGAAATGCTCGGGCTGGGCCAGGTCCGCACGCGTCTCCGGGGCTTCGGCCATCGTCGTGGATCCGAACGACAAGCTCGGAGCCGCCGCCCGCACGGCCAGCGGCAACCTCGCGCCCAAGCCGCTGCTCTTCTTCCCGGCCGACCCGGTGGCGATCACCTTCTGGCGCGACGCCGCGGCGTGGAACGTCGGCGACGTGGACGCCCAGTTGGCCCTCTACGACAAGAAGGTCTCGGTGAAGATGCCCGGCGGCGTCACGCTCAAGGGCCAGGAACAACTTCGTGCCGTCATCGAGCAGCAACTCCAGGAGGCCAAAGGCCTGATCCGCGCCGAACTCGGCGAGTATCGTCACGAACCGGTCCTGCTGATGTGGCGCTACGAAAAGGGCGGCACCCGGACGCCCTTCGCCATGGTCCGCGCCAAACGAATCAAGAACTGGGTCATCGCCCGCGCCGAGTTCGACACCGACCCGAAGCGCCTGGCCAAGGTCGTTCCCAGCGGCCTCATGCCTTACGACCCGGCGTTCCGGTTCGACGCCCACGACTGCATCCGCACCCAGGCCACCGCGTACTCGCCCGAAGGCGGCCTGGCAATCCTCTATGGCCAGCTCGCGCCCGAGGGGAGCGTCGTGAAGACCGCGGGCATCAGCGAGGCCTTCAAGGCGTATTGCGGTCCCGGCTTTGTTTTCGAAGGGCCGTGCGTGATTTTCGAGAGCCAGGACGAGGCGTGTGCGGGCATCCTGGCCGGCAAGGTCAAAGCCGGCGACGTGGCCATCATCCGTAACGAAGGCCCGCGCGGCGGCCCCGGCATGCAGGAGATGCTCTCGCCCACCAGCTACATCGTCGGCATGGGCCTGGGAGACAAGGTCGCGCTGGTCACCGACGGGCGGTTCAGCGGCGGCACAGCCGGCGCGTGCATCGGCCATGTGTCGCCCGAGGCGATTGAAGGGGGCCCCATCGGATTGCTGAAGGAAGGCGACCGCCTGCGGATCGACTTCCCGAACCGCCGCATCGACATCCTGGTGGATGCAGCAGAGTTGGAGGCGCGCAAGCAAACCTGGCAGCCCGTGAAGCGCGAGCTCAGCGGCTGGCTGGCGCGGTATCAGAAGCTGGTCACCAACGCGAGCCGGGGGGGCGTGTTACAGGCGTGACTTCCAAACGCGCATGATCGACGAGCGCCAACTGCTTGCCCTCCTGGCCGACCTGGAGTCATTCCGCGTCGAGCGCACGATCTCGACGACTGACACAGACAAGTTCCGTGAGGCAATCTGCGCCTTCTCCAACGATGTGGCCGGCAGTTCTCTGCCTGGCTACCTGCTTATCGGAGTTGACGACAAGACGGGCAAGCCTTCCGGCTTGAGAGTCACGGACCAACTTCTACGGCAGCTTGCATCCTACGGTGCGGATGGTGCGATCCTGCCACCACCCGCGTTGGTCGCTTACAAACATGTGCTGTCCAGCGGGGGCGGCGAAATTGCCGTCGTGGAAGTTCAGCCGTCGAAAATGCCGCCCGTCCGCTACAAGGGGCGCGTGTGCATCCGCAACGGCCCGCGCAAAGGAACCGCCAACGAAACCCAGGAGCGCATTCTCACGGAGCGGCGACTTGCCGCCGTCAAGCCGTTCGACACCCAGCCATGCGTGGGTAGTTCCCTGGCCGATCTCGCGACCGATCTGTTCCTCTCGACGTATCGCGCCGAGGCGATCGCTCCCGAAGTGATTGCAGAGAACAACCGCGCACTGGAATACCAAATGGCGTCGCTCCGTCTCTTCGACCTTGACCGCAAATGTCCCACACACGCCGGCATCTTGCTGTTCGCCAAGGATCCGCTGCAATGGCTGCCCAACGCCTACATCCAGTTTGTTCATTTCGCCGGAACCGGCCTTTCGGATGATCTGGTCAACGAGAAGCGATTCTCCGGCGACCTCCTCACTCTCTTACGCGGCCTTGATGCGTTTGCCCGTGACGTGCCTTCCGCCCGCCCGTTGTCGGTTTCTTCGCTTCGGGAGGAAACGGTCTTCGACATCCCGCCAGTAGCTATCCGGGAGTTGATGATGAATGCAGTCATGCACCGCTCCTACGAATCGCCTTCGCCCATCCGTTTCTACCGGTTCAGCGACCGGCTCGAGATCATCAGCCCCGGTCCCCTGTTTGGGGACGCTACGCCGCAGAACTTTCCGCGCCAGACAAGCTACCGCAACCCGGTCGTCGCTGAAGCCATGAAGGTGCTGGGGTTCGTAAACCAGTTCGGTCGCGGCGTGGCCCGCGCTCAGGATGCTCTGGCCAAGAACGGAAGCGCCCCCGCTCGATTTGAGTTCGGCGACACGTTCTTCGGTGTTACCATCCCGGCGCGGCCATGAAGACCATCGCATTCTTCAACAACAAGGGTGGCGTGGGCAAGACTACTCTGCTCTACCACTTGGCGTGGATGTATTCCGAACTGGGCGTGCGTACCGTGGCCGTGGACCTTGATCCCCAATCCAACCTCACATCCATGTTCCTCAGTGAAGAACGGCTGGATGAACTATGGGAAGGTCCGGCGTCACGTCACACGATTGTCACCGCGGTGGCTCCGCTGCTTGAGGAAGGAACCGGCGAAGTGCAGAAGCCGCATTTGGAAGTAATGGCAAGAAATCTTGCGCTGGTGCCGGGCAATCTGGGATTGGCCCGCATGGAGGATGAACTGAGCGCCCAGTGGCCCAACTGCCTTGAAGGAATCGCCAAAGCCTTTCGCATCACGGGAGTCTTCCATCGAGTGGTTCGGCTCGCGGTCGAGGAGTTCGGCGCGGATTTGGCGTTACTTGATGTGGGTCCCAACCTCGGTGCGCTCAACCGCTGCGCCGTGATCGCCGCTGATCATATCGCTGTGCCGCTCGTGCCGGACCTCTTCTCATTACAGGGCCTTAGCAATCTCGGACCGACGCTCGCCAAATGGCGCAAGGGATGGTCCAAACGACTTGAAGAAGCACCAACGAGTGTGGGTGAACTTCCTGGTGGCGGCATGCAACCGGCAGGCTACGTGATCTTGCAACATGCGGTTCGTCAAAGCCGCCCCGTCAAAGCCTATCTCCGTTGGGCAGAGCGCATCCCGTCCGAATACCGGCAGGCCATGGATCTGCCACCTGCGCCGCCGGGCCTATCTCCCGATCGGGATCCGAATTGCCTCGCCCTACTCAAGCACTACCGAAGTTTGATGCCCTTGGCGATGGAAGCCGGCAAACCCATCTTCCATCTCAAGCCTGCTGACGGCGCAATCGGAGCACATGTCGCCGCCGTGACCGAATGCGGCGAAGATTTCCGCAAACTCGCACGCCGTTTAGCAGAATCCACGGGGCTCGGCCTGCCACCGGCAGCAACCATTTGAAGCCAGCGAGCGCGTTAGCCGGGGCCACCCCGGCGCAGGGCCCTGTTGACTTCTGGTATTCCCCCGCCGTCATCTCCGAAAACAACTTCATCTACAAGAGCCTATCGAATTGGGCATTCAATGTCGCCGTGGGTTGTTCGCACGCCTGCCGGTTCTGCTACGTTCCCAGCGCGGCGACCATCAAGCTGGGCGCGAAGCTGGCCGAGTACGGCGTAAGCGACCCGGACGCCGAGTGGGGCGACTACGTCCTGCTCCGCCCGTGGAATGAGCAGAGGTTCCTGACCTCGTTGCGGGCCGCCGAGAACACGCCCCGTTCGGAACTCAAGCTGGACGGCAACCGCGCCGTGATCTATTGCAGCACCACGGACCCGTATCAGGTCATTCACCATCCCGACCCGGCGCGGCAGCGTGAGCTGGCGCGGCACGCCCGCTTCCTGGTTCGCCGTTCGCTTGAACTCATCCGCAACGAGTCCACGCTGAACGTTCGCCTCTTGACCCGCAGCCCGCTGGCACGCGCAGATTTCGAGCTGTTCCGCAGTTTCGGAAGCCGCCTCGTTTTCGGCATGAGCCTGCCGACGCTGCGGAACGACTTCTCGAAGGTCTATGAGCCGAAGGCCCCGGCCCCGTCGCAGCGGCTTGCCACGCTCCAGGCGGCCAAGGAAGCCGGGTTGCATGTCTATGTTACGGTCGCGCCCACCTATCCGGAGTGCGACGAAGCGGATCTCCGGGCCACGCTGAGCGCCGTGGCAAAGCTCGAACCCCTCACCATCTTTCACGAACCCATCAATATCCGGGCCGAGAACGTCGCACGCATCAAGGCTTGCGCCGACTCGAACGGGGTGGAGCTGCGGACCCAGGTGTTCGCCACGCGGGAATTGTGGCAGGACTATGCGATGGAGGCGCTGCACACGGTGCACATGTTGGCGAAGGAATTGGGAGTTGCCGACCGCCTCCACCTATGGCCGGACCGCTCGCTCGGCAGCCAGTCGCTGGTGAGCCGGGTGGCTCACCCGGAGGAACACCTCCGGGAATTGCGGCGGTGGTGGCAACGCGTCAGCGAGTGGCCGAAGTGAGCCTTCGATTGCGCTGCGGCCAACGCAGCCGTGTCCGCGCCATCGGCCGGCTGAAGGAAGGCGACCGCCTGTGAATCGACCACCCGGACCGTCGCCCCGACCTCTGGATGCCGGTCACCGATTTCACCTTTCGAGGAGCGTTTGGGCCGCGCAAAGGGTTCGCCGGCGAAGGTCGTTCCCGCAACCCGGACGGCGATTTGCCTGGCGGGGCGGGCTACCTGGCACAGACATGTGCCAACAGAGCGTCGAACTCGATCCGTTGGAGTTCGACCGCCGTCACCAACCGGAGGTGGCCCGTCGGGAGATCGGCGCATTCCCGGCACACGTCCACGAACGCAAGCGGATCCCAGACGCCGTTCGGAAGCAGGGTCGCTTCGAGAGAGTTCTCAGCGCTCTGGCGCAGCAACCCGGTTGCGGCCTCCGCCAACGGCCCGAAGGCCGGGTGCTGGCCGACGCGCCGGAACCAGTACTTCGCGTTGGCCGGATCCGGCTCCCTTCGGTGCATGATGGCGTGGATGAAGTTGCCATCGGGGTTTTCCATGCCCTGCACGACGCGGTGGGCCGCTTCGAGGTGATCGTGCCACAGCAGTGCGGCCGCTCGAATCAACGCGGCCTGCGGTGCCGGCAGCCCCAATTCACGCGCCAGGTCGTCGCAGGCACTCCTCAGACTGGCGGCCGACTGGACGTGCGGTCGTACGGCGCAACCCAGGCCGGGCGGGTCGGGGGTGTGAAACAAAGCCCGAACGCGATTAAGCACGGTGCCGGCCACGAGGATGGGAGAATCCGGCGGGTGAGACTACGGCTTCAACTTGGGCCAGTCCCCCGAGCCCTGAGTCTCGGTTTTGATCCGGCAAAGAATCGTGTCCGCGGTCAGGTACAGCGTGGTGCCGTCGTTGCCCCAGGCGCAATTGGAGGTCGTTTCGCCGGGATTGATGATGCCCAGGAGTTTTCCCAGAGGCGAGATCACGAGCACGCCCCCCGGACCGGTGGCGAACAGGTTGCCCTCCCGGTCCACCTTCAAGCCATCGGGCAGGCCCTTGCGTCCGTCCATCAAAGGTTTGGCGTCGAAGAAGACCGACCCGGGATCCAATGTTCCATCGGGCTTGACCGGATAGGACATGATCCGTGGATTCGCGGGATCGGATACGGCCACGTACAGGAGTTTGCCCAGGGGCGAGAGTGCCACCCCGTTGGGGAAGGTCAGATCCTTCACCACCAGGAGGACGTCGGAGTCGGGCCGGAGGAGGTACACCCCGTTGATGAGCAGTTCCTGGCCGAGGAGCCGGTCCGGATTCGCCGGGTCGCGGGGGAGGCCATAGGTCGGGTCGGTGAAATACAAATTGCCCTTGGCATCATAGACCAGATCGTTGGGGCTGTTGAACCGGCGGTTCAGGTAGTAGCGGGCCAGCGTGCGAAAGCCGGTGCCCGGCTCGAGGCGCGCCACGCGGCGGTCGCCGTGCTGGCACAGCACCAGGTGGCCTGCGGCGTCGAGAGTCAGTCCGTTCGAGCCTTGTTCCCGGTCGTTGCCCTCGCGGCGGTGCGCCTGCGTATAGCCGCTGGGAAACAGATAATCCCGGGTGCCGAGGCCCTCCTTCCACTCGAACACCACGTTGCGGGGCACGTCGGAGAAGAGCAGCGTGCCGGTCTTGCGGTTCCAGACCGGACCCTCGGCCCACGCAAAGCCGCCCGCCAGCTTCTCGATCTTCGCGTCCGGCGCGATCAGGTGGTCGAGTTCCGGCGCCAGGCGTTCGATGCTGCCGATGGTCGGGTACTCCCGTTTGGCGGCGGCGGCGGAAGCGGGAGCATCCGAGGCGCGCGCGGGCTCCGGAAACCCGAAGGCCATGGCGGCGCAGGTGGCGGCAAGAAAGGCCGTGAGAGTATTACGGTTCATAGTGCGGACGCGCGGAGAAGCATCAAATGCAGGTTTGCGAGGGTCAAGGCAAAAGGCCGGTGCGCCGGGGTCGGGCTCTCCATTGGGCCGGCTTTTGCTACTCGACCGGCCGCGGTTGGCGCGGCCTTTCGCTGCCGGGGCCGCGCCCCGGATGGATCATGGTCGCGCGGGTTGCGCCGGCGGCGAAGCGGCAGCGGGGCCCGGATGGGGCTGGGGATCGGCGGCGGACCCGGTCGGGTTGGGCTCCGACATCGTCCGTTCCAAACCCTGCAGCTCCAGGCGCACCATCCGCGCGGTCAGTTCGACCTCGAATTCCGAGATGCCCAGGGCGTGCGGATTCACGTCAAACGCCGTCAGCCAACGATCCTCGACCGGCGCGTAGCCCAGGGCCTGGCAGACGCGGAATTCCAGATCGGGCATGTGGCCCGCACCGTAGAACACACCCACCGATTTCGGCGCCGGCTTGCGCGCCAGTGCCGACTGGAGATCCCGCACCACGGCCGCGTTGCGTTCTTCGACGAGCACGCGCAGGAGATGTTGCATGCCTTCCGGCAAGCCCGCGATTTGGGTCAGGTCGTTGGGCAGCCGGCCCAGCACCTCGATCAGCGCGATCTTCGTCGCGGCCTGGAGGCGGGTGCTGGCGGCCAGCACCGAGACGCCGAAGCGCGCCAGCCGGCCCACGAAACCTTCGCCGCTCATGGCCTGCACCAGTGCGCCGAACTCGACGGCGCCGGCCGCGGGCCGGCCTGCGCCCGCATCGGCGTCCGCCGCCGGGCCGGTGTTTTCGGCGAAGATACGCGTGAGCTGTTCGAGATTGAGATCGCTGTTCCGGAAGTTCGGGCGGTCGTAATCGATCTCGTCGAGCTGGAACGTGAGCCCGAGGGCATGAGCGAGATCGGCCTGGAGCGAATAGCCTTCCCGGTGCTTGGGCATGCGTCCTTCCTCGGTGCGCACCGCTTCAAAGAGCACCAGCGGTTGGGCCTCGAGAAACCGCTGGAGTTCCGCGTAGTAGTTGGTCGTGGCGATGTGCGTCACCGCCACCATCCAGACGGCCGGCCCGTCGCCGTGTACCGGCGCCAGGCGTCGCAACGCGACCTCAAGAGAGGTCACGCCATTGGTGCCCTGGACCGGGCGGAGATACGGCCGGACGTCCTCGATCGTGGCCGGCGGTTCGGCGGCCGGGAGGCGCGCCGCGGCAAGGACGGCGAATGCGCCCAGCGCGAAAGCGAGGACGCGGCTTGAGCGGGGCGAACGCCGGCGAGTCAGGCAGCGACTTTTCAAACGTGCGAAAGATGCCAGCGCTCCCCGCCAAACGCCAGCGGGCTTTCCGAAAGCAGGATGAGCCGCCTCGGCTCGGACCACGCCGGCGGCGCCGTATTCGCGTTGCCGGGCCGGTGCCGGCCTGCGAGTTTCGGCGCCGATGCCCTCGATTTCTTGGCAACGCTGGTCGGCCCAAGGCGCCGCGGTTACCCGTCGGCTCCTGTCCGGCTGGCTTCTGTTTGTGGCCGTCGGCGTTCACTCGCTGCCGGCGGCGCCGGCACCCGTGGTGCTCTACGATGCCACCGCGCTGTTTCAACTGGACTTGAAGGACGAAGTCCAGCGCCGGCGGTTTTGGGACGAATCCCACTTGATCGCCGCGCTGGAAGGGCTGGCCAACCGCGCCGCGCCGCGACTCTTCGTGCGCTACCTCGCCGGGCCGGATGACTTCTGGTGGCAGCAGATGAGCGCGCCGGACGGTTGGCTGGCCGGCCGGCCCACCGAACGCGTCGCGACGCTGGCCGAGTTGCTGAACCGGTTCAGCGATTGCTTTCGCGGAGCGGTGGTCTGGGACGAACGCGTGCCCGCCACGTCGAACCTCGCCTCCACGATCGCCGGCTGCGACGACCTGCTGCCGCTGCGTTACGATCCCGCCGCCGGTTCGCTGTTCCGTGCGTTGACCGAAGCCGGCCCGCGCCTGGCGGTGAAGGTGGATTTGCGCCGGGCCGACGGCAGTCCGCTGTTCACCGGCGTGGGGACAATTCCCGGCACGGGCCTGCCATCGACCGGCAGCGCCAAAGCCGATGCCTACGCGTGGCTGATCGAGAATTACGTGAAGACCGGACGCGCGAACCCGCACTGCCTGGGATACTATCTGGACGCCTTCTGGCTGCGCTGCTGGAACGCCGCCGGCCCGGAGAACCACACGCTGTCGAACCACGACTTTGTCATCGCCCGGCGGGGCGTCGTTTTCGACCTCGGTGTTTGGGACGATGAGGCCTCGGTGGACGAACCGGCTCAGCCCGCCGGCGTGGACGTGGCCACGCTCAAGCGCCTGTTGCGCGCGGCGTGGGATCGGTTCGGCGGCGACGGCACGATCCACGTCGCGGGCTTCGTGCCGTGGGCCTACAAGTACACGCGCCATCGCGATGGCAATTGGGCGGCAGGCGGCCACCACGAAGAAGTCGCCACCGAATGGCGCTACGCGGAAATCCTCTCCTGCTTCAATGCTTACATGGATGCGGATGCGCTAGGTTTGGGCGCGATGGCGAACGCGTCCTTCTACCAGCACTACCCGCTCCCGCCGCGCTACCCGCAACCGGTCAAACCATCGCGCGAAAGCCTCATCGCGCGGGGCGTGCTCGACGCCGCCGGACGCATCCCGCGGCGCGGGTTTGTGGCGCATTACGTCGGCGACTACGACTCCGCCGCCTGGCTGTACCGCGAATTGCCGCGCATGTGGCGCGATCCGGCGCGGGGCTCGGTGCCGCTGTCGTGGGCCTTCGACCCCAACCTCGCCGAACGCTTCCCGTTCGGCATGGCCTGGGCACGCGAACGCGCGACGACCAACGACTGGTTCGTGGCCGGGGACTCGGGCGCGGGCTATCTGAATCCCGGCTACCTCACCCCGCCGCGGCCCCACTCCGGGCTGCCGTCCGGACTCGGGGCGTGGGAGCGGCATTGCCAGGAGTTCTACCAGCGCTGGGACATTTCGCTCACCGGGTTCGTCATCGACGGCTACGCGCGGGGCCTTTCGCCGGCCGGGCTTGACGCCTATGCCCGGTTTTCGCCGGATGGCATCGTGGCGCAGAAGATCCCGCGGCAAGGCGTTCACGCCGGCATGCCGTACTTGCGCATGGCCACCGACCTGCCCGGCCATCCGGCCGAAGCCGCGCGGGTGATCGCGGACCTGGCCGGCGGGCCGCATCCACGCTTCGTGGTTTGTCGTTCGATTCTGCAGACGCCGACCTGGTACGCCCGCGTGAGCGCCGAGTTGAAGCAGATGGCTGGCGACGAAGTGCAGGTGGTGGACCTCTACACGTTGCTCTGGCTGGTGCGCGAGTTCGAGACCAACCGGGCCGCCTACGTGGACACGCGATTCGCGGATGCGCCGGCCGTCGCCGCCACGCCGGCTCGGAGCGACGGTTTGGGCGCGCTGCAACTCGAAGACGGCCCGCACGACGTGGTGGAGCGCGAGGGCGTGCCGTGCTGGCGCGTGCCCGGACGGGCCCCCGCGCGTTACCTGTACTTCGACGCCGACGACGAGTTTTGTCGCCGCGGTGGAAACGCGTACGAGATTGAATTGGATTTTCTCGACGCCGGCACGGGTCGGATCGCGCTCGAATACGACTCAACGGACGCCGGCGCATCCCAGGCCGGCGCGTACAAAAGCCACCCCCAGATAGTCGAACGGCAGAACCGGGATGCCTGGCGGAAAGTCGTGTGGCGCGTCGGCGACGCGCGCTTCGCCGGGTCCCAAAATGGCGGCGCAGACTTCCGCTTCTTCAACGGCGGGGCCGAACTGCTGGTGCGCTCCGCACGGGTGACGCGCGTTCGATAACGCGCGGCGGAAGCTTCATTCGCTGGTTGGCATCGCCAAAGGCGAGACGGCCGGTCGCTGGAGGCAGAGAAACGTCATTACCGAGTCGCCGTGCTTGAGCGACTTTTGCTCCCGCCAAGGCGCGGTCAGCGTGAGCGTGTCGCGTCGCGCATGGCCCAGGATGAACCAGCCATCGGGCGCGACGACGCACGGCAGGGCGGGCTCGTCGAGGAGCTGCTGGGAACAGGATTGCGAGCGGCGGCCGACGTTTTTCTCGCCAAAGGGCGGGTCAGCGAGGATGAGATCGAACTCCATTCCGACCGCCGCGAGTTGGTGCAGCGCGGCAAACGCGTCCTGGGTGCGCAACTCGAAGCGGTCCAGCGGGAGCCCGGCGGCCAGCAGGTTTTCGCGGATCATCGCGGCGTGCCGGGTGGATTTCTCCACACTGATGACGCTGGCCGCGCCGCGGCTCAGGCATTCGAAGCCGAGCGCGCCCGAGCCGGCGAATAATTCCAGAACCCGCGCGCCGGCCACCCGTTCGCCCAGGCTGTTGAAGACGGCTTGCTTGACCAAGTCCGGCGTGGGTCGAACGGCAAAACCCTTGGGCACCTTCAACTGCCGCCGGCCCAAACTGCCCCCGGTGATGCGCATGGCGGCATCTAACGCCTCCTGGGCCGGATGCGAAAGCCGATTCCTTCGCCTCCTCCGTCACGTCAACGCTTCCCGAGCCGGCGGTTTCCGGGATCCATTCGTCAGCGTGCGGCGCAAATGGCGGCCGGTGTGCGAGCCGCGCTGGCGCGCCACTTCTTCCGGCGTGCCTTCGGCCACGATGCGGCCGCCGCCTTCGCCGCCCTCCGGGCCGAGGTCGATCACCCAGTCCGCCTCGCCGATGAGGTCCAGGTTGTGTTCGATGACGATCACGCTGTGGCCGGCATCGACCAGGCGTTGCAGGACCTCCACCAGTCGGCGCACGTCGGCCACGTGCAGACCGATGGTGGGTTCCTCGAGGATGAACAGGTTTCGTTTGATGCGTCGCCCCGCTGCTCCCGGGAGTTCGAGCTGCGGCTTCAGGCCCGTCAACAGATGCGTCACCAGCTTGACGCGCTGCGCTTCGCCGCCGCTCAGCGTCGGGCTGGTCTGGCCGAGTTTGAGGTAACCGAGTCCGGTATCGTGCAAGGCGTCGAGTGCCCGCCGGATGCGGGGCAACGCCGCGAAAAACTCCCGCGCCTCGGCCACGCTGAGGTCCAGCACCTGGGCGATATTCCGGCCGTTGAAGGTGACGTCCAGCGTCTCCGGGCTGAAGCGCAGACCGTTGCAGGTCTCGCAACGCACGAAGGCCGGTGGCAGGAAGTTCATCTCCAGCTTCACCACGCCGGCGCCTTCGCACTCGGGGCAGCGGCCCTGGGCACTGTTGAACGAAAACCGCCCCGGCCCGTACCCGCGCATCCGCGCCTCTGGGACCTGGGCGAACAAGGCGCGGATGTCGTCGAAGAAGCCGACGTAGGTTGCGGGCGTCGAGCGCGGCGTGCGGCCGATCGGCGCCTGATCGACTTCATAGACCGCCGCGATGGATTCATGGCCGGAGAGGCAGTCCCCCGATGCCGGATGCCGGATGCCGGATGCCGGATGCACGGCGGACTTCCTTGCTCCTCGCTTCAGGGCGCCTTCGAGAGCCGGCAGCAGGCACTCGCGAATCAAGGTGCTCTTGCCGGAGCCGCTGACGCCGGTCACCAGCACCAGCCGGCCCAGCGGGAAGCGAACCGTCAGGTTCTTTAGATTGTGAACGGCCGCATCACGGAGGGTCAGCCAGGACAATTCCGAATCCCGAAACTCAGGACCCGAAGCCCGGACCCCGGCCCCACCGATCTGCGCTTCGGATTTCGGACTTCGCGTTTGCTTCGTGCTTCGCCTTTCGACCTTCGAACTGGTCACCGGTCTTCGCTGCCCCCGCGCCGGTCGCGGCAGGGTCGCATGCTCGCGCAGGCAGCGCCCGGTGATTGAGTCTTTGTGCCGCAGCAACTCGTCGAGCGTGCCAGCGGCAACCACCTGCCCGCCGTTCACGCCCGCGCCGGGGCCGAGGTCGAGGATCCAATCCGCGCGCCGCATGGTGGCTTCGTCGTGCTCGACCACGACCAGCGAGTTGCCGCGCGCCTTGAGTTTGGCCAACGCTTCGAGCAGGCGCTCGTTGTCGCGCGCGTGCAGGCCGATGGTGGGTTCGTCCAGAATGTAAAGCACGCCGCTGAGGTTCGAGCCGAGCTGCGCCGCCAGCCGGATCCGCTGGTTCTCGCCGCCGGAAAGCGTGGTGACGGCGCGGCTCAGTTGGAGGTAGCCCAGACCGACTTCGCGCAGGAACCGTAACCGCTCGCGGATTTCAGGCAGGATGTCCCGGGCGATCTCCGCGTCGCGACCCGCCAGTTTCAGTCGCCCGAACCACTCCGCCGCCGCGTCCACCGACAGCGCACCCAGTGTGTCGATGGTGGGGGCCGCGTTGGCCGTCTTGCCCTTCGACTTCGCGGCGGCCACGACCAGCCGTACCGCCCGCGCCACCGGATTCAACCGTGCGCCTCCGCACTCCGGGCAGGCCTCGCGCTGGCCTTCCTGCCAGCCCCACCACGATTCCTCGATGGCGTCCGCCCGCGCGCCGCGGTCCACGTCTTCGGGCAGGTAGAACAGCTCGCCGAAGCCGCGGCAGCGCGGACACCAGCCGGCCGCGGAGTTGTAGCTGAAAAACTTCGGGTCGAGCGGGGCGAACGATTTGCCGCAGGACGGGCAGGCGCGCTCGGTCGAATGCGTCGTGAGCTGGCCGCGATTGTCCAACGCGAGCAGCGTGCCTTTGCCGAGCGCGAGCGTCTCGTCCACGAGTTGCTGAGGCGGTGGGGCGGGCGAGCCAGGCTTCGGGCCGGAGCGGCCGCGGTTCGGGCGCGACGACCGGCGGCCCTTGACCTCGAGTACGCCGGTCACCACCTCGACATTGTGCTCGCGGAAGCGGTCCAGCCGGAACGGCTCGTCGGTTTTGTACATCGTTCCATCGGCGCGCAGCTCGGAGTAACCGCGCTTGCGGGCCCAGTCGGCGATCTCGCTGTGGAAGCCTTTCCGTCCGCGCACCAGCGGCGCGAGCAGGAGCAGCTCACCGCGCCGCTTCGACTCGGCCTGGAGCCTTGCGCCCACCTCGTCCCGCGTCTGCGGTTCGACCGCCACCTGGCAGTCCGGGCAGAATTGGGTGCCCAGCCGCGCGAACAGGAGCCGGATGAAGTGGTAGATCTCGGTCACGGTCGCGACGGTGCTTTTGCCGCCGCCGCGGGAGTTGCGTTGTTCGATGCTGACCGTGGGCGGAATGCCGCTGATGAGGTCCACGTCCGGCCGGGCCATCTGCTCGACGAACTGGCGGGCGTAGGCGTTCATCGAGTCGAGAAACCGCCGCTGGCCTTCGGCGAACAGCAGGTCGAACGCGAGCGTACTCTTGCCCGAGCCACTCACGCCGGTGACGACCACGAACCGGCCGCGGGGGATCGCGACCGAGAGGTTCTTGAGGTTGTGCTCCCGTGCGCCGTGAATGGCGATCACGGCTTCGGCGGAGAGTGGCGGTTCCAGTTCGTGCAGCACGCGGAACACTTAGCACCTGCCGGCGCTTCCGCCAGCCTGCATCGCCCCGACAGCGATGGGGCGATGCCTCCGGAGTACAAAACCATTTCGGCCTGTCCTGGCGCCTCAAAAGCGGAGGAAATGCTGAAGAAACAGCTTGCGACCTGGTGGGGGCAGACGGACGATCCTCGCCGATGAACCCGATCCATGAGCAATGCTGCCTGATCGCGCCAAAGCGTCAAATGGCAGTGACTCATCGGTCGCAGAATCGCCCGAGGAAGATCGACAGCCAGCAACCATTATCAAGAACTGACCCCTTTACGAACACGGAGGTCGCCCAATAGAAACGTTCGCCTACGGTACGTATGAGGCGGCTTTCGACACTATCCTCAACCCGTTCACGAAGGATCTTTCCAGCACTGCATGTCAAGCCGGCGGATTCGATGCGAGTGCCTCCCCAGAAATTGGCAAAGTGACATTTTGTATCCGCAACAAGGCGGCAACCTATTCTTTCTTCTACCACCGAGTTCCAGATGCCCCTTGGAAGCGCGGTCCAATGCGTACCGTCCATCAAACATTTATGTGGACAGAGCCCTTGAATCTCGACCGAATCCGGAGTGAATATGTATATCCGATTGCGAAACACGCACCGCCGGTCATCGTGTCACAGAGGTGGTTTGGAGGGCAATGACGATGAACCGAAAGTGGGCCACCCAGCGGTTGTGTTTGGCGCTGTTGTTCATGAGCGTAGGATGCAGCCGAACGCCAAAGCCGTCTGAGGTCCCTGGTACATATGTCGCTAAGTATCCATTTGGTCGTGAAATCCTTGTTCTAATGACGAACATGCAGTACACTCAGCGACTCCTTATTGAGTTCCCCAGGAGGGAGCACACTAACACTGGATCCTGGTCCTTCGATGCTAGGACCGGGCATATCACGTTCGAACCTGGGTTCTTACTAGCTCTGGACGTATGGGGTGAGGAGGCGGTTCCCACACGGCGTGCCCAGGGCTTGGTAATATTTCCCATTGAAATATCGTCGGGTGCGTTAAGGATAGTGAGCAGTGCAGACACCGCGCACGCCGTGTATTATCGAGTACAGAGTAGCGCGAAATGAACGCACTCGAGGCCGGCGAGCGGCCGAGAGATGCTCAATTGGAGGAACGAGCAGATTGTAAAGGCGTCATAAAGGGGTCAGTTCTTGATATTGACAACTGAGGCGGCGCGGGCCACTCTCCCGTCATGGCCCGCAAATTGAGAGTCGAGTATCCCGGCGCGATTTATCACGTGATGAATCGCGGTGACCGGCGCGAGGCGATCTGCAAGGACGAGGCGGATCGCCAGCGTTTCGTTGAAACCCTGGCCGAGGCTTGCGCCAAGACCGGCTGGCACGTTCACGCCTACGTCCTCATGCCGAATCATTTTCATCTGGTGGTCGAGACGCCCCAGTCGAACCTGGTCATTGGGATGAAATGGTTTCTCGGCACCTACACCGGTCGCTTCAACCGGCGGCACCAGGTCTTCGGCCATTTGTTCTCCGGTCGCTACAAGGCGTTGATCGTGGATGGCAGCGGCAGCGGCTACCTCAAGAGCGTTTGCGATTACACGCATCTGAATCCAGCGCGGGCGAATTTGGTGGCGGCGGACCAGCCTTTGAAAAGTTTCGCCTGGAGTAGTTGGCCGGCGTATCTGCTGGCGCCGTCGAAGCGTCCGACGTGGCTGCGGGTGGACCGGTTGCTGGGCGAGTGGGGCATCCCCAAGGACAGTCCGGCCGGGCGGCAACGACTGGAGCAGGCGCTGGAGGAGCGGCGCGGGGCGGACGTGGGCGAGGAATTCAAGGCGATCCGGCGCGGTTGGTGCCTGGGCGGGGAAACGTTTCGGCAGGAGTTGCTGGCACAGATGAACGAGCGGCTCGGGGGCGAGCATTACGGTCCGGAGCGGGCGGCGACGGCAGCGGCCCAAGCCGAACGGATCATCGCGGAGGAGTTGAGCAGGCGGGCGTGGAAGGCAACCGAACTGGAAACCCGGCCGAAGGGGGATGCCGGGAAGGTAGCCGTGGCGGCCCGGTTGCGGGCGGAGACGACCATGCCGACGGGGTGGATTGCGGAGCGGTTGAAGATGGGCGCCCGCAGCTATCTGAACCACCTGCTGTATCGGCGCAGGCAGTCATCCGGCAAGTAGCCATTATCAAGAACTGACCCCTTCGTCCGGCAGTCGGAGATTGAAAAGCCCCGCGCCGGGGTTACGCTCACCACCGTGACTTGGTTCAAGCGAGCCGTGGCGCTGACGTTGCTGGCCCTTTGGGTGCCAGTCACGATGCATTGCTCGCTGGAGGCCATGCCGGGATTCAGCTTCCTCCAGTGTTGCTGCGGCCAAAAGGCGCTTCCGCAGCCCCCACACGATTGCAGCCAGGATTCCTGCGGCGGAGTGGAATCGGGTTTCTACAAGATCGAGGACAATCCCGCCATTGCGCCCAATCTGGCTTTGCTGCTCGCATTCGCGGGCTGGGATTGGATCGCTGAACCGTCCCCTGATCCCGCACCGGATTTCATTCCCGCCTCATCGGCACCGCCGGAACTGCCACGGTTCTGGCAATTCCACTACCGCACGGCGCTGCCGCCGCGCGCACCCTCGCTCGTCGCCTAATAAACGGTCCCGCTCGGGACGTGTTCGCTGAAGCTTCCCGTCCGGGACTCTCCCGAAGGTCGCGGTGTGTCCGCTCGCCGCGCGTCTGCCTCCGTCGCTGGGTTGTGTTCGTGGGTGTCGAAGTATGAAACAAAGTCTGCTTTTGCGTTGGTGTCGGGAGTGTGCCCTGGCGGGGCTGGTCGCCGGGGGGTGGGGCTTGGGATTCGCTGCCCCAGGGCCGGAGGGCCCCGAAGCGGCAAGCGTCCACAACCAGCGCACTGGAAGCGTTCGCCACGTCGCCGACGCATCAAGCGGCAGCGGCGCCGGCATCCTTCCGTGGGGAACGCAAACGCTGACGCTGGATGCGGCAATTCGCCTGGCGCTGGCGAACAACCCGGCGGTGCACGCCTCCGGCGCCCGCGTGGATGCCGCTGCCGGGCGGGCCCACCAGGCGAGAGAAATGGTCGAACCCGGAACTCGAGTTGAACGCCGAGGACTGGCCGGTGAGCGGCGGGCGCGGGTTTTCCGATGCGAAGCAAACCGTCGGCATCGCCCAGACCCTCCCGTATCCGGGGAAAAAGTCGCTGGATAAGCAGATTGGCGGCGCGGGCGTGAAACTCTCAGAGGCGGAGTTCGCGCTGCGCCGGACGGAACTCGTCCGCGACGTGAAGGCGGGATTCTTCCGGGTGCTGGCGTCGGAACGGTTGGTCGGGGTGTCCACGCAACTGGTCGCGGTCGCGGAGTCCTCCGCCGCGACGGCGCGGAAGCGGGTGGATGCCGGCGCAGCCGCCTACCAGGAGCAGTTGCGGGCGGAAGTCCAGTGGGAGCAGGCACGGACGGAGTTGGCGGATTTCCAGCGCGAGCTGGCCACGGCGCGGCGGGTGTTTGCCGCCTTGCTGGGCCGGCCTGACCTGGAAGACGCCAGCCTCTCCGGCGCGCTGGCCGAAGCGCCGGATGCGGCCCTGATGCTGACGGGCGCGGACGGATTGCTGGCCCAGCACCCGAGCACGGCGGCCTCGCAGGCGAATCTGGACCAAGCGGAATTGGCACAGCGCCGCACGCGATTGGACCCTTACCCGGATGTAAAGGTGGGCGTGTCCGGCGGGCGCATCGGCGAAACGGACCAGTCCATCATCCAGCTCGGCTTCTCGATCCCGCTGCCGATCTGGGATCGGGGCAAGGGCCGGCAGCAGGAGGCCGAGGCAAACGTGCGCGTAGCCGAAGCGGAACTGCAGGTCGTGCGGCAGCAACTGCAGCGCGAATGGGCCAACGCCCGGCAACGCTACCGCACGGCAGTCGAGCAAGTAGGCAACTACCGCGAGCGGATTCTGCCAAAGACGGAGGCGGCGCTGCGGTTGGTCCGGACCGGGTTTGAAGAGGGCAAATTCGGCTTCATCGACCTGGTGGACACGCAGCGCACGGCAGCCGAATCGCGGCTGGCCTACCAACGCAAGCTGCTGGAAATGAACCTCGCCCAGGCGGAACTGGAGGCCCTGCTGAGGCCGCAACTCCCTCCTGCTTCAACCCCCGAGTAGCCATCCGACAATGAACATGACCTGTTCCACCAATTCCGAAATCCGAAGCCCGAAGCGCGGAAGGAACCCGAGCCCCGAATGCCGAAGGGGATCGACGCGGCGACCCCGGGATGGGGACTCGCTGGCGGGCTGCGGGGGGAGCGGGGCTCGGTTTGGAGTCTCGAGTTCCGGAGTCTGCTCGGATCGCGGATTTCGAGTCTCGGAACTCGCCCGCCTCGTTACCGCGGGGAGCCTCCTCGTCGCTGCCCTCCTGCTGACGGGTTGTGGCCAGGCCCCCGAGGCCGCCAGTCAGGACCACGCCGGGCACGCGCACGTCGAAGCGAAAGTCGCCCACGCGGAATCCAGGGACGGCGTGGCGATGTGCGCGGAGCACGGCGTGCCGGAAGGCGAGTGCGCCGTGTGCAAACCGGAACTGGCTGCCAGCCTCAAGCCGGGAGAGAGCATGAAGGTGCGGCTACCATCGACCAACTCGACGGCCATGGTGGGCATCCAGACCGCCACGCCGGAGACGGGCGCGATTGCCGATGGCATCGAGTGCGTGGCGGAGGTGAGTTTCAACCAGAACAAGCTGGCGCAGATCGCCGCGCCGGTGAGCGGCATCGTTCAGACGGTGGACGTGGACTTGGGCAGCCAAGGTTGAGGAGAAACAGACGGTGGCGAAGATCTGGTCGGCTTCGATTGCGGAAGCGGTGGCCAAGGCGGTGCTGTCGCATCAGACGCTGGACCGGGAGCGGAAGTTGCGCGCCGACCGCGTGACCTCGCAGGCCGCGCTGGAGGAAGCGGAGGCCACACACCGCGCGGCCTGCCAGCAACTCCGCACGCTGGGCTTCACCGAGGAGCCAGATCGACGAGCTTGGGCGCCAGCCGCAGGAGCAGGTGCTGATGGAGGTGCGCGCGCCGTTTGCGGGTGAAATCGTCGAGCGCATGGCGGTGCGCGGGGCGCTGGTGGAAGCGGGCAAGCCGCTGTTCACGCTGGTGGACCATTCGATCGTGTGGGCCATGCTGCAGGTGCCGGAAGCGACGCTGGCGCGGGTGCAAGTGGGCCAGGCCGTGGAACTGCGCGTGGATTCGCTGCCGGGCAAGGTGTTCACCGGCAAGCTGACGTGGATCGGCCCGGCGGTGGACGAGCGCACGCGGATGGCCCGCGCCCGCGCGGAGTTCGCCAACCCGGACGGTCTGCTCAAGGACAAGATGTTCGCCACCGCGCGGATTCTGACGCGCCAGGCGGAAGGGGCGATGCTGGTGCCGCCGTCGGCCATCCAGCATATCGAGGGCAAGCCGTTCGTGTTTGTGAAGCTGGGCGAGGATTTGTTCGACGCGCGGGCGGTGCAACTCGGGGCGAAGTTCAACGGACGACAGGAAGTGCTGGCCGGGCTGAAGCCGCAGGAGCAAATCGCCGTCGAGCCATGCCTTCGCCATCAAGTCGGCGATGCTGATGTCGCGCCTGGGCGCGGGCTGTGCGGATGACTGAAGACACGGTCGTCCATGCTGAACTGGATCATCAACTTCTCGCTCAAGAACCGCCTGCTGGTCTGCGTCCTGGCGGCGGCGCTCGTCGTCATCGGCGGGCGGAGCCTTGAGCATTCTGCCGATTGACGCCTTCCCGGACACGACGCCGGTGCAGGTGCAAATCAACACCACGGCGGCGTCGCTTGAACCCGCAGGAAACGGAGGCGCAAATCACGGTGCCGGTGGAACTGGCCATCAGCGGTTTGCCGGGCCTGCAAAACGTGCGCTCCATCTCGAAGTTCGGGCTGTCGCAGGTGGTGGCCACGTTTGACGACCGCATCGACATCTTCAAGGCGCGGCAGCTCATCATCGGAACGGCTGCAGACGGTGGAGCTGCCGGAGGGCCTGGCGCGCCCGCAGCTTGGTCCCATCGCCACGGGCTTGGGCGAGGTGTTCCATTACGTGGTGCGGTCCACCGACACCAACCGCACGCCGACGGAGTTGCGCACGCTGCAGGATTGGGTGGTGAAGCCGGAACTGCGCAAGGTGCCGGGCGTGGCCGAGGTGAACACCTGGGGCGGATTCGAGAAGCAATACCATGTGGTGGTGGAAACCGACCGGCTCATCAAATACCGGCTGACGTTCGAGGAACTGGTCGAGGCGTTGCAGGCGAACAACCAGAACGTGGGCGGCGGGCAGATCGTGCGCGGCGGCGAATCGCTGCTGGTTCACGGCGTCGGCCTGACCACCAACGTCCAGGAAATCGCCAACATCGTCATCACCAGCCACGACGGCACACCGGTGCGGGTGCGGGACGTGGCGACGGTGAAGGAGGATCACGAAATCCGGCGGGGCGCGGTGACGGCGGACGGCCGGGGCGAGGCGGTGCTGGGCCTGGGCTTCATGCTGATGGGCGAGAACAGCGCGGTGGTGACCCGCGCGCTCAAGGCGAAGCTGGCCGAGGTGCAGAAGTTCCTGCCGCCGGACGTGAAGCTGGAAGTGCTCTACGACCGGACGGAACTGGTGGACAACGTGATTCGCACGGTCGAACACAACCTGCTGGCCGGGGCGCTGCTGGTCATCGCCATCCTGTTTGCCTTCCTGGGCAATCTGCGGGCCGGCCTGATTGTGGCGGTGGCGATTCCGCTTTCGATGCTCTTCGCCGGCAACTTCATGTTGCAGGCGGGCATCGCGGCCAGCCTGCTGAGCCTGGGCGCGGTGGATTTCGGGCTCATCGTGGATGGCGCGGTGGTGATGGTGGAAAACGCCATGCGGCGGCTGGCCGTGCGCCAGCATGAGCTGGGACGCGCGCTCACGAAGGAGGAACGCGAGGAAGTCCTGCGCAGCGCGCCGCTGGAAGTGGCGCGGCCCGTGGCGTTCGGCGTGGGCATCATCATGATCGTGTTCCTGCCGATTCTCACGCTGGAGGGCATCGAGGGGAAACTGTTCAAGCCGATGGCGCTGACGCTGATCTTCGCGCTGCTCGGCTCGCTGATCCTGGCGCTCACGCTGACGCCGGTGCTGGCGTCGTTGTTCCTGCCGAAGCAGGTGAAGGAAACAGGAGCCGTGGCTGGTGCGGCTGGCGCACCGCATTTACGAACCGGCGCTGGGACTTCGCGCTGCGGTTTCGGAAGCTCACGCTGCTCGGGGCGGTGGCGTTGTTCGTCGGCGCGGTGCTGCTCGCCGTCGCGCATGGGCGGGGAGTTTCTGCCCAAGCTGGGCGAAGGCGCGATCGTCGGCACCACCGTGCGGCTGGCGGGGATTTCGGTGGAGGAAGCCGTGGCGCAGAACGACCGGATTGAGCAAGTGCTGATGGCGGAATTCCCGGACGAGATCGAACACATCTGGACGCGCCTCGGCACGGCGGAGAGTGGCCACCGATCCGATGGGTGTCGAGTTGGCGGATTTCTTCCTCGCGCTGAAACCGCGCGAGCAGTGGACGAAGGCGCGCACGCAAGCGGAGTTGACCGAGAAGATGCGCGACGTGTTGAACCAGGTGCCGGGACTGAAGCCGGCCTTCAGCCAGCCCATCGAGATGCGGCTGAACGAACTCATCGCCGGCATCCGGGGCGACATCGGCATCAAGGTCTATGGCGACGATCTGGAGGAATTGCGCCGGTTGGGCGGCGAGGTGCAAGCGGTGCTGGCCGGGATTCGCGGCGCGAGCGAAGCCTCGGTCGAGCAGTTGACCGGGCAGACCTTCCTGCAAGTGCGCGTGGACCCGCAGGCCATCGCCCGTTACGGCGTGCCGACGCGCAACGTGCTGAACGTCGTCGAGGCGGTCGGCTCGCGGCGGGTGGGCGACGTGCGCGAAGGCCAGCGGCGTTTCCCGCTGGTGGTGCGATTGCCGGACCGGCAGCGCACGGATCCGGACGCGCTGGCCGCGACGCTCATTCCCACGGCCGCCGGCCCGGTGTTGCCGCTGAATCAGGTGGCGACGATCACGCGAGATGGAAGGTCCGTCCACCATCAACCGCGAGTGGGGCAAGCGGCGAATCACCGTGCAATGCAACGTGCGCGGGCGGGACGTGAAGAGCTTCGTGGCCGAAGGCGCGCGCGAAAATCGCCGCGCAAGTGAAACTGCCGGACGGCTACACGATCGAATGGGGCGGGCAGTTCGAGAACATGGAGCGCGCGAACCGGAAACTCGATGTTCGTGGTGCCGATGGCGCTGGCGCTCATTTTCGTGCTGCTGTTCTTCAGCCTGAAAACGGTGCGCGAGGTGCTCATCGTCGCGTCGGGCATTCCGCTGGGGCTGGTGGGCGGCGTGCTGGCGCTTGTGGCTGCGCGGCCTGCCGTTCACGGTCAGTTCGGCCATCGGCTTCATCGCCCTGAGCGGCGTGGCCATTCTCAACGGCCTGGTGCTGGTCACGTTCATCAAGCAAAAGCTCGAGGCCGGCGCGCCGCTGGAGCAGGCCGTGCGCGAAGGCTGCCGGGTGCGCCTGCGGCCGGTGCTGATGACGGCGCTGGTGGCGGCGGTGGGATTCATCCCGATGGCCGTAAATGTTGGCGTGGGCGGCGAAGTGCAACGCCCGCTGGCCACCGTCGTCATCGGCGGGATTTTCACCAACACGCTGCTGACACTGCTGGTGTTGCCGGCGCTGTGCACGACCTGCTGGCGCAAGCAGCGCGCAACGGCCGGCGTCTGACCTTCCGCCCCACGCGGTGGGAGCCCCGCGGAAGCTCGTTCCGAGAAACCGATGCGCTGCTTCCCGGCCTGGGGCACCGCAGTACGGGTGGGATCCTGTGCGCCCGGCTTCGGCGAGATTGGTTGCGTGATCCGGTGGGCGGACGGTGTACTCCTACAGTGGGCCGCGCTGGCTCGGTTGCGCTTCGGGCACGAGGACCGGCGGCCTGGTTCGGAATACACTTAAGATAAATATGCGCACAATTGCTGCGTCGGTCTTCGCGCTGGCCTCTTCGGCCAGCGTGCTTTTTGCCCAATCGCACTACGCCGTGGTGGACCTCGGCACCTTGGGCGGCACCAACAGCCACGCCTTCGGCTTGAACAACCACGGCGTCATCGTCGGCGACGCCATGTTGGCCGACGGCCGCACCCATGGCTTCGTCTTCACCAATGGCGTGATGATGGACCTGGGCACGCTGGGCGGCACCAACAGCCGGGCATACAGCATCAACGACCTGGGCCATATCGTGGGCGACGCGGACCTGACGAACGGGATGCACCACGGATTCCTCACCACGAATGGCATGAGCGGTTTGATGATGACCGATCTGGGCACACTGGGCGGCACCAACAGCGCCGCTTACTGCATCAACGCCATGGACGACATTACCGGCGAGGGCGATCTGTCGTCCGGCATGTCGCACGCCTTCATGTGGACGAACACGGTGAACGGCATGATGGACCTGGACGCGGACGATCCGGCTGCCAGCGCCGGCTATGGAATGAACAGCGCCGGCCAGCTCGTCGGTTACGCCCATTTCGATGGCGCGATGCGTGCCTTCATGACCGGCTCCGGCATGATGGGTGGGGGGATGACCAGCATGGGAACCATGGGCGGTGTCTCCAGCGTCGCCAACAGCGTCAACGATCAGGGCATGGCCGTGGGCGCGTCCTTCATGCCGAACGGCAACCAACACGCCTTCTCCTCCACGTCGGGCGGCATGGGCGGGATGACGCAGCACGACCTGGGCACTTTGGGCGGCACCAACAGTCAGGCCTTTTGCATCAACACCGCCGGCAGCATCGTGGGCACGGCGGACACGACCAACGGTCCGCACGCCTTCATGTACAGCGGCGGCATGATGCGCGACTTGAATGAGTTGATTCCCACCAACAGCGGCTGGGTTTTGATCGACGCCCGCGGCATCAACGATACCAACCAGATCGTCGGCAGCGGCATGACCGGTGGCCAGATTCACGCCGTCCTGCTCACGCCCGTTTCGGCGCCGGTGCAAATCAGCGCCATGCCCACCAACCAGGTCCTCGGCCCTGGTGCAATGCTGTCGATGAACGCCGCCATGAGCACGGGCGATCCGCTCCGCTACCAATGGATGTTCAACGGCACAAACCTGCCCGGCGAAACCAACGCCACCCTCATGCTCTCCGCCATGCAACCGATGATGGCCGGCGAGTACAGGGTCGTTGTCAGCAATCCGGTGGGGGTGGTCGCCGACCAGCATGCGGGCGTGGGGATGTTGATGATGCAGCAGATGTCCGGCGTCGGCCCCCACCTGGCGCTCTTCGGCCCGATGCATGGCCACTATCGGATCGACCACACGCCACTCCTCGACCCCTCCTCGATGTGGAGCACGATGACGAATATCTCGCTCGCGACAAATCCGCACCAGATTCCGGTGACGCCCGCCG
Organism: uncultured bacterium; assembly: GCA_963735925.1. Taxonomy (GTDB): domain Bacteria; phylum Verrucomicrobiota; class Verrucomicrobiia; order Limisphaerales; family J093; genus DSVZ01. Next base: position 950,073 of record CAVTMT010000005.1, read on the forward strand.
ACGGCCCGATGCAATTCTATCGCGCGGTGCCGGCGCCTTGAGCGCGACGGCACTGGGGCGGGCCGGGCGTGGGACCGGGGCGCGAGCAACGATCGACGCGCCGGAAGAGCAGTCGCGCGTCCGGTCCCGGGCTTACCGATCAAGGGCATTTGCCTGGCGAACGCCGCCCTGAACGGTCGGGTCACGGTAAGTTCAGGATCGCGGTTCTGCGGCCGGCAATTCCCAACCGAACCCGGGCGTCTCGGGGACTCCGTTGCCGGTCGCCGGCAAGCCTTGAAAACATCACGGTCTGAACCGACCCCTGTCATCCATCGGGAGCAGGCGATCGATCGTCGCCGTGAAGCCGCCGCGCCAGATCCCGGGTCGGAAGTCACTCGAGGCGAAGGTTTCCGTTGTCGTGGGATGATCGCGACGCCACCTGGCCCAGGCTCCCAGCAGGCCGGCCGTTTCCTTGATTTCCCACAGGTGCGGATACAGTGCGTAGAGCAGGTCGCGGTTCGCCAACTCGGTCGCCTGGTCATAGACGTCGGCGATCTGACGGGTGGTTTGCTCGAAGCGCACCGCTGCTTCGCCCCAGCCGTTGGGTGGCGTATGCAGGATCACACGAAGATCGGCCAGGTAGCGTTCGGCGAGTTCTCCCGCCTCGGTCGGCAGGTGAAAAATGTCCGCCGCGAGCTGAAGCGCATCGAGCGTCAGGGCGCTCCCCCGCCCCCGGCTTTTGAAGGCCGGCAACCAGGCCGCCAGCGCTTCGTGATAGGCCGCGCGCGGGGAGTAGGCGCGCGGATCGCGGACGTAAGCCGCGAGGGTGCGGACCGGGATGAAGTTCGCTTCGAACTGGCAATTGGGATTCGACAGGACGCCGGTGATTTCGCCCAGCAACTCCGGCGCACGACCCGAGTACGGCCCCAGATAGAGCCGGCGCATGTCGTAATCGTTCGCGTGCAGATTGTCCCACAGCATCGGCTTCCGACGGAGCACGCGCCGCAGTTCGCGGATCGAGTCGAGGGGCATCGCCTCGGAGATGATTTCCGGGCCTGTCCACAGCACGTCGATCCGGGGGTCGAGTTGCTCGCCGACAATCCGCAAGTACGGCGATTCGGCGACGGAAGGCCGGGCAAACGCGCCGCAGTATTCGGTGGGACAAAACAGCAGCCGGGATTCGTCCGACCAACCGGTCGCCCATTGCCGCACCTGGTTGGCGGTGAAGACCTGGGCAGCCGCCGGCGTGCCGAACCGCTGCCTGTCCGCCGGGTTCAGCTCCGGCGAAATGTCGTCGAAGAGAACGGCGAAGTGATGCACGCCAAGGTCGTGGACCTGCTTGAGTTTCGCCTGCAAGGCGGCGAGGTCGGCGGCGTCGGAGAAGCCCATGTCCAGGCCGGGCGCGGTGGCGTAGATGAACCGCAGGCCTTCCTGCCGACAATCGCGGACCAGGTCGCGCAGGGCGGCGAGTTCCTGGTCGTCGTAAAGTTCGCGCCAGACCGCGCGGTGTTTGGCGTCATCCTTCGGCGCATACATGTACGCGTTGAGCCCGCCCTCGCGGAGCCAGCCAAACAGGGTCCGCCGTTGCGCCGGACTCCACGGCCGGCCGTAGAAGCCTTCGACCACGCCATAGAGACCGTCGTTCGTCGCCGTCATGATGTCGGTTCGGTCGTAGTGGCTCCGAACATGCCTGGAACCCGCCGGCGGTGCAATCCCACTCCGCCCGCCGGTCGGGAATCACGCGCCCTCGCGGGCGCCGGCCCCGCCTCGCCGGTGAACAACCGGTGGACAAGGCTGACCGCGGCGAGACCCGAAAGCTTTTGACGCTCCCGCAACCAGCCGTTAAGCATGTTTGGAAAACGCCGCCCAGTCGCGGCGATCACGGATGAGCGTATCACCGGCATTTTTCGCGCGCGAGCAGCTTGACCTCTTGTACGTCTGGGGACAGGCGACGATGGAGGGCAAGGCGATCATCGTCCTGCTCGTGTTCTTCTCGATCATCGCCTGGTCGATCATGGCCACCAAGGCGGTCGAGATGCGGCGTGCCCGGAAGTTGAACGGGTATTTCGACGCCGAGTTTCGCACTCAGAAGGGCGTCCTGGGCATCTTCGACCGGCGGGTGCAGGTCGATGGCTGCCCGCTGTTCGCCGTTTATCAAGCCGGCTGCCAGGAACTCGACAACCGGCTGCGCACGCGCGAAGGCGGGCGCAAGCCGTGGGTGTCGCTGACGGCCATGGAGCACACGAAGCGGACGCTCGAGAGTGCGGTCGCCCGCCAGGCGTTGAAGCTGGAATCCGGCTTGATCCTGCTCGCCATCGCCGTGAGCGGCGCGCCGTTCATGGGGTTGCTGGGCACGGTCTGGGGCGTGATGAGCGCCTTCAGCGGCATCGCCAAATCCGCCGCCGCCGGCGGGCGCGCGGACCTGGCGTCCATGGCTCCGGGGGTGGCGGCGGCCTTGATCACCACCATCGCCGGTCTGCTGGTCGCGATTCCGTCCATGTTCGGCTACAACTGGCTGGTCCACAACCTGCGCGTCCACACGGTCGAGCTGGACAATTTCGCGCAGGAACTCGTCTCGAAGATGGAGACCGAGTATCTCCAGGAGGAGGACAACAGCTAGGCCGGCCGCGCGCCGACCCTCCCCGTCATGCGCCGCTTCTCCCAACGCAACGCGCTGGTCACGTTGAGCGACATCAACATCACGCCGCTCCTCGACCTGGCGTTCGTGTTGCTCATCATCTTCGTCATCACGACGCCCCTGTTGAAGGAAAGCATCGACCTGCGCCTGCCGCCCGGTGGCAAGGCGCATCAGCGGGTGGACCCCGACAACATTCTCAACGTGATCGTGGACAAGCAGGGAGGCTACTTCATCGACAAGACCCAATACACGATCGATCAGTTGGAGCAGCGCCTGGTCAGCGCCTTCAAGGCCAACCCGGAATTGGTCATCCGGGTCAATGCTGACCGGGACAGCCTGGCACGGTACTTCTATCCGGTGATCGACCGTCTCGTGCGGAACAACATCACCAGAATCTCCCTGCCCACGGAGCCGTCTAACCGCAGATGAACCGGCTGCAACGAGAATGCCTGGCGGCGTCGCTGGTTTTTCACACCGGCTTGTTGGTGCTGCTTGTCGTCGGGGCGGGTTTTACCTCCGGCCGCAAAACTGACACGGTAGAGGTTCCCATCCTGACTTTCTTCCCGGATACGCTCGTCGATTCCCCCATCGTGGGCGGGGGCAACCCACCGAGCCAGCCTCCGCGCCAGCCGCCCAACCAACCGCCCAGCCAGCCGCCGGCTCAACCCGAGGCGCCGCCGCCCCGGCCGACAGAGCCGGCGAAAGCCGAGCCGGCGGTCGAGAAGGACGTTTCGCCACCCAAAGTCGCCGAGGCGAAGCGCGCGCCCAGTGCGTCCGCGCCGGATCCCAATCTCACCTCGCCCACCGGCGAGAAGCCCGCGCCCAGGCACAAGATCGAGGTCAATCTCAAGCCGGTCGAGATTTCAGCCGCGGAGGCGCGGGCCCAGCGCGAGCGGGCCGCGGCCGCCGCGCAGGCCCGCCGCCAGGCCGAGACGCAGCGGTTGGCGGAACGGCAGCGAAGCCGCGTGGCGGGTGTCGTGGGCGCCCTCGAAGACAACCTCTCCAGCGGCACCACCGTCAGCGTGCCGGGCACCGGAGGCGCCACCTACGCCAGCTACACGAGCTTCGTGGACCTGATTTACCGCCGGGCTTGGGCCCCGCTGAAGCCGCGCGAGACCGGCGACACCGGCGCTTCGGTGTTGGTCCGGGTGGTCATCGCCCGCGACGGCGCGGTGATTTCGGACCGCATCACCAAACGCTCGGGTGACGCGGCGTTGGACAAATCGGTGCAGGCGGCGTTGGATCGCGTGCGAACGATCGGCCGGCCGTTCCCGGACGGCGCGAAGGACACGCAACGCGAGTTCGAAATCGAATTCAACCTGGAAAGCCGCGGCGGCGCGGGATGATCGGATGGCTATGCGCAGATTGACGACTTCATTCACGGTTTGGCTGGCCCTGGCGGCGCTCGTGCCCGCCCTGCAGGCGGCCGAGAAAATCACCATCACCGAATACGCGGAGGCGACGCAGAAGCCGATCCCCATCGCCCTGGTTGGTTATACCGGCGAAGTGGCCGGCGTGCTCAAGTTCGATCTGTACGTGGTCGGTTTCGCCATCGTGGACGAGAGCGCCGCCCAGTACACGCTGCGCGGCGGCAACAGCAGCCGGGTCGAGGGCCGGCTCACTGACAACATCAGCAAGGCGGTGAAGTTCGGCAAGGCCTACAGCGGCGGCTCGCTCCGCGCCCAGGCCCACGCCCTGGCCGATGACGTGGTTCAGGCGGTCACGGGCAGGAAAGGCATCGCGGCCACGAAGATCGCCTTCAAGGTCACCCGCGGGCAGAACAGCGAAATCTACGTCAGCGACTACGACGGTTACGACGCGAAGGCGGTCACCCACGACGGCACGGTGGTCGCCGCCCCGAGCTGGATGCCGGCGGCGCACCGGTTGTACTACACCACCTACAAGTTCGGGAATGCCGACATCGTCTGGCACGATCTGGGCACGGGTGAGCGCAAGGTTTTCGCGCGTTACACCGGCTCGAACATCAGCCCCGCGGTGGCGCCCGACGGCCGGCACGTGGCGATGATTCTCAGCAAAGGCGGCAGCCCGGATTTGTACGTGGCGGACCCGGACGGCGGCAACTTGCGCCAGCTCACGCGGACCCGCGAAGACGAGTCCAGCCCGTGCTGGTCGCCGGACAGCCGCACGATTTGTTATGCGACCAAGATGGATGGCCGCCGGGTGCTGGCCACCATCCCGGCCAGCGGCGGCACTCCGCGTCGCCTGCCCACCTCCGGCGTCGCCAATCCGTCCGAGCCGGACTGGTCGCCGGACGGCAAGTGGATCGCGTTCACGTCCCAGATGCGCAACTTCGAACTCTGCGTCGTAGCGGCGGGCGGCGGCGAGGCCAAGCTCTACGTTTCGGGCGAAGATGCGGTCTGGGCGCCCAACTCACGGACGCTGATCTTCACGCGGCGGGCCGGCAGCGGGCGCGTCCTGTCTTTGCTTGACGTGCCGACCAAACAACTCAAGGATGTGCCGCACAGTTTAGGCATTTGCTCGCAGCCGACGTGGGCCAGATAGACTCAGCTTTTCGCAAGGTCACAATCATGAAACGCACCCGTTTTCTCAACGCGCTGGCGGTCGCTTTGACGCTCGTGGTGGCCGGGGTCGGCTGCAAGAAGTCACCCAAAGCCGTGACGCCGATTCCCGCCCGGACCGTGCGCGCGCCTGGACCCGGTACCGGACCCGGCCCGTTGGAGAGCGGGGGCACAGCGACCAGGCCGGGCGTGGGCGAAACCAACCTGGGGCCGGGCACCGGCGGGACGCCGATGGCCGGCATGGGCGAGTTCGAGGGTTATCTGATGGACACGAACATCTTTGCCGCCGCGACGGTTTATTTCGACTTCGACAGCTCGGTGGTGAAACGCAGCGAGCAGGAGAAGGCCGATTCGGTGGCCGAGCAGCTCAAATTGAAGCCGACCGACAAGTTGCTCATTGACGGGCACTGCGACGAGCGTGGTACCGAGGAATACAACCGCGCGCTGGGCGAACGCCGAGCCTTGTCCTTGCGCGAATATCTGATCGGCAGAGGCATCGGCGGCGAGCGCATCCGCACGCGGAGTTGGGGCGAGGATCGCCCGGTCGATCCGGGCCACGACGAAGCCGCGTGGGCGAAGAATCGCCGCGGCGAATTCATCCTGCTGTTGCCCCCGGCCGGGCTGTAGCCCCGCGTCCCGGCGGCACCCTCCGGAGGGACTCCGGGTCGCCACGGTTTTTGCCGCTTTACTTGGCGGCAGGCGTGGCCTAGCTTGCACCCTGATTTAATTTCTATGAATACCATGTTGGCCATGTGGGGACTGAGCGGCGGTGAGATCGTGCTGGTTGTCGTCGTGATCCTCGTCCTGTTCGGAGCGAAGAAGATCCCTGAGTTCGCGAAGGGCCTCGGCCAGGGCATCAAAGAATTCAAGAAGGTGTCCGAAGAGCCCCCGGCGGGCGGCGCCAATCCTCCTCCCAACGTAAAGAGTTAATGACCATGACTTCCATGCTGGCAGCGTTCGGTTTGAGCGGCGGGGAATTGATCCTCGTGCTGGTGGCGGTGTTGATACTTTTCGGAGCCAAGAAGATTCCCGATTTTGCCAAGGGACTGGGCCAAGGGATCAAGGAATTCAAGAAGGCGTCGCGGGAGGTGCAGGACGAGTTCGATCGGGTGACTTCCGACATCAACCACCCCACGCCGCCACCGCCTCCGGCCGCCTCACGCCCGGTGCCCACACCGGCGCCGGAAGCCGTGGCGCAGACCGCTGCGGAACCGGCGGTCACGGAACAACCTGCCTCTGAAGCCAAGAGCTGACTGAAACGGACCGCCCGGCCTCTCCATGGACGACCCGAGCGATCCATCGCATCCCGCCGCTTCGGATACCGCCGTATCTCCTTATACGCCCCCGCCGTCGCCCCCACCCGACGAAGCCGGCGAGGCGGAGGAAGATGAGGGGGGCGGTCCGGTAAAGTCGTTCCTCGAGCACCTGGAAGACCTCCGCTGGGTGCTCATCAAGGTGTTCACAGCCATCCTGCTTGGCATGGTGGTTTGCCTCCTCGCGGTCAACCAGCTCGTCGAAATCCTCAAGTGGCCGCTGGAACGTTCCCGTCAGCTTCAGTCGATGTTCGACCCGAAGGGGGTCCAACAAGTCACCGTGTTCTTCGGCACGAACAAGGTGTATGCCCTTCAGACGCGGACCAACCGCATTGCCGGAATCGAGCTGGGCACCAACCGCACGGTACTGCTCCAGCTCGAAGCCACCGAACTCAACGGCCGCCAATTCCTCGAAATCCGGAACGTGACGAACGCACCGGCTGCGTTGGTCGATAAGGGTCGCGGCCCGGGTTTGATCTTCCTGGATCCGGCGGCGCCGTTCTTGTCGTCGTTGAGTCTGGCGTTCTTCGGCGGCATCCTGCTGGCGGCGCCGTTTGTCTTCTACTTCCTGGGCGGGTTCCTGTTGCCGGCCCTGAAGATCAAGGAGAAGAAGTACGGCCTCCGCGCTTTCGGCGTGGGCCTGTTCCTCTTCGTGCTCGGCGTGAGCTTCTGCTACTTCGGCATCATGCCGCTCGCGTTGCGCGCCGCCGAAGCGTACTCGAACTGGATGGGGGTCCAGATGCCGGACTGGCGGGCGGAAACGTACTTCAGCTTCGTCATGAAGTTCATGCTGGGCATGGGCCTGGGCTTCGAGATGCCGGTGGTACTCCTCGCGCTCGTGAAAATCGGCTTCCTCGACTACAAAAAGCTGGCGGCCATGCGCTCGTACATGATCGTCATCAACCTGGTGCTCGGGGCAATCCTCACCACCCCCGAGGTGTTCACCCAGGTGCTGATGGCCGTCCCGCTGCAGATCCTTTACGAAATCGCGGTCTGGATCGCGTGGTACTGGGAACGACGCGACCGGAAGCAGGCCGAGCAGGAAGCTCGCGCCGGATAAAGCCCGCCCGGAGCGACGCGCGCGTCCGCCGTCGCTCCTTGGTTCCACCCGCCAGGCCCCGGCATGAAAACCCTCCACCTGTACCTCACGCGACAGGTGATGGCTGCGCTGGTCCTGACCGTGGCGGTGTTCACGTTCGTGCTCCTGCTGGGCAACCTGCTCAAGGAAATCCTCGAACTCCTCGTCAACCGGCAGGCTTCGCTGCTGAGCATTCTCCAGGCGCTCGGTTACCTGATCCCGTTCGTGCTGGTCTTCGCGTTGCCGATGGGGCTGCTCACCGCCACGCTGCTCGTCTTTGGCCGGTTCAGTGCCGATCAGGAACTCACGGCCGCCCGCGCCAGTGGCGTGAGCTTGATCTCCTTGATCACCCCCATCCTGCTGCTGAGCGTGGTGCTCAGCGGACTGAGTGCGTGGTTCAACATGCAGCTCGGCCCGCAGTGCCGCATGGCTTACAAGGCGCTGCTCTTCCGGCTCGGGACCGAACGACCCACAGCGCTGTTGCAGGAAAACCAGTTCGTCCGCCTCTCCACCAACTACATCATCTACGTCGGCAAGGTCGAGGGCGCCAACCTGCGCAACCTTGTGGTGTACCAGATGGACACCAACGCGCCGCCCCCCGCCGCCGAGAACGACTCCGCGCCCGTCCCGAACGCGGCGCCGGGCGCCATGCGCGTGCCCAGCGTGGCCGCCATCTACACGGCGCCCGATGCCACGCTGGTGGTGGACACCAACACCGGCGTGATGGAACTCGACATGCCGCAGGTCGAGGGCACCTACGTGACTTCGGCGGCCTTGATCTCCGGTCAATCCGCCGGCATGAAACTGACCCTCCCCATCAACCTGTCGCAACAGTCGCTCGGCAGCCCGCCGTTGTCCGACATGACGCTGGGGCAACTCCTCGACACCTATTACGAGTTCCGCCGTCAGGGCATCGACGTCACGCCGGTCAAGGTCCAGATGCATCGCCAGGCCGCGTTTTCGTTCGGCTGCATTGGTTTTACCCTGATCGGCATTCCGCTGGCCGTGCGGGCGCATCGCCGCGAAACCAGCGCCGGCTTTGGCATCGCGTTGATTCTGGTGCTCATCTATCACAGCTTCGCAATTCTCGCGCAGGCTTGGGAAACCTACCCGCAACGCCACCCGGAGCTGATCCTTTGGGTGCCGAATCTGTTGTTCCAAGGCCTCGGCGCCTGGCTCCTGTGGCGGGCGAACCGGCGAGGCTGAACCCTTGCTTGCGGCCCGGCGGTTCGTCTCCGATCGCACCGGCGATAATCCTGAGGCGAGACGCGCGCTCAGAACGGGGAACCCGACCGTCGCAGTCGGAGACTGGAGAGAGCCACCAGACGCCGACTCATGGAGCCGGCGCCACTTTGGCCGACCGGGCGCAGCCAGGGAGCGCCGCAGGGTTCACGTCCCGCCGTCAGGCATTCGCCGGCGGAGGGAGCTGCTCTGCGGCCGGACGGCGTCCGAGGTACATTTCACGGACGCGATCCACAACGACGGCCAGGAGGATCAAGGTGCCCAGGAAGGCGTTCGCGAAGTATGGGTTCGCCTTGAGTTCGACCAGCCCGTGTTTGATCAGCATGAAGATGGCGGCGCCCATGAACAGGCCGAACGCCGAGATCACGCCGCCGCTCAGCCCGGTGCCGCCAATGATGGCAACCGCAAAGGAGACGATCAGCCAGGTGTCGCCGGTTTCCGGTGCGGCGGAGCCGAGTTGCGACGCCCACAGCACCGCCGCCAGCGCCGCGAACAATCCGGAGAGCACGTTCGCCATGACCACCATCCGCGCCGTGTCGATGCCGGAGAGGCGCGCAGCGTCGGTGTTTCCGCCCGTCGCCAACAGCCGCCGTCCAAACACCGTCCAACGGAACAGGTAAGCCATCGTCGCCAGCAACCCGGACACCAGCACGAACACCCACGGGACGCCGAGGATCGCGCGCTGGCCGACAAAGGTGAACGACTCCGGCACGCGATACGGTTGGCCCCCCGAGACGCCGGACCGCAGGCCCATGTAGATGAACATCATGGAAAGCGTGATGACAAAGGAGTCGAGTTTGAGCCGCGTGATGAGCGCGCCATTGAGCCAGCCGCTCAGAACGCCGAAGGCCAGCGCTGCGGGGACCGCCACCCAGGGCGGCAGATGGGCACTGTCGAGGCACAACCCCAACACCACCGTGGTCATGCTGCCGATGGCGCCAACCGAGAGGTTCATGCCGCCCACCACCAGACACACCGCCTGTGCCAGCGCGATCAGGACGCAGAACGCCACCTGTCGCGACAACACGAACAGCGTGTAGCCCGATAGGAACGTCGGCGACTCGAGCGCGAGGACGCAGAACAGCACCGTGAAGGACAGGATCAACCCGTTCGTGCGGCCGTTGAACCATTCGCCCGCGCCCGGTCGTTGGTAAACCCGGCGGGGCGCCGCGGCGGGTGCGTTCGCGAGGGTGGAGTTCATGGGCGGGAAACTCAGTTCAAATACCGGCCGATGGCGGCGCTGATTTCAGCGTAAGTCCGGTCCGGCGCGTCCACGTCCGGCACTTCGCCCGCGATCTGTTGGTCGCGGAAGACCAGGATGCGGCTGGCCAGCTTGATGATCTCCGGCATGTCGGACGAAATGAGAATGATCGCCTTCCCTTGCTGCGCGGCCAACTCCCAGATCAACCGATGCAGGTGCTCCTTCGCGCCGATGTCCACGCCCACGGTCGGTTCGTCAATCAGCAGGATGTCGCAATCCGCGGCCAGCCACTTGGCCAGGCAGATCTTCTGTTGATTCCCGCCGCTCAGGTTGCCCGCGGGCTCGTCCAGTCCGGCGCACTTGATGTCGAGCGCCGCGACGTGCCGTTGCCCGACCCCGCGTTCGGCGGCCGGCGAGATGCGGCGTGTCCAACGCTGTACCATCCGGTCCCAGACGGTGAGGGTGATGTTGGTGCCGACCGACGCTGCCAGGAACAGGCCTTCCTCCTTGCGGTTCTCGGTCACGTAACCCATCCGGCAACGCCGCAGACTGTCGCGGACTGAGTGCAGCGCGACCCGTTCGCCGCGCACAAAAACCGCTCCGCTGTCCGGGCGGTCGTCGCCGATGAGCAGGCGCGCGGTTTCGGTCCGTCCCGACCCGACCAGGCCGTAGAAGCCCAGAATCTCGCCGCGGTGCAGCGCGAAGCTGATCTCGCGGACCTTGCCCCGCCGGGTGAGTCGCTCGGCGCGGAGCATCTCGCATCCGCGGTCCACCGGCAGCCTGCCCAGCCGTTCCTCACGCGCCGCGCGCCCGATCATCGCGGCGACGAGTTCGGCCTTGGTCAAGCCCCCGACCGCACGCGTGCCGACGTGCCGCCCGTCGCGCAGCACGCTCACTTCGTCGCACACGGCGAATACCTCCTCGAGCTTGTGCGAAACGTAAAGGACGGTCACGCCCTGCGACCGCAACTCACGCAGGAGCCCCAGCAAATGGCCCGCTTCGTGTTCCGTGAGCGAGCTGGTGGGCTCGTCCAGGAACATCAAGCGCGCCCGGGCGGCGAGCGCCTTCGCGATCCGCACCAACTGTTTTTGCCCGGCGCTGAGGCCCTTGACCGGCGTGGTGACCGGCAGGTCCAAACCCACGCTGCGCACGTAGCGCTCGGCCTCGCAGTTCAGCGCCGGCCAGTCCACGCGCCGCAGCGGGCCCTGCGTGGCGAGCCGGTCGAGCAAGACGTTTTCGGCGATCGAGCATTCCGGAACCACCTGGATTTCCTGGCCGACCAACGCGATGCCGCGCGCCTGGGCTTCCCGCCAGTGGTGGAACCGGACCGGTTGGCCATCCAACCGGATCTCGCCGCGGTCCGGCGTCTCGAGGCCGGTCACGAGTTTGATCAACGTGCTCTTGCCCGCGCCGTTTTCGCCGACGAGCCCATGAATCGTGCCGCGGTTGAATTCGAGGCTCACATCCGCGAGCGCTTGCACACCGGGGAAGCGCTTGCTCAGGCCGCGCACTGCCAGCAATGGAGTCATCGGGGCGGGGTCAGGTATTTCGTTTTCAGCTCGGCCACCAGTCGCTGCGTGACCGCGCGGACGTCCGCCGGGAAGATGTCGAGGTTCGTCCGGGTCACCACCACGATGCCGGCGTCGATGAACTGGTACTCGCGGCGTGGCGTCCAGCCGTCGTTCAAGAGCCTGAGAATTGCGCAACTGATGTAGCCATGGCCGAAGGGATTCTGCGCGATGGTGGCGTCGATGCCGCCGGCGCGGATCGCCTGCAACACCGTGGCGTCCGTGTCGATGCCGACGAACCGGAGGCGCTTGTGGGCCGGGTCCTTGTGCCACTCGGTGAGGATTGCCGCCGCGGCCACGGTGGGGTTGAAGCCGGTGGCAATGAGGCCATCGATCTCGTCCGCCCGGGCGGCGAGCGCGCTCTGGATCTTCGTGGTCGCCTCGCCCAGTTGGATCATGTCTGAAATCGTTTGCACGATCTCGACGCCGGGATGGCGGGCCACCACTTCGCGCACGCCTTCGTCGCGCTTGCGCGTGTTCACGTCGGTGACCGCTTCCAGCAGGTTCAGGATTCGACCCCGGCCGCCCAGCAGGCGGATCAATTCCTCGGTGGCGGTCATGGCCGCGCCTTTCACGTCGGTGGCGACCGTGAACGGTGCCGGAGTCGGCAAGGATGGTTCGGCTCCGAAGACGACCACGTTTTGGCCGCGGCTGCGAAGCAACTTGAACAAGCCGTTCGCGCCCGCCGGATCGCCGGGGTACAGGCTGAAGGCCCGGTAACCTTGCGTCGAGAGCGCTTCCACGTTCGCGTTCTGGTTATCTTGCGTCCATTCCTGGCCGACGGTGCAATGGACCGCAATGCCGGCGTCGCGGGCGAATGCCTCCACGCCCGCCCGCACCTCGGCGATGTAGGGATGAACCGCGTTGCCGTACCAGACGATCGGCTCGCGCGCGATGGTGTGGCGCGTGAGCTTCACGCCCGTAATCACGGCGGCGATCGCCACGGCGCAGGAGATGGGAATGACATTGCGCATCGGCCTGGCTGAATCCGCGTCGAGCTTAAGCGAGTTCGGGCGTCGGACGCCCGCTCAAAATGCGCTTTCAACGCGTCGCCGCAGACATGGGGACATGTATCAAACCGAAGCACCAAAACGCCAAACCAACGAGGGTGTTTTTTCTTGCAACCCCTTGGTGGAATGGTGCCCCGGCCAGGACTCGAACCTGGGACCAATTGATTAAGAGTCAACTGCTCTACCAACTGAGCTACCGAGGCAACAAACTATATTTAAGACACTTACAACTTCGCTATTCTGTCATTGTACCCCGCCATTGTATCCCTCATGATCTGCTCTGCGCTAATGAGCACGCCCGAGGGTAGCCAATGGGCGGATTCAATGAATCCGCGAAGGCCAGAAAGGGAAGCAAACGTGTCGCCCGATGGCAAGTGGAAATCCTTCCCGCGCGTCCCCCACCTTCTGCTATACGTCCCGAGCGGCAGCTTCTTCGGTCGCGTTAAGATCGGAGGGAAGGTCATTCGCCAAAGCCTGAGCACCGACGTTTTCACCACAGCCAAACTTCGCCTCGCCGATTTCCTCAAGGACCAACGCAAGAACTCGCTCCGTCCCGTCGTCGGTGCCTTCAGCGAAGCCCGCACGTTGTACGAATCCGACTTGATTGCCGATCATGCCTTGAAGCCAGCGAGTAAGAATTACCGGTGCAACTGTATCAAGGTTCTCCTGCGTACGTGGCCCGACCTCGACGCTCAGCCGCCCACGAAGATTACCGAATCCGATTGCCGCAACTGGGCGAGTCGATTCGCCACGGAATACGACGAACAGTTCTTCAACAACACACTCAGCACGCTACGTCACATCCTGGAGAGGGCTGGCCTCGGTCGCGATGACAATCCCGCCTTCAAGGTGAAGCGCCTCGGCGTCAAACCGAAGGAACTGAGACTCCCTGAGCCATCCCAATTCGATGCTCTGCTTCGCCTTATTGAGACGGCGGGCGCACGCCAATCGCATCACTGCGCGGACTTCGTTCGGTTCCTTGCCTTTTCCGGTTGTCGCCTCAGCGAAGCACGCCAGGTGAAATGGTCCGACGTGGACTTCGCTCGACAGGAGATTCGCATCCAAACCGGGAAGCGCGCCAAAACCTCGGGCGCGGCGGTTGTGCGTTTGGTGCCGATCATCCCGCCAATGCTCGATCTGTTGGAGCGCCTGAAGACCGCCGACCCTGTCCCTGAGGCTTGCGTCTGCGGCGTTGCAGAATGCGAGAAATCACTGACGCGGGCCTGCGGCTTGCTCGGAATTCCTCGCATCACTCATCACGATCTTCGCCATTTGTTCGCCACCCGGTGCATTGAATCGGGCCTCGACATCCCTGCCGTTTCCCGCTGGCTCGGCCACGTCGACGGTGGTGCCCTAGCGATGAAAGTTTACGGACACCTCCGAAGTCACCACAGCCACGAGATGGCGAAGAAGGTGAAGTTCTGATCGCACATTAACCGCCTGCTCGATGCGGTTGCTTCTGATGTTGGTGCCCGAATCTCCCCCTCGCACTGAGGATGGGACGGAGCAGTTGTACCGAACATGCTCTGCGGCGGCCCGGTCGAGCTACGATCTCCGGATTCTCAGGCCCTTCAGCCTGGGTAGAGCAAAAAGCGATTAACTCGATTCGCAGTTTTTCGAACCATCCGTACTCCCCTGGCCTCAAGCGGACACTAAGCTTGTCCTCAAGGGCTTGCACATCGTGTGGCCCTGGCCCCGTTCAGACTGAAGCACCCCGAAAGAACCGCGTCGGGTGACAAGAATCGGGTGACAAGCAAGAGCTGAGCGTCGTCAACGCAGTTCCGCGCCATCACCCGCGGCGGATTGCCGCCGCCCGAGATTCGGCCCGCCGTCGGCGGCCAAGAGGCAAATCGTGGACGTCCGACTTCAACCAAGCGTCCGCCCTTCGGGCCCATAACCTGAAGATCGTAGGTTCAAATCCTACCCCCGCAACCAATTTCAAGCCCTTGCAAGCCTGGCTCGCAGGGGTTTATTGCTTCTCGTTGCCAAGCCGGCAAGCCCGTGCAAACCTCTGCACTTTAGGGCGTTCCTCTGCCCGATAACCAAACATTTGCCAAACATTTGGCGCCTGAAAACCGCCTGACGAGCGCCGGTTCAAAACTGGAGGCCTGTTCCCCCACTTGGCACGATTCATGTCCCCTGCCCCTCCGATGCTCCAGTATTCGCCAGAAATCGCCAGAAAGGCGCAGAACCAAACATTTGCCAAACATCTTGGCGTCCGGCGAGGGCCGGACGAGGGCGGGTTCGAGTTCGGTGGCGAGGCGGGCGGCATGGCTGGCCCGAGAACATCCTGAGAAGCCCGCCGACCGTCCGGAAGGATCGAACGCCGCCACCGGGGCATTGCAGCCGATCGTAGCCGGTGGCCAGGCGCGAGGGGGGGGCGGGACTGCGGAACCCTCGGACTGCTGGAGGGGGCGCTTCGTCCTGCACCTCAGGTTCCAGACCAACCCGACCGCGTTCCGCATGTTACCACGCCGATGGCCAACTGGCCGAATGTGGCAGGCTCAACTTGTCAAAGAGGTCCGCCCAGTAGGTGGAATGCCGCGTGAACAAGTCGCCGGAGTTTCGAATCACGCTGGCGTGGCGCTCCAGCAGCACGGCCTCCGGCGCCAGGAAATCAGGCAGTTCCTTCACGAAGCCCCGCGCCTGAAACTCGGCCCAAAAGCCGCGCAGTTCCGGCATGGCTGCACAGGCCTTCTCCGAGGCCGCCGTCGTGCCTGGCGGATCCGTTTTGCGCCGGAACATGGCCCAGCGCCTGGCGTTCTCAACGCACTCGAGGAACCAGGCTGATTTCATAGGTTCGCTCTTCGCACGGCCGAGCGAATCCAGGAACTCCGCGGCCCACTTTCCCAGAGTCCCAAAGCGCAGCAGCGCCTCGATCGTGTCGCAAACCAACTGACTGTCTTCCACGTAGTCATAGTGGTCCCGGTCCCTGCCCATCTGCCGATTCTTCTCGCGATCCCAGTGGACCACCATGAATTGTGCGGTGCGTTCCTGGAGCAAGGCCAGGACTTGATCGTGACATTCCGGCAGCAGGCCGTCCTGTTCCAGCCGGGCCGCGTGCTCGGAGATGAACCACATCACGTCGGCCACGCAATGCACCGCCTCGGGGTTCGCGGGTCGGCGCAGGAAGGCCAAGGCGGAGGGCAAAAAGTACAGGCCTTCCTCGTATGTGGCGGGAGCAACGCCGACGCGGTAAAGCGAATTGAAATCGTTCCACCCGTACGCCGCTGTCGGTTTGCTGAGCAAACGGGCGGTCGCCTCCGCACTGCATTCGTCATAGCGATCAGTCAGCGTCTCCGGCTTGCCGTAGAGCGTTCGGAAGCGACGCGTCGCCGCTTCGTCAGCCTGGTCGGTGCGACTCCGAAACTGCGTTTTGTATGTCTTCATGAATCCAGGGACGAAAGAACTTGGCGAATCAACTCCGGATCCCGCCGGCCCGTTTGTTCCCGGCGGTATGCCACACCAAGCGCCCGACAAAACTGCGCGACCCTCTCTTCGGGGAGGTGGTCGGAAATCCGCAGCGTGCCGGCGAAAGCATCGTGGAAGGCGAACAGGAGTGTCGCGTCCCGGTAAGCCTTGAGGTGGTCGAACATCTCTGCGACCGAATGACTCGCGGCAAACTGACACAGGCGGGCCAGGACTTCGTTGCAGAACCTGACGTAGTAGATGTCCGGCACCGGCGCGATCGTGTCACGCATCACTTCCACGACATTGCCAGCGCGATGGGCGGAGTAGGACGCGGCGACCTCGGGCACGATGTTCGTGCCTTCGACATAGAGGATGGAGTCCGGCGGCAGCAAGGACGGCAGCTGTTCGAGGAACGAAGCCGGCGCCTTCAAACCCTCGACAGCCCAGTGGAACGGCGTGTCGAGATCGATGCCGTCGCCTCGACCCGCGATCATGGCCCGAAGTTGCTTGAGGATGTCTTCCCGATCCGGTGTGTCCATGGGTACGGGCGTTACTTCTCGGACCCCAGCTTACCTACGAATAAGAGACCGTGCGTCGCCGCGAAGGCGATATTCCCTTCGGGCGACAACCCCACCCCGTCCACATAGATGGATTCGCCCGGGAACCGGACCTGCCTAATTTCCTTGCCGCTTTCGGTATCCCAAATGCGCGCCGTGCTATCGCCCGCTCCGGAGATGAGCGGCCCATCTTGGTATTCATGGTGTCGTCTCCTGTACGGCCGATCGGGTCTGCCGAAGGCGGACTTTCGCGTCCTCCAATTGCGCCGGTGTCAGCTTGCGCTCGACGGAGCGAGCAAATATCGCAGCCACCCGATCTCCTTGCGCGGTCGCGAGGTTGAACCAGATCCAGGCCTCGACATAATCGGGCTTCGTGCTGAGGCCATCGCTGAGCAGGTCACCGAGTTTGAGCTGGGCCGGCGTCAGGCCTTTCATTGCCGCCTCGCGATAGGCGTTCAGGGCCTCTTCGATCTGGCCGCGCTGTTCATAGACGTTCCCGAGCACCATGTAGGCGTCGCGCTCGCCTTGTTCCGACGCCTTGCGGGAGGCAGCGATCGCCTCCTCCTGCTGCTCGGGCGTTGCCCCGGGTCCGCTCAGGAGCGAGAGGGCCAACCCGACCTGGGCCGCGGAACAACCTGCCTCAGCGCCGCGCCGGAACCAGCGGATGGCCTCGCTGCGATTGCCCGTTGCCCGGTAGAGTCGGCCGAGTTCGCAAGCGGCATGAGGGTAGCCTTGTTCCTCCGCCTTGCGCATCCACATCACCGCGGTCTCGGAATTGGCGATGACGCCGACGCCATGCGCATAGAGCTGACCCAGCAGCATCTGGGCTTGGGCAAATCCGCGCTCCGCCGCCTCGCGCAGCCAGCCTGCCGCTGCGGTGGCGGGCCCACTGTCCGGGCGCAGCGAGGCCCTTTGCTGGCCTGCCAGGCACAGCTTCGCGAATTCGGTCAGGAGATGCGGGCGAATCTCCTTTTCCCAGTGCCGTTCGAACACTGGGCGCAAGACTTCGTCAGGCGGCACTCCGGGACTCGCTTTCAAGGAGGTGCAACACTCCATCCCGATGGGCAGCGCGTTGGTGCCGAAGAGCCTCATCAAAGTCAGCACTTCCTGCTCGCTCAGCGCGGCCCCGCGCTGGAGGACGCCGCGCAGGAACTTCGGCCCCGCCTCCTCGCCGCGCAGCAGCAGGCGAAGATCGTCCTGCAACGCTGTCGCCGAGGCGCGCTCCGCACCCTGCAGGGAGAAAGCTATCGCCGGCCGCGGATCGGAGCGACCCAGCACGTGGGCGGCGATCAGACAGCCCAGAGGTCCCGTGTCTGGGGCCTGAGCCAACCGAACGATGTCATCGGTGGCCGAGCCGACCTCATTGGCCGCCAGAAAGGTGGCGTCCCGCATGACCGCCCAGGGCCAGGAACCACGCGGCCAGAAGTCGTCATTGGCGCGGAGCAACAAGCCCCCGAACAGTCGTACCCAGTCGCCGCCCGCCTGCAGGCTCGGAAGCGGAGCTTCAAGGACGAAGGGAAAGTCCTCGCTGCCTTCCGGCCGCGAGTCCGTGCCGGAGAATGAATCGAGCGGGTCGGACAAATCGCGCCAGGGTAGTCCCTCGAGCAGCTTCAACATTCCCAGCAGTTCCTTGGCGCTCCACCCGCCGGGCAGTTTCCGGCTCAGCAGTTCAAGCTCTTCCGGGAAGCCCTTCTCCAGCAGTGGTCCAACATCGCGTCCCAGCACCGCCAGCGCACTGCTCCACGCATGCTGCGAATCCAGCGCGTTCGGGAAGCTGGCGCCTTCGGCAGCGACCTCCCGGAGCACTCGGGCCAGAGCACCTTCCTCGCCTTGAAGGACGACCCGGAAGCCGTTCGTGCTCGACGCCATCCGCCAACCGACCAACCGCCCGGTATCCGCCTCCGCAGTCAGCTCACACCCGAGCTCGTCCTCGCGCAGCGTCAAGCGGCCTTGCTCGATCCGGCAAACCCCTGCCAGCGGATGGGCGAGCGCGACGAACGCGACCGGAGCCAGATCCAGCCGCAACGAGAAGGGCGGCCCCTCCGGCCCGTTCCGCCAGAATCCCCCCAGAGAGAAGGATCCCCGAGCATTGTCGTGATCCGGATTGCCGGCGAGCGCCACAAAGGACTCGATTTGTCCGCCTTTCGGTTTCCCGACCAGCTTGCGTTGCTGGAGGCCGGAGTAGAAGCCGATGTGTTCGGGCGCAGCGATGAATCCGTAGCCGAGCGTCGGCGGGTTTGTTCCCGTCGAGGGCTGCCGGATCAAGATCGCCAACCCCTCCTGCCCCAGCACAACTTCGGCGCTGAACCGCCCCTCTTTCTGGACCCCCTCCAGCGTGAACACCCAGTCCTCCGCTCGCTCCCTCCAATCGAGCATCCATTCGCGCACCTTCAGGAATGCCTTCTCCTCCGCCGTCAGTTCCTGCTTCAGCGCCGGGGCATTCGTGAATTCGAACACGCTCAGCGTGAGTTTGAAGCGGCCGGCGTCTGCCAGCGGCGAGAGCTGCGCCAGGTGACCGCTGAAGCGCCCGGAGCCCCAGAGCCGTTGAATGACAGTATTGGTCACGTTGCCACTCATGGGCATCCCCGGTCGAAGCTGGAGGAAGGACAGGAAATCCTCGCGCGAGTTCACCCGCAGGCCCTCCACCTCGATCTGGTCCAGTATCCCAGCCACACCCGGCTTCCGGACCTGAATGAGCAGGTCCGCCTGCCGGCGGTTATCGTCGAGCGAAAGCACGACCTGGACCTCAGCCTGATACCGGTTCAGCTCGCTCAGTGCCACCACCACGCTCTGCTCGAACCCGGCGAGGCTGGCGGGGTCGGCCGGCGCCTGATCGCCTTCACGCCAAGGCCAGGCAAACGAGGATTGCCGGGCGCCGGGCGCCGACTCGCCCAGCGCCGCCACTTCCTGCAGGCGACGGTTCAGTTGCTCCGTTAGCGTCGCGTCCAAACCGCTGATCTTCACGGCCCCACACCGGTAGCGCGGTCCTTCCACGACGTTCACCCGGATGCGCTGCGCCGTGTGATCGGCCTTGGCAGTCACTGCCACGCGCGCAAACCCGCTGTGTTGGTAACCCCGCTGTACAGTCCGTCCAAGCCACTCCAGGTAATCCGCCAGCGGCGCGGTCGGTGCCGATCGCGTATAGAACTCCAGCCGGGCCTGCAGAATCTTCACGATGCCGGCACCCGAGAATGTCTGCCCTCCCTCGATGACCAGACACTCCTCGCGGCCCAAATCGCCCACCGGCTCGACTGCCGCTGGTTCCTCGAACGCCAACAGGCTCACCGCGGAGACGACGGTTCCGAACGCGAGCAGGAACGCCCAGCGAAATCTGGAGAGTTGCCGGATTTCACTCCGGCCGTTTCCCGCGGCTCTCCCGCACTTCGCCCCTCTGTGTCTATCGGTGTTCATCTGTGGTTGCTGTGGTTGGATTGGATGCATGCGGCTCAAGGGTTACGGTTCAAAGCCTCGAAGGCGGCTTGGGCTCGGGCGTGCGCCAGTCTCTGCCGCATCGGCGGCCCGTCGAATGGCGTGTTGAGCAGACGGCTCAAATGGAACTCCGTGCCGAACCATTGGTCTGCTCGCTCGCTTTGGGCCGCTTGCCGCAAGTGCCAGCAAGCTGCCTGGCTGGCGTCGAGGGCGGACGCTGCGGGCTCCGCGATGTGCACGGTCTGCCAGAGGTTGCTCAAGCGGTCCGGTGCGAGCGGGACCATGCTGCCCGTGTCGTCAAGCTCGCGCGCCGCCCGAAACTGGACGTCGCGCGTGATGGTCTCAAGCGGGCGTTGATCGGGCGGCAAAGGCCATAGTTGCGCCGGGAGTGAATGGCCCGGCAGAACCGCGTGTCCATCGGGCGCGAGTGAATCCCCCGGGCTGGCCCAGCCTTCGCCCGGAATATCGCCGAGCACCGGCGTGACCGGCTCGCCCGAGGCCACTTCCCAGACACGCCAGCCTCCCTGGGCCGAACCCAACAGCCAGCGACCGTCTCGGCTGATTTCCCAGGGTCGATAGTCGTGGTCCTGCGGTCGGCGGAGCGACAGGTTCTCGCCGCGCACCAAGTCCCGAATTTGGAACGGGCCGGTTGCGTCCCCAAGCAGGCACAACCGGGTCGAGCCCCGCGCGAAGAAGCATTGTCTGACGAAGCCGCGCAACTCCAGCGGCGGCTGGAACGCAGCGCCCCGACTCACCGCGAGCGTGGAGATCCGGGTGATGGTTCCGGTGGCGTCCTCCAACCTTGCCGGACGCTCGATCGGACCGCTCACCGCCAGCCAATGGCCGTGGTCGCTAAACACCAGCCGGGGTACGACTGCGCCGAATGACTCCGATCCCACGCCTGGCAGCTCTAACGCTGACGTCATGGCTTCACCGGTCCCGCGCTGCCACACCTGGACTTGCCAAGCGTGCCGCTGACCGCTCGCCGGCGCCTCGGCGCACGTCGCGATCCATCGGCCGTCCGGACTAAACACCAGGTCGCGGAGAGGCAGTCTCGGCCTCACCGGCAAAACCACAGCCCCACCGGAAGTGGCCTCCAGGACTTGCACGCCGTTTGCGCCCGAGACTACCAGCCAATGATCGTCCGGACTGAACGAGATCCGATGGACCGCGCCGTTCTGAGGCAACGCGGGCGACACGGCTCTCCCGCTCACGGCATCGAACACCCGGGCGGCCCCGGGTCCCAGGCCGCTCGCCAGCGCGAGTCGCTGGGCATTGTGGCTGAACGCGCCCAGCAGCGCTTCCTGAGGGAATTCGATTAGGGGCGTGACGGGCTGGCCCGTCGCGGTATCCCAGATGCGGGCGCCGACGCCGTGGGCCAGCGTTGCCACGCGCCGGCCGTCCGCGCTGAAGAGCGGTTCCAGGGAGTCTTCCGCTCGGGACGGCTTCTTGTCCGCCGGAGGCCGAGGCGCCTGGGCGTCGAGCAGTGGCGGGAGCGACGGAAACGCGGTGGTCAGATCCCAGACCCGCACGCCGCCATCGAGGCTGGCGGTCACCAGCAAAGTGCCCTCCGGGTTGAAACACGCGCTCGTCACCGCGGCCGCGTGCGGCAGTACGGGACTCGCAGGCCGGCCGGTGGTGACCTCCCAAATGCGGACCTCGCCGGCCCCGCTCGCCGCGGCGCGCGCCACCGCTAAGAACCGGCCGTCCGGACTGAATCCAACCGACGCCGCCCCGCTGACCGGGCTGTTGAGTTGACCGGCCGCTTCGCCGTGAGGGACGCTCCAGAACGCCACCGCTCCGTCGCTGGCAAGCGTGGCGATCCGCCGGCCATCCGGGCTGAAAACCACCTGCAGGAGTGCCGGGCTGGCGGCACCCGGACGGTCGCCGCCCGCGCGTCGGGTTTGCGACCAGTTGCCGCTCGTCAATGCAAAGATGAGCGCCCGGCCGTCGGCCCCCGCCGTCGCCAGATATTGCCCATCGGGGCTGAAAGCCAGGCTGTTCACCGGCCCGGTGTGCGGCTCGACCCAACCGGCTTTCTCTGCCGTGGCGGCGGCCGGGGGTTCCGGAGCGGATGGGGGAGGTGCAGTTTGGCCGAGTTGAACCACTGGCCCGACGAGCTGCATACCCGTTTGCGCCTGGCCAGTGGAAGCGCCCAGGCGATGGTCGAGATTGAGCCGGTTGCCGAACGTGCAAACGCCGCCATCCGCGTACGCCATGGCGATGGCGGTACCCGTCGGGTTGACCGCCAGTTGGGTCAGATTGGCGGACCGGCTGCGGACACGGTTGAGTTCCCGTCCGGAATCGGCGTCCCAAAGTCGGACCGCATTCTCCGCGCGCTGCGGTCGCAGCGCGCCGTCGGGCGACCAGGTCCAACCCTCGCCGCTGCTGGCGGTGACCACCCACCGACCCTCGGCAGTGAACAGCGCCGCCCGAAGCGGTAGTTCGTGAACCAACGGCGGCGAACGGGCTTTGCCCGAACCAGCCTCCCACACGCGGGCCGTCCGATCTTCGCACGCGGTGACCACGTAGCGCCCGTCCGGACTGAACTGCGCGCCTGCCAGGGCTCCCGCATGTGACATGGGGGCGCCGACCGGCTGATCGTCGCCAAGACTCCAGATGCGCGCCCGACCATCCCGCCCCGCCGCCAGCACCCAACGTCCATCGGGGCTCAGGGCGGCCTGCTTCACGGGCGCGCCGTGAAACCAAACGTGCGCGAGGCGTGGCGCATAGGCCAGCGTGACCCCGAGGCGCAACCGGTTCGCCGCTGCTGTGGCCGCGTTGGTCCCGGCTTGGCTCACCGCGTCGCAGAACCAGAGCGCGGCGCCAAACCAGTCGCCCCGATCCAGGAGTTGCAGGCCGTGGACGGTGTTCAGGTTCAGCAACCGCGAGCGGCTTTCCTCCGCGCTGGCCTCGGCAATCGCTTGTTGCGTCGAGGCCCGATCGCGTTCGCCGCTTGCCACGCGGGCAGAGTAGAGACTGATCACTGTGGCGGTCGGCAAACTCACCGCGACGACCGCAAAGGTCGTCACGGAGAGCCGGTTCCGTCGCACAAACTTCGCCAGGCGGTAGGCGGCCGACGGTGCCGCGGCCAACACGGGCTCGGCGCGCAAATGCCGTTCGACGTCGTGCGCCAACGAGCCAGCCGTATCGTAGCGCCGCTGGCGGTCCTTCTCCAGCGCCTTCATCACGATCCAGTCCAGGTCGCCGCGCATCAAACGACCCAACTTCGCCGGCTCCGCGGCGCGGCGCGCTGCCACAAGAGTCAACTCCTCCTCCCCCAGGGTGCTCACCCGCGTGCTCGGCTTGGGCGGTTCCGACTCCCGGATCGCCCGCATCACTGCCTCATAGCCCTGCGCCAGCAATGCCCGCGTGTCGAACGGCGTCCTCCCTGTCAGCAACTCGTACAGCAGCACCCCCAACGAATACACGTCGCTGCGCGTATCCACGTCCAGGCTCCCCAAACCCGCCTGCTCGGGGCTCATGTACGCCGGTGTCCCAATCCACTGGTGAAAGCGGGTGAAGAGCGACTTCTCCGTCAGCCGCGCGGCCGTCGCCTTCGCCACCCCGAAGTCGATCACCTTGGGCACCGGCCGATCATCTTGCACCGTGACCAGGACGTTCGAGGGTTTCAGGTCGCGGTGAATGACGCCTTTCTGATGCGCATGTTGGACGGCCTGGCACACCTGGATGAAGAGGCCCAACCGTTCCGTTGTGGGGAGCTTGGCGGCGTCGCAGTACTCGGTGACGGGAATCCCTTTCACGAGTTCCATCACGAAATACGGCCGACCCGTGTCGGTGGCTCCGCCGTCAAAGACTCGGGCGATGTTGGAATGATCCATCATCGCCAACGCCTGTCGCTCTGCCTCGAACCGGGCGACGACCTCGTGGGTGTCCATCCCGAGTTTGATGATCTTGAGCGCCACTCGCCGCCGCACCGGTTCCGCCTGCTCCGCCATCCAGACCACGCCGAAGCCGCCTTCGCCGATTTGCTCAATCAGTTTGTAGCGGCCGATCCGGTCGCCGGCCTTCTCCACTTGCCTGGCGTGCGTCGAAGCGGACATCACGTCCGTGCTCATGAATCCGCCCGCCTGCTCGTGCGCGGCCAGCAGCGACTCGACCTCCTGGCGCAGCCGGTCATCGCCGGCACAGGCGCTGTCGAGATAGCCACGCCGCGCAAGGGGATCGCCAATCTCCATCGCCGTGGCGAGAATCTCTTCGGCGCGTGGGTTGAGCTTGTTCACAGTTGCCGGATTGAACTGCCAGGTTTCACTGCCTATTCATGCGGTCCCACTGGGGATTCCAGGTTCAACTTCGCATCCGCTAACGTCTTGGGCTGGATGTCAATGCAATAGCGTGGCGCACCCGCCTGACGGGCCCTGCCGCATCATGGCTCGACGCGCAGGCGGAAGAACTCGGCCGTCGTCCCGGTCGGCAGCGTGACCTCCCATGCGAAGACGCCCGCCGACACCGTCCTGGTTGCGAACTTCGTCCACGACCGAAGAGCAGTCGATCCTTCGAGTTGGAGCGTCGCGGGCAGAGGCGAGTTGCCCTCCAAGACCAGCCGGTCCGCAGCGTCCAGACGCACATGCGCGAAGCCCAAAGCGACGCCGCCGTTGATCCGGGCGACACCGGGAGACACCTGCCCATCGAGACGGTTGAATCGCCCGCCTATCAACAGGCTGTTGTCGGCATCAACCAGGACGCGATTGATGGTTGCGACAGGCAGTCGATCAACCAGAGTAGCGACTCCCCCGTTCGCATCGAAGAGCGGGTCCAACGACCCATCCGGGTTAAACCGGGCGAGGCGGCCCTCGGCCTCCGCGCCGCCGCTCCCTCCGCTGTTCAATACGCGGGTGACCGCCACAACTATCCGCCCATCCGATTGAACCGCGACCGCCTCGATCGTCGCCTGCGCCGGCGATCCCGGCCAACTGGACGGCAGCACTGGCGAGAATGCGGTGTCGAGAGTTCCGTCGGGCATGAGGCGCGCGAGGTTCAACCGCTCAACGCCCGCCACGCGATTGAACTGGCCGGCAATCAACACCCGTCCGTCGGGCTGCACCACAATCCGGTTGACGGTTCCTCGGCCTATGCCTTCACCGGGAGTTGGTCCTAGAATCTCTATGTCGAAGGCGTGATCGAGTTCGCCGTCCGGGCCGAGCCGAGCAAGTCCCCAACGGCTCGCACCTTGGATGGCATCGAACGCACCACCCACGAGAATTCGCCGCGCGCCATCAAAGGCTGCGGTCATGACCAGCGCGCCGCGCGGATCGCCCACCAACGACGCGACTACGGTCCGAAAGGTCGGATCGGCGGTGCCGTCGGATTGCCGCCGGACGAGGTGGCACCACGGTTCCGGCCGGTCGAACTGCAGGGAACCGCCCGCCAGAAACAACCCATCCGCATCAGCAACCAGGGTCTTGACCCAGCCGACCACGCCACCAAAAGCGCCGGGGTCGGCCCGACCGTCTGCGTTCACCCGGGCCAACCGCGTCACCGTTCCGACCAACACCGAACCATCCGTTCGCGCGAGCAGCACCTGGGCTTCGTCGTTGGGCAAGGTGGCGTCGCTGGGACCACCGCCCGGCCAGAAGTTAGGATCGAAGGTCCCGTCCGGGTTGAAGCGCACGACACTCGACGGACCCGGGTTGACGTTGCCTAGGGGGTCAGATAGGCCACGGAACAAGGCCAGCACGCGCCGATTGCCATCCAGAGCCAGATCGATGACCTCGGCAAAGAGCGGATACCCGAACTGTGGCGGCGGCGCCCAGGCGGGCAGGCTGCCGAAGTAGATTCGTGGTGCGCCAGGACGATCGTCGTCCGCAATCGTGATGCGAGCGCTACGGTTCGCACCCAGCCGGCACCCGACCGACGGCGTATCGAGGTCAACCCAGAACTCGGTGTCGGGCTGTCCCCAGGCGTCGTTGACGAGGCTGACATTCAGCGTGACTTCGCTTTGGCCGTCAGCGAACCGCGCGACACCTGCTTCGAAGGAGTACTCCTGTCCCGGGATGGCCGAATCCGCCCGGGTCGCGTAACCAACGGCCGCCGGTCCGCGCAGATTGCCGCGACGCACGAGCTTCACGGTGGCCACCGAATCGGACTCCCGCGCGGTGTATGCCGTGGCGGCGAACTCGATCACGCAATCCACATCCTCGATCATCCATCCGACGGTGCACGGCTCACCGCACACGGCCCCGCCGATCGGCACGCCGAGACTTAGCGCCACCGTCTTGTCGCCATCCGGCAGGCCGTCGGCCAGGACCTGCAGGGAGATTGTCTTGGGCACGCTTTCGCCATCGGCAAACTCCACCACGCCGCTCATCGCCCCGATGTCCTGTCCGACAATCGCGGTTCCGCCCGAAACGGCGTAAGGCACCACGATCTGCCCCCGGGTGCCGACGGTTCTCTTGACTTGCACGCTGACTGTGCCCGCTGATTCCAGGACGCTGGGTGGCGCGGCCACGAACGAGACCACGCCGGCAGCGGCTTCGGGGGCGCCGCGCAGGCGGGCCAGACCCGAGTGAAGTTGGCCGTTCACGGTGGAGAACCCTCCGCCAATCAAGATATGCCCGTCGCCTTGCACCAGCACGGACGAAACGCCCTGAACGTCCGGCGCGAAGGACGTGTCCCGCGCCCCGTCCGGTTCCCGGCGAACCAGGACGCTGCGATACACGCTCTGCGCCTCAGTTAACGTGATCACGCTCAGGATCCGGCCGTCACCCTGTTGGGCGAGTTGCGTGACGAACACGGTCGAGTCAGAGCCGGCAACCCACGTCGCATCGGCGGTTCCATCCGGATTCAAGCGCACCAAGCGAGGCACGGGCATGCCTCCCACCCGATCGAAGTTCCCGCCCACCAGGATGCGTCCGTCGGCTTGCACGAGCAGCGCAGAAACCACGGGACGGCTGAGGCTGTCCGTCGTTTGGAAAGGGGGCAGACGATTCGCGAAGGCATCGTCGAGCGTTCCGTCCGCGTTGAGGCGAACCAGGTACCGCGGGTCGTCGGCCACCGGTGATGCGCCCCCGCAGAGGATGCGGCCGTCACTCTGAACCACGACCGCGTTGACGGTCAGGTTCGTCGCGCCCTGATCACGGAAAGCGGTATCAAAATCACCCGTGGGCAGGACCCTCGTCACGCCCCGCCCGGGCGGCATGCCGCCCAGGGCAACGATGACCTTCTGGTCGGGTTGCAGGGCGAGCGTTAGGACACCGTTCACCCAGGTTGAGGTCCAATCCGTGGCGCCTCCGACCGAGAGCGTACGCAGCCAATCATTCCCCGCCCCGGTCCAGACCCGGCGGTCGTTCGCAGCTACGAGAGCGGTCGGCACGAACGACAGTGCAGCCTGGAAGGTCGCGTCGAGCGAGCCATCCAGGTTCAACCGCTGCAAGGATTGAGGCCAAACGGAGAAGTAGCCAGCCACCAGAATGGCCTGTGCTGGCGTCAACGCCAACTGCACCACCGAGGCGCCGAAGCCGGATGCGGGGTTGAAAGTGAAATCCAGATCGCCGGGGCGATCGTCATCGAGAATCACCAGCGTTCGGAGGATCGCGTCCGGCGGCACGTCGAGCACCCCACCGCCGGTCGGATTGCTCAAGCGGACTTGGGCGGTGCGATTGGTCTGTGGTTCCGCATTGTCAAGCAGCGGCACCGCGAATGTCCGGAGCGTTTCACCGGCGGCAAACGCCAGCGTGCCCGATGCGGTTTGATAATCCTCCCCCGCCTTCGCCGTGCCATCGGAAGTCTGGTAGCGGACCGTGACGGCGTTGTCCGTCCGTCCCGTCCGCTGCACCGGGATCAACGCCACGCCGGCGGCTTCGTTGGTGGCGTAGTCGCCTGAGCCGACGAAGGCGATTTGGCTCACGACATCCAGCAAAGTCACCGTGCTCACGCCGCCATGCATGAGCACGATGGCGTTGCTCGGATGACTCAGCACGATGGAGAACGTGTGCAAACCCTGAATCTCCGAGTTGTCCAGCAGCGCGATGGAGATCGCCTGGCCCGTCTCCCCTTGGGCGAAGTGCAGCGTCCCGGCGCGCGCGACGTAGTCGTGCCCAGCCTTGGCGCTTCCGTCCACGGTCGCGAAATCCACCTGGGCCGGCGAGAAGTCAGCCCCCAGCCGCACCACCTGGACCGTGAGCACCTGGGAATCCTCGTAAGCCGACGGATAACGTTCGATGTCAAAGCCGGTGTCGTTCTCGGTCACCCGGATCTCGCCGTGTTGGTCGAACCCCAGTTGCGCCCCCGCGCTGGGATCATACAGAAGGAGAGAGATGGTACGTCCCGGATCGACTTCCCGATCGTCTGGAATCGGGACCTCGAAAGTCTCCTCTTTCTCACCCTCCGCAAAAGTCAGCCTCCCACGGACGAGGTCCTGGCTGTAAAGCATGGCCGCGTAACCCACCGAGGCCACCCCGGCTTGGCCCCCGTAGCGCCGCACAGTAATCCTGGCGTCGCCGGCCCCTTCCGCGACCTCGGCCCGAACCGGGTCCAATTCGAACCGGCCCGGAAAATTGCCCGGCTCGTTCAGGAAGCGAAACAGGCCTGGGCTCGAACCGCCCCCGGCGAGCACGCGGCCGTCGGGTTGGATCACGACCTGGCGGAAGTACCCGTCGCCGGTGATGAAATCCCTATCGAGCGCGCCGTCCGGCAACAGTCGCGCCATACCACCCCGCCTGACCTCATGGACGTAGTCGAACATCCCCGCAAGAATCATCTTGCCGTCAGTCTGGGTAGCCATGGCCAGTACCGTCCCCATCATCGCTGCGTCGAAGTCGCTGTCGAAACGGCCATCCGAGTGAAGGCGGGCCAAACGCACGCGGTGGACGCCGGCGACCTGATCGAACTCACCGGAGATCAAGATGCGCCCGTCGAGTTGGACCCCAATGGCCTTCACGTCGCCGTTCACACCCGTGCCGGGATCGAACGCTGCGTCCAGCGACCCGTCCGCCTTTAGCCGGGCGATCCCGGCGCGGGAAACGCCATGCACCGCGGTGAACCTGCCGCCGATGTAACAGTCGCCGTTGGGCAAGAAGTGAAGCGCCAGGACCGAGCCGTTGACGGCGTCGTTGGCGAGAACCTCCGTGTCGCGAGTGCCATCGGGCAGCAGTCGCAGCAAACCGTCGGCAGGTGGACCGCCTCCGCTGTTGTCGATGCCGATGAGGATAGAACCGTCCGGCGGCGCGGCCAGCGCGCCGATCGTGGATCGCTCAAGCACGTCGCCCGCGTTCCAGTCGGGGTCCAGGGTGCCGTTGGGGAGCAACCGCGCGAGGCGGATCCGCGGCTGGCCATTGAACTGTCCATAGTCCCCGCCCACCAGTACCTGTCCGCCCGGCAGCAAGACGAGGTGCGTTATGTTGCCGTCGGGTCCGACATTGCTGAACGTCGCATCGAAGCTGCCGTCGGCATTCAGTCGGGTGAGTCGCCGGAAGCCGGCGCCGGTGCCGAATCCCCCGGCGGCGACGATCTTGCCATCGGTTTGCAGCGCAAAAACGCTGACCGTGCCGGCGGGATTGAAGGTCGGATCGACTCCTCCTGGTTGGGCGTGGAGCGTGACCGCTGCCAGCGCGGCGATGGTTAAGGTGCAGTTCCAGTGGGAGGCGAGCCGCCTCAAGGCCCGCCTCTGCCCGTTCGGTTTGAGCGAGTTCATAGTGCATTGTGGTTTCCATGTCCCGATGTCTGCCGACGACTGATGCGAGGACCTGCGGCAAGCGGGGCTGCGAGTTGAGCCGCGGCCCCGTCGCGGCCTGTCGCCACGGTCTGGGGACAAGCGGTCCCCGATCGGGTTCGTGGAGAGCGAGGGTTCTTGTTTCCTGTGGGGCTCTGGTTTGCGTTCACTATGTTCACCTACCCCCTTTCCGCGAAACGGGGCATCGGCCAACCGCCGACTGTCTGGACTGAAGGAAGTTGCTGCCGTCATGAAGATCCAATCGTCTGGAGTGTTGGCGGCAGGAGCGCCGTTCGACCCCGCTGGTGATTCCCAGCGCAGGGGCGAGAATCGTCTCAGGACTTGGGAACATGTCGCTCATACTGGTGTGGCAGCGCAGGGAATCTGCACCGGGAGACTGGCCTGCTTCTCCGGCCTTTGTCCAAGCCCGATTTGCACGCCGTCGAGCAGGCAGAATAGCCCCGGCAGTTGCACGAGATGGAAGACGGCGTTGTGGTCGAAGGTCACGCCCAGCCGAAAGGCAACGGGCATCGCCTGTAGCGCGGCGGCCAGGATGCCCCCCAGTGAATGGCCCACCAGGGTGAACCGTGGGGCGGGCTGGCCGGCGGCGGCACGCTCGACGAGGCATCGTTCCAGAACCAGGCCGACGCCTTCCGCCAGAGCCGTCGGCGTAAACGCGTCCGATTCCAAGTGTGCGGGGTGGCCATCGCTTTCACCGCAGCCGGGCGGATCAACCAGCCACAACTCGTGGTCGTCCCCGAACGCACCACCCACGTAGGACCAAGTACCGTGTTCCGCGAGCACGCCGTGGACGAACAGCACTACGCGGTGGGCACCGACCTTACCGGCCTGGAAGACGGCGACATCCACCGTGTGGCCCGCGCGGGCGGCCGGAACCAGTTTCTTCTGGATCGGCCGGCTGAGGAACCGGTCACGCAGATCCCTCAACTCCGGACAATCCGCCTCACTGGGCAGGGCATTGAACGCCTTCTCGTATTCACCCAGCGCCAACAGTTGTTCCGCGCCCTTGCCGCAGCGCGGCAGGGGCAGTTGGGTGGCGAGCGCGGGCGCGGCGGCCAGCGCGGCGGCGCAGAACCCCAGACCTCCCAGCAACCGCCGGCGGTTGAAGGACGTGACGGACAGTCTGATTTGCGGCTGCGGTGCTGGCGCTATGGGCACGCCAAGCTGTGGCTGTTGCACTAGCCCGATCTCTGCCTCGTTCTTCCAGATACTCATGGCGAGTTCTCCGCGGCCATTGAAGCCGCCACTCGTCCATGCGGAATTTCCGGAAGAAAGGGGCCATCCGAATTGCACCCCGGGTTAGGCGCACGCCCGCCGCCGGGCAATTTCGCGGAACAGCCAGGCGCGGGCATAGGCCCAGTCCCGTTTGGCCGTCCGCTCGGAGATGGCCAGCGTGCCAGCCGCCTCTTCGAGCGTCAGGCGGACGAAGTATCGTAGCTTCACCAACTCGGCTTTGCGCGCATCGTGGGCCTCCAGCGCGTCAAGCGCTTCGTGAACGGCCAGCAACTCCTCTTCCGGCGCCCCGCCCGCGATCGGCAACTCCTCGGTCTTCAACTCGGTGCGCTGGAGTCCGCCGCCGTGGCGAACGGCCTGCTTGCGGCGGGCGTTGTCTACGAGAATCCGACGCATCGCTTCGGCAGCGGCGGCAAAGAAATGGCGGCGACTCTCCCAGTGCTGGTTCCGCCCGCCGCTGACACGGATCCAGGCTTCGTGCACAAGCGCAGTCGCCTGCAGCGTTTGGCCAGGGTGCTCTTTCGCCATCTGCCAGGCGGCCAAACGACGTAACTCGCTGTAAACCAACGGCAGCAGTTGCTCCGCCGCCTGGACTCTTCCCTGCTCCAGTGCCGTAAGAACCTGGGTAACTTCGGACATTTGCGCCCGGCAGACTATGTGCGATCGCCCACGCCCTGCCGAATCGGTCGATTGAGTGCTCTCTCGACTCCTGACGCAAGTGCTACTTGTAGGCGCCGCGCACAGCAACTCGCTATCCACCGACGGCGAGGCGTCCGAACGCCACCGGCCCGGCAGGGGCGAGGTCTCATCGACCTGGACGTGTTCCTCGCACCATTGCCACGGGGGCCGGCGCACTGCAGGTTTGCAGGCCGCGCAGAAGCCCTCGATCAGTGCATGAGACGACGTTCCCATGCTTCAGTCAGTCGGGAACGTTGTCCGTTAGGCGTTGGCGCCGGCGGGCAGTAGGCTACCCTTAGAACCCGGTCGAAAACCGCTTCTCGACTGTTCTCCCGGCGGTTCTCGGAGCGAATCAACGACGCAAAACGGCCCCCGGTCGCCCGAGGGGCCGTGCTGTCGGCGAGGTTGCCGCCCACTTCACCGCCATCAGGTCGAAGGCGCGGCGGAAGAACCGGGCCCGACCGGTGATCCGTTGGACGATCTTCACGGCCTGTCTCGATCAAGATCCAACATGAAAACGGTCGGCACAGCGGTTGCCTGGTTTCAGAAGTCCCACTCTTATCTTACTTGACCTACATCTGTTTATCCCCTAAGGTTCATATAATTAGCTCCCTGAGTAAAACACAATAGCACCAAAACCCAAGGGCAGCGCCGTTGCCCTAAAACCCAAGAAAAGGTAGGACTGCAATGCCATTAGAACCCAAGCGCAAGGCTGTCGCCCGGTGTATCTTCCAGAGCATCATGAGAGAGACGATCTCGGATAGCAAGGCGGCTAAAGTAGTGGATGTCTGCGGCTATCGTCGATATTCTCTCCTGGCACGCTTCGAGGGGACGCCTGACGCGACGTTTAAAGTGGAGATCAACCACAACAGCCTCCTGGTGCAGCAGGAGTTCCTGCAGCTCAACTCATCCGGGTGGCTGAACTTCTTCAAGGAATATACCGTCTTCGGCCCGAAGATTGGCGTTGTCATCTACCATCCCCCTCCCAACCTGAAGGTCGATATGACCCTATACGCCGGGCTCTAAACTGGTCACCTTGGTCCGAAACGGTTCAGACGACCAGAATCGTCCGGCGGATCGACTATGCGGGCTTGCGGTGCTTGCAGGCTGTTGGACTTAAGGGGTCCGGAGCATCGGGGTTGGCGGGGTCTGAGGCGTGATCGGGGTCAGAGGAGTGTGCCGACAGCTTGCTAGTCCGGAACGTTAGCACGTAGCGAGTTTCGGCAAGGCTGGCGCGAGGCGTGTCGGAGGCGCAGGCAGTAGCCTACGACTGGACGGCGGTCGAGAACCGCCTCGACCCCGGTTCTCGGCTGATCGCGCGGCGGTTCTCGATCCGATCCAACCACGAAAAAGCCCCGCGGTTGCCCGAGGGGCCTGCGCGGCCGGCGGACTCGCCGCCTACTTCACTGCCATCAGGTCGAAGGCGCGGCGGAAAAACCGCGTCCGGCCCGTGATCCGGCGCACGACCTTCACCGCCTGGGCTTCCGGCAGCTTGAACGCGTCGCCCAGTTCCTTGGCGATGTCCTCCTTCTCCTTCCCGCTCAGGAACAGGTACGTGACCAGCCCGCCCTTGGTCTCCTTCAACTCATCAACGGTGGTCGGCAGCCGGTCCGCCGGTTCCTCCTCCTTCTCGACCTTGGCCGCCGGTTCCTTCTTGGCCTTGAGTGCCTTCACCTTCGGGACCGGGGCCGGGGCTTGGGTTTGGGGTTGGGTCTTCGCTGCTGCTTCCTTCTTCGTTTCGTTGCTGTTCTTCATGGTGTGCTCCGTTCTGTGTGTTGTTGTTGTTCCGCTCCGATCGTGAGGCTCGCTACGGTGGCGCGGGATGAGTGTCCAAGGGTTTCCATGGGAATCTGGGCGGCGGTCTCACCGGTCCGCGGCGGCGCGGACTCATGCAGCAAGAGTGGGGACGGCGGAGCCGATTCCAGCCGGCGGATGACCTCGACCGCCCCGCGCTTGTACACGCAGACGCAGACCAGTTCCCCCGCCGGATCGTGGACCGCCCAGAACCGGCTGGGGCCGTGCTTGGTGACGGTGAAGCCGGTCATGAGAGGGGGATGAAACCCTGGTTGTGGTCGTGGATCGCCTGATCGTAGGTGTGCTCGATGACGCCTTGGAGCGTGTCGCAATACACGTCCCGCTGGCAGGCCAGCACCATCGAGCCCGGCTGGCGTTCCTTGTGTCCCTCGACCAGCCAGACCGTGTAGGTGTCGTCGGGCTCGTAGGCCACGATCAGCGCCCACGCCCGGCCCCGCTTCCCGTTGACCCGGCATTGCAGGCCGACTTCGTAATCCACGAAGCCGGCCCCGCTTTCGGACACCAGCCGGGAAGGCCGGCTGGACCGGTACTCGCCGTGAGGTTCGGCGCAACGGTAGGTGAACGCTTGGGCGCCGATGTAAACGAAGGCGCCGTGTAATCCCAGGCCGCCCGCTTGCGTGAGGATTGCCTGGACCGTCTCGGGTAGTGACTCGGTCTTCATCGGCTCGCCTCGTAAAGGGCGCGCCGGGCCAAGGTCCAGTGGCGATCAGTCGGCTTGCTGCCACGCCTTCAGCCGCTCATCCAGCGTGTGCAACTGCGTGAGAATGTCGTTTTCCTCCTTCAGCCGGGCCTCGATCACGCTGACCGAGTGGGAGGACTGGCTCGAGTACCATGCCGGTCGCTAATTGGTTGAATATCGCGAAGGCGCCCGGTAGTCCGCGAAACGCCGGGTCGCCGGTTCTGGTCCCTCGCTATACGTTCCAGCACTCGCGTGCGCTCGGCACCTGAATGCGGTGATCGAAAACCCCAGTTGAAGGCGGACCGGACGAGTTCACCGGATGAGGGGAGGGATGTGGGTGAGTGGGGACAGGCTCGATGCGATCAGGGCCGATGCTTGGTCAGCGGTAACTGACTGGGTGCGGTTGAGTTGAGCAATTTGTCGGGACAACCGTCCCGCAACTTTTTACGCTCGGGGCATGCCGAAACCGACCCGCTTGCCCGACACCGCCCAACAACAACTCTTGCACGAGGCCCGCGTGCGCCTCGCGGCCCGCACCGACCTGCCCCGGATTCACCGGCTCCTCAATCGCCATCACTACCTGGGCAGTCTCAAGCCCGTGGGCGAGCGCCTGTATTACCTCGCCACCGATGCCGGCGGTCGCTGGCTCGCCGTGCTGGTCTTCAGCGCGGCGGCCAAGCATCTGCGCGCCCGCGACCAGTGGATCGGCTGGACCCACGAACAACGGCGCCGTCGCCTGAGCCTGCTCACCAATAACAGCCGTTTCCTCTTGCTGCCAGGGTGTGCGGTCCCCAACCTGGGCTCCCGCCTCCTGCGCCTGACCCTGGATCGGCTCAGCACCGACTGGCAGGCGCAGTACGGCCACCCCATCCTGGCGGTCGAAACCTTCGTCGATCCCGCCCAGTTCTGCGGCACCGTCTACACGGCCAGTGGCTGGACCGAGTTGGGTCAGACCGAGGGCTGGGGCCGCTGTCGCCGCGACTACTACGTCCAACACGACCAGCCCAAGCGGCTCTTCGTGCGCCCCCTTGAACCCCGGGCCTGCCGCAGCCTCCAGGCCGAGCACCTCAAACCCGCCCTGGCGCTCGTGGAGGCCAAGGTGCCCCCTCGCTGCACCCAGCGGGCCCCGGAGATCCGCTCCCTCGTGGAGCACTTCCAAGCCCTGCCCGAGTACCGCGACCGTTATGAATCCTACCCCCTGTTCAGTCTGGCGACCCTCATCCTCCTGGCCGTGCTCTGCGAGGCACCCCGGGGTCAGAGCGATCTGGCCAAGTTCGCGCGGGGCTTGAGTCCGGGCCAGCGCCGCGCCCTGGGGATTCGGATCAACCCCAAGGGCCAATACCCCGCCCCCTCGCAAGCGACCTTCAGCCGGTTCCTGGCCGGCATCGACGCGGTCCAGCTCCACCAACGGTTGCTGGCCATTCAACGCCAACTGCGTGGCCCGGCCCCGGCGCAGGAGCTGGTGGTGATGGATGGCAAGGAACCCAAGCATGGCAGCGGGGCTTCGATCCTCACAGCGGTCACCGTCCCCAGCCAGTACTACCTGGGCAGTGCGGTGGTGGATCAGAAGACCAACGAGATCCCGGTGGCGCAACACAAACTCATGCCCACGCTCGACCTGACCGGCCGGTGGGTCAGCCTGGACGCCCTGCATACCCAGGACGAGACCGCGCGCGCGGTCGTGTTGGAGGGCGGGGGCGACTACCTCTTCACCGTCAAAGGCAACCAGCCCACGCTCCGGGCCCACGTCGAAAAGCAGCTCACCGCTCCCCGAGCGGATTTCCCCCCCTGAGCGTCCCACCGACACCCAAGCCTGCACCCGGGAGCGGAACAAGGGGCGGGACGAAAATCGGCTCATCCGCACCGCCCCGGTCAGTGCCGAGGACCTCGGCTTCCCCTTTGCGGCCCAAGTCGCCCGGCTGCGGCGCCAGACCCAAGGCCGCGACGACG
Source organism: uncultured bacterium (assembly GCA_963735925.1). Classification (GTDB taxonomy): domain Bacteria; phylum Verrucomicrobiota; class Verrucomicrobiia; order Limisphaerales; family J093; genus DSVZ01. Next base: position 986,085 of record CAVTMT010000005.1, read on the forward strand.
AGGAAGTCGCGCTGATCACCAGCGCCCCGCCCGAGCGGCTCAACGCCCAGGCCTGGTTGCGGCGCAACCGCCAGGGCTGGGGGATCGAGAACGGCCTGCATCAGCGGCTGGATGTGTCCTTCAACGACGATCGCTGCCGCGTGCGCAGCGACCAGGGAATGTTCCTCCTCGGGGCCTACCGCCGCATCGCGGTCAGCCTCTTCCTGGAATGGCGTCAGCACCAGCGCCGTCCCGACCACGTGAACACCAGCGATTTCCAGTCCCTCCTGTCCGAAAATCACAAGACCCCAGCCCTCCGCCTGGTCCTCGCCAAACGTCCCTCCCTCAAAAACCTCTCATGAATCCGCGCTGCGATGCGATGAGGTAGGTCTGGTTCACCTTGACGCCCATTCTGCCAGTGATCAGACTAACGCATATCCATGAATACTTCATCTCTGTTGATGACACTCGCCGCGGCTTCACGCGTACTCCGTCTGGCCTTGCTGCTGGTTGTTATCCTCCGGGGGCCGACTTCTTCTGCTCAACCGGCCGATTACCTGATCGCCTGGGGCTCAACCAATTACGGCTTGGCCAACTTACCAACCGGGATCACGGAGGTCGTTCAACTGGCGGCGGGTGGAGTCCATGCCTTGTTGCTCACGGCGGAGGGTACAGTCCTTGCCTGGGGCGAGAATGCGTCAGGGCAGACGGACGTACCCGCTGATCTCGGTGCCGTGCGCGCCGTGGCGGCGGGTTACAACCACAGCCTGGCACTGCTGGACGACGGAGTGGTCCGCGCCTGGGGTGACAACACTTACGGCCAATGCACGGTGCCGACGGACTTGCGCGCGATCGCCATCGCGGGCGGCGGTGCGTTCAGCACTGCCATTCGGACCGATGGAACCTTGGCGGTCTGGGGGTACACGGCCGCCAATCCCCCGGTGCCGGCCGACTTCACCAACCTGGTCCGGATCGCCGCGGGTGATCTGCAGGTGCTGGCGCAGCGCAACGACGGCCAGATTCTGGTGTGGGGGGGCTGGCCGCCGATGCCCGTGCCGGAGGCAGCGACAAACGTGATCGCGCTGGCGGCCGGATTCGCCCACAACCTGGTGCTGCGCGCCGATGGGACCGTGGTCGCCTGGGGACTCGACAGTCATGGACAGATCCAGGTGCCGGTAAGCCTCCCCGAGGTGGTGGACGTGGCGGCAGGGGGCTACCGGAGCGCCGTGATCCTGCGGGACGGCAGCGTGGTGGAGTGGGGCGACACGCAGTGGTGCGCTGTGCCTGGCGGCCTGACCCAGGTGAGGCACCTCGCATTGGGCGGTGTTTACAGCGTGGCCTTCTGTGCGCAGAAACCCTGGGTGACCACGCAACCACTGAACCAGCCGGCGTTCAGCGGTCATGAAGTCACGCTTCAGGTTGTCGCTTCTGGCACTCCCCCGCTGTCCTATCAGTGGCAGCACGGGGACGCCGACCTGCCGGGAATGACGAACGCCACTCTCACGCTGCCGGCCGTGCAACTCTCCGACTCGGGGACGTACCGCGTCGTAGTGAGGAATGAACTCGGAACGACAACCAGTGAGGACTCGGTCCTGACGGTCAGTGATGCCGCCCCCACGATCCCGAACCAGTCCGGAAAGGTGGTGACGTTTCGCGGCGGCGTGGCGACGCTCGCAGTGGCGGTTCAGGGCTCATTGCCCCTCTCTTACCAATGGCGCAAGGAAGGCACGGACCTTCCCAACAGGACGAACAGCAGTCTGACGTTGACTCCGGTGCCGGCCGATGCGGCGGGCGCGTATTCGGTCGAGGTGCGGAACCCCTTTGGAGTTGTCACCAGCGCCCCAATCCCGGTTTACCTGGTGCCGGTGGCGCGGTGGGGGAAGGCCCCACCCCTGTTGGGGGAACTCCCCTTGGCAATGACCAATGCCGTCGCGGTCTCGGTGCAGGATTGGGATGTCCCATGCGGTTTGGGGTTGCTGGCCGACGGCCGGGTGGTCACCTGGGGTTACGCCGACCTCCGACGGGGGGCATCGAACCTGACCGACGTCGTCGCCATCAGCGCCGGGGGAAGTGGTTTTGGAATGGCGTTGCAGGCCGATGGCCACGTCGCGGTCTGGGGGTCGAACCTCTCACGGCAGACCAATACGCCACCCGGCCTCCGGGAAGTCGTGGGCATCGCCGCTGGCTGGCGGCATTGCCTGGCGCTGCGGCGGGACGGCACGGTTGTGGGTTGGGGGGAGAATAGTTCGCAACAAGCCACGCCCCCGGCGGACTTGACCGGGGTGGTGGCCATCAGTGCGGGCTTCACTCACAGTGTCGCGTTACGAAGCGACGGCACTGCCGTTGCGTGGGGAAACAACGTGGTCGGCCAACTGAATGTCCCGCCAGGCCTCCAGGATCTTGTCGCCATCGCGGCAGGTGCGGACCACACACTCGGGCTCAAAGCCGACGGTACGGTCGTCGCCTGGGGGCGAAACTTCGACGGTCAAACCAACGTACCGGCAGGGCTGATCGACGTCGTTGCGGTGTCGGCGGACGACACTTACAGCCTGGCGCTGCGGCGGGACGGTTCGCTGGTTCTCTGGGGAAATGCCGGAGCGGTGACCAACCTGCCTCCCAACTTGGAAGGGGTGCAGGCGATTTGCGCCACCACACAGAATGCTTATGCGCTGCTCGGCACCGGGGCGCCGGCTCCATTTGTACGTGCAGTCCAACCGGCGCTGGAAGCCGGCAGTTTCTCCGTCCTGTTCCAGGGTGAGCGCGGCAACGCGTATCGTCTGGAGTTTACCGACCAACTCCCGGCCCGTCGCTGGACGCTGGGGACACCGAAGCTGGGCGATGACCAACCAACGAAGTTGTGGGACCCGACGGCTACAGAGGCGGCTCGATTCTATCGTATTCGCCACTGGCGGTGATCTTCACCTGGCGGCCAGTGGAAGCTTGATGCTGGGCACTCGTCACCAATCCAGAAGCCTCTGGTGCTTCGGGGAACTTCGTCGAGGGCGCGCCGGGCCAAGGTCCAGCGCCAATCACTCCGCTCGCTGCCAGTCCGCCAACTGGTCTTCGAGGATCTGGAGTTGAGCCAGGATCTCCTGCTCCTGTTCCTCGAGCCGCGCTTCGATTACTTCGAGCGTTCGGCCATCCAGCGAGGGTGCCGCCCGGTGCAGCCGCGTGAGTACCTTACGGATCGCGCCGCCCAACTCGGCATCCAGCCGGTGGGCCTCCTCCGCCGGGACCAGTTCCCGCTTGAGCCGCCGAAGCGCCATCCGGAGCTTGGTGTTCTGCAGCACCATCTGTTCGGCGCGTTCGCGTTCGTAGTCGGCCACCTGCTCCTTGCCCTTTGCGTACCACCACCGCAGGAAGGGTCCCATCTCGACTCGGTTCCCGCTCAGCGCCGGGCAACCCTGGCGCTTGGCCTGCTTCAGGAGCGCGACCGGGATGCCCGTGGCCTCGGCGCACGCCTCGAAGCTCGGGTACACGTCCCGGACGGTGGGGTTCTCGACCTGCTCCCGGTAATATCCGGGGCGCGTCAAATCCCACGTTCCCGTCCGGATGGGAATGTCGGTCTTCAACAAGCTGCCCGGTTTGGTCCCGCGGCGGCCGGCTCCCGGCAACTGGGCCCGCGCCTGGGCCAGCAGCCGGTCCAGCGTCGCCGCACTGATCGCCCGCAGCAATTGGCGTTGCCGCGAACTCAGACGTCCGAACCGTCGTTCGTAGTACGGCAACCATTGTTCCAGAATCGGCACCAGGCGTTTGCCGCAGGGCTGCTCGGCGGCCAGCCATAACTGGCGAACGATGGGCTCGATGAGCCCATAGCGGGGCTCCGGACCCAAGCGCGCCCGACCGCCGGCCAGGGGCAAGGCCCCCCGCAACAATTTGATCGCGTATTTGCGTTCGTAATCATGGTCTTCGCAGAACTCATCCGGCATCCGACTCTTGCCCTCGCGGTTGCGCCGGGTGTAGCGCGCCTGCAGCTTGGGCAACCAGGTTTCCTTCACGGCTTGGCTCATGTTCAATGATCTCAATTCCCGGTGTCTTCTTCCCATGAGTCAACGACCCCTTTTGCTTCCCCTCAGCTTGCGTCCCTCGGTGTCTTTTCATTTGAGTCAACGCGCCCGCCGGGGTGTGACGGGCTTTACCGTTGACCGTCTGTGCATCCCGCCTAGCATCCGGCGTGTCCGGCAGTGATTTCATGAATGCGATTCTGGCTCTGGAAGACGGATCGGTATGGACCGGTTCGGCGTTTGGCGCACGCGCGACCGCGTGCGGCGAGGTGTGTTTCAATACGTCAATGACCGGATATCAGGAAATCCTCACCGACCCGTCCTACAAAGGTCAGATCGTCACGATGACCTACCCTCACATCGGCAACTACGGCGTGAACAGCGTCGATGTTGAATCGTGGCGACCGCACGTCGCGGGCTTCGTCGTGCGTGAACTCTCGCCGATGGTCAGCAACTGGCGGTCGGAAGCCACACTCTCCGAATACCTCGAGCGCAACGGCATCCCCGGCCTTTCCGGAGTGGACACCCGGGCGCTCACCAAGAAACTGCGGGTTCGCGGAGCCCTGAACGGCCTCATTTCCACCGAGGGCTTGTCCGCGGAAGAGGCCGTTGCGCGCGCGCGCGCCTGGCCTGGCCTGCTGGGGGTCGATTACGTGAAGGAGGTGACGCACCGCGAGGCGTTCCTCTGGGACGAGCGGGACGAGCACAGCGGGAATTTCCGGCTCGCCTTTGGCCCCTCCGAGGGCGATCCGAGGAACATTCGCGACCCGCTCCCGCCGGCGGACATTCCGATCGTCGCGTACGACTTCGGGATGAAATACAACATCCTTCGGAGGTTGAGACAGCACGGCTTTCGCACCCAGGTCGTGCCGGCGGATGCATCGGCGGCCGATGTGATGGCGTACCGGCCGGCCGGGATTTTTCTCTCCAACGGGCCCGGCGATCCGTCAGCCCTGCCTTACGCCGTGCGGGCCGTGTCCGAATTCGTCAAATCGGGCATCCCGATCTTTGGCATATGTCTGGGCCACCAGATCCTCGGCCAGGCGCTCGGGGGAAAGACGTTCAAACTCAAGTTCGGCCACCGCGGGGCCAATCAACCGGTTAAGGATTTTGAAACGGGCCGCGTGGAGATCACGTCGCAGAATCACGGGTTTGCGGTGGACGCGGATTCCTTGCCGGCGGAGGTGGCGGTCAACCGGATCAACTTGAACGATCGGACCGTCGAGGGGTTGCGGCACAAATCCCGGCCGGTGTTTTGCGTGCAATACCATCCCGAGGCCTCGCCCGGGCCGCACGATTCGGCGCCGTTGTTCGCCGAGTTCCGGCAGTTGATCGAGAAGCGCGGCTGAAGCCGGAAGCCGCCGGTTCCTGGTGGCGGCACGACGGCGGGGAGGAAACCCACGGCTGAGCTCGCAGGCCCGCGGAAAGCAGGCGCCGACCGAAGCGATGCCAATTCCTATCCCAACCGCCAGACGATGCGGGCCTTGTTGAGGTCGTAGGGCGACATTTCCATCTTTACGCGGTCACCAGCCGTCAAGCGCACGAAGCGCTTGCGCATCTTCCCGGAGATGGTGGCCAGCACCTGATGTTTGTTGTCCAACGCGACGCGAAACATCGTGCCGGCCAGGACGGTCACGACGCGGCCTTCGACTTCAATATGTTCTTCCATGGTGCACTTCACTTTCCTGGACAAACCTCGGTACTGAAGACTTCTCCGGTGAGTGGAGCCGGCAGCCCGGGCAAAAAAGATGCGGGGCGACGCCCACCGGGACGTCGCCCCAGCCAATCAAATCAAGCTGGTGGCTTAATAACGCTCCCGTCGGCCACCGCCGCCACCGCCGCCGCCGAAATCACGCCGGGGGCCGCGACCATAGCCGCCGCCGCCGCCGCTGGGACGTTCTTCCTTCGGGCGGGCGATGTTGACCGTGAGGGCGCGGCCATCGAGCTGCGCGCCGTTCATGGCTTCAATGGCCTTTTGGGCTTCTTCCGGTGTGCTCATGGTGACGAAGCCGAAGCCCCGCGGGCGACCGCTGACGCGGTCCACCATCAGGTTGGCTTCGACCACGACGCCGTGCGCCGCGAACGCGTCCTGGAGATCGTTCTCCGTCGTATTGAAGGAGAGATTCCCGACGAACAGTTTATTACTCATGTCTGGATGATTTGCCGTTGGAGACTGACTGTTGATTCCAAACTGTTCCCGACTGCCGGGTTTCAAATCATCACTGAACGGCGTTCAACTGAAGATTCACCATGACTTGGAAGAGACTAGTTTTCCAACAAGCGGGCTCAAGTGTACCCAACCGCCGCGGAATGGCAACTGTTATTTGTCGTCAAGAATCGGCCCGTTTTGGCCCAAGGGAATCCTTCGGCAGGCAGGGCAGACTGGCCGTCCATTGCTGGGCGAATCGACGTACGCCGGCATAAGCGCCGGAACCCGGCCGATGTCCCAAGCCGGCCCGGCACGCCAATGCCAGGAGCGACGGCTGCCCTCGGATCGGTCTGGGGGCCAGACAGTGGTCCAGAAACTCCTTGATTCCGGCGGCCGGCGTTCGCGACTCTTGCGGCCCGACGGTTCGCTTGCAATGGCTCATCAAGATTTCCAACGGATAGTGGGGCGGGGGTCCGGATTTCAGGGCGCGGCCCTGCGGAGTTCGCCCCGCGCATGCCGCGCCATCTTGGCTCGTGCCGCTTCGCTGGCGATTCGCATTGTGGGGGCGGAGTATTCGGGCGGAGCGTTCGTGCAGCCGCACACGGCGGAGTCAAAACCCAGGTCCGCAGGCTTCCCTCCTGGCGGCTCATCCGGAATCGCAACGGGCAAACCCTCCCCCACCCGGACCATTCCGCCGGTGCCGGGAAGTCTCGTGAAATTGGCTGCCAGACTAGGATTGTAACCTAGATAGCGGTCGCTTTCCAAGACTCGCTCGTTGCCGATTGGGGGTATCTCTTTGCCGTTCATTGCAGCGAGAGAATGCGTCCACCCCCTTGATTGTCAGGGCTTACTTTGCATGTAGCGGCAACTGGGCGCGGCCGAAGACGTGCAAAATCCGTGCAAGGAAACCGGTTCGTGCAAAATCTGTGCAAACGGAAAGTCAGCCCTGAAGGTGTGCAAAATCCGTGCAAGAAATGCCGACCGAACGTCGCGAGCAAACGGAGCGCCGGGACGTTTGCACGCCGTCCTCGGTGATCGCCCTTCGGTTGCCTGGACCTTCAAGTGGGCCTTGGCCGTGCCGAACGCGCCGACCCGAGTCCGGAGCGGGTGGGCCCGCCATCAGTCTCGCCCGCACCGCGCACGAGGCCACGCCCGCGGTAGTCGGTGCTCGCGGCCGGCGTCTTCCGGCCGTCGAGTGCGGAGAGACGCTGGTTGCGGATGCAGGGCGCCGGGTGCCGCCACCGAGGCAGCGGCACGCCTGTTGGAAACCGGCGGCGGTTCCGCCAGGACCGCCCAAGGAGGGTGCGGTCGAGGTTTGTCGGGTCCGAGGCGCTTCCGCCAACGACCACGACGAGCGCCGGCACAGACCGACCGGTGCGGGGGGGGGGTGCGAAGCGAGCGGTCGGGCCGCTCGGAGATAATGGATTCGGTGCGGGAAGTTTTAAGGCAAAGGGGGCGCGACTAGCGCCCGCCGGTCATAGCGTGCCTGGATGGAATTCACGAACCTCTTCCTGCGTGGGGCCAGGTTGCCGCGGCGGCCACCGACGGTCAGGGCAGCCTCTCCCAGCGGCCGTAGGTGCGTTGGCCGAGGCGGACATCGGGAAAGAGCGTCGCCAGCCGAGCCACCGCTTCCTGGCGGTCGGTCTCGCTACCGCCGTGCAATTCGAGCCGGCCATCGAGGAACCTGACCAGCCGGGCTTGGCCGAAACCGGCGAAGAATTTGCCATCGTCGGCAGAATGTGGGTACGGGCGGCACTGCACGATGCCCGGCACCGTAGCATCGAAGGCGAGAAAAACAGGGCGACGCGGGACACCTAGTGCAGTGTCTCAGAATTGTCTTTAGGAATCTGTGGCTGCCGTGCCAGAACCGCGCGGGCGCGGTGGATCTTCTCGAGGATCGCCTTCCCCTCGGCGCGCCACTGGTAGCGTTGCGGCCTGAGGTTGCGCTCGACCAAGTAGGCCCAGATGGCGTTGACCAACTCGCCGACGCTGGCAAAGCTCCCCGGCAGGATGACGTCCTGGCTCAAATCGCGAAAGAACCGCTCGACCAGGTTGAGCCACGAGGCACTGGTGGGGGTGAAGTGCAGGTGAAAGCGGGGACGGGCGGCCAGCCAGCGCAGGACCTTGGGGTGCTTGTGGGTGGCGTAGTTGTCCAGAATCAGGTGCACGTCAAGCTCCGCGGGCACCGCCGCCGCGATCGATCTGAGGAACTTCAGCCACTCCTGATGGCGGTGCCGGGGAGCGCGCTCGGCCAGCACCTTCCCGTTGAGATAGTTCAACGCCGCAAAGAGCGTTACTGTCCCGTGGCGGTAATAGTCGTGGGTGCGCGTGGCGATGTGCCCCTGGCCCAGCGGCAGGCCCGGTTGGGTACGTTCCAACGCCTGGCATTGGCCCTTTTCGTCGCAGCACAGGATGATCGCCCGGGTCGGCGGATCCAGATACAGACCCACGATGTCCCAAAACTTCGCCTCGAACTGGGGATCGTTGGAGCGCTTGAAGGTGCGGGTCCGGTGCGGTTTGAGGTCGTTGGCGGCCCAGAGCCGCTGGACCGCCGAGCGGGACAGCCCGCTGTGTCGGGCCATGGTCCGGCAACTCCAGCGCGCCCGTCCCTTGGGCGGGCGCACGACCTCGTTGAGCACGGTCTGTACCCGGTCCAGGGGCAGAGTCCGAGGCCTCCCCGCTCGGGGTGCCTCTTGGAGTCCGGCCAAACCCAGATCGAGCACCCGTTGACGCCACTGGCCCACGGTGACCTGGCTGGTGCCCAACTGGGCCGCAATCTCCTTGTTGTCCTTGCCCTCGGCCGCCAGCAGCGCAATGCGGGCACGGCGGACCAACTTCTGCGGAGTGCCGGGAGCCCAGACCAGACGTCGCAGCTCGGTCCGTTGCTCGGGTGAAAGCTCGAAGGGCAGTTTGGGACGCGCCATGTCCATAGGTTGGCACGGACGGTCTCATTTAGTAAAGACTATTATGGGACGATACACTAGAGGGGATGGTAAGGCCCAAAAGGGCCGGCGTCGCCATCTCTCGCAACGACTGGAGGAGGGAGCCACGCCGTTGCTGACCTCGGACGACTGCGTTCGCCCTGGGATGATCGAGCCGAGACCAAAGCAGCCACAGAGCAAGCTTTTGCAAGAGCAAGCTTTTGCATTGCTCGCGGCTGTTCGCCAGGGATACGCTGCCCTCCCGCACATGAACTGGGGATTCACAGGGACTAGACCGCCGACTGGCCCATCTTGGGCAGCCAAGTTGCCTTCCTTGACGCCGGCCGACTGGCAATCCCTCCACCCGACGCTCTCACCGAGGACTTTGCCAGGGCATCAGGGACGCATCTCTGAACCAGCGTCCCGGCTGAGCGGCGCGTTCACAAAGCCTGCTCGATTCGTGGCGAGGCAGAACGAGCAGGTTGTCACGGGGGAAAGACCAGTGAAATCGGACGCCGCTACTTCATCCTGCTCCTGGCTTGCGGCCTCGAAGGCGCGATCCGCCGGGGCGGCTACGCCGACAAGTCAACGGCATGGCTGAAACTTCCGAACCCAAAGCCCGTCGCGAGATTGATGTAAAGCTCACTGCCGCGGGCTGGATCGTACAGGATCGGGATGACCTCGATCTCTCCGCCGGGCGTGGCATAGCCGTCCGCGAGTTCCCCATGAAGCCCGGCCACGGTTTCGCGGATTACCTGCTCTACGTGGACCGCGCGGCTGCCGGCGCCGTCGAAGCCAAGGGCAAAGGCACGCTGCGCGGCGTCGAGCCTCAGACCACCAAATACTCCCACGGCCTGCCCGACACATTGCCAGCCCATCGCCGGCCGCTGCCGTTTCTCTTCGAGTCCAACGGCACCGTTGTTCATTTCACCAACGGCCTCGACCCCGCCCCGCGCAGCCGGGAAATCTTCAGTTTCCCGCGCCCGGAAACCCTCGCCGCCATCCTGGCCAAACCGCACACGCTCCGCGCACTCCTGCGCAAGATGCCAAGGGTGGACGACGCCGGCCTGTGGGCCGTGCAGTTCCGTGCCATCGGCGGGCTGGGTGCGTCGCTCGCCCGTGCCGACCAACGGGCACTGGTCAAGATGACGATGGGCTCCGGCAAGACCTACACCGCCGTCACGGCCACCTACCGCTATCTGCGCTACGCCGACGCAGGCCGCATCCTCTTCCTCGTGGATCTGTTACCGTGCCGACTTCTGGAGCAAAGACCGATGTAGGACGATCTACTTGGCCGATTGCCAGAAGACCCTGTTGACGAGCGAAGAACGCCAGCCAGACCGCGTGGAGAAAGCCGCGGCAGCCATCGTGGCCAACCTTGCGCGGCTCGAAGCAGTCCCCAGCCAGCTTGAGGCCCGCACTAAGGACCTGGCTAAAATCACCGAACCGATCACCGACTTGTACAAGGTCCAGAGCATGGCAGCAGCTCGCCAGGCGGCAGTCAAAGATGGAGTCCCCAACATCTTCGTGGACTGGGCGGTCAGAAAGCACTATTTGGAAAGTTTCCCCACCACGGACCGGGCGGCTAAAGAACTGAAAATCGCCCCGCTTGGCCAATCGTTATGCGATGCCGGATACGGCACCAGCCGGGCCACGGTGGACCGTTGGCTGCGCATATTGCGCAAGGCGCTCGAAAAGCACGGTCAAATTATAGCCCGCGGCAAGGGGCCACCATTGAAGCCGGTTCCCGATTTGAATGCTGAGAACGCTTGCAATCCAAATTCGCCCCACGATCCGCATCTATCTCACGAGGACGACGTCGGCCTCGAAACTGAGGGTCCAACCGGCTTGACTGACCGAGACACTCGCTCCCGCGAACTGTACGATCCGCAAGACGAGGGTTGATTCTCAGCCTGCCGCCGCTTAGCTCGTCCTAAGTCTTCCATCCACTCGTTGCTCCGCCGCCCCGTGATATTCGTGAGACGGTGGTGAGACGAGACGGCAAAATCTAGGCCTTCCCAGGCAGTAACTTGACGCCAATTCCTGCTGCCCACGGCAGTTGCCAAGCGAGACGGTGACGCATGGGTATGGTTGAATCTACAACTGCCAGCATGGTTACTGGAGCGCCGGCGGCGAACTGCGGGACAGCAGCTCTGCGATCGGTGGTTCTCCAAGTCCTTCGGGAAGTCGGAGTCCCCGCCGAATCGCCTCTTGCGGTTTCCGAATTCACAGACTTCGAGGAGTTGAACCGGCGCTTGCCCATGTACAGCGCACGCACTTTGCGTGGCCTCATTAAGAAACGAATCATCCCTTCGATCCGCCCCCCGGGCTCACGCCGACTCGGCTTCTTTTGGCCTGGCGTTGTCGAGGCGCTGCGGCGTTTCGAGAGCGGCGGCGCGAACGATTGACTGATCCATCTGCCCTGATTCAAAGAAACATGAGCAACCTAGATTCGATCGAACCGAAATGGATCATTCCAGCACGAAGCGCAACCGGGGTTTACGTCGAGGAGTCGGGGCGTGTCGTACTCCGCCAGATGAATTGGCCGGACCCCGACGGCGTTGTTGTGCTTGATCCTGGCGACGTGGAACAGGTCATTCACTTTCCACGTGCCGCCACCATCGAGGCCCGCGTCTGCGCTGAACTAGTGCAGTGTCTCAGAATTGTCTTTAGGAATCTGTGGCTGCCGTGCCAGAACCGCGCGGGCGCGGTGGATCTTCTCGAGGATCGCCTTCCCCTCGGCGCGCCACTGGTAGCGTTGCGGCCTGAGGTTGCGCTCGACCAAGTAGGCCCAGATGGCGTCGACCAACTCGCCGACGCTGGCAAAGCTCCCCGGCAGGATGACGTCCTGGCTCAAATCGCGAAAGAACCGCTCGACCAGGTTGAGCCACGAGGCACTGGTGGGGGTGAAGTGCAGGTGAAAGCGGGGACGGGCGGCCAGCCAGCGCAGGACCTTGGGGTGCTTGTGGGTGGCGTAGTTGTCCAGAATCAGGTGCACGTCAAGCTCCGCGGGCACCGCCGCCGCGATCGATCTGAGGAACTTCAGCCACTCCTGATGGCGGTGCCGGGGAGCGCGCTCGGCCAGCACCTTCCCGTTGAGATAGTTCAACGCCGCAAAGAGCGTTACTGTCCCGTGGCGGTAATAGTCGTGGGTGCGCGTGGCGATGTGCCCCTGGCCCAGCGGCAGGCCCGGTTGGGTACGTTCCAACGCCTGGCATTGGCCCTTTTCGTCGCAGCACAGGATGATCGCCCGGGTCGGCGGATCCAGATACAGACCCACGATGTCCCAAAACTTCGCCTCGAACTGGGGATCGTTGGAGCGCTTGAAGGTGCGGGTCCGGTGCGGTTTGAGGTCGTTGGCGGCCCAGAGCCGCTGGACCGCCGAGCGGGACAGCCCGCTGTGTCGGGCCATGGTCCGGCAACTCCAGCGCGCCCGTCCCTTGGGCGGGCGCACGACCTCGTTGAGCACGGTCTGTACCCGGTCCAGGGGCAGAGTCCGAGGCCTCCCCGCTCGGGGTGCCTCTTGGAGTCCGGCCAAACCCAGATCGAGCACCCGTTGACGCCACTGGCCCACGGTGACCTGGCTGGTGCCCAACTGGGCCGCAATCTCCTTGTTGTCCTTGCCCTCGGCCGCCAGCAGCGCAATGCGGGCACGGCGGACCAACTTCTGCGGAGTGCCGGGAGCCCAGACCAGACGTCGCAGCTCGGTCCGTTGCTCGGGTGAAAGCTCGAAGGGCAGTTTGGGACGCGCCATGTCCATAGGTTGGCACGGACGGTCTCATTTAGTAAAGACTATTATGGGACGATACACTAGGAACCCAGTTCTTCACCGCGACCACACCCTCTTGACCCCTCGCCGACTCTTGGACCGTGTCGTCATCGACGCCAGTTCGACTCGCGAAGCGCAGTTCGCCACCTGGCTTGCGGCCCAAGCGGCGCCCTGTTGTGAGCGGCATCGCCACACCAGGCTCCTGCTGGACCACAAGGCCACCCGTGCCGCTTCATTTCCTTTGAGTGACTCGGATGCATGGTTCAATCGGCATATGAATAACGGCGAGGGTTCCCCTCGGGACAACAACGGTCGATTCTACCCTTTCGAGGCGGTCGCTCGCTGCCCGGCCTGTCGCGTCGCCTATGCCCTGTGCCCGCCAGACTTCCACGAGACAAGCTTCGGGGATTTTGTGACTGCCACTCCGGAGCAGGTGTCCCGCCTAGCCCGGTGCCGCGAGTTTGCGGCGCAGGTGAACAGGCCAGGCGGCGGCTTTCTCGTGCTTGTAGGCCGGACGGGGACCGACAAAACCCGGCTCGCATCCAACATCGTGCGCGAGCTTCGCAACCCCGATGCGCTCTATGTCCGCCAGGGCCAACTCACCGTTGCCCTCCGGGCCAGCTACGGCGTCAAGGAAGTCGTCGTCCGCCGGTTCCGCGACGATGATTCACGCGACGAAGACGCGGAACCCACGGTCTTGGCGGTGACCCAGCGCGTGCGCTTCCTGATCCTGGATGAACTCGGTTGTCTTCCGCTGGCGAACGATGAACGGTTGTTGCTCGACGAGATGCTCAAACACCGCCACGATCATCATCTGCCCACGGTGTTGCTCAGCAACCTGCCGCTCGACCAACTCAACAGATTCTTGGGCGACGCGCTCGCCGATCGCGCCAGCCACGCCGCCGGCAATGGCCGATTCGTCCTTCAGTTCAATGGCCCCAGTTACCGCCGTTCCGCCGGCGAGGATTACCTGGAGAGCCGGCCGTGAATCCCGAGAGCTTTGGTGGTGCCCACGCCCGCAGAATCCGGCTCGCTGACCCTGCAGCACGCCTTCGTGGCAGCCGATCCCGCCGGGCGGCGAAGTGGGTGGCCCATGACTGGTGCAGCCGCTCCCAGGCGGCCTGGCGTGCGTTCTCGGCCCATTCACAACCCGGCGCAACCGGCGCCGCCTCTTTGGCCGCCCCATCCCGCCGGGGATTGGATTCCCGCCCCCCAGCGGAGTGCCCGCGCTCCTGCGATCCGCGTGCCATTGTCCCGTTCGTGGATTTCTTGACTGGGCGGCCGGGACCTTCGCGCCATAACGCCCGTTCCCTGATCTCCCTCTTTAAGTGGCTCCAGAAACGCCCAGCGGCCAATTGGCTTCCGGCGCGGCTCGCGCAGGGCCGGGCACCTTACCGCCAACGCGGTGCCATGTCGCCAATCCGATCCGCACGGTTCATCCGATGACTCGACGAACTCGCCTCGCGACCAACCCCGGATGCCTCGGCCGCACTCGGCCCACGATTCCGGACATTCCGTCGCTGGCACGCCTGTAAAAGGGCGCCGACCGCATTGGCCGTGCCAGACACCGAGCGCGCGAGTGCATACCGTGGGCCATGTGAGTGAGACCACCCAAACTGGACCAGAACTGGACCAGAACCGTGCTTGCCGTTCCCGCACCGACGGGAGTGGTTTCCGGTTCGTCACAAACAGGAACCAAAATCAGCCTGCGATAACCATTTCAGCCACAGAACCGATTTAGGGTAGCCACCGGCTACGGGCTGGTCCGAAGACCGCGAGTTTACCAGCCCGTCACAGAAACCGACCGGGCACGTGGCCACCAGGGCGCGGCTTGGGCCGTCTCCTGTGACAGGGGCTTCGCGATGCCTCGGGGCAGGGCGCGTTGAGTTCGCGCCGCTTTCGTTCCACAGCCCGGAGTTACGCAGCCAGCTCTATGGACGCTCCAACCCACGCCCCCACCAGTCAACCGGACCAAACCACACCCGAGGCTGGCCGCCCCCGTCGGTGCCCAAACTCAGCACCGCCGTTAGCCGGCGAAGTTCTGCTCGACTCTTCACCGAACCGGCCGGGCTACTGGGCTTACCGGCTGGCGCCGGATGGAGCGCTTCTGGAAACCGAACTCAGCAGAGAGGAATGGCACAGCCTGCGGCAAAAGGAAATGGCGGCGAAGAACGACGCCGTGCGCCAGCTCAACGAACACCCGCTGAATCAGGCCGCACTGGTTCTACTGCGTCGAGCGGCGACTGGGCCGCAGAACGTCGGCGCGGGTAACGTTAGCAACGACGTGGTGCCAAGTGTGCTGCCCGCATTCGCGGCAGAATGCCTTGCTTTTGTTCTCCGCGCTCATGCTTTCTTCCCGTTCAATTTCGCCGAAATCTTCGTGAACTGCTCCAGGATCGTTTCCAGGTCGTCCGCGAGTTCGGTGGCCAGGATGCCAGGAGCCGGGAGGGAATCGGTGTCCGTCAGGCTGCGGTCTTTGATCCAGAACAGGTCGAGGCTCAGCTTGTCGCGCTTGAGCAACTCCTCGTAGTCGTAGGCGCGCCAGCGACCTTCGGAGTTCTGCTCGCTCCAGGTGGGCTTCCGCCGGTGGCGCTTGCCGGGTTGGTAACACTCCACGAACTCGTCGAAGTCCCGGCGCTGAATGGGCGACTGCTTTTGGGTGAAGTGCAGGTTGGTCCGCAAGTCATACACCCACACCTTGTCCGTCCAAGCCTTCGCGCGGCCTTCCTTCTTCTCAAAGAAGATGACATTGGCCTTCACACCGGGCGAATACCAGATGCCCGTCGGCAGGCGCAGCAGGGTGTGGACGTTGCATTTCTGGAGCAGATTGCGGCGGACCTTCTCGCCCGCGCCGCCCTCGAACAGCACGTTGTCCGGCACCACCATCGCCGCCCGGCCGTTGATCTTCAGCAGCGTGTAGATGTGCTGGACGAAGTTGAGTTGCTTGTTGCTCGTCGAGGTCCAGAAGTCCTCGCGCAAGATAACCTGGTCGTCCTTCTCCAGGTCGCCCTCTTCGTTCACGAACAGCAGGTTTTGCTTTTTGCCGAACGGCGGATTCGCCAGGACCATCGAGTATTCCCGACGCCACGGCGCAGACAAGCTGTCGTGCCCGGAGTGGACCACCACCTTGTCTCCGCCGATGCCGTGCAGGTAGAGGTTCATCGCGCACATCCGGCACGAATCAGAGGGCGGCGCTGCTTGGTGCTGAAAACGAGATGAAAATGGAGGCTGGTGTAGGTTGAGCCCATCGGACGCTCAGCGTTCTGGCACCCCTCCAGGGTGCGCGGGTTCTTGGGACGGGTTCCGGGGGTCTGCGCTGCGCTTCGACCCCCGGCTACTCTCTGGCAAGCCTCCGGCTTGGCGACGCTGCCCTCGATGCGGCACTTTCGGTTTTGCGTTGGGACGCTTGGCGGCCAATGCCTGGCCGGCGCATTCCTCGCGGTCAGCGGCGATGCGTTTCAACAACTCGGCGGCGGGTTCGTCCTTCGGGTCTTGCGCGACGAGCCGGCCGGTGAAGGCGTGGCGGAGGATGGATTGCCGCAACGCCTGCGCGCTCTTGAGCTTCGCTTCCAACCCCGCCTCGATGTGCTCGACGACGGAAAGCTGATCTTCGACAGCTTCGACAATGGCATCCTGCTCGGCTAACGACGGCAGCAGAACTGGCGTCATTTTCAACTGGTCAAAACTTAAGTGAGGACGTCCGGCGCCGTAGAGGTACCGGCGGTAGTGCAGTTGCGCCCCACTCGCGGCATTGCAATACGAATCGGAGATAGCTAGCCGTCGCAGGCTCGACCGGTCGCATCAGAGCAACGCTTTGGCAGACGTAATGGTTCAACACCGGCTCCGGAACACGGCACACGTCACCCGTGTTGGCTCCGACGATGGTGACAAGGAGGTCACCCTGCTCCACCTTGCTGCGCTCGCAACTGGTATCATCTGGGGGCGGGTCCACAGCTTGTCGATTCCGCAAATCGAGCCGGCTTGGCCGGACGTTCTGCGCCATTACGAACGTACCCGTGCCGGTGCCGTAGTACTGCTGCCAGTCCCGCGATCCGCTTGTGATCCGGGACGTGAGCGCGTCCATGCTTGCGACCACCCAGCCGGACGGGACCTGTGGTAGATCGTCCATATCTGGCGCAGCCGGTTCCTTGTATTTCGCCTTCCAGTTCTTGGGCGGTTCTTTGCCGGCTTCCTTGAACTTGCGGAGCTGTACTTGCTCCCAGCGGCGGCGGCGTTCGACAAGGATGCGGGTGAGCAGGGCCGAGGCGGGCTCGACCTTCCGATGGTTCTTCCGCCAGTCGGCGGTCAACGCGCCTTCCACCGCCGCCTTCAGCACGGCCGCCCGGTATTGTCCCAGCTTCGCCAGCACCCGCTCGATCCCCGCCACACCCGCGTCGAGGTCGGAGAGAAGTTCCTCGACGAAATCCATGATGCGCCGTTGCTCGTTGAGCGGCGCGACGCGCACCGGTAGTGGTCGGAACCGGTCGTGGGTGAGGTTGAGGCCGCTATCACTACCCCCGGTTTTCATTTTGTCTATGGCCGCTTGCGCCTCCGGTGTTTGAAGGAATGCCTCTACGTATCGGGGGTCCATGTGGTCTGGGGAAACCCGAAAGCGATACATCTTGCCTGACATCAAAAGGCGCGGTCGGGTGCTGCGCACCAGGCAGGCAACACCGCATCGCACGCGCGGCCCCGCACAGGTGATGAGCAGGTCGCCGGCTTTGACCTCGATCTGAGGGCGAGGCGTCAGATGCTTCGGCAGACGCTTATTGTGCTGCGGAAGGAACGCCCCTGCCTGAATGGCCGTCGTCTTGAGCACGCCCCATTCTTCGTCGGTGGGCGCGGGGTGCTTCTCACACTGCGGACTCCAGCCTTGGTGCAGTGTTCGACCATCCACCAGCGGGCAGAACAAGTCTTCAATTGCGGCCACGGTCCAGCCAGCCGGGAGCGTGTCTGCTGTGTCACTCATGCCGCGAGCCGTTCATTGAGTTCCGCGAGGAGCGGGTGGAGTTGCTCCTCCGGATACAGGTCAAATTTCGGCTGCTTCATTTGTGTCTCTCCAGCCCGCCGCGCATTGGATCGCGGCGGCGGCGCGGTTTAAATGACGTTGACGCCTTTGAGGCCGAACTGGCCGGCGGCGGCCAGCAGGCGCTGGTCGTTGGAGTGAATCTCGCGGAACCGGTTCTCGGCTGCGCAGGCCAGATGGAGCGCGTCGGCGGCCCGCAGGAAGACCGTTGAGGGCAGGGCTTCATAAACCGCCGTGACGCGCGCGGTCACGACCGGAGCCAGCGGCAGCCAGCGAAAGGCGTTATGGCTGCAATCCAACGCGAATTGCTCCAGCACCTGCCGGTATTGGGTGGCGGTGAAGACACCCTCGCGGTGTTTGCGGTGGATGGCGGCGACCACCTCGGCCAGGCCGTGAACGCAGCAGGCCACCGCATCGCGCTGGACCAGCTCCCGCACGGTCTCAAAGCCGGGATCGTCGAGGTAAAGGCGGGCGACGTAACTGGCATCGAGGTAGATCATGCACCGCGATCCTCCCGGTCCTCCGAGATGGCGCGCGTGCTGTCCGTGCCGCCCTGGAGCTTGCCGCTGGCCATCAGCTTCCGAAACGCGGGGGTGAGCTTGCGGCGGGCGAAGTAGGGCACTTCCGCGGCGTCGTGTTCCGGCAGGAGCCGGGCCACGGTCCGGCCACGGTCGGTGACGTAAATCTCGCCCGACTTGGCAACTTGGCGAACATACTCGCCGGTCCGCTCATGCAGCTCGCGGATGGAAACCGTCTTCATGTGTCATAGGGTTTCACAGCGGAACGCCGGGTCAAGCCGCGAGCTGTTCATTGAGTTCCGCCAGGAGCGGCGTGAGTTTGTCGCCAAAGAGCGCGTGGGCCTGGCCGAGGCTGCCGTGCTGGCCGAACCAGCCCATCCCGAAATCGTCCGGCTCGATGCTCAGGCTGGTGGCGATGTGCTCGGCCATGCGGTCCAGCCATTCGGCTTGCTGGCTGGTGAACGGGATGCCGGCCTGTTCCTGATCGTGCCGCCACGCCGCGTAACGCTCGCGCACTTGGTCCGCGTAAGGCACCAGCGGGAGTTCGGGCTTGAGCGCGTGCCGCAGGAGAGCGACGAGGTCGGTCAACTGGTCGCCGCCCCGCGGCGGTTTCACCGGCACGTCGGCCAGGGCCGGGGCTTCCGCCACGCTGAACGCGCGCCAGAGCGCCACGGGCGAGACGCGCAGCGGTGGCAGGGTGAGGGCCTCTTTCAGCTTCCGCAGGTCAGCGAGCGAGAGCTTGAGTGGACGGGTCCCCGCGTAAAGTGCCTGGAGCGCGGTGATTTCATCGCGGTGAGCCTGAATCCACTGGCGGAAGTCCTTGATCTTGGTCTCGGCCTTGGCCAGCGCCTGGGCATCGAACCCGGCGTAGAGGACTTCGTCGATGTTGTGCCGGTCGAGGGTCTGCTCGTTGGCGGCACGGATTTCGAGGATGCGACGGCGTAGCGCGGCCTTGAGCAACGGTGTGACGGCAGCTTGGGCAAGTTGCTCGGCGGCCTTCTTGATCTGCTCGGCTGTGGGTGGCGCACCGCGAGAACTTGCTTGGGCGGCGGCGATTTGCCGGTCGGGGTCGCAGGCGTTCAGCAGGTCGTGGGCGAGGTCGGCGAGGGATTTGCCTCCGGCGAGTTCCTTCAACTCGGCAAGCTGGGGCGCGGTGAACTCGCACTGGAGCCGGGCGAATCGGCTCGCCAGCGTGGTCAGCGCGTCCGGGTGCGTGCCGCCTTTGGCGACATAATCGAGCAGTTGCTCCAGCGTGGCGGAGGGCTGCCGGTCGAGCGGCGTGCTCTCGGTCTTGTCCTGCTCGCACACGCCCACGGCGTCCACGATGATGAAGCGGTCCTTGGCTTTGGCGCTGGGCGTGACGGCGCGGAGCTTGTCGGCGCTGAACACACGCACGCCGCGACCTTTCATCTGCTCGAAGTAACCGGCGGATTTGACGTTGCGCAGGAAGAGCAGGACTTCCAGCGGCTTCACGTCAATGCCGGTGCTGATGATGATCCACGGTAACGGCAATGCGCGGGTGGAAGCTGGTGCGGAAGGTGGCCAGGAGGTCGTCCGTGGTGAGATTGGAGCGGCGCTCCCAGGTGGTGACTTCGGACTCGGTGCCGTCGTCATTCTTGACCTTCTTCGTGACGCGGACGTGGCCGGTGCGGTAAGTGATCTTTTCGCAGAAGTCGTTTCCCTGGGCGAATTCCTCGCGGACGATCTTGACGATGTCGTCGGCGTGGGAGTCGTCCTTGGCGAAGATGAGGGTCTTGGGGACTTCTTTGCGTTCAGGGAAGGCTTCCGGCAGGACCTTGTCACGGAAAGCGCGAATGACGGTGCGAATCTGACTCTCGGAAACCACGTCGGCGTCGAGTTGCTTGGCGGTGTAGGTAAGGTCCTGGCTGAGGTATTGCAGGCGCTCGGCCCGAGTCAGTCGATGGCGCACGTCCACGTAACGGCCCGCTTCGACCTTGTCACCCTGCTCGGTGATGCGGGTGCGGATGCGGTAAACGTCGAAGTCCACATTGACGTTGTCCGCGACGGCTTCTTCGTGGCCGTAATCCATGACGAGGTTCTGATTGAAGAACGCGAGGGTGCGTCCGGTGGGCGTGGCGGTCAGGCCGATGTGGAAGGCATCGAAGTAAAGGAGCACCTGGCTCCAGAGTTCGTAGATCGAGCGGTGGCATTCATCAATGACGATGAAGTCGAAGAACTCGGGCGGGATGGCGGCGTTGTAGGCCACTTTCGGCGGCTCGGCCAGCCACGGGGCAGCCTCATCCCAGGCGGAACCTTCCTCGTTTTCGGAATCGAACTCCACGTCGCCTTTCAACATCGAGAACAGGCGTTGGATGGTGGTGATGACGACCTTGGCGGCGGGATTGATCGCGTTCGAGGCCAGGCGCTGGACGGTGTAAAGCTCGGTGAACTTGCGCGGATCGTCTGGTGGCTGGTAGTTCGCGAACTCGTCGTATGCCTGCTTGCCGAGATTGCGGCGATGCGCGCCAAGTCATCTCTGGTCACCTGCTGAGTGTGAGACTGGGCGCCCTTCACGGCATACAAGATGAGCATGAAACCCGCACTGTAGCCCGGCGTGAGCCAGCGCCGTTCGAGTTCAGGCGTACGGTATTTCCGCCAAAGTAAGCGCTGGCGAGACTCAGGGTCGCACTTCATCTGCTTCTCCTCGTCGGTATGATCGGCAACAAGGATCTCCGGGTAACCCCATTTCACGGGCCAGACTTCCAGCCGGTCGAAGTCTTCCCAGGGGGCATCATCTACGCGCCGGGCGTCGGGGTCGCAAACCGGCTTAAGTTCAAGAGCGTAGCCCTCGCAGATGAAACGCCACGGTCGCCGCTCGCTGATTTGGCTGAGGCGCAGTTTCTCTGGTGGGCCGTCCCAATCGAAGGTGACGGTGGCGGTGATTTCGGGTGCAGGCATATAAGTCGCGCCAGTAAGATGGTCCAGCGACGGTCACCCGCCGGCTGCGCCTTTCGTGATCGGGATGATGTTCGCTGGGGTTTCGGCCGGCCGCACGGCAAACCACTGCTTCGCTTCGTCGGGCGTGGCCAGGCCGCGGTAGTGCGCGTGGACCATGCCCGGGCTGTTACCCATTGCGGCGGCAACAGCGTTCTCGTTGCCCGTGAGGGCGAAGCCGTAAGTGGCGTAGGCGTGCCGGAGAGACCGTTCTCCCGGCCCGGAATCCGCAAACGATCGCGCAGCGCGGCGAAGTCCGCGAAGAAACGGCCGCGAGTCCCCGGCCAGACCGGGCCGGTCGTCATGCCACGGTACGGCTCCAACCACGCCATCAATGCGGGAGCGATTTCCACGAGCCGACGCGCACGGCCCTTGCTCTTGGTTTTGCTCACTTCGATGAAGCCAGCCACGCGCCACACGTCGGCCCAGTCGAGCCGAAGAGCCTCTTCTGTGCGCAGCCCGGCCAGACCGCAAAGGGCGAGCATGGGGCGGAGATCGGCGGATGCCCCTTGGAGGATCGCCGAGAGTTCACCCGGCCGGTAGTAGTCGATGTCGGCTGTCTCGACCGCCTCCCGGGTCAGGCCGTCGGCTTCGAGCAAGCGGTGATCGCCCGGCAACCAGTCTTTCTTCACGCACCAAGCGAAGAACATCCTGAACGCGGCGCGGCGGTCGTTTCGCGATTTCGGGGACAACGCCTTCAGACCGGGGCTGGTGAAGTAGGTGTCGAGGTGGGCTTTGGTCAGGTCGCAGACCGGCATCCCCGTGAAAGTCGCCGGCAGTTTGCGCAGCCAAGCCGCCACGTTCGCGATGTAAACGGCGGAGCGAGCCGCACGCTTGCCGTCCCGCGCCTCCGCCAGCGGCGCCCGCAGGGAGATGAATTCCTCGACCGCTTCGGCCAGGTCCTTGCGGCCGACGGTGACGGTGCTCCGCAGGAACCTGGCGACCGCCTCGGCCAGCGAATGCGTCCCCAACTTGCGGAGGGCGTCCAAGTAGCCTTGAACCGCCTCGCGGACGGTTACCGTCCGGCCGGTGTCGCGTTTGAAGGCGTCCAACGCTTGACGCGCAAACAGGGTGTCGGCAGCTTCCTTCGGTCTGAGGGCGGAGCCTTCATCGCCATGGGCGAGTTCCCGAACGGTCCGTTCGGCGAATTCGCGGGCCTCGGTGTAGGTTTTGGTGGTTTTGCGGCGCGACCCGCCCCCGACGGTCCAATGAACGCGGTAGTACGGAAAACTTTTCGCCGGGGCGTAAATCCTCGCCTGGCTGGAACGGAAGCGAATGACGACAGGAAATCTCACGCGGCCGTCAGGCTTTCGGGGGTGATTTCGTGCAAAATCTGTGCAAACTTCTGAGTCACCCCCGATTTCATTGGGATTTTTGGCTGCCGGACTAGGATTTGAACCTAGACAAACAGATCCAGAGTCTGCTGTGCTACCGTTACACCATCCGGCAAACCGAAAAACCGAAGCTACGGATTTGGCTCTCGCAGTCAAGCCTTGGCGGAGGACGCGACGCGCAGACGCAATCAGTGGCACCCGAAGTCTGAGCTAGCCGCCATGCCCTCGGAACACCGCCTCATTCTCCAGCACCTCGACCGTCCGGATTACGCTCCGAACCTCGAGTGCTACTTGCGTCACGGAGGTTACGAGACACTAAGGCAGGCGCTCGCCCTCGCTCCCAAGACCACGCCCGAAGGCAAAACGCTCACTCCCCCGGAACAGCTTCGGCAGGAAGTGATGGCTTCCGGCTTGCGGGGGCGCGGCGGCGCGGGTTTCTCCACGGGCATGAAATGGTCGCTGGTCGATCGCAAGAGCGACAAGCCGATTTACCTGATTTGCAACGCGGACGAGTCCGAGCCGGGAACCTTCAAGGACCGCCAGATCATTTACAAGGATCCGCACCAGTTGCTGGAAGGCATGATCCTTTCCAGCTTCGCGAACGATGTTCACCTGGCGTACATCTACATTCGGGGCGAGTTCGCCGAGGGCGCGCGCATCCTGAACCGCGCCTTGGGCGAGGCCCGAGCGGCGGGCTTCCTGGGCAAAAACATCGCCGGCAGCGGCTACGAGCTGGAGATTTACGTCCACCGGGGCGCGGGGGCGTACATCTGCGGCGAGGAAACCGGCCTCATCGAGTCGCTCGAAGGCAAGCGGCCGTATCCGCGCATCAAGCCGCCTTACTTCCCCGCCGTCCTGGGGCTCTACCAGTGTCCGACGATCGTGAACAACGTCGAGACCTTGTGCGCCGTGAAACATGTCCTCGCGATGGGCGGCAAGGAATACGCCAGGCTCGGCACGCCCAACAACACCGGCACGCGCCTCGTTTGCGTCAGCGGCCACGTGCGCCGGCCGGGCTACTGGGAGGTGGAGGTCGGCCAGGTCACGCTGCGGGATTTGATCTTCGACCCGGCGTTCGGAGGCGGGCTGCGCGAAGGCCGTCAGTTGAAGGCGCTGATCCCCGGCGGCGTTTCCTCCAAGGTGCTCAAGGCCGGTGAGAAGGTGCCGCTCAAGACGCGCGGCGCGGACGGTCAGGAGACCGTGCGGGAAACCGACGTGCTCGACCTGCCTTACGATTTCACCACCATCATCGCCGCCGGCAGCATGTCCGGCTCCGGCGCGATCATTGTGCTCGACGACTCGGTCGATCTGGTCGCGGCGATGGCCAACATCAGCGAATTCTTCGCCCACGAAAGCTGTGGGCAATGCACACCTTGCCGCGAAGGTTCGCTCTGGATGGCCAAAGGCTTGCACCGCCTCGCCAACGGCGAGGGCCGGGCACAGGACGCGGACTACCTCCTGCGGATCGCGGACAACATCCCCGGCGGGCGCACGATCTGCGCCTTCGGTGAGGCGTGTTCCTGGCCGGTGCAGAGCTTCGTGGGCAAGTTCAAGGAGGAGTTCGTCGCGCGTGGCCGGGCCGACGAAGCGCGTCGCGCCACCGCGGCCTCGGCTTCGGAAAAGGCTTCGGCATGACCGCTTACGAGGCCATCCCCATCGCCGGGGGCGACACCGACAAGCCGCTGAGCATGCAGAAGCGTCTGGCGGTGATCGCGCGCCATCTCCCGCCGGGGCCTGGCACGCGCGTGCTGGACTGTGGCTGTGGCAGCGGCGGCTACGTGCGGTTGTTACGCCGCGAGCTGGGCGTGGACGCGGTGGGCATGGAGTATCTCGAGGCCAAGGTCGCGGAGGCCAAACGGCATTCGGACGTGGCGCCGTACGTCAGTCAGGGAGACATCCAGCGCATGCCATACGCCAGCGGCAGCTTCGACGCGGTGCTCTTGAACGAGGTCATCGAACACGTCCCCGACGAGTCGCTTTCCCTCGGTGAAATCCATCGATTGTTGAAGCCCGGCGGCCGGCTGATCGTGTTCGCGCCGAACCGGCGGTATCCTTTCGAGACTCACGGTGTGTATCTGCGCGGGAGCGACACCAAGGTGCCGCCTTGGATTCCGCTCATTCCGTACGTGCCGTTGCCCATTGGCAAACTGGTGTTTCGTTACTGGGCGCGGAACTACTGGCCCCACCAGTTGCGGTCCCTGCTGCGCCGGGCGGGATTCAAGATTCTCGATCGGGGATTCTTCTGGCAGACGTTCGAGAACATCTCCGGCCGTCAACCCCGGTGGATCGCGCGTTGCACGGCGCCGCTGCGCGCGATCTGTCGCTGGGGCGAAAGGAGCTTTCTCAAAGGCTTCGGCATTTCGCAGATTCTGATCTGTCAGAAGCAGGCCTCCCCTGCAGGGCAACCCGGATGACACAACCAGCCGAATCCCAACCCGCCTCCGCGGCGGTTGACACGATCACGGTCCGCGTGGATGGCCGGACCGTGGTGGTGCCTCGCACGACGCCGGACCCGCTGACGGCCAAGCCGGTCGCCACCACTATGATCCAGGCGTGCGAAGCGGCGGGCGTCACGGTGCCGCATTACTGCTATCATCCCCGACTGCCGGTGGCCGGCAACTGCCGCATGTGCCTGGTCGAATACGGCACCCCGGCGCCGGGTCCCGATCGCAAGCCATTGCGCAACGCGGACGGCTCGTTCGTGATCCAGAAATCGCCCCGCCCCGCCATCGCCTGCGCCACGCCGTTGTCGCCCGGCATGGAGATTTACACGAACACCCCGACAGTGAAGGCCATGCGCGAAGGCGTGCTCGAGTTCCTGCTGATCAATCACCCGCTCGATTGCCCGATTTGTGACCAGGCCGGCGAGTGCAAG
Organism: uncultured bacterium; assembly: GCA_963735925.1. Classification (GTDB taxonomy): domain Bacteria; phylum Verrucomicrobiota; class Verrucomicrobiia; order Limisphaerales; family J093; genus DSVZ01. Next base: position 1,011,615 of record CAVTMT010000005.1, read on the forward strand.
CTGCAGGAGTACTCGGTCGAATACGGCCAGTTCGCGAGCCGCTTCGTCGAGACCAAGGTGCACAAGCCCAAACAGGTGGACCTCGGCCCCCGGATCATGCTCGACGACGAGCGGTGCATCCTTTGCACACGCTGCATCCGCTTCACGCGCGATCTCGTGCACGACGACGCCCTGGGCATCGTGAACCGCGGCAGTTACAGCACCATCGCCGCGTATCCGGGCACGAGCTTCGACAACAACTACACGCTCAACACCGTGGACATCTGCCCGGTGGGCGCGCTGACGTCGAAGGACTTTCGGTTCCAGATGCGGGTGTGGTTCCTCAAGGAAACGAAATCGATCTGCACCAGTTGCGGCACCGGCTGCAACATGGTCATCGGTTCGCGCGAAGGCCGCATTTACCGTTACACGCCCCGCGACAACGCCGCCGTCAACGGTGCTTGGATGTGCGACGCCGGCCGGCTGAATTACAGGTGGATTGGGCGGGAGGACCGGCTGACCGAAGTGAAGATTCGCGGCCTGCGCGGCACCTGGGCGCAGGCCATCCAGGAAATCGCCGCCCGGCTCAAACCGGCCACGCCCGGTCGCCTGGCCATCGTCGTTTCGGCCCGCCAGACCAACGAAGAGCTTTACCTCGTCCGCAAATTGGCCCAGTTCCTCGGGGCGGTCACCGACTCGGTGCCCCGAGTCGGCGAAGGTGACCGGTGGCTCGTCAACGCGGACAAGAACCCGAACAGCGCCGGGGTGCACTTGATGGGGTTGACCGGGAGCCCGCCCGGCTCGAATTTGGCGGTGTTCGCCGAGAGGATCCGCACCGGCGAAATCACGAGCCTGATCGTCATCGGCGAGGACGTCACCCGGCAAGGCTTCGAACTTGAAACTTTGCGCCGGCTGGAACTGCTGGTGGTGAGCGACATCCTGCCAAACGGGGCGACCGAGGCGGCGCACTTCGTCCTGCCCGGCTGCGCCCACGCCGAGAAACGCGGCAGCTTCACCAACGTGAAGGGCCGCGTCCAGCGGTTCATGAAGGCCGTCGAACCGCCCGGCGAGGCGCGGCCCGAGGCCGAGTTCCTCGGTGAACTCTGGGAGCGCCTTACCGGCGAGGCCGCCCCCGCCAACCTGGAGCAACTCTTCAACCAGATGGCCCGCGAGGTTCCGGCGTTCAAGGGCGTGACGTGGGCTGCTTTGGGCGACACCGGCGTAACCGTTCCACTTTAGTTCCCGCGCACCATGCACTGGCTCAGCCAACTCAGTTCGACCCAGCAGGTGCTGCTGTTCGGCGCCATCAAAGCGCTCGCGGCGGTGATCGTCCTGCTGACGATCGTGGCCTACACCGTCCTCGCCGAGCGGAAGATCTGCGCGGCGGTCCAGGACCGCATCGGCCCGAACCGCGCTGGCCCCTTCGGCATCTGGCAACCCATCGCCGACGCGGTGAAGGCGTTTCTGAAGGAAGATTTCGTGCCGGGCCACGTCCGCAAGGTGTTCTTCTGGCTGGCACCGGCGTTGACGATGACGCCGGCGCTGCTGACGATCGCGGTCATCCCGTTCGGCTCGCAGGTGGGCGCCGAAAAGATGGTCATCGCCGACCTGAACGTCGGCATCCTGTACACGTTTGGCATCGTGTCGCTCGGGGTTTACGGCATCGTGCTGGCCGGTTACGCGGCGAACTCCAAGTACCCGTTCATGGGCGGCATCCGGTCGAGCGCCCAGATGATCTCGTACGAGATAGCGATGGGCATGTCGGTGATCCCGCTGTTCCTGCTGGTCGGCAGCCTGAATCTCGGCCAGGTCATCGACTACCAGGCGCATGGGCTGTTCGGCTGGCTGGTGTTCAAGCAACCCCTGTCGTTCGCGATCTTCCTGGGCGCGGCGTTTGCCGAAACCAACCGCCTACCGTTCGACCTGCCCGAAGCCGAGCAGGAACTGGCCGGCGGGTACAACGTCGAGTACAGCTCGATCAAGTTCGCGATGTTCTTTCTGGGCGAATACGCGAACATGGTCGCCGCCTCGGCCATGATGGTGACGCTGTTCTTCGGGGGCTGGACGCTGCCGTTCGCCGGCCTGGATCAACCGGCCTCCACCCTGCTGGGCGGCGTGGTGCACATCGGGATTTTCCTGGCCAAGGTGCTGGTGTTCATTCTCCTGTTCATCTGGGTGCGCTGGATGTGGCCGCGCTTCCGCTACGACCAACTGATGGACCTGGGCTGGAAACGGCTGGTGCCGCTAGCTTTGGCGAACATCGCCGTGACGGCTACCTTGCTGTGGTTGAGGGCCTGAACTGGACGCCATGCCGGATGTGCTGCGAATCCGCGGGTTCCGGATCGGCTTTTATAGTTCGGATTGGCATGAACCGTATCATGTGCATGTCTCGAAACGCGGTTGCGCCGCCAAATTCTGGCTGCGGCCGGTCCGCTTGGCGCGGAACGGCGGCTTCCGGCCGCATGAGCTCAGGCAAATCGCGATAATTCTGGAACGCCATGAAGAAGAAATCTGCCGCGCTTGGGATGCTTGGTTCGCCTGAAGCGCGGGTCACCCGGGTCCGTAGCAACGCGAGTGCGCTCACGGTGGACTTCGAGGATGGACGGACCGTCCGACTGCCATTGCTTTGGTACCCGCGGCTGTTTCATGCCACACAAGCCCAGCGTGAGCGCTGGGAGTTGATCGGGCCGGGGATGGGCGTGCATTGGCCGGACGTGGACGAGGACTTGAGTGCCGAAGGTTTGCTCGCCGGGCGCCCGTCGATCGAATTCCTTAAACAACAGCGTGGGCCGCGCGTGGCCGGCAAGGCGGTGGCCGCATGATCGTTCAACGCAAAAACCTTTCGTTCTGGGAACGCCTGTACTTGCCGGCCATCTGGGGCGGGTTCACGGTGACGGTGCGGCATTTCTTCAAGAAGAAGGTCACGATGCAGTACCCGGAGGAGCGCTGGGTGGTGCCGGAAGGCTACCGCGGCGCGCCCTACCTGGTCCGTGATCAGGAAGGCCGGACCAAGTGCGTCTCCTGCCAGCTCTGCGAATTCGTCTGTCCGCCACGAGCGATAGCGATCACGCCGCCTGGGCCGGCGGTGGATCCGGGCGCCGGGAATGTCGAGAAGCGGCCGCGCGAGTTCGAGATCAACATGCTCCGCTGCATCTTTTGCGGCTTCTGCCAGGAGGTCTGCCCGGAGGAGGCGATCTTCCTGATGCAGGATTACGCGCTGACCGGCACGAACCGGAAGGACATGATCTACAACATGGAGAAGCTGCTCGCGCTCGGCGGTGTGCACCAGGACCGCATCCAGAAATGGAAGCACAAGCAGCTGGAGGCCGAGACCCAGGAGGTCTTCAAGCCGATTGCCCCGCCGGCGGCTCGCGACGCCAACGGCTGAACGGCCCAGGGACCCGCGCCCACGGCCGCCAACCCCCCGTCTGGCAGACTCCTGGCGCCTCCAACGCCGGGGAATCAGGAGCGGCGAGCCTGCAACAACGCCTCGATCTTGCCCAGGAGGCGAGGGAGTTCGACCGGTTTGGTGTCGAAGTCCTCGCAGCCCGCGTCGCGGGCTTGTTGCTCGTCGCTGGCCATCGCGTGCGCCGTCAAGGCAATGACCGGAATGGCCTTCAGCAACGGGTCGGCCTTGAGCTGTCGGGTGGCTTCCCAGCCGTCGAGCACGGGCAGGCTCATGTCCATGAGCACCAGGTCGGGCGCCTCGCTGCGGGCTTGGGCCAGGCCGTCCCGGCCATCCACCGCACAAACGACGGTGTAACCTTTGCGCTGGAGCCGACGACTGAGCATGTCGCGGTTCATCTCGTTGTCTTCGACCAGGAGAATCTTCGGCATGGTGGGGGTGGGGTTGAGCGGCCCGGGGGCCGCGCGGTTGAAAACCTTCAGCTAGGATTCTCGGCCACGGCCGCCGGAGTGAGCCGCGCCCGCACTTCCGCCAGCAAATCCTCGACGCGGAATGCGCCCTTCTGCAACACCTGACTCACGCGGCCGCTCAGCAGTTGCCGATCGGTCTCCGTCAGGTCCTTGGCCGTGAGGACGATCACCGGCAACTCACGCCATTCCGGGCGGGCGTGCAACTCCTGCAGAAACTCGAATCCGTCCATCTCCGGCATGAGCAGGTCCAACAGGATCAGGCCGGGCAAGGCCTTCTCCAGGCAGGCCAGCGCGGCCCGGCCGTGCTCGGCGGTGACCACCTCCCAGCCGGCCTTCGTCAACTGCCGCTCGAGCAATTCGCGCGCGGGCGCCTCGTCTTCGACGACGAGCACGCTGGGCGGGGCCGGACCGTGGCGGTGCCGGGCCAGCACGGCCGCGAGGCGGTTCCAATCCACCGGTTTGGTCAGGTAATCCGCGGCCCCGAGCGAGAAGCCCAGGTTCCGGTCGTCCAGAATGGTCAACATGATAACCGGAATGTCGGCAGTCGCCGGGTCCGCCTTGAGTTGCGTAAGCACCGCCCAGCCGTCCAGTCCGGGCATGAGTACGTCCAGCGTGATGGCCGACGGCCGCAAGCGGCGCGCGAGTTCGAGGCCGCGCGCACCGTTGGCGGCAATCTCGACGCGAAAACCTCCCTTGCCGAGCGTCCGGCGCATCAGCTCTTGCACGGCCGGGTCGTCGTCAATGCACAGGATCGTGCTGGCGGAGGACGGCGTGCCGGCCGGTGCCGGGGCGAGGAGCGGGGGCACAGCCAGGCGCTCGGCCGGCACGGGCGTGGCGGCGGGCGCCTCGCGCGGCACCGTCACCGTGAACACCGAGCCCCGGCCGGGTTCGCTGCGGACGCCGATGTCGCCGCCGAGCAGTTGGCAGAACCGGCGTGTGATCGCGAGTCCGAGTCCGGTACCTCCAAACTTGCGGGTGGTGGACACATCCGCCTGCTCGAAAGCCTGGAAGAGCCGCTCGACCTGTTCCGGTGCCATGCCGATGCCGGTGTCGGAGACGCAAAACGAAATCCACCGGCCGGCCTCCTCGTCGGCGGGGTGGTCGTCGGCGGGGCGAGACTCCGTCGAGTCCGCACGCTGCAGCCGCACGCCCGCGCCGGAGACTTGGGCGCGGCCGGACTCCGGCGCCACCGCCAGCGTGATCACGCCGCGCTCGGTGAATTTGGCCGCGTTGCTGAGGAGGTTGAAGAGGGCCTGGCGCACCTTGGTGAGATCGGACCGCATCGTGCCAATGCCGGGCGGACACTCGACCACGAGGCGGTTCGCGTTCTTGGCGATGAGCGGCTGCACGGTCGCCGCCACGTCGGCCACCACTTTCGCCACGTCGAATTCCTCGACGAAGAGGTTCATCTTGCCCGACTCGATCTTGGACAGGTCGAGGATGTCGTTGACGAGCAGGAGTTGGTGCCGGGCGGCGGCCTGGATTTTTTGCAGGTCCGGCACGTAAGCTTGATGGCCGCCTTCGACCGCCATTTCCTCGACCATCTCGCTGTAGCCAATGATGGCGTTCAGCGGCGTGCGGAGTTCGTGGCTCATGTTGGCCAGGAAACGGGACTTGGCCTGGTTCGCCGCGTCGGCGACTTCCTTGGCTTCCTTGAGCAGACGCCGCTGACGTTCGATCTCCTCGTTCGCGGTCCGGAGCTGGGTGTTGGACGCGGTCAGTTCCGCCGTCTGCCGTTCCAGCCGCTGACTGGCGACGGCGAAGGTGCGTGCGAGGTGGATCGAGGTCGCGGCGAAAAACAGCACGACGCCAAGCTGGTTGAAGCTCATGCCGCCGAAGAAGGGGACGGGAAACGGCAGCGTGGACAGCACCAGCAAGGCGCCCAGTCCGAAACCGATCACCCGCGCGCCTTCGCGCCGCGCCCGCAGGGCCCGGTTGGCGATCAGGAGGGTGCGCACGCCCGCCACAATTTCCACCGCCACCCCCGCGACGTGCGCCAGGACCACAATGAACCCAGGGACGAGGTGGGTGAACTGGTCCACCACCAGCACGCCCACCACGGCGATCGCGGTCTGGGTCAAGCCCCGCAAGCGAAGCTGCGCCTGCGGCTCGAAGAGGAGTTGGAACAATCGCAGCACGAGCACCACCAGCAGCGGCATCCAATTGCGCGTGAGTTGATCCAGACCCAACAGCGGCCAGCTCATCGCCGCGGCCATGCCGCTGATCAGCGCGAAGTAAAGGTGGTTCCGCGAGGTCCGTTGAAACGCGAACAACAGCGCGTGCATCAGGCAGAAGGCGATCAGGAGTCCGGCCACGAAGCCCATCCCGGACTGCCAGTCCGGCCGGAAATGATCCATCCGCGGCCCCGAGCGATCCGGGCGTTTGAGCAACTCCTCGGCCGCCGCGCGCAGGTCGGGATTGTCGGCGCCCGCGGCGCGCGCCAGCAGTTCGGAAAAAGGCCGCGGCCGGCCGGCTTCGATCAGTACCGGGCCGGGTGCGAGCGTGAGCGGGGCCAACTCGCGCACCGCGTCGCCGGGCCGCAACTGCAGGCGCCTGTCTTCTTCGCTTTCGCCCCGCCAGGAATACGCGTGGAAACGCACGGTCGCGGGCCCGGGGAGGCGCACCCGACAGCGGAACGCCCCGTCGTCGCGCGTCGCCGCGCCGCCGACGCGGCGCTCGCCCACCTGGGCAATAACGAGCGCGCCGGCCACCGGTTTGCCGCTCCGATCGACGACGCGGCCGCTGACGGTAAGCAGGCGATCGAGGATCGCCGGCGGCGGCAATTCCGCCGGCACCAGGCGGGCGCCGTTGTGAAGTCCGATCCCGCCCGCGACGTTGGTTGCGGCGTCTTCGGCGGCAGGCTCAAAATCGTCCGCAAACACCAGCCCCGGCTCATCCGGGCGCGCGGGGCGCGCCATGTCGGCCTGGATTTGGGCGGCCGTGCGCTGGTGATCCCAGACGCGGAAATCGTCGATCGCTCCCTTGAGGGTCGGTTCGTTGTCCTCCGCGGTCACGGATTTGCCGAGATAGCACGCGCCGTCCGGCGCAACGTCGGCGAAACAGCCGGCAAAAGCGTTCGTGGCTTCCACCGGCGCGCCGTTGAAGAACAGCCGTATTCCGCCGGTGCCGCACACGGCCGCCACATGGCACCACGTGCCGGATTCCAACACGCCCACCGCTTCGGCCCACTGTGTTCCCGCCTCTGAGGTGGCGATGACAAACCCGAGGTTTCGGTCGTTGCGGCTGCACAGGCTGACATCGCTTCTGGGTCGGCCGTAGTTGAAGACACGGCGGGTGAAGCCGAAGCCGTCCCAGCGCACCCAGCACTCGATCGTGGCGTTGGTCAGCCCGCCAAAGGGCCCCACCGGCAATTCGGCGTAGGCGCCACCGCCGGGCAATTCGAGGACGTGGTTGGTCGCCGTGCTGCGGATGGCCGCGTCATCACCCGCCCGAGCGAGCTGGACCGCGAGCAGCCCCAAGCCAAACAAGGCCGCGACAAAGGCGCTCCCAATGGGCGGCAACGGCCTGGCGAATGGGCGACACATGTTGTCTCGCATCATGGACAACCCGGGAACCGAAACAACCCTGAAGCGGCGAACGGCGTCGGCCTGCCCTTCCGCCTGCGGACCGACGTGGTTCTGCCCCGGCGGTCGCCCGGCTTGCCGCCGGCTGGCCGGCCGCGGAGTTATCTCGGGAACGCGGCTTCCGCGACCTTCTCCACGTCGCCCAGGTCAAGGGATTCGCCGGGTTTCGGGGTGAAAGACTTTTGCGGCACCAGCGTCCAGCCACTGGAGTTCTCGCCCAAGATGTGGCGGGTGGCGATCTGGAGTTCCACCGGCGGGACGCGCTCGAAAACGAACCGGCCTTCCGCGTCGGTCTTCGTGCCTTGCAGGTTCACGTAGCCGTGGGCGGGGCGGAAGCCACCCGCAAATTGGATTTCCACGTTTTCGTTCGCGGCCGGCTGGCCGGCCTGGACCAGGCGGCCGGTTACCCGGGCCCAAGGCAGCAGACGCACCTTGGCGTCATCCGCCAGGCGAGCGGCGGAAACGCGCGCAAAACCGCGGTCGGTCACGGCAACGATTTCGCTGTCGCCATACTTGGGGGGAAACTGAAACCGGCCTTGGGCGTCGGTGTGGCTGGTGGAATCCTCGCCCTGCTGCAAGCCACGCAACTCCCCGGCGCGGGGCAGATAGGCCTGCTCGCCGGGGCCGAGGTGAAACACTTGGGCGTTGCCTGCCGGCTGGCCGTCGGACGCCAGCAGCACGCCGACCGGCCCGGTGCCGCGTTTGAGCTCGAACGTCCAATTGGTCCTGCCGGGAGCCAGCGCCTCGGAGCGTGCCGGGAGGTAGCCGGGAGCCTCGGCTTGCAGCACCACGAAGCGCTCGACCTTGCCGGCGTCCACGCTGAATGCGCCGCCCCGACCGGTGACCGCGCGGCCGGCCATCCATTGCACCCCACCGGAACGGGCATCGAACGTCTTGCCGGGCGTCACGCGAAACTCCGCCAGCGGCTGCTTCGTTTCGGCGTCCCGGGCCCCACCGGTTATGACCATGCCAGGTTTGACTGCGCGTTTGGTTTCAATGCCACCCAGCGGCAGGTTCTGCGGGCGGTCTTCCTCCGGCTCCGGCTCGAAAGTGCCCGGACGCACCTCACCCGGTTCGAGTAGAAAGACCAGGTTCGTCTTGTCGGCTTCGAGCCGGCCGGTGAGGCCGAAGCCGTTGAGGCGCTCGTAACTGGCATTCTGCGGCGACGGCCGGTAGCCCTTCACGCGCGCGCCCAGGCTCAGCGTTTCGTTGCCGGGCAGGTTGGCGAGTTTGAAGCGGCCGTCCGGCGGCAATTCCACCGCGAGCACGTCCCAAGCCTCTTCCCGGCCGATCGTCAGTCGCGTCGCGTCCGCGAGCGGTTTGTCATCCGACAGTCTGACCTGGCCGGCCAGCCGCCTGCCGGGCGCGACCACGTAATCGCCCACGTCGAGCGTCTGGCCATCGCCGCCGGGCTTGACCCGCCGCAGCGGCAGCGTACCGAGGTTGGTCAGCGAATTCATCATGCCGTACAGGAAGTACTCGTGGTTGGGCGGCAGGTTGGGCAGCAGAAAGCGGCCGTCCGCCTGGCAAGCGATGCTGAAGTCGCCCACGAAATTGCCCATCGTGCGATCCGTGCCGCACGCGCCGATCACCACGTCCTTGACCGGTTGGCCGTCGCGGACGACCCGGCCCGTGATCGAAGCGCCTTCCGTCACCTTGAAGTCGCGGCGGTCGCCGCCGGGTTTCACGTCGCGGAAAATCCCGCGCGCGAAGGTGCGGGCCTCGACCTGGAGTTCCATCGCGTCGAACTTCACCGGCGAACTGAGGCTGAACTCGCCCGCGTCGTCCGTGACCGCCAGCGGGTCGGTGCCTTCCGGCGGCGAACCGTAATACGTGTCGCCGATCACCGTGGTGTTCACCGAAACCACCGCCTGCGCGATCGGTTCGCCTTTGCCCTCAACGACGCGGCCGCGAATCGTCTGGCTGGGCGGGTTGGTGCTCTTCCGCGCCGGCAACACCGCCGCCAGCGGGCCGGCGAGCGGATCCACCTTGGTGAAAAACGTCGGCTCGAATCCGGGGGCAACCACCAGGACTCGGAAGAGCAGCGTGGAATCCACCGCCTCGATTTTGAACTCTCCGGAAGCACCCGACCGGGCGCTTTTGCGGCAATCCGCATAACACGACGGTCATATGTATCCGACGCCCACGCGCGGGCCGGCGGTGTAAATGAAGATCGAAGCGTTGGCCAGCACCCGGCCGTCGGCGCTGTTCACGAAACCCGCAAGGTCCGGCGCGGGCGTTTCGGCCGCGGAAACCGCACCGGTCAACGTCAGCCACGCGGTCCACGCCACACTGACCGCCGAGGCGAAGGCGGTTGAACAAGCCCGGGTCTTCATGGGCGGCAAAGTACCGTGCGGCACGGGACGCTTCAAGTGCCGCACAAACCAGGGTCGCGACTCGCTCAATGAATGGCGGTTGACTCGCTACGCCGGCGCGCGCATATCCGACTTATGAAGCCTCAGGTGATTTCAAAACTGGGTTCGTTGCTTCTCCTCTCAACCGCGCTCGCCGTCTGCGCCACTTCAGGTTGCGCGTCGGGTGCAGCGACCGTCGCCGGCCCCGGGGGGAAGGGGCCGGGCTCACCCGCCACCGACGAGTCCACGCCCGCCGAACTGGAAGCGTCCCGCCCCATCGCGGTTTTGCCCGCCCACTTCGAAGCGACCGTGTACGAAGTCCAGGCGCCTGCCGAGCGCTTGCGCAGCCTCGATGCGAAGACATTGACCGCCAAGGCGGCCACCGTCGAGAAGCTGCGCAGCGCCTTGTCCGCGGTGGGCACCGTGCGGGTCCTCTACCGGATTGATCAGCCGGTTGACGTGTACTCCGAGCAGATCACGGTGGGCGGCAGCGAACCGGTTGTCGTCGGGGCGCGGGTCAACTCCGCCGGGCAGTCGATCAAGACGGTGAGCTATCAAAATGTGGGGGTCATCTTCCGGTTGAAGGCCCAAGCCCCGGCAAAGGCGGCTGACCGGAAGGGAGCCGTCGTGACGATGTCCGTGCAACTCGCAGCGCTGGCCCCCAGCGGGACGGAAATCGCGCCGGGTGTCAATGCGACCGCCACCCGAACCGTAAGCCTCGAACACAGCGAACCCCTGAGACTCGGACGCCCCGGGGTGATGCTGTCCGTCAGTTCGACCGCTTCGGACGCGCAAGCGCCCCCGGCGGCGTATGTGATTCGCTATCTCTTCAGTCCGCCGGCGAGCAAATAGGCCGCGGGCCGGTCCTCCGTCGCAGCGCAATCCCGCTGGACGGCGCGCGCGCCTGAATTCAGAGTGCCAGCGTGAAGCCCTTCTTGGTCGCCACCTGTCTGGGCGCGTTGCTGCTCGGGGTCTCTCGCGCTGCCGAACCGCCCGCCAGCATCCGCGTTTACTCGCACCTGCTCGACCCGCGCGAGCATCCGGACTACGACCGCCGCGCGGTGAAACCGCCCACGTGGGACACGTTCAAGAACCGCACCCAGTTCGCCACGCTGCGTGGCTTCAACGTCGAGAACGACCGCATCGTCGGTTACAAGGAGGAGCTCGAGAAGTTCACGCGCCAGTTCGAGCTCGGCGACGTGATCTGGCCCAGCTACCCGATCTTGTTCGCGAAGAACCTCGGCGATTTCGCGGACGAAATCGCGCGCCGCGACCTGTACCTGTTCGACATCTGGGGCTACGTGCCCGGCTCGGGTCCGGGCGGTTACTGGCAGCAGTTTCTGCCGCCCAGGGAGGCGTTCGCCACGCTCGAATCCAAGCTCGGCGAGCGGTGGCTGGGCACCGACATCGGCGAGCAGGACGGGCGCTACATCGGCGGGTACGCGAACCAGATGACGCCCGCGTCGGCCAGCCGCTTCGAGCAATACCTGAACTTCCAGCGCCATTTCGAGCGCATGAGCGACGACCTCGGCCACCGGCACGCCACGCTGGTCTCGCTGAACTTCGGACATTACTTCCTCAAGGAAGGCACCTACACGCTGATCGGGGCGGAGACGGCGCAGGCGCTCCCGAACAGCCAGGTCTATTACTCCTTCATCCGCGGCGCGGGCAAACAGTACGGCGTGCCGTGGTTTGGCAACGCCTCGATTTACAATCGCTGGGGCTACAAAACCTACGGCTCCGCGGGCGGCAGTGGCGGCGACTCCCACGGCCCGACTAAAGGCACGAGCCTGAGCCTGCTCAAACGCCTGCTTTACTCGCACATCCTCTACAACTCCGTCGCCGTCGGCTTCGAGAACATGTGGTTCGAAGGTGATCAACTCTCACCAATCGGGAAGATCCAGCAGGCCGCGCAGCGGTGGGTGAAGGCGAATGGCCAGCCGGGGGTGATGCACACGCCGGTGGCGCTGCTGCTCGATTTCTATGCCGGTTGGACGTTTCCCCGGCACCTTTACACCGACGAGCTGTATCGCGTCTGGGGCAACCTGCCTTACACGGATGGCGACTACCTGGCGGACGATGTGCTGGATCAACTCTACCCTGGCTACGCCGACGCCTCGTATTTCCACGATGAAACCGGCTTTCTGACCGCCACGCCTTACGGGGACATCGCAGACTGCCTGCTCAGTGACGCACCTCTGTGGGTGCTGCAACGCTACCCGTTGATCGTCCTTGCAGACCGGGTTCGCCCGGGCCGCGAACTGCGCGACAAGCTGGCGGCGTATGTTCGCAGCGGTGGTCGCCTCGCTCTCACCGGCTCGAACCGGGAACTGCTCCCCGCCGATCTCCGCGACACGAAAGCCGGTGACTCGCGCGCTTTCGGCGCCGGGCGGATCACAGTGCTCGCGGACGGGTTCGGTATCGTCGATGCGCCTGCAGCGCCCGCGATCCGCAGCGAGGTGGACCACCCGTTGCGCACACCGCGACCGCTCCTCGCCGCGACCGCACGAAACCTCGACGCCTCTCTGCGCGAGCAACAGCTCTTCGAGGCCGGCCCGCAGCTCACTCTTATCACCTGCCGCAAAGGCCCCGGTGAATACACGCTCGGCGTGTTCAACAACACCTGGCACGAGTTGCCGCTCCAGATCGCCTCGCGCTGCGGCGAGATCGAGTCGCTTCGCGAGCTCCCGCTCGATCAATCCGAGAAAGGCGCGATCGGCTACACGCCGGAAGGCATCGATCCCGCCTCGCTGGGACGCAGCACCGACACCACCATCGCCGGCGGTGACGTCCGCATCTTCGCCGTGAAGGTGCGGGAGACGAACGTGGTGGAAATCGCCGACGTCCGCCCGCCGGCGCGACCGCACGGGCGGTTCCTGCCGTTGCGCAGACTCAGCTCGCTCCGGGAGGAAATCCTCGCCCGCCCGACCTTCTTCGAGCATTTCGACGGCGTGGTGGTGGATTGGCGTTACCTCCACGACCGCGAACCGGCAGCGCTCACCGCCGAGTCGGGCTGGTTGAAGCGGCAGGGTCTCCGCATCGCCGTGGACCTCAGCTCCGGCATCGACCTGTACCCGACGTTGCGCCTCATCGACAACCTGCCCGCTGACTATGCCGCCAGCATGACCACGATCGCCGACGTGCTGGCCAAGATGGAGAACCTCGGCGCGCGCGACCTCATCCTGTCCCTGCACCGGCATCCGGAAAACAACTTCACCGGCGAACAGACGGAAGCGGCCTTTGAAACGACTCTGAAGGCACTGGCCAAGGAAGCCGCCGCGCGGCAGGTCACGCTTCATCTCCGGCTCGCCTTCGGCAAACCGCCGTGGAGCCTCGACGACGGCCTGCGCTGGCTCGACCGCGTGGGCGCGCCCAACCTGAAGCTCGCGCCCAGCACGGCCTTGCTGGCGGGGCAGCCGCCTTCGCCCGATCTGGCCGCGCGGCTCAAACCTCGCCTCGGTTTCTGGCTCGTAGCTGCCCCGCGCCTCGACCTCGCCGGCCAACTCTGGGACGCGCATGCGCCGGTTGCCACGTTCACGGAGAGGGAGACCATCGCGCGCTGGCTCGCTTTGGCACCTGAGGTCCCGGTCGCTTTGGACGCCGTGCTCGACCACCAGGACGAGGAGTACTCGGAGGCCGCGACGCTGCAAGCTCTGTTGAAGCCGCAGCCATGAACGCGTTCCTGAACCACGTTTTTCAAGCGCCGGTGGGGCGAGACCCCGTCGAACCCGGCCACGCAGCAGCCACGGGCCATTCGAGAAGCAGACGCCCAATCAGGAGGGCCGCGACTCAGGTCGCCGACGACCGCGACCTCTGGTTTCCGACCTGCCAGCCTGCCAAACGCAGTCTCCGTGCCTCGGTGCCTCGGTGGCTGAAAGTACAGGGCTCGACGAAATCGCGCCTCGTCAGAAAACACCGCGCCGTGGGCTGGCTGCTCTGGTGTGGCTTGCTGGGCCTGACTCCCGCTCTCCCGGCGCAAGCCGCTGACGCCAGGCCACCGGTCGCCTTGGGCTCGCGGCTCGAGTTGTTCGCGGATGACCTGCTCGTGGACAAGCTCGACGGATGCGCGTTGAAGCTCCACGAACCGCAGCCGGTGAACGTCGCGCTGCGCTTCGACGCTCCTTGGGAAGGGGCGTTCTGCGGCTATGTCACCGTGCTCAAGGACGGCAACCTCATTCGCTGCTATTACCGCGGCAATCCCACGGCCGGCCGCGACGGCTCGGAGAGCGAGGTGACCTGCTACGCCGAAAGTCGGGACGGCATCACGTTCACCAAGCCGGCGCTGGGATTGTTCGAGGTTCACGGGACACGTACCAACAACGTGGTGCTCGCCGGCCAATCACCGTTCTCGCATAATTTCGCGCCCTTTCTCGACACCCGACCCGGCGTCCCGCCCGGGGAGCGATTCAAGGCCCTGGCCGGCACCTCCGAGAGCGGCTTGCACGGTTTCGTGTCGGCCGACGGCCTGCGCTGGCGCCCGCTGCGCGACACACCGCTGCTGACCCGGGGCGCGTTCGACTCGCAGAACGTCGCGTTCTGGTCCGAGTCCGAGCACTGTTACGCGCTGTATTTCCGCACCTGGACGCGAGGGGATTTCGCCGGCTACCGGACCATCAGCCGCGCCACGTCCGCGGATTTCCTCGCGTGGTCCGCGCCGGTGGAGATGCACTTCGGCGACACGCCGCGCGAGCATCTCTACACGAGCCAGACGCATCCGTACTTCCGCGCGCCGCACCTGTACATCGCCACGCCAATGCGTTTTCTGCCGGGTCGCAAGGTGCTCACGGCGGCCCAGGCCGAGGCGCTGGGCGTGAATCCGGACTATGCCAGCGACGTGGCCGAGGCGGTGTTCATGACCAGCCGCGGCGGGAGCAATTACACCCGGCAGTTCATGGAAGCGTTCATCCGGCCCGGGCTTGATCCCGGCAACTGGGCGTCGCGCGCGGGACTCACTGCGCTGGGCGTCGTGCCCACCGGCCCGACGGAGATGTCGCTCTACAAGCAGGCGCACTACGCGCAACCCACCGGCCACCTGGTCCGGTACACGCTGCGGACGGATGGCTTTGTCTCGATCAACGCGCCGTACCGCGGCGGCGGGTTCGTGACCCGGCCGTTCACGTTCACCGGACGCGAACTCGTGGTGAACTTCAGCACCGGCGCGGCCGGCGGACTGCGCGTCGAAGTGCAGGACGCCGGGGGCCAACCTGTCGCCGGCTTCGGTCTGGCCGAGGCCATCGAGGAGGTCGGCGACGAAATCGAGCGCGTGGTGCGCTGGAAAGGCGGCCGCGACCTGGCCCGGTTGGCCGGTCAACCCATCCGGCTCCGGTTTGTGATGCAGGACGCCGACCTGTACTCGCTGCGGTTTCGCTGACGGGCGGGGCGCCCGCGGCTCGACTCTCCACCGGCTCCGTGGCGGTCGGGATCGGGCCGCCTTCCTCTCTCAAGGGCTTTAATTGCCGGCGGTCGGAGCGACCGTGGCGTCCCCGAACCAGAGCGCGGCCTCGCGTGCCACGGCCGACTCGGAATCGGCGGCGTGGACGAGGTTGTTCGTGGCGCGGTCTTCGGCGTCGGCCACCGCTATGCTGTCCTCGCCGAAGTCGCCGCGGATGGTGCCCGGGGGTGCGGCCAGCGGATCGGTCGGGCCGACCAACGCGCGGACTTTCTGGATGGCGCCCGTGCCGGAGAGGCGGACGGCGACGAACGGCCGGTTCGCCAGCGACCGGACGGTCCGGGCGAAGGCGCGCGCGTTCCGCGATTCCAGGTCGGCGTAGTGCGCTTCGAGGTGCGCCTGGTCCGGGCAGAGGAAACGACAGTTCTCGACGCGCAGGCCGGCGGCCTCAAAGCGGGCCAGGACGGTCCCGACCAGCCCGCGTTCGAGGGCGTCGGGTTTGATGAGCACCAGCGTGGTTGGCATAAGCACAAGATTCACGAACGGTGCGCCCCGGACGTCAAGAACTCGCAGTCGCCGGGCAACCGGTCTCCCGGCGACCGCAACGTGCGGCCTGGCCAAGCGACGACGTGTGAGGGGGCAAGCGCGATGGCCGGCGCGGACTACTTCGCCTTCCCGGCCAGCAAATCGGCCACGACCTTTTCGGTCAGTTCGTAGCCTTCCAGCAGCGGGAAGCCTTCCCAGCGCACGATGCCCTCCGGGTCCACGATGATGACGTGGGGAATGCCTTTCACTTCGAGGGCTTTGTTCATCCGCTTCTGCGGGTCGATCGCGCTGAAGTACTCGATCTTCGGATCCTGCAGCGCGCGGACCTTGGCTTCGGGTTCGTCCGAAATCCCGATCACCACCAGCTTGTCCCCAAACTGCTTGTGAAAGGCGTTCAACTCGGGGATGGCTTTGCGGCACGGCGGGCACCAAGTGGCCCAGAAATCGATCAACACCCACTTTCCCTTCCGGTCCGGTTCCTTCGACAGCCACTTTTCCACGACGAACTCAGGCGCCTTCTGACCGAGATACGATTTGGCCCAAAGCTTCTTTTCCGCGGCGAACCCGGGCGTGGAGAGCAGTACCAGCGCCAGTACAGAGAGGAGTGTTCTTTTCATAACCATTACAGGGTGCATCCAGCACGCCGATTCACAACCCGGAAGCCGACCGTCACGGCAGGCTCACGACCCGGTAAAACAGCACGTTGCCACCGGTCGCGCGCGGATAAGTGAATTGCCGGGTCGCGCCGGTCACGGCGCCCGTTTCCACGGGTGCCCACTGCTTGAGGTCGGTCGAGGATTCCACTCGGTAATTGGTGCCGGACAGGCCGGTCACGGTGAACTGGAATTGCTGGAAGTTCCCCGCCGTCGGCAGCGGCGTCGGCCCGCTGAGCTGGGGCGGCGTCACCGTGCCGGACACGACGATGGGCACCGGCTGGGAGATCGCGCCGGCCCCCTGATCATCGTAAGCGCGTGCCGTGAGCTGGTAGTTTCCCTTGGCCACGCTCGCGACGTTGACCGTCGCCGGGCTGCTGGTCGCGGAACCGACCAGTTGGTTGCCGAGATAAAACTCCACTTTCTTGATCTGCCCGTCGCTGTCCTGTGCCGTGGCCGACACGCTGATCGTTGCCGGCGCGGGGAATTGCGCGCCCGAGGCGGGGCTGGAAATGGTGACGCCAGGCGATTGGTTGCCTTGACCGGGCGGTTTCGCCACCTGGACGCGGTAGTAGGCCAGGCCGGCGTAGGAGTAACTCGGGAGGACCAGTTCAGTGCTCGCCAACGGCAGCGTGCCCGTGGCGACGCTGAACCAGTTGGTCAGATCAAACGAGACTTGCGCGTCATAAGCGACGCCCGCCGTGCCCACGACCGTGAGTTTGACCTGCGGCAGACCGTCGGGTCCGGTGACAAGCTGGACGGATTCGAGCGTGGGCTCGGGTGAAACCACGACCGTCGCTGTGACCGGAGCCGAGGTGGTCGCCGCACCGGCATCGTCGTACGCCTTCGCCGTGAAGATGTAGGCGCCGGCGGCGAGGTTCGAAACCGTCACGCTCGCAGTCGGCTGGTTGCTGACCGTGCCCACCAAGGTGCCATCCTGGAGGAAATCCACGCGCACCACCTGGCCGTCCTTGTCCTGGGCCTCGGCCGCGAGCGTGATATTCGCGGGCGCGTAAAACTGGGCGTCGTTGGTGGGGCTCACCAGCGCGATGTGCGGGGGCCGGTTGGCAATCTCCACGTTGCCCACCACGCTCAGGTTCTTGAAGTATCCGATCGGACCGCCCGCGGCGAAGTAGGTGTCGAACTTGGCCGCATAACCGAAGCGGTGCGTGGCCGGTGCCGGCAACGAGGTCAGCAACTCGAGCGTGTCGCCCACCTGCGTGTCGGCGGGCTGGAACACCTTGGCTGTGAGGTGGGCGGTGGCGTTCGTCACCGCGGCCAGATCGCCGGCCGTGGGTTGGCTTACCACGAGGCTGACCGTCGCGAACGTCGTGGGATCGTAAGTGCCCATCTGCGCGAGGGTCGAGCCCAGGAGCAGTTGCGCGTCCGAACCATCCAGATTGTAGAGCCCGGTCGTGGAATCGTTCCCGTCCGGGGTGGCGGCGGTGAAATCGATGGCGCTCAACTGAAAGGCCCCGGACGCGCCCGGCACGATGCGGAAGGCGATGCCTTTGGAGCTGGCGGTGTCGAGCCAGCCCATCACACCCACGATGTCCTCCGGGTAAGCGCCGACGGGCAGGACGTCCGCGAGCACGGTGTAGGCGTTGGTTGCCGGCCGCACGCCGTCATCGAACCACACCCCGTTCAGTGGGAAACTGGCGTAATCGGGCGACTGTTCGGCCAGGAGCGCGCCGACGTCGGGAGTCAGCGAAAGCGTGGCGCCGGACGTGTCGGCCAGGTTGGCGAGCAGCGTCAGGTTGGCGACGGTGGTGCCGTCATTGATGACGTTGGTGGATTGGGCGTGCGCCATCGGCCAAGCTGCTGCCGCCAGCACCGCCCCCGCCAACGAAACCGCGCTCAGGTTCAGTCGTGACTTCATTGCCATCGAAGGCTAACCGAGCTGCGCACGCCGGACAAATCCTTTTGCGGTCCGGCCGGATACACCCCGCGGCGAAAGCAGTCAAAGCGGCGAGCGCCAAGCCCGGGGCATCGCCTTGGGTCAGGGGCATCCATGCACCCTGCGCCCCGGCCCTGTAGTGGCGAGCCAAACGCCGGCTGGCGTCGCACGTGCAAGGTCTGGGTGTATCCCCTCTTCCAGGGCTGGGTGTGCTGCAGCACCAGTAAACCCGGGGCGTTGCCTTGGACTGGGATTGAAACCGCTCCGTTGGGGCTGTTGACCGGTGCCTTCGCTTCCCTTGAGCGCGGCATCGAGTTGCTGCGGGAATCGCTGAGGGCCACGGCCTCGACGTTGCGAGGGGTAATCGGGAATTTGCGGGCGGGGTTGGGAACCGGAGAAGCGCGCGCCTTCCTGCTCCAATTTGTCGCCGCAAGTCCAGTGTCGAGTCGTAAGCGCTGGTTGTTGGTGGTGCCGGCGGAGGGGGTCGAACCCACACACCCTTACGGGTACCAGATTTTGAGTCTAGCGCGTCTGCCGATTCCGCCACGCCGGCCACCATGGATCACCAAGTAATTGCAGATTGCATCGGCACCCGTGACTCTTGCGCTGTATCCCCAATTTGAATCCCGCATCCTCGCGCCATGCCTGACCGGCATGCAGACCGACCGACTGGGCCGCAGCGCCAGTCGCGGTTGTCGAATGATGGACAGCGGAGGTCATTTCCAAAGGTGCCCAACCTGCTGCAATACGTCGGCAGCGGCACTTACTATGCCCGCGTCAAACTCCACGGCAAGACCATTCGCCGGAGCCTCGACACCGATGTTTTCACGACTGCCAAGCTCAAGTTGCTCGATTTTCTGAAAGAGGAGCGGAAGAAGCGCACAGCGGTTGCACCTCCGACTTTCGCCGAAGCTCAGCAACTCTATGAGCAACAACTCGACAACGACCCGGCCGTCAAACCCCAGAGCCGCCAGTACCGCCGCTGGTGCATCCGCAAGCTCGAGCTTTCCTGGCCCGGACTCAAAGCCTTGCGCCTGGACCAGATCAAGCCGGAGACCTGCCGCGAATGGGCGGCGAAGCTCAGCGAGGAAATCGCCTGCCACTACTACAACAACACCATCGCTACGCTCCGGCTGATCATCGACGCCGGAATCAAGGAACACCGCAACCGGGGAGGGGCACCGTTGGAGAACCCTGCGAACGTGCTTTCGCGGGTACGCATCACCCAGAAAGAAATGAAGTTGCCCGAACGCGAGCACTTTCGCGAGTTGGTCACCAACGTCGCGATAGAAAGCGGCGGATGGGGACCGCGCGCGGCAAATATGATCGAGTTCCTCGCCTACAGCGGAATGCGCGCCTTCTCCGAAGCCCCGTGGGTCACTTGGGGGGACGTGGACTGGCAGCGCAAGGAGATCATCGTCCGCGGCAATCCCGAGACCGGGACGAAGAACAGCGAAGTCCGTCGCATTCCGATGATCCCTGACATGGAGGCGTTGCTGACGCGCCTGAAGGAAGGTGGCAGCAGCCCAGGTCCTATCCTTGAAGTGCACAAGTGCCAAGGAGCACTCACACGAGCGTGTGCGAAGCTCGGCATTCCTCGCATCACCCACCACGACCTGCGCCACCTTTTTGCCACTCGGTGTATCGAATCTGGCGTGGACATTCCAACGGTCGCGCGCTGGCTGGGCCACAAGGACGGCGGGGCGCTCGCGATGAAGGTCTATGGCCACCTCCGCAACCAGCACAGCCAGGAAATGGCGAAGAAGGTGAAGTTCTGACGTCGAGCACCGACCTTCGGGTTCGTTTCTCCGTTTCATGCCCTATCGGCCACCAGGCAGACTGCGAGGGACCCACCCTGCTTCACAGCCAGTTGAGCCCGGCTGGCTTCGCGACTGAAGGGGACCGCAGCACCCCCAAGAGCCGTCGCCGGGTTACATTACCGGGTGACATCGGCCCCACGGACCCAGTCCACCCCTTTTCCGCCTGCCCTGAAATCTACGATTACTGACGCGTGGCCCCACGACTACGTCGGCCCGCCGAGCGGAGGAGACAGGGACGGTCCTCGACCTTCGGGTGACGCACGCGCCCCGATTCGCGCTCGGGCGGCTCTGCGTCACGCCCAAGACGGCAGAAGCCCTGTCCCCCGAGGAGTTGTTCCGGGCGGTCGCCCGCCATGCCCGCGGCGACTGGGGCCTCCTGCAGGCGCCCGACCGGCAACAGAACGAGGAGGCCTTGCGCCACGGCGGCCGCTTGGTGTCGGTGTATCAGAGCCGCAGCGGACAGCGCTTGTACGTCATCGCGGAGGCATCGAGGGACCTGACGATTGTGTTGCTGCCGGAGGAATACTGAGTCCCGACCAGGTCCCGGCGGGCAACCGGCACTTCTCGCGCGTTCGCAACGGGCGCACCACGCCACGAGCCGCGACGTTGGGAGCAGCGAGCCCGACTGAAGTCGCTGCACCCGGAATTGGTCATGTTCCCAGGCAGTTTCTCCCTGTGGGCCGGCTGCTGGCTCACGCAGGGTGTTATCGGGTAACATACGGATTTCAGCCCCCCCAAACGGCCGCCGACGCCCCGCCGTCCAAGACGGTGGTGGTCCATGAGACCCTGGCCAACCTGTCCCGCCTGCCCGCCGACCTGCTCGTCTTGATCGAGGGCTATTGCCAGGGGAAGGTCCCGGACCTTGTCCGCGGCGGCGCGCCGGACGGCCGGCTGCACGTGGGGCCCGGCTACGGCCTGCTGGCCGGGCTGCACGCCCTGGCGCGGGAACTGGGGATCGTCCGGGCCGTGGGCGAGAGCACCCGCACCCAGCGGCTGGCGCTCTACCTGATCTACGCCCGGCTGGCCCAGCAGGACAGCCGGCTTTCCGCGGCCCGGGCCAGCGAAGACCACGCCGTGCGCGAGGTCCTGGAGGTGGGGGCCTTCGACGAAGACGATCTGTACGCCGCCCTGGAGTACCTGGCGGCAGAGCAGCCGGTGGACGGCTGCTACGTGGTGGTGAGCGATCTGCCGGCGGTGGCGGCCACGACGCAGCAGGTGCATGACCGTTACCTGGAACTGACGCGGGTGGAGCGGGATTTTCGAACCGTGAAGACGGGGTTGCTGGAGATCCGGCCGGCGTTCCTGCGGCGGGCCGACCGGACGCGGGGCCATGCGGTGGTGAGCGTCTTGGCGCTCAAATTGGCGCGGGAGCTGGAACGACGAGTGGCCGCCATTGGGGCTGACGGTGACGGACGCCGTCGAGCGGCTCGCAGGGGTGCGGCTGGTATGCCTGGGCGACGCCGCGCTGGGGCTATGGCGGCTGGCGGACAGCTATCCGGCGGCGCAGACCCAGGTGTTGGCGGTGCTGCCCAAGTTGGGGGCCCCGGTGTTGTCTCTAGGAAAAGCAAACCAGCGGCGGCTGCGCAACCCACGTCAAGGCCGCACCGACCAATGAGTTGCGCCGAGATCTTACATCCCGGAATCCTGTCTCCTCAGGGGGAAGACTAGACCGACGCACCCGCACCGTCGCCGGCCACAAGTACCTCACCTACGAAGTCTGCGATTACACCAGCGGGCGCCGCCAACTCCGGGGATTTGCCGATCACCAGGCGGCTCGGAGGGAAGCCCGACGCATCGCCGGTTGGCTGGCCAGAGGCGATGCCGTGGCGGCGGCGGTCTCGGGCCGCGAGGCGGCGGGCTTCGCTCGCTGCCTGGAACTGCTGCGCAGCGTTGGGGAGCCACCGGAACTGGCCTGCTCCCGCTACGCCGAGACGGTGGGCATCTTGGGTTAGCGGCAGCCTGCTCTCGACCGCCGCCCGGCTCTATCTGGAGCGGCATCCGGACACACTGCCGCAAATCACGCTCGCCGAGGCTGCCGCGGAGATGATCGAGCTGCGGCGCAAGGCCAACGCGAGCGAAGCGTACCTGGCCGACCTGCGCTGCCGCTCCGCGCGCTTCACCAGAACCTACGCGGTCCATCCGGCCAGTGTCACCACGGCAGACTGCCAGCGGTTCTTGGACGGGCTGGAGGGCGCGAGCGCCACCAAGGGTGCGTATCGGCAGGTCCTGTGGCGCCTGTTCGCCCACTGTGAGCGTCGGGGATATATGCCGCGGGGGACCAACCCTGTGGCAGGCACCCAGACGTTCAGTCGGAAGCGCCAGGAGGCGGTGGAGGTCTGGACTCCGGAGGAAATGACGAAACTGCTCGCCGCCGCTGATCGGGACTTTGTTGCGGTTCTGGCGATTGGGGCGTTCGCCGGCCTCCGCACCAGTGAGATTCTCGCGCTGGGCTGGCGCGACGTGCGCCTGGCCGATCGCGTGATAAAGGTGGTCCACCGGAAAGCGCGCTGTGCTGTGCGGGGAGCCGTCTGGCACCAATTCCTGAGAGCCTGTACGCGTGGTTGTCCCCGCTGGCCAAGAAGGCCGGCCCTGTCTGGCCGCGTGGTCGTGACTGGAAGGAGCGCGAGCGAACGATGACGGCGGCCCAGAATGTCACCGCCGCGGCGGCAGGCGTGCAACCGTGGCGGCACAATGGCATGCGCCACGGCTTCTGCACCTATCGGGTCGCCGCCACGCAACACGTGGCGCGGACGGCTCTGGAGGCGGGCAATTCGGCGAGCACCATCTTCGCGCACTACCGGGCGTTGGCCACCGAGGCCGAAGGCAGGGTCTGGTTCGGCATCGTGCCAACGCCCTGAGCATCACGCGCAACACACCAGACTGAGACCGCGACGGACTGGCCGCGCCGGCGCTGTCGTCGAATGAGCACTCCGGAAGACGGATGGACTCGCTGGAGCGATGAGTCCGCCGGGCTCCCCACAACGCCCCAGCGCTCAGCACGCGATCCGGCCCCAGGGTTACGCGCCATTGGGGTCGTGGTAGGGTTCGGCCATGAGCTACCAGACGCTCGAAGTGGAGCTGGAAGCGGGCCGCGTGCGTCCCCGCGGTGCCGAGGTACTGCCAGAGCGTGCCCGTGCGTTACTCACGATCCTGGAAGCAGGCCGCCCTGACAGTCCAGCCGCCAAGCGAGGGGTGGCGAGCGCTTGGCTGAGCCGGTTTCTCTCGGCGGAGGACTTCCCGCTCACTCCAGCCCAATTCCGAGCCCGCATGGACACGGACGTCCTGGAGCAATGACCCCGGACGACATTCCAGCGGGTTCGCGTGTCCTACTGGATGCCAACGGGCTGATCTACGCCCGACGCGGAGTCTCCGCGCAATGTCAACGTCTGCTTGAGCGCTGCGCAGCCGGGGAGGTCGCTGGGATCCTGACAACTCTCGTGCTCGCCGAGTACTGCCATCGGCGCATGATGCAGGAGGCGCAAAGCCGGGGCCTGGCCGCAACGAACCCAGCAAAGGCGCTCGGCGAAAACCCGGCGTTGGTTCGCCAGCTCAGCTAGTGCAGTGTCTCAGAATTGTCTTTAGGAATCTGTGGCTGCCGTGCCAGAACCGCGCGGGCGCGGTGGATCTTCTCGAGGATCGCCTTCCCCTCGGCGCGCCACTGGTAGCGTTGCGGCCTGAGGTTGCGCTCGACCAAGTAGGCCCAGATGGCGTCAACCAACTCGCCGACGCTGGCAAAGCTCCCCGGCAGGATGACGTCCTGGCTCAAATCGCGAAAGAACCGCTCGACCAGGTTGAGCCACGAGGCACTGGTGGGGGTGAAGTGCAGGTGAAAGCGGGGACGGGCGGCCAGCCAGCGCAGGACCTTGGGGTGCTTGTGGGTGGCGTAGTTGTCCAGAATCAGGTGCACGTCAAGCTCCGCGGGCACCGCCGCCGCGATCGATCTGAGGAACTTCAGCCACTCCTGATGGCGGTGCCGGGGAGCGCGCTCGGCCAGCACCTTCCCGTTGAGATAGTTCAACGCCGCAAAGAGCGTTACTGTCCCGTGGCGGTAATAGTCGTGGGTGCGCGTGGCGATGTGCCCCTGGCCCAGCGGCAGGCCCGGTTGGGTACGTTCCAACGCCTGGCATTGGCCCTTTTCGTCGCAGCACAGGATGATCGCCCGGGTCGGCGGATCCAGATACAGACCCACGATGTCCCAAAACTTCGCCTCGAACTGGGGATCGTTGGAGCGCTTGAAGGTGCGGGTCCGGTGCGGTTTGAGGTCGTTGGCGGCCCAGAGCCGCTGGACCGCCGAGCGGGACAGCCCGCTGTGTCGGGCCATGGTCCGGCAACTCCAGCGCGCCCGTCCCTTGGGCGGGCGCACGACCTCGTTGAGCACGGTCTGTACCCGGTCCAGGGGCAGAGTCCGAGGCCTCCCCGCTCGGGGTGCCTCTTGGAGTCCGGCCAAACCCAGATCGAGCACCCGTTGACGCCACTGGCCCACGGTGACCTGGCTGGTGCCCAACTGGGCCGCAATCTCCTTGTTGTCCTTGCCCTCGGCCGCCAGCAGCGCAATGCGGGCACGGCGGACCAACTTCTGCGGAGTGCCGGGAGCCCAGACCAGACGTCGCAGCTCGGTCCGTTGCTCGGGTGAAAGCTCGAAGGGCAGTTTGGGACGCGCCATGTCCATAGGTTGGCACGGACGGTCTCATTTAGTAAAGACTATTATGGGACGATACACTAGTACGCGCAAGAGGTGGAGGATATGCCCGCGGGCGAAATGGAAGCGCTCGAAACCGTTGCGGCGGATTTCACCCAAGCCTTCACAGGCGACCAAGGCGTAGTATCCCGCCAGCGCCACGCTCCGCGCTGGGCCGCTGGCCGTAACGCCAACTCGTTCCGGCTTGGTTGACGGAGCGACATTCCAAATCTCCAGCCCCTGCTCAGTCGGCAAGTAGAGATAGTCCCCAGCGACCGCCATGTCTCGGCCTCCGACCGTGCTTCGCCCAGCATAGTCCCGCAGCTTGAACCCCAGGCTGCGACGGAGTGCGAGATAGTCCTCGACCGCGCGACGGAACGGATTCATCGCGCACCTTCCGGCCAAGGCAAGGCCAGCGTTCCGAGCGCGTCGAGATCGACCTTGGCGCAGACCGCCGTGGTATCAGGACTCCGATAACGGAGCACTTCGCCAATCTCAGCGAGCGAAGCTCCCTGGCGCAGCAGCTCGGTCGCCAGGCTATGTCGGGAGCTCCCGTCGAGAACCAGGATGCACAAACAACTCCTGGCGCCGGAGCCCGCGCGCCAACTCCCGCGCCAGTTTAGCTGGCTGGATCAACAATGGGTCCGTGGCGGTCACCTCGACCGCTGCGATCACACCGCCTGGGCGCTCTACCTGTTCCTGGTCACCGTCGCCGACGCCCAGGGACTGAGCTACTACTCCGACGCCGCCGTCCTCCGGTGGGTCAAACCGGAACCGGCCACGCTGAGCGCGGCGCGCGAGCAACTCCTCGCCGCGGGCCTGCTCGCCTACCGTCGCCCCCTCTACCAACTGCTGGCCCTGCCCCGGCGGGGGGAACCCGTCCGACCCGGCGCTCGCTGCGGTGTGGTCCGTTCCGTCGGTGAACTGCTGTGGTCGATGACAACTATTCCTCGCTGGGGAACAATAATTGTCACTCTACAAACGACCACCCTGATTGCCGCCGTGAGACTTCAAGGGCCGCAGGCTCCTTGGCTGTTTGACGGGCCGCTGAATGACGAACTGTTTTTGGCCTGGGTGACACAGGGGTTGGTGCCGGGGTTACAACGGGACGACGTGGTCATCTTGGACAACCTGGCCACGCACAAGATGGCGGGCGTCCAGAAAGCCCTTGCGGCCGCCGGGGCGCGGCTGGAGTACCTGCCGCCTTATTCACCGGACTTCACCCCCATCGAAAACCTGTGGAGCAAGGTGAAACAAGGACTGAAGAGCCGCGCGCCGCGCACCGCCCGCCAACTGTTCAAGGCCGCCGGAGCTGCCTTCGACTCCGTCACCTCTGAGGACTGCCACGGCTTCTTTTTACACGCCGGTTACGCTACGTGCTTTATGGAAACGCTCTAGCCTTGGCGCTCCGGCGAAAGCCAACCGTCTCCGTTCGGCGGGCTCAGATCTGGGATGGATGCAAGCGAACCCAGCGAAACAAGACCATTCAATAACATCACGAACCCAAGCACCTGGACCGTTGGCAGCAGCACATTGTCTGGCGGGCCCCAAGTTGGTTCCATGAGTTGCAGCGCCGGTTCGACAAACAACGGAGAGGCGATCCCCAAGCCTGCAAGTGTCCACGCCCGCCCCGCCATCGGTTGCCAACGCCGCACCTTCATCCGACGCTCGACCGCAATGAGCAACGGTTGCACGAGGAAAAAAGCGCCCCACATCAGGGAAATCCCCCACCGCCGGGTCGCCATACCAAGCAGTAACCCGTGAGCGACCGCGCTGGCAAAGAAAGCTGCGAACAACGCCAAGCCAACTCCACGCCGGGCCAGCGGTGCGAAGAAACACCTGCCAAAGACCAACGTCGAAACCGCCGGATTCCAGCGTTCGGACCAAAACTCGCCGAGCGAAGCCGACCGATGTGGCGAGCGCATCAAGGCCGGTGCTTCGATCCCCATCACCGCCGTCAGAAAGTCGTGCCCAGCGGTCGTCATCTCGGCAAACGCCAGAAACATGATTCCGCCAGCGAGCCATCGCGCCAGCCACCAAATGCCTGAGGGAGAAACCCCCTTCACAGAGGCAAAGGCTGCCGCGAGTACAAGTGTGGCACCGATGAGGTGCAACACTGATGCCGCGTCAAAACGGCGCTCTCGCCGCTTCACCTCACGTGTGTTCAGCCAAGTGAAAATGTAGGCCAACCGCCCGCGAAAGCCAGCGGCGGGCGTGGGGAACAACTGCAATACGGCCAGAGCGAATGTAGAGCCCATGCCGCACATCAGAAGGAAGCGGAACATAGGCAATGGTCGCAGCAAACAAGGAACCGCCAGAAACAACCCGGCCACCAGGACACCGACACGCACCGCACACGGATGGAAGGAACAAATCAGGACGAGCACAACATCGACGAGCCAGGCCGTCACGCCGATGTTGAGCGGTATCTGTGGTGCATAGAAAGGATTCGTCCTCGCAAGTGCACCGAAAGCAATTCCGGCAACAGGCCAAATCAGTTTCTTCCAAACAGCTATTTCCATCTGTACGAGTTGGACACGACAGAGGGCCGCGAGTCACGTCGCTGAACGAACAGCGCAGCCACGCTGGGTCAGCGACGCCCGAATGCGAGCGGGAGGCTCGACCGGCGTTGGCTGGCGCTTGTTGTTAGGCGGCCGATATGTCACGCTCTCTCCAGAATATCCTCCAGCTCTTAAAGCGGACGATCGCAGTGGCTGGAATCTGAAATAGAACCGAGCCTGCCAGCAGCATATCGACGCAGGCGCAGAGAGCGTTGAATGCAGAAACGAACGCGAGCCCGCCAGATGAGACTCGTGTGACAGCCGACACAAGAAGCGGAACGATGCTGATGATGAGGAGAGGCATGAGCAGGATGGCGACCAAACGATTGCGGCTCATTTCGCCGTCATAGTGTGCGTAGAATCCTAACGATGCCCAGAAGCCCAGAATGGAGTGCGGCGAAAGACCCGCCTTCGGGTGGACCAGCGCATGGATTAGCTCGTGGACGACGACGAGCCCCGCAAACAGAAGCAGGAAAGCTGGTAGGGACGTTGCGGGCGTAATGTCTCGCAAGGGCGTGACGAGAAGCCAAAGCGCTGCCACTGTCACTGCCGCGACGAAACCGATCGGCAGTGCGAGAAGATTCTCCATCCAAGGCGACGGCGGCTGGCGCAGTGGCCTCCACGGCGCGGCAGGCACGAAATCTGGCGAACTGGGTATGGTTCCAAGATGGAAGCGCATGTGCAGTGGTCTCGTGTGGCCGCCCAACGTCCCGGTTTACCGACGCCGGGCCAATGACGTTTGTTTGTCAACTGAGACGCGATCCCGGCATTGCCAGCAGCGGGTTGGATGGGCCGATTCAAATGCCAATTCCACTCATCACAAACAGAACCTTAACGGCCCACATCGCCAGCAAAGTACCCAAGGTGACAGGGCAAAAGGCAGTCAACAACGCCGACCAATGGAACAGCGAGAACCGAGAGCGATGGCGGCGATCCACCACAATCATTCCGCAGGTGAAACACATCCCGGGAGTTATCATCACGATCAGCACCCACAAGATCGGAGTTGCACACCAATTATTCTTGAAAGCACTTGTCGCATAATACTCACAAGCGCCCACATACCAAACACTTGAACACATTAACAACGCAAGGGCAGCCGCACATCGAGGCACTCGGTTACCAACGATGTTGCGTATTATGCTCATGTGTGGCTTTGACCGGCCCAACCGCAAACCCTCACGTGTGAAGCGCCCAACGTTCCGGGTCGATGACGGCTGGCCGACGTCGTTCGACTTGGAACAGAACCGCAGTCTCGCCGTTCACTGTGCCGCATTGGCTTGGTGGCTTGCTTACCGTCACCCCCTCCCTGATTTCCCGTCCCGTTCAAGGGTATAACACCCTGAACCACAACTAGCCCTACCCCGCAGCCCTAGGAATGGGATAATCCCCGGTCGTCTGGTGATGGCCGGGGCTTTTCGTTTCCAAACCACAATCCCAGGTAGGACGCCAAGATAGGAACCAGAAAGGAACCGCTATGGCCATCACCCTCGAAGCCAACTACAGCAAGAAGCTGGGTCTGCCCGGCTATTCATCGCACCAGTACAGCGTCACGATCCAGACCGAACTGGGCGACATCAAACAGGTCGAAACCGAATCGGCCAAGCTCTACGCCCTTTTGCAGGGGTGCGTCGATCGGGACATCCAAGCCACGGGCTTTCTCCCTGGCAACGGCACCGCCCACTCGGTGAACGGTCAACCGGGCAAGGGCACCCCCAGTCGCACGACCGGCAACGGCAATGGTCAAAGCGAAGCATGGTCCTGCACGGACAAGCAGAAGGCGCTGGTCCTGAAGATCGTGGAGGACAATCGCCTCGACAAGCACGACATCGAAACGCTGGCCCAGGAACGCTTCGGCAAGGGCGTCAAGGCGCTCAACAAGATGGAGGCCTCGGGTCTGATCGACGAACTCCTGGAGCAATTCGGCCAGGGCAACGGGCACAACCGCGTCAGCCGCTACCAGAAAGCGAGGGCGGCATGAAGGCTGTTGCTCAACCTCGGCCGGTTGCCACGACGCCTAATAAACCCAGGTCCCTCGAAGCCTTGTTGGCCACGGTGTCGGCCTCCCGGCTCAACACGTTCCATACCTGCCGGCTCAAGTTCTACTTCCAGTACGTGCTGGGGTTGGCGAAGGCAAGATCGGGCGCCCAACACATCGGCTCGACGGTGCACTTCATTCTCAAGCTCTGGAATCTGGCCCGGTGGCGCCGGCAGAGCATTCCGGACGGATGGCTGAAGACGCAGTTCGACGACTACTGGGTCCAGGAGCAGGAAGGGGCGATCCGATGGGAAGACGGCGAAGAGGCAGAAGCGAAGGCGGTCGATTGGAACCTGCTCCAGACCTACTTCCAACAATCGCCCATCCCGCCCAACGAAGCGGCCGAAGGGGTGGAAGTCTCGGTGGAAGCCGATATTCGGACCACCAAGCTGGTCGGCATCATGGACCTGGTACGTGCCGGGGGTCGCGTCGTGGAGTTCAAGACCACGGGCCAGACGCCGAATGCGGAGAAGGCGCAACACCTGCATGAACTGCAATGCAGTTGCTACTCGGTCCTGTACCGGGAAGCGACCGGGAGGCAGGAATCCGGGGTTGAGCTGCATCACCTGGTCAAGTTGAAGACGCCGAAGCTGGTGGTCAGCTCACTGGCGCCGATGAATGCCCAGCAGGAGGCCCGGTTGTTCAAGTCCGTGGATTCGTACCTGGCCGCGGGTACCGAAGCGTTTCGAGGCTCAGGATATACCACATTTGTTCCACAGAATCGCCGAGGGCTGCACTGAATTGCAGACGATGGCCGAAAGGGCGCTTGGAACGTCGGATCTAGGAACAAGCCCTGTAATACAAGGGTTTACAGGGTTGAAAATCGAAGAGAATTGGCTCCAGAGAGAGGGCTCGAACCTCTAACCCGCCGGTTAACAGCCTGCTTCTGTTCAACTGATAGCAAGTTACTTACGCTGACAAATACCTGAATATTTGGCTTTTGTTTGGTAAAGCGCTTATTCAAGCCCTAGAGTCTCGCCAGTAGTCGCACACGATTGCATCGAGGCCTATGTCACTGGAATTCCGAAAGACGAGCAGGTGGTGGTACGGGGTGTTCACCGTCAACGGCGAGCGCCAGGTAGTGAACCTGGGCGTCAAGATCGCCGGCCAGCGTCCCGCCAAACGGACTCAGCAAGGCGATGACGTCTTTGAACGATCCCGCGGGCGAGCTTTGGCGGCGTATGAACTGCGCCAGAAGGAGCTGGAGGATGATCGCACCGAGGGCCGCATCCTGGAACGACTGGTCGAGATCAAGACCGGCGCCCAGGTGAACTTCCCGAAGCTCGCCGACTTACCAGACCTCTGGGCCGGCATCCCTCGGCGGAAGGAGCCGAACCCGAAGCACGTGGCCCACTGCCGGACCGTCATGCGCCGGTTCGCCGATTTCGCCGCCACCCACCAGGAGGGCGTCACCGAGTTCGTGGCAGTAAAGCCCGAGACCGCCGCCGCGTTCATGGCGGCCGAGGAGGCCCGCGGCCTGACCCCGAAAACCTGGAACGACACGCTGAAGCTGCTCCGTTCAACCTTCCAGCATCTGCATCCCGACCTGCCTGCCGGCAAGAACCCGTTGCGGGGCCTCATCACGAAGGCGTCGGAGACCGTCAGCCGCCAGCCGTTCAGCGTCGAGGAACTGAAGGCCATCCAGGACGCCTGTCAGCAGGATCGGCTGATCGGCCCCGTCGTCCTGACCGGCATGTGCACCGCAATGCGCCTGGGCGACTGCTGCCGGCTCAGGTGGCCGGACGTGGACCTGAAGGAGGGGTTCATCACCGTGAAGACATCGAAGACCGGCGAGCGGGTGGACATCCCGATCCTCCCGCTGCTGCGCGAAGAACTCGAACGCACCCCCCGCCGCGGCAAGCAGGAGTTTTGCTTTCGGGAACAGGCCGACATCTATGACCGAGACACAAGCGGAATGAGCAAGAGGGTCCAGAAGTTCCTCGCCAAGGCACTCGACCCGCAGCCCGAACCCGATCTGCCCGAACTGCCGCCCGCCGACCTGCGCCAGCGGTCGCTCGCCTATTTGGACACCCGCCCGCCGGAGGAAAAGACGGACAAGATGCGCCAGGTGATCGACCTCTACCTTCAGGGCGCCAACATCGACGCCGTGACCGAAGCCGCCGGGTGCAGCAAGAGTACCGTGTCCCTCTACCTGAATGAACTCGAGGAAGCGCTCGGCGTGATGGTGGTCCGGGGCAAGGTTCGGAACCTCGCCACCCCCGCTGCGCCAGAGAACACCGGTGACGGCCGCCGTCGGATTTCAACCCGCGGCTTCCACAGCTTCCGCGTCACCTGGATCACCCTCGCCCTCGCCGCTGGGGTTCCCCTTGAACTGGTCCAGCGCGTGACCGGGCACCGAACGACCGAAGTCGTCATGAAGCACTACTTTCGGCCGGGGCGGGAGGACTTCCGGGCCGCTATCTTCAAGGCTATGCCGAAGATGCTGGCGGACGGCCGGCAGAAGTCGTTCAAGGAGCAGATGCGTGAGATTCTGGAGCGGATGACGCCGCGAACCTGCAAGCAAGACAAGGCACAACTTCTCGATCTCTTGGCAAGCTTGTGATCCCTGAACACGGGTGAAATGACGGCCTTCCCATGCGGTCCTTCAATCTCCCGACTGACGGCAGTCGCTTGTCGATCTTGCCTACGGCAGGAGCGCCAACCCGAGCTCCTTTAGATACTCGTTGTGCTTGGTCAATGCCCTCTCAACGTCTTTCTCAATGTCCACCAAGGTCTGGTGCATCGCTTCGAGGTCAATTTCCTCCTCGCCGACCGCCGTGCTGATGTAGCGGGAGATGTTCAGGTTGAAGTCGTTCTTCTCGATCTCCTCCATCTCCACCCGGCGGGAGTAGCGGTCCTCTTCCTTGCGGTACTGGTAGGTCTCGATGATCTTCTCGATGTGCTCCGTCTGTCAGCTGGTTCTGGCGTTTGCCTTTCTCGAAGTGCTCGGCGGCGTTGATGAAGAGCACGTCGTCGGGCTTCTTGCACTTCTTGAGCACGAGGATGCAGACCGGGATGCCGGTGGAGTAGAACAGGTTCGCGGGCAGGCCGATGACAGTGTCGATGTGGCCGTCTTTGAGCAGCTTGGTGCGGATGCGTTCCTCGGCGCCGCCACGGAACAGCACGCCGTGGGGCAGGATGATCGCCATCACGCCTTCGTCCTTGAGGAAGTGGAAGCCGTGCAGCAGGAAGGCGAAGTCGGCGGCGGACTTGGGGGCCAGGCCGTGGTTCTTGAAGCGCACGTCCTCGCCCAGCGCCTCGGTGGGCTCCCAGCGATAGCTGAAGGGCGGATTGGCGACGACGGCGTCGAACTACGGCTTCTTGGCCGGGTTCAGTCTCGCGCAGCATGTCCCAGTCGTTGGTCAGCGTGTCGCCGTGGTAGATTTCGAACTCCGTGTCCTTCACCCCGTGCAGCAGCATGTTCATGCGCGCCAGGTTGTAGGTGGTGATGTTCTTTTCCTGGCCGAAGATCTTGCCGATGGTGCCGCCTGCGTTCTTCATGCGCTTGCGCACATTCAGCAGCAGCGAGCCGGAGCCGCAGGCGAAGTCCAACACGCTCTCCAGCCGTTTCTTCGCTTGCCGGTTTTCGGCTCCTGGCTGTCGAGCGTGACGATGGCGGAGAGGATGCTCGGAAATCTGCTGCGGCGTGTAGAACTCGCCCGCCTTCTTGCCGGAGCCGGCGGCAAACTGGCCGATCAGGTATTCGTAGGCGTCGCCCAGCGTGTCGATGTCGGTGGAGAACTCCGCCAGCCCCTCGGCGATCTTCTGGATGATGGTGCAGAGCTTGGCGTTGCGGTCCTCGTACTTCTTGCCCGAGCTTGTCCGAGCCGAGGTTGATCTCCGAGAACAGGCCCTGGAAGGTGCTCTCGAATGATTCGTTCTCGATGTACTTGAATCCGGCTTGCAGCGTGTTCAGCAGCTCTCCGTTCTGGGTGCGGGCCAGGTTGGCGATGCTGCTCCAGAGGTGCGCGCGGCTTGATGACGTAATGCACCTTGCGGCGCATCTGCTTCTCGAACTCCGACGATGTCGTCCGGGTTGTTCGCATACCAGAGCGCCAGCGGCACTTTGCGGCGTGTCGATCGCGCTCGGCGTCGGGGTAATCCCGCCCCAGTTCCTTCTTCGCCGCCGTCTCGTAGTTGTCCGAGAGGTAGCGCAGGAACAGGAACGACAGCATGTAGTCGCGGAAGTCGTCCGCGTTCATCGCGCCGCGCAGTTGGTCGGCGATGCTCCAGAGGGTCTTGCCCAGTTGTTTTTGGTTGGTGTCGGTCATTTCTTCGGGCGTTTGTTGATTTTGCTTTCCAAGGCCTTGAGGTCAACCTCGTCCTCTTGATCGGCTTCGGCAGCCTCCCGCTTTTTGCGGTGCTGGTCGTATTCGAGATAAAGTTCCGCCGTTCGCTGTTCCACCTGCTCATGGCTGACGGAGCCCGCATGGGTGAGCAGCGGGAAGCCGTTGGAGGTGATGATCTGATCCACGTTCTGCTTCCAGAAACTCATGCGGGTCTCCTGCCGGTTCTTGGCCCGTAGTTCGGCGGTTTCCAGAAAGATGACCACGAGGCGGTTCAAGGTGTCGATCTCATCCTCCGTGAGGTAGTTCTTGGCGACCAGAATGTCCTGCTTCCGCACCTTGGCTCCCTTCCAGCTTAGCAGGCCGAAGTTGGGATCATTCTGGTTGACGCGGGCGTTGATGAGTTCGGCGGCGGTCTTCCGGGTCACGGCATAGAGCAGGAGATTCTGCACCGTGGCGAAAAACATTTGGGTGGCCTGATCTGTTTTGTCGTAGTCACTGCTCAGGGCAAATAGCTCGCGCACCTTCTGGTAGAAGCGCTTCTCGGAGGCCCGGATGTCCCGGATGCGCTCAAGCATCTCCTCGAAGTAATCCGGTCGGCCGTCCGGGTTCTTCAGCCTCTCGTCGTCCATCGCGAAGCCCTTCAGCAGGTATTCCTTCAGGACTGTAGACGCCCAGCGGCGGAACTGCACGCCACGCGGTGAGCGCACCCGGTAGCCCACGGCCAGGATGGCGTCCAGGTTGTAGAGCGTGAGCGGCCTCTGAACGTCACGGCCTCCCTCGATTTGAACTACCGAGGATTCCTCGGTAGTTGCCTCCCGGCTTAGCTCACCATCCTCATACAGGTTCTTGAGGTGAAGGCCCACGTTGTCCGAGGTCACATCAAAAAGCTGGGCCATCTCCCGTTGGGACAGCCAGACGGTTTGGTCCTTAGCTCGCAGCTTGATCTGACTCCGTCCGTCCTCGGTGGTGTAAAGAATCAGGTCGTTCATGATGCAGAAGCCTCTGCGGGTGCTTTTGGCGCAGTCTTTTTCGCCACTCTTGCCGGAGTCTTAACGGGCGTGGAAGACGGCGTGGCGGCTGGTGCAGACGGGCTGGGGAACAGCGCAGGGTTGAAGGGATAGCGGTTGATGAAATCGTGGAGGATTTTGCGGAAGTAGTTCTTGTTCTCTTCCAGCATCTCCTGTGGCTCATACAGGGAATAGCTGCCGTGGCTGAGGATGTTGATGAGGCGCTGGTGCAACAGCCCGTCCTCGTCGTTGGCATCCTGCTTGATGCAGGCGGAAAAGTGCCGGTAGCCGTGAAAGCTGGCAGTCTTCTCCAGGATAGAACGCAGCATGTTGAAGTGGTGCGTGAATAGCCTCCCGGTCTGTTCGGCTTCGTAGAGTTCAGCCAGGGCGGCGACGTGGTGAAAGAAGGGCGTCTCCCCGGTTTCACGGATGAGGAAGCCGTCCGGCGCTTTGTCCCGGCTCAGGAAATACGGCAGCGCCTTTTTGTTTCGGGTGTCCTCCTTGATCTCGTTGAACAGCACGTTGAAGAACAGCGTGTGGTGCGTGGAAATGACTGCCTTGAGCGTGCTGCCCGGCTTCCTGAGAAGCTGCGCGAGATTGTTCGCCACCGTGATGGCGTTGTGCTCGTCGAGAGAGGAAATCGGGTCGTCAATGTAGATGTATTTGACCCATTTGTAGGCTTCCGCCCCGTCCATCACGAGCTGGACGATGGCGAGGAAGAAGCACCAGATGAAAATGTTCTCCTCTCCACGGGAGACTTTGATGTTCTCGACGGTCGCGGTGGTTCCGCCGCTCATCACCTCGCGAGAGAAGCGGACCTCCCACTTGTCCGTATCAATCTTGAAGTCGAAGTCCGCGAAGCGGTTCAGAAACGGGCGGATGCGGTTATCCATCTCCATTTCCGCGAGGCCGTCGAAAAAGTGGGACTTCGAGTTGATCTTCATCTTCCGCTCGCTGTCTCCGTCGAGGTCATTGTCCCACGAAAACAGGTCTTCGGTGAAGGCGTTGAAGTAGAGCGTGTCGCGGTCATCGCCGTTCTTGCCCAGGTTCTTGAACTCGGTGGAGAGGCGTGTCTTCCCCGTGCCGTTGTAGGCGTAGAGCAGAATGAACTTCTTGGTCGCTAGTTGCTGGCGCAGATGCACCGCCAAGGCGTTCAGGTTTGCGAAGGGGGTTGTGCTCATGCCTCAACCTTCTCCGGGGATGGGAAAAGCTGCTGCATCAGCCCTTTCTTGTGGGTCTTGAGGGCTTCGAGCTTTTGGGTTTCGGCGGTTATGAGGGCGTCGAGGCTGCTCAGGCATTCGGCAATGCGGTGCTGTTCATCCGGTTCTGTTGGGACGCTGAAAGCGTATTCGGTGATGTCTCCTGCGCTCAGATTGCCCTGTGCTCCGCCAGCCGCTTTCAACTGCATGGTGTTCCTGAAGTCCTCACGCTGTAGCACCTGGTAGAAAAAACCGTCGTTGATCTTTTCTGGGACCAGCTTCCCAACGCGTTGGTTGAGAAGCAAACCTTCGACAGTGACTCGGCAAACGCGGCCGACGTTTCCGGTCATCGAAATCAAGATGTCTGCGAGGCTGAGGACTTGATGTTGCTGAATGTCGGATGGCAACGCCGCCATTCGTTTGGTCGATTCGATTGCGAGATTGCCCTGCTGAACGTTTGCGATGGTGATGATCTGATAAGGGCCGTCATCGACATACTCAGAGCTTTTGAAAGCATAGCCGTTCCGCAGTCGAGCAACGCCCCCGAGACTTGTTTCCTCCCACTCCCCGGCGCTTTGGAATTCGGGGAAGCGGAGGCGAGGGTGGGTTTCGCCTTCGCGGGGCAAAAGCTGCTGCATCAGCCCTTTTCTATGGGTCTTGAACGCGTCCACTTTCCGGGCTTGCGCGGCCATCAGCTCGTCCATCGAACTCAGGCACTCGGCGATTTTTTGTTGTTCGGCGAGGGTGGGAGGCAGCGGCAACTCTATCTCCGCCAAATCCGACGAATTGATCGCAGGGTAATTAGACCCGGTGCATTTCGCCATGACCCTGCCGACGAATGAATCGGTGTGAATGCTCTGATACAAAAAGCGATTGCTTCCTCTCGCCCTTAGTTGGGCATATCCCGTAGATGCGACGTAGTCCTCATCGTCATCAAATTCGCAGAGCAGATTGTTGCGTTGGTATGGTCGAACGACTTGGTAAATGATGTCGCCTCGCACCACCAGCCTTTGAGCGCGGCTTGGCGCACCGATTCGGGAAATTCGTGTCTTTGCTTTCAGTTCACCCGCTTCAACTGACTCAAGGTCAATATAGACAAATGATTCCGGTAGCCCGCTGTTTGCAGGATTGATGTGGGCTGCTGCTTTGAGAGGGTTTTCGTTCCACCCATCCGCATCCCGAAACTCCGGAAACCGCAGCTTCGGCATCAGCGCGTGCGTTTCCTCTTTTTTCGTGGCAGTGGATTTCGTCTTACTGCTCATAGGCGCTGAGTCCTGAGATGTCGCGGCCACCGGCGCGTTTATTGAGGAGGGGATCGAGGTCTTCCATGAGGGCGAGTTCGGCCTGTGTGCGGGCTCTCCAGCCGAGGTCGAGCGGGGCCATGCAGGTCGCTGAGCTGCTCGCCGTCGAAGATCATGCGGTCGAGGATGCCATCCACGAAGGTCTGCAGGGCGGCGCGTGGCGAGGCCGTGCCGCGCTGGCGATGGCGGCGAGTTCCTGGGCGTTCTTCTCGGCCTTGAAGCGGCTGTAGCCGGCGCGGATGGCGGCCTCGTCGAGGCCCTCGCCGGCCTTGAGCGTGCCGATGTATTCGGTGATGTCGTCCCGCTCGTCCATGAACTTGGCATCGGACTGGATGAGGCCGATGAGCTGCTCGCGGCTCATCTTCTGCTTGCCCGGCGCCTGGCTGGAGAAGCGGGCGATGAGCTCCATGATGTAGTCGTAGTCAATGACGGCGGAGGCGAAGAGGACGAACTCGAAATCGAGCTGGTCCACGTCATCCGGCGTGGGCTTGTCGCCGCTCTTGCCCTGCTGCGCCTTGAGGCGCTGGGCGGTTTCCAGATACGCGCCACGGAAGGCGCGCAGGTCGTCCTTGGGCAGGATCTGCTCGATGGCGGCTGCGTTCTGCTCGGCGGTGAGGTCGGTGTACTGGTCGAGCTGGGTCTTGAGCCGCTGGACTTCCTTGAAGTGCTTGATGAAGGCGGCGCGGGCGTCGTCGCCCTTGAGGTTGGGCACGGCGTCCGGGCTTGCAGTCGAGGCCCTGGGACTTCATGAAGCCGCCGAGCTTCGGCACGGCGGCCTTGAGCTTCTCGATGACGACGGGGGCCTTGTCCACGAGCCAGATTTCGCGGGCCTGCTGGCCGGTCTTCTCGCCGGAGAAGAGGGCGATGGCGGCATCCACGGCGTCCTGCTGCTGGCGGAAGTCGAGGATGTTGCCGTAGGGCTTGGTGTCGTTGAGCACGCGGTTGGTGCGGGAGAAGGCCTGGATCAGGCCGTGGTGCTTGAGGTTCTTGTCCACGTAGAGCGTGTTCAGGTACTTGGAGTCGAAGCCGGTGAGCAGCATGTCCACGACGATGGTGATGTCGATCTTCTCGCTGGCCCTTGCTGCGGCAGATCGGCGTTGGGGAACTGCTGGTCCTTGATGCGCTTCTGGACATCCTGGTAGTAGAGGTCGAACTCGCTGATGCGTGTGATTGGTGCCGTAGCGGGCGTTGTAGTCGGCGATGATGGCCTTGAGCGCGTCCTTCTTCTCCTCGGGCTCGTGCTTGTTGTCCTCCTGCTCCTGCGGCAGGTCTTCCTGAATCTGCTGGACGTCCGCGTTGCCCTCGGCGGGCGGCGAGAAGACGCAGGCGATGTTGAGCGGGACGAAGTCGGGATCGGCGGCCTGCTGTCTCGGCCTGCAGCTTCTCGAACAGCGTCGTAGTACTCGATGGCGTCGTTGATGGAGGCGGTGGCGAGCAGGGCATTGAAGCGGCGCCCGCCGGTGGCGGCATCGTGCTTGGTCGAGGATGGCCTCGACGATGGCCTTCTTGGCGAGCGCCTCGCCCGGCTTGGGCGGCTCTTTGCCCTCCGGCTTGTAGTAGTCGACGTGGAAGCGCAGGACGTTCGCGTCCTCGATGGCGTGGGTGATGGTGTAGGCGTGCAGCTGCTTCTGGAAGAGGTCCTTGGTGGTCTCGAAGCGTAGGCCTGCTCGCCCTCGATCTGCTGTAGCGGTGGCGTTCTCCTCAAAGATCGGCGTGCCGGTAAAGCCGAAGAGCTGGGCGTTGGGGAAGAACTCCTTGATGGCCTTGTGGTTGTCGCCGAACTGCGAGCGGTGGCACTCGTCGAAGATGAAGACCATGCGCTTGTCGCGCAGCGGCTCGAGCCGTTCCTTGTAGGTGGGCTGGCCCTGTGCTTCTTGCGCTGCTTGTTGCGCTTGCTGTTCTCGTCCAGGGCGAGGCCGAGCTTCTGGATGGTGCGTGACGATGACCTTGTCGGCGTAGTCGTCGGACAGCAGGCGGCGGACGAGGGCGCCGGTGTTGGTGTTTTCCTCGACGCAGCCTTCCTGGAAGCGGTTGAACTCCTCGCGGGTCTGGCGGTCGAGGTCTTTGCGGTCCACGACGAAGAGGCACTTGTCGATGTCGGGGTTGTCCTTGAGCAGGGTGGAGGCCTTGAAGGAGGTGAGCGTCTTGCCGCTGCCGGTGGTGTGCCAGATGTAGCCGTTGCCGCAGTTCTGGTCGATGCACTCGACGATGTGCCTTGACGGCATAGATCTGGTAGGGCCGCATCATCAGGAGCTTTTGCTCGCTGGCGATGAGCACCATGTAGCGGCTGATCATCTGGCCGAGCGTGCACTTGGCGAGGAAGCGTTCGGCGAAGTCGTCGAGGTGGGTGATCTTCTTGTTGTCCTCGGCCGGCGAACTGGTAGATGGGCAGGAAGCGCTCGTCGGCGTTGAAGGCGAAGTGGCGGGCGTTGTTGTTGGCGAAGTAGCAGGTGTCGGTCGCGGTTGCTGACGATGAAGAGCTGCATGAAGCAGAGCAGCGTCTTGGTGTAGCCGTTGCCGGGGTCGTTCTTGTATTCGACGATCTGCTCCATGGCCCGGCGCGGGCTGATGCCGAGGGTCTTCAGCTCGATCTGCACCACGGGCACGCCGTTGATGAGCAGGATGACGTCGTAGCGGTGGTGGCTGTTGTCGGTGTTGATGCGGAGCTGGTTGACGACCTCGAAGTGTGTTTTTGCACCAGTCCTTGATGTTGACGAGGGTGTAGTTCAGCGGCGTGCCGTCGTCGCGGGTGAAGGCATTGCTGCTCGCGCAGGGTCTGGGCGGCGGTGAAGACGTCCGGGGTGATGATCTCGTCGAGCAGGCGGGGGAACTCGCCGTCGGTGAGGCGGACGCGGTTGAGGGCCTCGAACTTCTCGCGGAAGTTCTTCTCCAGCGTGGCGCGGTCGCGGATGTCGGGGCGGTAGGTGTATTTGAGCCCCTGCAGTTTGCCGATGAAGGCATCCTCCATGCCTTGCTCGTTGAGAATGAAGTGCTGGGGTTCCCGGTTTTCCGGGTAGGTGCCGTCACAGGAGGTGGGCATGGAGATCAGTTGTTAAGACTCACGCCAAGCGGGACGCCTATCTGCCAGCGCACGTCGTCGTCGTTGCGGTACCAATCCGAGTCGTTGAACGCCGGGGTGGCGGGGAAGTAGTTGAAGTGGCCGGTGGCGCTATGCGGTTCGTCGTTGTAGCTGTTGACCTGGCCGTCGTAGCGGACGTCGCCTTCGACGCCATGCACGGCGAGGTTTCTGCGACAAAGACGGCCGGGCTCGTCGGCCGTGCGGCCGAAGCGAGATCGGCATCTGCCGTAATCATCCCCACTGCCGAAGCGCCCCCAACGCCGAATGCCTGTCTGAAGTACCGAGCCATAAGTCAACCTCGGCAGATTGTGCACTGGCGTGTCGGGGCTTGCACGCAAAAAGCTGGCGTTCGCAATTGCACCACAATGCATTAGATTGTTGGCCGTTCGCGGGGTAGCGCGAACCAGGCCAGGGAGGGCGCCGCTGGCCTCATTCCGATGCCCGCCGGGCTACGCTCCGACGGCTGGGCAACAGGAACGGCGCGCCAAAGGGATTCTCGATGGTCGGCAAGAAACGGTGTTTCATGACGGTCCGGGCGCTGAAGCGCCTGGATGAGAAGCTTTTAAGTGTGGTCTTGGGGAGATTCCCCGAGTACCTGCGGACCTGTGGCGTGGTGATTCCAGACCCGCCGGATCGGGAGTCGCTGAACTACGACGCCATTCGGGACGCCTGCATGGCGGGCGACATCCCGGCCGAACTCGATGACGTCCTGTTCTTCGTGAGCATTCTCGGGAACAAGCGCGGCCAAGAACAGATCGAACGGGAAGTGGCGTTTCGGAAGCACCGGCTGAACTTCAGCCTCGACGGCGTCAGTTGCCCGGACTTCGCCATGAAGGCGTGGCTCCATGACTGGCCGGCCAACAAGGATTTGCTAGTGCAGTGTCTCAGAATTGTCTTTAGGAATCTGTGGCTGCCGTGCCAGAACCGCGCGGGCGCGGTGG
Source organism: uncultured bacterium (assembly GCA_963735925.1). Classification (GTDB taxonomy): domain Bacteria; phylum Verrucomicrobiota; class Verrucomicrobiia; order Limisphaerales; family J093; genus DSVZ01. The sequence continues at coordinate 1,052,806 of CAVTMT010000005.1, forward strand.
ATCTTCTCGAGGATCGCCTTCCCCTCGGCGCGCCACTGGTAGCGTTGCGGCCTGAGGTTGCGCTCGACCAAGTAGGCCCAGATGGCGTTGACCAACTCGCCGACGCTGGCAAAGCTCCCCGGCAGGATGACGTCCTGGCTCAAATCGCGAAAGAACCGCTCGACCAGGTTGAGCCACGAGGCACTGGTGGGGGTGAAGTGCAGGTGAAAGCGGGGACGGGCGGCCAGCCAGCGCAGGACCTTGGGGTGCTTGTGGGTGGCGTAGTTGTCCAGAATCAGGTGCACGTCAAGCTCCGCGGGCACCGCCGCCGCGATCGATCTGAGGAACTTCAGCCACTCCTGATGGCGGTGCCGGGGAGCGCGCTCGGCCAGCACCTTCCCGTTGAGATAGTTCAACGCCGCAAAGAGCGTTACTGTCCCGTGGCGGTAATAGTCGTGGGTGCGCGTGGCGATGTGCCCCTGGCCCAGCGGCAGGCCCGGTTGGGTACGTTCCAACGCCTGGCATTGGCCCTTTTCGTCGCAGCACAGGATGATCGCCCGGGTCGGCGGATCCAGATACAGACCCACGATGTCCCAAAACTTCGCCTCGAACTGGGGATCGTTGGAGCGCTTGAAGGTGCGGGTCCGGTGCGGTTTGAGGTCGTTGGCGGCCCAGAGCCGCTGGACCGCCGAGCGGGACAGCCCGCTGTGTCGGGCCATGGTCCGGCAACTCCAGCGCGCCCGTCCCTTGGGCGGGCGCACGACCTCGTTGAGCACGGTCTGTACCCGGTCCAGGGGCAGAGTCCGAGGCCTCCCCGCTCGGGGGGCCTCTTGGAGTCCGGCCAGACCCAGATCGAGCACCCGTTGACGCCACTGGCCCACGGTGACCTGGCTGGTGCCCAACTGGGCCGCGATTTCCTTGTTGTCCAGGCCCTCGGCCGCCAGCAGGGTAATGCGGGCACGGCGGACCAACTTCTGCGGAGTGCCGGGAGCCCAGACCAGACGTCGCAGCTCGGTCCGTTGCTCGGGTGAAAGCTCGAAGGGCAGTTTGGGACGCGCCATGTCCATAGGTTGGCACGGACGGTCTCATTTAGTAAAGACTATTATGGGACGATACACTAGAAGCGGCCTACGCCCGCTCACGCATCTTCGGCAAGTCATCGTACGTGTACAACCCGATGATCCGGGACCTGCGCGCCCGGTACACCGAGCCCACCCCTGCCCGGATCTCCGAAACCCGGGCGCGACTCGAGGACTACTTCGCCAACAAGGAAGGCCTCGGGAAGGGCACCAACATCCTGGTTTATGACTACCCGAAGGAGGTCTGGTTCCTGATCAGGTATCCGGGCCAGGTAGAACGCCACGAGGCATTCGATGATGAGGGCAATCCGGCCATCCACGTCCTTCGGCCGGGCGAGTATGACGCCATCGTGTACCACAAGGAATACGGGGACTTGCGGCTGAACACGAACCGGAAGCGGGACCACCCGCAGTACCGGATCACGTTCGGCCACCTGCTGTTCGGGGATTCGAACGTGTTCGACCCGACGGCGCGCATGATCCATCTTGAACCGCTTCGGGGGGAGTGCATCGACATCTTCAAGTGCGGCGACATCGAGGGCCTGGCCCAAATCCACCCGACCGAAGTTTCCTTTTCGGTGCTGTCTCAGCCGGGGGTGAAGATCACCTGGAAGTCGGATGACGACGTTTCGCTGCTCGACCATAACGGCCACGGCAGACGTTTGCTGCCCACCGACGCGGACTCGGTTCAGTACGCCCGGTTCCGCTATCGGCTGAGCAATCGGACGAACTGGGAGCGCATGACGGTCCACGAGGGGAAGTCAATGACCTATGAGCGGGACGGTGACTGCGCCATCGTCGAGGAATGGCTGCGCCGCCGGAAATTCGTGAAGAATCCCATCGACGGGCGCTGAGCATGGACTTTTGGACGCTGTTGGCGCACGTACGGGACCGGAAGGACTGCCTGGCCGGTTGGTCGCGCATCTTCGGGACTGACTTCGATGCAGTCCGACGGCTGCTCCGCCCCTGTCCGGGCGAGTACTGCGCCGCATACCCGGACCCGCAGACAGGCGGGTTGCTTAACCTGAGCCGCTTCGGCGATCGGTGGGCGGCCTACCGCGACCCGGAAGCAGACGATGACGGCCCCGACATCGAACTGACTGAAGCGGACGTCCTGCTCTATCGGCTCGACGGCGAGGGGCTGCGCGAGCGTCTGCGAACGGCACTCGGCGTCGTCGGACCGTCAAGCGCGCTCGATTCTGGTCTGGAATGCCTCGGAACCTGCACCCAGGGTCCGAAGCGCCGACGGGTTTACTGGTGCCATGCCCGGAGCGAAGCCGAGATTCTGACCGGCGTGCAGGACGTGATCGCGCGAGCCGGCGCCGACGGCTGCGCGGTTCTTCCGACCCTCTGTGAAGCCGCCGACCGGATGCTGGCGGAGGCAGGCGTGTCGGGTGTCCACTTGGCCGGGAACGTTGCGCTGGCGACGGACGGCGCACACGGCGGATGCGGTATCGCGTGCCGGCATCTGCCGGACCTGAGCCGGCGGGGACTTCAGCGCCATGTTGATTGTCGGCTCGACCGAGTCGAACAGGGAGTCGAACGGATTGGCACCCACGTCCGAGAGCTGGAAGCCGAAAACACCCTGTTGAAGCAACACCTGGTGCGCGCCTTGGTGCAGGTGGCCCGCCGCGTCGAGCCGGAGTTCTTCCAATGGGTTCTGATGATCCTCGGCAAGGGATCGGTAAGCGGCGTAGCGCGGGATCTTGGCCTGAGCGGTTCGACGTTCGACGAACGCCTGAAGCGATACGCCGACAAGGGCGGTCTCCATCGGACACTCTACAGCCTAGTGGCCGTCCGCCGGAAGGGACTCGGGGCGAAGTCGGTCGAAGGGTTCAACGAATTGTTCCTGGGTCACCAGAAGTCCGGAGGGAATGACGAGTCCGACATCCTCCGCCGGGTGCTCGACGGGCTTGAAGCCTTGAACCCAAGCAACTTCCAGTCGATGGTCCGCGAACTCATCGAACTGGTTCAGGAATACCTGCCGGACGCGTAGCAGGAAGCGTACCGGAAATGGACCCGGAAACACTCGAAATCTTCCATCTCATTTAGCCGCAGGGGATACCGTTGACGGTTTCCCCTTTTTTGTCCCGCTTTCCGGAAACCGGGGCCGTTGGTGAGAGCAAGTGGAAACCAGCCCTCACCATCATGAGCAAGCGAGCCAAACACCGGAAACAAGAAAAGGAGCGTCCGAAGGACGACCCGCGCTTCCAGCAACTGCTGGCCGCAGGCCGCGAAGGCGATGAAAACGCCATCGCCGATCTCTGGCGGAAGTTCGGTTTTCGATTCGGGGAGGACCAGCCGTGATCGCCCTCGAAGACATCGTCCAGGCAACGTTGTCGGCCCCACCCGAACGCAAGAAGGAAGCCCTCCGCGTCCTGCGCGGGGAGGTCCCTGCGGCGGACGCGGCCCCTTCGCTCCCGCCGCCTGAACCCTACTTGACCCTCAAGGAAGTCGCTAAGCGGCTCGGCCTTAATCCAAGCACCCTCTGGCGATGGGAGGTTCCCGGCCACGACCTCGGCGGGCGGCGGCGGTTCAGGCTGCATGAAGTCGCTGCCTACCTCGAAAGCGACCAGTTCAAGCGCCGGGTGTCGGCGCTCCGCGCCACGCGCCGGGCAACCAAGGAAGGCCAGCCCTAACCCTTTCGGCGACGGCCTCGACCGGTCTGGCCGGCGCCGGCGTGTGATCCCGACCGGACAGCAAGAATGCCGATCCGTTATGAAAGAAAAGCAAAAGCAGCATCGCAAGATCAACTGGTTCAAATCCTACGCCAACCTCGCCCTGGGAGTCTGGGGTCTCGCGACCTACCTGGCGGTCCTGGTCGCCATCGCTTGGGTGGCGTGCGCGATCACTGGCGGCAATCCCCAGGCCATCGCCCTGGTGGCCGTCAGTAGCGCCAGTCTCGTGAACTGGGCGTTGTTTGCCGCGATCGAGCGGCGCACCCGCAACTGAAACCCGCAACCGATAGAAACCAACCGTTATGGCAATCCTCGCTCAAACCACCAGCTACCCCAACCCGTTTGCCGAAAAGATCGGCGAAGGCCTCGCCCCGGCGGGGACCTACCTGGCCACCGTCATCGACATCCACGATGAGTTCGGAGTCCAGCGCCAAAGGTTCCAATCCACCGCAATGGAGAAGGTCGATCTGACCTGCTTCCTCTTCGGGTTCCGGGACGCGCAGGGCAACCCCCACCGCGTGGCCAGCCGCCTGATGCGCATCTCGGGCAACGAGAAGTCCGCGCTGTTCAACTTCCTGAAAAACCTGCTGGGCCGGGCGCCGACCTTCGGCTGGGACTACTGCTCGCTCAAGGGGGCAAAATGCCTGCTGACGGTCGAGCACGTCCAGAAGCGCGACGGCAGCGGCGTGTTCGCCGGGATCGCGGCGCTTTCTCCCGTCCCCGAAGGCATGGGCGTCGCTCTCGCTCCCGTCGCGGCACCCGCCCCCGCCGCACGGCCTCAGCCGGTCCAGCCGGTAGTCCCTGCCGCCGTGCCGCGACCCGCGGTGTCCGCGCCGGTCCCCGCGATCCCCGAAGACGACGTGCCCTTCTGACCTATGGCCGTTCTCACCAAATCCAAGGTCCCGTCCGGTCACTGGTACCGGGCCGACGGCACCCCGGTCCACAAGCTGCCGACCGCCGACGGTACCGGCGAGCGGCCGACCACTCTCCGTGACGCCAAGCGGTTGGGCCTCTTTCCGAGCGTGACCGGCATTCTCGGCATCCTGGCCAAACCGGGCCTGGAGAAGTGGAAGCTCGACCAAGTGGCGCTGGCGTGCCTGCGCACGCCCAAGACCGCCGCAGAGTCCGAGGACTACTGGTGTGGCCGCGTTCGGACCGCCGCGTTCGAGCAGGTCGAGGAAGCGGCCGACCTGGGCACCATGATCCACGGGGCGCTCGAACTGGCCATGAACGGCGAAGCCTACGCCGATGACCTGCGGCCCTACGTCGAGCCGGTGCTCAAGTGGAAGGCCGAAACCGGCATCGAGATCATCGCCCGCGAGGTCAAGCTGGTAAACCGGCAGCACGGCTTTGCCGGCACGGCCGATGTCCTGTTCCGCTATGGCCGCTCGGGCATCGGCATCCTCGACTACAAGACCCGGAATACCAAGCCGGGCGAGGAAGTCGTGTCCTACGACAACCAGGCGATGCAACTCGCCGCCTACGGCGCCACGTACTGGGGCGAGGAGAACACCGGCCGGCTCCTGGCGGCCAACGTGTTCATCTCGACCACCGAGCCCGGCCGGGTCGTGGTGGTCAAGCACCCCGACCCCACGCGGGATTGGCAGGCGTTCAAGCTCGTCGCCGCGCTCTGGCGCTACCAGAAGGGTTATGACCCCCGACAGTCCCAGCCCACTCCAAAATCATGAAGACCACGCGACGTGTATTCGGCCGGGTTTACGCCCCCTGTCCGGTGACGGGCAAACCCGTCCGGATCGAACTCACCAAGACCGGTCTCTACGTGCGCACGAAGCACTGCCGACAGGTCAATGAACTTCCGCTCCAGGACCTCGTGTCCCTGGCGCGGGGGCAGGGAGTATTTCGCCTGTGAGCCGGGTCGAGTTCTTCGTGGTCGGCGAGCCCAAGGGCCAGCCGCGACCGCGGGCGTTTGCCCGTCACGGTCGCGCGCGGGTCTATGATCCGGGCACCGCCGAGGGCTGGAAGGGCCAGGTGGCGCTGGCCGCGAAGGCGCATCTCCCCCGGTTCCCCATCCTCACCCCCGCGGCCCTCTGGCTGGGGTTCCGGCTGCCCCGGCCCAAGGCCCACTTCGGTCGGGGCGGTCTCAAACCCACGGCGCCGCGCGCGCACACGGGCAAGCCCGACGCCGACAATCTCGCCAAGGCGGTCCTCGATGCGTTGGTGGCCATCGGCTGCCTGCACGACGACCGCCTCGTCTGGTCCCTGCGCATCACGAAGTGTTATGCCGACGCCACCCCTGGGTGCGCCGTGCGACTGGTCTGGTAGGAGAACTCCGGTATGGCTTATCTGAATGTTGATTTGGACTTCCTCGACCACCCCAAGACCCGGCGGTTGGTCGCCCGACTCGGCCGGGGCGCCGAAGCGCTCCTGCTCCGGCTGTGGGCGTACTGCGGTCGGTTCCACGCCGAGGACGGCCTGCTGACGGGCTACTTGCCACAGGAGCTGGAAACCCTGTCCGGATGGCGGGGGAAGCCCGGCGTCATGGTCGAAGCCCTGCTCCAGGTGGGATTCCTGGATGCAGTGGAAGGCGGCTACGCCGTTCACGGATGGCGGGAACATCAGGGACACATTGCAGCGTTCAAGGCCCGGGGACGCCAGATGGCCCAGGCCCGTTGGGCGAAAGCGCGGGATGCTGGCAGCAGTGCTGAGAGCAATGCGGCAAGCAATGCTCAGGCCCCACCCCCAGCAATGCTCCAACTGAGCCAACTGAGCCAACTGAGCAGAGCTAAGCCGAGCCAACTGTGTGAGCAGAGCCAACCGGGCGATTCCGGCCCCTCGCAGCAGGCAGCAGCACCCCCGGCAGGCGCACCCACCGAGGCAGGCGCACACACACCCGGTCCTCCGGAAGTGGCTTCGAGGGTGATTCCGAACCTGGAAGCCGTCCTGCAACGCGCCCAGCAGATCGGCCTGGCCGAGTGGAAGGCTCGGGACTGGTTCGACGAAATGGAAGGCTGCGGCTGGCAGGACTACGCCGGGCGGGACATCCGCCGCTGGGAGGCCGTCCTCCAGCGCATCGCCGTCAAGTGGCGGGCCGATGGGTCCCCGAGTTCCCCGCCCGCGAAGGTCCCTGCCGGTTCCGCCGCGCGCGGCCGTGTCGCCACGCCCATTGATCACTCGAAAGGGTTCTGATGAGCACCGTCCTCCCCCTTCACACCGCCCCGCTGGTCGGGCACGTCTGTACCGATTGCGGCCGGGCGTTCACTGCCCCGCAGTGCTGCTTCAACGGCCGGCCGCTCTTCACCCGCCGGGTCTGCAATGCGTGTGCCGAACGCGTTCAAGCCGACCGCGACCGGGAGCGGGAACGCGAACTGGCCGCTCGACTCACCCGTGCGTGGGAAAGTCTCTGCCCGCCGATCTTCCGGGACACCGACGTCCGACGGTTGCCCTGCGCGCCCGGCGTGGCCGAACTCGTACTGGCCTGGCGATTCGGTCGCCGTGGACTGCTCCTGCACGGCGGGCCGGGCAGCGGCAAGACGCGCCTCGCCTACGCGGTCCTCTCCCGCCTGCACTTCCGCGAACGGCGTCAGATCGTCGCGCTCACCGCCAGCGCGTTCTCGCACCGGGTCAGCGCCGGGTTCGCCGAAGGCGCGGGCCGGGGCGAGGCGTTCGTCGAGCGCCTGGCCCAGGTCGAAGTCCTGTTCCTCGATGACATCGGCAAGGGGCGGCTGACCGACCGGGTCGAGGCCGAGTTCTTCCACATCATCGACGAGCGCTGCGCGCACCTCCGGCCCACGATCCTGACGACCAACCTCAACGGCGCCGCCCTCGCCGCCTCCTGGTCCCCGGAACGCGCCGAGGCGCTCGTGCGCCGGCTCCGGGAGTTCTTCCAGGCCATCGCAGTCCTCCGTGATTCGCCCGCCGCATGAACCAGCCCTTCAATGAGGCGTACCGTTCCGCGGCCCAGGACCCGCTCAACGCGCCCGACCAGGACTTCGATTGGCAGGGGCTCTACCAGCGGCTCAATGAGGACGCGGCCAGCGGCGCGAATGACCATCAGCTTTCCCAGGTCGTCATCCGCCTGCTCCAGATGCTGCTGCCCCTCTCCGGTCGTCGCATTCAGCCCGAGTCCTTGGGCATGCGCCTGATCGCGTTGGCCTGGGTCCTGAGTCCCGGCTACTTCGAGGGCACGCCTTCCATCCGCAAGCTCGCCCGCCGCTGCGGCGTGCGTTTCGCCGCGTTGGCCAACTACACCGGGTACTACAGCCGCCTGCTGCGCTGGCGCAATCGCGGCCAGCGTCACGCGTGGAACTGGCTGCGGGACGGGACGCCCGTCCTGCGCGGCGCGAAGTCCAAATCCAAGTTGAAGCGTAACGTTCCCGCTTCGGGTGAACGGCAGCAGGCCGACCCGAACCGCGGCAAGCCGGCAGGTGCCTCGCGGCGCGAGAGCACGCTGCAGTAACCCGGTGGCGGTGTCGCCCCTGTCGCGCCGTCGCAACGCACGAGAACCGGCAAAGAATGATCGAGACCGCCCAGAGAACAGCACTGGCCCTGCGGGGAAGGAATCTTTTCACCGCCCCCGGTGGCCAGCGGGGGTGGCGCCAGCCCTGAAAGCGTGCGTGAACGTCGGCAAAACAAAAACACTGGCATCCCATAGGGAGGGCAGAACACCCGTAAAGCCGCCATTGTCACAAGGAAAGCGGAGGCATTGCTGAAAGCGACTTTTAGGATTGTGCGGGTGCGCGACCGTCGGTGGCGACATTCGGCTGTCCCACAGCCTTATGCAAAGCCAGGCAAATAGGCTTGTTGGGGTGTCGCCAGGAATCGTATGTGGCCTCCGGCTGTCCCATAGGCGTCCAGCAGAGCCAAGAGGTCGAGTTTCTGCCACAGGGCCGAGCGTAACAGAGTGAAGAGCCGGGTAAAGCTATGGGTCCACTGAGCCAGAAACGCCGCAAAGCGCAGCAGCAGATAGGTCAACAGCGCCGTCCAGACCTGCCAGCGCACGGCGTTGGCATTGTGACCCAGGAAGTCGGCCAGTTGGAGCGTCTGCTTGATCTCCTTGAAGAAGCACTCGATGTCCCAGCGGCAGCGGTACAGGTCCGCAATCGTCTGCGGGCTCCAGTCCAGGTTGCTGGTGAGGAACTCCATCACCCGCCACTGACCGTCAATCTCCACCCGCGCCACCACGCGCCGCAGTTCGGCCGGATACACCCGGCGCGACGCCGCCGATTTCATGCGGATGATGTCGTCCCGCAGGATGTTCCCGACTTGCCCCCGCTGGAGGCGCCGCACCACCCGGAACGGCATCCCCTCCTTGGCCCGCGTCACCCAGAAGACCCCGCGGAGGAACAGCTCAAAGAGATGTTGCAGGTCCAGGTACGCCCTATCGAAGATCACAATCTCCCCGGCCTGCAAGCCCGCGCACAGTTCCCGCGCCCGTTTGGCATCCGCGTCCCGGGCCGTGTCCACGAGGGCGAAGCGGGGCAGGAAGCTCTGCAGGTTGAGGCGCAGGTGGCACTTGGCCGCAGCCTTGCGCCGGCGGTGCTTGGCCCAGTCCAGGCAGTTGGCCACCAGTTGGATCGTCGTCGAATCCACCAGATGGATCATCCGCTTGAAGCGGAAGGCGAACTTCCGCCGGCGCCCGGCGCCAAACGTCGGACAGAGCGTTTGCAGATGCTCGAGCATCCGCCAGAACAGGCTCTCGGCCATGGTCGAGTCCCGTTCCCGGTTGGCGTGCGAGAGGTTGTTGCGGCTGGGCGGGGTGGCCCCGCGGATCGCGGCCAGCGGACCGGAGTGCAACCGCAGCGCATCACAGACATCATTGAGTCCCAGGCTGTGGGTCAACTGGGCGAAGAGCAGCGCCAGCACGTGGCTCCACGGCAGATAGGTCCGGGCCCGCTCATCGACCCCGGTCTCGCGCGCCACCTTGGATACCAGATGATGCGGAATGAAGTTGCAGAGCTGCCGCAGGATGGACAACTTGGACCGCGTTGGCTTCGGGCTTCGGGTTCTCTGTTTCATACACCCGTGCCGTGTGGCACGGAACCCACCAGAAGCCAACTTTTTTCTCAACTACCCTTCATCCTGTGGGATGGCTGTGAAACAAAAAAACGCGCACCGGTTCCGCCAAATCTGTGAAAAGCCCAGCAAAAGCCTATGTTCACTCCCGACCTGCTACACAGAAATCGCCTCCAAAGTCACCCGCGCCAAACCCCGTTTCCGCAATCCAACTCCATTCACGATGCCCCCGCGTAAATCCCCGCCGCCGCCTGCCGGCCCCGCCGTCAACTGCGCCTTCGACGAACTGGTCCCGCTGGAGAAGCTGGTCCCCAACCCACGCAACCCGAACCAGCATCCGCCGGCGCAGGTTGCGCTGCTGGCCAAGGTGATCGCCCACCAGGGTTGGCGCTCGGCCATCGTGGTGTCGAAGCGCTCGGGTTTCATCGTGTCGGGCCACGGACGGTACGAGGCCGCGAAGGTGCTGGGCTTGTCGAAGGTGCCCGTGGACTTCCAGGACTTCGCCACCGACGCGGATGAGTGGGCGCACCTAGTCGCCGACAACCGGCTGGCGGAGTTGGCCGAAGCGGACAGCACGGCGTTGAAGGAAGTCCTGGGCGAGCTCAAGGCGGCGGACTTCGACCTCGACCTGGCCGGCTTTGACGCCGACGCGCTGGCGGGCTTGCTGGCCGATCCGCCCGAACCGACGCCCCCGGAGGACTTCAAAGCGGTGGATGAGAACCTGCCAACGGAGTTCCAATGCCCAAAATGTTCGTACCGCTGGTCCGGCAAGCCGTCATGAGTGAGGGAAGCGCCAACGCCAACCTGCTCACCCTGCGCCAGGCCATTGACGGGCTGGATGACGCGCTGGCCAGACTGCTGGCCTGCCGGGTGTGCCTCTCGCATCAGGCCCAGGCGTTGAAGGCACGGGTCGGGCTGCCCGCGTTCGATGCGAGCCGCGAGGCCGAAATCCAACACCGCTACGAACAGCGCTGGTGCGGCGCATCCACCGTGGCCCGCGCCATCCTCACCCTCTGCCGTGAAGACTGAGAAGCCACCCTACCACGTCCCGAGCATGGCCGAGATCGCTGCCGTTCCCGACAACGGCCTGCGCGTGGTGTCCACGTTCAGCGGCTGTGGCGGGTCCTGTCTCGGCTTCAAGCTGGCGGGCTACCGGGTCCTGTGGGCCAGCGAGTTCATCCCGGCGGCGGCGGCGGTGTACCGGGCCAACCACCCGGACACGATCCTGGACACGCGCGACATCCGGCAGATTCAGCCGGCGGACATCCTCAAAGCCACTCGGCTCAAGGTCGGTGAACTCGATTGCATGGAGGGTAGTCCGCCCTGCGCTTCCTTCAGCACCGCCGGGAAGCGCGAGAAGCACTGGGGAAAATCGAAACGGTACAGTGACACTGTCCAGAGGGTCGATGACCTGTTCTTCGAGTACGTGCGTTTGCTCGAAGGGTTGCGGCCGCGGGCTTTCGTGGCCGAGAACGTCAGCGGGTTGGTGAAGGGCGTGGCCAAGGGGTACTTCCTCGAAATCCTCGCGAAGCTCAAAGCCTGCGGCTACCGGGTCGGCTGCAAGGTTCTCGACGCGCAGTGGCTGGGTGTTCCCCAGGCCCGGCAGCGGACGATCTTCGTCGGCGTGCGCGAGGACCTCGGCAAAGAGCCGGTGTTCCCGAAGCCGCTGCTCTACCGCTACAGCCTGCGCGAGGCGTTGCCCTGGATCGTGCGCGGGAAGTACGGGCCGGCCTGGAAACCGGCGACCGTGCCCAGTCCCACGGTCAGCGCGGGTCGGGCGTACAACGCCGCCACCAGCCATCAGGGCCTGGAACTGGTGGAAGCGGTCGTCCACGATACGTGCGGGAAGTTCCCCTCGGCTGGCGATGTCACCGACCGGCCGTGTCCGGCGATCACGGTCATGGGCCAGGGTCAGTTCAAGGTCCGGTTGCGTGGCGGCACCGGCGCGTCTTTCACGCAGAAGGGCCAGGCGTTCGACCTCAACCAACCCTGCCCGACGATCCTGGGGACCAAGCCCAACCAGTTCGAGGTGGACATGACCCGCTTCGCCATCGGCAAGGAGTGGGACAAGCTCAAGCCCGGCCAGGCGTCGGCCAAGTACTTCAACCTGGTGCGGCCGCATCCCGATGCGCCCTGCCCGACGATCTGCGCGGCGCACGGGCATCCGGGGGTGGCCAGCGTCACGCACCCGACCGAGAAGCGGAAGCTGACCATCGCCGAGTTGAAGCGCATCTGCGCGTTCCCGGATGACTTCGTTCTCACAGGAACCTACTCGCAGCAGTGGGAACGGCTCGGGCGAGCGGTGCCTCCCGTAATGATGAAGGCGGTGGCCGAAACGATCCGCGATGAAATCCTCACTTGAAATCCCCAAGCACTGGACCTTCCGCAGCCGGGCGGTGGCCAAGCACTTCGACCGGCATGTCAGGACTGAACTCCCCTGGTATGACCTCGCGACCAACGCGGTCGCGCACTTCGGTCGGCACTACATCCCGCGAAGCGGTGTGGTGTACGACATCGGCGCCTCGACCGGAAACATCGGCCTGGCGTTGAAGGAGACCCTCGACCAGCGCGGGGCGCGGTTCACCGCCATCGAAGAGAGCCGGGAGATGGCCGACCGCTACCAGGGGCCGCCCGAGTTGGTCGTGGCCGACGCGGTGAACTTCGACTATCAACCCTTCGACTTCGTCGTGTGCTTCCTGGTCCTGATGTTCCTGCCCGTGGACACGCGGGCGGCGTTCCTGCGGCGGCTTCAGAGTCTGACCAAGCCGGGCGGGGCGCTGCTGATCGTGGACAAGGTCCAGAGTCCGGGCGGCTACGTCGGCACCGCTTTCAGCCGGCTCACGCTCCAGCAGAAGCTCGCCGTGGGGGCGAAGCCCGATGACATCCTGCGCAAGGAACTGTCCCTCGCCGGTTACCAGCGCCCGCTGGACCCCCGCACGCTCCCGAAGTCGGCGCAACCTTTCTTCCTGCTTGGCGAGTTTGCCGGTTGGATCATTACGACCTGCGAGCAGTTAGCACCATCGTCAAACGTCCGACCATGTTGACGGCCGACACCCCCAATGATTTGCCCCGCTGCCTCACGGTCCGGCAGGCGCGGATGACGGCGCACCTGGCACTCCCGATGGAGATGATTGCGAAGTTGCAGTCGTGGACGGCGCCCGCGTCAGCGATTCCTTGCCAAGCAGGTAGCCCGCCACCGCACCTAACAGCCCCATTAACGGCGACATCTGGTCCTGACTATAGCCCGCGGGGATCACGAACAGTCCGGCGGTAACCACAATCGTTACGCCGATAATCTTGAATGCCAAGTCGCCGGCCAGCTTGTCCTTCAGCGCCAACCAACATTCCAGCAAGAGGGTCAGGAGACCGAAACCGAGCACAGCACAACTGAATGCGATTTCCGTCCACGTATGCTCCGCCGTGGTGCGCGGCGGTTGTCGGGCGGACTTCTCCCCATCCACCAACTGCGGAGTTGCGTTCGAGACCACCTGGGAGAGGGTAAGATTAGTTGCAGCCGCGGGCACAGCCTGCGGCGCAGCCGCGGTTCTAAGGGCAAACATACTGACCACGCATGCGCACACAATTGGCAGCGCGGGAATGAGAGAGTTCATGGTTAAGCCTGGGGTTCAAGCATACCCATGCCACACGGCCAGCCGCCGATCAAGTGACAGATGGGAACCAACGACGCGCCAGGAGGGAACCGATGACTGACCAACCCGGTTTTATCGCCACAACCCAACTGACCCGGTTGTCCGGCCTGACCGACCGTCGGCTGCGTGAGCTCGCTGCCGAAGGCTGGTTCCCCAAACCGGTCAACGGCCAGTATCAGCTTGTCCCGACCATCCAAGGGTTGTTGCGGTCCTACCGCGAAGGCGAGCGTTCACGCGTCATGCTCGATGCCTATGACAGCATCGGCGCGTGCGCCGCGGCGACGGGCATCCCCCTCTCGACGATCAAGCACGCCAAGCGCCAGGGCTGCTCCGCCTTCCGGGGCAGTCGGGTGTACCTGGGCGCCCTGTTGCGGTGGCTGTTCGAGTCGCCTGAGCGGTCGCTGGTCAACTACGACCAGGAACGCGCCCAGCACATCATCCTGCAGAACGCGAAGCTGAAGGTCGAGTTGCGCAACCTGAAGCGGGAGTTGATCCCGGTCGAGGAAGTCACGCACCTGGGGGCCGAACTGGGTGCGGCCATCCGTAAGGTGGTGACGCGGGTTCACCGCACGGCTCCGTCCCTGGAAGGGCAGTCGGTCGCCGTGATCGAGGCCCGGCTGAAGGAGGAGGAAGATGACATCCTCACCCAGTTGCACACGTTGGACGAGCGGCTGAGCGCCTGCACTCAGATCCCCAAGGAGTAGGGACTCTGGCGGCTGTAGGATGCTGTAAGAGAATTGCTGTTGTTTGACCTTGACTACCACCCGTGGTGAGCTGACAGTAGAATAGGATGGCTAAAGGGGTCGGCTAATTCAGGGTTTGAACGAGCTATTCAGTTTATGAAACTACCAAGTCTGATGAAGGGGCTTACTGTCGCCGCGTTTTTCACCGTGAACGTTGCCGTTGAGGCCGCGGTGCTGACTCCGGGGCAATGGGCGGGCCCGTCGATTGACGCTGGACCTGGCGGTTCTGCGCAACTGATCGACCTCGAGCTCAAGGAGCAGAAGGTTGATGTTACCGGATTTCAGTGGAAGGCCGAAGTGACCAGCAGGGTGTATTCCAACTACGCGTCCAATCCGTGGGTGCAGGCCGGGGGAGGCGGTTACAGTTTCGAATACACGGTTAGCAACGTGGACGACGCTGCTTTCCCTCAGAGCGATCTTGAGATTCTCACTGTCGCGTTCCCGGAGTCCATAGGAGGTCTGGACATTGGCTACCGGCTGCCAGATGGGGTGGGTTACATGAGCGCATACATGCCCATTACCGGCAAGGGTTTGACTTGGGTCTGGGCGTTTGGTGGGCTTTCGAAAGGGCAGTCGAGTGCCATCCTTGTCGTGCACACCCCTTACGACGGGTACGCCCGGAGCAACGCTTTAGTCATCGGCACCGGCAGCGGTCAGATCTTTGAAGCGTGGGTACCGGCGGTACCGGAGCCTTCGACCTACGCCAGCCTGTTTGCGCTGGGCCTCGCTGGGTTTGCCGCATACCGCCGCTTCCAGGCCTGAATCTCGCAAAACGTCCACGCGTGGGCCGGTCCTCAGTGGGCCGGCCCTTTTGTTTCAGGATTGGGGATGAAGGGATCACCAGGCCAGTGTCGCTGAGAAGCGGGAGGTCTGAGGGGGCGCCAACCGCTGGCCCGACCACCTTCCTGGACTGCGAGATCACGCAGATCACGTGGGCGACGTTCCACGGACGGCTGCCGGTCAAACTGCTCGAGGAGGAGGAGCCAAACGCGGGTGGGCGTCCCGCAGCATGATCCGCTGAATGGTTGGCAACAGGCCGACTGATCGCCACTGGACCTTGGCCCGGCGCGCCCTTTACGAGGCGAGCCGATGAAGACCGAGTCACTACCCGAGACGGTCCAGGCAATCCTCACGCAAGCGGGCGGCCTGGGATTACACGGCGCCTTCGTTTACATCGGCGCCCAAGAGTTCACCTACCGTTGCGCCGAACCTCACGGCGAGTACCGGTCCAGTCGGCCTTCCCGGCTGGTGTCCGAGCGCGGGGCCGGCTTCGTGGACTACGAAGTTGGCCTCCAATGCCGGGTCAACGAGAAGCGGGGCCGGGCGTGGACGCTGATCGTCGCCTATGAACCCGACGACACCTACACGGTCTGGTTGGTCGAAGGCCATGCCGGGCGCAAGCCGGGCTCGATGGTGCTGGCCTGTCAGCGGGACGTGTATTGCGACACGCTCCAAGGCGTCATCGAGCACGCCTACGATCAGGCGATCCGCGACCACAACCAGGGTTTCATTCCCCTCTCATGACCGGCTTCACCCTCACCCGGCACGGGCAGAGCCGGTTCTGGGCGGTCCACGATCCGGCGGGGGAACTGGTCTGCGTCTGCGTGTACAAGCGCGGGGCGGTCGAGGTCATCCGCCGGCTGGAGTCGGTGACTTCACCCTCACTCGTACTGCATGAGGCCCTCGCCCAGATTGCCATGGAATCCCGTGGACACTCATCCCGCGCCACCGTAGCGAGCCTCACGATCGGAGCGGAACGACAACAAAACACAGAACGGAGCACACCATGAAGAACAGCAACGAAACGAAGAAGGAAACGGCAGCGAAGACCCAACCCCAAGCCCCGGCCACGGCCCCGAAGGCGAGGGCGCCGAAGGCCCCGAAGGCACCGGCGGCCAAGGTCGAGAAGGATGAGGAACCGGCGGACCGGCTGCCGACCAGCGTCGAGGAGTTGAAGGAGACCAAGGGCGGGCTGGTGACATACCTGTTCCTGAGCGGAAAGGAGAAGGAGGACATCACCAAGCAACTGGGCGACGCGTTCAATCTGTCGGAGGCGCAGGCGGTGAAGGTCGTGCGCCGGATCACGGGCCGGGCGCGGTTCTTCCGACGGGCCTTCGACCTCATGCTGGTGAAGTAGGCGGCCAGAACCCCTTCCCGCAACCGCAGCACAGACGCGAAGACCACGCCCCCGGGGGAACCCTGGAGGGCATTTTTGTGGTCCGCCCACCACGGCCGCCACTGATTAGTTGGTTAGAGTCCAACGCACACTCGGCAAGAGGAATCGCTAACCGGACGGCAAGGGTGTGCAACTAGTTAGAGCGCCGAGGGGCGGCACTAGGCAACGCAGGCAAAACCAGATGGTCCATTTGCCCGCGCAGAGATTGAGTTGGCTCGATTGGCTACAGTCCAAGGATCAGCCCAGAAGCCATAATGATGATGGACAGCACGGCCAGTGCGATCTGCCACCATGCGAGGTCCTTCGCGTTCGCAAGGAGTGCCGCATCAGCGGCACCGCTCGCGATGCTACTGGCAGCTCCCACGCCAGTGCCAATAAACGCCGAAAACAGCAGGTCAGGGTTAACTGCTCTCGTAGTCGAACTAGAACCCAACGTGGTTATCTTCGCGAGGACTTCGGCCTTTCTTCTGTCGAGTGTCTTTGCGTCCGCCTCGACTTCACCTGCCGATATGCCGTATGGCAGAACTACTAGCGACTCCCCACGTTTGAACTCGGTATGCGCTCCAAATGTGAACTGCATCATGAACTTAGATGCGGAATTCATGATGGCGTAGGATAGGCGGCATCGGTCCAGTTCGTTAATCAGCGTGCGCATCGCCTTGTCGTACTTCCTGATCAGCGTCGTCTTTGCGGGGCCGTCCTGAAGGACGCGTAATTCCGGGAACACCTTCCTGATCACTTCCCCAGAACTATGAATGCGTTTGCCGTTCAGCCTGGCTAGAGCCGCACTGAAGACGGAGTCTCGCCTCAGCAGTGCGCCAACATCATCGAGAGTCCTGACAGCTGGCATAAGAATGATAGGTTTACGGGTTGTTCGGGCAATGTAGGACAATGAACACCACGTCACCGTCGTTACGCAGGCGTCGCGGCACTCTTCGCCCCCATTCAAGTATAAATAGTACTCCTGTGCAAAGTAAATGCAAGCATTAGATAGCGGTTGTTGGCTCCACGAACCGGACTCGCGGCGGGATTTGGTCTGGCGTTCGGCTGCTTTAGCGGGAAGCGTTTGCCGTCAAAGTAATTACGCGGAGAGGCGACTATTGAGTACCTGTGGCCGAAGCCCGCCTGCAGTCCGAGCACTGTGCTCACGGATTTCGCGGCAAGAGATCTCCACGCATTGGAAGCGTATTCGGTTGGAGGCGGGGTCAGGTTTGCCGTCCAAGATCGTCCGGCGGATCACCGGT